>NZ_JBBOWJ010000001.1:0-3140814 GCF_038007025.1 Paenibacillus sp. FSL H7-0918
AACGTTGATGTGCGGCTGTAATGCCGCATTACATAAGGTATTTCTAAAATTACTTTTGGCTGGGGTAAGGTATATTTAGAAATACCATATCAACGAAAGAAAGACCACCTGTTGAAGGTGGTCTTAAATCTATAAGGCCCTGTGTTTTTTTCCAGTAGTTGCCCACATTATACGAGCGAGAAGTTTGTTTCGTTCAGGCTGACTTAATTTGGTGAATG
The DNA here is from genome assembly GCF_038007025.1 of Paenibacillus sp. FSL H7-0918. Taxonomy (NCBI): domain Bacteria; kingdom Bacillati; phylum Bacillota; class Bacilli; order Caryophanales; family Paenibacillaceae; genus Paenibacillus; species Paenibacillus sp. FSL H7-0918. The sequence continues at coordinate 219 of NZ_JBBOWJ010000001.1, forward strand.
CTTCCTCCATGCTATTGAAAACGACATTCCCTTCATCATCAACAAACCTCATTGTAACAGTCAATTTTTTCTCTTCTTTTATTTTATTCACAGGCACCACCTTCCTATTAAAGGCTATGCTCAAATGGATGTCCCCCTTTACCAACAATTAAGTGTACTTGGTCATGTTTCATCATTCCTGAGTTCAATTTCCTTTTCCACAATCAAGTTTAAATGAAGAGCTAGTTTATAAAACGCCTTCCAACGAAGTTTGCCATAGGTTCTCGAACTGATCGGCGGAGCGAATTCGAGAGTGTAAACCTTCTCGTGAGTGATATAGTCATGATCGTTACTCATATATTTTGTCTCTATCAGAAACTTTTCCATCCGTGGAAGCCTATTTACAATACTTTCAATTCTCTTACAGTACTCCTTACGTGCTGCTAAGCTGTCTACGTTGTGTATTGCTATACTCGCCGTCTGATCTGATGTAGTACCTGTATCACTTCGGGGAGTTGCTGACCAAGCTGCTGTTGTAGTTGCTTCGCGTTCTTCGAAAGTAAGGAACTTATTAATGCGGTATCGTTCGAACGCCGCCTCTACAGCAGCCTGTGTCTGTTCCCGGTCTATCTCTGGTAAAAAGCTCTGTTGCACTGGGCAATCACCCCTTTGTAAAGAATCCCCCGACAGAAGCCGGGGCGTATATCATCTTAGAACGGCAGATCGTCTTTATTCTCAGGAATTACTGGACCGCCTTCTCCTTCTGCCTGTTTAGCTGCTTCTGCCTCTAATGCAGCAATCTCTTCTATAGTGAGTTGGTTCTTATCATCCAATTCAATCGTACCGTCTAGATTAACCTTGCCTCGTACGCCTTCTCTTGGCTCCTCACGATCCTCTTCATCGTCTTCACCTCGGAACTCTTCAATGCTCATTTGAGATTCAGCGATTTCCAAGACCACATCTGATCCAGCCTTCCGATAGAACTCATAGGAGTTTTCAGAGGATGTGTCACCCTTGACAATGAACTCCAGTACTGTCTTCTTCGCATCCTTCGTACTCTTACTGAACTCTGTAGTCAATGCCTGTTCTACACCGTCTATACTCAACACAACCACCGATCTCGTCATTGCGTTAAGCTCAGGCTTCTTCTCGTCATCACCCTTTACGTGGAACTGTACAAGCTCCTTTTTGGAATCCTTCGTTTGCTTATTGAAGTGCGCTGCGATTTGAATTTTCATTTATAATTGCTCCTCTCAAATTTGGGTTTTATAAGTTCAGTACAGCCTACCCTGCGAATTCCATTTGCCTCACTTGGACATTCAAGTTCTCCATTTGCTCTATTGCTTTCCCTAATCTCTCCAACTTCTCAAAGTTATTTTTCGCTTCATCGATTTGCTTGTCTCTAACTTGGTCAGCTATCAACAAACGCAAATCATTGTAGCTGTCCTTGAGATTATCCAAGGTCTCTATCACGTCTTTTAATTTCACTAAGTTCATGAGTTGCCCTCCTTGGGTGCTGGGGTATCTGGGTAAAGGGTGCGTAACAGTTCTTTAATTCGTATCTCTTCACTAAGTTCATTCGGAGTGTTGTCTTCAAGACTGGTTAGCAATTCTACTACAGCTTCTTTCAATTGTTGTTCCCGTTCCTCTGCTGCCTTTGCTACACCATAATTGTGCATGGCAAGCATTCTCCATTCGTCATGCGATTGTTTTAACTGTTCATAGGTCATCGGCGGGTGTTGTGGTGTTTGTGTCATTGGGCTTCCTCCCGCAATGCGATTTCTTTGAGATCAACGCTTTCCGAATAGTATCCGTTGGATTGTCCGTACCATCTAATCGTCACATATCCCTGAAGTGTGGCAAGTTTGTAGAACGTCCACGTTCCACTTTCGCTGGCATTATCGTCGTCTTGCGATACTTCCTCTGCCATAAGGATTGGCGAATTAATCAAGTCGGCAAGATTACCGATAATTTCTTCAATCTCAACGCATTCACAACAATCCTGGTAGTGATACATTTTGTATGCTCTGCCACAGTTAGTCTTGAATATCAGTTCGTCATTCAGAACCTGTGTTATATCAACTACTGTTTTTCCGAGTAAATCTGATATGGAGTTCACGTTTATAACCTCCTTTGGGAGAGGAGGGCTGTATACCCTCTCTGTCCCTGTATTTTCGTACTGCGCAACAATTACTATGACTCTTGATGAAAAAGCTTTATTAAGCTAGCGGGCAGAATAGATATAGTTATGGTAATAACCAAGACCAGCTGCCGCGGATCCATCTGGCAACCTTGGCTAACTAGGGCAGAAGATAGATAGATTGAAATATATGGTATTATAGTGTTTAGAAAAATCTAAAAATAAAAATTCATAATGGAGCGATCTTAATGTTGATCCAATCATTTGAAGACGAAATACTTGAGCGAACCTTGTCCATGTTTGTCGAAAATATCCGAGCCATTCTTAATAGAAAGTTGCGAAGCATTTACCTTTACGGTTCGGCCATCCACAATGATTTATCCCCGGGATACGGGGATTTGGATTTTCTCGTCGTAATTGGTGAGGACCTAAGCCAAAATGAAATCGAACTTTTAAGAAAACAAAGATCCAATTATAGATCATCCCTTCTTAGAAGATCCGTCGATAGACAGATCCCCAACCTCTATACTGATATGCTTGAGGGCGCCTTTCTCACGATTAATATGCTGAGTGGAGAAAAGGGCAGTGGCTTATGGTGGGGAACAAAGCGCGAAACCATCTGGACAGAAAATCAATTAGACCTGTTCACCCTGTACACGATCAAGGAGCAGAGTATCTTGTTGTATGGTGAGTCCCATCTAGACAATATTCCATCTTACTCGAAGGATGAGTTCATTCTCTTTTTTAAAGAATATACCAAGTGCATGCGGAAGTTTGGCAAGGGAAATAGCCTTCATTCCATTGACTGGCTCCTGTTAGCATCCAAATTTATAGCTTGGTGGCAGGAAGGTGTTATCCTGTCTAAAAGCCAAGCAGCAGATTGGGGGCTTTTACATCTTAGTGGCAGATGGAAAGATAATTTGAAGAGATGCAAGGAGCTAAGGAAGAATCCAACCATGGTATCACGTCTAGAGTATTCCGAATGGCTGAGTAATTTGGAGCCAGCCATTATTGAAGCATCACATGATCTAGACAGAGCTCTCGAAACAACTATTCACTAAAGTAGAATCTTTATATTCTTGTAAAAAACAACTTTTTTTTGCTAACGGGAAACGTTGGTTCAACAACTCAGCAGCAGTCTATGACTTTATTTTCTCGTTCAGAGATGCCTTCGTTTAAAAACCGACTCTCCCTTCTACTGCACCGTATTGTCTACTCTTTGGGAGAGGAGGGATACTCCTACTCCCTGATATCGTCGTATGGCATACTACTGAATCTGTTTTGGATACTCCAACACATCACATTCTTTTTGCGCTTCAAGTTTGCTGCCGAATTTCAAAGCTTCGTTAAGGTCGGTTGTATACTCCTCTGAAAGTGAATTGATTACTTTTTTCAGATACTCGCCTTGTAAATTAACGATAACCCACTGTTCCATTCAAATCCTCCTTGCTAATGGATAGCGTGATATATGCCGCCTCTGCCCTCTCTCGGGGGCTGGCGTTACAAAAGTCTGCCGCAAGTTCCAAGCTCACAGCATCTAAATAAAGGCATGACTTTCCGAGCATGATATAAGAAAGATTTCCGATATATAAGGTCTTATTCTTGGCACAGGCTGCTGTCTGTATCTCTTGAGAAGCAGCAGGCTCTCCAGCATAGTCAGGCACATAATCGGACCACTGATGGTCAGGTAATTCTTTGGACCATCCATCATCTGGCTTTCTAGCCCAAATTCGCTCCGTCTCTACGATTTGGATATTCGTCCACCCCATCAACTCCGCCAGCGCCCGGTTAAGCTGCTGGTCTGTCTTATCCTTTACCTGTGTCATGACTCAACCAACTCCTTACCACATACAGGGCAGAATTTTATCCTTACCCCGTATAACGAATGTGGTACACTTCCACCAATCACGCTATCCTCCAAGTAATTCGCACTATTGATAAACACACTATAATCACTTAATTGACTTTTCATTAAAGGCTTTCTATCAACTAATGGTCTGGCCGTACAATATCCGCATTTTTTTTCTTCGTTTTCATCTTCTGGGTATCCCATTGATTCACTCGCAATATCTACTGCGTTTTTATCTGTGCTGTAAGCAATAATCCCGTTTAACGCTTCTTCGTGCCGGGCTATGGTCTGCTGTGCCTCTACCAACTTGCCTTGCACCCTCTGCATTTCAGTTTCGTACTTCCCGTCTTGGAACAACACTTCTTCTCCGGCTAATTGTTTGCAAATTTCGTTTAATCGTTCCCCCTCTTGTTGTGACTCTTCTAGAGCAGCCAGCACATCATCCATGATTATTTCAGGATCTATAGATAGTGGAATTGCCCCAGGACTAGAAGCCTGAAATAACACTCTGTCACCGGTATTCATAATTACTTCTGATCCGTCCAGTAAGTTAACTCTTATCTCACGTTCTTGATCACTCATACTGGTTATGCCTCCTTATGGTATAATTATGAAAATTTCATGAGGTGATCATTGATGAATCGCAAGGTACTTATCTGGCTTGGTATAGTGACAATTGCTCTATTAATTCTGTTTTTTGTTGGACTCAACTATATGTTTTATTATTCGGGTAGGTAGAGGGTGGTTAACCCTCTACCTTCTTCAGATATTCAGTAGCAAACCCACCACTAAAACCTTCAAGCAACACTACTTCCGATCCGCACAGATCCCACGGCTCCGATTTCACCGTCCAAACCTTATCCTTATATTTTTCCTTCCGAGCTTCATAGCATGAATGCATCATTACTTGGTCTTCCGGTTTCAGCCCCGATTTCTTGAACTTAGGTTGTTTTTCCATTTCGTTTATCTCTCCTTATGGGCTATGCCCGAATGTTTTTCTTTATAGAATTAATGGTTTATCACTTTTTTGGTAAAAGTTATTAGTTGCGGAAATACTGTTACAAAAGGAGGCTGATCTTTTGAAGAAGATGATTTCTGTTGCTATATTGTTAAGTAGCCTTTTGCTGTCTCCTACAATAAGTGCTGACCCAAATGACAAGGAACTGCTTTATATGGAAGCTCTACTCACCGCATTGAGTCCCACTATCAGCAACGCAGTAAATGGATATTATGGATTTCCCCAGCAATATGGCCTCTATGACGCAGAGATAATTAAAATCGAGCGTGAACGAAATGGGGTCTTCTTGTTCAATGTAACCGTCAGAGTAAAAACTTTTACAGGCCCTCATAATCCTCCATATGGTATTGAGACAATGACTATAGCGATTGATTCGGCATTTCCTATGGTGATTGACTATAAACATCAAGATGAGAAATAGAATTACCTTTAAAAGGCGGATGCTCTAACGGTACCGGTACTGGAGGTCCTGGCTAAAGGCTAAACTCCATCTGGCCCACAGCAGACCTATAACGTTCCAAAGCCAGATGCTGCCCAGATCCTACACACATTTCTGGTAGGTTTGCTTTCACAAGTGCCTTAGCAAATGGCGGCGGTACAGCATTTCCACAACGGGCAACCTGTGCGCTCTTGGAATAACGTTTGCCATCGGCATCCACATTAATGATGTAGTTGGATGGGAACCCTTGAGCTGCGAATAGTTCATGTGGCTCAAGCATTCTCATACCGATATCTACTATCTGATATTCCACACCATAGATCGTCACTAGCCCAAATCTATCTCTAGTAACTACCGTTTGCAGGGGATCTGATAGATCCTGTCCTACGCTAGAACCGTAATAAGCAATCAGGAAGGCCCTAACCTCTCCGATATGCAACCCTCCAGCTGTCACTGTGTGAACTGGTTCATCTGTTGCATGTCCGATATTAGTTCCCCGTAACTTGACCATGTGGCTTGTAACGATAGCATTATGATCTACCGTTGTGACTGTAGAAAGCGGTTCGTCTACTGCGTTCCCTGGTCCCTTATATCCGCCACCATAGTGCTTAATCAAGCAAGCTGCGACAAGGGCAAACTTATTACCTCCAGCTGTTACGGTTCCGACTGGCTTATCGAGGTCTAGGACTCGCCGCCCTTTTGGATCTCCGTAGCCCATTTGAATCAGTGTAGGGCTAAGCAGCATGTGATGACTTCCAGTTGTTATCGTCCTGAGTGGTTCATGTGGTGGACTTCCGGGATGGCCGGTAGTATTGACCCCCAAAATCGGAGTCACAAGCAAGTGTTCTGCTTTGGTAGTGATTGTAGTTAATGGATCTTCCACTTCATATTGCAGGCGGTCACCACCAAATCCAGTCTGACCAATACGAGCAATATAGGGAGTTACTAGGCCCCAACCATTCTTTGACGTGATGGTCTTAAATGGTTCTTCGATAGAATCGCAATAATGATGATTAGATCCACTATGGTTCACTCGCACTATAAACGGATTAGCATTATTGATTACGAACTTCTGAATACCCCGAGCGATTCGACGTAAAGTGTTATCTGCCAATGGCTTCTTACGTTCAAAGATGGATGGGCAAGGAAGCGACCAATCAATAATCTCAGCAGCCGTTCTCCATGGTGCACGCTTGCCGGCTAACACTTCCTGACTATCCGGGGCTCCGTGCGTGGGTTCCGGCCAGACTATCGGGCGTCCATCGCGGCGAGCAATTAGAAACAGTCGTTTACGAATTGTTGGCGCTCCGTAATCACATGCTCTCAGTTCACGCCATTCCACGTTATATCCTTGACGGCGTAGAGCGTTGACGAAGCAATTGAACGTCCGCCCCTTTTGACCAGGATCGGGATAACCGTCTTTCATCAGCGGCCCCCATGTTTTAAACTCTTCAACATTCTCCAACATGATCACCCGAGGACGTACCGTAGCTGCCCATCTTACTGCGATCCATGCAAGCCCTCGAATGGTCTTTTCTACAGGTTTTCCACCCTTGGCTTTACTGAAGTGCTTGCAGTCGGGTGATAGCCAAACCAATCCTACTGGACGACCTGCTGCAATTTCTCGGGGATCAACGTCCCACACAGATTCACAGTAATGTTCAGTTTCTGGATGATTCGCACGGTGCATGGCTATAGCTGCTGGATCGTGGTTAATCGCTATGTCCACTGAGCGTCCAGTTGCAAGCTCAATCCCTGTGGAAGCACCTCCGCCACCTGCGAAGTTATCAACGATGATTTCTCTCATCTTGGATACACCGCCTTGATCTTGTGATTGACCTTGCTCATAGGTCTTTTACGTCTCCGCTGAATCTCAGCAAGAGCACTACTTTTGTAAATTGGTGCAGCTCCGTCATCGTTATAGGCAATCTCATAAAGCTGTCCAAGCGTTGCTTTTTTCCAGTTCACCCCGCACCTCCCTAAAATAAGAACTGTTGTTCCTTCAAATGGGTGTGACTGCCCGCCGCCGCAGGCTTCCCTGGGCGTGTGTTCGTTTTTTTGGGTTTCTTCTTTTTCGTTATTTCGTACTCCTTGTATGCCTCTGGATCAATGATGGACCAGATCACTTCATGTTGGTAAAGAGGGTATGAGTCCATTGGTCTTCCGTTCCGCACCCTATATATCGCCTCACATATCTTTGCGATAATATAGGCATCTACAATGTCATGACTGGGATTCTCGTATCCGAAGTGCTTCAGGGCTGCGACAGCCATTGCTTCCTTTTTGGCTTTGCCTTTGAGCAATACCTTCGATCCCGGTTCCCCTATCCAGCTTTGGACATCCACATATTTTTTCACCGCTAGTGGAGCTATCTCCTCAAAGGTTAACCCCTTCCGGGTAATCATCCCTTCCAGCCCACCGTGTATTTTAGCAGTGGTTATGAGCATTTGAGAGCCGTTCGCTACCCCTTCCTTCAGAATTACATCCTCGGGTTTTAGAACGTTATAAAGCTGGTTCTCAAGCGACATGCGTTGTTCTGGAGATATACCACCTTTGACATCCTTTCCTTTTCCTCGAAAGGTCACTTCAAGAACTGGATTTCCATCTTCATCAAGAGCAACAACGGCTGTTTGAGTGGCGGGGTCAATCCCTACGAATCGCATGCCCCCACTCCTTCCGACTCCAAGGAATCAAGAAACTGATGCTCATATATGTTAATCGTGCAGAATATGCGATTCGCTTTTTATAGTAAAGGTGTGTTTCTTGTTTCACTGCTTCAAAGTGTTCTTGACACAATGGCACTAGCGCCCATGTATGTGTGGCTGCTGAATTGCAATTAGGACATCTGCATTCTTCCATCTTCCATCCCCCCTATTTGAATTCTTGATACGCAACCCCTGCAGCCTTGTATAGCTTGAGGCGTCCCGGGTCCGCTAGCAGCATCTGCCCACGGTTGTACTCAAGGACACGTTGCTCTACAAAGTCATAGATTCGTTGCAGTTTGTTGCGTTCTTCCACTGCCAGCGTTAAAGGATCATCCAACAGTTCCGCCTTCTCTACCATCCATGCAAGCGTATTTTCATAGGCTGCATCATCTTCGATTCTTCCTTTGCTGCTCATGCTCTCTCACCTTCTCAGCGAGCTTGTATTTTTGATCCTTGTCCAAGTTCACAAAACGACTGATACTCGGTACGAAGGCCATATCAAATGTGCCTGTCCCAATCTTTCTGCCCTTTGCAACGATGATCTCAGCGAATCCTTTTTTAGGACTTTCCGGATAGTAATAGTCATCTCGATAGATGAATGTCACAACATCAGCATCTGATTCAATGTCCCCGGAGTCACGTAAGTCTGACATCAACGGCCGCTTATCTGGACGCTGCTCACAACTCCGCCCTACTGCCGATAAGCAGACAACGCAGACCTGTAACTGCCGTGCCATTCGCTTCAGATACTTCGTAATGTATCCAATACGTTCTTTGGTGTTTTCAAAGTTTTTTTCTGTTTGGATGAACTGTAAAAAGTCGATATGGATCACCCAGCACTTGCCGGGATGTTTCTTTTTCAATGACTTCACTTGTCGGCGAATGTACTCTACAGTCGCTCCTGAACGATCATCGATATACAACAACCGCCCGGCGATAATCTCTAAGGCATCCCCATACCGAAGCCAGTCGTTATCAGACATCTGCCCCGATGCTATGCGGTCTCTTTTTATTCCTCCGATACATGATGCAATCTGTTCAACAATCTCCATTCCACCCATCTCCAATGAGAAGACTGCATCCCCCCACCCAGATGACGTTACTGCGTCCACATCATTTGCCATGTAGAGTGTCTTTCCCATTGAAGGGCGGCCTGCCAGAATCTCCAAGTCACCAATTTGATGCCCTTTACTCAATTGGGTGAAATCTTCACTGGCTGCTTTCGCCCCGGTTATACCACCACTGTTGGCACGTTTAGCTATAACTTTTTCATGTCCTTCCAGCAACGTAGCCATATGGACAAGCCCGCCGTCACTGTCTCCTTGCTGCAACTCCTCTAACTGCTCCATCTTGGCTTTAAGCTCAGCGATGTCACCGCCACCGTTTGTTGCAATTTGCCGCCCTAACTCTGCCAATTCCTGCTGAATACGATCGGTACGGACTGCCCGCTGGTAATAAGTGAAACTGTCTGTACTAGGGACAGAATCACGTAGAGCCATGAGGCGTGTAAGCCCTCCAATCCGCTGCAGTCTTGCTCCCCATTTGGATACAAGTACAACAGGATCAAATGGGTTAGCTGCTTCGTCCGAATGTTCCTTTGCATATTGCAGAACCTTGAAAAGGAGTCGGTTATCCTCTTCCTCTTCAGTGAAGTCAGCAGGCACAAGAAAACAATCATCCATCAAGGTGTGATCCTTTAGTAGTGAACCTAGTAGCGCTCGTTCAGCATCAAGATTCATCTGTCTTCACCTTCGTTCTGTAAATAGCATCGATCTTTTTCTGAATGAAGTCCGGTGGTGGACCTACCTTTTCTGTCTCATGATACTCTTGAAGTTCCAAGACTCTCTGCTCCTGCTCCAGCCGTTGAGCCTGGTAAATGGTCATCTCTGCTTTGTGTTCAGTGCATGCGAGATAAATATCTGCTGGATCAGGAGCAAACTTAGGTCTCACCCTACAAAGATTCCTTACAGTTGCATAAGCCACTTCATTAGGAATGTCCTGAAGAATGTCCTGCCAGGTGGATATAACTGCATCTATCTCGTTGTCATTAATCACAAAGCTCCGGTATGCCGAGCGGAGATATTTCAGAATTGCTGTCACGCCGACCCGATCCAATGTTCATCAACTCCCTCTGCATAGCGCGGTCTATTACATCGCCTGTATTTTGGTTTTCTGTTACTGCTGGCTTCAGCATTCCTTCCGGATCTACCACCGGATAATCTTTATAGCGTTTCTGGTTTAGAAAGGTTGAAGGATGAGGAATGTATTTCTTATCTGTTTGAACCAGTTTACAGGTCTCAGCAAAATTGGCTGTATTGTGAATAGCAGTATCCGGATCAAAGTCCTCTATCTTGCACAACTTTTCCCATGCCTTTTTTGCAGCTTCTTTCGATATCTTTCTAGGGTAGTTATTATAGAAATCATCAAACATCGCTATATTTTCTTTAATACTTTTCTTTAAGATCTTTATTTCTTTTAATGGGGGTCGGATCTGATACCTCGAAACCTCTACTTGAGGGGTCAGATCTGATACCTCGGGGGTACTAGATCTGATACCTCGGATTTCATTATTAAGTGATTCTTGAGGGGTCAGATCTGAACCCTCGGCTGACGTAAACAAGTCATTTTCACAATCCATTTCATCACCGCTTTTCTGAATAGTCCATTGTTCATAATGTTTATTGAATGATAGCCGTCTAGGCATTACACTCGTTTCTTTTTGAGTAACAAGAATTACTTTTGATTTAATGAGCAGCCCTACCTCCCTTTTAACAGTGCTGGCAGAGAGGCAAGTGAGCTGTTGCAAGAATGTTAGTGCGAAGTCATGGTCTTTCCGGCGATAACCGTAGGTGTACCGCCAGACGATCATGATAATTCTTAGTTGTGTGGCATTGAACTTTCGTTGAGCCACCTGCTCCAATATTTCATTGGCTACACGGGTATAACCATCTTCAAGTTGCGGCCCGTCCATTACCTCACCTGCTTTACTTTAAAAGGGCAATTTGTCATCCCCGTGCCGCTGAAAGTGATCAAAGATCCATTCAGTCAAACGTTCAGCGTCGTTTCCCTCGTCTGCTACAGGAGGTGTGCCCATCCAGTACTTAATAATTTCAGTTACCTCTGTTCGGATATTCGATGGAACATCCTTCTCCGACTCTCGTTCTTCGGTGTATCCGTTGACTAAAGCTGATAGAAAAATCATTACTCTAATTTTTCCTTGCTCTGTTAGACCACGTTCGGACCAATCGATAAGTTTACTCACTCCATAACGTTCTTTGTCTGCATCACTTGCCGTGAAAAACCTACTCGCTATAGCTGCGTTTGATATCCCTTTAATGATTAATTCATCAAGTTCAGCAGCCACTTCCTTTGGTAGTTGTACTTTCTTGCAGTTACGCCAAGCCTCAAGTTCCCACTCTAGCTGCTGATTACGTTCCTTAAGCGCTCCGATATAATGCGGGGCATAATTCACTGCATACTCACCGTTACGAAGCTTTTCATTTTCTTCTTTAACTCGTTTGATCACCTTGTCCTGTTCTTGGATTGTCCGAGCAGCTTCTGCTAGACACTCAATCATCTTGTATGTTCTTGCTAGTAACTCTGTTGACATTAGCCACACCTCAATTTCATCGTTTTTTGATTCTATATTTCCGATCCTTGCGATCTCTACCGCTTGTCAGCTCACCATAGCAGCGAGGACATACCCGAGTGCGTCCAATGTATACCTCTCGTTCTGGATTAATCTCTTGACCACACACCTTGCAATCTGGACTGAGGACGTGTATCTCTACTTGTACGGCGGGTTCATTGCTCATAGAGCTGATCCCTAAAATCTACCGCCCACTGTTTTCCATCCTTCGTGTAATCAATCCAGTTGTGGCAGGTCCCAGTATTGACACTAGGACCGCAGAGCATTGCCACATCTTTCACCGTCGTTTTACCGTCGATCTGCCAGCGCCTGATAAGATGGGCACACTGTAAGCCTTTGATGCTTCCACAACGCTCACAGCGTCCACCTGATCGCTCCATAGCTGCGTTGTAGACCTCGTTGCTAATTGCTCCACGTTGTTTGGCTGTGGGCTTATTACGTTTATTCGCTGGCTTCGGCACCGGGTGGAAACCGAAGGCGCTCATTAGTACAGGCTCAATTCTTGAAAGTGTTTGATGCGACTAATCTTCTTCGTTTGACGGCAGTACTCGCACTTTTCGCAGCGTACCGGTTCTACCTTCCCTGACTTAACTTCCTTCACTCTTTCAATGTGATTTCCAACAATCCGCAAGTGAGCAGCGATTGCATCATAATCGAAATAAAGGATTTCATGATCCGGTGGGTCTTGCTTGGTTACAACAACCATGTGAGGCAGCAACCAATCCTCTTCTTTGCGTCCAGATACTTTCCGTTCAACCTCGGCATATACAGACATCTGAATGATGTAGCCGTAGTGATCAAGGAAGTTCTCATAAGCCTGAGCCTCGCGGTTCCAAAACTTCCCGTCCATCTCTTTCATGGTTTTTAAATCAGCGAATATTTTATGTTCAGGTTGGTAACTGTCCAGCATGACCTTCCAAGGGATACCGAACATTTCCGTGGTCATTATGACCTCTTTCTTTCCAGCCAATGCCTTCATTACCAAAGGATCATTCTCTAGGACCTCGATCATTTTATTGCAGTGTTGAAAGTTTGATTTAAGCTGCCCGGCTGTCGGACCACGGCTGCTGTACAACTCTGGATTTTCAGCTTTGAATTCTGCCAGAGTACCCTCATTCCACGCATGGACATAATGCCCTTCCATAAAAGCTGTGACAGAAGGTTGTACATATTCGCCGCTGATCTTTGCCATTGCCTGAGCCTCACAACCCCCATAGGAGGGAAGGAAGCTCTTGAACTGGCTCACGCTCATATAGTGACGGTTGGCTTCTTGGCTGAAATAGTTTGATTTATTCAGTTCCATCAGTCGCGCCCTCCCCGACCTCTGTAAACTCTGCGTCGATCACAGTTGATTTAGGATTCAGTGGGCTTTCCTGTGCTGGGCGTGTTTCTTTGTTGTAATCAAAGTCACCGCCATCTTCGAAGGCTTGTTTTGCTTCGATGGTATCAAAGTCGAGTTGAATGTTTTTGCAGAGCCTCCGGAGTACAGTCTTTTTCTGCATCTCCCCAGGACTCTTTGTCCATGACGGACCATTAGCTTGCTTAGAATAGTTCTTTCTGGTTGCTTCAATCTCGTCCACACTCATGGAGTCGCAATCCATCCCACCATCTTTATACAAGACAACAGCATAAGCCCCGATTACCTTTCCATTATTGAATCCCTCTGGAGGACGATGCTGGATAGTACGCTGACCGTCTTTAACTTCTTTGAGGAAAAAATCCCCTTCACGTACAAGTTCAGCATAGATGTTCAAAACTGGACGAACGCTGTATTTCTGAGCAAGCTTAATTTCGCCTTTATAGTCCGTTTGAAATGTGCATTTCCCGCCGTAAATGATGGGATAGCACTCTTTGTTCATGAAATCCAACCCAAGGAAGGCACCCTTCAGTAAGGTTCTTGCAACACTGCTGGCATCGCATTTGTCAATGTTGTCAGTGTCCTGAAGAACAGCCATGCTGTTTTGAATAAAGCGAGTCTTATTGAAATTTTTGGGCATTGCATCTTGTTTGTCCTCGATCATTTTTATTAGCTTGTCATTAATCGCAAGTAACTGAGTGTTTGACATTCCTTATCCCTCCACAATTTCGATATTCAGATCTTTGCCCTCAACTGTGGAGAGCAAGAAGTATTGGTAATCATCGTGTTGAGCGTTCTCCAAAATCGATTGTTGCTTGCTTCCAAGGTTTTGATAACCATCAATGCAGATTACCTTTAGCGGACCTGACTGAGCCTTAGCAAGCTTAAATGCGAAGTCCAGCGCCTCCCCTTCAGATAATCCATCGATAAGTGTGCCATCAATCCGGATACGTCCTTTATCATCTACAGTCAATCCATCCACTGGCAGCGCAGCTGTCTTAAGCAATTCTTTCGGCAGCTCGCGCGCCTTCTCAATCTTTGAAGTTAGGTCAGCGGACCGCGCTTCTTTCGGAGACAACTTTTCACGAATGATATCGCTCATCCGTTCCCACTCTCGAAGATACTCTTTCATCTCAGCCGCTTTATGAGCAGCAGCTTGTAACGGCTCTGGGTCAATCCATTCAACATCTGCAATCACTTGCTCAGCATCGCCTGACTTCGCTTTCTCTGCCGAAATTAGGCTGGCTTCGTGATCTTTGATCTTCTCCAGATCCTTGCGCTCATGCTCCGCGATATTATTAAGTGAAGAAGACTTTTCTGCGATCAATTGGCGGTGCTCGCTGACATATCCCTTATTCAGTTCAACCTCACGTTGGACATCTTCCCGGACGTTGAGTTTTTTCTGTTGATATTGAAGTTTGAGGCGTTCAATCGCCTGCTCCATTTCGTTGTCCAATTGCAGGGACGCATCTGCGATTCGGCGGTCAGCATCGTCAATGATCTTTTGATCCTGCTCGATACGCTCCTCTAACCGCTTGATGCTGTCTTGCAGTGTGTCGCGTTGTCTCCGATAACCTAGAACCTTTTCTTCTGTAGCGTTAGCAGAGCGCTGCTTTATGTCCTCTATTCGCAACGTCAATCCATCAATTAATGTCTTCGCCTCTTCCAACTTCTTATTGGATTCCTGAGCATCGGACAGTTTGCGGTAAAGCTTCTGCAGGTCAACCCCACGCCACTCTTCGCCATCATAGTTCGGCGGAAGGTCTCGCTTAATCCCTTCGATGTTTGCTCGTAATAGATTGATCTCACGGTTAATGCTGGAACGTTCTTCGAAATATGCTGATTCGATCTGCTGCAGGATTTGCAGGATATGAAGCTGATAGTCCGCCTCAGGTAGTTCTCCAAACCATGATTTGATATCTTCAACTGTCCAATCAATTTGCAGCATGTTGAGAATAATTTTGGTCTGCTCTTTAGCATCTTTCTGTACAAACTCAATCGGTCGGAAAATATCACCATTAATCAGCTTGCGTAGGAAAGCTTCTGTGCTGCTAACTGCCTTGCTATCATGCTTAACCTTGAGATAGTCCGCCTTTTCCGATCTAACCTTGCGGGTGATCTGGAGACCGTCCGTCAGCTCTACAAACAATTCAGCCTCTTCATGTCCGTGGCTGATAACTTCTGTACGCCGACTATTATTGGTCAGTGCCTTTTCCAGCGCCTCTATCAAACTTGTTTTTCCGGCGCCTGAGTCACCATCAACTTTATTTATTTTGCCGGGAGATACTTCTAGTTCGCTGATCCCTAGCCAATCCGTGATTTTAATCCGTTTGATATGCAGCATCTTTACAGCCTCCTGATTTTTGTGTTATAGTGACCGTGAATTTTTGAATAAGTGTTTGACTAACGTCCCCGGTTGCAGCCAGGGGCGTTATTTGTTATTTTCACCGTTGAGACCACCCAGAACGCCTTGCGTGGCAACGATGTGAAGTGCCTGCGACTCCGAAAAGCCTGATTTAACAAGTTCCAAGAAGTACGCTCTGTGAGCTTTTGCTACTGCTCCATATGCGCCTAGTAATGCTGGTAAAGCCTTCGTCAGCGAATCAGCAGCCAATTCGAACTCCATTCTTTCATGTGGTTTCATTTAACAAGTTCCTCCTTATAGGGCAGCCAGTTCTTCCTCAAGCTGCTGGATTTCTTCGTTGATTGCTTCGACCGCGAATGTTTTGATATTCGCAACCACTCTGGCTGATGCACGGCGACCACTGTACCCCACAGAATCCAAGGTCACTCCGTTATCTCTCCACGAGAATTTGATCTCTTCGGCATTAATCAGTCGCTCAGCTTGCTTGCTTAATTCATCGATCTTGTTGACAATTACAGTGGCTTTCTTAGTGCGATCGGTCATGTACTCCAGTGTTTTTCTGTCCATCGTTTTGCCCCGCTTTCTCCTGTTTTTGGGCTCAAAACCCCATTTTTGGCAAAAAAATAATAGGCCTTGGAGATTTCGCCGTTTTTTAGACCTGCCGATTAACCTTGTTCACCTCCCTTTACGTCTACTTGATCTCCTGTCTTTCGCAATTGTAGAATCACTAGGGTAACCTATATTCACCTTCTGAACTGGCACATGTCCCTCTAGATTCTTATTGGCTGCTTGAGGATCGTATCCGATACTTTGCGGCTTGCCGTATTTCCCAAACAACTCTTTGCGCTCCATGTTATGAGCCGTGCGACAATGATTTACTGTGATTACATCACCTGTATGACCGCAATTGGGATAAGGACATCTGACTGTGCTGCAAATGATTACTGTCATACGCACACCGCCAGTTGTTCCACAGGCGTTGCCCATAAAGTTAGTACAGCATCACGATGTTTGCGGCGTTCCTTGATAGCAAACTGTTCAGTTTCAGCATCGCCTCGCCATTGAGCGTCTTTCTGAACACTTAGCCAGTAAGCCATTTCTTGGCGGTGAAATCTGAGAGCGTCTTTTTTCTCATTCATGCCATTCCCCCCAGTTCTAATTGCAATGACTCAACCGCCACTAACATTCCTGCATTCCCAGACCAATATCTCCGTGCTCTGTCGATAAAACCCTGCATTTGCTCTCTAGTTCATCCCCGTCGTTTGCAATCCTGTAAAACATTTGATAAATCAGTTGATGCGCTCATTTCAGTTGTGCCTCCCATTCAATCAATTTATCAGTGAAGTGCTGCGCCAGATCCATGTTTCCTGTACAATGCGCCGCTAATGTCGCTTCTTTAATGCCGTCCACTTGCTGGACGATGTTCAAGTTATCCATGAGTAAGGGCATAATCAGTGCTAGTTCTGCTTCTCCGATGATAAGCTCGCCTTTAATGTTGCTATTCATGTAAGTAATGCGAGCTAAAGCGCGATGTGTAGGATGGATGAATACTGCCATTTGCAGGACCTCCATTCGTACTCAGATTAAATTCAACTTTGAGTTGTTCTCGTAATAGGCACGAGCTTTAGACAGTATCCGTGAAATATATGAGGGAGTGTACCCCATCTCTTCAACAGCTTCCCGCTGTGAAAAACCTCTAAACAGAAGTGATACCAATTGTCTTTGTTTGGCTGGCATTTGCTCCAAAACTACTGAATCGATCTCCAGATAAGATGTATCAGGTTCCCAGTGACCAACCAAATTCCACCAGTCAGGGATTGCATCCAAGCTCAGATACCGACTACTAATGCGCCGAGTTTTACGAAGATAACCCAACATTTCATTGGTGATGCAATGGCTGGCGTAAGTTGCAAATTTATATCCTTTGGTTTCGTCGAAGGAACGAGCTGCCTTGATAAGACCAATAGATCCTTCCTGAAAGAGTTCCAGATACTCCACACCTGTTGTCTTGTTGATTTTATGAGCGATTGATCCAACCAGTCCCATGTTGTTTTGAATCAATTCGTCCGCCGTCAGTTGTCGTTCAGGTATTGCGGTTGCGCTCATTGGGATGCCCCTCCTCCAGTTCTTCGAAATCAAAGGTCAAAGCTTCGTCTGATTGATTCACAATTTTTTCAATACGATCCGCTGCCTTTTTAATCAACTTATCCGATCCGTCCCGATTCTTGGACATGTTACGTATTTGTTTCTCGAGAACTTCGACATCGTTACAGATATCAATCATCTGATAAACCATCCGGCGCTGTTCACCCTCGGGTGAATCGTTATAAGCAGCTAGCCGCCGGACACCTTCACTGTCCTTAAAACTGCGAAGTAATTGACGTCCCTTATCGTTCCAGGCATCATCAATTGCCTTCTTTTCATCCAGTACAATCCGTTCTTTCAGAAAGGCTACCGCATCAGCAAGAGTTATTTTTTTGTGAAGATGCCCCAAAACGAAATCCGTCCGATCCTCCCGAACCAATCTGTACTTAGCCACGACCTTTCACCACCTTTCGAGGACCCTTCAGTGCATCTTTCATTTTGGAATGAAGCCGCTGAAGTTCTTCAATACCGCGCTGAACTTGACTTGCCGAAACATCAATAACGATTCGGTCAGTTTGTAACTCTATCCACGATAGCCAACGCTCCTCCGTTACTGCACCCGACATTCTTCCAGCGGCATCAATGATGTTGTCCACAACCCGTTTTTGTTTGTACTGCTCATCAATCAGTTGCTGGTGGAGTGCCGAACGTTTCTCTTCAGCAGCGATGTTCTCCAGCGTTTTCTGAGCGACTTCAGGCGGTGCGCTCCGTAACTTCTCAGCTCCTTGAATAACCACATCTGCTGGAAGCTTTGCCTCCCCAAGGATTGGAAACTCATTCACTGCCTTCTGGTAAAGCTCTACCTTGTCTGGGTTTTTAGCGGTTTTAATGGCTTCCTTTTTTCCTAGAGATTCAAGTGCCGGGAATTGTTCGACAGCTGCAACATGGCTTCTTGCTTGACTGAGTGTAGGCTGTGGTACGCCTATAAGTTCAGCAACCTTTTCCTCAGAATCCGGCTTTTGTGGTCTGCCCATCGACTTTTCATTACTGAGCAATGAAAAGTCGTCTTTTAAGACTTCCTTTGCGGCATCCGCGAGTTCAACGAGATTTTTCGAAGCCTCGAACTCCGTTAGTGCCTTGCGCTTCGTGTTCTCCTCCAACTCAATCAACCGCTTTTCTTTGTCAGTAAGATCAGATATTGTCTTGGTCTCAACTTCCTCCCGACCCAGCAACTTGTGAGCTTCCAAGCGGCGATGTCCAGCAATCAGGTTGCCTGACTCATCAATAACTATGGGATGCAATAAACCGCGAGCTCGAATACTCTCTGCCAGCCCCGCTATGTCTCCCATATCCTCCCGAATGCGACTACCAATGTTGATTTTGTGTATTGGCGTAATCATGTGTTCGTCATCCTTTCTTACTAAATCGTATGAACATATATTGTGTGTACTGTGTGCTGTACGATGTTACTACGAATTATTGGGTGTTTTTTTGATTTTCTAGCGGGATGCCAGCATTATATCGTGTCTCCTGGAGACACCCCGCCTCATAAAAATTTTCGATTGGAATCTGAAAGAGTTGACTCAATTTAAAAACCTCATCAACATAGAATCGCACATGACCATTTTCTTTTCTCGAATATGTGGTTATCGATAGACCTAACTCTTTCGCAGCTTCTTTAGCTTGAATTCCTGAGTTCACCCTTGCTGCCTTAACGCTGATCTTAAGCATTCGTTCACCTCCTATTTCAGTACATCGTGTCTTCTGAAGACACCCCTAGATTAGCACCTGTTTTAGACATCGTCAACCCCTAAAAGACACATAAATATATTTTACTTGTATAAAGTGTCTTTTAAAGGTTATACTAAAAATCAAACAATAGATGAAGGAGATTTTCAAATGACTGGTGTAGAAGATAAAAAAAATTTTTATATCGTAGTTGGTAAAAACATCAAAAAATACCGAGACATTAGAAATTACAGCCTTCAGATATTAGCTGAAAAAGTTGGGATTACCAAAAAGACTGTCCAACGCTATGAGCACGGTGAACATAAATTTGATATGGACCGCCTTAAAGCTTTAGCGCTAGCTCTTGATGTAACTGTTAATCAACTGACAGAGGGCGCCTATACATATATGGGGGAAGAACAAACTGAACCAGAAAACATAAATTTGCCAATTGTAGGTAAAATCTCTTGCGGAAATGGAGTTTTAGCGTATGAATCCATAGAGGGATATGAAACAACACCTCGTTCTTGGATCAACGGTGGTGAATACTTTTACTTAAGAGCTCGGGGAAACAGCATGAACGGAGCCCGAATTTTTGAAGGTGATCTACTATTAATCAGAAAACAAGAGGAAGTTGAAGATGGAGAAATAGCAGCCGTCCTTATTGATGACGAAGCAGTATTAAAGAAAGTGTATAGACAAGGAAATACACTTGTGTTGCAATCGGCTAACCCAGACTATCCACCTATTATTTGTGGCGATTCAGGTTCTAATATTCGTATAATCGGGAAACTTAAAAAAGTTGTTATTAATTTTTAATTGTAATAATAAAAGAACATTCCTTCTAATAATGGCGGGATGTTCTTTTATTCGTCCAGATGAGTTATTTTAATAATTATAATAAACATGCAAACATTGTAGAGATTCATAGTGACTATTTCCTTATTCTATTAGACTTACCTTTTAAATTATTATTAAACATAGGGTGATCACAAAGCTCAAGTAGTCTATGAACTAATAACATTTTGGGGTGCAGTTCATTTTATATAGTACCAAATAAAAAAAACCGCACCTCTTATTGGATCGCGGACCTTCTTACTTTTCATCTATTTTATGAACTTATGCTTAAAAAAGATCGCACATTGATCTGCTGTTATATTAGTACCTCCTTCCTGAAAATACATTAAGTTATCTGGATTCTTGTTGTGCCCCTTATCATTTGGAGCTGGATCTGGATCACTAAAATTACTTAGAATATGACCAACTTCATGAGCCAAAGTATACGGACCTGCTTTTTCTGTAATTAGAACCAGTGCACATGGATTTTCTCCATTATCTACAAAAGATTTTCCTATTCGTTTACTATTCGAATCTTCATTTAATGAAATGTAATCACCTCTAAGATACCAAACCAAAATATCTGTTTCAGGAAAATAAGCCTTTTCTTTATTCCTCTCATCCAAAATTGTTTTGGCCTTAGTTAAGTCTAATGGAATTTCCTCCGCTTTCAAAAATTTCGTACTGGATGTCCCTACCATATTCCAGCTACTCCAAACCATTCTGAGTTTAAGCCTCTTTCCACATTGTGAAGCGAATAACGATTCAAATGCATTTAAATGATCTATAACTCTTTTTTTTATTTCCTCTGGTAAATTGCTCGGATCAGGAAATGGTTTGGGGTCAGGATGGGAAGCTAATAAAAATACATTTATGTACTTACAATCAGGTATTGGAGACCTAGGGTGCCTGCCATTAACAACCTGCGGTTTTACTTGAGGTAAACTAAATCCTATATCACTCATATTTTTCAACTCCCTTTTTTTTGTTATGATTACCTAACTACATAAATTCTATGCAAAAACAAGCCCACCGACCGTTAAGGTTAGTGAGCTTGTTTTGTTACTTGGACATAGAAATATGTGTCCTAAATTCATGCGCTGTCCGAGTATAGTATGTATCAGCAATCTTAACAAAATCAGGCGTATACTTTTGTATTACTCCTCCGTAATCTATGATGCTATCAGGGGCGTCCTCGCCAACTTGCACAACATAAACCCTCACTTGCGCCAATGCTGCAGCAAGTAAGTCTGCATCGCTGGTAATAACCTTATATTTAGCACTCAAACGATCACTCCTACAAAAAAAGCATCTAAAAATTATCCACCTTATGTTTCTCCATCAATTTATTTATCGTTAGATATTTTTCGTCTAATACTTTTCTTTCCTCTATATTTCTATGGAATAAATCTTTAAAGACAAAATTTTGGACATTAGTATTTACGTCCATTAAACATGCAAAAAAATCTAGAAGTCGATCATGTGTAATTGCAATAGAATTAACAAGTCCCGCCCGCTGTTCCTCTTTAAATTCTATCCCTTCATTTAGGGAATAATGGAATGCATTGTATCCCATATAGCAATTATTAATAATCATGATCATTTCTTTAAATTCTTCCTGTAGAGCATATCTTTGTTTTACAAGTGGAATAAATACAATTTCATATTGTTCCCATGCATAAGAAAACTCTAAGTACGAACTACTCGCAATGTTTTTAAGGTTTTCAAACTCTCTCTCCTTATATGATCTTAGTAAATAGTTCATATCAGCTTGGTATAATATTGATTCCACTTGTAAGCTTTCTAGATGTCTCCTCGTAATATCAAGATACGTACAAAAATCAGAATTTTTTCTAATAGCATTATAAAGTGGATCCTTTATGAAATTGAAGGCACTAATATATGTAGTGATTCGCTTATCTCTAATTACATTTTTCTGACCCAATTTATATACATAAATCCAACCAGTTACTGTTACGGTCATTGGTATAATAACTCCTAATAACCATTTAATATTATCTCCAGTTATATACCCCAGCATCTCTGTATTCCCAACCTTCCCTAATGCAGATTATTCATTTGTATAATCTGAATATAATAGTTATGGAACATTCTGTAAACGGTAAAAAACAAACGCTCTAAGTCATGGGCTTTTTGCTCCCTCACTAAATAGTACGTGTTTTTTATACGTTGACACGTATTATAAATACGTATATAATATAAGTATAAGGAGGGTTGAGATGAAGTCATATAGTTCAAGGGAAATCATTAAAATTCTCGAAGTAGATGGATGGTACATAGTAGGAGTACATGGCAGCCACCATTACTTCAAACATCCAAGCAAGCCGGGGAAAATAACAGTACCACATCCTAGAGCAAGCTTTCCTCCCAAAACACAAAAGAGTATCCTAAAATCAGCAGGGTTGTAGGGGCGCAAGCCCCTCTCCCCCAAGGAGGTTAATATAAATGAGTAAGAAAGATGTTTATCGCTACTGGGCGCTGCTAGACACAGCAGACGAAGGAATCTCTGTTCGTTTTCCCGATCTGCCCGGATGTCTGACTTCCAGTGATACAGCTGAAGAAGCACACGCCGCAGCACGTGAAGCTCTTGAGGGGTTTATGTATGTGATGGAGCAAGACAATGACCCTATTCCTTCACCATCTGTACTCGGTGATATCTTGAAGCAAGCAGATCCGACAGAGGCCGCCTGTGAAGTTCAGGTCTATATGCCAATTGTTAGGGATGCAATGGAAGCTAAAGCTGTAAAAAAAACACTGACGGTGCCGAAGTGGTTAAACGATGAGGCTGAAAAACAGCATCTGAACTTTAGCCAAGTATTGCAAGAGGGATTGAAACGAAGTCTTGGAATCGAAAAGCAACGCATTTAATTAGATACCTCCTTGCACATATTCCTATAATATAGGATATAGGATGATTCGCAGGACTACCTAATACACCGCCTGATGATGACCGGATGGGCATCGGTCGAAACCATTTTGCGCTACGGCGCAGGATGGTCGCGGGAACCCAACTGGCTTCGCAAAGTTCTTCTTCACATATATTGATCTTTGTAAATTACATAGATTACCATCCCTTTATCTGGTAAACTGTTTTTGTCATTTATTATCAAAATTAGGGGGAACATCATGAAGAAGCCGATTTATAAGAAATGGTGGTTTTGGTTAGTACTGATCCTTGTAATTGGATGGATAGGAAGCTTGGGTGGAGATAAAGAACCTACTACTCTTGCAGACCCTGAACCTACCGTCCAAGCCGAAACTGTTATCACCAAAGAAACAGAAAAACCAGCTGCGACACCAACCGAAGAAGATAAAAAAGTTAAAGAAGCTGCTGAAAAAGCAGATGCCGAGAAAAAGGCTAAGGAAGAAGCAGCAGCTAAAGCTGAGGCTGAAGCCAAGGCAAAAGAGGAAAGTGTCCCTAGAGAATATAAAGCGGCATTAAAAAAAGCAGGATCATATGCAGAAACTTTGAATATGTCAAAGGCAGGCATTTACGATCAGTTGACTTCTGAATATGGAGCAAATTTTCCTCCAGAAGCCGCTCAATATGCCATCGACAACATTGTAGTTGACTGGAAAGAAAATGCATTGAAATCTGCACAATCATACGCAGAAACGTTGGATATGTCAGATTCCGCCATTTATGATCAATTGATTTCAGACTATGGTGCGCAATTCACTGCGGAAGAAGCGCAATACGCGATAGATAATTTAAAATAAACAAAGCCCTACCGACCATATATAGGTTAGTAGGGCTTTGTTATAATTCATTTGGGGTTTCACTATATATTTGCGCTGACAACATCCTCTAAATTAATCCAATCCCAATCATCACCTTGACGAAACTTTATCTGATTAAGCTGCTGATCTACTCTCATAACTATTCCATGTATCTGCATATCCTCATACTCTTTAAACACCGTTAACGTGATCGGGCTACAATCTTCTAATGATTGAGCTAACACCTGAGAAATCTCAACCATCGCCTGAGGATCTAAATCGGGCTTTTTACGGGTCTCCTCATTCAACGCATCGTCCAGAATCCTGATTTTATGCTCAGGCATAATCATCCGACTTCCCTCCCAAAGTCCATTACCTTCAAGTTTCTTACGCTGTTGTGGTTTCATTGTCATCGTCGACTCCCTTAATAACTCTCAACGCTCGTGGCATGTTCTTACCTCTCTGTATGTACCCCTTAATCTCTAGGCGTTCCATGTGCGCATGTATTACCGCTGTAGATGACAATCCTACCTCCTTAGCGAGTTCACGTAACGTTGGTGGATAGTGATTGATTTCGATCATCTTAATTAATGATCTGAGTATTTCTTTTTCTTTATCCGTTAATGGCTTCATGCAATTGCTCCTTTATCACTTGCCTGCCAAGCTAATATACTTTCCGCTAGAAATACTCTTGGCGCTCCTGTATTTAAGCATGTTGCGCGAATCTTCCCGTCCTTTATGCCTTTAATATCAATTTTACGCTGAGTAATCTTGCCGACTTTATCTAAGTAAACAATTTCAATGGTTTGACCAATCTGCATATGCATGTTATATCTCCAAAAAAAGAACGTATGTTTGCATTATAACTAAATGTGTCTTCAATATGCAATTAGTAAATTAGTACAAATTACGCTTAACGTAATCTTTTAAAATAAACAAGTAGTTCGGAAGTTAAGATTAGGTTTATAACACATAATTCAATATATAGTAATTATTGTTTAGATTTTCCTTTTCGAGTTCTGTATGCTAGAGAAAATAATATAAAGGGGATTTAATTGTGAAAAAAATATGTGTTATTTTTAGTTTTTTGTTAGTTTTTATGACTTTACAAGCTTCACTGGTATCAGCCTCGGTCATTCCATCTGGAGGTACCGCAATATCGAGTAGTAATGCTCCAGGTACAAACCCTGAGTATGCTTTTGACGGAAAGTTCATAGATGAAGCCAATCAGAGCGTTCCATTTTGGCAATCCTCTCCTAATATTAGTACCAAGGGTATTGCCTATGTAGGCTATGATTTTGGTTCAGGTAAAGAGGTAACTGTAAGTACAATTACAGTTCAACAGCATCCGAGAGTAGGCTTTTCAGTTTCAAGCGTCATTGTTCAAAAACTAAATAATGGGGTTTGGGAGGATGTTGGTGCATATGACGTAAAAATGTATGAAACCTCAATCATTGAATTACCTCAGCAAATTACAACTCAAGGATTGAGACTTATGGCCAATTCAAATGTTTCGAGAGAATGGGCTGTTGTCGAAATAGATCTTGGGCTACCAGATATTACAAACCCAACTGAACCTTCGTCACCAGAACCAAGTGACAGAGCTATATTAGTCGTAACGATGACTAATGGACTTGAGAAGGAATATGATCTCCCTATGTCCGAAGTGGAAGCATTCATAAATTGGTACGATGCTCGTGATGCAGGAAGAGGCCCGGGTTTATATGGAATAGATAAGCATACAAACAATAAAGGTCCGTTCAGCAAACGTAAAGACTACTTTGTATTCGATAAAATACTTACATTTGAAGTAAGTGAGTACACCTTAACAAAATAGTTTTTCCCATCACTTACCTCCTCTATCCTTTGTAGCTACGAGCTATAATTGGATGAAGGAGGCTCTATATGTTTATATCACCTATGTTATTACAAACTGCTACTGGACCATTTAGTCACAGCGATTTCATATATGAACCAAAGATAGATGGACATCGTCTTATTTATTCTCAAGAGTTCGGTAAGGTCCGGTTATATACACGGCACGATAATGATTGCACTCGGCAGTATCCTGAATTACACCTTCCATTTGCGGACGATGTTGTTTTGGATGGTGAAATAGCCTGTGTTGATCCTACAACCGGAGTATCAGATTTCGAATCTGTTATGAGTCGTTTTCAGACAAGACGAGCAGAGAAAATAGTAAAACTCACCGGGACGCTCCCAGCATATTATGCCATCTTTGATATATTGATGTACAAAGGCAAGGACCTGCGCGGGTTGCCCTTGATGAGCCGTAAGGATATACTGGCGGGGTTAACTCTGCCATCTAATAGCTTTGGAGTAGTACCTCATGTGGAAGGTGCTGGAGAGGCGTTATTTGAACAGATCGAAACTCGTGGTATGGAAGGCGTAGTGGGTAAACGTAGAAATAGCGTATA
The DNA here is from genome assembly GCF_038007025.1 of Paenibacillus sp. FSL H7-0918. NCBI lineage: Bacteria > Bacillati > Bacillota > Bacilli > Caryophanales > Paenibacillaceae > Paenibacillus > Paenibacillus sp. FSL H7-0918. The sequence continues at coordinate 26,549 of NZ_JBBOWJ010000001.1, forward strand.
CGAGACTGGCCGCCGCTCTCAGGCATGGCAAAAGGTCATCAACTGGACTTATGCTGATGTTTTTATAACCGGATATCGTAAACAGGAATTTGGTTGGCTGGCTGCTGTTCCATCCGGTACATCTGGGAAATTACGTCCAGCCGGGATTATAGAACTCGGCGCGTCACCGATCCATAAGCAGGCATTTAGAGGCGTTGCCCAGCAGCTTGTAAAAGGCGAGGATAAGGATTTTGTACATCTTGAACCAAGATTACGAGCAAAGGTAAGAATGAGGAATTGGACCAAATCAGGCATGCTTCGAAGCCCAGTATTTACGGAATTTATCGTATAAACAAAAATAGACCCGTCAGGCATAAGCCCGGTGGGTTATTTTATTTCTGCTCTAAATTCAAATCGCTCCCGAACAAAATGAGAGCAAGCAAGTTTAATAGAATCCGGTGTATACCCCTATGTAGCACTCAAATAATCAACTCCCTAAACAATACTTTATGTCATACAATAAGACAATTCCACGAAAAACAAACCAATTAATTGTTATATATTCCAAATTCCTATTTAATATTATATTAATCTACTAAATATGTTTACATTTATATATATGTATTACATAATTGGAATGTATTCCAAATATAGGAAGGAAGGTTGAATTATGAAAAAGAAAATCTTAGCTGGTCTTTTAACCGTCTCTGCATGCTTCACTTTAGGGTCTACGTCATTCGCAGCCAGTGCTCCAACTACCACTCCTGACTCTACACCAGTATCAAATGTAGCAACTTCCCAAGAAATAACTGCAAAAGGTACTTATACAGAAGTTAATATTGAAATGCAATCGGGCACCTGGAGATATATTCCTGGTAACCTTCAACTAGTTTCAAATGATGGAGCCATTGAATTGTATGAAGACGGATGGGTTCGTGCTGTGAAATATGGTTGGGCTTGTGTATTTTCTTATGATCAATACGGAAACATTCTTGCATATGGAATCTTCGTAGACAGACCTTAATAATTGCGAAAGAATTATAATATAATCAAAAACACCCCGCTGACCAATTAAGGTTGACGGGGTGTTTTTATGTCTGTTCTAAATTCAAATCGCGTTCGAACGAAATGGGCACCAGCAATCTTAATTGAGTCTGAGGTATACCCCTCTACAATCCCACCATAATCCATAAGATGACCTATTGGATCTGGGTCCAGCCTAAACCATACGGATACTTTGGATTGTGTCAGTGCCGCTGTCAGAAACTCAGAATCTGTCACCAATAGTTTATATGTAGCGCTCAAAAAATCACTCCCTAAACAACAAAATACCCCACCAGTTATGGCAGGGTACGGTGCTTCCGTTACAGTTATTTTAACGTCACTGGAACAATGTGTAAATAATTTTATTTTGCTGAATATTCATCTATGCTGAAGGTAAGGATCTTGTCAAAAATCACATATTCTTTTCGGCTTGTGAATGGACCCTTATTATTCTCATGCTTATTGATTGCATATGAGGCTGTGCCTGTACCAGATTGTTTATTCTCGTACCAATCGATGAAGGCATTGACTTCGGTCATGGATAGATCGAATTCCTTTTCTGCACCGTTGATTAGGTAAATTGTAAATATTGCACGACCACCTACAGGTTCCGGTTTTACATCTCCTTGAGGCGTAGCCGTTGCCTCATTAGAACTCCCAGTATCATTAGTTCCCACCAACGCATGCACTGTGAAATAATAAGGTGTTCCATTTTGCAAATTTCCAATTGTATATCCCTGATAAACGTCTTTGGAGACAGTCACAGAATCGGTGTATATTCCTGGTTGGGTACCATATTTAATCAAATAGCCCGTTGCTTCAGGTACAGCATCCCATTTTAAAGTTACGTTAGTATCCCCTGCTGTTGCAGTAAGATCACTTGCTTTATACCAATCTACTATATAACCTGAACTGTCTATATCGAAGGCATCAAGTGAAGTAACCTTTGCTTCTGTGCATGTAATAACTACTTCATGAACCGCAGGCTCTAAATCAACTTTTTCAAAAACAAGATATTGGTAACCTTCGTTTGTATAATTGATATGAAAATTCGCTTTAACACCATCGATTTGAATTTCAGCTTTTGATGTATGTGTCGCGCTATTTGATGAGTCTGAAATAATGCGAATTTTTGTACCATAAAATCTAAACATTGCTTTAGAACCGACAGTTGCAGTTGACTTAATTGAGCCACCATAATAACCGGGGAGCGCTGGTGTAACCCAGTTCCCCGTATAGTAAACACCTTTAACATTATCGTTATATCTCGTCCATCCCGCTTCTGGTGCAGAAAGCTTACTACCTACACCTGCTGCATATATACTTGATTGAAATGAGAAGAACAATACCCCCGCAAATATAACCATTAATAATTTCGATAACCTACCATTCCAACTCTTCACAAACCTTCATCTCCTTTAATATATATGCTACAAGCCTACAACAATAAAGGGCGAACAAAAAGTCTGTTTTTCGACAAATATTAACAATATAATTAAGAGTTAAATGGAAATATGTGGTTTATCCCTTTGATAAAACTTTTCTACATCATAAGAAAAATAGCCTTACCGACCCTTCAGTTAAGTAAGGCTATAACAAAAAAAAATTATAATGGCATCAGATATAAAACCTCTCCCATCATTTACCGTAATGTATGGTAATATGAAATTAAAGGAGCTGAGTATCTTGAAGAAAGCAATCATCGGATTAGTGGCCGGCATGTTAATCGGTTCGGCAGGAATGGCCGCAGCTGCGACCACTCAGACTGTTCAGGCTGCCCTTGCAAAATTCACGTTTTCAGTCGATGGTCAGAAGCAAACACTTAAGAATGATCCACTTGTATATAAAGGCACTACATATCTACCAGTTCGCGAAGTAGCTGAAATAACAGGCTATGGTCTGGAGTATGACAACACGAAGAAGTCCATTGATCTTAAGTCGAAAGGAGGAAATACAGTGAGCACTCAAACGTGGACGCCTGCACGTGATGTTAATCAAGAGTATGGCGTTTCAGTCACAATTGATAAAACAACAATTGTTACTTATGGGGATATGACAGTGGAATTCCCACTTTCAATGTATGATCAATCCACCAATGATGAACGCATCATCAAAAATACAGAGAAAACCGCCTCACTAATGGTAAGAAACGGTTCTCTATATTTTGGGGCTGATACTTTGAAAGTATTAGGTATAGGTCAATAGTTGCCTCCACCACGGCTTTGTACGAATAACTGAGTTACTACATTAGCTACGATCCGCCCCAAACTATTTGGGGCTATTTTTATTTCATGGAACTGCCCCCGCTGCACTCTCCCGCTACCATCTTTACTGAGGTAAGGAACGATATCAATATCCTCTCCACTCGTTTCGATAAACGGAACAAGATTCCCATCCACTTCAATTACTAAAGCAGTTGGCGTCGGTCCTGAATATATCCCGTATTCAATGCCATGTGTATGATTAGGAATATTAATTACATGCTGATGATTTGGCAAGTTAATGCTGTGGGAATGATTCGGTAAGTCTATCCCGTGAGTGTGGTTCGGCAAATCCACTGTATGGTCATGTCCTGGTATTGTTACTGAGTGATTGTGTCCCGGTATGGTCACGTTGTGGCGATGGTCAGAAGTTAATATATGAGAATGTCCGCCTGAAGGCCAGAACGATACGGTCCCTCCGCCTTGAGTCATAAGGATGGTCCCTGATGGTATTCCGTGGTTATGATCCCCAACGACATTAACAGCATCTGGCACTGTTATTGCAAACTGCTGCCATGAGTTCGATGTGGTTGCTGACTCCACCGATGTTGCTTTCGTCGTAGTTGTGGGAGCTTGTTCAGGAGTCGATGATGTTGTTTGAACACTAGAACCTCCACTAGAAGTTGTAGTTGCCAATCCTCCACCTGATGCTGTAGTGGTTGCCAGCGCACCACCTGCTGCCGTGGAAGTCGTAACGGCTCCCCCGCCCTCTATTGCCTTACTATAAGCCCGAAACGCCTCCACCTGAAACGACAACATAACCTTGTTAATCCGCGCCGTTTCCTCTGGCACATAGAATTTTAGAATAGCTGGATGCGCAGGATCCGCATTATCTGCAAAGTCGCGTGTATCAAGATTTGTAGCCCCTTGAGCATAAGAATCGTTTATGTGCTGCCTGTTCTGTAAGTCCGCAATGCTTCCAGCTATATCCTCTGTTCGGTTGGCGATCTCGATCTGAACATCACCGGGAGCTCCGATCATATCCCCTTTACCAACATTAACAACCCGAGCAATAAAGTCCTCTCCAAGCTCGTCATCCTTCACTCTGATTCTCGCACCGGTCTTAAACTTATATATTTGCTGTCCAGTAAGTCGGTAGATTTCAGAAGCGCCAACACCATAGGAGATACGCGGAACCTTGAGCTCATTAAGCAGCGTCTGACATCGTGCAAGTAGTGTCTCCGCATATTCAAAGCGTCTATCTACAAAGATGGATGAAAGTATACCGTGCTCAGCTTGAGCTGCTGCATCTTCTATATAAGGTAACCCGCCGTTGATATCTGCGAATGTCAGTTGATTAACACCCTCCCCGAATCCAAGACCATAAAGCCGAGTGCAGAGGTTCGTAGGATCCACTACTTTTTCAATCTCGGTCATATTGACCCCATAACGAATATAATCCGTAACCTCTTCGTTGGGCTCCACAAGGTTTAGAGTCCACGGAAATGATGTGGTGTCCCAAGTCCATTGATATTCAGAGTCGAAAGGCTTCGGCACTGAGAACAAAGCCCCGAGCAGTGTATCGTTTTCCCAATTGTATTCAAACTGCCGACCGAACCCGACTGTTCCAAGTTTCCAGCGTGTTACGACTTGCTTCGATAAAATGTACTGAATTACTTGATTTGTGTATACGCCAAGGTTGCCGACTGTATGAGATTGAAATAATACGTCATTCAGCAAGGTAGCAAGCACATGCTCACACTCATATTTGATAACTGGACCACTTTGATTCCTATTCATGGTATTCGGTACAATGCGGAATAACTCAACTCGCTCGTTATTATCATATAGTTCTACGAAGTAAAACGGCTTACACTCTGCGTTCTTGGGATCGTCTCCCGGCAAGCTGAAAGCCGCTGTCCATAACGAGTTAAGTGGCATGCTGTATTCGATGTTAAACGCATTCTCAAGCAAAGCCACACGCCGCATTTGTGCATCATAAATTGTTACTGGTGCTTTAGGCATCTAGATTCCCCCTATATGAATTTATCCCGGTGTGTAATCCGGATTAATATCTCACGGCCAGTTGCTGGGTCTGTGTAGACAATGTTGTTATTGCCAAGGTTAAGGTCGAAGAAATCTCCGTCCATCATGTGCAGGGCGTTCTGTCCGTTTTTGGTAAACGTGAGATTTTTAGAATCAATAACTATGCGATCACCAGGAGCAAATGATCCTGTGAATATGATCTCGTCCATGTGGTACCGGCTCCCGTTTGCGGTTAGCGTACCAATACCGTGCATGATGGCTTGGTGTAGACGTTCCCGGATAAACGTAGCTTTCATGCCGCCCTCTCCGGTCATCTTGGCAGCGAAACTAATCTCCCGTACAAATGTCGCTTTCAATCCTCCCTCACCATGTAGAGCCGCTGATCCGGTTGCAACGATGTTTGCTCCAGCTTTCAGATTGCCATCACCACGCAAGACAGCACTTCCGAACACAAATACTGAAAATTCACGGTTAAAGGCAATGCGGTTAAATGATCCTCTATTAAACATAGACACGCTCCTTTCCCTGAAAATAAAATAAGCCCCACCATTCAGGCAGGGCGTACTAATTGCTAAGTCATTATTTAGTCGTTCCATCCCTCTTACTAAACGCTAGTTCAAACAACCCAGTAGCTGACAATCCCGCTAGGCCGCCCGCCCATAATCTAAGCACTAAGCCTAGCTCTGTAAATGGATAAGCAGCTGCGCCGATCAACAGGCCGATAACTAATCCAATCAAGGGCAATATATTTTTAGGCACGTTAAACGAAGTCTTTACAAACTGCACTCCTGCCAACACAAAAACGGCGATCACCGAAGCGAACGCCAGTACATTAGTTAGGTTTTGATTGTCCATTACTTATCCTCCAATCTCGTAATCAAAAGTCCAGCGCGGGCAAGTACCGTTATTACTCGGTAGAAGTCCAAACTGCCACCAGTTGGTGTATCAATCAATCCTGCATCAAAAGCAGATTGTACAGCATCATTTGCCCAAGCAGGTATTTCAGTTAGATTCGCCTTACCCTCCAACTTATCCACCCTAGATAAAACTTTAGCGATACTCAGCCCTTGCTCTGTTGCAGCTTGTTTAAGTACATCTTTGCTATTGGTCAAGCCTGTTACGACTTTCGATAGTTCCTTCACTTGTTCTTCAAGTTCTGCAACCCTACTCATATCTTCTTCCTCCCCTTTTAGTCGATCTATAATAGCCGTCGCTTTTGCCATAGCGATCTCTGACGGCTTAGCACCCGCACGTAGTTGTGAGGTTGTCATTCCAAAAGTGATTTGAAAATGTGGTGCATCCTTAATCGAGACAAAATCACCACCCCATTCAAAACCAAGAGCTTTAGCCTCCTGAACTACCTCCGTCCAATCAGCTACCTTGTCACCATCACCGTCACGTTTTAAATCCCATGATACCTGTTTCCCATCTGGTAGTAACAATGCGAAGTCGATAGCTAGTCCAAAATTATGATAACTGGTCCCGCCCTTAGCGTTGGTGACCTTTAGTTTATCAGGCTGTGCCTTAACGCTAGATAATCCAACTGCATTAAGCTCTGCTTGCGTCCGTCCCTGAGCAAATAGTCCATTCTGCTCAGCAATTGTCCGCAACCCCTGAGTTATCAAAATAGGCACTCCCCGAGCGTAACAGCGTTCAATTAAAACTGTCGCAGCTGCTAAAACTATGGGATGTAAACCAATCAATCTCGTAGATGATTTACTCTTTACTTGATCCAGCGTCAACATCGTTCTTCCCCTCCTTCTTTCCACCAGATTTAGACTCCAAGACTGCAACAGCATCCCGCAGGATTGGTGGCATAGGTAAGCCCATTTTCCCCGCGTTCTCAATAATGCTCAAAAGCTCGTTTGCCAAATAAAAAAACACTACTGCATCCCGCAAGTAGTGCATGTCACCGAGTACAACGTCTATGAAATGAGCGACCACAACAAACATAAAAATGGATACTTTTTTCGCCACACCAATGTAACCCTTCATACTTCTCAATTCTCCGTTTATCCAGGCGGCGATCCATCCTGTTACAAAATCCACGCAAACTAACACAAGAAGTGCTTGTAACATAACAGTCCATCCTCCCCAAATGTATCCAACAACAACGCCTGCTGCTGTTGATACAGCTTTTATAATTTGAGCCTTGTCATCCATACGCCCCCGCCCCTTCTATCTCTGATTTTAAAAATAGCCCCCGGGGATCCGAGGGCAAAATAAAAACACGCTCCATATGAACGTGTTCTAAGTGCTGATCAGTTAAGTCATTTTGATGAACCAACTTCTTGTTGCATTGTTGCGCCTTAATTAACAATTGCCGCTAGTAGTATTTTCATTGCATCGAGATTACCCGCAACAATTGTTATATTGTTGTTTCTAGATAAGGCGTATGTTGCCCCTCCCACACTTCTATTGCTTAGGGAACTCGCTTTTTGGTATTGTTCTGGAGTTAACTCGATATAAAGAGTTAACTTGCTACCGTGGCCTACAATTTCAAATTCATGAGAGATACTTTTAAAATTGTACTTTTTCTTTAAATCTTCTAACGTTTCCTCAAACGGACTCATAATAACCCTCCCAATTTGCTGTTATACCAGTTGTTATACGGCAAACAACTTATTAGGTGGCAACTTTATTTATTCTTCTTCTGTAAGGAATTCAAGTCCGCTATCAACCAAAATTTCTTTTACTCCTGGTCTCAAAGTAGATGGAACCTCAATATATTTGGTCTTACCTAAGATTACGCGTTGTGCGAAAAACATAGCCATCATGATGTCACCTCCTTTCATCTTTGACATGATCCAATACGCCAGAGCAATCATTGGTATATCTGCATTGCCATTTCAGCAATGATATCCTCAATGAAATCGGCGCGTTCAGTTATTGCGTTGTTCTGTGCTTTTAAGAGCATATTTTCCTTTTTCAAAATCTCAATTTCTGAGAGCTCCCCCGGCTTCGTCAACTCCGCAATCACTTCTGGCGTTAAGCCCTCTTTCCATAGGTTATCTGGTATCGTAGGTGGTGTATAAATAGGCTGCTCGTCTTGTTCTTCGCCTTCTGTATGACTCTCCCGCCAATCATGTAGCTCGTCGGCATAATCGCTCTGTGCCTCTAGTACAGCGTCCTGATATGCATCCCATGCTAACAGATCGAAACGCGGATGATACAATCCGGTCGGCAACGGAATACCTGCGAGATACCCGATGATTTCTCGCGGCTGTTCTGGTTCTTCGGATACGTCCGGCTCATCTTTGATCTCTTCGTCTTCTGGCAGCGCTGGCGCTTCTTCTGGCTCTGGCTGGGCATAAATAGGGACGACCCCAGTCAAGGAATCGTCCTGTATTATATCCTCTATATACAGGCCATCCAACCCGATTGTAGGTACTGCTTTGCTCATGATATCCCTCCTTTATTCGACTCTGAACGTTGGCAGCCCATCCAGAAAAATAGCATCGCCACCCATACCGCTTAATACGTACACTTCGCCCGTTGGCATAATCTCCAGACCGCCAAATACACGATTCGCGCCACTTCCTGATAAAACACCAAAGTCCAGTTGATCCTTTGGTCTGTACCCTTCTGGCAACCGAAATATAACAAGGTTGGCATTAACCGTTGACGAGGTGAATTTTAACGCTCCTGTAAACTCTACAACTCCGTTAACTTTACGATAGGATGGGACTCGCGAACTGAATAGCGCAGTAAATCCGTTAAGTAATGTTGGAGCAATCCATCCTGGCGCGTCCTTCTCCGCTTTCTTCGCAGCTAACGCACTAACGGTTGAACTTATCTCTGTCACTGCGTCTGTTAAATCATGAAGTTGCATCTTCTCAGTGGCTGCATAGAAGCCCGTAACAACTGGTACTGGTGATTTATCCAGTTTGATGTAAGAGGCGCTATATGGTGCGTTCAGATTATAATTGATCCCTTCAATATGGGCATCTTGCAGTCCAAACGCTACAGACTCGTTTTTAAGGACAACGCCGCGTGCTGGCAAATTAGCCTCGTAAATCCCGAGTATTTTCTGCACGGGATATCGAAATTTGCTCGCAGAAACGGTAGGTTCTGCGTTGTTAAAATGGTAAAATGAGGAACCTCCTACGATTGTCATTACAGGATTAGCACGTTCTCGGCTAACATATCCGCTACCCACCTCGATAAAGTTATCACCCTCTATGAGAGATAAAGCACCGTCTTCTTGTACTGTCTCAATAACAGTATTTGCAAGGCGGTATAGAAGTTGATACGGCTGCCATCCTGCATAGCCTGGATTAAGTGTTGTAGGCAAGGTGCTCGTTCCTGTAGAGGTATCTCCCATTACAAATCGCCATGCTTTTGTACCACTGATATACGGAGTAGTAAACGTCGCCCCTGACACACTACCCATCTGATACCCATTAAAATAAGCCTTTATCTCGTCAGCACTCGGTGTATAGGAATCTCCCCAACCGGAGTCAGTAGAGGAAACAGTGACTGTTGTATTTCCGGATGCTGAGGTACGATAAACGTCTGCTGCTGCCGAAGATGGAACATCACTGAAAGTTTGAGTTAACACCTTCCCATCAAATTTCACTAACGCCGATATAGAAGAATCCGAAAGTGTTGGCGCTATCCCCAATGATCTTAAGCGTTTATATCCAGTATGTGTGCTGAGCACTGTCCAATCTTGCAATCCTGATAGCGTGATCTCACGCCATAACTTCGTTGCCTCATACCGTCCGTTAACCTCACGAAGTATATCCGGTTCGCTGCCATCCGTTGGGTTAGCGTGTAACTCTACTCCACCAAAGGCGATAAGGCTGTCTTCACGGGGCTGAAATGTTTCCGCCGTGCTCCCAATTTTCAGGAACCAATCCTTGAATGTAAAAGTCCCAGCAACCGTCCCGAACAGATTAAACCTCAAAGCAACACATGAGGCAGGAGTATTAAAGGTTCTGCTGAGGACTGCATTGTTTACTTCGGCTACATAAGTCATCGCTCCATTAGCATCCACTGAAAAGATATTTAACGTTGCTGCCCCGGTGGAGGCAGTAAACGCTCCGGATATGAAATACACTGTGTTTGGCTGGGCTGGCATTGTGATAAGGGACGATTGAGAATTAGCTGTAGCAACCAACGTCATATCATACGGACCATTCATCTTGGCATTGGCATGTAATGTATCCGGTACACTAGGTAGTAAATTCTTCCCATACCGTCTTACCCATAACCCATCTACTCCATTAATACCAGGAGGTACATAAGGTAAGAGACGGTCTATAGCTTCGTTGTTAATCGTAGTTCCTATAGCTGCATAGTCTGCTGCGGATACGGCGTAAAGGCGGATCTCGTCAATGTATATTACAGCATCCATAGCGGACGTATATCCAGCAAACAGTCGGAATCCTGACCCCACGAGAGTGTTATTTGTCGGCACTTTTAAATACACGAATTGCCAACTACCTACTGTTGTATTCACTGCACTTGCAACATACTTAGCGTTTGAAGTCCCAACATCTCTCAGATAAAATACAGGCATACTGGAACCTGACACTGTCGTGGACTCAATATATACCCAAGCACCAAGAATATACTGCTTGTTCGCATCCAATGGGGTATAGAAATCCTTTGTCATGGCACATGACGCGGTGTTTGTGGGCGCGAACCTAAAGGAAGATGCTCCCGAGCGTTTGATACTAGTTGATAGTGTTGCCGGAACAGCCCCTTGCGCCCATCCCGTTAAACTCTCTCCACTCCCAGCCCCACCAAGTAAATCTATTAACGTCCTACCCTGTACCTTTAATCCTTGTAGTCTAGCGTTCTTGGTGGCATTTAGAATTTGCTGTCCCGCAGCTAGGATGACATCGGTTGTAGATTCCGAAGTTACTCCGGAAAGATCCGTTAAGTTTTTGCGAAATGCTTCGTGATCGTAGGCGGTGTAGTAACGGGCAACCTTCGAGCCGATAGCCCAAGCCTTTGGCGTCGTTCCATCAAATCCCCGCGTACACCCTGTTAGAGAATTCCCTGACTTTCCCGTATAAAGAATAGTCTCTGAACTCTCATCAGTGCCGATTGTAAACACGTTTGGGGCTGCTGGTAGCTTTGTTGCATCTACCACAGCTATTGTTGTAGCTGCTGTCGTGAGTGCCACTGATAGCTCAGTTCCCGGCGAATTGGCTATCGCTGGATACATAGTTTGTTGTGCCAATAGATTGCCCTCCTTAGCTTAAATCAATTGAGACTTGACCAACCGAAAATTTAAAAATATCGTTTGTTAAAATACTTTTAGGATCAGTTAAGGCTCCGTAATACAATAAGTTTCCACCTGTTACCGCATCACGAATTCCTAAATGCGTGAGTTGCCCCCATGTAGCGGTTGCCACTGGATACGGAATTTCTGCACTATTCTTAATTGTATACACCCCATTAACAGCAGCAGGAGGTGTAAACACCACTGCCTGTCGAGCGTAAGCACCACCGGTTACCTCTTGCCCGGTATCTGCTGCAGTTGGGTTGCTGGTATAGAGAGCAATATATAAGGTTGTCGGGCGTGTGTAATTCGTATTTCTAAACACCTGATTCAACAGTGCAATTGCTAAATAATTTGATACGTTCAAATCTTTCGCCTCCTATTCGAGTTTGTATTCATTTGTGATTCTGAAATTCGATAAAGTATTAGACCCATTATTGGTCAAGATAATAACTGCTTCTGAATGGATATTACCGCCTGATTGAATGACCAGAGTTGTTGGTGAACTGGTGATTACTTGCTCGGTGATATGCTCTTGAACCGAATAAGCGAAAGGATCAAAAGCAACCAATTCCAATTCGAACATACCAATGCTGTTATATATCAACCTCTCCAATGAAGCCGATCCAGCATATCTGACCAGATAGAACTTATCCGGTTCAAAAGCACGTCTTAGTTCCATTGTTCTGGGTCTACCATTAGCATCAGTCAGATGCCTTGCAAGAGCCCTTACCCGTTGCTGCAAACCTGCTGCACTTGGCAAATCGTAATTAGTACCATCCGCAACAAAAGCACAAGAAAAAGAAAAGACGCGTTCCGTTAGGTCCGCGCCAAAGTCATATTGCCCGTGTTTACCAGCTATTTCTACATTCATATCTCGTGTGCTAGGGAGTAAGGGATCTTTGGTCTCTTCAAGCACTCGAAACCCTAGATCTACGTCCCGAATACCTCCGAGAGTGATACTACTTGTCATGTTAATCCTAGCCCCCTTGTTGCCCGAGTGAGCGAACTCATTTGACGGCGGGATACATTGGTCTCAATCTGTTTGCCGTCCAGATAGATGTTATTGTGCAAGACCATATCTCTGTCACCCAGCAAACCGCCTTGCGTTCCACCGGAAGCTCTAGCATCATTCGCTAAAGGTTGAATACGGTTGTCAATTGCACTGAGGCTTGGCGAGCTGAGATCCATAGCGGCGGCATCTGCCATGTCCTGCGCAGCACCTTCGACCGCTGACATCTGCCGTTCCATACCTAGCGCTAATCCTTTGCCGATAAACTCACCAATAGCTATCATTACGCGACTTGGAGACTTGATCTTTAGCGTGCCCTTTATGCCATCTGTTGCCGCTTGAGCCGTGGCTGCTGCCGCGTTGTTGATTGCCGCGGTGCCTGACTGCATGCCTTTAATAACACCATTGACGATCTGTAGACCGTAATCTTTGGCTTGAGCTTCCGCCCATTTCTTTTGTGCGGCCGTACCGTTAGCCAACAAGCTATTAAGATAGGCTACCTCATTAGACATGTTCGTCGATGATGTTGCCGCCTTTGCTGTTTTCCCCACCGTAGCGAGGATCTCATCCACCGCTGCCTTAATGCTATTCTTGGTGCTGTTAAGACCACTCAATAAGCTCTCTCCGAAGGATTGCCCAGCATCCTGCCATTTCGGATTATATTCCGCTAGTAGGTCGATCAGCTCCTGATTGTTACTGTCGAGCATCAAACGCCGTACCTCAGCTTGTAAAGCCTCTTCGGTGTTGAGCGCAGTGTAATGAGTCTTAGTAGAATCCATCTGAGCAGTAAGGCTGTCAGTGGTCGCTTGAGCCTTCTTCTCTTCTGTGCTCTTCTTAGTCTCATACTCCTGTTTCAGCAGTTCAGCCTTTTGTTCACCCTGTGTCTTAATCCGAGTCATTTCAGATTTCAGATCATCAATCTGAACCTGGCGCTGTTCCAGAAGGTGTTTCCGCTCCCGCTCGGCGAGCATGTCATTAAGCTCTTCCTGTATCTTCGCTCTTGATTCAGCAGTATCGGCATCAGTTAATTCTTTCTGTTTGTCAGCCAGTTTCTTTTGATACGCTGCCTCTTCAGCTGCTTTGTCCTCAGCTTTAGTCAGACCCTCGATGCTGTCGATCTGATCTTGCAAGCCCAGTAACTGTGCCTGAGTCTGAGCGTCAAGTGTCTTAATCATCGCTTGATATTCAGCGTCATATCCAGCAATGATGGCGTCTGATGCTGCCTTGTGCTGGTCAATGCGCTTTTGCAAGGCCTCTGTAGCGACCTTTTCCTCTGCTGAATACCGAGCCTTTAGAGCAGTTACGGCAGCTGTGCTAAGCGTTTCAATTGATTTGACCTGCTCGTCATATAGCTTCTTTGCTTCTGCCGCTGCTTCTTTGGCAAGATCAGTCCGGATCTTATTGACCTGCTTATCAATAGCAATGCGCTCAGTGGTGCCGACCTTATAGCGAGTTTGAAGCTTCTCCCATGCCGCAAGCTCCTGCTCAATGGATATCTCATTAGCCTGTTTCTTAGCCTCGATGTACGTCTTGGAGGCTTCAAACTGCTTTTTGGCCTCAGCAGCAGCTTCCTTGGCGATCTGGTCATTTGCCTTTTTGATTGCAAGATTAATTGTCTGAATTTGGGCGCTGGTCTTGGCGTATGCAGATTTGACCTTTTCGAGTGAGGCGATATAAGCCGTTTCATCAAACTCACCCATTTTGTACTTATATTGAGCCGTATCTAAGGCCGCATTGAATGCTTTGTTTGCTTCCGCTGCTGCTTTAGTCGCTGCCGCCGCTGCTGCTTTCTGCGCTTTGGTTGCAGCTGCCGCAGCAGCCTTTTGAGCTTTTTCAGAAGCTTTATTTGCGTCCTTAGTTACTTTCTCCGCGGCTTTGGCAGCTGCTGCTCCAGTCTCACCAGTTAGCTGTTCGATTGCCGCTTTAGCCTTGCCCTTAGAATTGTTTATCCCTACAGCAAGTCCCTCAGATATGTTCTCCCCGTAGCCGGTTGTTAGCCTAGAAGGCGAATGAATACCAAAGAAGTTTTTAATCGAATCACTGATCTTGGTGGCTACTTCTTTGGTTTTATCAACCACAGCGCTCGCCATACTGCCGATACCATTGACCAGCCCTTGCATGATTTGTTTACCGATTTTAGCAAGGTCGATACCTTTAAAGAATGACATGACCTTGCCCCAGATACTCTCAATGACACCTTGAATCGTGCTGAAGATATTTTTAACGCTACTGAGCATTCCTTGAAAGTTAGCAGTTATGCTATTCCATATGCCCTTTGCAACTCCAACAACCGCTTGGGATAACGACTCCCATATAGATGCACCCAATGTTCGGAGTCTGGTAAAAATACCAATTCCCTCAGTGAACATATTTTTAAAGAAATTGATAACTCCACTGACCATTTTAGAAATTAGGCTATTCGCTGATGACTGTAATCCCTTGAAAGCATTAACTATACCTTCGCCCATGCTCTTCATTAAGCCAACACCGGATTTTAATAGATTGGTAAAGAGCGTCTTCAGTCCACCAAGAAAGTTAAGAGTCATTAAACCTACGATGAAATCAATCGCGCCACCGAGCAGCTGCTTAATACCTTCCCACATCTTGCTCCAGTCCCCTGTAAAGAGTCCGGTGAAAATCTTAATGAGACCCATTATGATGTCTAAAGCACCGCTGATAACATTCTTGATGGCTGTCCATGCCATGTCGATGATGAACAAGATGGCTGGCATAATGAATTCGATAACTTTTTTTATTGCATTAAAAGCGTTTGTCACTGCTTGCAGAATCTGTGTGCCGTTTTCGTCCCAGAACTTTTTTATCTTATCAATCTGACCCATGATAAACTCACTGATTACTCCCCATACAGAAAGGGCTACACTTTTAATCGATTCCCACGCCGAATTTATAGCATTTCGCACGGTTTCGTTTGTGTTATAAAGATAAGTGAGTCCAGCCGCCAACCCTGCGACGCCTGCGATTATCAGCCCGACCGGACCCGTTAATGCGGCAAACACTGGCATTAAAGCAGAAACTGAACTAACAACATGTCCTAGAATTACCAGCAACGGACCGATTGCAGCAGCGATTGCCGCTATCGTGATAATCAACTTTTGCGATTCTGGACTAAGCGAACCGAATTTCTCAGCAATACTAGCAATTTTGTCGATCAGTGGTTGCATGGAATTGACTGCTTCTAGCACCACAGGCATGATAGCATCCCCGATAGTTATAGCGATATCGCTCAGTTTGTTCTTAAGAATCTGCATTTGACTGGCAAATGTTTTATAACGTTGTTCTGCTTCATGGGTTAGCGCCGAATTTTCATCCCATGCTTTATTTGATAGATCAACAGCCCCTGCGAACAACTCGCTAGCATTACCTGCACGCAGTAAGCTGTCCCGAAGGCGGATTTCAGAGATGCCCATTTCCTCCAGCATGTTAATAGCGGAGGTTCCTGCCGAATCTGCGTCACCTAGTCCGTTAATAAATGCACCAAGAGCACCGACAGCATCATCTTTGAATGCTTTACTGAATTGCTCTGATGTCATTCCCGCAATCTTACCGAAGTTCTGTAAATCAACTCCACTGTCAACGATGTTACCCATTTGAGTTTGAGTCATGCCTAAAGCATCCGCCAAGGCTTTAAATTCCTTGCTGTTGTTGTCTGCAAGTAATTGCAAATCTCGGAGTGACATGCCTGTCGCTTGTGTGAGAGCATCCATTTTGTTCATTCCTGATGCAGCTACTTGCATACGGACCATAACCCGAGAGATTGCCGAACCACCCATTTCCGCCTCAATACCTACGGATGATAGAGCAGCTGCTAAACCTAAGATATCAGCCTCAGACATACCAACCTGCGAGCCGGCACCAGCCAGCCGTAAAGCCATATCTGTGATTTCAGATTCTGTAGTAGCGAAGTTATTACCTAACGCAACTATTGAGCTGCCCAGTCGGTCAAATTGATCTTGCGGCATCTTAGTGATGTTCGCCAACCGCGCCAAGGCACTGGCAGCTTCGTCACTGGTCATATTAGTTGCAACACCTAAGTCAACCATCGTCTTAGTAAATCCGAGGATTGCGCTAGTTTTGATACCCAACTGTCCAGCTGCTTCGGCTACTCGGGCAATATCTGATGCAGATTGTGGCATCTCTTTCGCCATGTTGCGGACCCCATCACGCAACTGAGCAAACTCAGCCTCCGTAGCATCAACTGTCTTTCTCACGCCTGCAAAGGCAGATTCAAAGTCGGATGCAACCTTAAGTGAAGCACCGCCGACCGCAACGAGAGGAACCGTCACGAGTGACGTCAAAGATTTACCTACATCAGCCATACCCTTGCCGAACTTATCTACTGACTTCTGCGCTTGTTTCATCGCATCATCTAAGCCAGTGTTATTCCCCAAGATGTTAATGACTAGATTACCAAGTAAACTCATGATTCCCCTCCTTCCGGCCGCTTGATGCGGTTACCATATTTCTCACGGAATGCCGCTCGATCTGGCGTTTGATTGCCATCTCCTCGAACTCGGCGTTCCTTCTTCGGCTGTTCTTTCGCACCAAAAAGGCCGACCCCAATGCGGCCGACCAAGATGTTCGATTTATTCTCTTCATGCTCCATCCCGTAATCGTAGTACATCATGATCTGGGGAAAGGACATGTGATCTAACATATATTCAGGTGTTGCCCAGGAGTACATTGCGCCCATTCGCGCAAAAATACGCCCCAGCTCTATAGGCTGGGGCTCCCCTCGTTTTTTCCTGATTCGTCGCCTGCCCGATCTTTAAGCGGAGCTAGGACGAACTCGATCAATTGCATCAACTGATCGAAATCAACGTTATCTCCAAGCCACTCCTCTGTAATATCCGGGAATGAAGGCTTGCAGATACTGATGACTTGCTTAAGAATTTCTGAGAAACTGTCATCACCACCGCCTTTTAACTTGTCTTGGTTCTTAGTAATGTTGAGCATTACACGGGAGGGAATGCGGGAAACGTCAATATGCTTTCCGCCAAGAATTACAATACGTTCGGCAGGGACAACTTCGTCTAAGTTAAGAATTGTTGGTTGTTTTGACATTTTCATTACACTCCCTGTTCATCGTAGATTTCGAATAGTTGTTCACCCACAGCGCGATTTGCATCTAAGGTACCGTTCATGCGAATTGGTGTAATTGCTGGATCCTCTGCATCGGCTTCTGGGAAGGTGATATTTAGACCACTTTCCGGTGTAGCTTTGTAAATAGTAATTTGAAATCTTTTTCCTTGGTCATCATAGTTCGTGATACGTGCAACTCTTGGCTGGAAGGTACCAATACCTCCGGATAGGAACCGTTTTGCTGACAAGGGAGTATAGGTGTAGTTGACCGTTACAGCGTCACCTGACGTAATACCGCCGCCCTCTACCCTAGCAATGACAGAAAAACCCGCGCTATCTACGGCTAAGATGTAATCTGTTCCAGCCACCAATGTAGTTGCACCCTTCTTTACAGTGACGGCCGTAACGACTGTACCAGCTCCGTTCTTATTCAAAAGACGCTTCTGTGTTTGTCCGGTTAAGGTCAACGCCTCATTAGTCACGGTTTTTGGGGTGCCAGCAATGTTCTCAATCTTATCGATGCCGCCACGGATTGTAGCCAGAGTAGCGAGATTGATTTCCATCAGATCCCCCTCAATGCCAGCGACGTGATTGCTCATTCCTGTCTTGATTACCCCGGCGTTGTCGCTAGTCACGGTCATTTCATCCCACGTTTCCTCGAATACGATACTGTTCATCGCTCCGAGGTCAATAAGACTGTTAATATCTGGCCCAACCTCGAATTTTGCAGAGCCAAACCGGATAGTATTCCCTGCTTGCACTGTCGTCATATTACGTCCCATATTTGTTATTCCTCCCTGTAAATGATTTTGAAATCTGTTGCTATGTGATAGAGTTTTGTGTCACTCTCGTACATGTCCCTGCTGCCTTCCCATACGCCTTGCAACACCCTAACCCCGCCCATGTTCCCCTTGTAACGTTGGAGGGCACTTCGTATCTCCTCTGCTAATTCCTTCGCCTCACTATATTTTGTTGAGAATACAGAGAATTGAAATCTGGGATAAGCTACCGGGATATTATGATGGGCTACTCCCGATATTTGGAGATAAGCGATGGCTGGATAAGTTGGTTTCTCAGGCAGCCAGCCGGGATAAATTCTATTGCCGACAACCGATTGAATCTCTTTGATGGACAGCAAGTAATCTCTCAATTTTGTTTCTATAGCCATTAAGCACCTACTCTCTCAACCACAGCCTTGACGCCCTCTATGAGCAGCTTTCGAACCTTTGCCCTGCTCTTATCCAATGAGGGTCTCATAAACGGGCGTGGTGGCTGGTGACTGCTTCCATACTCGTAAAAGGTAACGTAAAAAGGGGCAGACGCAGAGATATCTCCATTGCGTGCCCCTACAGATACATTTGCGTAATAGTTACCTTTTTTCGATATCCCTATGTTCATCTGCAGCGAGAAGCGAGTTTTGCCAGTCTCACCGATTGGAACTCTTGAATCAGCCTCACGAAATACTATCTCAGCCGCCTTTGATATAAGGTCTCGAATCTCTTTTGTGATCTCAGCATTAGCTCGCTTGAGCTGCCGAATCACTTCATCTGCACCATCCACACGAATATTTGACCTTGAACTCCGACGTACCATCACTGACGCTCCTTACACATGAGTTGTAGTTCTTGCATATTGAAAGATGGATGGATGATGTAAAGGATCTCGAACTCAATGCTTTTGTAGCGAACAACCATCGTCCGATCAATTCCTTCACGGTACCTTACACGGATGCGGGTAGTAACATCAGCGGTAACCTGTGCTGCAGCAGCTCGGTCCTGCCCTCTAAGAGGTTCTATGCCAGCCCATAGCTTTGCTACTTCAATCCAATTGTCTGTTGGTTGCCCCCAGTCATCTACATCTTCTGCACCAGGAGGGCGAAAGATGGCCACTCGCTTATCAAGTCGATTGACTAGGACGGTCATGCTTCATCATTTCCCTTGTCATTCTTCTCAGGGGATCGCGAAGTGTTACGGGCAGTACGCTTAGTGGATTTTTCATCATCGTTTTTACCGATAAATCCACGCCTCTGTAAATCAGCAGCTCTGTCAGCTTCTGCTTCGTACTTCGATCCAACCTCATAAATATCACCTGAACCCTTATCCCTAAACTTCTTCAATACGGGATATTCCATGCCATATCACCCCGTTTTCAGTTGTAAAATCAAGCTTTCCAGCGAGAAATTGAATTTCTCAATCTTCTCAGATGGATCTCGATGTTCGTAGTTAATTGAACAGTAGAGCATCACGGCCAGTTTATATCTGGCCGTTTCATGCTTGTCCTCTGGTACACCAGCTTCAGCGAGATATTCCTTTGCTGCTGCAACAAAAAGAGCGAGGGTAACATCCTCCTCGCTCCCATCTATTCGCAAATATTCCTTCAATTCATCAAGCTGTAACTCAAGCATAACGGGCTCCTTTCCGCCCTATACGGTCGGCACCCAATCCAAAACGGCAGTATACACCGTTCCAGCGGTTGTTTTTACTTCGAAATTGTACTGTCCAGCTACATTATCATCACTGAACCACAACGTCTCTTGATCATCCGGAGTTAGATTCACTCCATTTTTCTTAATGTAAGAGACCGCCCCGGATTTGAGGGAAATCCTCACTCCATCACCATCCAACAGTTCGAACTCGGTATGATTCACACCTTCATGTTCACCCTCTTGGCCTGTTGGCTTAAATGTTGCTGGTGAAGGAGTTAAGACTTTTTTGCGATGCGGAATGCGGATTTCAGTTTGATCTGGTGGTCAATCCATGCGGTCAGGACAAAATCCCAAATACCAGTGCGGACGTTTTTATCACGGTCATAAATGATCTCAGGATCATAGTTAAAGTGAGAATACCGGTAATCGCCGACTACTGGATTTTCAGCAAGATCACAGAATTCAACTGGTTTACCCAATACTTGTTCTGGCTGAGCCTGATACAATGTCGCATTACCATTTGCTAAATCTTCGATGATATCCATGTAATCTGCATACCGCATGGTGATTTTGGCATTCTCACGGAAGTCTTCTGGAAGATCAGCAATAGCTGATTTGATTGCTTTGAATAACGTAGTGCCTGCAACTTCTTTAATGACAGAGACCGCTCCATTTTTCTGGTAGAAACTCATATGTTCTTCTCCCGGTTTCGGAGTTTTCGCATAAGCGACCTTCTTCTCTTTAGCTGCTAAACCAGACTGCAAAGCTCCATCAACTGTCTGTACCAAGTTGGTATCCGTTGCCGCGAGGATAGTTTCCGACACTGGAGCAAACACTTTAAATTTATAGCGGCTGAAACTAACAACATCTCCGGTAGCTTTCAACTCTTTAGCCAATTCTGTATCATCAATGAAATCATCATCATCCAATTGGAATTCGATCTTTGGAATTTCAAGATTTCTAACGCTCGTGAACGTAGAAATCTCCCGCAATGGATTTTTCACAAACGGCTCATGAAGCAATTCGGTTGTCATGGTCGAAGGAAGAATCTTTTCTCCGCCTGTACTGTTTTTATCTCCTAGAGCAGCTTTTACATCAGGAGAAACATCATGCCCCTTAACGGTAGCTCTAATTAATGCGGCTTTTGCTGATTGAATTTGATTTTTAGGATCGACGTTGAAAGTTGGCTCTTTCGTTTGTAGTGACGCTCTTTGCTGAGCTTCCATCGAATCGTGTTCTTTTTGCAAGATATCAAACCGAGCTTGTAATCCTGTCTCTTTCGTTTCCAATGCCTTAATGTCTTCCATCTTTGCTTCTGGTTCAGAAGCCTTGACCAATTTTTCTTGTTTTGCAGCTGCCAGTGCAGCACCAATCGTCACCAAATCATTTTTAATATCAAACAGTGTTTTAGCCATTAATAATACCTCCCAGATATGATTGCAAATTTTGTAATTCTAGACTTGCATTTCTTGCGATTTCTTTTCGTTTCTCCTCAGACAGCCCGTTTTCAGGCGTGGGAGGTTCTTCTTTTTGATTCATAGCAGCAGGAACGTTACGGTATTTTGCAAACAGATCGCTATTAACACAAGCTGCTATCTGCTTAGTCTCACCAACCACATCACAGAGCCCATAGTCAAACGCCTCCTGAGCAGTAAGCCATGTCTCAGCCTCCATAAGAGTGATCAGATCGTCCTCGCTGAGCTTGTCTCCAGCTTTAGTAAGATAAGATTGCCTAATGGATGTATCTACCTTGTCCAACATGTCAGCAGCTTCTCTAAGATCCTTGGAGTTTCCAGCGGTGTACATCCAAGCGTTATGGATCATCAACATAGTACCTGACGGCATAATAAGTTCATCACAGTTCATCGCAATTACTGATGCAATTGAAGCTGCTAGTCCATCAACATGGCCCTTCACATAAGCTTTGTGCCGTTTAATCATATTGCCGATCGCTATACCTTCGTACACATCACCGCCAGGAGAGTTAAAATAAACATTGAGAGTGGAAATATCACCTAGCGCATCCAACTCACTCTTGAAACTCTTAGCAGAGTGCGCCATGTACCCACCACCCCATGATGCAATCTCCTGATATAGATATAGATCAGCTTCATCGTTAGCTTGGTTCTTAAACTCCCAAAACTTGTTACTCATTCTTTGTACTCACCCCCTTTCTTTGCTCAACTGGCGTATCTATTGGATAGAGATCGCCGCTGATATAGAGCTTGTCTCCACCATCTTCTGGTGGTAGTTCCTCCCAAGCACGTGCTTCGTTTGGCTTAAACACGCCTGACCGGATCATCTTGAAGTAGAACTCTCCTCTGGTCGTCATATCTCCACGCAAAAGAGCGCCGACAGTGAACTTGAAGTACAGTCCCTGTTGACGCTGCTGTGCTGTAAGCAGCTTTCTATTAAATTCTTGCTCATATTGACGGACAATAGGCAGTAACGTGTAAGTAACAAATTCAAGACTCATTTGCTCCATGCTGCTGTAACTAGCACCATCAGTTTCACCGAGCATAGTCACTGGCATGTTAAGAACAGTGGCGACCCGAGAACGGGTGATCTTCTCGACTTCGAATACCTTGGAGTCGATAAAATTTCTGTTAATCTCCTTGATTTCCACTCCAGGTTCCTGGATGATCACGCCACCATTCTCTTGATAGAACTTTGCAAAATTCGCCCAAATCTCTTTTTTCTTTTCTTCCCCGACATGAGCAGCCAATTTCAGGATGAATGACGCTTTAATTGATGTATCCAGTTGGTCAAGAGTGAACTTCCTGACTGCACCATCAAAATCAATTGTGTTTCTCAGAACGTCTATCGGGCTTATGCCTTTGTAACCGTTTTGTGTGGTCTGAATATGACTTACATGCACCATGTCCATGTTATGGACGTAGTACGTTCCTTTGTCACCTCTGACCATGTACCACAGTTCATTAGTGTCTTGTTCAACAACAGGATCAACGCTTGTCGGATCAAGAACAACAAGTGACTCGACGTTGTAGAATCGGTCATACATCTTAAGAGCATAGCCGTTACCGTACACATTTCGATGTGTCTCCAGAAGACGAATAAAACCAAACGATGTCATGTTTCTGTTTGGAGCATTCGCCACCAAGTCGTTCAAATCAGAATAAACCGGGTCAAACTCTTGATATAGTTTGATAGGTAGCACTGCTAAAGAATTAGATAACCGTGATACTCCCGAAAAAATTGTTTCGTTGTTGGCAAGCTCTCCCCCAGCTTTCCCACGGAAGATTGATAAGCCATTGCGGAACCAGTTTGAAAAGTTCTCAGTCCCAGTCGGTGCCTTGTTTCTAACCACGTTCCAAGCCAGCTTCATTCTTTGCCCTAAGTTCATTTTTTATCATCACCCCCTTAACAGCTCACTGATTGAAACAAAGGATACTTCACCAGTTGGTGGAGCTACGGCAAGCTGTTTCATTACCTCTACATGGGCATTCAAAAAGGCCGCAAACCCGTCAATTTTACGGTAGCGACCTTGTTTAGTAGGTATTTTATTCCGGTTTCTATCCTCAACCAGTTTGACGTTGTTGATATACCATCTGAATAATCGGTTGTTGTTGTAAATTACTTTTCCGTCAATAAACAGTTCCTTCAAATCATCCATAGCCGGTCCTAATGTAAGGTGTCCTTGTCGGACAACTTCACATTCGAATCCATAGGCTTTCAGCGCCTCTACAAGCCCAAACGCTTTTGCTGGGTCATACATGATCTTTTCAATTCCAAAGCGCTTAGATTGTTCTACAAACCAATCAAAAATGTACTCTTTTTTTACGTATTCGCCCGGAATAATCGTTAAAAGATCCATTTCTTCGTATTCTTTGTACGGTAAATCCTCATTAGCTTGCTTCACTTTATCAGCTGGAATCCACGAATGTGAGATAGTAAACACCTCGCCCGTCTCCGGGATCGGAAACTCCAGACAAGCACTAGTAAAATCTTCGCTGTCCGAAAGATCGAAGCCCCCGATACAGCCCTTGCCTTCGAATTGCTTCGGGTCACGTTCCTGGTTGTTCCGCTTCAGCACTTCGAATGAAAGGAACGATTCCTCGTCCGCTTTGACAAAGATGTTCAAACGCTTGGTGATAAAGTCATTACGTTCAGCAGGAATATGTTTACGATCATCCCATTCCTTTAGCATGTCCTCCATTTTTATGG
The DNA here is from genome assembly GCF_038007025.1 of Paenibacillus sp. FSL H7-0918. Taxonomy (NCBI): domain Bacteria; kingdom Bacillati; phylum Bacillota; class Bacilli; order Caryophanales; family Paenibacillaceae; genus Paenibacillus; species Paenibacillus sp. FSL H7-0918. Next base: position 50,776 of record NZ_JBBOWJ010000001.1, read on the forward strand.
TAACACCCAAGTTAGGGTTAGCCTTCCCCCAGTTATCAGGATTTTCAATGTCATCCCCTGGGTCAAGCTCCGCCATAAAGTAAAAGGCATGCTCAGCAGGAATTACTCCCTCTAGAACATCCGCAGCCTTATCATAATAATCCATCAGCGGACCATCCAACTGATAACCAGCTGTTGTAATGTACAAGATCATCGGCTGTGTACGGGCACCCGTTGAGTTCTTTATGACATTGATTAGCTTGTACGTTTTGTACTCATGGATCTCATCAAAAGCACCCATACTGCAGTTCTTACCATCAAGCTTTTTACTATCAGTTGCCAACGGTAGAATCTTGGACATTGTCTTCCGGAAACGAATCTCATGTAGCGTCTCATCAAAGTGTTTTCTGAGTAACGGGGACGCCTTGATCATAGCCTTACATTCATCGAACATATCTCTAGCTTGTTCTTTGGAGTTTGCCAGCTGATAGACCCGAGCTCCGTTCTCTCCGTCCTTTGAGGCACCGTAAAGAGATAGACCAGACACCATAGAGGTCTTACCGTTCTTTCTGCCCATAAAAATAAGCCCCTCGCGAAAGCGACGAAGCCCGGTATCTTTATGCACCCACCCATAGAGTGAGCCGATTATGAAATGTTGCCAAGGTTGCAGCTCCAGTCGATCAAAGTCACCCATTGAGGGCTTACAGAACTTTTCAATATAACCAACTGGACGGTATCCCTTTTCCTCATCAAAAACAAACGGAAATTCACGAGTTTCTTGCCTTTTTAGATCATTTAAATGGCGTTTACAGGCTTGATAAACCTTCTTCGACGTAATAATAAGGTGCGCTGTGACCGCAGTTGCATATTGTGTGGTTTGAAGTTTAGAAGCTTCAATAGCCAGTAAATTCGTCACCTTTATCGCCACCTTCCGGATCAACTACACCGGAGACCTTTCTGTCTGAGGCAGGGGTCAATTTCAACTCGGCTTGCAGCTTCCGCTGGTGTTCAATAATTTTGATTACCATGTCCACAGACTTGTTCTGTCTGTACATTTGCTGTGACCCATTGACAAAAAGCTCGACCACACCACGAGCCTTTATGTCCGCCAAATGCTGCTGTTTTAACTGCTCAAGCAAAGCCAAGTTATCTGTTATCATGATGGTCCGATCAGAAAGATTATCATCAATCTCTAATTCTCGTATCACGATATCAAATAGTTTCTTAGCTGCTCTATCTTTGATCTCCCGTTTTGGTTTGTGTTCCATGACACCCCCCCCTCATATATGAAATGGTCATACGCCGAAAACGAAACTGGGGGCGCGGTCCCTTGTGCCTCTCGTTTTAACTTTTAAGGCAGGGGGGGCTGGTCTTATTTTGTCCCATTTTTTCACCCCATTCATTTTCACATCTATTTATGGATACATCGTCACAGCTTCTCAGAGGCTCACAGAGACGTTATACCATTCACACAAATACTCGTTAAAGTTTTACCAGAATACTCCTGTAATACCACCTCAATTAGCTGTGGTGTCTTGTCTACCTCTTTCATTCTATCATCATCAAAATACCTCATTATTCCCTCTAGACACAATGAACCTCGCCCTACGGGTTGCTACTGATGTCTCTACCTTCTCCCCTCTACCCCCATGCTCTTTGTTATGGCAGCTGTTACAGAGACTTAATAGGTTCTCTAGTACCAATGCAAGATCAGGGTACTCACTGAGAGGCTTGATATGATGGACCATATCAGCAGGAGTTAGTCGCTTACGCTTTATGCAGTGCTGACATAGATGATTGTCCCTGATGAGTGCCTGCTCTCTTGCTCTCTCCCATGCTGTAGACCTATAGAATGCCTTTGATCCCTTGTCTCGCTTAAAGCGGTCATAGTAGCGGTTCTGGTCACGCCTGCTGCTTGTCATACTTATCAGCCTTTCATCTTAGCGCAATTATCGGCACTGCTATGCCAATGACAATCCCTACCCATGCTGCGCGACTATGGAAGTAATACTGAAGTATCTCTTTAATGGTTCTCATCCTTCCCTAACTCCTTAATCTCCAGGTCTTCCTGAACACTATTGAGCACTAAGCGCGTCCGTCCGATCAAATCCATGTGCAAGTTGCCTTGACCGACTTCATGCGCTAAGGCGATGAGTCTATCCAAGTACGCAAGCTTATCGTCTACACCGCTGTTTCTCTCAAGACCGGCCAGCCCATCAGATAGTTTTTCAACGCCCTTCAGTGCTTCTTGCACCTCTGATGTGTCGATGTTCAGCTTGACCTTGATGTCACCTACAGCAGTAGGCACTCCACTCTGATGTTCTGCCTGTTCACCATCAAACATGAAGATATCCGGTCCAGTATCTTCATGGTCATAAAAGACTGGAGAAATTGCTCCTTCAATAATGGAAGCTCTTTCCTCATCCGATAGTGTGCTGACGTCGTCTACCTCCAGTACACGCTCGATGTAATGCTCTCCCATACTTACTGTGGTCTGTACTCTTAACATTGCCTTCACCCTTTCTTTTATCTCTGGTTTAATACCTGTAGAAGGATCCTCCTGTCCTATCCATCCAACACCTACCCAGCCGAGCGGTTCAAGCATTCCCCCGCACTTGCATGTAATGCCGTCTTTCTTGCCGGTATCATAATGAATCAGCCTGCACTCAATACATCTGTATTTCATCACTCGTGGTTCATTGGTCTCCAAAGCCAAGGTGTCCTTTGCTACTGGGTCCGTAAGTACTGGACCACCGCACTCAGGGCAATTTATTCCATCCACTTTTGCGCTACTGTAAACCTTGCTCCAGTTGCACACCATGCAGGTACATTTATATTTCATACTCATCACCCTCCCTCAATGATTGCTCTCACCCTATCCATGCCTGCCTTAATCTGGGCTTGTATATCTTTAACTTGCTTCAGTGTTGCAGCCTGATCAACTCTGGGGTTCTGAAGCTTAGTCTGTACCCGTCTGATCTTTGCCTGTAGTTCCCTTACTTCCAAGTCAGTATAGAAAGCCACATACTCATGTTTGCAATGTGGACAGATGAAGTGCGTCTTCTCCACGGCTCCTGGTAGTCTTGCTGTCTGGAAGCCGTTCACCTCGAACTGTTTATTACAACCTTCGTTACAAATGGCTGGCATGGTTTTGCTGGCCTGTGCATTGCCCATGTGAATCAACCTTTCTGATTACAGTTTTATCAGTACCGGGAGTGAGATCCACGCAGATGTGGAATGGGAAATTGGTCTTGATAAATTCCCTATACATCTCATGACTCTCGCGCTCATTGGCTTTGATAGTCTTAATCATTCCTGCCGGCACACCGAGATAAGAACAGACATCTTCCAGTGACCATTGTTCTTGTTCTTCTGGTATGGTTTGTTCGTCTTGGTGTTGGATCGGTACTACCTCAATAAGGTAAGACTCACGCTCTCTGCTCACACCGAATTTCTCCATCGCCCTCACCCTTTCGGAGTTTGATTTCCCATGTACCTTAGTTCGCTCTCACCTCTGAGCTTTTGGGGTTTAGATTATGGGCTAATCTGACCTATGCGTTCCTGAAGTTGATTCTTCATATTCTTCAGATACTCGGTATACTCTTTCGTGCTTTGTTCATGCCGTTGTATAGACCGCTCATACCGTTGATTAAGCTTTGCTCCTTCTGCACCATTCCATAGGGTTAATGTTATAGCCGCTATAAAGATCAGCTGTAATAGAATGCTGATACGTTTATTCAGATCGCTCACTCCTTTCTGGGCATAGAAAAAGCCACCCAGGTTATGGATGGCTTTATTTACTAAGTATTTTTTCATATCATTGCATAGGTTAAGGCTACTCTCTTCGATAGGAACTTCTTTGAATAGCATTTTCGAGAGCGTTGACATGATTAGTAAACTCTTTTCGATCAGATCGCAGATCACTCAGTTCAGCTTTAACTCTACCGATCTCCTCATCAACCTCTTTTATAAACTTGTTATAAAATTTCTCGCGTGAAAGACCATCTTCAATTTTATCAACTGATTCTTCCGCCATATCTTTACGAAGTTCTAAAACAGCTAGCTCAATACTTTTATCTTCAGCTAAATGCGCTTTTTTTCTTGCTTCTTCTTTTAATGAGTCAATCCAAACGTAAAGCCCATTAAGTATTTTCCCATCCATTTATATCACCTCCCATCACCATAATTCGACAACTGGAAGATAAATCCTTCAAGGTTAACGTGGATATAAACAGCCATACACCCAACCACGTTCTTCGTTATCGTCAGGATTCTCGCTGGCTGTTGCTTCAGCAGTTCCTTCGCAAAACGGACAGGCAAGGTTCTTTCCCTTCGACTTTTCCATATTGACCAGAAATTGACCACTACACTCTTCAGATAGGCATTCATACTTTTCCAACAAAGGTTGTACCAAAATATTACCCCCTTATTATTCATAAAGCGGAGAAGCGGATTCGAACCGCCACTATCGACCGTTCCCAGCCGAGGTGTTACCGTTACACCAACCCCACATAGCCCATGACAGACTGCACAAAGGCGTTTCGTACAGCCTGTTCTTACAGGGAGTGTATTTGTCCCGTCACTACCTAAAACTCGTGGTACGCGCCCTCAGACGGTGTGACAGGCGGTGATATTGATGCGGGCGAGGGATAAATACTCCACGCTATGAATATGCGCATTGTGGATCCCTTGTACCGTGTATTCCGCCACCACATCTAATAAAGCAAAAAGAACAGTCGGCCCGTGTATGCTGCCCTTTGGCTAACCGCCTCAGCTGACAGATGTTTGTGTCGGGTACTGTTCTCTTTGTTTTCCTATGCTATAAGAATAACATATCAATAACCTAATGACTGATAAATTATTGTTATTATTCTGGGATTTTTTTATTAATTTCTCTTTTCTGTTTTTTCCATAATCCAGAAAAATGGTTATTTACATAGAATTTTATCGGTGTTACCTTTAATATCAAATACCATGAAAGGTAGGCATACCTAATGAAGAAAATCGCTTTGTACATACGTGTTAGTACAGATGAACAAGCCCTAAAAGGAAACTCATTAAATGAACAAGAAGAACGCCTTCGCGCTTATTGTCACGCAATGGAGCTAGAGGGAGAAATCGAGACATTTATTGATGATGGTTACTCCGCAGGTAGTATGAAAAGACCTGCTCTAACAAGGATGTTAAAAATGGCACGGGAAAAAAAATTAAGTATGGTCGTTATTACTAAGATTGACCGTCTCTGTCGGAACCTCAAAGACCTTCTCTTGTTAGTGGATGAATTGGACGAGATACAATGTGGTTTCGCTTCTGCTGGTGAACGGTTTGATACATCTACGGCTGCAGGTCGTATGGTTTTACAAATCCTTGGTGCTTTCGCAGAGTTTGAACGTGGAAGGAACAGAGAACGTGTCAGAGAAAACATGCTATCTATAGTCACCAATACAGACAAGGCGGTGTCTCGTCCTTGCTTTGGTTACAATGTGGTTGACTCAAAATACGTAATTAATCAAGAAGAAGCTGAAGTAGTTCGAAAAATGGTCGAATGGATGTTGCAAGGTGAGGGAGCACACCGAGTCATGAGAAGACTCAATGACATGGGAGTAAAAACTAAGGATGGTAAATCATTCACTCAACTTTCAGTAGGGAAGTTGATGCGAAGAGAAACAATTGCAGGTATGTTTGTTTATAACCGTGGGTATTCCCTTCGTGGAAAAAGCCTTATACGCCCAGAGGAAGAGTGGATAGTGATAGAGGAGCATCACGAGCCTATAATTGACAGAGAAACATTTAAACGCCTGCAGATTGCGATTACAGCCAGAAAAACGAGTGGAAAACAGGCTGACAATGAACGTTGGTTACTCACAGGCCTTGTTCATTGCACGCACTGTGGGCGTCCGATGTTTGGCAGGTATCGAAAAAAGCCGAGCGGAAAGGAATACTTCCATTACGTTTGTTCAAGTTACATGAAGCGAGCTGAGTGTTTCCATCACTTTATTGACAGAGACTTACTTGAGAATACAGTATTTGATTATCTCATGGATGCCAAAAATTATAGTGGCAGAACCGAAGAAATAACAACTAAAGACTCTCAGAATGAAGTCGATGCTGCACAATTAAAGGCTGGGCTTAAAAAACTTGATATAAAAATGCAGAGACAGATTGAGCTTTTTGAAGATGCTGATATTAGTAAAGAGGATTTTAGAATAGCGAGGGATCGCATTCATAAAGAACGTATGGCAATTGAGGAAAGACTTCACGAAGCGGAAACTGGGACAAGAGTTGCGTTGGAAAATGAATTTATCAAGCGGTTAGGTTCGATGAATAATGAACTGCACTCTAAAAATCGTGGAGAACAAAAAAATGCACTTCGTCAACTTATAAAAGTAGTTGAAGTGACTAATGCTTCAATAATTAACGTTGATGTGCGGCTGTAATGCCGCATTACATAAGGTATTTCTAAAATTACTTTTGGCTGACCAAGGAAGGTAGAGCCCTTCACTTTATCCCAATTAAAATCTCCATCAGCCTTCCGGGCGAACAGAAATGTTCCATCCCTTTGAGTCAGCTGTGCAAAATTAATGACCGGATCATCCGAGCCCTGCTGATACACGTAAATGGAGGTTTCTGAACCAACCAACGCCACATCAATAGCTCCTGAGAGCAATGCAGTCATGGTTTTATCTCCACCGGGAATCGTCTGCAGTTCTACATCCAGCCCTTCATCTTTGAAGAAACCTTGAGTCAAGGCAACATACTCGGGTGCATAAAAGACAGAGCGGGTAACCTCCCCAATCTTCACCTTTACCGTCTCTGACTTTCCGCCGCAACCGGCAAGTACTGAAAAGCATAAAGTAATGATCATGAGCGACAATGACAGCTTTTTCCGAATCTTCATTCTTCATTCTCCTTTCTTACCGGGTCCTTCGCCCTTGCTTAAAGCATATGCACATGCCTACTGAAAGGTTAAAATCCCGAATATCGTGGGGAATTAAAAGAATATCCATGATATCAGCGGTTTTTATTGATTTTATGGATAAATATCACTGGATTTGCTGTTTTTATATCTGTGCAAACGTTTTACCTGAGGATTTGATTACAGTACTATAAGAATTAAAGCGCTTACCATTTCCTTTATAGGAAAATTGCAGCAGAAGGGGTTATTTTATATGGATAAACGAGCAACATCTATCGCCAAAAAACACACAATAAACGGACTTTTGACTCTTAGCTTAACTGCCGTTCTGCTATCCGGTTGTTCAGGAAATAATAACAATATTCCTTCCTCTGCCTCCCCTTCTCCATCGCCACAAGCAAATACAGCTCAGAATACTACAACACCTCCCGCTGCAAAAACGATTACCACTGACGAACAGCCCTCAACGGTTTATTATGAGATTTTTGTTCGTTCATTCTATGACTCTGACGGGGATGGCATCGGTGACCTCAAAGGGATTACTAAGAAATTAGATTACTTAAATGACGGAAATCCTGACACCACAGACGATCTGGGGATCGGTGGGATTTGGCTTATGCCTATTAATCCTTCACCAAGCTATCATGGTTACGATGTGACAGATTATCGTGCAATCAATCCAGATTATGGGACGATTGAGGATTTACAAGAGCTCGTTACGGAGGCGCATAAACGTGGGATTAAAGTAATTATGGATTTGGTCGTGAATCATACCTCTAAAGAACATCCTTGGTTCGTAGATTCCGCTAAAAATAAAGACAGCAAATATCGCGACTGGTACATATGGGCTGAAGATCAAGGACGCCCTGCCAATGGAGCTAGTGCCGCTGGTAGTGGCAGTGCATGGCACTCTTTACTGGGTAGTCATTATCTAGGTGGCTTTTGGGAAGGCATGCCTGATCTAAATTTTGATCAAACGGAAGTTCGTAATGAAATGAAAGATATCGGCAAGTTTTGGCTGGAACAAGGGGTTGATGGATTCCGTTTAGACGCTGCTAAACATATTTACGAAGACCTTCTAAGCGACAAAAGCCAAGCCACAACCAATAAAAATGTATCTTGGTGGCAGGATTTCCGCAAAGCGATGAATGAAGTGAATCCTCAAGCTTATATTGTCGGCGAAGTATGGGAGAATTCTGCAGTCACCGTAGGGGCTTATTTGGATCAAGCCTTCGACTCTAGTTTTAACTTCGGGTTAGCTGAGACCCTTATTAATTCCGTGAAAACTGAAAAAGACAGCGGGACTGCCTTTACGCTGGAACGTACGTATAATTTGTACTCCAAAATATCTGATAGCCATTTTACCGATGCAATTTTTTTGACAAACCATGATCAAAACAGAGTCATGAGTCAATTAGACAGCAATCTGGATCATGCAAAAATGGCAGCAGCCCTGCTGTTAACCTTGCCTGGAAATCCTTTTATTTATTATGGTGAAGAAATAGGAATGCTTGGTGTAAAACCAGATGAAGGAATTCGTGAGCCCATGAGATGGATGACAGCGGATCAGGGTGAGGGGCAGACTACTTGGGAGGTCGGCAGCAATAACGCTGATGATGTTAGCATTAATGTCGAAAGCCAGACTAACGACAGCAGCTCACTGCTTAAAAGATACCGCGAACTCATTGCGTTAAGAAACGAAGTCCCTGCGCTCCGTGATGGCGGAATTCGAGACTACACTTCTGGCAATGCAGGGGTAATGGCCTACGAACGTATAACAACAGAGGATCAAGTCCTCGTTGTTCATAACCTAACTGGAGATGAACAAATCATTACGCTTCATCCAAATGTTGAGGGTATCTCTTACACCAAGATCCAAAAGACAACTGCTGACAAAGTGACCTTAAATTCAGATCAGCTTACTCTTCCTCCCTATTCAACGGTTATTGTGGACTAGGAAAAGAGGAGGAATGAAACACCCACTCTGCCACAGAACCACATAATTGTGCTTTCGATATAGGAAGAGCTACAATCCAGTCTTGGGAAGGATCGCTGCTCATTCGCAGCAACCAGCCACTTGAATGATCACTTATGAAGCTAGCATACTGAAACTTCCAGCCATTTTCACTAGAAATACAGAGTCGCAATTCTCCCTCTGCGTCGAAGCATTTCATCACTTGTGCAAGATGGTTGGAATGGACATCATCTCCTGTCTCTGCAGCTAAACACTCTGAGAGTCTGTGAACCGTAGAGGAATCAGAGCCTTTTTTCAGCTCCTCGAACCTTTTTTTTGACATTAGTAACGCCGGAATCCCGTGAGCAAAGGGCTCCATCGCTCTCTCACATTCGAACAACTCGAGACAAAAGCTCTCTGTTTCCTCTCTGTTCTTCAGCACACACGGAGGAGAGTCCGGTGTATTATTGCAGTAGGCTAGTATTTTATCCTTATGTATTTGTAAACACAGATCTTTAGTTTTCTCCTTCTCTCTATATTTGAATCTACCTATCCTTTCTGCTGTAGACGCAGTATTTAACAATTCATTTAAAACTACTTGGTCGGTTACCCGATCTGGAAATAAAAATTCCGTTAAATCCGTTAAATCCGTTCGTTCTTTCTCATTCACATTATTGTATCCTTCCTGTATTACATATAAATGTATATTAAACTAGCAATCTTTATGTTATCATAAGCTAATTTTAAGGTAAAATTAAGAAACAAGGGGTATGATCATTAACATGAAATACTTGTAGCGAGGTGATTTCAAAATGAGAATGCTCATCACATTTCAGAACAAACTTGTACCTGTGTATTTCACAACAGAAAATAAACAGCCCACTCAAAAAGTACTTAGATTACTTAACAGTACGCTGGAGCTCAAAATTCAAAAGGGCAAAAGTGCCCTCCAGAAATGCCTCAATTCTCTGATTAGTATCGAAATTAAAGGCTCTGAAGCTATATTGCACAGTTACAGTGAAAATGATTCATTGGCGCTATCCCTCTATTAATGGAGGGGTAGTTTTTTTGTCACAACATTGCTGTCCTCAGCTTTCTAATAAGGAACGTCCTAAGTATCCAAGTGGTGCAGCTTGGACTCGTTGTCTTTTTGAAGCTAAACTTGATCCAAAATGACACTCCGTTTGATTGAGATACTATTTGCGCATACATAGGCATACATAGCTTCAACTCTCAAAGTCAGGGACCTTGGTTCGCTGGTTCTGCTTGGTTCTGCTTGATGCCACTTTGTACTGATTTGTGCTATTTCATGGCACGTTTGGATTTCTGCTTGCCGGCCATCCCCATAGCCGGCTGCTATCGGACTCAGATGACCTTAATCGTAACTTTTGGGCTCATTTGGAATCCTATCGGACCCCAGAGTCACTATTGGCGCGAAAAACACTAATTATCGACCTCAAAAAGCCGAATAGCTGCATTGGAGTCCGAAACTCTGCTCTAATGTTCATAAATTCGCACATAGCGTCATCTGAGTCCGCGGTAATCTAAATTCGAAACTCAGTTTGCTTTAGTTGCTATTGTCGTGTACATAGTTGTTACTATCGTGTACATAGTTGCTACTGTCGCGTGCATAGTTACTACTGTTGTAGCTTTAGTCGCTGCTTTTGAACTCATAGCCACTGCTTTCGGACTCATAGCCGTCTGCCTTCGGACTCAGATGACCTTAATCGTAACTTTTGGACTCATTTGGAATCCTATCGGACCCCAGAGTCGCTATTGGCGCGAAAAGCACTAATTATCGACCTCAAAAAGCTGAATAGCTGCGCTGGAGTCCGAAACTCTGCTCTAATGTTCATAAATTCGCACATAGCGTCATCTGAGTCCGCGGTAATCTAAATTCGAAACTCAGTTTGCTTTAGTTGCTATTGTCGTGTACATAGTTGCTACTGTCGCGTACATAGTTGCTACTGTTGTAGCTTTAGTCGCTGCTTTTGAACTCATAGCCACTGCTTTCGGACTCAGATGACCTTAATCGTAACTTTTGGGCTCATTTGGAATCCCATCGGACCCCAGAGTCGCTATTGGCGCGAAAAGCACTAATTATCGACCTCAAAAAGCTGAATAGCTGCATTGGAGTCCGATACTCTGCTCTGATGCTCATAAATTCGCATATAGCGTCATCTGAGTCCGCAGTAATCTAAATTCGAAACTCAGTTTGCTTTAGTTGCTATTATCGTGTACATAGTTGCTACTGTCGGAGCTTTAGTCGCTGCTTTTGAACTCATAGCCACTACTTTCGAACTCATAGTACGATTCTATCGGACTCAGCTGACCTTAAACATAAATTTTGGGCTCATTTGTAATTCTATCGGACCCCAGAGTCACTATTGGCGCGAAAAACACTAATTATCGACCTCAAAAAGCTGAATAGCTGCGCTGGGGTCCGAAACTCTGCTCTAATGACTGAAAATTCGCATATAGCGTCATCTGAGTCCGTTGGCCGCTGAGGATACTTGGAAGGTCACTTAGCGAGTGATTTGTTGTCTGACTTAGCCGTTAACTTAGTGTGTAGCTCAGTGGGTTACTCGGCGGGTGACTTGGTGTTACTTGATGTGTAGCTCAGTTAGTTAATCAGCGGGTGACTTGGTGTTACTTGGTGTGTAGCTCAGTGAGTTAATCAGCGGGTGACTTGGTGTTACTTGGTGTGTAGCTCAGTGAGTTAATCAACGGGTGATTAGTTGTGTTAGTCAGTGAGGTGACTTAGCCGTTAACTTGGTGTGTGACTCAGTGGGTAACTCAGCGGGAGATTTGTTGTGTGACTTAGTAAGTCGTTTAGCGGTTGACTTAATGTGTGACTCAGTTAGTGACCTACACGTTACTAGTTATGTGACTCAGTTAGTAACTTAGCCGTTAACTCGGCGTGTGACTGACTCAGTGTGTAACTTAGCAGTTGACTTGGTATGTTACTCAACAAATGACTTTGCATTGGTTAGCAGATTAGATGTAGTGGGTGGCCTGACCCTACTAAGTCACCTGCCAAAAGTGACGTTTGTCGTAGGTTGGCTTTCATTTGCTGCCCCTTTATGCTGAAGCAATCTGCCAGAACTAAAAAACGCAGAGCAGTGATCCCCCCTTAACGGGAGGATCACTGCTCTGCTATATTTACGGACTTTTTTAACCCAAGGACTCTGTCTCATTCAGCGAAAAATCTACTATTAGGAAGAGCTAAGCAATTATCAGCTGATCTTGTAATTCTTCTGCTCTGCTTTTTCAGCTTTCTGGATTCGAAGTCTAAATAGCTTCACTAAATTCTGACGCGTATGCTCTTCGTGACAGCTGTCCAATTTTTTAATGATAAACCGATCGATGGACATGTCAATCGCTCCTTTTAGATCATTCTGGAACTTATAGAGGCAGGAAATTATTTCCTGTTCTTTGTATCACCTATTAACCTTGTTTTCATTTTTTCAAACTCCTTAAGCGCAAACAAATTTCAAGAACAAAAAAATAATTTACAAACAAAAGATTACATGCTATATTAAATATAGTTAATATTAAATACACACATGCAAGGGAGAAATCATAATGTCTAAAGTTCTATTTATTAAAGCAAACAACCGTCCAGCAGAACAATCCGTAAGTGTTAAGCTGTACAATGAATTCTTGGAGAGCTACAAACTCAACCACCCAGAAGATGAAATCACTGAGCTTGATCTGTTCGCAGAGCAACTTCCATACTACGACAATACCCTGATCACTGGTATGTATAAAGCCGCTCAAGGATACGAAGCAACACCTGAGGAAGCAGCTGGTGCCGCTATCGTTAATAAATATCTTAATCAGTTCATCGCTGCAGATAAGGTAGTATTCGGTTTCCCACTGTGGAACATGACTGTACCTGCTGTATTGCACACTTATGTAGATTACCTTTGCCAAGCTGGTAAAACATTCTCTTACACTGCTGAAGGTCCAGTTGGTCTTTTGACAGGTAAAAAAGCAATCGTTCTGAATGCAAGAGGCGGTATCTACTCTGAAGGTCCTGCTGCAAGTGCTGAAATGGCAGTAAACTTCATCGTTGGTAACCTTAACCTGTGGGGAATTAAAGATATTACACAAGTAATCATCGAAGGCCACAACCAACTTCCAGCACAATCCGCTGAAATCATTGAAAACGGATTGCAACTGGCTAAGGAAACTGCTGCATCCTTCTAAACCATAACCGTTTAGATTCAATTCAATAATGAAGGGCGCCCCTTAGCTGTCAAAAGCTAAGGGGCGCCCTTTTTCAATGTCTATGCCGTTATATCAATTCTTTTTAATATTCATCCAGCTCTTTACGCCATCCGTATCCTCTGGTTCTGGATGAACTCACTTTAGTGGAAGCTGCGCTTTTTCTCTTAAGCTTGGCTTCTTTATTATTTTGGTACAATACTTCTCGTTGTGTTTTTCGGTAGTTGAATAGTCTCTTCTCTTCCAGTTCACCTGTTTGGACTGCTTCCAGTACAGCACAGCCCTCTTCGCGTTCATGTCTACAGTTACTAAACCGGCACTTAGAAGCTAGACCGCTGATATCACTAAACGCTAGATCAAGACCACCTTCATCTTCCCAGAGCTGCAGCTCCCGCATCCCCGGTGTATCTACGATAATCCCCCCATCCGGCAAAACAAACAGTTCACGGTGGGTAGTAGTATGACGTCCGCGGCTATCCCCTTCTCTAACATCCTGCGTAATCTGAAGGTTCTTCCCGCATAGCCAGTTGACCATTGTCGACTTCCCACAACCGGAAGAGCCCGTAAGAGCTACTGTTTGACCCTCACCAATGTAAGGCAGCAGCTTCTCGCGTCCTTCATCTTGTATTGCACTAACAGCATGTACTGATACTCCGGGAGCCGCGCTCTCCATTTCAGCGATTTTACTGTCTGCATCCGGACAAAGATCCGCTTTAGTGAGTAGAATAACTGGATTTGCCCCACTATTCCAAGCCATGATCAGATATCTCTCCATCCGGCGAACATTAAAGTCATCATTCAACGCGCTGACCAGAAATAACGTGTCTACATTGGAAGCAACAATTTGCTCATCTTGTGTATTTCCTGCGACCTTGCGTGAGATCACACTCTGCCGAGGCAATACGCCATGTATGATTCCATGCTCGCCGCCATCTTGCATCGCCAATGCTACCCAGTCTCCAATGGCAGGAAAATCACCCGAGGCTACAAATGTGTGTCTCAGCTTCCCGGCAAGCTCTCCCCACGTCTCTCCTACATCAGTTAACACCTTGTACTTACTGCCAAAGTCACCAACGATTCTCCCGGGAATAAATTGTTTATCCTCTGCATGACTCCACTTTTCATTCCATTTTGTACTCCAGTTTTCATTCCAACCATATTGCTTTATGCTATTCATTCATTTCCTCCTAAAAGATATGTTTATGTTTTTTCTTGCCCCTTGGCGTTTTCCGAGAACACAAAAAGCCGCCGGAAATAAAGACTCCGGCGGCGGTATATAGACATGTGGATTTATTACACCAAATCCAATCTTTCTACACACGCAAAAAAGCCACCGGACCCTATACGGTTCCCGGTGGCTCTAATAAGCGTAATTGAGCTTACCTGCTAAACTGCACGAATCAATTATTCGGCAGCAGCTGTTCCCGGAAGACACGTATCCACAACAGTTGAGTTCATTACATTTAAAACTGTCATAAAACATCGTCTCCTTCCGAAATTTAAGATGCTGTTATCATAATTGGTGCAGCAGTAAAATGTCAACCCCAAATTTTCCAGATTACAAAATAGCCTTTAATTCTTTCAGCTCACAGATCATTTTCCAAGGTTGGATGTCCAACTGATCGTCCCAAGGATGTTTCCTTTGCAGCCATATCCCTTCAAGGCCAGCCTTACCTGCACCCCAGATATCATTTATCGGATGATCCCCTATAAACAAGGTTTGATCCGCAGAGGCACCCAACCTGTCTAAAGCTAATTGATAAATCGCAGGATCAGGCTTCGCAATGCCAACTTCTCCAGATATAACAATAGCCTTGAAGTACTCTCGCAGGCCGAGAATATCAATTTTGGTGTTCTGGATTTCTTTTTTACCGTTGGTGACCAGCCCCAAAGTATATCCACGCTCCACGCAATACTCCAGAACCTCCAAAGCATGCTCCATGGCTGCACCATGATTGATGTAGCTCGCATCATAATACGCTCGGATATGTTCAGCCGTCACAGGCTTTTCCCAAGGCAGGATCTCACTAAGTTCTAAGAAAAATCCGTCTTTATCACGGTAGCCATCAGCGTCTCTGTGGATCATATCCTCGATCACGGCCTGCGCTTCCGCAGGTTCAAGATGCCCAAGAAAATCCTGCACGAACTGAGTGCTAAAGCTGCGAAATGTATAGTCGCGATCCATTAAAGTATTGTCCAGATCAAATAAAATAGCTTGTACTTCCTTCATCAAGCAATTCCCCTTACATGCTGTTAATTTTCAAACCTAACCTACAGAATGTAATTGTACTATGCCTTTAGAGACAAAGAAAAGACTATTCAACAAAAAGGATTTGTGGCTTCCCTTTTACTGAACAGTCTTTGTGAAGATTCATATCTGCGTCATTCCTTTACTCGAAATGCTCTGCCCGATGGGTCAGCATCATTTCTTCATCCGTAATATACAGCGGAAAAGGAGGTGTTTCTTTTAGATAACTTTCTGTAGATAACAACCGATAATGAACCTCTGGCAACCAGGTGTCTTCAAGCAGTGGTAGCTTGCCTGTATCACTAATATAACTGTCTACAGCAGCTTGAACTAAATCCAGATAATACGGTACTAACTTGTCTTCTTCCTCGAAAATTTCATAGGTCTCTCGAGACATATAGAAATTCCGTTCGGGTATTCCACCCAAATAACGTTTCAGACGACTCATATCGATTCTTTTGTCCTCTAAGATTAATGCTGTTCTATTAATAGGTCCAGGCATATCTTCTTCGAACTTTCGAATCGCCTGTTTCACTTGAGGTAATGTGACGGTTACATGATCTGATTTGGGTTGCTTTTTTGTGCGTTTAAATAACATAACGAAAGTCTCCTTTCTAAATATGTCTCAGATAACGCTTACAATTCCATTTTATTCGAAATTCGAATAATTAATCAGTACATTTCAAATCGACACAGAATGTTAATATTTAAAAGATCATTATTTGACATATTCCCACCGAGTCCATACTTCTCGAGGATTTAGTTCATACTTGTCCTTCTCACGATACATAAACTGATGCATGATGAATTCACGACGAATAGTGGCAAAATCTTCATGAAACTGCTTAATAAACTCATTGATTTCCTTTTCCGTATAAACAACACCTGGCTCTAGCTTCTCAACCATGTATTGAAGCGCTATCAATTTCTTCTTGTATTGTGCGGGAATTTGCCGCAGCCGGCCATCTTTAGAGAAAAAATTACGAATTACAGTATCCTGAAGACTATTCTCAGGCAATTGCTCTTCCATATTCTCAGCTCCTTTCGAAAAAATAAATTGCAGTGAAGCTTCAGCCCCATTATTGATAAACTCCGGATTCAACTTAAAGTAAACTGTATTTTTGTCGCGTCTTTCCTTTATTAGAGCCGCTTCACGTAATTTAGCCGCATGATGAGTGACTGTAGGCTGCGATAAATTCAACTTCTCAGCCAGCGCTTGCCCGTGCATTTCTCCTTGGGACAGAAGCAACAATAAGCGAAGACGCGTTGGATCAGCTAAAGCTTTATGATAACTCACGATTTTCTCCAACTGCACTGGGTTCACGCTCCTAGAATTTCACAATACATTGATACATTAGATATATATCTAATTATATAATAATCAACGTTGTTCTTGCAATGGATATTATACTCAATCTGCTCTTATGGAAAAATTCATGAATTTAGGGTAGGATTTAAAGAAAAGATAGTAACAATCAGGAGGTAACCCGCTTTATGAAAGATGTCATTATTATCGGTGCAGGTCCTTGCGGCCTCTCGGCAGCTATTGAATGCCAACGCCAAGGTCTGTCCAGCCTTATCATTGAAAAAAGCTTTATTGTGCACTCCATTTATTTGTATCCAACAAATATGCAATTTTTCAGTACGGCTCAGTTATTAGAAATCGGGGATATTCCTTTCACTTCGACCAACGACAAGCCTTACCGTCATGAAGCGCTTGTCTATTATCGCCGAGCCGCCGAGCAATATGGTCTAGAGATCGCCGCTTATGAAGAAGCTTTATCCATTGAGCCGCTTGAAGATGGAACCTTTGCCGTACATACGTCAAATATGCGTGGTGAGCATCAAAAACGTATCACTGCAAATGTAGTTATAGCAACAGGTTATTTTGATCAGCCGAATATGATTGGCATTCCAGGTGAAGAACTACCTAAAGTTACTCATTATTTCGGTGAAGCCCATCCTTACACGGGAATGAAGGTAACTGTAATTGGCGGCAGTAATTCCGCAGTAGATGCAGCGCTGGAGCTTATGCGTGTAGGAGCTACGGTAGATATGGTATATCGTGGTGAAAGCATCTCAGAGAATATTAAACCTTGGGTTCGGCCAATCTTTGAAGGCATGGTGCAAAAAGGGAAAATCACTCTGCACTTAGGCTCGCGTGTCACTGAAATTACTGCAAGCTCAGTAATTGTTACGGATCATAAGGGGGACAAGAAAGCATTGGATAATGATTTCGTTCTTGCCTTGACTGGCTTCCGTCCGAGCCGTACCCTCCTCACTTCAGCGGGTGTGATCATGGATGACGACATGGATAAGCCTGCTTTTAACACCTCTACCATGGAAAGTAATGTTCCAGGGTTGTATGTTGCTGGAGTAATCGCCTCCGGCCGCAATGCTAACGAAGTGTTTATTGAGACCGGAAGAGGGCATGGTAAGCTTATTGCAGATCACATTGTGTCAAAAGAAAGTTCTAATCCTAAGGAGTTGAAACATTAAGATGGACATGACCTCTTTGCTTTTGCTTGGACTTGCAGCGCTTGGAATTATCAGCAGCAATTCCCCTGTAACAATAGCAATGGTCATCCTATTACTGCTAAGAGTACTTGGCTTACAGCAAACTTTTCCTTGGCTAGAAAAATACGGTTTAACCATCGGGATTATCATCCTGACCATCGGGGTCATGACCCCATTAGCCAGCGGCAAAATATCGCTGCAGACAGTCGGTCAATCCTTCTTGCACTGGAAGTCCTTACTTGCTATCGCTATTGGCATTCTCGTCGCTTTTCTTGGAGGCCGCGGTGCTACGCTCATGACCAACCAACCCACAGTTGTTGCAGGTCTGCTGATTGGCACGGTGATTGGGGTTGCGTTATTTAAAGGCGTTCCGGTCGGACCGCTGATCGCAGCCGGCATTTTATCACTTATGATCGGCAAAATGTAATAGAACAGCACAAAAAAGACCGCTTTTGGCGGTCTTTTTTATTGTGCCTTTTATAGAAGCCACTACATCACTATTCCTCCACCTGAGAAATGGACTGCGGAATTTGCTGCACCGCTCTTTTTTCAACGACTAATAAATCTTCAACGCCATACTCTGTCTTAATTTTCTGCAACTGCTTCAAAGCCTCTTCTTCTGTATTAAAATATCCTGCTTCCACGAGATATAAGCCCTTCTCATCCTTTAACATCCGCACATCCTCTAACCCATATAACATTTCTTCAGCCATACCCAGCGCCTCACCAGAAGGCTGTGAGACCGTTCTTAACGAATATACAGAGCCCCCTTTTACTTCGTCTCCTTTCTCTTTTAACGTAATCACTACCTGTGCTGGCTCTTTATATTCCTTTACCTCATAAGCAACCGAGTCCGTAAGCGTGACATTGAACCGAATAGCCGAATCATCTAGCGTAATTAGTGGATAAGCATCCTGGACATATCGGCTTTGTTTTAATGTCTCCAGATCTTTGACTGCTGAGAATTTTCTCGCCCCACTTACTGTAATCGTCATTGTTGCCGGATTTTCCGTAAACTTTACGTTATATGAGCTTGCTAACTGTTGTGTTTCATCCGGATTTGCAAAATTCAAAATCAATTGATCGCTATTCTTCAATTGTTTCACCGAAATAAAGTTCACATCTACTCCATCCTGAATGGTTCCACCACCTGCACTTCCTTCCGTAAATTGCAGAACACTGACCAGCTTACCTAGAACCGGTATTTGATCCATACTACTCGCAAAAGCAGGAACCGTATTTACACCCACCGTAAAAGAAATCAATACAGCCGCAGCTACTGATCCTGTCCATTTCAAGGCACGTTTTGAAGAACTATTTTTTTGTTTATAGATTTTCCCTCTTTCAATTCCTTTACGAGAAGCGAATGATAGTTCTTTAGGAATTTCAATCTCATTATAGGCTTGCTGTAGACGTTCTAGTTGCTTATCCAAAGTACTCACTCTCCTCCATACTTATTTTTAATTTTTCCAAACCTCTATAAATAACGGTTTTGACACTGCTCAGGGGCATATCGAGAACTTCTGCAATTTCCTTTATGGGCAAGTCCTCCAAATATCTCATCACAATCACCATTCTTGATTTTTCATCAAGGCCGCTGAGCGCTTCATGCAAGTCCATAACTTCTTCCCTAGATTTCGGAGCATAGCTGCCTCCCAGCTCTTGATCTATATACACGATTTTTTTAGATTTACGGATAAAGTCCAGCGCACAGTTGACAGCGATCTTGGTGAGCCAAGTTTTAAAATATTGCGGTTGCTTCAATTTATGAATGGAGATATAGGCTTTGAAGACGGTCTCCTGCACAATCTCCAGCGCATCCTCTTGATTCCGCACATAGGAGTAGGCCATTCGGTATAAACGCTCCTGCATGCCGTCAATAAGCGCAGTAAAGCTGTCTTCATCACCTGCTATCGCCTTTTCCTCAAGCGTGGTTTTATTCACGTTCCTCACTTCCTTTCATGATGTTTATAAGCTTTAGACGCACATGATCTCCGAAAAGACTCAGATTCCGTTTAGAATTTTTGCCATAGTATAAGTTACTGTGTGCCGCCACCCTGATTGGAATTCAAAAAAAGTGGCCTTCTCTTTCGAGAGGACCACTAAGATGTTCAAGTATTTTTCCAAAAAAATATTAAGCGTCTAAATGCTGTACGTTAAATAATCGCGCATAACTACCCTCTATCGCCATCAGCTGTTCATGCGTACCCCGTTCAGTAATTTCACCATTCTCAAGTACGACAATCTGATCCGCATGTGTAATCGTTGACAGTCTATGCGCTACAATTAGTGTAGTACGTTCCGAAGAAAGAGACTGCAGCGCTTGTTGAATTAAATGCTCCGATTCCAGATCCAGCGCCGAAGTAGCTTCGTCTAATATAAGAACCTTCGGATCCTTGAGAAATACCCTTGCGATAGCAACCCGCTGCTTCTGTCCTCCGGATAGCTTAACACCACGTTCTCCCACTTCTGTCTCATAACCCAGTGGCAGCTGCTCAATAAAATCATGCGCATTGGCAGCTTTTGCTGCTGAAATGACCTCTTCTTCCGTGGCATTAGGTTTACCGAACAAAATATTCTCACGCACAGATCCGCTGAATAAGAAATTATCTTGCAGGACCATGCCGACAGACCTACGCAAGCTTTCCTGTGTTAATTCCTGTATATCATAACCATCCATTTGGAGGCTGCCTTTACTGATGTCATAGAATCTCGGGATCAAGCTTATAAGGGAGGACTTTCCTCCACCGCTCATTCCGACGAACGCAATGGTCTGTCCGGGCTGAATACTCAGATTAATATCTTTTAAGACCCAATCATTCTCTTCGTTATATTTAAACCATACATTCTCAAAAGCAATCTCACCACGTGAATCCTTTAGCACTTTTGCTCCCGGCTTGTCTACAATATCATAAGGCTCATTCAGCAGCTCAAGCACCCGTTCAAGAGAAGCAGAGGCTTGCGTAAGCACCGTCGAGGAATTAATCAATCTCCGTAGCGGGGAATACATCCGGTCCAGATAGCCAAAGAAAGCTACAAAGGTACCTACTGTCAAATTGCCATGAATGACCTGATAACCACCATATCCGATGACCAAAAGAGGTGCTATATCCGTTAATGTATTAATAATTGCGAAGGTCATAGCATTCCAGCGGGTTTGCGCCATCGCTTTTTTAAGAAAGTTACCGTTGATGTCCTCAAACTGCTTCTGATCCACTTTTTCCATCGTAAAGCTGCGGATGATTGATATCCCTTGAATCCGTTCATGGAGATAACCTTGAATGCCAGCCAGAGCTTGGGAACGATCTTTCGTTAACAGCTTAAGCCGCTTATACAATTTGTTAACTGCAATTGCGTAAAAAGGTAATACCGAGATAGACACGAGCGCCAGCACCGGATTTAAATAAAACATAAATCCCAAAGCAAAAACTAGTGTGAACGTGTCGAGCCATACATTCATCATGCCGACTTCGACCAAATTTTTGGTCTGCTCAACATCGTTAATAAATCTGGAGATGGCTTCTCCCACCTTGGTATTCTGATAATACCGCAGCGACAGCCGCTGTAAATGACTGTAAAGCTTATTTCGCATATCGAACAACACTTTACTTGTGATAAGCTGAGCAAAGTATTGGCGATAATACTCTACGGGCCCTCTTACGATAACAAATAAAATTAAGGCACCACCCAAAATAAGCATCAAATGTGATACCCGTTCCTCAATCCCCATGCTCGGGTTCATTAGGAGGTCATCGACCACGTATTTCAGAATCATTGGCAGTGTTAGCGGAATACTGAATTTGATCATGCCGATAAACAGCGTAAACACAATCAATTTCATATAAGGTCGTACAAAAGTAAAATATGATTTCCATTGCTTCACAGGAATATTCTGTCCCTTCTCTTTAGTGAGTTGCTAAGTACAGTTGACTTTTGCTCTCTACAGTGTTTTTATAATTTTAGATCATAAGTACAATTGCAGTACCGAACTTCAGGAGGATAACGATGTCTAGACAATTTGTGACGGAAGCCGTCATGATGGCGATTTACGGCCAGCTTCTCGTATCGAGCAGCCCTGTAGAATATATAGTGCCTTATACTACCGTGATGGAACTATACGAACTGCGAGACAGCGATGATCCGTTGATGAACCGTCCGGACGACGACAAGCATGTTAAGTTGAAGATAAGTGAGCTCATTGCTTATTTTGAAGAACCGCTCAACGCGAAGAAGATCAACCGCTGTTTAGCTGTGCCTTGGGCGAAAAGCTCAGGTATTCTCCTTGGCGGGCAATCCAAAATCACCATCATTAACAGTATGGATACCGCTGCCTACGGTGAGATGTTCGATCCCATCGAAACAGAGCTTCTGCTGTCCTCACAACGTGAGAAAGTACCTATCCTAACGGATCAATTTGAATTGATTCAACGGATCATCGAGGGTGGAGTTCCAGTTCAGGTGTACGATATTGACGACTTCGACTTCGCTCTGGAGGAAGAAACCTCACGCAATTTGCACTGATAACACCTATGTATCTCCAACTGGAATACCCTCATTTTAAAGACAGCATTTGAAAAGCCCATGCCTTTTGGCAAGGGCTTTTCCTGATTAAAATAAACAATCATTAAGACAACTATACCTGCACTTCGCCGGATACCGGCTTTGGTTCGTACTTATATTCAATGTCATCCTCTGACTCAGAGTATACGATAGATAGGTCATAACCTTCCATATACCACAAGTCCTGCTCCTCCATGTAGAACACAATATCATCCTGTTTGACCTGAATAGCTGGACGCCCAGGTGCTTCTGTAGCAATGCCCAGCGAAAAACCGGGGTGAAGTCCACCTCCCGAGCTATAACGGGGAAATAAACGAATATAGTCTCCATTCTTAAGGTCCAATTCTCTCTTAAACCAAGCTGCCGCTGCTTGACTAATTTCCATGTTCATTTCTCTCAGCTCCTTTGTATATTCTAATCATAACGAAAATAAGTCGATATTCAAACAACTTTATGCAATTAATGATTTCCCAATCCATTTAAAATTAAGTTTGACAAATTCGCGAACCGGATGATAAACTCTGAACATAACTAAACGTCTTCTAGTTATTACCAAATTAATGAAAGGGGTGAGCGCGGTGTTTACGAAGTTACAGCCATATTATTTTACTATTGTTGGAATTTTTACTCAACCGAATACCGAAGCAGCCCAAGTGATTAAGCCATCCTGAAGTTTTTGCGAGTCTTATGGACCGTATAACTTTAGTTCTTGAAGGTCTCTCACATGCTTGGTGCTGTAACGCACCGTGCGCATGATAGCTGTAAATTACAGGCATATCGTCCGTTTTCGGATGATATGCCTTTTTTGTTTGCTGAAGAGATAATCACTTGCGCTTTTATCAGCATCACAAGCAATCATTACAACCTGAAAGGAAGGGATTTACTTGTTCTCTGTTCTTCGCGATCTCGGCTGGTTTTTTCGCCGAGAAAAAAGGCGTTACCTGATTGGACTCATATTACTCATAGGTGTGGGCGTTCTTGAATTACTCCCTCCACGTCTGCTAGGCAATGCCATTGACGACATAGTACGCGGTTCGATTACTACAGCATCGCTTGCCAAATATATCGGCATGATCTTCATTTTGCTGCTAGTTATTTATTGGATTACCTACATATGGATGCACAAACTTTTCGGAGGTTCCAACCTTGTTGAGCGCCTGCTGCGCTCCCGATTTATGAATCATCTTATGACTATGACACCCTCGTTCTTCGAAAAAAATAGAACTGGTGACCTCATGGCCCGGGCAACCAATGATATCAGAGCCGTCTCAGCTACCGTAGGATTCGGGATGCTTACACTGGTGGATTCTACAATCTACCTTACGGTTGTGCTGTTTGCGATGGGCTTTCTCGTAAGTTGGAAATTGACCCTTGCAGCAGTATTACCATTACCTCTAATTGCAATAGCTATGATTTTTTATGGTAAAGCTATTCATGATCGGTACAGCTTAGCGCAGGATGCGTTCGGAGATATGAATGACCAAGTGCTCGAATCTGTCTCTGGTGTGCGCGTAATCCGTGCTTATGTCCAAGAGCGTCTTGATGAAAAACGTTTCTCGGATATTACTGAAGATGTTTACAACAAAAATATGGCCGTAGCTCGTGTCGATGCTTTCTTCGAACCAACTATCCGCTTCTGCGTCGGACTCAGCTACATTATTGGTCTTACTTATGGGATTTACCTTGTATTCCGCAATCAGATCACACTGGGTGATCTAGTCTCCTTTAATATGTACCTCGGTATGATTGTATGGCCGATGTTCGCTATTGGAGAATTGATCAACATTATGCAGCGTGGTGGAGCTTCCCTCGAACGTATCGACGAGACGTTAAACTCCAAACCCGATGTTCAAAATGCTGCCCATCCCGTACAAGTTCCCCACCCTACTCGAATCGAGCTTAACGATGTGACTTTCCGTTATCCTTCTTCGACGATAGACAATCTAACCCATGTCAACCTAACCCTGAACCAAGGGCAGACATTAGGTGTAGTCGGGCGTACAGGAAGCGGGAAATCTACACTGCTCAAACAATTGCTCCGCGAATATCCGACAGGTAATGGAGAAATCCTTATCTCTGGCGTGCCTATTCAACAGATTTCCCTGGATCAGCTGCATAGCTGGATGGGTTATGTTCCACAAGAGCAAATCCTTTTCTCCAAATCCGTTCGGCAAAACATTCAGTTTGGTCTAGACAACGCCGATGACGATACGATTATGCAAGCCATTACAGCTGCCGCTTTCCAGAACGACCTGGGCACATTGTCCGATGGTCTGGATACTCTAGTGGGTGAACGTGGTGTATCTCTCTCCGGTGGACAAAAGCAACGTGTCTCTCTGTCCAGAGCTTTTATCGCTAATCCTGATATTCTTATTCTGGACGATGCCTTATCAGCCGTTGACGCTCGTACGGAAGCTCAGATTATCGACAATATCCGGAATGAACGTGCCGGAAAAACCACATTAATCTCTACTCACCGTCTTTCTGCCGTCCAACATGCCGACATGATTGTTGTACTGGATAACGGACAAATCGTTGAGCGAGGTACACATCAGGAACTATTGGATTTGAATGGCTGGTACCGTGAACAATATGATCGGCAGCAAGTCGAAAATAACTTATCAAATGATTAAACTATAACCATAAATAAACGAGCTACGACTACGCAAAACATTTTAGGAGGTGTCACGGTTGACACAAAGTACAGGCAAACGCCTGCTGGAATATGCATTGACCGCAAAGAAAACCTTTATCGCAGCCCTTCTGCTGCTTTCAATCGGGGTAGCGGCAGAGCTGGCAGGTCCATTTATAGCCAAAAGCATGATCGACAATCACATGCTGGCCATCGAGAAGCCCTATTTCAGCACTACGTCTCCCGATAAGGCGGCTGAATATAACAATAATTTATACAAACGCGGCGATCGCTTTGAGCCTGGTGAAACTAAAGGCCAAGAAATTCGTGTTCTTCAAGCAGGGAGAAGTTTCTATTTTATTAACGAAGCTGTAACACAGCCTGACGGTGAACGAAAGTTCATCGATGGAGAGATGCATATCACCCGTGGTGATAACGAAGTTATCTATCCCGCGGTTAAGCTGTCGGCAGATGAGCTGTTCGCTTTTTACAAACCCGAGCTTCCTGGGATCTATCAGTTGGTCGGAATGTATGCTATTTTTCTTGTAATCTCCATCTTTGCTGAATTCGGAAAAACCTACTGGCTGCAATCTTCGGCGAATCAGGTAATCCGGAAGCTGCGGACAGATGTATACGCGCATATCCAGCGACTACCCGTTCATTTTTTTGACAATTTGCCTGCTGGTAAGGTAGTGTCGCGGGTTACAAATGATACCGAGGCGATTAAGGATCTATTCATTGCGGTCCTCTCCAATTTCAGCACCGGTATTATCAATATAACTGGCGTGTATATCGCTCTGTTCTTACTTGATGTCCGTCTGGGTCTGATCAGCTTGTTCATTGTACCTATTCTTGTGCTGTGGATCGTGCTCTATCGCAAAATTGCGACCAAATACAATACGATCATTCGCTCACGTCTAAGTGAAATTAACGCCATTATTAATGAATCGATTCAGGGGATGTCAATCGTCCGGATATTCCGCCGTCAGAAGCAGCTTAGTGCAGAATTTGAGAACCTGAACGATGATTACTTGAAATATCAGAATAAAATGTTAAATCTGAATGCTTTCACGTCCCACAATCTGGTGAACTCACTTCGCAGTCTCTCTTTTGTGATGGTGCTTTGGTATTTCGGACATGGCAGTATTACTGGTTCAACCTTTGTATCCTTAGGCGTTCTGTATGCCTTTGTCGATGTGCTCGGACGTTTGTTCCAGCCTATCACAGGTATGGTGAACCAGTTGGCGAACCTGGATACTTCTATGGTATCTGCGGGACGTGTGTTTACGCTTATGGATGAACCTGGAGAGAATGTTACGGACGGCTCCATGCCACGCTACAAAGGGAAAGTGGAATTTAAGAATGTATCTTTTGCTTATAAAAAAGACTACGTCCTGCGCGATATCTCCTTTGAAGCACGCCCGGGTGAAACTGTCGCTCTTGTAGGTCATACGGGTTCCGGCAAAAGCTCAATCATCAATCTGCTGTTCCGGTTCTATGATCCACAAAAAGGCGATATTACGATTGACGGTCAAAAGGTCACGGATATTCCGAAGCAGTGGCTGCGGAATCACATGGGCATCGTGCTGCAGGATCCGTACCTCTTCACGGGCACCATTGCTTCGAACGTCAGCCTAGGGGATGAACGAATTTCCCGTGAACGGGTAGAACGTGCTTTGCGTGAGGTTGGTGCGGATAAGTTACTCGCTCATCTTCCACAAGGATTTGATGAACCTGTCATCGAAAAAGGAAGTACTTTATCTGCGGGTCAGCGGCAATTGATTTCTTTTGCGAGAGCTCTCTCCTTTGACCCAGCTATTCTCATTCTAGATGAAGCTACCTCCAACATCGATACAGAAACGGAAAGCGTCATTCAGGATGCGCTGGAAGTTCTCAAAAAAGGACGCACCACTTTCATCATCGCTCACCGCTTATCCACGATTCGCAGTGCAGATCAGATTCTAGTCCTGCATCACGGAGAGATCGTAGAACGCGGCAGCCACGATGAACTGATGGCGCTTGGCGGAAGATACTTCCGTATGTACCAGCTGCAAGTAGGTGCTGCTGCTAACAGCTCTGGCGATAACGCTGGCGCAAGCAACCGTCCAGCACTCGGAAACTTGCAACCCTCTCTTGAGAAAATGTAATTTACAACCCTGAGTCACTTCATTGTGATTCAGGGTTTTTTCCTGCTTGATCTTAGAACAGATGTTCTGTATTATGGAAATTAATACATAACCTTGGAGGAGCAAACGATGCTTACTTATAATTTGACTAAGAAACAAGCCAGGCTTTTTCTGCTATCTCATCAAAAGTTAACTGCTGGAGCTATCCCTTCTGGAAAACTTAGTATTTATGACTATGTTCGTCACGTAGGCTGCATCCAATATGACCCCCTTAATATCGCTGGCCATAATCATGAGCTGGTCCTCCAGGCAAGGATACCGGGATTCACACCAGAACTAGTCCAAGAGCTTCTGTATAAAGACAGGCTGCTCGTTGATGGCTGGGACAAGAACATGTCTATTTTTTGTACCGAGGATTGGCCTTATTTTAAGCGGAGAAGAACTGCTGCTGCCTCCCATCATCAGGCTAATGAGCCTGTAATGGTCGCTGTAGCACAGGTTCGTGAAGAGCTTCAGAAGCGTGGTCCTCTCTCCTCTCTGGATTTAGACGGAAAGGAAAAAGTAGATTGGGCTTGGGCTCCGACAAGATTATCACGAGCTGCAATGGAAAGCATGTACTTTTGGGGAGAGATTGTTGTCCACCATCGTGTACATACCCGGCGATATTATGATTTCGCTGAACGTTTGTTACCCTCAGAGCTGCTGAGTTCAGCCGATCCAAATGTCACGGAAGAACAATTTCATGATTGGTATGTGTTACGTAGAATAGGAAGTATCGGCTTGTTATGGAATAAATCTGGAGACGGATGGCTGGGCATATCCGGACTGAAGAGCAAAGAGCGTGCGGCGGCGATTCAGAGATTGCTGGAGAAGGATAGTCTCAGAGAAGTTTTGGTCGAGGGGATTAAGGTTCCGCTTTATATCCGCAGTATAGATGCTCCAACCTTGGAGTCTGTGATGCTGCAAGAATCTGAAGAGATTGGGCTTCAACCACGTGATTCATTTGCGGCCGTATTGGCTCCGCTGGATAATTTGTTGTGGGAACGTGAGCTGGTTCGGCAATTATTCGGATTTCATTACCGCTGGGAGGTCTATAAGCCGGCAATAGAACGAGAATATGGTTACTATGTACTGCCTATATTATATAATGATCGTTTTGTTGGCAGATTTGAACCGGTGATGGATAAGAAGAGCCAAACATTGAATATTAACAATTGGTGGTGGGAACCTGGAGAAAGCCTAACACCGGAGATGATTCCGGCATTAGGCGAAGCTTTAACTGCACTCTCTCGCTGTGTTAGAGCTTCTTCGGTTCATTTTAGACCAGAGGTTGTAACTTCTTGCGGATTAGAAGGATTATTACAATAAGTTTTCCTCCTCTAATCCAAGTTTCGTGAACATTTCTGTGCAGTAGCCTTGCAGTTTAACTTCAAGTCTACTTGCTTTATTTTTAAAACGTTTCAGCTCCCGAATCATTTTAGCCCTTCCGGCAGGCGTAAAGGTTTCCTGTATACGCTCTTTAAAGTAATCATGAACGATGTAATTACGTTGTTTCCACACTTCCTCCAACTGAGCGGTTTCTTGCTCCGAGAATGGAAAATGATGTTGGATTTCTTTGATGAGTTGGCCGAGTGAATTGCTGAGTTTTCGCTGATAAAGGTCTGTCAGATCTGCTTCTGTTGGCGTTTTTCCTTGTGATAGCTTAGTAAGCAATAGCAAGTTGGTAAGCTGCTGCTCGAGGGCCTGTCCATAATAAACTGCCAGTCCAAAATAGGCGAATAACTCTTTTGATTGTTCACTCTCAGGTACATATGTATCCTTCATCTTTTCCCCCACTTCTGTATCCTTGTTCCTTTTATCTATACAAGTTATGTTTTGTTGTAATCCCTCTGTCTTGATCTGTACAAATAAAAACCGATAAGCAGTGTTATATATACTAATGCTTGTGCAAAGGAACCTAACACCTCCGCTAATGACAATGTATCAGCTTTCATCATGGCCTCCATTACAGGAGTTACTGGCGGCAACAACCAGATCAAAAAATGAAATATACCAGGCAAACTTTCGCTGATTTGTGCTCCGCCCAGTGATAGTATAACGATAGCTAACAACATACCTGTCGCATGACTGCCTTTTTGAACCCAAGAAGATTGAAAGAATAGGGCAATAGCCACACCAAGCATACCCAATAATCCATGTCCTATGAGCGCGAGAATTAACCGATATCCCCCGGGTGATTCTGCAAAATGACCCGTTACCCAAGGATAAAGGACAATCAATAGATCTAGCAGCAGCGTTAGAAATGCAAGCGTTAAGATACCACCTGCACTATGTTTAGCCGCACTTCGCATGTGAACAACTGCAATCTGCCGATGAACAGCGTGCTCATGATTCAAAAAGCTAAGACTCATCCAAGCGCAGCTTATAAAGAGCATTACTGCTGTAGCGGCATAGCTATTCATAACTGGATTGGGCTTATAAGAATACAATATCAAGACTGCAATCACAATCCCTGCTAACGGGCCGAAATAACGCTGAGATCGAGTATAACTTCGCAGCATGTAAACGATAAACGGATACACGTAAGACCCCCTGTTCAACTCCTAGGATTCATCCATTTTTCTAAGTCATGCGATCCTCCGCGAGGTTCTACCGATTGTATTGAACCACCCGACTCCAAGATAACCCGCAAAAAAGTATCTGTTTCTGAACTTGTTACTGTCAACGCCGTACGTTCTATGTTACAACTATCCTTAAACGTATTTATTGAAATGAAACCTGCCATTTCCTTCAATTGCTGCAGTTTCTGAATCGACAGATTAGACAATAGTATGTATGTAGAGGGTTTTATGTTTAGCTTCTCTGACCCCTGAATTGACTTTACAATTTTCCCTTCATGTATCACATGAACCTGATCCGCAAGCAATTCAATCCATTGGGGTTCATGTACAGAGAAGACTATAGCAGTCCCCTTATTTCTCAAAACGATGAGAAGATCAGCTAACTTATTCATTGAGGGGAGATCAAGGCCCGACATAGGTTCATCAAGAAGCAGCAACGAGGGACTTCCCAACAAGCTTTGAATCAAATTAATTTTTTGCAGCATTCCTTTGGAGAAATTTAGCATCGACTGCTTGCGAAAGTGCTCCAGTTTAAAAAGTTGAAATAACGTTGTTAGCTCCTGTTCGATCCGGACTGGCGCAAGGCCGCTAATCTGACCCATACTTCGCAAGTACTGTTCTGGGGTCAGCTTCAACCCTGGAAACATCTCAGGTGCATAACCAATTCTCAGATTTGGATCCTTACAACTCAGCTTTCCTGAGGAAATGTGGACAAGTCCAGCTAAGATTGACAACAGGGTACTTTTGCCGGATCCGTTTCGTCCGATCAGAGCTGTTACAGTTCCCTTTTCAATAGTGAACGATACATCCTCCAATACGGGTCGGCGTCCATACTGTTTACTGATCTGCTCTAATTCAATTAGGGAAGTAGCAACACCTATACTACCGCCGGCAAAGTTACGATCTACTAAGTTCGCCACTTAACATTCTCCCTTCATATCTACTGTTAATTCTCCGGTTCCCTACGAATTTCCTCTTCTAGGAATCAAAAAAAAGAAAGAACTGCCATAGCAGCCCTTTCTAAAATTTACTTTCAATCCAGTATTTCTCCCCTATTTTTCTACCAATAGCATGAATCAAACAGACCTGGATATAAAAAACCAGACTATTGCTATATTTCTACAGCAACAGTCTGGCTATTAGTTCATATATGAGAGTTAAGTTATACGATTTACGCATATACCTCAACAGCATCGCTAATCAAACGGCATGCCTCTGCAGCTTTACGGCATGCATTAATACATTCTTGGCAGTGATTATGTATATGCTTGCTGCTTTCATCCGCGCATGCTTCACATATTTCTGCACATAGTTTTAGAATTCCAGATACAAACGGACTTTGACGGGTCATTGCTTGAATGGCATAAGAACAAATATCCGCACATTCACGATCGAGCCGCATGCTCTCACGAAGAGATGCAAGATCATATTCTTTTAGGCTTGAGACATAGCTGTAGTTACAGGCATTCATACTTTCGAGACAAGCGTCAATGCACTCCTGATATTGAATTCGGGTCATAGCCTTCAACCTCCTGCATTTTTAATGGTATGCCTTACTATTAACCTACAAGATTAGGAATGAACCACAGCTTCTTCTGAAGCAGAACGGATTACAGGCTTCTTTTGATCGTTCCAGGCCGAACTAAAATACGTCCTTCCATCTCCAGCAGCTTCGTGCGTAACTCACTGGATGAGAAATGTTCCCCGATAAATACAGCTACGTCTGGCACTTCACCTTGAGGTGTGATTTTCATAAAATCAGCTTCACGGTAAGCATATTGAAAAAGAAAGCGACTGGAGGTGTCATTAAAGGTCACAATGCCTTTAGCCCTATAAACATCACGCGGAAGCTCCTTGACGAACTGTTCAAAGGTCTCGCTGTTGACAGGTCGTTTGAAGTAATGTGTGTATGCCATCACGTGATCGTGGGAAGCGTGGGTGGCTCCTGAAGATTGCAGAGCTTCCTCATGCACATGGCTTTCGCTGTCTCTCTCTTCAAGCTGTGTATCCGTAAGAACTCCACCTGCGCTACGCAGGAGCTCCTCTGTGTCGATCTCACAACGCTCCGCTGGCATAATCGGTGCATAAGAATTCCATTTTCGCAGAACGGTTGTGATCTCTTCCGCTTCATCTGCTGAGACACGGTCAGTTTTATTCAGAATCAAAACAGAGGCGCAGCGAATTTGCTCCTGCATCAGTCGATAGGTTGCGCCCTGCTGCGCACGGTACAATTCGAGCAGATGCGCGGCGTCAACGACGGTGATCAAGCTTTTCAGCTCTACTTTTTGATACAGTGAAGTTTCGGTTACGCCATCTACAATTTCCAGCGGGTTCGCCGCACCTGTGGCCTCAATAACAACAACATCAGGTGATTCCTTCTTGATAAGAGTTGTTAGCTCTGTGCTGAGATCCCCTCGAATAGAACAGCAGATACAGCCGCCGAGCAGCTCTGCCATAGGAACGGTTTGCTCAACCAGCAGCCCATCCAGATTCACTTCACCCAGCTCATTCATCACTACTGCCGGGCGTAAGCCCTTATCTTTCCAATGTTCCAGCAGGCGCTGCAGCAGGGTAGTTTTGCCGCTTCCCAGAAATCCTGACAATATATACACAGGTACAACCTGTTCCATGATTCATCGCTCCTTGCAAATTACGGGTATGGTAGCGAGTTTACTACATGATGCCAAAGCACGCAAGCGGCACCCCTATATCCTCAAAAGATTAGCGCTGGATAACGAAACTTGTCTTTGCTTCCCCCATACCCTATCATGAGAACATCTCTAATTTAGGAGCTGATCTCATTGTCATCCGTTGAAGAACATCGGAAGGAAGCACCACAGTCCGTTTCCTG
This sequence comes from Paenibacillus sp. FSL H7-0918, assembly GCF_038007025.1. NCBI lineage: Bacteria > Bacillati > Bacillota > Bacilli > Caryophanales > Paenibacillaceae > Paenibacillus > Paenibacillus sp. FSL H7-0918. The sequence continues at coordinate 83,410 of NZ_JBBOWJ010000001.1, forward strand.
CTATATCATTACCGTCTCAGACACCAGAACTACTGAAACAGATACCGGTGGAGCTTTAATCCAATCCATGCTTGAGACTGCCGGTTATGAAGTTATAGGCCGTACCATTATCAAAGACAACTATCAAGACATTCGTGAACTACTCTATAAAAACGCTGATCACACTGGAGTTGAAGCCGTACTGCTCACGGGTGGAACAGGAATTTCTCCCCGTGATACCACCTACGAAGCAGTTTCATCCTTGCTGGATAAAACGCTGCCGGGCTTCGGTGAGATTTTTCGAATGTTAAGCTACACAGAAGATATAGGTTCGGCGGCAATCCTTAGTCGAGCAATTGCAGGTACGATTGGCAACACAGCTATTTTTTCTATGCCCGGCTCCACTGGAGCCGTTAAATTGGCTATGGAACGGCTAATTATCCCGGAGCTTCGTCATGTAATGCGAGAGATATACAAACAATAATCCCACCCATTTTTTTATAAACTAGACAAATAACCAAGCATACCTTTGTTCTGTGCGTATAATACGGTAAGTTCACACACAAAGGAGCTGAAGGAAATGTCAGAAGAATGTCCAAAATGTCCGGCCCAAACTGTCACTGACCCACCTAAGGTGGTTTATCAAGATTATTACCACCCTCAAGTTGTGAATGTTATTCACCCGGTAGAAATCGTTAGACGCCATCACTGTGTCCCAGTTCCTCGCCATTGCTACACCTATTCTGTTAAAGATATCATGTGCGATAACTCCATGATGCCTAGAGGCAGAAGATAAAACTCTACTTCATAACTCTATTAAAAGAATCCTATAAGTGAGAGAAACATCCATGTCCAACACATGGAGATGTGCTCTCGCTTTTTTCTGCATAAAAGATTTGACAATCCTGACCATTCCCCCTATAATTTTGAACACTTTACGCGAAAGTGGTTTTTGATTAACCAAACAGTTAATCGGAAAGGAAAGAGATGAGCTCACTCCAAACTTTAAATCGAAAGATCAAAACGGTCGTCAGTCCTTTTCATGAGTTATTATGCAGTCTGCATGTCTTCCATCAACCAGAACACCATCCAACAAGATTACAATGGGCTTTGGAGCTCAAGAAAAGAATGCCTCTTGCTCTACAGGAGAACATCCACACACTTGGGCAGTTGTCAGAACGTTGGATCGCTCTGCTAGATTTACCGGACCGTATGGGTGTCCCTATTTCTTGCAATCAAGGAATCACCCTACTCAAAAAACTTCCGGATGCAGAGCTAGTGTATCTATTTATGAATCAAGAAATTGCACTAAGTACCATAGTCGAATGGCTGAATGAATCGGAAAGCAAACGTTCGCTGATGAAGTTGAGTGGAAACGTGAAGTACCTGATAAACAATCTGGCTAGTGTTCGCAAGCTGTTAATCTCAACATTAATTACATACGAACATGATTATTTCGGGCAGGAATGGGACTATATTGAACCATTTATGAACATCTCAGCCGCTCAGTTTCAAGACTTAGCCAGTCGTTCCCCGGAAAAGGCACTAAATACGCTCCACCCACGCCTCCTCTCAGAGAACGGGACTCTGACAGTACAAAAGGCTGTAACGTATTACTTTCCTTATGACCAGCTTGGACAAGTGTACGTTTTTCCTTCTACATTCATATTTCCGCATCTGCTTGTTGGCTGGTTCGAGGACACTTTATTTTTGCCTCTCACGGTGGATGTTCCCGGTCTTGCCTTTAGTGAGGGACCGCCGAGTGACCTGTTGCGCCAACTCAAAGCTTTAAGTGATGAAACGCGGATGCGAATTCTGAAACTGCTGTGGAAAGGGCCGCATTGTACCAAGCAGCTTGCGCCAATATTGGGTATTTCTGAAGCTGCGGTCTCTAAACAGCTAAAACAACTAAGTGAAGCAGGATTTACCCAATCACAGCGAAAAGGGAACTATTTATTTTATTCAGTCAACAAAGAAGTCTTTGATAATCTGCTCATCCTGCAAAGGCAGTACCTTGAACAATGAGGTTAATGAAAGGTGTGAGTACATATGTGGCATATCGCTATCGCAACCCTAAAAAGAAACCAAAAATCTAATCTTAGAGCCTTTCCCTGGACCTTTACATTCGGGCACATTATTGATGGAGTTTATCTAGTCATCATCTCTTATTTTTCTTATGTGTATCTAATCAAAGGGGATATAGATTCAAAATTTGCTATCTATAGTGGCAGTGAGGACTATCTGACCTATGTAATTATTGGAGGTATGCTCAGTATATTTTCCGTCAGTATGATGATGAATGTATCCAGGGCACTTATTACCGAATGGAGGGAAGGTACACTTGAGGCACTGTTGCTCTCCCCTTCAAGCCGGAGCGGTTATTTTCTAGGAAACGCTGTCCAGCAGTTGTATCGAAGTGGGGCGGAATTGCTGGTGGTTCTCTTCTTTGGCCTTTTGGCAGGACTTCGACTCCCCTCTGTTCACTTCATATCTGTCCTCGTGGGAATTTTGCTATTTTTACTATCGTGTTATGCGATGGCGCTGGTGCTAGGAAGCATTATGCTTTATACAAGGGACACCTTCATTGTGCAAAATACTCTATTTACGCTAACTGCTCTACTGTGTGGATTTCAGTTTCCAAGGCAATACTTGCCTGACTACTTGCAGGTTATAGGTGAGATTTTCCCATTGACCTATGCGCTACAACTCCTTCGAGGCTCGCTGCTAACTGGAGAAGCAATACGATTACCTGACATATGGCCAATCATACTGCTTAGTGTTGTATACATAACGGTTGGTCAATGGACAAACCGGCGCATAGAGCGCGGGTTGTTCGAACGATTCTAAAACCTTGGAGGAGTGAAACCATTGATTAATATGCATGAAGTTACTAAGATTTACGAGAGCAAACATAAACTGAGCTGGTTCCGTTCGGAAAAAAGATCAGTGACAGCAGTGAAATCACTATCTTTAGATATCGCTGCGGGGGAAATCGTAGGTCTTCTCGGTCTAAATGGCGCTGGAAAAACCACTACAATACGTATGCTTTCTACTCTCCTAGAGCCAACCTCCGGCAGTATTGAAGTCGATGGAATGTCACTACACAAGAATCGACAGGCCATTCAGCAAAAAGTAAATATGATCGCCGGAGGAGAACGAATGTTGTACTGGCGGCTCACTGGTAGAGAGAATCTTGAATACTTCGGTAAACTCTATGGAATGAACAGCCCTCACATCGCTAGAGAAGCAGGACGTCTTCTGGAGGAAGTGGGTTTGACCCAAGCTGCTGACCAACCCGTTGAACAATATTCTAAAGGGATGAAGCAACGGCTGCAAATCGCCCGCGGACTTATCAACGACCCACAATACTTATTTCTAGATGAGCCCACACTTGGCCTTGATGCCCCTATTGCCAGGCAGCTTCGCAGTACGATAAGAAAGCTTGCACTGGACAGTGGAAAGGGTATCCTTCTGACCAGCCATTATTTACAGGAGGTCGAAGAACTATGTGACCGAGTTTATGTACTGAATCGAGGCGAGCTTCTGCTCTGTGACAAACCTGAGCGGATTGTCCATCAGGTTGCAGGCTCGCAAACTGCTCATTTAGAGGTTACAGGCTGGCATGAATCACTTCGTCCCAAGCTACTAGAGCATCTACGAACATTTACTCAGCCTGCGGAATTAATGGGTGTCTGCGCAACAGAAAAACTAGAACTTCAAAATGATGGACTGCAGCGCATTTCTGTAAAGACACCTTCGGCTGATAGGATCATTACAGAGCTCCTGCCATGGACTACTGAGCAGGGGCTTAGCATTAAAAGCTTCGCATCCGAAAAACCTACTTTGGAGGATGCGATTATCCTCCTTTCGGAAGGAAGGGTATCATGAACTTACATAGCTTATGGTTTACCCTTAGCGCGGAGATCACTAAGCAGCATCGAAATAGAGTTAAGGGACGCGCAGTGTTTTTTTCACTTCTACTCTGGCCGGCGCTCACCTTTTTAACCACCTACTTTACTATGCAGCCCTTTAGAACCGGAGCAGGATCAGCACTCTCAACAGTAATACCAGATGGACGGATTCCCCTTTTTCTGCTGAGCGGATATCTCGTCTTTCAGTTATACTGGACGGTTGTGCAAGCCGCATGGTTATTCGAACAAGAACGCAAAGGGGGCACACTTGAGGTAGTGTTCCTAACGCCAGCGTCAAAAATGGCCTTCCTGTATGGACGTTCCGTATATTCACTATTTCACGGAATATGGATGTTCGCTTGCTTCTCCATTCTGACTTTCATTTTTCTTGCGGACGTAACGACTGTTAACTGGGGCGCCTTAATACCTGTATTAATACTTATCATGATATCAGCGGTTATATGGGGAGCTTTGCTGTGTGCGATATCTCTCTTCTCAAGGGATTCAGGGCTACTCTATTACATCTTTCAAGCACCAATGGAGCTGTTTGGCGGGGTTCGTATTCCACCAGCAGTATTCCCAGCATGGGCAACGGGTTTATCCCTTCTGTTTCCACTCACATATAGTCTGGTTCTTGTGCGCGGGGCGTTATACGATAATATCGGTACTAGCTGGTGGTGGGCTCTCGGCGCTTTAATCGTAGGTAGTGCTTGTCTTGTCATTTGTACCCGCTATCTTCTGGTTAGAGCAGAGCAACATGCAAGAGTAAAAGGAAACTGGACTTTATTCTAACTGTAAATGACCAAGTCTTTAACACATAGGACCTAAGAGACGTTATTTGCTGGTTTTTTAGCTTTTTCAAAAGTTTCGCGGACTCCAGTGACACTATTCCTTCAAAAAGGGTTCATTTTGGGAGTTTTAGGGCCGATAACTGCTATGGAGTCCGTTAGAATTTCAAACGGGAGAGAAAGCTGTGTTTAAGATCAGTGGTGTCCGAAAACTGCTTCTTACGCGCAAATGCTCCCTAACCACAAAATAACCCGGCAGACAAATCTGCCGGGTTATTTCATATTTTATATACTGGAGATAAACACAGCTTATAAGTCAGGATGTTCGTGTTTTGCCTTGAGACGATTCCAACGGCGCTCAACTTCTTCTTCGAAGCTGTGTAAAGCTGGCTCATTCTCAGGTTTCAACAAATGACGAGTTTTACCCATTGTCTTCAGCCATGCTGAGAGCTCAACACGTTTGCCCTTATCTTCAGGGTTATATGTGATATTCGTAGAACCATGCTCTACTTCATATAACGGGAAGAAGCAAGACTCAACAGCTAATGATACGATGTTCGTGCCTTCCTTATCATCAGACATCCAGTTTAGCGGACATGCGATCAGGATTTTACCATACACCAAACCTTCGTTTTGTGCGTACCACTGTGCTTTTGCCGCTTTTTTCACCAGATCCTGCGGATAAGCCTCCGAACCCGTGAAGACATAAGGAATGTTAGTAGCCGCCATAATTTGTGCTGTATCTTTATGCTGAGTAACTTTACCTTGCTGCTGCTTGCCGATACTGGAGGTTGAAGTACGGTGACCCAGTGGTGTCGAATAGGACTGCTGTGCTCCAGTATTCATGTAACCCTCGTTATCGTACTCTACAATAATCATTTTGTGACCACGCAGTGCAGCTCCAATTGCCGGTCCCATCCCGATGTCCATACCGCCATCTCCGGTTACCATAACAAACGTAAAGTCCTCTTTAAGCCCTAGTCCATCCAGCTCACCGCGACGTTTGCGTTCCCAGAACATCTCTACGACACCGGACAAGGTAGCCGCTCCATTTTGGAAAAGATTATGGATAAACGTTGATTTATGGGAGGAATACGGATACCCCGTAGTCGTTACCATGGCACAGCCTGTATGATAAAGTGCGACGATATCCCCTTCAATCCCTTTGAAGAAAGTCTCCAGTCCTGAGAAAATCCCGCAACCTGGACACGCACCATGCCCTGGGGAGAGCCGTTTAGGTTTCTTCGTTAAGCTGCGCAGTGGCGGAATCCGTACGCTTAATTTGCCTGTTGCTTCATCCTGTTTCACAGTGATTAAGCCTGTCTTCAGTAAGTCAAAGTCCATTGGCTTCAGAAGACGTTGCGGAGCTTTATCTGGTGTACCCGGATTGTGGCCATAATAATCAAATGGTATGTCTACTCGATCTGCAGCAACAGCATCTATTGCTAATTGGAAAAAGGCATGACCATCTTCTGCGTAGAAGTCCTTACCACCCAAACCATAGATACGGCTAATTACTTTAGTCGTAGTGTTGCCATATGTGAACAGCGCTGCCTTGATTTCATTGACCATGTTACCACCATGTCCGCCAACAGAATCTGCACGGTCACCAACGGTGATTGCTTTAACATTTTTCAGCGCTTCAGCAATTTGCTTCTGCGGGAAAGGACGGATCATATTCGGCGAGATTGCACCGGCTTTGATCCCTTGCAACCGAAGCTGATCCACAACATCCTTAATAATCTCAGAGGCAGAATTCATCAAGAATACGGCTACTTCAGCATCTTCCATCCGATATTCCTCGATCATTGGATAATGACGTCCGGTTAACTCAGCAAATTCCTTCGCAATTTCTTCAAAAACTTCACCCGCATTGTACATAGCTACGGACTGCTGATAGCGGTTGTTAATATAGTCAGGTTCGTTCATATAAGGACCAACCGTTACCGGATTATTGCGGTCTAAAGTATCGGTAAAGCCTGTTGGAGGCTGCTTTCCAACAAATTTATGAACATCCTCCCGATGAGTAAAAGCTTGAACGCGGCGTTTCTGGTGGGAGGTGAAATATCCATCTGAAGCCACCATTACCGGAAGACGAACTTTAGCATGTTCCGCAAGCTTCAATGCCATTAGGTTCATATCATAAACAGATTGTGGATCCCGGCACATTAAAATAGGCCAACCTGTATTCAAAGCAAAATACAAATCTGAATGGTCCCCGTGAATATTCAGCGGTCCAGAGATCGAACGGCAGATTAGATTCATAACCATAGGCATACGCGTACCAGCTTGTACAGGCAATTGCTCAAGCATGAACATATAACCTTGGGCACTGGTAGCATTAAATACACGTCCGCCAGCCGTTGAAGCGCCATAACAGATACCAGCAGAGCTATGCTCGCCATCTGACGGAATCAGCATAATATCATGCTGGCCATTCGCTTTCATCGTATCAAGAAATTGCGCTACTTCTGTCGATGGAGAAATCGGAAAATACCCCATTACATGATAATTTATCTGATGAGCAGCATAAGCCGCCATTTCATTGCCGGATTCATATAGGAATTTCTGCTCTACTTTAGCAGAGCCTACTTCTTTTTCATAATCTATAGCCACGTGTATTCCACCTTTCCTCCGTTAATTAGGCCTCAGTAACGAGATCAAAAATATGCCGGACCGTATGACTCTCTGCGTAGCCCTCTTCCTCACGTTCGCCAGACAAGGCAGTTGTAGGACAAGCTTCTACACATTTTAAACAGCCTTTGCAGTATTGATAATCAATACCTTGCAGGAACATTTGTGGACGTCCCTTCTTATCAGGCTGCTCATCCCAAACAAAACACAGATCAGGACACACCGTATCGCACTGCGCACAATGAATACAATCCTCCTGCTTAAAATGAGGCAGCAAACCGGAGCGAGAAATGCTCAAGTTCTTTAAAAAGCTGCTGCCAGGATTCGTAATGGTACCGCCGATTGGCTGTGTTTCATAACCCAATGCGGAAATATCAGACCGCACGAACTCAGGCATTGTCACGCCCGCAGGCAGTGGAAAATGCATAAACTTAACTTCATTAAATCCACGGTCGAAAGTAGTCAGTGCTGACTGTACTGCCTGTGGATATTTTTTGCCTAGTGATTTCTCTATAACGCCTTTCATAATTTCAGGGTCCAAGAAATCACACATCCGGAACAACGCGCCTAGCATCGCCATATTAACGCGGTTTTTCTCATCTAAGGCGATAGTTGTAGCATCAACGACTGCAATAGTTCCTGCCATCATATTCAGGGAGGATTTCAATTCCTCCGGCGATTTTGCTGAGTTCACCAATACTGTGCTATGTTCATAAATTCCGCTAATTACGTTAACTGTCTTTGCTAATGCTTCGTGAAATACCCCAACAACATGCGGACGCTCAACCGGAGACGTGTCACGAATAGGCGTATTCAAATCACAAAACCGGATATGCGCTTTTACCGCTGATCCCTTCTTCTCCGAACCATATGACGAAAAGCTGACCCCATTCATTCCAGCACCGACAACACCTGCTTCTGCAAGCATTTTACCAGCCAGGTTCGCACCCAACCCTCCAATTGACTCCAGACGAATCTCAAAAAATCCGAGCTCGTTCACTTTTGGCAACTGTACCACCGACATAGCCCCTTTCAGAATGTCATCTAGTATAATATCCTTTTGACTTTTTCAACGATTGTAACTTGATTTTGCAAGACGCGAAGTGACAAATCTTGCATTTTCCAAGTGTTGCCTAAGCTTATTTATCTACTTTCATTTAGCAATAAAATTAAAAATTAAGATGTTAAATTCATCACATTCTTCATGATAAATATCACACACCGATGAAAAATCACCTCTATTTCTACAAATGTGTATCATTTATACTTTTCAACTAGTCCATTTCAGGATAAACTGATTCTTGGTGTAATTTTTTGAACCTACTTAGGAGGCATTAAATGTGAAGTCAAACGAAGCATCATTACAGAAAAAATTGCTTCCACGGCATATCAGCTTTATGGCGATGGGCGGCGTAATCGGTACGGGGATTTTTAAAGGAAGCTCTGAAACGATAAGCATTGCTGGACCAGGGGTTGTTCTCTCCTATGTATTGGCAGGCTTGCTGCTACTAGTCGTTATGGGTGCAATTGCCGAAATGGCCACGGTATACCCGAACAAAAATATGAAGGAATTCATCCGCGAGGCTTTTGGAGAACGGCTCTCCTTTATCGTGGGTTGGCTATATTGCTTCATGTGGTTGACTGTCTGCGTAATCGAAGTGCTGGCGGCAGGAAGCTTCTTGCAGTACTGGTTACCGGATGTTCCATTATGGCTACTGAGTCTAGCAAGTGGTGCTTTAATTATTGGCATCAATATGATGAGTGTAAGCGGTTATGGAGAGACGGAGTTTTGGTTAGCAGGAATCAAAATAGCTATGATTATCATCTTTATTATTCTGGGAGCTGCATTATTGTTTGGGCTATTGCCTATGTCTGAAGGGACTCCCTATTTAAGTAATTTTACGGATTATGGCGGATTATTCCCACAAGGCTGGACACCTATCTTCTCTGCCCTTCTGGTCGTCATGTTCTCCTACGGCGGATCTGAGCTGATTGGACTGACTTTAACAGAAACTCAAGATGCAGAAAAAGTGTTGCCTAGAGTTGTCAAAAGCTTCATTTTACGTGTTATTTTGTTCTACACCATTCCAATTCTGATCATCTGTGGGTTAATTCCTTGGAATCAGCTTAACGAGCATACCAGCCCCTTTGTGCAGGTATTAGCAGCTACAGGACTTAAGGGTGCTGACCATGTTATGAACTTCATACTGATTACGGCTGTGCTCTCTGCTGCTAACTCTGGTATCTACGGCGCCACACGGATGTTGCACTCTTTGGCTTCACAGGGTGAAGCTCCACGTAGCTTAGCAAAGACCTCAGCAAAAGGTGTGCCGATCAACAGTCTTAAACTTTGCGCTATAGTTCTTTTTGTTGGTTCTATGTTAGCGTACTTCGCACAGGATGGACTTTTCCGGCTGCTGATGGCTGTTCCCGGCTTCGTAGTAAGCTTGGTATGGATCAGCATCTGTCTATCACAGCTGAAGCTGCGGAAAACCTATCCTAAAGAGCCAAGCTTTAAAGTGTGGGGTTTCCCTTATATTACGATTTTGACGCTTATCTGTTTGTCGGTTATCACGATTTCCTTCCTTTTCGACACTCAGAACCGGATCAGCATAGGCACATGTCTGGGCTTCCTGCTGATGCTTACCATCTGGTCATTCGCTAAATTCCGAAAGAAGAACTAAACTATATATCTCGCACTTACATGAAAAAAGGTGTATCCATTGTTCTTGGCGATTGCGTAGAACGGGGATACACCTTTTCTTATGGGACCGTTGATTCGCTCACTCACACCGGATGCGCCTCATTCTGCGGGTTTTATACCGCTGATTTGCCTACTCGCACCGGATGCGCCTCATTCTGCGGGATTTATACCGTTGATTTGCTCACTCACACCGGATGCGCCTCATTCTACGGGATTTATACCGTTGATTTGCCTACTCGCACCGGATGCGCCTCATTCTGCGGGATTTATACCGTTGATTTGCCTCCTCGTACTGGATGCGCCTCATTCTGCGGTATATATACCGTTGATTTACCTACTCACACCGGATTCGCCTCATTCTACGGGATTTATACCGTTGATTTGCTCACTCGCACCGGATATGCCTCATTCTGCGGGATTTATACCGTTGATTTGCCCACTCGCACCGGATTCGCCTCATTCTGCGGGATTTATACCGTTGATTTGCCCACTCGCACCGGATTCGCCCCATTCTGCGGGATTTATACCGTTGATTTGCTCACTCACACCGGATTCGCCTCATTCTGCGGGATTTATACCGTTGATTTGCCTACTCGCATCGGATTCGCCTCATTCTGCGGGATTTATACCGTTGATTCGCCCACTCGCACCGGATGCGCCTCATTCTGCGGTATATATACCGTTGATTTACCTACTCACACCGGATTCGCCTCATTCTGCGGGATTTATACCGTTGATTTGCCCACTCACACCGGATGCGCCTCATTCTAAGGGATTTACTAATTCTTTTGGGGATATGGTAATTTCTCGATGTACTCTAAGTAGTGTTCTGTTGCACAAAATGCAACAAAAGCCAAATCAGATATACGCGGACAAACTAGCTTAATATACTTTCAGAAAATAAACTCACGGCGTTCGAAGTTAACAAACGCAAGCTTCACCCAAACGTCGGCTTCACCCAAACGCAAAAAAGCACGGGAATCTAATCTTCCCGTGCTTCTTTCCATCGAAACTACAAAATCTACTCGATCTCCGGCTGAATATGCTCCGCGATCAATTGTTGCTTGCTGGTCCAGACCTTCTCACTCAGATTCACCCGGTACACCTCTGGATTGAGCTTACGCAGATATTCCGGCCAGAACAGATCCTTCTGCTCCCGATGGTAACGGCGAACTTCATTCAGATCCGGCAAAGTATAGACCTGGAAGCCGTTCACGTAAATCGGCTCAAGCATAGGCAGCGCTTCATAACGCTCCACATACTTGTGCATGTATGGATGCAGCGGATTAAACAGCTTCACCCGACCGCCGTTACGTGGAGCTTCCTCTTCCGGGAAGCAGATATAATCTGCTAGCGCTTTGCCATTTTTCCCGATAATCCGGAATACGTCCTTGCTGCCTGGTGTGGATACTTTTTCAGGGTTAGAAGAAATCTTGATTGTCGGTACCATTTCTCCAGTTGCGGACTCAATTTCTACCAGCTTATAGACCCCACCCAAAGAGGGTTGATCCGAAGCCGTAATCAATTGTGTGCCTACACCCCATGTGTCGATGGCTGCACCTTGCAGCTTCAGATCCATGATTGTATTCTCATCCAGATCGTTGGACGCCACAATCTTCACATAATCTAGCCCCGCTTCATCCAGCATGTTCCGCGCCTGCCGGGATAGATAGGCCAAGTCACCGCTGTCTAAGCGGATACCGATCATCTTTTTACCTTGAGCTTCAAGCTTTTTGGCGGTTCTAATCGCATTCGGCACACCACTGCGCAACGTATCGAAGGTATCAACTAATAGTGTAACTTCATCAGGCATCACCTTGGCATAAGCATCAAAAGCTTCCTGCTCACTGCTGAAGCTCTGAACCCAAGAATGAGCATGTGTACCTTTGGTAGGGATGCCAAACATTTTACCTGCCAGCATGTTGGAGGTTGCATCAAAGCCGCCGATATAGGCCGCTCTAGCGCCCCAGACCGCCGCATCCGCTTCTTGTGCCCGACGGGTACCAAACTCCAGGAGTACATCATTCGGAGCTACCTGCTTGATTCGGGAAGCCTTCGTAGCGATCAGCGTCTGGTAGTTCATGAAGTTCAGAATAGCGGTCTCCACCAGCTGCGCTTCCATGATCGTCCCTTCCACACGGATTAGCGGTTCATCCGGGAAAATCAACGCCCCTTCTTTCATCGAATAAACGTTGCCCTGAAAATGAAATTGCAGTAATTCTTCCAAAAAAGCAGGAGCGTAATTTTCTTCTTGCTCCGACAAGTAACGGATATCATCTTCGGTGAAACGCAAGCCGCCGATGTACCCCACGATACGCTCTAATCCTGCGAACACGGCATAGCCGTTTCCGAAAGGCAATTTGCGGAAATAAGCTTCAAATACAGCTTTTCGCTTATGGCTTCCATTCACCCAGTGAGCATACATCATATTGATCTGATATTTATCTGTATGTAGCGCAAGTTCTCTCTTCAAGTCCTCATCTCCTAATATCCACGTTGCTGTATGTGTATGTTTTTTATAGTATTATGCCTTAACAACGTCTGCTCCTAAACTTCCCCGGAAATGATTTAGTGCCCATTTATGTCCATCCGCGTTGAAGCTGACGACCGCATCTTCGTGCACAGTAATAGTAAAACCTTTGTTATATGCATCCACCGCAGTGTGCAAAACACATATATCTGTACATACGCCAATCAAATGAAGGTCAGTAATGCCACGTTCCCGCAGCTTAAGCTCCAGATCAGTTCCACTAAAAGCGCTATATCGAGTTTTGTCCATCCAATAGATGGAATCCTGGTCAGCTTCATAAACAGTTTTCAAACTTCCATAAAGCTCCCGCCCTCTAGTCCCTCGTACATTGTGAGGTGGAAACAGTTTACTCTCGGGATGATAAGGATCATTGTCTTCATGTAAATCTACAGCCATTACAACATAATCGCCATTTTGGACAAACTCAGACGTTAATTGGCTGATTCTTGGCTCGATATCGATTGCAGGCTGCCCAACCGGTAAATTCCCATCGACAAAATCATTGGTAAAGTCAATTACTATTAGTGCTCTCATGAGAATCGTCCCTCCCCTGATTTAAGACACTACGTATAAATGGACAACAATGGCTCGTGATCTGTAAACATATACAGCTGAGCCGGGCGTTGTGAGTATTGATTGGAGCTGAGTGCATTGCCCTCTTCATCTCTCACTTCTTTTAATATACCCTGACGGCTACGTGTTGACGTGATTTTACGAATAAAATTTGGTTCTTTAAATTCTGGCACTACTGTCTGAATTACCTGATAAAGCTCACTTAGCGTAAAATGCCTAGGCAAAAACTGTCTTGCTATCGTTGTCTGCAGCATTTGCTGTTGGATACGTACGTATGCATCCTTGATGATTTCATGGTGGTCAAAAGCGAGCTCCAGTTCTTCTAACGCTTCCTGTAACGTAAATAAACCCACTTCACCCGCATCGTCGGAAGCTTGTCTTTGCTCCAGCATCCACTCTTCTACTAAAGCGAAAAAGGCATGGCTGATAATCCATCCCCGAGGGTCGCGGCCAGGTGTACTATAAACCCCAAGATATTCTAAGTGACCTCCATCGACACCGGTCTCTTCTTTCAGCTCACGAGTTGCAGCATCATATATAGACTCATCTTCCTGACAGAATCCGCCTGGTAGAGCCCACATGCCTGCACATGGCCATTTTTTCCGTCTAATTAACATTACCTTCAACTCACGTAAAGGCAGCGTCTTGGTGACCGTCTTCCGCTCGCGTTTGGTAAGTGTAAACATTACAATGTCGGCCGGAACACCATCCGGTGTACGATATTTTTTGGCGTTATAGGTTAATTCCCCATTGTCGCTCATAATTGCCCCATCCTTTTCCGAAGCTGTAGTTTTACTTATTCGTATCTTTAAATGTACCAAACATGTTCTTCATAAATCAACAGATGAATTCCATTATTTTACATTATCCTACAAAAAAGACTATATGAGAAACGACGTTGTCGTTGAATTATAAGGATTATGTATTTTCATGTACTTTACTTCTACCTCTTATATTGAAATAAAGGGACGGATCTGCATCCGCCCCCTGAACTGAGTGTGGGTTATCCGCATGTGGTCGGAGGCGCTTCAGTGCCGGCTTCCACATTTATTTTTTCCGAAACGGTATCTCTAATCACGGAAATTACCAGCTGAAGCAAATAATTAATGTCGCTCTGGCTTTGCTGAAATTCGTTCACGACTGGAATACCGTCGATCTCATCTTGCAGCACTTCAATTTCACGTTCAATTTTGGCGACCATATCTTTATTATTGAAGCTTTCGAAGGCCACGATTTCTTTTTGTTTTTTCTTAATGGTTGCAATCAGTCCTTGCACACGCTCGTGATTAAGAATTTTTTGCTCAGCCTGCTGAAAATGGCGTACCTCTTCACTGGTTGAGATTAATGATGCTAGTTCTTTAGCTTTGCCCATAATATCCTCGCGAACGATCAGATCACGGGTATTATAAGTTTTCATTCCATATTTATTCAACTGTTGTTCTTCTGTACTCATTAGTCATCTCCCCATTCGTATGTGATTAATGAACAGCTGCGGCCTCGACCACAATATCCCCTTTAATGTACCATGTTTTGGTATCTGTAATTCTCACGTTTACAAATGTGCCGATAAGCTCCTTAGGACCTTCAAAATGGACCAGCTTGTTAGCGCGGGAACGGCCGGAAAGGACTTCGGAGTTATTCTTACTCTCCCCTTCAACCAATACCTCTACAACTTCACCCAGCATCCGGTCATTAATGATCCGGCTGTTCTCTTTGATGAGATCATTTAATCTTTGCAGACGTTCACTCTTCACCGACATCGGTACATTATCTTCCATCGCCGCTGCTGGTGTGCCCTCACGTGGAGAATAAATGAACGTATATGCCATATCATACCCAACCTCACGCACAAGCGATAGGGTATCTTCAAATTGCTCATCAGTCTCCCCAGGGAAACCAACGATAATATCGGTACTTAATACAGCATTCGGCACACTTATCTTAATCTTGCGTACTAATTCCAGATAAGCTTCCCGGGTATATTTACGGCTCATTTTCTTAAGAACGGCAGTACTTCCCGATTGAACCGGCAGATGGATATGCTCCACCAAGTTGCCGCCTTTGCCCAAAACCTCAATCAATTTATCGTCAAAATCTCGTGGATGCGATGTCATGAAGCGAATGCGCGGAATATCGATCAGACGCATATCATCCATCAGGTTCCCGAAGGTGTAATCAATATCCGTAAAATCTTTACCGTAAGCATTTACGTTCTGCCCCAATAGCGTTACTTCCTTGAAGCCTTGGCGCGCAAGCTCTCTCACCTCAGCGATAACGTCCTCTGGACGACGACTGCGTTCTTTACCGCGTGTAAACGGTACGATGCAATACGTGCAGAACTTATCACAACCATACATAATGTTCACCCAAGCGCGCATGCCTTCCCGCTTCTTCGGCAAGTTCTCAATAATGTCGCCTTCTTTGGACCATACCTCAACCACAAGCTCTTTACTAAATACCGCTTCTTTAATGAGGTGTGGCAACCTGTGAATATTATGCGTACCGAAGATCATATCCACGAAGCCATGCTTTGACATAATCCGGTTGACTACGCCTTCCTCTTGGGACATGCAACCGCATACCCCTAACAACAGACCCGGCTTCTCGATCTTCAGGTTCTTAAGATGTCCTAGCTCTCCAAATACCTTATCCTCGGCGTTCTCCCGAATCGCACAAGTATTCAGCAAAATGAGATCCGCGTCATTCCGGTCAGCGACACTGCGGTAGCCCATCTGTTCCAATAGGCCCTTCATCGTTTCCGTGTCATGCTCATTCATTTGGCAGCCATAAGTCGTTATATGATAATATTTGCCCACTCCGAAATTCTGCATCTCTTCAGGAATCTCGAAATCATAATGCACTTCTATTTCTTCCTTGCCGCGCCGTTTTCCTTCTTTATAGTCAGGCTGGCTATTAATTTGCACATTTCTTCCTTTAATCCGGTAAGTAACCTTACCTTCCTCTTCACTAATTACCTTTGCATCACTAAAATCAAAATATTTCGAATAATCCTTAGAACCCTTGCCGGATTTTAAGTCCGGTGAGTTATGGTTCCCCTTTGTCATGCTGTTTTCACGTCCTCTATTGTTCAACAATTATTTTTATACTTTGCTAATTTAAAATTATAACATAATGCTGGCCTAACATAGAAGTGCCCGGTCTATTAATGATGTAATGAAGCGTTGTATATCGACAAAAAAATACCCCGCCAACGTTTGGCAGGGTCAAGTTCTATCATATTAAGGGGGGTATGCTACTATTATAAGCAGATACACTCCTCTTGAAACAGTTACACAACCTCTTACCTAAAAAAATAGTCATTGTATATTCTGCTAGTTTTAGTAAAGCGTATTCGTCGCTTCAGGAGTAAATGGGATGATTTCGTCTATCGCTCCACTTTGTACTTTGGCAGGCCAAGCCGGATCGCTAATAAGCGCTCTGCCCACTGCAACCAAATCAAACTCCTCCCGATCGAACCTTTCAGTTAACTCATCAATATTATCCTCAGGCTTCTGAGCTTTATCTTCCTCGAAGAAATCGCTTTGCAGGCCAATAGAGCCTACTGTAATACACGGCTTCCCGGTAAGCTTCTTAGTCCACCCAGCTAAATTTAGATCAGAGCCAGCAAATTCAGGTTGACTGAAGCGTCGGGTCGAGCAATGAAAGATATCTACACCCGCTTCGCTAAGCGGTGCTAGGAAACTCGCAAGTTCTTCTGAAGTCTTCGCCAGCTTCTCATCATACGCCCCCAGCTTCCACTGGGAAAAGCGCAGCACGATTGGGAAGTCTGGTCCAACCGCTTGACGGCATGCTTTAATGATCTCGACAGCGAATGTTGTTCTTCCTACCAAATCGCCACCGTAACGATCGGTACGTTTATTCGTTCTATCCCAGAAGAACTGGTCTATCAGATACCCGTGAGCGCCATGCAGCTCAATGCCATCAAAGCCAACGCTTTTGGCATTTGCCGCCGCTTGAGCGAAGGCTGTTACTAAGCTTTCAACCTCTTCTGTGGTCAGCCGCTCTGTCACCGGCTCACCTGCTAAATTCAGACCCGAAGGGCCTACAGGAAGGGCTTCAACGTTAGGATACTCGCCGATTGTACGCGCCATCCCCACATGCCAAAGCTGCGGGATGATCTTGCCGCCAGCTGCGTGAACCTCTTCCACAACCTTCTTCCAGCCTTCTAAAGATGCTTCTTCATGTATATTAGGAATATCTTGGTGACTGACAGCCGCTGGATGATTTATCGCAGTACCCTCAGTAACAATTAATCCCACTCCACCCTCTGCACGTCTACGATAATAAGCGGCAACATTGCTTCCCGGCACACCCTTCGGAGACTGCGCGCGTGTCATCGGCGCCATTACAAATCGGTTCGATAGCGAAAGATTCCCCACTTGAAAAGGTAAAAATAGTTGCTCTGTATTCATATGTTACCTCCAATTTATTAATTGATTACTTTAAGTAAGCTTATTATCCACCCAAAAGATGGGAAATGCAAATTTTAAGAAAAAGACAACAAAAACCGGACCTCGCAGAATCTACGAATGTCCGGTTTTCACCAAATTATAATGACTCTCTAGACTTCAAGAATCCCCGCTTTAGGTGTAACTCCAAATGCTTTAGCTAAATCCCATAGCTGTTGGTCTGTGATCTTTTGTTTGATTTCTCTACCACCAATCAGGTTGTAGATCGTCGCAGCCTTTTCAACCGTTTCTACTAGACCAAAGGTAGCATCCATGGTGGAGCCAGTGCCAAAAATCCCATGCTGCGGCCAGATGACTAAACGGTGATCCTTCATTTTTTTGGCAGTCTCACGGCCGATTTCACTGCTGCCCGGAACAATCCACGGAATAACACTGACGCCATCAGGGAAAACAACAAGGCACTCTGTGCACATTTCCCATAACGTTTTGGTAAACTTCAGTTCGTCCAGATCATGCGTGAAGGTCATCGCGATAACATTTGTAGCATGTGTATGCAGCACGATACGGTGTGTGGGATCTACTTTCAGACGTTCAATATGACTCATAAAATGCGAAGCGAGCTCACTCGTAGGAACTGCACCATTCCGCAATCCCCACAATACTTCCACACTTTCGCCATTGCCGCTAACCCTTAACACACCCAGATTCGCTTCAGGGTCTTTAATCACATTTCTGAAATATTTGCCCGAACCTGTTACGATAAAATACTTGCCTGCTAATTCTTTTACCGGAAAGGTGAGTTTGATCGTGCGAAACGGCTCCAGTACATTAATATACTTAGCCACCTCATTCTCATCCAGTAAATAGCTGACATTCCCACCATTCAGTTCATCCCAGCCAAGCTCCCACATATGACGGGTGATCTCTGACATTTCCTGAATAAATGGAGCTTCACTGCTGGCAATATAACCTTTTGATTCTAACAAGGATGTACTCATAGTCTACTCTCTCCTTTGTATTTGCTGCTCTCCGTATCCACTTCTATCTTAAAGACAAAACGTCTTGTTCATAATTTTTCACTTCAGTAAGCCATTGCTCACGCACCGGTGTACCTTGTGATGCACAGTAGTAATCCCAGACCGCTCCAAACGGATACGATTTGAACTCTTCTACCAGAGCAAGACGTGAAGTATAATCCCCGGACCGCTCGATTTGCTTAAGTTCTTCCACTGGTTCCAGCATCGCACGCAGCAACGCCTTAATAGTGTTGCGGGTGCCAATGACCCATGCCGCGAGATGATTGATACTGCCATCAAAGAAATCCAATCCAATATTCGTACGAGGAAGTAAATCCCCGCGAACCAATTCACGGGCGATTTCCAGCAGCTCATCATCCATTGTTACCACATGGTCACTGTCCCAGCGGACAGGTCTGCTGACATGCAGCAGCAGCTGCTCACTGAACATCAGAATCGAAGATAATTTATTCGAAATCACTTCTGTAGGATGAAAATGTCCCGCATCCAAACAGATCGCTTTTCCATTTTTTAAACCATAACCCATATAGAATTCATGAGAGCCAACCACATAACTTTCAGAACCAATTCCAAACAGTTTACTTTCCAAGGCATCCATATTATAAAGCGGATCTATTTCCTGACTAAAAATCTCATCCAGCGACTCTTTTAAACGTACTCTCGGAGCTAGCCGATCTACTGGCGTATCCTTATATCCGTCTGGAATCCAAAAGTTCGTCACACAAGGCTGACCCAGCTCCCGCCCAAAATGCT
Source organism: Paenibacillus sp. FSL H7-0918 (assembly GCF_038007025.1). Classification (NCBI taxonomy): domain Bacteria; kingdom Bacillati; phylum Bacillota; class Bacilli; order Caryophanales; family Paenibacillaceae; genus Paenibacillus; species Paenibacillus sp. FSL H7-0918. The sequence continues at coordinate 102,749 of NZ_JBBOWJ010000001.1, forward strand.
CAGCGATCGTACGCGAAGCTTTACAGTGTCTGATCCAGAAATTCCGAATCTCCGCGTCCGAATGACTGAGAGTGAATCCATCGGCTGCTTTCGGATGTGAGAAACAAGTAGGGTTAAAATCAAGCCCTAAGCCCTGCTCCTTCGCCCAATCCACCCAGGATTGAAAATGTCGTGGCTCTAGTTCATCCAAATCTACAGGTTCATCTGTATCTGCGTAAATAGCATGCAGGTTAACCTTATGTTTACCAGGAATAAGAGATAAAGCCTTTTCTAAATCTTGACGTAGTTCATCTGGTGTACCCGCCCGGCCCGGATAACTTCCCGTTACCGCAATGCCCCCGCTTAGTTCTTTTTCCTTAAAAAGAAAACCTTTTACATCATCACCCTGCCAGCAATGTATGGAAATTTTAATTTGCGCGAGTCGCTCCAGCACTTTATCCACATCAATACCGTGGGCTGCGTATAGTTTTTTGGCTTCGTTATAAATAGTGATAATGCTCTGATCCATGCTGTTTATCCTCCTAAATTAGTGCAACGTCTGTTTCGCTTAGATAAGCTCATTCACCTTGGACAGATGAAGGCTTCTCCAGCGATTTAGAATGTTATTAAAATGCTTGATCGGCTGCGGAATGTATGATGTTATTTCAAAAGATTGTTCGATAATAGCTCTTGCCTCAGTTATGTCTGCAATGGAATCTGTGCTAATCATCTGCACTACTATATTTCCTAGAGCAGTCGCTTCCGTTGGTCCAGCCTTTACTTCCCTGCCGATAACGTCAGCGGTTAGTTGGCATAAAAGCCGATTGTTCGCCCCGCCGCCGACAATTTGCAATCCCTCGATCCGACGTTCTGTCAGCTCCTCCAACTCTTCCAAATAAGTTAGATAGGATAACGCCAAGCTGTCAAAAACACAACGTGCTAACTGTCCAGGTGTCTCCGGAACGGGCTGCTCACTCTCCATACAGGCACTGCGGATTTCTTCTATCATGTTCGATGGATTAAGAAACCTTGGTGCATTACAAGGGATCAGGCTGCGAAACCCCTCTTCTCCCTGTGCAAGCTCTGCAAGCTCCGCAAAACTATAGCAATTGTTCAGTAATCTGCGAACCTCTTGAATAAGCCATAAGCCCATTACATTTTTGAGGAATCTATAAGTTCCGTAGGCTCCCCACTCATTGGTGTAGTTAGCCTGCATGGCTTTTAGAGAATTTAGAGGCTCCGTTCTTTCTACACCGAGTAAAGACCAAGTTCCACTGCTGATATAAGCTGAGCCTTCTTGAAGTGGAGCACCTAGCACTGCTGAGGCTGTATCATGGGATGCCACACAGATCAGCTGGCATTCAGGCAGGTCATATTGTTGGATTAAAGCTTCGTCAAGAGGACCAACCACTACACCAGGCTCAGTTAATTTTGCAAATTGATCTTTCCTGATATTCAAAAATTCTAATAGGTCATCGTCAAAATCCCGGCTTTCCAGATTCAACAGCTGTGTTGTAGATGCAATCGTAACCTCGTTGATTTTACGGCCAGTCAGTCGGTAATATAGATAATCTGGTACAAGTAAAATCTGATCCGCTTGCGCTAGCTCTTCTTCTTTATGAACATATAACTGATTCAAGGTATTGATGGATAACTGCTGGATTCCTGTCTTTTCATAGACGGTTTGTGGTGAAAGCTGCTGTGCCACCTGATCCACAGCCAGATCCGTTCTGCGGTCCCGGTAGGCGTATACTTCCTGAACACGATTCCCGTCCGCATCTACCAGCACATAATCTACACCCCATGTATCAATACCGAGCGTACAGGTAGTAATTCCATCGGTTTTAGCCTTCCGAAGCCCGATCATAATCTGCTCTACTAAATAATCAATGTCCCAGAAACAGGAACCCTCTTGTTCGGTAAAGCTATTGCTAAAGCGATGAAGCTCTTCTAAGGAAAGAATACCTTCTTGCAATATTCCGCGCACCAGCCGCCCACTTGAGGCACCGATGTCAACGGCGATGTGATTATTCATAAACAATCTCCTATGATAAGGGGTGATTTATAATATTTTTTTGAACAGTGTAATAACTTCTTCTTTAGTAGGAATAAAAGGGTTCCCTGGTGCACAAGCATCCTTCATCGAATTTTCAGCCAAAAGATCAAGATCTACTTCTTCTACACCAAGCTCGGATAATTTGGCTGGAATCCCTACTTCTTTAGACAACGCCTTGATCGACTCAATTACGAAATCTGCGCATTGTTTATCCGTTTGGTTCTCTACATTAAGTCCAATCGCTTTAGCAATGGATCTGAATTTCTCAGGCACATATTTGGCATTTTCTTCTTCCACAAAAGGCAGCAGCATCGCGTTACATACGCCGTGCGGCAGATCATATACGCCGCCCAGCTGATGCGCCATCGCATGCACATAACCAAGCCCCGCATTATTGAAAGCCAATCCGCCAAGGAATATCGCGTATACCATCTGTTCACGCGCTTCGATATCATGGCCATTCTTCACAGTACGAGCCAGATTAGCAAAAATAAGCTCCACTGCGGCTAGTGCCGTAGCATCGGTTACCGGATATGCTCCCGGCGTCACCAGCGCTTCAATCGCATGAGTCAATGCATCCATACCCGTGGCCGCGGTAAGTGCAGCGGGTTTATCAACCATAAGCTCAGGATCGTTGACTGAAATCGTCGCAAGGCTGTTCTTATCTACCATAACCATCTTCACTTTGCGTTCTTCGTCTGTGATTACATAGTTAATGGTCACTTCAGCCGAAGTACCAGCAGTGGTATTCACGGTGACAATCGGCAGTGATTTATGCTTAGACTTGTGTACACCTTCATATTCTTTGATATGACCGCCATTTGTGGCAATGATACCAATGGCTTTGGCAGTATCCTGTGGTGATCCACCGCCAATGGAAATCAGATAATCACAATTCTGCGCTTTGAGATAATCAACGCCATCGTGGACATTTTTACAGGTCGGATTGGGTTTCACTTCATCATAGATGGCATATTCAATCTCCGCTTCGTCCAATACCGTCAGCAATTTACCAGCAATGCCACTTTTCATAAGGAATTTGTCCGTAACAACAAGCGCCTTTTTTAATTTAAGCTCTTGGATGTATGGACCAATCTCCTGCAAGCATCCCTTGCCCATAATATTGTTCGATGGAACATAATACACATGCGTGCTCATGCTTGACCAGCCTCCTAAAGTTAATTTATCAACACCAAAGTTTTACACACAACTCTGCAAGCTAGAGCGTAGTATTCCGGCTGCAGCGCCTCAGGCTGGCCTCTAAATCGCAACTGGGCCGGCTCTGGTATCTTTCAAATCTAATTACCACTACAGGACTTCTTTTCTCCTTCATCGTATGCCCGCAAATCTTTGTTGTCAACATTTTAAATATTATTTATGTTGTTTTTATTTGTTTTATATCCGTTTTGTGAATATTATTGGAAAACAAACATGATTTTACGTTGATTTTATTGCAAAACACAGATATTTGGAGCTATGATTAAGGAATATACAGATTTCGGAAAGGTGATCCCTATGCTTGCAGCTGAAAGACGCAAAAAAATAATAGATCTTGTTCATCAGGATAAACGAGTATTAGTCTCTGATCTAAGCCGGATGTTTGAAGTTACAGAAGAGACGATACGCAGAGACTTGGAGAAGCTGGAGAAGGATGGAATTCTAAGCCGAACCTATGGCGGGGCCATGCTGAATCGTCACACGAACGAGGATTTGCCTTTTGTTACACGCAATGCGCTGAATACAGATATCAAACGGGGAATCGCCCTTAAGGCGCTAGATTTAATCAATGATGGAGATACGTTAATGGTGGATCCTAGCTCCACAGCCTTTGAGTTTCTAAAACTGCTTGGCAATAAAAACAATCTGACCATTATTACGAACTCGATTAATATTTTGCATGAGTTCTCGAATTCTGGGATGGATATCATCTCTACCGGAGGTTCTTTACGTTACCGATCCATGTCACTCGTGGGTCCTGTAGCACATGACACCATTCAAAGATACAATGTGGACACTGCGGTTATCAGTTGTAAAGGAATAGATATGGAGCGAGGCATCACAGATTCTAATGAACCGGAGTGTGAGCTCAAGAAATATATGCTACGTCAAGCTAACAAGGTCATACTCCTGGCCGATCACACCAAATTCGATAAGACCGCCTTTACAAAGCTGATCGAGCTTGGCCAAATCGACTTTTTGATCACAGACCGCCAGCCTTCTGAGGTTTGGTTGAAGCGCCTGAACAAAGAGAATATTGAGATTCTCTATTAATCGGGCTCAAACGCCTTCGCAGCCCATTTAAAAATGCCGTTCCCCAATGAGTAATGGGTGACGGCATTTGTTATATAAAGATGATTATCTTTTTGTATAAACCTGAGAGATTGGGATTACGTTGACTGTTGATTTGGGATTTTCGCGTTGCACTTGCGTTGTAGTTTTTTTCCTGCAAATATATACAAGCGCTGGTGGAAAATTCAGCAGCACCCACTTCGTGTGTAGGATCTCAAAATGCTGGCTCAACTCTGTTTTCATCCGCGGAAAATATTCATAGGTTATAAACCACCCTCCTTCTTTTAAAGAAGAAATGATCTGTTCCATAAACCTAGTGCGGTCTGGCTTCGAGAAATTCATCAAAGACAAACTACTCACGATACAATCCAGCTTCTCCAGACTGCTGTTATGAAGCGCAAGACGCAGCCGGAGACAATCGTTGTTGCAGAAACATCCGGGGAATTCCTCTCTTAATTGACTGCGAAAATCAGGATCTATTTCAAATAGAAGAACATTCATACCGGTCTTTTCTCCACGCGGAATAAACCTTGTGATTGCACCAGTCCCCGCACCCAACTCAGCCATAGAATGCACTTGGTTCCAAGGCACTGGATCAAGTAACGTCTGGGCCAGCCAATGTGAACTGGGAGTCACACTACCATATTGTCGGGGCGCATGCAGAAATTTATTTAGAAAATGAAGTCGCTCACGAATTCCACTTTGCATGAAATCTCCCCCTTGCTTCCTAACTTACCCTTCTACCCCTAAAATATGTAAACTGTATTAAATTCGTACTCCATCTATACTTCCCATTATCTATTCCCCTTAAAATAAAAAGCCCAAATTTCTCCGCAACATAAATTGCGGGAAATTCGAGCTTGTAAACACTCAATTCAGAGTCGGCCAATCTTATTTAGTTTCCACAGCGTGTCCGCCGAATTCGTTACGCAGTGCAGCAACTACTTTGCCAGTGAATGTGTCGGTCTCAAGGGAACGGTAACGCATCAATAACGCCATTGCAATAACTGGAGTCGCCGCTTGTAAATCAAAGGCGGTTTCAAGCGTCCATCTGCCTTCACCAGACGAATGCATAATGCCCTTAATCTCATCTAGTTTAGCGTCCTTCGAGAAGGCGCGTTCCACAAGTTCCATCAGCCACGAACGGATTACAGAGCCGTGATTCCACACCCGAGCTACTTCCTCAAAGTTGTAGTCAAATTCACTCTTTTCAAGAACCTCAAAACCTTCACCGATAGCAGCCATCATGCCGTATTCGATACCGTTATGCACCATTTTTAGAAAATGGCCGCTACCTGCTTTACCAGCATATAAAAAGCCGCTTTCTACAGCTGTATCACGGAAAATAGGCTCCACAACTTCCCAAGCTTCGGGATCTCCGCCAACCATGTAACAAGCGCCATTACGCGCCCCTTCCATACCGCCAGAGGTACCTGCATCCATAAAGTGAATTCCGTGCTCCTTCAATTCCTCATACCGACGAATCGATTCCTTATAATGCGAGTTTCCTGCTTCAATAACGATATCACCTTTAGACAACTGTGGAGTAAGTTCAGCGATTACAGAATCAACGACCTGATGCGGAACCATGATCCAAATGATTCTTGGTGTTTCCAATTGCTGTACCAATTCTGGAAGCGTTACTGCTCCACTAGCGCCTTTAGCTTTCATTTCTTCTACAGCAGGTGCATTCAGATCAAAAGCAACAACCTCATGTCCATGATCCAGCAAATTTTGACCCAAATTAAAACCCATTTTTCCTAACCCAACTAATCCTACTTTCATGTAAATTCCCTCCGATTTATAGATTCTTGTGATGTATTTTAGCTAAATTGGCAAAAAAAACAGGCAGGGGCTTATGCCCCTGGCCGTATAGATTCCTGCGCTGCTGCAACTTCTGCTTGAGCGTCGAGAAGATCTGACTCCTGATCTGTATCATCAAACCACCAGCGGTCTTCACCCAAAAGCTCCATAGCCGCATCTGGACCATAAGAACCTGAAGCATAGGTATGAAGTGGCATTAGCCCCTCTTCCATAGCTTCCTGGATTGGTGTAACCCATTGCCATGACAGCTCGACTTCTTTCCAATGAGCGAAGAAAGTGGCGTCACCACGAAGTGCATCAAAGATCAGATTTTCGTAAGCTTCTGGTACGTCTGAAGTTCCGGCTTCATAAGTAGCGAGGACAGGTTCAAGTTTCCCTTTTTGCAACTGATCCTTCGTATTCAACTGAAGCGTAATGGCTTCATTCGGACCGATCTCGATGATGAGCAGATTTGGAACGTCAGTTCCTTTATTTTTGTTATTGTTATCATTAAACGGTTCTTTAAATTCTATAACAATTCTTGTTGATTTCTCTTTCATTCTCTTGCCGGTACGGATATAGAACGGAACTTCATTCCACAATGGATCATCTATAAACAAACGCGCTGCAATAAACGTCTCATTTTGTGAGGATTGGCTAATTCCTGGTTCATCTAAGTAGCCTGCAACAGATTTACCTTTAATTTCACCTTCAGCATATTGTCCGCGGACAACATATTGATTAACTTCGTCTTTACTTAGCGGAATGAGACGCTCCATGACATATCTTTTCTTGCCACGGATCTCTTCAGGTGTACTGCCTTTTGGAAGCTGCATCGCCATCATCATGAGCAATTGCAGCATATGGTTCTGGAACATATCACGAAGTGCCCCAGCTTTATCATAATAGCCTGCCCGTTCTTCAACGCCAACAATCTCACTCGCCGTAATTTGCACATTTGCGATATACCGATTTTTCCACAGTGCTCTAAGCACAGGATTTGAATATTTTAGAACTTCCAGATTCTGAACCATCGGTTTACCCAAGAAGTGGTCAATTCGGAAAATCTCCTCTTCAGTAAATACGGCATTCAAGCTGTCATTTAACTCTCTTGCTGTTTGCAAGTCTGTACCAAAAGGCTTTTCAATTATCAGACGCTTCCAGCCCTTCGTAGATCCCAGACCACTGGAGTGAATATTGGCGGCAATTTCCTTGAAAAACTCAGGACCCACCGATAAATAGAACATCCGATTCTCCGGAATGTTAAAAAATTGCTCACGACGTTTAACATGCTCCAGGAGCTTCAAATAATCCTCTGTATTACCTACATCTAGAACGCTATATTCAAAAGCTTCCAAGAAAACCTGCAACTGTGGAGATTCTACTGCCGGCTGTCTAGAAAATGTCTGCAAAGATTGCAGGACTTGCTTACGGAAAGCTTCAGTTGAAACTTCTCTTCTTCCTAATCCAATCACTGAGAGAGGACCTGAAATTTGACCATCTAAAAAGAGGTTATATAGTGCAGGATAGATTTTACGTTTTGCTAAATCTCCTGTAGCGCCAAAAAGCACAAATGTTGATGATTCCACTTTCATTCCTCCCGCTATTATATATTATTTATTAACTTACTTTTAATTACTAGCATACTCAGTAGAATCAATCATACGACTGATATTTTTATTCGTCAACCTCATTTCGACATTTACGAAAAGTTATTATTTTCACAAAGCTTCGAATTGGTAATTATGATTAATGTCACACCAATTATCTTATTGGATTATTCGTATTAATTTACTAGGAAATAATCCGAAAATAAGATAACAACCCGCTCCCAGCATGGCTTTTGGCGTTCTGACTTTACACACTCTGATTTAAAATTCTTCATCCAAAGCTGTTTACAACATAAACAAAATTCCCAGTCGCTTAAATAAGCTCATCCTTCCCCTGTGTTTCAAACTAACTTTAAGTAATAGAGTGGTTTGGTCTCGCGCGCCTTGATGAAGACTATGCGATTTGATTCCAAGTTTGGGAATTAAGCATAAAAAGTGACTGCTTCGAGGAATATTACTTGAGAATACTTCGAAGGAATTTTCCCTGAGCACATTGGAGTGATTTGGAGTCTGTGAAGAGAACGATTGGGGATGAGATGACGTTTGCAAAGAGTACCATTGGGGATAGGTTAAGGTTGCTAAGAGTACCCTGTGAATGTCTTGAGTTTGCTAGGTGAACCATTGGGAATGTCCTGAAGTTTGCTAGGTGAACCGTGTGGATGTCTTGAAGTTTGCTAAGTGTGCGCTTTGGGGGATCACTTTAAAGTTCGCATAGAGCGTCTTTAGATCCAGTTTGGAGTAACATTTATGTTTACCCGCATCTCCGGCTGCGGCGAGATCAGACCTTGGAGACCTTAGACGTCGATTCGTTCTCGTCTGCCGTGGCTTTATGTTCACACTAACTATGGGTTCGGACTCAGGAGACACTATTTCACAGATTTTGGTCATTTCGCCATGCTATCGGACTCAGATGCAACTATTCGACCCAATGTACTCCTCTTTGGAGCAAATACTTGGTAATAAGAGCTATGCAGTCCGATACTTCTGAAAAATGCTCCAAAAACACTAAATAGCTGCAATACAGTCCGAACGATGATGTAGTATCTTCAAACTTGGCTAGTCCGGACTCAGGTGACATTCTACTTCGATACTTACTCGTCTGCGGAGGCTACGAGTCCTCGCCATCGACGGTCCGGACTCAGGAGACGCTATTTCACAGATTTTGGTCATTTCGCCATGCTATCGGGCCCAGATGCAGCTATTAAACCAAATTCACTCCTCTTTGGAGCAAAAACTTGGCAATAAGAGCTATGCGGTCCGATACTTCTGAATAATGCTCCAAAAACTCTAAATAGCTGCAATACAGTCCGAACGATGATGTAGTATCGTCAATCTTGGCTAGTCCGGACTCAGGAGACCTTACAAGTAACTTCACAATCGTCTGACAAGACTGGATGTCCACACTAACTATGGGTCCGGACTCAGGAGATGCTATTTCGCAGATTTAGCCCATTTCGCCATGCTATCGGACCCAGATGCAGCTATTAAACCTAATTCGTTCTTCTCTGGAGCAAAAACTTGGCTATAAGAGCTATGCAGTCCGATAATTCTGAAAAATGCTCCAAAAACACTAAATAGCTGCAATACAGTCCGAACGATGATGTAGTATCTTCAAACTTGGCTAGTCCGGACTCAGATGACCTCAGACGTCAATTCGTTCTCGTCAGTTGAGGCTACATGTTTTCACTAACTATGGGTTTGGTCTCAGGTGACGCTATACGTCGATTCTTACTCGTCTGCGGTGGCTACACGTCCTCGCCATCGACGGTCCGGACTCAGGAGACGCTATTTCACAGATTTTGGTCATTTCGCCATGCTATCGGACCCAGATGCAGCTATTAAACCTAATTCGCTCCTCTCTGGAGCAAAAACTTGGCTATAAGAGCTATGCAGTCCGATACTTCTGAAAAATGCTCCTAAAACACCAAATAGCTGCAATACAGTCCGAACGGTAATGTAGTATCTTCAATCTTGCTAGTCCGGACTCAGATGACCTCAGACGTCAATTCGTTCTCGTCAGTTGAGGCTACATGTTTTCACTAACTATGGGTTTGGTCTCAGGTGACGCTATACGTCGATTCTTACTCGTCTGCGGAGGCTACATGTTCTTGCCATCGATGCTCCGGACTCAGGAGATGCTATTTCACAGATTTTGGTCATTTCGCCATGCTATCGGACCCAGATGCAGCTATTGAACCAAATCCACCCCTCTTTGGAGCAAATACTTGGTAATAAGAGCTATGCGGTCCGATACTTCTGAATAATGCTCCAAAAACACCAAATAGCTGCAATACAGTCCGAACGATGCTGTAGTATCATCAATCTTGGCTAGTCCGGACTCAGCTGACCTTAAACGTCGATTCTTACTCGTCTGCGGACGCTGCAAGTCCTCGCCATCGATAGTCCGGACTCAGGAGACGCTATTTCGCAGATTTAGCCCATTTCGCCATGCTATTGGACTCAGATGCAGCTACTCGACCAAAAAGTGACCTCAAACGTCGATTCGTTCTCGTATGCTAAGATTGCAAGTCTTCACCATCTAGGGATCGGACTCAGGAGACCTTACACGTAGATACCTCGTCATCCCCATGGATCAATTAGATCCGGAAGTCCTTATAACGCAGATTCAAACCACCTCACAATAGACTAGTTACCAGCCAAGTTTACAATGCCATTTGTTTAGAGCCGGTACATTAAGTGTTATAGTTAATGAACATAAGATTTTTCATTCAGTTCACGAAAGGAAGGAGTATTTTCATGAATATGGAGCAATGGGAAAGAATTCGGACGGGACAGGGATTTATAGCTGCCTTGGATCAAAGTGGTGGCAGTACACCAAAAGCGCTGCTGCAATATGGTGTTGCAGAGGACAGTTACTCTAATGAAGATCAAATGTATGGGTTGGTTCACGAGATGAGAACGCGCATTATCAAGAGCCCTGCATTTGATTCAATGCATATACTGGGTGCAATCTTATTTGAGAACACAATGGATCGTTCCATAGACGGGCAATATACTGCCGATTTTCTATGGGAGAAAAAAGGGATTGTGCCTTTCCTGAAAATCGATAAAGGTCTTGCCGACCCTGAAGACGGAGTACAACTAATGAAGCCTATTCCCGGCTTGAGTGATCTTCTGAAGCGGGCCAACGAACGTAACATCTTTGGTACAAAAATGCGCTCGGTGATTAAAGAGGCTAATCCTTCCGGTATCAAAAAGGTGGTTGAACAGCAGTTTGAAATCGGTAAGCAGATTTTAGCAGCGGGACTCGTACCTATTATCGAACCGGAAGTTGATATCCACAGTGCTGATAAAACGGCTTCAGAGAAGCTGCTAAAAGAAGAACTATCGGCCCAATTGTCTACGCTGGGCAAAGACGTGAAGGTCATGCTTAAGCTCTCCATCCCAACGGAGAATAATTTCTACCGTGAATTAATGGAGAATCCTCATGTTTTGCGAATTGTCGCTTTGTCCGGCGGTTACACACAAGCGGAGGCCAACGATAAGCTCGCCCATAACCAAGGGCTGATCGCCAGCTTCTCACGTGCGTTATCACAGGGACTAAGCGCTGTGCAGTCAGAAGAAGAGTTTAACGCGCTCCTCTCCAAATCTGTAGAAGCGATTTATGCAGCCTCTATTAAATAAGATCCTGATTTAAACCAGACACATAAAAAGAGCTGTTTCCCTGACAGGTGTTCCCTGCTGGGTAGCAGCTCTTTTTTTATGATGAGAATTTACTTTAAAAGTCTAGAACTTTCAGATTAAACGCCATTTCATCTACTCATTCAGCCCACACAAGCATGCAATGGGTTTGTTAAAGTCCCTTACATCTTATCTAAGGACCACACCTGTACCTAAAACACATTAATCAACCAATTCTCTGTTGTTTCTTGGTACACCATCCATAATTCCTGTTTTTAATCCAGCGCATTTCATTACCCAATAATTTCTTGATCTTACGCAAAAAAGGCTTCCACCACGCAAGTACGCGAGGTAGAAACCTAATCGATTACTTCTATGTTATCTTAAATCGAAACCACGAGGATTAATGCAATTAAAGCTGGCAGTCCTTGCATAAATAAAATAGACTTTTTCACCGTCAGTCCGCCATATAACGCTGCCACTATAACAGTTGATAAGAAGAAGATTTCAATTTGATGACCGAAATTTACATTCGGATGAACCAATCCCCAAATTAAACCTGCCGCCAAAAATCCATTGTATAACCCTTGGTTCGCTGCCAGTGTTTTAGAAGCATCCGCAACTTCCTGTGTCATTCCAAAGACTCGAAGCCCTTTTGGCTTTGACCAAGCGAACATTTCTAAATAAACAATATAGATATGTATTAACGCAACAACACCGACCATAATATTAGCTACCCATACCATCAAAATAACCACCTTATTTTAATTTGTGTACAATTTAATTGTATCACATTAAAACTCAAAAGTGTATACAAAATCCCATAAACAATTCGACACTAAAAAAAGAATAGCCATAATCTTCAAAAAAAAGACTATCGCTATTACATACGTAATGTTTTATGAAATTCTAAAATACTTTTGCAGCAATATAAACGGTTACGCTATTGTAAAAACCATAAAGAGAACCATTGCTCCAGACGAAATTGCTAGGATCTGAAATTCCCGTATTTTGAGACGCTTGATGTCCATGTTTCTCTGACCATAGACCTGAGCTATTTTGAAGCATGAAGTGGTAATCTACGTTATCCTCAGGAATATCGACTTTACCATTACCATTTGAGTCGATCCATCCCACTCTTAGTGCAATTCGATGTTCATCGGAATTAATCGCTGCAGTTCGGCCCGGAAGTATCCGCCAACCCGGTTTAAAGTATAAAGGATTCGTATTGCCATCTTGAACCACAAGACCAGCAGTATAATACACGTTAGTAAAATAGGCAGGATCTCTGACATTTGAGACCCCGTCTCCATCACCAGGGTTGATTGCCCCTGGAAATCTTAAGGCATAACCATAACAGTTAATCCCATAACTATTTTCGGCTGTATACGGCCACGCATGACCATAAGCGGAAGCTAGAGTTGCTTGCGGAGAATCAGGTTCAAAAGTAGGTGTTATTAGCTCCGGTGCTAACAATTCATTATTAATAAGATTGTCATCTGCCGGGGGTACAAAGCTTGATGACTCTTTGAGTTCTCCAACTGTAGTAACATTTCCTTGTGTGTCCACAATAATCGTATCGTCGCCCTTCCATTCTCCAACCCAAACCTTTTCCGGTCCAGAAGTTTGGACTTCTTTCAAATTACTGACGTCGACGTCGATAGGTGCGGCCATTGCAGCAGAGGACAGGGCCAGATTCAGTAAGAGCGTGCAGGTTATTGCGGCTTTATAAGTCTTTTTCAAAATCATAAACATCCCTTTCTATGTAAGATAAGTAAAAATTAACATTTTATCCTAAAATAGACTATGAAGAATGTTATGGTTTTTCCGAACCCCTATAAAGCTTTATATTCAAAATAGTCAAAATAAGCCGGCTTCGCTTGCTGATCCAAATCCTGAGCACATACCCCGACATAGGAACCGGTAAAGCCAAGCTTGCCGCCATATTCATCCGAAAGCGTACCAAAATCTAAGGGAGTACAGACAGCTGTCCAATTCACCCCGTCTGATGAAGCATAAAACAACAGATCACGTCCATGAATTTCCGCCTTTAGATAATAACGATCCCAATCTTTCACAGATAGCTGCATAGAGGAAATCTCATCGTATTTGCCACCTCTACACAGCACAACGCCCAAACTAGTTCCACGAATCTCATCTGCGGTAACACGCAAATAATAGTAATCACTGTCATCATAATAGAGGACTAACCCAGCCATTTGCAGGAAGCTATCCGGCTCGAATTCCAGACAGGTTGTAGCTGAGCATTCAAAATGTTGAATCGGCCGGGCAATTAAGCTCTGATCATGCAGTGAAGCTAATGACTCTCTGCCGCGCAGACGAAGAAAACCCGGACGTTCCTTCAAGCTAACCCAAGATTCATCAAAAGGCACACGCAAGCTTTGGTATGGAAATCCAAGAACCTCTCCATCAAATTCATCTCTGTTTGGCAGCTCCTCAAAAGTGAATATCGGCAGTTCAGGAGCCACGGTCTCCAATGCAGGCAGCTTCCCTCCGTGGGCCAATCGCAACCAGCCATCCTCTGTCCATTCACAACGTTGAATCGCAGTTTCCCGGCCTAACGGATTCATCGTTGACGTTCCCGGAATCGGGCGTGTGCATAAATGCGCCATGTACCAGTCCCCATTCTGAGTCTCTACGAGCGATCCGTGCCCTGCTTGCTGAAACGGGTAGGTCAGATCATGTGCCGTGGTCATAATCGGGAAATCCGGATCAGTCTCATAAGGACCTGTGAGGCTTCGGCTTCTAGCTAAGGTGACCATATGGTTGATGCCGGTGCCCCCTTCTGCTGTCAGTAAATAATAGTACCCATCCTTCTGGTACAATTGCGGACCTTCGGTCACTCCGATAGGTGTCCCTTTATAAATTTCATGGATAGGTCCCGCTAATTTGCCAGTCTCCGGGTCATATTGCTGCATAACGATGCCAGAGAAGTTATTGTGATTTTTACGGAAATCCCAACGCATATTAAGCAGCCATTTGGTCCCTTCCAGATCATGGAACAAAAATGGATCAAATCCGCTGCCATTAAGTCTAACCGGCTCACTCCACGGGCCCATGATATCCGTCGCTGTAATTAAATAATTATGCAGATCTTTATATACACTTTTGCGAGATTTCACATCTGTAAATAGCAGATAAAATACGCCTTGATCATAAGAAAGCGCTGGTGCCCAAATGGAACCAGAGCTTACGTTACCACGCAGATCTACTTGTGAGGCTTCTGTCAGCACACGTGAAATGGAATGCCAATGAACTAGATCCTTGGAATGATGGATTTCTACACCGGGAAACCATTCAAAAGTAGAGGTTGCGATATAATAATCATCCCCTACTCTAATAAAAGACGGATCTGGATGAAAACCTGCCAACACCGGATTAACAATTTTTTGCGTCATAATGTTACCCTCCACTACCGGATTTTTCATAGTTTAACGTATTTATTGTATCGCTTTCATAACGATTAAAGTTATAATGAGATATAAGAAAATGTTTGTATTTTGTCATCTTGGAGGGCCTATGAAGCAGCTGTTCGAACCTGTTGTTTTTGAAGAACATAAGACCTTGATTTGGGATTATAAAATATATACCGACGACTATTACAAAGGTTATTATCACTGGCATCAATGCTGTGAAGTCATGTTCGTGTATGGCGGACAGGGAAACGTTGTTGTGAATCAGCAGATGTACGATATCCGCAGGGGAATGTTATTCTTTTTCCAGCCCTATCAGCTGCACCGGATCTATTCTGAGGTTTCTCCCGAGTGTCCTTTTGAACGAACCATCTTCTACATTGATCCACATGTTGCTGAACACCTGCTGGAAGGTTTTGCGAAAAGAAAGGCTTTATTCACAGCGCTTTGGCAAGGGAAAAATACACATTGTGCCTTTGATCTTAAGGATCACGTTGAGTCTGTGGAGTGGATTCTGGAGCAATATAATCACAATAAAAAAGTCAGTCTGACTGAGGATACCGAAGACATTTCACTGTTAATTCTTCAATTATTGAGCAATATAGGAACTGAAGATCAGCATGTATTCCAATCCGGAGAACGGCGAACCTTGCGCTATTCTGAGAAAATCATGAGTTTTATCGAAGAGCATTATCATGAGGAGGTTAATCTGGATCAGTTAGCTGAGGAGATTCACTTGTCCAAATCCTATATCTCCAGAATCTTTCATCAGGAAACCGGAGGAAGGCTTGTTGATTATCTGACTGCCCGCCGGATCAAACAGGCCTGCCGCTTGTTAGGAACGACAGACCTGCCTGTGGAGCAAATCGGAATCACTGTTGGTTTTCCAAATGCCTCTTATTTCAATCAACTGTTCAAAAGAGTCCTAGGGACGACGCCATTAAAATATAGAAAAAGTAATTAGATCCAATCTACACAACCGTATTTTTTTCAGTAACGAAGAGTATATTTTTAGCAAAATGATTAATATCTATCAGCTCTGGGCGGGGGGCGTCCACCAGTTCACCATTGATCCTTAAATTGACAAAGGTCACATTTTCAACAGCTCTCTCTTCGTCATATCCATAAATTCGTGAAGGGTTGGCCGTCCCGCTATAGCTGATGTCGCGAAATGTAATGTTCCGGATGCTTGTCCCCGGCTCTGGATTGTAGTCCTTGTTATAGACCACCCGCACATCAATTAGCTGCCCCTGCTCAATACGCTCCACACGTATATTTTCATATAGAACATTACATACCTTATTTCGATCCCCGGCATTAATCGCCAGTGCCCCCCAATAGTTCTCTTGCGGTTCGTGATGATTCAAGATATCAAGATTTGCAAAAACAATAGACTCGATGGTGTCTCCGTTCCGTTCATGATCCCCATGTGTACCAATCATCAATGGATGAGCGACATCCGCCCACAGAATGGAATCACGAACGCTAATATTACGGGTATCCCCATAAAAATCCCATCTCGAGCCGTAAATAGCAATACAATCATCCGAATTACGCATAAAAACATCCTGGATCCTAACCTCGGAACTAGACATAATATCAATGCCATCAGACCACCCCCGAGTGCTAAACGATTTGAAATTATCAATCACAATCTGCTCAGACTGCCCGATGAAAATGCTGTAATGTGGCGGATCAATCACGGTAATACCTTCCACATTTATAGATCGTGAAAAAACAATTCGTATCCCTCGAAAGGCCGAGAATCGATGAAAATCCGCAAGATAAATTATACCGCGACCACGAATGGATACATCATGAACTCCCTCGCATACCAAGGAACCTACAAGCACTGAACCTCCGGCAAGATACACCGTGGTTTCCGAAGGGACCGGCAATACTGTTTCTTCTATATAATGTGTGCCTGGAGCGAAATAAAGCACCTTCCTTTTTTCACGAGGATCAGCAGCGGCATTATCCAGCAGCCGTAAAAGATCAGGTTTCCGGTGTATACCCGGTTGGACTACTAGAACATTAGCATCCTCTGGTTGAGGGGCATCCTTCTCCTTAGGGTTAGCAAATAAATGCAGATTTCGAAAAATATCACCGTTGATCTCAATCGATAACTTTTGCGGACCTGTTAGCTTAAACAAAATGGTATTTCCATGATATTCGTAAGAGATCCCTCGCGAAGCCGGAGCAATGTTCACACAATCAATCTCCGTATAAAGACAGGTGACTTCAACTTCTACTGTACCTTCCAGATCAAAATAAGCCATGGATGCAAGACGCACCTCATGCATATCTACCTTAACCTCGTAAATAAACAAGCTATGCCATTCTCCTTCAGGCTGCCGTACTCTAACCTTATAATCCTCACGTCCCGGGATATCTTTAGGTGCTTTATATACTTGTAAATCATCCACTTTACCATCCTCCTGTTCATTTCGATTGTATCGCTTCCAACACCGATAAAGTTTTAATGTGTTATGCAGAAATGTTTGTATTTTGTCAGTTTTAAATTATAAGCCAACTTCAACATGACAATAATCAAACATTTCCTTATATCAAAACACAACTTTCCTGAGCTTTAGAAAGCTATACTCATAACATCCTAATTACACTGGAGGCAATAATAATGACACACCCTTATTGGCAGGAAATCATGGGTAGACTTGATACAAAAGTGGAACGTATGGTAGAGCAGATCGGTGACAAGTGCCCGCATTTCGCCGGGAAAGATGGCAAATTTGATGATATCGGTTCAGACTGGTGGACTACAGGGTTCTGGCCTGGACTCCTCTGGATCATGCATGATATGACCGGAAAAGATCTTTACAAGGAGGCTGCTTGGCATTGGGACGGTACCTTGGAGGAATGGTTTGTTAAACCAACGGTTGAGATGCATCACGATGTGGGATTCCAATTCCTTCCGACCGCTGTAATCAAACATACAATTACAGGTGACGAAGATGCCCTGCGCAGAGGAATTGAAGCTGCGAATTTCCTCGCTGCCCGCTATAATCCTGTAGGCAAATTCATCCGCGCATGGAATGAAGATAAATACGGCTGGGTAATTATCGACTGTATGTTAAATATCTCCCTGCTGTTTTGGGCCAGCAAAGTGACAGGTGATCCCCGCTATAAGCATATTGCAATTAGCCACGCCGAAACGACAATGCAATATGGCATACGTGAGGATGGATCCACCAAACATATTATTTCTTTTGACGCAGAGACAGGTGCTTATCTTGAGAATTTTGGCGGTCAAGGCTACTCGGCTGAATCCTCTTGGAGCCGAGGAACAGCTTGGGGATTGTACGGCTTTATCAATACTTATCGCCACACTGGTGATGAACGTTTCCTGAACACTGCTAAGCGGATCGCACATTATTTCATCTCTGCTTTGCCTGAGGATCAAGTCCCTTATTGGGATTTCCGCCTAGAGGATGATACCCGGATGTTCCGAGATAGCTCCGCAGCCTCTATAGCCGCTTCAGGATTATTAGAGCTAGCAGATATCTTACCCTTAGGCGAAAAAAGTCTATATGCAAATGCAGCGGAGCGAATTCTGCGCTCACTGACGGAAAATTACGCAACCTGGGAGCTGCCGGAGCATGAAGCGATTTTATTGCACGGAACTGGCAGTGGCAATTCCTTCATTGATGTATCCCTGATCTATGGAGACTACTATTATATTGAGGCTATCGCTAAATTAAATGGCTGGAAACATCGGATTTTCTAATTGCAGATAGTTAATTTAAACAACAAAAAGACACCTCTCTTGAGGTGTCTTTATATATTTCAGGCTATTCGTTCACCAGTGCCGCAGCACCCTCCAGAAGCATCAAGCCGCTGAGTTGAATACTCAGCTGAACCGGAAGCTCCGGTTTCACTTCCCACGATGAACTGCACAGACCCAGTTGTTTATCCAGACCTTTTTCCCACAACTGCATTGCATTGGCCAATATAACCTCACGAATACGGATATTTACAGGAGATATTTTACAGAGCTGAACCAAATAACGAATCAGAATGCCCTTGAACAATCCAGTATCATCAATGCCTTCATCAGGCAACATCAGATTAATTGGATCGCATAACCGATCAATACATGTATTAGCCGTTCGATTCGCATCTTCTAAGTAATGAACATCACCCGTATTCTTGTAAAGCTCTAGGCCAGCGCCTAGAAACACCCCCTGACAGTAAGTAAACTCCCAATCGTAATCGATCTGGCCATCCCCGAGTCTATTCATCCCATCCCACACAAAACCAGTCGTAGAATCCATCAAATATATCTTGTTCCATTCATAGATACGGAGCGCCCACTCCAGATCCTCTTGCTTATGAAAAAGTTCATATAACCGGGCTGCAAGAATTACGGCAGGTGCATTGGCAGGTGTGTTTTTATAATCTAGCTGATCCTTCTTCCACGCCAGACCTCCACCCAACTGTTCATTCCAAGCCGTCTTAATATCCTCCCATAGATCAAGCACAGCATTTAAATAGGCTTCATGTCCTGTTACCCGATAAGCACGCAGCAACGCCAATGCTGTCCATTCCATATCATCATAGTAATTATGCTTGAAAGTCCCCCCGTTATAAGCTTGCAGACTCTGACTTAGCTCCTTAATTCTCAAGGAATACACAGGATCTCCACTACGCTCATAACCATCTACTAAAATATCAATGACATGAGCCTGCCACCAATAATAAAAGTTTTCCCCCGCAACGTTGTACGCTCTGGGATACCATTGGTTCATGATCCCCGTCTCAGCATTATAATAATTACGTAGTAGACATTGTTGGAACCACTCGGACTTTTCCTGCCAACTGACTGCTTCTATGGCTTCCTTTGCTTGTGTCATTAAGAACTCACCTCAACCCTGTTCTTTAGTTAATTCAGCCATCTTCTCCAGCAGCTTGATCGCACTAAGCTGGGAGCTGAGCTGAATCACACCAGCGGAAGTCGAAGTCCAATCTGTGCCAAACAACACTTTATCCTCTGACTTTCCTTGTTCCCAGAGACATTCTACATTCGCTCGCAGGAAATCTACAACTTTAACTGCTGCGGAATCAGCTTTGACCCATTCAGCTGTATAGCGAATCAGGATTCCTTTAAACAGTCCCGCATCACCATTTCCTTCATCTGGCAGCACACCTCCCTGAGAGTCAGCAAGTTCATGGGCTGCGGCGGCAAAGGTTAGACGAGCATCCTCTAAATATTCCTGCTCTTTAGTGATACGGTACAGTTCAACTGCTGCGCCAATGAAAACACCTTGGTTGTAGGAGTATTTCCAATCTTTATCGATCTTTCCATCGCCAGTGCGATTCATGCCATCCCATACAAAACCCGTTGCTGGATCTACTAGATGCTCTTTTTGCCATCTGTATATTTTTAACGCCCATTCAAGATTGCTAGCTTCACCAAAAGATTGATACAAGCGTGCCGCAAGTATAGCTGCCGGTGCGTTGGCTGGTGTATTTTTATAATCCAACTGTGATTTCTGCCAAGCAATTCCACCGCCCATATGCTCATTCCAACCTGTCTGAATGTCGTTCCATAAAAGAAGGGCTGTGTCTTTATAACCTTCCACTCCTGTTGCTTGATAAGCACGAAGCCACGCGAGAGCCATCCATTCCATATCATCATACAACTCATTTGGCCACACACCACCATTTCGTTGTAGCAGACCTTCATGAAGTGCGGAAAGCCTTTTGGCATACCAGTTCTCTCCAGTCCGCTGTAGTCCATCTACCAATACATCCACAGCATGGGCCATCCACCAATAATGAAAAATCGTGTTGCATTCTCCATTTGGACAAGGTGTTTCTATATTGTACATTTTGATCGCTTCATTCCAGAAGAATGAATCCAATGCAGCTTGTGCTTGATTCGCCCGTTCCTCCCAAATCCCTATCTCCAATTGGTTCATATAGACTCTCTCCCTGGTTCGATTTTTATTGCATTAGCCCTTAATACCACTGAAGGCTATCCCCTGTACAAAATAACGCTGAAGAGCTAAAAACAACACCAATATCGGCAAGATTGCTACTAGCGCTCCAGCCATCATTGGACCGTAGTCTGTTTGAAAATTATAAGAAAAAGCTTGAAGTCCCATCTGAATCGTTGCTTTGTCGGGATCATTCAGCACAATCATTGGCCATAAGAAACTGTTCCAGCCCGCTTGGAAGGTAAAGATACTTAAAGTAGCCAGCGCTGGTTTAGTCAACGGCAAATATATCCGCCAAAATATTTTAAACTCTCCACAGCCTTCGATCCGGGCCATTTCCATCATGTCACTAGGCAAGGTGAGAAAGAATTGCCGCATGAAGAACACAGCAAAGGTTCCAGAAGCGCCTGGAAGAATAATCCCCCAGAATGAGTTCATCAGCCCGTTACCCCCGCTACCAAAAATATCATTTCCTCCAAAAAGAGGAATATGGCGCATGACATAAACCGTGGGGATCATCGTCACAATGCCTGGTATCATCATCGCCGCAAGCAGCACGCGGAATATCGGCTTATTGAGCTTAAAATTCAATTTTGCGAACGCATAACCACTGATAGAACCAAAGAACAGATTCGCCAATACACCCGCTACTGCAAGTACAAGCGAATTCCAGAAATAGAGCGCAAACGGAACCGTAGTAAATGCCTTACGATAGTGTTCTAAGGTCAAATGTGAAGGAAACCACCGGATGGGCATGGCGAAGATCTCTTCGTCAGGCTTCAAGGATGTAAGAACACTCCAATAAAAAGGTAGAAACATTACGATAGCAATAACTATGCACACTATATAATAGATAGATTTGCTTAAGCTTCTTTTTAATAACGAACTTCCGCTAGTATCCATACCTCTATCCCCCTTCTGCATGGCAAGCCCGGCTTATACAATGGACTCCTCCGCCTTTGTGATCCGCATGTTTATTAGTGAGAAAATGAGAATCGCCACAGCAAGCACAAATGCTTGTGCAGACGCATACCCCATTTGCAATTGATTAAAGCCCTGCTGATAGATCAGATAAACTGGAGTCTTTGTCATATTCGCCGGACCACCCTGCGTCAGCACAAAAGCTTGGTCGAACAACTGCAACGCACCAATGATTGACATCGTACTGACAAGAAAGGTTGTTGGTCGCAGCTGCGGCCAAGTAATAAACCGGAAACAAGCCAGCTTATTAGCACCGTCCAGCCGTGCAGATTCATACAAATAGTCGGGCACGCCCTGCAGACCTGCCAAGTAGATAATCATATTAGAACCTACCGATTGCCAGAGGGTAAGCATAATAATGGATAACATCGCCGTTCGGGTCTCGGATAACCAAGCTGGACCCGTAATCCCAACATAAGACAACAATCCGTTAACCAAACCAAATTCAGGATGCAAAAGCCAGATCCAAACGGTAGCAGCAGCAACGGCGGATGTAAGGGTAGGCAGATAATTCAATGTGCGGAACAACTTTACCCCACGCCAGGATCGACTAAGCAGAATCCCGAGGAGAAGCGAAATCAGAATATTAAATGGAACGAAAATGATGGAATACAGAAATACATTTCGGAATGTTTTCCATAACAAACTGTCCTCTATCAAACGGCGATAGTTATCAAAACCGATCCAATCGTTTCTACTAAGTACATCGTAGTTGGTAAAGCTTAAATATAGCGCCATTACCACAGGGATGACTGTGAATACTGTAAACAGCAATACCGTGGGTGTAATAAACAGATAAGCCGTCCGCGCCTGATGTTTCTCTAGCTTTCTGATGGAAGCCATTTCAGCTACCCCCTCCTAAGCAAAAGGGAGGCGAAACCTCCCTTCACTTCAAATGTCTTACTTATTATTTCACTCCTTCATTATCCTTCAGCATTTTGTCGCCCTCTTCTTGCGATTTCTTCAAGGTCTCATCAATGCTCATCTTGTTTTGCTGATTAAGCTGCAAATTAGGGGCCAAAGCATCAGTCTCCATCACGGAATATCCAGGATGGTTCGGACGAACCTTGGCGAACTCCAACGTTTCCAGAAACGGCTGCCACTTTGGATCATCCTTGAAAAATGGATCTTCCATCGATGGCTTATAACCCGGCAGGTTTAGACTCGTCTTTGCCCAGAGCAACGCGTTATCCTTGTTCGCTGTCCACCATTTGATGAACTCCCATGCTTCTTCCTTATGTTTGGAGCCTTCTGGAATCACTAGCCCAAATCCACCCATGACACTACCTTTATCACCATTTGGTCCGGCCGGAGGAGGAACGATTCCATAATCCAGGTCTTTACCATATTTGTTATAGGTGCTGAGCATCCACGGACCGGAATACAGCATAGCCACTTTACCTGTGACAAAAGCATCTTGCCCTTCACCAAGTCCAAGTTCGAACCCTACTTTATACACTTTGTCCTTGTTCATTAGGCGATCCCAGAACTCAAGCACCTGCTTGCCCTGCTCATTATTAAAATTGGTCTTTCCATCCTCTGTAAGCATGGTGCCGCCAGCCTGTTGGAGATACATATTAAAAAGTCCCAAATCTCCCATAGAAAAACCTGCAGTCTCCAATTTATTTCCATTCCATTTCGTTAGCTTCGTAGCCGCTGCCTCTAACTCATCCCAAGTTGTTGGAGGCTGAAGTCCTGCTTCTGCGAGCAGCTTCTTATTATAGAAAAGAGCACGGGCATCTACTGTAAGCGGCAGCCCATATAATTTGTCATCGTATGAAAGCTCCCGTAGGGATTCACTGTAGAAATCATCTTCGGAAATACCGTCACGCGTTAAGTATTCATCCACCGGATGCAGTACATTTTTCGGGGCATACAGCGAAGTTCTCCAACGGTCCCAAAACAGTACATCAGGAGTGCCGCCATTGGTCGCAGAAGTTAGGAATTTCGTGATCATATCCTGTTGCAGCACATATTTTACGTGAATTTTATCCTGCGATTTATTAAAAGCATCCACCATGGTCTCGAATTGCTTCTGCCCCTCACCGCCCCAATCTCCCCAGAAGGTAAGCTCTGTCTTTTTCCCGGTACTGCTCCCAGCTTTGCTTGTGTTTCCGGTCTCTTTGTCCGCAGATCCGTTATTGCCACCGCAGCCCGCAGCAAGTGCAGTAGTCATTACCAAAACAATTGAGGTAACCAGCCATTTTTTCATGTTCTCTATCCCCTTTAGAGTCGATTATTCAAACCTTGTTGGTCTCAACCGCGCTTAATCTGCTTACCACAGCGCATGAGTACAAGCTCACAGAACATCATGTTTGCCCAAGAGAACCATGGACGTGTAAATTCATCAGGATTATCCACATGAAACCCTTCATGCATAAATCCAGTTCCTGCATCCGTCTTCTCCAGCAGATGAAGTAAGGCTTCCTGTTCCTCAAAGCGAGTAGATGTCATTCCCTGCATCGCTAAAGCTATGGGCCAGATATACCGATTTGGCGTATGCGGACTTCCAATGCCAGCAGCCGCTTTTCCTGCGAAAAAATAAGGATTAGTGCTACTTAAAATAAGTTCACGGGTATTTTTATAAATAGGATCATCAGCAGTCACATAACCCAAATAAGGGATAGAGAGTAGACTAGGTACATTTGCATCATCCATAAAATTCACCTGTCCCAGACCATCTACTTCATAAGCATAGACCGCTCCAAACTCTGGATGTTCTACAATTCCATACTCACTTATTCCCTTATTAAGCTGGTCAGATAGTTTTCTAGCTTTCTTTTCCAGCTCCTGATCACCTAAAATCTCACGGGCAATTTCACACACATATCGTAAAACAACCACCGCGAACATATTGGCCGGAACCAAATACCCATATTCACAGGCATCGTCACTAGGACGAAATCCAGACCAAGTCATTCCGGTATAAGCCGTCAACGTCCCTTTGCCTTCTCGAGCTAACGTATCCGTGGGCGGACAGTTCATCCGTTGAAAAAGATATTTTGAATCGCGCTCATGGTTCTGTTCGGTAGTCCATAATGTTATGATTCTTTCTACGCCTGTTACAAACGACTCATTAAACTGACTAGTACGGCCCGAATTCTTCCAGAGCAGATAACTCAGTTGGATTGGATAACATAACGAATCAATTTCATATTTTCTTTCCCAGACTCCCGGGCTCATCTCCGTCAGATCCTCTTGGTGGCCATGCCCACTTTCTTCTTCATTGAATGCGTTAGCATACGGATCAAGCTGGATGTAAGTAAATTGTCTACGTACAAGTCCCTCAATCATGTCTGCAATTTCTTCATCTTCGGAGGCAAGGATTAGGAAAGGTCTGACCTGTGCGGCGGAATCCCGTAGCCACATCGCTGGAATATCTCCGGTAATAACAAAAGTGCTTCCGTTTGGCATTCGTTTTAAGGTTGTGTTCCAGGTGTTGGCCATACATTTCTCGAACATTTCGGCTAATTTCGGGCGATCACTCAGCTGTGCTTTTACGCTAGATGCCAGTTTATGCATTGACTCGGGTATTTCTCTAGTTGCTTTCAGTTATAATACCCCCTTTTTCTTTTTAAATTTGAAGCGCTTTCATTGATTAGTATATTGTCATGTGATTAGTATGTCAATATGTTTATTTTATTATAATGATATACCAATACATCTATAATGATAAATACATATCTAAAACAAATAAAAAAACCCATCCAAAAAGATAGGTTTTTATAACAACTAATATATGTTTAATTTGGAGAATAAGCCAAAATTCTATTTAGAGATAGATTGTTTAGCGGAGCTTGTGGATTCACCAGAAATTAACTCAGCTTCCAGCATTATCTTATTGGACACACTCTGCCCGTTCATAATTCGCAATACATTTTCTACTGCAAGCCGCCCCATCTCTTCTTCATTTTGCCGTAAATGGGTAAATGCATAACCCGAACCAAGTGGAGTTGGCGGACTATCAAAGCAAATGATCGAAATATCTTCTGGAATTCGTAGCCCAAGTCGTTGGACCGCAGTTCTAGCCAGCAGCGCAATATTATATTCCACAGCAAAAAGCGCCGTTATTGTTGGATTCTTTTGCATATGAGAAATTAGCCGCGAAATGTCATGTTCAATATTCTCATCGTTGAAGGAATCCGGTAGTGTTGAGGTCAAATCGCTGACCCACAATCCCTTGTCTACAGCTATTCCCCGTTCCGCATGCGCTTGAATAAATCCCTCTACCCGCTCTTCAAGAGCTGTGGTATCCGCTGGAGGTGGAGAGAGAAAGGAGATATGAGTATGCCCGAGATCAAATAAATACTCCGTACCTTTGAGTGCAGCCTGCATATTATCAGTACTGATCGATGCTGCTGCCACTCCTTTTAAATGGCGATCTACCAGAACTAGCGGGAACCGCCCTATCACCAATTTTAGAATCTCCGCATTAAAAAATTCGCCTTGAGCCGGAAAAATGATCAGACCATCTACACCTAAGCTGAGCAACTTCTGAATAGATTTCTCTTCGTTCTCCGGCACCCCAAACGTTCTTCTTAAAACCAGAAAACAATCATTATCACGTGAAGCCTGCTCCATGCCATAAATTAAGCCTGTGCCATAGCTGTTGCCAAAGTCGGTAATAACCAGACCGATCGTCTTTTCCTCATGGTTAAAGGAATTGAAAACAGTTCCGTCGGAGACCGTCCCCGGAGATATCGCTGATTCCATGTAATCGACTGCTGGATCTGCCACAAATGAACCTCTCCCCGGTTTTCTCACAATTAATTGTTCCGCGGCGAGCATTTCCAGAGCTTTTTTACTCGTAATCCGACTAACATTATAGGCTTCAGCCAGTTCTTTCTCAGAGGGAACCCGTTCCCCTTGTCCATAGGATTTATTAACGATAAGCTGCTTCACTTCATCAAATATTTTTTCATACATCGGTTTGGATGATGTTGTCTCACTCATGACTTTCGTTATCTCCTGACTCTAATTTTTTCATCTTATACATAATAATATATCATGATATATTAAGTTTGTCGACAGTTGTGCGGCTACAGCAAAAAAAGAGGGAGGAAGGATGTAAAGTGGAAAAATACAAAACTTCGTATATAAACAGAGATAACCCGTATTCAGTGAATGCTGGTTAAATAAAGGCTAAGTAATCGCTATAAATATCATTTCTACTATATTCTTAGATAATATCAAACCGTATTTCATCTAACAAGTTTTTACACTTTTGTCCATTTGTTCTTTTTTTATTCAAAAACAGCTAACACAGGTCTATCGTAAATTGCTGTTCAGAATATATAATAGAGACTATCTGGTATAGAAAGGAAGTTGAATAGTTAATGAAATTTAATGATTATCGCTATGAGCGCCCGGATGTAGAGAAGTTCAAACAGGATTTTAACAACCTGCTTAAAGATCTCAATGACACCGAGCCATTAGAAGTGCAAAAGGCTTCCGTTACCGCTATTAACAAGCTTCGCAATGAGTTTGACACCCTGCAGACATTGGTTAGCGTTCGCCATTCGATCAATACAACAGATGAATTCTACAAGGCTGAACAGGAATTCATGGACGAGATTGGCCCTATCGTTCAGGAATACATAACGGACTACTACAAAGCACTCGTCAATTCCAAATACAGAGCCGAATTCGAACAAGAATGGGGCACGCAGCTGCTTCAGCTTGCAGAAGTAGCTCTGCGTACTTTTAGTCCAGAAATCATCGAAGATTTACAATTGGAGAACAAACTCTCTACAGAATACGCTCAGCTTATCGCGTCCGCCAAGATTCCATTCGAAGGCGAAGAACGGACACTGACTCAGCTTACTCCTTTTGAATTGTCCACGGACCGCGATATGCGCAAACGTGCTTCACAAGCCAGATATGATTTTATGTCTGAACATGAGAGTGACTTTGATCGAATCTATGACGAGCTAGTTAAAGTCCGTGACCGCATTGCTAAAAAGCTTGGTTACAGCAACTTTGTTGAGCTAGGTTATGACCGGATGATGCGTACCGATTATAACGCCGACATGGTAGCCAACTTCCGGAAACAAGTTCTGGAGCATATCGTACCCGTCTCCCAACAGCTTAAGAAACGGCAGACTGAACGCCTAGGTCTGGATGCCTTGAAGTTTTATGACGAGAACTTCAGCTTCAAGACTGGCAATGCCACTCCTAAAGGAGATCCTGACTGGATTGTAGCTAACGGATCCAAGATGTACAAAGAGCTCTCTCCGGAAACTGATGAATTTTTTACTTTTATGTTGGATAACAATCTAGTGGATTTAGTAAGTAAAAAAGGTAAGCAAGGCGGTGGCTATTGTACTTACTTCAGCCAATACCAAGCACCTTTTATCTTCTCAAATTTCAATGGAACCTCAGGGGATATTGATGTCTTGACCCATGAAGTGGGGCATGCCTTCCAGGTGTATGAAAGCCGAAATATTAATGTACCTGAATATGCTTTTCCTACTTATGAAGCCTGTGAGATCCATTCCATGAGCATGGAGTTTTTTGCTTGGCCATGGATGGAATTGTTCTTTGAAGAGGATGCAGACAAATACCGTTTCAATCATTTGGCAGATAGCCTTCAGTTTATTCCTTACGGAGTTACTGTAGATGAATTCCAGCATTTTGTTTACAGCAATCCTGAAGCAACCCCTGCTGAACGTAAGCAAGCATGGCGAGAAATCGAGAAAAAATATTTGCCGCACCGCAATTATGAAGGTAATGCTTATCTGGAACAGGGTGGATTTTGGCATAAGCAAGGCCATATCTTCGCCTCCCCGTTCTATTACATTGACTATACACTAGCACAGCTATGTGCCTTCCAGTTCTGGAAACGTTCAAATGAAGATTTTAAATCCGCTTGGAGTGATTATTTAGAGTTATGTCAAGCTGGAGGAAGCAAATCCTTTATCAAGCTGGTTGAACTTGCGGGCCTGACTTCACCTTTTGAAGATGGCTGCATTAGTTCGGTCATTGGAGAGATTGAAAGCTGGTTAAACAGCATTAATGATAAAGAACTTTAATAATACCTTGCAGTACCGATAAAAAAGCAATCCCTGCTTCTTAGCTGGGATTGCTTTATTTTCATATTAAGGTTATTTAGCGATAACGAATCAACAAGTCCAGTGGATAACGACCTGCATTACGGCCATACAAAGCTAGCCCGCCGTCCTCTGCTTGCAGCTCCAAACGGAAAACACGATTGCGATCCAGCTTCGCTGCTAACTGCCCCGGTACACTTGCCTTGCATAGGTAGCCATAAGATCCAGCCTCATCCAGCTTATTCGCTATTGGCTGATAATGCCAAGACAAAATCCCTCTGCTATCAGCCGGATCATCCGGTAAATAGAAAGAACCAATCCGCTGCCCATCCACCAGAACGTTCACTCGGGAAGGATGACGCTCTTCATCCGTCATATAATACGTATTCGGATTATATTCCACCCTCGCATCTGCCCCATGCATAAGATCAAGGCCCATATCATTAAGCTTCGTACCTTCAACATGCCGCGCCAGCAATCGTTTAGCACTTGCTTCGAAGATGATTTCGATCTCACCAATCATTGATTTATCTGCTGCATCTGGCAGTGTAACCTCGTATACATATTGACCTTGCCCAGCACCATTGATCTTAGATCCTTGGATAGCATCCCATTGATGCTTAAAGGTATGATCGGTATAAGCTCCCACTGGAATTTGAATAAATTCTCCTTCACCTTTAAACAATACAGTGTTATTACCGCCTCTTACATCAAAAGTAATGAAATTCCGCGTGATCGCTTCACCCTTCTCATTAATCAGAGAAACAGCAAGTATTGCAGCCGCCTCCTGACCAGGCATTGTAATGTTCAAAGAAGGAAGTATAGTGTTTCCAAAGTTATCCCATTTCACAGACATATGTCCACTTTGCGCAGTGACCCGAGTCCCCAAATTGTCGTACCACAGTTCCCATTTCAGCTTCAAATTATGACCGTGATAGCTGTCCGCGAAGCTGGAACCTAGCAAAGGTACTTTAACACTCTGCCCTGCTTCTACTGTCTGGCATGGAGGAGCATCTATCACGATAAAATCTGGGGAATGCAGATCCGCAATCGTCATCCCGGGAACAAAATCCCCATATCCAAAATCCTTATCGCTCCCGTCTAGCCGGTAATAACCATTGAACTCATTCGTAACATCACGGAATTCAGTAAATACGAATCCACATAGCTTATCATGCCGCCGGAATTCATTCATCATATAGCGGTAATGCCATGCCAAATCACTGTCCCCTGCACCACCTTCTATCCCCCACACATTACCGCATTCGCTGTTCATTAGAGGGGCATCAGACTGTACGTTGCCGCCAATACAGTTAAACTCCGATCCCGGGAATGTTTTATCTACAACCTCATTTAAGTGGGCTTGCAGCTGCTCGTAACCATTAATGTAAAAGTGCCATGTTTTAATATCCGATTCCACATGATCATAATTACACGGCGAGTTATCCTCAACAATTCTAGTCGGATCAAGCTGCTTCGCCCAGCGATATTTCTCCCGCACCCATTCCTGTGTCTCTTTAAGATAACTACTCTGCTGCTGTACATCACTTGTGAGGCTAGCCTCCTGAGCATCTGTCTTCAAACCCCAGGTCTCGTTGAACATAACCCACGAAAAAATAGATGGATGATTATAATCTCGTTCAATCACCTCAAGGGCTTCTCTCTCATAGGAGGCTCTGGCCTTGTCATCCGGATTACCCCAGAAACAAGGCATATCTTCCATAACAAGAATGCCAAGCTTATCCGCCCAATACAGCTTACGGGGTTCTTCGGGCTTAATATGAATTCGCACCATGTTTAGCCCTAAACGTTTCATTAGATAAATTTCATCCCGCATGTCTTCATCCGTTGGATAGGTGAAAAACCCTGTCTTGTGATAGGACTGATCAAGAGTACCGTTCAAATATATCGGCTTACCATTTAAGGTGATCCACCGATAATCACGATCTTCAAAGCGGGCAGTCTGAATTTCGCGAATTCCGAAATAAGTGCTGACTGTATCTGTACCAAACGATCCACTGAGCTGCAATTCACCTTCATATAAATAAGGATTTTCTGGACTCCACAAATGCGGATTGGGAACATCGATAGACAGCTTACATTCGTTGACCCCTGCTATAAGCTGCAGCTTCTCTGTATGAACAACAGAATGATCAGCGAATTGCAGCGTAAACTCTGCCGAACCCGTTTCATGCGCAATTATTCTTGTAGTTACCTTCACCTGTCCATCTATACGGGTCACAAACTTTGCATCTTTCATATAAGTTTCGGGACGTGCTTCAAGCCATACAGGCTGCCAAATTCCACGGATTTCTCCATATCCTTGTTTGCCCCGCGCTTGATAAGCATGATCGAAATCCTCAGCTCTTACGACAATATTATTCTCACAATTAGCTGCCCAGTAAGGTGTAATATCAAATTCAAATGAACCATATCCACCTTGATGTGAACCTACATGTTCTCCATTTATCCACACATCACATGAATAATCTACTGCCCCAAAACGTAAAAACAATCGTGTTTGTTGGTCAACAGCCTGCCCATTCACGGTGCGGCGATACCAGCCTATTCCTTGTTGATCGCAGCCAATTCCGGATAAGGGACTTACCCAAGAAAAAGGTACAGTGATCATTGAGTCGTAAGCGATTTCAGGATTGGAGTACCATAACGCCTTCATACCTTCATTGTTCGGATCAAACTTAAATGACCATTGCCCATTCAAATTCATCCATTCATGACGTTGCCAATGTGGATGAGGGTGTTCAGAACGAGGAATCGCAAGTGTCTCAGAAGCTAATATAGAAGTTGTCATATGGCGAGCACAGCCTTTCAAAATAAGAAGTTGAGCCCATTTTAGCACCAGTATATGTTTTTCGCAATGTTTATTATGATTTTACAATACTCGATCTTCATTGTACAATAACCTCAACCCATCCTATACGAAAAGGAACAAATATGATGAATGATATTTCACAAGAAACGATACGTTATCCCGCGTCACGCATTTTAGATGTAGCTAAAGCACTGTCTGGTGACGTCCGCGTCCGCATTCTTGAAGCCCTTGGAGAGAAGCCTATGAGTGTCAGTCAATTAGCTGAGACGTTAGGTGTAGCTCAGCCAACGATATCTATCAATGTGCAGACGTTAGAACAGGTTAATCTTATCTCATCTACACAAGGAGCAAATCGCGAAAAAATCTGTGCGGTCACCTGTCGCTCTATTCAACTCGATCTCCCTTCAAAGCTAGGGGATGGGCTGCATCAAACTGAGGAAATACATATGCCCATCGGAATGTTCTCCCACTGCTCCATACAACCGTCCTGCGGGATGGCCGGAAAAGATGGTGGCGTCATTGGCTCCCAAGATGATCCAAGAGCATTCTACATGCCTGAACGAGTCGATGCCTCTCTCTTATGGTTCGCAGAAGCCGGTTATGTCGAATACTATTTTGCCAACCCCCTGCCTCCAGGCGTCGAGTTGGACGAAATCCGCATTTCGGCAGAAGTATGCTCAGAAGCCCCTTCATTTCGAGAGGATTGGGCCAGTGATATCAGCTTATCCATCAATGACCAGTTAGTCGGGACTTGGACCTGTCCCTCCGATTTCGGGAACCGCAAAGGGAAACTGACCCCTGAACGTTGGAGAAGTGGAACTGAATATGGAGCTCTTACTACATGGAGTGTCTCGGAATCGGGCAGCAGCTGTAATGGTTCTCTCTCATCTTCTACTACAATCAGCTCTTTAAAGCTGGCGTTTAATGAACCTATTCGTGTACGTTTTGAAATTCGGGAGGATGCACTCAATAAACGAGGACTAAATCTGTTCGGAAGTGGGTTCGGGGACTATGCCCAGGATATCATACTGGCGTTTGTACGACGTCCGAAATGAGGAAAAAGAGGCAGGAGTGCCTCGGAAGTGGATCCAATGTTCACTAGCATCAAGAAGAACATCAACAATGGATGCACACTTCCAGCCCTGACCAGATGGACCTCTCTATTTCATACCAGTAGAGACCTTATTTTGCTTCAACTTTTTTTAAATTCTCAGCGACTCTGAAGGTTACAATCTTGCTAATTAATTCATAAGGCATAGGCTTATCAATAGGGAATTGAACGGAACCTTTAGCACCTTTATAGCCCGATAATTCATCTTTAAAAGCATTAATTCCACTTGGAGTTGGATAGAATCCAATATGCTTGGGATAAGCAGCGAAATGCACCAAATTTCCGTGTAATGCAAAAGTAGGCATCTGATAGCTTATTTTTTCCTCTGCTTCCGGTGCCGCCTCTTTTATCACCTTTCTTAACGTATTAAGGATTTCCTGAACCTCAAGCGAAAACCCGGAAATATAGGCATCGATCGATTCATATGTGATTTTACTTTCATCCATGATATAACTCCTCTCTGGATCATCTCCACGATTTGCATAAATGTAGGGCCGCTAAAGCCTCAGCTTCAGTACTTTTGAACAACATTTTATCGCCTTGATTGCATTCGTAAATAAAATCATTCAGACTTTTGCTGTTATAGCTTGTAAATTCTCCTACGATAGCAACTCTCATCTGATAGTTTGTATATTTTTGTGCAATCTCACCAGCAACTCCAGACTTTAGCTCGAAAAAATCATCCGTAATCTGTTCCTTCCTCAGAAGCATTTTATCGCATCCTTGGTATTTCACATTCATCATTAAGTCTAAGGCATCCCTTACATTATTGATTATGATCTCCTCACCAGAGATTATAGCTACCGTTGAATCATTCTTATCATCCACTGTGATTTTCATTCAAGACTACTCCTTTTCCGCGAAGAATTTCTGCAACATTATGATTACTCTGCTTAATCGCAACCGACCATGCAGATTCACCACTTTTTATTTTAGCAGAAATGTCGGCGCCATGTTCGATTTACAACTCTATTAGTTCTACATTATCCGTATGAAAAGCAGCAGAATGTAAGGAAGTATAACCATCACTATCGAATATATTATTCTCCATATTCGCAAGGTGCGGATGAGCTTTCAGGATTTCTTTCAGCCGTTCTGCATGGCCTGATTGTGCTGTCTGAAATACATCATTAATGATTAATTATCGTATAAACGAGCTAAGTTATTTTTTCTGGATAATTAGCCATTCTCCAGCTTGGCTAACCATATAAAAGAAAAGAGGATTCGTTCAATGTTCTTTGAACGAATCCTCTAATGATCACAATTCTGGAGCTTAGTAGATTAAATTAAATCCGACTTTTCAAGTAGCCGCTTCACGATCTCTGCAACCTCAGCTCTGGTCATATCATCTTTCGGAGCAAGCCCTTTACTGCTTCTTCCCATGATAATGCCTGCCTGCAAAGTGTCAGTAACTCCACTGATTGCCCAGTTAGAAACCTCACTACTATCTGTAAATGGAGCTAACAAAACGTCAGCCGATTGAACAGAAAGCTTAGTCTGTAGCGCTGTAATTTTCATCGCTTTAGCAATAATTAACATCGCTTGTTCACGGGTAATATGTTCATCAGGGCGGAACATGCCATCTTCAAAACCATTGATTAATTGATAAGTAAATGCCGTGTTGATCGCACTGTTATACCAATCCGTGGTCTTTACATCTGAGAATGGTGTTGCAGCTTGTTCCATCTCAAGTCCCAGACCGCGTACAACAATCGCCGCAAACTCTGCACGGGTAATGGCTTGATCCGGAGTAAATTGACCACTACCTGTTCCCTCAATGACTAATCGGGAGCCCATATCGTTCACTGCCTCTTTTGCCCAGTGATTAGCTACATCACTAAATTCAAGCGGATGCCAGATTACGGAGTAAGTACCTCCGCTTAAGCTGTTGATAGTAGCAAAATATTTGCCATCAATTACAACCACTTTAGTAGGAACATGGTGTACCGAACCTTCGGAATCAACGTACACTCCAGTTGTAATCTTGTTCGGGTCCATCCCTTCAGGAATGGCTATGGTACGTTTAACATACGTATTGAATTGGGAAAGTTCAATACTCTTATCTCCGTAGATACCTCTAGCCGTAAAATTAACTGGCGCGGAAACTAATGAGAAGGATCCTTTTTGCGCAGCTGCTTCTAAAGCTTTAACTTTATCGGCTGTAGGAGCACTAATTTCAATCTGTATCTTAATATCTTGCAAAGCTACCGACTTGCCGATCTGCTCGTTCAAAGCGTCAATATTAATTTGTTGAGCAGGCAGTGTAAATGTCGCATTTCCCGCTTTAATCTCAAGAATCGCTTGATTACCCTGCATATTTTTAACCATTTGTCCATTTAATTCGCCAACTATAACATCAGATTTACTATTTGCACCGATAGAAACTACTGTACCTTTACCTTCAGTGGCGAGCTTGTCCTCTAGCTTCTTCTGATCTAACACAATAGTGGTTAACGTTTGCTCATTCCGTTTACCATTCGTTGCGGTTCCGACTGTTTCAGCTTTACCATTGATTAGAATGGAAGCAGCATTTACCACAGGTGCCGGAGTTGTTGATGGGGTTGGTTGCGACGGAACAACAACATCACCACCAGATGGAGTGCTAGGAACAACTGCATTGGACTCAGCAGAGAATTCGCTGATGCCAGCTTTATTGATTGCCTGTACCGTGAAGGTATAGCTTGTTCCATTCGTCAAACCACTGATTGTCAGAGGACTTCCAGTTCCTGTAACCGTCAAACCTCCCGGATTAGCAGTTACAATATATCCTCTGATTTCGCTGCCTCCATCGTTCACCGGCGGGATAAAGGTGATGATTGCTTGACCATTCTCTGCAGTTGCAGTTACGGATGTTGGAATTCCAGGTGCTGTAACTGGTTTAACAGGTGCCTTCACAGTAACGGTTGTAGAAGCCGTATAACTACCATCTTTCGTCGTTACCGTTATGATGGCTGTTCCTTCACCAATCGGAGTTACTACTCCATAAACAACCTTAGCTACTGTCTCATCGCTAGAGCTCCAGATCACACCTTTATTTGTTGCATTAGCAGGAGCTACTGTCGCTTGTAGAGTTCCCTCGCCTTCACCCACCGTTAAGTTAAGTTCTGTCTGGTCTAAAGTCACCCCAGTTACGATAACGTCAGGTGGCTTAGGAGCGGCTACATTAACTGTGGTTGTAGCTGTAAAACTTCCATCTTTGGTCGTTACCTTGATAACCGCTGTACCCTCTCCAACCGGAGTTACTACTCCGTTCACTACGGTCGCTACAGTTTCATCGCTCGAGCTCCAGATCACGTCTTTATCTGTTGCATTCGCAGGCTCTATTGTTGCTTTTAGAATTCCATCAGCTTCACCAGCTGTTAAATTCAGTGTTTCCTGATCTAGCTTCACTCCAGTTACATCCACAACCGGCGGGATTGGAGCACTCACATTTACTACAGACGAAGCTGTAAAACTTCCATCTTTGGTCGTTACCGTAATAACTGCTGTCCCCTCTCCAACCGGAGTTACTACTCCGTTCACAACGGTCGCGACTGTTTCATCGCTCGAGCTCCAGATCACGTCTTTATCCGTTGCATTGGCAGGCTCTATTGTTGCTTTGAGGAGTCCATCAGCTTCACCAGCTGTTAAATTCAGTGTCTCCTGATCTAGCTTCACTCCAGTTACATCCACAACCGGCGGGATTGGAGCACTCACATTTACTACAGACGAAGCTGTAAAACTTCCATCTTTGGTCGTTACCGTAATAACTGCTGTCCCCTCTCCAACCGGAGTTACTACTCCGTTCACAACGGTCGCGACTGTTTCATCGCTCGAGCTCCAGATCACGTCTTTATCCGTTGCATTGGCAGGCTCTATTGTTGCTTTGAGGAGTCCATCAGCTTCACCAGCTGTTAAATTCAGTGTCTCCTGATCTAGCTTCACTCCAGTTACGTCCACAACGGGCGGGATTGGGGCACTCACATTTACTACAGACGAAGCAGTAAAACTTCCATCAGTAGTCGTTACCGTGATGATCGCTGTTCCAACGCCAACTGGAGTTACCACCCCGTTTACAACGGTTGCAATAGTCTCATCACTAGAGCTCCAATTTACTGTTTTGTTCGTGGCATTAGCAGGTGCTATTACGGCACTAAGCGTGTCTCCTGCTTCTCCTTCCGTTAAACTGAGTGTTGGTTTATCCAGGGTCACTCCGGTTACGATTACATCCCCCGTATTGTTTACCGTCACATTAAAAGTGTAGGTGTTGCTTAATGCTCCATCACTTACCTTAACAGAAATCACACTGGTGCCAAAAGCATTCGCCGCGGGTGTTATTTCTAAAGTTCGTAACTCACCACTTCCACTTATTTTCAGTCCATTATTCGGAATTAAGAGCGTATTCGAGGAAGTAGCTGATACTTGTAGGTCATCTCCATCCACATCGAGAACCTTAAAGGATCGTGAGACCGACTTGTTTTTATCGGTTGTAGTATTCCCCATAAAACCTGTGTCCTGCTTCCAGGTTGCCCCAGTAATTGTGCCGTTCTTAAGGGGAAGACCAGAGGTATTAATAGCGACATTCCCATCATTGCTATTCGCTAATTTATAGTTTAAAGCCAGATTAGGCTCCGAGCCTGTCAAGTCGACATTCATTTCTCGAACAATATCACTTTGGGTCTTGGCTTTACTCCAGAACCTCACGTCTCTCATTCCACCGTTATAATCTCCGTCCTGTCTCCACGTGCTTTTTCCAAGCCAGTTATTCGGACGTGCAACGTTTCCTACTGTACTTAAATCCATGGCCCCTTCTGCCTTAAGTACACCATCCCAATAAATCCGTCCCTTTTTCTGACTGTGATCATAAACAATCGCGACATGAACCCATTTAGAAATCGGGAAATCCTCAGTGACATTAATATCTCCCTTATTAGTGTAGGCAGTGAAATTCATCCGTTTACCGTTAAAACCTACAAAAATATTGTGGTTCTGCTCTGCGATCGAAGATTCAAAAAATCTCATCCATGTCTGAAAAGCATCTACCTTCAAAAATCCTTCAACTGTAAAAGAATTCCCATAAATCCGTTGATCCGGGAAGGTCACATAATCCCCGTTACCGTCAAAACTAAGATAGTCCCCACCATTTAGTTCTGTCAGATAAGGTGCATCGTTCACTGGATTTACAGTAATTACGGCTATACCCGGATCTGAGCTGAACGCGGCAGATACTGTGGTATTCGCATTTTTTTGATAATTTTGATAACCGGATGCTGTTGTATCCCATAGCTTAAAGCTAATGGATGCCGTTCCGTTCCAGTCTTTCGCCGGGACAAAACGGATTTTCTCCGATTTCAGCAGCAGAAAAGCATTACTGTTTGACACCGGCTCGATATTATACCAAATTCGTCCCACCGTGTTGTAATACTGCCAGGCCCCTTTGGTATTATCTAAAGCTACTACAGCAATCCCTGTTGACGCTGGATCCGATACTTTTCCTGTCAAAAAGCTGGCTACCTCAACTCCTGCGTTGGAATAGTCATCTTCATTGATGGACGTTATTATAGCTGGGCTATTCTCGATCCAACCGAAACTAGCTTTTGCACTTATGATTGGAGTTTGCATAGGACCTACCCCCTGCACCACAAGTCCAGTACATAACGAAATACTAATGCCTATTTTCATAAATGATGGCTTCAAACTCTATTTCCCCCTCTAGCATAAATCATGTCCTTAATTCGACAATAATCGTGAGTATTATACAAAATTAAGATAAACAAAAAATAAACAAAAAAAGAACCCTCGATAGCCATCCTTTCGAAGGTTCCTTCCATTACAATAACTTCTGTTTCATTAACGCTTTGAGTTTAGGATCGGGTGTTGTTCCGAGCTCTTGCTGCAGCATCTCTTCCAATTGACCAAATTTCCGCTGTGCTTCATTCATTCGCCCTAATTCAATTAATAAGTTGATGATTTCATGATAGATGTCCTCTCGCAAGGAATCTAATTTTATTATTTCTCCAAAATAATGCAGTGCTTGCTGCTGCTGATTCTGCTCCAAATGAAATCTTGCAGCCAGCTCTAGCAATCCTATATATTCATGCTCGAGTCTGCGCGTCCTGCCACTGGCCCATTCATAGGCTTTTCCTTTGAGTAATGCTCCTGTGTATAAACCTTCTGCTTGAATCATCCATTCAACATGTCTTTCAGAGGTTTGCCTGATTTGCTTTAACAATCGCTCAAATTCATACAGATCACAATAAATGCTGCTTTCTACTACATGAATTTCATTCCTGCTAGCTTTTATATAATTGGCGCCGATTGCTTTTCGAATATAATACAGCGTCGAGTTCAGATTCTTCCATGCTTTTTCAGGCTCCAATCCGCTCCACAACGTGTCGATAATTTCCTCCCGGCTAACCGTCCCTTTACTAACCAGAAAAGCAAATAATTCTTCTGTTTTTGGACTTCTCAGCTTGATTAGCTCTCTGTTCTGCGTTCTGCGGTACACTTTTAAACCATTAAATAAAAAAACTTCTAACGTAGGCTCAGCCGTTGTATTTCGATTTATTTTTTTGAGTTTCTCTAACGTCTTAGACAACCGCTCCGCAGTTACAGGCTTCAAAAGATAATCCACTGCACTTAGGTCAAAAGCCTGCAGCGCATACTCATCAAATCCGGTTACAAAAACCACATCTATCGATTCATCCAATTCATGCAAAAGGCTAGAAAGCTTCATCCCATTCGTCTCAGGCATAGAAATATCCAAAAAAGCTACATCTATCGGATTGGCCTTCGCAAAAGCATAGGCTTCCGCAGGATTCAAAAACGTCTCATAGACATCAATCTCTCCGCTCTGCGATAAGATCCGCTTCAGGCGTTTTACCGATAACTCCTCATCATCTACAATAATCGCTCGCAGCATGCCTCAACCTCCCATCCGCTTAAGCTGCTGTATTGGAATTTCAAAAGATACCGTTGTGCCTAATCCTTCAGCACTTTGAATATGAATATTTTTTCCATATAATAGCTTGATGCGCTGACTGATATTCCACAGCCCCACCCCTCTTTTATCTACATCTGACTGCATTACTTCTTTCAATTTATGCTCACTCATTCCAGATCCATTATCCTCCACAATAAAGCTAATCACAGAATTCTCTAATTCTTTTACAGATATAATTACCGTTCCACCCCGCAAATTGGACATTAGGCCATGCCTTATTGCATTTTCGACCAAAGGCTGTAGAATCAGCGGAGGAATCCGGTAATCCGTATTCACTCTCACATCATATTCCACATTTAATCTGGCACCGAAGCGTGCTTTTTCAATATTGATATAAGCCTCTACCAGCTCAAGCTCATTCTCCAGACTCGTTAGTGAATCCAGTTGTTTGAAATCAAAGCTGCTTCGCAAATACTGGGACAGCTGCAGTGTCAACTCTTCGGCCTTCTCAGGTTCTTCCACACATAGTTCAGCAATTGAATTCAGAGCATTGTATAAGAAATGAGGTTTGATCTGGGATCGTAAAAAAGCAATTTCGGCGTCTTTGGCAGTCTTCACGGAAGCTCTCAATCGGGTCAGACTTTTAACACGTGCCATTAGCTCTTCAGCTTCAAAAGGTTTTCCCACATAGTCATTTGCACCGTTATCCATGGACATCTTCATATCGCTCACCCTGTTCTTGGCCGTCAACATTAACACAGGCAGTTCAAAAGGAGTAAATCTCTCTCTAATCTTTTGCAGAACCTCGTAACCCGAAATGTCCGGCATGGTAATATCCAGTACCACCAGAAAAAAGTCTGTGTTTTTCGCTAGCTCCTCAAGTGCCATCTGCCCGCGATTGACAACCACAATAGAATATTTCTCTAGCTTAAACAGATTGATCATAGATTGCAGATTGGCAAAATCATCGTCCACTACTAAAATGGGCTCATCGATCTCGCCTTTGATATAAAGGGGATAACTACCATGGGAGAAACTTAATTCTTTATAAGAATGTGCCGCCTTAAGGGTTGGCCTCGAGATTGGCTTAACCGCTTTATCCCACCGTGGAAGTGTAAAAATAAACACCGAACCTTTTTCCACTGTAGATTCCACAGCTATGTTCCCACCATGCAGTTCTACTAGCTTCTTAGTAATACTTAATCCGAGCCCTGTTCCACCATGACTATGAATCTCCGCCTCATCCACCTGCTCAAAAGCTTTGAAAATACGCTCCTGCATATCCGGTGAGATACCCAAACCTGTGTCTGCCACACGTACTTCCACCCACTCCTGAATAACTCTGGCACTAATCTCTATTTCACCCTGTTCCGTAAATTTAATCGCATTATCAACCAAGTTGTGGAAAATTTGAATCAGACGATTGCCATCTGCATTCACCATAGGGAAATTCGAAGCGACTCTGTTAACGAGCAGGATCGACTTTTCTCCGAGCAAAAAAGAATGAATACCCATGACGGAATCAACAACGGCTTTCAAATCCAGGTTGCTTTTGTATAATGTGATGTCTCCATACTTCATTTTGGAATAATCAAGTAGTTCATTTACCATATGTGTTAATCTTCTGCCGCTCCCTATTACGATCGCTAGATTCTGCGCTTGTTTTTCATTAACTGGACCCTCAACCCCATCCAGCAGCGTAGCTGTAATGTTCACTATGGCATTTAGAGGTGTTTTTAGTTCATGTGAGGTGTTGGAAAGGAATTCATCTTTAATTTTATCCAGCCCGATCAGCTGGTTTTTCATCTCGTCTATGGTATGGTAGGCTTCAAAAAAACGTAGAACAATCAGCACGATCATGATGATATTAAAAGCCACAATGTAAAACTGCCCGAGCCAAAGGTTCTCTTTTATAGAAAGAGCAAACAAAATAATGTCTATGGAATATAGATTAATAGCTAGAATCGCCATAAACATCAGCAGCAATTTGATTCTATTTACTTCTGCGCTTCTGATATACAGGGTGGCCACTCTACATAACATCCAAATTAACATCAGCTCATATAAAATAATCACATACGGATAAATGACCGTGTA
Source organism: Paenibacillus sp. FSL H7-0918 (assembly GCF_038007025.1). Taxonomy (NCBI): domain Bacteria; kingdom Bacillati; phylum Bacillota; class Bacilli; order Caryophanales; family Paenibacillaceae; genus Paenibacillus; species Paenibacillus sp. FSL H7-0918. The sequence continues at coordinate 144,512 of NZ_JBBOWJ010000001.1, forward strand.
AGAACGAATCGGCAGGATGGCGACCAGAATTATAAAGCTGCCTAAAACAATCGTTATGGCTTGAGTAAATTTTAAAGATATTATGCTTTTGTGCATTTGGTAAAAAAATATTGCGAGCACAATAAAGCAGGAGATGGAGCTTATATCCTTTACTTTGTAGAGCACTATGAACGAAAGTTTAGGGAAAAAGAGTAAGAGTGAACGCTCGCCGATCAACCCATGATATATCGCAAACAGCAAACAAATAGTCGCAAACACAAGTAAAGAGTAATCCTGCTTACGGTATAAGGACGCTGCCCCAAAGCAGATAAAAAAGATAAGGGCAAGTGTGCCTAAAATAGCAACGGTGCTAAATTCACGGGCCGTACTCTTCTGCTGAACCTCCATCATTGCTGCTTCCTCACCAAAGGATAAAGAAACCGGAATGCCCCCATTTACATAATCGAAGTTGGAGACTTGAATTATGATTTCTACATCTCCCTTATCAGACGAAAAAAGCCCAATCAGCGGGATATTCCCTGACCGATAATCAGCTTCATTAGCAGCAGGATTTCCATCCTCAATAACTGACTGTCCATTAACAAAAATCCTGCTTGAAAAGCGGATATTTGTTTTTTTCAAGGCGAATACCCCGCTTACAGGCAGGTTTTTTAGAACCATCCGATAGGTGGCGGAACCGAAGGCGGGTAAAGGGCTTCCATTAACGATGTTGCCGTTCCACCGGGAGGGCACCTCCATCCAAGCTGTAGAATCAGGTATATCTGCGCTACCCGCCCTAAAATGCTCAGAAGTTAATAGCTGGTTCCAATAAAACTCCCATTCACCGTCTAACTTGATAATCTTATCCTGTTCATAATCCCAAGCCGCGAGATCCATGACTCCATGCTGCACTTGCAGGTGACTTCCTTGTTTATCGTGACCCATAAGAATGGATAGAGGAATCGCAGATAATAAAATTAAACCAATCAGATAGATAAGTAATGTCCTTTTGAGCATCGTATCGGCCCCTTTTATGGAAGAGTAAAGCTGCAGCAATCACCAGGGCCATCCTGCAACACGTGATGTAGAGTAAAAAGTTTAGATGAACATAGATAATTCTATAAAATTTTCTAATTTCCTTCACAATTCGACAAAGTAATAGGCCTTTATTAGGATTTTTTTCGGAAAAAGCGGGACTTGTATGAAAAGAGGGTCTGATATGACCATGATGAGTAGGATGACGGTATGAGCACGATGAGTAGGACGACGAAATGAGCATGATGAGTTTAATGATGAAATGAATGGACCAGTTGGGCGACTTGTGCTACTTTGGCGACTCGAATGTATCTGCCCGGCACTTGCGGACTCAGGAGACCTTATTTGCTGAAAAACGAAGGTTTTGACACGCTATCGGACTCAGTTGCAACTATTCGCTCATAACTACCCCATTTTGAGTCGATTTGCAGCTAATAAGAGCTATGCAGTCCGTAACTTTTGGAATACGAGCGAAAATGTACGAATAGCTGCAATACGGTCCGTTCATCCCGGAGTTACATGACTTTGGTGACATGGACAACATGTATAATCTGACGACTTGGACTAGATAGACAATTCTGACGTCATTGGGAACTCTGAATACTTACACCGCGCGTTTGCGGACTCAAAAGACCTTATTTGTTGAAAAACGAGGTTTTTGCCACGCTATCGGACTCAGTTGCAACTATATGCTCATAACCACCCTTTTTTGAGTCGATTTGCAGCTAATAAGAGCTATGCAGTCCGTAACTTTTGGAATACGAGCGAAAATGTACGAATAGCTGCAATACGGTCCGCAACGTTCGAAAATGAATAATGATATTGCGCAGAGCACGTAATCCATTTTTGCGGATCAGTAACCACATGATGTTCGTCCTAGAAAAGCCATGCGGCCGCGCGGGGGAAGGATCCGCTTTTAGAGTAACTATTAACTTCAGCAAATTCAGCTCGTTCACCATGCTAGCTTCCTTCATCTAAAACCTATTAGAATTCGTCATCATTATAAACAGTAACTCATTGAATAAATCCTCAGCACTCGTTATAATAGCAACTATAGGACGTGAAGAACACGCCGCTTTTATACAATCTCTATCCTGGGTTAAGCTCAGGAGGAATTGTATGGGAGCGGCTTTTTCTTTTTTCAAAAAATTACTTAAGGAGGATATACAAAATGTCCAGATTCGAACAGCAACTAGAGGAATGGTTACAGATCAACTTGGATAAGGAGAACAATCCCCGCAGACAGGAGCTTCTTGCAAAAGGGTTGGGCTATGGAACAGTCGAATTTCTGCGTGCCGTATGGTTTCCTGCTGTAGGAAACTTCAACTACTTGTTCCCCGAATGGGAAGTGCGCGATTTCAACAATGGTTATCGTTATCTTGATCTGGCCTATATGCCAGGTGGAGCAAAGGGTGGAATTGAGATTCAAGGCTACGGTCCGCATGCTAGAGATCTTGATGTACGACGATTCAAAGATTTATGTAGACGCCATTCCTTATTATCGCTAGACGGTTGGACCTTCCTATCCATCGCCTATCCCTCAATCACGGACGAGCCTCAGCTATGTCAACAACTAGTACTCGCATTCATCGGCAAATTCATGGCTTCAGACGCGCCCTCTTCATTAACTTGGTTAGAAGCTGAAACACTTCGTTTCGCAAGACGTCTTCTGCGTCCGTTCACACCTGTAGAGCTCACCCACCATCTTAGAGTCACTAATCGCCATGCCCGACGTGTTTTACATGAGTTAGTTGAACAGCAGCTACTAGAGATCGTCGGTGGAAAAGTACGCAATCGAACCTATCAGCTTAGAATGTGATGATTTGATTATTTTGTTTTGATTATTTTGGTTTGATTAACAAAGTTACGTTCGGACCGTATAGCTCTTATTTCCCAATTCCCCTCGTTTTCGCCACGCTATAGGACTCAGTTGCAGCTATTTACTCAAAAACACTGCTCTGACCCAATTCTTCAGCTCATTAAGAGCTATGCAGTCCGAAACTCAGGGAAAATGAGCGAATTAGCTGAAATAGCTGCATTATGGTCCGTAACGGCAACTCTAGGGTCATACCAGCAAGGCTCATACAAAAAAATGATCCTGAATCTAATCCGTTGCACCCCCGCATTGTCCTTCCAAAATCTAAGTCTTTTTCATTACCATCTATTACTATTACTAATCATTATTCAGAAAAAAAGTGCTCTGCTTAGTCCGTATTTTAATCAACGCTTGACCTTAGGTCTGACCTAAGGTTTATAGTTATTTTATCAAATAACTTACAGTTAGGAGCACCGCCCTTGAATCCGTACCTTACAATTGGCGAACTATCAAAACTTATGAATGTATCTATCCACCAGATTCGATATTTTGAAGAAAAAGAAATCCTGTTTCCATCCTATATAGACAATAATCAGTACCGGATGTACGGCATCGATGAGATCTATCAATTGGCACATATCCTGTTGCTCCGCAAATTAAACATCCCTGTCAGCACCATTAGCCAAAGTATGAATAAATCCGCAACGAATGACTACCAACTGCTGTTAGAGAAATCGTTAAACAAAATCAACTCAGAAATAAACCAATTAATAATGCTGCAACAATTTATACAAAAGGTACTAAAAGAGCATGCAGATTATGGCAACATGAAGGGGGATTATCAAATTAAACATGTGGACAATCGTTATCTGAAAAAGTGGTTGGTGCTAGAGGATAACGAAACACTAACTGCACGAAGTTTATATGAAAAAAGACCGCAGTACCATCATTTATTTGAAACAGATTTGCATTATGTATACGATTCTGAACAAGTAACCTTATGCTTTGAAACCATTGAAACCACTCCCGCGCCTGACATTGTTTTAGAAAAAGGGTGTTATCTCTATAAAGCATTTTTTGTAACAGACGATCAGGATGTAGATCATGAGATTGCCAAGCTGGAACACTTTTTATATGGGCATCACTACATGGTATTGGGACCAATCATCATTTTGGAGAAATCGTACCTATCCATGTTTAACAACGACAAGCTTCATTATGAGCTTCAAATTCAAATCGAGCATGCCTTAGATGATACCACTAAATGAGTACAAACGAGGTTATCATCGCCCATTACCAGGAACAAGATCGTGAGGCTGTAAGCAGGCTTTTGGTAGATGCATTTCACGGGAAATTTCACTCTCTCCTCTCTCTCGAGGACAATGAAATTGCTGATCTACTTATAAGACTTTGGGAACAAGATTCTTCTTCCTTATCATCTAAACAAATAATCGCTTATGAAAACGGAGAAGTGGTTGGCACTATCTACTTAAAATGGCAGTATACGCTCTCCCTTAAAAAAGGATCAATTAAACCACTGAATCGGGCTCCCTTTTTGCAGCTATTCAAGAAATTTGGATACTTAAATGTTTGTAAGTTAATCCTTGGGTTATATTTTTTGGATTATCAACCTAGAGCAAAAGAGTGTTATGTGGCTCATTTGGCTGTTCGGTCCAGTCACCGTAATAAGGGAATTGGCAAAGAGTTGCTGGTTTGGGCGGCGGATTTTGTCAACAGTCATTCTGAGGTTGAAAAGCTAACGCTACATGTTGCTAACAATAATAAACGAGCCATTAATATGTACCAGCAGTTGAACTTTGAGATCCATAAATCTGACTATAGCGCGGTAAGACATTTACTTTTCAAAGAGCCTGTTTGGCATTACATGATAAGAAAAACATCGCTACAATCTGGGGGATCAATGAATGAAAAAGAAAATTAAGCTAACTGTCTGGATGATTACCATTTCGTTGTTGATTGCAGCGGTCCTGTTCGTACTACAGCAACATTCTTTTTCAATGACTGAGCAAAAAATTGAAATAGATACACCTCAAGGTCAACTAACAGGAACCTTAGTTCTGCCTGAAAGTTACTCTGGAACCGTCGGACTGGTAGTTTTTGTTCATGGGGATGGCCCAGTTAATGATACTTACGATGATGGATATAAACCTTTGTGGGAAAAGCTCGCCTCTGCCGGATATGCTTCCTTATCTCTTAACAAACCGGGTATTGGGGGTTCCTCAGGGAACTGGCTAGAACAAAGCATGGAGGATAGGGCGCAAGAAACTATATATGCGATTAACTGGGCTAAAGCCTTACCTATGATTGATGCTCAAGCTATTGGTTTGTGGGGAGCAAGTCAGGCGGGCTGGGTGATTCCTAAGATTGTTAAAAAAGTGCCTGATCTCGCCTTCAGTATTCTTGTATCCCCCGCCATTCAATGGATTTCTCAAGGACAATACAATACCAGACAAGAGATGATTTTAGAAGGTTTTTCAGAACAGGAGATAAAAAAGAGAGAAGATTATAACGCGCAAATCCTACTGCTACTTAAAGAACAGGCGTCGTATGAAAAGTACTTGCGAATTGCACAATCGGACGATTTAATTTCCAAAGAAAAATGGGGTTTTTTCGCTAAAAATTATCAGTCAGATGCGAGCGGGGATTTAAAAAACTTCACTACACCTGTCCACTTAGTTCTTGGCGGGCAAGATATAAATGTAGATGTTGAGGAAACCGAACGTGTTTACCGTGAAAAAATTCCTGAAAACCTACTCTCCGTCTTCTATATTCCTGATGCTGATCACTCTATGCTCTCAAAAAAGAATGCCTTATCACCATTAAGAACATATTTGACCGCTGTCTTTTTTCCACGACATATTGTTGTTGAGCCATATTTAGATGATTTGGTTCACTTTGTAAGCCAGTTTTAATCTGTTTGCCATTCATTATGCACTCTCGCCAGCTGAACTCCCTACGTTCGGACCGTACAGCCCTTATTTGCTGAATTTCCTCGTTTTCGCCACGCTATCGGACTCAGACGCAGCTATTTACTCAAAAGCACCCCTCTGATCCACTTTTTCAGCTCATTAAGAGCTATGCAGTCCGAAACTCAGGGAAAATGAGCGAATTAGCTGAAATAGCTGCGTTACGGTCCGTAACGACAACCGCGGAAGTAATGACTGCCCAAGCCCGTGTATTGGCTATGATTTCCCCAGAAACTACGCATTTTATAGAATACCTACGACTATCACCAATGATCTCCCTACGTTCGGACTGTATAGTCCTTATTTGCTGAATTTCCTCGTTTTCGCCACGCTATCGGACTCAGTTGTAGCTATTTACTCAAAAACACTGCTCTGATCCAATTTTTCAGCTCATTAAGAGCTATGCAGTCCGAAACTCAGGGAAAATGAGCGAATTAGCTGAAATAGCTGCGTTACGGTCCGTAACAACAACCGCGGAAGTAATGACTGCCCAAGCCCGTGTATTGGCTATGATTTCCCCAGAATCTACGTATCTTATAAAATACCTACGACTATCACCAATGCACTCCCTACGTTCGGACCGTACAGCCCTTATTTGCTGAATTTCCTCGTTTTCGCCATGCTATCGGACTCAGTTGTAGCTATTTACTCAAAAACACTGCTCAGTTCCACTTTTTCAGCTCATTAAGAGCTATGCAGTCCGAAACTCAGGGAAAATGAGCGAATTAGCTGAAATAGCTGCACTACGGTCCGTAACTCCAATCGCGGGCGTAATTTTTGCTCAAACGGTCGCGGACTTCCACTGCAAGCATACTTATCGGCAGCTTCGGCACCCGTAACCACCACGCCAGTGTACTAACCACCAGCAACAGACTCCGAAAACTCCACGTAAATAGCAGAAGCAAAGGCATAAACCGGGTGTCATTAACTCAGATTCTCCCTCTCCTGCTGCATAAACAGCGTTATATGGCGTATTGATTATAGCTGTACGCTTTAGTGATAACGTATAATTTCGGATGATCAAGCTTAGCTTTGGTCAAAATCGATCATATAAGGAGAGGTTTTAATCATTGAGAAAACAACAACGTTTGTTAGCCATGCTCGTAACCTTCCTGCTTTTGTGTTCCTCTTTTCCGTTATCGATGTTTGCAGAGGAAGCACCTGATCCTTATGAAGGAATGATTAACATTCAAAGTGAATGGCAAGGCAGCGTATTTGGTGATGTTGGGGGGCAAGACAAGATTACTGCGGCCAACTTTGGCATTACGGAGAACACGGATGGATCAGCAACACTGCGAAGCTCGAACGATAGAGGTAAAGTATCGGGCAGCACGGAAGGTATCGCTTATTACTTTAAAGAAGTTGATCCAAGTGTTAATTTTGAGTTAAAGGCAACGGCTCACGTGGATGCTTGGACAGCCAATAACCAAGTTTCCTTCGGAATAATGCTGCGCGGCAATGTGTGGGATAACCAATTCGGAGCCTACTCTGGAGATTATGTCGCCGTGGGTGCTTTGGATCAAGAAATGAAAGCGTTTCATAAATTGCAAAATACAAGCCTACAGAAACTTGGGTACGTGTTTGATAACGCTAATCGCCCTGCCCAAGGAGAGAATTACGAATTAAGCATCAAAAAGACCGGAAATCTGTATATTGTCCGCATCGGCAATGAAACCAAAACGATCGAAAGCTTTGACGGCTCCATTCAATATGTGGGCCTTTATACTGCTAGAAATACTACGGTTACGTTCCGAAACATTCAATTCAGTCAAGAAGGCCAAATCGAGCTAGGACCTTGGGGCTTCAGCGCCTTCGGAGGCAATACTAGTCCAGCTAAGAACCCCGAACCTATAATTGAAAGTCCAACCTCTGTAACGATGACGACTTACGGCGGCAAAATCTCTAGCAGCGATGAGGGATTATCTTTTTATTCGAAAGAGATTCCTGTGGATGCGAACTTTGAACTGAAAGCGACCGCTTCAGTGATTGCTTTTAATAACAATAGTACTGTCAGCACACCTAACCAGAAATCCTTCGGTCTTATGCTCCGCGACAGTATTGGGACGAACGGAGATACAAACACAACTACTTCTAACTACGCGGCGGTCGGTGCTTTGGATCAGGTAATGAAAGGTTTTTATAAAAAAGATACCCAAGTGAAGTTAAATCCTTTTAGCGATATCCAGGCCCCGTCCGCAGGAGCTGTATATTCGCTAAGTATTAAAAAATCAGGAGATACTTATCGATTAAGTGTGGGTGATCAGACCGAAATCATAACTCTGGACGATACGTTCACTGATACTCTTTTTGCCGGAATCTATGTAGCTAGAGATGCAACTGTTACTTTCAGTGACATAGACATCCAGCTCGAATCCAAAATCGTAACCAGCTTAACCGCTGATACGAGCGCAATGACGAAAACCACTTATCTGGTTGGTGAGCCCCTTGATTTGACTGGATTAGTCGTTAAGGCTATTTTTTCTGATGAGAGTGAAGCAGTTTTGTCTTCTACGGATTATATTGTTACAGGCTTTGATAGCAGCAAGGTTGGAGAAAATATCATAACCATCAACTACAACGGTGCTTTCGTGAGCATTCCTTTGCAAATCGTTCCATTATCTATGACCTCATTATCAGTGAAGTATTATCCAGCTAAAACCGTATATTACCCAGGGGATACCTTCGATCCAGAAGGTCTTGTTCTTGTTGCCAATTATAACGACGGCTTCCTGACCAAAGAGCTGACCAGTGATCTTTATTCCCTCTCCATTAACGGACAACCGGTCAGCGATTTGTTACCGTATCTATTTACGCAATCAGGCTCCACAGCGGTATCCGTTACTACAACAGAGGCGCCAGCAATCACAACGACCTTTAATGTGGAAGTAAAAGCAGCGACGTTATCCGCTTTAGAAATTCGAAATGAACCTAAACAAACACTCTACTATATCGGTGACTCCCTCAAACTAGAAGGACTTGTGGTTTATGCTCATTACAGTGATGGTACACAGATTCGGCTGTTGAACAATGAATACAAGGTCTCTCCTCTCGACACCACGACACCTGGGGATAAAAAAATCACAATTACGCATAAAGGCTTAACAACCTCTTTTCAAGTTAAGGTCAACGTTAAAAAACTAGTAGGCATCGAAGTCACCAGCTATCCTAAAACTACCTTTTTTATTAACGAAAACTTTGACAGCAAAGATCTCTTCGTATCCAAAGTGTATGATAATTCAGATAGAGAGAAGCTAAACAGCTATACGCTCGACACTTCCAAGTTCGACAATCAGGCAGCTGGAGTGTATGAAATTGGCATACTCCCTACCGATTCTTCTATTATGCCCATTACGTATTCCGTTACAGTAAAAGAAAAGATGGATCCCGTTTGGAAAAGCATTCAATTCGGTCAGTCCACTTCAGCTACTAACAATCAGACGATTGTCAACGAGGATGGATCCGCCCAACTGATCGCTTTGGAAGGCGGCGGTAAAGTCACCGAAGATCATGACGGCATTACCTTCTATTACACCGAGCTAGATGCTGCGGAAGATAATTTCGTGCTGTCTGCGGATATCCAAGTGTTGGCTTTTGCAAAAAATCCATATGACGGGCAAGAATCTTTTGGCATTATGGCACGTGACGTCATCGGCACACAAGGAAATTCTAGCGTCTTTGCATCCAATATAGCTGCCATCGGTGGTTATAGCGGCGGGACGAAAAGCGATCTGGGCACACAGCTTTTTGTCCGTACGGGAGTTGAAAAAACGGATGGGACTGGCAGTAAAGGGATTCAAACCATCATGCTTCAAAAAGAACGTCCTGCACCTGCCAATACTGTTCCAGCAGCACCTTACCATTTAACCTTAGCAAAGACGAATAGTGGTTTTACAGGACAGCTCAATAATGGCCAGCAAGCTATTCATTTCACACCAGACATTCTTAGCGTACAGGATTCAAAAATCTATGTCGGATTCTATGCCGCACGTTTAGCCACAATTAATGTAAGCAATATTCAATTAACAGTCACTTCAGCAGCTACAGATTCTCCTAAAATAGAACCACCTGCGACTCCCGTCACACCTAGCTTAAATATACTTTCACTAAGTAAAACCTCAGATCCAGCTTACCAAATGATTGTGCGCTCTAATGTCAACGGAACGGTGACGTTGAAGCAAGGTTCTACGATCATCGCTCAGGATATCGAGGCAATATCTGGTAAACGTCTTTCTATTCCCACGAGACTTCTTGATCAAGGAGATACGAACTTCAGCATTACTTTTTTACCAGATGATACTCAGTATTTGACCTCTTATGAGAAGATCATCAGCAACTTTACCGTCACCCTAAAAAGTTATAACGAAGATGATGAGATCTACGTATCCCCCACCGGATCAAGCTCCGGAGATGGAACAATCAATCTCCCACTTGATATCGATACTGCGATTGATTTCGTTAAACCAGGTCAGCATATTATTGTGCTTGAGGGTCGTTATGTGCGGAAATCACCACTTGAGATTAAAAAGTACAATGATGGCAAAGCCTCCGCCAAAAAGTATATAGAAGCAGCACCAGGAGCAAGACCTATCTTTGATTTTGACAAAAAAACAGAAGGCGTTCTCTTGAGCGGAAACTATTGGCATGTGAAGGGACTTGATTTCACTCGCTCAGCTGGGAATACCAAGGGCTTTACGGTGGGAGGCAATTATAACATCGTTGAAAATAGCCGTTTCTATGCGAATGGTGACACTGGTCTACAAATCAGCCGAACAGATGGTACCGCGATAGAACTCAGTGAATGGCCTTCCTACAACTTAATTCTCAACAGTACCTCCTTCGACAACCGTGATCCATCCGACAATAATGCCGATGGCTTTGCGGCAAAATTGACTGCGGGTGTTGGTAATATTTTTAGAGGTTGTCTGGCGCATAACAATATCGACGATGGCTGGGACTTATATACGAAAGCAGGCTCAGGTGCAATAGGTTCAGTGCTGATTGAGCACAGCGCCGCCTTCAACAATGGGTTCTTAACAGACGGAACCGTAGGTGCCGGTGATAAAAATGGCTTCAAGCTTGGTGGCGAAGGCATTCATGTCACACATACCATCCGCGATTCCATCGCCTTTGGTAATGGCGCTTATGGTTTTACAAGCAATAGTAATCCAGGTGTGATCGCCATCAACAACATCGGATTTAACAATACGCGTGGTAATATAAGCTTCACCACTTATGATCACATTACTGCAGACTTTACGATTGACGGTTTCTTATCTTACCGAACTGCCAACATTGCAAAAGACCAATATCCAGCTTCTTTAGCTGCGGACAATAATTTCATGTTTGACGGTACGCGATCGGCGAATAAATCAGGTTTAGAACTGAGTGATTCTAACTTTGTCAGCTTAAATCCTGTAGTCAATTACTCTCGGGATACTGACGGGAATATAATCTGGGGCGATTTCTTGAAGTTCATTCCTTTGGATGGGCCGGAACCAAGTCCGACGGCTTCTCCGAGTCCAACGGCTTCTCCAAGTCCGACGGCTTCTCCGAGTCCGACGGCTTCTCCGAGCCCAACGGCTTCTCCAAGTCCGACGGCTTCTCCGAGTCCGACTGTTTCTCCGAGCCCAACGGCTTCTCCAAGTCCGACGGCCTCACCGAGTCCGACTGTTTCTCCGAGTCCGACCGCTTCTCCAAGTCCGACCGCTTCTCCAAGTCCGACGGCTGCCGCGAGCTCAGGCAGTTCCGGATCATCGGTTGGAGATTCGGCCACTACTATACTCCATTTGGACGGTAGCGTAAGTATTGAGATACCTACTACTATGAATGGAGAAAAAGCTAGCGCAATATTGACTGAATCTTCCTTACAAAAGATTATGGCTTTAGCCAAACCTAATTCCGCAGGCCACAAAATCCTAAGAATTCAGCTCGCAGAGGAACAATCGTCAAATGTTGGCTCATTTGAAGTCACTCTCCCTGCCGCAGCATTTCTTGTTGGAGCATCCACATTGCAGCTGGAGATCAATACATCACTAGCTACCTTTGTACTTCCGGATAATCTATTCCCGGCGAAGACACTGGACAATGTGAAGACGGTTACCTTGCTCCTCAAGCCTGTCGATACAACAGGAAGTTTAAAGAAGCAATTGGGTGAAAGTTTGCTTATTGATTACGAGTTACTTTTGGATGGTACAACAGTTCAATTAGAGAGTTTAAATTCGGCCATACAAATTGGGCTTCCTTATCCAGCAGCTGTACCTCCATTGAACAACGCCTTTATTGTAGTTTGGAACGTCAATGAGCACGGAGTCATCCAACCGGTAGTAGGCGGGAATTATGATTCAGATAAGAAGCAAGCTATTTTCTCAACAACAAATTCATCTGGACAATACGCCGTCGTTTACAATCACAAAACGTTCAGGGACATAACTGATTCTCATTGGGCGAAGTTTATTGTAGAAGTACTAACATCAAAAGGTGTCATTAATGGTGTAACAGAAACAGAGTTTAGGCCCGACCAGACTGTTACACGTGCAGATTTCGCACTTTTATTGGTTAGAGCTTTAGGTCTATCCGCAGCAGAAGGAAATAGCTTTGCTGATGTGTCACCTAACGATTATTTTTATGAGGGACTTATGACAGCTCAGAAATTAAGGGTCGTTACGGGCCAACCCGACGGCCTTTACCACCCTCATGACTCCATCTCCAGACAAGAAATGTTTGTTATGGCAGCTAGGGCATTGAAGGCTGCTGAGGTATGGGAATCGAATACGACCTCTTCCTCCCCCTCTGCATTAGACAGCTACACCGACCATAATCAAATTTCTAATTATGCGGCAAATGATATTGCAACGCTGGTATCAGCAGGTCTTATTAAAGGAGACTCTCAGCAGCAGCTTACACCAACTGCCCATTCCACACGTGCCGAAGCCGCCATGCTGATTTACAGAATTATGATGCAAAAATAAAAAAAGAACTCCAAGACCACTATACTCGTGGTTTTGGAGTTCTTTTTATCCTCTTCCCTCCCCCCTTAAGTCTTCTAGTTCATTTCCTTATCAGGCGGATTGGAAACCCGATACCCTTTCGGTGATTGATGGGTGATTTTCTGGAAATTCCGATGAAATGACCGTAAGTTACTATAGCCGCAAAGGTTGGCAACTTCACCAATAGTCAGATTCGAGTTTTTTAATATATAACATGCTTGTGAGATCCGATAGTGATTCAAGTAATCTGTGAAGGGCATTTTCATCAGCTGGACAAATAGCTTTGATAAATACGGGTAATCATATTGCAGATGTTTTGCTACAGCTTTTAATGTGCAATCGGCAGAATAATTTTGTTCTACAAAAAGCAGGATTTTATAGAGCACCTTTGTTTGCGGGGACTGTTTGACCGGAGCAAATGATGTCTGACAGATCAACTGCGCACATACACCATACAGGAAACTTTTCTGGCTATAAATCGAATCCAGCTTTGTACAATCAGGTTCATTCACAGCATGGAGAACATTGTCAGTTGGTATAAAGCTTTTATAATTCATGTGAAAATCACCTATCAATTCTGTGGAGAAAAGGATTACCATAATCTCCGAAAAATCAATCGTCTCAAATTCATGCATCTGATTAGGAAAAATAAAAACCAGATCATTTTTCTGTACCTGATAGCTTTTCCCATCAATGGTGATAGATAACTGCCCGTCTTTGACATAAATAATCTCAAATGCCCGATGAAAATGAAGTGGAAAATGATAGTTTTTCAATGGAATGAGTTTAAAGTAATCTTTTTCGCTGACACCATGTTTTTCAAAAAAGGGCCACAAGTAGATTCTCCTTCACGAAAACACTAATTTTGTCTTAAAGTGTACTATATAAAGTATAGAACTAACAACGTTATTTCCTATAATATTGGATAAAGTCAACCAAGCGGAGGTTATAGGACAATGGAATATCACATATCAAAAACCGGTTCAGATCAAGGTCAAGGCACTCAGGTGGATCCCTTTTTAACCATCAATAAAGCGGCTTCAGTAGCTGTGGCTGGGGATAAGGTTATCGTTCATGAAGGGATATATCGCGAGTGGGTAAAACCGAGATACAAAGGATTAAGCGAACAAAGAAGAATTATTTATCAAGCCGCTGAAGACGAGCAGGTTGTCATAAAAGGCTCTGAGCATATACAAGATTGGCAGCAGGTTGAGAACCAAATATGGAAAGTGATCTTGCCGAACACGTTTTTTGGCAGCTTTAATCCGTATGTTGAGGAAGTGTCTGGCGATTGGCTCGTCACTATAGAGGAGACAAGACACTTAGGGGATGTATATCTAAATGGCATGTCTTTTTATGAGGTCAGTCAGTATGATCAACTGGCCGCTCCTGTCGAAAAGCTGGAGTTCAAGGATCTCTGGACACAAGAGATGGTTCCGGTCCAAAATCCAAAACAGACGACCTACGTTTGGTTTGCCGAAGTAAGCCCTGACCACACCACGATTTACGCTAATTTCCAAGGTGCCAACCCGAACAAAGAACTGGTAGAAATCAATGTACGCAGATCTTGTTTCTACCCTGAAGAAACCGGAATTGATTATATTACTGTAAAAGGTTTTGAAATGGCGCATGCGGCAACACCTTGGGCACCTCCAACGGCAGACCAGCCCGGACTGCTAGGCACTAACTGGAGCAAAGGCTGGATTATTGAAAATAATATCATTCACGATGCCAAATGCAGCGCTATCAGTATCGGCAAAGAAGCTTCCACAGGCCATAATTACCGCACCCTTCGAAAAGACAAACCCGGATATCAATATCAGCTTGAATCCGTCTTTACTGCTGAGCGTCAGGGCTGGAGCAAAGAATCGATCGGTTCACATCTTATCCGCCATAATACCATTTATGATTGCGGCCAAAATGCCATCGTCGGCCACTTAGGTTGTATTTTCAGCGAAATTCATCATAACCATATTTACAACATTGCGACAAAACGGGAATTCTGGGGCCACGAAATTGCCGGGATCAAGCTTCACGCACCGATCGATACTCACATCCACCATAACCGGATTCACGATTGTACTTTAGGTTTATGGCTGGATTGGCAGACCCAAGGGACAAGAATCAGCAAAAATCTGTTCTATCAAAATCATCGGGATTTGTTTATAGAAGTAAGCCATGGCCCTTACATTGTTGACCATAATATCTTGACAGCTAAACATGCTTTAGAGAATGTAGCCCAAGGTGGAGCCTATATCAACAATCTAATCGGCGGCAGGATGGTTCATCGAAAGGTACTAAACCGGTCCACGCAATATCATCTTCCGCATAGTACAAAAATTGCCGGTTTCTCACTTATTTATGGTGGGGACGATCGGTTCTATAACAATATCATTGTTGGAAAAGACGGATGGACAGGCGTGGGCACTTCACATTTCAATAACTACACCACCTCTTTGGCGGAGTATATCGAGAATGTCCATAAGTTACACGGTGATCTTGAGGAGTTTGAACTCGTTGAACAGCCTATGTTCATTAATAACAACGCTTACTTAAACAATGCAGAGCCTTTTGAAAGAGAGAATGTAAAGCTAGTTGAAGAAAGCTTTGATCCAGACTTCTTTATTGTAGATCAAGGAGATGAGGGATTCCTTTCCATTGATCTGCCTGAAAGCTTCGTTAACTTCTTAGGTGAAGTACATTCAACTGAAACTTTGCCGCGGGTGCGCATCGTGGATGCCGAGTTTGAGAATCCGGATGGCAGCAATATAATCCTGGATACAGATTTTCTGGATAACAAGAAAGAGAATAAAAGCACTTTAGGACCTCTTACACTTTTGAATAAGGGCAAAAATTATATTAAAGTGTGGTGATCGGTAAAGCAGGTGGCTAGTCCACCTGCTTTTTTCATTGCAATCATTGAGTCTGCTACTTATTGGCCTTAATCTTTTGAATAGATACTTCGTTTTGTGCTATTAGAATCTGATATTCAACAATCTCTCCTGCTTTAAATTCTTCGTTAAATTCTTTACTGACCGATCAAAGAATTGATCTGAAGGTCATGGACGATAAATAAAACGAATATAGATAAGTGTTGTGAAAAGTTATCTGAATGATACTCTAATTCAAAATAATAATCCTGCCCGTGATTACACCCTTTTCATCTCTGGAAAATTGAAGTGCCCTAGTTTCTTTATCGTCCGCACTGAAACTTACGGAATCCGAGTAACCGATTTGCCCTTCCTCAAACATATTTTGGACAAAAAGCTTAACACTCCAGTTATCGTATTCATAATTGAAAGCCCCTTGTTCATCAACACGCACTTCCTTTACAGATTCAGAGATAATCGTGCCGGTGGAGATTTTTTTCTTCATGTCCTCTATTTTTTTAATTAGTTCCTTCTCATCATCATCAATAGAGGCAGCTGCATCTGTTGAAACCGCTGAATCAACTTTGCTGTCGGCAGAGGGTTCTTTCAACAGCTCCTGTAAATAGCTCTCAGCTTTGACAGGGTCAGCTTTGGTTGGGTCCAGCGGAAGTTCAAATAGAATAGCGGTTCCCTTGTAATCGTTATTAGCGCTAATTTCCCCTGTACTTTCATTATAAGCAAACGCATCTTTGCTGAAAAAAGAACTACCATTACTGACAGCTAGATATACCCCTCGGTCAGCGAACATCTCCACTCCATCACATTCAATAAGCCGGTACATAATTCCATCTATAACAGCCTCGCTATAGCCACCATTCATTGTTGTGATATTAACCTGCCATGGTTTTAGTCCCTTTATAAGCGGTGACACAAAGAATGGATCCTGGCCATACTCCGGTTCACTTGTAGCAGGCATGGGGCCACCGTCTATTCTGGCGATGGATACAACGGCATAGGATCTGTTTGGGTTAATATTCTGATCAGACTTACTCAGTTCTGAAAGACCTTCCCCCGAGACTATTCCATTCAACGTCACGTTATAATCACCAGATATAACCGATTGGTTGATTTCAACAGCATCCCTGCTTTCGAATGCTTTTGCCAGCAGTTGCTGGCCCAGATGCTCAGCAACCTGCTTGGGGCTAAATAGCTGTGTAGCTGCATAAGCCGTTAAAGACATTACAAGCGTGAATATAGCAACCATTAGTCCAATCGAAACTCTTTTTTTATAGGCTGGTTTCATTGGTTTAGTCTCCTTAAACTGTTGGATGATTCTTTCGTTTAATTCCTCTGTCGGCTCTGCTGTAGAAGCTAGCGCTTGCTTTAGCAGTTGATCCAACTTTTCGGAGTCATTCA
Organism: Paenibacillus sp. FSL H7-0918; assembly: GCF_038007025.1. Lineage (NCBI taxonomy): Bacteria > Bacillati > Bacillota > Bacilli > Caryophanales > Paenibacillaceae > Paenibacillus > Paenibacillus sp. FSL H7-0918. Next base: position 161,601 of record NZ_JBBOWJ010000001.1, read on the forward strand.
TTGGGATTCAACCTCCAAAATCTTTTTCATCGCCTTGCGGGCTTGGAAAAGTCTGCTTTTAACTGTGCCCGGTGGAATCCTTAGCGCTGAAGCAATCTCATCAACGGTCATTTCTGCGGTATAGTACAGATAGAGCGTTATTTTCAGTTTCTCATTCAGCCGGTCTGCGGCAGCATGAATCATGTGCCGAAGCTCCTGGGACAGCAATGCATCCTCTGGCATAACCTCTCCATCGGAAGTACACGCCAGATCGACCGCTTCATTATAATCTGCTGTAGGTGCAATTCTTTGCCGCCATGCCCATTTTCTGCGTTTGTTTTTGCGTAATGAGATAGCAATCGAGATAAGGAACGCTTTCGGATTTTGGTTCAGGTCCATTTTATGCCGCATTTCCATAGCTTTTAAAAAAGTCTCCTGATAGAGATCGTCCGTATCCACCCTATTCCCCGCAAGCGTAAAACAAAATGCGTAAATTGCTTTGCCATGTAATTTTATTAGGTCACTCAACTCTTCAATTTCCAAGTAGGCTACTCCTTTCTGAATGGCCATTCACCTATATATTGTCGTATCCTTGGAATCGGTTCACTATTTTGCTGTTGACTTTGACCTTAGGGTAAGGTGTTAAGTAGAGCTAGAACCAAACATCGATGTTTTGGCTTGGAAGCTTAATTAAAACGAAAAAAGGAGATGACTTTTTGCTGTCGATTGGACAATTCTCGAAGATATGCGAAGTTTCTACGAAGACGCTTCGATATTATGATGAGATCGGATTAATTCATCCCGATGAGATTAACCCTGAGAACGGTTATAGGTATTACTCCATTAAACAACTTAAAAAAATGCTTTTTATCAATCGTCTGAAAGGTTATTGTTTCTCGCTGGAAGAAATCAAAGACATTTTACAATGGGAACAGAATCATTCAGAAGAGAAGCTCTACTCAGCCCTTAATCTCAAGAAAAAAGAAATACAGAAGAAAATAAGCGCTTATGAATACACCTTACAACAAATCAATAGTGATGTTTTAAATTTGGAGAAAGGTATTCCCATGATGTCTTACCTGAATGAGATAAAAGTAGAGCTTGTTGAAACTCAGCCTATGAATATTCTTTTTACGCGTCAGATGTTGAGCAGTGATGACTATGCGTTAGGTTATGGACATTATTTTAGCAGGCTATATGAAAAAATCGCCACGGAAAAACTCACTTTGCTCGGTACGCCAATAACGATATATCACAGCCATGAATATAATCCAGCCGGAAATGATACAGAGTTTGCCCTCCCTATAAAAGAGAGTGTAAAAGGTACAAGAGATTTGCCTGATGCTCTTTGTGCGAGATCTGTTCTTAAAGGCGCCTATTCAGAATTGACCTCGGTCTATGCTCAGCTGAGAGAATGGATAGAAAATGAAGGTTATGAATGGGTGAACTCACCTTATGAAATCTACTTAACGGACCCGACACAGGTTGCTGTGCCTGAGGATCTGGTTACCGAGGTCTATTTTCCAGTAAAGAAAAAAAATTCATAAAGGAGTACCTTTCATGCTCAAAAACAATTATCCAACTTCAGATTGGCAAATCTCAGCCCCCGCAAACTTAGGAATGGATGCTAATATGTTTTCAGAGCTAGAATCAAGGATCAAATCCGAGTATAGCAATATCAACGGGATTGTTGTGGTAAGAAATGGAACTATTGCTTATGAAAAATATTATAATGGCGCTAGCCCGAATGACACACATCATGTGGCCTCTGTAACAAAAAGTATCATATCCGCGCTCATAGGCATTGCCATAGAGGCTGGCTTTATTAACAATGCAGATCAAAAGGTACTGGAGTTTTTCCCGGACTATGTTCCAAACGCTGCTCAAGATCCGCAAAAACAAGAAATCACCTTACGCCATCTCCTGACGATGACCGCACCTTATGCTTTTGCAGATTGGCACGAACCGCTGGAGCAAATGTGTATGCAGCCTGACTGGGTAAAATATACGCTGGATATGCTAGGCCAACAAGGAACAATTGGGGATTTCAAATATTCTACCGCTGGAGCACATCTGCTTTCTGCCATCATCACGCGCAGCACTAGACAAAGTGCCCGTGAGTTCGCCAACGAACGTTTATTTAAACCTATCGGAATGAATGAAATCCCGGATTATGAGATGAGCTCATTTGGGTTCGATGATTTGTTTGGGGTTAAGGTGAAGGGGTGGGTGGAAGACCCCAATCGTATCACCACAGGAGGATGGGGACTTATGTTGTCTCCACGCGATATGGCGCGTTTTGGTTTATTATATTTGAACCGTGGACAATGGGGGCATAATCAGATCATTTCGGAGACATGGATTGAGGAATCAACAGCGATGAACCCTAATCATTACGGTTACTTGTGGTGGCTACGCGAAGAAGACGGGGTTTACACCTACTCAGCGTTAGGTGATGGTGGTAATGTCATTTGCTGCATTCCAGAAAAAAAACTTGTCGTAGCCATCGCTTCAGAATTCACACTTCAGCCTCGTGACCGGTGGCCTCTGATTAAGGATTGTATTATTCCGTCTGTTGTAGAGTAAAGAAGATAGAAAACATGCTGGTTGCCACTACTTCATTAACAACTAGGAGAGCAACCAGCTGTCTACACTCTAAATCATTTTGCTTCAAGGAAAAATAATATCGCCTTCGTTGCTGCTTACATCAAAAAATCCTACTTTGTGTTTTATAGCCAACTCCCGCATCGCCATATAAGCTTCCTCAGCTACAGAATAAGCGAAAGCTGCATAGATGACGGATGAGCCAAGTGAGTAGTCAGTCAACCGGTTATCCGTTCCGGCTTCCTCCATCGCCTCAAAAATCTCGTCCTCTACATTCATATTAGGAAATTGCTCAGACAACTCACTATAAAAGCGTTGCAACGCCTCCGATAAAACTGATGGATCATTATAGGCATGATCTTCCGACCACTGCACTTGCTGCTCATACCACTCCATAAACGCTGCTCTCTCTTGCGGCGCTTTAAACGTCTCGAATGCCATCAAATCATAGCTCATTTAAAATCCTCCTCTAACCCACCCTAATCGTGCATTTTCAGTTCCTATAAATTGTTGGGCTGTTTTGATTATATATTAAAAATCATCAGACCTATACTATAGAATCATGATACTTCCTCACCCGTTAAATATCATGTGAGCTCCGGTGTATCCACAAAAGTAACCACTGGCTCCATTACGCCATGTAGTTCGAATAAGATTAGCTCGTTATCACCTTGACGCAGAAGCGGCGCTGGTAAGTACAGTGTTTTAGTGGGACCTTGCTCCCAGTAGCGCCCTAAATTAAAGCCGTTTATAAAAACCTGACCTTTACTCCATCCATCCAGCTGCAAAAAAGTATCCTCAGGCTTACTGACTTGAAAGCTCCCCCGGTAAAAAGTGGGCTGCTGACGTTGCTCGCAATCTATCGGTGTGAATGATAATCCCTTAAGATGGGTTAAAGGCAAAGAACGAATCGTCCAATCATGCAGGAATTGATAGCCGAGTCTAACGCCACAGGTTATGCCTTTTGGATCACGAAGCAGCGGGCCATAATTTACACGCCCCATATTCTCCACAAGGATGTCGATCTGCAGTCCCTCCGTTGGAACCTCTAATGGAATTCCTCGCGGATCCCAGCGTTCAACTGTACCGACAAAGGCCCCATTCACGAATACAAGCGCACGATCACGTACTTCTTGAAGGACGAGCTCCGTACTGCTGCGGGGTCCACTGATCTTCGTCGAATACAAAATGAACCCATAATTCTGATTCAGTTTCTCCATTGGCTCGGGACATGCTCTATGTACTGGGTGAGACAAAACGTCTAACTGAGTGAACAGTGGTGCTGCTTCTGTCATCAACACTTTACCATAAGCTTGTGACTTTATTAACGGCGGTAATTCCAGGGGCGGCAACGTTACGTATTTCTCAATTATTGTCCGAGCTGCATAGAATTTTGCAGTTGGCTTGCCGGATTCGTCCAGCAGCGTATCATAATCGTAGCTGGTTACGATGGGCTCATATTTGTCAAAAAGATTTGCCCCATTCATAAATCCAAAATTCGTCCCCCCATGGAACATATAGAAGTTAACAGAGGCTCCTAAAGCCAGCATTTCATCCAAAGTCTCCGCTACTTCAGATTCGGGGCGTGTATTATGCGGTTTCATCCAGTGGTCAAACCATCCATTCCAGAATTCCATACACATCAACGGTCCCGTAGGCTGATATTCACGTAGTTTAGCAAAGGCTTCCTTTGCCCGTGAACCGAAATTCACCGTGGCGAACACTCCGTCAATCATGCCCCCTTGGAGCATATGATCTTCAGCTCCATCTGAAGTAAACAGCAGAACGTCCATGCCGCGGGCGATCATTCCTGCTTTTAGATCATTCAGGTAAGTCTTATCACTACCAAAGCTTCCATATTCGTTCTCTACCTGAAGAGCAAGCACAGGCCCACCGTTAGTGCTTAACAAAGGCCGCAGACGTGGAAGCAACTCATCGAAATAGGCATCCAACTTAGATAAATAGACGTTATCATTACAACGCAGCTGTATGTTATTGTCCGCAAGTAACCAAGCTGGCAATCCACCGAATTCCCATTCCGCACAAATATAAGGACTTGGCCGCAAAATCACGTGCAAACCAAGCTCTCCAGCAAGTCTAACGAAAGCCTCGATGTCAGCAAATCCAGCAAAATTGAAGCTCCCCTCTTCTGGTTCGTGTAAATTCCAAGGAATATAGGTTTCAACAGTATTCAATCCACAAGCCTTCAGCTTCAGCAAACGATCCTGCCAATATTCCGGAACGATCCGGAAATAATGAAGCGCACCAGAAAGCAACCGGATGGGTTGTTCGTCTAATGTAAAATGATCCCCTGATATGGATAACTTCCGCATATAATTTCTCCTCCAACATTGAGATAGACTATTTAATTATAGGTAATAAAAATATCAACCCATATGGACGATTCTAATGAAATATATGGAGAATTCATTGGTTGCTAGAGGCTTTTGTGATGCTATACACTATATTCATAGGGGGTTGTTACGGATGTCAAAAAGAACTCATATTTGGTTAATTACCACAGATCAAATGCGTGCGGACGCACTAGGTATCGAAAACGCTTCCGTACTGACACCTGAGCTTGACAAGCTTGCTTCGGAAGGCACACTCTTCACTGGTGCTTACTGCGCTAGTCCTGTTTGCACGCCTTCACGTTCTTCCATTTTTACAGGCAGGTATCCGCATGTTCACGGTGCCTGGAACATCGGTACCACACTCAGAGAAGACGAACTTACCTTATGCGATCATTTAAAGAAAGCGGATTATAAAACCATCGGTATAGGAAAGATGCATTTCCGCCCTCAGATGAAGGGGGACTTTTCACAAGAATATGAAGAGCCTGCTTATCGTGACCGCGGAAGAGCTTCCGATGGAACGTACTACGGATTTGATGAACATCATATTACGGAAGACAATTGTATCGGGGAATATATGGAGTGGCTTAGAGAGCGCAACCCTGAAGCGGCAGAACGTTTCAGCAAGGACCGTTACAGAGCTTCAAATGCTCAAAACGATGTGTGGGAGAGCGAAATCCCTCCAGAGCTACACCAGTCATACTGGATTGCTGAACGGAGCATCGATGTGATCCTCTCTCACAAAACCGAACAACCGCTATTTTTATGGACCAGTTTCGTCGATCCACATCACCCTTTTGACCCTCCAAAAGCTTACGCGGATATGTACGCTGACACTGACATTCCATCTCCAGCCAGCGAAGCAGACGACGTGCATCTTCGTCCTCCACATCTGCTGCGTCAGATTCAGAGAGGATATTGGCCTGGTGGCGGTGAGGAGCATTCTCTTAATGAAGCGCATATGAAACGGCTCACCCGAAATTATTATGCGATGATTACCTTCATTGATGAGCAGATCGGACGTATTATAAAAGCTTGGCGTCAAAAAGAAATGTACGATGATGTAGTCATCCTCTTCACCAGCGACCACGGAGAACTGCTCGGTGACCATGGGCTGATTTACAAAGGGCCGTGGTTTTATGAAGGGTTAACACGAATCCCGATGATCGTACGCGGTCCTGGGATTGCTTCCGGGCAACGGGTCCCTGCTTTAATGGAACATGTTGATATTGTCCCCACACTGCTTGCAGCCGCAGGTCTCAAAACTCCCTACGGAATTCAAGGTGTGTCACAGATGGAGGTGCTGGCTGGAAGAGAGTCCCATGTGCGTAATTCTGCCCTAACCGCTTATATTGCTCATGATCGCGGCATTAACGCTAAGTGTTTGCGTACAACACGCTATAAGCTGGTAATCTTCGCAGGTGAGACCTACGGTGAATTGTATGATTTGAAAGAGGATCCTCATGAGAACTCCAATCGTTTTGAAGATCCCGATTATAGAGATATTCGCCATTCGATGGTTGAATTGCTCGTCCATCGAATGATTCAAGATCAGGACCCTTTGCCTGAACGCCGGAGTAGCTGGTAAATTCACTAACCTTTCTTTCTATCCTTAACAGACTTAGGGCAACCTGAAAGTTCAGGTTGCCCTAAGTTATGATTATTCCCCCAATTGGGATGCCTTTAGAATATGAGAAATTGGGCGTCCGGCAATCCATTCGCCGTTGTTTACAAACCCTTCCTCTCGTCCCTCCAGCTCGTGAATAAGACGCTCTCTCCATTCTTTTATGCGCTCGAATTTATCAATACAGCCTATCGCATTAATCTTCTCTGAGGGGTCTGCCGCTAAATCAAAATACTGCTCTTCCCCTGTCTGAGAATACCAAATAAATTTCTCTCTTCCATCCGTTAAGAAGTGGTGGGACTTTTCTCCATAGGCTTGTTCCCCATGAATATAAGATCGCCACAATGTCTGATCTCCCCTGCACAGCGGCAACACACTTTGCCCTTCTACTGTAAATGGTATTTGGACGCCAGCAGCTTCAAGAAATGTGGGCATAATATCGCGAAGCTCTACAATGGAATCAAGCCGGGAGCCGGCAAGAAGTCCAAGCGTTTCTCCCGGATCAAACACTATGAAAGGAATCTTAGCACTTCCTTCATAAGGAAGAGATTTCCGGAAGTAATGGTGATCCCCCATCATTTCACCATGATCAGAAGTAAATAGAATCAAAGTTTCATTTAAAACACCATACTCCTGCAGCCCATTGATCAACCTCCCAATTTGGTCGTCAAGATGCGTAATTAGCGCGTAATACGCGGCACGGGCACGATCCAATCTGCGCTTTGGCAAATTAGTGAACGAAGAAGTTGGATCCTTAGCTGCGTTTAAGGCAGCACTCTCGTCCACCCAATCTCCGATTGGAGGATCAGGAAATTCCAAGTCCTTGTACATATCTAGATAACATTGTGGCGGATCCAAGGGGGAATGGGGGCGAACGAAGGAAGACCATAGGAAAAATGGTTTCCCAGGATCTCTTCTTCGCAAAAAGTCTAGCGACTCGGTTACGCACCAATTCGTTGGATGCATCGCTTCCGGCAAGTGCCAGGGGCGGGCAACCGTTGAGGCGTTGCAATCGAGGCCTAAGTCAGTGATATCCGAATTGGTATCAGTTTGTCTTCGCAGCCACTGCAAATAATCGTCCACTTGATCATAGTGTTCATCATGGAACGTTTGGTTCTTATCCCGATTGTAGTGAAGATATCCATCATGAAGCACCACATTATGGAATCCACATAGATTACGTGCAGGATACACATGCATCTTGCCAACACACTGCGTATGATAACCAGCTTGAGCAAGCTCGCCGGCAATCGTATGGGCGTAATTCCATTCAACCTTATCCTGATAACCAACCCGGCCATGTGATCTTTGCCCCATTCCTGTCATGATAGCAGCCCTGGCGGGAATACAACTGGGGGTAGCCGAATACGCGTGCTCAAATAAGATCCCCCTTGATGCCAGAGCGTCCAGGTTGGGTGTCTCAACGACGGGATGTCCCATAATGCTCAGGCAATCAAAACGCATCTGATCTACGGTGATAAGCAGAAGGTTAGGCTGCTTTGTACCCTTTTGATTGTCCAGATTAGTATCAATCATAACCTCACCCCCTTCTTAAACCCCAGCGATCACGGATGGTGTTGCAATCGTGTGCCATAAATTCGCACTTATCGCCCTGGGGTTGCCCTCGTCAACAAGGCCGTCGAACGTCAGAAGCTCCTCTTCTAATTCGGCAATCTTTTCCACGTTCCCTTCGACATAACGATTGATTCGATGAATCGCCGTTCTGATTCTCTGAAGCAATCCTCCCATACGAAGATCAAAGACATCAAGACCAAACACCTTATTTTCCTGCTCCCATTGCACTCGATAGTCGTCCATAAATTGTCTGGCCAAATCAGATAATTGTGGCAAAGTCACCTTGGCAAAGTGAGCCAATTCCTCTAAATCTCCACGATGATAAGCTTCGCGTATAGAAATCCCGATTTCGCTCTTTATTTCGAGCAAGCGACACAAGCTGGCTTGTACAGAGAATAAGGATTGCCAAGGCGAATTGCGAGTGATCGCCTGTTCGAGTTTTTCTGCACTTTGCTGATAATGCTTCGAATACGCGCTAGGAATAACATGTCGATCGAACAAACCACATAAAATATCTTGATAAAGCAAGTATTTAGCCGGATTGATAGAACATCCCCCCGGTGCCGAGTTACCCGGAACCAAGTTGGCCGCATCGAGTGCCATAAAGTCATCATAATTGCCTTGCACGCAGCTACTGAATCTTTCTTTGACATGGTTCTCCACGAAACATCTCGTGTAGCAGAGCTCCGCCCAAAGTTGAAGGGTAGGAAGAACCGAGAAAACGGAAGCTTCAGCGCCATTATCTCCCCATGCGGTAATCAACACTTCTTGAATTCCATACTTAACACAGCTATCATGAGCCAGCAGACTGACATGGCGACTGAATTCATTGTTTGGAGCGAAGCCCATCCATTTCCAAGCACCACCTGCAAATCCAATATGATCATTCAGCTGCTTATGTTTGCTTAACATCCCGTCGTATTTCTCCTGCGTTTCCGAATAATAATCCCAGTAGATCAAGGTAACATCTTCAGGAATCAGCTTTACAATATCAGGGCTAATTGGACTTTCAGCATCGTAATATTCTCCGGAACTGGCCAGACGAAAAAACATGTCGCTCCACATCATCGTCTGGAAACCATAATTTCTGGCGATCTCCATAACAGTGCTAAAGTGTTTTAACATTAACGAGGAGCGATCCTGATACCCATGCTTATCCAGGTATTTACCAAGTCCCATCATATGAGCTTCGTCCATCCCGATATTTATGCGGCGACTGCTTACATGAGCCGACATAAAAGCAAACATTCGATCAATTAACTCATAAGTTCTGGGATCATCAATAAGGAGAATATCCTGGAAATCCACAAGCGGTGCATGTGCCTGCCATTTCAACGCTTGGCCGAGATGGGCCAGGGTCTGAATACAAGGAACCAGTTCTATGCCAAATAACGCGGCATACTGATCCAGCTCCCGAATTTGATCTCCTGTATATCGGCCTCGCAAATAGCCGAAATAAGGGTATCCCTCCAGTTCGTAGGTGTCTTCTGTATACAACTGAACCGTTGAATATCCCATAAGCGCTAAACGCCGGATCAATTCCTTATATCCTTCATAGTTAAGAACCGCATTTCGCGAACAGTCTACCATGAAGCCTAACTGTTCATAAACCGGCCGTTCATTAATTTCAACTCGTTCTCCACGGCGTACGTTCTCAAGAAATCGGCTGAGTGCCCGGAACAATTGATGTTCCTGTTCATACGCAATGGTGACCTGAGCCTCATCGTAAGATATTTGAATGCCCTTCCCTTGCTTCTTACAAATCACTGGTATCCCTGAGCGTTCCATTCGAATACTCAATATTCCTGCTACTTCTGAAACAGCTGCTAACTGTTTCTCGGTTAACCCTGTCAAGTGAATGCTAAGGTTCATAGACTTTACCCTCCCAATCTTATAAGTATGCGGTCAGTAGCGCCGCACAGTCTAAGCCATACTTCAAATAATTAAACGGAAGATCCGGGCTACTTCCGCCCGGATCTTCTCTATTCATCCATTATTCAATACCTTGTTCCTTGGCCTTCTCATTTACTTCCTCTATCATTTTATCAAGACCTTTAGCCTTATAATCGTTCACAATGCTATTCCAGTAACTCTCAACGGGTTCTTTGGAAAGCATGATCTTAAGCAAATCATCATGGTCAAGCACAGTAAATTTATCCTTTGTTGGGGTGGACATATAAGTTAACCGAATGTCGTATTCTGGCACCTTTGTATTGTTCTGAATCCAGTCGATGTAATCGACAGCTTCTTTGCGGATTCCTTCATTAGCAATCGTCGGGTTATCCATGTTATAGCTATCTGAAGTTTCATAAGCCACCAAATTCTTCAGAAATCTGCTAGCTGGATACTTCTCATTTAATGAACCCTTTTCAATGACAACCTTCTGCCCATTTTCGAGCTTATAATCTACACCTTCGATGCCATAAGTCAACAGATCCTTGCCTTCAGGAGACAACACATAATCATAGAGTGCCATGATGCGATCCATCTTTTTATCGTCAATCTTATTGCTGAAATAGCTTTCTGACCAGTATGTTTTAAAGATGGCGTGTGAGCGTTCACCATCAGGACCGATAAGCGGCTTGAGCGCCTTCACGCTCTCCGTCATATCCTTATCCGGATAAGCTGTTTTCCAGCGTTTTTCATACATATCGCTATTTAAATTTATGAAACCTCCACCGCTTAGAAGAGCAGCTGCTTTGCCTGCTACGAAATTGTCATAGGACTCTGCTGGTTTGACGAGCGCGATGTCTGGATCGATCAATCCTTTTTCGTACATATTCTTCATGTTTTGCAGCGCTGGCAGCGCATTTTTAGAGAATACAGCAGGGATAAACTTTCCATCCTCTTTGATCCATTTAAAATCACTGCCGCTTCCATCACTAGTAGCAACCGGGTTGCCATACAACCAGAAGAATCCGCCCAGCATCTTGGTAGTTGTCGTCGTAAGACCAGTAACATGCTTGCCTTCCGGATCCGACTTTACGATTGCATCAAGCATGGCTTCAAACTCTTCCCATGTCTCTGGCTCTTTGGTGATCCCTGCCTTTTGAGCAAGATCCCAACGATAGAAGACCATACGATCCAGTGCGCTCCAATCAACACTCGGGAACATCCGGCGAGGCACAGTATAATACTTTCCATCTACTCCTAATCCTTTAATATCTGGGGATTCGAAGTATTTTGCAAGGTTTGGATACTTTGAAAGATCCGGGAGCGCTTTGACAACGCCTTGATTCACCCATTTGCGCTGATATTGCGTGCCGACGGCGTCGATCGCGAAAATGTCTGGCAATTGGCCGGAAGCGGCCCACATTTGAATCTTCTGGGTATAGTCATCCCAAGACAAATTGACAGGTTTTAGTGTGATGTTGAATTTCTCCAATACTTGTTTAGCGATCGGGTCCTTTTCGATGTTAGCAATCTCGGCATCCGCATCCCAAAACCCAAGAGAAATGGTCATTGGATCCTTGTAAGGATTATCCGTGGAGTTAGAAGAATTCGGAGATGTTTCACCGTTTGAACCAGCCTGCCCTTTGCCGTTATTGCCTCCACCGCAAGCCGTGAGTACTGAAGCCAACAAAGTTATACATAATGCCAATGTCATTATTTTCTTTCTATGCATGCTTGAAACCTCCCTTTATACTATTTTAGGATAGAATCAATCTATTTAAAATCTTTCTTATCCTTTTATTGAACCCACCATAATCCCTTTATTAAAATGCTTCTGCAGGAACGGATAAACAACAATAATCGGAATACTCGAAACTACAATCGCTGCCATTTGAAGTGCAGGTGTGTAGACCTTCCCCGTCTGCTCCTGCTCGGCCATCGTTTGTGCCATTTGGCTTAGCAAGGAATTCGAAGTAATGAGTGTCTCCCGCAGATAAATCTGAAGTGGTGCTTTAGCAGCGTCACTGATAAAAATCAGCGCATACCACCATTCATTCCATCTTTCCACAGCATAGAACAAAGCAAAAGTCGCCATGAATGGAGCAGAGATCGGAATAATGATTTTGAAAAGAATGTACAGATCATTCGCCCCGTCCAGCTTAGCCGATTCTTCCAAGCTTTCTGGAATGGTATTGAAATAGTTTTTCATAATGATTAGATAAAACGTATTGAGACCCGCGGGGATGATCATGACGAGTATATTGTTTACGAATCCTAGATCCTTGACGACTAAGTAAAAAGGAATTAAACCGCCATTGAAAAACATAGTGAACAAGATCAAGCTGAGCATTATGTTTCTGCCGGGCATACCCCGCTTGGATAATGCGTAAGCTCCCGCCACAGAGATTGTCATACTGAACAACACGCCAACCACAGTTACGATGACAGAATTAAAGATGGAAGTCCAAAACTTCATATCCTGAAGCAAAAGCTTGTAAGCGGACAGGTCAAACGAAAGCGGAAAAATATAAAAGTCACTTTTACTAATCGCTTCGAACTTTGCCACAGAGATAATAAGAACATTATAGAAAGGAAAAAATGTTACTATTGCTAGGAGCCCCAGAACCACGAATGCGACGATATCGAAGACACTCCACTTTTTTCTCTTTTTAACCGTTGTGTCGGTCACTTGCTTCTCCCCTTTTCCTGCAGATTAATACAGCCCTTCCTCGCCCATCTTCTTAGCGAACGTATTGGCCGCCCATAAAAGGATTAGGCTGATAATGGACTTGACGACACCCACGGCGGTCATATATCCAAAGTCTCCTCCAATCGTGAAGGAAGTCCGATAAATGTAAGTATCGATCGTGTCGGCAACCGAATATACCGGCGAACTATACAGGTTGAAAATTTGCTCAAAGCTCGAACCTTGGGTTAGTAGTTGTCCAACTTGAAGGATTAACAGAACTGCGACTGTACTCTTCAAACCCGGCCATGCGATGTTTAGCAAACGGCGAAACCGGTTCGCTCCGTCCACTTCAGCCGCTTCAAACAGCTCAGGATTGATCCCTGCCAGAGCCGCCAGGTAAATGATTGAATCCCAACCGATCTCTCGCCACACATGCGTGATATACAGAACGGGTCTGAATGCACTTTCATCGACAAGAGGAGAATTCGGATCTCCACCAAACAGCATGATGATCTGGTTATAAATCCCGTCCTTGCTTAAAATATTGATAATAATCCCCGACAGTACAACCCACGATATAAAATGCGGGAACGTCAGGATCGTCTGAAAAAACCGCTTCATTTTTGTCCTGGAAAACTCATATAAAACAATCGCCAGGATAATGGGCATCGGGAAATGAGTGACCAGCTTCATCAAGCTGATAATGACCGTATTCCAAAACGCCTTGCGAAAATCGGGGTCGGTCAGCAGCGTTTGAAAATTCTCCAACCCAACCCAAGGACTTCCCAGAATCCCCTCACTGTAATTAAATGTTTTGAACGCTAGCGTTACACCGTACATGGGAGCATAGCTGAAGAGGGCATACCAGATTAACACCGGTAGAACCATGAGGTAAAAATACTTGTACTGTAAAATCGTTTTTCCTAAACTTTGCTTTGGAGCACGAGTTTTTAAGCTTCGTTTAGGCGTACGAGCGGTTACAGAATCAGCCAATCTTCTCCCCACCTTTCTGTATGAGTTTGTTATGCTTGTAAGCGATTTATATGGTAAATTATATCGGGAGTGTAAATTCTCTTGTATAGAGAATACAACTCCGATCATGTGGATTTTTCACACCTTTGCGGGAGACCTTCCTGTGGCACGTAATATCGGACATAGTGAGCGTAAGATCGTCCATACCCCCCTTGGTCCACAATCGCTAGGATAAATCTAAGAGCTCTATAAAGAGAGGGGGATTCACTTATGCGTTCAGTAATTATTGCAGATGATGAGAAGTGGATTGTAGAAGGAATTAAAGCAGGAGTGAATTGGAAGAAATACGGCTTTGAAGTGATCGACGATGCCGAAAATGGGCAAGAAGCCCTTCAATTAATTCAATCGCTTCGCCCCACCCTTGTTCTAACAGATATCAAGATGCCTGTTATGAATGGACTAGAGCTCATTCAACGTGGCAAGGCCATCGCGCCGGATACGATCTTTATCGTACTCAGCGGACATGCCGAGTTCGCTTATGCACAAAAAGCAATGAATTATGGTACTTTCGGATATTGTCTCAAACCCTTTGAAATCGAAGAAATTGAAGGAATGCTCAACCGAATAGCCCAGCAACACGATTCCAAGACAGTTAAAGAACAACCTATCCACGACTTCGAACTTTATGAAGCGGTTTGTTCCGGAGATCTTGAACGAATTAACTTATGGTTGGATGAGAAGAAAATACCCTTGTCGAAAGATACCCCTCATATCCCCATTGTTATCCAAGGGTTAAGTTCACCTGTAGATGTCAGGCAGTTCTCTTCCCTGGTCTTCCCAATGAGCCGCCGTCGGTATGGTTACTTATTGGAAGAGTGCCAATACGAAGTCTTCCTCCAGGGGTTTAAACAAACAGAAGTTGTACAAGAGTGCGGAGTCGGGATCGGTCCTCCTATTTCGGATATACACCAATTGGATGCGTCTTTAGAGTCCGCCTCTCATGCTGCTTTCAGTATGTTCACAACGGGGATGCCCGGATGTTACCGGGTGAATCCACAACAGGAAATACCGATCGACGAGAAGCTCAAAGAGATTTCCCGGATTCTTCATAATAAAGACCGGCTCGGTTTCATAGCAGCCATGGAATCGATAAAGAAATTATTCAAAGAGGGAACGTTCACCATTAAAGAAGCCTATTTGCTCTATACATCGATCCTCTACTTATTTCCTCGGGAAGGGACTCGGGTTAGCGGCCGTTTTTTTGAAGGATATGAACAGCTCTATTATCGGTACGGCACGGCTGAAGCTATGATTGATGATCTGATTCTTATGACACTTGATATTTTTATGAACAGAAACGAATCTGATATTTCACGAATCTCAAACCACAAAGTCAAAGAAATCATGTTATACATCCGCAACCATTTCAATCAAGAAATTTCGATCCAGCAATTAGCCAATCAGTTTTTTTTAAGCCCAAATTACTTATGCCAATTATTCAAAAAAGAGGTCGGCGAGACCATCATCGAACATATCAGTCGTTTACGAATTGAATACGCCTGTAAAATGCTAATCGAAACCAACCTTTCCATTTACCAAATCGGTGAGAAATGCGGTTTTCAGGATTATTTCTATTTCACACGAATTTTTAAGCGGCATCTCAAAATGACACCTACACAATATAGGGAACAAAACAATGAAGACATTTAAGAGACTATCCATCCGTACTCAGGTTTTGCTATTCGGGTTATTTATTGTTGCCATTATCCCAATCATCGTTTCACGAGTCTACCAACTATCAAGCGAGACTATCATTAATCAAAATACGCAATACAATACGGAGCTAGTCTCCCTCCTCAAACAACGGATTTCTGACAACTATGCCAACGTCTCTTCCATGATGATGAATGTGGGTTACGATTCGACCGTCCAAAAGTTCCTAGTCGAGAATGATAAGCTTCGAGTCTACGATCTATCCCAAAAAGTTGAAGGATTGTTGAGCATCGCCCGAAATATGAACACGGATATCTTAGATATTATTGTTATCGGTAGCTCAAACACACGTATTTCCTTAGCAGGAAGAACAAAATATGCTATCGATCTTATGAAAACAGCTGAGGAGGATGGAATCGTTCATTATCGCGGATACAGTCCTCCAGACAAAGTCATCGACAAGAGAAAACTGCTTTTCGGGATGAACATCTTCGCTTCAGGTGACACGTCCCTATATGGTGAAAAAATTGGCTATCTCGCAGTTATTGTAGATATGAAAGCCATTCAAACTGAAATTTCTGAGTATCCCCGATTGGTCGGAACCAGCTTTTTTATGATGGATGATAAAGGCATGATCTACTCTAATAGCAATGAGCCGGAGGATATGCTCCAGCAGTTTCAAACTCGGGCAACTGGAAGGGATGGAGAGTCCATCGTCGAGACGGTTCATGGAAAGAAATATGCAATTCAGTCCTTTAGCTTACCGGAGATCTCTGGAAAAATCATAACTGCTGTTCCTGTCCATAATTTAATGAAAGAACTGGAGAAATTGAAGAAGGTCAGCTATGCTCTTCTAGCCTTAATCTTGCTGGTCGTCTCTATTCCCTATTCTGTACTTATGATGAATCTCTTAAGACCGTTGTCTAGGCTTATGCGCTATATGAATCAATTAAAGGGTGGAAGTCTGGGGATATTGAACAACAAGGTCGATTTAAAGGGCTATGCTGAGATTGAAATCATCTCTCGACAGTTCAACGATATGACCACACGAATCCACGATTTGACGGACCAATTAATCGATGCTTCAACTCAACTTTATCTGACCGATCTGGAAAAGCAGCGGGCGGAATATTCGTATTTACAAAGTCAAATTAATCCGCATTTCTTAAGCAATACTTTAGATACAATCAAGGGCGTTGCGATCGTAAAAGGAAATCGGGATATCTTCGAGATGACTACCGCCTTAAGCACAATGCTCAAGTACAGCATCAAAGGCAAAGAGGAGGTAACTCTTGGGGAAGAGCTGAAAATCGCGGAATCTTGTGTGAGGATTTACCAAGGCCGTTTCCCGGACAAATTTACTTACAAGCTGTTCTGTCCACAGGAATGGCTACACATTCCCGTGCCTAAAATGATCCTTCAACCTATTGTTGAAAATGCGCTTGGTCATGGGCTTGAGGCACAAGGACAAGGAATTCTGCTGATCTCCGTAGAGAAAAACGAAGCGGGGCTGCTTGAAATCGTGGTTGAAGATAATGGTGTAGGTATCGATACGACAAGACTGGAACAACTTACGGAGTTGCTGGCTGGTAAGAATATAGAATCAGGAGATCATATCGGTCTCCTAAATGTCAATAATCGTCTAAATCTTAAGTATGGCGATCCTTGCGGCGTTCTGCTGTACAGTAAGGAGGGTAGCGGGACGAAGACCGTTTTGAGGCTTCCCGGATCTTTAATAGATCCACAAAAAGCGAGAACATAAATAGGGAGGTTGCCCATTCAGGGCAACCTCCCTTTCATATGTCTTTCATTCGCCGCATTTATTAGGATATTATTAAGCATCCTTTAAGGATGCGCTCAGATACTCTTTGGCATGGTAGGGTCCACCTTCCATAAGTACCGTCCATAATGGATCGATATCACAATCCATGGAGCCCATCATATGATCATGCCATTCATTCAACAGATAGACAGCCTCCATACAAACGTCTTTACGTACTTCGGCAAGATTATGTTGTTCATAAGGATCATGCTTCAAATCAAACAGCATTTCTTGCGGGAATCCATGGTGTCCGTCATGATAGGTACGTATATATAACCAATCCGCAAACCGGACGCTGCGTTGACACACATGCGCGCATTGTGAGATTACGAGATACTCACGCCCTCCCAAATTCCCCTCCAAAATAGCACCTGCATAACTTTCACCATCCCAAGAAGCAGCCGCTTTCAAATTCAAAAGGCTCGCTAATGTAGGTCCTAGATCAAGGTGATAATGTAGCCCCTCCTCCACGATTCCCTTCTTGCCCCCTGGCCAGCGAACAATCATCGGAATACGGCAAGTCGCCTCGTCTGCTGTGCCATGTTCGGAGTAAATTCCTAGTTCACCCAGACTCTCTCCATGATCCGCAGAGATCAAGATAGCCGTATCTTCCATCACGCCAAGTTCTCTCAGCTTAGAAAAAACTTTCCCGAGATGCTCGTCCAGATACTTAACTCCAGCATCATAGTTGTCAAAGATAACACGCAGGTCATCACGGTTCTCTATCTCCTGCTGATGCCTGAAATGCTGCTGATAATGCGATTTCGCGAGCGCATTCATATCTTCAATACTATGCTGCCCCTTCTTATTTCGGTGAAGCTCAAACACTTCTTCCGTGATCCAATCGGGTAAAGGCTCCTTCTCGAACGGATTACCGTAGCTCTCGGGTGTACGATAAGGTGTATGCGGATCCCAGAAATTCAGGTGCAGAAACCAATTTTCGGACTCCCCGTTATCCTCAATCCATTTAAGTGCCACTGGAAGCACCTGCTCTGCCGTCTCATGCCCTCTGCCACCAACATTAAACACTTCTTGGAACCCGGCGTTAAAGGTCCACGCCGAGTGTCGTTCGGAGAAGGTGCTGATCGATGCGGTTTTCATCGCCGCTTGCCTTAATATAGCCGGAAGGCTCTCCATCCCCAGACGGTCATTGAATTCACGTTTGGCTCCTTCTCTACGCATATCAGCAGCGGTTCCGCCATGCCCTACAATCCCATTATGAATGCCAAATCGCCCCGACATTAAGGCGGAACGAGACGGCAGGCAAGGAGCATCTGAACAATAGTAGTTGGTAAAGGTGACACCTTCTTTAGCGATTGAATCGATATTCGGGGAGGTATTCCGATGATAGCCATAACATCCCAGATGGTCCGGGCGAAGCGAATCCAAATCCAAATACAAGATTCTCATGAGTTATTCCCTGCCTTTCCTTTTCATCGAAATGGTTACGCTCGATTCGGGCAGCTTAGAATGATCTGCTCATGCTTATAAGAGTAAATGAATATGGAAAACTCCGCTATGGAGCAGCGATGTTTGTTTTTGTAAATTCGATACTTTTCCGGTACTCTGCCGGCCCCTTGCCGTATTCGCCACGAAATACCTTGCTGAAGTGTGAAGCATCATAATAACCACATCTCTGGGAGATATGCTCGATTGTATAATCCGTATATTCCAGCATTTGTTTAGCTTGCTGCAGCCGCAATTTTCGCAGCATTTGCATGGGTGTCAGTTTATATATTTTCTGAAATGCCCGGCTAAAATAAACAGGATTCATATGATAGAGCTTGGAAAGCTCCTCTCTACTAATCTCCTGATCAAGCCTCTCCTCCATATATTGCAACGCTTCGTTAAAGCGGTCCGTGATAAAGGGATCTCGTGAAGAGCGGCGCCCGCCAAGCTTGGTACTCTCCATAATTTCATAAAGAAGAAAAAATGCCAATGAACCGACCTGAACATTCCTGAAATCATCTTCCTCCTGCAACCACAGGCTCCGCAATTCGTCAAATCTTCGCTCATATTCGCTTCGATCCCGGACCCGAATCACCTTGCCTAGAGGGAATAACTTAAAGAAGTCATCTCCGTCTTTAACTTTAGCGTTAATATTAAACAGATAATGTATGCCATCCGTTTTGGAGATCACATTAAAAGGCTCGTTAGGACGGTGGATCATCACATCTCCGGCAGAAGCAACATATTCTCCTTCGGAGGATGTCGTCAATACCTCACCTTTTTGGATATAAGAGACGGTATAACAAGACTGGACGTAATCGAACAGGATCCGCTTCTGATATTGAATCTTTAGGACGTCCAGCACGCTGATGTCAAACTGACTATGGATGATAGAGGACAAGGAAGTTCCTCCTTCTTATGTAGTAGTCGTAAAAGTGCTCTAACCTGTATAATCAGCCGCACATCGAAAGCCAATATTTCCGGCAGAGCTGTCTGGAGTATTTTTGCTTCTAGCCGCCACCCGATAACGGTTGCAGTAAGATTTATGGCACAAATACGATCCTCCGCGCATTGATCTTGCGACACCACTTATTGGACCTTTCGGATTCACGGCTTCGGAAGATAAATGATAATCCTTAGTAAACCAATCCGCGCACCATTCCCACACGTTTCCTGACATATTATAAAGACCATAGCCGTTAGGCAGATAGGAATTTACAGGTGCGGTACCTGCAAATCCATCGCTGGCATGATTTTTATCGGGAAACTTTCCCTGCCATACATTACAGCGATGCTCTCCGCCTGGTTTTAATTCGTCCCCCCAAGGATACCGTTTCTGAACCAGTCCTCCTCGTGCGGCATACTCCCACTCCGCTTCCGTAGGCAGACGTTTACCAGCCCAGCGACAATATGCATCCGCATCATGCCATGATAGGTGAATAGCCGGATGATCAAGTCGTTCATCTACATGGGAATCCGGACCTTCAGGATGACACCAATCCGCTCCCTCCACCACCCACCACCAGGGGGTTTGAGTGGCTACTTGGGTCACCTTTTTCCCAGTCTCCATGGAAACAAAAGAATGAAACACGTAAGACCATCCAAATCGTTCCGCATCTGTAACATAGTTTGTTTCCTTGATAAAAGCAGCAAACTGCTTGTTCGTAACCGCCGTTGCATCCATCAAAAAGGAAGATAAGGTAACCTTCCTAGTCGGCCCTTCTCCATCTGCGGGGAACCCTTCCTTATCATCCGTCCCCATAAGAAAAGTGCCTCCAGGGATAAGGATCATGTCCGAGAAATCTTTCACCCCTGTTATTCCTTGAACCGTTGTGTTCTCCTTACAAACATCAATAGATTCTTGTTTCGCGACTTGATTTCGACTAGCTGAACAACAAGCCCGTATATTCTCTGACATGATTTACCTCCAATCTGGGATCGTCCCGGCTCTGTCTAAAAAAAAGCTACCCCAAGAATGCCAGAAGCAACGATAATGGTGAGCGGATGCAGCTTATATTTCATTAAACCATAAAGTGCAGCGAATACAATGATCAACATGCCAAGGGTCTGCCAAGTAATAAAAGCATGTTCCACGCTATTTAAGCCAAAACGAATCGCAGCATAGGCAATCAAGCCTGTAATCACTGGCCGCAAACCATAAAATAACGTTTTAATCCATTGACTGTCCCTCACCCGATAAAAGAAGACGGAAATAACGATGATGATTAAAAATGAGGGCAGAACCATGCCTAATGTTGACACAATCGCTCCTTCGATTCCGGCTATACGATATCCGATCAAGGTTGCACTGTTCGTTGCAACAGGCCCGGGTGACATCCCTGCGATGGAAACTACCTCTTGGAATTCCCCTTCGGATAACCAACCCCCAGCCATGGCTTCATGCTGAATCATCGGAATGATGGCGTACCCTCCTCCAAACGAGAGAAGGCCAATTTTTATAAAAGTGAAAAATAAACTCCAAATCACATCGCTTCCCCCTAGATGTAATACTCCGGATAATTCGATTCTTCATCAGAAGCTTTCAAGGACTCCTTCTCCGTTCGAACTTGGAGCCCAAAGAGCTGTTTAATTTGCAGATATACAAACCCAATACATAAACCAATTGCAATCACGTAAATGGGATTAATTCCGAAAACCAGTAAAACAACCGGTATAACTAACGCCGTAACAGCGGTAGTCTTGTCAATTATAGCGTTCTTGGCCATTCGATATGCAGCTACTAGGATCAAGGCAATAACAGCACCATTTATCCCTTTCATAGCGGCAATGACTTTTGGCTGGTCTGCCAGCTGGGAGTATACGGCGCTAAGCAAACAAACAATGATAAAGGTCGGAATCGTTATCCCTGAGATTGCAGCAATCGCACCCTTCACACCAGCAAGACGATAACCAATGAATGCCGCTGCATTTACACCTACACCCCCAGGTGCAGCACCAGCTAAAGATAGAATTTCATCCATCTCCTCTTCAGCCAGCCATTTTCGTTTAGCAGAAATTTCCCGTTCGATCATAGGGATCATCGCATAACCTCCCCCGAAGGTTACAGGACCAATTCGAACAAATACCCAAAACAACTGAAACAGTAGACTTATCCTCAGATCTGCATTCGGTATCATATTTGTTTTCATAGTTGTTCTCATGGAATCCACCCTTTTATAATCTGTTGTAATTTCATTATATCACTTTTTCCCAAAATGGAATTAAGTTTTTTGAACGGTAAAATACAACCAAGGGTTTATGAGTTATACTATATTCATGTTAATAAATACAAACTATATAAAAAACGATCTTACAAGTTCATCCTATATATAGCTTGGAGGTATATCGTGGAAAAGCGCTCGACACATATTCCGTCACCAAAAAAACTCCTATACGACCGAATCGCCGAACAAGGCACTGTTTCCAAGTTGGATCTTTTACAGACATTTTCGCTTACCAAAAGCACAATGACCCGGATATTAGATGAGATGACGGAAGAAGGCTTGCTGATAGAAAGCGGATTTGGAGAATCTAGCGGAGGCAGAAGACCTATTTTATACCAGATCAATCCTTCCTACGGTTATATAATCGGTTTAGAGATTTCCAGGGTGTATTCTTCCCTTGGTTTATTTGATATGCAAATGAACCCAAAATCAATTGTTCACTGGCGAATGGATCAGGCATTCACACCTGAAAGATTTATAGATCATATCAGTAATCAAATACGTGCTTTCCTTAGGGACCATCAGTTAGTGGACAGTCAAATCATAGGGATAGGAATAGGGGCAGTGGGGCCGCTTGATCGGGAACATGGCTTGATCCTAAAACCGCTGCACTTCCCTTCTTCAGGCTGGAACAATCTGCCGATTTGCAAACTGGTGGAGGAACGGACGGGGTTCAAGGCATGGTTGGACAACGGTGCCAATTCTGCACTGCTTGGGGAACGATGGTCTATCCGTCACGCAAACATTCAGCATATGCTTTATGTACATGCTGGAGCAGGACTCCGCTATGCGATGATGTCGCATGGAAGTATTGTTCATGGCACAATGGATATGGAAGATGCCATTGGTCAAATGATCATCCAGACAGATGGACCCCGATTAAATCATGACGGGAACTACGGGGCTCTGGAAGCATTTGTATCTGTGCAGGCGCTAGAACAAAGTGCACGCTCAGAGGCGAAAATGGACAACGAACTGATCCTCCAAAGATATAAAGTGGCGCCTGAGAAGCTGACTTATGATGTATTGGTACAAGCCTTTAGAGACGGTAATCCACACGCGCGTGAATTATTTACCCAAGCTGCCAGCCACTTCGGGATCGGGCTCGCCAACGTTATCAACCTGTTTCATCCAGAGACCATCATTCTAGGTGGTGCACTCATTCACTCTCATGAGTTGTTTTTCCAAACAGCGGTGGAGGTGGCACAGAGAAACACTTACCGTTATCCTGAATACCAACCTCACTTCTCCCTAGGTATATTAAAAGAAGAAGCTGTGGTGACGGGTGCGGCAATAATGGTGAGAAATCATATGGTTCTATAGCATAACAAAAAGGTTGCTCCCAATCCTTTGCATGACGTTGGGACAACCTTGTCTAGTCTAATCTATAATGCCTGACAGCAATTTTTGAATTTCTTCCCGCTTCCGCAGAAACATGGATCATTTCGACCTGGAAGTGGTTTTGCACTTTTCCTGTACTCCAGCATCCGCTCCGATCTAAGTCGGTTCGCCAGTAATAGCATGCGTTCATAGGCGTATGAGTAGAACATTTTGTAGCTATGGCAGAAATAATCAACCTCAGTCCGATCATTAACATCAAGCCAATTCCGGTTGCGCGGACATCCCCCATTGCAAAAGCTAAGGTACTCACACTTATAGCATGATTCATTCATATTGGGCTTCATTAACAAAAAATCATCATATACTGGGCTGCTTAGCAGTGCTTCCAAGTCAGTTTGGCCGATATTTCCTAGCCTATGCTCTTCATCAATAAAGAAATCGCAAGGGTAGGCATCCCCGTTCGTTTCAAGCACCATCATCTTCGGGCAACATGAGTTGTGAACGCATAACTCTGCCTCACGATGCATGAATACAAGAAGCATATTCTCAAAAATACGAATAGGAAGCTCTGGGTACCCCTCATTGTACCAAAGGTCAAATGTACGGCATAAAAAGACTCCGTATTGTTCAGGTGTAATTCGGAAACGTCCCGCTACATCACTTTTCTGAGAAACAAAATCCATGCAGGGGATAAACTGAATATTCGGAAAGGTATGTTCTAGATAAAATGCCATTAACTCATCTGGTTTCGTCACGTTATCTTCATGAATCACCGTCAGAATACTATACTCCACACCCTCATTCTGTAAATGACGAATCCCACGCATAACTTGATCATAACTGCCTTTTCCCGAACCCGTTACACGATGAGCATCATGAATAGGCTCTGGGCCATCCAGACTAATCCCGACCAAAAAGTTATACCGTTTAAAAAATTTCGCCCATTTCTCATGGATAAGCGTTCCATTGGTCTGCAGTGCATTACTGATCATCGTATGAGGCGGAGCGTACTTAGCTTGGAATGAAATCACTTGTTCAAAATACGAAAGTCCGGCCAATAATGGCTCCCCACCCTGCCAAGAGAAAGTCGCTATCCCTGATGATCTTTTCATGTACTGAGCGATAAACCGCTCCAGATGCTCCGTATCCATCACTCGGATCGGTTGCTGAGGATGTCCCCCGGCTGTACTGTAATAGCAATAATCACAGGCTAGATTACAATCCTCTGAGACGGTTTTCCACATGACATGAAGGGTCTTCTGCTTAGAGGTTTGTATACATGCAGTCATACGATTCTGCCCCTCCTATGTAATACTATCTTTGTAAAACCTAATTCCTATTTGTTCAATTAAATCATAGATCTGCAAGTCAACGATGAGTAAAACATCATAGCTGGTCAAATAACTGGGCACAAAAAAACTGCACTCCCCATTGTCCGTTGGGACAAAGCAATAAGGGTGTGCAGTTTCTTTGTGGATGAGTCTAACGGTAGTTAGAGACTAGTCTTATTAATTACGGACGTATTCTCTATTCGCTGTTTCCAACATGGATTTCCAATCCGCAAACTTCGTCTCCCTAACAACATGACGATCAAACAGTTCATCAGGTATGTCAGCAACATCTTCTTCTGTCTTTACTTGAAAGTTCCCTTTGGTTACAAACTCATCGAAACTTTTGTAATTGGAATACTTACTCATAAACGCTTCATTAAACAATTTCTCGAAAGAGATGTGATTGGGATCTTCTTGATACGTTTTCTGTCCTTGTAACTCATTCATTAATTCTTCCATGGTCATTGGTTTTTGTCTTCTCAAATTACCACTCCTAATTTTCTGTTATAGTTGTAGAATATCATGTTAATCCATAAATCACACGAATCCTAAGCTTACCATAATTTTGACGATTTCACCTTTCAAATTTCACTTAATATGCAAATAGTCGGCCTCTATACTTAAAATACAACAAAAAACCTTCCTTATTCATAAGGAAGGCTTCTTATTATTAGGACAATTTCACCAGGCTGTAGTTTTTCTTACCCTTACGGATAATGATAAAACGTCCGCCGATGGCTTCGCTGGCTGTAACTTCAAATGCTACATCGCTAACTTTTTCACCGTTCATGGAAATTGCGCCTTTGGTGATGTCTTCACGCGCTTGACGTTTGGATGGCTCAATTCCTAGATCTACCAGCCACTCCACAATATTTTTGGACTCCAATGTCGTTTCGTAGGTCGGCATTTCCTTGAAGCCTTGCTCGATCTCGTCAGCGGTTAGAGATTTAATATCTCCACTGAACAGAGCGGCAGTAATACGTTTAGCCTGCTCCAGCAATTCCTCACCATGCACGAATCTGGTCATTTCTTCAGCCAGTGTTATTTGCGCTTCACGTTTATGCGGTTCGGTCTGCACCTTTTCTGCAAGTGCATCAATTTGTTCTTTAGAGAGGAATGTAAAGTACTTCAGGTATTTCACAACATCACGGTCATCTGTATTCGCCCAGAACTGGTAGAATTCAAAAGCTGTCGTTTTGTTCGGATCCAGCCAAATGGCTCCGCCAGCTGTTTTACCGAATTTTGTACCATCGGCTTTCAGCATAAGCGGGATGGTAAGTCCGAATGCTACCGCCTCAGAACCTTCTTTTTTACGAATCAGATCTAAGCCACTTGTGATGTTCCCCCATTGGTCAGAACCACCGATTTGCAGCTGCACATCTTCATGCTGGAACAGGTGCAGGTAGTCCAGGGATTGCAGGATTTGGTAGGAGAATTCCGTAAAGGAAATTCCGCTGTCCAATCTGCTCGCTACAACATCCTTGGCAAGCATCGAATTGATGCTGAAGTTTTTACCATAGTCACGCAAAAATTCGATAACATTGATTTTATGCGTCCAATCGTAGTTGTTCACCATGCGGATTTGATTGTCGCCATCAGTCACGAACAGTTTTTTCATCTGTGCTGTAAGTGCGTCAACGTTGGCTTGGATTTGCTCCAGCGTTTGCAAAGAGCGTTCGGATTGACGTCCACTTGGATCACCAATCGTTCCCGTAGCCCCACCAATAAGAATCACCGGACGATGTCCTGCCAGTTGAAATCTTTTGAGCACCATGAATGGAATCAAGTGGCCAATATGCATACTGTCACCTGTTGGATCTACACCGCAGTACAGGGATACCGATTTTTGATTGGTCAGTTCTCTAAGCCCTTCGGCATCTGTTTGTTGATTGATGGCATCGCGCCATTCTAGTTCGTCGATAATATTCATTGCCTTACACCCCTCAAAATTAGTAGTTATCCTATAAATGAAACATCAGTCCGCCAAGCGGAAACGGTTCGCCCTCCTGATTAGGACGGGACCGTTTCAGCGAGAAATATAAGGAGCATTGATGAAGTGAACCCTATAAATCCTTATATTTAAAAACAAAAAAAATCGTCCCCTTGTCTATTGTAGACATAGGGACGATTGAATAACCGTGTTACCACCCAGATTGCACCCATGAAACGCTTATGCTCAAGCATACCATTGATACCACTCTTGACGAGATATCGTTCGCCATTCCGCTCGGTATTACCCGAGATACTCCAAAGTGTAATTCGCAAGCTTAGTGTGTACCGGGTTTCATCAACCCCCGGCTTTCTGAAACAGGGACTAAGTTACTACTGGGCTCCTTCAACGTATATCGTATATAAGATTACAGCCAGTATAGTGAAATAATTCTTTTATGTCAACTATCTTCAGGAGAGAATGCCGTCACACACTTCTACTGTAAAGCGCTACTAGGCATTTCCACTTTTTTTCTGATACAATTACGAAAAAAGAGGTGAACGAATCCGCATGTTAGATCCTATCGATAACCATATTTTGATGCGGCTGGCCCAAAACAGCAGAATTTCCTATACTGATCTAGCTAAAGAAGTCAGTTTATCAAGTGTCGCGGTGAAAGATCGTATTGATCGGCTAGTCAATCAAGGGATTATTGAACAGTTCTCGATTGTCATCAGTGCTGAAAAGCTAGGAAAGAAAATCTCCGCCTACCTGGAACTTGAAGTAGAACCTGCTCATTTAAATCATATCGTCGATGTATTAAAGGAAAACGAACGCGTAGCTGTATTATACGAAATGACGGGACCATGTATTCTGCATATTCACATCTTGGTAGAGAATCTTGAAGAGATGGAACGGTTTATGCATGAATCAATCTACTGTCTGGATGGACTGGTACGTGTAGAAAACCAAATCTTATTAAAACGCCACAAAAATCAGGACGGATTGAATATATAAGAAAAAGAACCGCCTATAAAAACGGTTCTTTTCTCATATGGATTTTTTTAGGATTATCGAATAATTGCTATTTCGTCCTACTCTGTCTTAGCCAGCTTAGCTTTATAAAAGTTCACGAAATATTCGCTGACCACGATCTTCCCGTTCACAACACTTATTGGGGCTGCAAGCTTCACTGTCTCTCCGTTGTAAATCCCCGTTGTCGCTCCAACCTTCATCTCCAGAACATTGCCATTGTAGCTTAGCGTAACTGTCTTAGTGGCTGGCTGCCAGCCAACCTTTGCTCCAAAGTTCTCAAAGCTGCTCCGTAAAACCACCGGCTTGCGCTCGAAATCGCCGAATTGACCTTTATCAATTAAGGCGTGTACGCCCCAGTTTCCATCCACCACTTGTGTAATTCCAAAATCAGCTGACACAGACATCAGAGAGTACGCTTCATCTTCGCTCAATTCCATTCCAGCCATTAAAAAATCTTTTGTTTTACGAGCGGCATCCTTCATCGCTTTGTCGATGGACGAGTTTTTGAAGATATCCGTCTGAGCACTAGCCCCCAGCTCCTCCAAATAATTGGCGTAGCTGAATCCATGCACAACCCACTCGTTCTCATTTTCAAGTAATGGGAAGTTTAAACCTTTCAGCTTGTTGTTAAGCGATGCTTTTTTATGAAGAATGACTTGTATATCCCCAGTGACCGATGTCTCGATCGCAGTTCCGTTAATCTCCGAATCACCTTGACCGGCATGCGGGTCACCGATCGACAGAAGTGCACCAGCTACGGATACTGGATAATACATCGTTGCACCTTCGGTAATCCGCCAATCATCTACGTTACCGCCGTTGTAAGAAGGTGGAACGGAGTCAACAACATCCGCTTCTTTCGGCGCCACACCCATTGTACCAAAGTGGAGACGAACCGGAATTTTCACACCTTTTAGCACATCGAAGTTCTTATCAATCGTATTATGGTCAACGATAACACCCGGGTAGTCAATTGTCGGGTGCGCTTGACCATCTGGATCGGTTTGCACAGACCATTTGTAGTTATATACAGCTGTTGCATAATCTGTTCCACCCTCCGTATCCATCTCGTAGATGGTTACTACCTCACGCTTTTTCGGCTCCTCCACCATATCTCCATATAGATAACCCCAGTTCGCTGCGGCATTCACGCCATATGTTTTGCCAGCGTATTGGTCATTCCCATTTGGTCTCAGCTTCATGTCCAGAATCTTAACTTCCAGCACATCTCCTGGTTCAGCACCTTCAACAGCGATGGGACCCGTCATAATATGTACGCCTGGCCCGCGGAGCGCTTCGTTCTTCTCCCCCTCAATCCAGTGGAAAATATCCTCTACTCCCGCATCTCCTTTAATCATCCGCTCGTAATCATCACCAGAGTGATGTGTAATGGCCTCAACCGTTACGATGTCTCCCGAATGCACAGTTAGAGCTGGATCTCCCTTACCTATATTCCCCCATCGAACAGTCTCCGAATTCGCCTTCAGAACATGGGTTTTTGGTTTATACGCATCGTTTGTTGTGTTAGCATACATAACACAAGATAACGAATTCACCCCTAAAAATAGGGATAACGTGACACCTACATTACGAATTATTTGTTTTTTCATACGAAAATCCTCCATCCCTTTAATAAGTGTTAGTTTTTATAACATTTGGTGTTTCTGAGTATAACAGATGACTTGAGGATTAACAATATAAATATTTTCACGAATTTCGGTTTAAATAATAAACACGAAGGAGTCTTTCTCTTGAATTATCCAAGTTAACTCCACAATAAAAAAACGCCAACACTTATTAGCTCATAGTGTTTGGCGTTGGATTATCCAGTCTAAAGTGATGCACTTATTTTATTTTTGATCAGTAATACTTCTTGTTGCCCGGGTTACAATCCGCTTTGTTTCCTTGGTACCTGATAGGTTCAACCATTCATCACAAATTTGCTGTACCCATGCCGGATGGCTTTTGCTAGCATCATTTAACCAATTGCTTACAGAATCCTGAACGTATTTTGCCGGATCAGAGTTAAGAGGTTCTAATAGCGGAAGGGCAATCGCTGGATTTTCTTTGAGTGCTGTAATATGCTTTGCCCATACCCCATGTGGGCGCGTCAATTCGATCGCAAATCTCCTAATATTCGCGTCCTGATCATGAACCCAATCCTTTAATAATTCAATGGAAGCATCCAGCTCGGCAATGACTGATTCCCTCAAAGCCATCCATGAAATCTCACGCACCCCAAAATGCTCATCCGCTGCAAAAGGACGGATTGCTGTTAGTTTTTGAACTAGACTCCATTGATGATTCTGGCCCACGATATAAGCAGCCCAGCAGCGAACACTATCGGATTTATGATGAGCTAACACAGCAAATAGCCGGGAACGTTCCAGCTCTGATTTACAGTCAAATAGAAGCTGCCACTCACGTGAAATCACCGGGATGAGCTTCATGATTTTCTTTTCCGATAACGCATTCAGCCTTTGTAAAATTGGTTTAGCTTCCTGTTCAAAACCTAGCTCATTCAGTACATTTTCCAACAAGACAAGATGATCCACAGCAAGCCATTCCGTTAAATTCACGCTCTGTAAATATCCTTTATTCAGCAGTTCTACAATCTCAACGGGGATTTCAGTAACCCTCCGAGCGCCCTTCCTGTGTTCCATGGAAATCGTCCCTTCACTATGATTTGAAAGCTTAAATCACCTTCATGTCATAGCTAGGATACCGTTGTTTCTAAAAATGAAGCTGTAATCTCGTTTACAACTCGATATCTATGTTATATTTCTTTCCAAAATCTTGTCTCGCTGGATATAGATAGTTCTGAACCCTGTCTGAATAACCTCCGCTTTCACCAATTCTTGCAATGCCACTGTTACAGCTTCTCTGCTGGCTCCAATTAAATTAGCGATTTCTTGATGCGATAGAGGAACATTAATTTTGTAACAATTATCCTTATGCTCAACCCCATGCTGATCCGCTAGCTTTAAAAGAACACACAATATTTTATCATGCAGATTTCCGATGGCTAGATTTTGAGTTAACTGACTCATACTTTTTATGCGGTCGCTCAATACTTGCAATAATGACATCATAAACCTAGGCCGGTGAGAGATGAATTCTTCAAACCTTGCAGGATCAATTGTGCAGATATGGCTTTCCTCAATCGTTTCAATATAATGTTCCTTCGTTCCAAAAGAAATCATACCCATTTCACCAAAAACATTACCCTCACTGAGGATATCCGATGTAAATTGCTTACCGTTTGCGTTTAATTGGTATAAGCGAACCTTTCCTTTTTTCACAAAAAACAGTCCTTCAGAAAAGGTTGACGGTGTTTGGATATATGTATTTTTGGGGACTACTGTTATTCGCGTTAATTCTTCCATTTCAATTAGATCTTCCAGTCCTAACGATTGAAGCAAATTGAATTGAGATAAATAATGATTTTTTTCCATTGCCCCTCCTGTATAAAACGCTATTCATTTCTTCAGTATACCTTACAAAAAAAGCCACGTCCTAAGGACGCAGCTTACTAAATTACCGATTACTTGCTTCCCAGCGCGCTACTTCTTCCCGCACACGTGGGGCCACTTCGGTGCCCAGCAGTCTAATCGCCTGCATAACATCCTCATGAGGCATCGTGCCGTGCGGCACATGTAAAAAGAATCGCGTAATTCCCACATGCTTGCGCAGATGAATGATTTTATTAGCGACAGTTTCTGGATCACCTACGTAAAGGGCGCCCTCTAAGCTGCACGCTGCATCATAATCTGCACGATGGTACGGAGGTGTTCCTTTTTCCTTCGCCCGCACATTGGTCCGGGCATGCGTTGAAGGAAAAAATTTCTCCAGCGCTAACTGATTAGTCTCCGCTATAAACCCGTGTGAATGCGAAGCGATTGGAAATTTTGAAATATCATGCCCGGCTTCAGCTGCTGCTTTTTTGTAAAGCTGTACATGTGACGCATAATCCAGTGGTAGAACATTCCCTATAATCGCTAAAACAAAAGGCAAACCTAGTGATCCTGTGCGGATCGCAGACTCTGGACTTCCTGCACTCCCGATCCAAATCGGTAAAGGATCTTGAACCGGACGCGGGTAAATCCCCAAATTTTCTATAGCTGCTCGGTGTTTGCCTTTCCAGGTCACTTTTTCTGACTTTTGGATGGCTAATAACAATTCCAGCTTCTCATTAAACAGTTCTTCATAATCCTTCAGATCATATCCGAATAGAGGAAAAGACTCTGTAAACGAACCCCGGCCGATCATAATCTCCGCACGTCCGTTTGAAATTCCGTCCAGCGTTGCAAAGTCCTGAAACACACGCACCGGATCGGCTGAAGACAGGATCATTACAGCACTGCTCAACCGGATCTTAGTAGTCAACGAAGCAGCCGCAGCCAGTACAACCGCAGGTGAAGACGCCGCATAATCATGCCGATGATGCTCACCTACTCCGTATACATCTAATCCCACCTCTTCGGCAAGTACAATTTCCTCCACTACTTCACGTAGTCGTTCTGCATGACTTATTGTCTGACCCGTTTGGACATCAGGTGTGGTCTCGACAAATGTGCTTACTCCAAGTTCCACTATTCATTTCCTCCTAATATTCTGCACGATGCATTATTCTCTGGATGTAAAAAACCATAAAGGGACTACCTAATTATACTAACTAATTTAGGTCCCTTCGACTATAATCGAAGTTCATCTAATTAGATCCCCCTCACTATAGATCGGACTGAGGAGCCGTTATTTTAATAATTTCATTCATTTTGCTAAATTATCGGACTTAGATGCAGCTATTCGTGCAAAGTAGCTTCCATAATGTTAGTTTAATTGCATTTTGTGCAACTATATACGCTTTGAAGGTAGCCTTTGTGGATTTAGTTGCACTCTGTACACTTAAATACGAGCACTTGCCTCAATATGGCGGGATTCTAGAATAATAGTTGTAAAATATGCAATTAAACTGCCCTAAAGCTGCGAGCATAAGAGCTTAAATGTACTTTTTACAACTATTTTGCTTTTTTAATGAGAATTGAGAGGATGCTGCTAGTGAGATATAATCGCGATGTAATAGCAATGTAATTAGCGAAGGAATCGCAATTAATACAAAAACAAAAAAGACCACTAATCACCTAAACACAGACGATTAGCGGCCGGTCAAATCCAAGCTAGTTTGCATTCCCAATACTCGGAGTTATCGGCTTATCCAGCGATTTCGGTGGTTTGCTTGGGTTTATCCCAACGCCGATCCGACCGAATACATACGCTCCGCCAGGAATTCGATTCGCTAAATTCATTATAAGTGCCGAGCCTACCACACAACCGACAAATTGCAGCAGAACACTAAATAGTCCAAGGTTTTGCAACCCAAATGAAGCTGGAAGCTTAACGAATATAGCCAATAGCAAAGGATGAAGCAAGTATATGCCAAAAGAATATCTGCTGCTCCATTCCAGCACACGTGGCACTTTCTTCATTTTCGATGCCACGGAGAAGAGCAGCAAAATCATGCTTAAGGCGAATAGAAGCATATCAATTCTTTTGGAGCTATGCGCCGTTATCCAGCCTTGACTATTCACGAACAGCACTAGCGCACCTGTCAGAAGCGGGAGCGTGTATACGGCTATGCGGAACTTTTTTAATTTTTCCCGGAACCACAGCTCATTTCGTCCCAGGTAATAGGCTACTGTAAAGTAAAAAATCCAACCAGGTGCGAAAATCCAGTACATTTTATCCCAGAAATAATGGGCGGCAGCCGTATCTGCGGGCGTAGTAAAGTTGAAGAAACCCAAATAGATAACGTTAATAAGGAACGATACGATTAGAATATTGCGGGGGTTAAGCCGCTTCGCATACGTCTGAAACCAGAGGAATAAAGCATAAAACTGAAAGATAATCAGTATAAAATAACCATGGGAATCTCCAATCAGCAAATGACGCCAGAGGTAATACCAAAAAGCCTGCAGCAAAGGAATGCCGTCACTACTCGACAGCTCCAATCCTTTTAGTCCTGCATACAAGGTCCCGAAAAAAAAGTAAGGCAATAAAATATACTTGATTCTTTTCTCCCAAAATCTCGCTGGAATTTCATTGGGATAGGCAAATGACAACACGAATTGGGAGATAAATACGAATACAGGTGTGCCAAACGTTAGCAGTAAACCCACCGACTCTACCCAAGATGTATTTCCATCGTCATAAACCCGATAAAGAGCATGCAGCAGGGCTATACTTAAGCAGGCTACACTACGAAGAACGAACATTTCCGAGTTCATTTTGCGTTCCATGCGGAGTGCCCCTTTCAATGGGTGCTTTTAATGATCTACTGCGCTTCCTACACTTAAGCGGTCAGTAATTGTTTTTTCCAGCCCGGTATGAAAGTTATGGTTAGGGAACCAAGACAATAATTCCTGGGCTTTTTGATTGTTTAAATAGCTATGGAGAATATCCCCCGGACGAGGATCCGCATAGGTTGTCAGGAAATCCCGACCCGTGATGTCGCTTATCATCCGAACCATCGTATTTATCGAGGTTGGTATTCCGCAGCTAATATTCATCGTCTCATTATTCACCCTGCCTACGGTCTGAAGCGCGTCAACAAACGCTTGCGCCACATCCTCCACATAGACGAAATCTCTAGTCTGCTCACCGTCCCCATAGATAACAAGATTCTTCCCTTGCTTTATGCGATCCAGAAAAACGGAAACAACGCCAGCTTCCCCATGTGAACTTTGCCTAGGCCCATATACATTAGCGAGACGCAGTATCGTATATTTTAGCCCATGTAAGCTGGCAAACATCCGAATATATGACTCTGGTACACTTTTGGATACACCATAGCAGGACTCGGGATTTAAGGGATGCTGCTCATCAATGCTCAAATATTCCGGGTTCCCATAAACCGCTGCCGACGAGGCATAGACTAGCTTTTGAACCTGATGGATCTCGCACATGCGCAGTACATTCAGCGTGCCAACAATATTCACATTCGCATCAAATAACGGGTTCCGCTGTGATTCTCTGACGTCGATCTGTGCAGCCAGATGAATGACTGCATTTGGCTTTTCAAGGTTAAACACCTCATGCAAAGTCTCATCCCGAATATCGTACTTATACAGAACCGCAGCAGGATTCATATAAGTCAGACCGGAGGCTCCGGATACATTATCTACAATCACAGTTTCTATGCCCTTTTTTATTAGCCGATCAACCACATGGGATCCAATAAAGCCTAACCCCCCAGTTACCAATACCTTCAAAATAAAAAACTCCTTTCGCCCGCTAAGAGTGATCTTTGTACCGTGCATTCCCCGAAAAATTCACATAAAATACAAAATCAAAGGATAAAGGAGTGAAGTATATGGCTACTGCCCCTATTCCAGACAGCTCGGTGACTACGTCCATCCTTTCTGATGGTGCGGTCACATCTATTAAAATAGACCCTGAGACTAACGGTTATGTGAACGTCCGATCGTACGGCGCTGTAGGAAACGGTATCAAGGACGATACAGTAGCGATTCAAAATGCTATCAATGCGGGAAACGCCAAAAACAAAGTAGTAATCTTTCCTCCTGGTGTATATAAGGTATCTTCGGGACGCATGCGTAACCCCTCCATCCTCGACTGGTGGTGTCTTCGAATTCCGTCCAAAACGAATTTAAGCTTTGAAGCCGGCTCCAAACTTGTGCTTGCCCCGAACCCACCCTCAGACACTAGGGTTCTAGTAATCTTAAATGCCTCAAATATCACAATCGCGGGCACCCTTGAAATTGATGGAAGTGCATCGACTGTTAAAACAGCCGTCAACGATCAGCTTCACGGCTTGTTCATTTCTTCTTCGCAAAATATAACGATAGAATCAGTGTACTCTCACGATTGCTATGGGGATAATATCTTCATTGGGGGGACAGAAGAAATCCCCTCCGTTAATGTGCACATCGGATATGCACGCTGTGAGACTGCTGGACGAAAGAACTTTGTGGTCCATTTTGTAGACCAGCTTCATGTCAACAGAGCGGTTCTGAATAATAGCCGCGGTGGCGCGCCTGGTTTTACTGGTGCTAACTCTCTCGATCTTGAACCCGATGTCTTTAAAGGAACGCGCAGCTTTT
Source organism: Paenibacillus sp. FSL H7-0918 (assembly GCF_038007025.1). Lineage (NCBI taxonomy): Bacteria > Bacillati > Bacillota > Bacilli > Caryophanales > Paenibacillaceae > Paenibacillus > Paenibacillus sp. FSL H7-0918. The sequence continues at coordinate 197,256 of NZ_JBBOWJ010000001.1, forward strand.
ATCAGCGATTCGACTCCTTGACAACCATAGGTTTCGGTAACGACCTATCAGCAGGGCTTACAGATGCTATCGCTAGACTCTGGACACTCGACATCGGTTCACTAGATATGCGTGTAAGCGGATCGGTAAGTCCAGCCTTACTGTCCTATGGACTGACGCTGAAAATCAATCATTTGGCTATCCGTTCCACCGATCATAAAGCTAACTTCGGTCTACAGACGATCTATTCACAATTTATTGATATCGCTAGCGCCAAGTTCGATGGCATCGGGGGCCCTGCGATCTATGCAGCGTTTAATGCTGCCGGAGGTAAACCAAGGTTGCACATCGGTTCTTTAGGAATGTACGGTTCGGGTTCCACCTTAGCAAGTGGTGTCCGAATCGACGGAGGAGATCTTTATGTGGGGACGATAGATGCACAGGATTTAACGGGCAATACCTTGCATTTATTCACAACGGAGTCTGACGCGATGGCTACTGTCGACAATATGATCGTCCGCAATAGCGGAACCAATCAGGTAGTGCTAGTCTCTTCTTACGGTGCAGCTAAACCGTCTCTGCGCCTCAATAATGTAGCGGTGTTTGATACCCGAGCAGTGAAGGTAAAGCGAATTCTAGAATTCGAAACACTAATCGGCATGCAAGGCACATCACTAGGAACCTTGTATAATCCATATTCGCTCCCTGAATGGTTCTCGACCTACGGTAACTTCAAACGGGCCATTCGCCTCACTGGCGGGGCAGTGTTGCCCGCGGTGTTCATAGTAGAGGGTTCGCCCGAGGGAGTCGTAACCGCCCCAGTTGGCAGTCTGGCCATGCGAACGGATGGCACGGCACAAGCCACTTTGTATGTGAAGGAAAGCGGATCAGCTGCCAGCGGATGGAAGGCTAAATAAGATGAATCAACGGTATTGGTTACATGTCTCTATCGCATAAACGACACGTTCCAAATCCTCATCCGATAAAGAGCTTCCAGAAGGCAGGCAGACACCTGTTGAAAATAATTTATCCGATACACTGTATTCCTCACTGTAAGGATAGTAGTAATTGCTCTCGAACAAGGGTTGTAAATGCAGCGGTTTCCATACAGGTCTAGCTTCGATATTGTGCTGTTCCAGACATGACAGGAGTTGTTGTGAAGAGAACCCCGCCACTTCTTCATCGATGGTCAGCGCACTCAACCAGTGCGTGCTGCGACAATTGCGCGCTTCCGGCATAAAATGAAGACCCGGTATGGAACCTAAACGTTCCCTATATCGCCGGCCAATAGATCTGCGACGCTCTACTCGCTCTTCAAGCAATTCTAATTGACCGCGTCCTATGGCTGCCAACAGGTTGCTTAACCGATAGTTGTATCCCATTTCGGAATGTTGATAATGAGGGGCAGTGTCTCGGGCTTGCGTAGACCAGAAGCGCGCTTGATCTAAGGCTTCGGTATCGTCGGATACGAGCATGCCCCCACCTGACGTCGTAATAATCTTATTTCCGTTGAAAGAATAGATTCCGAATTGGCCCCAGGTTCCGCTGGCCTTGCCTTGGTAGAAAGCGCCCAGTGATTCGGCAGCATCCTCAATTAAGGTAATTCCATATCGGTTAGCTATTTCTACAATGGGCGCCATGTCTGCACTTTGTCCGTATAAATTGACGACAACAGCCGCTTTTGGCAGCAGCCCTTTGTCATTCAAAGCTTGGCAGGCCCGCTGAAAAGCTAGCGGACACATGTTCCAGGTCTCAGGCTCTGAATCGACAAATACGGGGGTGGCCCCCAAATATAAAATAGGATTGGCGCTAGCAACGAACGTGAGCGTAGAACAGATCACGTAATCTCCTTGTGTGACACCGGCTAGACGAAGTGCGAGATGAATCGCCGCCGTGCCAGAGCTTAACGCTAGTGCACCCTTTGATCCTGTGTAGGCGGCCATCTCCCGCTCGAACGCATCAACTTGCGGACCAATAGGAGCAATCCAACCAGAGTGTATCGCCTCCTCCATGTAGACCTGCTCACGTCCACTAATATGCGGCGGGGATAACAAGATTCGTGGCAGAATGCTTGTTTGACGAATGCTCATGCGAAGCTCCTTTCTCCATTTGGCCCGATTTCTTCAGATGGAATACATATCATATCGAGATCTGGATGCCGATAGAGCGGAAAGTAATTTCCTGATATTCTGGTGTCACAAAAGGATATGATCCGCTCATACAACTCTGGGAAAAAAATTCGTTTACCTAAGTAATAGTCAAGGGGTTCCAGTTGTGTCGCGAATCTATGCTTGAATTGAAATAAGTCGTCATTCCCCTTATATCCCCCGCCAAGATGAAAGCGTTCAAAGCCATTTTCCATCCCCCACTTGGCTGCTGCGTGTATTAGCAATTTGGTAGGTGACCACTGCAGATAGGCGCGATCCCAACCACATAGGTGATAATGCATCCACGGTCGTTCATGTAACACGATGCTGGTCGCCACCGTTTTTTCCCCATCCATAGCTTCGAATAGCTCTACTCTCCCCTCAAGTAGATGACTAGTATCTTCTATAAATTTTTTGGGAAAATAATAAAAAGAATCCGCCTGTAAATCGTTTAGTGTTCCGTAATACAATTCACTGAAGGACTCAATACGATCCTTCAGATTCGAATTTCGAATCGTAAAGGGTGCGGACTTTAATTTATGAATATTCCGTTTATGATTGCTGCCATAATGCCGGATGAGCTCTGACTCCGAACCCACAGTCAAATCAATATAAATTGTATTCCTATTCCATTCGGTGGTCAGACCGCTTTGATATTCCGTAGCGTTGCCAATTAAGGGATGAAATCTTACAAACTCGGTCATGATCTTTTTCTCTCTACAGTAATCCGTGAACGTTTCACTGAATTGCTGGTACAGCTCACTTCGTTCGGCTCCCGGAGGGAGATTCGATATCGGTCCCCCGTATCCATAGGGTGTACTAATGTCGTACCAATCGCCTTCAAGCCCCAGTTGGATTACGACAGGAAGATGGCTTATGGAGCGAAGTAAGTAAGGATAAACTATGAGCTGATCTCCCTGCTTAAAAACAAACAGCTCAGCCTGCTGATGCTCTCCATCCTCAAACAGCCGAAAAAACGCTGAGGAGAAATAGATATCCTTCGTCTCTAACTGGTTCAAATAGGCATCCCATTCCGCTGAACTAGAGCTGCCTAACACGATAAAGTTACTCATACAACACCTCTTGATTCTCCAATAGTTTGATCATACGTATACTTTCAGTGCTTAAGATTAGCCCGGGGTCTCGCTCACGCAAATAAGCATCTGAAGAAAGCAACAATAGCCTTTTCTCCCGGTCTAAATCCATTAATACGTCTGTCAAAAGATTGCAGCCACTCCACCCTCCACTTTGCAGTTGGATACGATAATACTGTTCACCTAACCGGCCCACTACTGAAGTCTCTTCCTTCGTTCTAATCTTAAGAGAAGAGAATCCATACTTTTGATGATGTGCCTCTGCCATCGGATAATCATCTATGATGTAAGCCAATGCTTCTCTATCCCTATCAATCGATGGAGCCAAATCTCTTACATACCAGTAAGTCCGGCCTTCCTCTGCAAAACCAAGCCGCAAATACCAAGCATGAGCTTGCTCATTCCACGAAAATACATCAAGTGCCAGCTTCGAAATGCCATCCTTTTGGGCCAACGTCTCCCCGTACGCCATAAGCTTGCCGCCGATGCCGTCTTTTCGATAAGCTGCGTCCACATTCAAGTTATTCAGAACCAGCATCTGCTCCATTCTTCGCCATTCAGCGAATCCAATAAGATGGTCTTCAGAATAGGCTCCAATCAGCAGTGTTGCTGAATGGCTTCCGCATTTACATGCTGCTTTCAAATATTCGGGATAACCGCCACAGGCAAATATGGTTTGATTGTAGACCGACTCTGGCAAGTTGCTCTGTAAGAGCCGGCATGCAAGGTGAATATCATCTTCCTGAAGCGGACTAAACCGCAAATTCATGCCGACCCCTCCTTTTGGTTCATTCTGTACTCATCGAGCGGCAGACTATGCTCACCCGGATTGGCCACAACGTCATCTTGGCGGATCACCTTCAGCACAGTTTTGCATAAGATCAACGCATCTAATCTAAAGCTTAGCTTCTCAACATAGGTAACGTCATAGGAGAGCCGCTGTTTCCACTCCGAAGTATTACGTCCAGATACCTGCGCCAATCCCGTTATTCCGGGTCTTACAGTAAATCGCAGCCGCTCCCGTTCAGAGTAATGCGGGCTGTAACGGATGAGCAAAGGTCTTGGTCCGATCAGACTCATTTCTCCCTTCACAACATTTACTAATTGCGGGAGCTCATCCAGACTCAGCTTTCGAATCAATCCGCCGAATTTGATATAACGCCGAGCATCCGATAACGGCTGGCCCTGCGCATCATACATTTCAGCCATGGTTCGGAACTTGTAGATGTAGAAGGGTCTTTCTCCCATTCCCGGCCGCTGCTGCTTGAACAAAATAGGACTTCCCAGCTTTATCCGAAGCAGCAACGCCACCACAGCCATGACCGGACTAAACACACCTAACATAACGATCGCTCCCACCAAATCGAAGCCCCGCTTCATATGGCGATACATGGTAGTCTTTCCCCCGCCTTTCTCTTATTCCGTAAAAAGACGTTCTGTAAGTGACTTTACCTCTTCCGGATTTGCACTCCAATAATACACTTTGGTTCGGACGAGCGGATCTAGAGCAGAGCTGTTATGGCCAGGAATCTGTTCGTAAGCAAAATCTGCGGAATCCATTCCTTTGAATAGCCAAGCTAAGCTCATCAAATCACTGTCACTAAAACTCGTATCAATAATGTCTTTCTTTTCACGCAGTAGCAGTCCCGCTAGATCAGGAATATGCTCCGGACTTAATAGCTTTTTGGCTACAGCCCGAACGATATTGAATTGCTCCCGTTGGCGGCTAAAGTCACCCTCCGGAGTCGAGTAGCGCTCCCTTGCTAAATAAAGCGTGTGGGCACCATCCAGATGCTGCTCACCTTTCTTGATGGTGATCTCCGGAGTGATGGTCACATCCTGATCAATCAGCATATCGATCCCGCCGATCGAATCGATGAAATCACGAACACCGGAGAAGTTCGTCTTGATGTAGTAATGAATAGGAATATTCATAAAATCACTAACGGCTTGAATCAGTGTCAGCGTACCCTGCTGATTCCCACCCTTTGTTTCACCAACGATATGTGCATGATTGATCTTGGTATAACCGACGTTCTGCACATAAACCCGCGTGTCCCGCGGCACAGATACGATATTCACCTTCCGTTGATCCGGCATCACATGGGCAACCATGATCGTATCTGCCCGCGAGCTTTCTCCGCCCCAAGTGTCTGTTCCAATTAGCACTACATTAAAGGATGAGCTTTTCTTGTCTGTTGGAGATGTCACCGCAGTTGGAGTCTGTGTAGACGTTGTAAGGGTAAGCTCATCCGTTTGCGCTTGTGGGGCTGGTGTGCTGAGCGATTGCACCATCGTTTCATTGTCCGTAACCACATTAGAGCTAGGGATCGTCAAGGGATTAAGAATCGCCTTATTAAAACGATGCTCTGGATTCAATATCCCTCCAATCCAGATCCCCCCAACTACAACCACAACAAGAATAACAATCAGGCTGTATCGTCCCACCCGCCGCATGCGTGAACGTTTACCAGTAATTGCCTTGTCGCGCTTGCCCCATAATCTTGTCATCCATGAATGCTTAGTCGACTTCATAGGTCAGATTCCCGCATGAACTTCGGATTTAATACGTTCAAGATCATGTGTGCCCACCTGCGGTTCTTCCTGAAAGCCCGAATAGCTTGGAATTAGCTGCTTTAGCAGTTTTTTGATCTGATGACTGCTTGGCATCAGTTCATACCGTTTGCACAGGTTCTCCAGAACCCCCAACACCAAATTCAGTTCAGATCTGGAGACACTTTGCGGGCGGCTAATCATAATACGGTAGTTGTTAGTGACCAATAACCCTTCTTCTTCAGTCAAAAGCTCCTCAAACAATTTTTCTCCAGGACGAATGCCAGTGACCACAATGGGAATATCTTTGTCAGGCTCGAGACCCGACAAGCGGATTAAATCCCTCGCTAGATCGTATATACGAACTGGCTTACCCATATCCAGCACAAACACTTCTCCCCCTTGTGCCAGCACACTTGCTTGAATAACCAACTGTACCGCTTCGGGTATCGTCATGAAGTAACGCACCATATCCATATGTGTAACCGTCACCGGGCCGCCGTTTTCGATTTGTCTTTTGAATAACGGAATGACACTGCCCCGACTGCCCAGCACATTACCAAAACGTACAGCGGCAAAAACCGTCTTACTTAAGGAATTCTGATCATTAATGATCATTTCCGCAGCTCGTTTCGTGGCCCCCATAACACTGGTAGGATTAACCGCCTTATCCGATGAGATGAGGATGAACCGTTTAGCGCCATATTTAGCACTCGCTTCCGCTACATTCCTTGTGCCGATCACATTATTTTTAACTGCCTCTACTGGATTCATCTCCATAAGAGGAACATGCTTGTGAGCAGCGGCATGATACACAATGGAGGGGCGGAACTTTTGAAAAACGTTATCGATCCGCGATACATCCTGAATGTCCGCTATAATGGGATGAATGATCTGATCGGGATATAACTGCCGCAACTCTTGTTCAATAAGATAAATGCTATTTTCTCCATGCCCCAAAAGCAGCATTTCCTTCGGACGATACGCAGCCAATTGCCGGCATAATTCCGAACCAATTGAACCGCCTGCACCCGTGATGAGAATACACTCGCTTCCCAGATTCTCACGAATCTCTTCCGTATTAATTTCTACGGGACTTCTCCCCAGCAAATCATTTACGGATACTTCACGGATCATGTTAATGGCCATTTTCCCATCCAAAATATCGGTCATACTAGGCATTAACTTGATCTGAGCTTTGGTAGATTTGCAGATTTCGATGATCTCCAGTAATTCCTTTTGAGGAGCCGTAGGCAAAGCGATGATAATGAACGAAATGTCAAGCTCCTCGACTGCCTGGGGAATGAAGTTACGGTTACCGACTATCGGCAACCCCATAAGCTCCAGCTTGCGCTTTGAGATATCATCATCTATGAAGGCAACTGGGTTCATGAATTTAAATCTTGAATGCTTGATATCTTTGGTAACGAGGATGCCTGCTTTTCCCGCCCCAACAATTAGCAGATTGCCTTCGGATGAACCCTTTGTTCCCAGTGTTTCGAATCTATCGTTGATGAGGCGGTTAACTAAACGTAAGCCGGCAATGCCGAGAAATACGTAACCCGCTGCAAAATAAATCGAAATCGGCAATCGATAGGAAGGGACGAATACATGCGCAGATACATTGACAGCGACCACTCCGCAGAGTGTTAAAGCACTCACTTTTAGCAGCTGCAATAACTCACCTATACCGGTGTATCGCCAAATATTGTTATACACCTTGAATCCAAATGAGAACGCTGCGTACACCATAATGTGAAAGAGTATCGCCCACGGAAGCATCCACATGTACTGCTCAGGGATTTGAAAATCAAACCGAAGTAAAAACACAAGCCACACTGAAGCCGCTATAATTCCCGCATCCAACATGACTAAACGTACGATCCGCATTTTCATCACTTCTTTCTCCCTAATTAACTAATTATTCGTTTATTCGTTTGTTGTCGTATATGCGAGAATGAATTATCTATCTGCTGTCAGACCCGGTTGTAATTCAGACGGAAATGGCTTTATCCCTGGTTCTTTCAGCGCTTCTATATAAATCGAGTCCATTTCACGAAGCACCGCTGGCAATCCATAGCGAATAATCCTGTCCTTGTTCGCCTTACCCATTGCTGCGGTCAAAGCTGCGTCCGCTCGCAGTTGAACCAGTGCTTTTGCCGTAGCGGCAATATCATCTACTGGAACCAACATGCCCGTTGACTCATGCTCAATCAAATCGCGAATGCCCCGAATATGTGTGCCGATCACGGGTTTGCCTGCTGCCATCGCCTCCATAATCGCCCGGGGTAACCCCTCACGATAGGACACAAGTGCCGCAACATCACACGCTTGTAGTAAATCCGGTATATCTCTTCGGAACCCCAGAAAATGCACCTGATCCCTAACCTCTAACCGAGTAGCAAGTTCTATAAGGGTTTGCTCGAAAGGACCTGTACCTGCGAATGCTAGATGAATATCGCTTGCTTGATCACCCAAATGATGTAGTGCTTCGATCAACTGTTTTTGGTTTTTGTTAGCATTTAACTCAGCGACGCAGAGAACAACGAATGAAGGATTATCATTGTCACTCTTAGGTAAATCAAATAGCTGGTGACGACTTACCCCCTTCATTTTTGCAATTTCATCATCCCCCTCACCGCTACCGTATACCTGAAGATCAAGCCCGACTCCGCTCACATAAGTTACTTTTTTTCGGACAGGGAATTTCAGAGCACGCTCATAATCTTCACTATTAATGGTGATCAGTACATCCGTCCAACGTGCCATCAAATACTCCAACGGATAATAAAGCATCCAATTCAGAAAAGGAGCACCTTTAAAAAAATGAAAACCATGAGCTGTATACAATACGCTAGGGACACCTGCTCTATGGGCTGCAATCCGTCCGAGAATCGAAGCCACTGGTGTATGTACATGGACGAACTGAAATTTTTCCGCTTGGAAGCTTTTCGTTAAGATCCGCAGAGCCGTCCAATTCTTCAACTGTAAAGGACTTCGTTGTATAGGTACGTCGTGACATACAATTCCCCGCTGTTCCAAGCGCTGTCTGGCTTCGCCCGGCTGAGCGTAAGCATGGACTTCACACCCTTTTTGCAGCAATAACACCATGTAAGGTAAATGAAAACTCTCGAAATGCCCATAAATGGAGGCTACAAAAGCAACCTTTGCTTGTAAGCTACCCTCAGCTGGAATACTCCCGATGTCCTTACTTGAGCTTTTATTGAGGTTGCTCTGCTCGTTGTCGAAGCTTGCGCCCAGTTGACCGTTCAACGTGTTGGGTTCGATAGGGCATCTCTCCTTTCAGGTTTTTGTCTGTTAGCCGGATGCAAGCTCCGTTCATCGCCATCATGAACCACCAATACCGCTGGAATAACGCCTCAATACCCATCGATAACCCAATCATCGCCGCATGGGACAACAGCAATGCCATAATAATTGGCCTATGAATGGGATCTGCTGCACGATAAGAACGGATCCCCACAATGAAGAACCAAATCATAAATCCTCCATATACAATCAAGCCCGATAAGCCGAATTCAGTCAAAAACCATATTGGCGTGTTGTGGATAATAATGCGCAGTTCGTAATTATAGGAACCAAGCCCAATGCCTAATAATGGACTTTGTGCGATCCAATCCACCGCTTTGTCAATGATGTCAAGACGCGACTGGATCTGGGAAGGTCTGCTGGACATAGACTCCAGCACATTTAGATAAGCGGTGCCTTTATACAGCAGCAGAGCTATAAAAGCCACACCAAACCCCATACCGATCTTGAGCAATCTGGAAGGTTTGGTAATCAAAAGTGTAAGTAATACAAGGAAGAGACCAATCCATGACGAGCGCGAGAAAGTCATCATAATGCCCCCGGCTAAGCTTATCGTCGCTAGTATGCTGACCCATCCCCGCAGCAGCTTTATCTTCTCCCCACTCGTCATGATATGAATGGCAAAAGCCGTCACCAGCAATCCTCCGTATGCATTGGGATCAATTAACATGCCGGACAACCGCCCGTCTTGCACCATAAACGGAACCTTTACTCCGCTGAAAAAAGCGAATAGGGCAACACCATTTAAGAGCAGCACACTGATCAGGAAAAATCGGAGCATCTTATATAACCGTTCCCAGCTATCTACGGCTTGCACAAGCATGATGTAGGTCAACAATAGGAGTATGAATCCAATATCTTTTTGCAGTAAGGCGTATTGGGTTATGAAGCCGTTGCGCCAAATGGATACAAAGGAAGCTAGAACAAAAATGAACAACATGCCCCAATGCCATGAACTGAATATCCTCCGGTCCAATTTGAGATGGAATCCAGCGGCAAACAAACCTAACATTAAGAAGAGATCCGACGGGGCGATACGGAAGGCTCCACCAAAATCAAACTGTGCCGGAAGGCATATGATATACCCCATGACCGCAAACAGAAATAAATTGTGCATGGTGTAGGGCTTCCCTACAACAGATACAGATGTCATACAAGTTCCTACTTTCCTACTTTCCTACTTTCCTACTTTCCTACTTTCCTATAAAACAAAGAACTTATGCTGCCGCTTCCGACTGTTCCCGATTTCTTACCTTTCCGATGACACGATACAGCACAACTACACTGCCAATCATCTGTACAAATAACGACGAACTAGCTCCCATCGCAGCACCTACTACCCCGTAATGAGGTACGAAGATCAGACAACATAAGCCATTAGTGAATGCTGTGCACAGAAACAATGGAATCTGGGCTTTGTACCTTCCGGTAGCCGTTATGGCGTACCACAGGTAGGATGAAATAAATACCAGCATGGTGGACGCCAGCAGCCAATGAAACAACCCTAACTCTCCTGCCACGTCTGAACTGAATAATAAGGTTAACAGCTTGTGTCCAAACAACCACCCTATCAAACAAGCGACCGCACTAAAACCCAAACCCATCGCTATCATTCGGCTGAGTAAAGTGACAAACTCCTTGTGTCTCCCGCCTGAGTGCCACCTGGCAAGACGTGGTGTTATGGCTTCACCAAGTGCGGTGACGACAACATTGCAGGCAACAATCATATATGAGAGTGAAGCATAAATACCTAAGTCATGCTCCCCTTTAAAATAGGAAATCGCGTATAATGGGATATTCGTATTTAACGACATCAACGCCAACACCACGCCTAGCGGTGAACTGACGATCAGTAAACTCCATAGGCTTCTTTTGTTGAAGAGTGGCCTGAGAGAAGTGTATATTCTCGCTTTACGAGCATCATATCCAATCGTTATCGCTAACCATCCGATAATCATGACTAATAAGGCAAGAATAAGGCTCTGTGTAGGGATAAATACGAGGATGAAGATTAGAATGGAGAATAACCCTTTTGCCATTCTGGAGATTGAGATTTGATCTAATCTCTCCTCCTTTTGAACGATGCCTAATAAAATATCACTGATTGATTCAACGATTCTATACAGACCGATGAAGAAAATAACCAATGCTGTATTCCAATCCAAACCACTCATTATGCAAAAACCTGCGGTAATCGTAAACGCAAGGGCGGTTGTTATCAGCCGTAAGCCCAGAAAGTCTCCAAAACTGTATTTCCCCGATGAATCAACGATTAATACGGAACGAAGATGTAGATGCGACAGCATAAAGATCGGAGCAGTAACTGCAAGCCCTAGCGAATATTGCCCCACGATTGCCGATGACCCGAATTTATTCAGCAGGATCACAATCACAAACTGAGCACCAGCGTAAGTGATATTCCCGAGCAAATAACGAAGAGAAGCAAATGACATAGACGTCAGACCATTCCTGAAGAAGAGGCCCACTCGGCAAAATCTTCACCACGAATCTTGGAACGCCTGCTCTTTTTCCGATAATTCAATACGGCTCCCAGTAAATGTGCTCCCTGCTGCTCTAACAAGTGCTTGGCAGAACTCGTGTGCTTTAAGAGCACTTTTCCGGATTTCACAACTAGCAATACCCCCTCAGTCATCGTTGCCAAAATAAGGGCATCCGAAAATGGCATTAATACAGAAGATGAGTCGATGACAATCGTATCAAAACGCACGCTCAGCTCTGTAAATAATCGCTTCATTCCTTCAGAGCCTAGTAATTCAGCGGGATTTGGTGAAATCGGACCAGAGGTCAATACAGACAAACCTTCTGCTTCCTCAATAGAAATAATGCAATCCTCTAAGCGGGTATGATCCACTAAGATACTGCTAAGCCCGATCCAATTAGGCAGATCAAATGCCTTATGCACCGTTGGCGTACGTAGATCCCCATCAATGAGTAGAACTGTCTTACCAGCTTCTGCCATGGCAATCGCCAGGTTTATCGCTACCGTTGATTTCCCTTCATCCGGAAGCGAGCTTGTGACTAATAAAGAGCGGATCTCTCCACCAACGCGGGTATAACGAATATTGGAGCGTATGCTTCGGAATTGATCTCCGTTAGATGACTTCGGTTGTTCCAGGCAATATAATTTTGGCGTTTTCTTCTTCATAACTTGTGGCTCCTTCTGCTGATTTGGTTTTCGCTTTATTCCGCCGTTTACGTGGCTTCAATTTGCCCACGGTTCCCAGAAGGGGAAGCTGCAAATCAAGCTGAATATCTTTGGCACTTCTCACGGGTTTCTCCATCATTTCCCGGAGGATAGAGATTGCGATCCCGGTAATCAGCGCCAATCCGAAGGCAACAGCCATATTGAAGACCGGCTTAGGTGAGACAGGATCAGAAGGAACCTTGGCACGGTCGAGAAATACAACATTCTCCACTCCCATAATCGATTGAATATTCGCATTAAAGGCTTCTCCGAAGCCATTCGCGATATCTGTTGCCCGTTGAGCTTTTGAATTGGTCACAATTACCGTTGTTACGAGTGATTCACTATTGGTTCTTGTCTTCACATTTTTGAGTAACTCTTCCGCTGTCATTTTTAGCTGCAGCTTTCTGACAACCTCTTCCGCTATCCTGCTGCTTCGAATGATCTCCCCGTAAGTGGTTACCAGTTTTTGTCCGGCCATAATGTCATTAATTGCTTTCTGCTGCCTGTCTCCTTGAATAAGTATAGAAGCTGTCGCCTCGTATTTCGGCTGTAAAACATAATAGCTAACACTACCAGCGAGCCCGACTGCAGCGATACATAATACAATAATGAACAGCAGCCTACGTTTTACTAGTTTCAAAATGCTGCCCAGTTCGAATTCCATCGATCATTTCTCCTAACTAGTTAATGTATTGTCGCCTCTTTAACAAGATTATTGTTGTATATTCATATTCTCTTTCTCTCAACATATGTCCAAGTCCGTACTTAAAATTTAAATGTCAAAATATTAAAGGGCTCATTTAGCTCACCTGTTAAAATCCAACAAAAAAAGGCATTCTTCCAGCAAAATCAACTGGTAGAATACCTTACATATAATCTATCTAGTTCAGGAATGTACAAGTGCAGTTAACACCATCAGGAGATATCTTTACGTTTCAGAACATGATGAACATTGCTTAACATGCCGGATAGAACTCCAGCAATTGGGAATACTGCCCAATTGACGTCCCAGCGCCCATAGACAAAACCCGTGAACAGAAAAATCGCCGTCGCCAAAGGCCATAATACAGCCCCAACAACTCCAACAAATCGGTTCTCTTCCTGCTTCTCTGCAGTGATATTCGGCTCCTCCAGCAACTTCGTATAAGTACCCTGGATATTCCCGTAATAGATGAACAAAAACACCGCCACAGCTGCAATAAACAGAAAAGCAGCGACTCCATAGGGAGCATAGTCATCGTTGACATAGCTAGTGGTAAAGATAAAAGCCGGCGACAGCACGCATAGGCAGACTCCTGTAATCAGAGAAAGACGGTAAGTCGGAGCATAAAGACTTTGGCTGCGTTGAAGCGCCATTTTTAGAGCATAAGGCAGCTGAAAGCCTTGCTCCAGACTCTTAAAGCGATCCAGCTTCATTCCGCTGTGTATAAACATCCCGACCGCGATAGCGACCAGCACGAACATTCCGACCAGCCCCAGCATCGAACCTTTATCACTCATAACAGCCTTATTTTCAAATATTGTATCCAGGGTGATCAAAAACGCCACTCCGCATGCGCAGAGAAAAACGCCGATCCCCGTCCATAATCCAGCGCTTCGTCTGGCCGCCGCATAAGCGTAAACCTCTTCTTCCGTCAGCACCTTAATAGCCTGTTCTGGCGCAACTGGATCGATGCCAAGCTCCGCTGTCAGCTCTTCAATATTGCCGAATTCCGATATGACGATACCAATCGCCTCATTCTCCGACTTGCCAGCAAGCTTCAGCTCCAGGTACTTCTCCTCCATCCCTGATAGCAGCTCTTGCTTCAGATGTTCCAGTTCCGGAGTCTTTGGCAGACCCGCAAACATATTATCCAGATATACTATGATCGTCTCCATGCTCTATCACCACTCCTTGATAAATTGGTTTACAACTTGCTGTGTAACCTTCCATTCCTCACATTTTTCTCGGTAATAGGCGAGACCCAAAGGGGTAATCCGGTAATACGTACGCCGCTTGCCAAGACTCTCATCCAGATAAAAGGATTCTATGTACCCGTTTTTCTCCAGTCGGGTGAAGGCAGAATATAATGTTGTCTCTTTCATAACATATTTCTCCTGTGTTAACTGCCTGATATTTTTGGAAATCTCGTACCCGTAAGATTCCCCGTCCAGCAGCATGTAGAGGATCATCGTATCATTGTAGCCGCGTATAACATCACTGCTGATCAAAAATATCCCCCCATGATTACTTCATCTGTCGTAGTAGTTGCAGTATAACATAATTACTACGACAGATGAAGTAGTTAATGGAAAAATAGGCTAACATAATTTGAGGACCGAACCTTCCTTGATTAAATCACAATTGCTGTCTGCGCATGAGGTAGCTTCCAATACGGGGTTAGGTATACGAAGGTGCAGGCCAGTAGTGTTTGCGGGGACGATGGTGTTTACTAGTAGGCTGTTTGCGAGGGCGGGGTGTTTACTAGTAGGCTGTTTGCATAGACGGTGACGTTTACCTACTCTTAGTTTGGCGGATGAGGTACTATCGGACTCAGTTGGCGTTATTCGAGGCATTTTACTACTTTTCAGGTTCTATCGGACCCCAATGCACCTATTGGCGCACAAAACATCATATTTAGGGCCCTTTCTAGGGAATAGCTGCACTGGAGTCCGAAACTACGCTAGAACTGCGAAAAACATACTAATAACGTCATTGGGGTCCGTTAGACTTGCTTGCCCCATTATCTATTGAAGCAACAAACCAACGCTGGTTTGTTTTCCTTTTTATTGAACCTTAATACATTAGTTAGTTAATTACCCTGGACGAGATACTATCGGACTCAGTTGACCTTATTCGCAGAAATTCCCCACTTTTCTGATCCTATCGGACCCCAATGCACCTATTGGCGCACAAATCACCATATTCGAGCCCACTTCTAGGGAATAGCTGCACTGGAGTCCGAAACTACGCTAGAACTGCGAAAAACATGCTAATAACATCATCTGGGTCCGTACCACAATGTATGATTATGAGTCGGCGGTGTGATTGAGATTTAGATGTCGAATGTTGATGTTGATGATGTTGGTGATGTTGACGATGTTGATGTTGATGTTGATAGTGATGTTGGATGATGTTGATGTTGATGTTGATGTTGATGTTGATGTTGATGATGATGATGTAAATTCAAGCGAACGGAGTCAAAGTCAGCAAGTCAAAACACAAAACAGCGGTTCTCCCATATTGGGGAGAACCGCTGTTTTGTTGTTTTTTTATAATTAATAAATAGTTAATCATTGCTAAGGAATACACCAACTTGAATACGTTGACCTATTAATGTCGTGTACGGAGCATGCGTCCAACAAAATAAAGCATTTGTTTACGTGTGAAAAAACGTGACATTTGAGCAGAAATATAGTTTGTAAATCCTGGGACAACAAATACTTTTTTAGCCTGAAGCGACCGAAGAGCCACTTGAACGACATTTTCTGGTGTGTCTCGTTTCCCTACCGAAGCCTCATCGGCTCCCACGACATTAAAAAATTCTGTTTCCGTAGACCCCGGACATAACGCAAGAAATTGTACGCCCCGTTTCCGATTTTCCTCCCATAGCGCTTGAGTAAATGATAATACAAAAGCTTTTGTCGCTCCATATACAGCCATATTAGGGAGAGGTTGAAATGCAGCTGTTGATGCAATGTTTATAATCACTCCACTTTTTCTATTTAACATCTCTGGCAAAAACAAATGGGTCAGATCTACAACCGCCAAAACATTTAGCATCACTTCTTCATGTTGTCTCGAACCAGATAGTTGTTCAAAAAGCCCATGCGTAGCAAAACCTGCATTATTAATAAGAATATCAACGTTCAAGCCACGTTCTACACATTGTTGATAGAGCCTGTCAGGGGAACCTTCTTGAGATAAATCAGCAACTAGAACCTCCGCTTGAATTTGAAATTCTCGTTTTAATTTTTCCGCTAAAGCAATCAGTTTATCTTCAGAACGGGCGACTAAAATTAAGTGACTTCCTTTGACTGCAAGTTCTCGAGCAAACGCTTCACCTATACCCGAAGAAGCTCCGGTAATCAACGTCCATTTATTTTGAATTGTAATCATTGCTATCCTCTCTCCCTTTAACGACCATTTAGAAACAGTGTTTCAATAAGAATCATTGTATCCAAGTGAGGTTGTGTTGTCAAATAAAGTTCTACACATTTAATTATTGGCTATTTCTCTTCTACATCAGTAAAATAAGGGTTAGAAATAACGGCTATCTAAAAAAAGCTAAAGTAAAGTTCTAAGGAAGTGAAACTACATGCAAAAATCGTCCAAAATATCTTCTATAGATGCTGAATCCGTTACAACCTACCCAAAAGCAAAGCAACGGCATGCGGAAATATTAAGACTGAACATTATCGAAGCCGCTGCGGCCATTATGCATGAATCCGGACCCGAAGGTGTAACCATCCGTAAGGTTGCTGAAAAAATGGAATGTCCCACAAAAATCATTTATAACTTGTTTGGAAACAAGGAAGGTTTAGCGAAGGAGCTTTTTCTGCAAGGGTGTAAATTGTTGGCTGCTGCCTTTCAAGCGGTTCCAAAACAAGACAATCTAAATTTATATCTTCGCGAGCTTGGACAAGCTTATTGGGATTTCTCACGGAATCATACTAGCTATTATATGGTTATGTTCGGAGGAGCCTTTAGCGAATTCAAACCGGAGGAGGAAAGCTTACATGCTATCTTTACGGCACTACAACAAGTGATAGCCCTTATTACAGAAGCCATCGAACAAGGATTTATTAACGAAAAAGACCCTCTGCTTGTTGTGAACCTGGTGTGGGCGTCATTGCATGGCGTCATTCATCTGCATTTAGGGGGACATATTCAAAACGAGGAAACGGCTAAAATATTGTATGATAGATCGCTTTCCAATTTAATTCATACTTTCTTTAAAAAAGATTATTAATTCTAAAAAGGCCTCTTTGCAAGTCCCTACTCAACAAATTCAAGCCGTAATCTTGGGATATCCTTAGATCACGGCTTTTTTAACATGCTAAAAAAACACAAAAAAAACGGCATTTCTGCCGCTTCTTCATCTCTCTAATTATGTCCGGCGCATGTATGCACGCACAGTGATAGGTGCAAAAACCGCAACAATCACAGCGGCTCCGATAAGTGAAATAGCGAAATCCCAACCTACGGTTCCAGAGTTAGCAAGCTCACGGACAGCTGACACAAGATGCGAGATTGGATTGACTTTGACAAACCATTGCAGCCAGTTAGGCATCGTATCTACAGGCACGAAGGCGTTGGATAGAAACGTGAGTGGGAACAACACAATCATTGATATCCCTTGTACGCTGGAAGCGGTTCGCGCAATCACACCAAAGAAAGCGAAAATCCAGCTAATCGACCAGGAGCAGACAATAACCAAAAGCGCAGCAATTGCGACATGCTCCAGACCGCCATCAGGTCGGTAACCCATAATATAACCCATGACAAAAGTAAGCACAGTAGCGATCGTATATCGAATCGTATCTGCCAACAAAGCTCCGGCTAATGGGGCTATTCGGGCAATCGGCAATGACTTAAAGCGGTCAAACACCCCTTTATCCATGTCTTCCCGCAGTTGGACACCAGTGACGATGGAGGTCGTGATTACAGTCTGCACTAGAATACCAGGAATAATAACGGGCAAATAGCTCACTACATCTCCTGATATGGCTCCACCAAAAATATAAGTAAACATTAGTGTGAAAATAATTGGCTGCAGCGTTACGTCGAACAATTGCTCGGGTGTGCGACGGATTTTCAATATCCCGCGATAAGCCATCGTTAACGAGTTACGAACAGATTGTTTGAAGCTCGTATGGTTTTTCAATTGTCGGGTCGCACCTGGACTAATAATAGAAGTTCTCATACTCATGCTCTTGCTGCCTCCTTATTCATTGATTCTTGTGATGCTTGGGATGCCTCATCCGTAACTCCATGGCCAGTGATCGTCAAAAACACTTCATCAAGCGTCGGTTTCTGCACACTCATCTCTGCGAGTGGAATCCCCGCTTCGTGGAGTGCAATAAGCAAATCAGTGACTAAATCAGCGTTCGCCATCGGTGCAGTAATTTTTCCAGCCTCATTCGGCACAATAGACTGGATATGCAGCACATGTTCCACAATCCGGCGCGCTTGAGCGATATCTTTAAGATTTTGGACTTTTAAGTGCAGCGAGGTGGTGCCCACTGAAGCTTTTAGCTCATCCACGGTGCCTTCTGCAACGACATGGCCATGATCAATAACTGCAATGCGATCTGCCAGCTGATCGGCTTCCTCAAGATACTGTGTAGTTAACAGCACTGTTGATCCTGTGTTCACCAACCGACGAATGGTATCCCACATTTGCGAACGTGTCCGTGGGTCCAGACCTGTTGTTGGTTCATCCAAAAAGATAAGCGGGGGCTGGGCAATCAGACTCGCTGCAAGATCCAGACGTCGGCGCATACCGCCAGAGAAATTTCGAAGCGGCCGTTTCGCCGCCTCCGTCAGACCAAACTCTTCTAACAACTCCGCTGCCTTTTGCCGCGCCTCTGCCCGCCCTAACCCTAAAAGACGTGAAAAGATAATCAGATTCTCTGTAGCACTAAGTGACTCATCCACAGAAGCATATTGTCCCGTAACCCCTATCAATTGCCGGACAATCTGCGACTCCTTTACCACATCATGCCCGAAGATTCGCGCCGCCCCCGCATCCGGACGAAGTAACGTAGCCAGCATCCGAATTACCGTCGTCTTTCCTGCCCCATTGGGACCAAGAACGCCGTAAATCGTGCCTGCCTTAACGTTCAGATTTACTCCATCAACTGCGCGATTGTCACCAAACGTTTTGACGAGCCCACGCGCTTCGACGGCCCAATCTCCAGGGTTGGGCTCAATTATTTTTTTGCGTTCATTTACCATTACAATTCCTCCAACGTTTTAGTTTGTATTGTGATGGTAACTCCCTTTTATAAACTGAATTTAAACAACACAAAAAACCGGGGAGCGCGATCTCACGCCACCCGGTTTATCACTTCTCGTCTGAGTCAGACTCAACATATTCTTTAAGCGCAAACAATTTATTAGCCCAGTAACCTTCAAAAAAGGCAAGCCAATCTTGCAGCTCCAGCAAAGGTTCTGGCTGAAGCTTATACCGGGTCTCCCGTCCGACTTTCTGACTGCTAACAAGCTGCGCATCGGACAATACCTGTAAATGCTTATTAACAGCGGTTCGGCTGATCGGGTAGCAATCCGTAATAGATGCTATAGACATTTCCTTATTAGCGAGCAGCTTTAGCAGACTGCGGCGGGTAGGATCTGCTATCGCTTGAAATACATCATGTCCTGCTTCAGCAACCGGCATATTAAGCCTCGATATAAGCAGGAAGTTTTTCTTGGACGATTTTTTCCCAGCCGCTATTCATAAAGCCGCGTACGATTGGATGTGGTTGGCCAAATTCAGTAACTTTTTCAGGGTCCCATCCAGAATGAATCAAGGTAAATTCAGTTTTCCCTTCGATTTCTTTCAGTTCAAAAGCAAGATGCCAATCCTTCCCCCAATTAAAACCAACACGATTCGGAGGATCAACTTCGGTTACTTTACAAGGAGAATCTCCGAATTGTCCAGCATGCAGGATGAATTCATGCCCAACAACAGGCTCAAATGTACTAGGCATCCACCAGGCTGCCATTCCTTCTGCCGTGGCAACAGCTTTCCAAACCTTTTCTATTGGCGCATTTAGTAAAATCGTTTGACGAATTTCTTGTAAGGGTTCTTGAGTTTGCATAATAAATAGCCTCCAGCATTCATTTAATATAACACCTTTTGGGTTCGCTTTTCATTATAACACCTATAGGTGTTATGTCAATTTACAGATTTCCCTAATTCTCCGTTCGTTATTCAACGTCTCAATCCCTAAATAGTATCCTTTAACTGCTATAAAAAAACCCTCCCTCGTTCATCCCGAAGAAGGGGCCTTCTATTACATCAGCTCTATGGTCAGTTTCTTGGCTTGACAGTTACTGTGATTTTCTCGCTAGATGTCTCGCCTGATGCATTGACTAATACCGCGTAGTATTCATATACACCTGGTGTCTTATCTTTAAGTTTCGTAACTGTCATCTGAGCCGCAGGGGTAGCCGTGCTTAGTGTCTGTGTGTCGACTACTTCTCCATTCTCATACAAACGGTACTCAGTACCATTGGTTCCCCACCACATATTCATCACAACGTCGTAAGTTCCATCCCCACTCCAGTTGTCGTGGGATACTATAGGCTTGCCCGGCGCTGCATCTGTAACAGTAAGGATTAGCGGATCGCAGGCAGTCGAACCGAAGCTGTTGACTAGCTCGCACGTGTACGTGTAGGTTCCATTTGATTTGCCCACAATATCCGTACTCATGGCTTGTGCATTCGGTGAGCTGTCCGTCAGCATCTGGGTACTGATCAGTACATCGTTTTCATAGAGCTTAAACTCGGTACCGTTGTTCCCCCACCAAAGATTCATCGTGACGGCATAGCTGCCATCTCGAAGCCCGGTGTCGTGCCCATTATTGTCAGATAACACTGGCTTTCCAGGGGCTCCACCAGCAAGCGGAGTTGTATTCTGGAGCCATTGTGACCAACGGACTAGAACCTCTGCCTGCTCAGAGGTGAACACCTGCTTGCTCTGGAGATTCACTTCACTATTAAAAGCTTCCAGCAAGCTGTGAACTTCTGCGCCAGCATGCTGCTGAGCTTTTTCTTTGGCGATCGCCAGCTGCTGCTTAAGTGAATTGGTTACGTTTTCTAAATCTGGAGCACCCGTCTCAGCTGCAAAATTTTCGGTTAATGCCGACAAGCTGTCAAATGTCGCATATACACTATACGAATGCTCTGCCAGCCCGACATTGCCCGCCGCATCCTCGGCTTTCGCAGTTACACTATGAGTTCCCGCTTCCAGCGTATACACTTTAACATCTGCGAGCGTTGAATCACATGGCGAATAAGTGATGCCTGATACAGTATCAGCTGCACTACAGGTGATGTTTAATGTCTGCTCTATGGTATAGGAACTCTCTCCTTTAATTACCAACTGTGGTGCGGTCCGATCAATCTTCACCACAGCAGTCTTCTGCGGCTGTTCCACATTACCCTCTCTATCAACGCTCCAATAAACTAACTTATGTGTTCCTTCATTGGACAAAATAACTGAATTCCCGGTTTGCTGCTCGCCATCGTTTACTGTGAAATAGGTTGCCGCAACACCAGAGCCCGCATCTGTAGCTGTGAAGGTTACCAACGTATCCTTGTTGGTCCAACCTTGTGGCGCATCATCCGTTGTCACCGGAGCTGTTGAGTCCGCCCCTTTCACTACGCCATAAAAGCGTAATTCCGCCATGTTTCCAAACCAATTACTACTATTATAGATCCGGATATAACGATAGGCTTCTGCGTTACTAATACTTAAGGTCTGCCAATCCATCGTTTTTCCTGCAGGAGAGGAGATTGTCGTCCAGCTTGTATGATCATTCGAACCCTGAACCACAGTCCCATTGATTCGTGTAAAATAATTATCTTGCCTGGAAAGCACCTCTGCCTTGGACAGCTGGACCCTATTCCCTTCTTTAAAATCAAACGTTATAAATCCTCCATATCCACTACCATTTACCCGAAAATCCGTAATTGTGCCTGCATTTCCATCGAATAATGATCCCGCAACATTCCTGAGATCGGTTGGTGTTCTCCCACTGGAATCACTTAAATTAGTAATCGCAAGCACATTACTAATCAACTCGGTCTCATCGGGAATGTACAGAGAGGAACCATCTGTAGTTGATGTTTTTTCCGGCCCCTCGATTCCCTCCTTTGACTTGTATTTAATACTAAAGTTCACAGGTCCAGGTTGTGCGTTATTGCCCATGACCGCTTCAGCCGTCCAATTGATCTTATCGACAGTAGCAACGGTTGCGGCTTGATCCTGAATATTGACATTCACTTGGTTAATTGCATCGCTTGCTTTAAAAGACAATTTCACCGTGTCCCCAGGCACAATTCGTTTCTGGATACTTTGGTCGGAGCTAATGGACACCGCATCAAGCTTTGAATTGATTGTAACATCACCATACAAACGTAGTTCAGCCATGTTTCCATACCAGTTGTTTCCATTGGTGATGCGGATATAACGATAGGGTTCTGTGCTGTTAATCGTCAACTTCTGCCATTCCGGCGTATTTCCTGCTACATTAGAGATCGTGATCCACGTCACATTGTCATTGGAGCCTTGCACCACTGTTCCATTAATTCTGCCCGCATAATTATCTTGCCTTCCGATTACTTCTACCCTAGACAGCAATGCCTGGCCGCCTTCTTTAAAGTCAAAGGTTAGATATGCACCATAACCACTGCCATTTAAACGAAAATCAGTGATGGAACCTAAATGATTATCAAATAAAACTTTTGCTGTTGCCAAAAGATCAGCCGTATTTCTTCCACTGGAATCGATTAGGTTTGCTATCTCAAGCACATTAGCGACAAGTCCCGTCTGATCTGCAATGAATAAAGTAGAACCATCTGTTGTAAAAATAGTCTCTACTGCATCCTCTCCAGCTGCCGTTTTATAATTGATCTTAAATTTCACAATACCTGATGGAACATTTTCATTCACCACAAGCTTAGCTGTCCAGTTGATATTGTCCACAGAACTGACTGCAACAGGTTGACCCTGTATATGGGCCGTGGCATTATGGATCATTTCTGTAGACTTAAAGGATAATTGAATCGTATCCCCTGGTATAATTCGATTTCTTAAGCTTTGATCCGAGTGAATGGACACGGACTCTAATTGATTTACTGTCTCATACCGCTGGCCAAAGATTCTAAATTCAGCAATTTCCAGCATAGTACTCGAAGGCTTTATCATTTCCATTTTCAAAAATCGGAATTTTTCATGCTCCAGACCTGCTTGAACCTCAAGTCTCTGCATCTCTTCAGTAACTGTTGTCAAGCCGGGGGTTAAGCGGGTCCAATTTTCTTTGTCATTCGATCCGAACATTGCAACGCCGCCAATTCTCTCCGGAAAACTAGCTCTTACCTGAAGCTCAAAGCTTTCTGCTGATATTTGAAAATCCGGTCCTAAATCCATGTAATGCGCCCGATCCTGCGCTGTATAATACCCCACAAAACTATCATTTGTGTTGTCCAGCAGGTTCGGGATAGCGTTACCAAAGGTTGAGCTAACAAACATATTCGTAAAATTAACACTTCCATCTTTCATTAATGGCGTCAATTCTTTAAGACTTTGCACTGCGAGATTCAGGTCAAATAACTTCTGATAGAAGACCTCGTCAGTGGCAGTAGTAATTACATCCATTACCTCAGCGTGCACTTGCTTATAGTAAGCTAACGTTGCCGAAATGTAAGGCACATCAACATGATAAGGAGAAATGACGGCGTTGACGGCAGATTGCCGATCATTCGCTACTACAACACTAACATCCTTGGCTGTAACCGAAGTTCCATCTGCGGCACTCACTACAAAGGAGTAGGTTCCCGCATGTGCTCCAGACCAAGAGAAAACACCTGAAGTCTCATTGAACACTGCACCCTCAGGTAACTGATCCGCTTGATAGGTAACAACATCCGTTGCACCTGCGTCTGTCGCAGAGAAATCAAATTGAATTGCAGCTGTAGATCCCTCATAGGTAAATAAAGATACTGGTTCCTTTCCTGATGTAAATACTGGAGGGGTAAGCTGTGCCCCAGCTTTTAAATTAATATGGTCAATATCGACTGTTGTTCCATTTCCTTTTACATTAAAATAGACAAGATCGCTGAAGCCTTGGAACTCATTGAACTCATACTGAATATACCTCCATTGCCCCTTTGTATCAGGCAGCGTAACGGTATCGCCAAACACCTCCATGGTTGCTATGCCATTAGTCCGAATCTTAAAAGCAATGATTCGTTCGCCACTGCTTGCACCCACAAAAGCAATTTTACTGCCCTCATCTGTTGCGGTAATTTCAACGTAAGTAGTGTCTCCTTCTTGTTTTGTGGTGGAGTGACCATCAAGCTTCGTGTACCGGTCTTCCAGTTCTCTCAAATCTGGATTCGTTATCACCTTCGGCAAATTGAGCGTACCCTCGCCCTCTGCTTCTTTAGGAATGTACAGCCAATAATCCCCGCCTCCATCCGGAGACTCCCAATAGAAAGGCAATCGCTTAGCAAACATCTCGCTAAAATAAGGAGCTTCAACCTCCATATTTATTCCAGCTGTATATTTATAATAATAATAAAGGTCATAGACATTACCGCCAATTCTCCCCCTGTAACCGCCAGCCAAGTGTTTATAGATAATCGTTGGATTTCCATTTACATCTGTATGTGCCGCCACTGGAATCCATGGTGTATCATGGCCAATCATATACTGAGCAAAGTAGTCGGCAGCTTTTAAAATCCGTTGATCTAGAAATTCATACGGACCCACCGCATTTAGCGCACTAGAAACAGTCCCCTCTACCGGATCTACCTTTGTTTCCTGAGCCAATAATAAACGTGATAAAATCTCTACATTCGTTATATCCCCAGCGCCATGCGCCTGATCTCTGCCCATTTCAACATGCTGAACTACGGGTGGATTAACTTTTTCCCCTGTTACAATATTTGTATCAACCCATCTGAATAAAGCTTTTATCGCGCCATTTTGCCCCTGATCGACAGCGGTTTTATTGACGGTAAACCATTCAACTCCCTCATTGTACCTCTCTGTATTTCCTGTAAAAATATAACCTGACATAGCTCCAAGCAGCGGATAAAGATGCTGGTTCATAAAACGATCATTTGTGTGTTGGAACGTTTCAATAACCGGATTAATAAGATTATTCGTAAAATCAGCGACATCTTTTTCCGTCCATTTCAGCTCTTCAGTTTGAGCACTTGTGTACCTTAAGATTTCCGCCGCAGTAACCATTCGATTAAGTGGAATTCCTGTATGAATATGTGCATCATTAAAATACACGTATTTCTCAGGGTCCATCTGTGACCAAATCCGGATAATATGCATGGCATTGGCTCTGTAAACCTCATCACCCGATATTACATACAATAGAGCTTGTGTATAAGCCTTCAAACCATCCGCTATAAATCTTGAATTAAAGCCCTGGCTATTAAAAGCATCGCTCGCTAGTTTCAACGGATCCGCACCACTTTGATTGTTGGAAGTGACCGTCCTTGAAGCTGCCGGAGAGAGAAGCATCTGATTATAGTAAGTGATCCAGGGTTCTTTTTGCGCCCGTACCTGTGTCCTAATATTCTCAAGAATTTCCTTAGTCAGGCCAACACCCGGATGTTTGAATCCGCTTTCATCTATAACCTCATTAATGGTAGGTTGGTAATCCGTAATTATCGACAGCTCTGTCGATTCTACTGCGGCTCCTTCTGCCGATAAAGGCACTAGCGTTACCAACAAACTTAAGGAAACTGTGATCCTAACAATACGTTTAAGCGATTTTCCAAAGAGTAGCTCTTTAAATGAATTCATTGTTCTCCTCCATTCATTTACATCCTCTGATTTAATGCAAATAAATACCGCTGGCAAATTCATTCACTACAAAATGTTTGTTATTCAGGTCGACAATAACCTCTCCATTAATCTGAAGATTATAAAAATAAATATCCTTCACACCTCTTTCCTCGTCATAGCCGAATATACGGGAAGGATTGATATTCTTCCCATTGTAGGTGATATCGCTAAACTCTATATTTTCGATACATCGTCCTGGCACCGGATTATAGGTTTTATTCCAGACCACGCGGACATCAAACAGCTGCCCCAGTTCAAAATCCTCCACCCGGATATTTTTGAAAGTAACCTTACGAACGGTATTGTTGTCCCCTGCACAGATTGCCATAACCCCCCAATAATTTTCCTGTGGCTCGTGATGCTCAAGCACATCGATATTTTCAAACCAAATATTTTCTATAAAATCGCCATTATGTTGGTGATCACCATGAATACCGACATGCATGGCATGAGCAACGTCCGCCCAGAGTATGGAATCTTTAACCGTGATATGGCGTGAGTCTCCATAATACTCTCCACGGCTGCCGTAAATGGCAATGCAATCATCAGAAGTTCTCAAGAACACATCTTTAATATCCACATTTGAGCTAGCCATCATATCAATTCCATCACACCAGCCGCGTGTACTGAAAGCTTTGAAGTTATGAATGCGGATATGCTTAGACGCTCCGATATATATACTGTAATGCGGAGGATCAAGCGTGATGATCCCTTCGATCTCAACCTGTTCAGAATGCTGGATTTGAACGCCTCTTAAATAAGTGGTTTTCTCCATATCCGCCAAATACAGAACACCTCTGCCGCGAACAACAACATTCTCAGCATGGTCAATCATTATGGATCCGCAAAGGAGCGCGCCTCCGGCAATATAAACTGTGGTCCCAGAAGGGATATGCAGCATTGGATTCTCGAATTGATGAAGCCCGGGCATAAAATATATCGTTTGACGCTCCCCATTAGCCCTTTCTGACAAATGATGAACTTGTTCTGCGATAGCCGCAAATTGATGTATTCCTGGTTGGACAAGCACTACATTATCATCGTCAAGTTTAGGTGGGGCTGTCTCCAAGGGGTTGGCAAAAAGATGCAAGTTACTAAAACGTTCTCCATTGATTTCAATGGAAAGCTTACACGGGTGCTCCAATGTGAACAAAAGGGTATTCTCTTCGATTTGAAAGGGAATATGGGTTGCCAAAGGGCGAATAACCGCTTGTTCAATCTGCCGGTTATTACAATGAACAGAGACCTCCACCGTGCCTTCCATATCAAAATAAACCATCGATGTCGATCGAACCTGATGCATATCCACCTTTGCTTCAAAAACAAACAGTGCTTGCCATCCCCCACCAGGCTCTCGTACACTCACTGTAAAATCGTCTTTCCCCAGGGCTTCATTCGGCTGCTCATAAATAATTAATCCGCTCATTTCTACCTCCGTTATCTTAAAATCAACTCTCTTAAGGGTTTAATAAATAGGCTGGAGCAAGCTTTTGCTCCAGCCTATCATCCAGTACTAATCAGCGAACGCTGCTATTTACGATCTGCCAGCACTTTATTTACCTCATCCGTTACTTCCTGACCTCCGGCCTTTAGCCAGCTATCCTTGAAATTATCAAAATCTTTACCCGTGTTCGCTTCTCCTGTAATTGCTTTGATAACAAACGTATCTTGCAACGTCTTCAGATTGCCCCAATACTTGGGTTTGCTTGTTAATACGGCTGGTCCCAGTACATCTAGCAATGGTGTAACACCTGGAGTGATCTTGTCTCTCAAATCTAGCAATTCTTGTTTTACCGTATGTTTTTCCATTGAAGTGTCTGTGGAGCTAAGTGGATTATAGAAATTGCCCGCTCCCATCTTCGGAGCACTAACCTCTTCATCCGCTTTTGGAATGGCAAGGTCCCCTTCCATATCATAGCTCACACCCAATTGACCGAAACCTGTCAGCAGAAAACCTTCGGAATCCGTAGACACATATTCGAGAATTTCCATAATCTTATGACGTTTCTTCTCATCCTTTTCGAGTTGAACACCGAACAATACCGGTGCTTGTCTTGCACCATACGCGAAAGAATAAGCAACGCCATCTGGGGCTGTAAACGGCTTGCCAGGCACGAATATTTGACCTTTCTCTAGACCAGGTTTTGCGACAAACCCAGATTCTTTATAAAAATTGCCCCACTTCCCGTTATCAACCATACCCACTTTTTGATCAGCAAATTTAATATTGATTTCGTTATTATCACTAGTTATGAATTCAGGATCAATCAGACCTGCTTTGTACCATTTGCTCAATAACGCCAATGCTGATCGCGTCTCTTCTGTAATGCCTCCATAAACTACGTTCCCGGAAGCATCCTTCTTGAACTGATAAGGGGAAACAGCAAATGCTGAGAATACACTTGTGAACAATTGCTCTGGAAGCTTGCCGCGGCCGATTAAGCCGTAAGTATCCTTCTTCCCATTTTTGTCCGGATCTTCATTAACAAATTTGGTGAGTACATCCTCAAGCTCTTCCAGGGTCTTTGGAGGTTCTGAGTAGCCAATATTTTTCAGCCAGGCTTCATTATAGCCCGGAATAAATCCATCAAGACCACCTGGCCAAATTTTCGGGATGCCCCAGTTTTTTTCGTTGTATAAGCCTACGCCCCATGCCCCGGAATCAACCGAATCCAATGCTGCTGCATATTTCGGCATCAGGGATTCAATTTCAGCCTTATCAATCGTCGCAATAATCCCTTGATCTGCCCATTGCACCATATCCGTTTCGTTTGCATCGACCGGGAAGATATCAGGAATATCTCCAGAAGCTAGAAGCACTGAAAATTGTTCTTTCCAAGTTCCACGTTCCAATTTAATATTTTTGATTTTTACATTAAATTTCTTCTCGAGCTCGGTTTGCACATAGTTACCGTCTTCTTCTGGCGTATTAAAGTTGTTCGCCCAAATAATTTCAATCGGAGCTTCAGCTGCTGATGCCCCCCCTTGACCTTGATTCGTCGCCTTCGCTTCGTTAGTGTTATTATTCGCCGCATTCCCGCCGCAACCACTCATGACAAGTGAAGCCGATAGGGCTATCGCAGCAATTTCCAACCATTTCTTGGATGTATGCCTCATATTCTTTTATTTCCTCCCTTTTTTTGTTCATCTATATATTTAGACAGCCCGCGGATATAGCGGACTGTTTAAACCGTTCTAAGCCTTCTAACCCTTAAGTGATCCAACCATAATTCCTTTGACGAAGAAACGTTGTAGGAATGGATAGATCATTAATATAGGCAGCGCTGTAAACATAATAATAGCCGCTTTGACCATTTCAGGAGCCTGCTCATTGGTAGGAAGTGGTAACATCGGATCTCCTTCGGCTGAAATAACAAGCCGTCTTAAGAAAAGCTGTAGTACAATCTTTGATTGATCCTGCATATACAACATTGCATCAAACCAAGCGTTCCAGTGCCCTACTGCAGTCCATAGGGCTAATGTTGCTAGAACAGGCTTCGACAGCGGAATAACAATCGTAAATAAGATCCGCATATCATTAGCCCCATCTATTTTAGCTGAATCCTCCAGTTCCTCCGGTATACCCATAAAGAAATTTCGCAGGAGCAGAAGATTAAACGTGCTGAGCAGGCCGGGGACAATATAAACCCATAACGAATTTATAAGTCCCAGACTTTTGATTAGCAGATAGGTAGGGATAAGCCCGCCGCCAAAAAACATCGTTACGACAATGAACATTGTATAAAATCCCCGGTGCGGCAAATATTTACGAGATAGCGGATATGCTCCCAGTGACAGAAACACGAGTGTCAGAACTGTTCCTACAACTGTGCGGAAAACCGTATTCCCCATCGTTTGCCAGACCGTATCTGTTGTCAGTACACGCTTCCAAGCAAAGAAGGAAACTTCTTTGGGATAGAAATGAATTCCCGGCCGTAGTGCTTCCGCAGGGGTGCTAAACGATATAGAGAGCACATGCAAGAAGGGATAAATCATCGTAATACAAAGAATGATTACAAATAGGATTAGAAAGACTTGGAATACTTTTTCACCAGTGGATAGCTTCAATTGTAGTTACTCCTTCCTTACATTCATTCATTAATAAAGACCTTCCTGCCCCATTTTTTTCGTTATGAAGTTAGCAAATAACACCAGGATAAGACCCACCACATTTTTAAATAATCCAACAGCCGTCGTTAGACTGAACTGAAAGTTTTGCAGACCTATCCGGTACACATAAGTATCTAACGTATCCGCCACCCCATATACAGCTGGTGAATAAAGTGTTAAGACTTGATCGAAGCCAGCATCCAGCACACTCCCTACCCGAAGAATAAGCAGAATAGCAATCACCGGCAGGATCGAAGGAATGGTGATAAATAACGTTTGTTTCCAGCGATTGGCTCCGTCCAGAACTGCAGCTTCGTACATTTGGGAATCGATGCTTGCTAATGCTGCTAAGTATATAATCGTTCCCCAGCCGATTTCCTTCCATATTCCTGACATAACGAGCGTAAAGCGGAAATATTTCTCGCTGCCTAAAAAGTAAATGGGATCAAAGCCGAGCCACTGAATAATATAATTGACCACACCGGAATTCGGAGATAACAAAGCGATCAATATCCCCCCAATAACGATCCAGGATAAGAAATGGGGTAAATAGGATATCGTCTGTGCAACCTTCTTGAAGAAGGAAAACCTAAGTTCGTTAAATAACAGAGCCAATATGATCGGTGCAGGAAAACCAAAAATGATATGGTAAAAACTGATAATAAGCGTGTTCTTAATGATTTTCAAAAAGTCGGGTGAAGCTGTGAACAAATATTCGAAATGCTTTAAGCCGACCCAAGGACTTCCCCAAATTCCATCACGAATAAAATAATCTTTAAAAGCCAGTTGAATGCCATACATCGGGCCATAAGCAAATACGGTATACCAGATGATCACGGGAGCTAGTAATAAGAATAAATATTTGTTTTTTTTGTATTGGCGCCAAGTATGTGTCCACCTCGAGACTTTCGGCTTAAGATTCTCTCCCTGTTTTTGAATGCCAGCAGTGCTTGCCGGGTTCATAGTTGTTTTCTCCTTCCGAATACGATTTTGCGTTAAGACTGTGTCTGAACACCCCTTACGTTAGGGCATTGTAAGCGCTTTTTCTATTGTAAATTCATTAAAATCAGTAAATTATCTTCGTATTGGGGCTATAATTTTTCGAACAAAAGAAAAGACAATCGCGAGACGATTGCCTTTTCCACATGGATTGGAGAATTATGCACTTGAATGGTTCGAATGGTTTGCATTGCCTGCGTTCCTATACTGGACCGGTGTAACTCCGTAACGTGTTTTGAATTTGTTGTGAAAATATTGCGGGTTACGATAACCCACCTGAGCAGAAATCTCAGCCACGGACAGCTGCTTTTTTTCTCTTAATAAATCAGCCGCCTTCTCCAACCGCACTCGGGTTACATATTCAGTGAACGATTCATTCATAACGGTTCCGAACAAGGTAGAAATATACGATGGCGCCAACGAAGCAACCTCAGATAATTTATTTAGCGATAAATCCTCTTGAATATTATCATCGATAAAGATTTTTAATTTATGAATGATCTCTGTATGTGCGTGATTTCCTGACTCTTGAATATAAGCTGTAATTTGTGCCGATAAATCACGAATGGAATCAAGGGTTTCGGCCAACGTCTCCTTTTTGAACTCATCGAACAGACTGGAAGGCGAAACGATTTGTTGCAGATCAAGCTCAATAATGGTCTGATACAGGACCGTAACCAACTGAAGCAGGCCTAACTCAACTGTCTCCAATTGGACATCACCTTTCTCCATGACCCTTTGGAAATCGTCCATAAACCTGTTCATCGTAACGTCATTGCCTGCCTTTAAGGCATTTTTATAAAGATCAAAAGAGAATAAGTGTGGCGTAACATCGTTAAGCGGGATATGTGAATACCGCGCAATAGCTTCCGAACCATAGATAAACCGATATCGATAGGCATGTAAGGCATTTTGATACGAAAAGGGTATTTCTTCAGGTGCCTGAACCTTCGATCCAAGCGCTGCTCCAAAGTGTAGTTGCTCAGGCAACACATTTTTTATAAGCTCCAGTTCCTTCAATAATAAAAGCTCCAGCTCTTCGTGATCCTTATTCAACTCACTGAAATAGATAAGCGCCGCTTCCTGGGTATTTAAGCTGATAAATTTATAAAAGCTATAGGCAGCATGCTGTTCATAAAAAGCCCTGAATTCCTCGCAATCTCCCTTAGTTATACGAATATAGCTAGTCATGTAATGACATTGCAAAGGTAAATAATCGTAGTAATCCGAGCCAACGCCTGCACCTAATACCAGATTTTTTAGATCATTCACTTTAGCTTTAGATTCTAAGGTTTCGATTTTTTGACCTAGCTTTGAGATTGTACTACCAATAATAGCGAATTCATTTTGCGAATAGTTTACGGTGCCTGGATGATAAAAGCTGCGAACATTGTTAACAAGCTTCTTCATCGGAACATATACACGTTTGGAAATCAAATAAGCGAATAGAAGCCCAATTAACAATACCAGGATACAGCTGACAAATATTTGGCTCTTCAGCTGCTTTGATGAGGATACAAATGAATTCATAGGCCGTATTAATACGTATTTCCATTGATTATTCGAGGTTTGGTCATTTTTAAAAGACAACACATATTTGTCGCGTTTATTATAATGAATTTCCTTATTATTCCCTGCTGACTCCATCCATTGCTTAGCAGTCTTAAGCCCCTCTTCGACGTTCGAGCCCGTATGGATAATAGGGCTGCCCTTTTCATCAAAAGCATATAGCTTTTCCATCGGCGAGCTCATCGTGCTGGAAATCATTTTATTGATGTATTCTAAGCTAACGTCAATGTACATGGTGCCTGTTGATGTTTTTGATAAAGCACCATAGGGAAGGGCGATTGCGTAAGTCAACACCTCTTCTTCATCCGATAACGTTCTATATGTCCAGCGGTTTAAGGCTGGTGTCACTGAAGTTTTCAAGAAGGAAGCATCTGGAGAATTGTCCAGCTTCGAATAAAATTGGCTGTTATCGATGATATAATTTCCT
Organism: Paenibacillus sp. FSL H7-0918; assembly: GCF_038007025.1. Lineage (NCBI taxonomy): Bacteria > Bacillati > Bacillota > Bacilli > Caryophanales > Paenibacillaceae > Paenibacillus > Paenibacillus sp. FSL H7-0918. Next base: position 230,252 of record NZ_JBBOWJ010000001.1, read on the forward strand.
TTCTCGAAGTATGTAGATATTTTGTAAACGCCTTCATTAGTAAGCTTGAAAATTTCGAGATCCTTGCGAAAAGCTAATATTCTGCTCGTATTGCCTTCCCATTCACTATCCAGTAAATAATTCAGCATAGATTGATTTTCTAACGACAAGGTAGACACTGCTCGGTTGCGGATACTGTTTTCGTATTTTTGCAGCAGCGTATTCTCCACAAAATCACTTGAAGTCATCAGTCGTTGCTTACTGTCTCTGGCAATCTCATCCACCATTAAGCGATTAGCCTGAACATACAGATAACTGCCCACAAGTCCGATTAAAACAACGGCTAATAATGTGAATGAAAAAATCAGATGGGTAAACCATGTGCCTCCATTTCTTAATCTGCCGCCGATCTTCATCACAAGCCCCCCTTTAGTTCATAACCCTATCTCTGTAACTTTCTAAATTGAAAGCATTTATAATTAAAGATACTAAAATACACCAACTTTAGCTATTATAAAATCTTCTGTTTAAAGATAACGCATCTTATAAAACCGAAAAAAAACAGGCTTCCCCGAAATTATTCGCTGGAAACCTGTTTATTAACCTATACAAAACATCTATCGCGACAAAGAAAGTAACTTCAATGCCCCCGCTCCCTTTTTGAATATTCCTTCACCCATGCAATCCATTCTAACCTGTGCGTATACACAAGGATCACAAAGCTCCCAAACCATACCCACAGGATAGGAGCAGACCACTTACTGATGCACAAATAAACAAAAAGGAGCAGCATTCCTCTAACCACTTGCACACCATCCGAGACAGGTGAATTCCCTCTGCTTTTGTACCCGCTGCCGAGCACTTTCAACACTGCCAGGATAACTGCTAACGCTAAAGAGGCCTTGAATCCTGTCAACGCGCTCCATACCCCAAAGGTTACGGCAATCGCCTTTCCTCCTTTTCCTTTAAGAAATAGAGAGAAGGCATGACCGGCAATAGGAGCTAAGGCTAGCGGAATAATGAAATAACCCTGACTATAATGACTTTCCATTACCCATAAAAGAGGCAAATATCCTTTTAAAAAATCCAACAACACCCCAAAAATTCCGAATTTATAGCCAGATGACTTCCATAGATTCAAAGCCCCCGGATTACCGTCGCCAATGTCTTTCAAGTTCTTTTTACGCGCAAGACCAAGCCAATAGGAAAACATAAGAGATCCCGACAAAAATAAACCCGCGACCCACAATATGATCATTAGTCCCTAGGGCCTCCCACCTGGATCTGCCTTCCTTTCCAGCTTACATGCCTCAGAAAAACGACCTGATATATCGAATAAAGCATAATCAAGATAAAGAAAACAGTTGCCACCACGTGAAATACAGGAATAACGATGCCAAATACACCTACATATTTTATAAAATAAAAGAGCTGGAACATATAAAGGAGATAACCGATCAATAAAGGCATAAACCATGAAGTATTCGCAAAAATAAACACAGTTTCTGAGATGATGAGTCCGATCACCCAAAGCGCGATTGGAATAATTGTCCGCGGGCTTAACGTTGAGGTGCTTAAGACAGCCCCTTTACTGAAGCCTTCAATCTCACTTTTTATCCCCTTCGGATACATACGAAAAGATACTAAGCCATAACCGATAAAATTTCTAATGGGAACACCTGCAGCGATAAACTTCTCTCCTAAAGACAAATCATCCAGCACTTCAGATCTAATACTTTGATGGCCATTAACTTTTTCATAATCCTGCCTTAAAGCTAGAATACACGAACCGTATAATCCTTTTTTAGCGTTATTCTTTTCAAAAACAGAGGTGAATGTGAAGATCCCCAGCACATTCATGATTAAGGCAAGTTTCTCAAACAGCTTTTCTGTATGATGAAAAGGAACTACCGAAATGACACCTTTCGATAGCTCCCTTGCTTTTAATAATGAGGCCAGAGCGTTAGGCTTTAACCGGATATCTGCATCCAAGAAAGCAAAAATATCGCCCGAGGCTTGTAAATATCCATTCCAGACTGCCCAGCTCTTGCCCGTCCATCCCTCAGGGAGACTGCTGTTGGCAATAACCTTAACTCCATAGCTTTCGGCAATTTCCTTGGTCCGATCCTCCGAGAAATCATCCACAACAATAATTTCATAGGGGGCAATGGTTTGGAGCTGGAGTGAGTCAAGCAGAAAACGCAAATTGTATTCTTCATTTCTTGCGGGGATGATGATGGACAATTTCTCCGGTCCTTGAAAATGTTCGGGATCGGCGGCCAATATATTCTTTCTAAACAATATAAAACCGGAGAGACATCCAACACCTATAATAATTAACAACCACATTTACAGCTCCCCCCTCCTATAGCTATATATATGAAGGGTTAGTCCGTAATATATTCAATTCAAACTTAACCGACATTTACTTTTGCTGAGTATTGATTTAGCTTTTCTGTACACAAGAGCATAACGATGGCGAAAAAAACGATCATCGCAGGAAAAATACCCAGCGTGAATTTCGAAGCTAATAAGCCGATAAAAGGCGGCATCAGCGTGGTGCCGGTATAAGCTGTTGCCATCTGAAAGCCCATAATCGACTGAGCATGTTTCTTCCCGAATCGTACAGGGGTTTCATGTAGCATACACGGAAAAATGGGGGCTAACCCTAAACCTATAATCATAAATCCTACAAGTGAAACTATAGTTGGAAGCGGCAATACTAACAGTACCGTACCGATTAAAGCAATGAGCTGGCCATATCGAATTAGCTGTTTATTACTCATTTTAAAAGTAATGAAACCCGTCACCATTCTACCAAAGGTAATCCCTAGATAAAAAAATGATACCCATGTCGCTGCAGTTGATGCAGGAATGTCTTTAATGTTTACAAGAAAGCTGCTCCCCCATAAGCCCATACTCGTTTCGATGGCAGAATAAAATAAAAAGGTTAACATTGCTAGCTTTACCCCTCTTAATTTCCATGGTTTTGTGTTCTCTGCGGCATGCTCTAGCTCCGGATGGTTGAACTCAGGATCACTTTCAGCATTCGGGTGGTTATTGCTCCCAGCCACTCTATCCCATAAGGGCAGTGTAACGAATAGAATAATGACTAAGCTCAATTGTATGTAAGCAACCGTAAGATAACCTTGCCGCCATAGACCTTCTCCAGAGATAAAAGAGCCCATAATAATAGGACCCAGCGTGGCGCCCACTCCCCAGAAACAGTGTAACCAACTCATATGATGGGCTTTATAATGCGTAGCCACATAACTATTTAATCCGGCATCTACAGATCCTGCACCTAAACCAAGTGGAATTGCAGCAATAATTAACCAGACTAACGAAGGTGACCCTGCAAAACCAAGCAACGCTACAGCAGTCATGATACAGCTAATAAGAGTCACTTTCCCTGTACCAAAACGTTTAAGGATAACACCACTCATCAAACTGGAGACAATTGTCCCTACTGCAATAACCATCGAAAGAATTCCAGCAGTACCTAATGAAGCATTTAAGTCCATTCTCATCACTGGCCAAGCGGAGCCAAGCAATGAATCCGGCAAGCCTAAACTAATAAATGCTAAATAAATAATAATAAGAAAAAAAGTTGCCATAGTTATCTCCTTAATTGTTCTCATCTATTTGTTGTGAAACTAATAAGCCTAATCCAAGACTTTGTAATCCATTCAGATAATCACGTTTCAAGTTACTTACCGCTAACGCTGGAAGATGCTCCTTCGGAACGTATATTGCACTCCGTTCATAGATTTGATTAAGCATGGCTGGAGCTAATTCATCCTCACAAAAAATAATATAATGCGGATTCAAAATAGAAGTCATAGTAGCCACTAATCGACTAATCGCATCCACACTATGATTCGATTGCATATTTGATCCACCAGGATCTCCAGTTAATGCCTCTATGAAATTTTTATGATCATACTGTGGCAAAAATTGAACTTCTCCTGAAAAAAACGTCTTTCCTCGCACGATTTCACCATTAACCGCGATCCCAGCCCCCGGACCATTTTTCCCTAAATACAGATACATTAGAGATATATTCTCTTTCAAATTTCGTTGCGTCATATAGCCGATTACAGCGGCATTCATATCATTTTCCACGATTGTCGGAATAGATAGTTGATCTTCTATGTGTCTTTTCAAATCTAAATTCTGATATTTCTCATAACCCGGAATCAGAAAAATCTGCCCATGATTCACCGCACCTGGAACTCCAATAGCCACAGATTGGATTTTAGGATTGGCCTTTTTTTCATCTTCAATAAGCATGACCAGTTTACTAACATCTTCCTCAAGAATACTGGGCAAACTCCCTTCTTTGATTACCTCCCCAATGCAATTATAGATGGTATAATTGGTTTCATTTTTTTCCAAAAAAACAGCCATCCCTAACCGATAATTCGGATTATAGGTGTATCTTATTGCCCTTCTTCCCCCACTTGACTCATCCAGACCGCTGACCGTTATTTCCCCTGCCTCTTCCATCTGCATTAGAAATTTACTTATCGTTGGGAAACTGTATTGCAATTTATGGCTTAACTCTGCCTTCGTTGCTTTTCCTAGTTCTAATAATGCTGTTCGAATACTTCGGATAATTTCAGATTTCATTTGCTGTGAAGGAAGTCGTTTCTCACTCGCCATGGCTCTCCCACTCTCTCACCTATAGTCATACTGACTTATTAAACGCGTTTAATAAGTCAGTATGACTATAGCAGCAATTAAACCTACCGACAAGTTAATTCTTGAATCAAGTTTCTTCCGTAGGTGCCAGAATGAAATAAGGAGGCGTATAGCCCCCCTAATCCCTAGCATTAATCATTATCAAAATCAAAGCCTTTGCAGGATTCGCTCCCACCTTCCAGGATGACTATCGTCTAAGTACACCGGCTGAAATCCTAATTTCAAATAAATACGGATGGCGGGCAGTCTGAAATCATCGGTCTCTAAAGAGGCTGCCGCTCCACCTGATTCTCTTATTTTGTGCAAAATAGCAAGACTTACAGCATAACCGAGTCCTTTGCCAGAATATTCCGGAAGCACTCCAACCATATGCAAGTACCAGCTCTTAGGGTCTCCACTGTCTAATTCCCAGGCCGTAGCTGTCGCTACAGGCTGATTCCCGCGGCAAATGAACAACAAGCGATCCGAATACAAGGGTACATGATCACTGATTTTATCTACGAATTTAACTTCTCTCGTAAAAGAATGACGGATAAGATCCTCCCAATTTCGCTCGTCCTCCGGCTGGAAGGACGTAAGTCGATACCCAGCGGGGCAATGAAAAGCAGGCAAGTCGGACAGCATTTCTTTTTTCATTACAAGTTTGGAAAGCGCCTGTTCCACCGTCAAATTCTCACCTTCGATCTAAAATCAGGAAAAGCTATAACTTTCCCACCCATCTCTACAGATTCCATAGATAATGTAAACACAGAGCTCCAAGTAACGGCATCATATACGTCCACCGAAGGGGTGCGATCCTCCTGAATCGCGGAAATGAATTCCTCAAGCACCATAAAATCACCTCCGCCATGTTTCGTCCCAGCAGCGTATTCGCCCCATTTTTTCCAGGTTGGATGATCATAAAGTGGCTGATAGCTGCTTAACGGCTCCCACAATTCCTCTCCATCCTCTATATTTTTGGGTGAAAGATTCCTGAACCAGATCAAATCTTCCTCTTGCTGATGGCGGCCCGTAATATACGCCCCTTCAGTTCCTTGCAGCAAATAATGAGTTTTATTATGAGGTCGTACAGAGCTCCAATCTACACGCAGCTCAATCAGTACACCCTTTTCCGTTTGGATGACCGCAACCGCACTGTCGCCTTGCCGCCAGAAACCTTCACGCGCTGCCGGATGATCTTTTCCATAATGCTCTCCAAAATAATATTGTAAGGATCTTGATTTAGAAACAAAAGTCGAGATGCTTTTTAATCGATCTCCATCAGGCTTATTGAGATTAATCCATTGGGCAACTGGACCTATAGAATGCGTCGGATAATTGATCCCGTTATACTGCTGATGTAATTGCCCCCGCCAAGTCAGAGATCCATCCGGATGATGAGTCAAGTGACGTAAATCATGGATGTATCCGCCTTCCAGATAAGTAATTTCACCGAACATGCCTTGATCCGCCATATGTTTAATCGTCAGATTGGAGCGCGAGAAGCAGTAATTTTCAGACATCATATATTTAAGTCCAGTTTGTTCAACAGTTTCGATAAGCTCCCAAGCTTCCTCTAAAGATTGGATCGAAATCACTTCGCTTAGGACATGCTTACCCGCTTTTAAAGCATCAATAGATTGTCTGGCATGCAAATGCATGGGGCTTAAGATAAACACCGCATCAATTACCGAATCTTTTAACATTTCATGATAATCCCGATACGTTCGGATGTCCGGAAATTTCTCTTTCCATTGATTAAGAACCCACTCATTCAAGTCACAAGTGGCGGTCAGATGTATCCGATCCGATAGAGAGTATAGTGCATTCATAAAACTGGCCCCGCGATTCCCGCCTACGATGGCTAATCTTACTGGCTGGCGATTCATTGCTGGTCCACCTGCTTTCTGTCCCTTTGAAGTCGATTGATGATTAGTTCCTGATCTCCCGCCTCCCCTTCAGCCTGCGGATATTTTTCATAATCAAAAATGCTGAGGGTAAATAATGAAGACCATTTACTTAATTGCTCGCTCGCCAGACTCACCATCTCTAACCGGATCTCATCTTCAAGCACAGTGAGAATTCGAGCAGCAGGAATATCCAGAATGGAGGCCGTTTGAATGAAATGCCAGTTTTCTTGTCTAACGATGGAATGTACATGATTATGGCCGTTAAAATAAAAACCCACACCTTGCCACTGCTTCAATATCGGCCAAATATCCAAGCTGGGATCCAGTGACATCATCGGTTCGGTTGATCTAGCCGTCGTATTATACAAGGGATGATGGCCAAAAACGAATAGTGGCTTATCTGTAGTCCGCTTCATTTGTGCTTCGAGCCAGGCTAACTGTTCATCATCAAGCGTTCCGCTCCAATCGTCACGATTTTCCCGTGCGGTATCCAGCAATATAATGATCGCATGGGTCTCTTCAATCACACTGTATCGCTGCTGCCGGGTGACGGAAAGGATTTCTTGCTTAGGATAAGTGTACGTATCATGATTGCCAAGAACATGTAGAAAACGCCTGGAATGCTTGCTGTCCTTAATCTTACCCATGATATAATTAAATTCGCTAAATTCTCCTGCATGCACCATATCTCCCACAGAAATATGATAATCGGCTGGGATGGACAAAAATAGATTCATAAATTGCTCGTAAAAAGCATCTCGTGCCTCTTTAATCAAAACCTTGTTGTTTAACAATTCGTCCGGATAATGTAAGTCTCCGATAATCGCCAGCCTCATAAATGCCTCCTCCTAACCTTTAATGCCAGAGCTCATAAAACTACCTATCACTTGCCGTTGGAACAATAAAAATCCAATCATTAAGGGTGCCGAGACAATCAGCGTAGCCGCGCAGACATCAGACCACTGTGCGCCTGATTCCGTGGCTTTTGCGAACATCGCCAATCCTACAGTTAACAAGCGATTTTCCTCTGAATTGGTTACAATTAACGGCCACAAGAAATCATTCCAATGAAAGCTGACCGACACGATGGCAAAGGACACATAAATCGGGCGTGACAGTGGAACATAGATTCTGGAAAGAATACGCAGCCGTGAGGCGCCTTCCACCCGGGCAGCTTCATCGAGCTCATAGGGTAATTGCTTAAAGGATTGTCTTAAGAGAAACACTCCAAAGGAGGAGGCAAAGTAAGGCAGCATAATCCCCAGCTTGGTATCCAGCAGACCCATTTCGTTCAACACTTGATAGTTGGAAAAGATAAGAACATCCGGCGGCACCATAATTTGCACCAAAAATAACAGGAACAGCAGCTCTTTTCCAAAGAAACGTACTCGTGCGAACGCATAAGCAGCCATTGTCATCGTGACGAGTTGCACAGCTAGCACAACACCGCACACCAGCAATGTATTCATTAAAAATCGTCCAAAAGGCGCTCCATTCCAGACATGAATCAAATTCTCGAACGTAAAGCCCCAAGACCAGCCCGAATCGATAGCGACGTCTTTAGGTAAAAAAGCCGTTCTGACCACCCATAGGAAGGGAATGATCCAGACCGCGGCAAAAGTAAATCCAACCACATGCCACAGTATCTGCTGGATTCGGCGCTTCGTTTTTTCTAAGTTCAACATGCGCTCCTCTTCTAAAGCTTTACGTGTATTCTGCCTTAATACTAAGTGCAGCTTTAATGGATTATCCTCCACGGATTCCACCTCCTATTCATAATGAATTTTCCGATCCCAGCCAAAAAACTGCAAAGAGGAAATCAGGAGCAGCAACACGATCATGACCACCGTCATCGATGCGGCCATTCCTTGATCGTAGAAATTAAAAGTGGACTCGTAGATATAATAAAGCAGCAGGTTGCTTGCATTGTTCGGGCCGCCTTTTGTCATAATCCAGAGATGGTCAACCAGCTTAAAGGAATTCGTTATCGCCACAACAGCCACGAACAATGTTGTTGGCATCGTGAGTGGAATTGTGATTCTACGAATGGAAGTGAACGTACTGACTCCGCTTACTGCAGCCGCTTCATATAAATCCTTAGGAATCTGCTGCATTCCTGCTAAATAAAAAATCATAAAATATCCGGCTTCTTTCCAAATCATCATGATGACTAATGCGCCCATCACCGTATCAGGTGTTCCCAGCAAATTCACAGGCTGATCTGCGATCCAAGAAGCCAGTCTGGCGAAAAGCCCAAAATGAGGGGTATACAGAAACAACCAAATGTTCGCCACCGCGATCATTGGGATCATATTCGGATAGAAAAAGGAAAGACGTGCCAGTCCCCGCCCTTTTATCGCCTTGTCGGCAAACAGTGCCATCAAGAAAGCCAAAACTATTGAGGTTGGTACTGTACCAAGGGCGAACCATATATTGTTACTGAACACCTTCAAAAAAACATGGTCATGCAATAGATTAGCGTAATTCTCAAATCCTACGAACAAAGGCTCAGGAGTTGCTAAGTTTTTCTCATAAAAGCTGAGCCAAAGGGATTTAAACATAGGGTAATAAGTAAACAAGCAAAGAAAGAGCAGCGAAGGCAACACAAGTCCCCAGCCGAATCCGTTTCGTCTAAGCCTCTCACTCCATCCGGCATTCATACCATTCAATCCTTCCCTGTTAAAGGTTTCTAAGATTATTGAATAATGGAATGACGCCAGAACATGCTACCAAGGCTGTCCTGGCGTACCCCATACCTTAATAATTACTTATTGAAGGGAGCTAGTGCCTGATCTGCTTCTGCTTGCGCTTTTTTGAGCGCACCTGCGGCATCAATCTCTCCTGCCAATGCCGCTTGAATCTGATTCGTTATTGCCGTCGATACTTTACCATGATTATGAGTGGATAATTCCCGGAACGCATATTCCAGCTGGTTTCTTGCAACCAATGCTTGCGGGAAATCCGCCGTATATTTCTTCATTGCATCTGTATCATATGCGGATTTTCTTACGCCAACATAACCGGATGAGCTGCTGAAGAGGGCCGCCTGTTCCGAAGCCGTCATGTATTTGGCGAATTCCCAAGCAGCAGCTTGTTTTTCAGGAGATGTGTCCTTGAAAATATACAGATTGCCGCCACCAGTGGGTGATCCAAATTGCTTTTGTGCAGGTGGGAACGCTACACCGAATTCGAATTTCGCATTATTTTTTACATTGGTTAAATTGCCACTTGTGTGCATCATCATGGCTGCTTTACCTTGAATGAAATCCGTTGGAACCGTAGCCCAATCAATAACACCTTCCGGCATCGCCTTATATTTATGGGACAAATCCAACCAGAATTGCAATGCCTCCACATTCTCCGGTGTATCAAACATCGCTTTTTTGCCATCAGAAGACATTATGTTTTGCTTCGGATCAGAAGCATTTTGCCGAGCAAGCATTTGAAACATCCAATATGAATCATCATTGCCCGGAATTTCCAGCCCAACGTGACCGTCTTTGTTCAGCTTCTCAGCATAAGTTACAAGCTCATCCCATGTAGTGGGTGGCTTCTCTGGATCAAGTCCTGCGGCTTTGAACATTTCTTTGTTGTAATACATAACAATCGTGCTTCGCTGAAAGGGCAGGCTGTACGTTTTACCTTCAGACTGAGTATCTTCCACAAAGGCGGGATAAAAGTCTTCCATTTGAATATTCGTGTCCTTTGCAATATAATCATCCAGCGGAACAATCGCATTCATATCGAGCATGCTGTATAGCTCTGTTGACATCATGACCGCTACATCCGGTGGCTGCTTAGCTTGTACACCCGCTTGGATTTTTACGGTATTATCACCGTAATTGCCTGTGTACACGGGATTAACTTTAATCTCTGGGTGCTGTTCCATGAATGTATTAGCCATCCCATCGATTACTTTAGTAAGAGGACCCCCCACATTAACCGGATAATAAAAAGTAATCTCCACCGGCTTAGTAGCTGGAGTCTCTGTGGATTCAGGAGTTGCTGCGATTGCTGTAGGCTGAGCGTTATTAGCTTTCGCTTTGGCTTCAACTGTACTGTTATTGGCTTGACCGCAGCCCGCTACTGCCAACATCGAAATGGATAATAGCGTCAGAATGATTTTGGATTGCTTTAGCATTTCTGTTAGCCCCTTTTTTCGCTTGGATTTGAATTAGAATGCATAATGGCGAAAGTTCACACTAATACGATTTGAGCCTACATCAAGAATATGAAGCTGGGCACCATCAGCGGTGGGCAATACAGCAATTCCTTGAGCTTCTGTACCACTAGGCAGATTGCGATCAAAGGCCACAGATACGTTTCCAGTCTCCGGATCAATCTGGTAAACCGTTTGGGTCGCGTTATCCGTAGAGGCATATAGAATACCGTTGTACACTTCGGCACCTTGAATTCGATCAATGCTTTGGGAAAGTGGAACGGTTGTGATTACATGCATATCGTCGAGGCTAAGGACATTCAAGACGCTTGCATTACTCCACTGAGCTGTATAAACCTGACCGCGAGCGGCATCCACCGCTACCCATGGTACACCGCCAATATGCAAATTCAGCGGCAAAGCATAGGATGTGCCCGTATATTTCAAAGTGTTCACATCATAAAGGGCGATGTAAGGATGCTGATAGTTTTTGCCGTCTTCAATAGGAGCGTATATTTTACCGTTATAGTAGGAAATATCACCGATATGGTCTCCACCTTGGGAAGCAATCTCCAGAGGAATAGCCAATTCATTTCGTGCTTTTACGGATTTGCCATCAAGTCCAGTCCGCAAGAGTCCGTACGAGGAACTAAAGATCCAAGAATTCCCGTCTGTAGCCACTCCTTGTCCTCTTTCAAGAGCATCTAGTACCCAAAAGGTTTGCTTGGATACTTCATGCCATCCAGCAGTGATCATTGAAGCTGAAGTTGACTCTGCGCTGGACTCTACCTCGGTGTTTACTAGGTTATCCGGTCCGACAGGTGTGGCAGATGCTACTAAAGATAAAGAACTGGTCGTAAGTACCCCCGCGCAAATCAGACTGAATAATCTTTTTAATCTCATGTTTTCTCTCCTCCTAATAAGGTTGTAGTTCGGCATTTGTACGCCTTACTTCAACCTTATTATAGGAGCTGGCTGCAGCTCTCTAATTGAACAAAACACTTCATTCCTTGAATAAAACTCTCATTTACAAGAATAAAATTAATAAACCATATGATTAGGCTTGGAGGCGCTTTGATTCGCATACAGCTTTGGGGTTAGGCCGGTTTCTCGTTTGAACAATCTAGTAAAATGTCCTTGATCAGCGAAACCCACCTGAGACGCAATTTCCTTCAACCCAATTTTCCCGGAACGAATAAGAAATTTAGAACGTTCGATTCGCAGCCGGATTAAATAGTTATGGGGGGTATACCCTGTCTGTTGTTTAAAAATCCGAATAAAATGTGATTGGCTCATATTAGCCATGGTTGCGAGATCAGTCAGTTGAATCTCATCTTCCAACCGCTCACGCATAAATTGAATGACCTGAAATATCTCTTGGTTGGCGGGCGTTTTACTGTTTGAGTGCAGGGGGATCACAGAAGAATAGTGTTGTAACAAATGAATAATTAACATATTCGATAAAGAGTCGCTGTATATTTTCCCTTTGGCACCGCCATTCTGCAATTCCTCCAGCATCCAAAGCCCTAATTGCAGCAGCTTGGAATCCTTGACATGAAATTTGCGGTCCAATTGGATATGTCCTTCCTTCAGATAACCTGATTCACGAGCAATCTCTTCGATGACCGCTGGTGTAATTTCAATTTTCAAAAAATAGAGCGAGGTTCTGCCCCAAGGACAAAGAAGGCTCTCATTACAAGGGGTAATATGAATGGTGTAATAGTTTTCGTAGTAGGCTGTGCAGTGAATCCCAATTAAATATTTTGACTCCGAGGATGGGGTGAAAGCTTGCTGCGGGCTATACCATTGTGAAACCTGAAGCTTATCCCAACCATAAGTATCGCTTGCAAGAACAGGCTGGGTAGTGGTAAAGGACGATTCTTCCATTTCTCTCATATTTCATCCCCCTTTTCCCCTCAATATAACAAGCCTATATACGCTCCGCGTCAATGAGCTGTAAAAGCTATATTAATTTCCTCTCAGCTTCGAAAGGTGTATACTTCGAAACAGCAAAAAAGAGGGGTAGCCCCCTCTTTGTATTTATGCATATTCCGTTTCTACTTATTGAAACTATCTATTCTTATTTCTCATCCAACCACAAAATCGCTGTAACGCCACGCGGATAATATTTACTGCCCGTGATCTCACCGGAAATAATCTGATCGCTCCAGCTCCAAATCGACAACTCCGGATGGGTAAGCCAAGCTACGTGAGCACGATCCGCTGCCGCTCCCCGTTCCTCCCATTCCAGTCCCAGAATGCTGCGGGCGATGAATTGGGAGAGATAGATTTTACTGAGCCAGCTATTATTGCTGGTTGAAGAGATTTTCCAGCCTCCGTCTTCGAATAAGCATACTCCCGGCTGTAACACCGCATGCAGATGCTTGTCGAGTGCGCCAATATAGGCGGCGAACCGTCCATTACGATCAAGAGCTTCTTTGCAGCCTGTAAAGTAAGGGAAGACAAGGCCTTCGATAGCCGGAATGATCTTGGAGTCATTGCCTTCTCCAATGACAGCCGGAATATACCCGTCTGCTGTAACACTTGCCACCATTGTTGCGGCGCATTTTTCAGCCTGATCCCCTGCTGTTTTGGACTGTTCCGCACGCCCATGCTCTGCAAATATTTTCTCCATAGCCAAGTAAGCAGCCCAGCATTTTCCTGCCAGATAAATATTGTTACGAGCCTGACCTAAAGACACATCCAGACTGTCATACGTAGTAATTTCGGCTCCGCCCATCGTACGTGAGCTATCAAGCCCCATGACACCATTTCTTTGTTCAGGATCTGGATGATCGCGATTTACCATGCTATCCAGGCATTTCTCCATAATACTCAGATTACGTTCCATCCAGCCGCGGTCGCCTGTATGCTCTGCATAAGTTGCTGCACTCAGCACCCAGTTAACCAATTGTTCATGTGTCATATGTGAGAAACAACCATCAATGCCATAGACCTCATAAGCAGAATATCCCGGACGTGAAACTACGTTGGCTACACCCATATCATGTGTGAAGCTAATTCCACCTGGATACTCTGTATCCTCACCCGGGAAACGCACCGTATCTTCGTAGCTGAATCTTTCCACGAACATATCTAGTTCATTACGTACAGTCCAAGGATTCAAACGCAGCTCATAAAATAACTGATCGACGGTAAGATCAAAGGTATTCATCATCCGGTATTCGCCTTCGTTGACGATCCAAAATGGCTTATTCTTGTAGTCCAGCAATTGCGTGGAGCCATAATAACTACGAATCGCATGCGCTAACATAAAGGTTTGATCTGCGGATAGGTCATCATGAGTAAATCTATCGTTAGCTTGCTCCGCTTCTTGCTTAAGGATATCAAATCTAGCTAATGCATATTCAGCCACTGCCTCTATATTGTTGAAATAATGATTGTAATAATAAGATGCATCAATTCCTGAGGTGACATAACCTGAACGGTGAAAACAAATAGCAAAGCGGTAAGTTTCTTTTACTCCGGCTGGAACATCCATGATCAAAGCGCCGACTCGTCCCAGTCCAAAGGTCCAATTCTCCTGCAGCTCCTCCGTTAGAATATCCTCCATCGTGAAATGCAGTGCGGACTTTGCAGTTCCTTTTTCCGCAGCAATCGCAATAAATCTTCCTTGGCCAACGCCTGTAATCTCCGATGATACATCATCCAGTCTTCTCATTCCGCTATACACATCTGTTCCCTGAAAACCAAAGAATGCACGGCGCGAGGTGGTGGATGAGGAGTTGTCCACTTCGAGTTCAACCAGCACTGCAGGCAGCAGCACATCCTTCATTTCTTCTATAGAGGCAGTTTCTGGATCCGGTACAGAACGAACGGGGGACAGAATCCGGAAGGTCAAATCACCCGCACTCCAGCTGTCTGTGGCTACATGAAAATCTCTGGAAATCTCATTCTCTTGAAAAGGGAACAGAATATTCTCCTTATCAGGATTAGGATCCGGATTCTCAATATCATAACGTTTGCTTTCGTCCTCACCCCCGATTTCATGAAATGGCAGTGTATCATATCCCTTCCCGTCAGCACGTTCTAATCCTATGAATATATTTTGTCTAGGTGGTTTTCCAATCTCCAGATCGAAACCTCCACTAGCTCCTTTGAATCCTAAAGTGAAACTCGCAAATGCACCAATCGGTGAATGATGGGCATTAAAAAATTGATTATGCGCCATAAATAATAACACTCCTTCCAGCATGGTCCCGGATACCTCCGGGCTATATCTCCATGTTATCGATCTTTCCGGAAGTACAACAGGGTTAAAGCCTTCTTTTATTTGGGCAAATCAAACATCGATAAAAACCTATGTTATAATGAAGCCAAACTTTACAGTAAAAGAGGATTGAAATGATCTCGAATGATCCCGCTTTTCATAATTCTATTGATGGCCAGATGTCTCCAGACATCCAAGCGGCTTTCCATATCTTCGCCGCGCATTGGAGAAAAGTAAATCCGGATTGGCAATATCCCGTACACACTCATCCTATGTTTGAGATTAACGTTGTACTGCAGGGTGAGCAACATATGACGGTCGGCAATAAATCTTTTATCCAGCAAAGCGGTGATATTTTGTTCATTCGTCCCGGTGTAGAACATAGCAGCCTCGGTTCGAATGCTAGTCGTGACATGACTTATTACTGCCTACATTTTGATATTGATGATCTGATTTTACGGCGAGCTTTGCTAACAGCAGACGCTGTTAGTCTAAGTGGGAATACCCCGGAGCTGCGAGCCATTCGTTCCGCTCTAGATGTCATCATAAATTCTTCCATCCTGTCAGAGTCAAAGGACACACACAGAAATCGCCTGATTACATTGCATGCTTCGCTGCAACTTCTAACCGCGCTCAGCGGCTGGGTACTTTCGGAGATGCCCCTCCTGGCAGATACAGAAGCTACGGAAAATACCGTCGCCTTAGCTAACGCCATCGAAGGATTGCTGCAAGAATCTGTCTCCTCTGCTGCAAGCACAGGCGAAAGAGGCGGCGGTATTGAGCACATTGCGGCAAAACTCGGATACAGTACAACTCACTGCAATCGTGTTTTCCACCAAATTTATGGCATGTCGCCAAGACAATATTTATCCCGCTTGATCATTCGTCACGCCAAACTGCTGCTAATGGATAATAGTCTATCTGTCGAATCGGTTGCCCACCGGCTAGGATACCGGGATGTGTCCCATTTCAGCAAGCAATTCAAACGCTGGACAGGTCTCCCGCCAATGGGCTACCGCCGTTTAACCGCGAATCCAAATACACTTTAGTGATTGTTTTCCATACAAAAAAAAGGGATGTACCCCGCAGCCCACTAAGTGGTTACAGGATATATCCCTTTTTATGAATTAACCCTTCGTTGCACCAGACGCAATCCCCTTAACAAAATACTTCTGCAAGGCGATAAACACAATCAGCACAGGCACAACTGACATTGCTGTTCCTGCAAAAATCATATCCCAACGTGAGGAGAATTCTCCGATATAACGGTAAATTTCCACGACCATAGTTTTAGCCTGTCCTGAAGGCAATACCAGCATCGGCATCAGGAAATCATTCCAGATTCCAAGTCCGTTTAAGACCACCATACTGGCTGTGACGGGTCCTAGCAGCGGGAAAACAATTTTCCAGAATATCGCATAACGAGAACATCCGTCGATCTCTGCCGCTTCTTCAATTTCTCTAGGAATGCCTTTGACAAAGCTTGTATACAGCAGGCACCCAAAGCCCACCGCACCGGCTACATAAATTAGAATTGGACCGGCAAGGCTGCCGTATAACCCCAGCATTCTAAGCTCTTTAAACAGAGGAATCATATACGCCTGAAAAGGGATCATCATTCCTGCTAAAAAGTAAACGAACATGAACCGGGTCCATCTGGCATTTCTGCGTTCAATTGCGTAGCCCGCCATCGGAATAATCAAGACCTGTGCCGCAATAGAAAATGCTGTCAAAATCAGACTATTCAGAATAGCCCGTGGAAACTCTGTTTCGGTTAACAGATATTTAAAGCTGTCCAGATAAAGGGTTTTCGGAAAAGCAATGGCATCCTTCATAATCTCTGCATTACTCTTGAAGGCTGACATCAAATTAAAGAAAATAGGAAAGAAAAAGATAATAGCCACTAATAATGTAACAATGAAAAGTGCGATTTGCCCAACTCTTTTGCGTGTTTGCATCGTCATCTTAGAGCTGCACCTCCCGCTTCTGGAGAACCTTCACTTGGAAGACTGTAATGATAAGTATGATTAAGAACAAGACCATCGCCAGCGCAGTACCAAAACCTTGTCTTAATTCACCAAACCCAACCTTATAAATAATATAAGTTAATGTCTCCGTCTCAAAGCCCGGACCACCATCAGTCATGACGGCAATCTGATCAAAAATCTTCAAGGCGCTGATCATCGATAATACCATACATACAGTCATTGACCCCGCAAGCAGCGGAAAGGTAATATGCCGGAACTGTTGCCAGCCCCCTGCTCCATCAATACTGGCCGCCTCATTCAATTCCTGCGGAATACCTTGCAATCCAGCGAGATAAATGATCATATAATACCCCGCGCCTTTCCAAACGGTAGACAAAATAATCGACAGCATCGCATATTTAGGATTGCCCAACCAATCCACAATCCAGGTTCCAAGCCCAACAGACTCCAGAATCTGATTAAATACACCAAAGTTGTAATTCAGGATCATCGCCCAGACGAAACCCATTACGATCCCACTAAGCAACGTAGGGAAATAAAATACACTTCTGAATAAATTCCGGAACCAGCGTACCTTATCGACCATCATAGCCATTGCAATTGCTGCAATATTCTCTAGAACAACAAGTGAAATAGTCATGATCATCGTATTTTTCAGTGCGTTATGCACCCTTGGACTATTCCAAATTTCCACAAAGTTAGCGAAGCCGATATACCTTACGTTGTCGCTAATGCCATCCCATGAGGTGAAGCTTAAATAGACACTGCCTACCGTAGGGACGATAACGAACAAGGTGTACAAAATAAATGATGGTAATATAAACAACAGAGCGTAGGACTGCCATTTTTTCTTTTTCTTTTTGTGCTGCACAGTGCCTATCAATGACTTGTCAGCATTTACTGCGGATGTAGCCATGGCTACTCTCCCTCCCTTAAAGACCGCGCTTGTTAAAAAGAGAACCTCTGCAGCAGCAGAGGTTGCTCGATCAGGCGCTGCTCTTACATCTGATTAGCTTTCACTTGGTTGTCATACTCTGTATCCGCATCTTTCATGTACTTCGCTACATCTCCATCTTTTACCACGAGATCCTGCAACAGCTTGTAGTACCAGTTACGGAATTGTGGAGGGATTAGATTGTCTCCCCACCAGTTATTGATCGCCAACGATTTCACTACATTCGGGTCAGCAATAAGATCCAAAGCCACCTGCATTTGTTCACTTGTGTCATAGGTTACTTTCTCTTTTGTTGAAGGAATCGCATTTATCGTTGCTAAATAGTTCGAATACTGTTCTGGGGCGAAGAAGAAACGGATAAAGTCTTTGATGGCTTCTGTTTTGTCTGCATCCTTAGCGGCTTCAGCCGATAAAGACCAGCCTGCAGGTGACGGAAGACCTATGACATTGATTTTCCCTTCACGGTCAGGAAGAGCATAGAAGCCAAATTCAAAGTTCGGGTCTGCTTCAGCGATTTGTGTAAACATCCACGTACCGGAGTACAATTGTGCTGCTTTGCCAGAAACAAGAATCGAAGCGGTCTGATTGTCGCCCGTGCTGAGCCAACCTTTATCGACATAATTCTTGAACAATTCTTTGAAGTCCGTTATGCCTTGAACTACATTAGCATCAGTGAAGCTGACCGTTTTAGCGGTACGTTTGGAGTTCCAATCTGCATCTTTCGAGTAGACCTCATCAATCAGGAATTTGTTAACCCAGAAACCCATATGGAAAATATCTTTTCCGCCTACTACAATCGGAGTAATGCCCGATGTTTTCAATTTTTCTTGGATGGCGATGAATTCGTCATAGGTTTTTGGAAGCTCGGTGATCCCTGCATCCGCATAGGCTTTTTTGCTGTAGATAATCCCTTGGGGAGCGTTCACTTGCAGCGGTGCGTTCCACACCTTACCATCCACTTGTGGAGGGGCTTCGAATAAATCTAGCAGATCGGAAGGCAGCTCTACAATCTTACCCGCATCGGCAAAAACTTCTGTATCCCGCATTTCCACCAGGTCCGGGAATTCACCCACAGCATCCTTGGTTTTCAGCCAGTCAAGATAGGCAGCGGATGAAGTTTCGCTCAAATCTTTAATAGTGACATTTGGATTAGCTGCAGTAAACTTTTTGACCGTATCTGAGATAGCTTTTTTGGTGGCCGGATCTCCGGAGGCGTAACCTATCGTAAAGCTAACCTCTTTTTTGTTCTCTTGCGGTGTATTTGAAGGCGTCTCGGATGCTGGCGTATTAGTTGCCTTACTTCCTGCATTATTATTATTTCCACCGCAAGCAGTCAAAACTGTTGTTGTGGCAAGTAACAATACGGATAGTTTCATCATTGTTTTTTTGTACATATCATAATAGCCTCCCCTTTTAGTGAACCGTGGAAACTGAAGCAAGATGTGCGCATCATCTCTCGAAAGCGTTTCCGTTGCTAATAGAATAGCATTCCTTATAAATAGTTAGAATGAACTTTTTTAAGCGGGATATGCGGTGAATTTAAGAATAAGTAAAAAAAGAACGAAAGACCGCAGTCTTCCGTTCATCGTCTATCCTTTACGCATTCTCCGAATCCGAGATTTTATACGGATCCTCTACAATCGGAAGCAACAATAGAATTGATGTCCCAATATGCTCCCGGCTGCTGATAGATACCCCGTATTCTGCTCCGTACACTGTACGAATTCGTTCATGTACATTTTTTAGTCCAACATTTTTGCTAGGCGAACTAGGCTCTTCCAAGGTTTCAGCCAACTGCTGTACCTTTTCCTTGCTCATACCGATTCCATCATCATAGATCGTAACCAACAGCATTTCATCTTTCTTTTCGATCGTCAATCCAACTGTCCCTCTGCCTTGACTGCGTAAGCCATGCTGGATAGCATTTTCAACTATCGGCTGAAGTGACAATTTCAGAATGTACCAGTTCAGATCCACTTCGGGTGAGAGATCGACTACAAGCTCAAATTTATTCTCATACCGCACAGAGATAATATAGAAATAATCCCGTAGATGCTCCAGCTCCTGTCGTATGCTTACCCTGTCCTCTCCATAGTCGATTACATATTTCAACTGGTTAGAGAGCGATAAAATCATATCTGCGACCTCATCATTATCTTTATCCACCGCATTCATTCGAATGACTTCCAGGGTGTTGTATAAATAATGCGGACGAATCTGACTCTTCAGAGCATTTAACTCCGTCTGCTTCTGCTTGATCTGGGCAACGTAAGCTTCATCGATATAGGCTTGTAAACGCTCGACCATTCGGTTAAAACCATGGCTAAGTCTACCCATTTCATCATTGCTGTTCACGACCATCTGGGTATCCAAATTACCGGATTCTACGATAGCCATTTGCTTAATTAAGTTCCGAATCGGAGCAGCCAGCCGCCTAGAGAACCAGACGCCCATGATGATCATTGCAATCGCACAAATAAACATCGCTATAAACACCGTCGTACGAGCTGAAAAAAGCTGATCGAATAAATTTGCTCGATGAATTCTGGCAGTCACCGTGCCTTTAAGAAAAGGAATCTCTTCACTGAGAACGATCATCTCCTCGTCCTTTTTAGCCCGAAAAGCCTCTCCATTCGCTGACCTTGTCTCATTCGTGAAATATACATTTCCGTCGCCATCCAGCAGAAATAATTCATCCTGTCCCCCCAGATTTAATTCTCTGAAGAACTGATTAAATAACGAAACATCCACATCCATAAACAAGGTCCCAACTATCTTGGGATCTTTGGTGACACGCCCGGAAATATCAATTAAAGTACGGCCGATGGTGAACACACTGCGCTTTGAACCTGTATAATATTCTTCGGAATGGGTAGGGAAAATTGCCACTTGTGAAGGATTTGGAGCCATTTTAGTTAACCACTCTTGATAAGGCAGCAAATCAAAATTGACCCCTCTGTTTTCTTTTTCCTGATAGTAGAGCTTATCGTCTGACTCCCTATGAAAATAAACACTGGTGATGTAGGAATCACTGTAGAGAACTGTTTTTAGAAAGGTTTCAATAGGAATCGTATTGATCTGCTCCAGCTCATTTACATTATAGGTTTGATTCTGCGAATAACTCTCGATAAAACCTTCATATCGTCCCGTATACATCAGCTTAGAGACCTCATTGTACTGATTAAAGGCTGAATTCAGGTTATAGCTCATATATAGCACCATTTGCTGCAAATTGCTTGTTGTGTAACGCTCGACATATCCGGAAAACGTCTGCACAGAAATGTAGCTAAGTGCAAAAAGCGGAATTAGGCCGACTAATAAAAAGGAAGCGGAGAATTTAACAAATATACTTTTGGATCTTCGGCCCCAGATAAACATGAATGAAGGCATCCCCTTTGCTATCCATCTGACTATTGGCTTTTGAAGGATTGCTTATATTCTTGTGGCAGCTTGCCATATTTCTTCTTAAACATATCGCTAAAATGCCGGGCATTGTTGTAGCCTACACTATCAGCAATCTCATAAACCATCATATCGCTTTGCAGCAATAAACGAAGGGCATGATTCATCCTCACCTCAGTGACATAATTCTTAAAGTTCTGTCCGGTATGTTTTTTGAAAAAGCTGCTGAAATAATAGGAATTCATAAACATCATCCCTGCCATAGATTCCAGTGTAATATTTTCTGGATAATGCTCCTCAATATAAGTCTTCACCTGGGAAAGCTGCTTCAGTTCCTTACTGCCCATGCGACTGCCAATTTGCCCGGACATTTTGTTCAAAAGCACACGGAAATCTTCCTCCACCTCTTGGAAGGTAGAATAATTAGCCAATCGTTCAAGAATCGGATTTGTATCCTGAAGTGATGGACCTGCCTCCACACCGAATTGAATAAGCTCCTGTTCAAGCTGCAAGAATGTATTGTATACGGTAGAAACGGCTTGGTTTCTATTCCCGCCTGCCGTCTGCCGGATCGTCTGAAATAATCGCAGGCACTCTTGCTCAATTTGTTCTTTGTGTTGTAATTTCATGGCAATCCCAAGGGCGGACTGGATTTCATGCAGCGGAGCTTGAATCAATGATTCACTCTCATACCTGCTCTCTTTTACTGGAATCACACGATTAGGCCCTGTAAAATATTTATAATTTAGCGCTTTCAAAGCTTGGCGATAAGATTCATCAGCATCATCCATACCGTCAACAGGATTGCCTACCCCAAGAGTCACCTTTAATTTCAGAAAACTTGTAATTTTGTCATGGAGGTCTAAGGCAATTCTCGCTGGTTCCTCAGCATATTCATGCTGGAGCAGGATACAAAAACGTTCCCCTTTACGGAACATATAGCTATTATCGCTTTGCTCCACGGTTTCTTTAATAATGTTAGACAGTGCAAAATCAATTAGCTTACGTTCGCGTTCTTCCCATCTGGAAGGCTGCCCCGACGACTCGTCCGTCTCTACCAAACAAATACTGACGTAGCGACTTAAAGCAATAATTCCCATATCAAGCAAGGTGTCTGCTGTTCCCTTATTGCCGTCCGTCAGCTTGTCGAGCAATTCTTCGATCGTTAATCTGCGGTTTCTCTGTTCATAATGGTTCAGCTTCTCTTTGTTGCGCTCGCCTTCTGTTTCTTGACGAATAAGGGAAACGGCTTTGCTCACAACCTGTTCCAGCTGATTTTTGTTCACGGGCTTCACCAAATAATCCAGCGCACCATATTGCAGTGCTTGACGGGCATACGTAAACTCCTGATAAGCGCTTATAAAAATAACCTTCACCGCTCTGCCAGCTTCATGAATTTCGCGGATGATATCAATCCCTGTATATCCTGGCATGCTTATATCACTAATAATCAGATCAGGATCACAATCCTCGATCTGTTGTTTCAGCTCAATTCCATCACTGGCCTCTCCAACAATGGTGAGTCCAAGCTTCTCCCATGAAATCAGTTTTTTTAGGCCTCGCAAAATCACCGGTTCATCATCTGCGAGCAGTACCCGAATACTCTTCA
Organism: Paenibacillus sp. FSL H7-0918; assembly: GCF_038007025.1. Classification (NCBI taxonomy): domain Bacteria; kingdom Bacillati; phylum Bacillota; class Bacilli; order Caryophanales; family Paenibacillaceae; genus Paenibacillus; species Paenibacillus sp. FSL H7-0918. Next base: position 253,168 of record NZ_JBBOWJ010000001.1, read on the forward strand.
TTATGCAGTCCTCCTACCTTAGAGAAATCATCCCACAGCTGTCCAATCATCTTAATCTTATGATAACAGACAAACAATCTTTGGTGCAGCTTCAAGCGGATGAACTTTCTTAAGAAGAAACCGCAGTTTCTTAAGAATATTATATCTACGCTTGTTACTACTCACCTGTTATTTTTATCTAAAGTTCAATGAAACAAACTATCCTCAACTTTAATATTGTTGAAATAGAAACAAAAAATCAATATAATTTGTTAATGTAAGAGCGCTGGGAGGACAGGCCATGAACAAAGAAGATCAGGTCATGATGGGTTTCAGGGACGTATATAACAAGATGGTTTGGCTTAATAAGGATAAGATGGAAGACAGTCTTAAGGGTTATAAACCTTCTGAAGTACATTGCATCGAATACATTGAAAAAAATGCAGATTCCAACGTCACAAAACTTGCAGAGTCCTTTTATATGACTCGCGGTGCCATAAGTAAATTAACTAAGAAGCTCATCCAAAAGGGCCTCATCGAAAGCTACCAAAAATCGGATAACAAAAAAGAAATCTATTTTAGGCTTACTGAGCAAGGGAAAGTAATTTATAAAATCCATGAGGACCTGCACAAAGAGTTCCAAGAGCGGGATAAAGCCGTATTTGAGCAGGTAACTGAGGAGCAATTTGACAGTATGCTTAGCTTCGTAGAAAAGTATAGTAGGCATTTGGATGCAGAAATAAAGAAACAGGGTATAGATTTTAATCCGAATAAATTCGAATAATGAAAATGAAACTCCATGCAGCCGGGCTTTTATGAGAAAGGCTGCATTTTTTTGGTCGTTATTTTGTTGACACGGAAACAAAATAGTGATAAAAATGGTGATGTACCAGATTTGTTTCCAAGGAATCAAAACATCAACTTTTGAGGAGAGAATTTAATGCTCAAATTCAGATCACATAATGAACAGAACACAGAGCAAACCGTAGATAAACACGCTCTAATCTTCGGTTTGATCTCTGTGTTTCTGTGCGGAATAGGCTTCAGTATCATCATGCCCGTTGTCCCATTTTTAGTGCAGCCTTATATAAGCAATCCGGGAGAACAGGCTATAGTTGTCACGCTGCTGACGTCTGTTTATGCAGTCTGCGTATTTTTTGCAGCCCCTGCACTTGGAGCTTTGAGTGACAAATACGGGCGTCGTCCATTACTTTTGGTATGCCTTTTGGGTTCCGCGATTGGATACATAGTTTTTGGGATAGGAGGAGCGTTATGGGTACTTTTTGTTGGACGTATAATAGAAGGTATAACCGGCGGAAGCATAGGTACTATCTTCGCCTATTTTGCTGACATCATTCCTCCAGAACAGAGAACCAAATACTTTGGCTGGGTGAGTGCGGTTGTAGGAGTAGGCACCGTCATTGGTCCAACGCTAGGCGGTTTACTTGCCAAGTTTGGTTATTCTGTACCTATGTATTTCGGAGCAATAATAACCTTATTAAATGTTGTTTACGGATTCTTTTTTATGCCTGAGAGCCTTGACAAGAACAATAGACTAAAAGAAATCACCTTGGTAAGACTGAATCCATTTACACAGCTTGCAAGCATATTGTCCATAAAAAACTTAAAAAGGCTACTGGTCTCAGCATTCTTACTCTGGATACCCAACGGATCTTTACAGGCTGTTTTTTCACAATTCACAATGGATACTTTCAGTTGGAAGCCTCCACTAATCGGACTGATGTTTTCAATTATGGGCTTCCAAGACATCATTTCACAGGGTTTCATCATGCCTAAGCTTTTGCTGAAATTTAGGGATAAACAGATCGCAATTCTTGGAATGGTTTCGGAGATTATAGGCTACAGTCTTATTGCACTATCTGCTTTGTTCTCATACTATCCGCTTTTTATCGCTGGAATGTTTATATTTGGTTTTGGGGATTCGATCTTTGGGCCTTCATTCAATGGGATGCTTTCCAAGTCTGTCGATTCTAGTGAACAAGGGAGGATTCAAGGCGGTAGCCAATCTATTCAGGCTTTAGCAAGAATGATCGGGCCTGTCATTGGAGGTCAAATATATGTATCACTTGGCCATGCTGCACCCGCTTTTATGGGGATGATCCTGATAGCTGCGGCAATATCCGTTTTGTATAAGGATACGCATGTAAATATGTAATCTTGCAATCTCATGTTACAATACAACCTGAACTTATATTTTTAGAAGGCGGTTGATACTGTTGATTTACATCATCAAATTTGTATACAGCTTTGTGCTTCCTCCCGGCCTGTTTATCGTGCTTCTGCTAGGTTTAGTCATTTGGTTATGGAAAAAAAACCGCCGGCCAGCACTAGTTCTACTCGGGGTTACACTATTAATGTATTTCTCCATGACACCCTTAGTCAGCGATGCGCTGATCGGCAGTCTAGAACGGAAATATCCGCAGCCGGAAACTTTGCAAGGAGATGTCATCGTCGTACTCGGCGGGGGCGCCAGCTCTGGCACACCGGATATAGACGGCGAGGGCAATTTATACGGATCAGCGGCAAATCGCCTGCTTACTGCTGTTCGCCTCCATCGGCAGACAGGTCTGCCAATCTTATTTTCTGGCGGACAAGTATTCTCCGACAGTGGTAATGAAGCGGATATCGCGCAAAGACAACTACTGGGTCTCGGCATACCCGAAGAGGACATCCTGATCGAAAATCAATCCCTCAACACGGAGCAAAACGCTGTAAATACCGCAGCCATCCTGCAACAAACCGGACTTATAAAACCTATACTAGTTACTTCAGGTTTTCATATGTCCCGAGCGATGTTGCACTTTAAGAATGCAGGGCTAACAGCGCAAGCCTATCCTACGGATTATATCGCCAGCGCTGATATTGCACTGCAGCCCGCCAACTTCAGTCCATCCCCGGGAGCGATCTCCACAACAGGGTTAGCATTGAAGGAATATTTAGGCCAGCTTGCTGCTCGGCTATTTGATTAGTTCTGTAAATTTCGCATGTACAACCTCAGCGAGTAACTGTGGGGCTACATCCATTTGCTGGCCAATCTTCCCAGCGCTGACAGCCATTGTTTCCAGCCCTTCTGCGCTGCTCTCAATGAACGTGGGGTACAGCTTTTTCATTCCAACAGGTGAACAACCACCGCGGATATAACCTGTCCATTTCTGCAGATCCTTCACTGGCAGCATCTCAATTTTTTTCTCTCCGGCGGCTTTGGCCGCCTTTTTGAGATCCAGCTCTTCGGCAACAGGGATAACAAATACATAAAGATTTGCACCGCTATGAGCGACCAACGTTTTAAAAACCGTCTCTGCCGCCTTTCCAATCTTCTCAGCCACAGCCGTGCCATGGATTAGTCCATCTTCATTGTCATAGGCGAACACTTCATAGCCGATTTTTTTGGCATCCAGCATTCGCATCGCGTTGGTTTTGGTTACTTGCATTGTTGACCTCCCTTTCTATATCCTCTATTCCTTACCTTTATGATCAAAGAGGCCCCAAAGCTATGATAGCTTTCAGGACCTCCTGTTGCTGCCGTGCCCATTAATCTCTGGGATAATTAACCTGCATGATATCCATAAAAGGAACTTTTATGATTTCTTCATGGTTACTGAGGTGTACTTTCCCGGTTCGCGAATCCATTTCCACGATCATGCCGCGTACCTCTTCTTCTTTTCCCCATACGGTCAATAAAATCTCAGAACCTTCTTGCTTAGCTTCAACTAACTGATTACCTAACTCCTCAAGCACAAATTCATCTCTTGTGGGCCGCTTGGCCACCTTTGCTTTTGCCACACTAATCCTCCAATAAGCTATTACGGATATTAAGTATATTAAATACTAAGTATGAATGCTCTCATTTATTATACCATGTTTCAGATTAAGGCTCGAACCCCTTCTGGCTCAAGAATAGCTCCTCTTCGGAAAAAACTTGCTGAAGTCCTTCATACACTCTGCGATATGCTGCAGGATCATACCAATCTTCCAGTTGCAGCTCTTCATATAGGGAATAAATCCCTAATCTCCGTGTGCGTTTGCCGCCGCTGCCGTCGCCCATAAAATAGTCATCCACACAGACTCTATCCACCAAAGCCCTTAAGGTTGCTGGAAAAGTTGGACTGCTTGGCAGTACTGGCGCTATAGTAGCTTGAATGGGGATGCCAGCTTCACGTAAAAGCTGTAACGTCTTCAGTCTTGCAGCAATGGGAGGAGCGCTTGGTGTGAATTTTTGGCGAATATCTTCTCGGTCTGTTTCTACAGTTATACTTACACGAACCTTATCCTGTAAACGTAATAATAAATCTATATCTCTGCGAACCAGCGGACTACGCGTCTGCACGAATAGGAAATCGGGCGGATCTTGAACCATAACCTCCAGTAAAGATCTCGTCACCTCTTCCTTGTGCTCAACCGGTTGATAGGGATCTGTGCTTGACGACATAAAAATAGAGACGGGACCTTTCGCCTTCGCTTTGTGTAGTTCTTTTTGTAATATTGCAGCCGCTTCTTGTTTAACATCTACCCACGTCCCCCACTCTTCTTTGCGGAACAGCGAGACAGGCATCTGACGTACATAACAATAGGAACAGCCATAAGTGCAGCCCGTATATGGATTTAAGGAATGACTGTAGCCTGACAGATAACCTGTTCCTTTATTCAGCAAGGTTTTTGGGGAGGTGTAATTGGACTCTATTTTCATATATCTGCTGTATACTCTCCTCTCTCCAACTGAAGTAGCTTGGTCTTCATATCCAAACCACCCCGGTATCCTGTTAATGTCCCATTCTTACCAATAACCCGGTGGCAGGGCACCGTAATCAGAATCGGATTCGCGCCAATGGCAGTCCCTACCGCGCGTACCGCAGCTGGTTTTTGAATATGTGTAGCAATATCTGAATAGGACCAGGTTTGCCCATATGGAATTTCACATAACGCCTTCCACACCGCAAGCTGAAATGGAGTTCCCTGATAATCAAAAGGAATGCCGAAGCTCTGCCGGTTCCCTTGCAAATATTCACTAAGCTCCCTCACATAAGGCGCCATCTTCTCATCGTTCTGCACCAGTTCACTCCCCGGAAAACGACGTCTAACCCATTCGCTTAATTCCTCAAAGGGTTGCTGCTGCGAACCCACATAACTTAACCCCTTCTCAGTGGCTGCAATATAAAAACTCCAATCCTTATCGGTTAATAATGTCCAGTATAGAATAGCATTTTTTTTATTCTCCATGATTCGGTCCCTCCAAAATAAAATCAGAAGCCAACGTTACTTTCTGTTTGTTAAGCTGACGAAACTGTGTGGGTGTATACCCCGTTTTTTTCTTATATAAAGTAATAAAATATGATGTATTGGGCAGACCCACACGTAATGCAATCTCAGCAACTGCCTGCTCTGTAGTAAGCAAATACTCAGATGCCTTAGCGATTCTCTTTTGCTGTATATAATCCACGGGAGTGATTCCTGTTACTTTCTTAAAGGTTCGATGTAAATGATAAGGACTGCCATGACATACCTCAGCTAATGTTTCAAGGGTGAGGGGGGCCATATAATTATGATCAATGTACTCCGTCATCACAGCTACCCATTCCTTATCAGGAAGACGCTCACCTGTCGGTTTACATCTTTTGCAAGGACGAAATCCGGCTGCCAGCGCTTGTTCAGCATTCTGAAAAACACACGCATTCTCCCGATTGGGTGCTTTGGATTTGCAGGAGGGTCGACAAAAAATTCCTGTAGTCTTCACCGCATAAAAAAATATGTCGTTATAAGCAACATTGTTTTGCAAAATAGCCTGCCATTGCTCCTCAGTCATTTGTTCCTCATCTTCAATCCTGTTCATCGCCTTCACCTCTAATGCAATTATACCCCTGAGCAGGCTCATCTGTACTCAATTTGGAATGGAAAAGCAAGATAGTGAAATCCAAAAGGGTGAGATTGCTCGTAATTACACTTTGTTTAGCGAATACGCACTACCTTTGTCAACCGTGCAGGGAGCCGCTGCTGGACAACGAATATTACTCATAACATGACTACGTGAACTGGAGGAATCGAAATGGATATTCTAAAAACAAAAGATGCCGCAGAGCTGCTGTCAGTTAGTCTAACCACAATTAAACGTTGGGCTGCCATGTTCCCTGATTTTTTTCCAAAAGACCGATTTGGCCATTATGTTTTCTCGGAGCAGCAAATCGACCTGCTCAATCATATTAAAGACCGTATTAATCACGGAGAGGCCTTGGAATGTATACAACTCACACTCACGAATGAGCAGCAAATTTCCACATCACAACAGGAAAATCCACTACAGCACACAGATGCTGAGCCTATGAAGGATATCTTGTCTCGCATCAACAATGTTGAACGTGCACTCGATCAAAAAGCCGATGAAGTAGTATTGATCCAACTGCTCCAGCAGCGTGAGGAGCTTGAGGACCTACGAATAATGATCAAGCAAATCGCGGCATCCATAGAACCGTTGCAAGTGTCTAACGGCAAACCGCTCACCTCTTATGAAAATTCCCAGTCCACTGCCACTACCAGACTAACGGCTCCGCCAAGAAAACGCGGCCTGTTACGTTCTTTATTTTTCTTTTAAGCCTGAAATGTAAAAAAAGAACCTACTTCAGACAATCGCGAAGTAGATTCATATAAATTAAAAACATATTTAAGCTCTCCCCCTGTCACCCTAAACGGTGGCGGGGGTTTGCTTTTTCCAAACAAAAAGCTCGATCCTCCGGAACATTCTACTCTTTATGCAATAAAGCTGCTCCTGCAATTCCCGGGTGTGTCATTTCGTATGGGTCCAGAATCAGATTAAGCTCTTCTTCGGTCAGCACATTATATTTAATGCACAATTCCCGTACAGATTCCCCAGTCAAAATCGCCTCTCTAGCGATCCGCGATACCACTTCATACCCCAGATGCGGGTTCACAGCCGTAATGATTCCGACACTCCGCTCCACATCCCGCTCAAGCTTTTCCTTATTGGCTTCAATCCCAGCCAGACAGAAGTCTGTGAAGACTTGGAAGGAATTGTTCATGATGCTGATGGACTGAATGAGATTGAACACAAGCACTGGCTCCATAACATTCAGCTCCAGTTGACCCGCTTGGGAAGCCAGACAGATCGTATGATCGTTCCCTATGACTTGAAAAGCCACCTGATTAATGACCTCTGCCATAACCGGATTAACTTTGCCCGGCATAATTGAAGATCCAGGCTGGCGTGCAGGCAATGAAATCTCATTAAACCCAGTCCGCGGACCGGAGGCCATCAACCGCAGATCATTAGCGATCTTGGACATGTTCATCATGCACACTTTTAGGGCAGCAGACACTTCTGTATAGGCATCCGTATTTTGGGTGGCATCGACGAGATGATCTGCCGTTACGAGCGGCAATTCACTGATCTCAGCTAAGTGCTCTACCACCAATTCAATATAACGAGGATCAGCATTTAATCCTGTACCCACTGCTGTTGCTCCCATGTTGACTTCATACAAATGATGGCGTGTATGCTCAATACGTTTGATATCTCTTTCAAGCACTCTGCGATAAGCCTCGAATTCTTGACCCAGACGAATCGGCACTGCATCTTGAAGATGTGTCCGACCCATTTTTATCACAGGATCGAATTCATCCGCTTTTACCGCAAACACATCATGCATTCTGTGCATCGTTACAAGTAGCTGCTCCAGCAGTGAAAGTGTGGCAATATGAATTGCTGTCGGAAACGCATCATTTGTAGACTGCGCCATATTTACATGTGAATTGGGACTTAAGTGACGATAGTCTCCCTTTTCATGGCCAAGCAGTTCTAAGGCACGGTTAGCAATAACCTCATTCGCATTCATATTTAACGAGGTACCCGCACCACCCTGAATAGGATCTACAATAAATTGCTCATGCCACTGACCCTCGATGATTTCTTCTGCTGCTTTCACTACAACTTCTCCAAGCCCTCGATAGAGACGGCCAACTTCCATATTTGCAAGCGCAGCGGCTTTTTTTACAATCCCCATCGCTTTGATTAACTCTTTGTGAACCCGATAGCCCGTAATAGGAAAGTTCTCGACTGCGCGTAGTGTCTGAATCCCATAATAAGCGTTCTTATCTACCTGTTTACTGCCTAGAAAGTCATTTTCTACACGAAATTCAGTTTCAATCACTGTTATATCCCTCGCATTCATTATGATTAGGTTTATTAGAAAATAAGTAAGCGCAATCATTTCTATCTCACTTAGATATTAACCTTTATTGTGACAAATGTCTCTCAGAAAAATAGGGTTTAATGTAATTAATTACTATTTAGTAACCTAACACCGCTATTCTAAAGGGAAATGTGCTTAGGAAGGATTGAATTACCAAATCGTTAGGTCTAGTTTATCCAGATAAATCGTCGCTCACCCCAATTATAAGTATTTTGGACAAAATCACGTTTACGGATACTTAGGTATCTATTGCGGGCTGTGCAATGGGGCATCACATCCTTTCATGTAGCTCCTTATTAAAGAAGCCGGCCAAAAAGGCCGACTCGGATTACTATTTATCACAGTAATTGTGTTTTTTATACTGAATAATGATCTAATGAGATCTGAATTCCATTAAGCTGAGCTTGCGGTAATTCTAACTCCCTACTAATACTCAAAACTAAGCTTTCACCATCCATGTTGGTATAATTCGCTGCTAATACCTCTCCCACTTCGAAATTCCTTTCTTTATGAGCCATAGCTGCGGCAAAAGCCTCTAAACCAATAATACCACATTCGGCAGCTTTCTTAATGCCCAATGCTTCAACGATCACACCGCCCGGCATCCCTGCGACGGATACCTCTATGAATCTGGACCGTTCCTGCAGCTGATAAGGGTGAGATAAATAAATAACAAAATACGTCTCACCAACTTGCCCGTACAATGTATACGGCTCTTGTTTCCATTCCCCTTGGGGAAGTACACCGATGATCGTATTCTTCTCACCCTGGGGGATTGGGAATAAAGAAATGATGACATTCTTGTGATAGAGAACCTCCATATAACGGCTTTGATGGCGGGGATCTCCCTCATTGTAGCCTTGTCCCGGATGGAAGAAATACAGCTGATTTGCGCTTCCCTCTCCACTCACAGGTAACGAAAAAGCCCAGCGAAGCTGCTCATTATCGAATTCCTCAACCCGCTCCCACATCCCGCCTGCTGCAAACTCCTCTGTAATATAAGCATAGGAATGAAGCAAAGGCTGCGGCTGTGGATCCGTTGGGACAACCTTCTGAGTAATCTTCCCTACTTCCATTGGTATCTGGCGATTCATAGCTGCGGCTAATATTTCATCGGATGCTTGATAGAATAATAAACCGGCATACTCAGTGCGCGGCATCCTCTCAGGCAGCTGGAAATCTCCAAACTGAACATAATCATGAAGTACATTAGCATCGCCGGGAACATCATGCGGCCAGCCTCTAGAATGCGCACCAACCCAAGCGCCACGCAGATAGAATTCAGCTCGTACATTCCATAAATGGTCAAGCATTTCTTTAAGGCTCGTAGTAAGCTCCGTATCCTCAGGCGGGACAAGTTCCAACGCGCAGGTGAATGCCTGCACCCAATGCCAAAACCACGGTAGGCTGCCGTATTCCGGCATCCCTTTAGTACGAATATAAGCCAGCGTATCCTTCAGACTCTGCCGGCCATCCTCAAGCAATATTTCATCCGCAAACAGGGTGCCAAAAATCAGCTTAGCAGCTGTATATTTAGCTTCATGATGCCCAAAAGTAACCACCGGCTTACGGTAGAAATCACTGCGATAAATATGTCCAAACGCTGTATTCAGAACTATGCGAAGTTGAGCATTTAATGCTCCTCCGTATCTTTTGCAAAAATACGCCAGCAGGTTGCCCATAAGCTCCACTGGTAACTCATGCGGTGACGCATCTCGCGGAACCGGATTCAAACCGAGCGGCCAATGACCATATAACTCCGTGCCGGGCTGCCGGTTCTGAAGCATTAAGATCTCCAGCAGCACATCCTGTGCTTTCTGTTTCGCTTGCTCACGATCAAAAGGCAGCTCAAAAGAATCATCAACAGCCGCTGCAAAAAGATACGAAGCATAATAAAAGTTATTTCGCACATCATCATGGAACCAGAGTCCACTTTCCAATAAAGGGCGTTGCTCTGCTTCCAGTGCTATATTAAAAATAATTTCTTGCTGACGTTCCTTATAAGTACTCTGGATATTTTTCAACCCCGGCATTACTTTTCAACCTCCATCATTTCAGTTTTATATCATCTTCCGGCATTCATGAAAATCGAGCATAATAGCTCTATTGTGCACACTTTCCGTTCATTTTGCAATTGGAAAAACCAATAAATAAACATAAATAAACGAAATAAAAAAGATTAGTACTTGTAAAATGAACATAAATGGACTAAAGTGTACCTATACGAACGATAATATGTACACAAAGGAGATTGAACATTCAATGGAAAGACGTTTCGCATCCCATCCTAATGAAGTAAAACAATTTGACACTGAGCGCCTCCGTAAGGAATTCCACATTCCCGTTATTTTTGCTCCTGATGAGCTAAAGCTTGTCCTAACCCATGAAGATCGTATGATCGTTGGTGGAGCTAATCCTGTAAAAGAAGAGGTTGCGCTAACTACTGACCTTAAAGAACTTGGGGTTACTTATTTCTTGGAACGCCGTGAACTGGGCATCATCAATGTCGGTGGTAAAGGCTCCGTGGTTGTAGATGGCACAGAATATGAAGTGGATTTCAAAGAATGTCTTTATGTAGGTCAAGGCTCTAAAGATGTAGTCTTCAAAAGTGCAGACGCTTCCAAGCCTGCTAAATTCTATTTGAATTCTGCTCCTGCCCATCAGTCCTACCCTACTACCAAAACCACACTGGCCGATTCTGAATCCGGTGCGATGGGTGGTCTGGAGAACTCTAACGAGCGGACAATCCACCGCTTCATTCACACAAATGGTGTGCAAAGTGCCCAACTGGTTATGGGTATGACCCAACTGAAACCAGGCAGCATGTGGAACACCATGCCAGCACATACCCATCCACGCCGGATGGAAGCCTATTTCTATTTTGATCTTCCGGACGATTCCGTTGTGTTCCACCTAATGGGAGAACCTGACGAAACCCGCCATATCGTAATGCATAACGAACAAGCTGTTATTTCTCCAAGCTGGTCCATCCACAGTGGTGTCGGCACTCATAACTATACTTTTATCTGGAGTATGGCTGGCGATAATAAAAGATATGATGATATGGACCCCGTATCCATGAAAGAATTACAATAGAGATAAATCAACTACGGAAAGATGAGGCAGGCGGATGAACCCGATACGACGACACGAGATGATTATGGAAGTTATGCTGAACCAAAAAGATGTAACGGTGAATGAACTGAGCGATAAGCTTCAGGTTACTGGAAAAACAATACGCGAGGATTTAAGCAGGCTGGAGGAACAAGGGCTGATCGTACGTGTACATGGCGGAGCTGTGCTGGCACAAAGCGACCAGTTTGGTATTTTGCCCTCCAAGGATCCGCTGGATAAATACTCTGACGAGAAGACGGAGATTGCCTTGCGTGCGCTTGCTCATATTGAACCGGACGATATTATCGCTCTTGATGGCGGTAGCACTACGCTTGAAATTGCTCGGCGTCTGGACAATATGCCACTAACGGTAGTCACCAATGATGTATACATCATCAGCGAACTGGTTCCCAAAGATAACATCCGTCTGGTCGTTCCCGGTGGTTATCGTGTCCGTAATATGTTGGCTGGTCCTGAAGCCGTCTCCTATGTACAAAAGCTTAATATTCAAAAAGCATTCCTTTCATCGACTGCTATTCATATAGAGCATGGGCTCTCCATTTATACCGGAGATTTAATTGAGTTCAAGCAAGCCCTTGTATCTACAGCCCGTAAGGTATTCGCGGTTGTAGATCATCATAAATTCGGCCATACTGCACTGCGTACCTTTGCTTCCCTACAAGAAGTTGACGTGATTCTGACGGACAAAGGGCTCTCCCCCGAAACGGCAGATCAGTTCCGCAGTGCAGGCGTTACCATTGAATGCGGGTAAACCCGGAATAACAATCCATTTACAATAAAGGGGCGTAATTTATATGTCATCATTATTTAGCTTGGCAGGTAAAACAGCTATTGTAACAGGCGCAGCTCAAGGTCTTGGACAAGGAATCGCGCTTGCATTTGCAGAAGCCGGTGCAGACGTTGCATCTGTCTCCCTTAATTCGAGTGAAGAAACTGTAAATGCAGCAAAAGCTTTTGGAGTAAAAGCAGTTAGTATCGAATCTGACTTAAGTGATCACAGCAAGCTGCAAAGCACTTTTGACCAAGCGCTAGAGCTGACCGGACATGTTGACATTCTCGTAAACTGCGCAGGAATGATCCGCCGTGCACCGGCAAAAGATCATAGTGAAAAAGACTGGTTTGATGTCATCAATTTGAACCTGAACACAGTTTTCCTTCTGTCGCAAATCGCAGGCCGCCACTTCCTGGAAAGAGGATCCGGCAAAATCATTAACATCGCCTCCATGCTCTCCTATCAAGGCGGAATCAATGTCCCTGGTTACACTGCGAGTAAACACGGGGTTGCGGGTCTTACTAAAGCTTTTGCCAATGAATGGGCAGGCTCCGGTCTGAACATCAATGCAATTGCACCAGGCTATATGGCTACTGAAAATACCGCTCCAATCCGTGCCGACCAAAGTCGTTCGGACTCTATCTTAGACCGTATCCCTGCAGCACGTTGGGGAACGCCTGATGACGTTAAAGGCCCTGCTGTATTCTTGGCTTCCGCAGCATCTGACTACTTGAACGGTCACGTTCTTAATGTGGATGGCGGATGGATGGCTAGATAATCCAAAAAAATGGGTGTCCCATAGGGGCACCCATTTTTTGTGTGGATATGAAGCACTATCGGACTCAGCTGACCGATCTGCACACGCAGTAGCTAAAGGACTCAGCTGACCTTATACACCGTTTTATCCGCTATTTGGATAGCTATCGGACCTCATAGCCGCTATTGGTGCAAAAAACACCAATTATAAGCTCTTTCATGAGCAATAGCGACGCTGGAGTCCGAAAACCTGCTCAAAAGACGATAAATTCGCAAATAGGGGCATCTGGGTCCGAAAATCTCAGTATCAGTGGTTGTGGATCGTTCTGCATCATTTAAATAAGCTTGCAATGGAATCCACATCAAAATCACTAGTCATTCTAAAGTTTCCCGAACTGTATTTGTCCTTCTTATCAAGATCTGTCACATACAGGAAGTTAGTATCCGTAAGATTCATGCCAAACCTCAAGCTGTTATTTACAATAATACTTATCCAGTAGGTCTCCGTAGATTTGTCCAAAGCACTACTTCTTCTCAATTTTACATCTGAAAAAGCATAAATGATCTTTTCAATTTCCTTCGGATCTTCAATCACTACCTTTTCATCCACTAAAGATTTCTCAATCTCGATTGAGGTGATTTCAGTTTCATCGATTTGATCCAACACTAAATTCTCAAATGAATTATAACTATGGTAGAGATTAATGATTACAGGGATTTCGATTAATAAAAAAAATGAGTACGAGAAATACATAACGTTTCTTCATATTCATAATTATGAACACCCTATTTCTACAAACTCCTCTGGATGAGTGCGAATATAATCGCCGATAATTCTATGCGTATTTGGTGTCAGGTTCTTATATCGTTCGAATAACCCACTAATTACTTCTAACAGTTCAGGGTCTCGATCCAAATCCGTGATGGCCGCATCCGCCCACTCTTTACCCAGTCGATGATTTCTTTCCTCGAGAAATGTCTTTGTTTCCTGAAGCAAAAGAATCATGGGTGAATCGTCAAAAAATCGTATGCCTCCTATCACCCCTGTCCAATACCCTGGCAGGTCTTGCATGTAGGAAATCCAAGCATAATATTCCCCTTCGGAATTACAGCTGTGACCATATAGCACTCTGAACATACATAAGGCTTGTTGCCCCTCTGTGAGCTTCGAGATCACTTCTGATTTGGTCGATGGCGATTTTCCGCGAATCAGCTGAAAGGTAGGCTCCATACAGGCCCATCCTAACCTTTCATCACTTAAAGTGTCCAAGTCTTCCCGCTTCATGGCTACTAAATTCATTTAACTCCTCCTTTGATTAACATCCAAAAATATACATATATTTCTTAACGATGTCAATAAAAATCACTTGGGGACATTAAGCAATTCGATCGTTTTTATGATAGGCTTTAAGCAGTAGATATTTTCACAAAGGAGCTTTTCTATGCATAATGAGATACTTACTATATTTGATGAAGCGGGTCACCGAATCGGTACAGCTCCACGGGCAGAAGTACATCGGTTAGGACATTGGCACGAGACCTTCCACTGCTGGTTTATAAGCAAAACCCAAGAAATCCCCTATATTTATTTACAGCTTCGTAGTGAGCAGAAACAAGATTATGCAGGATTGCTGGACATCACGGCCGCTGGACATTTGCTGACACACGAAACGGTAGAGGACGGGATTCGCGAGGTTCAAGAAGAACTCGGTTTGGAGCTAGCTTTTGATGAACTGATTCCCTTAGGTACGATTCCTTACAGTATGATCAAAGAAAATCTTATCGATAAAGAACGAGCGCATGTTTTTGTTTATAACAATCCTTATCCTCTGGACGATTTTAAGCTGCAAGAAGAAGAGGTCGCAGGAATAGTTATCACAAGGTTTGCCGACTTCCGAAGCTTTTGGCAAGGAGAAATACATAGTCTACAAATCAATGGTTTCAAAGTGGATTCAAACGGACAAAAAATCAACATTCAACAAAGTGTGGATCGGACTCATTTTGTGCCTCATGAAGCAGCCTATTTCACTCGGATCATTGAGGGCATCGAAGCAATAATTCTAACATCACCCATCGTCACGGAGGACATATGATCATTAATCCTCAAACATTTACAGTGAATGGAATCCAATACAGCATTAGATCTGCGGCCTCTCATGATGCTAAAGTGTTATCTGAATTAAGGGTGCGGATCGATGGAGAAACCGAGAATTTAGATCGGGAACCAGGCGAAGCCTTTATTGACGAAAAAGGGTTTGAACAGCTTATTCAAGCCGATTCTGAGAAAAATAATAACCTTTTTCTAGTCGCAGTAGTTGATAATCAAATCGTTGCGTTCTCCAGATGCGAAGGTTATCCCTTAAAAAGATTTGCTCATAAAGTAGAATTTGGAGTATGTGTGCTGCAGGATTATTGGGGATATGGTATTGGAAAAAATCTTCTCGCCGAATCGATTGCCTGGGCTGACACTAATGGTATTCAAAAGATCACCCTAAATGTGCTGGAAACGAACACCAACGCTATTAAGCTATATCAAAAGCTTGGCTTTGAAATTGAAGGGATTTTAAAGAAAGATAAACTTCTATCGGACGGCAAATTGTATAACACCATTATGATGGGAAGAGTTAAGAACTGATTCTATTCAAAAAAAAGGCAGAACCTGAAACTCAGGTCCTGCCTTTTTATTATACTAATGCTTTACGCTTCAACATCGCAAGTCCATTCACCGCTAGATTCAATAGGGCCGGAGCTGAAAGACCTGTTTCCAAGTCTGTGTATTCCGCTCCATCCAGCTCTACCGTTTGCGGACTGCCGCTGAAATTTTGCACAAAAACATAATCACTTTCGCCATCTGTGCGAAGTTGTGCAGTCACACCTGCTGGAAGCTCACTATCCATCGCTCGGGTAATTCCTGCCTTAGATGTGATCGCTGCGTATAGCTCAACATAGAACGAAGTGTCTTTCACACGGGTAGCAAGATGGTACGCATTTCCTTCACCAAAACGATTGACTGTAAGCGCTGGACGGCCCGCATAGAAATCGTTGCGATAATGCCCCAAAGCCTCTGCACCTTCCAAATGAATCAGCTCGGCTATCTCATGCGCATCGTAGTCACCGCTTAGCTTAAGTTTATTACCTACCTCCATTACTAACCCGTTCAGATCACGGCTGTGCAGCCCTTCTGTCTCCTCTGCCCAAATCCCCAGTGTTCTGCGCAGTGGACCAGGGAATCCTCCCAGATGACATAAATCCGTTTCGTTAACTACTCCTGACCAATAGGTTGCGAGGAAAGTGCCGCCTTGCTCCACATATTTCTCAATGCGCTTTCCATTCTCTTCACTAATCAGATATAACATAGGGGCAACAACCAGCTTGTAGGCAGACAGATCATCTCCAGAGCCTATAATATCAACTGGAATGCCCAGCTCCCAAAGTGCACGATAATGCTGTAGCACCGTCTCCTCATAACGTAATCCGGAATTACGGATGCCTTGCGCATCCTTTATCGCCCAGCGGTTGTCCCAATCGAAAATAATCGCCGTCTGCGCCGGAGTGGACGTACCCACTACTTCCGTCATTCCCGCCAGCGTCTTTCCTACTTCCGCTACATCTTGGAATACTCGAGTCTCGGAGTGGCCACTGTGGTCTACAACTGCGCCGTGGAACTTCTCACTTGATCCGCGGCTTTTGCGCCATTGGAAATACTGCACAGAATCCGAACCATGCGCTACCGCTTGCAAGGAAGACAGCTTGTGCATTCCGGGACGTTTCAGCTTACTGACCGATTGCCAGTTCGTAAGGGATGGCGTGCTTTCCATCAGCAGGAACGGTTTCTTTTTAAAAGAGCGCATTAAGTCGTAGTGCATCGCCGTCCATGCTGCCAATCTAGTATCGTCACCGTCTTCGGTATAATGCCAGTCTGGATAAGCGTCCCATGAGACCACATCCAGGATTTTGGCCAGCTCGCGGTAATCAATGCCATCGATCATATGCATATTCGTCGTGATAGGCAGCTCTGGATTATAAGGACGAACGGTATTGATCTCGTGCTGGCAGAAATCAATCGTCCGTTCACTAACAAAACGCCGCCAGTCAAGATTCAAGCCGTGTACTTGTGTCTCACCATGTGGAGCTGGGGATTCAATCTGTGACCATGAAGTGTAGGTATGGCTCCAAAAAGTAGCCCACCAAGCATGATTCACCTCATCCAAACTGTTATTATATTTCACTTTCAGCCATTCTCTAAAAGCATCCTGGCAGAGCTCGCAGTGACACTCCCCACCGAATTCATTCGAAATATGCCAACCGATAATGGCTGGATGCTGGCTGTACCGTTCCGCTAGCTTTGCATTCAGAATTGCAGTTTTCTCCCGGTACACTGGTGAGGTAAAGCAATGGTTATGACGGAAGCCATGCAAATTGTGAACACGGTTACGCTCCACTCTTAAGACTTCTGGATATTTTTGCGACATCCATGCTGGGCGGGCACCACTTGGCGTTGCCAAGATAGCGTAAATCCCATTCTCTGCAAAAGAATCAAGTACACCATCCAACCATTCGAAAGTGAACACACCCTCTTCAGGTTCAAGAGATACCCACGAAAAAATGCCTACGGACATGACATTGCAGCCCGCCAGCTTCATTAATCGGATATCCTCACGCAATACTTCCGGATATTTCAGCCATTGTTCAGGATTATAATCAGCACCGTGCAGCATGACACCAGCTTTTCTGCTTATCGGGGAATGTTTTTTATTCATTGTGTACGATCATCCTCTCAATTCTGCCCATTTATAGAATGGGACTATTCTCTGATGATAGGCTAGAAGCGTAAGCTATCTTATTCAGGAATCATCATTTATACTATTTATAATATAAGAAAATTCATTTCAATCAGTAGGAATATAGTCTCGAAGTGATAGCACAAAATGAAGATGAGGTGATAAACCTGCTACCTTTTTCTCTGATTGAATTACCGCGCGACTCTGGAACGTTGCCCCTATCCCCCTACTCTGTAGGTCGCCATATCCAATTCCATCATGTGCGCCCAGCAGGATTTCCTGTGTATCAAATCTTTTTAATCCGGACCGGAACCGGGTTATTTCGTGATCTGGAAAGTGGCACAGAAATCATACTGGAACCGGGGATGGCTTTTGCCTTCCCGCCCGATCGTGGTCATGAATATTATCCTACCTCTCATGAACCGTGGCATGTTGGCTTTATCGGCTTTCAAGGCAGTCAAGCTCATGGATTGCTGGAAGCGCTTGAACTGCTCCCTTCTGTTCCTTATCGAACGGATCGTTTTGAACAATGCTGGGAAGAAATCGGCCAAATCTGGCATACGGTGAATTCTCCTGCCCCCAATCGGCAGGACGAGATGTGGATGCAAGAGTTGTCTATCACACTCTATAGACTGCTCTTGATGCTGCGCCCTGCCAAGAGTTCAGAAGTCTCCGGTAATCGTCTAGCCTTTGAGTCGGTCCGAAATGAAGCCCTAACTACAGCCGTCGGGCTGATCAACGAACATTACACAGAACCGCTTCTGATCTCCAATCTTGCAGCAGCAGTCGGGTACTCCGTGCAGCATTTCCAGCGTTTATTCGTGCAGGAATATGGGGTCACTCCACATAAGTATTTGCAGAATCTGCGGCTGGAGCGGGCGCTGCAATTAATGACGGAGGATGTGGAGATTCCCGTTCAAGATATAGCGCTTCAGCTGGGCATGGAGACTAATTATTTTATACGTGTCTTCCGAAAAAACTACGGCTGTACACCCGGAGTAATGAAAATACGTTTGCTACAAGACGAGCAAATGAAGTAACGCTTCCAAGCCTAAAGAAGATATTGTAAAATTAAGCAGATGATAGCTTGTAAATTGGGGGCACCTTAATGAAAACATTATCTGATATTAACTTTAGAGATCCCTATATCCTATCTGTGCCTGAACTTGAACAATACTATTTATTTGGCACAGATGGCTTAACAGCTTGGAGTGGCGCACCTCACGGCTTCGATGTATATATCAGCTCAGATCTTCAGGAATGGTCCGGACCCATTGCTGCCTTTCGTCCAGATCCTGATTTTTGGGCTGATCATCATTTCTGGGCACCAGAGGTTCACCGCTACAACGGAAAATATTATATGTTCGCTTCTTTTAAAGGACATAGCGTTCCACGGGGGACACAATATTAAGCGCGGAAACACCTGAGGGTCCTTATCTCCCTATCAGTAATCATCCGATTACCCCTGCTTCTTGGGAGTGCCTTGACGGAACGTTATATGTAGATAAAGAAGACAAACCTTGGATGATCTTTTGCCGTGAATGGATTGAAGTGACGGATGGAGAAATGTATGCCGTTCGGCTGAAGGAGGATTTAAGTGCTACTATTGGCGAACCTATGCTGCTTTTCCAGGCTTCACAAGCTCCTTGGACGGTAGGCGGCAAAGAAGGGCAATACGTAACTGACGGTCCTTTTATGCATCAGACTAGCAGTGGTGAGCTGCTTATGTTGTGGTCTAGCAGTGGAGCTAGTGGTTATGCCATGGGTTTAGCCCGATCCGTCAGCGGTGACATTAGCGGACCTTGGCAACATGATCCTGAGCCTCTTTATGCCAAAGATGGCGGACATGGAATGTTGTTTCGTGATTTGACGGGCAGACTTATGCTGGCCATTCATGCCCCAAATCTCAACCCACAAGAACGACCGCTGCTTATTGAGGTCCAGGAAAGCTCCAGAACGATTTCGATAAAATCATTGTAATGTAGAACGGAGTAGAACCCTTGGAACAAAAGATTAAGTCCTTATTTAATGACCAGATTGTAAGTGCTGCCTGCACGAAATACGGTATCCCCATAGATGAGCTAAGCTTCATTGGCGGATTTCAAAATTTCGTTTATGAATATCAACTTAGCAATCATCAATATATTCTAAGATTTACTCATAGCTCGCTGCGCAGTATAGAATTGTTAACGGCTGAACTTGAATGGATTCTATACCTGGCAGATCATGGCGTTTCCGTATCAAGACCCGTAGGTTCTCTTCTGGGTAATCTAGTTGAGCAAATAGAGATTGGTGATTCATGCTTTATGGTATCTTCCTTTGAAAAAGCACAAGGGAAACGAATAGGTTACCCAGACTGCCTGAAGGATCTAGACCTCTATGAGCAGTGTGGCATGATCACTGGACAAATGCACAGATTAGCAAAATCTTATAAACCACAGTCCAAAAGACATGCGTGGCATCAGAACTACTACCTGCAGAATGTAACCAGGTTTATTCCTCCATCCCAAAGTGGTGTTTTGGAAAGCTGTAAGGCGCTTATGGATCAACTAAAGCATCTCGACGCTAATATAAATACCTATGGTCTCATCCATGGGGATATCAATGTAGGCAACTTTTTGGTCGACAATGGCAAGCTGACCTTGTTTGATTTTGATGAAGCTCAGTACAGCTGGTTTGTAGAAGATATCGCCATTCAACTGTATTATCTAGTCTACGTTTACGGGGATGATAGTATGGAGGACAGGCAGCTTCAATGTCAGCGTTTTATGGAGCATTTTCTAAAAGGCTACGTTAAAGAGAACAGTATTTCAGAAAATGAGCTGAAGCTAATTCCTCTTTTTCTTCGATTAAGAGAGATTATTGTTTATACAGGGATGTACCGGAGTTTTGATATGTCTAACCTAGATGATTGGACCAAAGATTATTTAACGCAGAGTAAGGCGAGAATCGAGAATAGCGTATCCATCATTGAATCTTATTTCTGAACAAACATCCAAAGCGTTTCATATGAATTGTCTCTCTTACAAAACCCACAGCTATCACTGTGGGTTTTGTGTTCTTTAAACAAGTCCATTTTTGCTTTTAAGAGGTTGATATGCCGTTACTCTATCCTAACTTGGACATATCGTATTATGAGACTTTTCCCAAAAATGCATATGAGGGGTTGGTTAAATGAGTGCTGTACCTCACAACAAAGCGAAGCAACAAGGTGTTTCCATTATTACCTGTACCAATCGCCATAATTATTTAAACAACCTACTCCAAAATTTCAGCAGACAAAGATATGCAAATAAAGAACTTATCATTATTATCAATAATAATAAAATTCCACTATCCCCCTACCAAACCTTAGCTAAAAAATACAAAAATATTAAGATATATCGTAAACCTGAACAGCAATCTCTCGGTTCATGCTTAAACTATGCCGTAACAAAATGCAAATATCATACCATCGCCAAATTTGATGACGACGATTACTATGCCCCTCATTATTTGACGGAAAGTATTCTGACCTTAAAAAGAACTAAAGCTGATATCCTTGGAAAACGGGCTCACTATATGTATTTACTAGGTTCAAAGACTTTGATTCTTCGTTTCGCAAATGATGAACACCGAATGGTTACCCATCTCCCTGGCGCTACGCTCGTCTTCAACCGAAAAGTATTCGATCATGTAAAATTTCCTAATAAAAACGTAGGTGAGGATGATCTCTTTTGCAGCAGAAGCAAAAAGAAAGGTTATAAGGTTTATTCTGCAAGTAAAAATAACTTCGTTGCCATACGTAGAAAAAACTCTTCAAAACATACATGGATCATCAGTGATAGTACACTAATAGCTAACCATAAGATCATCCGGAATATTAAAAACTACAGGAATTTTGTTGGACGCCGTCCAAAGATTTCGTTATGAAATTAACTGCTGAATCTACTTCATCTGCTGTGTCTATACTAACTTGTACAAAACGAATGGATTGTATTAAAACAATATTTGATAACTATCAACGACAGAATTTCAAATCTAAAGAGCTTATCGTGATCATTAATAATGATAGCTTGAAAATAGAAGACTATATAAATGCTGCAAAAAAACATAAAAATGTACGGATCTATCAACTACCTGAATATCGTTCACTGGGGTTTTGTCTGAATTTTGGTGTGCACTTAGCGAATTATAGTTGTATCGCTAAATTTGATGACGACGATTATTACTCTGCCAACTATTTAACGGATAGTATGAACATCCTCCATAAAACTAAAGCTGATATCGTTGGAAAACGAGCTCACTATATGTATTTAACTGATAAGAAGCTACTTTTGCTTCGTTATCTTCATATGGAAAATAAACAGGTAACCAATGTTCAGGGTGCGACCCTACTCGTAAAACGAAATGTCTTCCAGCAGATTTCCTTTCCAGATTGGAATAAAGGTGAATGCGTTAAGTTTTGTGCTGATTGCGCTGCACAGGGCTTTAAGATCTATGCAGGAAATAAGTATAACTTCGCTGCGATTCGTAGAAAAAACTCCAAAGATCACACTTGGGTCGTTAGCGACAAGAAACTTCTAGCTCAAAATGTTAAAGTTCTAAACGTGAAAAACTTCAAAAAATACGTAACGCGAGGCTGATTTAATTAATCTAATCCTACCAGCTATGCCTTAGTAACCCAATAAAAAGACTGGACAGCAATATAGCTAAGCGGCTATTCGCATCCAGTCTTTCATATTTTTAAAAAGTATAATCGTAAAATTTCTCTGCATTCCTTAAGCTGGACCATACATCAGAGCTTTCTCCGCCTATATACCAATAAGCTACTCCAGCTAGTTTTTTAGTAACCGCTAAGTTGTATTTTGTTATTAATGAACGCCCATCCTCAATCCAGATCGTATGTTTTATAGCTTGTTTCGAGTAGCCCGCGACATATTGTCCCAGCGAAGGATTCCACACGGGTCTCGATGCATAGCTGCTGATAATCTGATTTTGCTCCGGAAGCGTAATATATTGAGAGGATAAAACCGTCCCCTTCTGGTTCAATGTCCAATCCCGATTATATAAGGGCAATGCCAATATAACTTTTTGACTAGGTACAACTTTTAGGATTGTATTCACAGCCTTTTGATCATAAGAAAGCGAGGCATTGGACCCCGGAACTTGACTCCCGTCATAATGCTCATCATAACCCATCATCACCATATAATTCACTTGCTTGCCTAGGGCAGCATAGTCAAAAGCTTCTGTCCAATCCGTTCCAAGATCAGGAGATACATCCATCGACAGGATAACATCTAGCGAACGCATTTTCTCGGCTAATAAAGTAATAAACGAAGTCAAATACACACGATCTTCGGCCGCTACATTTTCAAAATCTATATTTAGTCCATCTAATCCATATTTACTCACTAAAGCAGCTAACTGATTAACTGCCGTATTCCTTGCGGTTGTACTCAACAGCATCTGATGCGTCGCTTCTTGATCCGATCGATTGCCAACCATCGCCCAGACTTGCTTTTTATTCTTTTTTGCCCAAGTTACCAGCGAGGCGTCTGTCGAATCCGTTACTGCCCCTGTTTTCCCAACATAATACCAACGTGGTGATAATGTGTTGACGTTCGATTGCAGAACATGATTCTCAAATTTTGCCGTCGTGAGACCATACTGCCAGCCTATAACAATACGTTTGTCCGGATTACTTTCCAGCTCTGCCGCCCAGCTTGTATGTTGCAGCACCCGATCCATCAGCACTGCCGTCTCTTGCCTGGTTATCGGGTCCGCGGGTCGAAAATTCCCGCTATTATCGCCTTTCATTAATCCGCGGTCATTAACCTTAGCAACAGCAGCACTTGCCCAGCTAGCAATTTGTTGCCGATCCTTAAAATTAGTTTGTGCGGCAGTTGCAGTGTTTGTTTGCTTTAGAGCTTTGGCTATCCACACAGCCGCTTCCTGCCGAGTGACTGCTTTTGCGGGTGCAAAAGTAGTTGCCGAAGTGCCGTTCGCCAGTTCAAGCTGAACCGCAGCCTGAATCCAGCCGTAATACCAAGCGCTTTTGGCTACGTCGGTATAAGGAGATACCGGACTCAACGCTGGATCAAGCTTCAACAGTCGATCAAGAACTGTTATAAATTCAGCTCTAGTAATCGATTGAGTAGGTGAAAATTTAGTATTCGAGGTGCCAGTTAATATATTCCGGTTATATAAATCTATGATTTCTTTTTTTGCATAACTAGTGTTTATATCGTCAAAAGGAACCCCGTTATCGGCCGATATATGCTGAATAAATACTCCGGCGGCTAGCACGACAGCGAGGGTTATTATAGTAAATCTAGCAAATATATTTTTCACGGGTTAAGAGATTCCCCCTTGGTTATCAATCTTTGAATTATACCAAGGATACAATCAATAAACATCGCTAAAATATTGGTAGAGTACGATAGGATCAGCTCTTCGGATTACGCAAAAAGAGACTAAGAACCACACCACACAGCGCCAAGCCCAATGAAACTAGGAACGTGTCGTGGAATCCTGCAACCATAGCCGCTGAGGGTAGTTTCTGATTCCCTTGACTCATATGTGTAGCTATATTGGAAGTCAATAAGCCCGACATTATAGCGACAGCAAAGGAACCCACAATTTGTTGCGCAGAGGCAGTAAGTGGGGTAACACGGCTGATCAGATCCTTCGGAGCGGCCTTAAGCACATGTGTACCGAGCTGCATAGTAGTTAATCCTTGGCCAAGTCCCATAATGGCAAAATAACTGATCATAACGTATACACTTGTATCATTTTGTAAACGTGACAAGAGAAAGAGTCCGGTGGACAGCAGCACAAGTCCAGAGAACACAACGGGCCGAGCTCCATACTTATCAAATAACTTTCCTCCAATAATCATGCCAGCAAAGGATATTAATGCTTGGGGAATTACTAAAAGCCCCGATTCAAAGGAAGAAAAACCTCTGACCTGCTGCAAAAAAATTGGAATTAACAGAATCGAACCAAATAAGGCGAACTGATTAATCCAGGTCAAAATCATACCTTTACTAAATTCTAGAGATCGAAAAGAGCGAAGTTCCAATAACGGTTCTTTTTGGCGCAATTCCACGAAAATAAACAAGGCTAAAGCAATGAAGCTGAACGCAAGAGATATAATCGTTATACGATCCCCCCAGCCATCTACTCCCCCTCTATGCACCCCAAATACCAAGCTGGAGAAGGCGAGCGGTGATAAAATCACACCCCAAATATCCAATTTAGCTTTATTCCCCTTCTCTATTACCGGAAGAAATTTCACTCCAACAATCATTGCAATAATGCCAATGGGAACATTAATCAGAAAAATCCAATGCCAGCTGGCATATTCCAACAGCCATCCTGACAGTACAGGACCAAGAACAGGCGCAATTAACATCGGTAGTCCAAGCAATCCCATGATTGAACCTCTTTTATCGGGAGGTGCGATTTTGAATGACATAGCCATACCAATTGGAGCAATCATCCCTCCGCCTAATCCCTGCAAAATACGAAAGATTATCAGCTCTGTTGTGGATTGTGCCATAGAGCATAATAAAGAACCTATGGTAAACAATACGATCGAAGCTAAAAAAACACGTTTGGCAGTGAACTTATCCGAGAACCAACCGGCCAATGGGATAATTACGGATAAAGCCAGCGTATAACCCGTAATGGCCCACTGTATTGTTTTTAGGCTGGCATCAAAGGTTTTTTCAAGCTGCGGGATCGCTACATTCATAATTGTACTGTCGAGCATAACCAGCAGCATTCCTGTTATAAGTGCCAGTATTACGGGAAGTATTGCTTTTATAGAAAATTCTTTGGTGACTGATTGGGATTGTTCCACTTGAAGATTACTCATGGGTCTATACACATCCTTTTTAATTTTTACTAATAAAATTGCTAACTGCTGCCTCCTTTTTTTAAAAAATCGCACCTTTAAACTAACAGTGTAAGATTAATATAGCACCCGTTTATTTGCTTGTAAATAAAAATATCTAACAGTGTAAGATAAAGCAGTAATCTAACGATGGTAGACCAGCCATTCATCTTCGCTTATGATAAAGAAAGACAGTAACAGGAGGTCGTTTCGATGAGAATCAAAAATCTGCAAATCACTGAACAAGATATAATAAAAGCTTCTTGGGTGCTGTTGGATGATATCGGCATAGAGGCATTTAGTATGCGTAAATTAGCAGAACTACTAAAAATACAAGCCGCCTCTCTGTATTGGCATTTTAAGAGTAAACAGAGCATTTTCCAGACGCTTGCTAATGAGGTCGCCAAAGAAGCCCTCGAAACTGCGAATCTCGAAGGTACTTGGCAAGAACAGTTATTTAATTTTGTGGACCGAATTCGTGGGGTTTTACATAAGTATCCTTGCTCGGCTCAGCTGATGATGAGAACCTTGCCTTCTGAACCTAATTATCTATCTTTACTGAATACTTTGCTTCAGATCGTGGATCATCTTCCTTTAAGCGATAGTGATAAATTCTCCTTGATTGCATGCGTGTTAAACTATGTAATCTCATTCGAATTGGACAAATATGAGCAGGATCGAATAGACTTAGCCATGAAAAATGAACCTAATGGAGATGCTAGAGTGGTTTTTAAACAATCGCTTGAGCACTTAACCGGGGATGGACCTAATGTTATAAAACGAATGTACGAAAACAATATTTTTAATGAAATTGGCTCCGATAAGATGTTCTATACAGGTCTAAAAATAATGGTGGGCGGAATTGAACAGTTAGCTAATGAGCGACAAGAACAACAAGAACAACAAGAACAACAAGAGCGACGGTAGAACTTAGGGATTTTTCACGAAAATAAATCTTGCACAAAAAAAAGGGCATCCCAGCAGCCAATTTCGGCTTTTGGAATGCCCTTTTTTTAAAGAGCCCGAAATAAAAATTCTCCTGTGGACTGGATGTATCTATACATCACTCCACACGCCACTAATATCACCACACCAATACCTAACATAACGAGATTACCATTTAGATCAGATAAAAGAAAACTCAAACCAAATGGAATCAGCAAGCTGATAAATCCTATAATCATCGCTACAAGGACCGAAGCACTTTGTTTAATTACAGAGACTTCATTGGTCCACTCCAGTTTAGGAAGCTTCAAGTTTACGATCACACCTACCATTGCGGTAAGACAAGCGTATAGGACGGGGATTATTAGCAATAACAAGCTCTCCATCCAGCCAGTGCCCAGAGAAATCATAAGAAGCACACTACTAACAATCACAATCGGCACAGTAATGGTGAGATTCACTGCGATTTTACTTAATAATATAGTTTTTGTCGGAACGGGAGCGCTTTTTAAAATCCAAATATGGTTACCTTCAAGCGAAATCGAACTCGAGGTCGTACAGCTTAATGCTACAAAGAGGGAAACAAATAGTGGCGCCAATCTGCTTAGATAATTAGAGAGTTCTGGTATCTCAATAATCTTTCCTAATTGCTCTGAGCTAACAAACAGTAAGGTGATCGCCATGACAAGTAGCATTACCATACCAATACTTGTATTTAGCACATATATAGAAGAACTGAAATAGCGGCGCAGCTCTTTTTTATACAATGTGTAAAGCGGTGAAGAGACTGCAAGTGACCTCATTTGATACTTATTCTTTGAGTAAGAAGTCGTAAGGCCTGTGTGTATTGCTTTATATTTGCTGCCAAGAATAAGGGTAAACAGCATAAAAGAAAGTAATGAAATTCCTATAAATAATAGTAAAGGAGCTACCTGATACGAGCAGACAGCATCTACATACATGACCGTCAAAGGATATAAGTTAAAGATTTGATCGCCAATTTGTGTGCTCATATCTGCAATTAACTGCGGGTCATTCCCATTCATTTGGCTTGAACCCAAAATAATAACAATGATTACGGCAAAAGTCAGAATGAGACTTATTAAACGACTTCCTTTAAACCGTGAGGAAATCCAACTAATCAATGCCCCTATAATCGTTGCAGCAATGATCGGCACTAATGGGATAAATAGCAGCGTTATCATGAAAAATAAATAATACACTACTGCCGGATTTACCTTTATTGCATAAACTACACCTGCTGGCACCATCACCATCAATGAGAACAGTATATTCAGCACGTAGAGCTGAACTACACGGCTTGCTACGATATGGCTCGTTTTGATAGGCAGCGACATTACGAGATCGTAATCTTTGGACCCAAATAATACCCCACTCGCCTTATAGATCGTTGTAAAAAATCCAATCAAGCAAGTAACAGCCATCATAATCGCAAGCAGCAGCTCTGGCCGGCCTATCTGTTCAAGGGTCTCTGCTATCATGAAGCTATATCCAAACGAAACCACTGCCATCATGACAATCCCTATTAAGATACCGATGCTCAGCAAAAGCATTTTTCGTCTTTCTTTCATATCTCGTGTATGCAAAGCTTTATTTAACCCAAAGGATGAGATTAGCTGAATTTTCGTCAATCTCCAGATATTAATCATGTTTTATCAACTCCAAAAACACATCTTCGAGGCTGCTGTCACCCTTCACCTTTTCTGTTTTCCCATGAGTGATCAATTCACCCGCTTTGATAATGGCGATCTTATTGCAGAGCTTCTCGGCCACGTCCAGTACATGCGTCGAAAAAAAGATCGCACTGCCCTGGCTGCAAATCTCCGCCATAATTCTCTTGAGCGTGTGTGCCGCTTTTGGATCAAGTCCCACAAAGGGTTCATCCAGAACTAGCAGCTTCGGTTTATGAATAAGCGCAGAGATAATCGCGAGTTTCTGTTTCATACCATGAGAATACGCGGAGATCAAATCCCCCAGATTAGAGGTAATCTCAAATTCATCGCTATATTTCTTTATCAGTAACTCCCGATCCGCTTTCGATACGCTAAAAAGATCACCAATAAAATTCAAGTACTGAATGCCCGTCAGATGATCGTATAAATCCGGATTATCTGGAATATACGCAGTAATCGCTTTGCAGGCTAAGGGATCTTTTTTAATGGAGTACCCACCAATCTCGATATCCCCCTCCTCAAAATCTAAAACTCCGACCACTGCTCGGATAGTCGTTGTTTTCCCTGCACCGTTATGACCGATAAAGCCGTAGATATCACCTTTTTCGACCACCAAATTCAGATCATTTACCGCCTTCTTGCCACCCTTATAGCTTTTGGTAAAATGTTTGATTGTCAACATCTTGCCACTCCCCTTCCAATCTCATAACACTCTCAATATGCCATATTTACTGTAGCTTCGTCGTCTTCAATATACGTTTCTTATAATACGTTTAGCCCGTCCAGATAGTTCATTCGTTTGCAAATATTTTATTTTGAGAATTTCACCTCTAACGGGTGGGATAAAATTACGATTAAGTGCAGCACGGTCCGTAAGGACAAACAAACTACTTTGGTGACGATGAGATAGTTAACTTTGGAACGCTAAGCGAACTACTTTCTAATCATTCTACTCCGGATCAGAAGCAATCTACCTTTGGTAGTGGCAGCCATTGCTACGTATCGGACCGAGGCGCCCTTATTTCGCAAATTCACGCTCTTTTCCACCCCGTTCGGACTCAGATGCAGCTATTGTGCCACATCCGCTCCTTTTTGCTGCAAAATCAGGCGAATAAGTGCTATGCAGTCCGTTACTTTGAAAAAAGGCACCAAAAACATCATTTAGCTGCAATACGGTCCGCAAGGCTAAACAAACTACTTTGGAACGGTAAACAAATTACTTTAGTGACGATGAGCTAACTACTTTGGAACGCTAAGCAAACGACTTTCTAAGCATTCTACTCCAGAACAGAAGCAATCTACCTTTGGTGGTGGCTGCCATTGCAACGTATCGGACCGAGGCGCCCTTATTTCGCAAATTCATGCCTTTTTCCACTCCGTTCGGACTCAGATGCAGCTATTTTGCCATATCCACTCCTTTTTCCTGCAATTTCAGCTAGATAAGCGCTATGCAGTCCGTTACCTCGAAAAAAGGCGCCAAAAACACAATTTAGCTGCAATACGGTCCGTAAGGGTAAACAATTACTTTGGAATGATAAGCAAATTACTTTGGTGACGATGTGATAGCTATTTTGGAACGGTAAGCAAATTACTTTGGTGACGATGTGATAGCTACTTTGGAACGTTAAGCAAACTACTTTGGTGACGGCGGGCTACACCCAAACCAAACAAAACTAACACAACCAAAAAAAGCATTCATCCCCAAATTCGGGATTGAATGCTCTTTTTCTAAATGCAAAGTCTAAGCTGATGCGAACTGACTGTTATATAATCTGGCGTAATATCCACCGCTGGCTAGGAGTTGGTCATGCGTGCCACTTTCGACAATGTCTCCGTCCTTCATGAAAAGAATGAGATCCGATTCTCGAATCGTTGACAAACGGTGAGCAATTACAAAGCTGGTCCGACCAGCGATCATTTTTAGAAAAGCCTTCTGAATCCGTACCTCAGTCAGCGTATCAATACTGCTGGTGGCTTCATCCAAAATGAGCATAGGCGGATCTACGAGCATCACTCGTGCTATGGTAAGCAGCTGCTTTTGTCCTTGCGACAAATTATCTCCTGAGCCACTGATCTTTGTATCATATCCCTCAGGCAGGCGTTTAATGAAGCTATGAGCATTTGCAGCCTTAGCAGCAGCGATGACCTCTTCTTCGGTAGCCTCAGGTTTGCCGTAGGCAATATTTTCTCTAATCGTGCCGCCAAACAGCCAGGTGTCCTGCAACACCATCCCGAAATTACGCCGCAGACTGTCACGGGTAATCGTCTTGATATCCACACCGTCAATCTTGATGGAACCCTTATCCACATCATAAAAACGCATAAGCAGATTAACCAGTGTGGTCTTCCCCGCTCCCGTCTGCCCTACAATTGCAACCCGGGTACCTGGTTTCACTTCCAGACTGAAATCATTAATCAGAGGACGTTCAGGATTATAAGCAAAGGATACTTTTTCAAAGGTAATCGTCCCTTGGCTTGTATTCATAATTTTGGCGTCTGTTGCATCCGCTGGTTCAGGCGAGAGGTCTAGAATGGCGAAGATCCGCTGCGCTGATGCCGTTGCCGATTGAAGCTGCGTAATCACACCTGTAATTTCATTAAACGGCTTAGCGAACAAGTTGGAGAAGATCAAAAAGCTGGACAAATCCCCTACCGTCACAAGCCCGCGAATCACCATAACACTACCGATCATCGCGATAACAGAGAAGGTAATATTATTTACTAACCGTGTTGTCGGATTGGACAAGGAACCGTAAAATTGTGATTTCACGCCAGTCTGGTACAAAGTCTCGTTTCGTTCTTCAAACTGGATCAGTGCACGGTCTTCAAAATGATAAGCTGTGACCACTTTTTGTCCGCCAATCATTTCCTCCACGTATCCGTTGAGACCGCCCAGAATTTTAGCCTGCTCCTTAAACATCTTCTGGGAGCGCATCGTAATGAATCTTGCCACAAAAAATGTAACGGGTGCTGACAGAAGAACAACTAGGGTCATTAAAGGACTAATGTACAACATAAGTACAATTGCCCCCACGATAGTGATGATCCCCGTGAGCAGTGTTGAGAAGCCTTGCAGCAGTCCATCAGAGACCGCATCCATGTCATTAACAAACCGGCTGATGCTGTCCCCTTGCGGGTGGTTATCGTGAAATTTTAACGGCAAAACATTTAATTTATCAAAAAGCTCCCGCCGTAAGTCATATACAGTCCGATAGGCAATTCGATTAGTCAGGTAGGTAAGAAGCCATCCGAAAAAGCTGCCGACAATATACACCCCTGCCAGAATCAAAAGCAGTCTAAGTACGGCGTCAAAATCAACCTCTCCCGGCCCGATCATAAAATCGATGGCGCTGCCGATGAGCAGCGGGCCAATTAGACTGGCAATCACACTGAGTATTGCGCAGATTACTGCACCTATAGCTATTTTTTTATAATGCCCTGTGTATACAATAAGTCTTTTCCAAATGTTGTTTTTGTTCATTGGCCCGACTCCTCACTTGATAGCTGGGACAGGCAGATTTCTTTATACTCTTCACAACCACGCATCAGTTCCTCATGGGTTCCGACACCGGCGATCCGCCCTTCCTCAAATACCATTATTTTATCCGCTTGTCTTACAGTGCTTACCCTCTGCGAGACAAGGAGTACGGTCATTTCCTGACTGCTCTCTTTGAGAGCCTTTCGAAGTGCCGCATCTGTGGAGAAATCCAGCGCACTGGAGGAGTCATCCAAAATAAGAATCGATGGCTTTCCTACTACTGCACGAGCTATGGTTAAGCGCTGCTTTTGTCCACCGGATAAATTTAATCCCCCACGAGATACTTGCGTATTCAACCCTTCAGTTAATTTACGTATAAACTCCTCCGCTTGAGCAATAGAGGCTGCCTGCATGATTTCTTCCTCAGTTGCATCTTCCTTGCCCCAACGTATATTCTCAGCGATCGTTCCTGTAAACAGCACAGCTTTCTGCGGTACAATCCCGATCTTCTCACGAAGTTGATGCAGCTTATAATCTCGGACATTCACACCATCCACTTTTACTTCACCTTGCACCGCATCATAAAAACGAGGGATCAAATTCACAAAAGTAGACTTACCTGAACCCGTACTGCCAATCAGGCCCACGGTCTCTCCGCGATTAATTACTAGAGATATATCCTCTAATGCCGATTCACCTGTCGTATTATACCCAAAGGATACGTGATCGAATTGTATAGCAGGGGCAGCATGGTCAGGTTCAGCAATCACAGCATTTCCTTCCTCAGACACGGAGACCTTAACACCCAGCACTTCATTTACACGATTAGCTGAGGATGAGGCTTTGGTAAAAATAATGACCAAGTTGGAGACCACTATCAGCGCCAGCAAGATTTGAGTGATGTAATTGATGAAGGCAATGATCTCCCCTTGAGACAATCGGCCCCCATCGATATGAATTCCGCCTACCCACAAAATAGCAATGATCGCCGCATTTACTACAAGTGTAGTCATCGGCCCAAGCAAAGCAGATATCCGCGAAACCCGGATCGCTGTAGTAGTCAAATCATCGGACGAAGCATCAAAACGTTCTTTTTCTGTACGTCTTTTGGCAAAAGCACGAATTACTCGAATCCCCGACAAATTCTCACTTAGTACGAGCGCAAGGGCATCCAGCTTCTGCTGGTATTTTCGGTACAAAGGAGCACTGCGGGTGATAATAAAATATAAAATAATGCCAAAAACCGGTGTTGCCGCTATTAGAATCAGCGATAATCTAAAATCCAAAATCATGGACATTAGGATAGCCCCGATGCAGATAAACGGCGCACGAATAACTAGACGAATTAGCATAGCCACAGCAATTTGCAGCTGGTTTACATCATTGGTAATCCGATTAATCAGTGTAGGCGTACCTAAGGTATCCAGCTCAGCATACGACAAAGAGGTGATATGTCTAAACATCTTATTGCGTAGTGTCGTACCGAATCCCTGTGAAGCCCGGGCTGCATAGTATTGGCATACCATGGAGCAGCCGAAGCCAAGCAGTGACATCAGCACCATTAGGCCACCCATGCGGTAAACATAGGCGCTGTCATGATTACCAACCCCGTTGTTGATGATCAATGCGACAATGGTAGGCAAAATCAGCTCCAGAATCGCTTCCATCAGTTTGAAGATCGGTCCAATGATCGCTTCTTTTTTGTACGGCTTTAAATATACTGCAATTTTGAACAAATTCATCCACACCCAACATAAGAAGTATTTAACCACTTGAAATATGTATAAGAACAGTTATGATTATGGCATATCTACTCACATATTAATAATATTGGATTCGTATCGCTCCCATACGATTAGCATATCTCAAGTTCGGAGGATTTTTATATGGATATTAGACAACTTAAATATTTTATGGCGATAGCTGAGGAAGGACAGATTACATCTGCAGCCAAAAAACTGCAAATGGCCCAGCCTCCGCTGAGCCAGCAGCTAAAGCTCCTAGAGGAAGAACTCGGTGTAAAGCTAGTGGAACGAGGTCCACGCAGCGTGCAGCTCACTGAAGCTGGAGCTATTTTGCGGGACCGTGCCCAACAAATTCTGGAGCTGGCAGATTCCACTGCCCGTGAGCTCACTGATTTTGTCAAAGGTTTAAAAGGAACCCTAGCCATTGGTACAGTTTCCTCCTCTGGAGCTACGTTGCTTCAAGATCGGCTATGTGAGTTCCACAAAACGTATAAAGGTGTGAAATTTGAGATTCATGAAGGAAATACCTTTAGAATCATTGACCTCCTGAATAAAGGTATTGTCGAAGTCGGAATTGTTAGGACACCCTTTAATGGTACAAATTTAGAATGTCTTTACACACAAGCTGAACCTATGATTGCCGTAATGACACCTGAGTATGACTGGAAAACGGATGAAACCTTTATTGAGATCGGTGAGCTAAAGGATAAGCCGCTTATTATCTACCGCCGTTTTGAGCAGCTTATCCGGGAAACATGTCTTGAGAACGGCTTTGATCCGCTGATTTTCTGTATGAATGATGATGCTAGAACAACATTGCTCTGGGCAAACGCTGGTCTTGGCATTGGAATCATCCCCAAATCCGCTTTCGAATTAACGAGTAACCGTAATTTGGTCTATAAAGAAATCAGTAGTGAATCACTACGCAC
This sequence comes from Paenibacillus sp. FSL H7-0918, assembly GCF_038007025.1. Lineage (NCBI taxonomy): Bacteria > Bacillati > Bacillota > Bacilli > Caryophanales > Paenibacillaceae > Paenibacillus > Paenibacillus sp. FSL H7-0918. Next base: position 287,483 of record NZ_JBBOWJ010000001.1, read on the forward strand.
GCGGGTCGCCGCCGTCTGGATTAAGGATAAATACTTATCATCATTGGCTTCCAAGTTTATTGAAAGCTTCAGGAATGGATAAATACCAGCTCTATTTATTCACTTGCTGTTGATCTAGCCTATCCTCTTCTTCTTTAATACGGCTAATATCAATTCGTTCAAACAATAATTGTAAATCAGTAACCTGTTGGTAAGGGGGCACCGAGCAAGGCTGCCAATTCGGTAGTTCTAACGACAGGAACCCCCTGATCTTGTCACAAGAGAACGGTAGAAACGGATGCAACAAATTCGCTAAGTTCGCAATAATCTGCACACATGTGTATATTGCAGAATCACAAGAAACCTGATCCTCTTTTATCCGTATCCATGGTTTTTGCAGATCGAAATACTGGTTTGCCTTGCGCACATAAGAAAAAATAAACTCCAGCGCATCTTTTAGATTCCCAGCCTCAATAAGCCGTCCTGATTCCAGATACAAGAGGTCAATATTGTCCTTCCACCCCTTATCTAATTGCCCATTTGGCACTTTCCCTTCATAAAACTTTTCTACAAAAGCCAATGAACGGTTCACTAAGTTACCAAATGCTCCAAGCAGCTCTCCATTATGGCTATAAATAAACTCTCTCCAGGAAAAATCCGTGTCCCGCTTCTCAGGTCCATTGGCAATTAAGAAATAACGAATAGAATCTGGCTGATACCGCTCTAAAATATCAGGTACCCAGACCGCCCAATTTCGGCTAGTGGAGAATTTCTGCCCTTCAAGGGTTAAATATTCGCTAGATATAATCCTGTCCGGTAAATGCAGACCTCCTGCTCCTAATAACACAGCCGGCCATATTAAAGTGTGAAATGGAATATTGTCTTTACCATGCACATAATAAGCGGTAATCGCCCCTTTTTCCTCTAACCAAAAATCCTCCCAGTTTCCTCCGGACTGTGCAGCCCACTGCTTACTGGCTGATAAATAACCACTTACCGCCTCAATCCAAACATAAATTTTTTTATCTTCAAATCCAGCCACAGGAACATCTACACCCCAAGACAAGTCTCTTGTTACCGCGCGGTCCTGCAGCTCTTCTTTTAAATAACGTTTAGTCAGTTTTATAGCGTTTTCTCTCCAAAATTGTGCTTCCTCTACATATTCCGTTAATTCAGACTGAAAATTAGATAAGCTAAGATAATAATGTTCTGTCGGCCTTTCTGTTGGTGTATTCCCACATAATTTGCAGACTCTGTCTAACAAATCGGCAGGATCTAGAATCGTAGAACAATAATCACATTGATCCCCTCGCGCCCGCTCACCACATACCGGACAAGTCCCTTCCACATATCTGTCTGGCAAAAAGCGCTGATCCACCTCGCAGTAACATTGCGCAATGGTTTTTTTATATAAATGACCATTCTCTAGCAGCTTTGTAAACAACGCTTGCACAACCTTATGATGCTGCTGTTGATCCGTTCGAGTATATAGATCATAACTAAATCCCAGCTGTTCAAAACACTTCAGAAACTCTTCATGATATCTGCTTGCAAAAGCTCCCGGCGTAATCCCTTCATTCGCAGCCTGAACTGCTACGGGTGTGCCATGGCAATCACTGCCTGATACATATAATACGTTATCCCCTTTGGAGCGAAAATATCGTGCCAGCACATCCCCAGGCAACACACTTGATAATCTCCCCAGATGTAAAGATCCATTCGCATACGGCCAAGCGCCACCTATAAACACATTACTCATTAACCTTCTCCTCCTTTTTTTAGACAACAAAAAACTCCCATCCACAAAGGGCGAGAGTTCTACTCACGTGTTACCACCTAATTTTATAAATGCCTCATGACATTTACCTCTTCAGGTACGACGTTAATTAACGTTTATACCCTAGCACTGTAACGGATGCAGGTTCCGGCGCAGCCTACAACCCATAAGGTTTCGATGCGCAGCTCTGAGACCATATTCCCAAGGGTTTTCTTTACTCCTTTTCAGCGACCGGAGCTCTCTGTTGAAAGAATTGCCGTGGTACTCTTTCTCTTCTTTGCTTTTACATATTCAAGTTAGAGAAAATAATACTCAATTTGTTGTTTATTGTCAATGTGAAACATCAAGCTCTCTGTAACTTTTCCAGTTAATCTCCGTCTTTTATATAAATACGTTACAAGGAGGTCCCTCAGTGAAAAAAGTAAATTTGCTTACACTCTCTGTTCTTTTACTAGCAGGAGTATGGGGTTGTTCCGATAATAAAGTTAATTCTGTTCCCAAAAGTGAACCCTATACTTCCAAAGAAGCCATCAGTAGAGGGGATATTGTTTCTTTTGAAAAAGTGTACAACCTCGATAAATTCGAGAAATTTATAACTAATCTCTCCAGCAAAAAAGCAGACAATATACGCGTTACAAGTTACACAGATGAAGGCGATCCCATATTTAAGGATTTAAAATTTGACGGTAACGTGATTAATTACAGCTATGATACTTCTAATGATGCATTTGGTGGAAGCAACACAGGAGTCAGAACCGATACCTGCTCCGAAGTGACGAGTAAAAAAAGCACACAAGGTGAAATTATCTATTCGATCAGCGGTTGCACAAATAATGACTCTGAAATTGATTACTACCTTTTTCGCACAACAAAATGAAATACTGAAATAAAAAAGACCACCCAATCATAATACAATTGGATGGTCTCTGTACTTCATATTATTTCATGATTTTGCAAATATCATTGGTGAACTGAACAGGATCACTAACCTGTAGACCTTCGATCAACAGGGCTTGGTTGTACAGCAGGTTCGTGTATAAACCGAGCTTTTCTTTGTCGTTCTCTGCTGCCGCCTTCAAGGACTGGAACACTTCGTGATGGATGTTGATTTCGAGTACCTTATCCGCTTGCACCTCTTGGCCATTCGGCATCGATTTCAGGATTTTTTCCATCTCGATTGTCAGTTCACCTTCAGCAGAGAGACATACCGGATGAGTCTTTAAACGTTTGGAAGCTTTGACATTTTTCACTTTGCCGGACAGGATGTCCTTCATCGCTTCAAAAAGCTCCTTGTTTTCGTTCTCTTCCGCTTCCGTTGGCTTGTCCGCTTCGTCGGCTTCGATCCCCAGATCTCCGCTGGATACGGATTTAAATTCTTTTTCCTTATAAGACTGAATCATCTTGATCGCAAATTCATCAATATCATCAGTGAAGTAGAGAATTTCATACCCTTTATCCGATACAAGCTCGGTTTGCGGGAGCTTCTCGATTCTGTCGATCGACTCTCCGGAAGCATAGTAGATATATTTCTGATCTTCTGGCATTCTTGAGACGTATTCGTCCAGCGTAACCAGCTTCTTCTCCTTAGAGGAGTAGAACATCAACAAATCTTGAAGGGTGTCTTTGTGCATCCCATAATCGTTATAGACACCAAACTTAAGCTGTCTGCCAAAAGCATTATAGAACTGCTCATATTTCTCTCTTTCATCCTTCAGCAGGCTTTGCAGTTGGCTTTTCACTTTATTCTTAATGTTCTTAGCGATCAGAGTCAGCTGACGGTCATGCTGGAGCATCTCTCTGGAAATGTTCAAGGAAAGATCCTCTGAGTCCACCATACCTTTTACAAAGCTGAAGTAATCAGGCAGCAGATCCGCACATTTGTTCATAATCAGCACACCATTGGAATAGAGCTCAAGACCTTTTTCATATTCCTTTGTGTAATAGTCAAACGGCGTATTTTCTGGAATGAACAGGATTGCATTGTACACTACAGCACCATCAGCACTGATATGAATATGTTTAAGCGGCTTATCGAAGCCGTAACGTTTCTCTGCATAGAAGTTATCATAGTCTTCTGTAGTCAGCTCGCTTTTGTTCTTGCGCCAGATAGGCACCATGCTGTTTACGGTTTGTTCTTGAATAACTTCTTCGAACTCGTTCTCCGTGCCTTCTTTTGGCTTTTGCTCCTTCACGTCCATTTTAATTGGGAAACGAATGAAGTCGGAGTATTTTTTAATGATGGATTTCAGGCGGTATTCTTCCAAATATTCATCATATTGATCTTCTTCCGTATTCTCTTTAATCTTCAAAATCACATCAGTGCCGACAGAATCCTTCTCGACAGTCTCGATGGTATAGCCGTCAGCTCCCTTAGACTCCCATTTAAAGGCCTCGTCACTGCCTAATGCCTTACTGATCACTATAACGTCATCAGCCACCATAAACGCAGCGTAGAAGCCCACCCCGAACTGCCCGATGATGTTGTGGCCATCTTTAGCTTCGTTCTCTTTCTTAAAAGCAAGAGATCCACTCTTCGCGATTGTACCTAAGTTATTCTCCAGCTCCTCTTGTGTCATCCCGATACCTGTATCGGAAATCGTCAAGGTTCTGTTCGCCTTATCGGCGGTCACTTTAATATAATAATCCTCTTTATTGAAGACCAGGCCTTCATCAGCTAATGCTTTGTAATAGATCTTATCAATCGCATCACTTGCATTGGAAATCAGCTCACGCAGGAATATTTCCCGTTGTGTATAAATGGAGTTAATCATCATTTCCAGCAATCTTTTCGATTCGGCTTTAAACTCTTTTTTGGCCATGAATAAATAAATCTCCTTTCAAAATAACCTTCTTATCCAGCACATCGTGATTAGCACTCTTCTTAGATGAGTGCTAATTCTTCTTTTTATATAACATAAACTCATTTTCAATGTCAATATTTACAGCGACTTTCATTAAATAAAGCTGTATTTTGCATACAAATTTAGGATTTGATCGATAAATAACATTCAACTTGCACATAGGATGATTCTATGTTTTAAATAGATTAGATACATAAATTACAAATAAAGGTCTAGCATCTTCTCTGGAGGGATTCAAATGCATGAACAAGCACAGTCCATTGTAAATTCTTCAGCAACAAGTCCCATTAAGAATTTGATTGGCAGTGTATTTATCCCCGTACACGATATTGAAAAAGCCCGTAACTGGTATTGCCAAGTCCTAGGACTCCAAGAAGCAGATCATTCGATTATAAACGGTCATTTATGTCCGTTAACTATGCAAGGAAGCACTGGGATCATTCTGGACACCATGCCCATGTGGGGAGGTTTAGAGCCTGAAGGGGCTCCTCCAATTACAACACCTGCTCTTATGCTTATAACCGATGATCTGCAAGCCTCTTTCAACTATATAAAGGAGCTCGGTGTAAATATAGTAACCGAAATTCAAGATCAAAAATGGTTTGTAGTAAAAGACCCTGATGGGAATAAACTAATGATTTGCAAACAGCATTTGGATTAAAAATTGCAGTGGTTGTGATTTCCACTTCTTAGGGTGCATCAGAAGCTGCAGATCAAAATGAATTTCGGGATGAACAAAGGACAGCTCAGCCAAGCTTCCCCGTTCAATTTCTTCCTCTGCCACGATTTTGGGTAACAAAGCAATTCCAAGACCATTCATTACACAACGTTTAATGGCCTCCAGATTCGAAAGCTCAAAACCTATGCGGAATATGATCCCGTGCTCTTTTAACAAATTCTCGAACAAACTCCGGTAAATACAGCTTTCCTCCGAGACTATTAGCTCACAGTTATTCAGATCCTGTAGGGTTACCGTATCCATCTGGGCAAGCGGATGATGAATGGGAGCTATCAAAACAAGCGGCTCATCTCTGACGATCGTACGCTCAAGGATGGAATCCGCAGTGGTGCGATCCAACATTAAGCCTAGATCTACTTCGCCATCTTTTATTTTGGCAAGAAGATTAGCTTCCTGCATCGTTTGCAGATGAATATCCAGCTTCGGAAATTTAGTCCTTAGCTGCTGCAGGTAAGGAGGTAAATAAAAGGCCGCTAAAGAATCTATCGTCCCAATAGTTAACGTACCTCCGATTTGCTGGGCGATGGTTTCTTTTGAACGATCATATAAATCCAAAATCTCCACGAACAGCTTCAATAACTCTTCTCCTGGCGGGGTAAGCCGCAGCTGACGGCCATGCCTCTCTATTAAAGGTACTCCATATTCCTTCTCTATCTTCTGTATCTGCATCGTCACACTTGATTGTGCATATCCCAATTCTTCAGCAGCTCGCGTAAAGCTCTGACGTTTAGCCACCTCGCGGAAGGTTCGTAAATAGGTTAAATCCATTACCTCACCCTAACATCAATATTTTTGATGATCCATATCATTTATTATAGCTAACGACGATGCTACTTTCCATGGTAAAGTGTATGTAGAGGAATTAAAATATTTTGGAGGCCGATAATTTATGCTTACAGAACAACAGATTTATGGAGTTTATGTTCCCGTGGTCACCCCGTTCAATGCTGCTGGTGAAGTTGATTTGGATTCGTATCAGCGTTATGTAAAGAACATTATTAACAACAGCATACAAGGTCTGGTCGTTAATGGAACCACCGGAGAATCGCCCACTGTAACCGTAAATGAAATGCAGCTTCTAGTAAACACTTCCCGTGAGCTTCTACAATCCACATCAATCCCCTTAGTAGTTGGTACAGGTACCAATGATACAGCCTCTACGGTTGCACGCACGGAAATTGCTGCAAACCTTGGTGCTGATTGTGCACTAGTAGTCGTACCTTATTATAGTCGTCCTTCACAAGAGGGTATCATTGCCCATTTCCGCAAAGCTGCAGAAGTAGGCATACCAATCATGGCTTATGATATTCCAAGTCGTACAGGTACGGCCATGACGGTAGATACTGCACGTACAATCCTAGAAATGAATAATGTTGTCGGTTTAAAAGACTGCTCAGGCAGTACAAAAATGGTTACAGAGTTAGTCCGTACAGGTGCTAAACCTGTGCTTGGCGGCGATGATTCCCTCTTTTATGAAATGCTTAGCTGCGGAGCAGCTGGGGGTATGCTTGCTACTGCCAACGTTTTCCCGGCAGAATGCCTTCGTATCTTTGAAGCCTTTACATCTGGTCAAGTGGACTTTGCTAAAGAAAGCTTTGAACAACTACTGCCGATCATCCGCCTATTGTTCAAGGAATCGAATCCCGCTCCAATTAAATGGATGCTTAGCCAAAACGGCCTACTGTCCTCGGATACGCTTCGCCTCCCTATGACTTCCATCAGCGCAGGACTTCAGCAAGAACTGAGCCCCTATGTTCAGGACAATACAATTGAAGCAACCGCATAAATGAAATAACAACAGCCGTTGTACAGTGAGGAACTGTTTAGCGGCTGTTTTTTGTTGTAAATTATCAGGACATAAAACATAAAAAACCATCAGATTTACTCTGACGGTTTTTTTATTTTGCTATAGAAACGATACGCATTCAAACTAACTTATCTGCTGCTCGTTTTTTGTCTTCCTTTTGTGAACCACTCGGACTTTGGCTTCAATGGAGGGTTAGACTTAGGTTTTGCTTTAGCTGGTTTAGATGCCGCTGATTTTGTTGCTGCCGGTTTTGTTGCCGCAGGTTTAGCAGTTGCTGGTTTGGAATTCGACGGTCTGGAAGACGATGGTCTCGAAGCTGCTGCTTTCGAACCTGACGGTTTCGCCGAACGATCTGTCTTCATTTGCGTTTTACGAGACATCGGATAAGGATGGTCCTTAACTTCCGGAATCGATTTTCCAATCAATTTTTCAATATCTTTAAGGAAAGGAAGCTCTTCAGCTTCGCAAAAAGAAATTGCCGTTCCGCTCAATCCCGCTCTGCCTGTACGACCGATCCGGTGCACATAGGTTTCCGGAATGTTCGGTAAGTTGAAGTTGATTACGTGAGACAGCTCATCAATATCAATTCCCCGGGCAGCTATATCCGTAGCTACGAGAACACGAGTCGCACCGCTTTTAAAATTCCGCAAGGCGTTTTGGCGATCATTTTGAGATTTATTGCCGTGTATGGCTTGAGCAGCAATGTTCACTTTAGCCAGATCGCGGGTAACACGGTCTGCACCACGTTTGGTACGAGTAAACACCAAAGCTGAGACGATGGATTTATCCTGTAACAGCAGGTTCAATTGGTTTTGCTTATTTCCGTTCTCTAATAAATAGATCGATTGATTGATTCTATCCGCAGTAGATGACACGGGTGTGATTTCTACCTTCACTGGATTCACAAGCAATGTTTTGATCAATTTAGAAATCTCAGTTGGCATCGTTGCCGAGAAAAACAGAGTCTGCTTCTTCGTAGGCATTTTGGCGATGATTCGTTTCACATCATGAATAAAGCCCATATCCAGCATCCGGTCAGCTTCATCCAGAACTAAAATTTGTACATATTGCAGATCTACACGTTTCTGATTGATCAGGTCGATAAGTCTACCAGGGGTAGCAATAAGAATATCGGCACCTTGATTCAGTGCGCGCTCTTGCACTTTCTGTGACACACCGCCAACAATGGCAGCTGAGCGGATATCTGTATATTGGCTATACGCTTTTATGTTATCAGCAATTTGAATCGCTAGTTCTCTTGTCGGTGTTAAAATCAACGAGCGAATGCGTCGCACATTATTGGATTTGTTTGGGCTCGATTGTTCGCTTAGCAATTGAATAATAGGCACGGAAAATGCAGCTGTTTTTCCTGTTCCCGTTTGCGCGCATCCAAGTAAATCTCTACCCGCTAATACAGCTGGAATCGACTGCTCCTGTATTGGTGTAGGTGATGTATAGTTTTCTTTGCTTAAAGCCTTCAAAATTGCAGGCACAATATTCAGTTCATTAAATGTCATTGGGTCTCCTTAATTTCTAATACATATATTCTTAACAATAAATCCTTTTGTCACGTCATAAACCATAATCATAACACAATAAGTTACATAATAATAGATTTTCTTTATCATCACACCAATTTTCATTAAAAATCCATTTCAGGATACTATCCGTTCTGCTCTTACAGAAATATTTTTACTAAAAAAAATACTCCTTCTCAATTTATCCTGCGGCGTATCTTTTGTTGAGCCTGTTGATCCTGTTGAGCCTGCTGAGTCTGCTGAGTCTGCTGATTCTGCTGAGACTGTTGAGCCTGTTGAGCCTGGAGACTGCTGAGCCATCGGACTCAGACGCCCTTATTTTGAAAATTCGTGGATTTTGGACATGCTATCGGACTCAGATGCAGTTATTCACACCTTCGAAGCCCAATTCAGTACAAATATAAGGCAATAAGAGCTATGCAGTCCGAAACCTTGGCAAAATAGATCAAAATGCTGAAATAGCTGCAATACAGTCCGATAAGTACAAGCCGTCGGCTAAGCCACACAATCCTTACAGCACGCAGATCAGCCACGTATTCCTTATAGCACACAGATCAGCCACACAATCCTTACAGCACGCCGATCAGACACACAATCCTTACAGCACGCCGATCAGACACACAATTCTTACAGCACGTGGATCAACCACGCAATCCTTACAGCACGTAGATCAGCCACACAATCCTTACAGCACGCCGATCAGACACACAATCTTTACAGCGCGCCGATCAGCCACGCATTCCTTACAGCACGCCGATCAGACACGCAAAAAAAGCGGAGGATTTCTCCCCCGCTTCTTATCTTTGCTATAACTATGATGACTATTCTACGATTTCAGCAGTATCGCCGTTGTTGGCACCTGCAGCGTTAGCTTCGTCAGTGTCAATATGCATATCCAGTTTAAAGCTGTCTGATACGCGTGCAATTACGTTCTCCAATACGAGACCACGGTCGCCTCCGAGGCGAACTTTAAGCAATTGCTTATCAGCAATGCCCCAAGCTTCAGCTTCAGAAGTATGGAAATGAATGTGACGAGCGGCAATGATAACGCCTTGTTCCAATTCTACTTCGCCAGCAGGTCCTTTAAGCGTAATGCCAGGTGTTCCATCAATATTTCCAGATTCGCGAACTGGAGCTTTCACGCCAAGTGCGAAGGAGTCAGTACGGGAAATTTCTAATTGGGAAGCCGGACGAGCAGGTCCCAAAATTCTTACTTTGTCAAATTTACCTTTGCTGCCGATAACTGCTACTTGCTCATTTGCTGCAAACTGTCCTGGTTGAGAGAGGGGTTTGAACTCCGTTAGTTGATATCCTGGGCCAAACAAAGCCTCCACATGCTCTTGCGTAAGGTGAATATGTCTAGCCGACACACCTACGGGTACAGTCTTACTCATAGTAAAGTCACTCCTTGTATTTTCTCTAGTATCTGTACAAGCCATTAACCATTATACATCTTCTTAACCAAAAATAAAAAGCCCCACATCATAACGAGGGCCTTTTTTTCGACAATTCATACTTTTAGAGCAGGATTGTCATGATTTAGACACCTGAGAAGGTAAGTTTGTGCGCAGGTAGGAGACCGCATTCTCATATAACCAACCTTTTACGGAAGCTTCTGGATAGTAACGAAGCAGGTGCTCCGCGAGCTCAGGGTATTTTCCCGGATGTTCCATGTTCTCTACCCAAGTGTCAATGCCGTCAAAATCCGAACCAAACATCATATGTTTCTCGCCACCTAGACTACATACATGATCAATATGCTTTAATAAATCATCCATACGAGCTTTTCCATCATCACACACAAACCACGGATAAAAGGTCAGGCCCATTCTTCCGTCCATTGCAATCAAAGCTTTAATTTGTTCATCATTTAAATTTCTAACATGCCCACAGATTGCTGCGGCGTTCGAATGGGAAGCTATAAACGGACGTGTGCTTAAGTCGGCTAGCTCCCAAAAACCTGCCTGAGACAAATGCGACACATCAAGCAGCATTCCGCTGTCGTTGCACCATTCGATCAGCATTCGCCCTTTTTCCGTAAATCCGCCGTTGCGCTGCTCCAGAACACCGTCCGCTGCCCAATTGGCATAATTCCAAGTGATTCCCAAAAACCGCACGCCAAGCTCAAAGCAGAGCTGTGCATAAAACAAGTTCCCTTCTAGACCGTCTACACCCTCCAGAGAGAGCATTCCCCATGGGGATGCTCCAGCTGTTCGTTTTCCTACCTCCTCCTTCCAACGCAGCCACTGAAGGCTCTCTGCGCCTATTATTTTTTGCCGGAACAAATCAATTTGTCCTAAAACATTCTCAAAGCTAGGTCTTCCTCTACTTGCCGAAAGGTATATTGCAAAAATCTGCAATTCCACACCGCCCGCTACCAGCCGCTCTCCGGTAACATCCAGCCGAGGATCATTCTTAAAATCCATATCTGGTGATGCTTGCATTTTACTCAGCACATCACAATGAAAATCCGCAACCTGTAGCTTATCGGTTCTCATCCCAAGCCCTCGCTTTCATGCAGCCCTATTCCAGATTCTATGCTTAAAAACGCCAGACTATATACGAAAAGCAAAAAACCTGTTTACATAAGTAAACAGGTTCATCCGTTCTATGCTTCTATTATCTGGGTTCTACAATCAATTTAATCGCGGTTCGATCCTCTCCATCAATCACAATGTCTGTAAATGCCGGAATGCAGATCAAATCTACTCCGCTTGGTGCAACAAATCCCCGGGCAATGGCAACTGCTTTGACTGCTTGATTCAGTGCTCCAGCTCCAATAGCTTGTAATTCGGCCGATCCACGTTCACGAAGAACACCTGCTAAAGCGCCGGCGACGGAATTTGGATTGGATTTAGCTGATACTTTTAATACATCCATAGTAAGTACCTCCCCTGGGAAAATAATGGTGTTCTTCCACTACTTTAGATGTTATTCGCGAGAGAAGAAATAATTCCTTCTTTTTGCGGACTACTCTGGAGAAAATGGTACAATAGATACTCTTTTTCGATATAATAAATATCACTCTTTACCCTTATTCGGCGAAATTACCCGGAAAATCACTTATCTTATCCTACTACTAGCTCATTACCCATTCATCTTCACGTAGCCGTATTTTCTCCAGACGGGTAGCCGCGCCAGTACTCTCGTCTAACTCTGCAAATAAACCATGAAGCTGCCACTTGCCTTCATCAACAACAAATCGTGCTGGAAGCTGTGTAGTGAACTTATAAAGTACTGCATCTCTTTCCATACCCAGAATCCCTTCGCTTGAACCAACCATGCCCGCATCGGTCAAGTAAGCCGTTCCACCCGGCAAAATCACATCATCATTCGTCTGAACGTGAGTATGGGTCCCTACTACAATTGATGCGCGACCATCCATGAAATAGCCCATGGCGATTTTCTCAGAGGTAACCTCTGCATGGAAATCAACGAGAATGCATTTATGATCTCTACGTAGCTCTTCCACAATTTCTTCACCCACACGGAAAGGACAATCAATCGCAGGCAAAAATGTACGGCCTTGCAGGTTAACTATAGCTAGCTCTTTGCCGTTACCTTTAACAACTGTATATCCTCTTCCCGGTGTTCCTGGAGGAAAATTAGCAGGACGGATAATCCGGGCCTCATCGTCGATAAACTCGAAGATGTCCTTGTTGTCCCATGTGTGATTACCCATGGTGATTCCGTGAACGCCCCAGTTAAAAAATTCATTTGCGATCGCTTTAGTAATACCTCTACCGGCAGCAGAATTCTCACCGTTAACTATGATTATATGTGGTTGATATTTGCTTTTTAATGAGGGCAACATCTCCCGAAGTGCCTTCCTACCTACACTACCTACGATATCTCCAATGAATAGTACTTTAATGTTTCTCTCCTCCTAATCTTAACCTCTGCATCTAACGGATAAGTCTTCATATTTAAAAGAAAAAAGGCCCCGCTTAGGGGCCAATTTTCATCAAATATAAGAAAGTATAAGTTATATCTTATCCTTTAACCTTATATTCCTAGCAGAAACATGTACAAGGAAACGATCATAAATATCGTTATTTCCGAAGCGTATGTTATCTACTTATTGCCTATTTAGCGTATTCAACAGCCCGTGTCTCACGAATAACGGTAACCTTGATATGTCCTGGATAATCCAGTTCACTTTCAATCATCTTCGTAATATCGCGAGCAAGACGGAATGCCTCTGCATCGTCAATCTTCTCTGGCTGTACCATCACGCGCACCTCACGGCCCGCTTGAATAGCAAATGATTTCTCTACGCCTTCGAATGACTCTGAGATTTCTTCCAGTTTCTCTAGACGTTTAATATACGTTTCCAGTGTTTCACGGCGAGCACCAGGTCTAGCAGCCGACAATGCGTCAGCGGCACCAACCAACATAGCAATAACCGAGGTAGCTTCGCAGTCTCCATGATGAGATGCGATACTGTTGATAACAACCGGATGTTCTTTATATTTCTTCGCTAGTTCAACGCCGATCTCAACATGCGAACCTTCCACTTCATGATCCAGCGCTTTGCCGATATCATGGAGTAATCCTGCACGTTTTGCAAGCACGATGTCTTCCCCAAGCTCACCGGCCATCAGTCCTGTTAAATAAGCAACCTCCATGGAGTGCTTCAATACATTTTGACCATAGCTTGTACGGAATTTCAGACGCCCCAGAATCTTGATCAAATCTGGATGCAAACCGTGAACGCCCACTTCGAAAGTAGCTTGTTCACCATATTCCCGAATCCGTTCGTCCACTTCTTTGCGGGATTTCTCCACCATCTCTTCAATACGAGCGGGGTGAATACGTCCATCAGCCACCAATTTCTCAAGTGCCGTACGGGCCACTTCACGGCGGATTGGATCAAATCCTGACAAAATAACTGCTTCCGGCGTATCATCAATAATGAGGTCGATACCTGTAAGAGTTTCCAAAGCACGAATATTACGGCCTTCACGACCGATAATCCGACCTTTCATCTCTTCATTCGGCAACGTAACAACTGAAACCGTTGTTTCCGCTACGTGATCAGCTGCACAGCGTTGGATAGCGAGTGTGATGATTTCACGGGATTTCTTATCCGCTTCTTCTTTCGCCTGCTGTTCAATTTCTTTGATCATTTGTGCCGTTTCATGGCGAACTTCTTGCTCAACATTGCTAAGAATGATACTTCTTGCATCTTCGATGCTTAAATTGGAGATACGTTCCAATTCAGTGACTTGGTTTTTGTAAATAACATCAATTTGCTGTTGGGTTTCATCAATTCGTTTCTCTTTGTTAGCTACTTGTTCTTCTTTTCTTTCAAGCGATTCCATTTTTTTATCCAGAGATTCTTCCTTTTGCAGCAAACGTCTCTCTTGCCGTTGGATTTCATTCCGACGTTCACGAGTTTCTTTCTCAGCTTCAGTACGGATTCTATGGACTTCGTCCTTAGCTTCCAATACTGTTTCTTTCTTCAGCGCCTCAGCGTCCTTCTTCGCATTCTCAACGATGACAACGGCTTCTCTTTCTGCGCTTTGGATTTTAGCTTCTGCAAGGGATTTACGAATAAAATAACCGAACCCAAAGAATATTGCAGCTACAACGAGAACGATAATGACCCAGATCCATGATTCCAGCATCTGTTCACCTCCTCGTTGGTTCCTCTCCAAGGTATATCCCTGGGAATTGTGCAGTTGTTTAACTATCCGTTCATCACCATACAAAAAACCGGTAAACAACCGATTGCCATACTGCACATGCTGCACATGCACACTGCCCGCCTTATCCGGCGATTACATTTCATATGAGTTGTACGTGAACCGTTTAAAACAGTCTCCTTTTTGGGAAGGAAAAAGGATTCTAATTTTATGCCGATTCATGTTATATTTTATTATTTATAAAAAGACATTGTCAAGAGAGTCGATATACGCATTAATGTCAAGAGAATCAGTGATTCTAGTAAAACTCCTCATCTTCACCTTCATAATTGTCTTCCGCAAGTAAAGTATTGATCACTTGGCGAACCATATCGCCCGAAAATCCACGGCGCATAAGGAAGGCTCCAGTCTTTCTTCGCTTATCTGAAGCTTCTCCACGGATGAGATTCCATTTCTTGCGCCCAGTTTCGAGTGCGCTCTCCAGCTCTTGTTCAGGAGTAATATTCTCCAAAGCTTCCGATATAAGGGTTTTGTCAATCCCTTTCTCACGTAGCTCTTGTCGAATCCACATCTTCCCTTTCCGCTGGTTCGCTATTCGTTGCTCTGCCCATTGCTTAGCATATAAAGGGTCATCAAGAAGTCTTTCCTCCTGCAGCCGCTGCACCACTTCCGCAATAATAGTCTCTCCTATTTCCTTCTGGCGTAAACGGCGAGTCATTTCCATAGCGGTGCGTGGTTTACGTTCTAGATAACGGAGGCCTTCTACATAAGCTCGTTGACGCTCATCAGCTACAACAATTTCAACCAAATCAGCCTTCATAAAAGAATTACCAGTAATCATTCGATATTTAATCATGACGTCCTCGTGCACAGTCATGTTATATGCTCCGAAATGTATGATATAACGGTGGTCAGATTTCTTTTGACGTTCTACTTTAGTGATCTCTAAGAGTTCTCCTTCAGGAAAATCCGATAACACCTGCTCATCTTGTTCTTCTGCTTCAAAATCCAGTTGTATTACCATAGTTGTTTGTCACCTCGTAGCAATAGATCGGTTATCGTCTTACTTTCATTACTTGTTAAGAAAAGACACCCTGCAACAATCAATCACAGGGCGTCCTATTGCTTAATATACTATTCGATTTCGAGAAGCAATTTCTCTTCTTCTTCTTGCTCTGCAATAATATCTTCATTCTTCGGCGCAGCAACAATAGTGGATAAATTACTTGCTTCACGGATCTTATTCTCAATAATAAGGGCAATATCCTGATGTTCCTTCAAAAACTGTTTAGCATTCTCACGGCCTTGACCGAGACGCTCGCCTTCGTAGGAATACCATGCACCACTCTTATTCACGATATCCATTTCAGTACCGATATCTACAAGACTTCCCTCTTTAGAAATCCCTTCACCGTACATGATATCAACATCAGCCTGTTTAAATGGAGGAGCTACTTTATTCTTCACAATCTTGATCTTAGTACGGTTACCAACCACATCGTTCCCCATCTTGATGCTCTCTACGCGACGTACATCTAAACGTACAGAAGAGTAGAATTTCAATGCACGACCACCCGGAGTTGTCTCAGGGTTACCGAACATAACACCGATCTTCTCACGAAGCTGGTTGATAAAGATAGCGATCGTATTGGATTTGCTAATGGCACCAGAAAGCTTACGAAGCGCTTGAGACATCAAGCGAGCCTGCAATCCGACGTGGGAATCACCCATATCGCCTTCAATTTCAGCCTTAGGTACCAAAGCAGCAACGGAGTCAACGACAATAATATCAACGGCTCCACTACGAACAAGTGCTTCGGCGATTTCCAGCGCTTGTTCACCCGTGTCTGGCTGAGAAAGCAGCAATTCATCGATATTTACGCCCAAGTTACGTGCATATTTCGGATCAAGCGCATGCTCGGCATCGATAAATGCAGCTTGTCCGCCTTGTCTTTGCACTTCTGCAATAGCATGAAGAGCAACTGTTGTTTTACCTGAAGATTCCGGTCCATATACTTCAATAATACGTCCCTTTGGAAGTCCGCCTATACCTAACGCAATATCAAGTGCCAAAGATCCGCTAGGTACAACTTCCACTTGCATATGCGTGGATTCTCCCAGTTTCATTACCGAACCTTTACCAAATTGTTTTTCTATTTGACGAAGCGCCATATCAAGCGCTGCACGACGATCTGACAATCAGACCACTTCCTTCACTGTTTATAGTAATATAATAACGTGTTTTTAAGGTCTTGCCAAGCTTTTTTTCGAACATACATTCGTTTTTTTTGTCTTGGGCGTTATTTATCCCTTTTATTGTAAGCCTCCCTCCGGAGATAGAAGTTAATTAAATTCCCCACTTCACCGGACATCAACGACTTATGATCATGAGTAGCCATCGTGATCAAAATCTCTGCAAATATACAAAAAACCGCAGCAAAGAAATCTCAGTGCCACGGTTCTTCCGTATGTGTTTATTATAACTGGGCTAATCTCCCATTACAAGTCTGAACCCTCAAGAGGTGTCTCCACCTTGCGTTCCTCAAGTCTCCGC
The DNA here is from genome assembly GCF_038007025.1 of Paenibacillus sp. FSL H7-0918. Lineage (NCBI taxonomy): Bacteria > Bacillati > Bacillota > Bacilli > Caryophanales > Paenibacillaceae > Paenibacillus > Paenibacillus sp. FSL H7-0918. The sequence continues at coordinate 304,386 of NZ_JBBOWJ010000001.1, forward strand.
CACAGACGATACAGCAGAGCCTTTACAGTACGCAACCGGATATTTTCCCGTGTACCTTTAAGATTAAGCTCATAGACCTCTGTCTTACGTCCCCGTTCAGCCAAGCCGATAAATACAAGTCCAACAGGCTTGCGTTCAGAATAACCCGGTCCGGCTACACCTGTAACAGATAAGCCGAAATCACTGTCTGCAATCATTCTCACTTGGTCAGCCAACACCTCGGCAACTTCTCGACTTACGGCTCCAGGAGCATTGGGTCCCTCCAAATAAGCACTTGGCACATTCAGTAGCTTTTTCTTTAGGTCATTCGAATAGCAGACGATTCCGCCGGCAAACATCGATGCACTGCCTGGAATATTTGTTATGCTCTCCATCAGCAAACCTCCGGTGCAGCTCTCTGCCGCACTTAAGGTCAGGCCGGCATCCGCCATCCAATCCACAATCAATTGCTCCAGCGGCACATCAATGTTCGCATACAAATGTTCCGGCAAAATCTCCTTGATTTGTTGTTCCAGTATCTCCAGCTTTTTTGTAGCTTCATGCTCAGAAGGGGCCTTTGTCGAAATACGAACAGTTACCTCTCCCTCTTTGGCATACGGAGCAATCGTTGGATCAGTCTGACTGCGAATCAGTTCGATGAGCTTGTCCTCCAGCAGTGATTCTCCGATGCCGGCAAATTTGAGCATTTTTGAATAAAGCGGTGTTTCGTTCGTCAAGGCGTGCTGCTGTAGCCACGGTACTGCTTTATCTACGAACATCGGTTTCATCTCACGAGGTGGACCTGGAAGCACAATATAATATTTCTTCTCATGCTCAAAAGCAATCCCAACCGCAAGACCGATTTCATTCGGCAACGGTGTAGTTCCTTCAATTATAAGTGCCTGTTTGCGGTTATTTTCGGTCATAACGATCTTACGATCATCAAAGAAGCGTTGTACATGATCCATCGCCAAACGATCAATATGGAGCGTTCTACCTAGCGATGCAGCCAGTGCGTCTTTAGTCAGATCATCCTCAGTGGGGCCAATTCCGCCCGTAAAGATAATAACGTCGGCCCGACTCTGAGCGATCTCGATGGCTTGCTGCAGGCGGCTGCTGTTATCACCGACAACGGTTTGAAAGTATACATCGATCCCGATGGCAGCTAGCTCTATAGACAAAAACTGGGCATTACTATTCACGATTTGACCGAGCAAAAGCTCTGTCCCTACTGCAATAATCTCCGCTTTCATACCTGGCTTTCGCCTCCTCGTTATAATGTAGGTACACTGCTTTTGGATTTCAAAAAAGGTAATAGGTGCTTCACCTATTACCTTTCCTTGTATATCCAGCTTACATGCTTACGCATTATGCAGCTGTAGCAGATCCTTATTCTTCACAAAATAATCAATTCCAGAATAAATAGTGATCAGCGCTGCGGCCCAAATAGCAATATCGTCTACAGGAATACTGACAAATTGAAATGGGAAATTATTCAACAACAGCAGTGAGATCGCAACAATTTGTACAACCGTCTTTATCTTGCCCCATTTGCTGGCGGCAACCACTTTTCCCTCTAGCAATGCAATCTGGCGAAGTCCGGTGACTGCAAACTCACGACTGATGATTACAATAGCAATCCATGAATCGCATCTGCCCAGCTCCACAAGTGAAATCAGAACTGCAGATACCAGCAGTTTGTCCGCAAGTGGATCAAGGAGTTTACCGAGATTGGTGACCATATTATATTTCCTAGCAATGTAGCCGTCTATTCCATCCGTGCTGGCCGCAAGCAAAAAGATTACAGCTGCTACCAAATGATTAACAGATAGCTGAAACGAGCCCCAATGTATCGGTTCTGGATAAAAACTGAAATCCACCAGTAAAAAAAACATCATAATCGGGATCAGGCAAATACGAGCTAGCGTGATGCGGTTGGGCAAATTCACTGAAGTTTTCCTCCCCTAAATCGTTCATACAAATTGCCTAAATCAGGCTAATCCATTTCTACTTAAGCAAGTATATTATAGCAATAAATAGGTGTCAAAAAAACAGAAAGCACCCCGCGTTGTTAGTGCTAATAAGCACTGCGGGGCACAAAATTCTATTTCATGTTCATGAATTGTAGATCCAGCGGCAAATCAGCTTTACGCAAGATCTGAATAATCTGCTGCAAATCGTCGCGGCTCTTACCGGTCACACGAATTTGATCCCCTTGGATTTGGCTCTTCACCTTTAATTTTGAATCACGGATCAGAATATTAATTTTTTTCGCATTCTCCTGATCAATGCCTTGCTTAAGCCCTAAACGTTGACGTACAGATCCCAGGGAAGCCGGTTCTACTTTACCGAAATCCAGATTTTTTAGGGTAATGCCTCTTTTCACCATCTTTGATTGTAAAATATCAATAACAGCGTTGAGCTTATATTCGTCTTCAGAGGCGATTATAAGTGCGTCTTTCTCCAGCTTCAGACTGCTTTTGCTGTTCTTAAAATCAAAGCGGTTGTCGATCTCTTTCTCTGTTTGGTGAATAGCATTCGTTAACTCCTGCATATCCATTTTGGATACAATATCAAATGAACATTCTGAACTCATTAAACTCCACGTCCTTTATACAATTAGTCTGCTACTATTATAAGAGAATGGTACTATTAAGTCTAATTTTGGATAAATCATTATGTAGCTCACCCGACATAGAAAACAGCCCCACTAAGTGGAGCTTTTCCTTCGAGTGAGTTTGGTTCAAAGGGTAGAAACACGTCTCCACCGGAAGTACGCCGTTGGAGACGTTCATTTCTACAGCTTCTATCTGCTTCGGACCGGATTACGAAACATATCCAGAATTCCTAGCACAATATGTGCAATACCGAATCCGAGAATTCCGTATCCCCAAGCACCTGGTGTCAAATAGTATCCGATGAGACTGACAACAACCCCAAGGCCAGCTACAATCCAGCTAACTGTCATAAGATGTACACCTCACTTTGGCTAAAACTGAAAACAGTCTTATGTTCTCCCTAAAGCCAAAGTCTATACATCCTATTTGTTATTCGCCTGTCCCGTCACTTTGGGTACCTTCACTTCCAGAACCGTCGTCAAGATTAAGCAGGAGACGTGAGGACGTCTTCTCATCCGTGATTACTTGACCATTTACGGTAATTTCAGTTGCTGGGGAATACCCAGACTTAATATACATGCCCTCACTACCAAGAACGAAGCTCATAGTTTCTCCTGCTGCAGTATTTCCGAAGGAGAGTTTTTCACCTTTAGAGTTTTCGCCTTTGTAAACTTCAAGCCAGCTTACTCCGGATGCAACAATCTCAACCTTAACTTCGCTTCCGGCAGGAGCTGTAACCTTAAATTTCGTTGTTTTGCCTGACTTCCCATCTGGTGTAACTGTGATCGATTGAGGAGACGGCGTTGGTGTCGGTGTTGGCGTAGGCTCCGTAGTTGGCTCAGTAGTTGCTTCTGCCGAGGAAGTAGGCGCTACTACACCGCCTCCTGATGCGGGTGGAGATGTTTGTGCTGTATTAGGATCCTGCACATTATTGGTGATATTTGTTTGATCAACTTGATCCGGGTCTGCTTTGTTTAAACTAGAAGCATAAATGTAAATCACCACAATAATCAATATAGGGAATGTCCACATCAGCACCGTTGGCAGCCATTTTGCATTCCGTTCGGTTTCGGGTCTACGGCTGCGCTTTTGAATCACCGTCTCCATGGTCGTGTCTGCGGGTGGTGCAGGTACGTTCCCATGCTCCTCGAGCAGTTCGTCAGGACTCATGCCTACTGCTTCTGCATACGTTTTGATAAACGCCCTCACATAAAAACTTCCTGGAAGCACCTTGTAGTCTCCAGACTCGATGGCTTCCAAATACTTTTTGCGAATTTTTGTTACTTCCTGGACATCGTCAAGACTCATCCCTTTTTGCAGACGTGCCTCTTTCAATTGCCGGCCCAGTTCCGACATACCATCACCTCCTGTAAGTTCTATGAATGTAAACTTCCTTAACCAGCTTTATAAAAAAACATGCTCGGAAGTGTATTCTTCATCGTTTGTGTTCTATAAATCATCACTGTAGCTCGTCGTAAATGACTCGTACAAGATTTCTTCCGTTGGATTATTCCGCAGCTCAATAATAATATCAAAGTCATCATAACTATACTCAGATTCGCGTACGAAAATATCTGGATGCTCAATAACCTTTGTGCTTGGCATGCTCATAACATTTTGCAATAAATTATAATGTTTCTCATTAGAGCGGATCGTACTAACTATACCATCAATTATAAATACATTATGTGGGTTCATCTCATCTTCAGCCAATTGACTGCGCACCGTCTGCCGCAATAATGTGGAGGAGACAAATGTCCAGCGTTTCATAGCACAGACACTGCCAGCTATAATGGATTCCGTCTTTCCTACACGGGGCATACCACGAAGTCCTATAACCTGATTCCCATCTTTTTTAAACAGTTCACCGAGAAAATCAACCAATAGACCTAGCTCATCGCGGGTGAAACGAAACGTCTTCCGATCATCCGAATCCCGTTCAATATATCGCCCATGGCGCACAGCCAGCTTGTCCACGAGCCTTGGAGACCGCAGAGCTGAAACTGTAATATTATCAACTTTTTTGAGCATTTCGCCCATCAGCATAATTTTCTCATCATCATTGGTCTCCAGCAACATTCCGCGAGTTTTTCCTTCAACTCCATTAATCGTCAGAATGTTAACTTCCAGCATCCCTAACATTGAAGCGATATCACCAAGCAGACCGGGTCTGTTCTTGTGAATCTTGTATTCCATATACCACTGTTTATATTCCACTTGTACACCTCATAGATTCCTTTTCCCTACCCTTTGCCAATACAGCAAAAAAAGCTGCCCCGGCAAAGCGGTCTTTTACACGGGTCATGTTAATGATATATAAAATAAAAATGAAAGGCAAGGTCAGTCCTGTAATAATTGCAGAAAAGCTCCCACAGGGGGAGCTTTTCCGCAAGCTTAGGCGTTGTCTTTCGCCAACTTGACCATGAGTTTAGCAATCGTTTGCTTTTCTTCATCGTTGCCGACATCCCATAGCTCTTTGATCGCACGGTTTTGAGTGTTTGCTGGATCCACTTTTTCATCAAGGAATTCCCCGATTTCAAAAGCCAGCTTTGAGATTGTATCTTGACTCATCCCAAGTTTCTCAGCCTGTACAACCCGTTTACCTAGGAATTTCTTCCAGGTGTCAAAATTTTTGATTACGCTATCGTCTTGTGTCATCTTAAATCCTCCTTCATGTTTACGGTCAAACACCTGCATACAGGCTGTAAGCCGCCTTACGAGAGATTAAAAAACAACACTTATAATATGTCTCAGACGATAGATTCTTATGCTGGAGCTTTTCTCCAAGTTAAGCATTAAGTAATCCAGCCACCGTTAGGGCTAATGATCTGCCCAGTAATATACCCGGATTCAGGCAATGCTAAAAAGTAAATCAGTGAGGAGATCTCGTTCGGTGTAGCCAAACGTCCCGCCGGAATCTCATCCTCCAGCATCCGGACCTCATCCTCCTGTAGGTTAGACAACATATTCGTATTAACCGCTCCTGGAGCTACCGCGTTCACAGTTACGCCAGAAGGTGCTAGTTCCTTGGCTAACGCCTTAGTAAAAGCATTTACTCCGCCTTTACTGGCTGAATAAGCGACCTCGCAAGAGGCTCCCGATATTCCCCACACGGAAGAAACGTTGATGATTCGACCATAACGCTGGGATACCATGTACGGCATAAAAATCTGGCTGCACATAAAGGTACCTTTCAAGTTAATGGCCATAATATCGTCCCATTCCTCTTCACTCACATCAGCCAGCATCCCATAATGAGATTTACCGGCATTGTTGACAAGAATATCCGGCTGCATTCCATTACTTTCAAGCTTCTCCGCCATTCGTACAATCTGACTGCGATCCTTCATATCCGCATTTACAGTCATTACCTTTGCTCCAAGGGCCATACAACGCCGAGCGACATCATTAGCAGCTTCATGTGAGTGCTTGTAGTGAATAACAATATTCATGCCTACAGAGGCAAACCGTTCTGCAATGGCGCCACCGATTCCCCCGCTGCCCCCTGTCACCAGAACTGTCATTTCTCCTAATGGTTTGTTGCTCTCTCCCAAAAGCGCCATTTAAGGACTCACCACTAGTGAAACAGCGAGCTGCTCCCAATTTACATGGGCATGTAAACGCTCATTCACTTCAGCTAAAGTAATCGATTCGTAAATAGGCAGAACTTCAAACAGGTCACCACCGCGGAATTGGTAACGTGTAAATTCATGTGCGATACTTTCAGGGGAGTTCAGCATGCGCAAATATCCGCCTATTTTCTTTTTCCGTGCCCGCTCGAAGTCCTTCTCAGCAAAGCCAGACTTTAAGATCTGATCCACTTCTTCTTTAATTCGTTTTAGCAGCAAATCCGGGTCCTTGGTATCTCCACCCATAGCTGAAAAAGCATATTGTTCTGAACTATTAAATTCATGGCCAAAGCTGTCTGAGATCAGTTCTTCATCATAGAGCTTTTGGTACAACGCTGTGCTGCTGCCAACCAGCAAATCAAGCATAAGCTTTGTGGCGAGATCACGCTTAAGCGCAGCTTCGCCTGTAAGACCATCAACTTTTTCCTTAAATCCAAACATAATCTTAGGCATCGAAACAGCGAGTTTGCTTTCTAAGCGCTTCGTAGCGACTTGTTCCGGCTCCTCTTCAAAAATACGCTTAATCTCACCTTGTTTACCATAAGATTTCCCCTGCTGATTGCTGCGAATCAAGGAGAATACCTTCTCCGGATCCACACCACCCACTACGAACAACAGCATATTGCTGGGATGATAAAAAGAGTTGTAACAAGTGTACAGTGTTTCTTTCGTAATCGTACTAATCGACTCTATTGTTCCGGCAATATCAATCCGAACCGGATGTTTCGAATACATGGCCTCAATAAGGCCAAAGTACACGCGCCAGTCTGGATTATCTGCATACATATTGATTTCTTGACCAATGATCCCTTTTTCCTTTTCTACATTCTCATCCGTAAAATAAGGTCGTTGCACAAAATCAACGAGTGTACTAAGGTTGGTCTCTATGTTCTCTGTTGCCGAGAAAAGATAAACCGTCTGATCAAAACTTGTAAAAGCGTTAGCTGAAGCTCCATTTGAGGCAAAAGTGGCAAAAATATCGCCTTCTGGCTCTTCAAACATTTTGTGCTCCAAAAAGTGAGCTATACCATCAGGAACAGTGGTCTCTTCTCCACCTGCGACATGAAAATGGTTATCTACAGAACCATATTTAGTTGCAAATGTGGCGTAAGTTTTTTTGAATGTTGGTTTTGGCAATACATAAACCTGAAGCCCATTATCCATCACCTCATGATAAAGGGTCTCTTGAAGTCTGTCGTATTGAATCTGTTCCATCTCTATTCCTCCTTCCCTGTCAAGAAATAAATCGTATCCAGCTGAAAGGTCTCCGCTGCAGCTTTTACTTCCCCTGCACCGATTTGTTCCACCTCTTCTAGCAGCTGATCCGCTGTCCGTTCTTTTCCTGACAACTGGCGGTTGAAGTCGTAAGAGATCATCTCAAAAGCAGAATCCGGAATCTCGGAAAGCTGATTGCGGATCATGGCTTTGGTCTGGCTTAACTCCAGATCACTGATATTGCCAGCTTTCATCTCTTCCAGTTGTTTCTCTATAATTTCAACAGCTTTGTTGTAATTTTGCGTTTCAATACCTGATTGTATCGTTCCAATCCCCTTGTGACCGTCATAGCGTGAAGAAGCATAGTATGCAAGACTGGCCTTTTCCCGTACATTGACGAAGAGTTTGGAGTGTGGATACCCTCCTAATATTCCGTTATACATAAGTGCGGACGCATATGTATCGTCCTTATACGTAATTGATGTGCGCAGACCCATGTTCAACTTGCCCTGACTGACATCCAGCTTCTCCTCTACCGTCCGTACCTCGCTGACGGATACTGGGACAAACTTGGAGCTATATAAGCCCACCTCCGACTGAATGCGTCCGAAGTGATGCTGCACAAGCTTTTCAACTTCCTCAGTAGTCGTATCTCCCACTACATAGAGATCCAAAATAGCTCCATCCAGCCATGAGTTATAGGATTCGTACAAACTTTTTGGAGTAATCCGATCCAAATCCGCTCTTTGACCCAGTGGATGAAGGCGATAGGGCTCGTTACGGCACATTTCTTCGATACAGCGTTCCGCAGCATAACGAATCTTATCATTTACGATAGATTCCAGCTTCTTGCGCACTGTTTCACGCTCTGTTGCAACATAGGAAGAACGGAAGCTTCCATCCTCCACCAACGGACGGGTCAGGACTTCTCCTAGGAAAGCAAAGGATTGTTCAAGCAAGCTCTCCTGACTCTGCACGAAGGAGTCATTAATGGTGTCCATGCGAAACTGAACAATCTGATAATCGCCTCTTTTATAAATATCAAAACCAAATCCAGCGCCATACAGCTCCTCCAAACGCTCGCGGAATTGAGTAGTCTCTGGATAAGAAGCGGTACCTCTGCGGAGCACAAATGGGGCAAGTGCTGTAGGGGTTACCGTATCCTCATTAAGTGGGACGCCGGCATAAAGTGAGATGGCGTAGGTCTTGAACGCCTTGGTAGGCATCACGTGAATACGCATACCTGCAACGTTGCCATGCTGAAATACATTATTAGTCAAGTCCAAAACTCCTTTACCGCGTGGATAGTTGCTCATTAACATGTTTATGAATTAATAACCATTCTAAACCATTCCAAAGTAAGGAAGCAACCGGATGCCTCTTCCCGGTTGCTCTCTGGATTTACTTCTTTACTTATCTACATACAGAAAATATGCTGGCCGATAGTCTTGACCTGTGGACGAGTCCAAATCCATTTGGAGGTCGCCGTTTTAGGGTTGAAATAATACAAACACCCACCCGAAGGATCCCAGCCATTCAGCGCTTGCTGCACTGCTTTTCGTGCCTGCTCATTTGGCTCCAAATAAATCTGCCCGTCAGCTACAGCTGTAAAAGCTCCCGGCTGAAAAATAACGCCAGACGGCGTATTTGGAAAGCTCGGAGATTTTACCCTGTTCAAGATTACTGCAGCAACAGCAACTTGTCCTTCGAAAGGTTCACCTCTTGACTCACCATAGACGGCATTAGCCATAATTTTGAGATCATTTTCTGATAATCCCATCGTATTCCCTGAAGACAGAGACGCTGAATCCGAATTATTGGTTGTATTTGTTTTGTTACCGGTGTTGTTGTTTGCTGTATTATTTCCGGTTGCTGAAGCCGACTCTGTCGGCTTCCAGTTCTTAGTTGCGTTATACAATTTCAGCTTAGTCTTAGCGCCTACGATGCCATCAGACTTCATTCCAAACTTCCATTGAAACCACGTTACTGAATTTTTCGTTTTCGGACCAAACTGACTGTCTATTTTCCCTTCATAAAAGCCCAGATGTTTTAAACGTCCTTGCAACTCATAAACATCCTGACCAGAAGAACCGAGTTTAATCGGAGTCGTGCTGAAGGCAGGCAAGGCCTCTTCTTCAGGATGATTTAGTTCATGGACAAATGACGCAGCAGCACTTTGCTTGGTCTGTACTATGCCATTACCCTGGAGCAGCATTCCTGCAAACGGCGCGGCAGCAAGTGCAAGGGTTAAAGAAGCAAAGATCCACAACTTATGTTTCTTCATAGGGGTTCGCTCTACCTTTCTTTTGTGAGTTCTGCATGGATGGCTAAAGTTATTATGACGACTGTCAGGACATCCTATGCATTACTAAAAAAGAAGTAATAGCATTTCATTGTAATTGAGAATAATTATCAACTATAATCCAAATAAGAAAACGTTGGAGTTGATATTAATCATGAATTTAAAGGACCACATTTTATTGTGGAACCACGCATTAATAGAAATTATTGATATACGCCATACTTTTCAACGATCAAGTGATCTGAATTCACATTATCAGCTGCCCTCAAGCGCATTCTTGTTGATCATAAACGGCAAGGCCGAAATACTGATTGACGAGGTCCCGCACGAGATCGGCAACTTTCATATCCTTCATGGTGGAAAAGGAATGAACATTCAATTTTTACGCACGGAGGAACTACTGGAGTATTACTTAATTTTATATAAAGCAAACCTTTCACTCGCCTCACGCAACAATCTAAAAGCAATTATGGAACACAATAATCCCTTTAATCTTCAATATGGATTTACGCCTACTAGTCCACTGCCCTTATTTGATAAGATGGAGAACATGTTTACTGATTGGGGCAAAACAGGTCTTTTGGATCGGCTGCATGTTAAAACACTGTTTTATCAATGGATTTATGAGCTGCTTAGGCAGCTGCATACGCTGGAAACACAGTTAATACAACCTGATCCGCTAAATCAAGCAATTCGCTATATGCAGACTTATTATAAGGAAACCTTCTCTCTTGAAAAATTAGCTAAAGCGGTAAACAGCAGCCCTAGAACATTATCCAGATTATTCAGAACACGACTGCAGACTAGTCCTGCTCAGTACTTAATCAGCATCCGCATGGAAAAATCGAAAATACTGCTCCTGAACACTGAGGCGAGCTTGCATGACATCGCAATTGCAGTAGGTTATCCTGATGGCTATTATCTAGGAAAAATGTTCAAAAAATATTACGGAACCTCCCCTGTCCGATACAAAAATAAATTGATCACCCAACCCAGTTGGCGTGATATGCCATCCCAAGGTGCGCAAACTGACATTGCCCGAACACAACCTCTCCGTTATATTGATTATGATAATCATTATCATTATAACGGAGAAGGGGAATTACCAATGTTTAGAAATGCCAAACCATCATTACTGCTCACCCTGTTATTATGCTTTACCATAGTGTTAAGCGCTTGTTCCACGGGAACCACAAATTCAAATGCGTCAAGCAATGGGACACCAACCCCCTCAGCAGAAACAAGTACAGGAGCAAATACAGACAAAGCTGCTGTCGAAGCACAAACCCGGATAATTTCCACAGTTAAAGGAGACATTGCCGTTCCCACTAGTCCACAAAGAGTCGTAGTTCTTTATTTGCTCGGTGATGTACTGGCTCTAGGCATTAAACCTATAGGTGTATCCGATGTGTCCGAGGGTGCTGCATTTGAAGATGAGCTAAAAGATGTGCAAAAGCTTGGCACCTGGTTTGAGGCTAGCCCTGAAGCAATCCTTGCTCTAAATCCTGATCTTATCATCGTGCCGTCAGAGGAAACTTATGAAGCCCTCCACCAAATTGCACCAACAGTGTTAGTTCCGTATGAAAAAATGTCAACAGAAGAACGGGTGTCCTTTATTGGACAAGTCGTAGGCAAAGAAGATCAAGCAAAAGAATTATTTACTGATTTCCATAAAAAAGTTGAAGACAGCAAACAAAAGCTGCAAGAAGCTGGTATTCTGGATCACACAATATCCATCATGGAAGGTGGAAAAGACAACAGTATGGCTGTTGTGGCAAGCAAACAATTCGGACGTGGTTCGCAAATCATTTATGAATATTTAGGCATGAAGGCGCCGGAAATCATTCAACAGAAAATAGATACGGCGACTGGTGCGGATGGCGAATCCGTATCCTTTGAAGTCCTTGGCAAATACAGCGGTGACTATATCTTCCGCTCCTCTTATGATGGTATGGCTGATCTGACCCAAAACCCAATTTGGAACAATATCCCTGCCGTGAAAGAAGGCCGTTTGATGGAAATTGATTTTGGATTAGGTTATTACAGTGATATCTATTCTCTAAATGTGCAACTGGATTATATTGTTGAAGCTTTGCTTGCTGCACCAAGAGTCAAATAAGTACTCAGGATACAAAAAAGAGATGGTCCACTTCATAAAGTGGCCATCTCTTTTACTGTCTATTGAAGGTTTCGACGGGCTTGTCCAGCTTAGGAGCTGATCTTGTTATGCTGATATTGCTCAAGTGACACCAGCACCTCACGCGGCTTGCTGCCCTCGTAAGGACCGATGACTCCACGAGCCTCCATAGAGTCAATCAACCGGGCTGCACGGGTATAACCGACACGCATACGACGCTGTAGCAGCGACACTGAAGCCTGCTTAGCCTCCAGCACAATTTGTACGGCCTGCTCGTATAATTCATCCTGTGGCTCCTGATCCTCAGTGATTGTATCATCCACTTCAGGAACGATGGACTCATCGTATTCGGCTTCACCTTGACTGCTGACATATTGAACAATAGTCTCTACTTCTTGGTCGCTCATAAAAGCTCCCTGTACACGAATAGGTTTAGATGCGCCCATTGGCAAGAACAACATATCACCTCGGCCTAACAGCTTCTCTGCACCGGGCATATCCAAAATGGTACGTGAATCCACATTGGACGATACGCCAAAAGCGATCCGGGATGGAATATTAGCTTTAATTAAACCTGTGATTACATCTACTGAAGGGCGTTGTGTAGCGATAATTAAATGAATTCCAGCCGCCCGCGCCATTTGTGCAAGTCGGCAAATTGCATCCTCGACATCATTGGCTGCAACCATCATCAAATCCGCAAGCTCGTCCACAATAACAACGATATACGGGAGAATTGCCGCTGGATTCTCAGCCATTAGCTTATTATAACCTTCCATATTCCGTGTTCCCGATTTGGAGAATAGCTCATAACGCTTCTCCATTTCCACAACAATCTTCTTCAAAGCTAGGCTAGCCCGCTTTGGATCTGTGACAACCGGAGCCAAAAGATGGGGAATTCCATTGTACACATTCAGCTCTACCATCTTAGGATCGACCATGAGGAATTTAACTTCATCAGGTTTAGCTTTGTATAAGATGCTTGTTATAATCCCGTTGATGCAGACAGATTTACCGGAGCCAGTTGCACCGGCCACCAATAAATGGGGCATCTTAGCCAGATTGCCAATAATGGTCTGGCCGGAAATATCACGGCCAAAAGCAATCGATAATCTGGATTCAGCCTCCTGAAAAATCTGTGTTTCCATAACTTCGCGCATGGTAACAATAGACACCTCAGAGTTCGGAACTTCTATTCCTATTGCAGATTTACCCGGAATCGGCGCTTCCATCCGAATGTCTTTGGCTGCAAGTGCAAGGGCAATGTCATCCGTCAGATTTACAATACGGCTAACCTTAACCCCAATATCCGGTTGTATCTCATACCTCGTAACCGCTGGGCCTCTTACTACCTCCAGCACCTTAGCCCGTACCCCAAAGCTTTCAAGTGTTGCTTCTAACTTACGGGCAGTCTGCATATAATCATTCTGATCTCCAGCTTTGCCACCATTGTTAGGTTTGGCTAGAAGACGGAACGATGGCAGCTTATATGGCTTCGGTGGCGGTGGTGCTGGAGGAGCAGGAATAATCTCTCCATCTGGAGAAGCACCTAGCAGGCCTTCCAAGTCTATGCTTACATTCTCCTCAGACTCATCCGTAGGCTGCTGCTTAACGGCATTAGGTCCGGCTACAGCAGGTTTAGCTGCTTCACCACGAGCTGCGGGTGAGAATTCACTCCACTCTTCCCGGTCTTCTTCGTTTAACCCTTCTGAACGGATATGTTCAAAAAAGTCACGAATAATAGGCGTCACAGGTTCAATATCCAGATCCGCATCATCAAAATCATGATCGATATCGTCTAATGGAATTACATGACTATCTGGAGTTAATCCCGAAATAATCGGACCGGTTGAAGCACTTGTCACAATTGGACCCTGATCGTCATCCTCAGAATCTGCTTCCACCTGTGAACGCGTGGAGCCTGAGAACCAGCCAGATATTTTTTTCAAAAGGACAGGTTGTTTGCGATTAGGCAAATACCGATCGTCTTCGTCTTCTTCCTCCTCGTCATCATAGACAGGCTGCTTCACCTGCCGAGCTTTAGCTGGAGCAGCGGCTCTAGAAGGTCTGGCCGCTACCGGAACCGCCTTCGGACGGTTTGCAGCATGGAGACGAATCCCCTCCACAAACTTAACCAAGCGCACTCGCAAAAGCGTAAAAATCTCCACATAGGACAAGTTGGTAATTAGCATAAAGCTGATCGCCAGCATGACGATCATAAGCAGCTTAGCGCCCAGACTACCAAAAAGCCATAACAGCGCTGCATACTCCAACCCGCCGATGTACCCTCCGCTTATATCCTTACCCAGCATATAGACATTGCTTTCGTTCGAGCCAGGTGAAAGTGATCCCGAAAGATCATTATGTATTTGTGTCATTACATTGCCAGGATGTAACAAAGACAACGGGCCAAGCTTCTGCTCCATTGCAGATATTGTGCTCATAAGGCACATAGACAATAGAAGCAGAAGCACGCCAGTATGCCTGCTGTTCCACGAGGAAGGCCATCTTCGATGGATCATCACCATAAGTCCATAAAAAATGCCGATAAGCGGCAACACAAAATAAAATCTCCCTAATAAGTAACCCGCCATACTTGAAAGTGAGCGCCCTACGGCTGCTTCACCAGACAGTGCAATGACGGAAATAGTTATTAATAAAATTCCATATATTTCATATTTTAAAACGCTGCCGAGCAGCGCTTTTTTCTTCTTCTTTTTTCGTTTAGCCACGCCAGCCACCCCCGGAACAACATTATACCATATAATGGCGTGGCGTACCTATGTTCTCTTTTGTCAGAAAATGAATCTTTATGTTAATGTAATTATCGAACCTGGAGAGAACGCCGGATCTAGATAACGGTTCAGCGGACAATCCAATAATCTCACAATCCGCGCACGTCCTTCCTCCATCGGTTCAACCTGCATCAGCATGCCCTGCACACTAACTTCTCGGGTTGCGGCATAATTGTTAAATGCCCCCTCCCACACCTGTTCCATTGCAACTACTGTGTACAGTGTCATTGCGTAATCCCTCCTGGAGTCGATGCTGAGAAATCCCCGCCGATCATTCGGTTAAGATGCGCAAGTGCCGCTCCGATCCCGCCGACCTCATCCATCAGACCATATTTAACGGCATCCAAGCCCCCCACAGCCGTCCCGATATCACGATTGAGCTCACCTGTCTTAAACATGAGATCACGGAACTGTTCTTCAGAAATGCGCGAATGGGAAGTCACAAATTTAACGACACGTTCCTGCATTTTCTCCATATACTCGAAAGTTTGCGGCACTCCGATCACTAAACCATTCATTCGAATCGGATGAATCGTCATCGTTGCACTTTCAGCAATAATCGAATAAGTGGAGGAAACTGCAATCGGCACCCCGATGCTGTGCCCGCCTCCAATGACTACGGTTACCGTTGGCTTGGAGAGGGATGCAATCATTTCCGCAATTGCTAATCCCGCTTCTACATCTCCACCTACCGTATTTAAAATGATAAGCAGGCCTTTGATGTTTTTATTCTGCTCAGCTGCCACCAGCTGCGGAATGATATGCTCATACTTTGTTGTTTTGTTCTGTGGAGGCATAACAATATGTCCTTCAATCTGACCAATAATCGTTAAGCAAAAAATATCAGGCTCTCCACTTGGGACTACTGTTTGTCCTAGCTCCTTAATCGCTCCCATTGTAGTGGGCGGCATATTTTCATTAGGATTCGGATTAGTTTCTCCTGGGACAACTTCCTCATTTTTTGCTCCATTTGATCCTTCGATGTAGTTCATCTTCGCAGCTCTCCCTTGTTATATGCAGCTCTAGTCTGCTGTTGCCTTACTAACAATCCTTAGTATGACGTTTCAGGGTGCTGCATTATGCAATTTTCAGCTTATGAACATACAAAAACCCCTTCTCCCGTGGAAACCGTCCAATATTTCCGGGGAAAAGGGGCTCAGCCCTAGCTATATATTCATTGAAGGAGAAACTCTCCTTACACTTCCATGATAATTGGCAAAATCATCGGTCTGCGGCGCGTTTGTTCATATAAGAAACGGCCCAGCGAATCTTTTACGCTTGTTTTAAGGGAAGCCCACTCATTTACTTTTTCACTCATCAGGCGTTGCAATGTACTGGATACAATTCGGTTAGCTTCGTCGAGCAGCCCTTCGGACTCCCGAACATAAACAAAACCACGTGAAATGATGTCAGGTCCAGAAACAATTGCACCATTCTGCTTGCTAAGTGTAACCACGACAACCAAGATACCATCTTGAGACAGCAACTTACGGTCACGCAATACAATGTTACCAACATCGCCTACACCTAGTCCGTCA
This sequence comes from Paenibacillus sp. FSL H7-0918, assembly GCF_038007025.1. NCBI lineage: Bacteria > Bacillati > Bacillota > Bacilli > Caryophanales > Paenibacillaceae > Paenibacillus > Paenibacillus sp. FSL H7-0918. The sequence goes on from NZ_JBBOWJ010000001.1 coordinate 320,599, forward strand.
ATCAATACGTTACCAGCTGTTACTTTACCAGCCTTACGAGCGGCACCGCCCTGGATTTCAACAATTTCACCGATTTCAGTGATGAAAATGTTCTGTGGCTCTACGCCAACCGATTCTGCCAGTAAAGCATGTTTGCGCTGCATGCGGTATTCACCGTGGATCGGAATGAAGAATTTCGGTTTCATCAGGTTAAGCATAAGCTTAAGTTCTTCTTGACTACCGTGACCGGATACGTGAACGCCGGAGTTGGAACCGCTGTAAATCACATTAGCACCAAGACGGAACAATTCATCGATAGTACGGCCTACATACTTCTCATTACCTGGCACAGGTGTTGCCGCAATAATAACGGTATCGCCTGGCAGGATATCTACTTTACGATGACTAGAACGTGCCATACGTGTCAATGCAGACATTGGCTCGCCTTGGCTGCCTGTGCAAAGAACAACTACACGATTTGCTGCCATTCTATTCATTTCTTCCGGTTCGATCAGCATTCCGTCAGGTACGTTCAAATATCCAAGCTCTGAAGCGATGGATACAACGTTGACCATACTGCGGCCAATTACCGTAATCTTACGACCCGTAGATTCTGCTGCATTAACCACTTGTTGAATACGGTGCACATTGGAAGCAAAAGTTGCTACAACGACACGTTGCTCAGCCTTGCGGAAAATATCTTCCAGCACAATACCGACATTCTTCTCAGATGGGGTAAAGCCTGGTTTCTCAGCATTCGTACTATCTGACAAAAGAGCAAGTACGCCCTTTTGGCCAATCTCTGCCATCCGATGCAGATTTGCAAATTGACCGTTGACTGGGGTGTGGTCAAATTTGAAATCGCCCGTATGAACAACATTTCCTTCCGGAGTCTCAATGCATACACCCACGGAATCAGGAATACTGTGGTTGGTTCTAAAGAAAGTTACCTTAAGTGAGTTCCCCAATTGAATTTCTGAATCTTCGTTGATCAGAATCCGTTTGGTGTCACCCAGCAGGTTCGCTTCCTTCAATTTGTTCTCTACAAGACCTAAAGTCAATCTTGTTCCATAGACTGGAACATTCAAATTCTTCAGGACATAAGGTAGACCACCGATGTGATCCTCGTGTCCGTGAGTAAGCACAATACCTCTTACCTTGTCACGGTTCTCTGTCAAATACGAGATATCAGGAATTACGATGTCAATACCGAGCATATCCTCTTCCGGAAACTTGAGTCCCGAATCCACGACTACAATGTCAGCTCCGTATTGAATAACATACATGTTTTTCCCGATTTCTCCGACTCCGCCCAATGCGAAAATCGTCAATTTATCGTTGTTGTTTTTTTTGGACAAATGAATCTAACCCTCCTATGATGTTGGACGTCATACTTTTATTGGTAAATATCGAACTTCGATTATTTCAGCGGCGCTGAACACATTTCTTTCAAACAGCCAATAACTTCCAATCGACGAGGAAATTCCTGAAATCTGTAAAATGCGCAATGCGAAAGCTCCCGATTCCGGGCAGTAAAGTTCATATTGAAGCGGACAAACGCCGTCAAAATTCACCGTCGCGCCCCTCGCGCGAAGACATGTCATTTATTTAAACAGACTCATCTTGGGACCTATCCTGTCTCACAATGTATTACATTGACGGAAGATTACCGCATATTTAATTTTAACCGCACCCAGTCACTTAAGATCATTATACATGATTTTTTTGGCAAAAGACAAGTCATCCGCCTCGTATCCAAATTCTTTCCTTAAATTCGCCTCAATATTTCAGAAAAAAAATATAAATGCAAAAACCGGCTCCCTCAATAGAGTAGCCGGTTTAGAACGTACATCAGCAATGATTAATTCTTAGTGAAAAAGTGCTTCAATAAAAGCCGCTTCCGCTTCCGTTGGCGAAATAAGCGGCAATCTGACTCCGCCCACAGGAATCCCCTTGAGTCCTAAAGCATATTTTACAGCTGAAGGATTGGGCAGCGGTTGTGGGCATTCAAACATTCCTTTAAAAATCGGGAACAGCTGGCGATGAATCTCTCCAGCAAGCTGAACATTGCCGGAGGTATAAGCGTAAATCATTTCTGACATCTGCGCACCAACCACATGGCTAGATACACTTATAATTCCGTATCCACCGACAGCCAGACTGGCAAGACCTGAGGCATCATCACCCGTATATACACGGAAATCATCTGAACAATCAGAGGCAATAAGTGTTACCTGATCTACAGACGCGCATTCTTTCGTAGCAACGATGTTCGGAATCTCAGCAAGTCGCAGGGTAGTGGCCACGCTCATACTTACACCTGTTCGACCTGGAACATTATATAAAATCACTGGTAATGAAGTCTCTGAAGCAATCGTGGAAAAATGCTGATAAAGACCTTCCTGATTCGGTTTATTATAATAAGGAACGACCAAAAGCACTCCATCTACGCCTATTTTCTCCGCTTCCTTCGTCAGATGAATGGAATGTTTCGTGTTATTGCTGCCAGTTCCAGCAATAACTTTACAACGTCCATTCGCCTTTTCCAGCACAAAAGAAAACAGCTGCAGCTTTTCCTCATCGCTTAACGTAGGCGATTCCCCTGTCGTTCCGCAGACAACCAAAGCCTCTGATTTCTGTACCTCAATTAAATAATCGACAAGCTGTGAAGTTACATCCCAGTTGATTTCTCCATCCCCATCAAAAGGGGTTACCATGGCTGTTATTAATCTTCCGAAATCCACTTTGAATTCCTCCTTGTCAGCGGTGCAATTCAAACATAGCATGCAGCGAACGCAGGGACTGCACCATATCTTCTTTTTTCACAAGCACCCATATCGTTGTATTCGAATCCGCGGATTGTAGAATTTGAATGTTTTGCGAGCTAAGCGCCTCAACAATGCGCGCCATAATACCAGGCACACCATTAATTCCGCCCCCGATAACAGAAACTTTGGCACAACCCGACAAACTCTTAGGTCGCAAACCCAGCTGCTGTAGAGCAGAAATAGCCTTCTCTGATTTGTCATCAAAAACCGTATAAAGAGCTTCCGTAGGTGTTACATTAATAAAATCAACGCTTATCCCGTTATCTGCCATACTCTTAAAGATTTGCAGCTGCACTCCGGTTCCGTTACCGTCCGGGCATTCCACAGAAATCTGTGTAACATTGCTGACATAAGCAATCCCTGTAACGAATCGATCCACAATTCCCCCTGCTTGGATATCGTTAAATCCTTCTGGATTCGTAACCAACGTACCTTCAGCTTCTGAAAAGGTTGAACGAACACGAACTGGGATCTGTGCCTGCATAGCAATCTCAACCGCACGTGGATGAATGACTTTTGCTCCCTGATGAGCCATATTGCAAATTTCAGTATAACTAACGTAAGTTAATGGCTTAGCATCTTCAACGATCCGTGGATCTGCTGTAAGAATTCCGTTCACATCCGTATAAATATCCACCATATCAGCATGAAGAGCAGCACCCAGTGCTGTAGCAGAGGTATCACTGCCGCCACGGCCTAAAGTTGTCAAATCACCCGCTTCAGTCTGGCCCTGGAACCCGGTAACAATAACTACCTTATCCTCACGCAGCTCACGGAGAATGCGTTCCGGACGTACATCCAGAATTCTGGCATTACCGTAGTTGCTGTCTGTCAGAAATCCTGCCTGAGCTCCCGTTAATACTGTAGAAGCGATGCCTTCATTCTCCAGCAGCCCACATAGAGTAGTAGCTGAAATAATTTCACCACAGCACATCAAGAGATCTTTTTCCCGGTCTGGAAGTGCATCTCCGTTCTGCACGGCCCAATCCAGCAAAGTGTCAGTTGCGTAAGGTTCTCCGCGACGGCCCATAGCCGATACAACAATTACAAGACTATAGCCACTTGCCAGCTCCCTTTTGACATTGCGGATTACGTGTTCTCTAGCTTGCGGTGTGGATAGCGATGTTCCTCCGAATTTTTGTACCAGAATACCCATGTATAATTCCCCCATTATTATCAAAGCAAACACACTAATCATTCGTGAAAAGATTACGGTACGTGAGCTTATTCGTTAAGTAAGTTGTTAAATGGCTGTACCGCCCTCGAACCTGAGGACGGTAGCAATACTGCTTATATTTTTTTGATAGCAATGAACTTAGCTGGTTCCACTACGTTATCTTGGCACTTCTCATTGCTCATTTGGTGCATCTCCCCTTTTATTGTCCACAACAAAATCAGCCGAGATCTGTCAATTTTCTATGCTGAATGAAACCGTTCGATGATCATCGGCTGTAGTTGTTTACCTTGCAAAGCGGCATAGCAAGCTTCCGGGATAAGATCCATGCGTGCCACGAGCGAGTTAGGTTTACCCTCAGGGTTATCTTGACCGAATGGTACAAAATAAATATGTTTAGCCACCAGAAGCTTAGCAATATTCGCGGCATTTAGGCCCAATCCATCATTTGTAGATATCGCTAGAACTAGTGGACGTCCGTTGCGCATCTGCGATTTAGCTGCCATTAGCACGGGACTATCCGTCATGGCATTAGCCAGTTTACTCGTTGTATTTCCTGTGCAAGGTGCTATTGTCAGCACATCCAGCAGCTTGGAAGGACCCAGCGGCTCCGCTTCAACAATTGTAGAAATGATATCATTCCCTGTTATATCTTTCAACTGTTTTAACCAATTTTGCGATGTCCCAAAGCGGGTGTCTGTTCCTAGTACAGAGGCAGAAACTATAGGTACTACGTTTGCTCCCCCGTCTACGAAGCGCTGAATTTGTGGCATTACCTCAGCAAAAGTGCAATGAGATCCAGTGATCGCATACCCTACTGTTTTTCCGTGCCAATCCATTTTATTCGTCCCCCTTGATTAAAGCCTCGTCCGAAATCGACTGTACCAGCGCATTTGCCATAATAATCCCAGCGCTTTTTGGAGCTACAATGCCAGGGAGTCCTGGAGCCAGCATCGCCTTAATCCCACGTTTCTCAGCATAACGAAAGTCACAGCCGCCTGGTGCAGATGCCAGATCAATAATTACGCAATGCGGCGCAAGCCGCGAGAGCACCTGCGCGGTGATGATCATACTTGGTATCGTGTTAAATATAAGATCCACATCCGGTACGTGAAGCAGCAGCTCATTGGTCATAAAAGGCTTCCAGCCCATTTCCTCAGCACGTGCATAATGTTCTTGTTTTCTGACACCAACCTTTACACTGGCCCCCAGTCCCTGTAGACTTCGAGCCATTGTAAATCCAGTTCTACCTAAACCAAGCACCATTGATTTCGAGCTGTGAATCGTAAAATCCGTGTTCTGAATGGCCATTACCAGCGCTCCCTCCGCTGTCGGGATAGAGTTGTAAATAGCCACATCATCACGATTAAGCAGTTCGATTAACTTCAGTGAGTGCTTGGTACACATCCCGCGCAAGTAACTTTTAGCCATACCGGTATACACTAAACAATCGGATGGCAGCGCAGTGAAATGCTCCTCCAGAATCGTTAAACGCTCAGAAGAAAATAGAGCACTAATATTTCCTTCATCATCACAGCCTACCGTAGGCAACACTAATACATCTGCATTACTCAGCAGCTCTACCGTCAATTGTTCCAGGCTCACCCCTGGGCTAGGGGTCTCCCACTTATCGAACCCGGCAGCGCTTACCGTCGCATCCAATTCCACACATTTCCGAATCACTTCAAGCTGTCTCGCGTCCCCGCCCAGGAACACGATCCTGACGCCAGTAAGCATAGGGATGACGCTCCTTTCAACATACACTATCGACTATAAAGCATCTTATGCTGGGCATAGTTAATGGGTGAAGAGCGGAAATGAAATCCCCGGCACGCATGGCTGATGATGAACTAATGGGTTACGGGTTACGGCTGATGAGTTAAGGACCGAGATGCAACTATTTGTGTGTTTTTTGCCTTTTAGGAGGAGTTTCGGACTGGAGAGCTCTTATTCGATGTAAACAGGCTCGATATCAGGTGTTTTTGATCAAATAGTGACACTGGGGTCCGAAAACAGCCGAATTAAGCAGAATTGTTATAAATAAGAGCACTGGGGTCCGATAGGGGCTTCGTCTTTAATTTGATGGTAGGGTTAGAGTAGTGGCAGAGCGCCAATGAAAATGCTGAGTTTATTCGATGGGGAAGTCGGGGTTAGTTGTATAACAATCGAAGAATTAAAACTTTGGATAATTAACTCTGCATATCAAAAAAAGCTCACGAATCATACCTTGGGCATGAATTCGTAAGCTTTTTAAATGAATTGTAACAACAATCTTACTTGCCAGTATGGCCAAAGCCTCCGGCTCCGCGTTGAGTTTCGGACAACTCTTCCACTTCCACCAAATTAACCACTGGAACGGCTTGAAATACCATTTGGGCAATCCGCTCATTGCGAGCGATAGCAAAAGGCTCCTGCCCCAGATTGATCAAGAGCACTTTGATCTCTCCGCGGTAATCGGCGTCTATAGTTCCAGGTGTATTCAAGCAGGTAATCCCGTGCTTCAAGGCCAGTCCACTACGCGGACGGATCTGCGCTTCAAGCCCCTCTGGCATAGCCAGTGAAATCCCTGTTGGAATTAATGCCCGCTCTCCTGGTGCAAGTACAATTTCACCCGCAACGGCAGCATAAAGATCATAACCGGAAGCTTGCTCCGACATTTTACAAGGAAGATTTACATCCTCGTTTCCAGCAAGTTTATTGATTTGTACGTAATAAGACAAGATCATCTCTCCTAACATTTGCAATAGCTTTATCTGATGAGCCTACCATCGCTAAAGAAAGCGGCTCCGCGAACATATGGTCCAGCACACTGTTGATATTGTCCATCGTCACTAGCTGAATTTTGGCGATCATATCGTCCAATGTATTATGTCTTCCGAGCATAAGTTCATTTTTTCCGATACGGTTCATTCGGCTGCTAGTGCTTTCGAGACTAAGAATGAGGCTGCCTTTAAGCTGCTCCTTACCTTTTCTCAGCTCATCTTCACTGAGGCCGTTGGTAGCAAGTTCGTACATCATTTCCTTGATTAACTCCATGACATCCTTTGTTTGCTTGGGCGCTGTTCCAGCATAGACCGTAAACAGACCAGAATCTGCCTGGGAGCTGTGATAGGAATACACCGAATAAGCTAATCCGCGCTTTTCACGAATTTCCTGGAACATGCGGGAGCTCATCCCTCCGCCTACGGCATTATTAATCAGCACCATAGCATACTGCAGGGGATCGCCAGAACGGACACCTGGTAAGGAAAGACAGATGTGATTCTGCTCTGTTTTCTTGCGGTGAAATAAGAGCTCTCCATAGTAATCTGGTGGAGTCAGCGGCGCACTTATACCATGATTATCAAAAGAACCAAAATGCTGTTCCAGCAGTTCAATCAATCCATCACTAATGTTGCCGGCAACGCTTATAACCGTATTCTCAATCGTGTATTGTTCCTTCATATACGCCCGAAGATCATCCGGCTTCATCTCCATTAGCCGTTCCTTCAAGCCAAGGATGGAATACGCAAGCGGATGGTCCTTGTAGGCAGCAGCACACATCAAATCATGCACAAGATCATCCGGCGTGTCCTCGCACATGGAAATTTCCTCAAGGATGACATTCTTTTCTTTCTCCAGCTCTTCAGCGTCCATCCGTGAACGGAAGAACATATCCGCTAACACATCTACAGCGATAGGCAGATGCTCATCTAATACTTTAGCATAATAACATGTATATTCCTTTGAGGTAAACGCATTTACATTGCCGCCGATGGCGTCAAACTGCTCAGCAATATCCTTGGCGCTGTACCGATCCGTACCTTTAAAAAGCATATGTTCTACAAAATGGGATACCCCGTTGTTTCCAGGATGTTCATTCCGAGAGCCTGTCTTTACCCAGATTCCGAAAGAAACGGACCGGCCGGTCGGGATTTTCTCCATTACCACTCGTAAACCATTGGATAACACTATTTTTTCCACTTCAAGTCCTCCTGGCTAATAGCCATGTTCTATCTAATTTAATTACACGTGCCTATAATCCTACCAGAAATACATCTCTCACTCAACATTAGAGGGGATTAGCCGCTCTGCTGAGAGCGTTTGACTTACTGTGCCTAGCTGTAACCCTTTTGCTTTGATTCCACGTATCATGGCCTTCAGAGCTTTGGAGGATGCGGCTGTGGGATGCATTAGGACTAGAGTGCCGGGTTCCGCTTTGCTTGTGATTTTGGCAACCACAGATTCAGGAGACGGATTTCGCCAATCTACGGTATCTACGGTCCATAGTACGGTTTTGAGCCCTAAGCTGCCTGCAATTTCTACCGTCTCCTGATCGAAATCACCAGAAGGGGGGGCGAACCATTTATTAGTGACTCCAAGCGATTCCTTTAACAGCTTTTGTGTCTTCTCAATTTCTACAGTAGCTCGTGCACGACTTAAAGTACTCATATTAGGGTGGGTATAAGCGTGATTCTCCATCTCATGACCGCGTTTTAGCATTTCTTTAGCCAGTTCCGGGTTTTTACTCAGCCAGCTCCCATCCAGAAAAAACGTAACTTTAACGTTCTCTTCATCCAAAACATCCAACATTGGCACAATGTACTCATTTCCCCACGCCACATTAATCATCAGCGATACCATCGGCTTAGCCGGATTCCCACGATATATGGGTTCAGCTCCCAGTTGATTCAGGGATATCTGTGGTTCGATCTGCCGATACACAAATTTTATAGGTTCTTTTGGTGCCAAAAGAGCATTCCGATATGTACTCTCTACATCAATTTCAAGCCCGTTATAACCCGGAATCGCCTTCCATACCCGATCAACCACAGCATTCACTGGAGGGGCATTAAGCTTGGCTGCGGCGGTCTCAATCCGTGCCCGAAGATCATTGTTCTCCGCCTTAGAAATATCCTTCCACACAGCTAGGTCCTCCTGCAGCTTCAATTGCGCAAGCATGTCCTTTACCGGTCCCTGAGTGCTGCCAATTCCTATCACGATCGCAATACAAGCAACCACTAAAGCCACTTTTTCCGTCTTCATGACGACTTCCTCCCCGGTAGAAACGACTTGTAGTCCGTTCCACACGAATACAAAGACACTTTGTCCCAATCTATGAGACAAGAGAGGAATTTATGTCATAAGAACAGAGGCCAGAGGCGTGATAGTGATGCACATTACTTTATTTCATATAAAAAAAGAGCCAGAACGCAATCGCTTCTGTCTCCTTTTATTATGCTATTAGGTACTTTAGAAAAGGTACCTCTACAATCGAAACTTAAGCTTTAGCTCCAGTTTCCGAAGTCAATACCGCTTTACGCGACAGGTTAACCCGGCCTTGTTGGTCGATTTCGGTAACTTTAACGGTAATTGTATCCCCGACAGCTACAACATCTTCAACCTTAGCTACGCGCTCAGTAGACAATTGGGAAATGTGTACCAATCCGTCTTTACCCGGAATTAGTTCAACAAATGCTCCAAATTTCTCAATACGTCTAACTGTACCCACATAGATTTCTCCGACTTGTACTTCACGCACAAGTCCTTCGATAATCGAACGCGCCTTTTGGATCATTTCTTCATCTGAAGAACCGATAAAGACACGGCCATCTTGTTCGATGTCGATTTTCACGCCGGTTTCTTCAATAATTTTATTGATAATCTTACCACCAGCACCGATAACATCACGGATTTTGTCCGGATTGATGTTGATAATAATGATTTTTGGAGCATATTTGGACAGATTAGGTCTTGGCGCAGAGATCGCTTCATTCATTTTGTCCAAGATGAACAGACGGCCTTCTTTAGCCTGCTGAAGTGCATCCTGAAGAATTTTGCGGTCGATACCGGCAATCTTAATGTCCATTTGAATAGCTGTAACACCTTCTGCTGTACCAGCTACCTTGAAGTCCATATCTCCGAGATGATCTTCCATACCTTGAATATCCGTCAGGATGGAGACATGCTCTCCGTCTTTGATCAGACCCATTGCTACTCCGGCTACAGGTGCTTTGATTGGCACACCAGCGTCCATCATAGCCAGAATGCTGGCACAGATACTTGCCTGGGAAGTAGAACCGTTAGATTCAATCGCTTCTGATACTAAACGAATCGTGTACGGGAATTCAGTTTCACTAGGAATAACCTTGGATAATGCACGTTCTCCAAGTGCTCCATGACCGATTTCACGGCGTCCTGGTGCTCTAAGCGGACGAGCTTCCCCTACGCTGAACGGCGGGAAGTTGTAATGGTGCATGAAACGTTTCGTTTCAGTAGGATCGATTCCGTCAAGAATTTGCACATCACCTAGTGCCCCAAGAGTACAAACGCTAAGGATTTGTGTTTGTCCACGTGTAAACAGACCGGAACCGTGTGTACGCGGTAACAGACTTGTATCACATTCAATCGGACGGATTTCATCAAGTTTACGTCCATCTGGACGAACCTTATCATGTGTGATTAGACGTCTTACTTCATCCTTCACGATATCATGTAGGACTTCTTTAACATCTTTCAGAAGCTCCGGTGCTTCTATGTACTTCTCTACGAAATACGCAACCGCTTCATCATTAACGACATCAATCGCTTCCTGACGCGCATGTTTTTCAGCTATTTTAACGGCTTCCACCAGACGAGCCTCAGCAAATGCACGGACCTCAGTATTCACGTCAGCATTCACTGTATGCAGCTTCACAGCCATTTTTTCTTTACCAGCCACTTTAACCAGTTCTTCAATGGTTGCAACGATCTTGCGGATTTCATCATGACCGAACATAATCGCTTCGAGCATCACATCTTCCGTCACTTCGTTCGCTTCTGCTTCAACCATCATGATTGCATCCTTCGTTCCAGCAACCACCACATAAACATCACTGATTGCTTGCTGAGACATATCCGGATTGATCACGAACTCTCCATTAATCCGACCTACAGCAACGCCGCCGATGGGTCCATCAAAAGGCACATCGGAAATACTAAGTGCAGCTGAAGTACCGATCATAGCAGCAATATCTGGTGCGCAGTCCTGATCCACACTCATTACCATGTTCAATACCTGAACATCGTTACGGAATCCTTCAGGGAATAGTGGTCTGATTGGACGGTCTGTCAAACGGCTTGACAGAATCGCTTTCTCACTCGGTCTACCTTCACGTTTAATAAATCCGCCAGGAATTTTACCTACCGCATATAATCTTTCCTCATAGTTAACTGTAAGCGGGAAAAAATCCAGATCCTTAGGTTCTTTTGAAGCCGTAACGGTACATAATACCGAAGTATCCCCGTAACGCACCATAACGGCTGCGTTTGCTTGTTTAGCCAGGCGGCCCGTTTCCAGCACAAGGCGTCTTCCACCCAGCTGCATTTCTACACGTTTTTCCATAAATACCTCCTTGAATAGTAGTAGACCCGCAGTCTAAAATAGCAGGTTCACATATCGATCTAATTGAATTGGAAAGGCTTGTCCCAAAGGAGGCTGCCTATTCTGTATGCATATAAGAAGAAACGGCTGGGCCTTACTGAAAAGTAAAGTCGCCGTTTTTGCGAATAATCTCATCGATCCTAATATTAAGTTTTCCCTAAATTTTCAAAAAGCAACCCAGCTGTCCCGCTGTCGCTCCGAGAAGGACATACGGTATACAACCAGGCTGCTTTAAGAGTAATCTTATGGAAAATTAACGACGCAATCCCAGTCTTTCGATCAGGGCGCTGTAACGTCTGATGTCTTTGTTTTTCAAATACGCCAGAAGTTTACGACGTTGTCCAACCATTTTCAACAATCCACGACGGGAGTGATGATCTTTCTTGTGCGTACGCAAGTGGTCAGTCAAATTAACGATGTTCTCCGTTAGGATAGCAACTTGCACCTCAGGGGATCCAGTATCGGATTCGTGAGTTTTGTGCTCGTCGATCAATTGATGTTTACGTTCTTGAGTTAATGCCATCCTGTTCACCTCCTTCAATATAATCGCCACTAGCCTCGTCACCGTCGGTGAGAACGTGCAACCAAGCTAAGGTTATGATGCTGTAAGCCAGCAACGTTACTTAGTATAGCATCTCCATTAACAAAAGTAAACGGCTTGTCCGGGATGACTATAAATTATACTCCAGAATCTTCTTCGCGGTTTCTGCATCCTCGCCAATCTGAGTAATCAATGCTCCAATGGAGTCAAACTTCCGTTCTGGACGAATGTAAGCTACCAATTCTACCTTAAGCTCTTGATCATACAGGTCACCCTCGAAGTCAAAAAGATGAACCTCAAAGCTTGGAGTTAACACACCCTCATGAAAGGTTGGTTTAACACCCACATTCATAACCCCGTACAGAACTTTATCCTTATAAAAGACTCGGACCGCATATACACCTTTGGTCGGAATGACAAAATGATCACTGAGCTTCAAATTGGCAGTTGGAAAACCAATTGTGCGGCCTCTCTTCTCACCATGCCCCACTTCACCACGCAGATGATAGCAACGTCCGAACCAGGAGTTTGCCAGCCCCAGATCTCCATTTTGGAGACTTTTACGAATGCCGGAGCTGCTAACCTTTTCACCTTCAAGCAGAAAAGGAGGAGCAACTTCCACATTCATAACACCTTCACCCAGTTTGCGAAGCATCTCAACATCGCCTTCACCTTGGTAGCCAAAGCGAAAGTCAAAGCCAACAACTGCTGTTACAATATGTAGCGGTAAAAGCATAACAGAGACAAAATTCTGTGGACTAACCCGGGAAAGCTGCTCATTAAATTCAACAACATACAGGATATCGACACCCATGCTGGCAAGAATCTCTTGCTTTTCAAAGGGTGGCGTCAAGTACCCTTCATAATCTCCCTTACCCATAACATCTTTGGGATGAGGATGAAATGTAAGGACTGCAGCCGGCACACCTTGTTTACGGGCTAAGGCTACAGCGGATGTAATGACGCTGGCATGTCCACGATGCAGGCCGTCAAACTGCCCTAGAGCAGCCACTTGAGGTTGTGCCCATTCGGCAGCAGTCTCCGGCGACATCGGATAGGTTAACGTTACGGTTCTCACGCTGTTTCTCACCTACAATTCACTTGGTAAAATTGATTTAAGCTTGTGCAAACACCTTTACTGGGGCAATAGCACCTGTCTCTTCCAGCTCATAAATGCCAAGAAACAATCCCTGAAGATCGTATAGCCGAATTTGACCTGTTGTCTTCACTTCTGGAGCAATGAACCGCGAAGACAAACGTTGACCCTGCAGTGCTGCCTTCTTCTTCTCATCCATAACGGTATGCTTAGGCAAATGCGAAATTGCCTCATCAGCAGCGATTAAATGATCTTCCAATGTTCCGGCTTCCTTGTGCGCGGCAATATCCTCAAGGGATAAGCAATGGCTGGCAGAAATTCCTGCCGACATTGTTCTCTCCAGCTTCACCATTACACCCGGCAGTCCAAGCGCACGACCGATATCTACACAAAGTGTACGAATATACGTGCCTTTGGAGCATAATACCCGGAAAGTGATGTCGGGATGATTACCTTCCCAAGTCATATCCGTCATTTCGATTTCATAAATCTCTACTTCGCGACTTTTCCGTTCAACGGTTTTGCCTTCTCTAGCCAATTCATAAAGACGTTTGCCGTCGACTTTCACCGCAGAGTACATGGGAGGAACCTGAGAAATTACGCCTTTGAAAGAGGCAAGCACTGCAAGAATCTCTTCCTCAGTTACATGAACCTCATCAACAGTTTCCGTAATGGTTCCAGTTAAGTCTTCAGTATCACTGGACATCCCCAGTCTCAGTGTTGCCACATATTCTTTGGGCAGCTCCTGAATATACTCCACAACGCGAGTCGCACGTCCCAGACAAAGCGGCAATACACCAGTCACTTGGGGATCTAGTGTCCCCGTATGACCAATTCGTTTCATGCCGAGAATCCGACGTGCCTTGGCTACAACATCATGTGAAGTGAAGCCTGCCGGTTTATAAACCGCCAGAACACCTTCTAATTCACTCATAAATGACGTCTTACCTCCTCAAGCACCTGAGCTATTGCCTCTTCAAGCGTAGCTTCTATACGCGCACCTGCAGCACGGGTATGACCGCCGCCTCCAAACGTTTGCGCCAATGCAGCCACGTCAACTTTACCGGCAGAACGCAGGCTAACCTTGACCGCATGTTCGTGAATAACTTTAAAAAGAATGCCTACTTCCACGCCCCGAATATTACGAGGGTAGTTTACGATTCCTTCCAAATCTTCATTAGCAGCAGCACATTCGATCATATGCTCGGGTGTAACATATAGCCAGGCAATATCTCCTTCAGGAGATAATTCCAGCGTATTTAAGGCTTTATTTAATATTTTAACCTGTGGCAGCGTCATTTCTTCAAGCAATGTCTCAGCGAGTTCAGGACCGTTAACCCCAAGGGATAATAGCTCAGATACAGCTGCCATTACTTTTGGTGATGTGTTGGTATAACGAAAACCACCGGTATCTGTTAACAGACCCGTATATATAGCTGTGGCGATATCAATATCCCATTCGATCTCGAATGTCTTCAGCAGGTCGAACAAAATTTCCGCTGTCGCAGCTGCATCCGGTTTGATTAAATTAACGAATCCATAACCGTTATTTGTTGGATGGTGATCAATGTTCAGGATAAAAGCCTCATTCGCAAAATAGCGATTTGTCAGCCCTACTCGCTGAAAATCCGCACAATCCACACAGATGACGTTGCTGTATTGACGGGGCGGTTCACTAGAGGCCATATTGATGATTTCATCCGAATGCCATAGGTATTCCATTCGCTTCGGGATCGGTCCTTCATTCAGCATAGTATATTTTTTGCCCAGACATGAGAGAAGCCAGCCCACCGCAAGGGTGGAGCTGACTGCATCTCCGTCCGGCTGAACATGCGACACTACAAGGTAATCGTCGTGTTCCAGCAGAAACTCACGGGTCTGCTGGAGACTTTGTTCATAGCTCTGCATTCGCCGTCTCCTTTTTAAAGGTTGTTCAAAATAGCATAACGCTATTTTGAACCCCACTTTAATCACTTATTTCTAATCGTTCTTATGAAGCTCTCCAAGAAGCTTCTCAATATGACTGCCATAAGCGACAGATTCGTCGAACTTGAAGATCAGCTCCGGTGTATGCCGAAGGCGAATGGCCTTGCCAAGCTCTGAGCGAAGAAAACCATTGGCTTTCTCAATCGCTTTAAGCGAGTCTGACTTCTGCTCTTCATCCCCGAACACGCTTAGGTATACCTTGGCTTGCGATAGATCGTTAGTCACGTCTACGCCAGTTACAGTTACAAAACCGATTCGAGGGTCTTTCAGACCGCTTTGGATAAGTTGACTAAGCTCTTTCTTGATCTGCTCGCCCACTCGTCCTGCTCTAATTTTAGACATCTATATTCACCTCTTCGCTTAGCGCTCTACAGTTTCCATAAGAAACGCTTCGATAATGTCGCCCTCTTGGACGTCATTATAGCGTTCCAAAGTTATGCCACATTCATAACCTTGCGCCACTTCTTTGGCATCATCTTTGAAACGTTTCAAAGTATCAACCTTACCTGTGAACACTACGATTCCGCTACGGATCAAGCGCATTTCAGCATTACGGGTAATTTTACCGGAAGTAACCATACATCCTGCAATGGTACCCACTTTGCTGATTTTGAACACGCTGCGAACTTCGGCGTGACCGATAACATTCTCTTTATAGATAGGATCGAGCATACCTTTCATGGCACTTTCGATTTCTTCAATTACATTGTAGATAATGTTGTGCAGACGAACATCTACTTTTTCTTGCTCAGCAGCTGCTTTGGTCTGTGCGTCTGGACGAACGTTAAAGCCGATAACGATAGCATTCGATGCTGCTGCAAGCGTAATATCGGATTCAGTAATCGCACCAGCACCGCTGTGAATGATCTTCACGCGCACGCCTTCCACTTCGATCTTAGCCAAGGATCCTTTAAGCGCCTCGACTGAACCTTGTACGTCAGCTTTGATAATCACGTTAAGGTCTTTGATCTCGCCATCTTTAATGTGCTGGAACAGATCATCCAAAGTTACACGGGTGTTCGTATTCAGCTCAGATTGACGTTGGGAAGTAGAACGTCTATCAGCAATCGCACGCGCTTTACGCTCGTCTTCAAAAGCCATAAACGGATCGCCAGCTTGTGGCACCTCAGTCAAACCAGTAATTTCTACTGGAGTAGATGGTCCAGCTTCTTTGATCTTACGACCTTTATCATTGACCATCGCACGTACACGTCCGAAGCAGTTACCTGCTACAAAGGCATCGCCGACTTTCAACGTACCGTTCTGAACGAGTATACGAGCAACTGGTCCACGGGATTTATCAAGCTCAGCTTCTATAACAGTACCGCGTGCCCGTTTGTCAGGGTTCGCTTTGTACTCATTAACTTCAGCTACGAGCAGGATCATTTCCAGCAGTTCTTCCAAGTTAATACGTTGTTTCGCAGAGAGGTTAACGAAGATGGTATCTCCACCCCACTCTTCAGGAACAAGTTCATAACTTGTAAGCTCTTGCTTCACCTTATCAGGATCTGCACCCGGTTTGTCGATTTTATTAACAGCGACAATAATCGGAAGTCCAGCAGCCTTAGCGTGTGCAATAGCTTCAACGGTCTGAGGCATAACACCGTCATCAGCAGCTACTACGATAATTGTCATATCCGTAACCTGTGCACCACGAGCACGCATAGCAGTAAATGCTTCGTGACCAGGTGTATCAAGGAACGTGATTTTCTTTTGGTTGATTTCGACTTGATAAGCACCGATGTGCTGAGTGATTCCGCCGGCTTCGCCTAGCGTCACATTGGTCGAACGAATAGCATCAAGTAGTGTAGTTTTACCATGGTCAACGTGACCCATAATAGTAACTACTGGAGGACGAGTCTGAAGATCCTCTTCATTGTCATTCTCTTCCACTGTTTCGAAGCTGTCCTCGTCAACAGGAATCTTCACTTCTACTTCTACGCCAAATTCAGCAGCGAGTAGCAAAATGGTGTCGATATCAAGTTCTTGGTTGATGGTAGCCATAACACCCATCGAAATCAGCTTTTTGATTACTTCAGAAGCATCCTTGTGAAGCAATTTCGCTGTTTCACCAACGGTCATGCTGCCACGAACGATGATTTTCTTAGGTGTGTTATCGATCTTCTCGCGGTGTACCATTGGCTGGTTCTTGCCACGGCCATTCTTACCACCACGACCGCGGTAGTTACCACCTTTACCATCATCGAAACGTCTTTGATTATTATTCGGTCTGCCACCAGTTGTGTTCTTTTTAGGACCTCTGTCATCACCGCGTGTGAAACCTCCGCCTGTGCCAGATTGACCTTGTGGACGGCTGTCAGTGCGTGGTGCACTGCTTTGTCCTTGCGGACGGCTGCCACTTGTGTTGCTGCCTTGTGGACGGCTTCCACCAGTGTTGCTGCCTTGTGGGCGGCTACCACCAGTATTGCTGCCTTGCGGACGGCTGCCACCAGTATTGCTACCTTGTGGACGGTTGCCGCCAGTATTACTGCTTTGCGGACGGCTGCCACCGGTATTGCTACCTTGTGGGCGATTGCCGCCAGTAGTGCTGCCTTGCGGGCGGCTGCTGCTAGTACTGTTAGTACGTGGAGCACCGCTTTGTTGCGGACGTGCATTCTGCGTTGAACCTGTTTGTGTTCTGCGGGAATCTTGTCCGCTTTGGGGCCTTGGGGACGTCGTCGATTGGTTGTTGTTTTGGTTACTGTTCATACCTACCTGCTTTTCCTGTTGATTTTTGTTGGCATTCTGAGCACTTTGAGGTTCGGCTGTTACCGCACCGGTTGTTACCGGCCGGCTGCTGGTGCCGGTATCCCGCTTGGCTGCAGCGTTTGATTTGATATCCTTAAAGAACTGTTCAACTTTGTTCACGGATCCATTCTCCATGACACTCATATGATTATTCACAGGGACATTCAAACGCTTCAGAATAGTAATAATTTCTTTACTGCTCATGTTTAGTGACTTGGCGTATTCGTACACGCGCAATTTATCTTTGTTCTCTTCTTTAGTCAATAAATCCACCTCCGACAGTATCTCCGAGTTGCTTGGAGATCATTTCCGCGAATCCTTTATCCGTAATGGCCAGTACTACACGCTGGTCTTTACCAATACTTGCACCGAGTTCATCCCGGTGAAATGCGATTACTAGTGGAATATCGTAAGTTCCGCATTTATCACGGAACTTTTTTTGGGTATTATCTGAAGCGTCACCTGCCAGAACGACCAGCTTCGCCTCTGAAGACCGTACAACTTTGAGTACAGCCTCGTCACCGGTGACTATCTTGCCTGCTCTCATGGCAAGCCCTAAATAAGAAAGCGCCTTACTCATTATCCTCACTATCCTTTGCTGCTAGAAACTGCTCTTCCACGGAAGTAAACTCCCGGGCTAGCTGGGCGTAGATTTCAGGACTCACTTGACATTTCAATGCACGGTCAAGTGCTTTGTTCTTTTGTGCCAGCTGAAAGCATTCAAGCTTGCCGCATATGTAAGCACCACGGCCTGACTTCTTGCCCGTCAGATCAATCAGCACTTCACCTTCAGGCGTTCTTACCACACGAATCAGCTCTTTTTTAGGCATCATCTCTTGGGTAGCAACGCATTTACGCAGCGGCACCTTTTTTTGTTTCATAACAAACGCCTCCCGTCAAGCAGGTTAATTAATCTATGGAGACGGAATCCTGATGCATTTCATCAATAGAAGATTTCGGTCTGCCGTATTCCTGCTCCGCTTGAGTTTCACTCTTGATATCAATCTTCCAGCCGGTAAGTTTAGCGGCAAGACGTGCATTTTGCCCTTTAATACCGATAGCCAGTGACAATTGATAATCAGGAACGATAACTCTCGCCATCTTCTCCGCTTCAAAGACTTGAACTTCAAGAACCTTTGAAGGGCTAAGTGCATTCGCAACATATTCCTGCACCAGATCAGAATAACGGACGATATCGATCTTCTCACCGCGAAGCTCAGTAACGATGGTCTGAACGCGTGTGCCTCTTGGACCTACGCAAGAACCAACGGGATCTACTTCTGGATTGCGGGAATACACAGCAATCTTCGAGCGGAAGCCAGCTTCACGGGCTACAGAACGAATCTCAACTACACCGTCAAATATTTCAGGAACTTCAAGCTCGAACAGACGCTTCAGTAATCCAGGATGACTGCGGGAGAGCATAATCTGCGGACCTTTTGTTGTATTCTCAACTTTTGTGATATAAGCCTTGATGCGTTCGCTTTGTTTGAACTTTTCACCTGGCATCAATTCGCTAAGCGGAAGAACCGCTTCGATTTTGCCAAGATCAATGTAAATGTTCCGCATATCTTGACGTTGAACTAGTCCAGTAACGATATCATCTTCTTTGTCGATAAAAGCATTATAGATAAGTCCACGCTCTGCCTCGCGAATTCGTTGAGTTACAACCTGCTTAGCAGTCTGTGCGGCAATACGTCCAAAATCACGCGGTGTCACTTCAAGCTCAGCGATATCTTCCAGCTGGAAATGCGGGTTAATTTCTCTGGCTGCCGGCAATGAGATTTCAGTCCTTGTATCCAGGACCTCCTCAACAATTAACTTGCGGGCAAACACTTTAATGACACCTGTATTGCGATTCATGTCAACACGCACGTTCTGTGCTGCATTGAAATTACGTTTATAACTAGAGATCAGCGCCGCTTCAATCGCTTCAAACAGCACATCTTTACTGATGCCTCTCTCCCTCTCCAGCTCATTCATTGCTTCAATAAACTCCATACTCATGAATTTCCGGCCCCCCTTTCAAGACGTTAAAAAATAATGGCCAATCTCGCACTTGCGACCTTGGCGTACGGTACTACATGTTCTTTTTTGCCCGCGGAGATGAGCAGTTCCTCGTTCTCGAACGAGAGCAAACGACCTTCAAATTCTTTGAGTCCTTGAATCGGCTCATAAACAGTCACATACACGTCCTTACCTACCGCTTTAGCTACATCCGCAGCTTTTTTGAGAGGACGCTCTGCTCCCGGCGAGGAAACCTCAAGGAAATATGCCTCAGGAATAGGATCATTCTCATCTAACTTCTGACTGAAATATTCGCTAATGATCCCGCAGTCATCAATATCAATGCCGCCTTCTTTATCTACGAATATACGCAGAAACCAATTGGAGCCTTCCTTCACGTATTCAACGTCCACCAGTTCGAAACCATTGTCGTCGAGATAGGGCCCGAGCATCTGCTCTACCGTTTGTTTAATTTTAGATTTGGGTGTGCTCAAAAGAAAATTACCTCCACGAACTTGTCTTTTGCTATATACCAAAGATAAAGAGTGGGTTTCCCCACTCTTTACACAACGGACTTATCTCATTATTACCAAAGAAATTATACCATAGGGAAACTGGACTGACAAGTGCTAGCCCTTGACTCCCCCTTTGGAGCACTCTTTTCTAGCCATGAAATAAGTGTTGTTAAAGCCTTTAAAATAGGGAAAGTTGATTGCTTTCCGGTAAGCCGCGGAAGCAGCCCATGCCGGTCAGCAGCTCTATAACCGTCTTACTTGCCTTTGATTTCTGCTGGAAATCTTCAATAGACAGGAACTCGCCAGCATCTTTCGCAGCAGCTATGTTGATAGCAGCATTCTCACCAATTCCCGCTAAAGCAGAAAACGGAGGAATCAAACTCTTGTCATCAACAATAAACTTATTCGCTTCTGAGCGGTAAAGATCAATGTTTTTGAATGTAAACCCACGTGCCGTCATCTCCAAAGCCATCTCAAGGACAGGCAACATAGCCTTTTCCTTAGGCAAAGCTTGAAATCCTTTTTGCTCAATTTCTACGATCTGACGGCTGATGGCTTCATACCCCTTACAGCACAATTCAATATCAAAATCTGCTGCACGTACAGAGAAATAAGTCGCATAATATTCAATAGGATGATACAGCTTGAAGTAGGCGGTACGTACTGCAGAAATTACGTATGCAGCTGCATGCGCCTTCGGGAACATGTATTGAATCTTTAGACAAGAATCAATATACCATTGTGGGACCTTGCACTTTTTCATTTCCTCGATCCATTCGTCAGACAAACCTTTACCTTTACGAACACTCTCGGTAATTTTAAAGGCCAAGCTCGCATCCATTCCCGCTTTATAAATTAAGAAGAGCATGATGTCATCACGACAACCGATAACGGTCTTAATGTTACAAGTGTTATTCTTTATAAGCTCTTGAGCGTTACCAAGCCAAACACCAGTACCATGAGACAAACCTGATATTTGCAGTAAGTCAGCAAAGCTGGACGGCTTCGACTCAATAAGCATTTGACGTACGAACTTGGTACCCATTTCGGGCACACCATAGGTCGCAACCGGTGATCTGATTTCGTCAGGTCTTACTCCAAGTGCATCTGTAGAGTTAAACATGCTCATTACTTTCGGATCATTCATCGGGATAGAAGTTGGATCAACACCTGTCAAATCCTGAAGCATCCGCATCATCGTCGGATCATCATGACCCAGAATATCAAGCTTCAGCAAATTCGCGTCAAAAGCGTGATAATCAAAGTGTGTGGTCTTCCATTCAGCATTGACATCATCCGCCGGGAATTGTACTGGCGTAATATCTTCTACCTCCATATAGTCTGGAACAACGACTATACCACCCGGATGCTGTCCCGTACTACGTTTAACGCCTGTACAGCCAGCCGCCAGACGGCCAACTTCAGCTCCACGCCAACGTTTCTGGTGAAGTTCTTCGTATTTTTTTGCAAATCCGAAGGCTGTCTTCTCAGCTACGGTACCAATCGTTCCGGCACGGAATACATTTTTCTCACCAAACATTTCTTTGGTAAAGTTATGTGCATTCGGTTGATATTCCCCTGAGAAATTCAAGTCGATATCGGGGACTTTATCCCCCTTAAATCCAAGGAAGGTCTCGAACGGAATATCCTGGCCTTCACCTTTGAGCTTCAGACCGCAATCCGGGCAGACTTTATCTGGTAAATCGAATCCGCTCCGCACACTACCGTCCAGGAACCATTCATTATGGCGACACTCGGGGTTTAGGCAAATATAATGCGCAGGCAAAGGATTAACTTCTGAAATTCCTAGAAATGTAGCTACTACAGATGAACCTACGGAACCCCGCGAGCCTACGAGATACCCATCCTGATTTGACTTTTTAACGAGACGTTCAGAAATCAAATAGTTGGCAGAGAACCCGTATTTAATAATCGGTGCAAGCTCTTTCTCCAAACGGGCAATAACTACCTCAGGCAGCTCTTCACCGTAAATGGATTTGGCAGTATTGTAGCAGGTCTCGCGAATTTCTTCGTCCGCCCCGTCAATAATTGGTGTAAATAGCTTATCTGGAAATAGCTCCAGTTCTTCAAAACGCTCCGCCAGCTCAACTGTATTTGTGACAACGACTTCCATCGCTTTTTCAGCACCAAGAAATTCGAATTCAGACAGCATTTCATCTGTTGTGCGGAAGTGTGCATCCGGTTTGCGTTGGTCTTTAAGCGGACTAAAGCCCGTAATCCCATTAATCGTAATATCACGATACAGCTTGTCCCGGGGTTCAAGATAATGTACATTCCCCGTTGCGATAACAGGTTTATTCAACTGTTCCCCTATTTCGCAAACCTTCCGGACTACATCGCGAAGCTCATCAGGGCCTGCTACAAAGCCCTTGTCCACCAAGTGCATGTACATGGTCAATGGCTGAATCTCCAGCACATCATAAAAATGAGCAACCTCCATGGCTTCCTCAGTCGTTTTGTTGAGTACTGCTTCAAAAAACTCTCCACGTTCACAACCGGAAATCACTAGCAGTCCATCTCTATGCTCTTCCAGCTTGGATTTTGGAATACAAGGTACACGTTTGAAATATTCCGTATGTGACATGGAAATGAGCTTATAGAGATTCTTTTTCCCTATTTGATTTAGTGCATAAATATTACAGTGGAACGGTCGTGTGTTCGAAAGATCATTACCCACATAATCGTTTAGTCGATCAAGGCGGGTCATGCCCTTCATCTTTTCAGCATCTGCGAGCAATCCTGTTAATATACCGCCGAGTGCTATGGTATCATCAATCGCACGGTGATGGCTTTCCAGAAGAACTTTATATTTATCGGCTAATGTGTTCAGCCTGTGATTCTTCATGCTTGGATATAGTAACCGCGCGAGCTCAAGCGTATCAAGAGATGGATTCGGAAGCACAGGTTCACCTATTTTACGTAACGAGGCCTGAATAAAACCCATATCAAATCTGGCGTTATGAGCTACAAGGATACTGTCACCCACAAATTCAACAAACTTACGCAGCACTGGTTCAAGATCAGGAGCATCCTTAACCATTTCATCCGTAATATTGGTCAATTGCTGAATATGATAAGGGATTTTCTCATGCGGATTAACAAAAGTAGAATAACGGTCTACTTCTTTGCCTTCGCACATTTTAATGGCCGCCAGCTCCGTAATATTATTGCGGGTAATCGATAAACCCGTGGTTTCTATATCAAACACTACATAGGTAGCTGTCTTCAAGTCCAAAGGCTGAGCGTTCTCAACAATATTCACAGAGTCATTTACAACATTAGCTTCCACGCCATAAATCATTTTTATCTTATGCTTATGAGCTGCATGGTTTGCATCAGGAAAAGCCTGAACGCCGCCATGATCAGAAATCGCAATCGCAGGATGCCCCCACTGGGCAGCTGTTTTGACATAGGTAGTGATCGGAGTGACCGCATCCATCGTACTCATCGTAGTGTGAAGGTGGAATTCCACCCGTTTCTTAGGAGCTGTATCTTTACGCGCAGGCGGTGCCTTAACTTCCGTTAAATCCGAAGGGATCATCACGAGCTCAGGAATCTGCATAAAACGGTCATATTCTACTTTCCCGCGTGCTCTTACCCATTTGCCATTAGCTAGCTGACTCATAACCTTCAGATCATCTTTAGTCTTCGCGAACATCTTCATTTGTAGAGAATCCGTAAAATCGGTCAGACTGAAAGTGAACAAGGTACTGCCATTGCGAAGCTCCTTACGATCCAGACCAAAAATGGTACCCTGAATTGTAATTTTCTTCTCTTCATCTTGAATTTCAAGAATCGGCACGGCCTGTTCCTTAATTTCATACCCCACTTGAAGCTTAATTACTTCATTAGGATCGCTATCATCAGCAGGAGCTTCTGTTTCCACAGCAGTCATCATCTGCTCAACGATCTCGCGTTGTTCTTGCTGAAGCTTTTGCTGAAATTCTTCGAATGCTTCAACATTATTATTTTCGTTCTCCGCCATTAGTAATTTAACCTTTAAGGAGAGACCGAAATACTTATCATAAAATTTAATAATTGCTCCATCGATGCTTTTTTTGCGAGCTAACTCCATCGAAGTGGAATCACTCATCGTTAACATTAAAGTATCCTCTTTAAGCTCCTGTGAGGAGCGGGTCAGCCAGCCGTTTACCGATGGAATCTCCCGATGTACCCACTCCAGAAACAGTCCCCAATATTCCTGGACAAGCTCCGCTCTGCTAACCTTCTCATCATAGATGAACAAAAAGCTTACTTTAGCTATATGCTGTAGCTTCTCACGCATTCTAAGGCAAAATGTCCGATATACCTGTGCTGGAACCAGACTATCTTTCGCTATAACGATTTGCCAGTCCCGGTTGCCACGACTGATCTCAACACGTTCTATATACCCATCCAAAAAGTAGGGGTCCATGATTGCAGGTGGAATTTCACCCTGCTTCATCAAGAGCTCGAACCTTTTTCTTCTCTCCTGGTTTTGTTCCATGCTTTCCTCCCACCTTTAATAACCCAGTTAAAACTATCCATGATATACAGTGAAAGTACAATATGATAAGAAGAAACGATGTAGTCGACTTTTAAAGACGACAACTGTTTCTCGTAAAAATATAAGAATTTATAGCGAAAACCTATAAATTCTTATATTTTAAAAAGCTTCTGGTTTCAAAAAGCATTGGGTTCTTACGGCCCGCCGACTCCTCTCGCCAGAAGCTAAATTAAAATACTACAAGACTGTTGATCGGTGCCTAATGATTAATACGCCTTTGCAAAAACCACAGTATGCTTGGCTGGTTGGCCACAGCAAATGCAGACTTGCTTAGTCTCCGCTGGATCAAAAGGAATATTGCGGCTACCCGCACCTGTCTCTTCCTTAACTTTGGACTCGCATTCTTCGGAACCACACCATCCAGCTAGAGCAAATCCACGTTTTTCGTCCATCGAAGCTTTCATTTCCTCCAAGGAATCCACAGAATAGAAATGGTCCTCACGGAATTTCAGCGCACGTTCGAACATTTCATTGTGAACCTGTTCAAGCATTGTTTGAACCTCTTCTACGAGGTTTTCCTGTTGAATAACCTTCTTCTCACCGGTGACACGTGAGACGAGAACGCAGACGCCATTCTCCATATCGCGTGGTCCAAGCTCCAAACGTACTGGCACTCCACGCATTTCATATTCATTAAACTTCCAGCCTGGGGTAACATCTGAACGATCATCTACACGTACACGAACGCCAGCATTCTTCAATTCCTTAAACAGCTCGTCCGTCCGCCCAATCACAGCTTCGCGGGTCTTAGGAGGTCCGATAGGAATCATAATAACTTGCGTTGGAGCTACCTTAGGCGGCAGAACAAGACCGCGGTCATCTCCATGTACCATAATCAAGGAGCCAATCAAGCGAGTGGTTGAGCCCCATGAAGTAGTGTGTACATACTCCAAATTATTGTCACGGCTTAAATATTGAATCTCAAAAGCTGTGGCAAACTTGGTGCCAAGGTAATGTGAAGTAGCAGCCTGAACAGCGCGTCCATCCTTCATCATCGCTTCAATAGAATACGTATCTACCGCACCGGCAAAACGCTCGGAAGGTGTCTTTTGTCCGGTAATAACCGGAATGGCAAGATAGGTCTCGACAAAATCACGGTAGTTATCCAGCATCCGCATAGTTTCTTCACGAGCTTCCGCTTCATTCTCATGCGCGGTATGCCCTTCTTGCCAAAGAAACTCAGTAGTGCGGATAAATGGCAATGTACGTTTCTCCCAACGAACCACGTTCGCCCATTGATTGATAAGTACAGGAAGATCACGATAAGATTGAATCCATTTGGAGTACATGTGGCCGAACATGGTCTCTGAAGTAGGACGAACTGCGAGACGTTCCTCAAGTACGTCACCACCCGCTTCTGTTACCCATGGCAGCTCTGGATTAAAGCCTTCAATGTGATCCTTTTCCTTCTGAAAGAAACTCTCTGGAATGAACACTGGAAAATAAGCGTTTCGATGCCCAGTTTCCTTGAGTCGACGGTTCATTTCCTCCTGAATATGCTCCCATATTTCATAGCCTTCTGGCTTAAATACAATACAGCCACGAACAGGAGAGTAATCCATCAAGTCTCCTTTTTTAATAACATCAATATACCAGCGTGAGAAATCCTCGCTTTGCGGCGTGATTTCCGTAACGAATTGTTTATCTTTTGCCATGTAATGGAATGCCTCCCGAAGAAAATTAGCCGCTGATCAAACGTAAAATATCATTATACGTAACAGCAATCATTAATAAAAATAGCAGTGCAAAACCTACAAAGTGAACCATGCCTTCATGACCCGGATCCACAGGTTTGCCACGCAGTGCCTCTACACCTAGGAATGCCAGACGGCTTCCATCGAGTGCCGGAATCGGCAAGAGGTTAAATATCCCCAGATATAGACTCAAAATAGCGGCCCAGTATGTAAGATACTGAATACCTTGTTGAGCAATTTGACCGGTTACTTCAAACGTACGAACCGGACCTCCAATATCATCCATATTGAATTTATTGATCAATTGTTTAAAGCCCAAAAAGATAGCTTCTGTCGTATCGACCATAGCTTTTCCTGAACCTGTTATCGTCTCGCCAAAACCAGCTTTACGAGTAGGCAGCTCAGGAGTGATGCCTATTTTACCGCCTTCTTGCCCTTCCATACTACGAGGAACTAGCGTAACGTTAAGGGTTTCCTCTCCCCGCTGCAGCGTCCAGTTCATTTCTTTCCCTTTGGACTCCGAGGTCAAGCTAATCATTTTTTGGTAATCAGCACCGATCTTCTCACCATTGATGGAGACAATGATGTCGCCCTTTTGGAGTCCTGCTTCTTGCGCAGGCATTCCTTCGGAGACGTCGCCAATCTTAACAAAAGTAGGATTTTCAACTTGAATACCGACCATTTGCAAATGGATGGCGAAGAGTACAAAGGCTAACAGAAAGTTCATCACAGGACCCGCAACAATAGCCAACGCACGCTGACCCACGGTCTTGCTGCCGAATTGACGATCTTTAGGTGCAATTTGTGTCTGTTGCGTTCCTTTAATCATCATCGCTTGCGGATGAACATCATAAGTAGTAACTTCTCCGTCCACATCTAAGGTAATCTGCAATTTATCCTCGAGATCGGTATTCAGCGCCTCACCACGGATAACATTTCTACGGGTGTCTAGTGCATCCAGATAAATGTTTTTAACTTTATTGTCTTGTCCGAGCCTTACCGCAATGGTCTGTCCAGAACCAATCTCGACAATCTCAGGATCTTCACCAGCCATACGGGCATAACCGCCAAAAGGCAGTAAGCGAAGAGTGAACTGAGTCTCATTCCGTTTATAAGAAAACAGTTTCGGACCGAAACCGATAGCAAATTCCCTCACGAGAATACCGGCGCGTTTGGCAAAATAATAGTGACCCCATTCGTGTACAGTCACAAGTACAAAAAACATGAGCACCGTTAAAAAAACGACCTGAACCATTTCCAAACGTATCATCCCCCTTTAGGTGTAAGACCGAAGTATGTCCTCTTAATTTATCATTATTCTCCGATCAGGCACAAGAGAATCAACTGTCCCAACCTATTTTTAGGGCAAAGTAAGTATTTCCAGTCAAGCAATAACACCATCGGTGTCCCTTAAGGAGTCGGTACGCGTTTACGCGAGAAATATAAGGATACTGTATAAAGTGAAACTTATACTTTCTTATATTTCTAAAAGGAGATCTTTCAACGTTCTACAGCGTAGCTGCCAGTTCTCGAACACGTCTATCACAGGATTCAATTTGTTCCAGATTCGGATTATGCTCGTTATTATGACGATCTAGCACTTCTCCGATTATCTCCTCAATACGCAGGAACGAGATCTCATGACTCAAGAATCGAGCAACAGCTATTTCGTTCGCAGCATTAAAAGCTGTAGTCGCCGTTCCACCAGCTTTTCCACAATCTATCGCTAGCTTCAGTGCAGGGTAACGTTCAAAGTCCATTTCACGGAAGGTCAAACGTCCTATCTCAGCTAACGACAACCGCTGAGCCGGAGATTCCCAACGAGCTGGATAAGTAAGTGCATATTGAATCGGGACACGCATATCGGGATTGCCAAGCTGGGCAATAATACTGCTGTCACGGAATTCAACATATGAGTGAATGATGCTCTCCGGGTGCAGCAGCACATTCACTTGTTCATACGGAAGACCGAATAACCAATGCGCTTCAATAACCTCTAGGCCCTTGTTCACCATTGTAGCAGAATCTATCGTTATTTTCGCGCCCATGCTCCAATTCGGATGACGAAGCGCATCTTCTACCGTCACATCCTTAAGCTGATCACGCGTGAAGTCGCGGAATGAGCCGCCGGATGCTGTTAAAGTAATGTAGGCAATATCTGAGATGTTCTCGCCATTGAGACATTGATAAATAGCTGAATGCTCACTATCAATCGGCAACAGCTTAACTCCCTTACGATTAGCAAGATCAGTGACCAAATGTCCGGCCGTTACTAATGTCTCTTTATTGGCGAGTCCAATATGTTTGCCAGCTTCAATTGCCGCTAGTGTTGATTGAAGCCCTACGCTTCCCATAACAGCCGTTACGACCATTTCGGCTTCGCCGCCAGCCGCCACTTCAACAAGCCCTTCATTCCCGCTGTAAAGCTCTATACCAGAAGGTAGGCTGGATCTAATCTCATCTGCCAGCTCTTTCGTTGCCACAGAGACTCTACGCGGGTTAAAACGACGAACTTGCTCCAGTAATAATGTTGTATTTGTTCCGGCCGCCAAGCCATCTACTTCAAAAGAGTCTGGGTGCATTGCGATGACATCTAGAGTCTGAGTGCCGATCGAACCCGTCGAACCTAGAACACTTATTTTTTTCATAGTTATACTCTCTCTCCCTTCGTTTAATAGTAAGGCATAAGCATTACAATATGTACGAATGGAAATACGATAATCCAGCTGTCACATCGATCAAGAATACCGCCATGCCCTGGCAAAAGTGTACCTGAGTCTTTAATGCCATACGCACGTTTATAAGCTGACTGCACAAGATCTCCAAGCTGTCCTAATATCGCACAAGAAAGCCCAATAAGCAATGCTCGTCCTATCGTCAAGTGTTCAGGAGCAAGCAGCGCAAACACGATAGAAATAAGCATCGAGATCAGTACCCCGCCAACAGCACCTTCCACCGTTTTGTTAGGACTGATGG
This sequence comes from Paenibacillus sp. FSL H7-0918, assembly GCF_038007025.1. Classification (NCBI taxonomy): domain Bacteria; kingdom Bacillati; phylum Bacillota; class Bacilli; order Caryophanales; family Paenibacillaceae; genus Paenibacillus; species Paenibacillus sp. FSL H7-0918. The sequence continues at coordinate 350,112 of NZ_JBBOWJ010000001.1, forward strand.
CCGGCCAGAGCTTGTTCTTGCCAAAGCTTCTGCCTACAAAATATGCCCCCGCATCACTGCCCCAAATGCAGAACAGGAGCAAAAAAGTCCAGAACAAACCATGTCCGTCATCCGATGCACGAGCCACGGCCATATAAGAGAAGCCCATTCCAATGTATACAATACCAGTAAACAGCAAGGCTGTTACTCGAATATCTAATTTATTTTTAGTAAAAACGGTGACCAGAAGGAACAATAACAGCAGAATCCAAATCCCTTGCTCCCAGGACAACGGCTCATTAACACCAAGCAAATTCCATGGGATCATGAAGCTTAGAATAGCTGCGTAACCCAGAACAGTAGTACCGGAAAGCGTAGGAATACCTATCATTTTGACAAATTCATAAAAACCTATAAGAGCCATAGCAATAAGCAGAACCTGATACGGCCAGTTTCCCAGTACACATAACCCTAAAAATAATACTCCGGCAACAATTCCGGTAATCAATCGCTGCTTCAAAGGTTCCATCTCCTAACAAGCTACTTCAGTCCACCATAACGGCGTGTTCGTCGTTGATATTCAGCAACGGCCTGATGCAAATGCTCTTTGTCGAACTCAGGCCAGTACACATCAGTAAACCACAGTTCACTATAGGCAACCTGCCATAACATAAAATTGCTAAGCCGAATTTCTCCGCTTGTACGTATCAGCAAATCAGGATCGGGTAAACCAGCAGTTAATAGTCTGTTGTTAATCAACTCTGATGTAATTTCTTCTGGCGACAATATACCAGCTTGGATATCTTTCCCTAAGCTGCGCATACAGCCTTCTATTTCATTGCGTCCACCATAGTTAAGAGCAAAATTTAAGATCAATCCAGTATTCTCTTTTGTTCGAGCTACCGCCTCTTCCATAGCCTTACGGGTATATGAAGGTAAAGCGTCAGCGTCACCCATCATGCGTACTTGAACATTCTTCTCGATTAGCTCATCAAGCTCAATCGCCAGAAACTCCCCAGGCAAACGCATCAAGTAATCGACTTCTTCTTTCGGGCGTATCCAGTTTTCTGTCGAGAACGCATACATCGTTAAGTATTTAATACCTAATTCGTCTGCAGCGATCGTAGCACGTTTGACAGCCTTCATGCCGTTCTGATGACCCATAACGCGCGGTAAGCCGCGCCGTTTAGCCCAGCGTCCATTACCATCCATTATCACAGCCACATGCCGGGGAATGTTATCCGGTGAAATCTCGACTGACTGTTGCCTGTCTTTACGGCTCAGCCACGCTTGAATCCGTTTGATCATTTCCGTTTCCTCCAAGCTCTTATCAGAAAGAGACAAACCCCACCATTAACGGAGGGGCCTTAAGTCTCTTGAATATCATTAAACTTCCATAATCTCTTTTTCTTTGGAAACAAGCACTTTGTCAACTTCGGCTATGAACTTATCCGTTGTTTTTTGAATGTCTTCCTGATGGCCACGGGACTCATCTTCAGAGATACCGTTTTTCTCCATCTTTTTAATATCATCGTTGGCATCACGGCGAATGTTGCGGATCGCAACTTTCGCTTCTTCACCAAATTTCTTAGTCAGCTTAACCAAGTCCGTCCGACGCTCTTCAGTCAGCGGAGGGATAGAAAGACGAATAATGGTGCCGTCATTGGCAGGTGTCAATCCGATATCGGATTTCATGATCGCCCGTTCAATATCAGACATCGATGTTTTGTCCCACGGCTGAATCAACAGTGTCCGGGAATCCGGAGTGCTAATGTTGGCCAGCTGATTAATTGGAGTAGGTGCCCCGTAATATTCAACTTGAATACGATCGAGAAGTGATGTTGTTGCACGTCCTGCACGTAATGTTGCCAAGTCCCGTTTCAGCGATGAAATCGCTTTTTCCATACGCTCTTCAGCATTTTTTTTGACCGATTGTGGCATTAATCTACACTCCCTTTAACAATCGTTCCGATCTTCTCACCGAGAACGACACGTTTGATATTGCCTTGTTCTGTAATGGCAAATACAATGAGCGGTATATTGTTATCCATGCATAAAGATGAAGCTGTTGAATCCATAACACCGAGGTTTTTGTTCAGAACATCCATATAAGTAAGCTGTTCGAATTTCTCAGCGGTACTATCTTTGAACGGATCAGCAGAATATACTCCATCAACCTTATTTTTCGCCATCAGAATAACTTCTGCTTCGATCTCTGCCGCTCTAAGTGCTGCAGTAGTATCTGTTGAGAAGAATGGGTTACCTGTGCCTGCTGCAAAAATAACAACACGGCCCTTCTCCAAGTGGCGAATCGCACGACGACGAATGTATGGTTCAGCAATTTGCTGCATCGAGATCGAAGTCTGTACTCTTGTTGGCACATCGATTTGCTCCAATGCATCCTGCAGTGCAAGTGAGTTCATTACTGTTGCCAGCATGCCCATATAATCTGCAGTAGCGCGATCTATGCCGCTTGCGCTGCCCGCGATCCCGCGCCAAATGTTCCCCCCGCCACAAACAATCGCAACCTGAACGCCAAGTTCTACAACTTCCTTGATCTGTTCAGCGATGGAAATAATCATGTCGGCATCAATACCATATCCGTTTTGTCCTGCCAAAGACTCTCCACTTACCTTAAGGACTACTCTCTTAAATACCGGCTGTTCCAAATGTATACCCTCACTTTCTGCAAAAGACGGAACACTACGTGTACGTGTTCCGCTCTTCTGATGCTTGCCTCTATTCAATTCTTCACATTTATGATGAAACTATTATTGATTAACTTGTGCCATAACTTCTTCAACAAAGTTATCCACTTTCTTTTCCAAACCTTCGCCAAGTTCAAAACGAGCAAAACGACGGATCGAGATGTTTTCTCCGATGGTGCTGATTTTTTCATTCAACAATTGGGAGATTGTTTTGTCAGGGTCTTTAACGAAAGTTTGCTCAAGCAAGCAATATTCTTCGTAATATTTACCAATACGTCCTTCAACCATTTTTTCAATGATTTTCTCAGGCTTACCTTCGTTCAAAGCTTGAGCTTTCAGGATTTCTTTTTCTTTTTCAACATCTTCTTGTGGAACTTCTTCACGACGAACATAACGCGGGTTTGCTGCAGCGATTTGCATAGCGATATCGCGAGCAAATTCCTTGAAGGAATCTGTTTTACCAACAAAGTCAGTTTCGCAGTTGATTTCTACAAGTACACCAATACGGCCGCCAGCGTGGATGTAAGATTCTACAACGCCTTCAGTAGCAATACGTCCTGCTTTGTTCGCTGCTGCAGACAGACCTTTTTCACGAAGTAATTCTGCTGCTTTAGTGATATCGTTATTAGCTTCTTCAAGCGCTTTTTTACAATCAAGCATACCAGCGCCTGTTCTTTCACGAAGTTCTTTTACTGCTTTTGCATCAACTGCCATTGTTTATTCCCTCCAGGTAATTGTCGTTTTCTTACATTATTCAAGGCCTTTATCCTAAAAAAAGGGCAGTGAGAGGTTATCCACCTGCCAACCACCCTTTTCATTTAAGTTCTTGTATGTGTTAGTCGCTACTTAAGCAGTAGTTGTGTCTTCGCCTTGGTGAGCTTCAACAACAGCGTCTGCCATTTTACCAGTCAACAATTTAACAGCGCGGATAGCGTCGTCGTTACCTGGAATTACGTAGTCGATTTCGTCTGGATCACAGTTAGTATCAACGATAGCTACGATTGGAATACCCAATTTGCGAGCTTCTGCAACTGCAATACGCTCTTTACGCGGGTCAATGATGAACAGCGCGCTTGGAAGACCTTTCATGTTCTTGATACCGCCCAAGAATTTTTCAAGACGATCTTTCTCTTTGCGAAGAAGGATAACTTCTTTCTTAGGTAGTACTTCAAAAGTACCGTCTTCTTCCCAAGATTCCAATTTCTTCAAGCGATCAATACGCTTTTGGATAGTTTGGAAGTTGGTAAGAGTTCCGCCCAACCAACGTTGGTTAATGAAGAACATACCGGAACGTTCTGCTTCTTCTTTTACGGAATCTTGAGCTTGTTTCTTTGTTCCTACGAATAGGATTGTGCCGTTGTCACCAGCGACGCTTTTTACAAAGTTGTAAGCTTCCTCTACCTTTTTGACTGTTTTTTGCAAGTCAATAATGTAAATTCCGTTTCTTTCAGTGAAGATATAACGATCCATCTTTGGGTTCCAACGACGAGTCTGGTGACCGAAGTGTACCCCAGCTTCTAGAAGCTGTTTCATGGAGATTACTGCCATCTTCACACACCTCCTAAGTTTGGTTTATTGTGTGTCTCCTCCGCCATGCGTCATCTTTCAGCAAGACTTTCTTCAGAAGAAAGCACCCCTTGTCGAAATCAACCGGCGTGTGTTTTAACACCGTCAATTACTATACCATATTATCTCAGTGTATGCAACGATCACTTTAAAGTTATTAATTTCTCTATTATCGAGTCAATACTTTCTCCCTTATTAAAGCTATAAGAACCGGATTGAATTTTGGTATTAATCTTACGTTTGTTTGCAGCCTCTAGAAAAGTAGACTTATCTTTAATGACGCCAGCCTTCGCTAAAATATCTGTTGTTGCGGTCAATGTGCTGCCAGATGGAATTCGAACAGAAACACTAGCATTTGCTGTGACTTTAGGCGTTACAGGAGCTACAGCGGTTGGAGCGGCACTGGCCTTTGGAGTGACCTTTGGCTGCTCAACCTTGCCGTTAGTAGGCGTAGATGGCTTGTTCGGCGCAATGGCTTTATCAGAGCTCTCAGGCGTTGTAGGTGACACTGCCGGCGTGGGGGAGGCTGCAGCAGCCGGCGCAGAGGGGCTGACGTTCTCCTTGCTTTCTGCTGTCGCCCCCCCGGTCTCTGTGACTTCCTCTTTATTATCATTCTCAGCTTCCCCCGAGGAAGGTTCTGCAGCTTCATCGATGACTTTCATATTCAATTTCTCCGCACCCTGTAGAACTTGTTCTTTGGTAAGTGGAGCCGCTCCACCGGAGATCATTAGTTGAAGTAATAAAGCGCCAGTAATTAGTCCTGTGCCTAGCCCGAACAAGAATGAACGGTTCTTAATCATACCGATTCCTCCTGTTTGGCAAGTTGCAGAATCAGTTGCACTTCCCCTCGCTGAAGTCCAGCTGTCTTGGCAATGGAGTCTATCGATTTGCCCTGCTCATGCAGTTCAAACAATCTTGGGTAACGTAATTTTATCGAACTAATAGGTTTCGCTTTCACATCTGGCGACACTGAACTCATCTCTGCTGGGAGAGACGGATCTTCGTTTACACCAACTTTAACCTTCGAACCTTGTTCAACCGACACTGCAAGTTCTTTCAAACTCTTCTCTTCCTCGGCCACTCGTGCTTCTAGCTTTAAAGAGCTGTTCTGCAACTCTACCACTTGACTCTGTAATTCATTAACCTGTCCCTGCAGTACATTATGATTAGTTTGCGATTGTTGTTTAATACTACTAACTAATTGTACCAGTTCCTCATTCTCGCGCTCTATGTCTGCCATATATAGCTCAAGCGCAGCCTCTGTTTCTTTGAGGCTTTGCTGATTAGCTTTTCCTTCCTTTACACGTGCGGGAAGTAAAAGGGCATAAAGAATAGCGGCGACACCTACTAGCACAATATAAACCCATGGTTGCAAGTGCCTTATCTCCTTTTACATATCAGATGTAGATTCGTGTAGATTCTTATTAAAGACTTAGATCAATGCGTTGGCCTTTGTAAGGATGCTCAGCATCACGGGTTGCAGGCGGGTTCGAATGTTTATCTGACGAAGAATTGCCACCTGAATGCTGATTGCCTTTTCCACCGCCATCCCGTAAAGCTGATTCAGAAGACTCATCCACTTCAGTGCTCCGCATGGCCAATTCCTGACTTTGTTTTACATTTTGCCCAGCCAATTGATGTTGGTCGATAGCAGGACGTTGCTGAGATTCATTCTGAAGCTTGCCCGCCTCCGTGGTGCGAGGCAAAGCAATTTGCAGTTCCACCGGTTTTAGGCTCATCTTAACCCTTCTCTCACAAGTAATGGCCGGCCGCAAATGCTGCCCGCCCGATTAATTGTACGGCGTTAAAGATATATCCCCATCACTGTAAATAAACACAACCCGCTCCGTAGCATCCTTAACAAATCGGGTATATCTGCCGATCATGATCTTTGAACCGCCATAAATGGTTTTGATAACCTCAACTCTCGCTCTACCTGTATCTTCTAACATTCTTTCTATCTCTAGCACCCGTTCTTTAATTCTTTTTTCTTCACGTTGATGGGATTGTTTTGTAGCATTTAATTTGACGCGAAGCGCCACTTTATCCGCAGGGAGCTGACCGTTAGTAGCCAATTGATTTAATAGATACAAAGCTTTAGAGGTTTTATCCTCGTTCTCCAGCAGCTGCCGCAGCTCTTGACGAAGTTCGTTAATCTCATTTCTAAGCTCTGGAACCACGCCTACCTCAATCACAGTCGCAGTGGACATGGTGTTACCTATAGTTCTTGCTACAACTCTTTCTCCAGACTGAACGATTCCACCCACTATCAAACCTTTAGAGCCGTTACAGATAACATCTCTACCAGCACGTATATTGGAGTGCATAATACTCTGAGAAACAATTACATCTTCCCCAGCGGTTACGTTTCCATCTTGAATGAAAGAAACCTTCACACTTTTTCCAGCGGTAACTTGGCCTTTGTTATATCCGATAATTCCACCAGTAATTTCAATGGAGCCCCCAGAGATTAACTCTGCACCTTCAACGCCGCCTACAACCCGAATATCACCGGCAGACTTTACCGTAAAGCCTGAAAGGACATTCCCACGTATGACGACTGTACCTACAAAATCAATATTTCCAGTGCCGTAATCGACATCACCATTCACTTCATATACAGGAAACACATTAATTTTCCCGTTATCAGTTAACGTGACCAGTCCATCAATCGCTGCGTACATCGAAGTGCCATCGTTATCAATGAGTACATTTTTCCCGATTTTAAAATGAGCTTCCTTTCCAGCCTTGAAAGCAAGCTCATCACCAGTTACAGTCATCCCTAACTTTCCAGGCTGGGCAGGGATAATTTTAGCTATTAACTTTCCTTTAAGCACATTACGAAGCCGGACCAAGTCCTTGTAGTCGACCTTACCATCCGCTTTCTCAAGCGGTTTGCGGTCCTCTTCCAGATCAACTGTAAGCATAACTCGTCCATCTGTGCCATGCACAGCAGGATAACCTGCAGCAATCGGAACTTTACTCCAAAAAAACTCCTCAGGATGACTACTAATACGTTCGACAACATCACTCTTGATACCGTAGCGAATATTGTGACTGTGCAGGAAGGCTTCCAGTTCTGTAGATGAGCAGGAAAAATTCTCATCCTTTTTGGAGAACTGCAAATACGCGATTCCTTTGTCCTCCGAAAAAGTTATACTCAAGTACTGATTCAAAGCATATTGACCGATCAAATTTTGCTCCCCCTTGTCACCGCTAACGGTTAATCGTTCTGCATAAGGAGATCACGGTTCTTCTCGAGCGTTCCCCTCAGCCGCAAAATAGCTTTGGAATGCAACTGCGAAATTCTTGAAGGAGATAACGACATGACCTCAGCAATCTCACTTAAAGATAAATCTTCATAATATAAAAGGGACACAACGGTCCTTTCTTTCACCGTTAATTTCTCAATACCTTTGGTGAGCGCTTCGCGCAAGTAGAATTCATTTACCTTGCTATCCGGATTCTTAGCTTTATCGTCCACCAGTATGGACATTCGGGTCTCTGATTCCTCTTCACGAATCGGGTCTTCCAGTGAACAAAGTGACATCACAGCCACATCCTGCAACATATTTTGAAATTCCAGTTCACTAATATTAAGGTATTGGCTCATTTCCTCGTCACTAACTGACCTTAAGTGCTTCTGCTCCAGCTGCTGATAAGCGTCCTCAATTTTTTTAGCTTTTTCCCTAACGGATCTAGGTACCCAATCACTTTGGCGTAATGAATCTAATATCGCACCACGCACACGCCAGGACGCATAGGTCTGAAACTGCAATCCTCGTTTGTAGTCGAATTTCTCAATCGCATCAATTAGTCCCATAACCCCATTACTGGCTAAATCATCTTTGGATACATTTTTGGGTAATCCCACAGCCAAACGACTGGATACATAATCAACAATATGGAGATAACTCTCTATCAGCTTCTTTTTGGCATCAGGGTCTCTGTGTTCTTTCCACTGTTCCCATAGCTCGTCAGTTTCCAATTGAGAAGCTTTACGCTCGTTCAATAGCTTTCACCCTTCCCAAAGTTTAGTCAGCGAGCATTCGCGGCGAAATGTACCTTCCAATAAGATCACCGATTCCGCCTCAGCCCTCACTTATTCTTCTTTCAGGTGACGAACGGCCTTGGCCAATTCTTCAGGATCCTTCATCGAAACTAGCTTAGGAGGTGTAAGAGGCTTAAATCCCTCGCTATTTTCGTTTCCTTGTCCTGGCTTCGGTTTTAGTAGATTGATTAATTCTTCATCCTCATTAGGCGTGCTGATATCCAGCTTCGCCCCAAGTTCTTCACCACCAGTATCCACTTCATCCGGAGGCGATGTTTGAATCATAATAAAACCCAATACCCATCTTACGAGGAAAGCAAGCAGAAACCAGATGATAAATGCAATTAGGCTTCTTAATAAACTAGTACCCAATACATTGTTACTGTAGGTTACAAAAAAGGTAAATATGAAACCTACCAAACCCGACACCAAGTTTATCAAAATGTTTCCAATCATATTCATAATTATAGTTCCTTAGCGCCTTTTTGCACACTGCGAATAAACAATATACCAGTGTTGCAGGCTATTTCTATCGTACGGCCATAATTGCCGCCTGTGTCTTCTGCGATTAACGGAATTTTTAAATTTTCAAGTGCTAGTTTACAAGATTCAACATTACGAGGCCCGATCCTCATGGTGTCGCTCCCCCCGGCAAAGGCAAACATTTGTGAACCTCCGGCCATCTTGGCTACGATCCGGCTCCGAACCGCCCCAAGCTCTAGCAGACGGGATAAGAGCTCCGGCACTGCAGTATCTGCAAACTTAGCGATGTTTAACTGCCCTTCCCTAGCAATCTCAGATGATGGGAGCATTACATGCGCCATCCCTGCAAGCTTTTTTCCAGGGTCAAACAATGTTAATCCCACGCAGGAGCCAAGACCTGTGGTACGAATTAAACTGTCTTGGCTACCCACGTTAAGATCCGCCATCCCTACTTTAATAATGCTTTGTTCTTCAATCATTTTCAAAAGGAACTCCTAGCGATTTGAAGATTTTCGGGAATGATTCCGGATCGGGAATAAGGAAAAATTGCCCTTCAATTTCGTTTTTCCCTTCGAAGAAGGTAGTGTCGATCAACAATGCATCGTCCCCCATCTGCCCGAATTGCAGCAGACCGTAGCTAAGGATAGCGCCAGCCATGTCCATAGCAAGGGCCGGCACCGTTGGATACATAGAAAGTGCGGTGAAATCTGCTAGAGAAGAAAGATACGATCCTGCCAAAATATTGCCAATTTCGCTTAGTGCAGAGAGCTCCATTTCTCCAAGCTCTTCATTACTCGATAGCTCAATGCCCGCAATACGACTAAGCAAGTTCATAGCCGCTTCTGGTGACAGAATGAAAAACAGGTTACCTGGAGCTTCACCCTCCACACGTAGAAACACCGCATATACAAGTTCTTCGGCTCCGCCAACTTTATCTGTTATTTCTTCAAAGTTAAGGAGCTGTACCTTAGGAACAGCCATATCTATCGGCTTATTCAAGAGCTGTGATAATGCGGTGGCTGCATTTCCAGCTCCAATGTTCCCAACTTCCTTAAGCACATCCATTTTGAAATCCTTATAGTGCTTAAATAGTTCCACAGGTTAGCCCTCTAGGCTTTCTAATTGAACGATTTCGCTTTTGTTAAGCACTTCTGACAAGTTAAGCATAATCAGTAAGCGCTCGTCTCCAATCTTGGCCACCCCATCCAAATACTTTGCCTTGATGCCGCCAACAACATCAGGAGGTGTATCAATAGAATCTCTGTTCAAATCTATAACATCATTTGCAGAGTCTACAATGAAACCTACTTCCATTTCATTAACAGACACGATGATGATTCTTGTCTGATCGGTGTGTTCAGCCTCTTCGATGCCGAAACGGCCCCGTAGATCAATTACAGGAATAACAACCCCACGTAAATTAATTACACCTTTGATAAATGAATAGGTCTTAGGTACACGAGTAATGGGCATCATGCGCTCAATAGTTTGTACCTTTTCAACTTCAATTCCATATTCCTCTACGCCTAATTTAAACACTATCACTTTAATATCTTCAGCCATGGAATGAACCTCCCTGTTCTATCCTAGTTATTTAATAAAAGCGTTCGGATCAATAATAAGTGCTACTTGGCCATCACCAAGAATGGTTGCGCCAGATATTCCTTGTACATCAGGCAAATATTTACCCAGATTCTTAATCACAACCTCGTTCTGGCCAATAAAATCCTGTACTGCTAAGGCAACTAATCTTTCTCCCTTGCGCACCACTACGATTTCTGTTTCTTCTTCGGTACTCTCATCATAATCTGGTACTGAAAAGAGACGACTTAGCGAAACCAGAGGAATATGCGAATCACGGAATTCTACCATTTTATTGCCATGGATTGTACGGATCTGAGATTGCTTCACGATTCCGGTTTCCACTATAGAGGTCAAAGGAATGGCATACTTCTCGGAACCTAATCGGATAAGCATTGCAGCAATGATTGATAGAGTTAAAGGCAGCTGCACTGAGAAATTTGTTCCTTTACCTGGAGCAGAATAAATCGTTACATTGCCGCCTAAAGAAGAAATCTTAGATTTCACTACATCCAGCCCTACCCCGCGGCCTGAAACATCAGAAATGACCTCTGCTGTACTGAAGCCTGGGGCAAATAACAACTGAAAAGCTTCATCGTCCGACATACTGGCTGCCTGCTCTTGTGTTATAACACCCTTCTTCACAGCAGATTTCAGAACCTTCTCTGGATAAATCCCTGTTCCATCTTCTTCGATCTCAATGAAGACGTGATTACCACTGTGGAAAGCCCGCAAATAGACCGTTCCGGTCTCAGGCTTACCAGCAGCAACACGATCCGCAATGGATTCGATACCATGGTCAACTGCATTACGCAATAAATGCACCAGCGGATCCCCGATTTCGTCAATGACCGTTCGGTCCAGCTCAGTTTCTGCTCCTGTGATGATAAGATCTACTTTTTTGTCTAGTGACTTGGCTAGATCACGAATCATACGTGGGAATCGGTTAAATACTGTATCTACTGGAACCATCCGCAGCTTCATTACAATATTCTGGAGATCTCCGCTTACCCGGCCCATATGCTCAACCGTTTCTGTAAGATCACCATTTTGAACCTCAGAAGCCAGCTGTTCCAATCGGACACGGTCGATAAGAAGTTCACTGAATAAATTCATCAACACGTCCAAACGTTCAATATCTACACGAATGGTACGTGATGGTGCCCCACCTGTTTTGTGAGCTGCCGGTTTGTTCCCTTCTTCTTTGGTTGGCAGGGGTTTAGCGGCAGAAGCCGCAGGTGCAGCTGCTGCTGGAGCCTCAGTAGTCGTGGCAGCCACTTCAGAGGCTGCTGCTGCTGTTTCTTGACCCAGCTGTTGCAGAGAGTCTTGATCCAATGCTACTGCCGATACCTTATCAATCTCAGACAGATTTAGTATCATAGCCTGAATTTGATCAGCACTTTTTTGAGTTATGTAATAGAGAGAGAAGCTTTGATCAAATTTCTCTTGTTCAATATCCTGAACGGATGGGAAGGATTTAACCACTTCACCTGAACGCTCCAAAAGATCAAACACCATATATGCACGTACTGCCTTAAGCTGACAATCCTTGCGAATGGTTACGTCCACATATAATACTTGATGTCCTTCTTGAATCGACTGTTCTAGAACAGAAAATTGAAACTCATCTAAATGAATCGGGGTTTCAACCGCTTGTGCAGCAGGTCCTGAGACAGAAGCTGCCTCACCACCCGCAACAGGAATCTCTCCCCGGACTATAGCCTGTAAGGAGGAGACGATAGACGAAACATCCGCTTTACCCTCGCCTCCTCCCGTAATATCCTCAACCATAGACTCCAAGGCATCCAAACTTTTGAACAACGTATCAAAAATGAAATCCTGCATGCGCAGTTTGTTGTTGCGTACCAAATCAAGAACATTTTCCATTTGGTGTGTGAGTGAAGCCAAATCTTCAAAGCCCATAGTTGCTGCCATACCTTTTAAGGTATGCGCAGAGCGGAATATTACCTGTACAATACTAATGTCCTCAGGATTCGCTTCCAGCCCCATCATGCTCTCGTTCAATGACTGCAGATGATCGTTCGACTCATCAATAAACATGGATAAATATTGGTTCATGTCCATCAGTGAGCACCTCCCCTTTGAGTTCGCTTTTCTGTTATTTAACAGCTTGCACCAGCCTTGGAGCAATTTCTTGCAAAGGCAGTACGTGCTGGACGCACTGTAATTCCACCGCAGATCGCGGCATTCCATATACGACACAAGTTTCTTCGCTTTCAGCAAAGGTTGAGGTTACCCCAGAGTCGTATAAGGATTTCATCATTCTTGCCCCATCACTACCCATCCCTGTCATTAGTAACAAATGACGTTCTAACGATGTGAGCGGCAGCAATGATTCAAATAAAACATCCACAGAAGGTCGATGGCCATTACGTGCCTCCTCCTTTGTGAGTACAACCGCATATTGCCCTCTAGAGGATGGGACAACTTGTAAATGATAGCCTCCAGGTGCTATATAAGCAGTTCCTTTTTGCAATATCATCCCCTGCTCAGCTTCAATCACTTCTAGCGGGCTGAAGGTATTCAGTCGCTGGGCTAGTGATTTGGTAAAGTTAGGCGGCATATGCTGCACAATAACAATAGGCGCTGGAAAATCCGCAGGAATCTTCTCCAGAAATACCTTTAGAGCACGTGGTCCACCTGTAGAGCATCCCACGGCAACCAACTTTTGCAGATCATTACTCCCATACTTCCGGACCTGAGGATTTGCAGGAGCGTCAGAAGACACTTCCACTTTAGGTTTAGGCAACGGTTTTGGTGGGGTAGCGTTATTCTCTACTCTTGACCTTGCATTACTCTTTTCTGATAAAGGTGGTGGAGTAGAGATTAATGGTTTTGCTGCTCTTTTAGGAACAGTATGATCTAACGGCTGCTTCACCCGCGGTTTTTTGGTCACTTCATTTTTGAGTGAAGCTTTAGGTTCTACCTTGGGTTTGCCGGGCATCACTCTCGGTACAGTTGGCGGTGCGACTTCTACTGGCGGTATGTCTGGCAACTTAAATGCAGAAGCACGTGCTTCGCGCTGCTCCCGGGCCATCATAGCCTCTTTCATTTGTTCCCTTAAGGATTCTCCCACTCCCATGATATCCTGAGAGTTGGTAATCGAAGGTTTACGAATAAAGTCAAAAGCGCCCCATTCCAGTGCAAGAATGGTTTCCTTCATGCCCTCTTCATTGATCCCTGACAGCATAATCACTGGCAGAGGGTCTGAGGCCATTATTATTTTCAGCGCTTCCAGGCCGTTCATTTCTGGCATTTCTACATCCATAGTAACCAGATCTGGACGAAGCTCATTGATTTTTTCGATAGCCTCACGACCGTTTTTTGCTGTTGCCGTCACCTGAAAGTCAGCGTCATTTTCAATTAAATCGGAAATGATCTTGCGCATAAATGCCGAATCATCAACAACCAATACTTTATATGGCTTCATATCATTTCCACCTCTGTCCCAAATTCAGAACAACTATTTACTTCGCTTTAACCATTTATGGATAAAGCCTTTAATCCCTTGGACTTTTGTGGTCTTTTTAGAATCAATGGTCAAATAACTTAGGGCAAGCCGATGTATATCCTTTGCAGCAATACTGTTTGGAAAAGCCAATGTGAAAGGCGTTTGCCTTTTGACAGCCTGCACTACATGGGCATCTGAGCTTATATGACCAAGATAAGAAATATCTAATTGCAAAAAACGACTGGCGGCCATTCGGATCTTGTCGCTTGTCGCTATAGCTTCCCTTTCATCACCTGCCTGGTTCACAATCAATTTAAAGGAAGTCTCAGGATAGGTACGATTCACAACCTTCATTAATGCGTATGCATCTGTGATAGCTGTTGGTTCTGGTGTAGTAACGACTAAGCAATCGTCGGCAGAAGTTATAAACTTCATCGTTTCCTTAGATAATCCAGCACCTGTATCGAACAAAATATAATCCATGCTGTCCGCGATAAGTGCTATCTGATTTGTGAAATAATCAAGATCAGACTCTGAAAGAGTAAATAGCTCATCCATTCCAGAGCCACCTGCTATAAAAGGGAGCGAATTCGGACCGTATTGAATAATCTGCTCGATATCCGCTTCTCTTTTTAACAAATGATAAAGATTATATCTCGCCGATACGCCCATCAACACATCTATATTAGCCATGCCGATATCTGCATCGAACAGCAAAACCCGTTTGCCCATAGCCTTTAAAGTTAGAGCGAAGTTAAGTGTAAAATTCGACTTACCAACGCCCCCTTTACCACTACACACCGTAATGATCCTGGCGGATGATCCCCCTCTTACAGCTACTTTAGAATCCTGACTGGATACAAGCTGTCTTAAGGATTGTGCCTGATCCATCATGTTTCACCTGTTCCAAGAAGCAACTCACTAAGCTGTCCTTTGGTAGCCATAAGCAGATCATCAGGTACATTTTGACCATCAGTCATATAAGACAAGGTAAGTGGGAAGTCATTCAGGACATTAAAGAGCGGGCCGTAACTCCCCGTCTCATCCAGCTTTGTGAAAATAACCTTATCCAGTCTATATCTGCCGAAATGCTCTGCAATAAGTTTCATATCACGGCTTTTGGAGGTCAGGCTAAGCACAAGATAGGTTTCACTTCTCAATTCCTTCGCAAGCAAGCTTTGCAGTTCTGCTACTAGCATATCATTGCGATAATTTCGGCCAGCTGTATCCATTAATACTAGATCACAACTCTCCAAGCGAAAGAGTGCTCTTTGCAAATCTCCTGGCGATTGGACAACCTCCAGTGGAACATTGAGGATAGCAGCATAGGTTCGCAACTGTTCAACAGCTGAGATTCTATACGTATCGGAGGTGATAAAACCTACCTTGCGTCCGTGCTTAAATAGCTGTTCTGCCGCAAGCTTAGCTATGGTTGTGGTCTTTCCAACTCCAGTGGGTCCGGCAATATATACAATTTGAGTATCCCGGGCAATTCCATCAGCAATTCGTCCCGTCAGGAAACCATCAATCTGTTCTTTAAGAGATCCCATAAATTTCTCTGGTCCCCAAGTACGCCCTTCATCTACCCAACGTTCCGAGATGTTACTGATCCATTCCTCAACAAGCACAGCATCCATTTCTTGCTCTAATAAAAGATCCCGTAGCTCCTGCAGACTGTCTGGAAGTTCTCTTCCACCTGAGGATTGTCTGGCAATTCGCTCCATCCAGAGCTTCATATCTCTAATCTCACGAAGAACATCATTTTCGAGAGCAGTGGCAACCTCTGGCGATTGTTCTAATCCTAATGATTCATACAACGCTGATACAGAAGGTGCATCTTCCAGATTTAATTCAGGAAGTTTTTGCTCAGGTACTGGCTCCGGATGCTTGGCTATCGATTCTTGTACATTGATAGCTTCCGATAAGGCTGCGGCAATCTCAGCAAACGTCCGTGACTCTTCTGGCTTTTCTAATGAAACAGAAGGTACGGAAGGTATAGAAGATGTAGTGGAAGCAGATGACGCTTTTTGATAAGCCTGTGGTACTGCACTCCGTGGAATGTTCATCGCTGGCGCAGCCGGCTTTTTTGGAACATTATTCTTCTCTGCCTTTTCTACTGCTGCTACAACTTCTATTTTTTTCTTCTTAAATAACCCTAAAAATCCGCCGATTTTGATTTCCTTTGTACTTAAAATGACGGCCTCGCTCCCAAGCTCGTTGCGAATGGAAAGCATGGCGTCAGGCATCGAATCGACCACGTAACGCTTCACTCTCATAAATTCACCACTCCGACGCTTTGTATTTCAATGTTAGGCTCTAGCTCGCTATAAGACAGTACAGGAATGTCCTGCATCGTTCGTTCAATCACCTGCCGCAAATACATACGAATGGTTGGTGATGTGAGCACTATTGGCTGTTGCCCTGTCTGCAGCAATCGATTGATCTGTTCACTTAACCGCTGATAGATCGTTTGTGTCGAAGTTGGATCAAGGGCCAAATAACTTCCCTGTTCAGATTGCTGCACACTCTCGGAAATTTTCTTTTCAAGATTAGGTCCAACCGTGATGACTTTCAGTGTCTCTCCTACTTGTGAGAATTGCTGAGTAATCTGTCTGGACAAGGACTGACGAACATATTCAGTGAGAATATCCGGATCCTTGGTGTATGTCCCATAATCCGCCAATGTCTCAAAAATCGTAACCAAATCTCTGATCGATATCTTCTCACGAAGCAGCTTAGCAAGAACCTTCTGCACATCCCCAATCGCCAATACGGAAGGAATAAGATCGTCGACGAGCACTGGATAATTATCCCTAAGGTTGTCCACCAGCATCTTAGTTTCCTGTCTTCCTATCAGCTCATGTCCATGACGTTTGATTAACTCCGTCAGATGTGTTGCGACAACAGATGGAGGGTCTACTACAGTATAGCCGGACAATTCAGCCCGCTCTTTAACCGATTCATCAATCCATAATGCTGGAAGCCCAAAGGATGGTTCGATGGTCTCAATACCGTTTATAGATTCATCATCATATCCTGGACTCATTGCAAGGTAATGATTAAGTAATAATTCACCACCGCCGACTGTATTTCCTTTAATTTTTATGACATATTCATTCGGTTTTAGTTGAATATTGTCGCGAATGCGAATAATAGGTACTACAAGACCCATTTCTAGGGCACATTGCCGTCGAATCATGATGATACGATCTAACAGATCGCCTCCCTGACCTGTATCCGCCAAAGGAATAAGACCATAACCAAACTCGAATTCAATGGGATCAACTGACAGCAAATTAATGACACTTTCCGGACTTCGTACCTCTTCAATCTGCTTCTCTTCAACAAGTTGCTCTTCGGCAATCTGTTTCTTATTTAAATTTTGTCCCATACGGTAGGCTGCAAAAGCCAGCAATCCGGCCAATGGGAGCGTTGTAATCATATGTATGGGTGTAAAGAGTCCAAGAAAAGCTACCGTAACTGCGACAATATACAACAATTTCGGATAGGACAACAACTGTCCTGTCAGCTCTTCTGCAAGATTACCTTCCGAAGAAGCTCTAGTAACAATCAAGCCGGCTGCTGTCGAAATCAGCAAAGCTGGAATTTGACTGACGAGACCGTCCCCGATGGTTAATACAGAATAAGTGGATAACGCAGTAGCAAAGTCCATCCCGTGAACCATCATACCGATGATAAATCCACCGATGAGGTTGATCAGCAAGATGATAATACTCGCAATCGCGTCTCCTTTAACGAATTTACTCGCACCGTCCATGGCTCCGAAAAAATCCGCTTCGCGTTCTACGTTACGACGACGCTCACGTGCCTGGGTTTCGTTAATCATGCCTGCGTTAAGATCGGCATCAATACTCATTTGCTTACCGGGCATCGCATCCAAGGTAAATCTAGCGCCTACCTCAGCTACGCGCTCTGAACCTTTGGTGATAACAATAAACTGAACTACTACCAAGATCAGAAACACGATAAACCCAACAGCAATTTGTCCGCCAGCGATCCAGCTACCGAAAGTAGATACCACTGAACCGGCATCTCCGTAAGTCAGGATCAGTTTTGTAGTCGAGATGTTAAGTGACAGACGAAACAGTGTGGTTACTAGGAGCAATGAAGGGAAAATTGAAAATTCGAGTGCATTTTTCGTATTCATAGCAACCAGAATGATAATTAATGCGATTGAGATGTTAATAACAAGCAAAACGTCCAATAGCCAGGACGGGATAGGCAGAATCATCATAAGCACGATCCCGATGATGCCTAGCAAAACTGTTAAATCTTTAGCTTTCAATGTCCTAACCCCCCGCCTTATCTCCTCTTACCTTTAAGCTTATATACATATGCCAGCACTTCAGCCACAGCCTGGAACAGATCATTTGGAACGACATCTCCAATCTCTGCCCTTTGGAATAATGCCCGTGCCAGCGGTTTGTTTTCCATAGTCACGACGCCGTGCTCTTTAGCCAGCTCCCGGATGCGAAGTGCTACATAATCCTGCCCTTTTGCTATAATCTGCGGCGCTTCCATCTTGGTACCGTCATATTTAAGCGCAACAGCAAAGTGCGTAGGATTCGTAATGATTACATCCGCATTTGGAACTTCCTGCATCATACGCTGCATGGCCATTCTACGTTGGCGTTCCCTGATCTTACCTTTGATTAGAGGGTCACCCTCCATTTTTTTGTATTCATCCTTGATATCCTGCTTGGACATTTTTAGGCTTTTTTCATGCTCGTATTTCTGATACATGTAGTCCAGAAAAGCCATAGCCAATAGGGCAGCCCCGATTTTCAAACCAAGACTCATCGTCAGCTTGGCCGCAAATTTAAAAATCCCCTCCGCACTGATATGCGACAGGGATGCAAAGTTCTTCTTTTCTCCCCATAAAGTGCTATATACCAGATAAGCGATAATTAGAAGCTTAAATATGGATTTCAGGAACTCGACAAACGAACGCATGGAGAAAATATTTTTGAACCCTTTTATCGGATTAATCTTGCTGAATTTAGGGGTGATCCCCTCTCCTGTGGTCATAAATCCCACCTGCGCCAAATTGCTTACCAGCGCCATAACAAAAACTATTCCAAGTAATGGAGCTAGCAAAATCAGTATTTGTAGTCCATATTGATTAAATAGCAGCGTTATATTCTCAGGAGTAACCTCCAGTGTCATTTGATTCTGAAATACGTCCATATATAGCTTCATGAAACGCTCTTTCATAAAACCACCAAACATCATCAAGCTAACTATTGCTGATAACAATACAACTGCACCGGATAGCTCAGCACTTTTGGCTACTTGACCCTTCTTACGAGCATCTTGCCGTTTCTTCGGGGTTGCTTTTTCCGTCTTTTCACCGGCGAATTGTTGAAGATCCAGTCTATACCGCTTCGTCTTAGGCATAATACGCTCCCCTTACGGTCACCTACGGACTCTTCCCCATGAGACTCAATAAATTCTCCATGGATTCGAACATGATATCGAAGAGATTCTGAAACAGCACAGCCAGACCAGGCATGAGCACTAAAAGCAGTGCAAGACCTATAATGATTTTGAGCGGAACCCCAATAACAAATACATTATATTGCGGAGCCGTTCTCGCCAAGAAAGCAAGGCCAACATCAGTCAGAAACAGCGCAGTTACTAAAGGAGCCGACATTTGAAAAGCGAGTACAAAGGACTGCACAAATGTTCGAACCAGAAACTCTGATAAACTACCGTCAATCATGCCTAGAAATAAATCATTATTCATAGGAACCCATTTATAACTGTACACAATAGCATCTAGCAGATGGTGATGACCATTCATGCTCAGAAACATTAGCAGGGCAATCATATATTTGAAATTACCGATAACAGGTGCAGATGTTCCAGTCATAGGATCAATGACATTAGCAATACCGAAGCCAATCTGAATATCTATAAACGAACCTGCTGTCTGAATCGCCATAAACATCAAATATCCAATGAAACCTAGCAATAAACCTATTAATACCTCTCTGGCAATCAGCAAAATATAACTGAAATCCTGCGGGATTGTAAGTCCTGTTCCGTTAGCACTAAAGACAACCAATGCTACAAAAAAAGAAATGCCAATCTTAAAGGTTGTCGGGACCCCTTGTGAAGAAAATACAGGAACGACAACAAAAAAAGCGGTTATTCGACAAAAAATAAGCAAAAAGACGGGTAAACTTTGCAGTATGGTCTCCATGTTCATTGTTTAACCAATATACATGTAGAGATTACCTAAAATTTGGCTTGTAAAGTCAATCAGCTTCGTGACGATCCACGGACCAAATAGCAATAAAGCCAGTAGCACTGCGACGATTTTGGGAACAAACGCTAGCGTCTGTTCCTGAATCTGTGTCGTAGCCTGAAAAATACTGATTATTAGCCCTACCACCAGACCAAGAATCAGCATGGGTGCGCTGACTTCCAGCACTAAATATACGGCTTGGCTTGCTAGCCCGATTATAAACTCCGTACTCATCCCTCATGCCTCCTCTTTAGGTCAGGTGTTAAAACTAAGAAGTAATGATTTAATGACTAAGTACCAGCCGTCTACCAGTACAAAGAGCATTATTTTAAAAGGTAATGAAATCATAACCGGGGGAAGCATCATCATCCCCATGGCCATCAGTGTGCTCGCCACAACAATATCAATAATCAGGAATGGTATGAAAATTAAGAAGCCCATTGTAAAAGCTTTTTTCAATTCACCAATTGCGAAAGCTGGCACCATCACCGTCAGTGGAATATCACTGTATGTAGCCGGCTTAGTAGATCCGGTATAACCGGTGTATTTCATAAATAACAGAAGATCTTTGGTGTTCGTCTGTTTAAACATAAATTCTTTCATCGGATCAGCAGCTTTATCGAAAGCCTCGGTCTGGGTAATTGTCCCCTTCATATACGGCTGCAACGCGTTTTCATTCACTGTGGCCAGCGTTGGTGACATAATGAACAGGGTCAGAAACAGAGCAAGTCCTACCAGCACCTGGTTCGGAGGCATATTCTGAGTACCCAGCGAGGTTCTCACAAAACCTAATACGATTACAATTCTAGTAAAGCTAGTCATAAGAACCAGAAACGCCGGAGCAATACTCAGAACCGTAACAAGAAGAAGAATTGATATGGAACTGGTACCACTGCTTGAACCTTCATTACCGACCTGAATATTAACATTAGGTATAGGATCAGCATGTATCGGCGTCATCATAACCACACTGATAATACCGAACAGCAGAATAGCAAGAATTAGCTTCTTTTTCATATATTCCTCGACTCATCCTTAGTAACATCATCCCGAAGCAGCTCTTCCATTTTCTCTTTACGCTCTGGTGCAGAACGAAGCTTGGATTGCAAAGTCTCGTAAAAAGATGATGTTTCACTAAGTTCAATTTCCTGAGATGGAACCTCCCCACGCAGCTTTACCTTTACCTTGGCAATAAGCGGTGCGAGGAAATTATTCTGGTTAGAGGACTGATCCTCAAATGCCGCAATGATCAATGCTACCTCATCCGGATCGGTGACTTTATCCAAAATGGATATATTCTCACCAATCCCGATTAAGTAAAGACTGCTTCCCAGTTCGATAACCTGCATCGACTTATTAGGTCCAAGCCCTATTGCACCAAGCGTTCTTATGGAACGGTTGCTCATAAAGGTCTGATTACGTCGTCCAAGAAAACGAATTAGTACCACTATAAGTACAATGATTATCGCCAGGACAATAATAACTTTAAACAAATTCAGCAGGGTGTTACTGCTTCCGAGCGTTTCGGAATATAACATGACTTTATCCTACGCGCCCAACGTTTTGTTAATAGCTTCGATAACCCGGTCAGCTTGGAAAGGCTTCACGATAAAGTCTTTAGCTCCTGCTTGGATTGCATCGATAACCATAGCCTGCTGGCCCATGGCTGAACACATAATAACCTTTGCAGCCGGATCTACTTTTTTGATTTCTTTCAGGGCGGCGATTCCGTCCATCTCAGGCATAGTAATATCCATCGTGATGAGGTCCGGACGCAGTTCCTTGAATTTTTCTATCGCTTGAGAACCGTCCTGAGCTTCGCCCACTACTTCAAATCCGTTTTTCGACAAAATGTCACGGATCATCATTCTCATAAATGCTGCATCGTCCACGATTAGAATTCGGTTAGCCATTTTTACAAAATCCTCCCTAAGTATGCTTATTGTAATTTCTGAATTCGGTCCCACTGGCTGACGATATCCGTAACGCGTACGCCAAAGTTTTCGTCGATAACAACGACTTCACCTTTGGCAATAAGCTTGTTGTTAACCAAAATATCTACAGGCTCACCTGCGAGCTTGTCCAGCTCAATAATTGAGCCTTGTGACATTTCTAAAATATCTTTGATCTGCTTCTGGGTCCTTCCTAATTCTACGGTTACTCTAAGCGGTATGTCCATCAATAAATTTAAATTATTTTCATCAATATGACCAAAGGCCCCACCATTCAGATTTGCAAATTGCACAGGCTGTACATTTACATTGCGATTTGCCTCAGAATTAAGCGGTGGTGTCTGTCCATATGGCATCCCTTGCGGTGGCATACCGTATGGTGGCATCCCAGGCATTCCGTATGCTGGCATACCCGCTGGAGGATAATAATACCCGCCTTCTGGCATCCCTGGATACGGTGGCATACCCTGCGGTGGATATGGTGGTTGCGTTCCTCCTGCGGGCTGTGAGGGCGCCTGTTGCACCGGAGGTGCTGGAGGTGGTGTCTCAGCAGAATTCGTTATGGCAGGTGTTTCAGCCATTGTGACCGCTGCCTCCTCCTCTGCAGGACTAACATCACCAAGAAGCATGGATACCATATCTTTTGCGAACTGAACAGGCAAGAGCTGCATAATAGTAGAATCTATCAAATCACCAATTTTAAGCCGGAACGAAATACGAATTAGGGTCTCATCGTCTGGCAGACTGCCTACTCCTTCTCCGCTGGACATATTTAAAATGTCGATACCCGGAGGTGAGATATTAACAAACCGATTAAAAATCGTAGACATCGATGTAGCAGAAGAACCCATCATTTGATTCATAGCTTCTTGCACAGCGCTAATATGAATTTCATTCAACTCTTCATCCTTAGGTTCGCCAGCACCGCCAAGCATCAGATCGGCAATAACCTGCGCATCCCTAATCTTAATAACAAGTGAGTTAATGCCTTGAAACCCATCCACATATTGAACGTGAACAGCTACATGCGGTTTAGGAAAAGCAATTTCAAACTCCCCGCGTGTAATGATCGAAACTTGAGGGGTTGTAATATCTACTTTTTTCCCTAGTAAAGTGGAAAGTGCTGTTGCTGCACTGCCAAACGTTATATTACCAATTTCGCCCAAAGCATCCTGTTCAAACGGTGTTAGATAGTCATCTACCGTTTTCTCCGTAGGAGCTAATGAGCCCTCCGCAGATTGTCTCAGAAGGGCGTCGATTTCTTCTTGGGATAAATAATCTTTACTCGTCAAATTCTTCAACTCCTTCATTGACAATTTCGTCTATTTGCACGGCTACCCGATCTTTAACCATTCCGGGACTTCCGATGAACTTAAGCTTCTCCCCTACCTTAATCGACAGTCCAGAATCTACGTTTCTGTTGAGAGAAATCACGTCACCGACGCTAAGCCCTAGGAATTCAGATATGGATAAGCTCGATTCTCCAAGTTCAGCAACAATCGGCAGCTTCGCTTTATGAACTCTAGCTCTAATGGCCAGAAGCTCATCTTCATCCCGCGTCTTCTTCTCTGTCACAAACCATTGGTGAACAGAAAGTCTGGACATGATAGGCTCTAGAACGACATGCGGTATACAAAGATTGATCATGCCTGTTGTGTCTCCAATTTTGGTACTTAGAGAGATTAATGCAATGGTCTCATTGGGCGATACAATCTGCATGAACTGCGGATTCGTCTCAAGAGCTTCCATCCGCGGATGAATATCCAGCACCGTTTTCCAAGCCTCCTGCAGACTCTCAAAACATCTACTAAAGATGCGCTCCATAATTGTTGTTTCGATCTCAGTAAGAGCATTAATCTTAGAAGGTGCAGTTCCAAAGCCTCCAAGCAACCTGTCCAGCATAGCAAAAGCAATGTTAGGATGAACTTCCATTACCATGCGGCCCTCTAAAGGTTCTGCTTCAAAAATGTTCAATATCGTCATTTTCGGTATGGAGCGAATAAATTCATCATAAGGGAGCTGCTCTACTTGAACGACATTAATCTGAACGAAGGTGCGCAATTGGGCTGAAAAATACGTTGTAAGATAACGGGCGAAATTGTCATGTATCCGTGTAAGACTGCGGATATGATCTTTGGAAAAGCGGACAGCCCGTTTAAAGTCATAAGAGCGGATTTTCTTCTGAGTTTCTTCCTTTTTAAGTTCATCGGCGTCCATCTCACCTGAAGAAAGTGCAGCAAGTAGAGCATCAATTTCGTTTTGTGATAGTACATCAACCAATTCAATCACCCCCCCATCAAAGAATTATCAGGAATAAAGCTACACAGAAGCCAAAAGGAATTTGGTGATTTCGATCTGAGTAATTTGGCCCTCAGTCAATGTCTTATTGATCAGATTAATAAGCTTACTGCTAAGCTGATCTTTTCCATTCGCTCCATTAAGGTCCTCAGGTTTGGTATCTGCAAGCGTCTTGATAATTATTGGTTTGATTTTGATCTCTTTTATTTTTTCGAATTCTTCCTTTGATTTCGCAGAACTCAGTTGGAAGGCGAAATCTACTTGAAGGATAAAATCGGGATCAGCAAGATTTGTTTTGATATCAATGATCTCTGCCGTCAATTCGACGATTTCATCTGCAGTTAAATGTTTTGTTTCCACATTTTGAACAGCAGCACTTACCTCGTTCGTATCTTTCGGAAAGATCCTGTCCATTAGTAAAAATGCGGCGACCACTATCAGAGTAATCGCTAGTAATATCGTGATGAGCCACGGCATCATCTTTTTCATGTTAGCTCCTCCATTGACTGGATTTTAATGGTGGCAGCATATGTGCCTATGTCCCTGTTATAATCCCGGATCTTCGTAATAACCTCATCGGCTTTTTCGAGAACGATCAGTCTTTTTCCGGTTACGAGCGTAATATATGTATCCGGGCTTTCTTCTACCATTTCGACCAGTAGGGCATTGATCCACATCGGTGTTCCATTTAATCTTGTTACCGATATCATAACAGGCCTCCTAACAAAATAGGGGGAGGAGTAACTCCCCCACGACTCCGCATGAACCATTTAAGAAAATATAGAATTTATTGATTAAATTAACGCTTCAGGTTTACTACTTCCTGCAGCACTTCATCAGAAGTTGTGATGATACGGGAATTCGCCTGGAATCCACGCTGTGATACGATCATTTCTGTAAATTCATTGGTAAGATCCACATTGGACATTTCCAGCTGTCCAGAGATGATTGCCCCGGTGCCATCTTCTGTATTGTTCGCTGTAGTCGGAACTAGTTCGCCTTCTGCATTCGCATTAAGTGTCATACGATACAGATTGCCTCCGATTTTCTCCAGACCAGATGGGTTAGTAACCTTGGCTACACCAATCTTCACCCCAGCTCCAGTCGTTCCATCTTCCATGGTCTGAACAATTGTTCCATCATTAGAGATAGAAAACGCCGTTACATCGTCACCTAATTGAATGATCCCACCGTCGGAATCTAAAACATGAAGTCCGTCAGCGGTAACCAGATTACGCGCAGCGTCAATGTGGAAATCTCCGGCGCGGGTCAAAAATGCAGTATCTTGATCCTCAGTAAGCTTAACCAGGAAAAAACCATCTCCATCGATACGTAAATCTGTTGGGTTGTTGGTGGTTTGAGCACTGCCAGCCAAATGTAGGGTATCTATAGAAGCAATACTAACACCTAGTCCAACTTGTTTCGCATTTACCCCACCTTGACCATCCTCACCCGGTGCAGTAACACCAGAAACGGTTTGGCTCATAATATCCTTGAACATAACACGTCCGGATTTAAACCCGATAGTGTTTACGTTAGCAATATTATTACCGATTACATCAAGCTTAGTTTGAAAGCCTCTCATTCCTGAAACCCCTGAATACATTGATCTTAACATGTTTAATGTCCTCCCAGATTATAGAGTCCTAATAACTTTCCAAGTGAATTGGGACCGCGTCAGTCGGTCAGCGGCCGCCTCGGCTTTCCGTTAGGACCAGCCTATTATGAAATCACTATTGCACTATCGATTTGTGTAAATACATTATCTTTGATCGAGTTACCATCCATAGCAGTAACTACTGTGCGATTAGGAACGCTAACGATAAACGCCAAATCCTTCATTAATATCAAGGATTCTTTACTTCCCTTAGCAGCAGCTTTGTCCACAGCAGATGAAATTTGATCCAACTGACCGCTTCCAAGCTCTATCCCTCTTTGTTCTAGGCGCTTAGCAGCATGATTGCTGAATTTTAATAGTTTCTGTTGCAGTAAACTCTCAAAAGAAGCTTCCCCCGCCACAGACTGCTTAGGCAGCGAAGATCGTTGTAACGTTGTAGAATGCAGGGACGCAGGATACAGTTGGCCTATAGTTAGCCTGTCACTCATATGCTCGCCCCGCTTCCTCCGCTATTCTCCGGAGTATTACTATCTGTACCAGAACCGCTTTCTGGTGTTGCTGCGGCATTCTGAATTTGTGTAATATCGGTTAAAGCAATTCTGTCTTTTCCCACAACCGCATATTGAATACCATTGCTAACAACGATAGATTCAACATTACCTGTCTTAGGCAGCTTTGTGGCGGTGTCTGTCCAAGTAATATCTTTACCAATCAACCCGGATACAGATCCAAGGGACTGATTCATAGCATTAAGCTGAGTAGAGATATTCATCAATTGCTCCACGGATGTAAACTGGGCCATTTGCGCAATAAATTCTTTATCTTCCATCGGTTGCATCGGATCTTGATTTTGCAGCTGAGTAATCAAAATCTTCAAAAACTGATCCTTACCTAAAGTAGAATTACCCGTTGTCCGTGCACTAGAGTCGGGAGTTGTATAATTCCACTGATCTTTAGTAGAGACCGGAACTGTTGTCGCCATAACCACTCACCTCTCTTTCCTTTGTTATTAAAGTTAAGCCTTAGCAGAAAAAGATCCACCTTGGGACTGATCTTCTTGTCCCGCATTTGAAACCCAGTCCTTCCATTCACCATTCAGCTCTGCGGCTAGAACAGCATCACTGGCTTCCTCTCTGCTTTCTTTGGAACGTCTACCCTGCTGTCCACTTCCGGAATTAGGTTGGCGTCCTTCCTGCCCCCATTGCGAATTGAGTGGGGTATTATTTTGCGTAACTTCCAGCTTCTCCACTTGAAGACCTTGAGATTGCAATGCAGCGCGAAGCTGGTTCATTTGTTGTTCCAGCATATCTTTAGCGCCGGTATGTTCAGTCATGAACTGGGCAACTAAATGACCATTTTGCATGGTGATCTTAACATCAACTTGTCCGAGATTTTCTGGAAAAAGGGATATAGTCGCTTCAGCGATCCCACCTTTTTGCACAATCTCTAATTTGCCTGTAATGAAACCTGTCATTTCTTGAGCAAATTGCTGAACCGGAACAGGCGCTGCTGGCACTTCAGCCTTCAGCGGTGCTGTAATTCCTCCGCGCAGAGATAACTGCCCCGCAGTAACAACCTCATGATCCCCTTCGTTAGCTGTAATTCCTAGCGGGGAATCTTGAGCAGATTCTGTTGTCTTCGTTTCCCCGGTTACGCCTGTCTTGATTAACGGTGTGTTCGCAGTCTCTGCTTCAGCTTCTTGCACAGTTCCTGATGTCACAGGCGAGCTTACAACCGTATCATTTTTCACTACAACAGCTTCTCCGGAACGACTGCTCACATTCTGAATTGTTTTATCCGTTGGGTTATTTTTGCTTTCAGTAATAACGGGCTGTTGTAAGGAAGAATCAGAATTAATACTCACATTGCTGGTCTTTCCCTTCCCCTTATTAGTGTTAGAGGAGGACTCTTCTAAAAGCGCTGTGAAATTATTCAATAAACTGATTCCCTTAGTTGCAACTTCCTCATTGCCACTTACTGCAGCTTCTTGAATCATAGAAACTAAACTTTGCAAGTCATCTTGAACTGCAAATCTTAATGTATCAGCATTCTGTGCCAATGGTGACAAGCTTCCAGCCACTTCTGCTTCCGTTGTAGTAGTAACATTCTCTGGAGCATGGCTTCCAGATAGAAGTGCAGATACCTGAAGAATCCAAGCTTGCAAGGCTACCAACAGAGCTGGATCACTACTGATACTTTCATCCAGCTTCTCAACATCAGCAGCAAGTTTTTCAAGGAGCTCACCCTTCTGAGTGTCTTGCCCTGCTTGCTCTTCTCCAGTCGGCTGCACTTCCTTTAACAGGCCTTGCAGCAAAGAAGCTAGATTTCCCAATAGGGGTTCAGCTGGAGTCGACGAGGTGTTGGTATTGCCTCCCATGGTTTGTACCAGGGTTTGAGCAAATGGTGCAGCCGTCGTTGTTGTGCCAGTTGTAGTCGATGAACTCCCGTTTACTGCAGTTGTGTTTGCACTGACAAGCGATTGAACGACTAAACTCATTTATTTTTCACCTCCTTTCCCTATCTATTTAGCACCCATCAGACGATTAACAATTTTCGCAGTTTGCGCGCTATCATTTTTAGTCATTTCTCCCAAAATAGATGAACGAACACTATCACTAACGGTATTCATAATCGTCACGACCTTATCAGGGCTAATCTTGTACATTTCTCCTAGTAACGATGCCGCATTAGCAGGAGTCATTGAGCTGAAGGTCTGATTCAACTTTTCCTTATCCAAATTTTTACTGGTTGTTGCTGTTGCTGTTGTGCCGGCATCTTTCTTCAATCTAGATTGAAGGGCTGCGATCGCCATGTCACTCGAAGATGTGGTTTCTTTTAACTTAATCGTTACATCTGCAGCCTTTTGCGGATCCATTTTTTCCAAAATTGCAGTTTTACTCGCTTTATTCATGACACTGAAGATCTGTACCATTTCTTCTGTAGTTAAATTCTCCATGATCGGTGCAGCCTTCGAAGCTTTCATGCCCGCATACAGCTTAGCCAAATCAGAAACCTGTTTCTGATAAGGATCTTCAGTTTCTTCTGTGCTTGCCTCTGCGGTTTCAGCTTCCTTCTTCATACCTTCAATCTGTGACTCTAGCGCCTGAACCTTGGTATCCTGGGCTGTTTTTTCATCTGTAACCTTCTTCAGGTTTTCTTCCTGCTGGGCGAGCTGAGCTTTAAGCTCCTTAATCGTTGTCGCTGAGCTCACTTCCTGCTTTTTGCTTTCTTCCTTCGGTTTAGAAGGATCTGCAGGCGGATCAGGAACCCATTTTTCCAGGATAGGAATTTTATTCGCAACTTCAAGCACATTATTACGAATGTCCATATTAAAAAGCGTCAACAGTACTCCAAGCAGTACTAGCGTGAAGATAATCGGTATCATTAAGAATAAGAACCGCTCAAATTTCCCCGCTGACCCTTCATTTTCAAGTTCCATATCATTATCAATATTAGCCACTAGCGGAAACCTCCCGGGTTAGAGGGATTTCATCGCGAAGCGGACGGTTGCCATCTCATCCAGTTCGTTTTGTTCCCGTAAAATCATACTTTGCTGAAACAGTGTCTCAGCCTTGTCTTTTGCCTTCAACCATACTTTTTCATCTAAAACCTTAGTGCTTAACTGATCTTGTTTCTTCTGGACTTCTTGATGTGCACGGCTAATGTCCGTATGCTTACGGGCAATGCATTTATCCAGATATTCCACATACTCCTGCATTTCACGAATCTTAATCATAGGTGTCTTTTGCTCTGCGGCATTTTGTAAGGATAGCATGATAGCACTCCGCTGAAAGATGAGTTCATCCAGGCTTCTTTCCTGTGCCTGCAATTCTCCAAGCGCGCTTGAGAGCATCCATTCTGCCTGTGTCTTCTCATTGCCCTTCAAGTCAACGACTTTTTGAAAAGTATAATGAAACCTCATAATACCGAATCAACTCCTTGAGAACTGTGAAATTAAAGACTGTTGAACTTCAGCCAGCGTAACTTTTTCATTCACCTTTTGTTTGGTGAAATCCCATATACTGTCGATAAATTCCATCGACTCGTCAATTTGAGCATTAGAGCCTCTTTGATAAGCTCCAATATTAATCAAATCCTCTGAATCCTTATAAACGGCCATAAGGCGCTTCACATTCTCCGCTGCTGCAATCTGTTCTTCTGGAGCAATATCCTTCATTACTCGACTTATGCTGGAAAGAACATCTATTGCTGGAAAGTGTCCTTTGTTAGCAATATTTCGATTGAGTACAATATGTCCGTCAAGTATTCCTCTTACTGCATCTGCGATCGGCTCGTTCATGTCATCACCATCAACCAGTACCGTATAGAAGGCTGTTATAGAGCCTGTAGGACCTGTACCGGCGCGTTCCAGCAGTTTGGGTAAGCTGGCAAACACCGAAGGTGTATATCCCCGCATGGCTGGCGGCTCTCCAACTGCAAGTCCAACTTCACGTTGGGCCATGGCATAACGGGTGACCGAATCCATCATCAGCATTACATTAAGTCCACGATCGCGGAAATACTCGGCAATCGTTGTAGCGATAAGCGCACCTTTTATGCGAATCAATGCAGGTTGGTCAGAGGTAGCAACAATTACTACGGATCGCTGCAAGCCCTCTGGTCCTAAATCACGTTCGATGAAATCCAATACTTCTCTGCCACGCTCACCAATCAGAGCAATAACATTTACGTCGGCCGATGTATTCCGGGCAATCATCCCCATCAAAGTACTCTTGCCGACCCCCGAGCCAGCAAAAATACCGACCCGCTGTCCCTTGCCAATCGTTAGCAAACCGTCAATCGCTCTCACACCAATACTGATGGGTTCCTGCACCCGCGGTCTATTAAGTGGATTGGAAGGAATATTAAAGGTAGAGCTATGTGGCATTCGTGCTGGAATGAGAGAGCCATCAAGCGGCTGCCCCAGACCATCCAGTACTTTTCCTAACAATTCAGAACCTACTTGCACGCTAAGCGGCTTACCAGTGCCCACTACATCACAACCAGGTCCAATCGCCTGCAGTTCACCAAGTGGCATCAATAGTACCTTGTTATCACGGAAACCAACGACCTCAGCTTGCAGCGGTTTGTTTCCTTTAGAAGGGTAGATGTAGCATACATCACCTATACTTGCGTCAGGACCTTCCGATTCAACCATTAGACCGATTACCTGCGTCACTTTCCCATTGATCCTCACCGGATCGAGATTACGAAGTTGCTCCTTATAACGGTTGCTATTAAGCATCGTCTTCCCCATTTCTCTGCTCATCGGTGTCCAGCGCAATTCTTACCAGCTCTTTCTTGATCTCTGCGAGCTGAGTGTCGATTCGAGCATCAATGCTGCCAAAGGAAGAGCGGATAACACATCCTTGGTCTTTTACCGTTGAGTCGGGCAAGATTTGCAGTTCAGCCTGTGAATCAACAGCTAGTGATAATTCTTCCCGAGCAGCATTCACAAAAGCGAACTGCGCTGGGGATACACAAAGTGAGATCAAACCTTGTTCTCGCTTACGAGCCAGATTTTTGCGAATTAAGTCCATTGCGAATTGTGGTTCTACCGTTAACTGCTTGTCCACAATTTTCTCTGCAATATCACAGCTTAACTCTACTAAAAAAGGCTCCGCTTCCTGAATAATCACTTCTCTTGCTTTATACGCCTCAGTCAAAACAGCACGCGCTTCTTCCATCATCTCTGCGATCTTATGCTTCATCTCTTCCTCAGCCTGAGAAACACCTTCCTCATAACCTTGCTGATGAGCTTCAGCTTTGATAGCTTCGATCAGATGTTCATCCTGCTCACGCCGTTGTTTCCACCACTCTTCAGCCTCCGCTTTCGAGGACTCTACAATCTGTTCCGCTTCAAGAGATGCATTCCGAACCTGCTCTTCAGCAAAATCCTGAGCGTCCTTAAGCATTTGCTTACGCGTCTCTTCTGCCTCTTCACGTGCGGGATCATGATAGTCAGTCTCGCTTAAAGTCTCCTCGGGAACGGGCTCCTCAGTTAGGCCCGCATATTGCCGGGCCTGTTCCAGTCTCTTAAAGACATCAACCGGAACATACTGGGAGTGTTTGATCAGCTTAGACAATGATGTCATCTCCTCCGCCACGAGCGATGATAATTTCACCAGACTCTTCGAGTCTGCGGATCGTGCCTACAATACGAGTCTGTGCTTCTTCAACATCACGCAGCCGCACAGGACCCATGTATTCCATTTCTTCTCGGAACGTTTCTGCCATACGCTTGGACATATTTCTGAAAATAACATCCCGTACTTCTTCGCTGGCAACTTTGAGTGCAAGCTGTAAATCCGCATTATCGATATCACGAACAATGCGCTGTATTGAACGATTGTCCACATTAACAATATCTTCGAATACGAACATCCGTTTTTTGATCTCTTCGGCAAGCTCTGGATCTTGAATTTCGAGAGAATCCAGAATCGTACGTTCTGTCCCCCGGTCAACCCCATTCAAGATTTGTACAATTGATTCGATACCACCGGCATTTGTATAATCCTGGGTTACTGTAGCGGAAAGCTTCTGCTCCAGCACACGTTCAATTTGCGTAATTACTTCTGGAGAGGTACTGTCCATCACAGCAATTCTTCTAGCCACCTCTGCCTGCTTCTCTTGAGGAAGCGAGGAAAGGATTGCAGCAGCTTGTTCAAATTGCAGATAAGACAATACAAGTGCAATAGTCTGTACATTTTCATTCTGGATAAAGTTGAGAATCTGATTAGGATCCGCTTTTCGTGCAAAATCGAAAGGTCTTACTTGCAATGTTGCAGTCAGACGATTAATGACCTCCATTGCTTTTGTTGACCCAAGCGCTTTCTCCAGAATTTCTTTAGCGTAGTTAATACCGCCTTGTGATATATATTCCTGGGCGAGGCATATCTGATGGAATTCAGACATGATCGACTCTTTTTCACCGCTGTCCACTTTGCGAACATTAGCAATTTCAAGAGTCAGCTGTTCAATCTCCTCGTCTCTTAAATGTTTGAAAATTTGCGCCGATACCTCGGGCCCTAGTGTGATAAGCAGGATCGCAGCTTTTTGACGGCCACTAAGTCCCTGCTGGCTAGCCTTTGCCATTAGTTCACCTCTGTTCGTCTGCAAGCCATGTACGCAGCAGATTTACGAATTCGTCTGGCTTCTTCTTGGCCAAACTTTCCAATTGCTTACGAACTTGACTTTCATTCGTCACGCTCTCCAAGTTAATAGAAGGAAATTCAGTAGGAACCTGCAATGGAATGTCTTCATCTTCCTCTTCCACAGTCTGTTTACGACTCCGGTAGATTAGATATCCTCCACCTGCTCCAACCAGCAATGCTGCTGCTCCGATAGCCCATATCATCCAAGAAGCGAGACCACCTTTAACGGTATTGGCATCGGTGCCACCAAATTGTTGCGAGTAGACCGAAACCTTTTTGGTCAAATCAGCGTCTGTATATGTAGTACCTGAATCTGCAAGAGAAGCGCGAACAATATTCACCAAAATATTTTGAATTGCAGCTGATGTTGCATCATCTAAACTTTTTTCTCCTGAAGGTGGTTCAACTGCAACATTTATGGTTAAGTCTTTAACAGTATACGGACTAGCAATAACATCTTTAGTAATTCGGTTAACTTCGAAGTTCCTCGTTTCCGAAGATTCCTCCGAGGTAGAAGTATCCGCACCCGCATTAGAAGGATAGCCCGTAACATCTTGAGAACCAGTGCCAGCCACTCCGCCAGTCGTGTTACCTTGACCCGAATACGAATTACTAATTATTTGTGAACTGATCTCAATCCCCTTCATGTTCTCTGTATCCACAGGGGTAACAAGATCTTCCTTCCGGTTTTCCTTGTCAAAGTTCAACTTTGAGAACACAAGAACATCCACTTTATCAGGACCGGTAAGAGTGCTAAGGAATTGTTTCACATTTTTCTTTACTTCTTCTTCGAATTTCTTCTGAAGAGCGAAGTTTTCTTCAACTTGGTTTGTGACACCAGCCTGTCCACCTTTAGCTGTTGGCATTAATTCAATTTCATTATTTGCAATAGTAATGTTGTCAATTGGTAAATTAGGCACAGCAGTTTTCACAAGATTGAAATACCCGTCAATATTGTCTTGGGTAGGTCTAAATCCTGGATCAAATGAAAGCACAACGGATGCAGACGCCTGCTCCTGATCAGCCTGTGAGGCAAAAACTGTCTCTTTAGGCAAATTAATCAGCACTTTTGCATCTTTAATCCCTTGCATACGTCTCATTAACTGTTCAACTTCACCGTTTAATGCATTATTGTACTTCACGTTAAACTCGCTATCTGTTGTACCTATCATTGACGAATTTTCGTCAAAGACTTTATATCCGATAGAGCCACCTTGAACAATCCCCTGAGAACCGATATCCACCTTGACCCGAGCTGCTTCTGTACTTGGTACAGAAATACTCTTTCCATCTTGACTTAATCGGTATGAAACACCTGCTGAATCTAAGGCTTTCATTACTCCAGCCGAATCCGTACTGTCCAAATCTTGAAATGCTACTTCATATTCTGTTTTTGAAAGCTGCATGGTCATAACTACGATTATTATTAGAATGATAAACAATGTTGAAAAGAATAAAATCTTCTGTTTACCACTAAATCTGTTCCAATACAAGAGAACCTTCTCCCGATATTGGGCAAATCTTTCATTCACAGTGTCACCCCATCCGAAACTAAGCTAGGATTTATTATATTTGAGTTCTCATAATTTCTTGATAGGCTTCAATCACTTTGTTCCGGACTTGTGTAGTCAACTGTAAACTCAGTAGAGCCTGTTGGGAAGAAATCATCACTTCGTCAATGTTCACTTCTCCCAATACAAATTTATTACTCATATCCTTAGCTTGTTGTTCCTGATCAGCCACTTTATTGAGCGCATCCTCAAGATAAGAGCCAAAGCTCTCCATCGAATTAGCAGGAGTGGATGAAACTTCGGAAGATGTCGGTTTCATTGCAAGCTGCTGTACAGCCTGAACCCCATTAGATATATTCTGTATCAACTGTTTCCCCCCCTTAAGTTAATTAACATTCATTTATCTACCAATTTCGAGTGCCTTGCTTACCATAGCTTTGGATGCATTAAGCATCGTAACATTGGCATCATAAGAGCGAGATGCAGATAACATATCAACCATTTCTTTGGTAATGTCTACGTTTGGCATATAGACATATCCTTCAGCATCCGCATCGGGATGGCTTGGATTGTACACCGGCTTCAATGGTGAAGAGTCTTCTATGATCGACTGCACCTTAACCCCTTCATTGCTATTATTCATTTTCGAATTTAGTATATTCGAGAATTTATTACTTTCGTTCGTTTCCAAAACAACCAACTTACGTCGGTAAGGAACAGCCTTGCCATCCACCACGGATGCTCTTGTAGTTTCAGCATTGGCTACGTTGGAAGAAATTACATCCATCCGCAACCGTTGAGCCGTTAATGCAGATGCGCTGATCCCAAAACTACTACCAAAGTTCATACTCTCTTATCCTCCTTGAATTACGGCTCGCATCATCGAAATCTGACTGTTAATCTGTTCAACATAAGAACTATACCTAAGCTGATTCTCTGCGCTTAACGCCATTTCGCGATCTACATCCACATTGTTGTCGTTATTGTTCATAGAGGTAGTTTCATCAGTATTTTCAACAGCAGCGGGAACAATTGTGTTGCTGCCAAATTGATAATGCCGGGTATCCGAAACTTTCGCTCTAAGTGTAGATTGGATTCCACTTTCCTGTTGTTGCAGGATACTTTCGAATGAAACATCAGAACGTTTGAAATTGGGCGTATCTTGATTAGCCACATTATTTGCTAGAGCATTTTGTCGTTTATAGGCAGCATCAATGCCTCCCTGCAATCGTTGAAAACTGACACTATTCAGCAATCCCAAGACAATTCCTCCTTTCAAAGCTATCATAATGAAAAGAATTCCACAACTTCCATCAAAAAACCTGCTTGCTTTCGACAAATAAAGAAAAAAATACTCTAAATTTACGGTATTCCGTCGAACGCTGTCGCAATGAATAACACTTAGCATTTTCACATACATTGATTTTCATTTAATTTGTATATTATTACAATAAGAAATAAGCCCTATCTTTTTAGAAAAGACAGGGCTTTTAGCACTTTATTACTATTTATTTACATTTTCAACTCATTTTTTTCTTTTTAATTGCATGTTTTGACATAATTTTACGTTTTCACGACACCAATTTGTAATTTATCTAATCCGTTATGCCCAAATTCAAAATACATAGATTTTTTGTTTTTTTGTCGCTTTAAAGAATATACTGACTTAAATCACGATCCTGAGCTATACTTGCCAATTTCTCGCGCACATACTCCGGGGTAATAACCATTTTTTCTAAAGTCAGCTCAGGTGCTTCAAAAGAAAGATCCTCTAACAGCTTCTCCAAAATAGTATGAAGACGCCGTGCACCTATATTCTCCATATTTTGATTCACTGAAGCCGCTATTTTGGCGATCTCATGTATAGCATCCTTCTGGAATTCCACTTCTAAATTTTCTGTTTTAAGCAGATTCACATATTGTTTAGTTAAAGCATTCTCTGGTTCCGTCAAAATAGAAACGAAATCCTCTAACGTTAGACTACTCAGCTCTACGCGAATCGGAAAACGACCTTGAAGTTCTGGAATCAAATCTGAAGGCTTAGCAATATGGAAAGCTCCGGCAGCCATAAAGAGTACATAGTCTGTCTTCACAGGACCGTATTTCGTCATAATGGTCGAGCCCTCTACAATCGGCAAAATATCCCGTTGCACGCCTTCACGCGACACATCCGGTCCAGACCCTTTTCCCTGACTCGCTACTTTATCGATTTCATCAATAAAAATAATGCCTGATTGTTCAGCCCGAGTCACGGATTCCTGGATCACATCATCCATATCTATCAGCTTGGCCGCCTCATCCTGAATGAGTACCTTGCGCGCTTCGCGAATAGGAAGCTTACGTTTCTTCGTCCGCTTAGGCAGCAAACTGCCGAACATCTCTTGCATATTCATACCCATCTGGTCATTTCCTTGACCTGCAAACATATCCATCATAGTTGGCGCTGTATCCTCAACATCAATTTCAATGATGTCATCTTCCAGCTGACCAGCTAACAGCTTAAATCTAACCCCACGGCGGCGTTCACTTAGGCTTCCATCCTGCTCAGCGTCTTCTTTAGAGTCCTCTTGGGCAGAATTCCCTCCAAAAATCATCTCGAAAGGATTCTTTTGTGATTTATTTTTGGAAGACGAAGGGACCAATATAGAAACAATCCGCTCATTAGCCAGTTCTTCCGCACGATCCTTAACCTTCTCCGTACGCTCAAGCTTCACCATACGAATAGAAGTCTCTACCAGATCACGAACCATAGATTCCACATCTCGACCTACATAACCGACTTCAGTAAATTTAGTGGCCTCCACTTTGATGAACGGTGCATTAACAAGCTTTGCTAGACGCCGGGCGATTTCTGTCTTTCCCACACCTGTAGGTCCGATCATCAAGATGTTCTTAGGAACGACTTCATCACGCAGTTCCTCTGCTAGCAGACTGCGCCGATACCGGTTACGAAGCGCAACGGCTACCGATTTCTTGGCTTGCTTCTGACCTACGATATATTTATCCAATTCGGCTACAATTTGACGGGGTGTAAGCGATTGATTCACCATCGTGAATTCCTCCTTGTCTCTATGGCACTGAGTCTATAATTGTTCAACAATAATGTTGGAATTAGTGTACACACAAATTTCAGAAGCTACCTGAAGCGATTCTCTAGCAATATCCGCAGCGGAAAGATTGGGTGCATGACGTTTGAGTGCTCGACCTGAAGCCAGCGCAAAATTACCACCGGAACCAATCGCAAGAACGTCATCATCCGGTTCGATAATTTCACCATTTCCGGAGATCAGGAGCATTCCTTCCTTATCCATAACAATCATCAAAGCTTCAAGCTTCCGAAGAATACGATCTTGACGCCAATCCTTCGCTAATTCAACTGCAGCCCGCTGCAGGTTCCCATGATGCTCCTCCAGCTTGCCCTCGAATTTTTCGAATAGGGTAATAGCATCCGCAACGGATCCCGCAAAGCCTGCTATTACTTGTCCTCTGTACAGGCGACGGACTTTTCTGGCCGTCGTCTTCATAATAACACTCTCTCCGAATGTAACCTGTCCATCACCTGCTATAGCTGCCTGTCCGTTATGTCTTACAGCACAAATTGTAGTCGCATGAAAGCTGGGTACCATGATTGTAAGTTACCTCCTTAAGATGGGCTTTGTTCGCTATCGACAACCTCCGGCTCCGAATAAGCGAGTCCTGTACGGTTGGCATACTCGGCAAGACTGTCCAGAGCGCGATGAGCTAACATTTCATTCTTTTCCTTCTTATTGCGGATCTTCTTCTCTACCTTCGGCAACAGACCGAAATTGGCATTCATAGGCTGAAAATGCTCTGGATCGGCAGAAGTAATATAAGCTGGCATGCTGCCTAGAACAGTATCCTGCGGGAAGATCAGTCCTTCCTGACCGAGTGCTGCCCGTGCAGCATTAATACCAGCTATGAGCCCGGAAGCAGCTGATTCCACATAACCTTCTACACCTGTCATCTGTCCAGCAAAAAAGAGTCTTTCCTTGCCTTTCATCTGATAGGTAGGGTGCAGAAGCTTAGGAGAATTAATAAATGTATTTCTGTGCATCACACCATAACGAACATATTCAGCATTCTCAAGACCTGGGATCAGCGAGAATACACGCTTTTGCTCGCCCCATTTCAAATGGGTCTGAAAACCAACAAGATTGTAAAGTGTGCCGGCAGCGTTATCCTGACGGAGTTGCACAACCGCGTAAGGAAGTTTACCTGTATGCGGATTGATAAGTCCTACTGGCTTCATTGGGCCAAATAACGCTGTTTGCTTGCCGCGTTTCATCATGATTTCGATAGGCATACAGCCCTCAAAGTATATTTCTTTCTCAAAATCCTTGAGTGCTGCTGTCTCAGCAGAAATCAACGCATCATAAAACACGTCGAACTCCTCTTCTGTCATCGGACAGTTCAGATAAGCCGCTTCACCTTTATCATAACGGGAAGCCAAATACACCTTGTTCATATCAATGGTGTCTTTCTCAACAATCGGTGCTGCTGCATCATAGAAGTAGAAATACTCTTCACCCAGCAGCCCTTTTATTTCAGCAGATAATGCCGGTGAAGTTAGTGGGCCCGTTGCAATAACAACAATCCCTTCCTCCGGTATATGCGTAAGTTCTTCATTTATGACTTCCACGAGCGGATGATTATGCAAAGTATGGGTGATCTCACCTGAGAACCCGTCCCGATCTACGGCAAGTGCTCCTCCTGCGGGTACCGCGTGTCGGTCAGCAGCACCTAATACAAGAGAGTTCAAACGTCGCATTTCTTCCTTCAATACACCTACAGCATTTCCTAATCCATTCGCACGCAAGGAGTTGCTGCATACCAGTTCAGCAAATTGATTCGTGTGATGGGCTGGTGTCTTTACTACGGGTCTCATCTCATATAATCTTACCGGTACTCCTAGTGATGCTATTTGCCAAGCGGCTTCGCTTCCTGCGAGACCCGCTCCAATTACTGTTACTTTTGCTGTATCTGACACTGTCTTTTTTCCTCCCATAGAGACTATTAATCTGCTAATTCTTCTTCGTTGTCTAGAACCGCCTCTGTATGATCACAAGATGTACATTGTAGCTTGGTTCCTTGCTTATTACGTTTCTCAATCATCCAAGATCCACATGATGGACATGGTTTTATAGAAGGTCTATCCCATGAAACAAAATCACAACCAGGGTACTGATCGCAGCCATAGAAAACTCGCCCTTTTTTGCTGCGTCGCTCCACAACCTTACCTTCATGACATTTAGGGCAAGTTACGCCAATATCCTTGATAATCGGTTTCGTGTTTCGGCAATCCGGAAAGCCAGAGCATGCTAGGAATTTCCCAAAGCGACCCAGCTTATACACGAGAGGTTTGCCGCATTTCTCACAGATCTCATCAGAGACTTCATCTTCAATCTCAATTTCTTTCATCTCTTCTTCCGCGAATACCAAACGCTTCTCAAACGATTCGTAAAACTCTGCAAGAACCTTTACCCAGTCTTCTGAGCCCTCTTCCACATGGTCAAGATCCCCTTCCATGTTCGCGGTGAATTCAACGTTTAGGATTTCCGGGAAAAATTGCTCCATCTGCTCTATAACAAGCTCGCCAAGTTCGGTTGGCATGAATTTTTTCTCTTCAATAGCCACATAACCACGCTTCTGGATGGTTTCCAGCGTTGGGGCATATGTACTTGGACGGCCTATACCCAGCTCCTCAAGCGTCTTTACAAGTCTTGCTTCCGTATATCGTGGAGGCGGTTGTGTAAAGTGCTGCTTAGGCTCGATCTCCTGCTTATTTAAAGCATCTCCCGCTTGAAGCGGCGGCAAATACTTGTCTTCATCTGTAGTTCCGTCATCGTTGCCTTCTACGTAAACCTTCATGAACCCGGGGAATGAAACCTTCGAACCAACAGCTCTGAATGTAGCAGTACTTGCAGCAATATCGACCGAAAGCGTATCCAGCAGGGCAGAAGACATCTGACTTGATACGAACCGCTCCCACACTAGCTTGTAGAGACGGAATTGATCACGGCTCAAGAACTCTTTGACCATTTCAGGTTCGCGTAATGCCGAGGTAGGACGAATCGCTTCATGCGCTTCCTGTGCTCCAGCTGCCTTTTTAGAATACTGCCGTGGGGATTCTGGCAAGAACTTCTCACCATACTTAGCTGTTATAAGCTCTTTAGCTTCATCCTGAGCGGTGACAGAGAGACGCGTGGAGTCAGTACGCATATAAGTGATCAAACCTACGGTACCTTCTTTACCGAGTTCCACACCTTCGTATAGCTGCTGTGCAACGGACATTGTCTTAGCGGCACGGAATCCAAGCTTACGAGCTGCTTCCTGTTGAAGTGAACTGGTGGTAAAAGGAGCTGAAGGATGACGTTGTCTTTCCTTCTCCTTCACATCACTCACCTTAAAAGATGCGTTCTTAATGGCTTCAAGAACCTCCTGAACATCACTTTCCTGGTTCAGTTCTTTTTTCACACCATTCAGCTTATGAAACTTAGCTTCAAAGACGGAATCCCGGATTCCAAGCTTCGCTGTTATGCTCCAATATTCGGTGGGTACAAAAGCGGAGATTTCATTCTCACGATCCATAATGATCTTCACGGCAACGGATTGTACACGTCCAGCAGATAAACCTTTTTTGACTTTCTTCCATAATAGAGGGCTAATCTTGTACCCTACCAGTCGATCCAGAATACGTCTAGCCTGCTGTGCATTCACGAGATCCATATTAATCTTACGCGGTGTCTTAAAAGCATCTTTTACCGCTTGTTTGGTGATCTCATTAAAAACAACTCTGCATTCTTGTGTATTATCTAAATCCAGCGCATGCGCCAAATGCCAAGCAATTGCTTCCCCTTCGCGGTCGGGGTCAGCTGCGAGATAAACTTTTTTAACTTTTTTACTAGCGTCTTTCAATTCCTTCAATATAGATCCCTTACCGCGGATAGTAATATATTTGGGACTGAAATCATTCTCCACCTCAACACCAATTTGACTCTTCGGTAGATCTCTAATATGTCCCATTGATGCCTTTACAATATATTTACTACCTAGATATTTGCCAATTGTCTTCGCTTTTGCAGGCGACTCGACAATAACTAATGCATCTGCCATAGACTCTTCCTCCTCGTTAACACTCGCACCTCTATATTAAATTACCTTGTAAATAGCTCCTGGTAATTGTGTTACCGCTTTTTTTATGATTAAAGATAACAGAACTGAATGCAAATGTCCAAAATCCCATCCTGTTCTTACAAGCAGATCGTCCAATATAAAAGGGCCTTGATGCAGTATATGGTATAGGTGAGACTCCTCATTTGTCAATTTCTTTTCAATCATAAAGTCGTCTGCTGTCTGTTCGGTAGTGCTATTATTCCCTGTTTTTATTACGTTTGTCGGCAAATAAGAAGTGTATTCTTCTATAATATCTAATCCACTGGTTACCAGCTTTGCCCCCTGTTTGATAAGCTCTAACGCCCCTCTGCTCTTAGGTGATGTAATAGGTCCGGGAACTGCGAAGACATCCCTTCCAGCTTCCAAGGCAGCATCGGCTGTAATAAGTGATCCACTGCGACTGTCAGCCTCCACTACCACTGTCCCCCGTGATAAACCTGCTATGATCCGATTACGCTGTGGAAATAATCCAGGATGACTTTTAGTTCCAAGAGGATACTCTGTAATGACAAGCCCATCCTGAGAGATACGCCGCTCCAGTTCAATATTCTCAGTTGGATAGACTTTGTCCAACCCTGTTGCCACTACCGCTATGGTCCCTCCACCGCTTCTTAGCGCCGCTTCATGACAAATGCTATCGATCCCCCTCGCAAGTCCGCTAACCACCGTTAGACCTGCTGCACTAAGCTCCTCCGCGAGAATCTCCCCTACCTTTCGTCCATAAGCTGTTGGCACACGAGTGCCAACCATCGCCACACTAGGAGTTGATAACAGTTCCAAACGCCCTCGATAATAAAGGATCCACGGTGGCTGTGCCGTCTCCTTCAACAAAACAGGATAAGCCGCATCAAACACAGTGACCATCTTCACTGCACATTCTTCCATTAATAAGCGCCTTTTGGTGATCCATTCTAATG
Source organism: Paenibacillus sp. FSL H7-0918 (assembly GCF_038007025.1). Classification (NCBI taxonomy): domain Bacteria; kingdom Bacillati; phylum Bacillota; class Bacilli; order Caryophanales; family Paenibacillaceae; genus Paenibacillus; species Paenibacillus sp. FSL H7-0918. Next base: position 392,867 of record NZ_JBBOWJ010000001.1, read on the forward strand.
TATATATGGAAGCAAGATAATTCGACAGCTTTCCGTTCAATCCGATCGTTTCCCAATCTTTTGCACTACAGGAAAATGCTCGTTCTGACATTAAGCCGGCTCTGCGAATCTTGTCGATACTCTTCCAGCCAATCCCCTCCACTTCATTAAAACCAAACAGCAGATCTTTTTCTTCCATATAAGCTTACTCTCCTTTAATGGAAGGGTTAGCCTTCCCTATTTTGTAACATGAATTAGAGGAATGCAATATTTTCTTGTAATTCAATATTTTTCTATGTTAAAAAACAAAAAAAGCAACCTTTTATCCCTTGGATAGGAACAAAAGGTTGCTTACCTCTGAAATAATTATACACGAAAGAAGCCCACTCGCGTAGAGTGAATTCCTTCAAGTAAATAAAATAATTAATGCGTTGTAAAAGCGCTAAGAATACCGCGTTCTTCAAGCACACTTACTAGCGTTGAGCCCATTTCGGCAGGTGTAGGAGCAACCTTGATTCCGCACGATTCAAGTACGGCAATTTTCTCACTCGCTGTGCCTTTGCCTCCGGAAATAATAGCACCCGCATGCCCCATACGTTTGCCAGGAGGTGCAGTAGCGCCGCCAATAAACCCTACTACCGGCTTAGTCATATGCTCACGAATCCACTCTGCTGCTTCTTCCTCTGCGGTTCCGCCAATTTCACCAATCATGATGACTGCCTTTGTACCCGGATCCTCATTAAAAAGCTTCAGAATATCAATAAACTCTGAGCCTTTAACAGGGTCTCCGCCAATACCTACAGCTGAAGATTGCCCGATTCCACGCGTGGTCAGCTGATGAACAGCCTCATAGGTTAGAGTTCCGCTGCGCGAGACAACACCTACGTACCCTGGCATATGAATATAACCCGGCATAATTCCTATTTTGCACTCACCAGGAGTGATAACTCCCGGACAGTTGGGTCCGATCAATACAGTAGAGCGCCCCTCCATATAACGGGACACTTTTACCATATCAAGTACTGGAATCCCTTCGGTAATACAAATCACCAGGTCGAGTTCTGCGTCCACGGCTTCCATTATGGAGTCTGCTGCAAATGCTGGCGGTACATAGATTACACTAGCGGTTGCGCCTGTAGCCGCCTTAGCAGCTACAACAGTATCGAATACCGGAAGGCTAACCTCACTGCCATTTTCAAGCGTGATGTTGACAGATGTTCCACCTTTACCCGGTGTTACCCCTCCAACCATCTGTGTTCCATAATCCAGCGCACCTTTAGTATGGAACAAACCCGTTGATCCTGTAATTCCCTGCGTGATAACTTTCGTATTTTTATCTACAAGAATGCTCATGCCTTAAGTCACATCCCTACTTATATTGTCAAATACGATAACTGGCTTCCTAAATCAGGCCATTATTGCACAAGAGACACAATCTTACGGGCACCGTCCGCCATAGAATCAGCAGCAACAATATTCAGTCCCGATCCGGCCAAAATCTGCTTGCCCAATCCAACATTTGTTCCCTCAAGACGCACAACCAGCGGTTTGGTCAAACCCAGTTGACTAGCCGCTTCTACAACACCGTTAGCGATAACATCACAGCGCATAATACCACCGAAAATGTTAACAAAAATTCCGTTCACCTTTTCATCGGATAAAATGATTTTAAAGGCTTCTGTTACCTTCTCGGTCGTTGCACCGCCCCCTACATCCAGGAAGTTGGCGGGTTCGCCCCCATAATACTTAATAATATCCATAGTCGCCATCGCGAGACCTGCACCGTTTACCATGCACCCAATATTGCCATCAAGTGCAATGTAACTAAGGTCATACTTCGAGGCTTCGATTTCCTTTAAATCCTCTTCATCCAAATCCCGCAGCTCTAGAATATCCTTATGACGGAACAAGGCGTTGGAATCAAAATTCAGTTTGGCATCCAGTGCCATCACATTCCCATCCGCAGTCACTACCAATGGGTTAATTTCGGCAATAGAGCAATCTTTATCCACGAAAGCTAAATATAGCGCTTGCATGAATTTCACAGTTTTGCCTACCAGCTCATTAGGAATAGAGATACTGTAAGCCAGCTTACGCGCCTGGAAAGTCTGCAAACCCACTGCCGGATCAATGATCTCTTTAAAAATTTTCTCCGGATGTGTTGCAGCTACTTCTTCAATCTCAGTACCGCCTTCTTCAGAAGCCATCATGACCACTCGGCCAGTACCTCTGTCAACTACGATACCAATGTAATACTCCTTAACAATTTGACAACCCTCTTCAATGAGCAGTCTTTTTACTACCTTACCCTCCGGTCCAGTCTGGTGAGTTACTAGAGTCTTGCCCAGAATCTCAGTTGCGTAACTACGCACCTCATCGATATTCTTAGCAACCTTTACTCCTCCAGCTTTACCGCGTCCACCTGCGTGAATCTGAGCTTTAACTACAACAACCGGTGTGCTCAGTGACTCTGCGGCTTCTACCGCTTCCTCCACTGTATAAGCTACTTTTCCATTCGGTACGGCTACACCGTACTTCTTAAGCACTTCTTTTCCCTGATACTCGTGGATATTCATAGCGGTAGCCTCCTAAAGTAGCGTGGTGACTAAACAGGCAGCCTGTTGTCATCTCGCTTTCCGTTTTGATTGCCGCGGGGTTAGGGATAGGCTGATGTTATACATGCAGCACTATTCCGGAACCAGCAGAAAATGATCTACCACTCGTAAAAAGAATGGCATTATTTCTGCAAGAGACATTGTGTAAATCTATAAGACTAAGCTTATATTTACCTATATGCCATACAAAGGAACCCAGAATAGTGTAACATGTTTTTAAAACGCTTACCTTAAATATATTCATGATTTGTACACATTTTTTCGCTTGATTTCATGCCGGAATGCGAACGATCGCATTGACTCCTTACTACGCTTACTTTTTACTATCTTGGATATTAGCTTCGTGAACACGATTCAGTAAGTCTTTAAACTGATCAAGTAGCTCTATGGATTCATTATTTGTCAGTGTCGTTTCTTCCATCATTTTGCCGGGAATACACACGGCATCACTTTGAAGTGCCCAGCCTTGTTTCGTTAGTGAGATTAATACCTTTCGCTCATCCTGCATCGAGCGTTCACGTATAATTAGGCCTGCAGCTTGCAAGCGTTTCAATAGCGGAGTCAGCGTGCCTGAATCCAAAAATAACGCCTCACCAATCTCTTTTACTGTACATTGCTGCCGTTCCCATAACACAAGCATTACTAAGTATTGGGAGTAAGTTAAACCAATCTTATCCAAATACGGTTGGTACAGCTTTGTAATCTCACGCGAGCAAGCATAAATGGTAAAACAGAGCTGATTCTCGATCAGCAGCTCTGGGGTTGTAGTCATTTTCTGCATATCTTCTTCACTCATTTTCATATTTATTCACCCGCCTTATCTCTTTATTTTATCATAATTCCCTCATATATCATAATAATAGCAAAAAATTAATTTGACTTTTATATTAATTGTGATAAATTAGATTGTACACAAACTAATTAATGAATAGGAGAGATTTATTATGATGACAATTCAACAAAAGATGTATGAAACCACAGTTAAAGCCGTTGGGGGAAGAAACGGTTATATAGAATCAGAAAGCCCTAAACTCAACCTTACGATCAGTACACCACGTGAAATGGGGGGTGCCGGTGGTGAAGGCACTAATCCTGAACAATTATTCGCAGCTGGCTACTCCGCTTGTTTTGACAGTGCTCTAAACATGGTTGCTCGTCTTGGAAAAGTGAAGATTGAAGGCAGTGAAGTTACGGCTACTGTAAGCTTTGGTAAAGTTGAAGATGGCGGATTCGGCATTGCGGTTAAGCTTGACGTGCTGGTTAAAGGCGTTGACAGAGAAACCGCAGCATCTTTGGTAGAAGCTGCCCATGGCGCATGTCCTTACTCCCGTGCCACTCGTGGCAATATCGAAGTAGAACTGAATGTACTGTAAGAAATTATAGAGAAAAATGTATGTGAAATTTGCTAAACGATCTAACCTTCGTTTGAATACGTGGCATTTCACATTCGAAGTCGCTAACGGACACAGTTGATCTTAAACGCAACTTAATCCCATATTTGGGATGCTATCGGACCTCATAGCAGCTATAGGAATGAAAACCACTCAATCGAAGGAATAGCGTCTCCAGAGTCCGAATCTACGCTCCAAGGGCTAAAAACTTGCAAACAACGTCCTCTAGGTCCGTTCCATAAGCATCAGAGCATAATAATGGTTCGGCGGTGCTCGTCACTACCGGTCCATAGTAAGAGCAGCGATTCTCATTAACGGGAATCGCTGCTCTTTTATCTTTATTCCTCCGCTAATACCTGTCGATCCAGATTACGGTATTGCACAGCTTCCGCGAGATGTGCAGAAGAAATATCCTGTGCACCCTCCAGATCAGCTATGGTACGGGATAGCTTAATAATCCGATCATGCGCTCGCATGCTTAGACCTAAATTCTCCAAAATATCATACAGCATTTGAGCACTCTCTCGGTTTAGGCTTGCATATTTCCGAAGGGAAGCACCGGAAAGTTCACTGTTCCATGAAATCGCCAGTCGTTTGTAACGTTTAGCTTGGATGGCCTGAGCAGCCAACACCTCCGCACGCATATCTGCTGACGATAAAACATGCCCCTGCCGATTCCATTCCTTCGGGCGGGGAACATCAACCTGTAAGTCGATCCGATCCAATAATGGACCGGATATTTTGGCTCGATATTGGGCAATCCTTGATGGACTACAGGTACAATTTTGCTGGGAGATACCGCTTCCAAAAAAGCCGCAGCTGCACGGATTCATCGATGCAGCGAGCATGAATTTGGCAGGAAAAGTAAAGGAAGCCCGGGCACGACTTATAGTAACCACCCCATCTTCGAGTGGCTGTCGCAGCACTTCAAGCACATTCCGGGAGAATTCAGGCAATTCATCCAGAAACAGAATACCTCGATGCGCAAGACTTACCTCACCTGGCTTGGGAATACCGCCCCCTCCAATTAATCCGGCAGAAGATATCGTGTGGTGTGGAGAACGAAATGGACGACTTCGCAGCAAACCGTTGTGTGCATCCTTCAAATTTCCAGCCGCACTAAAAATTTTGGTTACCTCAAGTGCCTCACTGTCCGACAATTGTGGAAGGATACTGGGAAGGCGTTTGATCAGCATCGTTTTGCCTGTGCCAGGTGGGCCGATGAGCATAATATTATGCATCCCTGCAGCCGCGATAGTTAGTGCTCTTTTCACATGTTGCTGTCCAAGCACATCACTGTAATCATCCATTATTTCATTCGCTTCGGAAGAAGCAGCCTCAGAATCAGAATATTTAGGGTTATATTTGAGATGCTCTACAGAAAGAACAAGCACCGGAGGTTGTTCTTTTGCCCCCGTCCCCATACTCACGGATACAGGAAAAGGAAGTGGTGATCCTTCAGATTCTTCTAGAGGAACTAGCTTATCTATAATCGGACCAAAGCTAGCCACAGATTCAGCAGCATTCGCTAACGCTTGCAAATGGTCGATGGTATAAACATTCATGCCACTGATTAAAGCGGCTTCTGCCGCATTGCCTTGCGGGAGCAGAACGGCTTTAAACCCGCTTTTACGCGCTGCTTCAACCATCGGCAGCACACCCGAAACCGGACGCAGACTGCCGTCGAGCGCAAGCTCTCCAATCAAAAGCATCTCTTGAGCTGAAGGCATAATCAACTGGCCACTAGTTATCAGTATCCCTAAAGCAATCGCTAGATCAAAAGCGGAACCTTCTTTACGCAGGTCAGCTGGAGCAAGATTGATCGTAATACGCTGCTGTGGATAGCGGTAACCGCAATTTTTAACGGCAGCCCTAACTCGTTCAACAGCCTCGCGAATCGCTGAATCTGGTAAGCCAATGATATTCGTCTGCGGCAGTCCATTTGCAAGATCGATTTCCACACCGATCATTACCCCTTCAATCCCATACAGACACGCGCTAAACATTTTCCCATACATAATAAAAACACCTCATCTCCTGAATTACACCCTAATTTGGGGTGTCATAGCTTCAAGAAAAAAGGTGCTTCCTTATTTTCCAAATATATATATTAGCTGTTAAGTACATTATAGAAGTTGTGTCCTAACGCAATCTGTGAGCAATTTATCTTTAGAATAAGAAATTCAAGTTTTACATAAAAGCGAAAGCACATCTCTAAAGACCTACATCAATCCCCTTCTTTAACTACGACCGAGTCCCTAATCTGCTCAAAAGTCAACGGTTTATAGTTCCAATGCTCTACACAAATGTTAAAATGATTGTTTCCCTCATATTTTTGCCCATGAATATGGCCGTGCACATTTACGTAAGGCATATGTTTATTCATGTACATAGGCTCATGTGAGAGGAAAAAGAAATCCTTATAAATCAAAGGATATTCACTAACCTCATCAAAACCTGCCTCAAGCCACCAACTTCGGCTGCGGCCGCGATCATGATTGCCAAGGATCAGGATTTTGTATCCATGCAGTCTGGCCACAATCGCACGAGTTGCCTCCTTATTCAGAAAAGAAAAGTCTCCCAAATGAAATACTTTGTCGTCCGGATTCACTACCGAATTCCAACTTTCAATCATAACTTCATTCATTTGCTCTACATCGTTGAAGGGTCTGGATTCAAAATCAATGATCAACTTATGCCCAAAATGATGATCTGATGTGAAAAAAACCTTAGCCATGTGCACCCTCCTTTTGTTCCTATTCTAATGACAGTATGTATGAAAAAAGCTCCGACTACCCATAAACCCTAGGAAATTCGGAGCCCCGAGGACTTTTCCGCCTAATTTCTCACGAAATTATACGTATCATTCTATGTCATGAGGCGATGACGGAATACCTCTTTATTGTTAATGTTACTTTTCCCAGTCGCGCCGCTTACTCGAACGTTTATTAACATCACTCTGAATCAGTTCAGCTAAAGGAGGCGCCTCCTCATTGTCAATGAGCCAGCCACGCATCTCCTTGATCGCTTCCACCTGTCCATTGCCTTTGTCACGCCATGTAAGCAGTTCAATAACTCTAATTACAAGCGCTAAGAGACTGCTATTGCTGTTTTGCGACTTTTCAGCCCGGATTTTTTGAAATAACGCTTCATTTTCCCAATCTATTAATATTTCCTCCGCTATAGTGGGCCGCATTACCGTGAAGGTCTTATTGCAATTATCGCAACAGACGACAGATATTGGCTCTGCTTTAAATTCTACTTCAATCTTCTGCTGGCAATATTGGCATGTAAAACTAACCTGCATTTCAGAAGGTTTATTCTTCACTAGACAGCCCTCCTCATGATGACATTAAAAAGTTACTCCTAATGTTTACCCATTTCTTTTGAGAAATGACCCACAGTGCGGAAGGTATGTAAAGACTTTTTTATCAGAACAGCAGCAAATTCATAAAGAATCGCATGAGAAAATAGAGTTACTCTTAAAACGCCTCGCGAATATGACTAAGTGAAGCTAGGCTAAGATCGTCATTTAACAAGACACTAATTACATCAAAAGAAACCCGCCGTTCCTCATAACCTTTCATATGCAAATAAACCTGTGTTGTACTCCGAACCTGGTTTATTTTGCGAGCATTCACCGATTCTTCTGGAGTTCCCTGAAGCAGCTCTCCACTGCGGCTACGAACTTCGACAACAACAATACAGTCTTCACGCTCCGCAATGATATCAAGCTCTCCAGTACGACAACGCCAATTCCGTTCCAATATCATATACCCGCTAGAAGATAGGTACTGCACAGCTCCGTTCTCTGCAGCAGCTCCTTTCTCTTTGCGGTTATAGTGCTTTCTTACATAGGGCTCTTTCATTCTTGTCCCCGTTCACCAGCGGAACGATCGCTCTGATACACAAAGCTGAGGATTTCCGCCACCAGCTGATAGAGCTCAGACGGAATCTGTTGGTCCAGATCAAGCTTTGAAAGAACCTCCACGAGGGCTGCATCTTCCTGAACAGCAACCCCGCTCTCCTTAGCCTTTTGCAGAATCAGGTCTGCTATCGCGCCTTGTCCCTTGGCTACTACGACAGGGGCCTCGTTTTGTCCGGGACTATATTTGAGAGCGACCGCTTTTTTGAGCCCTTGTGAAATTGGCTGTACAGGCTCATTCATATACGGTAATCCACTCCTTTGTAAGCCTCAGGAACATAATCAACAAACTTATTAGTATTGGAGCCAGCAAGCTCTTTAGGCAAATTCAATTCTGGCAAGGGTTCGGTTCTTAAACCTGATAATTGATAACCGATGGATTCTACTGCAGTTTTTATATCTTCACGCCGCGTCTCCAGCAGCTCAAGCACCCACGGATGATCATTATGAAGCTTAAGACTAACGATTCGATCTACAACCTGCACATCTACCAATGTCTGCCCTAGCTGCTTCATGTCCAAATCGAACCACAATCGACAGTTAGCTGCATCCAGCTCCCCTTTGCGGCCCCGCCTGGACTGGATATGAACCGATGCAGTTTCCTGCCCATCTGGACCTTGCAGCGGCAAGAACAGTGTAACCTGCGCGAAGGGAGCAGTCCGATCTGTATTCAGCAGCAGCTGTTGGCCTGTCAGCTGCTGCACTAGCCCGCTCGCGGCATCTTTTACCGCGGGAGGCACCTCGCTGCTGCTCATAAGCTGCAGCAGCACGCCCTTCAACGTGTCGGCAGCTTGCTCCCCGCCGACACTGCCTAGCGCGGCTGCAGCTGTCCCCGCTGCCGCTCGCGCCGTCTCCGCGGCCGGCAAAGCGCCGCGCACGGCCTGCTGCTCGTGCTCCGCACCGAGCAGCTTCAACACCCGCCCCACCCACGACTCCGCATCCGCGGGTGGGGCGGTATCTGGCTGCACCGGCGAAGCCGCAGCAGCCATTGTCTCCCCGCGCGGCACTGCCGGCGCGGGGGCAGGATCTTGTCCCGCCGCGTCAGCGGGCGGGATATTCGCGAGCTGCGGCATGCTGCCGCGCAGCTCGGTGAGCACGCCCTGCAGCTTCGCGAGCAGAGCAGCCCCGCTAGGCGCAGCAGCTTGGCTTCCCGCAGCAGCTTGGCTATCTGCACCTGCTGATCCAGTGGCGCTTGTAATCGCGCCACTGACACTACCCTGCGCTCTATCTTTATTTAGACTCATTTCATTGCCATGAGTTTCGCTCTGATTAGAACTATTTTGATTGCTTACAATTCCGTCCCCTTGCGTGTTAGCAGCACTACTCTGAGTTCCTGAAGCAAGCGTAGAAGTTATTTTCCCAGTCAAAGGTTCACCAGTATTTCCACTCTTCGAGAGCTGAACTACCTCACCAGCCTCTTCGGGGACCACTGGCTTGGCAGTTACAATACCGGTTTCATTCTCAGGAGTTTCAGCTGTACTTGCAGCTGCACTTCCTGATATTTCTGATTTCACTGAATTCAAAGGAATTATTGGTTCATCAGAAATAACTCCGGCTCCCGTTGCCCCTCCTGTTGCAGCAGCACTTCCGCTTGTAGTAGTAACACCACCACTACCTTCAGCAGGTTTACTTACAGGTTGTCCAGTTCCTTTAACCGCCACCTGGTCCATTTCCGCATCAGCATCACCTGCTGATACCACTTCCCCGTTAATCACAGCGCCCGTACCTGTCGTTACAGGAGCATTCAGCTTTCCGGTTGGGGTACCCATTCCAGTTTTAGCTTCGGCTGTTGTTGTTTCTTCACCGGCGACTTGACCTGCCCAAATCGTAATCTGTTCTTCGAGCGCTGACAAAAGCTGATGAAGCTGCGGACCAAAAACCGCCTGCTGCAATCCTTTCACACTTTCAGGGGTAACCGGCAAGCCCCGCTTTACAGAAATGACAGCTGCATCAAGCCACTCTGAGGTCGGCACGCCCGCAGGTTTCGCACTCATTACAGCATCCAGAATCGCCGCTGTCTCTTTGGTAAGCGGAATACCACCCGACTGCATCGCCAACACAATTTCCCGACCCGCTTTGGAGTCAGTAAGCCCAAGCGATTCCAATGCCTCGCCCATGTTTTGCGGGGTGGCTAACACCGTTTCGCCGAGGGAGACCGGCTTCAATACGGGCAATCCGCCTTCTCCGGGTGCTCCAACCTGTAAGTTCAGGGTCTCTCCTGGCAGTAGTGGTGTTTCCAACTCCGCACGAACAGGTGTACCTTGAATCTGCACAACGGCTTCTTTTCCCGAATCCGAGACAGACAATACAACACCACGTACAACCTGCCCTTCCTTCAATTCCAAAGACTTGGCTGCTCCCGGTTTATTATCCCCGAGCAATCCACGGATCAATGTTCCGATATTCATACCGTTTCTCCTCCCTCCATTTTCTCTCTTCTTACTATATCGGTATTAATCCGACTTTTTTGAGCGGTGAATTCATCCAAGCTTAAACGCCTTTGGCGTCTTTTATATTCTGATATTTCTAAAAAAGGGTTTGCTGTTCAGCAAGAATCTTCCCAATAAAGCTGCGCCGATGCATAGGTGTCGGACCTAACGCCGTAATTTGTTCCCTGTGAAGCTTGGTCGCATAACCTTTATGTATCGCAATCCCATAATCAGGGTATAATTCCTCCCACACCCCTTCACACAGTCTATCTCTTGTTACTTTAGCTATAATCGAAGCTGCCGCAATGGACTGGCTGTTTGCATCTCCTTTTATGATCGCCTGCTGCGGCAACGGAAGATCAACTTTTTCAGCATCGATTAACATATAGTCCGGGGTATGACTAAGACCTTCTACCGCTTTTTTCATCGCCAGACGAGAAGCCTGTTTAATATTAATTTCATCAATCATGCGGGAATCCACATAACCTACACCAATAGCTATCGCCTGCTCCATAATAATCTCGAATAAGGCATCTCTTTTTTTCGCTGTAAGCTTCTTAGAGTCGTTGACGCCATCAATAATAAGCCCTTCCGGCAAAATCACCGCTGCTGCAACAACATCCCCAAACAAACAACCTCTGCCTACTTCATCTACGCCGGCTATACGGCGATAAGACTGTTCCCAGCCCTCTTTTTCATAACTCAACATATCTATCGTACTCACGATCTGTCACCGCCAATTATAAATTATTCTATAAACTACATAAGTCAGCTTACCATAGTAAAGCTCACATGGTCATGTACAAATAACCACTCCAATTTGATCCAAATCGGCAAAAAAAAGAGCCCCCGAAAATTTCCGGATGGCTCTTCCATACCCATTCATTTAAACGCCTTTAAGGTGTTTCCAGCGTAAAACGACCAAGCTTACCTGCCCGCAGCTCATGCAGCAAAGCACGTGAAGCTTTTTCCAGATCAACACGTCCACCGCTAATCAGACAACCGCGTTTGCGGCCCACGGCTTCCATAACTGCAACGATCTCATCAGGGTTCTCAAGATCCTCAGGAAGCTTCTCAATACCAAAGCGTTCTTGAAATCTGGAACCATAATCCTTGACCAAATACTTCACTGCATAAAAAGCAATGTCCTCAATGTTCAGGATTTCTTCTTTGATCGCACCCGTCACGGCCAAGCGGTAACCCACGTCTTGATCCTCAAACTTCGGCCATAAGATACCAGGAGTATCCAGAAGCTCCAGATTACCTCCTGTTTTAATCCACTGCTGGCCCTTAGTAACCCCTGGGCGATCACCCGTAGCAGCGATACTCTTACCAGCCATTCGATTAATCAGCGTTGATTTACCGACGTTAGGAATACCGACGATCAATGCGCGCATAGCCCGTGGGTTCATTCCCCTTGCGATCTGCCGATCAATTTTTTCCTTCAACAGCAGCTTGACCTGCTCCGGAATCTCCTTAACGCCTGTTCCAGTAGATGCGTCCACAGGATGGGCAACATGCCCTTGTTCCTTAAAGTACGCCAGCCACTTCCGAGTAATTTCCGGATCCGCCAGATCCGCTTTGTTCAAAATAATTAATCTCGGCTTGTCCCGCAAAATATCGTCAATCATCGGATTGCGGCTGGAAAGCGGCAGACGGGAATCGAGCAACTCTATAACAACATCAATCAGCTTCAGCTTATCCTCGATTTGCCGCCTAGCCTTCGTCATATGACCAGGAAACCAATGAATGGCCATTGCCGTCACCTCCTTTGACTTCTGTCAACTTAATGGTTAATCAGTGTAATATCTTTTATCGGCCAGAAGATTAAATCTGCACGACCCACAATATCACCCAGCGGCACATAGCCAATCATCCGGCTGTCTGTACTATCCGAGCGATTATCCCCCATAACGAAAATATGTCCTTCTGGTACAGTACCATCCGTGAATTTTTCATTTGGAAAATCTTTATTATTATACAGAGCGTTGTTACTATGCGCAGCATCAATAGCGCCTTGGATGTAAGTCTCGTTAACAACCTCACCGTTAACTGTAACTACATCTCCTTCTACTTTCACAGTATCTCCAGCCACACCAATTACACGTTTAATAAAATCTCTGCCTTCAGATGGCACGTGGAATACAATAACCTCACCCCGCTGCGGAGATCTTATATCGTATAAAATTTCATTAACGATAACACGTTCTCCCGTATGGAAATTAGGCTGCATGGAAGGTCCATCTACAATAAAAGGCTTGAATAAAAGCCAGCGAATCAGTATAACCAGAACTAAAGCAATCGCAATGGCCTTGACCCATTCCAGCACTTCATTTTTCTGTTTACGTGGGTTCTGCTCGCTTGATTCCAAAGTTTCGCTTTGTTCCTGCTGCATAGTTCACCGTCCTCTCTTAATACTACTCTTACTATACAACACAAAAAAACTCCTGCCAAAAACCCCTCCACAGATACTCCTTCAGGAGGCCTTTTCGGAGAAGCTTATCCCCAAGCGTATATGTCACACGCATTGTATACCAAGCTAAAACGCCCTCAGCGTCCTTTTAAGGACGGTATGCGTTTATGCGAGAAATATAAGAATAATGTATAACGTAAAACTTATGCTTTTCTTATATTTCCAAAAAAAAATAAAGCGAAAGGGGCTTGAACTCAAGCCCCTCTCCTCTGTCACTATTCTAGCGACGAATTTCTTTAATTCTCGCTGCTTTACCACGTAGTTCACGAAGGTAATAAAGCTTAGCACGACGCACTTTACCACGACGAGCCACTTCGATTTTTTCGAGTTTAGGCGAGTTGATTGGGAATGTTCTTTCCACACCAACACCGTAAGAAATTTTACGAACCGTAAAAGTCTCACTGATTCCACCGCCACGACGTTTGATTACAACGCCTTCGAACAACTGGATACGCTCACGAGTTCCCTCGATAACTTTTACATGCACCTTCAAAGTGTCACCCGGACGAAAACTAGGGATATCTTTACGAAGTTGCTCTTGCGTAATAGCTTGTAGGATATTCATTAAGGACTTCCTCCTTCCGTACAGGTGTTCTTGCCTCTTCCGGAGAGATCTGAGCTCTCCCTCATTATCCGCAGCGGACCACCGTATTCCACACAACAGAGTTAATAATATCATAAAGGACGGGCTAATACAACTTATTTTTCTATTTTATAACGGTAACATATCTCTTTTTTTTGCCTTAGACTGGCAGTCTTTACACAAGCCGACCACGGTTCCATTGTCTTGAGCATAGAAGATCAACTTCCCATTCTTCTTCTTGCAAGAAGAGCAAGGTTGCTCCCCTGGACTCTGTTTGGCTTTGCGATGACTATCCATTGAGATCACATTACTGCTAGTCGTGCGCAAAGGATCGCTTGAGCTGCTTGTTTTCTTTTTCTGAACGATATAATACCCAACACCCAGCGCTAGCAAGACAAGCAAAATAACTACATATTTCATCTGGCTCCCTCCGCTCTTCATGATTTACTTGAGGTAAGAAAATAAAAAGACCGCCCTGTGATGCAAGTAAGGCAACGGTCTATATCGTATTCGCAAACTAGCCTTAGCACATCTCACTATAAAAAGCGCTTTTCAGTAGCTGCTGAAGATTATATATGAGAGCATCTTCGCTCTTTTTATATGTACTCTTACCGATTTTAATGTGAGCGTAAGATCTATATTTCATTTTAGCACAATTGAAATTTGAAGTGTAGTGAACACTTTTTAAATACCTAGTCTTTGGTCCAGTATATTAACCCGCCTACAGCCGTTTTTACAATAAATCCCCATAGGCTATACTTACAGAAGTACGTACATAACGTAGCGCTTAGGGAAGAACACATATACCCAAAAATAAGGAGGATTTTATTCAATGAAAAAGAGTAATACAACTAGCGTAATGGCAGCTGTAGCCGTCTTGTCCGTCGTACTTCTGGCAGGATGCACAGAGTTACCGGGTAGGCAATCCGCTAATAATGAACTAGGAAAGAATATTACTGAAGATGTGCAGCAAAATATTGGTGAGGCTGTGAAGCAAGAGCTAGGTAAAGCCGCTGCAAGCGTGGAACAGGCCGTTCAGGATACAGCTACCAAGGTGGTCGACGAAGTTAAAGCAAACAGCATTAGCAAAGAACTATCCTTATCTAAAGAGATCGGCTCTGCTTCAGTGCTTAGCATGAACAATGCAGTGGGAGAAATAGAAGTTACATCAACTACGGGTGATCAAATTAATGTGAGTGCGACAATCTTAGCCCATAACGGCTCCGCTCATAAAGCTGACCGCCAGAAAATCTTGGATGACGCTGAGATTTCAATAGACGTTAGTGGCGATACTCTGAAGGTATCTACAAATTCCAAATCAAATCCGAAGAAGGATTTATGGACTTGGGCTCAAGACAAATACGGTTATTCAGATTTTAGCATTAACTATACCATTGAGATCCCCACCCGTATGGATGAATATCAAATCACCAATAATGTCGGGCAAATTCGTCTCCGCAATCTGGACGGAAATTACCGCGTCGTCAGCAACGTTGGAGCTATTGATATCGAAGGAGCTAACATCACCGGTAAGTCCACTCTAGAGTCTAATACAGGAAGCATACGCATGGATATAGCCGGAATGAAGAGTGATAGCCGTCTTAAAGCGACAACAAATGTAGGTAGCCTCAATGCTGTTCTAGCCGATGGCGTGAAATGTAGCTTGGTGGCTAAAAGTGATCTAGGCCAGATCACCGGGGTTGAGGGTGGCAAACGTGATGTTAACGGAGGAGGTCCTTTGTTGTCCTTAAGCTCTGATATAGGTGCAATTACAGTAGAGTAACCAACCACTAAAAACAGACCGTCCGGATTAGCGGACGGTCTGTTTTTGCATCATCATATCAGATTAATGCAATAGCCAACAGTGTGAACAAGCTGAGAGTTAAAATATTGTCAGCAGCATAAGGGTAACCAAAAAATGCAGAAGTCTGCACAGGTCCATTGGATCCTGTTCTTAAGTAAACATTATATCTGTCCACATCTGTAATCACACCTTCATGCTGTCTGCCATCAGTAGTCAGGATACGTACCCTTCTATTCTTACAACGTAAACAATTATAATAAGCCTCCACTAGTGTACTCCTCCTCATTCGTAATGATATACTCTATGGTGAGGAGTACAGGTCGGTAACGGCTAAGTTACATAGGTCATTTGTTTGGATCGATATTTACTTCCCGTTCTCTGCATTTTTTGTATTCCCAAAGGTTATATATAAGGAAAGACATATTTTCGGCTTGTTATCCGTACCATCCTATCCATTCAAGGAGGCCAATCGAATGAATGTAGCACGTAAACAGTTTATTAAGGAAGGCGTACTGCGTATTACCATCTTTATTATTTTATCATCGCTTACCTATACCGTTCGCAACTATGCATGGGCAGTTACTGTTCTCGTATGTTTTGCGCTTTACGCTCTACTTACAGGAGTATATCGCCTCTCAAGCAAAGAGTAGAATGCGCCTCCACGAATTTTTATAGTTAACCAAACGCCCCCTTTCCAAAGAGTTTTTAATTCTCCTTGAAGAGGGGGCGTTTACATTCTGATCAGAATCACAGGGTTTGACCTCTTAGTAGAGCACAATAAAACCATTAGATGTAGTGAACTTTCGTTCGCTATACTCTAATGGTTTTATTGGACTTGCTTATTCATACTTAATTATTAATCTTATATGTTCAAGCTTTAAAGGGCGAATGGGAATTACGATTTGCGATTTGTATAATAATCGATAATATCATTCACGGTGCGGAGCGGCTCCGCATCTTTGTGGATCGTGTCCACGCTAGGCTTGAATTCTTCACGCGTCTTCGTAGTCACTTCAGTTCATTCCTTTCAATAGTTAAGCTTGCTGCATCGTAAGCTGCATATAGTATTACGCCACCTCTATCTATTACCCCAAATAGAAGAGTTCAACGCACCTATGCTCATTTGTTTTGGAAATTACGCAAAAAAATACGAGATTATAGCCCTTCTTATACTTAATTAAAACATAACAAAAACGCCTCCTTAACGTAAGATACGTTAAAAAGACGTAAAATATGCCTGTTTTATTAAAATTTTACTCCGGCTTGATTTCATTTTTCAGACGTTCCAGTGTTTTCTTGTCTTTCAATGTTAGTTCTGCACTTTCGAGCAAATCAGGTCTACGTTCAAGTGTACGCTGTAACGCTTGCTCTCTCCGCCATACTTCGATGTTGGCGTGATGGCCACTCAGCAACATATCTGGTACCTTCCAGCCGCGAAATTCAGCGGGTCGAGTGTAGTGAGGATATTCCAACAGCCCTGTACTGAACGAATCCGTGATCGCAGAGGTTTCATTTCCAAGCGCCCCTGGCTGTAGCCGAACTACTGAATCAATAACCGTCAGTGCTGGTAGTTCTCCACCCGTTAGCACATAATCGCCAATCGACAGTTCATCTGTAACCAGATGCTCCCGTATCCGCTCATCGTAGCCCTCATAATGACCACATATAAAGATTAGATGCTGCTCTTGTGCCAGTTCCTCAGCAATCTTCTGATTATAGGTCTTTCCTTGTGGGCACATAAGAATGATGCGTGGCTTCACAGAGGAAGGCGACGGGACTGCAGATTCAGCACCATTCTCCAAAGGACTAGCCTCGATCCCCAATACATGTTCTACCGCTGCAAAGATCGGGTCAGGCTTTAGTACCATACCCCCGCCCCCGCCATACGGTGTATCATCCACACTGTTGTGCTTATTTCCTGAGAAATCACGAAAGTTCACAGCATTCAAAGATACAATCCCTTTTTCGCGTGCCTTACCAAGAATACTTGTGCTAAATACGCCTTCGCACATCTCCGGAAAGAGCGTTAGCACATCAATTCTGATCATGGCAATAGTCCTTCCATTAAGTGAACCGTAATTCGTTTGGCCTCAATGTCCACGTTCAGCACTACATCGTTAATTACAGGGATAAGGATGTCTTGACCTTTAGCAGGCTTAACAACCCACACGTCATTTGCACCTGGCTGTAAAATTTCCGTAATTGTGCCAAGCGGTTCACTTCCAGCATCATCCGTATAAACTTCACAGCCAACGATTTGGTGGAAGTAATATTCGTTCTCTGGCAGATCAACCAGATCATTACTTGGCACCTTAAGCAAACTTCCCTTATACTTTTCCACTTCGTTAATATTGGTATATCCCTTAAGCTTAACGATAAACATACCCTTATGCTCTCGAGCGGATTCTACAGTCACTTCGAATTTTGCACTGCCATCTGCAGGAATGACGAACAGCTTCTTGTCTTTAGCGAAACGAACCTCAGGAAAATCGGTATGGGATAATACTTTAATCTCCCCGCGAATTCCATGTGTATTCACAAGCCGGCCTACGGTTAATTCTTCCGTCATATAACCCTCTCCTCTACAAGCTTCATCTATATATTTGAACAAAAAGGAGCCGGGATATACTATCCCTAGCCCCTCATTGTACGCATTATTTAAGATAAAATATCTACAGTTACGCGTTTATCGCTCTTGACTGCTGCAGATGTGACTACTGTACGGAGCGCCTTGGCGATCCTGCCTTGCTTGCCGATGACCTTTCCTACATCATCTGGATGTACGGACAGCTCATAGACAATCAAATGCTCTTTCTCCACAGCCCGTACCGTCACATCTTCTGGATGATCCACTAAAGCCTTAGCAATTACTCCAACTAATTCTTCCATAGAGGACCCTCGCAATCAGTCATTATTTCTGTTGCTTAAGCTCATGAAACTTCTTCATCACGCCTGCTTTGGAAAGCAAGTTGCGGACGGTATCAGATGCTTGCGCACCTGTTTGAAGCCATTTAAGAGCTTTTTCCTCATCGATCTTAACTACTGCCGGTTGTTCAATCGGATTATAATAACCGATTTCCTCGATAAAACGACCGTCACGAGGGGACCGGGAATCGGAAACCACTACACGATAGAAAGGCGCTTTATGCGCTCCCATTCTTTTTAGACGAATACGTACTGCCACGAAAAATCACCTCCTTATAATAGTTTCCAACATTAGTTGGACAGACATTCAAGATCATTTAAAAGGGAATTTCAGCCCTTTTCCACCACCAAGACCTTTAAGCTGCTTCATGGCATTTTTCTTGGAGGCTTTGCCGCCTCCGCCCATCATGCCGGAGAATTGCTTCATCATCTTACGCATCTCATCAAATTGTTTGATGAGGCGGTTGACCTCAGCGACTGAGGTTCCGCTGCCGGTTGCAATACGCTTGCGGCGGTTATGGTTAATGATCTCAGGCTGTTGCTTCTCCGCCTTAGTCATAGAATGAACTATGGCTTCAACGCGTCCCATTTGCTTATCGTCGACCTTTAAATCTTTAATGCCCTTGGCTTTGTTCATACCCGGGAGCATATCAAGAATTTGATCGATAGGGCCTAGCTTCTTCACCTGATCCATTTGCTCTAGGAAATCGTCGAACGTAAACTCTGCATTACGCATCTTACGTTCCATTTCTTTAGCCTTGTCAGTATCAATGTTCGCTTGGGCTTTCTCAATCAGCGACAGCATGTCGCCCATACCCAGAATCCGCGAAGCCATACGTTCCGGATGGAACGGCTCCAGCGCGTCGATCTTCTCCCCTAAAGCAGCGAATTTAATCGGGCAACCGGTAACAGCTTTTACTGACAGTGCAGCACCACCACGGCTATCGCCGTCGAGTTTCGTCAATACGACCCCTGTAAGCTCAAGCTGTTTATTAAAGCTCTCGGCTACATTCACGGCGTCTTGACCCGTCATAGCATCTACTACAAGAAGTACTTCATCAGGATTTACAACATTGTGAATCTGCTTGAGTTCTTCCATTAGTTCTTCATCAATATGCAGGCGGCCTGCAGTATCGATAATAACATAATCAAGTCCGTTATCCTTCGCATGTTGTACAGCTTGTCTGGCAATTTCTACCGGACTAGTCTGATCACCAAGTGAGAATACAGGAACCTTAATCTGTTCTCCCAGCACTTGCAGCTGCTTGATAGCAGCAGGCCGGTAAATATCTCCCGCAACCAGGAGCGGACGATGATTGCCCTTCTGTAACAGCTTAGCTAGCTTACCCGAAGTGGTTGTCTTACCAGCCCCTTGTAGCCCCGCCATCATAATGACGGTCGGCGGCTTGTTCGACTTGGCCAGCTTCGCTTGGCTTCCGCCCATCAGCTCGGTTAGTTCCTTGTTGACGATGTCGATAATTACCATGCCAGGCGTAAAGCTGTCCATGACTTCCTTGCCGATGGACTTTTCTTTCACCTTAGCCACGAATTCTTTAACTACCTTGAAGTTAACATCGGCTTCCAGAAGGGCTAACCGCACTTCACGCATAGCTTCGTTTACGTCTTCTTCGGATACTTTACCTTTACCGCGTAGCTTGCTGAACACATTCTGCAATCTTCCGGTTAAACCTTCAAACGCCATATGCAGATTTCTCCCTTCATGCTACTCTAACCTCTGCAAGCGATCCACGATCTCCGCGAACCGAAGTTTATATTGCTCAGGCAGCATCCCATTCTCCGGCAGTCTGCGCAGCTCTTCTAAATATTTAGTACGACTCTCATGTTTCACTAATAGTCCAAGTTTTTCTTCATAATTCTCAAGGACTTGCTCAGCGCGCTTAATATGCTCATAAACAGCTTGGCGGCTGATTTCAAATTCAGCGGCAATCTCTCCCAAGGAAAAATCATCGTGAAAATAATATTTAAGAAACGTTTGCTGCTTATCTGTAAGCAGTCGTTCATAGAAGGCAAAAAGCAAATTGATACGATTCGTTTTCTCGAGCCTATTCTCCTGACTCATTAAGGACAACCCCTTCGTCAAGGAAAAACACTTTACACCTTCACAACGTCCCTTATGATACCTAAAAGAAAGAGAGATGTCAAGCACTTTTGCTTGTCATCTCTTTCTTTATTAAAAATCCATATTTTCCGCGATAAATCCGCTTGAAATTATTGGATTGGCAGTACATAAACCAATATGGCGAAGAAATGTGTGACACTGCCTGCAAGAACAAATACATGCCAGATCGCGTGATGGAACGGAAACCCTCTCCATACATAAAAAACTGTACCTAGAGTATAAAGCACTCCGCCAGCCATCAGCAGAATCATACCACCGTCCGCTACCACTGCCGAAAGAGGATTCCAGGCGATAACAATCAGCCAACCCATAGCAATGTAGAATACCGTAGACATGAACAAGAACTTTTTAACAAAAAACGCTTTGAAGAAAACGCCAAATACTGCGATTCCCCATATAACACCAAATAAACTCCAGCCAAGTGTTCCCCGAATAGCTACTAGCAAAAAGGGTGTATACGTGCCTGCGATAAACAGATAAATAGAGGAGTGATCGAAAAATTCGAACAAATCCTTTGCCTTGCCCTCTTTGAGACTATGCACAAGTGTTGAATTGAGATACAGAAGCAGCATTGTCGTTCCATAAATGGAGAAGCTGACTACATGCCATGCCGTTCCTTTCAGACTTGCAAAAACAACAAGCAGGACAAGTGCAGCGACGCTTAATACAGCTCCGATCCCGTGCGTAATCGCATTCGCGACTTCTTCTCTCCGGGTGTAGGTGTGAGTATTTGCCATATCCATATCCTTCCGTCTAAGCTTTCTTTCTATTATACCACGCGGACCTCACTGGATTACAGTTTGTAAATCTCCGTGTATTTCTCCTCCAAATAATCAGCCAGATAATCTGGACTGAGCGGCTCACCTGTTACTTGTTCGATAATTTGCGAAGGGGTCAGACTTTTTCCGAAACGGTAGATTTTTTCTGTTAACCATTCTTTAATCGGCAAAAGATTTCCCGCAGCAATCAATTCATCGTAGTTCGGCAGCTCCTTGCGGAGTGTATTCAAGATTTGGGCAGCATACATATTTCCCAAAGAGTAGGATGCAAAATATCCGAAGTCTCCACCGGACCAGTGCACGTCCTGCAATACACCAAGCGCATCATTAGGCGGTGTAATACCTAAATATTCTTGATATTTAGCATTCCATACCTGAGGCAGATCTTTGACAGATAGTCCTTCATTAAAAATAAGCTTTTCGATCTCGTAACGCACAATAATGTGCAGATTGTATGTAAGCTCATCTGCTTCAATTCGGATGAATGAATTTTCCACACTGTTAATAGCCCGGTAGAAATCCTCTACATCTACATTAGCAAGCTGCTCTGGGAAATGCTGCTGCAGATCACCGTAATAACGTTGCCAGAACGCACGGCTGCGGCCGATCATATTCTCCCATAGTCTCGACTGAGATTCATGAATCCCCATCGAAGCGCCTTGAGCCAGCGGTGTTCCCACTAAATCTTGGCTGATATTTTGTTCGTAAAGCGCATGTCCACCTTCATGCAGTGAACTGAAGACGGCGCTAGTCACGTTATCAAGTAAATAAGCGGTCGTAATACGAACGTCACCTGGATTCAGCCCTGTAGCAAAAGGATGCACACTCTCATCCAAGCGGCCTGCGTCGAAGTCATAGCCCATTTGCTTCAGAATAAAGTTACCAAACTTTTGTTGCTGCTCTTTAGGGAAAATCTGCTGCAAGAAGCTGGTATCAGGTTTATTAGGTGAAGCAGCGATAGCTTCCACTAACGGAACCAAGCGGCTGCGGAGGCGACTGAACACTTCATCCACCTTTTCTACCGTGAGATCAGGCTCATACATATCTAGTAGCGTATCGTAACGTGTGCCATTTACACCCCAATAATCGATGAACTCTTGTTTCAGAGCTACGATTTTACTTAAATAAGGTTCAAATGTAGCAAAGTCATTGTTCTCCTTAGCTTCTTCCCAGATTGTTTGGGAATGAGCAGACAGGACAGCGTACTCTTCAAATCTTTTGGAAGGAATACTCTTACTGCGCTCATACTCTTTGCGGCAATCGTTGACGATCTTTTGTTGATTAGCTGTAAGCTGGCTCAACACTTCTGGACGGCTGAAAAATGCTGTGAAGTCACCCATCTCCTGTGAAATCTCAAGTCTGAACAATTCTCCACTCAGCATCCCAATCGTACCGGAACGAACTTCTACTCCCTTACGTGGTGCACCTGTGCGCAAATCCCAGTGCATTAATTCTATGGCCTCTGAATATCCACTAATTTTTGCTAATAACTCGCTGAATTGTTCCCATCGTTCCTTTACTTGTTGTTCCATTCTACTCCACCTGCTTTCTCTGTTTTACAGACTCCTCTTGATGATACTTTTTTGAATGAGTATAATCAACTTCAGAGATTACATCTCTAATTTTAAATATTTAATGAGTTACATAAGAAGCAGAGCATGCTTCGAACAAAAATCAAGGAGCGTGAACAGGGCTATGATGATTCAAGTTACACCTCTCGCAGAAAGGAAGTTGAAGGAAAGGCTTGGAGATCAGCCAGGATTTTTCAAGCTCTTTTATGATACGGTAGGCTGCGGGTGTGACGGAATTAATGTGTTACTGATTGTTTCAGAAGTGGAGCAAGGCGATTCTAGGATAGAGACGAATTCTCTTCCCTTTATCGTAAGCCGGCAACAGGAAATCTTTTATGAAGACAAGATGCGACTCGATGCAGAGGAACGTTTCTCTTCCTATAAGCTGGTCAGTGATTCTCAGATTTATGGCAACAATATCATGGTAAGAGATATGCGCAACGTAAGTACAATTCAAGGAATTTAAGGGAGGAAGCTAATATGAGCCACGTATCAGAAATTATTAACTTTAATAAAGGTTTTGTAGAGAATAAGGACTATGAAGCTTATTTAACCAGTCGTTATCCTGACAAAAAAATGCTGATCATCACCTGTATGGACACTAGACTCGTTGAATTATTGCCGAAAGCCATGAATTTCAAAAATGGTGATGTCAAAATCATCAAAAATGCTGGCGCGGTTATTTCTCAACCTTTTGGTAGTGTTATGCGTAGTGTAATGGTAGCTCTATATGAACTAGATGCTGAAGAAGTAATCGTGGTTGGACACTATGAATGCGGTATGGCCTCCCTCAATGCGGACCATATGATCAATTCCATTAAAGAACGTGGAGTATCTGAAGAAGTGCTGTCTACACTGGAGAATTCCGGAATCAAACTTACAAAATGGCTGCGTGGGTTTGACAATGTCGAAGAAGGGGTAATTCAGACTGTGGACCTGATTAAACGTCATCCACTGCTTCCCCCTAATGTACCTATCCATGGCATGATCATCGATCCGGCAACGGGAGCGCTTGAGCTTGTCGCTGATGGGTATAAGTAACGAATGACGACTCTCTAACTGCTGTTTGCGTGGATCCTGGATCCACGCTTTTTTTGTGTATAAAAGTATAAATTATGATAAATAAAATTGAAACCTTGTGGGGCATGTCTGCGTATTACCGACCATACACAAAAATTCATGCTCACAGGAGGGTTTTCGTACTAAATGAAACCAATGAAACGCGTAATGATGATTCTAATGGCCTTCACTCTGTTTTTTGCAGTGGTTGCTCCAGACTTTGCCGATGCACGTCGAGGTGGCGGCGGATTCAAATCCGGCACTCGCAGCTATTCAACAACTCCAAAAAAATCAACAACAACAAATAACATCAAAAAAAGTGACAGCACTAAAAGTTCCACAGCAGGATCTGCTGCAAATACAAAACGTGGCTTCTTCAGCGGCGGCAGCTTAATGAAAGGCATGATGATCGGTGGTTTGGCTGGATTATTATTCGGTGGAATGTTTGGTGGAATGGGAGCTTTTGGTGACTTCCTAGGCTTTGCCGTTAATATGCTAGCTATCTATGTATTGGTTATGCTCGTGATGTCCTTCTTCCGTCGTAGAAAAGAACGTCGCCGCTTAGAAGAACAGGATGGTCGTTACTAATGTCTACAATTGTTCTAAGCATGGATGAGATCATCAATGCCCTCTGTCTGCACATGGCGGAACGAAAGGCTGTTCGTCCAGAGGATGTTCAGGTAGAACTGAGCTGGGAAGAAGATACCGGTTACTCTGCAGAGGTTTGGGTACAGGGCCGCAGTCAATTTCTAGTGGAGTCCAATATGATTGAAGCGATCTTGCGTTACATGCTCAGCGAATATGGTGTTCGCGCCTATCGTGAAGATGTAAGACTGGACCTGGATGAGGAAATCACAGCGATTGTAAATACAGGGAACTAATGATAGTAAAAGGGACAACCCGAGGGGTTGTCCTTTTTTGATATAACGCTATTCATAGAAATATTGCTTTACCGTCCCTACTCCGTCTGCCACTTCAATTTCTGCATAAGCTCCATTAATAAAAGTAACCTGCGGCGGGACATGACCACAATCGATATCATAAACGATCGGTACCTTAAGCTCTTCAAATAGTTCAGCATAGATATCCTCGGCAGTATAGTTATCCACAGGCCGATTAGCTGGACTTCTGCCAAACATAATCCCCGAACAATTCTCAAACCACCCTGCCAGCTTCATCTGCACTAAAGATCTGCGTAAATCCGCTGTGTTCAATTCACAATTTTCCAAATACCAAACAATAGGTTCGTCATGAATCATTTCTTGCTGAAAATGCTGGAGCTTTCCATAAGGTGTGCCGATCAAATGCCTAATTACATCTATACAACCACCCAACAGACGTCCTTTCATCGTTACAGCATCTGTAGTTAGAGACTTCCAATAAGTCTCCTCTGTCAAATGAAAAACGCATGGCGAAGGCACATCATGCTGCCATTCCCGCTGATATTTAAGAGATGAATGCTGCACAATGGACTCACCCACTGGTGTCTCTAGAACCGCCTGCCAGAGGGTTGTAGTATCATCCGAATACTCTCCCCGTAAATCAATGAGATTCGCTCCGTGGGCAGTAGCCAACCCGGTTGTCAGCGTGACCGCAAGCAGCAAGACGCTTATATCTGAATATCCCACGATCCATTTGTCCTGCAAAGCATCAAAATCAATAAATTCCAGAGCTTCAATTAACAATTCCCCGCCCCAAGGCGGAATAAGGACATCGATTCCATCATCTTTGATCATCTCATTAAACTCATGACCACGAACATTGGCTGGTGCAGATTTAGCCTTATCTTGCTTCCATGCCGTTTCGCCGATAATGACATTAAATCCTTGCGACTTCAAACGGCTGGAGGCCAGTGTTAGTAGTTCTGCATTTTGAATGCCTACTCCAGATGAAGGTGCTGTAACGCCTATCGTCGCATTCTTTTTCAAAAAAGGGTATCTAATCATATGCCACCTCCCAGAGTTTGTACCCATTATATCCCTAAAGTGATAATGAGAACACCTTCTTCTAACACATACTTTACGCCTACAAAAAAAGGACCTGGCGGGATGCGTCAACGTATGACCACAAATCCTGCACATGTCCTTCTTCAATTAAATCCAAGCACTAGATTAAAGAGATAGCAAGCAGTTCAAACAACACAAGCGGTAAAATCACATTATTATTGTATGGGGGACCTGGATAAGGTCCTGGATATGGGCCAGGTCCCGGGCCCGGATGAGGATGATACGGCTGATGAGGGTTGTAAAACCCTCGGGGCATTTGCCCATTAGCTGCAACGTTCAGATACAAGTGTTTATTATCTACTCCGGCTATAACGCCTTCATGTACAAAGCCATCTATTGTCTGTACGTTCACCTTATGGTTAAGGTATGGCTTGCAAGATTGATGTAGGGAATCGCGGACACCGTGCAGGTGCCGGATCACAGCAGGATCGGCCTGATAAATCACATTCTGTTGCTGCCCAGTGTTAAATGTCGACATGGATGTTCTGACCTCCGTAAATGGATTTGCTCCATTCTATGCAGAAGCCTAGATTACGGTGCCTATTAAATGGGCTATTCTTAGAATGGCAGAGCGACCTTCTCAACCTTAACATTTACGGAAACTAGAGACAGTCCCATCATATTCTCAACAGCATTTCTTATATAGCAGACCTCTTGAATCACACATCCGTAATTAACTATGACCTGAAGATCGATGGCAACATCCACTTCTTTTACTTCAACGGACATTCCTTTTTTTACATTTTTACCGCTTAGACGTTTAGCCCAGTTGTCCGAGATACTGCTTCCTGACATGCCGGCAATACCCGGTGTGTCCAGAACCACTTGCCCGACGATCGAAGTCACCACATCATCTGAAATATGAATTAGTCCTTGCTCCGTTCCTTCATTCATAGAAATCCCTCCATAATGTTTTATTAACTTAAGAGATATCAGGACTCTCCTCTACCTCTATCTCTACCCGGCGTTGCTTGACAAACAAATAATAGGCCTTGGTCAAGACGATTTTAACAATCATATACAGCGGAATAATCAGCAATATCGCAATGATCCCGCCTAAATCACCGCCAACTAATACCAGGATAATCGTTGTCAGTGGATGAATATCGAGCTTTTTCCCAAAGATGTAGGGAGCGATTAAATTATCCTGTATCTGCTGCGCTACCAGAACAATGATGATGGACCAGACGGCTATAGACGGCGATTGAATGAATCCGATGATGAAAATAGGGATACTAGACAGTATCGCACCAATAAAAGGCACGAAGTTCATCACAACTGCGATTACAGTCAACAGCAATGCATATTGCAGGCCGATAATAAGGAAACCAATATACATCAGAACGCCTAAGGCTAAATTAACAAGCACCCGGCCCACGATAAAGCCACTAAGCGCACTGTCGATTTCAGTCATCATTGTAGTTCCTTCTTCACGATACTTCTTTGGAAAGAAACTTACAATCTTACGTCCGAATTTCCCACCTTCCTTAAGCATGTAGAATAACATAATCGGAAAGGTGAATAAAATGATCGCGAAATTCGAAACAAAAGAGAACAATCCTGATACGTAATTCGTTAACAGCGTAAACCCTTTATTCAAATAATCCGTCAATGTGGAGGCTGGATTCGCATCAGCAGGGATCAACGCAGACAGAAATTCATTATCTTCTAGTTTCAATAGCTGTTGATTCAAGGAGGCAATGAGATTCGGCATATTATCGACGAAATTAACTAATTGTGTGCGAAGTGAAGGCCAAACGCCGATAATAAAAGCAAACAGAAGCACTAAAATAACTACATATACGATGATAATCGCCAAAGAACGATTCAGCTTATATTTCTCCAAGGTATCGATCAGTGGCCGCAGCAGGTAATAAAAGAAACCCGCCAGCATTAAAGGCACTATAATGACACTGAACAAAGACAGGATCGGTGTGAATAAAAAATCTACGCGTGAGCCTAAAAATACAATGCCTAACACTAAAAGAATCGCTAGACAAACTCTGATGAAATTGTTCAGTTTAGCCATACTTTCTCTCCCGTCTTCTGATTTGGATGTCTTCCAGCTCGTTATTTCGGAATCCGGATGGTGAATACCGTAGGTTCCTTCTTTCGTCGACTGAGATGAAGCGTCCCCCCCATTTTCTCTGTATTTTTCATAGCTATCGAAAGACCTAGCCCTGTTCCTCCCGAAGCTGTCCGCGCTTTATCTCCCCGAACAAACGGATCAAACATTGTGGACCACAGCTCTTCTGGAATACCCACTCCAGTATCAGCGATTTCAATCGTGACTTCTTTCTCCAAAGGGATCACCTCCACACGCAAATGTGTACCTGGAGGATTATAGATCAGTGCATTGGAGATCAAATTATGAACCACACTCGAGAGCAGCTCCGCATCAAAGTTCAAGAACACATCCTCTTCGGGAACATTTAGATGCAAAACAAAGTTCTTTTGTTCAATCTCTCCGTACGTATCTGCAATGATTTCACGAATAAATTCGCCCAGTTCTTGATGTTCCATTCGTAGCAAGAAATCCGGTGAATCTATTTTTAACAGCTCCAGCATGTTCTGAATCAGCTTAGTAACCTGTGAGGATTTATTATAAATATAGCTTAAATATCTTTTTTGGCGTTCTTCATCCTCGCCTCTACCCTCTACAAGCGCCTGTGCAAAGCCTTGTATACTCGTTATCGGCGTCTTCAGATCATGGGACAGATCAACCATCATCCGTTTCTTACTTTCCTCTGCCTGGCGTTTTTCTTTGGTCGTCTTTTCAATTACGTCTGCCATATAATTAAAAGTCTCTCCAATTTGCGAAAATTCCTTCTCTGCATATAAAGCGATTCGAGTATCATAATTCCCCTGAATCATCTGCTTCAATCCAAGCGTGATGATACGCAGTGGTTTCCTGATTCGCCGCGCTACCCAATAGCTGTACACGATAATTAGCAAAAGAATCATTCCCACACCCAAAAAGACGTAGTATGAGAGCGAATGATTAAAGTAGGCCACGAAGGGATCACTATTAATGGTGATGGTGATAGCTTCCCGCGGCAGCTTCAAGAGCAGCCACTCCGATTCGCTCTGAGCATTTAGCGTGGTCAACGAGTAAAAGTAAGCTTGATCTTCTCCATTTTCCAAACTTTTTAAAAGCTGGTTACTGGTATATTGGGTTACACCGTCTTTTTTTTCTCCAACAACCTTGGTGACCTTCATGTCTTGATCCAAGACCTCGATCCATCCCCCGCTACGCAGAAGACGTTTGGTTTCTATCCCATGCTCCAGATTATCTCGATAAGCACTAGCTTCCACCTTCAAATCAGGATCAGCGATTTTATTTTTTTCAAAAATATGGGTCACATCAAGATTAATAAACAAATAATATACAATCACGAGAAAAAACAAAATACAGATAAACAACAAAAAATCCAGCGTCAGCGATGATTGTAAAGGTCGTTGATCTCTATTGCTCCATAGGCGCTTCAATTTTGTATCCCAGCCCTCTAATAGTCTTTAAATATACTGGCTTTTTGGAATCTTCCTCAATTTTTTCCCGGATATTGCTGATATGTACCATGATACTATTATCTTCGTACACATAGAAATCTTCCCACACGGCCTCATAGATTTTTTTGCGTGTAAAGACTCGTCCAGGCTGCTTCATCATTAGTTCCAAAATTTTGTACTCGGTAGAAGTAAGCACCACAGGTTCACCTGAACGATAGAGCAGACACTGGCTTTGATCCAGCATTAATTCACCTAATACAATCTGTTCAGCTTCTTTTTCCTCAACGACTTGCGCATCGAAATGATGTACACGCCGCAGCAGTGCTCCAACACGGGCTACTATTTCTAATGGATTAAACGGTTTGGAAATATAATCGTCGGCTCCTAGTTCAAGACCCAGAATTTTGTCATGATGTTCGCTTTTGGCGGATAAAAATAACACTGGAAAATGATGCACCTCGCGGATCTTTTTCAATAATTGCAGTCCATCCAGACCCGGCATCATAATATCCAGAATTGCCAAATCAACTTTATGGTTCTGTACCTGCGTTAAGGCTTCAGTACCACTGTTTGCTTCCAAAATGTTGTACTCTTTCTCTAAATATAATCTTAGCAATTCCACAATTTCTGCTTCATCATCAGCGATCAATATTGTATACATGATAATCCCCCCATCTAACTATATTCTGTGATTATTAACAGAGCCTAAACACAATCTAAAGAATAGCTAAATTATCACATAGTAATAAAATAAAAATCGCACACGGGAAACCGTCCCATGTACGATCGTAATTTGTCTGGATTGTGAGGATCACTACTTTAAAAAGCTACGCCAATTCCGCCTTCCCCAGCATAGGTTCCCATAACCGGCCCCATGCTTGAGAGTAAGACTTCTTTGAAGGGATGCTTTAGTAAAATGCGTTCTTTAATCTCGAGTGCCAGCTTCTCACAATTACTGTGTACAATAGCGATAACCGCTTTCTCGTAATCATGCTGCTTCTCATCCAAATGCGCTAGCAGACGATTCAGTGCTTTTGGAAGACCCCGGGTCTTCTCCACTACTTCGACAGTGCCTTCTTCGCTGATTTTGAGCAGCAACTTTATATTGAGTACAGACGCTACGGCTCCCGAGAGCCGACTTAGACGTCCGCCTTTCATTACATTCTCCAGAGTGTCCAGCGTAAAATAAGCGTTAACTTCCTCTATCTGCTGAAGTACCTTTTCCTTGAGCTCTTGCAAGCTTGAACAAGTTAAGGACCACTGCGCCGCCAGGCCGACAATCAATGACAGCCCGCCTGAGAAGTTTTTGGAATCTATAACCTCTATTGCATTGGTATGTCCTTCATCCTTATACATTTCCATAGCAATCATAGCCGTCTGATAAGTGCTACTAATATTAGAGGACATACAAATGACCATAATGTCAGTTCCCTCCTCCACTTGCTTGAACTTCTCAAGGAATTCGTTGGGACTTGGACTAGCTGTGGTAGGCAGCTCCTTGGATTCGCGCATTTGAGCATAAAAGCTTTTCGTGTCCGTATCTGCCGGCATTAACTCATGCCCAAAATGAACCGGTAGGTGGATCACGGAAACATTATACTTCTCCATGTAGTCAAGGGGTAGGTCTGAACCGCTGTCTGTTATGATCTTGATTGCCATAATATAAGTACTCTCCTTTCAATATCAGTACTATTATAGCCACCATAAAATGAAATCTCCAGTAACCTTTATAACTTGAAAAATTCTTCGATCTGTGTTATGTCTTTCTTCCTTAACTTGTCCTTATATGATATGGTTTATGAATAAGCGTATAGAAATGGAGTGTATGTATGAGTAAGGGTAGAGTATGGAACAGAGGCAAACATGATGGTACAGGACTATCGAGGAAAAAAACCGTAGATCAAGAGGGTGCAGCTTCTACTGAAACTAAATCCACAGAACCTTCGAATGAACCTTCCAATTCAAGAATTGATACCGTAAAACCGATGAATCGCACGAATTGGGTGACCAGACCCACCCGTGTCAGCAATAAAGATTCGAAAGACAAACGATAATTCATACATTCTGAGATTTGAGGACCCAGATGACGTTATTGGCAAATTTCCAGCCTTTTGAGCAGAGTTTCGGACTCCAGAGACGTTATTCCGTAGAATGAGGTTCATATATGGTGTCTTTAGTGCCATTAGTGGCTATACGGTCCGTTAGCATCCCAAATGCGGAATAAAACTGCGTTTAAGGTCATCTGTGTCCGATAGTTATCTTTGTACATGCAAAAGTAATAAAATCCAGCGAACAACAAAAAGGGTTGTCCCAGTAGCCATTTCATCATTTCATGGCTTATGGAACAACCCTCTTCTATTTTCTACGCCATATATCCTAACTCCGCTTCATCTCTGGAGGGGGCTTCGCCAATTAACTGCTTCAATAGTTTTTTCATCATTACCGAAGCCTTTACTTTGGTATGGAGACACGGAGAAACCTCTATTTCATAGTTCCCTTGTTTGATAGCTTCCTTCAATTCTTCCACAGTTGAGCAGGAGTCTTGCAGACGATTCACAACACTGCCATATTGCAAACACTGATGACTGTCACTGCCAGCAATCACAGGCACACCCAGCTTCTCAGCAAAGGGCGTGATCAGGTTTTTATAGGTCTCCACCCCCTGCATGTAAATATCCTTAGCGTTGAAATCAAAAGCGTCTAATCGCTGAAGCAATGCCGGATCCAGTTGATGTAAAGGTGTAGAAGTTCGGAAGGGATGGGCTCCGATTTTCCAAAGATTATGTTCGTCGGCCATATCAAGCAACTGCTTAAAAGGTATGAAATTCCCCTCCTGCGTATGCTCATCTAGTAAAGCGCGAACAGCTAGAACATTCTCCTTCAGTCCGATCAACAGGATATGACCTGTCTCCGCGATATCCACTTCCATGCCTGGAAACAGTTTAAGTCCGTTCACATCGTAATAATGCCCGTTATAGGGATAAGTCTGATCCAGCGCATCATACATCGCAAAGAAATTAGAAGTATTAAAATGCTCGGTCAATGCTACAGCCTGTAATCCATTTGCCTTGGCTTCGAACATCATCTCCGCAAAATATTCGGGGGAAAACGTAGATTTTTTAGATAATTTACCATGGGTATGCAGATCAATATTCATCATGTCTAATTCGTCTCCTTTGAGCTTGTAAGTTATGTTAATACACCAGTTCAGGGTAGAGATAACCAATACAGAATATCAAGATGACATAAGCAGTGGATCCGGATAAAAAGTACCAGTCGGACCGCTTCATTTTCAAATAAGATAACTTGATCTTCTTCACTTTCTTATTATTAAGGCCGTAGCTAAATCCCCGAGTCTCAAGTGCTTCAATCGTTGTTCGAGAACGTTTAGCTGTGTTCAACATGAGCGGGTAAAATGCCAGAATGACGATTCGCAAATAATACGTTATTGTTCGCCAATAGAAAATTCCATGTTGAAGCGGTCGTTGCCCTCTCAATCTAAAGGAAAGTAGGATCTGATGGAATTCCTCTAGTAAAGTAGGCAAAATACGATAACCATAAGATAAGCTGAATGCAAAAGTATCAGGGATTCCTAAGGACAGTAAGCCGTCACTAAGTCGTTCCGGATCAAGACTAGAGAAAACCGTAATACTCGCCAGCGAAATCACCGAAAGCTTAAGCGTCAGTGTCAGCATAGGCAGCAAGGATTCAATCCCCCCGCCGAAAAAAAGCGACAATATAAACATCCAGCCAATCTGGCTGATCAAGCCGAGACATAATATAAAAATAATATAGGGGCTGACCCGGGAGAGGACGGTTGTTAAAACCATAAGCACGAACATCCCTAACAGGATTGTCCGGTTATGTACAAACCAAGGCACGATGGCAAAAAAGAGATACCAGAGCAGCAGGGTTCGCGGGTCCAGCCTGCCCAGAAAAGTGCTGCTGCTGTTATATGCGGTCCCGAGTAACTCCAATTTGATTTGTTCTACAGATATACGGTCAAGTGCCCGTTTAACGGCTTCCATGGATTGCAGCTACCTCCTTCTTTTCCACTAAACTCACAAACTCTTCTAAGCTACTGCAAATTCTAGGGAGACCGAGCATACGACTTAGCTCCATCAATTGAGTCTGGGCCAGACCCGCACGCCGTAAAAGAAGGCCGTCAGCGAAAATTTCATCCTTCGTCCCATCCGCAATTATCCGCCCTTGATGCATTACAATTATTCTGCTGGCCCATTCAGAGACAAGCTGCATATCATGAGTTGCGATGACGACCGTCTTCACATGATTACGAAGCGTCTCCAGCACATGTACCATTTCTTGTTTGGTCGAAATGTCCAGATTAGCTGTCGGTTCATCAAGCAACATGATAGCAGGCCTAACCGCGGCACCAATCGCCAAGGATACCCGGCGCTGCTGCCCTCCACTTAGCAGTCGGGCATCCCGTTCAGCCAGCTCGCTTAAGCGAAATGCCTTTAGCATCTCATCCACTCTTCCATCCGTATCTGGTAGTTTCCGCGCCTTCAGATAATAAGCAATTTCCTTACGCACAGAATCCTCGATAAACATTTCCTCCGGATTCTGGAATACGTAAGCTACCGTACCGGAGAGACGTTCAGGCGGCAGCCCGTTCACCGTCATATCTTTAACCTTTACGGTTCCATCTGTAGGTCTGACAATACCAGCAATCAGCTTCATTAATGAAGATTTACCTGCTCCGTTGTTGCCAATAAGAGCAATGGACTCTCCCTGCCCCAGTTCTAGCTGAATTCCATTCAGTACAGGATGTGGCACCTTATGAATCGTACGGTAAGAGAGGTGAACATTCTCCAGCTGAACGATAGAATTTTTTTCTTTTGCAGCTTTGGGGAGCTGCTCTTGCATACGTCTGATTGGAAGTGTCTCCTTGGCATCCTGACGAAGCGTCATGCGGGTACTACCTTCATCAGCATTTAAGGGAAGCAGCTTTGACTTCTGATCATCAGGCTGTAGCAGCCAAGCCGCCCGGGTCACATCCGGTGGGTATATGCCCAGCTCTAGCAATTCTTGTACAGATGACAAAGCTTCACGCACAGGCTTCTGCCAGCGCATTTTACCTTGATCCATCAGGACAACATTTTTGCAATAATCCGCAATAAATTCCGCATGATGCTCAATCACTACAATGGTCTTTCCATGCTCCTCATTCAAACGCTGCAAAATATCATAGATATGACGGGCATGCTGCGGATCCAGCTGGGCTACGGGTTCGTCGATCACCAGAATTTCCGGATCCATAGCTAGGGCTCCAGCCAGAGCGAGCAGATGTTTTTGCCCACCACTTAACTGCCAAATAAATTCGTGCCTCAAGTCACTAAGTCCGGTTAACGCCAGCGCACGCTCTCCCCGTTCCTTGTAATCCGTAAACCCATAATTTAGAGGTGTAAAAGACACATCATCAAGCACTGTCGGTCGTACCAATTGATTCTCGAAATCCTGATAAACATAACCGATACGTTTGGACAGCTCTGCTACACTTTTTCCATCCGCAGATTGGCCGCGAACTGTCACCTCTCCACTGAAATCACCAGTGTAATAATGAGGAATTAAGCCGTTAAAGCATTTGCAGAGAGTAGATTTCCCGGAGCCATTACTGCCGATGATCGCAATAAAATCTCCTTCTCCCAGTCGTAAGTCTACGTCTTGCAATACTGGTTGTTCGGCTCCCGGATACGTAAAGTTAATTTTGTTCAATTCAAGAATTGTATTACGCATCTGCTTGACCCGCTTCCTGTCTTTTTCGTGCCGAACGCCGAAGCAGTGCAATAATCGCCGTTGCCGCTACTACAGCCGCCACCAACATACTGAGCCAAATCAAGGTCTTTTCATTCGATTCCGCCCCTGCAAGCTCAAAATCACCGAAGTTCCAGCCCGATTCCGATAACAATTCCGAACCCACTGCTACCATCACTAGAAAGGTTCCGGCAATGACCAGCTTAGGAGATAGCCACGCTCCTGTTGCATATTTCATATTCCGCTCACGTGGCTTCATGCCGAGCAATGGTTCAATTTTTCCATATAAACGCGGAACCAGATACATAGTAGGAATTAGCGCGAACAAAATACCGGAGAAGAGGACATCATTCAAGAACCCTACTCCCTCAATTACAACGATACTTTCTGCCAGTCCTTTAACAGCCTCTAGCTCTTCTACCCCTACCCATACCTTCACAATATCTATAACGGAGCTAAAAAACTGGTGAATCGCCACGCCGGTAATCGCAGCCACTCCAACCTGTCTACGATTCTTCGGATCAGATACCATGCGGCCTGCGGTATACATCGCCAGTGAGAAGGTAATGAATTTCTCCAGCTCCCCTAAACCTCCAAATTGGCCTAACATCAATTCCCCGAAGATTACCTCACCAACAGCTGCTCCGACCGCCGCATATAAGGGGTGAAACAACATACATAATGTCAAAGGAATGAAGGCGAAATATTCAATGGATAATTCAATCGGGCCCAGTTTGATCCCAGGCACTAGCTCGGTAAACATATTGGACAACCCGTAAAGCGACATCGACAGTACAAAAATCATCATTTTTTGTGACTGAGTCAGTGTGTAACGCGTTTTTATCGTGCTCATGAAATATTTGGCCTCCCAATAAGAATTTATCTTCATTATAAGAAGGCCATGTCATCACAGCTTTTTTCATTTGTTAAATGAGAGTAATATTTTTTTCAATATTTTTAACGTTGTAAAAATATTTACAACATATTCACACGTTATATTCTATCTATCGCATCATCATAGGAGGATTGAGAGATTGTATAAAGATTGGAACCATCGCGCTTTTTCGCCTAATCAACGGATAATTGCCGACTTTATTCAAAAAAATGAGCAACGTGTGGTCTATATGACCGAACAAGAAATGGCAGACGAGCTACATTTGAGCATCGCCTCTGTTTCACGGTTCTGGAAAGCTGCGGGATACAAACATGCCAAAGATTTTAAAAACCGGCTCCGTTTCCGCTTTGAATCCACACCTTCTGTAAAAATGCGTGATGCCATGCAGCGATCAGACGATACCTCACTCCCTCAACTGCTGCTGGACAATTGTTCACATCATTTGCAAGAAACACGCCGCTATTTAAGCGACGATGTACTAAAGCGTGCAGTAGATGCGATATCTACAGCTCGGATTATTTATGTATACAGCCCTGGACCTTGCGCCGGATTAGCAGAGCTAATGATCTATCGAATGGCGCGTTTTGGTCTTCAAATGAAAAAAATGGCCCCCAGCGGCCATGAGCTGCTAGAGACCTTAATGCATGCTGACAAACAAGATGTCTTGCTTGTCTTTGGATTTGTGCAAATACTGCCTGAGATTGAAGTCATACTGAACCATGCACGTGAAGCAAATTACCAGGTCATCCTGATCACAGATAGACTTGTCTACCCGCGATCCCAAGATGCAGATATCGTGCTTTATGCGGGGAGAGGTGAGGTTTGGGAGTTCCATTCCATGGTTGGCCCCACCTATATTATTGAGAATCTGATCCTTGGAGTGGGATTAGCGAACAGGGACAGTAGTCTAAGCAAGCTGGATAAATTGCAGCAATTGCGCGCGCAGTATGGGGGGAAGCTCCCACGGAGTTAGGTTGACTGCAAGGATAAGGGGAATTTAATTCATTCCTAAAGCTTCTTTAATTTGTGGGATAGATAAACCGTTTGCTTTCATTTCTTTGATCCAAAGAATGCGCGCGACGGTTTCTTCTCTTTTATATCTGCGTGTTAAATTCTCCTCTGCCTGTTCAAAGGGCAGCATGCCTTCTTCTGTATAATGTTTGAGTGTACTATAACGAGTATTTGTGATTCTTACTAATTCCCCTATCGATACATATTCTGATGCCATAATATTCTCCATGGATCGTTGTCTAGACATTGATAACCAACTCCTTTACAGCGGGCGCTTCGGAATAAGACGCACACCTTGAATTGGCACTTTCATCATTACAAAATGTGGGATCGCATCGTAGAGCAAATTATCAATTTTAAGAGTCGCAATCGATCCTCTCTCCAGCACCTTAACTTCATGTCCATAGGACATTAATCTTGTAATAACTGCGTCTAACCTTTGATTAGAATTATCAAACCAGGACTCTGTTTCTATAAAGACAGCCCGTGATCGCTCTAGGGCAGGGAAGATAAGATTGAGACTACTGCCGATAAAGGTCTTCGCAAACTTTGTCTTCAATGCTAAAAAACGTTTGATACCTAACTCAACTCCCTGGCGAATTTGTATAGGAAACAGCGCCTTTGCCCATAAGTTACTTTGGTATAGATCATGTAATTTGATATTCACCTCTTCTAATTCGTTCAGCGAGAAGAAATCATGCATACATCCACATTCACGAAGTAGCCATAGCATACAAATGACCTCATCTGTTACTGGGCCCTCTTCCAAAATCTCTGCCCGCATATTCTCTGTAATGCTCGTGTACGCCTCCATATTACTGCGATAGGCTCTAATTTCAACTTCAGCAGAATCAAAATACATGTCGCTCCCTATCAGGCTTGGTATATCTTCAAGCAAATTCATTGCTTGAAGATAATCTGAAATCGCGGTTTCGAACTTTTTTAATTGATGGTTAGACTTCCTCGAAGCCTTCTTTAACCACCAATTTAGATCACCCTTCACCTCAGCACTATTATGAAGTAAGGATTGTAGAACAGTTTCTCTATAGAGTGTTGAATGAGATTGATCAAGTGCTTCCTTGTGCAAAGTTAACTTGTTCTCAGATTGTGTGAAACATCCCTCTAAGTAAAGCTCCAATATAACCGCTGCTGCCATGCAGCGCAAAGACACTTTCTTGACAGTAGTCATCTGAAGACTTCTCTGTGCATTAAGCGCGATCAATGAAAAACTTGGTGCTAATTTAAGATCCATCATAACCATCCACCCCTATCCATTAATTCCTATTAACAGGATGATATTTATTCCGTATGGTGAGCGTTTGATTAACTTACTACTTACTACTTACTACTTATCACTTACAATACACCATCTTTACAATAATTGTCAATGGTCTGGAATAACGTAAAGAAGGCCCTGCCCTTAATGGTCAAGCCCCGATTTTACAGACACCAAAAAAAAGACCCTAGGCTATAAGCTGCTTCCGGTAATCAACCAGGGTATCTTAGAAACAGGAGGATCAGTTCTAACGGGAATTTATGCAGCCAATGAAGCAATTGGAGCATCCGGCTGGTCACAAAAAAGAAGTCGCCTTGTAAAGCTAAATAAAGAAGGCTGGCCATGTGAGCCTGCCTTCTTTATTCACTCAGATCAATAAGTAATTTGGTTAACTCTAGATTTTCAACCTTGTCTTCTTTGACGACAAAGGCAAGGGAAGGATGATAGAATCCTTCGTCAAGCTTGATAACGTTCACCCAATAGTTAACAACACCATCTACTTTCTTTTCGCTGCGGGATGCCTCAGGGATAGCTGCAATGATATCCTTTTCACTGCTTCTGATACCGATATTTTTATCCGTCCTAAGCGAAGAAAGAGAGTTAATCGGTATATCAACTACGCCTCCGACTGGCTTAGTTTCTCACTACGGTAAAACTGATCGTCAAATTATCTTTTTCATATAACCAGCGCATGTTAAGATGTTCCCCCACTGGGTCATCCGTTTCGAATGAATTACCGCTCCGCTTTTTTCAAATGCTTTAATGAATTTTCGAAAGAATATGGAATCTTAGTCCTAAGTTTAGAGAGTTTTTCAACCTCTCCCATAGCGATAGCTTCCTTAATAGCAGGAACCAACTTCGCTTGAATAATGCCCCAACTTTCTGCCTGAAGAAGTTCGTCTATCAACATATGCGGTTTGGAATATTGTTCAATTTTTGTTCTCCTCTTCTCGATTTCTACCCTCTAATAGCTCTATCTTTATTTTTTCAAGACATAGCTTCTCCCTTAGAGTGTATAAGTTCATCCTTATGTTCTAATACTTCTATTATCATAGCAGCCCCCATTCTGAATCCGAGAGTATAGGCGGAAGCGGATGAGATAGAGTTCTGCATGCCACTCAGATCCAAGGCTTGTTCAATCATAGTAAAGTCTTCTATAGATAACTTTGCTTTTAGGATGTCCATAAACTCTGAGATTAGCTTGGAGTTCTGTATATACTCGGGATCGCGTAAACACAAAAGTTCACTTGGACAGATTTTCCCGTAATATAAATCCTCCAAAAGACTCACCAGTCATCCCTCCCAAATCATCTCTTCAATCATCTTAGCGAATTTATCGCTAAAAATCAATAGCGAATAATTCGCTAAGATATGCTTGCCTTGGAGGTGTTTAGTATGTATCAACGTATCCGAGATTTGCGTGAAGATAAAGATTTAACTCAAACCCAAATGGCAGAGTATTTGCAATGCAGCCAGAGGATTTATAGTAATTATGAACGCGGTGATGTTGATATTCCCACGGCCATTCTGATTAAGCTAGCAGATTATCATAAGACGAGTACTGACTATTTACTAAACAGAACGAACCAAAAAACTCCTTACTCTAAAAGTTAAATTTAAAGAATGAGTAGATATCGCAGTTTTCAAAGGATTTCATTCTTATGCTGATGAGCATTGTACACAGGAATCCGTGATTTACGCGAAGACAAAGATCTGACACAGCAACAAATAGAGGAGCTTTTACATATTACACAAGCCACCTACTCCCGCTATGAAAATGGAAATTTGGATGTTCCGAGCGCCGTTTTAATTACGCTAGCTAATTTCTATAAAGTAAGCATCGACTATATTTTAGGTCAGACAGATAATTCTAAATGCTATCCCAACAAAAAATAATCCGCAGCACAAACAAGCTCCTGTGATAATCACAGGAGCTGTTCACGTTTAGGCTAAAAATAGCCTGAAATTAGGGGATTCTCTTAGATACGCTCA
Organism: Paenibacillus sp. FSL H7-0918; assembly: GCF_038007025.1. Classification (NCBI taxonomy): domain Bacteria; kingdom Bacillati; phylum Bacillota; class Bacilli; order Caryophanales; family Paenibacillaceae; genus Paenibacillus; species Paenibacillus sp. FSL H7-0918. The sequence continues at coordinate 433,005 of NZ_JBBOWJ010000001.1, forward strand.
GGCCAGCAAGGTACGGGCTACCTGATCCACAATGTAATTGATACCTGTCGGTCCGTAGCAGCCGATCCATGTAGCGGCATCTACCGGGTATATATACGGCCGCTCATCGGAATCCAACATCCCTCGGACGCTTTGCTCTGTCGCAGATACCCCCTCCTGCATCATCTCGTTACTAAGTAAAAAATAATGGCTGGCATGCACAGCCGGCAGTCTATCAACTGTAATATGATAAGCCGTGTCGGAAGTGTCTGCGACAAATAGAGGAGCAGGCAGACCAAGATCCCGGTACAGCACGGCACCTGTGCGATGGGAGGCAGTATGCACCCGTACCAGCGACTCACGCGGACGGATCAAGGCCACGCTCTGACCCGCCAGCGCCGTTGCAAGCTGCTCAGACAGCAATGCTGTTCGGCGCAGGTAATCCGCAATAATACGCTCCACCTCTGTCCGCTTGTCCGTCAATTCACCGAACAGGCCCAGAATCGTCTGCCAGCTCTCATTCCGTTGAAACATTAGGGTTGGCGCAATCCGGCTTAACCGTTCATAATGCTGAGCATGCACCTCAGTACAGACAATCAAATCCGGCCGCAGCCGTTCGACAGCTTGCAGGTCCGGGTACTCATAAGTTCCGAGCATTTCCGTTGTCTTAAGCCTTTCCCTGATATATTGGGGGAATTTTAACGCTGCACTGCCCGTTCCTACACTCCCTGCCGGAGATATCCCAAGCGCAAGCAAATGGTCTGCATATTGAACGTCGAGTACGGCGATACGTCTCGGAGAAGCGGTGACGCAATATTCGCCTCGCATATGACAAATTACCGGGCCTTGCAGCGACTGGTACGATGAGGCCAGGCGATCCGGCAGCCCAGAATATGCTGAGAGAGCACCGATCCCTGAAGCGGCAGTGCGCCTGTAGATCTGCGGGGGAACTCCATGATATTTCTTAAATGCCCTGCTAAAGTAATACATGTCGCGATAGCCCGTTTTTTCTGCAATTTCGCCGATGGGAGCATCCGTATGACGCAACATCCGCTCGGCACTCTCCATCCGCAGCTGGATTACATATTCCATCGGTCCTAGTAACTTCTCCTGTTTGAATCGCCGCTGTAACTGTCTTGTACTGCATCCGGCAAGCGCTGCCAGCTCCTTAAGCTCCAGCTCCTGACGATAATGCCCCGCTATATAGGCAGCGACAACATCCACCATATCCGCCTCTGTGCCTTTCTGACCACATTCATACTCCATAATAAGCTCGTAAAGCATTCCTTGCAGTAGCGCATTCGCATGGAAACGCTCCAGCCCTTCGCCCCGGCTCCATTTGGCTTCGATTTGTTCCGCAGTCTGATGCAGTTCAGCCAGGAGCACAGGACGGTGAACAAATGAAGTTCGTAATGGGTGATTGCGCTGCGGAAACAGAACATGGGCAGCCCCCAACATTGGAAAAGCCTTGTATATAATAACAGTATAATGAATGGTTTCTGATCCAGCAGTCAAAGTAAATGCTGATCCCTTGACTGCGTGACAAGCGAAATAGGCCTGGATATGGCAAATTTCGCCATTCATCACAAGCCTACCTTCCCCGCCGCCTGCCAGCAGCAACACATTGGCTGTTAATCCGGTTTCGCTCATAACGCCGCCGGGTGGCAAAGTACCGCTACGCACATCAAGCATCTTGATCGTTGTATCACTCCATAAACTTGCCTGTTCTTTCAGCGGCATTTCTCTCATCTCCTGACAATAGCATCCTCTGTTAAACGGGCGCACTCGAATAGGATTACATGCTTTAGTGAAAGCGCGTCCGCAACATAAGTGAGTGCGTTGCTGTTGTCATTTTAATTGAGATTCATTCTCATTGTCAATTTTCGGACATTTTCCGCAATATTCCGCCGACATCCTGTAATAAAAACAGCAGGTGATACGCTTGTTTTTTGCAACCGGAGCCAGGTCATTGTTCTCTGTGAACCGGGTAAACGGATTGCGTCTTGCGCCGAACAATTGTCCGGGAGCTATCCGGGTCAGGAAGGCAAAATCGGCTTGCATTCGTTGCCTCTCTTGCCCAAATTCACCTGTTCCAGGAGAATACAACGGGGCAATGCGTACCATAATATTCTCCCAAAGTACTGCCATGGAGACGGGACCAATTGCAGCAAGCGTGTGCAGCAGCGGCGCAAGACGTACCGCGAAAATTTCCTCTACGATCTCTTCTCGCCACGCTTCCCTGTCTTCCGGTGCCGCCGTCGCTCGAAGCCCGTTCAGCGCAAGGAAAGGAAAACGCGTATCCCCTTTAAAAGCTGAGGAAGCCGGATGATAGAGGAAGCAGTTCTCCAGCGGGATGGAGACTTCCCGGTTATGAAGGGTCATAGCGGTCAGCATCGGCGCGATCCACAGATAACCGATCCGCTTGGCCAGCATGGAAGCGGCAACCTGCATATCAGGCGCACCGATATAACCCTTAAGCCAGCTTACATATTCGCGGCATGCAGCTTCTTCGTGCAACTGGCTAAGGGCAATTGTCCGAACGTTTCCTTCAGGCGGTTCACCTACCCACAGACGGTATTCCTCCGCCATTTGCTTCCAGGTGGCAGACGACAGATAGTTGTCCATTTTAATGCGATCCCAACAGCGCTTCCGCGGTTTGATCTACAATATTATTGAGGGCAATTGGCCCATAATAAGCGATCCATAGCGTTGAATTCACATTGTATACGCGGTTATTTTTAACGGCATCATGAGATTTCCAGACCGGACTGTTCGCCATTGCCTCTGCCTCTTTGGCAAACAATTCATCCGATAACAGGAAATAGTGATCTGCTCCGATATCAGCGATGGTCTCCATCGAAATTTCAACGGAGGTATCATCTTTGATCTCCTGAACGAATGCAGGGATATTCAATCCCAAATCCTCATAAAGAATGCTTCCGGTCCGATGTTCGGGACCGTGTACGCGAATACCTTCCGGTCTTGGGCGAATCAGAGCTACCGTTTCGTCACCCAGCTTCGCCGACAGCTGTTCCCGCAGTCCGACGATTTTGTCCTCGTAGGCTTGACGCACTACCTTCGCCTCCGCCTGCTTGCCCGTTATCATACCGATTGTAGCCGATGTATCCCGCCAATCTTCATAGAAGTCGAGTACTATTGTGGGCGCTATTTTACTAACGCTGTCATACACCTGCTCCTGAAAGTCCGTCATCAATATAAGATCCGGATTCATCGCTACAATAGCTTCAAGATTGGGCTCATCGCGTGTGCCCAGGACCTTCACATCACCCAATTGTTCACTTAAATATTCTGGAAACTTTGCATCTTTCGCTCCAGCCACAACGCTGCCTGCCGGATGCTCGCCTATCGCTAACAATTGATCGACGAATTTCACATCAAGCGCGGCGATGACCTTCGGCTTCTCAGTCAGCGTATATTCGCCCTTCATATGCGAGATGGTAACCGGGAAGGCTGCAGTCTGAGCCTGTGTCTCAGATGTAGGTGACGGCTCGGCTGAAGCAGATGGCAGTGCGGCAGTGCCCGCATTTGCTCCACCTCCAGTACCGCAAGCCGTTAGCACAAGTACCAGCGCCATCATCCATATCATTAATAGTCCTGCTTTTTGGGCAGCTTCTACCTTTCTAACGGTTGCTTGCCTCTTCTTTGTTCTTTTCATGCTGACTCCCCCTTATGTATGATAATGATTTTCATTATCAGATCAATAAAGCGAGTATAATCTATCTTCACACTCTATTTCCATGTACTTTTGCGACATTGCAGCCGGATTAATGCGACATTGCACACCATAGGAACGACTCAGGAGAACCACGGCTGGCTACAAAAATTCCACAGAAGCACCTAAATCCCTAATTTTAACAAAAATTTCTTTGCTCCTGTTCTGAAAATAGCCAACACAGTCGATGGTAATCTCGCTCAATTCAAGCTTTTCCTTCTCCAGAAACTGATCATCGAGCAATCTGGCTACTTCAGAAATGGTTCTTCCATTGCACTCCCTGCTTCTTCCCAAAATGAAAAAAGGTATCTTTGTATTACACAAAGATACCTTTTTTCATTAAAAGCTTACGGCTCAATCCCCCACACAAGCTGACCATTCATATACCCGGTGACCTGTTCATTGTTGATGAACTGACTGCTGGATGCCTTGAACGAATAATCATTAGCCTGGTTGTAATTGGACCAGTCGGTTTTGGAGAAACGGGTTTGAATTTCTGCGCTCTGACCTGGATTAAGTGTTCCAGCCGAACTCGTGAAACCAATTTCCAAAACATAATCGGCACTGGCAACAGGAGTCGCCAGCTTAACGAAATTGCCGGTTACATTCGCATTTCCGATGCTGGCCCAGTCGATCCAGAAACTCTGATCTTTCTCGCTATCAATCGTATAGTAATACCGGACCTTCACATCACTTAGTTGAATCGCTGAATCACCGGTATTGACTACTTTGATTTTGGGTGAAATCCCGTTGGTGGAGGCACTTGTGTTGCCATTAAAAGCTTGGACCGTCAAATCTCCAGTGGGTACTGGAACACTGCTATCCGTTACGTTCACTGTAAGAACAGCATTATTTCCTCCATTAAAATGAAAGGTTAGGGTATTCTGTCCCAGCGGCAGCGTGGAAAGATAGGATTTTTTCAGAACAACAGCAGCGCTTGATGCCGTATAATCCTGACTCGCTAAAAGTGTGGAATTTCCATTTGTGATACTTGCAAGCTGGTGTCCATTTAAGGTAAGGGCTACGGAAATATCCTGGGCTAGATTCGCCGCTTTATCAAATGCCGCGCTCACGGGCGCAATGGATGCGCTCGGTGTGGAATCGACAATTTTGACTTTTAATACGGGATCTTGTCCTTTATTAAAATCAAAGATGATCGAATGCTCGCCAACCGGCAGTGTCGCCAGAAATGCTTTTTTGAGCAGCAGCGTATTTCCACTCAAGGTATAATCCTGATTCGCTGTCAATGCATTGGCGCCAGCCCGGAGAGTGGTTAACGTATTGCCGTTTGAATTCACGGTTATGGCTTTGTCGGTTTGATTGGGCGCATACTTATCAAATTCGACGGATGCAGGTGTGATGGACGCATTTGGATTTGGATTGTTAACCTTCAAATCAGGCAGCTCATCGAGCGTGATTACATAATTGCTTTGGTACAGTGTCGTTAAGGTAGCCGGATAATTAAAGGCAGAACTCATGAGATGCTCACCATACCACGGTAAGAAATAAAGCCAGCCCGATTTTTCCTCTGTCAGATTCTGAACGCTTGGAACGGTGTCGTTCTCAGTCATGGCTACCATTTTCGTACCGCCTGTTAAATCAACAAGCTGATAGAAAATCGAGGTAATTGCGTCCTCATTGGGGACACCAGACAAACCGTCATAGCGGTTATAGATCGTATTGTATTTATCATAGCCTACAATATCCACCTGATCATCGCCGGGATACCATGCGGGAGAAGTGCTGTACACGTAGCTGTTGTAGGTCCAGATCAAATTGTGCAGGCCATACGTTTCTGTAAGTTCGGTATAGAGCAGATCCCATAATTGCTTGTACACCTCCGAGCCAGCGGAAGCCCACCAGAACCATGCACCTTCCCCATTCAATCCGCCGTTGCCCTCCGCCTCATGGAAGGGTCTGAAGATAACCGGCACATTGTTATTTTGCAGAATCTGCAGTTGCTCCGCCAAATCCTCAATAGCCAGTTGTACATATTGGTATTCTTTCGTACCTGGAACTACCGCATTAGCAGTATTAAAATTGGTTTCTGTCGGCTTATAGGTGGCTTTCTTCCAATCCACAAATTCCCCGAGCTGATAGGCGGTGAAATCTTTGGGTACAGTGATATGCCAGCTATTTGTCGCAATCCCGCCCCGGTTATTCACCCAATCGATCATCCGGGCGGTTGTACCATCCTCCCAGCCGTAAAGCGGATTGTAATTCATCAAATCAAATCCGCGGATGGCCGGATACTTTCCGGTCAAATTGTGAATCCAATCAAACTCCAGCTCGGAATTGCCATCATTTCCTCCTCCGTAAATCTCCTGCTGACCGGAGATCATATGATTGCCGTAAACCTCCGTTAAATAATTCATCAGCAGCTGAGTTTCTGATGTGGCTTGAGGATCGCTGAGAACAGGTTGCACATCCAGGGGATCAAGATCGGCATAATCCACCGTGAAAGCATCAAAATAAGCGAAACCCCAGCCGGCCTTCAGTTGAATAGTGTTGCTGCCTTGATTCAGCTTGTGATAGCCAAAATCGAAATTCGACCATGTGGTCGTATAGGGCAGCATATACGACCCCTTCGTAACGCCGTTAACGGCTAAAGATTGAAGCCTGCCGTCAGCACTGAGCTCCTGCATATAACGTGTGGAGATCGTATACATGCCGGTTTCTGGGACAGTCACTGTGAAGGAAATTGTACCGGAATTCTGCATCCAGACAAATCCGCTTCCAGAGTATCCGGGTTTGGGCTGTCCGTAAATTTGGGTCGTCACTTGAAGATCGGAGGTGAGCTGAGCGTTTTCGCTTTCAATTGTGAAAAGTGCGTTGTCTGCATGAACGGGCGGCGCTGTCATCAATCCAAATAGCAGAGTAAATGCCAGCATCATTGTGATTGCCTTCTTGAGCAAATTTTTCATTTCCACCTTTCCTCCCTATGTTAAATATGGTAAATAAAAGTTCAATATACCATCTCTTGGATGCGCTTTCATAGATAAGATAGCATATATTCCATATTTTGTAAATCTATCAAATCGAGAAAATTTCCACATGCAAAAAAACTCCCACCAATATTTATTAGGAGGAGTTAAATAACATTGGCTTCTTACAACTTAAAGTTTCGGAGCGGCTTTCCGTACCGCACCAAAACATGCCATAAGAGTTTTAATTCTTGAAGTACTTCTTTTTCGGTTCCTCGGTCCCGCCATGCTGAAGGATCATGCTTTAAGTGCATAGCAGCAGATCCAATCATGCTCGCATCAATATAACCGTGATGAGCAATACGCTTAGCCAAGGAGGGCATCGAAGGCCCTCTAAAATCTGAAGGCACTTCGTTTACCCACATCGCGAATCCCATGTGCCAATAGAGTTGGATGGCATTCTGTAAACATATTTGCTCCAGGTCTTGCCCTGTTGGAGTACCCTTGAATGAAGGATCGGCAACTAAGATTTCCACATCTTCCTTTAGACGGATGTTTCCATGAACTTGCGCTTCAATATAGTGGTTAAGATTACGTTTAGCTTCACATTTTGAAGAGTCTGAAAACGGCATTGTGAGGTTGACCCGAAGATGGTCAACTAATTTTTGTGATCGAAGATCTTTTTCCCCTAGAGCGGAATCTCTTAAGAAAATCTCCTCTAATAATGCCGCCATCATATCATCAAATTCTGCATATGTCCCTTTCTGTACAGGGTTTTGATGCGAATCCATATAGGTGTATGTACTGCGATAAGAAACCTCAGGGGATAGGAGGAAATAGCAGGAGCCAAAGCGCGGAGCTGGCCCATCCGAATGACGCATCAAATCAAGAGCGCCATATTTAGGGCGTTCGCTATTCGAAGCACCCTCTTGTTGGTATGCCCCTCCAAATAGTCTTTCCTCCCACAAATCACGTGGACCGCCAGAATAGGCTGATACACTACCACTGGATAACAAGGTCTCAAATTGGCTCTTGTACACGCCTTGCTCCAATAGCGCCTCTGCAACACTTTTCTTTACCGGATCTAGTCGATCTGGATGGAAATGTAGAGCAATCTTCGCATGTGACTTTATTTTGACCACAGCATCTTCAAACTCTTCCCGATCCACATTAGACATTTGAAGAATTTCATGGATGGTCTGAACTGCTTCACTTTTTCGAGTTCGCGCGTAATTCGTAACATATTCTAAAGCCGATAATTGTGACTCCGATAGTTCCTCAGTGAACTGAGACTCTCTTGTTTATTGGCATTTGCATCGCCTTTCCACTCCATTGCTTATTCACTCCTTTCTAGACCCAGTACATAAGAAAAGAGACTTGATTTCTCCTCTCACTGTATCAAACGCTTCTTCACTTAAAACTTCATATCCTTACTATCGCAGATTCCGATAACTTTACATGGATCTCGAATGATATAAATTCAAGATCGAATGTTGCTGGCTTGAACATCGTATGCGCGTTATGCGTAATCTTCCTTTTTCGCAGGAGTAATCAACTCGATTTGCTCGTAAGGTGCTGTCAAATAGGGACTCAAAACAAATACCATTCAGTTAACCGTCAGTGTCACAACCACTCAACCATAATTAGAGCGTCTCAGCCAATTTCTGAATCTTTGAGTGGGAAATTAAATATACATTGCCTATAATGTCGATTTTGTTGCCCTTCACACGTACAGCACCATCTTTGTCTGCCGCCACATAAATATCTATTTTATTTGATAAAGGGAAACGCTCCTCAATCATTGCGGTGTTATCATGATCAAAATGAGCTTCAAAAGAAAAGTGATTAAGAGCCATACCTTCACAAACAGTGCATTCATTCACATATTCATCAGACATGTTCATCCCACCAGCACTTGTTCCCATTACAACAGCATTGCTTTTTTTAATCAAATCCGATAATTCATATTCCGTCAAAAGGTGCTTTTGGTCCCGAGCGGTTCCACCACATAAAAAAACGACAGAGGCGTTTTGAATTAATCGCTGGGCATCTTCCTTCTGCGTGCGGTCATCAATGAAATGATATTCATCAAAATAAATGTTAGCCTGATTAAACCATGTCCTTTCAAAAACACTATCAATATTAACTTGTTCATCACTAAAATCAGACGATTCAGCGCTAATCATAACCAGCGATTTTCTGTCTGTTATATCCTCATGCAACACATTGACTAGCTTCTCAGAAAAACCCTTATCATAAAACCAATCTAAGTAATAGTGAGTTTTCATCCGTAATTTTACCTCCATATGTAATATTTAAATTTATCCATTCCATTTATACCATGAATATCGTACCATATAATGGAATTCAATAAATCTTACAAATTGATTAAAACAAAAAAATCCAAGCATCATTAGTTCCTTCGGTGAACAGCAAAAAGACTTACTCGAGGTATCGATCCCTTCAAGTAAGTCTTTATTTCTAAAGTTATAAAGATACTAGTCCCTTAAACGAAAACATACTCCCCATCACCAATCGAAATCGTCTTCCCTTTCAGCTCTAACGAATCCGTTTCAAAAACCACCTGTTTGAATTGGTTTTCGTCTCCTTGCACGAAAGCAAATGATCTATCGCCAATCTTAAGGCTGAAGGTATCATCCTCTGACTTCGTAACAGGCAGTCCGAATATCGTTCCCCAATGGTTGGCTGCAGCTTCAGGATCGGAGACATGGAATACAGCACGCACGATTTCTACTTCTCCCGCAGGATGAGGTTTAATGACTCCAGATGATGTTAATCTTTCCACTCGCTCTGTATCCGTTCCGCTCCATTGAATGATGAACGGATAGACCAGTCCCCCAAAGTCACCAGCAATGGTCATCATCCGCCACTCTATTAATCTTCCCTCGTTATCTAGACGCTTACCATCGATAATTGGAGATAATGATAAGCCTGCTACTTTCAGGGAAGCCGCTACTTCTTCAATATCATCCGTCCGGATGACTACTCTACTTAGAACTTCATGTTCTGGTAGAAGTTTTACTGCATCTTTCACCACTAAATTATGTTCAGTTGCCTTTGCCAGCTCAAGATTCTCAATGCCCAGAAACTCGAGATAGGTTAGCCCAAAGTAACTTAAGGCATTATAGGTTCCCCAATCTTTATGAGAGCCTCCCTTAAAAGCAACCAATCCATGAGCTCCAAAGATCTCAACCGGTTTGGCCAAATCATTGACATAGTGAACTAAATGATCCCATTTCATCGTTGCCATGATTACTTCACTCCCAGCTCAGTAGTACGTTTTACGGCTGCCAGAACACTTCTTTGCAGACCCGCTGCGAAATCACTGTTGTTTAATTCGTACAAGCCATGCATGCCGACACCGCCAGGTGAATTATTAATATCCAGCAGCTGTCGTGGATGCAGCCCTGTCTGTTGCAGCATTGCTACCGAGCCCATCATATTCTCCAGTGCAACCTTCCAGGCTTGCTCACGCGGCAGTCCGGCAAGTACACCTGCATCCACGAGAGATTCAATGAAATAATAGATATAGTTAGGACCCGCCACACCAAATCCAGTGAAAACATCCATTAACGCCTCATCCAGATATTGTACTTTTCCAAAGCCGAGTAGGAAATGCTCCACTTGATCACGAGTAGCATAAGCATTTAACGCTACACCACTATAGCCATATCCTGTATCGGTTAAAGTATTGGGGATAACCCGGATAATGGACCGTTCAACTCCAAAATACCCAGCTAACTGATCATTTGTCACACCCGCCACAATCGATACGATTGCGGAAGAAGCTGTAGCGAATTGTTGTACGTTTTGACCAAGTGTAGTTAAATCATCCTGTGGGCGAACTGCCACTACAATCACATCTGCTGTAGACAGGTTATGCTCTTGCGAACTCTCCGTATCTACACCGTATTTGGTATTCAAAAACTGCAGACGCGTTTCATTAATATCCGCTACACTAATTTGATTTACAGACAAGGTGTTATTCGCTATACATGCGCGGATGATCGCTTCGGCCATCTGTCCGCCACCAATAAAATGAATCTTTTCTTTGGTCACTCCGTTCACTTCCTTAATTAATTGTTGTCCCAAGCTTCAGGTAGAATGAAACCATCATATTTTTCTAATCCAAGAATATATTCTTCAAACTCTTTGGATTCATAAGCAGCTTTCAAATCTTTAGCCCACTGAGAATTTTCATCCTTTTTATTAACCGATACGATAATTCTGTGTTCCATAGGTGTGTTTTCTATTTTCAAAGCATCCGTAATCTTTCTGTCCGAATTAGCAATATAATTACCATTTACAACGCCATAATCAACATCTTGAAGGGAGACAAGGATTTGAGCGGGGTCCAATATTTTAATATCAATATTATATTTATCCGGTTCCATACTATTAATATTAAAATCCGCTACGCCTGCCCCTTCTTTAATTTTGACCCAACCCAATTCTTCCAGAATACGCAGTGCACGCTCTTGGTTTACCGGATCGTTCGGAACAGCTACGGTTGTACCGTCTTTAACATCGTCTAGCGTGGTATGATTTACAGAATAAAGACCTTGTGGAGCACCTGGAACATAAGCAATTCCGACCATATCTGCATTGATTTCTTCGTTAATGGCCTCCATATAAGCTGTACTTTGGAATATGCTTGCGTCAATGGAGCCTTCCTTCATTGCTGGATTGACCTGCATGTTTTGCGAGAAGGTTTTAATGTCAACGGAATACCCTTGTTTCTCTAGAATCGGTAGAATCGATTGGCGGAATTGTTCCTCATAGGTTCCGACACCAAATCCAACGGTAAGCTTTTTCTTATCTCCAGAATCCCCCGCCTCTTTATTGCCACAAGCCGTCAACACTGCAAGAACACCTATCATCATCACTAACATTAACTTTTTCATACTTACTTCCCCTATTCCAATATAGATTTTTTAAATTGTGCCAACGCCTCATCCGTCACATTGAGTGGGATTGCGCAATTTGGAGATAGAATAAACGGCTGGTCTTTCATTAACTTTAATGCATCTTCAGCCTGCTGCTTGATTTGGGCAATATCGTTTACCGCAAACAACCCATGATCGACTCCACCCACTTTAGTAGCTTTGAGATTTGCCTCTAACCCTGGATTTCCCTCGGCTATCGTATCCCAACTGATCCCGTCAATCCGATAATCGTTGAACTTCTCAGGCTGGGCGTAGGCTCCACAAGTATGAAGAATGTTTTTTCCATAGCTTGCTGCTTCTAACACAATAGAATCATAAGGTCTGGACAGTTCGTCAAACATAGCTTCATCAAATAATCCTGGGTGAGCTGTGCCCGTCACTGCGTAGAACAAACCGTCAGAACCCGCTTGCTGTAACTCTTGTACATAATCGGCTAAGGTTAAGGAAATCGCATGTAGCGCATGATGTGCTGCCGCTCGATGTTCTTTAAACAAGGATTCCAAAGTTACCGGGTGCTCAATACCAAACACCGTTTTAGTAACGTAAGCAGAACGCCCTACAATAAATAGCAATACTGTTAATGGTGAAAATACCGTTTGGATTAGCGGGGTGTCTGGTAACCCTTGACGAATTTTTCTAACCGCATCTAAATGCTCTGCCAAAGGTGCTGACTGGACTGCCTTTTTGACATCGATATCCCACAGACTAGCCGCTGTTGGAATAGCCGTCGTTTGCTGTCTCGGAAATACGGTCTGATAATCCGTAAAATCGTATTGATTCCCCCAAGCTTCCGCCAGATAAGTCGCTCTTGGATTAATCTTGACCCAATCCCAATCATATTTTTTCGTAAAAGAAATCGTAGTTTCTGCTAAATCATCTGCAGTTTGTTCTTTGTCGATAAAATGGCGCCAACCACTTCCGATTGGACGATCCGCCCGTTCTCCAGATAATAATGCTTTAAAACGATCTTGCTTACTCCATTCACTCATCTGTCGAGTCCCTCCCAGAATATGTAGTAACTAGTAACGGCGAATTTTTCTTGCTAGCGTGTTGCCTAAAGATTGAATACCTTGCACTAAAATAATCAGGATAATCACGGTGGCTACTACGACAACAGTGTCAAAGCGTTGGTATCCATATACGATCGCCAAGTCTCCCACGCCGCCTCCCCCTACCGTTCCAGCCATTGCAGTTGCACCTATCAGACCAATCGTCGCTGTTGTAAGAGACAGGATTAAGGATCCAACCGCCTCTGGCAATAAAAAGTACCAAATGACTTGAAAAGGAGTGGCTCCCATCGCCTCAGCGGCTTCAAGGATTCCCGGATTCACTTCAAGCAGTGAGTTCTCTACCAACCGCCCTATATAAGGTGCGATATAGATAATCAAGGGTACGATCGCTGCGCTTGTCCCAATTGAAGTATGAACAATCAATCGTGTGAAAGGCACAATCGCAACCAGTAAAATAATAAAAGGCAATGAGCGAATGATGTTGATAATTGGATTTAGTACGGCGTAAAGCGCTTTGTTCTCCAAAACCCCACCCGGACGAGTGATGACAAGCAATATCCCAAATGGGATCCCAATCAGGGAACCAACAAACAAGGAGAACCCTACCATTTGAATTGTTTCTATAATCGCCTGCAGAAATTGATCACCTGTTACTGTGGTCGAAAACATTAGATTCTACCTCCTCTACACCGACTCCATTTCTTGTTAAGAAAGATAATGCATTGTTAATCTCTGCTGCCTCACCATCGAATTGAATGATCACTGTTCCCAGTGTTGTTTCTTGAATCTCCGTCGTATTCGCAAATAAAATATTGACCTTTATATCGCAGGAGCGAATCATTTCAAACAGGATAGGCTCAGAGGCACTTGCTCCCACAAAATTAAGCTTGTACAGCTGACTTCCGGGTTCTGTTTTGATAGATTTCCGCACGCTAGAGGTCATGCTATTTTGAATAACCGTCTTCACGAAATTTTGCGTGGTCAGATGTTTTGGACTTCCGAATACATCTAGAACACTTCCTTGCTCAATAATCCGGCCTTCTTCCATGACCGCTACCTTGTTACAAATCTCTTGAATCACGGACATTTCATGTGTAATGATCATCACGGTAATGTTGTATTCAGCATTGATTTTTTTTAATAGCTGTAAGATAGAATGTGTGGTCTGTGGATCTAAGGCAGAGGTCGCTTCGTCACATAAAAGGATAGACGGATTCGAGGCAAGCGCTCTGGCAATCCCGACACGTTGCTTCTGACCACCTGATAGCTCACTCGGGTAACTCCCCGCTTTGTCACTTAATCCAACAAACTCTAGCAGCTCCATTACCCGCTGGCGGATTTCATTTTTATTCTTTTTTAGGAGAACTAGAGGGATCGCCACATTATCAAATACTTTTTTAGATTCTAATAGATTAAAATGTTGAAAAATCATTCCGATATTTTTCTTAGCGGTACGCAACTCTTTATCGTTGTATGTTCCCAAATCACGTCCAGCGACCATAACTTGTCCTTTGGTGGGTCTTTCCAAATAATTGACTAAACGAATTAATGTACTTTTCCCAGCACCGCTATAGCCGATAACCCCGAATATATCGCCTTTTTCGACCTTTAAATCGATTCCTTTAAGAGCATCAATAGTGGTCCCTTTACGAGTGAACGATTTGTAAACATTCTTTAATTCAATCATTTCCATTCCCCTCAATCATCTTTAGGATTAAGCTTCCTCTTGCAGCTTCACCAGCGCTTGTTCTGCCAATAAAGCGAAGTACTTAGCAGCTGGCAATATCGCAGCTTCATCAACATCGAAACGAGGGTGATGTAAGGGATAGGCTGGACCTGATCCTATATTCACAAAAGCACCCGGTATCTGTTGTAAATAAAAAGAGAAATCTTCTCCACCCATCTGTGGAGGAATATCATGTACTTCATAGCCGAAATCTGAGGCGATCTCTTTGGTAAAGTCCGCCCATTCCCCATGATTTATCGTTGCGGGTGGACCTGGATGCCAGTGTAACTGGGCCTCTGCCCCAGCTCCCGCAGCAATCCCTTCGATAAGACGAGTCATTTGTATTGGAATATTGCGGCGAATCTCTTCATTGTAAGTTCTTACTGTACCTTCTAATTCGACTTTTTCCGGCAATACATTCCATGTGAAGCCTCCATTAATTCGGGTAACACTTAACACTACTGGTTCAGTGGTGCTGTTTTGGCGACTTACGATGGTTTGTAGTGCGGTAATGATCTGAGCCGCAGTTACAATCGTATCTACACCTTTTTCAGGATAAGCAGCATGAGCGCCGACACCTTTTATTGTAATTTCAAAACGGTCAACACCGGCTGTTAAAGCTCCTGTTCTTGTTCCAAAAGCTCCCGTTGGCAAGTCAGGTGAATTATGGAGACCAAATATAGCCGCCACATCCTGGAGTCCTCCCGAGGCTAAGACACTTTCCGCCCCATGCCCTGTTTCTTCCGCGGGTTGAAACAATACTCTAACCTTTCCAGGTAGTTCATTTTCACGAGCCTTTAATAATAATGCAGCACCTAAAATAGTAGCCGTGTGAAAATCGTGACCACAGGCATGCATCTTTCCTGGGATCTCTGAGGCAAAGGACAATTCAGTTTGTTCCTCTATGGGAAGTGCATCAATATCACAACGAATGGCCACTATGGGTCCGTGACCCTGCCCGATCTCTGCGATGAGTCCGGTTTGTAAAGGTAAGTCAAGGATGTGAATATTGGCTTGGGTCAGCCATTCCCGTAATTTTGTTGTGGTTTTAAACTCTTCATACGCTAATTCAGGCTCACGATGCAGGTTTCTGCGAACCTCTATTAATTGATTAGCTAAAGCTTGCTCAACCTCATTTAGTGGTTTCATAGGTGACGTACTCCCCTTTCGTTATGCTTCCAGCTTTTCTTCAATCCCTTTGATGCGATCAAGCGCAGTCGATAGACTGCTTAAAATATGATCTTGCATGGCTTTTTCAGCACCATCTTCATTTTTAGCAGCGATCATTTGTAAAATAAGATCATGTTCTTCATCCGCTTGTGTGTTCCAATCCCCATGCATAGAGACGAATCGACAATAACGAAGCGAATGATCTCTTAATTGATTCAGAACCTTCTCGAAGGTTTTTAGTTCGCTGATTTCTGATAAATAATCATGGAACTCAAATCCATATGTAACAAAATTCTGATTATCACCAAGCTGGAACGAGTGTTTCATTTTTGTAATCATCGTCGTTAAATTCACAATATCTTTCTCTGTGGCATGCTTAGCTGCACTTCTTGCAATATAGCCTTCAAGCATGCTGCGAATAAGAAATATTTCTTCAACCTCTTTAAGGGTTACTGAAGCTACCCGCAGTCTTCCATTTGGCTGTCGAACCAGAAAATCCTCGTTCTCCAGTCTCTGTATCGCCTCTCTTAGAGGTGTGCGGCTGACCCCGAGCAAGGCCGCCAAATTTTCTTCATTTACAGGTTGATTCGGTTCAAACTCGCTATCAATAATTTTTTGTTTTAATTCATAGTAGGTATTATCCTTTGATAACCTTCGTGATCGTATCGCCATTTCTATACTGCTCCTCATCGATAATCTGTGGGGTCCGAATCCCAATAATATATTTGTATAATTGTATACAATTATTAGTTAAGAATGGATTGGTTAGTTACATTCCCTTCCATACCGTTCAAGCTTTTTTATACTATATTCCAATTATTCCACCTAGTCAAGTAGGAATTAAAGATCAATTTAATCCCCTCTTTTCAACACAAAAAAACCCTACAACCCTCAGGGGTTGTAGAGTTATTTTTGGATAAATAAATTTCAGAATTAGAAGGAAATAATCCCCGAGGTATGGAGTAGCACTAGGAACACTAGGATCGGCGCCACATAACGGAGCATAAACAGCCAAACACGGAACCAGCGCGCCTGTAGTCCAGCGGCTTCCGCTGCACCTTTCCAGAAATAACCGGCGAAGATGGTAATCAGCAGACCTCCAAGCGGCAGCATAATGTTAGAGGTGATAAAGTCCAACCCATCAAATAGAGATTTGCCACCAATCGTTAGCTCCGGGAACATCCCCAGTGACATCGCTAAAGGAATACTAAGTAGGAAACAGATCAGCGTCAAAATCCAAACCGAACGTTTCCGGCTCCAATTCCAGCGCTCCATTGTGAAGGATACAGGCACTTCAAGCAGCGATACAGCTGAGGTTAGAGCAGCAATCGCCAGCAAGATAAAGAACAAACCGCCGAAGAGCGCACCAAAAGGCATAGCCGAGAAAGCGGCTGGCAAAGCGATAAAAATCAGCGAAGGCCCCTGATCAGGAGCAATACCAAATGAGAAGGTCGTCGGAAAAATAATCAAGCCTGCGATAAACGCGTATAACAAATCTCCTGCACCGATTGCGATGGCAGCGGTACCCAGCGATTGTTTTTTATCAACATAAGATCCGTAAGTCAGGAGAATCCCCATCCCGAGCGATAATGAAAAGAAAGCATGTCCCAATGCAACTAGCGCAGATTCCGCTGTCAACACTGAAAAGTCCGGTTTTAGGAAAAAAGATACCCCTGCGGATGCACCCGGTAAGGTTACTGCGCGAATCATTAACACTACAAGGAGTACGACCATACCAGGAATTAATACTTTGTTAAATTTCTCAATCCCGCCTGATACGCCAAGGATGACTACACCTGCCGTAATCAGAATGGCTATCCCCTGCCAAACGATCGGCATATATCCG
The DNA here is from genome assembly GCF_038007025.1 of Paenibacillus sp. FSL H7-0918. Lineage (NCBI taxonomy): Bacteria > Bacillati > Bacillota > Bacilli > Caryophanales > Paenibacillaceae > Paenibacillus > Paenibacillus sp. FSL H7-0918. The sequence continues at coordinate 450,360 of NZ_JBBOWJ010000001.1, forward strand.
GAGACAAACGAATTGAATTCACCTGCATAATCAGTAGTGCTGAATAGTTGTCCATTAAAAGCAATCATCGAATAGTTCAGCGTCCAGCCAGCAACAATAATATAAAAGGAGAGAATTAGAAACGGCGCAAGTACCTGCAACATTCCAGCTGCAAACCAACTCTTCCCGCCTCCAGCCCGCATAAAAGAGGTCGCCGCGCTACCACGCCCGCTGCGTCCGATAGCCAGTTCTGCCAACAGCACCGGTAACCCTATCAGCACTAAACAGACGATGAAAAGCAGGAAAAAAGCTGCCCCCCCATTTTCTCCTGTAATATAAGGAAACTTCCACATATTCCCTAGCCCAACCGAGCTGCCGATGGCGGCAAAAATAAAGCCCGCGGAAGAGAAGCGTTCCTCCTTCTCCGAGAGAAGATTTTTGTTACCCTTCATTTGATTCATTATAACGCCCCGTTTTCTTTTTTAGACCTCATTATAGCTTAAGTAACAAAGCACGTCATATGGAAATTTTCTGACTATTTTTATAACCACTCGAATTTTCTGTTTGTAAACGCTTATATTATTCATTCGGCCCTTGAATCTCATTATATCCACTAATGTCGTGCCCCATTGCTTCAATGAAACGAATTGTCTATATCCTGACAATATTTTTAACGAAAAAGGCTCCCACTAAGGGAGCCTTTTCTAAACATTATTTGCGGACAGAGAGAATGAACCTCTCAAGCTTAGCTGTATCGGTTATGCTCCGATTACATTCCAGATTATCCAGACATACGTATTGACCCACAGCAGAAATATTATCCGGCGAAACGTTCACATTCTTGGTCTTAACATAAAAGAATGCAAGCTCTTGATGCCGATTGCAGAACATGCAGTACCCTTTTTTGTGCGTTGGTGTGATTCTACCCTCAATACCAATGAACTGTCCTTCGTACGGATAGATAATGAATAATTTATTACTGGCAATATCTATCCAACTCAAATACGTTATGTTGCGATAGTCGATGAGTTGTAGATCAGGTACTTTCAGTTTCTTATTCTTAGGGAATAGCTTCTGAATCTGCTTCAGCGTAATCGTCGGATATGACTCTAGGTATGGTTCTAATTCACTAAGATATCTCTGGAAATCTTCTGCAGTTTCGAAGGTCGATATTTGTTCCAGCATCTGCTTGTGATTCTCCGTAAGAGAAGGAAATGCCTCAATAATGTTCGTAGCAGCACTATATCTTACAGTCTCCAAGACTCTACGATCCGCAACAGTTCGCAGGGTATGCAGAACAAATTTCGTTTGTTTCTTAATTAAGTTATATTGATGGTTTCTAATAAATGGTGTACACATCGCTTTTCAGCCCCTTATTTATATTAAAAGTTCATAAGGTGCAAAGCCCATTTATAGAAACGATAAAATTAAGTTGGGCGATATATCCATCCATCGCACCTCACGCAAAGTATCGCCCTATATTAGGCTTTGCGTGAGGAACTTCTAGCTAATGGGCATTTCAACATTAGCACTGTACCACCTCCGAGCATATTTCATGCCAAAAGTATAGCACCGTATTTTAGAAGGCGCAATTCATATCGGGTTGCTTATTTGCATGCCATACCTACAAAAAAAAGGGAGCTACGTGGACTAGTCCAGTAACTCCCTCTTTTTTGACTATTCTTTTACAGCGCCGACTACGATCCCTGTCACAAAATAACGTTGCAGGAATGGATAAACTAACAGTATCGGTAGCGCACTTATGAAAATCTGTGAAGCCCGTATAGTCCGTTGAGACAAGTTAGCTACAGCTGACGGATCAAGCTTGGACATATCTGCCTGAACGATAATGGTCTGCATAAACGTCGCCAGTGGCAGCTTATCCGAATCTCTGATATAGATTATACCGTCAAAGTAAGAGTTCCAATGACCCACCATCATGAATAGGGAAACCGTTGCAATGACTGGTAAGGAGACTGGTAAATATATTTTCAAAAAGGTCTTAAAATGTCCTGCTCCATCAATAAAGGCTGCTTCCTCAAGGTCCTTAGGTACACCACGGAAGAAGTTCAGCAGCAAAATGATGTTAAATACGGCTACCAATCCAGGTAAGATAAGTGCCATCAAAGAATTCATCAGCCCGAGCTTTAGAATTAGGATATATCCCGGAATCAGACCCCCACTGAACAGCATGGTTACGACAAAATACCAAAGATAGATATTACGCGCCCGGAAAACTCTAGTTTCCTTAGAAAGAGCATAGGCTGCAACCGTATTTACTACCAGTGCAAGTGCTGTTCCTAGTATTGTCCGCTCTACCGACACCCACAGGGATGTAAGAAAATTAGTATTGTTAAAAGTTTTTGCATAGGCCTCCAAAGTGAAGCCAATTGGCCAAAAGGTGACCAACCCAGCATTGGCTGGGGCGGACGCACTAAGAGATACCATGAGTAAGTGATACAATGGCAGCAAGCAGAGCACCGAAAGGATAGTTAGGAGCACATTATTGAATATGCTAAATATTCGATATGGAAGGGTTTTATGGTACATTTGTTGTCATCCTTTCTAGAAAATTCTGTACCCTGCAAATCTATAGGCAAGTCGGTATGAAATAACGATTAGAATTAAACTAATTGCTGATTTAAAAAGATTAACTGCGGTCGCAAAGCTGAATTGTCCGCTGAGAAGACCTTCTCTATACACAAAGGTATCAATGATATCCCCTTGTTGATAGATCAAAGGACTATATAGGTTAAATACCTGGTCAAAGTTGGCGTTCAATACATTGCCCAGTGCCAAGGTCGCAATTACAATAGCAATTGGAATAAGTGCTGGTATGGTAATATACATCGTTTGCTTCCAGCGACCTGCCCCATCCACTTCAGCAGCTTCATAAAGTGATGGATTAATGCCGGATAGCGCAGCTAGGAAAATGATCGTGTTGAAACCAAATTCTTTCCAAACATCACTGGCTATGATGGTAAATCGGAACCAGTTGCCGTCCCCTAGAAAAAATATCGGTTTTATGCCGAAAACGGACGAAATAAACTGATTCACAATCCCTGTTTGAGCTAGGATATCGATCAGAATTCCTGAAAGGGTAACCCATGACAAGAAATGCGGTAGATAGACGAGTGTTTGAATCGATCTTTTAAGGCCCATATTCCTTACCTCATTAAGCAACAAGGCGAATATAAAAGGAATAATCAGGTTCAAAACAATTTTGGAGCAAGCAAAAAACAGTGTGTTCCAGGTAATTTGCAGGAAATAATCGTTCTCCCACATGTACCTAAAATGCTTAAGTCCGACCCATTCGGAATCAAAAAATCCTAATGCAGGCTTATAATCCTGAAATGCCATGAGTATTCCTGACATGGGGATATAAGAAAAAATAAAAACCATAATTGCCGCCGGTAATACCATGAAGTGGAGCACCCATGGTTGTTTATAGCCTTTTTTTCTTTTTCTTTTTATACTTGGTTTATTTTCCAGGCCTACCTGCTGTATTGAATTAGCCTCCATAGCTCTCTCCTGTTCCCAAAAAAAATATTTTGTGTGTGATGGGGATCTCTGCTATAAATAGTATCAGGCGTTTCTCAGGTTTGACTATATAACATTGTTAGGCTTGATATGGTTTTATTAGGACATCATCTGGAGGGTACATTTATGAATATTTGGAAGCGCTTTACATCCCTGAGAGAATTAACACAATCCCGGTTTAGTTTGTTTGCCAAAATAAACTGCCTGATCATACTCTTGTTCATCCCCATCATTATCATGTATACCTTTTCAAATAACGTCACATACGATGTTGTAAGCAAAGAGCTGCAGGTGTCCAATACGAAGCAGCTCACTTTTCTGTCCAGTCAAATTGATTCGCGTATTAATCAGATGATGGACTTCACCCTTATCCTTTCTAGAGATCCCAATGTCAGAGCCTTCAACGGATTAAACATTTGGGCTGATCGATATGATCAGATGCAGACCCGGTATGTCATTCAGGAAAAGATGGTGCTTCAATCTGGGGTTGCAGATATTTGGCCTGCCAGATATGCCGTACATTCACAGCAAAATAAAGATGTCATCTCCAACTACAATCGAGCATTTGGGTATGATGAGGATTACTTAAAAAGAAATATGAGTGGAAAATGGACGTATGGCGATCACAGCTTGGAATCTAAAGACGAGTTAAAATCCTTCTACTGGTTCTATACAGATTCCTTAGCTCAGCCGGGGATGTTGACGGGAAGCAACTTGGTGATTGAGGCCAGCTTCAGTTATGAGAATATTCAGAACATGCTGGATACGTACAAGGAAGGTGGACAAGGTGATCCTTTTCTCTATCATAAAGGGAACTCGCCAATTCTGAATCGCAGTGCGGACAAGCAGCTATCTGAAGAACTCATTCGTTACCTGGATAAACACTCACCTGAGAATACTACCCAGGATGTAGTCAAACTCAATGGCAAGAACTACTTGGTCAGCTCTGTGAAGTCCTCCTATTTGGATTGGAATTTAATAGATGTTGTCCCTCTATATCAAATTCTAAAACCCATTTCGCTCAGTCAGGATTTGTTCTATATCTCGATGATTTTGCTGTTTGTTATGGGAATTTCCGCTTCCATATTACTATACAGAAATGTTCAATATCCTATCAAAAAGCTAATTAAAGGCTTACGGCGCGTGCAGCGTGGAGATTATTCTGTACGTCTTCATAATGAAGGCCGGAACGAGTTTTCGTTTCTATTCCATCGCTTTAATGATATGTCCCATCAAATTCAAGACCTGATAGAGAATGTGTTCAATGAGAAAATCCGTGCCCGCGAAGCTACACTAAAGCAACTGCAGGCGCAAATCAATCCGCATTTTCTCTATAACTGCCTTGGTTATATTATCAATATGGCCCAAATGAAGGATGAGGACGCTGTCGTCTCCATGGCTTATAATTTAAGTGCTTACTACCGTTATACTACCCGAATGGAACGGGAAACCGCGTCACTGGATGAAGAAATCAAGCTGCTCGTCAACTATTTGGATATTCAAAAGCTGCGCAATGCCAGAATTGATTATCATATCGAAATCCCTGAGAACATGTTAAGCCAGTCTGTGCCACGTCTAATGCTACAACCTATTGTGGAGAATTCAGTCATTCACGGAGTGGCCAAATCGTATTCATCGGGTGAGATCAGCATTAGTGGTGAGATTTCGAACGGCTTCTGCAAGATCTACATTGATGACGACGGACCTGGCTTGAATCCGGAGCAGCTGGAAGCTTTGAATCGTAAAATGCAGGAGCCATTGCAGGAAGAAATGGGCTGCGGGCTCTGGAATACGAATCAGCGGATCATGCACCTGTTCGGCAATCAATCCTGTCTAACCTTTAAACCTTCCCCTCTTGGAGGTTTCCGAACAGAGATTATCTGGGAAATCCCTACGGAGGATGAATATTCTAAATTTAAGAATCATCAAGGAGAATAACAACATGCAAATGATTATAGTAGACGATGAAGCACACTGGGTAGATAATCTTGCCATGACAAAACCCTGGCATACGCTAGGCATTGAACAGGTGCATAAAGCGTATTCGGCACGTGAAGCGCTACAAATTATCGATACCAACCCTATTGATATTGTGGTCTCGGATATCCAAATGCCCGAAATGACGGGAATTGAATTAATAGAGCGGATAAGAAAACGTGATAAAAAGATCAAATGTATTATTTTATCAGGACATTCGGAGTTCGATTACGCCAAAAAAGCACTTCAGCATAATGCCGTCGATTACTTGCTTAAGCCACCTACCGATGATGAAATTATCGGTGCAGTCAAAACTGCCATCGAGCAATTGAACACAGAATGGGAACTTATCAGTTCGCTTAAACGAACCCAGTTTACCCTTCGTGAGAATCTGCCGCTTTTACGTGGTCAACTGCTGCTTGATGCCTTGCAAGGTCATCAATTTCAAGCTGGCGAATGGGAACGGAAGCTCGTAACTTATGATTTGCCCTTCCATTCTGGCGATTGCGCTTTGATGCTTGTACGCATGGAAGAAGAATTTAGCCATTATAACAATAATGATCAAACCTTAATTGAATATGCCATCATCAATATGGCTGAAGAGATTATGGGTGAGTTTATGCAGGTCTGGGGCGTTAAAGAGGAACATGGATATCTTGTGTTTCTGCTTCAGCTTAAAGAGAAAGGATCCGACATCGGCAAAGAAACCATCCTAGAAAAGCTTTCTTTACAGCTTCAGTATAAGGTTAAGCAATTTCTGAAAGGTTCCCTGTCCATAGTAATCACCGAGTGGTTCCAGTTTCCCGAGAAGGTGTCGAGCCGTTTCCGTCAGGCCACAGCTTATTTCCGGCAGATCGTGGGAGACGAGCGCGAATTCGTAATGCGGGTCAGCGAATTTGAACCTTCCACTACCCAAGGACCTTTGGATGCCCTTTACACCCCGCCGACACTAATTCACCTGCTTGAAAGTGGGCATTGGGATGCTGCGGAAGAGAAACTACTCGCTGTCTGCGCGGAGCTGGATGAGAAATGGTCTGAATCGTGGGAGCATTGCATGGAGGCCGGTTTTTTAATCACTGCATCCTTCACGAATCTCGCACACCGAAATGGGCATACTCTAGCTAACTTAGCGGGAGACGATCTCGGTTGGTTGCAAAGCGGTGAAGCGTTCTCGACCATCGGTAAACTTAGAAAATGGTCCCTCAGCATTCTGAGCAAATTGAAAGAAGGAACGTCTAACGAAATTAAAGACATCAGGTCTGAATATGTGAAAAAGATTCAAGATTTCACAGACAAAAACCTGCATTTAGATGTTTCATTACGGGTTCTGGCTGACCATGTAAACCTCCATCCGACTCATTTATCAAAAATTTATAAGATTGAAACGGGTGAAGGAATAAGCGATTATATCTCGCGCCTGCGCATGGATCGCGCCTGCCATAAGCTGAAGACTACCTCTAAAAAAGTCTATGAAATCAGCATGGAGATTGGCTATATGGACCCTGCTTATTTTATAAAAGTGTTCAAACGACAGTTCGGAGTAACGCCGCAGGAATATCGAGACAATAATAAATAGCATGATAGAGTCCTATCGAAACTAAAAATCTCATATAGATGCCATCCCCGACTAGTTGTTAAAGTTACACTTGTAAAGATCATACACAGTAGGGGGAATTAAAGAATGATCAAGTTCAAAAAAATGTGGTCGTTGTTAACGGTCACAGCACTTATCACACTCACAGCCTGTGGCAGTGGCGGCGGAAATAATGAAAACGCCAAACAAAACAATACCACATCGTCTGAGACTAGTTTATCTGAAGCAGATGCTGCTTTTGAAAAAGGTAAATACGATCCACCCATCGAGTTCAGTTCGGTATTGATGCCGAAAAAATATGTTCAAGGTGATACCAAAGAAAACAATGTTCACGATCGCTGGATGCTGGAAACACTGGGCATGAAGCATAAAGATACTTGGTATCCTGCCAATGACGATCAATACAGACAAAAGCTTCAGCTTGCCATTGCTTCTGGCGAAAAGCTGCCTGACTTCGTTTCTGTACCAACCAATGCAGTATTGACCAATCAACTGATTGATTCCGGTCAGTTCATTGCTATCGATGAGTTGTTCGACAAATATGCTAATAAAATTCTAAAAGATCATGCTGCAGCACACCCAGAACTTTGGTATCCATTCACAAAAGACGGTAAGAAATACAATATGCCGATCCTTGAATATACCGATAATGACGATACTCTTCTCTGGTTACGTGAAGATTGGATGGAAAAGCTGAACCTTCAGGCTCCAAAAACAATCGCCGATCTTGAGAATATCATGGACAAATTTAAGAACGAAAACCCTGACGGTCTAGCACCTAAAGATGTTTTCCCACTTGCGATTTCTTTGAAAAATAATACAAACACCTGGATGGGTCAACTCGACTGGTTATTCGGTGCTTACGGTACGATTGAGGAACAATGGAATAAAGATGCCGACGGCAATCTGGAATACGGTTCCATTAACCCTGGTGCTAAACAAGCCCTTGCTAAGCTTAGTGAGTGGATGGACAAAGGTTATATTCACACAGACTCTGCACTTTGGGATGAAGGTAAATCTGCTGAAAGCTGGACAAAAGGCGCCGCAGGTATTCTACCAGGAGCAAACTGGGTTCCAGACTGGCCGGCTCCCGATCTTATGAAAAATGTACCTGGAGCGAAGATCAAAGCTTATCCGGTTCCAGCAGGTCCAGACGGACTCATCGGTACCAAATGGCAGAACTCTGGGGTAAACGCTAGTATCATGATTAACAAAGATGCTAAGCACCCTGAAGCAATTTTCTTATACTACAACTACTTGCTTGATAACCTAGCTAATCCAGCAGCTGGTAGTGAATTTGAATACGGCTTTGCTAAAGGCTACGATTGGGACATGATTGATGGAAAGCCTACTAGTGATAAAGAGAAGATTAAAGACTTCTCCAATGAGTTTCCTTTCTTAACTGGACCGGCTCGTATTCCTGATCTGTTCATGAAGACATTGGTTAAACTTGCTGATGGTGAAACCCCTGTAACTCCTTATGAAAAACAAATGGCTGAGTTCCGTAAACCGGAAAACTGGGCCGCTGCAAAAGTTGTTATGTCACAAATAGACATTCGTAGACAGAACTATTTCACTGGCGCTGCGACACCAACGATGGTATCCAAATGGAATCTGCTTCGTCAATCCGAAATGGAAACCTTCAACAAAATCATTTACGGTAAGCTTCCTGTAGATGCCTTTGACTCCTTTGTTTCCAACTGGAAAGCAAATGGTGGTGATCAAATCACCAAAGAAGTTAACGAATGGTTCAAGTCTGTATCCACCAAATAGACTAAAGTAAATAAAAACAAGCCAGAGCGTGATCCTTTCGCTCCGGCTTGTTTTTTATGAATTCCTCATTAACTTTCGCTCGCTAGAATCCCTTTCAAATACCCCGTCAACTCTTTTGCCGCTTGTTCATGAGCTAATGCTCCCGGATGACTTCTTGCCCCTATGGTCTCATCCGTCATATTTGGAAGCTGCAATACAGAAACCTGCTTGTCCCCTGTTTTCTTGCTATAATCATCGACCGCGCGGTAGATCGCTGGCATCATCGGGATACCAAGCATCCCATATGCCCATACGAGATGTGCATGTTGATTATTTTTTCTAAGCTTCATCAGAAATTTCTCGGCGGCATCGACAAAGGCTTGTATATCATCCTCATGATAGGTCCCGTCTTCATTTAAACGTTGTTTATGGCTCTCCCCTGTTACCTCATCTTTCCATTCTGGCGATTGAAAAGCGCCCCCATCATTTGTTCCTAGATTAACTACCACAACATCTGGCTGCCAGGATTCAAAAGAATGTTCTTGAAAAGCTCCTAAAGCTTCGTTTTTTGCTCCAGTTAGAAGACCACAAACCTGTTCATAACAATCAGGGATATTACCGTGCGGATTATTATCCCAGCTAGTAAGGACGCCCCAGCCACTTTGAGAAATAACTCTATATTCTGCATTTAAAGCATCTGCTGTCATTCTGGTATAGTTGTTGATGGCGCTAAACCACATTGGAATCCAATCTTCTTCAGCCTTGGCACCTATACTTCCTTCTCCGGATGTGATGCTGTCACCTATGAATTCTATCTTGTGGGGTTTGTCCGCAACCGGCAGGAATTTTCCATCCATCTTCACCGCATGTATCTGCAAAGAGCAGCCAGGGTCTCCACTCATTGCCTGCACATCTTTTACAATACGAATATTGTTGACAACACGATCATTCATGCCTCTAAATACACAAATCCAATACCTGCCTGCTACTAACATTTGTCTGCTAACAGGAACGGAATTGATCAGGATGCTAATCCAGGGTTCATAAACATCATAATCTGCTTCTACTTCAAGCCATAGCTCAGAACTTTTAACATTTAATTCGAGCGCACTGCCTGTCCAAAATAATGTTAGTGGAGAAAGTGACCCTGTTGTTCTGCCGTGAATTTTCAGATGTTCGATATCAGCTAATGTATGTACCTTTAAGTTTGTATTCTGCTTCATAAAATCCCTCCTTATTTACAGCTAGAATCCTAATCTATACTTCTACTTCACTACTTCTTCAATACTATCTTATAATCCTTTTCCAAATAGCATATACTCTTCCTCTGGTACAATAGAATTAAATGAGGTCATGAACAAAGGTGGGATTGAAGTTGAAAGTTATACCTAACTGTATTACACTTGGCAGAATTATTTTGGCAATAATGCTGTTATTCTTCGAGCCGCTAAGTTCGGCCTTTCTTGCAATTTATATCCTTTGCGGAGTCACCGATCTGATAGATGGTCCAATTGCCCGAAAATCAGGCACAACAAGTCATCTCGGAGCAAAGCTGGATTCTGCTGCCGACACGATACTAATCGGGATCTGCTTATTTACTTTGTATCCGTATTTGGGTCTTACCCTCAAATTCATCCTATGGATCTTCTTGATCGCGGCCATCCGCATAACATCGACAGGGATTGCCCTCCGCAGATTCAAAACTTACGCAAGTATCCATACCTACGGCAATAAACTCACCGGGCTTCTCTTATTTGTAACTCCTATATGGCTTTCCCATAGTAACCCCACCATTTGGACAACCATTGTCTGTATAGTTGCAACCTTATCCGCCGTGGAAGAATTGATGATTCAAATCACATCCACTCAATTACAGCTGGACAGAAAAGGATGGTTTTACAACCCTCCTAATCAGGAATAATGAAAGACACCGTAGTTCCCACCCCAGGAATACTTTGAATCTTCAAGCCTTGTCCATATAATTGTGTTAATCTCCGATCTGTATTAAGGAGCCCAATTCCTTGATCCTTAAGACTTTTTGGTTGCAATAACTTACTGACTTGAGCTTCATCCATTCCAATCCCCGTATCAGCAATGATAAAATGAACAGCCTCCGCATGTGTCTCGATGTGAATACGCAAGGTTCCACCTTTTGCCCGACTTAAGATCCCATGCCGGACGGCGTTCTCGACCAGTGGCTGAATGGTCAGCGGAGGAATTAGAAGCTGTAGATTCGCGTCTACCTCCCATTCAACCTGCAGCCTCTCCTCAAAACGCTGCTGCTGGATATATACATAATTCTCGACCAGCTCCAGCTCTTGCGACAGTGAAACAAGTTTGCCTGCATTTAAGAAGTCAAAGCTGATCCGCAGATAAGTAGTGAATGCATCTGAAAGATCTTTCATTTTGACAGTGTCAAAATCACTCAAGGACATAATCGAATTTAATGTATTAAAGAGAAAATGTGGATGGATCTGCGCTTGTAAATAAGCAGCCTCCATTCTCAAACGATCATTGACTGCTTGCTTCATAGAAGTGAGCGACGAAGCACGATACTTCAATTCCATGGCATCTACTGGCTTGGTTACATAGTCATTAGCGCCAGCCAAGAAACCTGCATAGACATCCTCCTGCTCACTGCGAGCGGTCAATAGAATAATAGGAAGTTCATACATCGTGAACCGCTCGCGTATCAATCTTGTCAATTCATATCCAGACATGCCCGGCATCATCACATCAGCGATAACCAAATCGAACTGCTCATGATGCAACATATCCAGCGCCTCACGGGCTGAAGTCGTTGTATCAATCCGATAGGCTCCATCTGATAAAATATTTTGCAGAACTTTTAAATTGACCGAATCATCATCAACCGCCAGCACATGTATGATGTCAGCGTCTGTATCGAGCTTCGAGAGTGCCTCTACTTCCTTTGTGTTATAGGTGGCAGCCACCATAGCTGATTTCTCCGCAGTTATCCACGTACTGAATGGTGACAATGGATCCGAATCTTTTTCTGTATGAACATCTGGAATAGATGACTTCAGGCTCCCTTTAGCTACAGGTAATTTGAAGCTGAACTTACTTCCCTGACCCGGCTGCGATTGCAGCAATAATTCACTGCCATGCAGTTCGACCAGCTCCTTACAGATACTAAGCCCCAACCCAATGCCGCCTTGACCGTAAGCCCCTTGTTCATAGCGCATAAAAACACGCTTTTTCAAAGCTTCATCCATACCTACTCCTGTATCCGTAACATGTATCCATACATCCCCACCCACTTGTTCTGCGGCCAGTTCAACACTTCCCTGTTCGGTGTACTTTAGTGCGTTATGAACCAAATTAATCAGAATCTGCACCAATCGCTCCTCATCAGCATAAACACGCGGCAGATTCTCATCTATAGACATTCGAAGCTCCACCTTCGTCCCACCGGTTAAGAAACGTAACATATCCAGTACACCTTCAGCCAATGACCTCACTTGCAACGCCTTTATATTCATCACAATCCGCTTATCCTGCAATCGCACAACATCAAGCAAGTCATTCAGCATAAGCGACATCCGGCGACTGACCATAATTAGCAATTCCATGTCACGCTGGCTCTCTTCATCCAGCACATGTTTTTTTCTTGTTAACACACTTTGGGCAATATTCATAATCCCATGCAGTGGAGTGCGCAGCTCATGTGACGTATTGGCTAGAAAACGGTCCTTTAATTTATTGGATTCCGCCAATTGAGCGTTCAGTAACACATTTTGATGGGATTGATGAAAATATCTCCTAAACCAATAGGCGGAAAATGCGGCAAGGGCAGCAATTAAATCTACGGGATAAAACATAAATTGTGAGCTACCGGCATAGTAGACAGCCCCCCACAACATATTATTTAGTACTGCTAACACTGAAAACAATAAAAATAGAGCACCTTCAGCTCGTAAGGATACCATCTTCCAAAAATAATATACCGTCCAACACACTGGAACGTAATACAGGATCATGTAATACCCTTTTCCGATGATATATAACACTGCCTCTTCAGGACCTACAATAATAAATAAAGTAGAAATGAGAACTGACAGGATGTAACTATAAAACGCCTTGCCTTTCCGTCTATTCCCCAATAGTTCTCTTCCCATCAATAAAAGGAATAAACAAAACCCTATATACGAAAGAACCTTTAACCTCAGCATCCAGGCAAAATCAACATGAAGAAACCTGAACAACAGTCCATTATGTTCAACCCCAATGGATACCGCCGCAGCGACCATCATTAGGAAAAAAATAATCAGCTCTGTTTTTCGTACATCCATCAGATAGATAATCAATAAATACAACCCATGTAGAAGAAGCATGACCCCTACGACTAGCTGCAAGCCAATGGAATTCCAGTATATAGTGTCTACCCCATGTTGAATGCCAAACTCCACGGACCGAATTATGCCCCCTTTTAGTGGAGACTCATAGTTTGACGTCCGAACAAACAGATCCAGATGCTTCTGATCTGTAGGTGTATAACTGATTAAGAATGCTTTCGTCACATAAACATGCTCTTCCTTCTCGTCAGATAACACTCCAAACCGTGAGAGAATTGTTCCATTAATCTCCACTTCAGAAGAAGTATAGATGGATTGGAACCAAAAGCTAAGTGGCTCAGACAAGGGACGATCTAGCAGAATCCGCAAATGATAAGTTCCGTATCCATACGCCTTCTTTTGCTCAGCAGAATTGAATACAGAATTCCAGTTACCCGGCACCTGAAGCATTTGGCCTTTTAAAACGCTATCCACATTGGCGGCATTCACCCATTGTTGAGGATAAAACTCCCATTCTCCATCCAATGGAAAAGAGCTTAGTGATTCAAGGTCTACTCCCCGCAAATCGAGCACACCTTGCTCCACTACAGGAGGATTGGACAGAGTAAAATGATTGTACCAGCTCCAGCGTATTGCAATCAGCAGGCAGATGAATACTACTATGTACAACATATGACTTAACTTAATTTTATTCTCCGAAGTTCTCATAGACTCCTCATTCGTCAATAGTATTTAATAGTGCTATATCCCTATCTCCAACTTTGAGCAATACAGTATGATTATACTATATTAAGAGGCCTATAGACGTATGTATTCCTATGTTCAGAGGAAAAAAATCAACCATCCCATAGAGCAGATGGTCGATTCTTTTATTGCGATTTATTGATTAAAGCAGATCGCATCGCGGCGAACTTACTAGGCATTACTCCCACATTTGTTTTGAACGTCCGACTGAACAGATGAATACTAGAAAAACCCACATCTTCGGCAATCTCCGTTAAATTTTGCTTTCCCTGAATGATTCTCAATTTAGCCTGCTCGATACGAACATGCTTCAAGTAATTATGAATGGTCACCCCAAGCTGAGTCTTGAACACATACGACAAATGATTGGCAGTCACACCAACATGACTACTGATAGATTCATTACTTAACTGGGGATCTTGATAACACTGGTGCATGTGATGAATGGCGCCTTCAATTAAAGGCCATCCTTTGGTTCTCTTCCCTTCCGTTCCTTTGGACAGATTCTGATTCCTAAAGAACAAAAACAACAATTCCAAACAGATAGACTTGTTGATTAATACCCCGCCGTACGTTGGATCTAGCATCTCTTTTTGCAGTTGCATGAATCTTCTCTTCAATTCGATTCGATCTGGGAGCTGCAGATGAGATAGCGGATAAATATCAGCAAGCTGCATTTCACTTGGCATGATATCCTGGATCCCGGGCCTAAGTCCATCCGCTTGATCCGATGAGCTTTTATCCTCGTTATCATACAAATCAAAATGAAAGATATACTGCACTAAGGGTAAAGCCGAGGTGGACCTAATTATATGGGGCAAGCATGGATGCATGAGCAGCACATCCCCTTCTCGAACCAGGAACTTCACCCCATTCAAGAAAAACTCCGCCTCTCCCTGATCTATATAGGTATACACGTGATCTTGATCCAACCATTCACCTGCTAGTAAGGAGGATTCCATGACTTTGGCTACTCGAACATAAGGGGAAATGCTGTTCATCCACGACTCATTCACCTCGAATCTTCTCCTTCTTCTGACATTTTATTGATCTTATTTTATATCCTAACCGGAATCTTTAAGTGATCTTCTACAAAATCTCGGCAGATTTCCATGGTATTGTACGGGCTATTTAGCGATTCGTCCACTTCGAGTGTCATCCAACCGGAATAATCAATTTCATTCAGCGCTTCAATAGTTGCGTGTAGATCAACAGATCCTTTGCCTAACTCACAAAAATGAGGAAGCTGTGTATCAAGTGTAGCGGCAGACCTATCTGTCAGGTCCTTCAAATGAACATAAGCTACCCTGTCCTGATACATTCGGATGATGGATGCCGGGTCCATCCCCGCTCCGAGCAAATGTGCTGAATCCGGGGCAAGATATACCACCCGCGGATCTGTCAGGCTCATCACAATCTCAATTTCTTTCTCGTCTTGCAATTCCGTCCACAAATGCGGATGAACACATGTCTTTACCCCTAAGGCATAGGTTCTTTCCGCCACTTCATTCATCGTGGCTGCGGCAACCTTCAATTCTTCCAGCGATGAGGGTTGATCCCGGGTGCCACCTGGCCCTAGGACAAGGATGTCTGCTCCACACTTCGCTATGATTTTAGCAAGTCGCACATTGTAGTCAATGATACCCGAAGTGTTCGCGGCATTGCCGAATTTTTGCTGCTGTCCCCCAGCCGTACCTCCATACAACGCAGTCATCTCCAGCCCGTACCCAGCCAAGAGCTCTTGTAATTGTTCTGGACTTTCTTCATATTGAAGTGCAAAAGACGCCCACGGCTCAATCCCCGTGAAACCCAGTCTGGAGACTTCCTCCAACGCTTTGAAATGCGCTTGCCCCCAAGTGATGGTGTGTGCAGCGATTCTACCCTTGAACAGACTCATCCTTAACGCTCCTTCCAATGTTGGATTCGATGGGGTTAGATTTCCAGTGATGAGAATACTTTATCGAAGCCTGTTTTGGAACGAGAAAATAGTTCAGATGAACTTTGTGATGAAGCTGGCGCTAGCACTTCTTGAGCGATAACGCCCTTGTATCCGATCTTTTTCAAGCTTCCCAAGAATCCGGTAAGATCAATGGATCCTTCCCCTGGATACAATCGATCGGAATCTAGCAATTCCTCTATCGGCAGAGGTTTAGCATCATTAATATGGACATACGCAATTTGATGCGGTTGTAATTTCAGCAGGTCCTCACTCGTTAATCCATTCGTATGCCAATGATAGGAATCCAGTAATAAACCGATATTTCTCACTTGAATTGTATCCATCCAGTCCAACGTATCTTGCATCGTCCAGATTAGCGGATTTGCCCATTGTGTACGTAAGTGATGAGGACCAACGAACTCTAAGGCTAACGAAATACCATAGGCGCCTAATATTTCTGCACATAGTCTTAAACGTCTAGTGGCTGCAATCATGAACGATGCGACCGGAAGATCTGTCGAAGGCAAAATATAGGTACAGCATGTGGTGCAATTTAATGCAGCAGCGGCCTCAGCCATCAGCGTAAGCGATTTCAGACTTTCCCTAAAGCTTTCCTCTGTCGTGCGCCAATCTACCTCTAAACCAAATGATCCTAGCATGATGCCATGACTTTCCAGTAATTGGACAGCCCCATCCTTGCCATACTGCTGTACCAACTCTAATGGATTGACGTCTATGGCCTGAAACCCGAATTGGCTCGCAAGTCTGATATATTCTTCATTAGAAGCAATTTCTCCCAATCCCGCTGTTGTTAATCCTCTTATCATCGTCGTTCTCCCCCTTTATGACCAATCAAACAGTACGCCATTGTACTGATCTTTGTTGGTTCTTAATCCCTCATAGGCTTCGCTAGCTTGCTCCGGCTTGATGACATGGCTAATCAAAGGTTCGATGTGCAGCTTCTGTTGTTGCATAAGCTCGAAGACAATGCCAGAATTACGCACCAAGGAATGTTTCACAAACGAATTAGGCTCTGTTGGATAACGCCATTCGTGAGCGCCTTTAAATGTAATGCATCCCCGGTTATACAGATGGCAGTAATTAAGCACATCCGTAATATCTGTATTGTATTCTCCACGCGGGCTGCCCAAAAAGATGATTTCTCCCTGTGAGCCGATGTATTGAAGACTATCAACCCCAACTTTGGAAACACCGGTTGCCTCAATATGACTGGAAACACCCTTGCCCTTAGTTAACGTCATAATCTGCTCTTTTACCAATCCTTCGCCACTGTCCAGGGTGTAATCCACACCGCATTGACGCGCGGTCCGCAGCCGTTCTTTGGACAAATCCATACCAATTACCGTAGCCCCCTGCAAACGCGCCAATTGAGCTGCAAGATTGCCTACCAATCCAAGACCTGTCACACTCACTTTGTCTCCAAGTTCGATATCCGACACACGTATCGATGTAAAAGCTACCGTAGCCATCCGGGTAAACGGTACCCATTTCAAGTCTAGCGCATCCGGCACTCGAATGAAAACATCCCTAGCTTCAACCACTTGATATTCGCAATGAGTTCCGTAATGAAAAACCACATCGCCCGCTTGAAATTCCTGAACACCTTTACCACATTCTACGATACGACTGACGCTTGCATAACCTGGACACAGCGGGAGTTTTGCCCAATCCTCTTTGCCAGATAACATTGCCATCTCCGTTCCCGGACTAATCAGCGAATAAATCAATTTTACGAGTACCTCATGGTCACCTAAAGCCTTAAGTACAAGCTCCTCTTCAACCGTTTCCACATGGTGTGGGCTCATAAACATTATCTTTCTATTTTTCATCCTCATTACCTCCCATGATCCTCAAACTTTCTATTTAAATGTATGCGTTTTTAGACATCATGTCTTTGACTGCAAAAATGTTTTTTTGTCTAAAAGTAAGATGGGAGGTAGAGTTTAAGTGAGGAGACGACATGTCATTCCTTTCATTTTTCTTCAAAGATCCTTATACTTGCTTGGAGAAGCATTTCAAGGGAGAATGAAAAGTATGGACATAAAAAAATTACAATACTTTATCGCAGTAGCAGAGGAACTGCATTTTAACCGTGCAGCTGAGAAGCTAAATATGACGCAGCCTCCCTTAAGCCAGCAAATTCAAGCTCTGGAGAATGAGATTGGCGTGAAACTATTAGAACGGAATAAAAGACAAGTTCGTCTCACGTCAGCAGGGGCGGTATTTCTAGAGGAAGCTAAATCCATTCTATCTCAATTGGAACGCTCTATTAAAACAACACAATTAGTCGATCAAGGAATTATCGGACATTTGAACATTGGATTTATAGATTCTGCAGCTGGTGGAGTACTGGTTGATATGTTAAAAATGTTTCGGGAACGTTATCCACAAGTCCAACTCACATTACATGAGATGACGTCTGCTCAGCAGTGGCAGGCTTTACATGAAGGAACGATTCACATTGGATTTGTACGTTATACAGAGTCGGGCAAACATATCGAGCATCGTCCCTTAGTCAATGAATCGCTTATTGCCGTTTTGCCAGAGCAGCATCACCTAGCTCATTTACCGGTGTTATCCATTCGCTCTTTAGCTTTAGAGCCATTTATATCGTTCCCACGTCATTTAGGAGCTCCTTTTCATGACCTCATTATGAGCTTCTGCGCCCAACACGACATGTATCCGAATGTTGTACAGGAAGCCATTCAGATGTACACCATTGTAAACTTGGTAGCTGCTAATCTTGGAGTTTCCATTGTGCCCTCATCAGTTGCTATTTTTCAGCGTGAAGGTGTCGCATTTCGTCCCTTTGAAGAAAGCACACCATCGATTCCCCTTTATGCCGCTTGGAGAACCGATTGCGATCGTGCCTCCTTATCCGCGTTACTAGAGATCATAGGACAAATGAGTTCAGAAGCTATTAATGGTGAATGATATAATATTCAGCCCGTTTTTCTAGGATCACGTTCAACGAGTCCTTCTAGCACCCTATCGATTTCCAACATCACTTCCCTATCCAGACGAACTCCCGCAGCTTTGGCATTTTCTATAACCTGCTCAGGTTTGGATGCCCCAATAATTGCAGATGAGACTTGTGGATTTTGCAACACCCATGCTATAGCCAACTGCGGAAGCGTCAACCCAACTTCGCTGGCGATGGAAGAGAGATTCGAGACCGCCTCAAGCACCTCAGTCCGAAGCCACTGACCCGCCAATTTATTCATAAATGGTGAGCCCGCAGCTGTTGAAGCACGAGAACCCTCTGGCAATGGTTGACCTGGCATATATTTGCCTGAAAGAATCCCTTGAGCAAGCGGCGACCAGACCACCTGTCCAATCCCTTCCCGCTCACAAGCTTGAACTACCTCCGTCTCCATCACGCGCCATAACATCGAATATTGAGGTTGACTAGCCACTAATGGCACCTTTAATTCTCTCGCCAAAGCAGCACCTTCTGCTATCTGATCCGCCGTCCACTCACTTATCCCGACATAGAGAACCTTACCTTGACGTACCAGATCCGAAAAAGCCAAAAAGGTCTCTTCAAGGGATACTGATGCGTCAAAGCGATGCGCATAATAGATATCAATATAATCGGTCTGTAATCTGTTCAGTGAAGCATGGCACGCCTCCATAATATGCTTGCGAGACAGACCTCTTGCGTTACGTCCCGTCCCTGTGGGATGGCACACCTTGGTACACAATTCGATATCAGCTCTGTGCACTCCTTTTAATGCTTGGCCCAGCACCATCTCAGCTTTCGTATCGGAATATACATCTGCAGTATCAAATGTTGTGATCCCTACATCCAATGCAGCGTGAACACAAGCATGGGCAGTATCATTGTCCACTTGAGCACCATGTGTAATCCAATTACCATAAGCAATCTCACTTAGATGTAAGCCGCTCGTTCCTAATTTACGATAGTTCATTTTATACCCTCCTTTAGATAACAATCTGATTGTAACAAAGAGCTATTAATACGAGAAATACTCTTTAATATGCGGTTTAATTCAAAAAAAATATTACTGAGATCCTTAAAGATAATAAAAAACGCCCTTTAGGCGTTTTTTTCGGTACATATTCTGTTTCGAAACTCTAACTTCGCCTATACTCCGGTGAGTATTAACCTCCAAGCCTTGTTACCGCACCACAACTAACAGTACAATAATTCCGAGCCAAAACAGCCAGCTTACTGGGTGACCGAAATTTAATCCCCAGCCGACTCCGAGCCTTTTCTTGACGATTAGGTTTGGATCTTTGCGATTGAAATAAATCATACCTAATCGCCATTTATCATCGTCATGGACAGGTCTGACATTGGAGCTATCGGCAGATCGCTCCAAGCGGCTTTCGCCCTGACCAGCCCAGAACGTTAAGGCCAAGGCGTATAGGATGACAAGGGCTATTATGATTAGGATAATAGGGATAGCGAAACTCATGTTAAGCAGAGATATCATGTTTAGTTGCACGACGGAAAACAGGATAACTATTAAGAAGCTTGCTGTAAGCATAAAATATGACCAAGTACGGCGGTAAGCTGCGTCTTGTCTGATGGAACGGTTAGGATCATTGGGTTGAACCTGCTGCTTTACTCTGCGAATACTCCAATTCTCAAATATGAACAAAAGTGTTATGAACACTTGCATGATCGTAGGCATAAACACAGAACTAAAAGATTTAGCTGCATAGCGGTCTACGTTCCAACTGCTGTTGTAATGGATCGGAATCTGATCAGGAATCAGATCGTAGTTGCGCAGCACAGTTACAATACTAACAACAGTAATTAAAACATGAATGAGGAACCAATTATTAGATAAGCCAATGTTTCTTTTCCGAAATCCAGTGTCCACTGTCATGATCGATGGTTCCAGAGCAATAGGCAGCATAGGTAGTAAACTTTTCATTTTGAAATGATAGCTAATGTTTATGACTAGGGAGATTACGACCATGGCGAGTGAATAAGTGACAATGATCCAACTTTGTTGCTTGGAATGTTCATCACCGTATATTAGACAGAGGATACAAACAATGAATAGGATGGTATGCACGGTAGCACTAATCCTAGCATATGACTTCCGCATCTGGCGCAGAGGCTCACTATGGAATTGTACAGGGCTGACGGTGACCCCAAAACTAATCGTCTCTCTTGTTAAATAAGGCATGCTTAGCATGAGTACAATGGCAGGTACAAATACAAAGATCATTACTATAACAGGCATTATCGTCATATCATTCGCCTCCTCTTATACATAAGTGTGTATTTAAAAACTCTATAACCCTTATAGCATAGGCGATTCAGCGCTATGCCTTTTTGCGTATGATGATCCTATTAACTTAGATAGGTGATCGACTTGAACATAAATTTTATTATAATCGATTTTAGTGACTATAGGGGTGAAATTAACAATTTATCCAGTTTTTTTGCTGCGCAAAGCTACTCATCTGAAAACTGAATTATGGCAAGTACATCTGTTTGAAATTCTGTGTAGGTAAAGGACTCGCCTCGTATCTGCAATGGTGCGGATCACTGCGTCAGAGTATAAATAAGTCCGTCCATGCAGGAATCATTGGTATGAAAATATTTCCGATTTTTCGCAAAAAGTTCTTGAACGGTTTATCATTCTTCTTTTTAAGCTGCCCCTTCATTTGTGCACTTTGTGCTTGTAATTGCTCAGCCGAAGTCGCTATTTTCCTAATACTCATTTGACTATATTGAGCAATCTAAATTTTGTATCACTTCTATGATTCCACACGTTCCTTTTATTGACGAATTTTTCTTTCAATATTAAACTATAAATAAGAAATTAAATTCCAAAAAATCGTTTTTTTCATTTATTAAATTTATCCCAACATTACGGCGCAGGAGGAAATGAAGATGACGACGACACCAAACATCATCGTAATGAACCATCCAACTAGAGAGCAGCTTGAAAATATTTACGATATTTTAGATGAATGCTTTTCCGTAGGCCGAGCTTATTTCCAAGAAAGATTAGACCTAGACACCACATATGATCCAGATACAACATGGTTTGCGATGGTTGACGATAAGATTGCATCTAATGTACAAATTTTTCCGTTTCATATTAGAGTCGGTCAAGCGATCTTGAAAACGGGTGCAATGGGGAGTGTCGGTACAGATCTAAATTACCGCGGGCTGGGGCTTGCACACAAAATTCTTCATGCGCAGACCAACTATATGAAAGAAACCGATTATGATATAAGCTTGCTTTTGGCTAGTAAGCATGCGTTTTATGAAAAAGCTGGCTGGAGACTTATTCCCGAGACTGCTTTCGCAATTGAAAAACCAGCAAGTTTGGAGCAGCAGCAAAGCAGTGATGAAATCATTCCTTTTGAAGCCTGTTATCTCGATGATATCCGTTTCATCTATGAACAATTTAATAAGAATCGTACCTACACCGTGATCCGAAGTAAAACGTATTGGAATGATTTATTGACCTGGCCGGAATGGAAGAAAGTTGACTGCTTGCTCCTTCGCAGAAATGGAAAAATCGTCGCTTATGGCATCATTGAAAAGAAAGATACTGAACAAGTATTTATTAATGAATTATTGTATTTGAACGAAGCCGAAAACGGTGTTGAAGCTTTGTTTCATGCCTTATGTCAGCTGCGCCAAAATGCAAAGCAAATATTAGCGATGCTCCCAGAGGACCATAAGCTATATTCCTATTACCAACAGCATCAAGCAAATTCAATTCAAATCAATATGGCGATGTGGAAAATGATCAATCTCAGTTCAACTTTCCATAAGCTTCAGCCTGAATTAGAAGATCGCCTAAACCGTAGCAACCTAATTGCAGGCCAGGAGCTGCATATTGCACTTCGCAGCAATGAGGACTGTATCTACTTGGATTATAAGCAAAAGCAGCTTTCTGTTTCCGATGCTAGTAATCATACCAATCCCTATACTTCAATAGAAGTAGATGAACGCGAGCTAATGACTTATATCATGTTCGGCTATAATGAAGCAGGCGCAGCAAAGGACAGTACGGAGCACGCTAACATCCTTCAAGCTCTATTTCCGAAACAACAAGCCGTGTTTTATTTGACCGATAAATTTTAAGCCATTTTTGATTCCTACCATTTTAAAATAAGGGTGTGTCGCAAGTCCAACTGCTCGGACTTATGACACACCCTTATTTTTCCATAGCGATAAAAACTAGTCGTTGTTCATTTTTGATCTTCCTAACAGGACAGCACCGTAGGCTGCATCCTTAATCGGCAAAATCAGCTTTGTTTGCGGGTAGCTCTGTGCGAGCTTTCGCTCCAAGGCTTCTTTCACAAAGCGAGACTTTTGCAGCACACTTCCTGCAATCGCAATCGGACTTTCATATAGCTTAAGCCGTTCAATAACAGGCACAACAAGTTCATATAGATTGGCTGCACATTTCTCCGCTAACGCTATTGCATGTGCATCGCCCTTCTCGCATGCGGTCGTCATAATCGGTGCGAGCTGCGCAATATCTTTTTTCGTAGTATTTTTATCATAAACAAAGCCAATAATCTCTTTCACAGTGCTTAAGCCAAGCTGCTCATATACCATCGCTGGGATGACCGTATCGGTTATTCTTCCGTCCTCCACTTGAACTAATGCGGATAATAGATCGCGCCCAATGCTATAACCGCTTCCCTCGTCATCAATCAAATGACCAAAGCCTCCTGTGCGATGCTGCTCTCCTTTTTCATTCACCCCGAAGCAAATCGATCCTGTACCGGCAATGAGAATGATGCCTTGCATCGCATTTTGTGCCCCGTATAATGCGGTTTCTTGATCGCCTGTAATCGTTAATGGCCCGATATAACCGTTATTTCTCACATGCTGCTCCAAAAAATTGATGACCAGCGGATTACTTATTCCTGCCGCACCTATACATATATGAGCAACTTCTTGTAAATTACCGCAGTAGAGCTTCGTTTGAATAAAAATTTCCTCAAAGGAGGCGGCAATAGCATCAGCATCACCACCGTTATAATTAATAGGCCCTACAGTAAAGGTGAATAAAGAGTCTTCCTGGTCATGCGTAATGGTGACAGCTGTTTTCGTGCCACCCCCATCAATTCCAACGATAAATGCCATACCTATGTCCCCTTGTTGTACTTTTTTCTACATCTGTATCGTAATCTTGGCGGTGGGTACAACCTCACCATTTAGGATTGGAAGGAGTGATTTGAATGCATCAAGTGTATACTCAAATGCCGCAATTCCGCAGAACTCGCCTTCGATTAACGGTAAATCATACGGGCGACCTAATGTAATGGCCGTTACTTTGCAGCCTGCTGCCAGCAGCTTCTGAACAAGCGCAAGCTGACCTTTGTTTTCACGCGCATTGAACAAGCCGATAACAATATGCTTGTAGCCTTGTACCTTTGGCAGCGCAGCGTTGATTTGCTCCTCGCTCGGGTCAATGTCGATAATCTCATAAGCTGTATTGAAATGCTCCCCCATATATTGCGGAAAGCTAAGAGCTTGATTCAAGCTGCTGGACGCAAGATCGGTGCGGTATGAATAGGAACCCATAAATAACACTTGCTCGTCACCGGTATGAATGGGCTGGAGCTCACCTTTCATGAGGCAGATCGTTTCCGTACGCATTAGCTCATTTGCTCGGCGATGTACATCGCAGCCAACTAGTTCATAATCCAGCTCCTCAATCGTCGCATATTGTGCTTTATAAGCTAAAATTTTTGTAACAGCTGCATCAATCAGCGCTTCATCCAAATCACCGGTGGCTACAGCTTCTTCGATCAAATGAATCGCTTCCTTCACTGTCTCAGGAGTATGGCTAATGAATACCAAATCAATACCTGCTTTAACAGCTCCTAACGCTCCTTTTGCCGTACCATAGTATCGTTTGATCGCGTCCATTTCTAAACAATCCGATACAACTAACCCTTTATATCCTAATTTTCCTTTTAATATCTCTGTAATAATGGTATGAGACATAGTTCCGGGCACACCGGATTTTTCAATTTTCGGAAATAAAATATGTGCACTCATAATCGCTTGAGCGCCTTGCTCAATTGCGGCCTTAAACGGCAGCAGCTCAAGCTGCTCTAATTCCTCAAGTGTTTTTTCAATGGTAGGCAAGCCAATATGTGAATCGACATTTGTATCACCATGACCTGGAAAATGCTTAAGTGAGGACATGACGCTTCCATCGAGCAATCCCTTCATCATTTGAATTCCATACTGGGATACTGTTGCAACAGAATCACCATAGGAACGAACATTTATGACTGGATTCAATGCATTATTGTTAACGTCCATAACTGGAGCTAGATTAAAATTAATACCTAATGCTTTCAATTCTCTGGCAGTCATTCTGCCTGCTGCATACGCATTTTCAGGTCGTCCTGAAGAAGCAATTGCCATGGCTCCAGCAACATTGGTCGCGTCTTTAGGCATACGAGTGACTCGACCGCCTTCTTGGTCGATCGTAATAAAGCCCGGGATACCAGTATGTGTCGTGTACCATTGCTGCAGCTCAGTAACAAGCTCGCCTAATTGATATTTATTGTCGATATTATGTGAGAATAAAATAATATTGCCGACTTTATAATGCTCAATAACTTCCTTCAGCTCAGGAGTGATCTCGGTTGAAGGGAAGCCTGTTACGAACATTTGTCCAATCTTTTCGCGCAAGCTCATATGTTCTATTGTTCTCATCAATTATTCACCTTCCTCTAGCGATATAAATGATACTGCTGTGTTATTTCTGCAAATTGCTTGCTTTCCGCTGCAAACTGTTCAAGCAGCTGCTTGGCTTGCATATTGTCCGTACGATACATGTTGTCTCCCCCCAGCAAATCGATAAATGGACGAGAGCCCTCCTTCACAGGAGGCAGGAATGAAAATTGCTCGTACAAATCTCTTATCGTAAATAATAAGGTTACCCCAACTTCTAAAGGCCTCAGCACTTGGAGATCTGTAATGTAAATTTGTACCCCGCCGCATAGCTCGCCACAATGTTTAGATGACGTTGGCTTGAAATGAACTGGACGAAAAAGCACACCCGGGATACCTTTTGCATTCATCTCATCTGCCAATTGCTGCGCTTGAATGAACGGAGCACCAATCATTTCAAAAGGGAACGTTGTTCCACGTCCTTCGGAGCAGTTTGTGCCTTCAAATAAACATGTTCCTGTATATAATAACGCCGTTTCATATCGTGGTATTCCAAGTGAAGGATGAACCCAAGTTAATCCTGTATCCGGGAAGGACATGCTCCGTTCCCAGCCTTCCAAACGAACGACATGCAGCGATGCATTCCAATTCATTTGATCATTTGCCATCGTTGCTACCTCACCTGCTGTTAAGCCGTATCGCACGGCTAGCTCGTAATTTCCAACAAATGATTTGAAGCCGGGCTTCAAGACATTCCCTTCTACCGTTACCCCGTTAAGCGGATTAACACGATCAAGAACAACAAATTCTACACCTGCATTTGCACAATCTTCAAGTGCATACAGCATCGTATAAATAAATGTGTAATAGCGTACACCAACATCTTGAATATCGTATACAATGATGTCTACTTCATTCAGCATTTCTTTTGTTAAACGCTTGGAGTCTTTACGGTACAAGCTATAGACTGGAACATTCGTAAAAGGATCCATGTAAGTGTCTACTACTGCCCCTGCATCCAAATCTCCGCGAACGCCATGCTCAGGTGAAAACATCGCAGCAAGATTAAAATTTTCATGTAAAATAGTAATCGTTGATACAAAATCCTTCGTAAGACCTGTCGGCGCTGTAATCAATCCTACGCGCTTACCTTCGAACAAATAACGATAATTCGTTATAGAATCAATCCCATTTAACACCATATGAAGCTGCCTCCTAGCTGCTTTTTCGCATAAATGGATAGAACAAGGGAATGTTTCCTGCAATACATAGAAACACTCCCTCTTAGCTAGTTGAATAGTTACCAAAGACTAGACTGCCTAACCTTCACCGTTTCAGCTGGCACCATAAATGCTTCTGCATATGTCTTTCTTGCTTCACAGCCGCGAACAACTGCTAGTGCTTTATAGTAATCCATGTATTTGAAAGATTTGCTATTCGTCACAAACCAATGCTTGCTTAAAGCATCTATCCATAGATCAAATGCCGCTTGATCGAAATCCACATATACGTAAGGGACATAATCAACCGCATCCTCCCAGTTTTCGGAGTAATATAATCTTGCTGCAAAGTGCGCGGGGAGCGCTCGTTCAAAGGATGATAGACTTGCGAAGAAACGGGCATCATTTACGATATGATGCGTTAGCGCATGGTCCTTATGCATACTGTTTTTCCAGTGTGTAATAATAATGTTAGGCTTCACGCGACGAATTACATCACAAACCTCCATACGAATTTCTTGATTGTCAGGCAACTCTCCGTCACAATAATCATCGAATACAATGGCTTCACCACCTAGCATATCCGCAAAAACCTGTGCCTCTTTCACTTTTTGCTGACGATATTCCTTCATATCCTGTCCTGCCGGGACCCCTCGTTCACCCGCAGTTAACGCTAATGTCACAATGCGATCTCCCTTTAAACTATGACTAGCGAGCACACCACCAGAAGCTAGCTCCACATCACCAACATGCGCTCCAATTGCTAATACTGTGAATTTTTCGCTCATCTTTAAAGTTCCCTCCGCAATATAGAAAATTGTTTTTCAATAGTAAAGCCCGCTTTTTGATAGATTCGAAGAGCCGGATTATTATTTCCAGTGAATAGAGAGATATATTGACAGCCCACATTTTGAAAAGCTTCAACCATTCGGAAAAATAATACACTGCCAAGACCATGACCCTCATGCTCTGGGTGCACTCCGATACCGCAAAAAAATGCTCTTCCATCAGGCTGCGAAATAATTGGACCTGCAAAGCCCACAACCTCGTTGCCGTACACAGCTACTACAAGTGGTGCGCCAACCTTCACGTAAGTAACAATATCCTTCTTCCACTGCGGATTTTGCAGGGCAGCAAGCGTTGCTTCAAGCCCTGTATGTAAATCAGGGACATGGGACGTAATGTAATAGTCCTTGCTATTTGCATTGGTTTCCTTATCTAAAATATCTTCGGGAACTATAAAGCTTCCGAGTTTTAAATACATGCCGCATTGCGTCGCTCGATCTTCGTAGCCTCTAGCCATTAAAGCTTCATATAATGGCTGGTCCTTACTGATGCCCGGGGCATTATTATGCTCATGCTGAGGTGCACTTGGTATACTCCACTTCAGCTTAACAGGGTTGAAAAACAATACATCCGCTTGTCTTTTCCCAAGTTCTTGGAATCTTTTTTCTAAACGCAATAGAAAAACATCGTAAAGCTCCAGAGAAGCCACATGGGTATCTATAATAACACTCGTAATATAACCGGCCACATCTCCAAGAGGGAGATCGTCACCGCAGCAGCCAGCTGCAAAACCAACAATCCCTTTTTCGTCACAGCCTACCCATATACAGTCAGCGTCAAAATAAGGATGGTCGATGAATGTATCTTGAAACTCTCGCTCTGTAAATGGCTTATAATCATATTTTGTAGCCTCACGATTCCAAAGCTCTACAACTGCAGAGTGATCTTCAATTGAAAAGGGTCTGATTTGCAACATTTAAGCCTCCTGTGAACGTCCAATATAGGGCCAGGAAATTTTGCCCATTACTACTGGCTGTGAAGCTCCAGTTACTAGCGGGATATTGTTGGGTAAGCGCTCCATCGTGTAATACGCTAGCAGAGCAAAAGCAATTGCTTCCTTAGCATCACTATTACCACCGATATCCTCCTGCGTCAGCACCTGCACGTTATGCGGTGCAAATAAGTGCTGTAAATCACGCAAAAGCGTCTTGTTATAGCTTCCACCGCCGCCAATTAGCAATTGCTCAGCCTGATGCTGTGGTGCAATATACCGTTCATAGCTATCGAAGATGCTCCAGGCAGTTAAAAACGTAGCTGTCGCAACAACATCTTCTGCTTTCCAGTGATTAACCTTCATCAATTCAATGATTTGTGCCACGTATTGTTGGCCAAACCGTTCTCTGCCTGTCGATTTTGGTAACGGCATCGTATAATATTTATCCTGCTGCATCCATTTCAATAGCTCATCAATCACTTGACCGCCCGCGCCAATTTCGCCATCAACATCTATGGTCATTGGTGCAAATAATTGCGATACAAGGCCATCGATAATCATATTTCCAGGGCCCGTATCAAAAGCAAATACCTCATCCGGTGAGGCATTTACAGGCAAAACAGTCACATTGCCTATACCGCCAATATTTTGCATCAGAAGTGTTTTCTTTGGATTGTTAAACAATAAGTATTCGGTAAATGGTACTAACGGAGCTCCTTGTCCACCCATTGCCATGTCAGCAACTCGAAAGTCTGATACGCAAGGAATTCCTGTGCGATTGGCGATAACTGCACCATCCCCAATCTGAACGGTACAATGCAGATTATAGCCGCCCATAACATTCTCTTCCGGAGCATGATAGATTGTTTGACCATGCGATCCTACTGCGAATATTTGCGAAGGCGAAAGGCCGCATTTCCCTATAACGGATAATGTGGCTTGGGCGTATAATTCGCCAAGCCACATATTCATTGCGCCAACCTTATCAATCGTAGCGCTAGCGGGATCAAAAAGCTCAAATATGGAGTTTCTAACTTGCACCTCAAAAGGTGTGTTTTCAAAAGCCAGTAATTCAATCTCTACTCCATGCTCTTTTTCGGCTGAAGGGAAAAGCTTAACTACTGCTGCATCAATACCATCTACTGATGTACCTGACATCAAGCCAACTAAGTATGTTGCATCCACTTTTGATTGTTTGTCCATTAACCTTTCACCGCTCCAACTGTTACCCCTTCAAGGAAGTATTTTTGTAAACTGAAGAATAAAATAAACATTGGAACTGCTGAAATGGTTGCCCCCGCCATCATCGGTGCAAAGTAAGTTGTATTCGCAAAGCGAAAGTTTTTCAAGCCGACCTGAATGGTTTGCATATCCATCGTATTCGTTACTAGGAACGGCCAGAAAAAGTCATTCCATGCCGCCATGAACGTTAGGATTGCTAGTACTGCCATAATTGTTTTAGATAGAGGCATAATGATATACCAGAAGATTTTAGGCTGGGAACAACCTTCGATTTTAGCAGATTCAATAATTTCACCTGGAATGGAGGACATGAACTGCTTAACCAAGAAGATATTGTATACCGTTACTATGCTCGGCATAATCAACGCAGTGTACGTATTTTGTAATTCAAAAATATTTACGATCAAAATATATAGTGGAACCTGAGTAACTTGAACAGGAATCATCATAGATCCCAGCAAAATAGCGAACAAAATGTTTTTCCCTTTAAATTTCATTTTTGCAAAAGCATATCCAGCAAGAGTAGCAAAAAATACGTTAGATACCGTGATACACGCTGCCACTATAAAAGAGTTCAATAACCAGTCCCATGTATGTGAGCTAAAGTTAAAAAAGAATTTATAAGATTCAAATGAAATCTTCTTTGGTAGGATAGAATAGCTCATTGCACCAGCTTCTACCGGATCACCGAACGAGGAAATGACCATAAAGTATATCGGGAATATGGTAGCTGCGGCGAATAGGATAAGGAACGTAATGTTTGCACCATTACGTATAAACAGATACCCTTTGCTTCTTAAGCTATTGTTGTACAAACCCATAGTATTCTGCTCCTTTTCCTAGTATTCTACATCTTTACCTATAAACTTGAATTGAAGGAATGAGATAAATCCGATAATCGCTGCTAGAACTAATGATTGTGCCGCTGCCTCACCAAACTCAAAATATGTGAACGCATTGTTAAAGATTAACAAACCTACCATTGTTGTTGCATGGTCTGGTCCACCGCCTGTCATAAGATAAGCGTTTTGGAATACTTGGAAGGAACCGATAACACCCGTAACAAGTAGGAATAGCGTTGTTGGCTTAAGGAAAGGGACAACGATAAACCAAAGCTTTTGCAGGAAAGACGCGCCATCAATTTCAGCTGCTTCATAATAGCTGTTATCAATAGCGAGTAATGCGGCTATATAAATAATAATTGCTGTACCATGACTTGATAACCATGACATTAACACAAGTGAGAACATTGCAGTTGCACTGGAACCAAGCCAGTTTTGATTTTCAATACCTAAAAAACTCACGAGCTTATTGGCAATACCTGATTTTAAAGGATCGAAGATCCACAGCCACACAACAGAAAGCGCTACACCAGATGCTACGGCTGGCAAGTAATATAGTGCTTTAAAGATCGTTTGTGTTTTTTTCTTGAAAGGAATAATCAAAATTGAAATTAAAAATGACAGAAGAATATTAAACGGAACAGTTAATAGCGTATATACTAACGTGTTTTTCAGCGCTTTCCAGAAAAGTTCATCTGAAAACGAGTTAACGAAGTTATCCATGCCGACAAAAGTGGATCCTAATGGACCATATTTTTGTAAGCTGATAATAAAAGCATTGATGACTGGATATGCGGTAAATAAAGAAAACGCAATAAGTGCTACTGCGATAAACGCGTATCCCCAACCTGAGTCACTTTCGAGCTTCAATTTTTTTCTTTTAGTCAACGTTTGATTCATTGGGTCGCACCTCTCTTCTAAAAACAGTACAAGCTCTAGCTAATTTAGAAGGAAAGCTGTACGTTCTAGCTACGCACAGCTTTCACATGTCAGCCTACGACAGACTAGTCAACTACAATACCATCTTTACCGAAAGATTTAATTGCAGCTGCTTTAACTGCATCATACATTTCTTGTGGAGCAATCTCATTTGCAAGTAAGGCTTGTAGTTTAGGAATAATAACTTCTGTTTCAATTTTTAATGCTTCAGCAGCCAGATCAGTAGGAATATCTGTACGAGCCGGAAGCGCTTTGGCCATCATAGCTTTACCTGCAGCAACGTTATCTTCGTTACGAGGGAATTTTTCAAGTACTTCTGCATTACGTGCAGATTCAGTAATTGGTGATAAGAACAGCTCATTACTGTAGTTAGCAGCAATTGAACCAGAAGACAAGAAATTCGTTGCTAGGGCAATATTTTTGATGTGCTCTTCAGATGGAGCTTTTTTACCACGAAGTGCGATATAACCATCAACGATTGAAGTAGGGACATAATCGGCACCGTTGAATGTTGGGACTGGAAGTGAAATATAATCAACTTCAATAGAATCTGCAACAGCTGAACCATCGTTCGCTTTAATCTTCTCATTGTTTAGACGAGCAGAGTTTTCAAATGCAGATAAACCTTTACCTGTGATCATCGTTTGGCCCGTTAGGAACATGTTCCACCGTTTGCCAGCATCGATAGAGCTTAGCTCTTTAGGCATAGAACCATCGTTGATCATTTCGCGAATAGATGTAAGTAGCCCCAAGAAGTTTTTGCTTGTATACGTATATTTAAGATCTTTATCGAAGTAATCTGGTAAACCTGCAGTTTTAGCAAGAATAGCTAGATAGTCTTTAGATGCTACACCAGATGTTGCGAACACGAAACCATAACGAGTAGTTTCACCTTTATCATTTTTCACTACGCCTTTAGAAATTGCATTACGGAACTCTTCATAAGTCCAACCGTTTTGTTGAATGCTTTTCCAATCAATTCCGGCTTCTTCAAGGAATTGTTTGTTACCACCGATAGTGTGGATTTCCATATATGCTGGTAGGCCGTATTGAGCGTCACCTAGTTGGAAATATTTCAATGGAACTTCGTCATAATCGGCCTTGGCTTCATCAGAAAGGGCACCGTTAAGGTCGATTAGTACATTAAGTGCTGCATATTTCGAAATTCCTGAAGCACCGATAAAAGCAATATCTGGAGGAGAACCTGCATTTACTTGAGTATCAAGTTTTTGCGTCATATCTTCCCAGCTCGCTGGCTCGATTTTCAAAGTCAAGTTAGGATGTAGTGTATTAAATTCTTTTTCCATATCAGCAAAACGTGTTTGATAGTTCGCTGATATCGGAGGTAAAAGTGCTGTAATCGTATCCTTTTTAGGCTCAGAACCACCGTTACTAGTTCCTGTATTACCGGAATCTGTAGAAGTTGTAGCGTTATTTCCGTTTCCACCGCAAGCCGATAATAGTGATACCATCATGATTCCTGACAAAAACAGAGTTAATCCACGTGATCTTTTTTTCATCGAAAACAGCCCCCTCAATTATTAATAGCATCCATCCTGTTATTCCACTTTTCACACCTAAACCAATGATGCGATTGCCTGTTTCAAGCGTCCTCCGTTTGCGTTAAGTACTTGTTCTGCTTCTTTTGCATCTAACCCCGATTTAATCATCATAATTGCCAACTTACAGTTCATAGATGCTTTATCAAGTGTTTCTGCGGCGGTTGATGTATCTACACCAGTCGTGTTCATGATGATACGAATCGAGCGATCTACGAGCTTAAAATTACTAGCCTTCAGATCAACCATCAAGTTGTTGTACGTTTTTCCTAACTTGACCATTGTGCATGTTGTCAGCATATTAAGCACCAACTTCTGAGCAGTTCCTGCCTTTAATCGAGTCGAACCGCTAATGACCTCAGGTCCTACAACAGGTGTTATACAAACATCTACAATGGGTTCGAACTTTGAGCCTCTGTTGTTACAAACACCGATAGTGGCTGCTCCAAGTTCCTTTGCTTTCGCTAAAGCTGCAATAACGTAGTTTGCACTACCGCTTGCCGAAATCCCAATTAGTACATCTTTGTTTGTTACACCAATGCTTTCGATTAATGCGATCCCTTCATCCATATCGTCTTCACAGCCTTCAACCGCAGTACGCAAAGCAATATCACCACCAGCGATATAGCCCTGCACCAAGGAAGGATCTGTACCAAAGGTAGGAGGACATTCGGAAGCATCCAGAACACCTAATCTTCCTGATGAGCCAGCTCCTATGTAAAACATTCTTCCACCATTAGACAACCTATGATGTAGAATATCTACCGCCTTTGCAATCTGCGGAATCTCCTCAGTTATAGCTCTGGGGACCAGTGCATCTTGTTGATTCATTAACTGGATCATTTCTTCCGTAGTACATTCATCAATCATTAATGTGTCTGGATTCACAGCCTCTGTTGTCAATCCCGCAAGGTAGTCATTCATAGCCATCCTCCTTCTTCCCAGTCTCAATCTGTCATCTAGTTAACAAAACGTGTTATATTAACTTACAATTATTATGTTCTTATACTAATACAACACCATCGCTTCGTCAATAGATTTTGAAATATAATTTCATAAAGAAATTAAATTCTGATGTTTTATTTCATTTCTTACATACTATGTTATACCACATTTATAAAGCGCTTACAAGATACAATTTAAATTTTTACCAATTGCTTTGATCGCTATGGCTCTAAGGTTAAAGCGATTTTAAAAAATGCATTATTTGCTGATTATCGCTCCAAACGAAACATAAAGTTACATCATTCGCGTTCAACCGGATGATGTTTCGTCTTCGATTCCATTCATTTTCTTCCTCATTATTGTGTGCCAAGCTATTAATTATTGAATTAAACTACTTATTATATTCATTAGATCAACGTATTCATCATGTAGATAATCTAACATGGATTGATATGTAGTACATTTCAGTACACGAATAAGCGAATGAAATACAAAAAAAGGAAAGCATTGATCCATGATCAATGCTTTCCTTCACATTCATTCTATCAGAACCTAATTTCTAAGTTTTTTCTTTAATATATTATGCGTTTTTGTTAAGTAGGTTTTTACTTCTTCATATTCTGCACTTGCGACACCAGCAAATAATATGTCGATGATCGTAAGCATCGCAATACGTGAGCCCATAGCCCCACTGCGGATTGTTATTTCAGGTGTGGATATGCTCAGTACAATATCCGCCCGCTCCGCAAGCTCACTTTTATTGTACTTCGTAATCGCAATACATTTCGCTCTATTCTTTTGGGCAATTTCCAGTGCATCAATAATATCACTAGTTGCTCCAGAGTTAGAAATGAAAATGGCAACATCATCTTTCTCAAGTAAAGTTGCTGCCGTGAGCTGACTATGACCATCTGTATAGGCATGACACATCTTATTAATTCGCGAGAACTTCTGTTCCCCGTCCATACAAACGAGTCCCGAAGCACCTATTCCAAAGAAAACAATTCGCTTACTATGACATAGTAATTCTACAGCTCTTGTAATTTCTTTTCGATCAATAACACTAAGCGTATCCTCAATGGACTTGCAATTATTCAATGAAATATTTGATATAATTGTCGAGAGATCATCACCTGGCTGAATATCTGTATATTGAGCCTTTGAATCCTCATCACGAGAACCCAAAGATGCCGATATACTCACAATAAAATTGCGGTATCCGCTGTAACCCATCGTCTTACAGAAACGAAGGACAGATGCATCGCTTGTCTTACTCGATTGAGCCAATTCCTTAATCGACAAATGAGGGATCTCTTCCGTATTTTCTAAAATGTAATCTCCGACCAATCGTTCAACTGGTGTAAAACTCTCTCGCATATCACGAATTTTAATTAATACGTTGTCATTTAGACTCATAATCTACCTACTCTAGATTTAATTAACACCTTTATTAATATCATAAACAATATAAACAACCTATTTCAATAACAAAATACGTTTCGGCATATCAAAGCTAATATTAATTAATCTATTAAAATCATCCTACTCTTAGGTCATCTGGTGACTTTACGTTGATTATAGCGTAATAAAGTTGTAAGGTATAGTCGATAATTATATACTTTCTGATATGGTGAAACAAGGGACCACAAAGGTCCCCGAAGATTCTTTCTATTGTTCTCAGCATACGTAATACGCATGTATTTTTAAATTTTACTGCCGTCTAAATATGACTCGATTTGTCAACGACATTCTTTGATGTAGCACCGTACTTGAACCATTTAATTTGCTAGCAAGCTGCATTAATGCAGTCAAGAACACCGGCATGGCCGCTACACTTAGTAATAATAGTGCAATGATTAATACGAATGCTACCTGTATAAGTGTCGTTACCCGAAGGAATCAACGCGGCGCAGGTGATCCAACATCCCCTTCAAGCTCGTTATACCGCATCATCAGGAATATGCTGTAATCAACGCCCAGGGCTGCAATCATAATGAAGCTGAAAAATGAAACGATCCAGCTCAAGATTTCACTGATTCCAAGAGAAGTAAGTACACTAAGCACCAAGGAAGCAATAATGAACAGAGAACTGGACACAGAGCGCGTAATGACTATTAGCACAATTATGATTCCGACCAGCATAATCACGGCTGTACGTACAAAGTCATCCTGTGAAATATTCTGCAAATCAGCATTGGTTGCAGTTGTTCCTGTTAAGGCTGCTTGCACTCCTTGCAAGTCGCTGCAATCTAATGGCATTCCAAAAGCTGTCTGCAAGTTCTTCTTCGAGCTCAAGCTAATACAGTAACTCACCTTCTTCCATCATTTTAGCGAACATCTTCAAAGGGCCATATACAGTGCAGATCAATGCCATGGAAGGCAGGGGGCGTAACAATTTCCCCTCCTTACCTGATTTGTCTATATCTAGAATGAATTTTAATAAATGACCGAATATTGCTTTGCTATGTTCGTCTAAGTAATATCCATCTTCATGCAAGCCTTTCTTTTGCGATTTTTTTGCGCAAGAAATAAAGAGTTCTTTATAATGTAATAATGTACATAAAGACGGATTTGGAGGGAAATAAATGGCAAGTCGTAAATGGGTATTAATCATAGACGATGAAGATGATTTAGCGCGTCTGATGAAGGCTGTTTTACATAAAGAAGGTGTTCCAGACGTTGTAACTGCCGGGACCGTTGCAGAGGGTTGGGACAAGTTCCAGGAGTATAATCCTGAGCTTATATTGCTAGATATTATGCTCCCAGATGGAGAAGGATATGACTTATGCAGAAAAATTCGGGAAACATCAAATGCACCCATCTTATTTATGTCTGCAAAAGACGAGGAAATTAATAAGCTGTTAGGACTGGCGATAGGTGGCGATGATTATATTACTAAACCGTTCAGTCCGAAAGAAGTCGCTTATCGGGTAAAGGCACAACTGAGAAGAGCTGGCTTTACAGAAGAAAAAAAAGCTCCGAAAAGCTTACAAGCTGGCCCCTTTGAGCTTAGTGCCAATGAGACAGAATTAAAAAAGAATGGCGAGGTCCTCGTGCTAACCGCCAAAGAAGTCGGTTTAATGAGCTGTTTTATGCATCATCCCAATCAGATTCTAAGCAAAGAAACCTTGTTTGGACAGGCGTGGGGTGAGGACTTTTTTGGTTCCGATAATACAGTGATGGTACATATTCGGCGCTTACGCGAAAAAATTGAGGCCGACCCTTCAAATCCTTCCTTTATTTTGACGGTTAAAGGGTTAGGTTATAAATTAAATACCAAGGAGTGAGACTAGTTGAAATGGAAATTGACACTCCGCTTTTTAAGATCGGTTATGACTATTGTTGTGATCGTTGGTATTGTAAACGCGATTTTGTTCCTTTCCTTATTCGTTATAAAGGTAAATAATAATAACTTTGGCACTGAAGAAGCATCTGCAGAAACCTTTAGCCGGACCTTTTCACAATACGTAGAATTACAGGCCGGCAAACCTGTTGTGAATGAAGAAGGTCTCAAAAAACTGCAAGAAATGAGCGCCTGGGTACAATTCTTGAATGACCAAGGGGAGCAAGCAGCTGCCTTTTATACCCCTGAAGAATTGAAAACAGAGTATTCTCCTATTGAAATTGTACAAATGTATAAATATAAAGAATTAGATGCACGCACGACGGTTTTTGTCAGCGAAGCCCAAAATTTCAGTTACTTTTTAGGGATTAATAATCCTAAAATAGGCCGCTACGTAATGACCTATGACTACGCTAAAATTTTCAAAGATGTTAATGTTTTTCTTTTCATTTTTTTAATCGTTGATGTGCTTATTGTAATCCTCATTGGATTTCTATTTGGGAAAAAGTTAACTGCACCCCTTCATACATTAATAGAGGGTATTCAACAGCTCAGGGAACGACGTTTTAAGAAAATGCCTACTCCCAAAGGTGTTTATGAAGATGTTTTTCGTAATATGAATGAACTATCTGAAAAGCTCGATCGACATGAAGAGGAACGTAAACGTCTCGATCAAATGCGTGAGGAATGGATTAGCAATGTTTCACATGACATGAAGACACCACTTGCTTCTATTCAAGGTTATGCAGAATTTATTAACGACAGTGCCACAGATCTAACAGCCCAAGAATTACAGGAATACACGTCAATTATCAAGAGTAAATCGATGTATATGAAAGATCTGTTAGATGACCTCAATTTAACGACACGTTTGCGTAATCACCAGCTATCCCTGCAATTTGAAGAGGTGAATCTCGTTCAGTTTCTACGAGAAATGACGATTGAACTTTTAAATGACCCGACCTTTGGTGAACGGCAGATAGAGTTTGAGGCGAATGTGGCTAAAGCAATGCATAAAGTAGATAAGAAGTTACTAAAACGAGCGATCCTTAACTTGATCTACAACGCGCTGGTGCATAACGATGAAAATGTCGTGGTGAAGATTCGAGTGGATACAGGTCCAGAATCTCATACCCGAATTTTGATTTCTGATAATGGTCATGGAATTCCAGCTAAAGATCTGGAACAGATTTTCGAACGCTACTATCGGGGTACAAACACAACGAGTAAGCATGGTACTGGTTTAGGAATGGCCATCGCAAGAGACATTATTTGGGCTCATGAGGGGAAACTCGATATGACGAGCATTGAGAATACCGGAACCACCATTACTATACTTTTATAATACAAATGCCTTACTTACTCATTAGGCAGAGAAAAGGGCTGTGCTCCATTACCTTTATTGGAGACAGCCCTTCTTCAATTTATTAGTTTTTTATTGCTTTTAGCGGAATATCCTCTACCTTCACTTCATCATATGAGGAGACTTGATCACCTTTTTTTACATACATTTTTAAGTAGGCGCCTTTACGAAGATTTTTTTGTGCATTAAATTCCAGTGGAATTGTATTCCCTTTGGCATTTGTAGCTTCTAGTGTATAGGAATAGGAAGTCATCACTGTACCATCACTCAGTTTATATTCATGGGGTTTCCCATCCTCTGTAATTTGTAAATAGTAATTTTCGGCATTCATGCGATTGAAATCAATCTTTGCTAGAGCAAAGACACCTACAACCCCAATAACAAACAAAATACCCATAGTAATTAGAAATTTTTTCATCTCAATCATCCTTCTGTTCTATTATTTAGTGTGATAATACGATTGTAAGAAGCTACGGTTAAGAAATAATACAACCCGTAAATTACGGTATAAGCTATCATCCATAGCAACACAGGTTTTGCTAAATCTATCATCAGTAGACTAGAGAATGCTTTTAAAGCCACTACACTATGCAATAACCCTACTACAAGCGGTACAACAAAGATAACGAATACCTGTGACGCAATTGATTTTCGCATTTCTTTTGCACTGACACCCATTTTATGCAGCATATTGTACTTTGATTTATCCTCTTCTGCCTCTGTTAAAACCTTAAAATAAATGATACTGCCTGTAGCAGCCAGAAATACTAGACCAAGGAAACTTCCGATAAACAGCAGAGAACCCACACCTTCCAAACTTGTTTGGTAATCTTGTGGACCACTTGAAAATAACGCTTCTTCAGGTAATTGGTTTGCAATTTTTGCAGATAAATCCACAGAGGCATCCTCTACCCCAAGAACACGATAGCGTAGCACTTCTCCATCATTCCGTAATACTTTATACTGTTCATCCGAGACTACAACTGTTATACCTGCTGTACCTGCATTTAATACGGTTTGTGTTTTAAAGCTTTGGAATGTGAGTGGATGGCCGTTGCCTGTTGTTATAGTTTTTCCTGTATACATAGGTGAGAACCTTTTGTTATATCCGATATCTAAAATAACCGCGTAGCCATCCTTTACATTTAATTTTTCTTTATGCTGTACATTTGCTAAGTTGTTGTATGTTTTTTCATTGATAACTGTATACCCTCTTTTATCAGAGCTATCGAACGAGGATGGCGAGTTTAATTCTTTCGTATGAAACGTAATGGATAGCGTTTCGATATTTTCATCGTATTTTGTAGCTGGCAGTACAGCACTTACTTGTTTATCCATTTCTGCATCTGTTAATTGATACATAAAGGTATTCGGATTAATCGTTTTCGCCGAGTCATTCGTATTGTAATAAAGGCCATAGACCGCTCCACCGGCAGTTACTGTCGTAGCACTCAACACGGCAATCACAGTTAATGTACGTGCGTTCCCACGAATACGATAGAGCAGCTGCGAAATAGTAATGACATGAAGGCCTTTCCAAAGCCACCTTTCATTTTTCTTAATCATTGCTAACACAAAGCCAGTCACACTGTGGAACAATAAAAATGTACCCATAATAACCGTTGTTAAAATAATTAATACAGTCAAGGGGAATCCAATTTTTTCCCATACCTTAGAAGTGAAAAGGTCCTGCATTGCAAGCCAATAGCCCAAGACAATGAGTAACACTCCAAGAACAGCTACTATCATAGATGGTTTAGGCGCCACTTCTCCCTTTTTGGAAGCATGAAATAAATCAATCAGCTTAAATTGATAGATCAAACGGTAGCCTTGAAACGATGTTACTAAGAATATAACTAGAAATACGATAGCCGTGTTCATCGCTGCCGCCGCTGAAAATGTAAAGGGTGCTACAACGTCATAACCCATTAAATGAATTAAAATCGTCATAAATCCTTTTGAACATAGGAACCCAAGTACAATTCCTACTACTAAAGAGAATAATCCTAACAATAAATTTTCGAAAAAGAGCATAAAGCCTATTTGACGATTACGTACCCCTAGCAACGCATACAGTGCGACTTCTTTTTTACGTTTTTTCATAAAAAAAGAATTGGAATAAGCTATAAATATGAACACGAAAAAGATAAGAATGACTGCCGCCCCACTCATTAGGGAACCCAGTTTTTGGGATGAAGCCGTCTGTTCTGCTATCGTATCACTATATTTTAAGGTCACAAATGTAAAGTAAATGATGATACTAAACACCATCGATGCGATGTATAAAAAATATTGCGAGAAGTTTCTGGCTATATTTTTTCTTGCTAGACTAAATAACGTCATCTACCTCACCCCCAATGGCCGCATGAACATCTAAGATCTCTTGGAAGAAGGCTTTGCGTGTCTGATCACGACGATAGATTTCTGTTGAAAATGAACCATCCTTAATGAAAATAATCCGGCGGCAGAAGCTTGCGGCAAAGGCATCATGGGTCACCATCATAATGGTCGAATTGTTATTTTCATTTAAAGTACTTAAGCTTTCCAATAAATCTGTTGCTGATTTGGAGTCAAGTGCACCTGTTGGTTCATCAGCCAAAATCAGTGCTGGCTCTGTCACGAGCGCTCTAGCCGCAGCGGTTCTTTGCTTTTGACCCCCAGAGATTTGGTAAGGATATTTCCCCAGTAAATCTTCAATCCCAAATACTTTAGAGATCTGAGTCACAAGGTGATTAATTTTCTTCGCTGGAATTTTAGCAATCGCCAGGGGAAGCAATATGTTCTCCTTTACCGTCAAGGAATCGAGTAAATTGTAATCTTGAAAGATGAACCCGAGATGTTCACGCCGGAAGTCTGACAAAGCTGCTTCCTTCAGATCATGAATACTCTTGTTCTTCATATATATCTTTCCTTCTGTTGGAGAATCTATGGTTGCTAACAAATTTAGCAAGGTTGATTTTCCCGCTCCGGAAGGTCCCATAATCCCTACAAACTCACCTTCATGAATGTCAAAAGACACGTTTTCCAACGCTGTGTAAGCAGCACTTAACTTCCCGTACACTTTTTTTACGTTTTCTACTTTTAATAATGGTTCCATTCATTTCACCTCATAATTTGCTGATACTTATACTATAGGCACCGAACCTTACAGCAAATTCATGCCAACCTTACAACAAGCTTAAATCTACAAAAAAAAGATACCCTGTAGCCATTTAAGACTACGGAGTATCCCTTTGCTATTGAATAGCATTCATTTTTTTCTGGTTGTATATAAATCAGAAGCTTCATCAAAGTAAAAGCGGCGTTTTTGTTCGCCAAACACGACTAATATAACATGAACGAACAATACGATCGTTAAAATGAGAGAGGTCAATCCAGCACCTAGGGTTAAGAATATAGATGCCTTATAAAATGGAGAATCCATTGATATTTCCACATTATTCAACGTTTTCGCAATGACTGTTATGAAGTACATCGCGTAAATGGCACCAAAGCGTTTAAATAATCGCTTGTTCGTTTCCACTCGACTTATTTTACTGTCATAGCGATAACGCATTATTTTCGTACCGATTGTCGATCCATTCCAAATCATCGGAATAATAAAAAAGGTTACAGAAAGTGTAATGGTGCTCGCAATAAATTCACTAACCATATTAACGTTGGTTATACTCAACACAACTTTAACTACTAGGTTGCTGATAAATAGATCAATAATAACAGCTAGTAACACAGACATCCCTCTTACTTCATCAAGCGCTAATAATCTTTCCGCTTTCTCCTTAATTTTCTTTTTTGACGGGAATAACGCCAACACAGCTGGAGCAATAAAGAACCCCAGTACACCGCCAGTAGTATTTAACAATAAATCATCCACATCAAAAATACGATAAGGGCAATTATAAATCCCGTAAATGCCGGTTACCTGTGTTATCTCATAAAATAAAGTTAATAAGAACGTGAAGCCTAGAGCTTTCTTCCAATATTTCTTATCTTGAAAAAAGTATCGCAGATAAACACCAAAAGGTAATAATAGTAAGAAATTAAAAAACGCTTGATAGAATGAGGGTTGGCTAAATAATAGCCTATAAGTTGCAGGCTGTGATAACACGATGCCACTATTTCCAAAGGTGCCCACTATAAATTGAAATGGCATAAGTGAATAATGTTGTGTACCCGGTTTTTGAAGAGAACAAGTGTTACGTATTTCCGGCAACGGCAACAATACTAAAAATAACGCTGCTAGAAAGTAAAAGATAAACGAAAACGAAATTAACGTGGTAGAAAAGAGAAGGTAATTATATTTTCTATAGGTATAAATGAGCCATGGGATAAATAAGGA
This sequence comes from Paenibacillus sp. FSL H7-0918, assembly GCF_038007025.1. NCBI lineage: Bacteria > Bacillati > Bacillota > Bacilli > Caryophanales > Paenibacillaceae > Paenibacillus > Paenibacillus sp. FSL H7-0918. The sequence goes on from NZ_JBBOWJ010000001.1 coordinate 493,443, forward strand.
AAATGCTAAAACCACAAAAAAGATCGCTGCCACAAAGATCGGTTGAGTATATGCTGACATTTCTAGTTCACACCCCAAAATGATTTAGTATTCATATTAACCATAAAACTGATTCTAATTCAACTGGAGTTGGAACATTTTATCAAATTTAAGGATCCTGTAATGTTGGCATCAATTTAATGTAAGGTTCGCAACTTATACTGACTCCTAGGCAAATAAAAATATTTTCAAAGGAGCACTATTAATGAATCCCTCCATTTCGCAAAAAGAAAGAATCATTTCACTCGACATCATTCGCGGACTTGCTCTTTTTGGCATTCTGCTTATAAATGTTGGAGCCTTTAAAGTTATTATGGAAGGAGATCCCTTACCAGACTATAGTGGCATTAATGGAATCATCCATAGCTTGATAATCATCTTCGTACAAAAAAAGTTCTTTTCTATTTTTTCATTCCTATTTGGTGTAGGTCTATACATTTTCGCCTCAAGAGCCGAAAGCCGGGGAGATAAACCCAGATGGCGTATGGCTAGACGTTTACTAATCCTTTTGCTGCTGGGAATCATTCATGTATTTATCTTTTGGGGAACCATTCTGCCCGCATATGCCATTATCGGATTGTTTCTGATCCCTTTTTATCACACAACGGTTTCTACACTTAAAAAGTGGCTTATGGGTATGACATCCATTTACATCATTTCCTTAGTGGTAAAAATATTCCTGCCTTCTCAAGGGGCAATCTCATCTATTCTTGATATTTTTTCTAATGACGCTATACAAATCTTTATTATGTTTTTAGCTGGTTTTTTAACCGCAAAGTCAGGTTGGCTGACACATATACAAGAATTAACAAGACCCATTAGATGGATTCAAATGGTATCATTTCTGTTGTTCATTGGTTTTTCACTATGGATTTGGAACGCTTCTCAAAATGGGAACAGCAATGTAGATTCAGTTACGGGCTTAGGATCTCTCCCAACCACTTTGTTCTACTTAACAACATTATTTCTACTATTAGAAAATAAACAAATGGTGAAATTCCTGAAACCCATATCACGGGTGGGTCAAATGGCGTTTACAAATTATGTAGCACAAAGCATTATAGGGACGGCAATCATTTCAATGATAGGTCTCGAAGTCGTTTCACCAAAAGATATTCTCTACATCGCAGTTCTGATTTATATGATTCAAATCATTTTTAGCACCATTTGGTTCAAGTTTTTTTCCATGGGCCCTTTAGAAAAGGTTTGGCGCTTGATGACCTATGGAACAAAGCCTGCAATAAAACGATAAAAGCTTCGCTTTCCTCGCCTCAATTCAAGTCGGAATTTCTTATCTAAACCCAAAAACCCCTTTTTAAAAGGGGTTCTCAAGTTTAAGCGCTTTAACTTTTAGGCGACAGATCACAACATGAACTTTAAGAATTAGAGAATTAAGTCCAAAGCATCCTGCGAAATCCACACTTTATCTTTAATCATTACTGTCAGCACATTTAGTTTCGTTGTTTTGCCATCCTGAATGGCGATATTTTTATCTATAGGCAGCTTGAGAACTTGGCCTGCTTTTTTCACTACAACCACCGGATTAGTCTTATCGGTCTTATCTAGGGTAATCGTAGCTCCTTTGGCCTTGAATTTATCACTGGATACGTACAGTGTATCCTGAAGCTGCGCCAGATTGAGTCCGGTTACTTCTTGAATATACTTATTCACATCCGTATTCTGGATTACACCGCTGTTCATGAAATCGGTCGGTTTAAAATTAGCCGGATGGTAGGCGAACAATCCAACTTCTTCCGATGTGTGATCATCCGTAGAGAAGGTTACTCCTATTTTATCCCCCAAAATTTTACCGATGACTGGCGAAAGGTTGTCCTGCATTCCCAATCTGACTTGATCCGCTTCTTCTTTGGTTAGATCACTAAGTCCATAATTATCCGCAAGGACCTTTTTGAAATTGCTCTCATTAATACTGCCTTCAATGTAATAACTGGTGTGCTTCGCTTTCTTCAGCACGGAGATTAGGTCTTTGGTAGAATCATAGTTCGTCATATTGAGCCCGCCGGTAGCATGATCCGAAACCGATAAGACTGCTGTATTCCCGTCTTTTTCTGCAAAATCAACAGCGGCTTTGAAGGCTTTATCAAACGCTAAGGTCTCACTCATAATCCCCACTGGATCGTTATCATGACCATACCAGTCAATCTGGCTTGCTTCGACCATCAGAATAAAACCATTCTCGTTCTGTGACAACTTCTCTATCGCTACATTGGTCATTTCGGCAAGGCTCGGTTGCTTTTGCGGGTTCAGGTCAAAATCAGCATCCAGTGCTTCGGGGTTGAATAGTCCCCAGATTTTATTCGTTTTAGAATTCATTAAACCTGCTTTATCCGTTACGTATTCATACCCATTTGATTTCAGGATTTTGGTTAAATCTTCTCCGTCCTTGCGGTTAATGTCTTCTTTGCCGGGTACCAAATACCCGGAACCGCCCCCAAGTAGTACATCTACACCACTATAGACCATCTGTTCTGCAATAGACTGCGCATTGTCACGCGTGTATGCATGACTTAAAAATGTAGCTGGTGTCGCATCCGTTAATTCACAAGTGAATACTGTTCCTGTACTTTTCCCTGCCATTCTCGCTGCATCCATAAGGGTAGGCAGAGGTTTGTTCATGTCCTCTGGTTTAACTGCGCTTACGAAAGGCATCGTTATTCGGTCTGGAAGTATGGATACCGTCTCACTCTTAACCTTATGGCCTGTGGCATAAGCCGTAGCTCCCGCAGCGGAATCTGTGGTCAGTGAATCCGTAGAATAGGTTCTCACCAGCCCGCTGAAATACTTATCCATCGCAAGCGCCTGACCTCCCTGATACCATCTGGCCAAGTTCACATCGGATAAGCTCATCCCATCCGTAATAAACAGGATTACGTTTTTGACCGATTTGTTGGTAGGAGCATCAGAGTTATTGGCGTAGGATGTTCCGTTGCCTGCTGCAAGCAGACTGCAAACCATAACTGTACTGCAAATTGTCCCGATAACCTTTTTGCGCATTTGAATCCTCCTCTAGCAGATTTTGTTAAGTACGTTACTAGTTTAAAGGAGGATTGTATGCGGGAGCAGCACCTATTCTCTTATTTTATATTAAATTCTATGCATATTTTGTCTTGACCTGTGCTACTGATATTTGTAAAAAAGGGGCGCCCTAGGGGCACCCTTTGCATTATTATTGTCTTATTACGAGGACATCTCGAGGCGCTCTACCCGTGCTTTGAATTTGGGAAATTTCGGAGCTTGTAAGGATACGGTCTACCAATATCAACGAAGATGTGACATTGTTAAAGTTAAAATTATTCAAGTTCGCTACGTTTTGGCTGCCACGGAATACACGGAACGATCCCTGAAAGTTAATTCGCGAAAATAGTACAAGCGTTACTTGAGAGCTCTGCACAACATTTCTGAGACGGAAACTCGAGAGAACGTTGTTAAACCGAAACGCTCCAAGATCACGAACCGCAACTCCTCCACGTCTGAATCGAATCCGGCGATTGGTAAAATTAGTACCCGACCAAAGAGTAAGACGTATATCACTGTTAGCCAACTAAATCAACTCCTTCTCTGAGATTGATATAGTCTATTACTAACTTCAAAGAACGGTACAAGACAAATACAGTTGTACAAATGATTGTTTTTCAGATTTCCCTACAGTGGTATTATCCAAATCACCGGGTCGAGCCTCGGATAGGTTAGCAGTCGAAGTGATTTTCCAGTTATATTCATCTAACTATTAGGTAGTGCAATGTTGGCTGCAGCTTTACTGTCATGGATCTGCGTATTTTTGATTCACGGCTTACCTGGGGTCTATGTATGGATGGCACTTAAATTTATCATCCCAATTCTAGGTTTCGTAGGACCCACCCCAAACCCTCTTGCCGATTCTGCTCATGATCTGGTAAAAAGTGAAGCTATCTTTCCGAGGAGTTACCCTAGGAGGAATGGACAGCTTCAACAACTATGAAAAAAAGGCGTTAACGGATGCCTAAGCTCCGTCAACGCCTCCTCTATCCATTCATTGCATTCCTGCCTCTGCTGGAAGCGAATTATTACTTTTCCCCACTGCTTTAATCACGAAATTGTAGGCTTTAGCAGAATCTATGCCGTTTAATGTATAACTGTAACTCGTCTGACCGCTTACCGTCGGCACATACACGCTCCAATTTGTGCTGACTTTATCATTTTTCTCGTAAATCCGGTAACCTCGCACAGGCTCAGAGCTATTTGTTGGCGCTTTCCACGAAAGAACTGCACGGTTCCCTGACTGTCTTACTGCACTTGGATTTTCTACAATGCCGGGTTTGACGTCAGTCCGTTTAATACTGTAAGCATCATAGACGGCAAGAGGTTTATCTTTAACAGCTGTGTAGGATGTGAATTTCAGCACGTCGCTTGTAATGGAAACATCCACGAACATTTTCTTATTGGGCTGGTCGTTTTTTGCTGCAAAAAAAGTGTCTGCATCTGGATTAATGGCATAAAATTTCGAAGCGGCCGAGTTGCCCATCAGATACACGGTCCCTTTGGGATTCAGCACATTTCCTTGCTCATCGGTAATAACATTCTTAATCGGAACGTTGTTCAGCATTTGAAAAGACCTCATATACATATGGTCATGTCCCTCAAACACCATATCCACACCCAGCTCATCAAATACAGGAATTAGATATTTCCGGTAAAATTCTACCCGGTCACTTTCTGCCGAAGCATTATCCCCTGAAGAATACGCTCCCTTATGCATCGAGACGAATTTCCACTTCTTGTCGGTCTTTGCCACTTGATTCCGCATCCATTCCAATTGCTTCGTGAATTGAATATCCGCTTTATACGGCTTAACCTCCCCTTCGTACTGGGAATTGATCTGCATAAACAGGGCATCGCCGTATTCGAAAGCATATACCGACCCGTCATGAGCGCCCGTCCCGACATCTTTTGGAAGATTAAAATGGTTATAGAAGTTGTTATTCGGATAATCCTCTATCTCATGGTTACCAATAATCGGTGCAAATGGCACATTGGCAAATTCTTTTTTCGGCACACCTAAGAACCACTGCCACAGCTGCTCCAGATCACCGTCATCCGTTAGATCCCCTGTAAGAAGAACAAACTTGGGATCAACCGTTTTCTCAATAGCTCTCTTAAAAGTATCCTGCCACAGATCGAAATTCGATTTACTTGAGCCTTGGGTGTCGGTTACGTAGAGGAAATGGAAATCCTGATTATCCGCCTTGTCCGTGGTAAAAGAACCCGCCTTGCTCCAGCCGTCCGCATCACCGTTACCGGCCCGGTAGATATACTTGGTTCCAGGCTTAAGACCGCTTGCAATAACCTTGTGGCTAGCGAACTTTTTATACTTTTTGGAGCTTCTGTCTCCTGATGTCATTAAGGTTTCAATAACTGTTACGCTGCCCTCATAAGAAGCTGCCAGTTGTTCCGGGAACTCGCTTCCTCCCGCATTGGCGGCCTCCACTACTTGCACTACTGTACCTCTGACGGTTTCGGCTGTATACCAGTCAAAGGCAATACTTGTCTTCGGGTCTCCATTAAAAGTCATGTTCAGAAGCGTTGGTGTTTTGATGCCGGTATCCGGAGACTTCGTCTTAAAGCTCCAGGTAATATCGTTCTCAGGTGTCCGGCCATCCGTAGTCCCCTTAACAAGCTCTTTAGGGACGGTCACGTTGTAAGTTTTGCCGGCAGTGAAAGTAGGGTGGCTGACTTTGACTGTGTCTTGACCGAGGAGTGAAGCAGAAATGTTGGTAAGAGGAAGATTGTTTTCTGTGATTACAACTTGATAACTACTGTCGAGGCTGATGGCTTTGTTAAACTTCACGGTGATCTCTGCGTTAAGGGGAACATCTGCAGCCCCTGAAGCGGGAGTTTTGCTTACCTCAAGTGTGGGAGTGTTCCCAGGTTCGCCGCTGCTGCGTGTTCCTTTAATTATCACATCTTTGATTCTGCTTGAGCCTGAGCTGGACACCGTTCCCCCGCTTACGCTTTTCGCAGAGTTTACCACCCAGCGGATATAGAGTACATCTTGATTGTTTGTTCCGGCAGGTAAAGCGAGGTTAGTTAATTTGCAGGAATTATTGGAACAATTAAAATTGTTCTGGGCTAGAACAAGGTTGCCGCCCGTAACATCTATCCATTCCTGTTGATCTATACTGTATTGCACCTTAAAATCCCTGGGTCCTGTACTTGAAGAGGTTTGCTGGGAAGAGAGGAAGATACCTTCGAAGCCTTGGGTAGAAAGCGTGGCAAGCCAGTATTTTAGGCCCGTTCCTTCATGCCAGCCCTGGTTGCGTACGCTGTTCTCACTTGACTCATAGGTGTACGCATCCGTATTAGTTCCTACATCACGAATGGATGAAGACGTCTGATATACCCCGCCGGTAGCCGGAAATACACCGTTTTCGCCTTTGTCTTTAAAAATCCACTGGGCAATCGTTTCCTGAACTGCAGTTGCTTCACTTACAAGGTCTTCCTCAATTTCTTCCCTTCCTGCTGAGACAAAACCGGTCAATTCCACGGCAAGCAGCAAACCTATAACCATTAGACTGATTACCTTGTAAAATCTATTTTTGAGATAAGATTGGTTGTTATCCATTCAGCCCATCTCCCTCTTCCTTAATCTCACTTATCATCGAACCGCCGTCTCCGAGAAGAACGGCGGTTCTGCCCTTACCTTCCGGTTATTGGAGTTCCCAGTCAGTGACTTGAAGGATTGCCGAATCTGCACCCTTCAGGTCTGTCTCTCCCATGTTCAGCAAATTGCTCCACTGCTTCACACGGTTCTTGCCGTTAGGCGGAGAGTTGTACTCATTAGTATCCACAATCTTGGTCCGTTCTTTATAAAATTTGGTCATAAAAGTCTTCTCATCCGTGCTGCTTCCGGATTTACCCAAAAGCCCTTGAAGGGTCTCGGAGCCGCCGGTAGCTCCATGGTTCAGCGCTGCATCCACGAAGGAACCAATAGTTAATGCCGAGTTAAAGCCGCGTTTGCGGGCCTGCTCCACACTGTATTTAATATAGATATTGTAGAACGTTTTCCACATAGCCTCTCTCCACTCGGGATCATTTTGCAAATTGCCGATTTTTCTGCAGAAGCTCTCTTCGCTTTCATTGATCTCGAGGATCTTCCCTTTCATCGAACCCTTAACACCGATCCGGGCCAATGCGCCTTTAACCGAAGGATTACTCGCGCCTTTGGCAGCGTCATATGCCTTGAACAGATCCGGACCGTCGGGACCGGTATCATTTGAGCCGCCTGTAGTCGCACCGAATATTCCAATCGTATACCCGCGGTCATCATCAATATCTTCACAATATCCGTAAAAATTGATCCAGTTCAGATCGTCCTGCTCCGGTTTGTTGACAAGCATCATAATATTGTTCCACTGCTCACCATCCAGACCTGTGTTGTCACGCAAGAATTGAAGTGTTGCCGGTGAGAAATTAGAATCAGGGTTCCCTGCCGCATAACTTTTCTGTTGAGATGTTTTGGACAGACAGCCATAAGAAAAAATCATTGAAAAACTGAGCAGAATCATCAATGAAAATTTCATCTTCTTGGAAACCTTACTCTTCGTTGAATTTAGCACCGCAATCTCTCCTTTAATTGAATAGTTTAAGCGCTTTAACTTTTAGTGGCAGTGAACCTTATCCCTAACCTATCTGAGCATGACAGCCCTCCTTTTTCCAACACTTGGTAATTCAATTTAAGCTTATCTCAAAAACTTTGTCCAAACAGCACGTATTTTCTTGTAAATATTAATTTTTATACATATGTTGCTACAAACCATAGATTAAGTCTACAATCCTCTTAGGAGGTGCTGAATGAAACCGGTATTTTATGAGTCTACTCTTTTTGACATCAGCCGCAAGAAACAGGTATACACCAGCATGCCTTCAAGACACTATCATGATGCATATGAGATTCTGTATTTAATATCCGGGGATTTTTATTATTTTATAGGGGACAGAACTTACCAGGTTGCGGGCGGAACACTGCTATTTATGGATATTCACGAAATGCACAAACTGGTCAATTCCGGCTGCAATATGTATGAACGGGTTACACTCCTGTTTAAAAAAGAATTCCTGCAGCATTTCTGCACCGGCAGTCAATGTGAGGAACTGCTCGAATTGTTCAAAAGTGATTACCGCGCTTTGAAGATGACCGGGATGGATCAATATTTCATCGAACAGCTTTTTCAGAAAATGATCCAGGAGGGGAAGAAGCAAGCCCGCGGATATGAACAGTACCAACAAATATTATTGGTGGAGCTGCTTCTCTATCTTAATCGTAAACTATTTGACAGCCGCGTAGCTTCATTTGTAGAATCCAATCGTACACATAAGAAAGTCCTGGACATCGTTAATTATGTAAATCAACATTATATGGAACCGCTTAAGCTCTGTGAGATTTCACGGCAATTCGAAATAAGCTCTTCCTACCTTTGCCGTACTTTTAAAGAATCCACCGGGTTCAGCTTCATTGAATATATCAATAACATCCGCATTAAAAAAGCGCGTGATTTGCTGGTTGGCTCTTCTTTTAATGTTACTGAAATTGCGGGAATGGTTGGGTTCGATAACACTTCCCACTTTGGACGAACCTTCAAATTAATAATGGGCATCTCGCCGCTCTGCTTCCGCAAACAATTTAAGTCTTAATAACAAATCACTGGAATACGTCAAGACATTTCATCAAGCCTAACAAATTGCAAGTTTCTTGCCTGTAGTTGGTTTAGCACTTCTTCTAAAGCTTGCAGCATAAAATAAGGAGCATGCCGGTCCGCGCCCGCAGTCTCTCCGCTGTCGTGAAGTAAAACAACGGAGCCATCGGTGATTCCACCTAATAAAATGGCCTGCATCCGGGTTTGACAGGCCCGGATGTTCCAGTCACTCGCCTTCAGCGACCATAGAACAATTCGATACTGCTTGTGCCGAAAGAAATCAAATAGATTGATTAATCCCCAGGGTGGACGGTAATGATTGGGTCTGATTCCGACAATAGACTCTATAATATCAGCGGAGCGTTCCAGATGTTCTCGCCTAATTGTACTGGGCAGCATCAGCCAATTAGAGGTATGGCAGTAATTATGGATGCCAATCTGATGGCCTTCCCGATCCATCCTTCTGATCAGATCTGGATACTGCTCCGCTCGCGATCCAAGCACGAAAAAAGTAGCCTTCACTTGATGTAACTTCAATAAATCCAGCAATTCCGGCGTATATTTCGGATGTGGCCCATCATCAAAAGTGAATGCCACCTGTTTTTCTACCGTTCCTTTGCGAAAAACACCAAAGCCGCTCACTCGCGTAATCAAACTTGGAATAAACATGTAAAGAGTAGCGGCACATAGTATTCCTCCTATCAGATATGTAAGTATGATTACACCTCCTTATAACAAGCATAAGACCTATCCAGAGTAGTTCTGTCCGGGTGAAAATCGATTTTTCAGTGAGGCGCGTGAATGGATCAGTAACATCGGGACCAGTTGCTCTGTTCGCCGATTGATTCTTTGTCTCCCTTCAGGATGCATGGCAGACAGCAGCAATCGAAGATAGATGGTGGTGATGCGTTCGAAAACGCCGGACTTTATATTTTGTTGTTCAAAACCAAGACCGTGCGTTAATCCCCGATGGAGCAGTGTAATCCCCAATAAAGCCTTGACCTGCCTGAACTCCGACTGCGATTCGAACGCTTCATTGATTTGCTGCATTGATTTGCGCAGCATGCGAGCCGTTTGCAGTGCGGCACGATCCGATCCTTCGGACCGGATCAACTTCAGGATTCTTTCATTGTCGAGGTGGAGTTCTCCCACCCACTCTCCCTGGTTGATGACCGTGGCGTCTTGGCATACAATAGGCTGTCCCCGGTGCTTTTTTAGCATCACGGTACATATACCAAAGCGTGACTTATGTGATCCGCGAAAATGTGAAAGCAACGCAAAAGCTTTTTCCCACATCATCCAGACGGACTGCACCGTGTTTTTACGTATTTTGAAACCCAACTTTTTCACCATCCTTAAAACGGTTATTGTCTCTCATTTCATCCATTGTACCTAACGAAACTTTCTTTTTTCCTAACGTCTACTTCTATTTGACGCTATTCACCGGAATTTCTCTGCGTGTAAATCTAAATTTTTGGCATCTAGTTAAAAAAACTTTCTGACCTAAAAAAAGGACAAAATTTAGTAGGTCTTAAATTAGACAACTTCTGCAAGAAAATCCAACTACATAAAGAAAAACCCATGTCTCTTGGACATGAGTTTCGGATGTTATCTTTTTGACTAAATCAATCTGGTTTCACTATCATTCCAAACTACCCCACTCTACCACATCTCCGCTGGTGGCCTTCACGGCATAATCACAATCCAGCTTTCCGCACAGCACATACCTCTTCTGCCCAGGATCATACACATATACGGGTGTTAATTCGAACCATCCCTTGAGCTTGTCATAAGCTTCGTCATGGCTCACAGCAATTTTCCCTTCACTCTTGAATTCATCAAACGTATCGAGCATTAGCTTGTTATCCATATAATTTATAACCTTATAATTGTTCGTATCGATGAACAGAAGGAGCTTACGCTGAAACATACGATTACTTGACACATTCTTCCTCAATGTCGCTTGAATATGTCCTCTTTCCCGATGTAAAGTCTTCAATATCCATTGTCCGGATTCTTCCGGATAGAGCTGGCTTAAACCAATTTCGACTGCGGTTATACATTGGGCTTGTTCTATGTCTGTGATTGAAAATGAATCTGGATGCGGCTCACGTGCTATTGCCTGTTCGATTGTAACCACTTCTTGCAGACGGATCTCCGTCCTTGCGAACTGTTTCGTGTCCGCTTGCTCCCACTGCATTACTTGATCAATATTCATTCGTGCTCTCGTTCCTGATATCATCTCAAATAGAATTGTGGTTGTTCCATCATTTGTAATGTAGATTTCTTCTATCCCATAGATCGGCAGGAGATGCTTCATCTCGTACACTGGATATTCTATAAGCTGTAGTTGGTTTTTAGCCAGTGGCTCTACCGCTTGAAGCGTGAGAAAATAATCCTCTTTTTGCACAAGGGAGCTGGAAGGAAACTGGCCATAGACACTATAAAAAATAATTCTACCTTCCGCATCGAAGCGTAACTCCATTCGCCCGCCGGGAGAGATGGGTATACCGTCTATACATTCAGCAAAATGATATTCTCCTCTTTCTTCCTTCACTAAGTAGAATTGTTTACCATATTCAAGCCCTACTTCAGCTTCCATCCACTGAATAACGCCGTTTAATTCAATGTTTTGGAACGGTGTTCGATTTGCATAAGATTTCCCTCCAACAAAAATAACACTTTTATAGTTATTGGATAGCAAGTCAAGCGTAATGACTGCAGTTCCTTCCGGATTATAATCTTCCTTCCATTCCTTAATGTGAGAAGGAAACCATTCCATACTAAGCAAATAGCCGGTTTCTCCCAGCATCGTAACTTCACGATAAATTTCATTTGTATGTAAATAGTAGTTGTCCAGTCCATAGGTTTGCTGTGTAGCATTAACTAGTTCTTTGATTCGGAAATCCATATCAGTGCACCCCACAAAATTGATACCTATATCATATCATTACTTAGCAATGATTATGAAGCGCAGCGAATCATATCTCCTACATATTCTACGATCTTATGTAACGGGTTTTGCTGGTGTTCAGAAAATGATCAGTAGCTTGGGGTTTAATAATGCAGAGTGTATCAATCGATTGGACAAGTCAGGAAAATTCACCCTGCTGACTCAGACCTTGCCAGAATACTAAACGTGTATAGTGAACACATATTTTAATGGAGGTATATCATCATGATTGACATCATCGACGGAAATGCGGCATTAATACATTTTTTTCCACTTCCGGCGCATCTTTATTCTAAGAATATTGCTTGTATTGTTGCTGTGGCGCATGCAGAAGAACGGGGTCCAAATTTAACAGGCCTCATAAATGCTCTATACTCGAAGGGATATACAGATCTTGAACATCTATTAGATTCCACATGGAAAAAACTATACCAAGTTCCGAGGTTGGGCCAGCAAAGACTGGTGCTTCTACTTAGTTTACTAGAACGAATTTCTGCAGATCCCAAGACTATAGAAACCTATACAACTGTCCCTCATGTTACCATCCACAGTAAAAAGGAAATGAAAGAATTAACTTTAAAGAGGATCATTAAGAAGTATAACGAAACATCTGTAGAGGTATTAACTGAAGACACCGAAAAAGAAGCTCGTTTAAAGAAAATTAAAGATAGACTCCGAGAAATGGGGATGATCGTATAACAAAACCCCGTCAGTATAGTGAAGTGCACCCCTTAGAATAGACATTGGACAAACCTCTGGGTCATTCCGATTTCTATTCTAGGGGTGTGACTTTCAATTCATTTAGTAATCGCGTGCTGCATCGAACCAGCGTTGAGCCATCTCCTCTGTGATAGGCTGGCCAATCAGGTGGTCAGACTGGCTAAGTTGCCATACTGCTTCACCAAGGTCTTCTCGTTCGGTGGTTTCGATGCCCTTAAGATTGTTGAAGCGTACGGTGAAAGCGGTAATGGCGGCCTCGGCTTCAGCAAAGCTACGGGCTTCGGACAAGGTTACCTGTGCAACGTTGTAAGCTTCATTAGCCAGCTTGGCTAGACGTTTAGCCCAGGAGGAGAATGGGCGGCCAAACTCGGTCGTCCACCACTCTGGCTTTCGTAATTGGCTCACTGAAGCATGGTCGGTCCAAGGACGGGTTTCAGCGCGAGTTTTCATTTGCTTTTTTAGACGCTTGCCAGCGCTTTCTTCGACATTGTAGGCGATGAATCTGTCAAGCAACGGCCACGCGTTCAAGGTCGGCAAGTCCCCCAGATCAGGCATGAAGCGCAGCTCCAGATTCGTTAACTGGGTATGATGAGCTAATAAATTCAGGTCGCAGAAGTTTCCCCACAAACTCAGTGAGTTAAGGTTTGGGTACCGGTTTAGACACTCTAGCGAGATGGGCTGTCCCAGCGGTGCGTTATGTAGCGTCAAGCTCGTTACCTGGTGCAGCTCCCCCATATCGGGCAGCAAAAAAGGGGGATCATTCTTACGTCGGCCGGTGCGCGGTGCTAGTGTAAGAGAAGATGGCATATCACCTGTGGCCGAGAAGCGTGATAGATCGCCGGACACACTCAGGCGGAAAGGCTGCTTCGGAAGTATTAGGCTAAGGGACCTCCCGGATGCTTCCAACTCGACATGCAAGCCATGCAAATTGGACTGACTGGCGTCCGCCACCGTGTCCGCAGATAGGATCGGAGTCCATGTCATCTCTTCAATGGGACGTTTCTGTGCCCAGTCAAAGAAGCCTGAATCACTGCCTGTATAATGCAGAAATCGCGGCCAGGGAGAGCCAGCCGGTGTGGCAAAGACATCGAATACGGTCCAATCGATAGGCGCATCAGACGCGACATGAAGGTCAACCTTTTTCCCCAATTGCGACGGACCCATGGATAGACTGCCCACACCGGGCTTAAGGACAAGAGTATGACTACGTGGACCTGTCAGGTTGATAGGATAACTACCAACTTCTCTAACAGAACCAGCTGAAGGACCAGCTTGGCTATCATTTGGCATTTCTATCATCCTTTCCTCTAATGCATATCAAGATCTAACTATTCACACCTGACTCTATCTTCTCTGTAATAAATTGTTTGAATCTTGTAAAATACCGCTCTGATGCTTCCCAGCGCCTAAGATCCAAATAGGACATGTCCTGCTTGCCATATTGATCGGGCGGCTGATAATGCCGGGAAACATAAGTTCCATTGTCCACTGTATAAAAATAATACGCTTCATCTGGAGTCCTGATTTCAATCCGACCATGTAGAAGGTCTCCGTCCTCGTCTGTATGCGTTTGACGGAAGCTGTAACATTTAGAGCCGTCCCAGAACCCGCCATTCTCCTCCACTTCCGAATATAATTCCTGAATTACAGTGTGTTGCAAAATGTCTTGCACATACTGTACCTCAATGTTTCGTAAATAAAGCTCAGCCATATTAACGCAGGTCAGCAACATCGTCCAGCAATCGCTAATCTCTGCTAGTTGTTCCTGAGACTCTTCTGTAATGTCCTCCCACTCAGACCCTTCTTCTATGGTTCTCTTCAACAAACCGACAGAATGATCTTGCTCCAGCCAAATATAATAGTGATGCCGGTTATCATTCATATAAACGCTAAGATCCCGCTCATCCCCGTCAGCATCAATATGCTCCAGTTGAACTTTGAAAAAAACGTCTTGCTCCCGAAAATTAAAAGAAGGCTTGTCACTTGGCATTAAAATACACTGCGTCAACTTCAATATATTTTCTTCATTGATTGTGTTATGGGTGAAATATAAATGAACAGCTTTCTTGCTAGCGGGGGATTCCTTTATTTTTTTTAGAGCAGAACGGCCTTCTTTAATTACGTTCACCAGTGTGCCAAAGGAAAAGTCCTCCTCATCCTCTTCCATATCCAAAAAAACTTCATCAATCAACACTTCATGAATGTCTACCGGAAGCTCCTGAAATACGCCGTCCCCCTCCCACACATTTACTAAGCAGGCGATCGATTTATGTCCGTCCACTTTGAAACTGTACTCGTCATCCTGAACCAAAACCGCAGCGCTGAGATCACCTTTAACAATCGTTTCCCCATGATTGTAGGAGCCGCATAATATTTCCTCAATCATCAGGTTGCCCGAAACATAAATTTCCTGACCGCCTACAGCTATATTTTTCGCACTCATATTACCGGTCACCAAAAGCCCTATGGCACCATCCGTTTCTTTATTATAAAGATTGTCTACAGTAAAATTTCCTTCTATAAAAATGATGATTACCTCTTTTTGTTGCGGGAAAGGTTGCTCCCAATCTAGATTAAGAGAAGGCAGCGTCAAATCCCCTTCATAGTAAGCGGCAAGTTGCTCGTCACTAAAATCTTGGTAAAACTTCGCCCACCAAGATCCTTCGGGAAATTTATCTGCTAGTTGGCTAATAGGAATGAATCTGAAAAGATTGCTCATAAATTATTTTCCTCTCATTTTAAATCCGAATATAGTAGACGATTTCCGAAAGCGGAGGCTTCTACTCCGCCGCTTCCGCCAACCATACTTGCATAGCTGGAGATTCTGCCCGATTCAAACGGAGGGCGATTTCAGTATTGATCTCATCCGGAGGCATGACTTCGACAAGGACGCATACTGACTCTCGCAGTTGATTCAAGGCAAACACACCTTCATCATCGAGTATTTTCATCGCCAGCTCCATGGCCTTCAGCCTCAAATCAAACTCGCGATTCACTTCGTCATTCTCAAGATCAGCTATGAAAGAACGCTCGGTAAATCGCTGTTTAACATTATCAAAGTTCTCATCGCCGAAACAACAATAGGGCGAATCCGCATAAGACCATTTGATAAGTTCCGCAATCGTCGATGCCGGTGTGTCACTTTCGACGCCTTGCCTGGCTGCTTCTACCTCCAAAGCTTCCCACGACCAGGCGGAGATACTTGGCGCATGTCCCTCACCAGTAGTGTAAAGGGTACAGTAATAGTAACATTCGCCATTTTCAAAAAGAGCGCGAAAAGACGTTCTAGCAGCATCGGCGATCTCTATCGCCAGCCTCTCTATTTCTTGCATCGGCTTCCTCCTTTCCGTTAGTGGATCCGTTCAGGCAGGATGTCTTCTATTTGCTCCAGCCTTCTAGAAATGATATGGCGGTGCTTTTTCTACTACAAGGTTATCAGGATGAACATCAGTTGGCTCATAGTCATTCATACGGAGAAGGATATACTCAATCTCTTCTAATGGCATCTGCAATTTCTGGCTGACTTCATAAAGATCCATGTCTTGCGAAAGTAGGTCCCGTGCTTGATTTAACTTTCCATTTAGCCAATTGTTTTCGAGCATCCATTTTTTCACTAGGTCCAGTAGTTGATTTTGGTTTTCCTTAACTGCATGCTTATTATATTTAGCAACTGACTCTGACAAATAGTTAAAAAGGTGAATACCTAATCCCTCACGTTGCTCATGCTTGGACATCCGTTGGTACTGTTCATAACTTATGCTGATATCTAATTCGAGGGTATGATCCCTGCTATCAAACCGTCTGGATGTTTTTCGACCATAACCTTCAGGTAAAACACGCAACACAAAAAAGATATCATAGGGAAACTCCCATGTATTTGCTAATTCCTCTAAGGGCAGCAGTTCATCTCTCAATTGACCCACACACGTTCCATGTGTATCCAAAGTAAAAACTAGTTTCATGCATACCTCCCTCTCCCAGACTTATGGAGCCCCCAGATTAGCTGTTATTTTCTGAAATCGCTTCGCAGCCTTTCGACAAGAGCCACTGCTCCATTACGGCAAACGCCTGCCCCATATCCTGTTCATAGAAGATGGCCACCTCTTGCTGGTAGGCATAATTCAACCGTACATAGCCTCCCAGCTGCCGGTAGAACAGGAAACAAACATAGGCATTCTCAATAAACAAATCCGGCGGAAATTCATGTTGGCACAATCCAGCCAGTTCGGGTAGCGTAAGCTGGTCCTGCCCTTGTGGCAAACGCAAAAAGCGATGGCTGCGAGTGCCCGTCCACGGTTCATAATAGACGCTCTCCCCTTGACTGATTCCATACACCTGACGATAAATTTCGTCCAGCACCAAGGCGTACAACCCTTCGTCTTCCTGCTCCCCTGCTTGCAGGGAAATCGCCTTTACGTGCTCCGCATGCCGAGGTAGCCAAAGCAGCCCAGCTGTCTGGGGATGTATTGCCAGAAAATCTCCGTCCACCGTTGTACCTATAACGATACACTCACCGATCTGTTGCTCAGTAATGGGGCTATTCTCGTCATGCTCCCATAATCCGTACTCTGCAAAAGGTTTAAGCACCTCCGCATCCGGAAACTGAACATTCAGCCACCCTCTGTAAGTCCCTTCGCCGAATCGCCGCAAAAAACGGAGGTAGCCCGGTGGATAAACAGTGGCGTCTTCCTTTGCAAGTGCTTGGTTTTGACCATCAGACAGCGGTTTTGGCCGAGATACGATGTACATAAATACTCCTCCTGCTGCCCCCAACATGCAACTCTTCCAGATAGAGAATTCTTTAAAATATTGCAGGTTGAGCAGCTTTTTTATCCAAGATAATACTGAAATTTTAGAGAGTGCAACATATCAATCCCCAATTTTTGAATTCTCCAGCTTGGCCAATGCCTCGGTGTAATTTGCCCTGGACTATTTGCCACCCATCACAAGCCCATATTTATTGAAAATCCACGATTTGCTCAAATCGTGAATCGCACCATGGCTTATACGCACAGAAGGCTTTTGCTCCTTCATAGCATCTGCATCATGCGCCGAGAAGCGAAGCGGCTTTGTCATTTTTTTAATAGCACCCGTTATTTCATCGAAAAACGTATATGTTAACGGCTTATGATCCCGAATATCCTCATAGATATAATACTTCCCTTTTTCATCTTCCAAATCTATTTGAAAGCCTTTAGGAAATGATAGCAAGATACACGGCAGTTCATCCTCTGCCCATTGTCCGTAATATGGAAAATAGACACTCTCATTTCTCGCGAAAAATCCGGAGCTTTCATTATCAGACGTAACAGAAATGGAATAAACAAAGAAAGGGGGACCCTCATTCCTTTTTTTCTCTGCCGTAAAATAATGATAAAAGGTCTGATATGCTTCATACACCTGTTTCAGATCATGCTCTGTCTGGGCATAATTGGTTAGATGAAATTGCGCTGGCTTATGTTCAAAACGCTTCAAAACGCCTTCAAACTCTTCCGGCCTGATGAAGAATCTAAGTTTATAAAATCCGCTGTTCTTTAATTTATCCATTTCTTTTCGCTCACCGCCATGTATTAAAATGTCATCTCAGAGGTCCTTAGCCATTTACTCGTGTATTTTCAAAATTCATATTTCACAAATCGATTTTTGAGAGCTTCTTCGTACGGGATCCACTCCCAGTCACTCCATAAAGACATGCTTACGATTTCTGACAGCTTATCTACGGCTTGTCCCGGACTCGTAATGCCAATGAAGCCGTCAAAATCCTCATTACGGATATCCAACGCTTTTCGCAAGTAATCATCATTGAGACGCTCTTCCCGGAGTAGTTCATATTCATCCCTCGTCCACTGCTCACAAAAGATCTTTTCGGCTTGAATGTCTCCATTCTCGAACAACGACAACTCGAATATCTCCTCATTCATATATCCGGCGGTCATCACTGGCTCCCCGGTAAGCTGGGACAACGTTTTACCGGCCTTCTTCACCGTACCCCATACAAAATAATCGTGGAGCACGCTGATCCAGTTTTCGTTGCTTTTGCTTACATACATTACAACCTTGTTCTCTGGAGCTTCATGATTTTTCTTGCCTAATACTTTGGCATGCCCTTCGCTTAGCTCTCTTAATGCTTCGACAGTCTTCTCAAGGTTGTTCGACTTGATATGCAAATTTGCGAATGATCTTCCCACGAAATGGCCTCCTCTAATCGCTTTTTTAATCAGCCGGATTCTTATTTATATCCTATTGATCGGGTCTATGAATGTCTCATATTTCCATTATAGTGATCGCTTGTCCTGAGTCTACCTACTTTTCACCTGGATTTTAGAAATAACCTTTGCACAAAAAGAATTATAAACTTGACCGTTCAGCACAATCTCTAGTCCCTTCCCCACTCCGCTCTTAAAAAAAGGAGGGTATCCCTCTGCCATTTTATGACGTTTAGGACACCCTCTGTCGAGCTATTCCGCACCCCCACAACACTCTTCATCTTTCCAAAACAAAATTTTTTCGTCGTCACTTATGGTAAGGATCAGCGCGCTGGCTGTAACGGCAAGTTCTGATTTTATATTACCGTTCGATCAATCCTTACTCTAGGCAGTTACCGACTCGCTGCCTCGATGATCCAGTCGGTCAAATCGTTGATTTGTCTTTTCACGGCGATTGGGTCGCGGTACCAGGATTGGTTCTCCGTCCATAAAAATACCCGATTGTTGCGAATCGGCTCTAGCGACCCCCAGATTGGATCAGCCTGCAGCGATTCCAAGCTGGCTTCCGTCGTCAGAATCAAATAATCACCCATGTACTCCGAAAGTTTCTCCAGCGAAAATTCATAGTAGGATTCCTTCAGCATAAATTCTGGAACCGTCGTCGGCGGCTTCAGCCCCATTATTTCATACATCAGCCGGCCGCCTCGTCCCGATTTCGGACCAAAAAGGCTCACGTTTCCATCGTACTCTTGCATAATCGAAAGCGTCTCTCCTTCGGGAACGGCTTGTTGGACTTTCTCCCGAATGTCTGCAATGTCCTTCTCGAATTGTTCGTTCCATTTCTCCGCTTCCTCACGTCTATCCAGCAACTCGCCAAAATACAGCATTTCTTCCTGAATGGATACAAACTGATTGTAAGGAACCGATACCGTAGGTGCGATCATCTGATATTTCTCGACTACCTCAGGCTGTGGATTATGCGTTATGATTAAATCCGGATTGAGTTCCAGCAGCTTCTCTAACGAGTCGCCTACATCCGTCACGACGTCCAGCATTCCCTCGAGATAAGGACTCGACATCAAGAACGATTCGGCTGCGATCGGCTGGACTTCCAGAGCAAGTACGGTGCCGAGATAAGAAATTGCCGCTACGCGCTGAGGGTGTGCAGGAACTGCGACATCGCCGAAAGCGGTCTTGACTACCTTGATCTCAGAAGATGCCAAAACCTCTGACTCTTGAGTGATCATGGTTGGAGAAGCGCTGACGGCAACCTGGCTGTTCGTTGCACCTCCGTTGTTCACCGACCCACCACAAGCTGTTAACATCACGGTCAAACATAACAGCATCACTGCATAAAAACTTCGGGTTGCTCTAGTCATTTTATTCGCCCCATCCTGTTGAAATTGATAATCAATATCACTCACATAAAAAGGATAGCTTAATGACCGGCTTAGAACAACGGACGATTGTGACCTATTCCTTGCATGATCTGAAACGAACTGGCCGTATCGTTTACGATATTGACCTGGCGTCATGCCGGCATGCTTTTTGAACATGCGGCTGAAATAAATGAGGTCCGGATAACCGACATGTGATGCTATTTCCTGTTGTGTTGCTATCGTACCGGCCAGCAGAGCCTTCGCATCTTCCATTCGGAAACGAATGACGTAGTCCAGCGGACTGAGCCCTGTCTGTTCTTTAAATTTTCGCGATATATATTGTTGGCTGTAATTCAATTGCCGAGCAAGCTCCTCAAACGAGATCGGCTGGCGATAATTCCTGGACAAATGTCGAATAACTTGCTCCGATAAAGATGGCTCGCCGGCTCCGAACAGACGCTCCCTCAGGACAGCGTGAACGAAGCGGATAAAGTCTCCCTTGGCCGACAGCCGGGTTAATCCGTCGTCAGATTTAAGCCAACCGTCGCGTATCGTTTGAAGCAGCTCAAGCATGGCCAGCGGTTCGCCAGGCGGGAACCCCCAGCTTTCCAGAAACGGGTCGGATTCCTCCATCATCATATGAAATTCGCGCGAGGCCGAAGCGGGGAGAAACGCTTTGTAGAGTACGATATATACATTCAGCGCTTCTCGGCTCCGAACCGTCACCAGAGAGCCTTTGCCGGCGTGCAGTACATGGAAACGATCGCACAGCCATACCTCATCGTCAACCCACAACTCGCCTTGTCCTTGAAAAGCGAATAAAAATGCGCTTGCCGGCAAACGGTATTGATTCAAATCGTTGTCGATTCCGGCCTGCTTTAGCCGTACGTCCAGTACACTCATAATCACCTGGTTCCATATTTGTATAAGTTTCAGAACATCCATAACTGATTCGCAAACTCCCTTTAAATTCTCAAGAGATAATCATTCTCAATTGAATCATGTTTCTAAACACAATAACGAATACGTCTAGCGCTGTCAATAAAGTGTTGCCGAATGAGACGAGGATGCGAATAGCGAGGCATACGGCTATTTTGCCGGAGTCTAGCCCAAAAGCAAAAGACGCTGATCCGCAAACATACGTGCGGAACTAGCGTCTATCAATGAATCGTGAGGGCCCTTTTTTTGATCTCACAATTATCGTAATCATTGGCATACTTTTATGTCGCCTGCTTAGTAAATGCCTGTCTCTTTCGCAAGGGAATTTTTGTAGGCTGCAATTTTGTCTTTCAACATCTTCTCTGTGGCTGTTAAGTTTCTGATTTGGCTCTGTATAGAGTTACTATGATTCTCAAGAAGGTTCAAGCGGGCTTGGGCCGTATGCTCTCCTTCTAAATATAACTGCGCATATTCTCTAATTTGTGAGATCGGCATTTGGGTTTGTTTCAACCTCATCACAAATCGCAGCCAAGCAAGATTGGAGTCATCATATAATCTTTCTCCATTCGCATTCCGCATCGGAGCAATAATTTTTTCCTTTTCATAATATCTCAGTGTATATGCGGTAATCCCTAGTAATTTGGCTACATCGCTGATCGTATACATACAAGCCCCCGAATCTATGTTGATTTTAAGAGTCCCCATAATTATAAAAAATATTTGACTTAGAGTAAACTCTAAGCTTTATGATTACATCGTTGTTGAAATACTAAATATTCTTGTAAAAACGGAGGAATTCACATGAAATATACTGTAATTACAGGCGCCAGTTCAGGTATAGGTTATGAAACCGCTCTAGCCTTTGCGGCTCGCGGTAAAAACTTAATTGTTACAGCCCGCAGAAGGGAGCAACTGGAGGAGCTAAAATCTGAAATCAATCATAACTCCCCCGATGTAGATGTCGTTATTCGAGTAACTGACTTATCCGTTTCTAGTAATGCTTATAAGCTTTATGAGGATCTACAAGGGTTCGAAATCGAAACTTGGATCAATAATGCGGGGTTTGGAAATTTCGCTTCAGTGGCCAAGCAAGATTTAGATAAAATTTCTGCAATGCTGCATCTGAACATTGAATCGTTGACGATCCTTTCCTCTCTATTCGTTCGTGATTATTCCAATGTTGAAGGAACACAATTAATCAACGTTTCATCTGGTGGCGGCTATACGATTGTGGGAAATGCCATTACGTACTGTGCGACTAAGTTCTATGTGAGTGCCTTTACTGAAGGACTCTCTCATGAGTTGAAGAGTCAAGGTGCACTTATGCAGGCTAAAGTGCTAGCACCTGCCGCAACAGAAACAGAATTCGCGAAGCTTTCTTTCGATATCCCCGAATTCGAATATCATGGGACTGTGCCGAAATATCATACCGCGAAGGAAATGGCTGGATTCATGCTTGACCTGTATGATAACGATCATGTTGTGGGGATTGTTAATGGTTTGACGTACGAGTTCGAGTTGAGAGATACCCTCTATAATTATGTGGCGAGCACGCGATAAGCTCATCTTGTAATGGCAAGTTAAGAAGCATTACCATCCATTACGGATCGCTATGCTTCGACAATGATGTATCACCTAAATCCCCTATCAAAAAAAGGCTGCCAATCCCTTATGGGCGGCAACCTTTGATTTTTACTCTACGACAACGCCAACATCGCGTTCATATCTTCTTCAGCAGTAGTAATTAGCTTCAATCCAAAAAGCTCTACCAGAACATCCAGTACACCTGGTGAAATGAACTCGGGTGGCTTTGGTCCGATGCGAATGTCCTGAATGCCGAGACTGAACAAGCCTAGCAGAATGGCTACTGCTTTTTGCTCAAACCAAGACAGCACGATGCTGACAGGCAGCTCGTTCACCGTACACTCAAATGCCTCAGCCAGAGCCATGGCAATCTTCACTGTAGAACCGGAATTATTACATTGCCCAAGGTCAATGTAACGCGGAATACCGGTGTCTCCAACGGTGCCATAATCTACGTCATTAAAGCGGAACTTTCCGCAAGAAGTCGTTAAAATGACAGTATCGTTCGGTAAGGAAGTCGCCAACTCACGGTAGTAATTCCCGCCAGTACCTGGCGCATCACAGCCAGCAATGACGAAAAACCGGCGGATATGCCCGTCTTTGACAGCTTGAATGATCTCTGGTGCTAACCCGATTACAGTTTCATGATGATATCCGGTCGTAAGTACCAGATCTGACTCTACATCAGCCGCAGGTAGGGACAACGCACGATTAATTAATGGGGAGAAATCGTCGCCCGTTATTTTCTCTACACCTTCCAGCCCCGCTACTTCATATGAGAAAAAGCGGTCTGCATACGTGCCTTTAATCGGCATTACACAGTTTGTGGTAGCAAGAATTGCACCGGGAAACTGCTCGAACAATCTACGCTGATCATACCATGCTTTGCCGATGTTGCCTTTCAGATGTTTATACTTTTTGAGTGCAGGATATCCATGCGCAGGCAGCATTTCTGAGTGGGTATAAATGTTGATGCCTTTCCCCTCTGTCTGCCGCAGTAATTCCTCCAGCGCATATAAATTATGTCCTGTTACAACAATACATTGACCTTCAATTTTGTTCTGACTGACTGTGATCGGTTGCGGAATGCCAAAGCGGTCCGTATGCGCACGATCCAGTACATCCATGATGCGAACCGCCGCATCCCCGACCTTCATCGCCATCTCCAAATGTTCCTGTGTATTAAAGTTGGAATTGGTCAACGTCATATACAAAGCTTCGTGGGTGATACGATCCACCTCGGGATCGCTATATCCTAGCTGCCGGGCATGTGTCGCATACGCTGCAATTCCTTTTAATGCAAAAATCATCGTATCCTGCAAACTCGCAATGGTTTCATTTTTGCCACATACCCCTACAACGGTGCATCCGCCATTCGGTGTCTGTTCACATTGGTAACAAAACATATCGTTATCCTCCATATCTAGATAATCATTCGTTACTTCCAACGTAACAGAACACCAAAGCTTGAGTTGTGATTACACACACATTTTTTTAGATCAAGCAGATTTAAATATCCTTCTATTTATAACAACCATTAATACAATAACGCTTAAACAAATGAAAATATTAATCTCAAAAACCAATTTGAACGCCTGCAACTGACTCCCTTGTCCTGTCTCTCCACTCATCACACCAAGTCCAAGTGCTGAGCCAAAGACCATACCCGCATTTCTTGTTAAAGCAATTAATCCGCCAATCGAACCCACGTGTTCCCGAGGTGTCTGCTGCATAATGAAGCTATTATTAGGAGAGGCAATGAGCCCCATACCAAGGCCAATAAGAGATAGAATCGCCGCGATTCCATAAATCGGTATATGATCTAAATACACCAGTAACAAGATAAACCCGCTTCCCATGCAGCTCAGTCCCATAAGCATCAGACGATGAGAGCCATAACGGTCGGAGCAGTAGCCTGCGAGAGGACCTGCAAACGCCAAGGCAATAGGATAAGCCGCCATAATATATCCTGTCGTAGATGACGAGAACGGAGCCGACGCCCCCATCAAATAAAATGGAATGAGGACAAGCAATGTGTTAGATAAAATAAAAGAGGCACAGCTAACGATCAAGCCTCCCGCTACAGTTGGAATTTTCAATGCTTGTAAGGGTAGAAAAGGAGTCTTTTGCTTCCGCTCCCAGAATAGAAAAGTAATCAACAACAAGGAAACCCCCACCAAACTTGTCATTGTCCACACGGACACCCAGCCCCATTTGCTCCCATTTGTTATTACGAGAAGGACCAAGGTGATGAATGCCATAAACAAGCTGGCCCCCACGAAGCTGATAGCACCCGGCTTGCGCTCTTGCACACGGTTCGGGATGTACCGATATGCCATAATTGTAGCCACAATCGCCACAGGAACATGGATTAAAAATAACCATTTCCAGCTCAGCCACTCTGCAATCAAACCTCCCGCTATAGGTCCCGTCATCCCGCCCAGCGCGACAGCTGTACTTAAAATTCCGAGAGCACGACCTCTTTGCTCTTTCGGCATATGAATGGTGATGAGTGCAATATTAGTTGCTTGGAACATCGCAGCTCCTACTCCCTGTACAACTCTGAGCGTTAGCAATATTGGCAGATTAGGTGAAAAAGCGACCAGGATAGAACCCACAGTAAAAATCACAAATCCAAGATTGTGAATCCGGCGAAAACCATAACGGTCTCCCAGTTTCCCCATAATAGGAAGAAGAGCCGTAATCACTAGCAGATAACCTGTTGTGATCCATAATCCCTTCCCAAGCTCTGTCTGAAAATAATTCACAATAAAAGGAAGCGACACATTCACAATTCCAGCTGTAAAATGGGAAATAAACGCCCCCATACAAATAGCCGCCATCATTCCCAGCCGCTGCCCGTGTGTGCTTTTAAACTCTATATCTTTTGCTGCCATCATGTTGATCCCGTCCCTACTCATATTGTTTAAGAATTACTAACAATTATAAGTAGATCCCTTGCAAGAACAATCCCATAAAGATGGGATGGGAATGGTTTAGGCGAATATGTCTATCAGTATAGGTGACGAAAATCAGAGATAATGCAAAACAGCAAAAAGCGGCACATTTAAGTGCCGCCACTGAATTATTATCTATAAGAGTCATGCGTTGGGCGAAACAAATCTTCTTCGGAACTTCTGACCATAGAAAAATGTTCGACATTGTAGTGCCCATGTAATGTTTTATTGTGATGCTTGATGATTTGTTCTGCACTTAAAACATCATTGTCCGTTGTAGAATGACCATCTCCGACCAATGTAACATCCATGCCGCTAACCGTAGCCGTCCGAACCGCAGTATCGATGCAGTGTTGAGTTTTACATCCCATAATCACCACATGCTCAATTTGCTGATCTTTCAGATATTGTAGCAGCTCAGTTCCGTGAAAAGAATTCGTTGCCAGCTTATCAAAGATTTTGGCATTTGCAGACCTGTTGATTTCATTGTGAACTTGAAAGCCTGTACCTGTTCCTTCAGCGACATCTAGATCCCTAACGAACACAACTTCGACATCGGCTTCTTTTGCTTGTTCAATCACTTTATTAATATTCCGGATAAGCTGCTCTTTATTGAATACTGCACTTTCCTTTTCGTTTCCATCCATTAATTCTTGTTGTGCATCGATGATTAATAATACCTGATTCAAATGATTTTCCCCTTTCGAATGGTGGGGAAACGTCAACAAGCTTGATCAGTTAAACGTTATCCCCATATCATTTTGCAAGCTGACATTGTTTTTCATAATATCTACCTCCCAATAAAAATGGTATATAAACTTTAATCTTATAATTTAAGACTTTTTTAGTTTACCATATTTTTAAAATGTACTCTCTAAAAACTTTGATTGCTACATCCATTGATACATCATAAAAATGGTGGAAATCAGATTAGTCAGCCCGTGCAGAACCCAACCTGGAAAGATCGAACCGCCGGATAATTTCTCATCCAACATTCCGATGCTCCAACCCACAAAACCTGTAAGAATCATTACAACAGCAGAATTCAATAATCCGGAACTGCTGTATAACAGCACAGCATGTACGACACCAAATAATAAAGCTTGAGCACAGTTTCCAATTCCGAATCCGAATTTCGAACTTAACCGTTTACCAATGAAGCCGCGGAACAGAATCTCTTCGGACAAGCTAGTCTGCAACCAAGAATAAATCAATGCCGGAATCAAACCTTTAAGACCTGTACCATAAAACTGTGAGCTGGCCAAAGTATTCTTATCCAGCATATAGATTGCTGTAAGCATTCCCAGGCTGGTGAATATAGTCATGGTAAGTATAAACCATAGTATGAACTGCTTCCTAGAAAGCAATTGGGGTTTCTTCCAGCCAATCCACATGGCAAAGGATGAAGTTGTTCTGCTTGTAAAAAACCAGTATGTATAGGGAATGATGCTGAATAAGATGAGCTGAAGGACTGCACTGATGAGCAATGACAATGTCAACGGAATACCCTCCCTTTAATAAGAACAGCCTCAATATATCATGGACCGCTGCTTACCAGCGGAAAGAGACCGTAACTTGCAGGTTAGGTGGAGTAGTTGGTTGCGGATTGCTACTCAGGCAGTGGTAATACCGCCAACATCATGAACTGCCCATTCTCATATCTGAAACTGACGCTTCCTTGAAGCTGTTGAACCGCATACTCAATGCTTTCGATTCCGAACCCTCTACGCCCAAAGTTCCGCTTGCTGGACAAAAAAGAGCCCTGCCCGTCCTCTATAAGCAGAGATGCAGGATTCTTTAAAGAAATCACCAATAACCCGTCGCAATAAATCACTTCCAGCTCAATAACATTCTGCTCTGACTCTGGTAATCTCTGAACCCCTTCGATTGCATTATCTAATGCATTGCCTAAAATAATTGCAATTTCAACCTCTTTGCCTGCAAGTGACAGGTCCTGCGGGATGCGAAAATGAGATTTCATTGTAACTTGATGTAGCTCGGCTTTGGCGAACTTCTCATTATAGATGGCATCAATAGCTATATTTCCAGAAGAAATATACTTTTCTCCTGCCTCCTGTGTCGAAGCAAGCTCCGCAATATATCGCTTGGCTTCTTGTACAGCTCCTTCATCCAGCAGAGAATGAATAAGGATCAACACATGGTTCAGATCATGCCGCAAACGCTGTGCTTCCTGATTATCTTTCAGTTTACTCGTGTAATCCTTCACTTGCTGCTGAAGCACATGATTATGCAATTCTATTTGCATCCGTTTCATTAACTTTTGATATATAAACATTACAGCCACATTAATTACAAGAATCCCAAGCAGGATGAATACAAAATCAAACGGAATATCAAAAGGTTTATCACTGGAATTTCTCAGATTCACAATAATAATAAGCAAAGAACCCGCAGAAACAAGATTCAGCACAGCCCAATCCTGATTCGACAGTAACGTTGTGGTATCCACTTTGAACAACCGCAGCAATAGCAGACATAACATGATGCTTAGCAAAACAACAAATAGGAAAGCAAAAGATAACCACCAGAAATTAACTGTATCTATTCCCTCGGCATTGAGTGGGATATGCTGAATCCCATACCATACCAGCATCTCAATAACCACCGTAAACACTGTATAGAAACTGCTAAAGAACAGCTTTTGTAGCACACTGCCGCGGAAATAAATTATGGTAATCAGACTATACACGAGCAGGTGAAGGATGACCGAATCAACTAGAGGTAAGCTAGCAGCGGTAAGCGATTTAATTATATAAAAGATAATAAGACAGCCTATAAATGACTGTTTGCTCCTGCTCAGGATCAGGAATTTCTTGAGAAAAATATAAAATGTGACCCCTTGCGGGACATATATAAGGACGAGCATAAATACACCAAAAAAATAAGGACTAATCTCCCGGATGAAAGACATTTATCTTAAGAGCCTCTTTTCTATAAAGGCATGGTAGGACCGTAAAGAATCAGAGCTTCTACTGCGGCTGACGGGAAGCTCCACCCCATTCTTCAGCTGAATAAGTTCTTTGCTTAAAGAACGAACATACAGCCAATTTACTAGGAATCCCGTATGTACGCGACAAAAATCGTGTGATTCCAGCTGTCCTTCCAACTCTCTCAGTTTGCCATAATACGAGTAAGTCCCTTGTTCAGTACAAAGGACCAATTTTTTGCCTCGTTCTACCGTGATATACATAATATCATCTACCCTTAAATTATAGCTCATATGATGGATTGAGAATGACAGCACGTTGTTTCTTTGCATGCATTGCTGAATGGCTTTGACTGTGGCGGTCTGCAGTTCATGTTCATCAATGGGTTTCAGTAAATAGCGAAAGGGATGAACCGCAAAGCTTCTTCTCATATAACTTGTATGGCTGGTGACATAGATAATTAATACCCTGGCATCTTTGAGCCGGATCTTCTCTGCGACTTCTATACCGTTATACTCGGGCATCTCCATATCCAGATAAACTATATCGTATGCGGTAGTCGTCATTGCCTGAAGCAGGGTTTGGCCTGATTCAAAAATCTCAATAGAGGCAGTCATCCCTTGCAGGCTGGTTATCTGCTTCATGAGTAATTCTTCCAATCGCGAGGCATCTTGCCTCTGATCGTCACAGATTGCAATGTGAAGATTCATATTATGTATCCCTCCAAGTGAACGTAATTCTATCATATTATAATTTGAAAAAATATGAAGAACCGCCAAAAAGCCGATCCTCTCGGACCGGCCTATAAACTCTTTTTTACAGGGAAGTTTCTACCCTAGTCAATTCATCGGAATCGCGGACGCCAGCCGCCGAAACTGGATGAAAATAAACAGAGCGGTCAGCATCACCACAATTCCTGAACCGAGGAACCATAGCTGCACACCGTATCGATCCACCACAGGTCCTGCCAACAGCAGCCCTATTGGCGAAGACAACATCATAATACTGGTCACGAGTGAAATGACACGCCCAAGCATCTCGGGTTCAAAAGAACGTTGGATCATTGCCATGAAGGGACCATTGAAGAAGGGTGCCGCACTGCCCATCAAGAACGAGAGAATGGCAAAAATCACAAATGCATTCGGTCCAATCAAACCACTGATCACACAGGTAAGACCGATGACTAGCAGACCTACGCTCATATAGCTAATGTCGCTCCATTTAGATGAGAACATCGACAATAGCAGACCGCCTAAAATCATCCCGATGCTGAACACCGCTTCCACCAGGCTGGCACTGTATCCTCCACGGCCAAAATGAGACAATGTCATATAAGGAAACAGTGTCGCCAATGGCATAAATGCGATACTAAACACCGCAGTAGCCCCCGTAATCAACACAATGGGTTTCGCTTGAATGAGTGCGTTCCAACCCAAACGGAATTCTTGAACGAAAGACGGCGCAGCTGAAGACTGCACTTTAGGCTGATGGATCTTCACCATGAACAGCATCAGATTCGCAATCAAAGCCCCGGCCACATCGAGTAGTAATACTGCCCCGAGCGAAGTTGCCGAGTAAACCGCTATCCCAAGTGCAGGACCCATTACATTCGAGAAAGAGAACACCATCTGCTGCCAGCCCGCGACTCTTGTCAATTCTTCTTCAGGTGCAATCAACGGTACAGCCGCCTGAAAAGCCGGAGCATGGAAGGCTGATGCCGCCGAACGCAAGCTCAGAATGACATACACAAAGCCAAGTCCCGGTTCCCCCCACATGAAATAAATACCTAATATCAGACTGAAGAGCGCAATTGCGCTATCAGCAATAATCATCGTTATTTTACGATTCCAACGGTCCAGCCAGACCCCTACAAAAGGACCCAAGACCGCTTGCGGCAAAAACGCTGCCAACCCAGCAATCATCAAAACTGCCGCTGAACCTGTCGATTCCGTTAAGTGCCAGATCACCGCGAATTGAACCATCGAACTCGTGAGAATCGAGAAAATCTGTCCGCTAAAAATAAGGGCGAAGGCTTTTTTCCATTGTATTTGCATAAGGTCATCTCCTTTGATTAAAAACTTAAATAAACTCATTCCATGAGCATAGGCACACTGAAACAGGCACATCACAAATAAACTCATTTCCTTATCTCAAAAAATGAATGAGTCCACTTGTCTTGCACCACTGATTACCATAAACGAATGGAATGAGTCACAAGGAGCACCTCCTGAAAAAAATTATGTTCATTATAACATCGCATCTCTTCCCTGAGCCAGTTCCAATTGTTCTTTTTGCGAAAAATTTGATCTATCTCCACCTTCCGAATAAATTCCTAAATAAGGGAGAAGATAAAAATCACTTAACATCTCATTTATTTAAGGAGAATTGCATGCGGAAATTTTTTAACGCCAAGACACCTCCGTCTAATCCTAAGGTGCACCCTCAATTCGAAGCCGAAAATGAGCTTTCAATGAAGGATCTTTTTTCCCATGCTATCTCTGCGTCTCTCGAAGACAACTTACAGATTATTAATAATTGTTTTGCCAATTGTTCGGACCTAAAGGTTATTCCATGGCATTATGGCCCGGATCTTAAGTATGAAGCCTCATCCGTCTATTTCAATACACTTACTAAGTCTGACCCTACAAATTATTTTAAAGATGTCTTGCAGAATTTAGTTCCGCATGAGCTGGGTCCCACCTTGGACGTGACCGTTGAAGATGTCATCTCCTATTTTGAAAAAAATGGTGTTTCATCACCGCTGCTTGAATTAATGGACAATATCGGTCAAGCCATTAAGGGGATTCTTGATGGGAAAGTTGTCCTTTTCTTTACAGGTTGGCAAAAAGCCGTTGCCTATTATGCCTTTGATGTAGAACAGCGCCAAACCTCTGAGCCCATTTCAGAGCCTACTGTTCAAGGTCCCCACGTCAGCTTTATAGAAAGCTTAGAGCGTAATGTAGGTGTTATTCGTAGTTTGCTGAAATCTACTAATCTTAAGTTCGAGTTTTTTACCTCTGGTAAGCAGGTTCAAAGAACGTTGTCCTATGGTTATCTGGATGGAGTAGTCAAACCAGAAACATTAAATCAATTCAAACAACGGATAGCAAGTATTGATCAGGAAGAAATTCTTGACGTTTCCTATCTCGAAGAGTGGATCGGTGATTCGCTCTACTCACCATTTCCACAAGTCCGCTATACAGAACGACCGGATACAGCTATAACAGCTCTGCTAGACGGAAAGATTATTGCCATGGTTAACGGAAGTCCTTCCATTCTGATCTGTCCCGGGAATTTCATGGAGTTTTTTACGAATAGTGAAGATTATTACTACCGGACCATTTTTTCATCATTGATAAGAATGATTAGGGTCGCTGCCTTCATCATCGCCCTGCTGTTACCCAGTACCTATATTGCCTTATCCAACTTCCATTCCGAACTAATTCCCACAGTTCTGCTGCTTGCCATTCTAAACACACGCGAAGGAATCCCCTTTCCGGCTATGGTTGAAGCTTTGATCATGGAGTTTTTCTTTGAGCTATTGAGAGAGGCGGGCATACGCTTACCCAGACCGATTGGGTCGGCCGTCAGTATCGTTGGGGCATTGGTCATTGGACAAGCTGCTATTCAATCGCAGATTGCCTCTCCGGTCATGGTCATTGTCGTCGCTTTGACAGGCATTGCCTCATTTGCGCTACCTCAATACAATATGGCAATTGCGCTGCGGATTTTACGGTTTCCCTTAATGATTCTCGCGGCAACATTCGGAGGACTTGGCATCATGGTCGGTTTTATTCTAATTTATCTCCATCTGGCTACCTTGCGCTCTTTAGGAGAACCGTATTTAGACTCGTTAGCTCCGCTAGATCTTAAAAGAGTACGTGATTCTATTTTTCTACTTCCGAGAAGACTGCTGCTTCATTCACCACGAAATCGACACCTATATAAAAAGACTTCAGGAAGGAAGTAGATATAGTGAAGCGGCTTACTACCATACTAATTTCCCTTCTTGTACTCACTCTAACTAGCGGATGCTGGGATAATAAAGAATTGGACGAGTATGGGTATGTGCAGGCGGTCGCCATTGACCAAAGCGAAGACAATCGGATTGTGATTACGACACATTTCTATAATCCTTCCACCAAAATAGAAATGGGACAAGCAGGGGATCCAGCGTCCAAGGGAATTAATATTGTTACGAGTGGAGAAACCTTTTTTGAAGCAATAAGGGAGATCCCGGCAAAATTTGGTCGAAAAGCCAAATGGGATCATATGCGTGTCATATTAATCGGGGAGCAACTAGCCAGAACCTCGAACATCCGGGAGGTACTTGATTTTTTCTCCAGGGATCAAGAACCGCGTGGTACCGTTCTTCCTCTCATCGCTGAGCAATCTGCGGCACCATTTTTAGATATCAACCCGTTTATCGAGCAGACCATTGGTCAACAGTATAAGAGAATGGAGACGAGCGGTGCTCTATATGCCGCAAAAACTTCCAAGATTCCTCTCTATGAGCTGGCTATACAAATGTGTAGCCCCTCCAATACTTCCATCATCCCTTACCTCCATAAGACCAGTTTGGATCATAAACCCTTGATATCTGGGCTGGCTGTAATTCATGACGGTAAAATGATTGACATTCTAAAGGAGAAGGATACAGAAGCATTCATGATGCTGACGGATAGATATATCTATGGAGTACTAGAATTTTCTTGCCCGGATGAGACCGAAGTACCGCTGCGGAAAAAAGAAACGCTTGAAGTGCTTACCTTCAACAGTACACTTACTCCAATCGTAAAAAACGGTTCTGTGTCCGTCGGTGTAAACATTGCTATTGAAGGGATGATCGGAGAATTACGTTGCTCACATTTAAAAAACAATAAGGACATGAAGCTTTTTGAGCAGCGTATCATAACTCAGGTTGAACAACAGGTTGAGCACGCAACCAAGTTTTTGAAAACAAAAAAGATCGACGCACTCGGAATTGGCAATCAGATTTACCGAAAAAATCCGCAGCTGTGGAAACAACTAGAGCCTCAATGGAAGGATACATTCGCCCAGACTCAGTTCGATATCAACGTTGATGTCAAAGTGTTAAGCACTGGAATGAACTCAGGCACAATATTTGGAACAAAGGAGAAGTAGCTATGGTGGGAAAAATAATCTGTATTCTCTTATTAGCTTCCGCTATGCTAGCCCATGACATCCCAAGGTTTAGACAAGCCTCCATCCGCGATCGAGTAGTTTATGGAGTATTATTACTACCCGTACTTTATCTCGGATTTATCTTTATTGCAGCTAAGCCATGGCCCAATTTAGATTCCATCTTCAATTTATTCACGGCTCCAGCTGAGCACATCGTCCATTGGATCAACCCTGCCATTTCATAAGCTTAAAGAATGAGGAGGAACGTATGAATAAGCAAGAACGTGTTAGTTCGATCCAAATGTCCATGCTGTTTCTCTTCTTTATGACCGGTTCCTCAATCGTTATCGTCCCTGCGTCACTAACTAACTTTGCCGGCAACGGAGCCTGGATATCCCTCTTAATCGCCTCGGCCATAGGAATGGCTCTGCTTTCCGGTATTCTATATTTGAACCGACGAGCGCCAGATCTTTCGCTTGTGGAACAAAGCCGCTCCGTACTTGGAAACGGACTGACCCTCGTCCTCCTGATTCCTTTCACTTGTGTACTGTTTTGGAATGTCGCTGGAATTGTAATTGAGATCGGAACCTTTTTCAAAAGCACGATGTTAAAAGAAACGCCCACTTACGCAGTAAATACCATGTTTTTTATTACGATTGCGATGACAGCTCTAGCTGGAATTGAAGTGATTGCCCGCATGGCAGCCGTCCTAATGTCACTAATGTTCGGATTTATCATCTTAGTCTGGATACTCGTAGCAGGGTTGTATCATCCCGAGTACCTACTGCCCATCATGCCTGATGGATTTAGGCCTATCCTAAGTGCTGCATATGTAGTCTATGGCTTTCCCTATTCCGAGCTTATCGTTTTTTCGATGATTTTACCGTTCGTGCGTAAAGAAGACAATTCTAAACTGGGAAAACAGATGTATCTTGCACTCATCATCAATGCCCTGACGTTAATTGCTTCTGTCATTAGCAGTATTATGGTATTGGGACCACTGTCCGGCAGCTTGAAATATTCATTATATCAGTTGGCGAGACTCATTTATTTTCAGGAAACCATTGAAAGAATCGAATCCGTGATTGGTTTTTCACTCATTATCGGGTTCTATTTCAAGGCTTCTATCCTGCTGCTTATTCTTATTAAAGTACTAAAGGAGCTTCTGAGATTGAAGGATGAACGTTTAATTGTTTTCCCACTTGCTTTTGTCTGCCTGCTGTTATCTGTAACGACTTACACACAGGAGTCTGAGCTTGAGGAAATCGTGAATACTACATGGCCCTTGATCACTAACCTAGCTTACATCCTGCCGTTTCTACTGATTCTATTGGTCACTTTTATTCGTTATCATATAAATCAACACAAAAAATAACCCGTTCTAAACGGATTCAATATTCCCTATCTCATTTCGCAGACTTCAGCTTCTTCTTTTCTTGGATCCAGCCCGCCAGGAAAAGTATTGCTCAACATAATTGCTTGCCATCGCGATTGAAGATTCTGAGATTTCCGGACCCAGAGGACGTTATTCCCAATTTTTTGGCCTTTGGAGCAGAGTTTCGGACTCCACTGACGCTATCTCATATAAAAAGACTCATATTGAGTGTTTTTTGTGGGAATAGCTGCTATACAGTCCGCTAGGATGCAAAATATGGACCAATGACGCGTTTAAGGTCAGCTGTGTCCGATGGGTTTGGTCTGTGCAATTGTTATTGGATCAAACGAAGCAAAGTAGGGATGCCCAACAGCCACCTTTAGCTTATTAGGACACCCCTGTTAAGTTTATTACGTTACTCGCTCTAACCAATAAATTCTTGAACCCACTCGCTGTTATAGTAACCTATTCCAATTTCTGTGAAGCTGCTATTCAGGATGTTGGCACGATGACCAGGACTGTTCATCCATTGGTTCATTACTTCTTCTGCGCTCGACTGACCTTTGGCGATATTTTCCCCTGCTGAATTGTATGAGATCCCGAATGCTTTCATCATATCAAACGGAGATCCATACGTAGGAGACTGATGGTCAAAATAGTTATTGTCATACATATCCTGCGCTTTAGCCAAAGCCATTTTCGAAAGTTCGCTATTTAAGCTAAGAGGCTTCAAGCCTGCATTCGTTCTTTCTTTATTCACCAAATCCAATACTTGCTGTACCGATTGGGATGTATTGGTGGATGGTTGTGGATTTACAGACTTCTGTGGGACAGCAGAATGTTGCGGATTTGCAGAATATTGTGGTTTCGCCGACTGCTGCGGATACGTTGTTTGATCTGTTGTGCTTCCTGTAGGTGGATTGGTACGGATGAACCCATCCAGCCATTTCGTTACATCGCCAGGAACTTGTTTAGTCTTAATTGTTGAATTCCCTGCATTCTCCGTGGAAATGGAAGATGCTTGCGTTAAAGTTGAACTTGAGGCAGTTTTACGAGCATGATTGTCAACCTTCGTTTGTTGAGTTGTCATTTGGTTGTTGGCCGAGTTATTACCCGAACAAGCAGTAACGAGTAATAGCGCTACTATTACGATAAATGGTTTAATAAGAACCCCTCCTGATTTGGCAAAGTAGTGACTTAATCGAATAAAGTTTTTGTAAAGTACCCCTGATTTATTCATCCCTAATTCAAAAATATAAAAAGCAAAAAAGTCCACTCGCAACATGGTTGCTGTGGACTTAATCTTAGTGGATATTTTAGATGCGTCGATATAGTTACATTTATAGTAATTTATAGAATTTTTTACTAATTAATGTTATGCTTTGTTAAGATCATAAAGTATAACATCAAATAAGATTTGGACAAACAAGCTTATAGAAATAAGCAGGTTTTGTTAGGTAAATAGATACTTTTAGATTACTTAATGTAATGTGATTGCAAAATTATTACAAGGAGTGATCATGCTATGTTAGAAGGTATCTCGATAAAACAAGTCTCCATTTATTGTCCTGAAAGAGTGATTAACAACCAATATTTTATTGACCATTTTCAAAAGCAAGGTATAGATATTAAGCGGATTCTTAAAAAGACAGGCAGAAAAAACCGCCATGTTATTGAAGGAACGAAGGAGAACTCGTTGACGATGGCGATTAATGCCGCTCAACAGGCAATTGATGCTGCATCATTGAAATCTGCAGATATAGACCTGATTCTTTTTTCCAGCTCAACTCCGGAATATTTATCACCTACGAATTCATTGCTTATTCACAAAGCTATCAAAGGTAAAGATGATACGCTTTGCTATGACTTGAATGGTAATTGTATAGGAATGTTTATTGCGGTTGAACAGGCTGCTCGTACTTTATACGATGATCCTGATAGAGATAGAGCGTTGGTTATCGGTTCGGATTTTTTAAATTTATGGGCTGATCCTTCACATCCAATAACATATTCAATTTTTGGCGATGCCGCCGTAGCCCTCATTTTAGAAAAAGATCATTCAGAGAGTGGATTAATTGACGTAAGGTATCTTTCGGACAGCCGTTTTACAGAAGAAATTGTGTACCCCGCTCAAGGATTGGCTAAGTCTTTGCGTGATGGGGCTGAACACCGCTACTTACACTGGGGGAGATTCAGCGGAATAGACAGTGTACGATTTGCGGAAGCATCTATTGTTGAATTATTGAACAAACATCACCTAACATTCGAGGATATACAAGTTTTTTGTTTTTCACAATTTACATTGGCTAATATTAAATTACTTCAAGCTAAGCTGAACCTGGATCAACATAAAATTATTTATGTAGCCGACGAATATGGCTATACAGGCACAAGCAGTCCCTTTCTGGCCTTATATTGTGCTATTGAACATGGTTTGATCAAACGTGGCGACAACTTATTATTTTGGACATTGGGGTCAGGTTATCAAGCCGGTTCAATGTTATGGCGTTATTGACATGGGCCTCCATTCATTCATTCATCCTATCACTATCGAAACTCCACAATACACTAACAACAATCCCATCAGTATATTAAATTGACTTCTATATTTAGATATCATTTTTTTGAAAAGAGAACCGCATAAACACCAACTAAAAGTGCCCATAAAACCGATGAATGCTAAGACTATAGAGTAACTCAATAAGCTAAAATAGGAAGAATGAGAGGTAAGAATAAATGTAGATGTAACTGTGATTCCATATAATATCCCTTTAGGATTAATAAATTGTAAAAGCATACCCGCAATAAAACTGTTGTGTTTATCGCCACTTCCATCACTTTCTTGATGTTTACTTGTAATAATTTTAAATGCTAAATAAAACATGTAGACTCCGCCTATCACAGCCATAATAGATTCAATCTTAGGGATATAATTAATCAGAAGTATATTAAAATAGCAACATAACAATATAATCACGAAAAAACCTGTGCCCACTCCTAAACAAAATCTCATTGTTTTTTGTAAACCAAACTGGTTTGCAAAAGTCATTGCCATAATGTTATTGGGTCCCGGAGTAAAGCTAGCCACAAATGCATATAAAAACAAAGAAACAATCACTGAATTCCACCTCGTTGTATGTTATAATGTATTTATCAGACGCTATAACGTCCTTATGTGCGTTTTATTGTATATCCTGGTCGTTATAAAGTAAATAGGAATAGGAGAATTACCGTGGAAGAGATAAATCAAATCATTGCGGAGAATATAAAAAAGATTAGAAGAAGTAAAGATTTAAGCCTGGAAAAGGTGGCAGAATTAACAGGAGTAAGCAAAACAATGATTGGTCAAATCGAAAGAGGCGAATCGGCACCTACCATTACAACCATTTGGAAGATCGCCAATGGATTAAAAACTTCATTTTCTGCGCTGATAAATTACCCAAAGCCTGACACAAGAGTCGTATTAAGAAATGAAATTCAGCCACTGCTTGAAGACAATGGAAAATATCGGGTGTATCCCTCTTTCCCATTTGATGAAAGCAAACGATTTGAGGGTTATACGGTTGAGATAGACGAGGGTGGATACCTTGATGCCAATCCACATATGGAAGGAACTGAAGAATTAATCACTGTATTTGATGGTGAATTGTCTTTGCGTGTCAATGATAATGAATATCTATTAAAATCTGGTGATTCTATCACGTTTAACGCAGACAAACCCCATGTATATTATAATCCAGGACAATCATTGACCCGTTTAAGCATGATCTTATATTATTCTAGTTAGCAAAAAAACCAAGGTTCTTAAACCTTGGGATCAAATCTTACTATGATAACCTGCGGAGATAACGCTTAGCCTCCCCATTATGAACCGTCCAGCATTAACTTATAAACCTTACCGTCTTTTGCATATTCATTATTAAAAAGCAGGGCATCCCCTTCTCTTTTCAGGAATTTCAGATTGTCTCCAAAAAAAGGAAGGTCGTTTGTTTCGGCATATTTTTGCTGCTCTACGTCAAGAAGTGCCTTGTACAACAATGTTTTGGCACCTGTTTTACGATCTATCATCATGAGGAAACCTTGCTGATTGGACCGAATCAGCAGAAAATCCTCGTCCATTCCCTCCACTAAATAATTATCCGAATTACCACCTAGGGTGTTCAGATTAATCGTCTCCGTTACGTTCCCTGTTCCATCTTCAATTAATCGTAATATTTTCCCATCGGTAAGCAGGAGCTGATCGCCAGCTATTTTCACATTGTCACCATAACGAAGATGGTATCCTACACTTGCGTGGCGAATGACCATTCCATCCTTAATAATCATCGTATACCATTTATTATTGATATGTGGTTCTCCGTAAACATCTGTTACGGTTAGATAGATTAGACCTTTCGGCGTCTTCTGAAAATCGAATTGAACAGCATCGAATAACTGCGAACCAAGGTTCGTTAGCAAGCGAGTTTGTCCTGCGGAATCTGTTAGATATAAACCCCCTGTTTTTTTATCCACTGTATAAGTAGATCCAGCAAATTGTGCGCTGGCACTAGCATAGTTCAATAGCCCAGTTGCTGTATATATCCTCTTCGTCGCATCCCAGCTGACCGTTGTTCCTCCTAATGAATTTACAAGAAAACGGGCAGGTACATAGAGTTGACCATTAATTTCAAAAGGAACACCTTCTACACTTACCAATTTACCATCAAGGACCCCCTGTTTACTTCCAATACGAACGGCTATCTTTTTTCCCCATCCAGTAAACTCCGCTCTTTGATGCGATTTATCCCATACAACCTTAAGTCCTGCCGCTTCCCAGTGACTGGCTGAAACATAAGTAATCCCATCCTTTACTAGTGCAGCGCTCGTACCTTTCCCGCCTCCATCCATAATGAAAGTGAAGTAAGCGGGCAATGCCGCATTCGCAACTGGAGCAGCAAGCAATGATGCAACAAGTATTGGAGCTAGCAACCATCTTTTATCCATATCTTGATCAACCTCCATGTTAGAAACATCATAAATTCTTCATAGGGTATAGACGCAGTTTAATTCCAAAGGTTCCTATAAGTTAACAATAATAGTAAATTCTAAGTTCAAAGTCTCTCCTTCCATTATTCCTCTCATCTGCCTCTTTTTCTCTCATTTCGTTGTTCCCCCAAGAATCTGTGAAAGTTTTCTCATAAATTGATAGGGAGGTTGGCGCCAAACCTTAAACAAAAAAATTGAAAGAAGGCAATTACAATGGCTTTAGGTTGTGATACAGCTACAAATGTAACAGCAGCAAGATTAACTACACTTAAAAATAATAAATTCACATTCGTTTGCCGATATTTAAATCGCGTGGAAGGATACCAAGATGGTCTCACCTCAGCTGAGATTACACGGATTTCAGATGGGGGATTATTTATCATATCCCTTTATCAAATCAGCAAATCGCTCGATCATTTTACGAAAGCCAATGGGGTTAAAGATGCTGAAACGGCTGTAGGATTAGCAAGTGATTTGGGACAAACCAGCAGCACTCCGATTTATTTTGCGATAGACCGCGATATGACCTCTACCGAAATCACAAACAATATAGTACCTTATTTTCAAGGCATAAAATCAGTGCTAGACAGCAGTACTAAAAATTCCAAAGGTTATAAAATGGGTATCTACGGATCACGAGCAGTCTGCTCTCATATTCGAGGCACTAATTCCGCCACAACACGTTACACCTTCATCGTAGATAATGACTGGCAGGGAACCTTCGAGGATTGGAACCTGCGACAATATAATTTCAACACTGAGGTAGGAACAAGCACTGGCAAAATCAACGTAGACTATGTAGAGTCCTCCTCACATAGCGGTGGAGGCTGGAAAAAGTAATTTATTCCACTTTTATCGGTGACGAGGCGTCGTACGAAAGCAGATTATGATAGATTCAAATAAAATCTCGTTATTATAAAAATAGTAAAAAGACAACCAGGCATGGATTATCCGATTAATGGAGAAGCTCTGCCTGGTGTTTTTGGTTTGTAGCGGTTTGTTTAAGCAGATAATCATAAATCGTAGCTATCCGATTTTAATGTCTTCTTTGGGCAACCCTCGGAGAAAAATACGCAGAATTTTCCAATTCCCAGCCGAATTACGATCGAGCATCCATTTCGCACTGACAGCAGCTTGCTTTCCTCACTAACAGAACTTGCTTTCCTCACTAACAGCAACTTGCTTTCCTCACTAACAGCAACTTGCTTCTGCTATCCTCTCCCCGTATATTTTATCGCTGTAACTTTATGTAACCTATGAGATAACTGCACTCTATACACTTATTTCGTCTGTAAAAGGCTAACTTCTCACTTTAACTGTATTCTATACAATTAAAAATCACAGTTATCAGCTTTAGCGGCAAAAAACTAAAAAATAGCTGTACAAAATACAACTATCTTCATGAGCGAGTTTTTCGAGCGAAAATAGCTGTACAAAATACAATTAAAAGCCGCTACATATTAAATTCGTCCGCTCTCCATATAAAAAAGAGGCGAGATCTTTGTAGATCCCCCCCTGCTCCACTTGCTCCTATTTAGAATCGCTCATTTGATCATATGCTGGATCATACGTCCACTTCAGGCCGTTGTCCTTACTCGACAGATAGATGGTACCTACAGTGTTG
Source organism: Paenibacillus sp. FSL H7-0918 (assembly GCF_038007025.1). Classification (NCBI taxonomy): domain Bacteria; kingdom Bacillati; phylum Bacillota; class Bacilli; order Caryophanales; family Paenibacillaceae; genus Paenibacillus; species Paenibacillus sp. FSL H7-0918. Next base: position 535,027 of record NZ_JBBOWJ010000001.1, read on the forward strand.
CCCTCTTTGCTGAGCAGAATAGGATACAATCCTTCTTTTCCATTAAAAATAGGTGAAAGCGGCGTTTTTTGATATTCATTAAAGGTTTCCGGAAGGGATACCACGAGCTTTTCCCATGACTGCCCCTTATCTTTGGTCCAATAAATAACTGGCCCATTATCTTCATAATATCTGAACCCTAAGAATCCGATATCCTTGTTAGAAAACCCTGCCCCGGCTAAACTTTCCGCGTATAAATCGTTAGGATTTCCAAGCTCCGTCCATGTCTTCCCGCCGTCAGAGGTCTGGTATACATAATTTAATGAGCGTCCCACACCTGCAGAACCTCCGGAGACGATCCATCCATTTTGTTTGTCAGTAAACCCGATGAACTTGGCGTCATAACCCTTGGCACCTGCAATGTTGTAGTTATTCCACGATTTCCCCATGTCATCACTGATTAATACATGTAGAGGGGATTCTTTACCATCCGCAAATCCATATACAATTGCAGTTTTGTCCTCGGAGATATAAAATCCGGTATCCGCTCTCCCCATCCCCATTTCTGTTCCAGTCGTATCAAGTTTTAAAGGCGTTTGCGCTTGGATCTCCCCTTTCCGATAGGAGACAGAGACATTACCATCCTCGTCCATGGAATACGCATTCCCAGCGTCATGCACAACCACTTGTTCGCCACTAGAGCTGTAGGAATAGATAGTACTTGGTTTGAGCGCGGTATCTGAAGATTGGCCGTTTAGGTTCGTACAGGCTGCTAGCACTGCTGTTACACCAACCACCATTAAGACCGCAAGAAATGCGCCTACTCCATTTCGTTTTTCTTTCATATTTAAAATACTGCCAAATCGCTGCTTCATCGAGTGTTTTCCTCCTGCAAAATTCGTTGATAAAGCTACATGCCGTGTAGCATTACTTTGCATAACCGATAAAATGGCTTCGCAGTATTTCTTTCGATATGCCGCATTTTGCTTACGTACAACGGTGTCATCACAATAAATTTCAATTTCGCGGACAGCTTCGCGTGCCATGAACCAGACCAATGGATTAAACCAATGCAGTGCCTGCACAATCAGTAGCAGTAGCTTATATATGATGTCATGCCTTTTGTAATGGACGAGCTCATGTTTTAAGATAAACTCCAGCTCTTCGTCACTATATTGATCATGCGGCAAGAATAGTGTTGGCTTGTAAAAACCCATTAGCATCGGATTCGGAACTTTACTGCTTATCAGAACCGCAATGGTGGTTGTTACATGCATTTCTTTAGCGCCTTGTTTGAGCTTGGCGAACATATCCTCTCTCTGAAGAGGGCTGCTCCAACGTAACACCTGTTTCCTGAAAAAGAAATAACTCAGCAAATGATATCCTAAAAAAAGCACAGCGCCAGTAACCCAGATGTAAGCTAAAATATTAATTATAGAAGGGATATGGCTTACATCCCCTGTCTGGACCGGCTGAGAGATTACTGGCGTATCCGCCTGCAAATTCTGGGACACTGAGCTTTGAAAGACAGTTGCTATGGCCTGACCTTCGGGTAGCTGAATCGCCACAGGAGGATTGGTAAAGGAAAAGTTGAATGGCAACAATAATCGCAAGGTTAGGATCAACCATATCCAATAGCTCAACTTAGCCGAATAATGTTTTCTTAACAAGGGAGTTAATGTGATTAAGCCGATAATAACTAAACTAAGGGTCACAGAAATAACCAGAAAATCTGTAAAAAGACCTGTTATCATCAGGATTCCTCCTTATCTACTCTATCGAGCAGTTCCCGCAACTCAGCAAGATCGCTTTTATCAATCGCCTTCCCGTTGTATAAGGACATCACCATATCCTGCACAGAGTTGCCAAACAGCTTTTCAAGCGTAGACTTCCCTTCGCTCTCTTTATAATCTGTCTCAGAAATTGCAGCGAGATAACGGTTGCTCCGCCCTTCTTTTTCGCAAGATAGAAAGCCCTTTTCAACCAGCCGTGACAGCACTGTCATCAAAGTTGCAAGCGCCCACTTACGTTTGTCCCCCAGTTGATTCAAAATATAAGAGGAGCTAACCCAACTCTCGGCTCGCCAAATCACCAGCATAATTTCCAGTTCAGCATCTGGCAAGCGTTTGATTTTGTTATTCATCCATATTTCTCCTTATTATACATTTGTGTAATACATTCATTATACAAACGTGTAATTAAAAAGCAAGCACATTATTTCTAAAATATGTATACATTCTTAGACGTTTATTATTTTAATAAAGGTTTCACAAGTCCAGTAGCAAATAATAAATAGAACCCTAGGAATTTTTATAAGATTCCAACAATGATAACCAACGCACACTCAGCTGAAATTTATAACTATTTTGGAAACTAAGTGATTGGTCTGCATTATTCTTAAGTAAGGAGGTAGGTTATGAAAAAATTTAGTATTCTATCATTTTCACTGATAATTTTACTAATTTTATTATTTGTATTAGTCAGACCCACGCAAAAGATCGTAAGTGTCAATCTTGCATCCGAAACAACAGAAATTACTTATACTGACCGTGAAAGCCTTCAAATCTTCGAAGATGCTATAAGAACTGTAAAAAAAGTACGCGGGTCTGTTGATGTGGGTGAACCGACTTATCGAATGACTGTTACTTACGCTAATTTAAAGGTGGCCGGATTCAGCCTTTATATGGATTTTAAAACGAAAGATGGTTTCCTGATTAAAGCTAGCAATAGCGAAAAGATGCTGGATTTAAGAAATAAGAATTCGGTTGAGCTAGCTGATCTGTTAAGTAAAGAAAAGGAAGATTAAAATTTGGAAACTCAATCTAAAAATAGGCATGGTCATCATACAAATGTAAAAACAAGCCATCCTTTAGTACTAACTAAGGATGGCTTGTTCGTAATTATATTATTTTCCTGCGCTTCAGATATACTGTCCGCTCCGCTCAGAGCGCTGCAATTCTCTGCTGGATGCGTGGGAATAATGCAAAGGCATTCTCATAAAATACTTTCTCATGGTGCTGCTCAGGCACAAGCCGGCGGACGAACTCCGCATACAGGTCAATAGGCGCGAGTGGCCAATCGGTACCGAACAACATTTTTTCATAGTGATCAGAGTACACCAACGCCCGGCGAAAATGATCCATAAACAGGGGTTCATTCATGAACCGCTCAAAATGAGGCCGATCACCAACAACGAGACCAGACAAATCGGCATAGACGTTCGGATTCTTGGCGACCACTTCGGCAGCATCCATCACCCAGGGATCGCCTAGATGGCAGATCATAAAGTTCACGTCGCGCCGTTGGAACGCCAGTTCGTCCACGGTAAGCGGATGCGCATACTTAAGCAATCCATTCATCGAATACGTATCACCGGTATGAATAACCACAGGCGTGCCGTACTTGGCGGCCAGCTCATAGATCGGCGAGTAGATTTTGTCATAAACGTAATGATGATAGTACCCGGCATAGAGCTTAATACCAGCTACCTCAGGAGCTTGCAGCCTTGCCTCAATTCGGTCCAGCTCATCCAAAGCATCCTTTCCTCCGAGCATATTCGGATTAATGCCCACGCATTCCATTAAGAACGGCGGTACACTGGCTTCCAAGTCGAGACCCATCGGATTGGGAGAGGCAGAGTCAGGAAAGGCTCCCTTCGTCTGCTCCGTGACCCCCATTCCAATGCCGAGAACAACGTCGTTCTTGTCAAACTCCGCTTTGAGCCCAGCAGCTGTGTAATCAACTTTGGAGAGGTCCAGTGCTGTCTGATGAAAGCTATCGATGTCCGACAGATGAATGTGAATATCAATGATTGGCATTTATAGTCTCCTTTTTGTCAGAAGCACTAGCAAAGGTCACCTTCATAAGATTACGAACTACCTCTGGATCCAGAGTGAGCTCTCCTATGATCATGAAGGTCGGCTGTGTCCAAGCGGTTTCTCCGTTCAGTAGTAGTAGATGGTGATTCACACCATATGTGAATACCTTATTGTTCACGTAAGACATAGCTCTCTGATTAGGATAACTATGCACCACATGCAGCATGTCTTTACGCGAAGTTGCACCGATTCGGATAAGCCCCTTGGATTCCAGATGGGCTTCGACCTTCCCGATAGGGAAGTTGCCTTCCTCTGGGAGCTCCATCCAGCCTTCCGAATAGATTGGTGAAGGCTTAAAGTAACTATCCTCGGATAGCGAATAATGCGGCAGCGTCAGTCCACTTTCATTGGTTACTGAAATCAACACACAGAGCACAGGAACTCCGGGCAGCATGAGGTAATGCTGATTGATCGTGATCCCTCGGTTTGCTTCCTGCTTCTCCATCGAAGTGGTCAGTCTCAATCCCTTCCAGACGTTGCCGTGATCATCCATCTGCTCCGTCCAAGCTGCGCTTCTTGGCTCCTGCAACCGGCTAAATCCGCCTATGCCAGAAATACCCACACCGAGTCCACCATGCCAAGGATTCCACCAGGAACGTGGTTCAGCTTTCGGAAAGGTGCTGTCCAGCCACTCTTCTCCTTGGTGCTTCAAGGAATGCACAACGCTGCCGAAATCAGGAGCAGCTGCAATAGATAGAACTCCGTTGCTCACTGTGTAAATGGGACCCGCAGGTCCTTCTTCTATCCCACAAACAACGCTTGTTTCCGTTTGTGGAAACCAGAGGCCTGTTCGCTCTTGAATGCGATCCTCACCACGATAGACGACCCGGACCTTACGGCCAGATTCGTTGTGTTCTGGTGATTCTGTATCCTCAGTAGAGAGTTCAAAACCAGCGGAGTGCAAATTTTGTCCTCTTTGCAACTCCATCTCAGCGACACTTCGCTCCTCTTCTCCATCAGCCTGTACATACAATTCAAGGCTTCCATCAAGCGGTGTCATCTTTCGTTCGATTAGCTCGGCATGAAGTGCCCCTGCTGCAAAAGGATTTCCACCGCCGAGCGTTAGCTCAAGATGGTCATCCAACACCGGTATGACCGAATTCTGCTGTTTTAGGGCAAAGGCGCGGAATTCCGACCACTTAAGGAAGGTGTTAAGAGCAAACACCATAGTTTTTGTCCGTACGACATCTCCAGCGGAGATTCGGCCAAGATTATGCTCCAGCCCAAGCGGGTATTCCGGACGAAGCAATTTTAGCGAAGGATCCCAGCAGATTCCGCATGTGACGTTCTCTTCCTTGCAGAACAACCAGTTCTCCGTAATTTGTGCACTGTCCCAAAGACTTGGATCGCCTGAGTAAGCATCGCCCATGTCCACGTATTGGCCCTGATATGGCAAGATGAGCTGTTTACCGAAAAAGCCGAAATTCGTCAACAGATACATGTCTTCTTCCAGGATATCACTATTGGTATTGCAGACCTCACTATAAAACTCAGCGATTCCGTTGGCAAATAGCTTAGCCACTCTTTTTATCTCAAGACCCGGGAATTCTTCCGACTCGTAAAGAGATTCGAGAACTTGGCTCTCCCCTTCAGAATAGATCTTTACTTCTTTGACCTGTTTCTTAGAGAATTCTTCTGCGAATGGCTTGCCTAACTTCGGATGGGTCAACCAGAAATTATGGCTCGAGCCGGGATATTCAATCCACATTCCATTGTCGGTATTATTAAGATGAATAGAGTAGGCGCCATTCACCGCCACCCACTGATCCCCGTTTTCCCCGCCAAAGCGGCCATGCGTTCCCTTCATTAGAACGGATAGCTTGCTGATAAAGGTGACTGCCTTCTCTCCAACCGGAACGGCCGTTACCTCAATAGCCTGTGAATAAAGACCGTATGAATTTAGGGTAAAGGGTACTTGAATAGAAGCCTTACTCTTAGCTGGAACAGTGAAGCTTACTGTACGGTCCGCCCATACGAGGAATTCGTCTTCGGGCAAATCAAAAGAAAATTCTGCTTCTGCAGCAAAATTATTCTCCACATTAAGGTACAGTTCCGAAGGAAGACCCAGATACAGTTCCCGGTGTGGCAGCGCTATCTTCATTTTGAGTGGAAATTTAGGAGCAACGCCAATGCGGAATTCCGCACGCTTGCCACCGATGATCCACTTGCTCATAACAACGGGGTGTGTCTTCTTATCGTTCTGCTCTTCCCGAACTGAATCAAGCTCAAAATCACCTTCCACGATAACCGTTTCACCTGGAGCGAGTAATCGCGCAGCAGATAGAGCAAAACGGATATTTTTATCGTTCTGGCCTTCGATCTCAATGGCCAGCTCAGACGTCGAACGATTCTTGATGCGATAGCGAATCTTGTAGGTCGAACCAAACACAAGATCATGATCATCAATTTCCGTAGAGATTTCATAGTCTGGTGTATCAAGAGCGGTCAGACCGCGGCCAGTCTTCTCGAATTCCGCCCGCAAGGAGAGTTTTCCCTTTTGCCAAGTGTAATCAAAGAAATCAAAGCCACGCTCCTGGCGGCCATCTGGCTGAATGGGAAGTTCACGGGTACTGTCTGCATACCAATCCAGTTCTTCAAAATAAGGAGCAAGTGCTTCCGTTTGCAGTACTGTTGGAATGAAGTTCATCAGATGGACGTAATCTTCATTTTTCTCCCAAAAAAATCCGCATTTCTTATACATTGGTACGGCTTTCGTATTACCTGCCCAAGTGAACAGATCAAGACGTGGCCAGCCCGCTTCTATTGTTTGGCGAACAGCGTTCAGAATCAGATTGCGGCCAACCTTGTATCCGTGATAATCGGGACGTACATTCAATAGCGGGACATACAAAGCCCCTTCATCTTGACGGTAGTGGGCGAAGCTGCAGAAGCCGACTACCTCTTTGCCATCAACGGCAAGAAAGGCATTAAGATTGGACGAGATCTCCATCTCACGGCGCACACTGTCCTCAGTTCTTTGATTGGTGCCTCCGCCCCAGCTTTCGTTGCTGCGGTTCCACATTTCTGCGACCGCCCCAGCATAAGAAGAATCGTATTCGATAATGCGGATTTGTTCCGCTGTAGTTTTTACAGTCATGTCTTCATCTCCTTATTCCTCAAAAAAATATGAGTATGTATTCGTATACAGTTATTCTGGATAACCTCTCTACAACATATTGAAATAACTCCTACGAGTTCTTATTATACTATTAACTGGAAGCTCAATACGAGGTAAAAAACTCTTTCTCCTTATTTTCTACATAAACTCACTGCCAGCAGAAAGCTACAAAAAAAGCTGTCGAGTCACCCTCGACAGCCTGAAGCTGCTATTAGGAGCAGCCTTTCTTCTTTAACAACTCTCCACACGATCCGCCGCTCTTTTCTTCATATTAGCGAGACCTACAATACATATCAGCAGTACGCAGATAGAATAAGGAAGCGCCATATTAACGGTGTATAAGGCCGTTCCTATAACTGGCCCTATGAATGACCCGCCACCTTGCAGGGCCGCAATAAAGGAAGCAACGCTTCTTTGCTCATGGTCTTGAACCGCCATTGAAGCACCCGCACTGTAGCCGAGCAGTGTAAAGCCGATGCCAATACCCAAAAATGTAAAGTCTACATACGCAAATCTGATGAACAATAACAATCCCAGCAAGCCTAAGGCAACAAATAAGAGTCCTACGAGCAGCACTTTTTTAGGATGCCATTTGAGATACTTACTGATTACAATTTGCGAGAGCACTACCATTATTCCCGAGATCGCCAGCCCCATTCCAATTAACTGAGTGGCTTGCTGAGTACTGTAACCCAAGCTATCCTGCACAAAAAATCCGATAGTAACCTGCACGATATTCAGAGCAAACGAAAGCAAAAGTCCAATCCATAAATAGAGGCGTATCCGTCGATCATTGGGGGAAAGTGAAATCGCCTGCCGCTCAATCTCAATATTCTTTTCTTTAGGAATAAACACCAGAAACAATATAGCCAAGGTGAACAATAAAATAGCGGCCGCGTACATTGGTGAGGTCAGGCCCAGTGAAGCCATTCCTCCACTCATTGCGGGTCCTACTACGAAACCAAGACCGTTGGCCGCACCAAATAATGCCATTCCTTGTGTACGGGTTTCTTTTGTACTCCAGCCCATAACATAAGCTTGTGCTAATGCCGGAATTCCTCCAAAGAAAAAGCCAGCGATTGCGCGAAGTAAAAAGAAACTCCAAAACAGACTCTCTTTACTCTGTGCATTTACTGCATAATCAGCCAATAGTGCAAAAATGATGAGTGTGGCCATATAGACGAACATAATCGAAGCAAGCAGCCACTTTCGGCTCATAAACGTTTGTTTTTCCCAGAAATATCCTCCGAGCAGCCAACATAACCCCGCCACCGATACTAAACATCCTGATTGAAAATCACTCAGCCCCAAATTTCGCGCAAGCGGACCAATAATCGGATTAAAAGCAGCTATTGAGATCATTCCTGTAAGTACGATTAGAAACATAATACCCCGTCTGTATTTCATAAAATTCCCTTCTCCTCTCAAGTAAACCAGAAACAATATACGATTCGTTATAATCGCTGTGTTTATGGTACTATGCATGGAAGTCAGGCCTCTACCTCTTGGCGGATTACTTTACTGGTTAGCGGGATTTATAGTAGAACAAACAAAAAAACCTGCTCTTAAGAGCAGGGTTATAGATGTTAATCCACCGTTCCAACATTCTCCAAGTGTAATGAGCTTTCGGAGCTGACGCCTGCTTCCGTACTCAGAGTAGTAAGTGCTTGTTTTAGATCCTCTTTATTCACATAGACATACGGGCTCTTCCAAAGAGATTCTACATGTAAGGAATTAATATGCTCTGGTTTAAGTTTAGGGAAGTTGAATAACCACTGCTGCAGATCTGCTTGAGGAATATCCGTCTTCACATTTTCACCAATGATATCCAATACATTTCCCCATTGGGACACACCTTGGAAGTTTCCTAGCTTATCCAGAATCTGCTTGATTACTTGCTGCTGCCGATCATTACGCTGGAAATCGGAGGATTCAGCCGTTCCTTGATTCGATTTACGGTACCGCACAAAATCAAGAACTTGTTGGCCATCCAGCTTCTGCAAGCCTTTCTTTAAATCGATGTGTGTACCATCTGCCGTATCGGTATATTTCATATCCATATCTACATCTATAGTCAGTCCGCCAAGCAAATCCACGGTCTCCTGCAACACATCAAAATTCACCACAACCATGTGATCAATCGGCAGACCGAGCAAATTGCTGAAAAACTCTTTTGTATTCGGAATAGCCTCTGTTTTGTCTTTTATGTAATGATAAGCATAATAATAATTGGCTTTACGGGAAGGTAACGATTTAGGTTTTAGCAACAAATCCCTGGGTAAAGATAAGAAACTCGTCGATTTCGTGTCCGGATTGAAGCTGACAAGCATCAGAACATCAGTATTCATTACCCCACCGCCACCGTCCCGGCTATCTACCCCGGCAAGCAGAAAAATCATAGGTTCAACCGATACCGTCTCCTTTTTTTCCTCTGGAGCAGCAGTGGGTTGTACGGTGACTGGAGCTGCCATACGCTGTATCGCATCATCCGTCTTTTTGTATAAATACCCTGCATATACTCCAATCCCTATAATAGTTGCGCCTAAGACAAGACCAATGCTCGTCAGAATTTTACGGGTTGTTGTCCACTTGCGTTTGTTAGACATAATTTCCTCCACTCAGTTCCAATAGCTTATTCAATCAGCGCTTTCATCCTTATGAACTTTAACACTTAGCACTATGCCAATCGCTATCATATTAGTTAGCAACGAGCTGCCTCCATAACTAATAAAAGGCAATGAAATCCCCGTTAGGGGCAGTAACCCAATATGCATCCCAAGATTAACGGAAACTTGAAAGATGAACATAGCGATAAACCCGGTGACAATATAGGTACCCGCACGGTCCCTACTATCCAGCGCAATAAAGATCATTCGGTACACGAGCAGCAAATAAAGCATCAGCAGCACGGATGAACCTATAAAACCGTATTTTCCCCCGATGACTACATAGATCGAATCGGAATACGCATATGGAATATATCCTTTTCGCAAAAAAATACCTTCACTGCCCGATAATCCTCCGGAGCCAATGGCTATCATTGCGTTTTTCACATGCCAAGACTTATCCGGATCGCTCTGCGGGTCCAAAAAAGCTTGGATTCGTGACAGTTGATGGGGCTCGACAATCTTGGATAACAGGTCGAAGTTAGCATAATACAGCCATAGTATCGTGCCGATCGAAATAATCACAACACCAAGGATCAGAATCATATATAGAGCACGGATGTTACCAATCCACAGCATACTAAGTAATATGCCAGCAAATACGAGTGCTGTACCCAAATCGGGCTGATCCATTATTAAAATGAAAGGAATTAAAAAAACGAAACAGACCGGCACTAAATCTTGAAAAAACCGCAGCCGCTGGCCCTCTCGTGTACCTAATAGATGAGCAATGAGCAGCACCGTACATATTTTAGCCAGCTCGGAGGGCTGAAGCTGAAAGCTCCCAATACTTAACCAACGCACGGCACCATTGAGGTTTTCTCCAACCAGCTTGACTAGTACTAGTAAACCTATGCCCACGCCATAAAAGAGATACGCTAACCTGCCTAATAGAATCTTATAATCTACCAAAGCAATGAATAACATGGGTAGGCAAAATAAAGCAAATAAATACAAATAACTTATGTAAAGACCGTCTAACCGCGTATCCGTAGTCGCTTCATAAATAGCAACAGTACCCATGCCAACTAAGCAGGTGGTGAGAAAAAGTACGGATCTGTCCAGCTTTGCAATTTTGGTAGAGATAAGCATTTACAACCTCTATTTAATTTCTGTAGTTTTCTTGTTGTGTAGGGGATATATACATGAAAATGGGCATTATAAATAATCCGCTGAGCACTTTTACTTCTTTTTTCTCAATGAAGCGCTGCGGATGATTAGGTTAAATGATTACCTCAGATCATATTTGCCCTGATACGCCTTCTTCGATAACAGCTTAAGTTTATCTTCACTTAGCGTATAAATATCCATACCATTACCTGCCTCACCCAATGACCAGCCCAGTGCAAGCTCGTTATGGCCATCTTCATCAACATCAAAGAATCCGGCATAATCTAGACCATACCCAAACCCCTCAACCTCGGAAATCTTCTGCCAAGCTTCATTTTCCTGCCTCAACAACATTGCTTTTATAGTGTATCCTTTGTTTTTACTGTACTCATACACAACTACGGCTTCGTCGATTCCGTCTCCATCCATATCGCCAAAGGAGATGGCATTATCTTCTTGTCCCTTCATCGGAGTTATCAATTGAGCTTTGTCTGGAAGCCACTTAATAAATTCCTGGCTCGTTTTGTCTCGCTGCAGATTTGCTTCTGATGATGGAGGTTTAATCAGCTCTCCGGGTGTCGCCGGGACTCCGCATCCTCCGAGCAAAAATAAAGTTGTCAACAGGGTACCTATTTTTATGAATTTGCTCGGCATTTGGATCATCGACTCCTCGCTTGTCCGCATATATAGTATTTTATCTGTGAAAGAGATGAAAGTGGTTATGAAATAGTTAAATTTGAATTCTTATTCTATCGGTAAGTCAAATTGGACAATCGTTCCTTTGCCTAAAGTGCTGCTTATTCGCAGCTCTCCATGATGCAATTTAATGATCTGTTCCGAGATGGATAATCCCAAGCCGCTGCCCGAAGCCTGTTGATCCCCTTTGTAGAATTTTTGCCGCACATTCTCTAAATCCGTCTCAGCGATGCCTGAGCCTGTATCCTCTACAGAAATCACGACTTTCCCTGGAACCGTATGAGCGGTGATAAAGATTCGACCTGATGAACCAGTAAATTTGAGTGAATTATCAATGAGATTAATCATGACTTGCTTCACACGATTCTCGTCAGCTTGAATCACTGGCAGATGTTCTTCTATTTTTACATCTAGTGAGATGCCTTGTCGGGTCGCTCTAGGGGTAAGTTGTCTGCCGATATGCTGCAGTAGTTCTGTTAGATCCACAGATGTGAAGTGAACGGCGATTCTTCCGTTATCCAACTTGGAGAAATCCAACAATTCATCCACCATATTAGTTAACCTGTCACTTTCGGATTCAATAATATCAAGCCCATCATAAAACAGAGGTTGATTACTCACCTCACTCGCCTTTAAGGTAATTGCCCAACCTTTGATCGAGGTCAAGGGTGTTCGCAGTTCATGGGATACGGAAGCGATAAAATCATTCTTAAGCTGTTCACTCTTGGAGATTCGACTTGCCATCATATTTAACGTATCCGCCAATGAACCCAGCTCATCTTGATAGCGCTTATGCACTCTGATGCTGAAATCACCTTCGGTCATCTGGTCTGCTGCCTGCTTCAAATCTTTAATGGATCTGGTTATGGTCCAAGACAGTAATAATCCAAGTAAGGTGACAATGCCAATGACGATGATCCCCACCCCGATCAGTAAAACCGTAATCTGTTTAACTGTATGTATAGTTTCCGTTAAGGACGTGATAAATCTGACTCCCCCCACGATGTTTCCATTCGCTTGTAAAGGATAGGATACCGCGTAAATCGCTTCCTCTGTGTTAGGGTCCGCACCTTTCCAACTGCCGGGCTGCCCTTTTATTGCTGCTTGCACATCTATGTACTCAGTCATAGTAAGATCGCCTTGAAGTCCATTTGAATCCTGCAACAGCCGGCCTTCAACATTAATAATCTGTACCTGTGCATCGGAATGACTCGCAAAACCCTTCAGTAACCTATCCGATTGTTCCTCCAGATCCTGGTCCCCAAAGTATTGCTGAAAAAAAGAAGCCGATAGCTCTGCTTGATTCATCAGGGTTTCCTCAATGTTATGAAAATAATAATATCGCACAGATACATTAAGAATGATTTCAAGAATGAGCACAGTAAGACAGATGACTACAAAATAGCTTCCTACTAATCTTTTCTGAATCCCCATTCTTCAACCATCCTTTCTAAAGCGGTATCCGAGCCCCCATACCGTCTCAATCCAAAGCGGATTAGAAGGATCAACCTCAATTTTCTCTCTTAACTTACGCACATGAACATCTACCGTCTTAGGATCTCCAATATAATCCTCTCCCCAGACAAGATTCATTAATTCATTCCTAGAGAGTGCTGTATCCGGATGCTCCAGAAAGGTCTTCATCATCTGAAATTCCTTCGGAGTTAATTCAATGCTGTCATCCTGCTTAAACATCTTGTTTGCATTCAGATCCAGCCGAATCGGTCCAGCTTGAAGTATCGTTTTTTGCGGCTTGAGAGCTGATTCTGTACGGCGCAAAATCGCTTTAATACGTGCTACCAATTCTAATGGATTAAAAGGTTTAACAATGTAATCGTCAGCACCCATTTCAAGGCCATTGATTTTGTCCATATCCTGTCCACGAGCGGTTAAGAAAATGATGATGACCCCAGCGTCTTTCTCTCTTAGCTTTCGGCATATTTCGAACCCATTAGAATCAGGCAACATGATATCCAGAACCAGAACATCTGGACGGCTCACCTCAAAGCTCTGCAAGGCTTCTTCTCCACAAGCAGCTTCACTAACCACAAACCCGTTATTCGTTAAATTTATAGATATAAAACGTCTAATATTATCGTCATCTTCCACAATAAGCACATGATTGCGATCAATAGTATCCACGATCTCCACCCCTATTACCCAGAGTCTAAACAAGTAAAAAACAAAAAAACTCTCCCGGTAAAGAGAGAGTCTTGTCTCAGATCCCTATAATTAAATCACAAGTGGATATTACTCTAAATCGCTATAGTTGTCAAAATCTAATCCAGATACACAGCCTTGCCGGTCTGCGCCGATTCATAAATAGCTTCCAATATTTGCGAAACAACAAAAGCCTGTTCAGGAGTTACAACCGGGTCCTTATCCTGTTCAATCGCTTCAATCCACTTTCTTAATTCTATATCCGGAGCACTTTCAGCTTTTCCTTCATAATAGGCAACGCCGCCTGCCCCAAGCTCAATTTTATTAGTGTACAGCTTGCTGAATTTCTCACCGTTAATTCTAAGTCCGTCCTTCATATCTGCGCCTGCTTCCGTCCCACTTAAGCTGCATTTCGCTTCATTTACGTCTAGTGAATTCAGAGCCCAGCTCGCTTCCAGCATGATTGTTGCGCCATTCTCCATTACGACCATTCCAAAGGCTGAGTCCTCCACGGTGAACTTTTTAGGGTCCCACGGTCCCCATGCGTTGGCGGCTTCTTCTTTTTGTGAAAGTTCATGATATTTAGTGCCCAGCACGACTTTAGGTTTATAGTTATCCATCATCCAAAGGGTTAGGTCCAGCGCATGAGTTCCGATATCGATAAGCGGACCGCCGCCTTGTTTCTCTTCATCAAGAAATACTCCCCAGGTCGGTACGGCTCTCCGTCTGATGGCATGTGCTTTTGCAAAATAGATATGACCAAGCTCTCCGGACTCACAGGCTTTTTTCAAATATAAGCTGTCTTCTCTATATCGGTTGTCATATCCAATGGTCAGCTTCTTGCCTGTACGTTTCGCTGCTTCAACCATTCGTTTGGCATCTGCCGCTGTCTTAGCCATTGGTTTTTCGCACATCACATGTTTTCCGGCTTCTAGTGCAGCGATTGATATTTCCGCATGGACATCATTAGGCGTAAGCACATGAATAATATCAATGGATTGATCTTTTAATAGTTCAGTGTAATCCGTATAGACAGTAGCTTTATTATTTCCGTATTTCTCCGCTGCTTCTTCAGCACGTTCTTTAATAATGTCACAAAAAGCCACGATCTCAACCTTACTTTGTCTGCTCAAGCTTGGAAGATGTTTGCCATTCGCAATACCACCACATCCAATAATCCCTACACGAAAAACCTTACTCATATCCTTCACCCTCACCTCTAATGGATTTGTTTGCTGTTTCGATAAGTTGCCGGTGTCATGCCTAACCGCTTGCGGAAGACAATATGCAAATAGGTAGCATTGGTAAACCCTTCCGACTGTGCGATTTGTTCTATCGGATAATTGCTTTCTTCAAGCTTGCGGCAGACCGCTTGCAATCGGATGTCCTCAAGCGCCCTACTGAATGATTGTTCTGCATTTACTTGCTTAAACACCCGCTGCAGCTGCCTTGAACTAATATTCAGCTTTTCCGCAACATTTTCTAAGGTAACCGTTCCTGAATAATTCGCTTCCATATATTGCATTGCGTATTGATACCGGTAAGTCAGCATATCTCTAACCGGCGCCTCCGTGCGGATCCCGCCTGAATCATACGCTCTAACGGCCTTTAATAAAATACTAATCACGAGATGCTTAATTGAAGTATAATATCCGGTCAACTTCCCATCGCATGCTTCGTATGCTTCTCGAAAACACTTCATAGCCCCGTGATAATCTTGTGCTGGGACCAAGGGTAAACACTTCAGCTTCTCCACACAGGTCTCAGCTTCCGCAACCTCCCAAAGATCAGCATCATCTCGGATCCTCTTCTTGATGTCAACATGCAGGCATAGCTCTTCCATGGATTCATCTGCAGCTGCCTCTTGACGATGCATAACACCTGGTCCGGTTAGATAGAACATTCCCTCTGACAGAGGATACTTTTGATCCCCAAGAATGACTTCTCCCTTCCCGCGCGGAATGAAATGAAACTCAAATTCAGAATGATTATGGAACTCGACTACTCTGCCCGGTGGAAAAGATGTCAAATGAAATCTAAACACTGTAATCTCGTAATGTCCCCATAGAATCGTGATATCCAATCTTTCAAGCATGTCCTGCTTCTCAAACATCATCTCATAGGGAAAGCTGCTCAACGTTAAGTCCTCCCAATCGGAATTACACAGCCTTCTTTAGCCGAGCGGTTCGCCGCCTCCATTAATCTGGTAAGCTCAACTGCCATTTCAACATTGTGAGTGGCGAGTGTATTATTTTGAATATGATCAACCCATTGATGGAAGGCGCTTTCACGATTGCTTTGCAGGGCTACTTCTTTCCAGCCTTCTTCTTTATCCGTGGATTTGTTCGTTCTAAGAAGAAGCTTATTCTCTGGTGTTCCGTAAAGCAGCGTTCCTTCAGTTCCATGCACCTCGATAGTAAACGGCGAATGACTATTCACGAAACCAGCCTCCACCACACCAATTGCTCCTGAATCCGCAAATAATGTCACTACAGCATTATCTTCCACTTCTTTACCGGTTACATACCCAAAATTAGCACTAACCCCAGTCACATCTTGATCTAAGAAAAGCTTCGCCAAATACATGGGATGACAGCCAAGATCAATCAAAGCTCCGCCTCCACATTGCTCCAAGCTAAAGAAATGATCAGGAAGCCAGCTTTCCGTTGCTCCGTTATGGGATAAGCGAACTCTAACGTAAGTAATCTTGCCGAGCAGTTCCTGACTTAGAATCTCTTGAATAGTTAATGTATAGCCGTCATTTAAACGAGGCAAGGAGACCGTTAGCTTCACTTTGTTCTCGTTAACTTCTGCGATAATTGCGTTAACTTCTTTTAACGTTGGGGCAATAACTTTTTCTGTGAAAATATGTTTGCCCGCCTTGGCCGCAGCCACGATTACGTCTCTATGCATATTCGTTGGTGCATCCACGATAACGGCATCTATATCCTCTTGCGCAAGCAGATCATCCAGTGATTCAAAAAAAGGAATATTCAAGCTTTCCGCAGCTTTGTTCCCACGCTCTACGTTTTCGTCCCAAACTGCAGCTAATACGGTATCTTCATGCTCCTGAGCTTGCTTGGTATAATCCCATGCATGCACATGCCAATAGCTGAGCTTACCAATTCTAATGGTCATTTACTTGTGCCTCCCGTATATATGTTATTCTGACATCTGCTATAAAAATAACACATAATAAACAGCTTTTTTAGTAGGAAAATGCGACAAAACATATATAATATTACGACACATAAAATCCGGAGTGAAATACGATCCCTAAAAAAAGAAACCCTTGCTATAAAAGCTAAAGGTTTCTTTATACTTGGCTTAATGGGTTAGTGGCTTATTATATCCTTTGTCATCAAAGGGCTGCAATTTCTCGAACCACTTCTTTTTCAATAGTTTAAGCTCCCAGCGCACGTCGGTTACGTCTTCTGACTCCTTCTGCTCTAACACCTCATAGCTGAAGGCTTCTGCTCCAAGTTCCTTCCAGTCCTTTTGCAGCTCTGCATTCGCAAATCTGCCCATATCTAATTGCATCTGTATAGTCATCCATTTATTCTTCAGGTTGGGATAGCTGTCAACGAATATTTTCCCGCTTCTTTTGTTTGTAATTTGAATAGCACCCATGTACGTCTTGAGCTGCTTATATTGCTCCTGAAGTTCTTTACGTTTACTTTTGTCCATTATAATTTATGATTCTCCTTTCACAGGCCATTCTGCTAAATTTCAGTACCCCATTTCTTTCAATAAACGGGACAATACCGAAAGCCGTTCTCCGATCATTTCACCATCATCACTAAGCGCCTGAGCGAACAGCTTAATATCATTATCAATCATGGGATTGTCTGCACATACAGATACACTCATTGCATCTCCCTGCAGTCCAATACGATCAATCATAGGGCTCTCGGGATCATACATTTTCGGAAAACGATAGGCCTCTTGAAAATACAAACTACTTCTGCAAATCAAAATTGCCAGGTCAAGCACACGGTGCATTGGCAGCTCTTCGGACTGTCTCGACCATTTGTCCCCTGTATGTCTCCATACCTTTGCTGAGATGTCGACCTTTCCTCTATCGTTCCATTGTGCTAATCCAAGGGACAGACCTTTTGCATCTGTGTCCCCGGCGTAGCGGCCATCAACCTGCTCGTAATTTTCTGACACGACTACAGGTTTATGTTTTAGAGTTGTTGGAATTTTCATGTTAGTCACTCTCCATTTTATGATTTACTAATTTACTCATTTACTAAATTACTAATTTACTAAATCTAAGATTCATATTACCCGGCAAAAGATCATCTGTCAAACGACATTATACCCGTTTTATCCAACAAAACAAAAAATCCCTCTGCGCGCAGCAAAGGGACTGTTATTTTCATGTAAAATATATCTCTAGCTTAAATGATCATTCACATTACAAAACCAAACCATATGGACAGAATCAGGTCCCCAATAGTCTTCTACTACTTTATAAGGCTGCCCAAATTTACGTTGCCACCTGACCTGTGCACGTTTATAACCGCTGTCCAGACAAAACTGCTCTACCCCTTGCTTTTTTAGAAATATCATCATTTCCTTAATTAAGGCTGAACCCACACCTTGGCCCTGATAACTTGGCATAATGTATAGACTGCCCAATTCCCCTATTTCATCTAACTGATGATCCGTGCAGGTTTGAATATCTTCGCCACAAGGTCCAAAGGAAATCGTACCGACAACCTGCTCTTCTATTTTTGCAAGAAGGAAGTAAGGCTCTCCGGTCGTAGTATCCAGTGAAGTCATCACCATTTGCTTTTTATGATCTATTTCACTTTGGATATCGTCTTGTAAATGATCAAGCCCTTCTTTTTCAAAGGCATCTTGGATTGAAGTTTCAAAAACAGAGCATGTGGATTCAAAATCAGCTGGAGAAAGCGTGCTTATGGTCAATTGATTACTCTTATTCATTGATTCGGACACCTCTTCTATTCCCGGCCGGAATTCTTAAAAATCCTGCAATAATATACTATCAGCATTCAGACTGAAAGGTTTATATTCATAGAACTACTTTACTGGAGGTCATCATGAATATATTGTCCTTTCTGATCTATTGCGTTGTCGCTACATTTACACCCGGTCCTACCAATATTGTTATTCTTTCTTCCGTGCAGCATTCCGGGGCTAAAAAATCAATGGGGTATGTATACGGATCCACGCTGGCTTTTGGCTTATTACTTATCCTTTCTACTCTGCTGAACCGTATTCTAGTAGAAATCATCCCAAATATCCTGATCATTATGCAAATCATTGGGAGTTTATATATGCTCTACCTTGCTTATAAAATCTTTAAAATGGGTTCAATGGAAGACCAGCCTGACCCCAATGCCAATTTCCGCTCAGGCGTGCTTATGCAGCTTGTGAATCCTAAAGTGCTAGTATTTACACTAACGGTTATTCCCAACTACGTAATGCCATTCTATACCTCTTCGCTTGCCTTGTTTATATTTGTTATAATTATAACTGTGATCGGATTTTTTGCATTTACGACATGGGTTGTATTTGGGACAATCTTCAGAACATTTATGAAAAATCATCAAAAAGTTCTAAATACCGTGATGGCACTGTTTTTAGTATACTCGGCCATTATGATATCGGGAATCCTATAAAGTCGCGGAGGTTAAGAACGTGGAGAAATTTAACTATAAAAAGTCAGCAGAGATCCTGTCCTTATCCGCCAGCCTTACTGATTTCACCTATAAAAAACATTGCCATGAGGAATATGCACTCGGTGTGACCCTTCGTGGCATTCAGCAATATAATCTTGACGGTAGTTTGCAATCCTCTCATAAAAATGGCGTAATGTTGTTTAATCCAGAACAAACGCATGATGGCAATGCGTATGATAAAGGTGGCATTGATTATGTCATGCTTTATATTAAGCCAACCCTAATGTTAGAGATATTAAGAAAAAAAGAACTCCGCTTCGCCACTCCTATCTTATACGATGACAAATTGGCGCAGTGCATATTAGCCCTAAACCATGCCATCCAGAATGGCAAAGAGGAGTCTTTGTGCAGTGAACTGTTATTCACTCTGGTTCATTTAGTATCCAATACTGAAATAGTTACTGATCGCAGAACGAATAATAAATTTCTCAAAAAAGCAAAGGAAATGATGTACTGCAGTTTAGACCATGTGCTGAAGCTGGACGATCTCTGCACAGAGTTTGGTCTATCCAAATATCAGTTTATTCGCGAGTTTAAGACACATACAGGAATATCACCCTATCAATTTTTCTTAAATTGCAAGGTAGAGCGTGCCAAGCAGTCCATAGAGAGAACCAAGGATATCTATGCAGCTGTTGTAGATTGCGGATTTGTGGATCTAACTCATCTGAACAGGCATTTTAAAAGCGTGTTCGGAATAACCGCACATGAATACCGGTCACAGCTGTAAGATCTGCCCTCCCACCATTGTCCAGAGCACTTTGAATTCATCATCCAAGAGAACCAGGTCAGCATCCAAGCCAGAGGTGATCGTCCCCTTTTGTTGAAGTTCAAGAATATTGGCCGGTGTAGTTGAAGCCATTTGCACGGCATCTGTGAGCGAAATTCCAGTTTCGACAGTATAACGTAAGGCTTCATTCATGGTAACTGTACTGGAGGCCAGCGTGCCATCTTCCAATCGCGCTATGCCACCAGATACCGTAACCTGATGTCCTCCAAATATATAATTTCCATCCCCTAACCCCATTGCCTGTAAGGCATCTGTGATCAAGACCATTCCTTCCGGTCCTTTCATGGTATGCATCAAGCGGATAATTGCAGGATGCAGATGGACATTATCCACAATAGCTTGCAGGCTCACATGCTTCTCTTCGAAAGCGGCAACCACAATCCCCGGATCTCGATGATGGATCGGCCGCATGCCATTAAAACAATGCGTAACATGACTTGCCCCAGCGGCAAAAGCTTGTTTGGCTTCCTCATATGTGGCATCCGAATGAGCAATCGCTATCACCACTCCCTGTTCTTTCAAAAAGGAAAGAAGCTCCATGCCTCCCGGCAGCTCGGGAGCAATCGTAACCATTTTTATGAGTGATCCAGCTTCTTGGAAAATGAGCTTCATTTCCTCTAAGTTAGGATGCCGCAGATACTTTTCATTTTGCATTCCTTTTCTCTTGGGGTTTAGATAAGGTCCCTCTAAGTGAATGCCTGCGATCTTTGCTCCCACTTCATACCCAATGACACGTTTGACACTACGAATCATCTCTAAAAGATCCTCCATCGTAGAACTCACAGAGGTAGCCAGAAATGAGGTGCAACCAGAAGCTGCACAAGCCTTCGATACTTCTTGAATACTCTCTTCAGTACCGTCCATCATATCAAACCCGTTAGCGCCATGAATATGCACATCTATCATTCCGGGCACTAACAAATGCCCTCCGCCATCAATCCGTTCATACTCACCCTCTGGGATAGAAATATCTCCTGAGTCTATCCTCATCACCTTTCCTTCAGAAATCCATACATTGGCCGCTGAAACTATACTATTCTGAAGCACTACTTGTACATTTTGCAAAATATAAGTCATAAACATTCTCCTCCAGTCGTTATCACTCTTGATTTCGAACCTCTTCAACTTCATCTAAGCACTCAATAACTGTGATGTTCTTCTGATCTAGAACTTCTCTGATCTCGATTGGAAGCTCTCGATTTGTAACTAAAATATCAACGAAATCAAAGTCTAGCCGATAAAAGGATTTAGCATTAAATTTGGTGTGATCCGCTACTAAAATCACTTGATCAGATCTTCGAGCCATTTCTCTTTTTACCCGCGCATCTTCTTCATAAGGATAATAGAGTCCATCAGCACAGATCGCCGATGCTCCAATAAAGGCTTTATCCGCACGAATTTCACTAAGTTTATCGATAATGGAAGAACCATATAACAAGCGGTTTTTCACATTCAAGTAACCACCAAGTACATAAATTAGCAGATCCTCGCGATGGGATAAAATCCCTACATTATCTATCGAGTGCGTGACAACCGTAATATCCTGCGCACTAATTTGTTCTGCAACAAACTGTACAGTGGTCGATACATCTAAAATCACAGTCTCACGATCTTGGATAAGCCCGGCCGCGATCTTCCCTATTCTCTGCTTACTCTCGGATTCATCGATCAAACGATCTTGATAAGATAATAATTCTTTTTGCAATTCAGGTAACGCTAGACCGCCATGCGTCCGAACAACGACGCCCTCTTGTACTAACCTAACAATATCCCGTCGGGCAGTATCTCTTGAGACTTCAAATTGCGTACAGATATCTTGAACACTCATCGATTGGTGTTGTTTCAAATATTCGAGTATTTTTAATAATCGTTCCTCTTGATACATAATGAAATTCACCTCCTAAAGTCATCATAAGTCATTTTATAAGTATTTACAAGCATTTATAAGTTAATAATTAAGTATATATAAGTATTAATGCGTAAAAAAAGACGAAAGCCAGATGCATGTGCATCCGCTAACGCCTTTAAAATGTCTATTCTTTAGGATTCACTTCACAATGTCACTTCACATCGCGGTTCCAGCTCTTCTGTATCTTTCGAATATAAACAATTTGGCCCACATGATAAGCATTATGTGTTGTTACATTTCCGAGAACTTCCCACCATTTACTGTCTGGAAATCCTTGAACATCAGCTTCCAATTGTTCTTTCTTAATCAATTACTGCCAGTGTAAAAGAACCTCTAAAAGTTGTTTTTGCAGCGCTTCGAACGTTTTCCCTTCTGCAACGACAAAGGTATTATTATTACTATCCACTGGAGGAACCGCCTGAACACTGGCTTCTTTATACCTTGTTTGCCAAGTTTCATTCCAGTAAAGCAGATGCTGCACAATCTCAGCAATACTATTGCTTTCTTCCGTTACCTTCCAAAAAGCTTCTTCTTCACTTAAGTCTTTAACCGCCACTTCAAAGGGCACATACCAACTCGGATCATTCGCATTGGCCAGCAACTGGTTGGCTAGAACATCATAAGCATGAAACATTCTTCCTTCCCCCATTTTCTAGATAAATTATATGCAAATCAAGTACCGCAGAATGTACGATATGGACATGCGGATTCCTCAGGAAGTGCCGAGTATTCCTCTTGTTCAGAGGAGTAGGCGTATGGGTTAGTCAAAGCTTGAAGTAACCTCTCCATCACATCGTAATCTTCCCGCTCTACCGCAGCCTCAAGCGCTTCTTCTACACGATGGTTCCGCGGAATAATCGCAGGATTGCTGCTATGCATCAGCTTCTGTGAAGAGGATTGTGCTTCCTGCTGCCTGCTAAGCCGCGCCTGCCATAGCTCATTCCATTGCTTAAATTCAGGGGTGCCAAACAGATCAGCATCTTCCGTTACGCCTAAAGTTAAGGACCGAAATGTATTAGTGTAGTCAGCCCGATATTTTTGCATCAGTTCAAGGAGGGTATCAATCAGAGCAACATCCTCTAACTCTTCGTTAAAGATTCCCAGCTTCGCTCTCATTCCCGTTAGCCAATATTGATAGGACCGCTCCGAAAAATCTGAAATTGCCTCCTCAGCCAGCTTAATCGCCTGTGCCTGATCGTCAGCCAGCAATGGCAAGAGAGTCTCGGCAAATCTGGCGAGATTCCATGCGCCAATCCCGGGCTGATTGTGGTAAGCATAACGACCCTGCTGGTCTATGGAACTAAATACTGTCTCAGGATTATACACATCCATGAAGGCACATGGACCATAATCAATCGTTTCTCCGCTAAGGGCCATATTATCAGTATTCATCACTCCGTGAATAAAACCTACAAGCTGCCATTTAGCAATTAGCGCTGCTTGACGTTCCATTACTTCCCGAAGCAGAACAAGATATGGATTATCTTCCACAGGAGCTTCTGGATAATGTCTTTGCAACGTGTAATCAGCCAGAATACGCAGATCCTCCACAGTCCCCCATGCAGCAACATATTGGAAGGTTCCAACACGCAAATGACTGGCAGCAATCCGGGTCAGAACCGCCCCCGGCTGTTCCGTTTCCCGAATTAGCGGCTCCCCTGTAGCTACCACCGCCAAGCTGCGAGTCGTAGGAATCCCGAGCCCATACATCGCTTCACTGATGATATATTCGCGTAACATCGGTCCAAGCGCTGCCCGGCCATCGCCACCACGAGAATATGGGGTTCTTCCCGCACCCTTCAATTGAATATCTACACGATCACCTTGAGGGGTGATCTGTTCGCCCAGCAGCACTGCTCGACCGTCTCCCAACATGGTAAAATGTCCGAATTGATGTCCAGCATAAGCTTGCGCAAGCGACAGGGTACCTTCAGGAACTTCGTTGCCGGCAAGAATCCCAAGACCCTCCTTACTCTGTAGTGCTGTGCTATTCAGCCCAAGAGTAGCAGCCAATGGTTCATTAAAAATAATCAGTTCCGGTTTACGCACAGGCGTTGGCTTAATCCTTGTAAACATTGATTCCGGCAGTTGAGTATAACTGTTCGCAAAATTCCAGCCTATATCTATTTTCTCTGTCATATTATCTCCTTTTTATACCCTCAGTCTCTATGCCTTTATTAACTCAGAATAAGTTATGTTAAAATTTAATGCAAATCTTCTCGCAGACCTATGTTTTTGCCGAAGTGTTACAAAGACCGCCCGGCTTCCTGCCATTTTATGCAGGGAACCGGGCGGTCTTAATTATGATGTTCTATCTTGTTTTCAACTTATTTGGAAGCTAATTCGCTCCGCCTTTGGAGAGCATAATATTGAGAATGGTCTTGTCAGTATCCGCCAGCCCTTCCTGAACCAAACGCTCCATGTTGCGGATGGTATCTTCCACTTCTTCGAAAATCACACCATCCTTGGTTGTAGGAGCAATGTTGTTCATAGCCAGAGTGGCTGCCTGGATCGCCGTATTGGTGGAGGTGGAAATCTTCAGCGCACAGGTAGAATTCGCACCGTCACAGATCATGCCTGACAAAGAAGCTATCGTATTCTGTATCCCATGCTTGATCTGCTCAAGACTGCCGCCCATGAGATAAATGATCCCGCTATTTGCTCCTACTCCCCCTGCAATCCCTGAACCACATAATGGGGACAAACGCCCGATATAATGTTTGATGTGCACAGTGACCAGATTGCTCAGTGCAAGCGCCCGAGCTAGCATTTCTTCATCTTTGTCCAACAATTCCGCCAGAGCTATAACGGGAAGCGTACAGGCGATGCCTTGATTGCCACTGCCCGCAGTTGTCATCACAGGCATTGCACTGCCATCCATTCGAGCATCTGAAGCCGCTGCGGTAGCCGCGATAATTCTGTTCGCTACATCATTGCCGAACAGATTCACCGCAGATTGCTGATTCATTTTCTTACCTACTTGCAAGCCATAATCGCCTCGCAATCCCTCATCAGAGATCGCTTTGTTCATCCGCGCCCCTTCCAAGAGAAAGCTAAGGTCTGAAAAAGGAGCGGTACAGATAAACTCGAATATCTGGTCAACTGAGCCCGCATACTCTTCCGTGTCGGAAAGACCAGGCTTGCCACAGTCGGCTTTTGAATTCCGGGGTGTTATTTTCTCCCCGTCCAGAGCCAAATATTCTATATGTGTGTGCTCTCTGGCAATAATGGCAGTCGCCGTATGGTTCTGCGTAAACAATTGGGCTTCAATATATAATTTCTCAGGAGTGTCCTTTATCTCCACTTTTAGCAGCTTTCTATCCAGCAGGTCATTTGCCATCTTCAACTCAGCCTGCGTCAGACCTGACAGAATTTCCAGCTCCTTGTGAGAACGGCCGACCACCGCTCCAAGGGCTGCTGCGATGGGCAGGCCTGTCTGACCTGTCCCGGGAATGCCCACTCCCATTGCATTTTTGATAATATTACCGCTGAGATGCAGCTGAATCCCCGTAATTTCTTCCTCGAGAAGCTCTGCCGCCAAGGAGACGGCATACGCAACTGCAATCGGCTCCGTACAGCCTTCTGCCGGCACGACTTCCTTGTGTAAAATTTCCAATAAGTTGCTCATGTATGCATTTCCCCCTTTTCTCTCGCTGTTGGACTTATTTATATATAGTAACTCAGAGAGAAGTTTCAGGGAATCCTTTTTCTTAGGAATCACTCCTGCATCCCCCTAATATAGTGTAGGAAAGAAAGGCGGGATGTACGTGAGTAAGAGGGATGAGCAAGAGCAAAGGGCGATCTTTCTAGCTGCAGTCTGCGGGCAAACCTATACACAATTTTCAAATATAGATGGAGTTTTCGTCATTCCATTAGATTATCAGCTATGTCATCCCATTGAAGCACAATCCTTCAATAATGTATGGGAACGTTTCGGCTTTATTTTGGAGTCTCCACAAGAGATTATTATTGCCTTTCGGGGAACCAGTACGACGACCAATTGGATATCCAACGTCCTCGCTTCACAGGAACGGTTCAAATATCTTAAAGAAGACTCTCTCACCCATCGTGGCTTCACCAACATTTATTCTTCAGCTCGGGACGGCATCTTCTCTGCGCTCTCCAAGCTATCTCCTGACAAGACCTTATACATTACGGGCCACAGCCTCGGTGGAGCGCTCGCCACCTTATGTACCTTAGATATTGCGGCAAATACCTCTTACACCTCACCTAACCTATATACTTATGGTTCCCCACGGGTAGGTGATCCGGACTTCGTTAATATTTTCAAACAATATGTGCGGAAGAGTTACCGGTATGCCAATCTTTTTGATGTTGTAACCTACGCACCTCCACATGTCTATAAGCTCCCCAAACGGGAAAAAAAGTATTATTACAATCATGTCCATACTTTTAACTCACTGTCTTTCCAGAATGGATCTACAAGTGGTAATCACGTAATCAGCAGCTATTTCGCCGAGCTCTCCAAGCTCCAACCGGAATTCGCTCAAGAATTATGTATAACGAACCCTGGATTCTGTTCACTCGTGGCTACGAAAGCAGAAGTATAATGTGAACACAAAAAGAAGGTGCCCAACAAGCCATATGCTGGCTGCCGGAACACCTCTTTTCTTCGTATGATTCGAAACCATCAGCAGTCACAAAGTCACTAACGGACCCCATCGACTCTAACAGCAGTATATTTCCACTTTAAGAATTCCATCGGACCCCATGGCCACTATTGGCATAAAAACCCGTAATATAAGTCACTTTCTAACGAATAGCTGCACTGGAGTCCGAAACGCTGCCCAAAAGGCGATTATTTAGCAATTAACATCATCTGGGTCCGATACCGGTACGAATGAAACTAGATCAGAATATAAAATAAACTAATACCACACCTAGGACTAACAGAATAAGTGAAACTATGTGCTGTTTCGTATGTTTTAGAAATTTCCAGTCGATAAACGACTGAAATCCTATTGCTACTATTATAACTACAATCCAAAACCACTTCATAACCGTACCCTCTGGGCCATCGGCAATTATTATCACAATCCCCGTAATTAATCCCACAAGTGCAAGTATAAGCTTCCCTTTTATATTAAGCTCATAACCGTCCTCAGGAAGTTTTTCTTTATCCGGGCCAACAATCCATATCCTTAGAAATAGGTTAGAAAAAGCAAGGATTATAAGTATAAGTCCAATTTTCACTTTCGTTCACCTCCACTCTTATATAGAATTCATTCGTATTTATTTCTGATCATTAGTTCTTTGATTTCTCTTAACTCATTTAATATTTCTTTTGATAGTTGTGTACTTCTAGAGTTATCGATGCCTACTTTAATCACGAATATTCCAAGCAACAAATAGATGATTAGCATTACGATGATCCCCAATTCACGTTCACTCCTCTTATTTTTGTATATTTCATTAAAGATATAGTTAGCATTAGATTAATATTATTCCCATGATACCATAATTAGGATATCTAATTAACACTCAGGAGCTTGCCGTTGGCTTGACAAATGATCAGTATATTCGATAAAATATACTATATCTTGATAATCAAGATAATTGATAGGCGAGATTTTTTCTATGCGGGAACGCGATTAATCTTAACTGAAAAGAGGGAACACAATGGCAGTACTTATTCTATACGCTACAAAATCTGGAGCAACAGAACAATGTGCAAAAGTATTATCAGAAGAGCTACCTCAGAGCAAAATTTGCAATATCGAACTAGAAAAGCCAGATATCGAGGCATTTGATAGCATTATTTTAGGAGCAGGAGTAAGAGATGAAAAAATATATAAAGCCATTCGTGACTTTATCAAAAAAAATAAAGATGAGTTACTGACTAAGAAGATGGGCTACTACATTTGCAACGAGAAACCTAAGAAAACCGAAGAATTAATAGAGAAAAATTTCCCTGATGATCTGAAAGAAGCTGCGATTTGTATTGAATCTTTTGGAGGTTATAAGGCCTATAAGGCTCCAAAGGAAGGTACTGATCAGCTAAAAGGGATTTTGGTAGATAAAATAAGAGAATTCTCACAAAATTTCAAATAAAAAATCCTGTTACCAAGACGAAAATCTTGATAACAGGATTCTTTTTTTATATACGTTTATTGCGCCTTGAGGGTCACTTCAAACTTCGCACCGACATCACCAACAAATACAATTTTGCCGTTGTTAGGAAGTTTGACTTGTTTAAGACCGCTAATGGTGAAGTAATTCACACATACACCATTCTCATCATAGACGGCAAAGGAACTTTTGGTTGGCAGCTCTACTGTCATTATCTTACCTGTTGCCGTTTCAGGAACTCCATACCATCTAGCATATCCATCTGATTGGATAGTTACCATAGATTGCGGGCCTGCATAAATAGGTTTAACCGCATCTTGATGTATAAACAATTGATTGCCAATCTTTAAATACTCCACGCCATTTTTCTCTTCAAAAATAAGATCCGCAAGATCGCGTCCAGCGATGGTTGGGATTTGCACGGTCATTTCTGCTTTATTAGGCCCAGTTATTTTATTCGAGCCCATATAACCAGGTGCGTCAGGGAACATAGCGATTCCAGCTACCGGCATACTCATGTAATATTGTGAGCTGTACTTCTCGCTGACATCAAAATACAATTTCCCTTGGCGCTGCTGCCATGCAGTAGTGACCTCTTGAGATAGGGCATTAGGTTCAAGCTTCTCAGCTGCATATTGGGTAACGGCAGTTTCACCAAGTCCTGGAATCACCCCATACCCTTGACTCCAAAGATAGATACGGCCATTGCTCTCCTTCACAAAGCTAACTTTACTTGTACCCTCTGCATCTAAGAATTCACCGTTCGAATTATAGGAAAATTTCTGCGCCGGCATTGTAGGAGCTATAATTGAAGATATACTCAATTCCCCAGCTTTACTAACCTCTATCTTCATTAGTTGCGTAGAATCACCATAGACACCCGCATAGTTTAACAATTCTTGCGGCATATCTTCTTTGTTCGAAGTTTTAAATGTTGGTGTAGCTTTCAGTTCCTTAATAGCTCCCTTTTCCTGTAAAGCGCTGAGTAAAATTTCGTTGGCAAGCATCTGGTCCGTTGTACTTGATCCGCCAGAAGATATTACTGCTGCTGCCATCCGCTGCTCGGG
Source organism: Paenibacillus sp. FSL H7-0918 (assembly GCF_038007025.1). Lineage (NCBI taxonomy): Bacteria > Bacillati > Bacillota > Bacilli > Caryophanales > Paenibacillaceae > Paenibacillus > Paenibacillus sp. FSL H7-0918. The sequence goes on from NZ_JBBOWJ010000001.1 coordinate 564,201, forward strand.
CAGTACAACTAATGAGGTATGATACAGACCTGTATCTCCACCCTTTGTCAAAGCCTTGATTTCGTACTGATTAAATGGATATAAGTTCACACTGTCCCAGCCTAATCCATAAGCTAACGAATTATCGGCTCCTTTAGGCCATATTCCACGCTTATATTCCTCTTGTTCCATCGCTTTTACAGACTTTTCTGACAAAATGCCAGTCGATTGGCCTGTAAAAATAGTTGCAAAACGCACCAAATCCTCAGCAGTGGAATAGATACCACCTGTTCCAATCACGTTAATGGTTTCTTTGGGTAAAGCTGCTGAGTAGGTAGCATTATAGACACTAGCCAGCTGAGAAGAAGCTACAGAATCTACAGGCGTTTTCGTATGTTCAAGCCCTAGAGGTTCTGTGAAATTTTGATGAATGAATGTGGTAAAGTCCGTGCCACTGACCTTTTCAACAATCAACTCAGCCAACGTAAATCCATCATTACAATATACTGAGTAGGCGCCTGGATCGGCCTTCAGACGTTGTGTTGACAAAGTCTCTAGCAAACTATCTTTTGCAATAGGATCGGAATCATTAAATAAGAAAGAATTGGATAAGTTCGAGCCAGCAAGACCTGATGAATGATTCAACAGCATCCGTACAGTGATTTGCTTATAACGAGAATCTTCCATCGTAAAATTATTCAAATAAGATACGACTGAACCGTCCAAATCTACTTTTCCTTGCTCAACAAGCTTCATAATAGAAGCTGTTGTATACATTTTACTCGTCGAGCCAATACCATACATCGTTGTGACGCTTGGTGCTGTCTTACTCTCCACATGGCTAAATCCAGATTGACCGCTCACAACGATATTATCGCCATCAATAAGAGCATATTGGAGACTAGTCGTCCCCAGCTTCTCCGTTAAGAACGCCGCCTTCTCTGCTGCCACTTTCTGAGTGTTCACATACGTTTGCCCTTTGCTGCTATCCGCTGCTAAAACACTAGTAGGGACATACACCAATAGAAGCAATGCAACTAATAAGGATGCCAAATTTTTCTTCATACATAACCTCCCGATATGAAATCGTCATCCTTTAAAGGATAATTTATCCATGGAGTAATGTAAAGGAAGTTTATACTATTGGGATTATATATCTAATCTACTATTTCTACTCTATCTCCGATTCGAATTCCCCCTGTTTTGATTACTGAGGCATAGACTCCGAAATGCAAATCAAACTCTTTATGTAATTTTTTCAAAAGCACTGGGTCCTTCTGAAGACTATCCGGGTCCATCGTAATCACAACACATCTCTCACAAAAACTATCTACCTGTAGCTGTACATCCCCAATGTTGAGCCGGCGTCCAATCCAATCTCCTTCAAAAAGAGAATCATCATTCAGCGCGATAACAAAATTCCCGCGAAAACGCCGTTGATCCAAGGAATGCCCCCAGGTTGCCTCCAGTTTTTTTAAGCTGGCATCCGTAATGAGTAGAATACTAGCGCCATCCACGGATAGGAGCTGCGGATGTTCTGGCTGTGGATGTGCAGCTTTTAGACCAGACATAGTGATTGGAGTTTTGGTTTGGCTTTGGATTTCTTCCAATAGATTATCATCCCATCCAAAGGTTCGCCCGTCTGATGCCGTTACATGGATTTGTCCATCTATAAATTGCGCTTGATAGGTAAGCATATTCGGTATATTTCTAGCGGTGATATATCTTCGCCAGCCCTCTTTTGACTCATCGTAAAAGGAGCAAAAACGGTCACCAAGCATTCCATACGGTTCAATCATACAGCTTTCTAATTTTTCACCCGCAAATGACTTGACCGGGTAACGATTAATTCCTTGAATTTCACCAACAACTGATAACATAATACAACGCCTCCACTTGTCTTAAAATGCAACGTATCTTCCTATTCTACCTGATTTTATTTAACTGTTGTATGAATATCTAATAACCCAGAAATTTTATATGTTTTATTGAGTTATATGTTTTATACTATGACTGTTAGACATATTGCATTTTGAAATAACACTCACTCCCCCATAAAGAAGAGAGGTAACCTGCTGTGCGGACAAATGATTTTCAAGGTTTTGACTTTGTTTTTACTCAAGCCGTGATGGGTATGGCCCTTATTTCGCTTGATGGAACGTTCCTAAAACTGAATTCAGCATTATGCGACCTCTTGGGGTATGATGAAACCGAATTAACTACACCCTCTCCAACCGTCCGTACCCTTCTAGATCAGATTCATAAATTCATTTCACTAGGAAGCTCTCTTCCATCTACGAGTACTGATCCGCAGAGACTCGAAGTAGATTATTTCCATCCCACCGGACACCGGTTATCTTTAAAAGTCTCCATATCTATCCTTTCGGATGACATTGGTAAACCCATATTTTATTTTACTCAATTCGAGAATAAGACCCTGATCAGGGAAATGGAGACTCAGCTTCAGGTTGTGAAGACCCATCTACTTGAAAAAGAGAGCTCTTTTCTACAGCTGCTGGAGGAACTGCCTCAGCCCGTGCTTATCACTAGGGAAGGGATCGTTCTGTATGCAAATTCGGCAGGTTTACAATTAATCCATGCAGAAAGCCTAGATCAAGTGCTTGGTCTATCGACTATGGATATTGTCGACTACTCTAATTATGAAATTCTCTCAGAACGAAGAAAGAAATTCAACACTGATAGAACAACAGGTTCTGTCTGCTACCTGATTAATTGTTTAAATAACCAGCAGAAATATGTGGATGGAATTACATTGCCGATTATCTTCGAGGGAAACGAAGCGTACATTGGCATATTTAAAGATATATCCGAGCAAGTATTGGAAGATGAACGACTGATTCAGTCCGAGAAATTATCCACAGCAGGACAGTTAGCAGCTGGAATCGCTCATGAAATACGGAATCCTCTTACAGCCATTAATGGTTTTATGAAGCTACTGCGCTCTTCCGAGCGGATGAATGATAAATATATTTCCATTATTGAGTCAGAATTGAAACGCATCGAGTTCATCGTCAACGAACTGCTTGTCTTATCTAAACCCCAAACCACTCATATTAGTAAACCAGTGGATTTATTGTCTTTGCTGGAACAAGTCACCACACTAATGAATGGACAAGCTGCCCTAAAAAATCTCAAGATCCTCCCTGTCTGTACTGATCATTCCATTTGGATCAATGGTGAGGCTTATCAGCTTAAGCAGGTATTTATTAACTTACTTAAAAATGCGATGGAAGCAATGAATCATGGGGGAAACATCTATATTCATGTGCAAACCTATGACAGAGAAGCCCGAATCAGTGTGCAGGATGAAGGCTGTGGGATGACAGAGGAACAGATCAATGCCCTCGGCAAACCATTTTATACGACCAAAGAAACAGGAACAGGCTTAGGTTATATGATCACACAAAATATTATACATAATCATGGCGGAGCGATCTCTGTAGAAAGTATTCTGGAGCAAGGAACAACTTTTACTGTGAGTATTCCAACGATCATTACACCTGAGGAACCTATCATGTAGAAGTGAGGTATCGCAACATCATGCAAGAATGCCCCTAATTTTCACATTATAATGGTTATACATAATTGGAAAAGAAGGTGCAGCAATGACTCGTGAAGTTCGAACAGTAGTTTTCGATCGTGACTTAAAATTTGAGGCCTATCGATTCGAAGGTATTATGCAGAAGTTTCCCAACCATTTTCATGACTATTATGTCATAGGTTTTATTGAACAAGGAAAGAGACATCTGCTATGTAACCAAGAAGAGCATATTCTTAACAGCGGAGATGTGGTCATCTTTAATCCGGCGGATCCCCATGCCTGTGAACAGATAGACGGGAGAACGCTTGACTATCGCTGCATCAATATTCAGCCGGAAGTCATGCGTGAGTATGTGCTAGAAATTACCGGCATAGACTACTTACCGCGGTTCACACACAATGTCCTCTACCAAAGTGAACTGTCGAGCCCTTTACACGATCTGCACCAAATGATATTAGAGGATCAATCCGATTTTCAAAAAGAAGAGTTATTTCTATTTCTCCTTGAGCAGCTTTTGAGAGAATACACGGAGACAGAAACCCTCTGTCCCGCTCAAGAGCCTACTTCTGAAATTAAAATCATTTGCGAATACATAGAGTTACATTATGCGCAGAACATTACGCTGAACCAGCTAAGTGAATTGAGCGGCTTAAGTAAATATCACTTGCTGCGTTTATTTACCAGACAGAAAGGAATATCACCTTACCGTTACTTGGAAACTATTCGCATCAACCACGCCAAAAGGCTTTTAGAACAAGGAATATTGCCAATAGAAGTGGCCTCTCTAACCGGATTCAGTGATCAGAGCCATTTCACAAATTTTTTTAAAAGACTCATAGGCTTAACCCCTAAGCAATATATGCGTATATTTGTTCAACAAACGGGAGTAAAGTCATCAATGGAACTTACGAAATGATAAATCAACGCAAGATTAACACAGGACATCTGCTGGCATTGCTTACGATTTTAATCTGGGGAACCACCTTTATCTCCACAAAAATACTGTTAAAAGACTTTACGCCTGTGGAAATTCTGTTCTTCCGTTTTCTTATTGGGTACTTTATACTGTTACTGATCTATTCACGTCCAATCCGAACTACATCCTTTAAAGAGGAATTACTCTTTATCTCAGCAGGTCTTTGTGGAGTCACGTTATATTTTCTTATAGAAAATATTGCCCTAGTCTATACCCTTGCATCCAATGTAGGTGTAATTGTCTCCATCGCTCCATTTTTCACGGCGGTTATCGCTCACTTCTTTTTAGAAGAAGAGAAATTTCATAGGCAGTTTTTTATAGGATTTTTGATAGCCTTGGCAGGAATTATATTAATTGGGCTGAACGGGAGTTATCTTCTGCAACTGAACCCCATCGGCGACTTGCTGGCATTGTTGGCACCTGTGGTTTGGGCAATATATTCAGTGTTGATGCGAAAAATAAGCCTACTAAAGGCTCATACTATAGGGGCTACCCGCAGAGTATTTTTCTATGGTCTGCTGTTTATGCTGCCTCCTTTGTTTCTGTTTGATTTCCAGCTAGGTCTGAGTAGATTCAAAGAGATTTCAAATGTAGCTCACCTGCTTTTCTTAGGTCTGGGTGCCTCGGCACTGTGTTTTTTGACTTGGAATAAAGCTGTAGGGATTCTAGGGGCTGTAAAAACAAGTGTATACATCTATATTGTGCCTGTAATTACAGTGGCAGCTTCCGCCCTTGTTCTGAATGAAAAGATCACCTGGGCGATCCTGACGGGAACTTTTTTAACGCTCACCGGTTCATATATATCCGAACGCAAACCTAAATAACCACACCATCTTTAACATTTAATAAAAAGAAGCCCCAGCAGCGTGATGCATACTGGAGCTTCTTTAAGTTTCATTCCATACTCAGAACAGCGAGACAGGAATAAGCTTTCTTCCGCCCTTGATCAGGGTCGATTCTAGCATGTCCCCTTTGACGCCTCCAAAATAAAGCTGCCAATACACGCCAAAACGCACGCTGACATCATTCTTCACCAGCTCCGGCGGCGTAACAATCAGCCATTGGAATTTGAGTGCCTTGGAAATTTCGAAGACGGGGTCAAGCACGTTATTGGAGACCATTTCTCCGAAAGGATTGTCATATAAAAAGACCGTCCAGCCTTTATTCTCACGATTCACCCGTTTATGCGTCATGATCATCATTGCGACCAGCAGCTGTACAGATTGACGTTGCCCACCACTGCCGACTGCTTCATCCAGTGCGCCGCGATTAATAATCTCCCAGTCCGAATAATGATAATCTTCCGGTGCGGCGTAGAGGAAATAATTCTCCGTTACCGGTTTATACACTTGAAGTATCGGAAAGCGGTTCTGCAGCGCCGCATAGACAATTCGTCCGTCATTAATAACCTCTTTGATTACCAGCGCCGGCACTTGTTCTATCTTGGGATACTTTTTGAGCAATTCATTGATGCATTGATTGAAGTAGTCACTCACCATCGGCTCTACCTCATCGCTTGTTCTTGGCACATTGATATTCTTGTAATTCAGACGTACCAGCGGGAAGGCATAATTATTCTCGTTATGAATAATCATCCGGCGTTCCATTCGCTTCATAATATCAATGATTTGTACCACTCGTAGAGATGCCCGGCCAACCCACATCTTGCGGGAGAGATCCATGCCTTCCTTATCGCTTTGAATGCTCTCGATCTGATCGCGCGAACTGCGTAGCATGGAATCTAGGACTTGCAGTGCAATGGCGAAATTATCCCAATGGACCGTATTCAATCGATCTAGAATCTTGGTCTCCAGTTCGGAATTCCGTTCATTTTTCGCAAGTTTTTCGGTTAAGGAATTTTTCTCTTCCTTCACCTTTTTGGAGATCTCATCCTGTCTAATCCGGCTATCCTTAATGCGGAGAAGCCAGTCGGCTACTAGAGGCTCGCAGCTTTCTCTAACCCTCAGCGTTATTTCTTCTGGCACACTCCGTAGGTTGACGCGATCCTCAATATGCGCGTTCATTATTTTGATTTGATTGGATAAAGTCTGAAGGAGGACATCGATTCGGTCCAAGGATCTTTTACACTGATTAAGCATAAGCTCATTCGCTTGGCAGCGCTCCTGAATTTCTGTCTCCTTATCCCCTAGCGCCTCATTCCAAAGCTCCACGGCACGTTCATGTTTCTCTTTGATCCCCTTCTCTACTTTGCGCAACTCTTTCTGCAAGTTCTCCAATTCAGTCTGGCAGCGGATGTAACCGTCGTGAACAATCTGATAGTCTTCCTCCAACGAAGTAGTATCCGTCTTTTGGCGATTTCTTGCAGCCATAATGGTCTCAGACGTTTCCGTAGGTTCAGTCGCCTTCCGCCAATTCACATCCACTTGATTCAGGCTGGATTCAAGCTCAGCCAGATTCTCGCTTGCTGCTTTAATCTGTGCAGCTCTTGTCCGAACTTCCAGTTCATTTTCAGTTAATGATTGCTGTAGACTTTCCACGGTACTGAGCTGCTGCAAGAGAAGATTCTGCTCTACAGGATCTACAGGTATGACTTCTCCTTCATCAGAAAGCTGGTGGTCTGTTGGGAAAACAATCTCAGGAAACCATCGTTGCAGTCTGGGGAACAACGCATATTCGGTTTCTCTCGTCCATTTATTGCGTTGTCCACTCAAGCTTTCCATTTGCACCTTTAGGTGTTCAAGCTGCTGATCTTTACCTGCTAACTCTTTGCTCACCAGATTCTTTCGTTCGATTATTTTTTGTTTTTCCTTATAATCTTGTTCCTGTTTCTTCGTCCGTTCAATCCAAGCTTGCAGAACCCCCGCTCTCTGCTCATGCTCCACACTTAGAACTTTGTTCTCAGCGAGCTCCCGTCCGATCCGGGTAAGCGTCCCTTCGTTCTCATCCATCTCATTGCTCAGATTGTTAATGCTCTGCTGAAGTTCAGCCTGCAGTTTAATAAGGGCATCATGCTTGGCTGTAAGCGTCATGGTATTCTCAGTTTGGAATAAACGGTCATATTCTTGACGCACCGATTTTAACTTAGATAAATAAGCTTCAGAGTCCTGAAGGATCTGCTCCTGTTCTTTGAGCTTCCCCTGAATACTGCTCTTCCAATCCTGGAAACGATCCGGCTGCAAGACCATTTGCGGCCCTTGATTCGCAAAAAGCATGAAGGATGCTTGATGCGAAGCTGCCATCTCTTCACGGATAAAGATCGGCACCGCTGATTTAAGCAAGGTGTCCTTCATCAGTTCCGGCTGAATTTTATCAGCTTCGCGCCGGGTCATAATCAAACTATATGGAAGTAACGGATATTGCTCCAGTTCTTCCTCACGTTCAAGATACGGACGGTCATTTAAGTAGGAACTACCTAGCGTTGATTGAATCTTTAACGAATCGAGTGTATCTTTGACCGTCAGAATATCTGAATTGGGTAGCCAGTAGGATTGGTTCTGAAGTTCCACATCCATGAGCTGATTATAGTAATCCCTTCTGGAACGTTTAGTCTGTTGCTCTACTTCATCTATTTTTCGGATAAAACGTGCCGGGATAACATCTTGTTCTTCAAAAAGGCCGGTAGCTCCTAAACGATTATGCTCTTCATACATTTCCAGCAGGACAACGAGCTGTGACCATAACTGGGATTCTTTCTGAGTCTGTGACTCAAGCAGAACCCCAAGCTCGTCCGCTTCACGCTCATAAGAACGCCGTTTCTCATTCAGCTCAGCATGACTCTTATGCAGTGCCAGCTTCCGAATCTCTTCCTGCTTGTGCTGTTCTTCCAAGTCTCCAATGTCTTGAAGAATCGTTTTGGCCGCTGAGATCGTACGCTGCAGGGCAGCTGCCGGAGAATGGGCGGCATCCTGCCCATATTGGGCTGCGAATGCTCCGAGTTCTTCCGTGTATTGCCGAATAGATAAGGTCAAATCATTGATCTGATTATCCAGCCCGGCCAGCTCCACCAAGAAACTTTCCCTTTCCTTGCGCAATCTTCTCTCTTCCACCGTTAGGTCTTGCTGTGCTGTCCCAAACTCTCTGATCGTTTGCTGCCAGAGATTAAACACCACATCCCACTGTTTCCGCAGCTGTTCCTTGGCTGCCTGAATGACCTCTTGCCGTTCTTTCATCTCCAGAGAACCTTCGATAGCTTGAATTTCTTTTTGCCACTGCTCAATTTGCCGGGTATGGAGCAACCGTTTAGCCAGAAAATAAGCTACTTCAAGCTTCTTCTCTTGCGCTTTGGAATCCTCCAGCCGACCACGCGCACGGCTCTGATCATCACTGAGCTTCTTAAACTCTTCTTGCTTCAGTTCCGTTTCTTCCTTGCTGCGTAAGTATTTAAGATTGTCTGTCTCAAAGCGCAATTGCTTCGCATCCTGATAACGTCCAGCCAGTTCATCAGCAATCTTACTTCGCTCAACTTCTGCATTTCTCTGCTCTTCATAGATAACCGTATAGATTTGGCGTCCACGTAATTCCGTTTCTTGAACTACGTTTTCTGCTTCCACGCCTAGTTTTACCAGCTCATAAAGTGGTGCAGCCATACTAAGAAACTCTGTATAGACCTGCTCCCGCTGTTCAAGCATCGGCAAGCGCTGAGCCACTGTTGCTGTATCGATAAACATCCGCTGCAGCGTATTGTCGTCTTCCTTTAATCCTTCATTCAGACTAGATCCGATTTCAGGAATAATCAGCTTTTCGAACAAGTTATGATTGGTGAAGGCATCATTCTTTTTAAAATAACCTTTGATACCGCCCTCTTCACCATTGATCCGCCGCATATTACGCCACTCGGCGATATGGATATCCCGGGTAGCCAGGAAGTCATAATATCTTTTCAAATCCGAGCTATGGCTGCCAAAAGGTACAATCTCTCCCCGCCGATCGCGCACAAATTGCTGGATCGTTTCAAAACTCGTAGGTTCAGCAGTCACCTCGTCAAATAACGGCAACGTTGATAGCGTAAGTTCAGCCGCTTCACCGTAATCTGTAAGTGCGTACAGCAAGTAATCCACTTTGATATCCTGCTGATCAAGCGAATTATGTGCCGTCATAGCGATTCCCGTGGTCATATACTCATTGCGCTCATTGTTGTCGAGATGCCATTCGATAGCTACGTGAAAAGTGTACGGTTTAAGTTGTTTTTTATGATTATGAAAGAATGCCTCAACCTGGTTCTCACTGTCTTTGCCCCATGGTGTTTTGGGCATCAATAGCTGGAAAATGGATTGCAGCAGTACGCCCTTTCCACCGCCATTCATGAGCGTAATAAGCGTATTAGCGGGTCCCTCTTCGTTACAGAGGTCCAGAATCATGTCGTCGTATTTCTTGAGCATCTTCTCGTATTTAAGTCCTGTAATTCGTATGCGTTCAATCCGCGGCATAGGTAGCACCGTCTTTCTCAGCTAAAGTTCTTCCAATGAGGCTCTTTAATTCCTGGTATCGATCGACATCATGATATAAATAACGCATTCTCTCATAAAGCTCTTCCCGAGGAAAGATACGCTTCTCTGTCTCAGAGATGAATACGAGCTTCTCCTCCTCCAGAAGTTTCATGCCTTCATGAATCAGCCCAATTCGTGAGCCTGCGCCTCTGGTCAGAAGATCGCTTTCTTCCTGACTCTTAGTCTGCATGTAAAGACTGGTCCATACCTTAAACATCGCTTGGATATCAAGCTGCCACTGCTGGCTGAATCGTCCTTCCTCATCCATCTGAATCCACGTCTGAAAGAGAGAGGACACTTGATCAGCAATTTGAATATAGGACATACTGTCCTGCCCAGACTTAAAATGAGTCTCATCCTGATCCATTTCGGCCAGAAAAACCAGAATAATAATATTGATAATATGTAAGTGAGTTTTACGCTCAACACGTGAATATTTGTTCTTCAACTGGGTGAAGTTGGTTGCAAACACTGATCCCAGCGGATTAACTAGCAGATGGAGACGGTGCCCGGAATTCATCACCCGACAGCCCCCTTCTTTAGCAACGTACTGAAGTGCATCATAAGTTCCTGCATCCTGAAGGCATTCTGCCGCTGCAGGGTCATCGAGAGGAATTACTTTTTTACGGAGCAATTCAAAAAATAGCCGCGAAGCTTGCTGTACCTGTTCTAATGTATAACTCATGTTAGTAACTTCTCACCTCTCCACGATCGTAATCATATATGGACTCATATCCAGACCAGGACACCGTACCCTTGAGGCTGGTTCTGGAGCAATGCTCGTCCGCAGCGTTTTGCCGCGTAAACTCTCCAACAGAAGATCTTCCGCAAGCACATATTGGATTAGCTGTTGGCATTCATCAGAAACGCCGCTACCACCTTCTGGTGCCTGTTCCTGCACTAAAATATCTGTATGAAAAAACTGCACCCACAGATCAACAGCATCCGGTGTGTTAGCCCACCCTGTTAGTTCTTCGGCGGAAAAAGCGTCTGCAGTAAAGGTAAAGCTTCCCTGCTCAGCCAAGGCAGCAAAAACCGGCATCCACAGCTCCACTACTTTTCTCCATGGAATACCTTTAGGAATATATTGAACAGGCTCAGTGTCCACCTCATCTTCGAAATCATCCATCATTAAGTCGGGGATAAACCCTACCTCTTGTTCCTCCCAAGCCCAAGGAAGCGGATAAACGAAGTCCTGATTCGGAGCGAATAATCCGCTGAGCAGCAGTTCAAGACTGTCACCGCTTGGCAGACCCTCCTCTTTCACCCATTCCTCCCATACATGTGTACGGAAGTTAAACCCGGCTGCTCCCCAGAATAATTCAGGGAAGTTCAACCTTAAATTGGTCTCCATCTCAAAAATATTCAACACTACCTCAGCCAGCTCATCGTGTACACGCCTAGAAAGCTCGACTCGTTCAGAGAGAATACGGATCTCATTGAAGTCGATCACGTCTTTCTCATCATTGGCCAGCCGGGCCAGAGAACGGTGAATACTGTCAAAATGTTTGCGTTCCTCCTCGAACTGATGATGAATCTCTTCGAGTCGCTGATGCCGAGCTACTCCGAATTCACTAAAAATATGCTTCGGATTGCGGCGTAACGCATTGCGGTATTCTTGCTGTTGCTGAGTCATCTTACGGACACGGGAGATCAGTTCATTAACATCCTGAAGAGCCCGAGTTACGCGCCCATGCTTTATATGCATTTGAATCTCGAGCAGTTTGATGCTGATCTGAAATTCATCAATAATCTCATGGCTCATAAAAATGAGCTCCATTGCATATTCAGAGAGTCGATAGATGGTTCTGCCGTTCTCTTCCCAACTGCTGCGAGTCGCATCCTCATCCACCGTGAAATACTTATATTTCTGCACGGACATTTGCCGGGTCACATCATCATAGAAAAAGGATTCGAAATCCCCACCATTCCCGCTCCACAATAAACCGTCCACGAGACGCTCTACGGATTCGGTAGTCCCAAGATTGGCGATATTAAAACGTTCCAGCGCAGTCCAAGTAAGCTCAATAATATCCTCTTTGGATCTTCTCTCATTCGATTCTAGCTCCAGATAATAGACTTGCAGCAGAACGCTTAAAGATACCATTTCTTTGTAAGGTTGGATTTCGCCAAGGTTCATGCCAGCCCCCAAATTCCACAGGGGATTCAATCGTTTGTTTCGTTCGCCAAAATCCGACCAATTCATCTTTCTGCTAACCTCGCCATCACTTCATAATTTAAAATTTCCTGCGGAACTCTCCGGTCCTCTTCCAGCAATCGTTCCATATATGACTTTAGTTCGGGATAATTAGAGAATTCTTGAAGTACATTGTGTAGATGATCTGGGTTACAACTCTGGGGAACATTATACATATACGGTTCCTCAGTCAGTTTCATCATCTGCTCATAAATAGGGAGCGCCAGTCCAAGGTTTAAATCCGGATAACTAACCTTTAGTTTACCGTATATGTCCAAACCTGCTTTATCCATATCCCCGACATATAACAAGGTGGTTTGAAGGGGGTCAATATCCAATTCTTCAAGAAAGAGTAGGCTACTATCAATCTTCCAACCTTCACCGTAAATTAGCATGTCTGGAAACAGACCACAGATCTTCTTTTCACTAAGCATTAATCGTTTGGCTGAATGGAAAAATGACTTATTCTCCACAATAAGAATATTCCGAACGGGAACTAATGAACTGAAGTAAATAAATGGCTCCCTTGCGTTTACACTTTTTAAACTTTCCAGCGTAAGTTTAAGTCTAGTAAGAAATTGTTTACCTTCAGTTTCGGAGAGCCACTTCTCCTTACCAAACAGTTCCAGTGACCTTTCTTCTGTTGTAATGATTTCGCGATCCTTCGCCGTACGCAAAAAATTAGATACCTGCACAATCTGATCCCAAACCTCTTGTGTCTGAGTTTCAGGACGAATCAAGTAATAATGAAGATCCAGTAGATTCTGTACGCTTAACACGGCTGAAGGATCCCACCCCACTTGAGTTGAAACACTCTTATTTAACCAAAAATATGTATACATATAAGGCTGTTTAGAACTCATCGGACTGGACTTCACCGGTTCTAAGAAACCTTCAGCAACAAGCTCGTTTATACTATCCGCCAAAACACGAAATCCTCCGGCCCATAGATATTCTTCCTGTGTTTTATAAGCAGAACTAATGACTTCTTGTTCAATGCTGTCAAGATTTATTTTTCTTCTCCCTGTACGCACAGTTCCGTACTTGTTCTCCAACAAATTAATTATAATTACTCTCAATTCATCACCCTCACTAAAAGAAATAAAACCCCTATACATCCTGTATAGGGTTCTGAAGCACGGGAATATATGTTTCTATTATAACAATCCTTCAAAGGTTATGCTATTTTTGTTAAACAAAATAATAGATTCTATTGTTTACACTTTCCTATCAAAAAAGAGGTTATACTACGGATTTTCACTTTAACACATAGACTATTTACAGTGTTAGGTATCGCTAGAACATAATTAGGGAAAAACTCCCTGAAAACAGTCGATATTCGCTCTAAATGATCTGAATTAGGGAATTGCTCCCTAAAAATCAGGGAAATCTCTTCATTTTCCACCAAATCAGCTAAATAATAGGGAGGTTTTCCCTAATTATTAGCCGGATGACAAAAGATCGCAGAATTACAGGGAGAAATTCCCTGATTTTTCTGTTGAAGCTTCATTAACCCTTATAGACTCCGCAAAAAAAAGACAGCCCCAAAAACCATGAAATGGCTGAATGGGACCGCCCTTTTTTATTAACTACTCGGCAACTCCTGGCGTAAACGCCATACAATACTGCTCAAGTGTGCTATTAGGTAGAGGAATGACCTTAACCGTACGGAACTGATAATGCTCATAAACGGGCAAATTGCTCGGTGTCTGTGTCTCTAACGTACATAACGTATTGCTCATACGACATTCCGCGAGTAGCGGTGTCATGATTTTTGATACATATCCTTGACCTCGATATTGATCCTGCACTGCAAGCATATCCAAATGTTTATACTTCTGATCCCCAAACATTGATAACCACAAGGAACTCATACTACACAAAATAGATAAACCACGTATAAATCCTCGCACCCCAATGATTCGGCAAATCGGCAATGACTTAATTATCGCAAGGACTATCTGTTTCATATACCTGACGTTCGAAATCACTGTCCCTGTCTGACGCTCCGAATGGAACACTAAAGCCACTGCTTCAAAGTTAGTAGAAGTCGTTAGTAAATCCGAATATGGATACAACATCTCAATGTAACGATGAAAAAAAATATTCAACACGCGTAATCGGGTTGATTCATCAGGCAAGATATGCTGATATAACGGATCATTTTTGGCAAATGCTTCGGCCAGAACACTGGCTGCTCTTGGAATATCATGCTGCTGAATTTTTAGTAATGTACTACAAATAGTTCCACCTCATTTAATAGTCTTATGAATTAGTATAACTCGTCCAATTGAATATGGCACGATGGTTCTATTGTCATTTCTTTATTGAATACGATATGATTGAAAAGATTACAAAAATACTGGGAGGTAAAATGGAAGATATTATACTGTGGCTTAAATACTTGTTTCTAGGGTTTGTTCAAGGGGCAACTGAGCCAATCCCCGTCTCTTCGAGCGGCCATTTGATCATCGCACAGAAATTGCTAGGCTTAAAACAAAATGGGCTATCATTTGAAATTTTAACAAATACGGCTTCACTAATTGCGATTTGTTTTATTTTCCGCAAAGATATCGGAAGATTGATCACTGGATTCGTTCAATTTATTCTGACCCGCAAAGAGGAATATAAGTCGGATTTCCTCTTCTCTTTGTACATCATCATCGGTACCTTGCCTGCGGTAATTGTTGCCTTACTCTTCAAGGATCAGATTGAGGATATCTTCTCGTCGGTTCATACCGTATCCATCGCCTTGCTTGTTACAGGGGTAGCTTTATGGTTGATCCGTAACCTTCGCGGACGTAAACAAGATGGTGACTTAAAAGCGAAGGATGCAGTTATAGTCGGACTTGCCCAAGCAGTCGCCCTTATTCCTGGGATAAGCCGTTCTGGTGCAACTGTCATCTCTTCCATCGCTGTGGGAATGAAGCAAGAAACTGCTTTACGCTTTTCTTTTATGCTTTATATTCCTGTCAGTTTGGGCGGACTCGTTATGGGCGCATCTGATATTGCCCACGATCCTAACCGCTCGCAGCTAGCCATTCCATACTTGATTGCATTTATTACTACACTTATCGTCACTTATTTCTCCATGCGTTGGTTTATGGGGATTATGGCTAAAGGTAATTTGAAGTATTTCTCTTATTACTGCTTCTTAGCTGGGATACTTCTCCTCATCTTTATGTAAGACATAACTTCAATTAAAAAACCTCATGACAATCTCTGAGATCACAGAGAGAGCATGAGGTTTTTTTGTACTATTTCAACATGGATATTACTTCATCGCTCGACCGGATCTTACCTATGCGAGGGAAGATAGTTTTGCATACATAATCATGTTCTTCTTTAGCCATCGCGGTCATAGCATCTTCTACAAAAACTTGATGATAACCAAGCTGATAAGCTTCTCTAGCAGTAGTATCCACACCAATCGAGGTAGAAATACCACATAATACGATCGTGTCTATTCCGCGGCGTCGTAACTGCAAATCAAGATCAGTACCGAAAAATGCCCCCCACTGCCGTTTGGTAATCAGATGTGCATTTTTGATATTCGCTAATTCTGGTACGATGTTGTCCCAACCTTCTGGATAGGTCACGGAATTCATTTTCAAATCAGTTTTAGGTTTAAGCATATCTTGCCCATCTAGCCATGACACCCTCACCAAAACAACAAATCCTCCTTTCTCCGTAAAGGATTGGGCTAATTTGCTGGCATTCTCAACCACCTGAGCACTTGTATGCGGCCCCTGCTTTGGACTGTGGACAATTCCCTGCTGCAAGTCGATCACGACTAGCACCGTTTTACTTGCCTCAATACTTTCAGATGCTAAGCTTGGTAATTCTTCCATTGTCTTCTCTCCGATTACTATCAATTTTTGTATACTACAATTACCCTATATTACCCAATAGGTGTCCCATTAGGTAATTTAATATCTGGCTTCAAGAGAACCACATCCCCTTTATCCGGTATTCCTCCAAGAACTAATACTTCTGATTGGAAACCCGCAATATTTCGAGCAGGAAAGTTAACTACCCCAATGATTTGTTGCCCTACAATCTCTTCGGCCTTATATCGTTTAGTAATCTGTGCACTTGATGTTTTGCTTCCGATATCTGGTCCAAAATCAATTTGGAGTTTAATCGCAGGTATTTTTGCTTTTGCAAAAAACTCCGCATTAATAATTGTTCCAACACGAACATCAAGTTTTAAAAAATCATCAATAGTTACCATTTGCCATCCCCCTATTTAGCTAAAACATTTTCCGACTACTTATTTACTTATTTTGAATGTTGTACTTTAAAGATTTCGCCCAAAAATACATTCCCATACCGAATAAGGTTATTATGCCACCTAAAAACTGGAATAACGATATAGTTTCCCCTAATAATAGATATGCAAGGACAATGGCAAGAACAGGCTCACCAATAATCCCAACCGAGACAGTAGTTGCTCCAATCGACTTTAACAAAAGGTTAAAGATGTATTGACCAAAAATAGTTGGAATTATTGCAAGAAGCAAAAAATAAATCCAATCTGATGAAGCATAATTAATTAATGAGACATTATTTATCAAATTGTACACGAGCATAACAGTACCACCAATAAAAAAGACGAAAATGCTGTATTTATTTGCATTGATTTTGCCGCTTACTTTTTGCCCGGCCAACAGATAGACTGAAGCAAAGAATGTGCCAATTAACGATAAACCATCGCCGATTAGTGCATCTTTCGAAACCCATATGTCTCCCCATGCAATAACAATCGAACCTAAAAGAGCAACAATCAGGCAAAAAACGGTTAGCAGGTTAACATGTTCTTTGAATAAAAAGTAAGACCCCATCATAACAAATAGCGGCTGTAACGATAAGATCACCATGGAGCTTGCAACTGAAGTATAGACCAATGATTCCATCCAGAATAAAAAGTGTAACCCTAGAAATAGGCCGGATAAAATAACGATGGCCCAATCTTTTTTATTCATCTCAGTAGAACGAGCCATTTTCCCAGATGTAAAACAGAGCATGATGATTACAGAAATAAACAATCTATACATCCCGGCCACTGAAGTAGGTGTATCTGAAAGTTTAATCATGATTGAAGAGATAGAAACGGACAAAATACTGATAAATAACAGAATAAACGGATGAAATAGTATAGACGGTTTATTTGAACTAACCATAGTTCCTCCAAAATGTGTGACAATCCCTGTGCACAGAATTGTATGATAAGTCTAGGCTGGATATAATAATATCACCGTCAGGGTCTATATTGTGCAACTATATCTTTAATTTATATAGAAATATCGTCAAATAAGGAGAATAAGCACTTTGAAAAAGCAATTGCACGAATCCATTCAATTTCCTGATGATGCATTTCCATACATCATGTACACTCATACCAATTATGAATCTATTCCTAATGGCAGAGGGGTTAACGATCTACATTGGCACCAAGAACTACAAATTACTTTAGTGACCAAAGGGAAACTAACCATACAAGTCAACGGAATCAATTATGCTTTAGAAGCAGGTCAGGCCATCTTTATTAATAAGAGCGTACTTCATATTGTTACATACCTTAACCAAGAGGGTGAATATGTTAGTTTTAACTTCCCAGAGAAGTTACTTGCTTTTTATTCTGATAGTGCAATGGAAAAAAAGTATGTACTTCCGTATACCAATTCATTCTTGTTAAGTTTAGAAATCAAAGGAGATAAGGACTGGCATAATCAAATCCTACAAATTCTTTGGGATATGAAAAAAGAATTTGAATCGAAAAAAAAATGGGGATGGGAGTACGAAGTTTCTATCAAAACAGTCCAGTTATGGTTAATCCTTATATCAAATTTTTCTCTATCCTCTGAGGAATCGTCTAAATATAACAGACTCCAGCAAGAGAGACTACAATTAATGCTTAGTTTTATTCACAAAAACTATTCTAATAATTTGACATTGAAGGAAATAGCAGATACAGCACATCTAAGTGTATCGGAGTGCACTCGAGGTTTTAAGAAAAGTATCCATATGACTCCGTATTTCTACTTAATTAAATATCGCATTAATAAAAGCTGTGATTTGTTAATAGCAACTGACTACACGATAACTGAAATCGCACAGCGAGTTGGTTTCAATAACGCAAATCACTTTATCCAGTCTTTTAAAAAACACTTAAACATAACTCCTAAGGAGTTCAGAAAAATTAGAAATGAACGAACTTAAAAAATCAAAAAAGGCAGAGTCGATCACTTTGTCTGATTGCCTTGTGTTAGCGTAATTTCGATGTCCTTCGTAAATCTCGAATATATTTCCAAGACACAAGCTTAATGTTTTCATTTTCTAATAGTCTATGATTTCGGGAACGCCATATAAACGATATCCCACTCTTTTCCAATAAAGTTACGTTTATATCTTCAACCTTTTCGTCCTGCATGAATTAGTGTTCAATTCTACTATATGATAAACTTGCAAGAAGTTATCTGCTATTTATCTATTAATAAAGGAGCGGAAAAATGAGATGGGCAAAAAGAAAAAAACATTACCCGCCAATTTTGCCGAGCTGGTTAAAACGAATGATATATCTGCCTTAAAAGAGGTATTTGAGCTATGCGAATGGGATGCCCGTGGGGGTTACAGCAAAGGTACCGCCCTCAGCTTCCGGCAAATACCGGATGAGATGGTTTCCTGGCTTGTGGAGCAGGGTGCTGACATCAACGCTGCCGACAACTATAAGCGTACCCCTCTTCATGCTCAGGCTGCAACCTGGTCCGGAAATGTCCCCTTACTCCTTGAACTAGGTGCAGATATGGAAGCTCTGGATTACCAGAATGAGACACCGCTGCACTCAGCAGCTGCTTCTTACAAAACAAAAGTAGTGCGTGATCTGGTGGTACGCGGCGCAAATGTCCATGCAGAAAATAACCGGAAAAACACACCTCTCGCCAAAGGATTATTACAATGCCGGAATATCGATATAGTTCACATGGCAGAAATCTCGCGAATTATGCTGGATGCAGGAGCAGTAATCACGCCGGAGATGAAGGAATCCGTGCGGCGTATCGGCAAGGATTTTGAATTCGTCAGAACAAATTACAATAAAGATCGACTGGATGAAACTGCAAATGCTCTCCTGGAGCTGTACCGGCAATTTGATGTCGAGCCTATAGCGAAACTGCAGAGACATGATGGAATCTCTCCTATCGAGGTAACGGCAACCGCATGGCCCGCACAGCACCAAGAGCTGTGGGATTTTCTCGTCCCTGCTTCAGGACACGCGACAACGGTGCAGGGTGAGGTTATCCGCATCACAGGGCGGGTGTCTCATGAAATCCTTAATAATGGCGGAGGAAACTGGGATGCCGATTACCGTAAAATGCTGGATGCACTGATACGGCATTTTAGCACGGGAACGCCTTTAGAGCCCGTCCTTCTTCAAGAGGCAACATCACTCGCCAAACGGTTCCGCAACATCGCTGGCAATGAGCAACCAGCCAGATTATGCGAGCTGGCGGTGCAATGGGTACTTGCCAATCCTCAGCCTATTTCTATGACACAACCCGATTATTCCCGTTAAGTCTATCCTGAATCCTTAACGTGTCTATTATCTAACTAAAGAAAACAAAGAAACGCCCCGAAGAAAAAACTTTGGGGCATCAATTTACATGAATTCTAGATCCAACAAGTTTTAAGGATAATGACGAGAAGAATGTAAAGCACAAGAATCGTACCCGTTGATGTCCAAGGATTAATACAAACTGGAGCCTTTTTTTGTTCTTGAACGCCCCCAACACAGTTATACCCCATTTAAATCCCTCCCTAATTAATTTTTTTAAATTTCACAACAGCATATGACTATGTATCATCAAGTGATTGGGCATTAAACAACTTTGCCGCTTGTATCTAAGTCTATGATTCAATTCATTTTCTTTAACTTGACAAGCATACATAACTTTATGCTAATATAGACAAATCAATAACGTTGATATATCATCTATTCTTCAATTAGGAGAGATCATATGGATTCAAGAGAACCTTTAGGTTTGGTCATTCGAGATTTGCATTTAGAAATAGCAAATTATTTAACAAAGTTACTTGCTCCTTTTCGACTTGCACCTGAACAGCATCTACTTATGGCTCTGATGCTTGAGAAAGAAGGTCTATCTCAGAACGAGATTGCTGCTAATCTTGGTAAGGACAAAGCCAGTGTTGCCCGAATGATCGCCAGCTTAGAGAGCAAAGGTTACATACACAAAGTAACAAGTGCGCAAGATCGCCGAGCGGTAAATGTATATGTAACAGAAGAAGGACGGAAATTAGAGAATACTATAAATGAGGTGACGGTCAATTTAAACGAAATTATCGAGTCAGGATTATCTGCTTCAGATTACTCAACGTTAAAGACTTTGCTAACACATGTGCTGAATAATGTAAGAAGTGCTTAAAGCATTTCTCTCCCCCATATAGTTGATATATCATCTATCATGCAAAAATAATCCGAATCAAAATTCTGAAAAGAGGTTCATCATTATCATGGAATCAACATCAACTGTTCAAGTTAAACGTCCCGCTCTTATGGCCTTCTCGCTTATGCTAGGTGCATTCGTCGGGCTATTCAGTGAAACCGCCTTAAACATGGCTTTTACAAATTTAATGGATGAATTTTCAATCAACGCCTCAACGGTTCAGTGGCTAACCACAGGATATTTACTTGTATTAGGAATCCTCGTTCCAATATCCGCCCTATTAATGCAATGGTTTACCACTAGACAATTATTCACAGCTTCTTTACTATTATCTATCGTCGGCACATTAATTGCTGCCCTCTCGCCCAATTTCACCTCATTATTAATTGCACGATTAGTGCAAGCCTTAGGGACAGGCTTATTGCTTCCATTAATGACCAATATTATTCTTATTATTTTCCCTGCACATAAACGCGGAACTGTCATGGGAATGATGGGACTCGTTATTATGTGTGCACCGGCCCTTGGACCTACTCTATCTGGTTTAATTGTAGATCATTTGGGCTGGGAGTATATCTTTTGGATAAGCTTACCTTTATTGTTATTTACATTAGGTTTCGGATTAACATTCATCAAAAATGTAGCCAACATCACAAAACCTAAAATTGATATTTTATCCATCTTGCTTTCTACTCTTGGATTTGGTGGAATCGTCTTTGGTTTTAGTAACTTTGCTGATCATTCTTTGAGTGAAATCATTGTTTTGCTGCCTCTTATTATTGGTTTCATCAGCTTGATTTTGTTTGTATTACGGCAATTTAAATTGGAAACCCCAATGCTGAATTTACGGGTATTTAAATATCCTATGTTTACGATAGGTCTTATAATGCTCTTTTTAGGGATGATGATCATTTTATCTTCTGCAATTTTATTACCTTTATATTTAAAAGGAGGTTTATTGTTATCGGCCACAATGGCTGGTACTCTACTTCTTCCAGGCAGTGTTATTAACGGGGCTATGGCTCCAGTTACGGGTAGAGTATTCGATAAATACGGTCCGAAATTATTGCTGCCGCTTGGATTTTTTATCGCAACCATTGCTGGTTTTCTATTTACAAGAAACTCTACTGAAACCAGTAGCCTAACCTTTATTTTAATACACTGCGCAATGTTTATCGGATTAGCTATGGTCATTATGCCCGCTCAAACCAATGGGTTAAATCAATTACCCGTGAAATACTATCCGGATGGAGCTGCTGTTATGAGTACACTTCAGCAAATTGCAGGTGCTCTTGGTACAACGTTCGCTGTTACGCTAATGTCTAGCGGACAAACACGATTTGCAAACACACATCCAACCGCTGCACAGCCTGAAATATTAACCGCTGGAATTACACATGCTTACTTATTTATCGCAGCAATTGCAGCTATAGGATTGATTTTATCGTTATTTGTGAAGCGTATTCGAGTGTATTGATTTGTCTGTTAAAAAGACAGTGGACATTAACTGCCCGCTGTCTTTTTTTTAAGTATAACCCTAAGGCTTTAACTCATATGTTTTTCATAAAAAACTAATGTTAAGTTGTCATTTATTTTTTTGGTTTCCCCCGTGCTTCTATACCCTAACTTTTCATATAAATAGCAATTTCTTTGCTCCTGTATAATACTATCCAGCTCCCATTTCTTTGCATCTTTATATCTCTGTTCAATGATTGCAAAAACCTGCTGGGCAATCCCCTTCCCATGATGTTCTGGCAATATAAAGATGATGCTGACCCGATAAGTTTTATTATCCTTTTTAACGATACGGACACCGCCCACAGCAATATCAAAATACTTAATCATATAATAATCTGCAAAAGACTGATTAATTCGATCCCTGATTTGTTCCACAGATTCATTGGCTGGGCTGGTTTCATAATCTTTATATTTCTCCAGCAATGGCATAAAAGCTTTGACTTGCATTTCATGAATAAACGCTGCGTCGCTCGCGTCTGCTTTAGATAAAGAAATCTCCATAAAGTTATCCCCCTCCGATAGTTAGTAAATATATAAGCTGTCAGATATTCTTTTTATCCACCGGTTTAGAGGAATCTCTAAAAGAGCCCAAGATCCCCGTAAACAGTCCAATTAATCCAATAAAAACGCCTATCCCGCGACCACCCTCATAGGCCAATATCACAACTACTCCAAACAATGTAATGTGAAGACCAAAAAGTTGAGTTTGTAGCACACTAGGCCGGATAAAATCTAATAATGCTCCTGCGTGAAACATTACAACAACTAGCACAATTAGAGCGGTTAAGATCCATAATCCTAAACTAATCATCCATACCTCCATTAAAATTTATTATCCACTAGGCACTCCTGATTTCAAATAAAGACACTTGAGCCTCCCGGCTCCAGCGTCTCATCATGTTGATTTATGGTTTGTTTTTGGGAAGGATATAGAGTGTTCCGTCTTCTTTATATTCAGCATAGGCAATATCCTCAATGCAATTATAACCAGACTCTCTGACGCGTTCCTGAATCTGCTCCTTGTTCATCGATCTGCCCCGCATGGACTCTTCCAGTACCCTGCCTTTATCAATAACTGTTATGGAAAAAGCAGAAGACTGCTCAGCTTCAGACTTGCGCATAACCGATAGAGAGCCGTTCGTTTCAAGCAGAGCATACCGTACTTCACTTAGGGAGAAGATATTTTGTTGCCTCAGCATGAACAGCAGTTGGGTATACTCAATATCGTATTTCTCCAACAAATCCTGATTCACTTTGCCATCGTCAATTAGCAGCACTGTCCGGCCTTCCGCCATGTTCCCGAATTTCACAAAATGGGTGGTCACCTTTTCGAACAGATAAGATAATGCGGTCCAAATAAAAAGAGCAAACAGCAGATGCCAGATCTTCACCTCATCATCATATATCGTATTGCCGACAATTTCACTTAAAATCAATGAAGACAGAAAATCGAGTGGTGTCAATTGACTAAGCGTCTTGCGGCCGGTAATAAAGGTAATGATCCACAAACCAAAAAAGCTGATGACCAATTTGACGCCTATAGATACAAATATCTCCATTGCTGCACCTCCAGATGGGACTCGTACAGGCTCATTGCCCTTTTTACACGAAATCCATTCATGAGAGGTATTACACACTCCTAGTGGGGTATAAACAGCAAAAGATACTCTCTGCAACTTGCCTATGTTGGGATAGTTATAAGGAACGTTGTCCCTTTGCCTTTTTCACTATCGACTTCAATAGTTCCTTTCACTTTATCGACGGTACTGTAGACCATAAGCATACCCAGCCCCGTTCCTTCTGCTTTAGTCGAATAATACGGCTTACCGAGTCGCGATATTTCATCTTTAGTCATGCCGACTCCGTTATCTTTAATACTGATCATAATATTTTGTTTTTTTTCAAATATATCGATAAATAGCGTACCGCCATCGGTTTCCTTCATCGCTTCTATACCGTTTTTATATAAATTAATAAGACACTGCTGAATCTGGTTCCGGTCATAGTTTTTATTTAACGAATTATTAAAACTAAATTGAACATCTACTTTGTGCATAGTGGCATAAGGCATTATGATATTTTTAGTATATTCTGATTCTGCCTTCATATTGGAGTAAACCATGTTTTCAGATTGTGGCTTGGCAAAGGAGAGATAATCACTTACAATTTTTTCTGCTCGCTGTAGCTCTTGTAGAGATAACTCTACAAAGCCCTTTTCCTCTGGCGTCATCGTTTTAGATTTATTTAATAGCTGCAAAAAACCACTAGTCACTGTAAGTGGATTTCTGATTTCATGGGATACACTTGCCGCTAGCTCGCTGACGACATTTAATCTTTCCGATTGAACAATCCGTTCCCGATTTTTAATATTGGAGATAATCTTCTCAATCAAAATCATAATGACACTCATCACCCCAACATGAGTTGTCAACGCATTTAATGAAAGAATCCAAAATTGCCTGTCTAAGGAATCCTGAACAAAACCTAAAATTAACAGATAAACCCCCATAATTAGCAAAGCAATCAGACTTGCCGCAATCACACGACCCTTCGATGGTAATTTTAAAAATCTATTTTTATATAACGGCACCAAAATCAGAATCGCTGTCGCAAATAGAAACGAATAAAATACTCCACCTCCACCCACATAGAATCTGTAAGCATTCAAAATAATATATAGAGGAAGAACGTTCCTATATCCTCCAAACAGTGCCACAATAATAAACGGAATGTACCTTAAATCAAAAATATAGCCAATTTCAAGTCTGATAGGTTTTGCAATACAGAGACTCATGGTCACTGCAGACATAAAAACGAGAATCAATCTATTGTAGGAATAGGCCCGATTCTCAAAGAATATTAGAAATGTTAATACTGGAAAAAGCAAAAACAAAAAATTTAAAAGTAGGGTTTCAAACAAGAGATGACTTCCTTTCAGCCTTTTGCTGCGTAAATGAATATATTCAAGGTTATATTAAGAGTTTTAGATCATTACCTAAGCTAACATTATAAGTCACAGTATTGACTATACACTATGTATTTCTCAACCATTTTTCAAATAATCCCAAAAAATCATACTATAGAACCACAATTAGCAAAAAAATACAGACATCTGAAATCTGTTTGGGGTCATCAATTTTCGTATTCCTGAATATCTAAATTGTAAACTGTACCTTCGTAGTTTTTAAGGGCTCATAAATCTAGAGCTG
Source organism: Paenibacillus sp. FSL H7-0918 (assembly GCF_038007025.1). Lineage (NCBI taxonomy): Bacteria > Bacillati > Bacillota > Bacilli > Caryophanales > Paenibacillaceae > Paenibacillus > Paenibacillus sp. FSL H7-0918. Next base: position 589,551 of record NZ_JBBOWJ010000001.1, read on the forward strand.
CCACCTTTCTGTATCTGAGAGAAGGAGAGGATTTCATTGCATCCCATAACCGTAATCGAAATTGTAACGTCGGTTGGGTTTGTCCTTGTCATTTTTGTTATAGTATTAGTTTCACCTACGAGGATTAGAAAACTCGGTTTAATCGTAGCCTCTATATTAACATTACTTTTGCTTTTATCCTTTGCGATTCGTCCCGTTTGGATTGAGTTTCAAGTTTCTAAAAAAACAGAACAACTTAATCAATATCTGGAGAAAAAATACCCTTATCAAGAGTGGGAGATTAGCCGGCCAGAAGGTAGACAATATAATCCTTATCATTTAACGGTTAGATTTAAAAATGAAGCGGGCTGGGCTTATACCTATTTAGTAGCAGACAATAATATTCATCAAATCGTTTGGATCCCACCAGAAGGCAAATCTCCTGAGGAAGGAACGCATTCGGAAATGAATCATTAAGTTGTCTTACACAGAAAACAGCCATCCCCTCAGGATGGCCGGTTTTTATTTCACTAAAAATCCGTTAACTGTGATATGGAGCGGCGCCTAATTTAACTTCGCTCGGATCTCCACTTTTGATAATAGCAATGGAGACAGCTATAAGCAATATTTTCCGGAGAAGAAATAAGTACTACAGCCTAAAAACAATTTGATTTCCTGTCTCATTGTTCTTGAAGGGCTTACCATGTTCCCTGAACTCTAATATAACACCTGAAGGATCGTCAGAAAGCGGTGGAGAAATTACGTAATTATAAGAAGCTTGTCCGGTTGAACTTCCGCCATTCATCATTCGACTATCATATTCTTCTCCTATAAACAGCTCGAAAAAGCTATGGTTATGAGAATTTGTTGGAAGCTCAGTTGTCATGTCCCAATCTATATTAAGGGTGACCACACTAGCATTACTATATTGGCGTATAGAGGTCAGTGTATAAAAAAATCCATCTTTCTCAATTGATTTAAGAACTGCAATATGTTTTCTAAAATCAATTGGCTCAACCATCGGTTTAAAATGATCTTCACTTAGCAACGTCCCAAATACCGCTCTCAAAAAATCCTCATAGAGCTCATAATTTTCTGCCCATTTAGAGATAGATTCAAACGGTGGGAATCCTGGATTATTATTCGAGATTTCCTTTCGTTGCTTGATCAATGCACATATTTGCTCGTCAATATCCTTAATTTGCAGATCGTAATGTTCGGTTGGTCGTACAAACGGCATCCTTTTCATGTTGAACCTCCTTTTTGCACAAATGCAAAAGAAATCTCAGCTTCACATACAAGCTCACTATTTACTGTTGCGGTGCCTTTGCCTTTTACAATTTCACCTTTCATCCGATTGACTTCGAATCCGAGAAGAAGCTGATCCCCAGGCGTTACTTGGCGCTTAAAACGGGCATTATCAATGCCAACTAATAACCCTATCTTGCCCATCAGCTTCTCGTTTTTGCACATTGTGATTCCGCCTACCTGGGCTAATGCCTCCACAATTAAAACACCCGGCATAACAGGATGCTCAGGAAAATGGCCGCTAAAAAACGGTTCATTAATGGATACATTTTTAATACCTACTGCTCTTTTGTTCTCCTCCAGCTCTATAATTCTGTCCACTAAAATAAACGGATACCGATGAGGAATAAGTTCTACAATCTGCTGTATATTTAGCATAATTCCCGTTTTAGCCTCCTAAAATACCTTTTGGGTAATTTTAACATTAGAAGTGATTTTGTACTACTCAAAAATACCCAAGTAACTGACCTATAACATCACTTCTGTAGACCCTAAAAAAACAACGGCAGTCCTGGACTAGTAAATAAAGTCCCTGACTGCCGCTTTTTATTGATCTATTGTATCCTAGCTTAAGATTCAAACTTAATTAACAAACACCTGTGTCTTTCTCCCTGCTTCAATTCGTTCAGTGAATTTTCCGCCAGTGTATTCCTCTATCACCTTTTTCCAAAAGCGTTGTGCGGGCTCGTTATTATCTATTTGGTAAACTTCCCATTGCCCCTTATGTATATTAAAAATATCTTTTGCAACTAGTCTACCTAATCCTACTCTCCGATACTTTTTTATAATAAAAAACTCTGCAATGGAAAAGTATAAATCATCATCTCTATTTTTTAATTTGACTAAAACGAATCCAGCATTTTTCCCATTCAGAGTTAACAGATATGGGAAATTCGAGTCCTCTGTCCAGTAATCATTGAGAGGATAATCATTAAATTTCCCGTTTTCTTCAAGGTGCAAATCCATATACTCGGAGAAATCATACATATAAAATTGCATTAGGTTGTTGAGGATTTCTTTTTCTTCAAGGGTCGCCCTTTTAATTTGATAGTTCATCTAAAAACCATCCCATATCTATATTTTATCTAATTAGTAACGGACTCTTCTATTTTCTCGGATAAGTTTCTTCGCATCCTTCGAAATAAAATGATTGTTGTTGTGCGCTTCGATGGATTGATTCCCAATGACTTTGCAGTAATATGTTACCACTCAAGAATACTCTCTTTCAACTTTACAAATTTTTACTTTGTAATTTTGGTACCATTCTTTCTTACCTTTCTCCTGAGCAACTTTGTGAGATTGATGCTGTTTCCAGTTCCTAATCGCGTCCAAGCTCTCCCAATAAGAAATCGTAATACCCGCTCCTGAAGAATCCCTGACACTCTCCACTCCTAAAAACCCAGGTTGCCCGGACGCAAGCTGCTCCATTTTTCCAGCCATAAGGTTATATCCGTTATCCCCCTCCGTACGTTGACTTGAAAATATGACTGCATAATAAGATCCATTTGATTCATGAACCATTCCGCTCAAACTCCCCTTTAATCGTAGATGTTTTTATATAAAACAGATTATACTATTATAATTAAGATAAAAATAATGAATATTAATTGTTAGTTTAATGAATTTTTTTCATACATTATTGAGGAGAGAAATCATTATGAATCTTTTAAAATATCAAATTTTCAGTAAGGTAGTTGAGATCGGCAGCATTACCAAAACAGGAGAGATATTAAATTTAACACAATCAGCCATCAGTCATGCGCTTTCTAGCTTAGAAGCTGAATTCGGACTGTGTCTTCTCATAAGAAACAGATCGGGTATCCGGTTAACCAACGATGGCGAACGTTTAATCCCACATATCAGAGAAATCCTCCACCTTAATGAAAAACTCAATCAAGAAGTAGCTGCATTAAAGGGTGTCGAAATCGGCACTGTGAAAATAGGTACTTTCTCTAGTGTATCGATCCAATGGATGCCCCAAATCATTAAACAATTTCAAAATCAGTTTCCACATATTGAAATAAAACTACTTGATGGTAACTACTCTGAAATAGAAGAATGGATTGCCGATGGAACCGCTGACTTGGGATTTGTTAATCTGCCTACTCGAGATGCTTTTCATGTGGTCCCTCTTCAAAAAGATAGGATGGTCTGCATTATGTGGCAGAATCACCCTCTCGAACGCCAATCAACCATCCGCCTTGAGCAATTGATTGATGAACCTTTTATCATGCCCATTGCGGGTTGTGACACCGATGTAAAGCGAATTTTCTCGCAAAATAAACTCACACCCACGATCAAATATGAATTAGAAGATGATCATGCCATAATCGCCATGGTACAAAATGGTTTAGGGTTAAGTATTCTCCCAGAAATGATTTTGTCACATCTCCCCGACAATGTATGTTATCGCCCATTGGAAGGCGAGTATTATCGTTCTATTGGTATTGCAGCCGCCTCCATTAAAAATGCCTCTCCAGCGGCAAAAAAACTAATTGAATTCATAACACAATGGATCACCAACGTGCCCATCCCTCCGCATTACCGTGATTAATGAGATGGCTCAACGCGCTGTCTGTAACGGCAAGCTTTAAGGCTATCCTTCGCAGAGCAGTCCCTTTTTTGATCCAGCATTAACGTTAGCGTCAGGGGAAACGATTCTTCACTATGTATCTTTTGCGAAATTCACAACTCCCGGGACACGATAATTTGCACAACATAGAGAACAGCCTGCTGGCTGTTCTCTATCGCTGTCTGCCTTAGAAGCACGTGAACGAGCTAATCCGATTCAAATCAATGCCGAAGTACGACCAGAAAAAACCGTTCCATCTGAACCCTGCAATAGAATTACGTCCGACGAATACCGGAAAGAACCAGAATTGCTCGCCGTTGTTCAGCCAAATGTATGTGTTGCGGAACAGGCAGCGTCTGATCCCGCCGGGATCAATGGCAAATGTGGTAGACGACATTTGTGGCACGAATTGCGGTGGAGGAGCCGTCGGCGCTTGAACGCCTCCCGGTGCACCCCCCGGAAATTGTCCGGGGGTTCCACCCGGAAACCCTGGTCCTCCTGGTCCTCCAGGTCCTCCTGGCACGCCAGGTCCGCCTGGTCCGCCTGGGAATCCTGGAAATCCTCCGCCGGCTCCCGGTGTTGGAAAAAATCCCATATGTGATCGCTCCTTTCAATGAGTAGGCATAATCATCATATGCATTCGCGGAGAGAGCGTTTGGGCGCAATAGGCGTTTTTTCAAAAAATGAAAATCAACAATAAGATCTAGCATAGGCACTATCAGAAACCTAATTTGCCTCTACTTATGGTACGTTCAGCGCATCATAGATAAACTGACCAATTACACTCAGCTTTACCTGCTGAATTTATTCCGTCCACATCACCTTACTAAGTTTTTAACTTTAATATTGAATCTTCACTGATGTGATGTAGATGCCTGGTCAGCCTTCACACAATCAATAGCGACAACGAATGCAATCATGAGCGTCTCCATCTCATCCTTCAATATTTGAACCTTATAGCTATCCCCCCAAGTGAACCATTCCTTGTTCACTTTACCGATGACTACACCACGCTGTAAAACCTGAAAATCCATGTCCCACCAGTTGCCATGTACCTCAATGTCAGCCGCATCAATCGTATAACGTGCTTTAAAGAAAGAAAACTCCTTCTTAATCGTCAATACCTCTCGACCATCTACTTCTACAAAAAACTTTGGTAAAAAACTGAACACTTTTTTCGTAATAAGTGCGACCTCATCTCTTGTTGTATTCATAATGGAGAATGTCTTGGGAATTTGCATAAAACTGCCCTCTACGTAATAGACATCTTGCTCCTGCTGATTCTTTACCGTGAATTTACCACTTAGACTGAATACCTTTTGTTTTATATAAAGTTGCTTCATTCTAAGCCTCCTATCGTTCCTCTTAGTTAACATCATTTTAGACAAATGTTATAGTTGTTTTGTCATAATAAAATCTATTTGTTCTTCTTCACCCATATAAAAAGAATGAGTTCCTGTATGAACAAACTTCATTTTTTCATAAAAGCTAATAGCGTTTTTATTTTTTTCCCAAACCCCTAACCAAATCTTCTCTTTATTACATTGTACCGCTATTTCTATAGCTTTATTTATTAGATATTTCCCAAGCCCCTGTTTATGAAATTTTTTTCTAATATAGATCCTCTCGACTTCAAGTGAATCATTACCCATTACTTCAGATTGAGCATCCTCGGTGTTTACCTTTAAATACCCAGCGATTTCTTCATTAAAATAAATAAAATAGAATTCTGATGAGCTATCCGACAATTCTTTTTCTAATTGTTTTAAGTTAAATGCTCTATCCAGGTAGGCCTTCATATTTTCAGGTGAATTTTGATTACTAAATGTCTCATTAAATGTTTCAACACTAATTCCTTGAAGTGAACCTAGATCTTCGAACGTGCACTTTTTTATATTGATAGCCATATCGTTTTCTCCTTTTAAAATATCAATTTACAAATAAACTCTTATTTCGAGCTCTAATTATATGGTGTTATGCAGATGTGACAGGAAAATAGTATACCATAATTGTTGTATTTGCAACAAAAAAACTAAGGATTTACCATTCATTCTACCTATTCGCGTATTGGCGTAATCAGTCTCTCTACGGCAGTCAGAACTCCAAAAGGAAGCGAGCGAGGTTTGGGGATTCGATGATGGAAGATGGTTACTTTCGGACCCAGATGACGTTATTTGCGAATATTTCGGCTTTGGAGCAAGGTTTCGGACCCCAGTGCAGTTATTCCCCCGAAAAGGCTGCTTTCGGGGTGTTTTTCAGGCTAATAACGGCTATACGGTCCGTTAGGATTCCAAAAGTGAGATATGGCGCGTCTAAGGGTCATCTGAGTCCGTTAGATGCTTCCGGGCGCGCAAACGTGATCGAAGAATGTGTGGCTTGGGAGTTTGATGATGGATGACGGTTACTTTTCGGACCCAGATGACGTTATTTGCGAAGATTTCGGCTTTGGAGCAAGGTTTCGGACCCCAGTGCAGCTATTCCCTCGAAAAGGCTTCTTTTGGGGTGTTTTTCAGGCCAATAGCGACTATGCGGTCCGTTAGAATTCCAAAAGTGGGATATGACGCGTCTAAGGGTCATCTGAGTCCGATAGATGCTTCCGGGCGCGCAAACGTGGTCGAAGAAAGTGTGGCTTGGGAGTTTGATGATGGAAGATGGTTACTTTCGGACCCAGATGACGTTATTTGCGAAGATTTCGGCTTTGGAGCAAGGTTTCGGACTCCAGTGCAGTTATTCCCCTGAAAAGGCTGCTTTCGGGGTGTTTTTCAGGCCAATAGCGACTATGCGGTCCGTTAGGATTCCAAAAGTGAGATATGACGCGTCTAAGGGGCATCTGAGTCCGTTAGATGCTTCCGGGCGCGCAAACGTGATCGAAGAAAGTGTGGTTTGGGGATTCGATGATGGATGGCGGTTACTTTCGGACCCAGTTGACGTTATTTGCGAATATTTCGGCTTTGGAGCAAGGTTTCGGACCCCAGTGCAGCTATTCCCTCGAAAAGGCTGCTTTTGGGGTGTTTTTTAGACCAATAACGACTATGCGGTCCGTTAGGGTTCCAAAAGTGGGCTATGACGCGTCTAAGGGTCATCTGAGTCCGATAGATGCTTCCGGGTGTGCAAATGTGATCGAAGAAAGTGTAGTTTTTTTTGGGGGATAGCGGAGGTGACAAAAGTAGAGGGTTCTTGATGATGGAGGAAGCAAACGAAGTTTCAGGATTCGCGGATGGAGAAAACGAGCGACGTTTGGGGGACGATGATGGAGCAAAAAAAATGAGGTGCCCCAGCAGCCATTTTCGGCTTTTAGGACACCCATCCTTTCCGCTGTGCGCATAAAGCGCAGTATGGTGGACTGGTAAGAGCCCGGTTAAAGCCATCTCATAAATCTTTTTTTAGATAGTTTAATCTGATTACTTTCGGCCCATGCGGTTAGTTCTTTCATTCCCTTGTATTCTTCGTCAAGAAAACTAAAACATAATTTATAGGGAGGAAATTTGTGATCTACAGGTTTAATGCCTATTACGGGTATGAAATAGCCCTTTACATAAATATTATCAATTTGATTCGCTTGAATTTCTTTGTTTTCTACTATTATAGCGTCCGGATGAATTCGAACCTCAATGAACTTTCTAATCGTAATGATCCTATAGAGCAATATGATTACAACAATCAGACAGAAAGCCGACCATATATAACCAAAATAAAGTAATACTTTATACTCCGTATTATTTCTGGTATTTAACAATAGTATGCCACTTGAAAAAATCATAGAAAACAGAAGCGACATTAACGACGGACGACTCACCTTATAAGCACCTATATTTTCCATAACCCCCTCACTTTCTCAGACTATTATAACTTACTATATTTCATAAATTATGGATATGGCACTTCTTTTTAATCCACAGGAATCTCAATCACCTTGTTATATTCCTTCATATAATGTATTCCTTCTATCAGAATACTTTCAGGTTTCGTTTGTGTATCAAATAATAAGGTGCGTTCCTTCATGAGTTTACCGTTCATTTGTTCTGACTCTTTTTGATTAATTGTTGTTTTTAAAGCCGTGTTTTCGTTAGCATTTTCTATAGACACACCATCCAGCATTACATCCTCATCTGTAGCAATAGTTATTTCAATCCCTTGAGCGGTCTTGGTCACATCTTTAATCCATAATTCTTTATCCCCTAGTAGAATCGGCTCATTACTATCAGCATTTAGAGGATACTTCTCTTCCAGCTTCTGATATCCAACAAACTCTTTAACAACCAGCTGCAATGAATGTAATTCTTTTGGCAAGGTGTCATAACGAATATCAAATGATCTCCCACCCAGCGAGGTTTTATTGCTACTACCTAATATTTCTACAGGCTTTCCATTGGCAATTAATTGAATGCCTTCTAACCCTAATCTTATTCGATCGAAATTCTCGACATTCATACTCCCTTTAATCACAGTCATGGTGGGTGTGGCCGTGATCGACTTGAAGGTAATTGATCCTTTGTCGGCTTTGACCTTTTTATTAATCGACTGTTTGATCTGAGTCACCATCGCTTGATTTGGATTATAAGAAAACGTTATGCTCCCTTCACTCATCTGCCCTTTCTGGGGAGGTCCCCAGTAATGAAGTGTTAGTTTTTTCGAGAATGGGCTTACGCTATCAAATGTCATCGTGCCTTTTATTTCTGTATGTTCGTCGTTGATTAAAGATACGCCGCTTCTTATGTTGGAATTCGTGAGAAACCCTTCTATTTTTGAAGGACTAAAATGATCTCCCGTCTCCTGTAGTCCCTTAGGATTGTTTAACGTGTAATACACAATAAATTGATTGGCATCTGCCATAATTCCGTTAATCGTAAGTTCTGTTCCATCTGCTAACGTCGTCTTTTTGTCTATGCTTTGTCCCATTCCTTGTTCATTGAGTTGTTGTAAAGTTCCCTCTAACACCTCATCAAAACCAAATAACTTTTTTCCATAATAAGCGAAGGCATTATAGCTGTTTCCAGAAACTACTATCACTAATATAATGACGGCTGCAATCTTCCAGAGGGGCGAGCTTTTTCTTTTTATTCTTTTTGGAGGTGCCGAGTCTAAAGCATTTCTTAATCTCATTTCTAAACCCTCAGGTGCAGTTATGGACTCTAAATTCCTCTTCTCATCCACTAATCGTTGTTCGACGTTATTGTTCATCAACATCACCTCTGTAATGATTTTTCAGCGTTTGTAATCCATTGTAGATCCTTGATTTAACAGTTCCGATCGAGACCTGTGTGATCTCAGCTATCGTTTGATAATCGAGATCATGAAAATATTTCAATTGAATTGCTTCTCTTTGCTGCTCGTTCACATGTAACAATAACGCCTGCATATCCATTTGCTGTTCACTTTTATGATAAGGATCGCCTGATGTAACATCGGCTTTTTCCTTCTCGTCAGTGATGCTCCAGTCCTCTAATAACACCAGCTTGCTTCGCTTATGAAGTTGCCTTTTACAGCCGTTTACCAAAATCGTCTTACTCCAGCTGTAAAAAGACTCCTCTTTCTTAAGTTGGTCAATCTTCTCGTATAACGTAACTATCATTTCCTCCATGGCATCCATAGCATCATGTGCATTTCCCATATAGCTGTACGCAAGCCTATAAAAAACATCCTTTTCATACATGATTAATTGCAGCAAAACTTCTTTATTTCCCTTTTTAGCTTTTTTCACCAATCGAACAACATCCATGCCTTCACCTCTCTCCCCTATATGAGTCAGGAGCACTGTAAAAAGTTCATCTTCATAAATTTTTTTTATATATCGTGAACTATTCAATCCACCCAAACTGTAATATTCAGGAAAATTTCACTCAGACATACCCAAATCTAGTTGATTTTAAACGCTTCAATGTAATAGAATGAACTAATCTAAAAAGAAAAGGATGGGCATAAGCAATGCCGTTTAAAGAACCTCGTACACTTAGTAAAAGATCTCTGCTATTCTTCTCTCTCATTATGCTTGTAAAAAGCTATTTTGCCTGGTATTTTCTATTTGAAGATGGCCCTACTTGGACCACTTGGCTTAAAGAAATCCCTTTTGTACTTCTAGTCTTTTGCTTGATTGAATGGTTCGCTACGAAACGAAAAATTGCAATTTACATGCTTGTCAATGTATTGATTACTACTCTATTTTTCTCATTAATTGTATATCATAATCATTTTGGCATCATTGCTACTTCGCAAGTATTAGATCAGGTCAAACAAGTGGGAGCCGTAAAGAAAAGTATATTTTCGGTCCTTCGTCCTCAATATATGCTTATCTTTGTGGATATCATTGTCATCAGCTTGGTGATGTTTAGAAAACAGAAAGCGCTGGATTGGAAAAAAGCCATGTCGCGCAAAAGTAACCGTAAAGCGGTGGCAGTCCTGTTCTGTATTTCCATCATCATTTGTGCAATGAATATTTTTCCAAACCGTGCCAGTATGAACGAAACGATTAAAGCGGAACAAATGGGCATTCTTAATTATGAAGCCTACTCTCTGCTAGCTGATCAAGAGGAAGAACAAATTGACGTTTCTGAGATTACGCAATCCACTATTGATAAAACTAAAGGAATTCAAGCTAGCTCTAATCCGGTTTTATTTGGAGCCGCCAAAGGAAAAAATCTAATCATTCTGCAAATGGAGTCTTTCCAGAACTTCTTAATCAATCTAAAGATTGATGGACAAGAAATCACACCAAATATGAACAAGCTTGCCGCCAGCAGCTTCTACTTCCCGCGTTTCTACCAGCAGGTTGGACAAGGCAACACTTCAGATGCAGAGTTTATTGTGAACACTTCTTTTTATGTACCCCCTGATGGTCCAGCTACCCAAATGTACGCTCCTAAAGAGCTACCAAGCTTACCCAAGCTGTTGCAAGCACAAGGTTACGATACGGCAACATTCCATACGAACGAAGTCGACTTTTGGAACCGTGGTGAGCTTTATAGTGCTTTGGGATTCAATCGTTATTATGATAAAACTTACTTCGGGGAAGAAGACACTGTATTCTATGGCGCTTCTGATGAAGTTTTGTATGAAAAAACAGCTGCAGAGCTGGCAAGAATGGATCAGAATGAGCAACCCTTTTACTCCCATGTAATTTCGATGTCATCTCATAATCCGTTCTCCATCCCAGAGGATAAATACAAAATGACACTTCCAGAGCGATTCGAAGGAACGCTTGTTGGCGATTATATTCGGGCTCAGAATTATGCTGATTATGCGCTGGGACTTTTTATCGATGAGCTCAAACAAAACGGTGTGTGGGATAACAGCTTGATCGTATTGTACGGGGATCATCGTGGACTGCCTATCTTCTCTCTAAAAGAGGATGATCATCTCCTACTGGAAGAGATTCTCGGCCATGAATATTCGGAACGTGAATTGATTAATATTCCGTTGATCATGTCAGCAACAGGGATTACAACTCCTAGTGTAAAAGAACAGCTAGGCGGGCAAGTGGATATTTTACCTACCGTATCTAATTTATTGGGTGTCTCTCTTGCAGATCATATTCATTTCGGACAAGATCTCTTGAATCAATCAACTTATAACTTACTACCACAACGGTATTACTTGCCTACAGGATCTTTCGTAAATAACGAAGAGCTCTTCTTATCCGGCAGTGGCTTCGAGGATGGCCAGCATTATACTTTATCTGGTAACGGCAACCAACCTCTGCAATCCACAGAAGACGAATTCGAGCGTGCCTTACAGCTACTCCATTTGTCAGACAGTTATGTTACACAGCTACCGGATAGAGTTATTGAAGAATAAGCTGCAATGTATAGCAAAAAAGACTGTGCTCACCAAATCGGTGAGCGCAGTCTTTTTCTATAATGATTATTATTTTGACTCTTTAACAACTAGTTTAAGCGGTGCCGCAATCAGCTTCTCTACGGTTTTGCCTTCTAATACATCCTTAGCGGCTTGAATGGCTAGTTGGCCAATTAATTCAGGCTGCTGCGCAACGGTTCCTGTTAATTTACCAGCTTCGATGGATTTAAGTGCATCTTCATTTCCATCAAAACCAATCACAGGGATATTCTTGCCTGAACTTTGAATGGCTTCAATAGCACCTAGCGCCATTTCATCATTATGAGCGAAAACTGCTTGTACGCCAGGATTTCCTTGTAGAAGGTTCTCCATAACGGTCAGCCCTTTCGTACGGTCGAAATCAGCTGTTTGCTTAGCAATGACCTCTAGCTGGCTGTCCGCAATCTCATGGAATCCCTTACCGCGTTCCCGAGTCGCTGAAGCTCCTGGGGATCCTTCTAGCTCGATGACCTTTGCACCTTTCCCAAGCTGCTCTACAATATATTGTGCCGCCATAGAGCCACCCTTTACATTATCAGAGGCAACAAGAGCTTTGATATCCCCTTGATCTGCGGAACGGTCCAACGTAACGACGGGAATATTTAAACTGTTAGCTGTTTGCACTACTGTCGAGATCGCTGATGAATCCACTGGATTGATCAATAACGCATTCACACCTTTTTGCATCAAATCTTCGACGTCATTACTTTGTTTAGCAGAATCATTTTGGGCATCAATGACAAGGACTTCCAAGCCTTGCTTCTTAGCCTCAGCCAAAACACCATCTTTAACGGATACAAAGAAGGGGTTATTCAATGTAGATATAGATAATCCAATCTTCATGTTCTCCATGCTTCCACCACTGCTAGGCTTAGCCCACTCTGGAGGCTCCAAGGAACAACCTGTCATGAGAATTAATAGTAAGGAAGTAAGAATCAAAGTTAACTTTTTCATGTTGGAATCCCCCTTATACGGCTTTCTTACGGTCTATGAGTACGGCAATGGCAATAACGATCCCTTTGACCACCATTTGGTAAAAAGAGGATACGCCGAGCAAGTTCAATCCATTGTTCAAAATCCCGATAATCAGTGCACCAATCAATGTGCCCACGATACGTCCACGACCACCAGTTAAGCTCGTACCGCCTAATACTACAGCTGCGATAGCATCCAACTCATAAGATGTGCCTGCTGTGGGTTGCGCTGAGTTCAATCTGGAAGTCAGGATCGCTCCTGCCAATGCGGACAACATACCGGTCAATGAATAGATCATTATTTTAATGCGGTCGACTTTAATCCCTGAAATAATAGATGCTTTTTCATTACCACCAATGGCATAGGTTTTACGACCAAATGGAGTTTTGTGCAATACAACCCATAAGACTGCGAAGACGATGATCATTGTTATAGCAGGTACAGGTATTCCCAGTAAATATCCACGGCCAAACAATTGGAAGGTCATGCTGTCTCCGAGACCTGTGATCGGATTACCGTCTGTGTATACAAGTGTTAATCCCCGGAAAATCGTCATGGTCGCCAACGTAGCGATAAATGGCGCCATTTTACCTTTTGTAATCATCAGTCCGTTGACCATCCCCATCACGCCACCCGCTAAACAACCTACAATAATGGCTAAGACAGGATCCCAACCAGACAACATCAGGTTAGCGGTGAAGGCACTGGATAGGGCTAGAATAGAACCCACCGATAAATCGATACCACCCGTTAGAATAACAAAGGTCATCCCAAAAGCGATAAGCGCATTTATGGCAACTTGTCTAAGCAAGTTCAGGATATTAAGGGGCTCCATAAAGCTTGGGTTCAACACCGTAACGATAACAATTAGAATAATCAGCCCTAGTAATGGACCTAGCTTCTGTGTAATTTGCCCGATTTGAAAACCTTTATTTTCTCTCTCACCTTTGATAGTTGTCATTACTATTGCCCCCCTGTAGCTAACGTCATGATTTTTTCTTGCGTAGCTTCTTGTTGTGATAGCTCTCCACTAATTTCCCCTTCATGAACCACTACGATCCGGTCGCTCATTCCTAAGACTTCAGGAAGCTCTGACGATACCATGATTATGGCGACTCCACGTTCCGTTAATTCGTTCATGAGCTGATAGATCTCCCGTTTAGCTCCTACGTCCACTCCACGGGTAGGTTCATCGAGGATAAGCACACTTAAGCCGATCCCAATCCATTTGGCGATGACCACCTTTTGTTGATTCCCCCCGGATAAATTCCGGACTAAAGTGGAGGAAGACTGTGTCTTGATGTGTAGCCGTTTGATAAGTATGTCTACAAATTCTTGTTCTTTTTTATCAATGATTACACCCTTAGGAGCGAAGCTATATAAATTTGTAAGCACCATATTGTCTCGAATAGAGAAATCAAGCACTAACCCTTCATCTTTACGGTCCTCCGTAACGAATCCTATCCCCGCCTTCATCGCATCATTGGGATTTCGAATCGTGACCTTTTCTCCCCGCACCATAATTTCTCCACGGTCTAACGATTCCAAACCGAATAAGGTTCTCATCATTTCTGTTCGTCCAGATCCCATTAATCCCGAGAAACCTAAGATCTCACCCGAACGAACGGAGAAATTAACATCTTTAAATTGCCCTTTTTTCGTGGCATTTTTAACTTCAAGAACAACCTCTCCGGGTTTGGAGGTACGCTCAGGAAACCGGTCGGTTAATTCACGCCCTACCATCTTCCGAACTACATCATCGAAGTTAGTCTCTGGAATGGGCTTCGTGTCTACTGTTTTCCCATCTCGCATGACCGTTATTCGGTCACATATCGTAAAAATCTCTTCCATCCGGTGCGAAATATACACGATGGAGACGCCTTCCTTTTTAAGGGAAGTTATGACTTCGAACAATTTCTGGATTTCCCGTTCGGTTAATGCCGCTGTCGGTTCGTCCATGACGATAACTTTTGCATGAGTCATAAGCGCTTTTGCAATCTCAATCATCTGTTTCTCCCCTACCGAACATTCCCCCGCCTCTTGATTTAAGGGAATCGTTACGGAGAGCTTACGAAACTGTTCATTTGCTAACGCTTTCATTTCTTTCATATTTAAGATCCCTAGTTTGGAGGTTCGTTCCTTACCAATAAACAGATTATCTAGAACTGTCATATCCGGCCACACATTCAACTCCTGATGGATAAAAGCGATCCCATAACGTTCAGCCTCTTTGGGATTGTTAAAGTATGTTTCCTGACCATCTATACTAATGGTTCCTTGATCACGCTGATGCAGTCCAATCAAAATGTTCATCAGAGTAGACTTTCCTGCGCCATTCTCTCCCATTAGGGCATGAACTTCACCATCCTTCAGCTCAAAATCCACACCCGTCAACACACGGTTAGCCCCAAAAGATTTATAAATATCCTTCATCGTAATGTGCATATGCTTTGAACCCCCTTTTTATCAAAAATAGACCCCGGCTTGTAAAATACAATTTGCATACGGCTTAGCTTCCCCCGTACGAATGATGACCTTCGCATGCTGGGTTAACAATTTAAATTGTTCATGTGAAATCGCCTCTATAGGTATTTCCTTAAATTTGTCATTCAAGTATTCAGAAGTGCCTTTATTTTTTGCTGCTAATTCCTCTGCCACGATAACTTTCTCTATGACCATATCCTCTGAAATGATTTCGACAATCTCTTGAAAGCTGGGAACTCCCAATTTAAGCGCTAAATCAATCTTTGGAACACCAGATGGAACGGGTAATCCAATATCAGCAATGACAATCGTATCGGTGTGGCCTAAATCAGTAAGCACTTTGGAAATATGACTGTTTAAGATTCCTTGTTTTTTCATAATTAAAGACTCACCTCCACCTCTACTCTTGTTGGCATGCCACCTTGGGCACCAAATTTTGTGACGGATAAAGAAGCCGCGCGATTGGCAAACTTTACACTAGTACGAATAGACTTGCCTTCAGCTAGAGCAACAGCAAATGCCGCATTAAAAGTATCTCCTGCTCCAGTGGTATCTATAGCATTCACTTTATAGGTGGGAACTAAAACTTCCTGTTTACCATCGTAATAACGTACACCATTGCTGCCCTCGGTTATAAATAACTTATTGGGATATTTGCGTAAAGCTTCAGCAGTACTCATCTCAGGAAATAATATTGCACATTCATGTTCATTGGGAGTTAAATAGGTGGCATTGTTTATAATCGTTTCACTGATAGGCCGAGCAGGTGCTGGGTTAAGCAACATAGGCACATTGAATTTATAGCAAATCTCACTTACATAAGACACCGTCTCTTCCGGAATTTCTTGTTGGATTAATACCATGTCAGAGCCTTTAATATTATCAAGTGCCCGTTCAACCAATGCAGGAGTAACTAAATCATTGGCTCCTTTTACAACGATAATGCTGTTATCGCCTTCCGCTAAAATGATGTGAGCTGTTCCACTTTCGACATGTGTAACCGGTTCCACATTGGCGGTAAAAACGCGATTCTTTTTCAGATTATCCATGATAGCGGTACCATAGAAATCATCACCTACACAACCAACCATTGTAACTTCTGCTCCTAGACGGGCAGCAGCGACGGCTTGGTTCGCACCCTTACCGCCCGGAACGGTGGAGAATTGTTCTCCAAGCACAGTCTCACCCGCGTGAGGCCGCTTATTCGAAGTCACTACTAAATCCATTGAACAGCTGCCAATTACACATATCTTAGCCATATTCATCAACCTTTCTCATGTTGTCATCTATTCTTTACTTCTTGTAGTTTCCCGCTCCACAAAGCTAACGGGTAGTTGAATAATCTTCTCTTCCACCTTATCTTGCTCAATTAGCTTAATAAGTAAACCCGCTGCTTCTCTACCCATATCATGTGCCGGCTGGCGAATGGTGGATAAAGCAGGTGACAACAAGCTGCTGAGCGGGATATCATCAAATCCGATGATTTGCAGATCCTGCGGCACTCTTTTACCTAAACGATGTGCTTCATGAATGACTGCCGTCGCCACAATATCATTACTGGCAATTACGCCATCCGTATCTATATATTTATCAAATAACTCCACAGCCCATTGTTCTGCTACTGTATGGGAGAAGGATGAAGTTTCGATCACATTATAGCTGATTCCCATTTCATTAAGGACTTCAATCGCCCCAAGAAATCGATCTTGTGCAGGTTTGATATGCGCCGGTCCTTGTATCACTGTAATTTTTTTGCTTCCCCGTGCGATAATCTCCTGTGCTGCAAGACGTCCGCCCTTTTTGCCATCTGCGTATACGGAAGGGCTATCATTAGAAGTACGGTCCAGAAATACAACCGGAATCTTCAAGTTAGAATAAACGTCACTCTCAGGGAAATTGGTTGACGATATCATGCCAATGACATTGTTTTGGATAAAGGTTTGAATATAATCCATCTCTTTGTCCTCGTTCTCATCACTATTGCCAAAGATGATCCGATAACCTTGCTCCTGCATCCGATCCTCTATCCCCCGCGCTAACTGCGGGAAGAACGGGTTAGTAATATCAGGCAAGAGCAGCCCGATTAATTTAGATTTCCGCTTGTATAATGATCTTGCAACCTCATTAGGGGTATAATTCATTTCTTTGATCGCTGCCTCAACCTTTTTGCGAGTATCGATATTCACATATCCAGATTCATTTATAACCCGTGAGACTGTTGCTACCGAAACTCCAGCTATTTTTGCGACATCTTTGATCGTCATCATTCTTTCATTCATCCCCCAATGTGTAACCGGTTACATGTATTACATAAATTAGATTATCACATAACCTTTTCATTTACAAATCTTTTTTTCGAACATAAAGCTAACAAAAGATACCAACTATATATCGATATCTTTTGTTATTTGAATTTATTTATCTGCAAAGCGATTTAATAATTTTATTGTATTGAAATGCATACCTTCATGGTAAAGTGTGAAATTTATGAATTCACCGATTGAATTTAGGGTTAATCCACTCCCTGTTGTAAGAGGGGTTACTTGCTCACTTAAGCGATTGTGAAAAGCTTCCTGGATCCGTTTGGGTTGCTCCGTAAGCATCTCAAGTAAAACTTCAAGCGTTGGCGGTTCCTCATTCCACTCGGCTGGTTTAGTCCCTTTCGCAAATAAGCGTTCAAAGCTTGCCGGCAATTGCATAAGCTCCCGAGCAGAATGAAAGGCAAACTTCTCTTGCACCAAATAAATATGTCCCAAATTCCATCGGATATTGTTATTAAACCCTTCTGGAATGCTATTCAAAGTTCCCTCAGATAGTCCCTCGACAGCACGCACAGTAACACTACGCACAAACTTAATTTGTTTGAATACAATTTGATCCATTATGACCCCTCCTAATTTTTATCCATAGTTTACCATAAGATTATCTTTAATTTCCTAATATTATTTTATACTTAATTGTTTCATAACGAGCGTAATAAACAACTGCATATAACTTTCTTGAAGTTTCTTCTTTCTGTAGCCCATCCATATCGAATGCTTGGAGACTACATTTTCTACTGCTACTTTAGCTAATGTTCCCTGATCAAGATAAGGTTTCGCCAACAAAGCGGATACATAACTAATTCCATAACCGGCAATGACAGCTTGAATAACTTCATTCACTCCATTAAATTGAAGCCCAATCGTTGGCTGCTGTACACTTCTTTCTTCACACAACCGGACAAGCCGCTCTCTGGCTGCACTGCCCTCTTCCCTCATAATAAATGCTTCAGACATTACTTCTTCAAAACTAACCTGCTGATTGGCAATAGGGTGATGGGAAGAAACCACGAATACATACTCGTCCCTATATAACTCCCGATGTTCGAACACTCCTGTATTATGCGAAGGAAACTCCATATCACTGTAAATCGCCACGTCTGCTTCAAAATTATTTAATTTTTCCATGACACCATGAGAATTAGTAGTAGTGATCTGAATGTTAACTTCCGGAAAAGATTGTTTGAATAATGACGCCCACCGGGGAATGAGGATGCTTGTCGCTAAATAATTACCTGCAATCCGCAGATTCCCCTCAGGAAATTTGTGATAGTCTTCAATGATTTGCTGGACTTGATCACCCATGGCAAAAAACTTCTCAAGAGGTTCGATTAACCTTTTTCCTAAAGGGGTAAGCACCATCCTCTTTCCTTTAATTTCAAATAATAAAATATGATTCTCCCGTTCAAACTTACGGATTTGCGCTGATATAGCGGGTTGACTGATATGCAAACGTTCAGAGGCTTTGGTCACACTACCTGTGATCGCAACGTAATAAAACAATTTTAATACATGATAGTTCATCGTCAACTCTTCCTCACTTTATAAAATAATATCTGTATTCGCCGCTTATCCTCAGCCATTTTATTATAACTATACATTATGGATGTTAACTATTATATATTGTTTATTTATATTTATTTATCTTATACTTACAACTATTCATAAGGGAGGTCACGTTAATGACAAAGACAGTATTCTACTTAACCCGCCACGGGCAAACAGAATGGAATTTACAAAAACGAATGCAAGGGCATCAAAATTCTGCGCTTACAGCCTTGGGCGAACAGCAGGCGGAATGGTTAAGAGATCGTTTGGAAGTAGAAAACTTAGGCGCAATTTATTCTAGTACTAGTCCAAGAGCATTGCATACTGCGCAGATTTTACGGGGAAAGCGGAGTTTACCTATTCATCAGCAAGTTTCTTTAATGGAAATTAACATGGGGAGCTGGGAAGGAATGAATACGGATCAGATACAACTAGAATCCCCTTTACAATATTCCCATTTTTTCACCAGACCCGATCTATATATTCCTCTAACCTCAGGTGAAACTTACAAGCAGCTTGAACAAAGAGTAGTGCCGACAATGGAGCGCATCATAAACGATAACGTAGGGCTAGAAGTGCTCATCGTCACACATCGGATGACTTTAAAAGTCATTATGGCTTATTTTCTCAATAAATCATTGCAGGAAATTGGGGAGTTACCGGATATTCTCTCTACAGCATTATGTAAAGTAACCCTAACTGATAACAATACAACCATTGATCTGTATGGAGATACTTCACATTATCAATGACTATGGGTCAAAAAATAAAAAGGTAACTCCGATTAACGGGGCTACCTTTATAGGGTTCAACATTAAATATCCACACTTTTGATTATAAAACTGCGGACCTTCATCCATTTGCCTGAAATGAATTCATCAATCGTTTTCGTCTTTGGTCTAACGCAAAAGCGATGTTTTGCCCCTTTATCAAAGCCCACAGCTTCAAAAATTAGGCTATCCCCTATTTGCTCCTTGAAGAACACCTGCTTTAATCCCAACCTATTTAACATTTCAAGCTTTACGCTCTCAATATATGTGCGCGAATACTCCTTAGACATATGTGTTCCTCCTAGTAGTGGTAGTAATATTATAAGTCAATATGAAGAAAATCAACAATAGTTCATATATTCATCCACAAAAAACAACCAGGCAGCGATTCTCCGTTGGAGGTTCACTGCCTGGTGTTTTGGGTCTGCGGTGGTTTGCTTGAGTAGGTTACGAGCTAAGCTTAATCATTTGTAGCTTTCGGATACCCACTCCGTTGTAACGCACTATCTTGGTGAAATTTGTAAGATAACTGCATTCTATACACTTATTCCATATCCACAAGGGCTAATTCTAACTTTAAGTGTATTCTATACAATTAAAAACTAGAGAAGTAGCCTGTAGAGTATTAAATCAAGAAAAATTGATGTACTAAATACAGCTATTTTTATTGGCCGAGCATTTTGAGCATTTTAGTTGTACAAAATACAGTTAAAACCATCTACTGTACACTTCAATACTCCATTACTTGTTACTTCAAAGCTTCCGTCGGCTCTCATATGGTAACTAGATGGGGTGTAGTCCATTATGAGTTTGCCCATTCATACTGATTCCTTTTTCCTGAACCTATCCGAATAATTCTATCTATTTAGTCCTTCAACTTCTACATCTAACTAATCGAAAACATCACTAACTTATTTAACTTCAGTTGCCCCAGTCACTTTACCTTCAATCCCTGCAGTTGCTTTCACATCTTCGTTTGCGAAGTAAAGATTTCCATCAATAGTCGAGGTTTCATGCAGATTAAATCCGTTCGCTTCTACATAAACATCACCTTTAATGGTTCCGCCTTGAACTCGTAAATTTTCACTTTGTACAGTTAACTTAGGTACAGTGAGTGTGTAATTGGCAGTAACTTTGTGATCAGCGTCTTGGGCATAAAGAGCAATCTTACGGTAGATGTCGCCGTCTGCGGCCCCTTTATCATGGAATTCGCCTTCAACAACAACATCTTGGGCAATAGTCACATCATTTAGAATGGCAATAATCCAATTTCCATCTTTACTTACAGCCTTGGTAAACGCATCTGCTTGATTTACGATTGAAGCTGTAGTAACTGCATCCGTTTGCTCTGTAGTTGGAGCCGTAGTAGCCGCCGAATTAGTCGCATTATTATTATTCGCACCACAACCAGACAATACTGCAACCGAGACGCCTGCTACTAACATCATTTTAAATAACTTCATTTTAAATCCCCCTTGTTTTTGATTATAAATTAATTATATATTAAAATTTTTAATAAACAGGTGAAAATTTTCACAATATTGTGTCGTTATCTGAAGCGGTTTCATAAAGATCACTCCTCTCCATCCGGATTCGTATCCACAAGTAACACCTCATCTCGCTGCCCGTTTTAAGTTCATAGATCTTAATACTTATTTACCCAAATTTTAAGAAAGGTCACAAAGGTGATTAATTCCACACAAAAAGGACACTCCCAATAACTGCGGAAGTATCCTCAAAATCTTTATTACTATAAATCTTTAGATTAGATATTCTCTTGAAAAAGATATGGAACCATCATACTCTACACTTACTTTTTTAATGTTAGGTTTATGCAAAACTCCAGCATAAAAATAATACAGCGGAAGGATGACCATTGGGTTAATAAGCATTTTTTCAGCTTTTGCATAAAGCTTGTTTCGTATAATTTAGCTTAAGACGATTATCAAGCAGATCTTCCCAGAGTTGAATCTCAAGGGCTACATTCTTCCATTTCTAGCAACTTAACAGGGTCATCTGACTGCTCACTCCCCCCCATTGACGCTTTAGAATCAGAATGTTAATCTTTAGAAAATATCACAAGGATAAGGGAGCTATTTACTGGTGAAAAAGACAACCATGAAGGACATCGCACTTCGTGCCAATGTCTCCGTCGCAACAGTGAGCTATGTTCTGAATCGTGTCGGCAACCAAACCATTCCTGAGAAAACGCGCCAGCAGATTCTTCAGCTTGCCGAGGAACTGCATTACATACCGAATCTGGCAGCACGTTCACTTGCGAATCAGAAAACAGGATTGGTCGGTGTGCTTGTTAACACAGCAGCCCATACCCCACACTGGAAGCTCCATGCCCAGTTCTCATTTATACATGCCTTGGAACAACGGTTAACAAATGCTGGTTACCATACGCTGCTATATTCACTTGATGTTGACCAGCCTTCTTTGGATATTATCGTAGAAAGAAAGCTGGAGGCTGTATTTCTGATCGATGTGCGCGAGGAAGCCTTTTATTCGATCTCCAAGCATTTTGTAGAAGGAATTCCTTTGATTCTGATCGACAGCATGATAGAAGATAAACTCTTTAAGCAAGTCTTTTTCAACTATCGAGCAGCTCTGCAAAAGGTAAAACCACAGGACCTTTCACAGGTATGTTTAATTATGGAGAGCTTCAATAACTCTTTCCTCACCCGCTTTATTCAGGACAGTCTTCCATTACCTGAAGAAGCGATATTCACCGTTGTCAATTTGGAGGAATTAAATACATTCTTACAGGAGGGGGGCTATAAAGAGGCCATTGTCATTAATGAGTTTATTGGAAGTTACGTTGAAAAAAACGGGAGGTTCGAACAACTCTCTGTTCTTTGCACCTGCAATTGTCCGGAAATATTAGGAGATGACGTTCATAAATTCATTTTCACAGGGGATAAAGCGGCTACTGCATTTGAACTCATGGACAAATTATTGCATCATTCTGACTACTCCGCACAAGAAAATAATTGTTATTTTGTAGAATAATTTTTTTGGCTATTCACTTAAGCGTTTAAGTTGAAAGGAGCATAACTTATGCCTGGTCCTGTATTAGTGAAACAAGTTCCCTCTGCTGTTCAAGCTCATCCCTCTCTTTGGGGAAATCGGAGATTCCTGCTGCTACTCAGTTCGTACTCCATTTCCTTGTTCGGTAACACTTTTCATAGTATTGCTTTAAGTTTATGGGTACTGCAAACGACCGGCAGCGCCAAAATGATTGCCATCATCACGATAATCAATTTATTGCTTAGTTCTTTGCTCGGATCGATAGGGGGAACTTTTGCGGATAGGGTCAATCGTCGAACCCTCATGCTGATCACAGATCTGATAAGTTGCGGACTCGTAGTGACGCTAGCTTTAGCCATTTCCCTGCCCTCTACTTCGTTCATTATCGTCGCCATACTGACGGGTCTTACGACCATTTCAGCTTTATTCCAGTCCCCGGCATACCAAGCTTCTATCACTACTGTTGTTGGTAAAGAACATCTACAAAAAGCGGTAGGACTGTTGAACTTGTCTGAAAACATCTGCCGGACTATTGGTTATTCCGCCGGTGGGATTTTCGTAGCGAGTTTTGGAGCAGCCGACGCTATTTTATTTGATGGAGCTACATTCTTCCTCTCCTTTCTGCTCGTGTTAGCGGTCCGCTCCCTTCCTTTGCCAACTCAATTAAATAACGTGCCCAAGAAAGAACGGAAATTCACACAGGATTTGATCGATGGAATTCGCTATATTTGGAGGTACCCTTTTGCACGCGCCGTTATGATTATGCTTCCTACCTTAACCTTATTTTTTGTCCCCTCCCTGATGTTGACCCAGGTTATGGCTGTCAACGTGTGGGATTCCACTCCCTTTCAGTTTGGACTTATTGAAGCCTGTATTCCACTTGGTTATATGATCGGATCCGGTCTGATCTTACTGCTCGGCTCCAAATTGAAAAACAGAGGTTTCCTTATTATGACTGGACTGCTATGTCTCGGTCCCCTGTACCTCCTGTTATCATTCGTCACTTCCGCTGCGATTGCCATTCCTATCATTCTTGTGATTGGCTTCATGTTCTCATTCTCCACGTTGCTGATTAATACAATCCTTAGGCTGGAAGTTTCAGAAGACATCCAGGGTAGGGTGTTCGGTGTATTAGGTTCTATCATGAGTGTAGCCCCATCCATTGGTCTTACTGCTGTCTCATCCTTGTCTGATCTCTTCAGCCCTGGTCCTGTCATGGGTTCAATCGGAGTCTTACTGCTGCTGTTTGCCTTATCAACTATCACTAAATTAAAGGTAATTCGAAACTACAAGTAATTTCAGAACGTATCCTGTGTTCTTTATCGCCCTCTTTTTCTAATAACGCGTCTAAGATGAAGCTCAAACAGTAATAGAACAACCAGAAAAATCAATAACAGGAGACCCGCTATTCCAGTTAGAAATGGAAATAGGAGTGGGAAGAAAATACTAGGATAGGCCTTAGTAACATCTGAATAATAGCCCATACCCATAAGGGAGGTACCGGAGAACTCGATTAGCTTGACGCCTAAATGATTGTTGCTTCTTTGCGCATAGCTGAGAACCTCTTCGTCTACTTCTCCGTCTTGTGCAATCGTGATGATTTTCCATTTTCTTGTTTCCATGGGTTGACTATCGTCGGTCAGTCTTTGGACTATATTTATTTGATTCTCACCAGTCTTTCGGTCCTTTACTGTGAGAATATCTATCCACGAAAAATACCTGCTGCCTCTGTCCCGATTGGATAGCCATATTTCATCAGGGGTGGAGATTTTTTGATCATTTAATAAGAACTGAACTTTGACAATATCACCAGGCGGGACCTTCTCCTCTTCATCCCATGGGGTCAACTCTGCTTTCCTGCCTGTTTTTTCTTCCCTGATTTTAATATTCTTATCATCAACCGTTATCTCTTGTACGTTTATTGGGTTATATTCTTTTTCAGCATGCTTTATCTCATAACGCTGATTAATTTGATCAGAGATTATGTACTCACGTATATAGTTGAACAATGGGTTAAAAGAAATCGCCAACAAAAATAGCGAGACGCCAGATATAACTATAAACTTCTTCATAAGTCCTCCTTTTTAACGTACAGTCAGTTTAAACTTTTGGCGTGAACCCCCTTCCGGTCCATCGGAACACACTCATCCATTTATATCTTCCATCGTAGCGTTAATAACATTCATAAATAAGTTCTCCTTTAATAGATTAGGCACTACCTTCCTCTAAATCTCCCAACCATAATAAACATTGTGGAATAAAATCAGCGTAGTCGTGTAATGCATTAATCGTACGGATTACCTCACGAGTACCCAGCTCCCGTTCTGCATCATCTGAGCTCTCCAGTCCTAGCGAACGTCTGATATTGTAAGCTAACCATTCTAATTTTCTCAAAAAGCCATAGTTGAGCACAACCTGCCAATCCGCATAAATCTCTCCGCCATGCTCCAGATAGCTGTTAATCAAATTTGAGAATGCCTTTTTGCTTAAATCTCCCGATTCAGAACCTGACCAATATAAAGCTACATCTATCAGCTCTAACGTAGGATGAATAGGTCCTGCTGCTTCCCAATCGATTATTATCGGAACTTTCTGCTCATCCCACAAGACATTTTTGGGGTCTAAATCCCGATGGCTGATAACATAATGATTCGTCAATAGACTCGCTGAAGAATGAATCAATGACTCCCAATTCTCTATCTTATGCAGGTGATCTGCCAGCAAGCTTGACCATTCTGCACCCTGCTGCTCTCCTTTGAGAGCAAGCTCCTTCCAATTTTCAACTGCAGCATTAGACGCTTTAAGCGTTTCAAAGTGATGATCATCCGTTCCCTGTGAGAAATCGATGATGTGGAGCTGCGCAAGAATTGCCCCAATCTTTTTACAACAATCTAAATCTATTTCATCTAAAGGTAATGCCTTCCCCTGAACCCATGGAAACAATAAATAAAATTGCCCTTCAACCTCGTGCATACTACTGCCATTAGATACGATTGCCGGGACAGCATGGATTCCCTTTTGATAAGCCAGATTCGCAACCATTTCAGAAAAAATATAATTGGACATTGCTGTATCTCGTTGCATAATTTGAGGATTTAAGACCTTTACTGCGTATTGCGCTTTATCCGTTTGCAGGCGATACATTCTGTGCAAGAGTCCGCCTGTTATCGGTTCAGGTTCATTCATCAACAGACCCAGATTATATTTGGCACAAAGTGTAGCGAATTTTAAATTATAGCTTATATTTTCCATGTTATGTATTCCTTTCTGTGTGAGTAAAGTCGTACTCATTTAAAATGGTTCAAGTAAATTTAAAACATATTTTTATCTTTATGAAATATTATGTACTGTTCACTATGACATCCTGTGTAACCCTCGTGAACCAAAAATGAAAAGGAGGCTTCGTTAATGAGTAAGCGGTTACATCAATCAGGGTATCTTGTAATCATTTGGTTTTTAGTCTTTACCTTAGGGACGGCAGCTTTTGGCTCTCTTTCCTCTGTGTCGGCAGCATCTGCCCGGCAAGCGGAAAAGCTAAATCGGGGACTAGTAGCAGTGAAGGTATCCAGCGGTGTATTTGTGAGCTGGCGGCTACTCGGAACAGAAGAACTGTCGGTTTCTTTTAATTTATACCGCAATGGTACAAAAGTAAACGTTACCCCAATCACGGACAGCACGAATTATCAGGATAACGCTGGCATAACTTCGTCTAGCTATACAGTTCGAGCAATCGTCGGCGGTATTGAGCAATCAGATTCCCCAGCAGCAAATGTATGGGCCAACAATTATTTGGACGTTCCGATTCAGATTCCGGCAGGTGGCACTACGCCAGATGGCGTAAGTTATACCTATAGTGCCAATGATGCCAGCGTGGGCGACTTAGACGGTGACGGGGAATATGAAATCGTGTTGAAGTGGGATCCTTCCAATTCCAAAGACAACTCGCAAAGTGGCTATACAGGCAACGTCTATCTGGATGCCTATAAGCTGAATGGAACTCGGCTATGGCGAATTGATCTGGGTAAAAATATTCGGGCTGGCGCACATTATACTCAATTTCTAGTCTATGATTTCAATGGTGATGGTAAAGCCGAAGTAGTCTGCAAAACAGCAGACGGTACAGTTGATGGAGTTGGCGTAACCCTTGGAAACACAAGTGCAGATTATCGCAACTCCAGTGGATATATCCTGACCGGGCCTGAATATCTGAGTGTATTTTCCGGACAAACGGGCAAAGCCTTAACCACGATTGATTATGTTCCTGCCAGAGGAACCGTATCCAGTTGGGGTGACAATTACGGCAATCGAGTAGACCGCTTTTTAGCAGGTGTAGCCTATCTGGATGGAGTACATCCAAGCATCATTATGGCACGTGGTTATTATACACGCACAGTCGTTGTAGCTTTTGACTGGAATGGCAGTGCTTTGACCCGTAAATGGACCTTTGATAGCAATAGCTCCACCAATGCTGGAACCGCCGGTCAAGGTAATCATAGCTTAAGTGTAGCCGATGTGGATAACGATGGTAAGGATGAGATCATTTATGGTGCCTTAACCATTGATAATAACGGTGCGACCTTATACAATACAGGGCTGGGTCATGGAGACGCGCTGCATGTAGGTGATTTAAATCCGAACCGCCCCGGTCTCGAAGTTTTTAAAGTCATGGAAAATACTAGTTCTCCCTATGGCGCTGCGGTATGGGATGCTGCAAACGGGACGGTCTTATGGGGTGTATACACGGGAAAAGATACCGGCCGGGGGATGGCTGCCGATATTGATCCCAATTATCCCGGGGAAGAGGTATGGGCTCACGGCGTTGGCCTATACTCCATTACAGGCACCAAAATAAGCAGCTCAATGCCTTCTGTGAATTTTGGAATCTGGTGGGATGGCGACTTGTCCCGCGAACTGCTGGATGGTGTCAAGATTGATAAATGGAACCCTGCAAGCAACTCCGTTACCAATTTATTAACCGGAGCGAGCGTAGCATCCAACAATAGTACCAAAGCAACGCCAAGCCTACAGGCCGACCTGCTTGGAGACTGGCGCGAAGAGGCTATCTGGAGAAAGTCCGATAACTCGGCTCTACGAATCTATACAACTACGAACATCACCACTAATAAAATATATACCTTAATGCATGATCCAGTATATCGGTTAAGCATTGCCTGGCAGAATACAGCTTACAATCAACCTCCGCACACAGGATTTTTCCTAGGCAACGGTATGGCCACTGTGTCTAAACCCAATATCTACGTAGTGCCGTAAGCTTTCTAAAGAATCAGTAAGTGAACAAAAAAGCAATTGCTGTTATCCGGATGTGCCGGGGCAACTGCTTTTTTGTTCGGTTTATACCA
Source organism: Paenibacillus sp. FSL H7-0918 (assembly GCF_038007025.1). Taxonomy (NCBI): domain Bacteria; kingdom Bacillati; phylum Bacillota; class Bacilli; order Caryophanales; family Paenibacillaceae; genus Paenibacillus; species Paenibacillus sp. FSL H7-0918. Next base: position 617,731 of record NZ_JBBOWJ010000001.1, read on the forward strand.
GCATCAGCAATGATCGAGGTGCGTTAATAGTTTTTTTAATTGTTTAATGCCTTCGCATTGAGTGGTTATTATTGCATATAGGATAGGTTTTAGTGCTGGGCAGATATTAAACTGCAAAACGTTGTTTGACATTCGTACAGCGCCCTCATGATGGGGTATCATCTCTCGTACAAAATTAGCATTTACTCCGTTGGTTACAGTTGCCGATCCCATTTCTGAGAACATTGTTTGCGTTACTTGCTCGAATTTCTTCATGTATTGAGATCGTTCAAAATCTGTATTCGTCAGCATTCTGCATTTGCACTGGATAGCTTGCATATTGGAGATACTTTTAGTTTGTGCTGAAATGATATTTGTAGCAATACGCTGTAGTTCAAGATTGGTCGTGTATTTAAGAATATTACGAGACATCTCAATAGCTGCGATATGATGTGGTATCATCTGTTGAATAAAGGTGTCTGATATACTACACGATAGCGGAACACATGTCATTCTTCTAATCATGGTATTTAGAATATTATAATAAGCATTCAGATAAGCTTGTGTCACATTGCTTAGTTTGCAGTTTCTATCCATAAGGTTCATAACTCCTTTCTGGATAGTGTATGAGAAACGTTATGGGTATGATCCTAGATCCCCAATTAGAACCCCAGCTTTAATAGCCAAGCTGCAAGCTTCTCCTCCCGCCTTTTCAATTCCCCATCTACGCGATTATATTTTCCAAGCCGTTGCTCAGCTGCAATGCTGCCATCTAGCATATACAAGACACGCTCAGCTTGAGCAGCGACTTTAGCATCATGTGTGGCGATTATAAGCGTTGTTCCTGATTGATTAATATCTGCTAATATGTCCATGATTTCACTAGCTGCTTTTGAGTTAAGCGCCCCGGTTGGCTCATCGCCAAATAATATATCTGGCTGATTAATGAGTGCTCTGCAGATTGCTGCTTTTTGTAATTGTCCTCCTGACACCTGTGTAATATCACGTTCAGCCAGCGCAGATATTCCTGTTTTGTTCATTAACTCAGCTGCTCTTTTATTGATAGTTCTACGGCTGCTGGTTCTCGCCCGATAAGCAGACAGGATGATATTGTCGCGGATATTCAAGTTTTTTAACAGATGCATTTGCTGAAAAATAAAGCCCATATGCTTTAAGCGCAGACCGGCTAATTCGTTCTCTGAAACTCCGCTGATCTCCTGCCCTTTAAAAATAACACTTCCCTCTGTCAACTTATCCATCCCGCTGATCGTATACAGCAATGTTGATTTTCCTGAACCAGAAGGTCCCATGACAGCTATGAATTCCCCCTGAGACACCTGAAGCTGAACATCCTTTAATATCGACTGCGGAGTTCCTTGCCCTGTTGAATAACTTTTTATTAACCCTTTCGTCTCTAATATGAACATTCTGCCACCTCCTATCATTCGGCAATTAGTTTGGCTATACTGGATTTTCTGATTGAGATCGTGCTTGTTACGGTGGTGAGCGCTACAATCAGCATGACAAGTAGAGGAAGCATAAGATAGGCTACCGCCGGATTGACTACAAACTGTATCTTAGAAGCCCCCATGAAAGAGCCTAGCATTTGAGCAATTTTTTGCCCGAGAGTGTTAGCAGCAATAGTACCAAGAATGACGCCCAGCCCTGATATTATCAGCATCCTTACCAGATACTGCCTACGAATATCTCCTAACGTAAAGCCAACACTTCTCAAAATAGCGGTTTGCGAAGAATCCTTGGCAAGCAGCATTTTCAGAAATAAAGAGGTAATCAATATCGAAATCGAAAATGCGATAACGATGGATAAGCCTGTAACCAGCTTCAATTGGCGAATTGTATTTCCTAATGTCTGAGCTAAATAGCTTTGCAGATGAGTGATTTTTGCTGGATAAAATAATTTGGTGTACTGATCCATTTTTGCCTGGACGGAAATTCCCGGATTCACATCCAAAGCTACTACATACCAGAGAACCGTCTTCGAATCATATGGCAATTGCGCTTTTGCGGTTCGGCCACCATTAGTTATATCCTGATAGATCCCGCTAACGGTCAATTTTCTTGCCACCCCAGCAACCTCTAAATGAACGATATCCCCCACCTTTTTATTCAGTTCCTTGGCGTTCAGGTCAGAAAGAGCGATCTCATTTGCACTTCTAGGAGTTCCTCCATGAACATACGAGAGCGGAAAAATAGTAAAGTCACCGGTTTCAACATTTAGCGATTCCCATACACCATCACTACCTAATACCTTAAATCTAGAAGTAATCAGTGGAGAAAATTTAGAGATGTCCGGGTCATTTTCAAGCTTGGTTATCATCTCATTAAAACGCTTCTCTATTTGGTTCGATTGCTGCAAATCAATGCGAATATCGCTCTGACCGACGCCCATATAAGAAACAAACCGGGGAGACTGAAGGGTATTCAATATATTCACTGGCACTAGAACGATAAACAAACTGATCACAAATACGAAGAACAATAATCCGTACATGGTGAAGCGCCCGTAAACATCTTTTACCCCGAGAAAAGCATTCACGTTAACAAATTTACGCTTGCTAAGTGAAAATCCGCTTGTGTTCATCCTTGCTTCACCCCTCGTACCTGACCGTAAAGCTTCTACAACCGTGATGCGATTAAAGCGTCTAAGAATCATCCGGCAAAAGAATACAACAACTCCAAAGATCAAACCTACCGCCAGGACAGGAACAAAATATTGAAGGATACTGGCAGGAGCAACGCCCAAATACAAAGTAATATTGGCTGTAAACAAACGCACCACACCTAAAGACAGTAAATATCCACATACAGAGGCGACGGCTGCCATCACGATATATTTTGCTAAATAAATGCTGCGAATATCTTGCTGCGTGATCCCAATCGCTTTCATGACACCTATCTCTCTGTAATCCTCTTCCAAGGTAGCGATCATCGTAAATCTGAGACATAAAATAGCAATCAGCATCAGCAGAACACTTACCAAAATAATAACAACTGCGATAATCCCGTCCGTCAGTGCATTCAGCGTTTTAAATAAAGGATAGTCAATGGAGGGGCCTTTATTGGGCAGATTTGAGGATTGATACTCATTGCGGAAATCATTGAGCTTAGATAGATCTGTAAGCTGAAATTCAATCAGGTATTCAGGTTCGCCGAGCTGTTGTTTAAGCGCTGTAAAGTCAGCAGCATTTACGACAAAACGTTTGGAGCTGACCATGGCTGGATTCATTTGGACATCCCTTACAAAATCAGTAATCACAAACTTTTTATCGAACTGTTCACCTAGAACGCTAACTATGTCGCCGATTTTCAGATTCTTTTGCTTCATATAATAAATGGGGACAGCGATTTCTCCTGCCGATACCTCAATCACCTTGTTCTCTAAATTCAGCAGCAAATCAAATGAAGGGTTCTGCTCTACAAAGCCGATATCCATCACGCTGTTTGCTTCCGAGCCTTGGTTACTGCCTAGATAAACGTTAGATCCATCCAAGTTAAGCATCTCTACGGTTTGTTGGTCTTTCACCAGTGGATTAGCGGCTGTAAAGCTCTCGATTGCTGAGCTGTCGATTTGTCCTGCGTGCATCTGCACGAAATGAGGGGCTTTGGATTTAATCAATAGCTGATTCAAGGACCCCGACAATTCAATAATCACTTGCGACGCTGAAGCAACAAGCAAAGCCGATAACATGATAAACACAAATAATCCGAAGGTAATGATTTTATTGCGTTGAAGGTCTCTTTTTACAATTCGTAGCAGCATTGACGGGCCTTCTCCTCTCTAATACGGAATTCAATTATTCACGTTCAAGGCAGCGAATTGATTTCATTCTGGGGATCACAAATGCCATAATAATGATGAGCAAACCAGAGATGATAAATAATAAACCGATTCCCCGTCCTTCCCCAGTGCCTATCACCTTACCTACTGATGAAGCAAGCAGACCTCCCTCTCGTAAAAGAGGATTAAACACTTGATCAGCCAATATGCCAGCAAAAGCATACGCAGCCACATAACCGAGTTGTGATAAAATGCCAATGATCCCCCATGCCCGCCCCTGTGTGTCATTTGGGATATGGTTGCGAATCATAACATCAGCACTGGTATTAACAAAAGGCAACGTTGCAAAAAATAAAAAGCCAGCAGCTGTAATAAAAGCAACATTCGTGGTCAGACCCACCAAAGAAAAAAACAGTCCGGCGAATCCTAGGCCGAGCGCTAATACTTTGATATATTTACGATCGATGCTAAAAACTCCAATAATCAGACTGCCGAGCAACATCCCTATAGCACTTACAGACAATACCGTGCCTAGAGTTTTCGTATCCGTAAAGGGTAGAAGCATAGGCGTATATAAGGTTTGGAGAAAACCCACATAAAAAGTAACGACAGACAAAATGATCGTAAGCTGCAGTACACCTTTCGTGTAAATAAGAGCATCCCAGCCCTCCTTCAAATCTTTTACAAACGACTGATTCGTTGGAACTCTGTGTTCAGTCTGTAGATTCCTGCGAACAGCCATCACTGCAAGAACTGTAACTAGAAAGGTTGAGATATCTATAAGCAGGATAGTTTTTATATCCATAAAGCTAAGCAAAATCCCGGCAAGGATAGGAGAAAGAAGATATTTTGAGGACGCAGCAAGCTGAACTAAGCCACTGGCCTTAGCAAATTGCTTCTCTGTTAATAAATCTGTAATGGTAGCTTTGTAGGCAGGTTCAAGCAAGGATACAAAAATCGAACTAAACGTCACGCCCAGACAAATCTGCCATAATTGAGGTTCACCCAGCAGCATGATGATGAGAACATATACAAGTCCAAAAGCAGACAACAAATCCCCTGCTATCATCATCAATCGCCGATCAAACCGATCCGCTAACACGCCGCCAAAAGGACTGAGCACAATGGAAGGGAGAAAAGCACATAAGGTTAAAAGTGCCACGCTAGAGGCAGTCTGTGTCATCTGGAACACATAAACCCCTAAGGTGAAAGCTGTCAACCCGCTGCCAACACTGGATATCCACTCCCCCATCCAAATGATCATAAAATTTCCGAAGGATTTGTTGTTCAGAATATTCCCTCTCCCCTACTCAAACATTTGAAACACATAGTCGAAGCTGCCCTTCTCCGCCCCCAGCGTAATTTCCATCGTATAGATAAAAGCTCTTATCTTCTGGATGATTTCCTCAGGCTGCCACTTGAATATCCCTTCATCAAAAAGAAATTGAGAGGTAATCAATAGAAATTCCATCGTCTCCCGGGGATACGGATTGTGAAACAGTCCCTCCTCTATGCCCTGCTCAATGACCTCCGTCAAAACAGGAGTTAGCCGCAAAATGGTTTCCACCAAGCTTTTCTGGTGCAGCTGTGCATTATCAGCCTGATGGAACTGCTCAATCATTTGGCTTTTTCTGTCCGTATCCGGCTTTTGCGCCATAATGATTTGCAGCAGCTTTTCATGAACGGTCAGCTTAGGATCTGCAGCAATTTGCTTAGCAGCTGCTACACCAGCATCAATAAATCGCAGCACAACAGCATCCATGACCTCTTCCTTCGATTTAAAATAATAGTAGAAGGTTCCCTTCGCGATACCTATAGCCTGCAAGACATCATTCACTGTCGTTTTGGTATACCCTTTCGTAAAAAACAGCATTTCTGCTGTATCCAATATTTCATTTCTACGTTCTTCCGCTTCTTTGGAAATTCTCATCTGCAACGTCCTCCATTCTATCGACCGACCGTCGGTCTATTCCAATTATATACAAACATTAGATCCTGTCAAGATTAATCCGGCATCACAAAAAGAGAGAATTCCAAAAGCTACGTTATAGCAGCTGGAACTCCCTCGTTTTGGGATATACTGTTGGGTTTAACTGTTGAGTTTTAGTCTTACTGTTTACTGTTTGGTCTTATTGTTTACTGTTTGGTTTTACTGTTTGGTCTTATTGTTTACTGTTTGGTCTTACTGCTGCGTTTTACTTTTAGCTTGCTCTTTGATCTGATCCGTTGAGCGAAACCTTTGCTCGCGTTGTAACACTAAACTACTAAACTTCGTTTGCTTGGATCACATTTGCACTTACGACGCAGCTTATCGGACACAGCTGACCTTATACGCTGCATTATCCCCCATTTGGATTCCTAACGGACCGCATAGCACCTATTGGCATCAAAAACACCACAAAAGACCGCTTCCTCAAGGAATAGCTGCACTGGAGTCCGAAAACCGGCTCAAAGGGCTATAAATTTGCAAATAGCGTCCTCTGGGTCCTTAAGCAACACGGGATAGGGATTCAATAGGTAATCAATAGGTATTCAATAGGTATTAATTACCTAAGTTCGGACTAAGTGGCTTCCGGCTGCAGATTTTGCCCCCAAACGGCTTCCCTGTATAGAATGCTGCTATTTCGCATGAGCTTCTGCAATCCCGTCTCAAATAGATTATCTAATCCGCCGGATTGTACTAATGAAAATTTGCTGCCCAAGGAATAGGCTATATAATAATCCGCCCAACTGCTATAACGTTCTTGTAGCTGCCTTGCGGCTTCTATTTTGTATTCCCAGGCTTCTTCCTTCTTCAAATAATCCTCAACATAACCAATCCGGCTCAGATAAATTACCCAAGCTAATCCAAAAGCAGAAATGTCACCAGAAGGCAACTGATGTATACCTTGTGCAACAACCTTCAGATTAACAAAATCCTCATGATCCTTATGTGCCTCAAGATATTTACTGCGTGAGGTTTCGGAAAGTGTGGCTAAACGAGCATGTAAAGATCTATATTCTGCACGGTTGCCATCTTCTAGAAGCCAGCGAATCTGGCGATGAAAGGAGTTAGCATCCTCGATATTCCATCTTTCACAAGCATTTTTGATTAATCCTCTTTTGAAGAAGACATTACTGAAATCAAACTCATAAACCACATAGTATCTCCCTAAGAGACCACGTATGCAGGTAGAGGAAAGACAGCGGAAATACATTTCCAATCGTTTTCTTTGCTTAACATTGTATTCCTTCAGCATGTAGAGCCTCCTGATATTAGTTCGAGAATAGGTATGCTGTTTTGCAAATCTTCCTGATTTTCCATAGAAAAATAAGAATGAACACCGCATTGACAAGCGGGGGAAGCTCAGATACTGAAAAATAACATATGGTATATACCAAAATATAGAACCAGCTTAATTTCAGGAAAACCAATAGATAGAATAATATAGGCCCCATAATGTTCTTTCCAATGGTTACGAGCGAAGAGATACGAAGACGTTGTGGATACAGTTTTTTGTTCTTCAACATGGACTTATTCGCAAGGTAACGAAAATGAATGAACTCGTCCTTTTTAGACTCATTAGTCTCCGTTTGTGTAAGAGCTTCCTCAATATGAGAACATGCAATCTTACATTCCAGAATTAAACATTGCACATCTCTATTTCCAGCATCCTCTTGCAACAAATATTCACAATCCTTCATCGCTTCCTCATAACGCTGCAAATAGTAGAGAAGCCGGCCTCTTAATAAGTAACCGTCTCTTTCGTTAGGCCACATAGTGGTTACTCGGTCCAAGCACACCAGCGCTTCCATATAATCAGCAGTATCCAGACAATTCTTAGCTCGCAATAATTGCAGATCAGGATCATACTGAAACAGCTTATTTGCTTCGTCGAGCAGTTGACCCGCTTCAGTATGTTTATCCTCCATCAGCATGAATTGAGCGGATTGCCTCAGATTTAGATAGTGTTCTATGTCAAACTCAAGAGACTCCTGCAAAAGGAAACACTCATAACGCATCTCCATGCTTCCGTCGACCTGCCCCAGTATGTACTCGACTAACTTATTATCATAACGTTGAAGAAATATTTCCTTGTCCTCACGAAAATGAAAAAATGAATCCAACGCCTCCCATACGGCATGAGGCAAATTCCGATGCTGATCAAGGAACAACATAAGCTTATCCCTTAGCCGATCACGATGCTCTATACTCCACATGAAATCTTCATTCAAAAGTGAATGCCACGAAGCTTGTTGAATCCGCCGCGAGAAATCCGCATACAGTTCCCTAATTTGTCTGTCAAAAATATCTGCTGGCTGTTCTTGAAGATCAGCATCAAGTTGGATGGGAAGAGGGCGAAACAGCGCCCACTCGTTTTCATGTGGTATAGAAGTGGTCCCTTCTACTTCTTCCTCGGTGTCTTCCTCCGCAACTTCTTGTTCTTCTTCCTCGCTTTCTTCCTCCTCAGCTTCATCTACTCGTATTACTGTTTCTGCTTGTATCACCATTTTTTCTATTTCTTTTGATATTGCTTCTGCTATTTCTTTCTTATCCTCACCTATAAATGAAGGGACAGTGCTTGCTATACGCTGCCCGGAGCGGGCCCATTTCACGGCTGTATCATAAGCTTCTCTAAGCTGTTGGTATCCTTCAGGGTCATCTTCGGGGTGATGCGATTTCAGCTTTTTGGCATAGGCCTTCTTGATGATAGCTAGTTCATCTGTGGGTTCAATCTCCAACATACTCCAGATTGTCATGTGAAGTATGACCACCCTTCAATTTCCGCCAATTGCTCATTGAAAGCTTGTGCCGCTTTTTCAATCACTTTTTCGTTCTGAGTATATAAAGCATCTTCGAATACTTTCAGACACTGTGCGATAAATTTCCGTTGGTCCCCAAGCACCTCTTCATATAAACGCTCACCTCTAGCAAGCAGAAGCCTGTTCTCGGTACGCTCACGCGGATGAATTTTGATACTCCGCAGTTCCAGTAAACGAGCTTCAATTTGCTTTTTCGTCATTGCACCAGCATTTTGCTCAATGATCATCTGATGCTTCTGACCTGTTGAAACGGTTGTAACCTCCACCTCAAGAATCCCATTCACATCATATGTATATCTGACATCTATACTTTCTTCTCCCCGAGGTGCTTGCGGAATCTGAAACTCCATTTCTCCCAGGAAAAGATTATTTTCAACGCGAGGACTCTCCCCCTGATACACATCCACACTTATGATCTTTTGATTATCTGCGGCTGTATATAGACGTTCTACCCGGCTAACAGGAATCGGAGTGTTACGTTCAATGATCGGAAAGTAATGTCCAGATGACGTTTGTCCGCTTGAACCTCTACGCAGAACACTGGTTCCTAATGTATAGGGGCAAACGTCCGTCAAAATCATTTCATCCAGCGCTTGATCACGCTGCTTCAGCGCCACCTGAACCGCAGCTCCCAGTGCGACGGTCTCATCTGGGCTGATATTCGCATAAGGCATTTTCCCGAACATACGGCTGATAATTTGCTTAATCAGAGGCATTTTAGTCGCACCCCCAATCATCACAATCCCATCCAGATCGGAAGGCTGCAGTGAAGCATCCCGCAATGCTCTTTCTATCGGCTGTCTTAGACGTATTAGTAACGGTTGTACCAATTGCTCAAGCTCTGAGCGTTCTATAGTCAGCACGTATTCTTCCTTCTTAATAACTATCCGCATAGTCGCAGCAGACTCTGTACCAAGAATTCGTTTACTCTGCTCAGCCTGCTTATACAACATCGACCTCGTTATTGGTGTTAATGATTCCGCGTCCAGCTTATTCTTTTGGATAAAATAGGCCACTAGTATCTCTGTGAAATCTTCCCCGCCAAGATAGTTATCTCCGGCAATCGACTTAACATCCATTACCCCTTCGAAAAGCTCCAGAATTGACACATCAAAGGTTCCTCCACCCAAATCAAAAACAAGAAATGAAGTCTCCTGATTCTGATGCAAGCCATAAGCGAGTGCTGCCGCCGTAGGTTCACTAATAAGCCGCTCTACTTGTAAACCAGCCAGCTCAGCTGCTTTCTTAGTTGCTTTCCGCTGAACATCATTGAAATAAGCCGGAACACTGATTATAGCTTTCGTTACGGACTCACCTAGATGATTTTCCGCATCCTCTTTCAGTGACCGCAGAACAAAAGAAGATAACTCTTCAGGAGTAAAAGTCATCGTACCTAGTTTGTATTTCTTTGCTGATCCCATAAAGCGCTTAAAAGTCGAGGCGGTTAGCTGTGGATGTGTAATCAGTCGTTCCTGTGCGATTCTTCCAACCAATACTTCTCCCCCTGCATCTACACTAACAATCGAGGGTGTTACATGCTCCCCGAGTACATTGGGAATAATTACAGCCTGACTGCCGTCCCAATAAGCAGCAAGACTATAGGTCGTTCCTAAATCAATTCCGATTGTTCTCACTACTATCTCCACTCCTTTTATATACAATAATATACAAAGAAAAGAGTCCAAGAATCGAAATGTCACTAATTCAACATATTTACATCCAGAGCATAATAATGAAATTGCACTTCTGCAATAGACATAAAAAAGGTATCTCAAAAGCCACAATGGCTGATGGAATACCTTCATTTTTTGGCGGAAAATATTTTTCTGTACATCATCTATAAAAAAACAGTCTCATTCGTTCTCTGGACGTCCTAACATCTGATCTATCTTCTCTTTTGCACCTTCCCATGAGGTCAATAATGGAAAAGCATATTGTTCACGGGCCCGCAAATTCCATGGATGCGGAATACAAAGCACTTTTCTTCCCTCCTGCAATGCCGGAACCAGGTTATGCACCCCGTCATCGATCAATAGATCGTAGTTAATAAGATTTTTTCGCTTACAGGTAAAGAAATTTTCAATCGGAATAAACGGCATATGCTTCTGCAGCCAGTTCCATTTTTCCACCACCGACTGGGGTTGGGCTGCCGTAACAATAATTACATCATAAGCGTTATGCAGTTTCTCCATTTCTCCTACGACATGTTCGTCAAACAGTTCAAGCTCTTCATACAGACCGGGCCGCCCATAGAAAATCTCTTGTGTACAATCCGGATGACGTAAATGATCCGTATTCCAATCAAGCATTTCCTCATACCGCAGCAGATGCGTGGGAAAATCATTATTATTATGGTATATGGCTCGCTTCACTAGATGGCAAATTGTATCATCCATATCTACTGCAATTATTGGCTTCCTCATCTGCGCCTCCATTATTTTTTTAGATTACACTTTAATTATATACAATGAAATTACGGTTTTCGTCGAGAGTTAATTAAAATCCCGGTTAATGTTTATTAAATGCTTCTACGCATTTTTGGCAGATACAAGCTTTCCCTCTCAGTTCTTCCGGGATCTGTTCTTGCAATTCGAGTGGAATTTCTGTATGGAAACACCAACAGTCACCGCCTTCAGCGCCACAACGATTCAATTCTTTACATAAAGGACAATGGCGTTCTTCAACCAGTATGTTCATCGTATCCAAAATTTCTACTCCCCCAAAAATCAAAAACTATTTTTCTTTGGAAAACCATATCAATAAAATAAATCCAACTTCAATTTCTCTATTATTCCAACACTTGTGAACTCGGTTCACTTGCATTAAGATAGTGAACATTACGAACTCAAATGGGAGAATAACAGATGAATGATAAGAAGCTGAGCTTTTTAGATACCCTACATAGTGACTTACTTGCTACCATGGAAGAAGTATATAATCCTTGCAGGTTTGATTGCTCCGAACCAATTCTTGAACCGCAAAATGCGGAATACGGAGCATATATCTTTACCTTAAATGCGCTGGCCATTAGATTCCGGGTGGCTAAAATCACACCCACTAAAGTCGGGCAATTTGTGACACTATGGGAGCGAATTGGAGATCATCCCATCCAACCCTATGACATCTCAGATCCTGCTGATCTCTTCGTTATAAGTACACGAAATGGGAATCACTTTGGCCAATTTATTTTTCCAAAAGCTGTCCTAAGAGAACAAGATATTCTATCTGATAAAGGTGAAGGTGGAAAAAGAGCTTTTCGAGTCTACCCGCCTTGGGACATTCCCACGAGTCGCCAAGCTCAAAAAACGCAAACATGGCAGTCGGAATATTTCTTGGATATCCCTGCAAATAAACCCGTAGACTACCTTCGTGCGCAAGCACTTTACGGTTTACCCGTAAATCTTACGGTCTGACCTATCTCCTCCACATGTTCCTTATCGCCCTGCAAAATAAAATAATAGTATACATCATCTCCTATTTTCACCGCTTCGGGATATTTAATTATAAGCGCCGCTTGATGATTCCATTCCTCCCCTTGGTCAGCAGAAGGCATAATCAACTTTGCCTTCTCTTCCTCTTTCAACCTCTCTAATGTCAGTTCAGTAATTTGCGGATTGGAGCCATAAGGCTTCAGCTGATGGGAGGCAACGATTTCAGCAACTTCATCTATTGATTGTCCCTCTCCAGACATAGCGGATGATTGAAAAAAACCATCCTCCCCCTGACCCTTCTTATCATCTGCTGAATCTACGACCCATTCCGTTGGATACTTCAAAGAGACTCCATAAGCATTGGAAGTAAAGGTTGCAAGCCCAGTTTGCGTAACCAGCATACCGATTACAGTACCTGCAAGTACAATAACCGCGATAACCAACACCCATAGCCACCGTTTTTTGTATACTCTTATTTTCACGATATCCCCCTAAATCAATAATTAGTTGACATGTACAATATTAGGAAATAAGATATAAACAAACATATGAGCAATCATTCATATGTATTAGTGAGGAGGAAATTAAAATGAGCGATCTTAAAAATATCCTATCTCTACTTCTTTTCTGCATCTTCCTAATTTCTTATCTATTAAAGCTCCTTATACTTTACAAGAAAAACCACATTAAAGGAAACGTTCTGGCTAAAGGCGCTAAACTATCTAAGATCCATTATACCGAGCTATTGGTAAAAACCTCTACTTTTTTATGGGGCGCAGTATGGTTTGTTTTTTCCGTAGCAGAGTCCTTTATGGTTACACTTGTAGACAAAACGTTTGATATTCCTGTAATTCACTTTAGCGGTGTTGGTGTAGCTGCCCTCGGGTGTTCCATTTTCATTCAAGCTATGATTGCTATGCGCACTTCATGGAGAGTTGGGATTGATAAGACTACTGTAACCAAACTCATCACACACGGTATTTATAAATATAGTAGAAACGCTGCATTTGTCGGGTTTGATCTCATGTTTTTGGGATTGTATCTGATGTACCCCAATCTATTAACACTCCTAATATTCATTCTTAACATTGCCGCGATTCATTTACTAATTCTTCAAGAAGAGCAACATTTAATGTCCGTATTCGGAGATGAATATATCCAATATGCCAATAATACACCCAGATATTTTTTATTTTAAAATCTTTTATCAAGCTCCGATAATTTATATTCACTATATCATTTTACATTTTTTACAAGTCCAGAAAACATTCTCTTAATGTAACTACTATAATATGAGACTGTAAACATACATTAGGAGGGAAATTATGAAATCACCGAAAAAGTATGGCGTCAGAACAGCAATTGTAGCGACAGCGGCAACTGCTCTTTTTGTATCCAGCATAGTCACTACAAATGCACCTAATCAAGCAGACGCAGCATCTTCGAACACAAGAAATGTAATTCTGTTTATTGGAGACGGAATGGGTGCTGCTCAGCGTGATGCCATCCGGCTTGCCACCGTAGGTGAAAAAGGAAATCTAGCAATGGATTCCATGCCATACGTTGGATTAATTCATACAAGCTCCACTGTCCCTGTTACAGATTCGGCTGCTTCTGCTTCTGCTTATGCCAGCGGTGTGAAGACTTATAATGGTGCTATCGGAATGGATGCCGATAAAAAAAGTGTTAAGACCATTATGGAATATGCTAAAGATGCCGGGAAATCAACTGGTGTCGTTACTACTAGTCAGATTACAGACGCGACTGGCGCCGCATTTGGTGCTCACGTTGAAGACCGCTCAAAGCAAAGTGATATCGCTCTTCAGCTTCTGACAAAGAGCAAGGTTGATGTTCTGCTCGGTGGGGGTGAGGATTTCTGGTACCCGGCAGGCAATCCCGGCAAATTCCCAGATGAACCCGCTGAAGATCCTTCAGAAAAAAGCAAAGGAACGCAAGGTAACCTTGTGGATAAAGCTAAACAATTGGGCTACACCTATGTAACGAACAAAGCGGATATGCAAAAAGCAAAAGACGGCAAGCTACTTGGAATATTCGCAAACGAGGAAATGTTCCAGCAAAAGCCTGAGGGTGAAGGAGATATTTATAATCCGGTGGTATCGCTGCCCGAGATGACTAAGAAAGCTATAGATACGCTAGCAACAAATAAAAAGGGGTTTTTCCTTATGGTGGAAGAAGAAGGCACTGACGAATTTGCACACCAAAACAACGCTAAAATGACGATTAAATCAGGTCAAGAACTGGACAAATCCGTGCAAGTAGCCAAAGACTTCGCCAAAAAGAATCCAGATACACTGGTTCTTGTTCTTGCCGACCATGAGACCGGCGGATTTTCTATTGAAGCTGTTGACGCAGATGATGAGTCCGGTGACGGCATATCCAAAGAAGACGGTCCATTCGCCATCGCCAATTCCAAACACAATTTTGTAGTGGACTGGACGACCTCAGGCCATACTGCGGTTGATATTCCAATCACAGCTATGGGCAAAAATGCACAATTATTTACTGGAATCTACGAAAACACCGAAGTATTCACCAAGCTTATGCAAGCATCAGGTTTTAAAGCCAAAAAATAAAAGCAAATAATAAAAGACTAGCCAGATTTTTTTCTGGGTAGTCTTTTTCATTTTAAAATACAGTATTTACTTAGCATCTGTTCGCACAACAAAAAGGATATCCTTAGTCTGATCCGCCCATTTACCTGTCAGATGAAATCCTCTGATCGTTGCTCCAGGCTCAAGCGCACTCTCATCATCCAGTTCTATGCCCACCTCTCTGGAGAGGGTCTGAGATTGAATCACTTTTCCATCCATATGAATGGTTATCTCTGGCATCGCCGTGCTGCTGACTTCCTCACGATCACAAATGGTTAATACAAGCAGAAGTACAAAACTTAGGACTGCGATGTATATTCTTTTCAAGAAGACACCCCTTCTTCCCATTGTTCAACTAATCTGATGTGAAATATTCGATTCCCAATATGATCAAACCCAAAATAAAGATGATGATACCAATCACAAGCGGAAAACCTAAAGCTAAACTATGAATCGATTTTACAAATATACCGTTAATTAACGATTACAGCGAGGTGTGTTTATAAAATTCTATTTTTATAGCTAATCCAACGGTTTCCTTATGCTTCTAATTTACGTGACAGCTCCTTAATTAACTCGATCTCTCGTAAAACCATACTTCGGGTGTAAAAATAGAGCTCCTCAGAGTAATCCATATCCTCACTATTGCCAACTACTTTGGATAACTGCTGTAAATGGTCCAGCTTTTCGTTCATATAAGTCTCTCTGTAATCAAGCAATCTTCTACGTGTCTCCTGATCCAAAAGCTCATAATAAGCAAGACGAATAGACCATTCATTATCAATTCGAATAGTCTCCAGCGTAAATTCTGTTAAGCAGGTGTTAAACCGCTCCTCACCCTCAGTAGTTATAGAATATACATAACGTTTAGGCCGGCGTTCCTGAATTTCCGTTTTTTTGATTACCCATTTTCGCTTTTCAAATAATTTCAGCTTTGGATAAAGCGAGTTATTGTTTACGATTTTATCATTGCCCATTACAAAAATAATGTTTTTTTTAATTTCATAACCATGTTTGGCCCCTTTCATTAATTGGGCCAGAATCAAAACTTCAATATCCATAATCATCCTCCGGGCTTCCGGAATACGTATCCGGTTCATCATTTTCTTATATTACCTCAATTACTACATTCCTGCCAAATCACTCGTGATTTTTTGCACATACTTTCACCCTGCTCTTTCGCTAATATAGGTTAAAATAACCTATTTATTTTTAACCTATATGTAGAGAGGAAGTTATCGTATGGAATTCACACATCTATTTAGCAAGGGCACAATCGGAAATATGGAGCTTAAGAACCGGGTCATTTTACCAGCGATGGGCACGAAAATGAACGCGCCGGGTGGATACGTCAGTGATCGTCTGATTGATTACCATGTAGCACGAGCTAAAGGCGGCAACGGCTTAAATACTGTAGAAGTAACAACTATTCACCCAACGGCGGCCTCCGATGATGCTCCTGCCCTTTATGATGATAAATTCATTCCAGGTATGGCTCAATTAGCATTAGCTATTCGAGAGGCAGGAGGCAAAAGCTGTCTACAGTTATGGCATGGAGGTAAAGTAACTCCCAACCTAATTCAGGTCTCCTCTTCACCTGTTCCGTTTGAAGGCGTGACTCATATACCACGTGAACTTGCGCATCATGAAGTCGGCGAGATGGTTCAAGCTTACGCAGATACAGCATTACGTGCGAAGAAAGCCGGATTTGACAGTGTGGAATTCCATGCCGGCCATGGTTATTTGCCCCAACAATTTCTAAGTCCTGCAATGAATTTTCGTCAGGATGAGTACGGCGGTTCTTGGGAGAATCGCTGCCGCTTCCCGCTGGCTTGTATCCGGGCTATCCGGAAAGCGGTTGGACCTGGGTTCCCTATCTTGATGAGAATCTCTGCGATTGAGGATCTACCGGGCGGACTTACGCTGGAAGATATGAAGCTCTTCTCAAAGCTCGCTGAAGAAGCTGGAATTGATGCTATTAATGTATCTCGTGGGGTCCCTGCTGGCGCTGCGATTAAATATGAAGTTCCGCCGATCGATTTACCTGTAGGCTTCAATGTAGATAACGCAGCACAAATTAAATCTGTGGTTAACATCCCTGTTATTGCCGTAGGCCGTATTAATGATCCAGCAATTGCAGACCGGATTATTGCGGAGGGTTTGGCTGATTTTGTAGCCATTGGGCGTGCGCAGCTGGCAGATCCGGAATTCTGCAATAAAGCTTTAGCCGGACGTGCAGACACGATCGTTAAATGTGTGGGTTGCGACCAAGGCTGCTTCGATGGATTCGTGAATCCTAATGTTCCATTTATCAGCTGTGTGTTTAATCCTGCAACCGGTCGTGAAAGTGAATATGAATTGCAGCAAACGGGTATCCCCAAAAAAGTACTTATTGCTGGTGGTGGCCCTGGCGGATTAGAAGCAGCTGTCACCCTGAAACGACGTGGGCATCATCCAATATTATGCGAAAAAAATGACATTCTGGGCGGACAGCTTTATATTGCCGGTGCCGCACCACGTAAAGAGGAAATGGCTGCAGCCGCTCTGAATATGGGAGAAACCGCTAAACGTGAAGGTGTAGACATTCGAATGAATACAGAGGTTACACCTGAATTAATCCAGGAAATTGCTCCAGATGAGGTCATTCTTGCAATCGGATCTTCTCCTATTATTCCGCCTGTGGAAGGCATCGACAGTTCACATGTGGTCAATTCACATGATGTGTTATGGGGAACGGTTCATCCAGAAGGAAGAGTCGTTATTATCGGCGGTGGTTTAGTGGGGCTTGAGGTCGCAGAACTGCTTGTAGAGCGCGGACATCAAATCACTGTAGTTGAAATGCAAGCTGATGTTGCTAATGATCTAGGGCTTCTGCGTAAAATCTGTGTCATGGAAAGTCTATATGGACATGGCGTTGAATTAATGACCAACAGCAAATGTATGGCGATTCAAGGGGATAGCGTAATTGTTGAAAAAGACGGCGAACGTCACAGCCTACCTGCTGATTATGTAGTAATTGCTGTAGGTTCACGCGCCCTCAACAAACAACCCCTTCAGGACTTCTTGGAGGAAAGCTCCATCCCTTATCATGTAATTGGCGATGCGGTGCAAGCGCGTAGAGCGCTGAATGCGATTTGGGAAGGCGCTGAATTAGCTAGACGAATCTAATTAAGCTAACTATATGCTTCATGAAAATAACCCGGCAGGTCCGCCCTGCCGGGTTATTTTTTACTCAGAGTGCATTCGTGAAATGTTATTCGGTAATCGGTATCCATTTAATCCTTCACCCTTCACCCATTATGCCGTTCGGACTCAGGAGACGCTATTGAGCTAAAAATAGCCTTTTTACGAATCTATCGGACCTAGATGCCGCTATTCCGCAAAAATAGGGGTCAAAAGAGGTGCTGCGACGGGAATAACTGCAGTGGAGTCCGAAAAGCTCAGCAAATCAGGATTTAGGTGCTAATAAGTGCAACGGTGTCCGTTAGCGAGAGAGATGCGCACAAAAGTATGGTAAGAAAGATGAAAATGGTGAGAATGTCGAGAATGATGAGATTGGTGAGAATAGTGAAATACTCATCTCAATGACCACTCACATTCATTTTGAGTATCGGCAGCCCAATAAATGCGGCATATCGCTCAGCTTCTTTAAGAACCAACTTTTCCGTATCACCCAGCTCGGCAAAAGGATGGATCATAATCTCAATCCCCTTGGTCTTTAGGGTTCTTTTCCATGTACCCACAACCTGACCCTCCACAACAATCGTCGGAAGAAAAACACCATTATTCCCCGGAACTATTAAAGGAGCAACGTCGGGCTCTAGAACGGCACTTCGGTCTTTATAACCCAGAATGTACTCATCAAAACCCGGAAGCAGATGAACGCCCGAGTCCTCAGCAGTTGGCTCTAGCCGATGAGCAGACATCCAATACTCACTGCTATCAATAACCTCTGATTGCAGTTGACTTTTGGCCGCTTCCAGACCTCTTCTAGCATCGGTAAGGGTTATGCCTGCCCACCAAGCAAAATCTTGAACAGTTGCAAAACCATGTCCAGTGAAATATCTCCGAGCGAGTTCATACAATGATTCATCGTAAGAAAGTTCTCGAAACTGTGGCACCCATTCCTCTAACAAAACAATCGTTTGCTGCTTACCATTCATCGGTCCGAAACAAATCAACCCTTGGTACGCAACATTCCACAACATATGATAACCACGCTGGTTCCCTGTGTGAATACCTTCTTCTTCTATAAGCTGAAGTAGAAGTGCACGATCTAGCTGCTTTCCACCTTGTAAAGCATTAACTATAATATGTCTACAACGTTCTAGTGTCTGATCATCTAGCCCAAGCTCTGCATTCCGCCGCTTTGTTTGTCCTGCTAAACGCGGCACAGATAGCTGATGCATCCACTTTACATCTTCCGGTGGGACAAAATGAAGCGTACCTCGCAGCGTCCAATTCAGAATCATCTTGCGATCAGCGATAGCACGCTCTATATCAGCTAAACTCGAAGATGGAATACGTAACCCGATCGCCCACATCGCCTGCATGTAATCCTGCGCCTGTACTGCCCCTAATTCTTTAACGACCTGTTCGGGCTTGATTAGCTTGGAATCAACGATCTTCTGGTTATATAAACGTTGCGCAGCTATCATTTTATTCGTCACACTTTGCCTCCTTAAGTGATCCTTCTCAAACCATCGTTTAACCTTATTGGAATAATTTTAATATAATTTTTTCCAATCTCATAGTTTTTCTTATTTCTTAGCTGTGGCCCGTCTTACGGTGCGACTACCGATCCCAACAAATCAATGATTTGCTCAACCTGAGCATAAGGTAAACCACCAATATCAATCTGAGCCAGAAAACGATTGTGTCCGTACAGCTCATGTTGATAAAGGATTTTTTCAATAACCTGTTGTGGGCTGCCTACGAGCAGCGCATTTCTCACACTCATGGCTTCAGCAAATTGGTCTTTAGGGTACGCTGATCCACGAAGCTCTTTCATCATGTGATTTAAATATGGGTAATAGTTACGGAATGCTTGCTGTGAATCTTTATCGATATATAAAAGGGTGGTTGTACCCACCGGCAGCTCTGCCGGATTAAAACCTGATTGTGCGGCAACCTGACGATACATATTCACAGAGGTCTTGAACGCTGAAGCAGGTCCACCTAGAACAGCCAGCATCATCGGGATGCCCATTCTTCCTGCCTTAACTGCACTTGCCGGAGGTCCACCAACCGCTCGCCAGATAGGCAGTTTACCATTCAGAGGCTTCGGAAAAATCTCCATATCATTCAGAGCAGGACGGAATTGCCCTTCCCAGGTAATTCTTTTTTCGTTATTTATTTTCATAAGCAATTCAATCTTCTCTTCGAACAATTCTTCATAATCCCTCACGTCATATCCGAACAGTTCATAAGCTCCTAATCGTGATCCACGTCCAGCAACAATCTCTGCTCTGCCTCCGGATAACAAATCCAATGTCGAAAATTCTTCATGTACACGTACAGGATCCGCTGTGCTCAATACAGTCGCTGAACTGATGAGTTTGATTCGTTCCGTTGTATTTGCTATAGCTCCAAGTACGACCGATGCTGCTGAAGTAATAAATTTCGGCTGATGACTCTCCCCCACTCCAAACACATCTAATCCAGCATCCTCTGCTAATTTGGCGGCAGCAATGATCTCTTGAATCCGTTGTCGTTCACTGATTGATTTACCTGTTAAGGCATCTGCAACATGATCACCTAATGTGTATAAACCTATTTCTAAACCCTTATTCTCGTCGATTCTATATTGTTCCATCATGATGATGTCCTACTTTCTTCGCTGTATTATTGGATAGGATGAAGCTTCGATGCAATCTCTTCCCGGCGTTCTTCCAGAAAAGAAGGCAAGGTCAAATTCTCGCCCAATGTGTCAAAAGATTCATCAATCTCAAACCCTGGACCATCTGTAGCAAGCTCGAAAAGAATATGGTTCGGATCACGGAAATACAAGGAATGGAAGTAATAACGATCAATGACCCCTGTGTTCTTGAACCCTGCAGCTGTGATTTTAGCAGCCCATGCGGTTAATTCTTCCAGATCCTTCACTCTTATAGCCACATGATGGACACTCCCTCTTCCCGGTCTTTCCCGGTCTTGATCATTAACTTCTTTGAGCTGAAGTTCAGTGTACAAGCCGCCTTTAGCTGTTTCATAAATATCCACCATAACCTTCGGATCACCCATAGATGGAACTCTACGAACTTGTGTATAGCCTAAAATATCCTCCAAAACAGCCTTTGTACGGCTAGCCTCACGGACAGTCAATTCAACGGGACCCAATCCAACAATGGCATATTGTGGTGGAATATCATCAGTAATCCAAGGTTCTACCAGCTGAGTCACATTATCTTTTTCTGCGGACACCAGATGAACCGTTAATTCATCACTATCCTGAAAAGTAAGCGAATTGCGCTCCTCTATACTTACGATAGCTTCATGAGCGACTTCAAATGTATCTAATCTGCTAGCCCAATATACTAAAGCCTCATCGCTAGGAACGAGAAGAGAGATTGCAGAAATACTGTTCGTTCCTTTCCGGGTCTGGCCTGCATTTGGCATTTCAAAAAAGGATACCTCGGTGCCTGGAGCGCCATTAGAGTTGCCATAGAATAAATGGTACATGGTTGGATCGTCCTGATTTACGGTTTTTTTGACAAGTCTTAGTCCCAGTACTTCTGTATAAAACCATAGGTTTTGTTTAGCGTCTTTAGTAATCATTGATACATGATGTTGTCCGGTTATTTGTGGTTGGCTCATTTTAATTTCCTCCTAATATAATTATGGTTTACTAGTAAACTGATGCTGAAAAAAGGAAGCTTTATTCAGAATAAAGCTTTTACAATACTACTGAACTCCTCGTGGAATTCGATTCTCATTCAGGCTATGGCGGTGAATCTTCTTAAGCATGCTGTAAAATACTTTTTTCTCGTCGTCCGTCAGTGGATCGAATAACGAAGCTTGGAAATCCGATTGCAAAGGAAGCACCTTCTCGATAAGCGCCTGGCCCTTTTCAGTTAAAGAAATATACTTCACCTTCCAATCCTGCTTGCGTTCAATCCATCCTTCTTTTTCTAATCTGCCAAGCATATGTGATACTCCACCTTTAGTAATGGTTAAATGCTCGGCAATATCCATTTGTGTCACAGGCTGATGTAATAGTATTTGTACTAACGCATCAAACTGGCTGACCGTTAAATCAAACTGCTTCAAGAACTCATTGGAAAGATCGTTACTATTGTCATAAACTCTTACCAGCCGCAGCCAGATCAATAAGCTTAGTTTGTTGTCTTCAGTGAATCCATTGTCTCGCATTATGCCACATCCATTACTTTGGAATTGGATCTATTTGATTATCAGTTTACTAGTAATCTGATATGAAGTCAAGTTTCGTATTAACTTAAGAAATAGAGAAGCACAGATAAACCATTACTAAACATGTGCGCGCCTATAGGCACTAATATATTTTTTCTTTTCTCATATAGGTAGGCAAAGATTAATCCAGCAGCCATATAGGAGAAGATATTCCACATTTCGTTATAGTTACTCTGGAACACCACGGCTCTATAGACATGTTGAAAGCCAAATAAAAAGGAGGATATCAGATAAGCCAGAAGACGACTCTTCCTGCGGATCGTTCTATAAATGGTAACCCGATATACTAATTCTTCAATCAAGGGGCCAATCCATACCACGTTCACTGTAAAAATAAATGGATACGAGGACAACATTGCCCGTAAATCCACCTCATTAACAGACTTTGTAATAGGATGAAAAATGGAAATTAGTGTGGGGATCAACATACTTCCGATGATAATAATCAAACAAAGTCCCCAAACCATCCATAACATATTACGGACCCAGTATTGTCTGAAATCATGAATAGCTTGTTTATAGAATCCCCTAAAACCTATAATCACTCCTATGTAGATCAGACTATTCAACATTAAGGCCATTCGATTTTGTTGTTCTGGCTGCCAAATAAAAACATGGTTGAGAATCCCCATAACCGGCCTGATCAAGAGAATAGAGAACAACCCTAAAAAGTACATTACTGCTAATATAACGCCTAAGATCAATTGCCTTTTACTTAATTTTTCATCAATCATTATAATCTATTCCCCCAAGTAAAATTGTTAATAGACTGAATATCAACCATTTTAGCATTGGGAAATTTCATATGACTTAATGTAATCTTACATAGACCTTAAATTTGCCGGTTCAGCTCAATTATAATTTCAAACTGGTTATCTTGCGTATTCAGCTGAACAGTCCCTCCATGAGCAGCTATTATTTTTTGAACAATGAGTAACCCTAATCCAGAACCTGCCGGGTTCAAGGCTGATGGTTGGCCGTAATTAATAAAAGTAAGCTTGGCTCCATCATTCACCTTTTCCAGCACAGCTTGAAACGTAGAACCTTGCTCCTGATAAGCGATGGCATTATAAAGCAGGTTTGAGAATACTCGATTCATTCTTTTTTTATCAAACTGTAGAATTATTTCTTCTGGCTCGATTACAAAATCAGGGATCATACCCGCAGCCTCAAGCTCGGGCAACATATGTATCATTTCTTCTCTCAAGTATTCTGAGAAATCATCTGTTGTAACATCCAAGCGGAATTCGGGACTTTCCATTCTCGATAATTCAAACAAATCCTGAATCAATACATTGGCACGGATACTATTTTCGTATATTATTTTGGCAAATTCCAAATGTTCTATCCGACCGCTCCCCTGTTCTTTTAGTTCAAGCTCTGCGTAACCCATAATACTTGTTAATGGATTTTTTAAATCATGGGATATATCCAATATTAGATTTTTTCGATTGTTTTCACTCTGTTCTTTTAACGAGGTCTGGATCTGAATCACTTCTGCCATATGATTAAAAGCCTGCTCCAGTTGACTAAACTCCCTATTCCCGCCTACCTGCACTCTTGCTGAATAATCCCCATTCTTAACCTTTTTAACAGCAGCGGACAACTGGTCTAAGGGTTTAATGAAACTAACCGCCGTAATTCTCGCATAAATCATCGTGCTTAGAATCAGAATCAACAAATAACCTAACCCAATAAACCCAAGCATTTGAAGGGTATGATCCTGCATAGGTGAATCTGAATTCCAATGGAAACTGCCTGTCATTTTCACTTGTATAGGTAAAGAGACGATCAGCCAAAATTGTTCCTGCTCATTATATTCAACAGTGATCATATCTTTGTTAGCGCCAGTATTCATTAGAAAATCCGTAAATTCTTTGACACTAATCTGCTTGGACGTAAATGGATTGTTGCCAATGGAGTGTATGACTTCGTAATTGGAATTCACAACCTGTAAACTGCCCCCGACATCATTAACAACACTAGTGTCAA
Organism: Paenibacillus sp. FSL H7-0918; assembly: GCF_038007025.1. Classification (NCBI taxonomy): domain Bacteria; kingdom Bacillati; phylum Bacillota; class Bacilli; order Caryophanales; family Paenibacillaceae; genus Paenibacillus; species Paenibacillus sp. FSL H7-0918. Next base: position 641,778 of record NZ_JBBOWJ010000001.1, read on the forward strand.
TTCTTTGATAGTCATTTTGCATAAGCTTAGCAGCCGTTAACTGATTATAAATAATGTCCTTAGATCCCAGCCTGTTCATGCAAAACAAAGCAACAATCACCAATATCGTTATAACCGTTGTTATAAGAAAGATCGCGATATAGTTTTTTAACAATTGATAGGATATATTTTGTTTTCTCATCTTATTTACCTGGGTTGTAGAATTTGTAACCTAGTCCACGCACTGTAACGATATATTCGGGATGGTGCGGGTCCCGTTCGATCTTATTCCTTAGACGGCTGATGGTAACCATAATCGTATTATTATCACTATAGAAATCTTCTTCCCACGCCGCTGCATATAACTTTTTGGGCGTAAAAATTTGATTAGGACTCTGCATCAGACATTGTAACACCTTATATTCCTTGGCATTTAGAAGAACTGGACTTTCATTTATGTACAACATACATTCCTTTAAATTCAGCTTCAATTCTCTATGTTGGATTGTTTCTTCAGTTATCGATTGGCTAAGATCGTATACATTTCTTCGTCTCAGCTGCGCCTCAACCCTAGCCACAAGCTCTGAAGCACTAAATGGCTTCACCATATAATCGTCTGCTCCAAGGCCTAAGCCCACTATCTTATCAATTTCTTCACCGCGGGCAGTTAACAAGATAACCGGAATATGGCTTTTCTCTCTTATCCGTCGCAGCAGATTAAGCCCATCAAGCCTGGGCATTACAATATCCAGAATGGCAAGATTTATTTCATGTTGATTAACAACCTCTAAAGCCTCAATGCCATCCTTGGCTTCGAATACTCGATAGGATCGATCTTCTAAATGTATTTTCACTAGTTTTCTTATATCAGTTTCATCTTCAGCAATCAGTATATTCATCGCTTAATTCCCCTAACTATTCTCAAATAGCTGAGTCTTTTCACTCAGTATAACTTGCCAATACCACTTCGGTATATAAAGCCTAAAGAATACATCTGGAACATCATGATTAAAATACCCATGGATCACCATAATCAAATCTATTAAAATCAATAATTCCAAGTTCCTCGACTTCGTAATGATCATACTCCCGTTTTTTATGATCATAATGAAAAATCTCCGCCGTTCTCAACAATAACGCTCTGCCCTTATGAACCGGTTCAACTCCCTCCCATGTAGAAGCATTCGGGATGTCACTAAAAAATGGAATCATTTCACGACCTCCTTTTAATCAAACTGCTTCACAAAATAGAAAAATTTTCTTATATATTTCTCAGAAAATTATTTTATTCAATTGATGTTGGAACAACAATAGTGTATGATGCATAGTATAGATCGAATACTGTATGACACATAGTAAGTATAAACGACTTCGACGTCCTCTTAAGGACAGCAAGCGTTTAAACCAAAAATATAAGAACAATTTATAAGAGATTATAAATTCTTATATTTTAAATAATGAGGTGGGTGAATGAGTACTTTATTAAATTCTTTAATCACAGAGCTTAGAAGAGGTACGTTAACGCTAGCCGTTTTAAGTCAATTACGAACGCCCCAGTATGGATATTCGCTCGTTCAATTGTTGGAGGAATCCAGCATCATCATCGATCAAAGCACCCTATATCCATTACTTCGCCGATTAGAGAAACAGGAATTAGTGACGAGCAGCTGGGACACATCCGAGAGCAGACCCCGTAAGTATTATGTTCTAAGTGACTATGGCGTAGAGATTTTTTTACAGCTAAAGGAAGAATGGCTTAAGAATTCGAAAGAACTCTACGGCCTATTACAAGGGGAGGATGACCATGAAGCTGATTGAGATTTACATTCATGAAGTTACTCGGAGGTTACCAGAACAAAATCGGGAAGACATCGCATTAGAATTACGATCAACCATCGAGGATATGTTACCGGATGATTATGACGAAAAAGAGGTAAAAGCCGTCCTTGCAAAATTGGGCAATCCAGCTATTTTAGCTAGTGAGTACCGCGATCAGCCCATGTATCTCATCGGCCCACGCTATTTCGATTTATATGTTACGTTATTAAAAATGATTATACCCATCGCTGTAGTTGTTTCTTTAATCGCTCTGGTTGCTGATTACTTGATTGGCTACAGCGGCGATAAAACAGTTGCGGATATTGTTACTGCAGTTATAAGTACAGGAATTGGAACCTTCCTTGAAGTAGGCATCCAAGTCTTTTTCTGGATAACTGTTGTGTTCGCTATTATCGAACGGGCGGATAAAGGAAAGGAAGGTCATCCTCTTACTACAAAATTAAGGAAATGGACTCCTGATGATTTGAAGGATATCGCGCTTGTCCATAAGAAAAAAGCAATTACAAGCTTCGAAGTGTTCGGAAGTTTACTGTGGACTGCCATTTGGGCTACTGTTTATTTTAATGCTGAACACCTGATCAGAGTCTATAGAGGCGGTGAAGGCGCACTTAACTTCGTGGCCCCAGCTTTTAATCAGCATGTATTACTTGATTATTGGCCAATTATTCTTATTGTGATCGGATTAGAAGTCGCGTTAACTATATATAAATTAATCAAGAGACAATGGACTAGAGAATTAGCATTATGTAATACGGCCCTTGAGCTCATTGTACTTATTGTATTCGCTGTTATCCTTATAAATCCGAGTGTATTCAACCAAGAATTTATTAATTACATGTCTAATTTATTAAACACTACAGCTAACCAATTTGAAACGGGACTAGTAGGTGGAGGAATAGCAATCTTGATTTTAGTCGCGGTCCTCAATATATATGAGGGCTTCCGCAAGGCTCGCCATTAGTATTCACAGAACGGCGATTCTCCTGTTATTTGGTGAATCGCCGCTTTGTTTTCTGACTCGTTGAATGCCTGCTTCAAATGCAACAACTTCAACATTGTCAGACCCCTCTGAGAGTTGCGGACCCAGATGACGTTATTTGCACATTTTCTGCCTTTGGAACAGGGCTTCGGACTCCAATGACGCTATTCCCTAGAATCAGCTCCATATCGGGGGTGTTTCAAGGCAATAGCGGCTATGCGGTCCGTTGGCATCCCAAAAGTGCGATATTTCTGGGTTTAGAGTCATCTGTGTCCGATAGGTGTTTCGTATGTGCAAATGTTGGCGAAGAATACGAAAAAAAGGAGTTGTCTCAGCAGCCATTCAGGGCATATGGGACAACTCCTTCTGATTTAATTAAATAGTTCAAGCTCGATAACCGTATCCATCTCATCAGGTAACATCGCGCCTTTTAATGTAATAAAAGCTCCACCGTCAACATCCGAATATTCCTCAGCCATCCACGGCACCTCCACCTTTAGCTCGGTACCATCACGTAGTAATCTAGCCTTATTAATCTTCCCTTTCAAGCCTTGGAAATAGATCGGGCCAATTCCACGGTCGTAGACATGCGCATACAATTTATTGCCCTTTTGCGTATAACGTCCCCACTCTGGCTTAGGTAGCGAAGACTTCCCGCATCCATAAATACTATCTCCATTAAGGCGCATCCACTCCCCAACTTCGTCAAGGATAACCAGGGATTCCCGTGTCATTTCACCTTTAGCATCTGGTCCAACATTGAGGAGCAGGTTACCATTCTTACTGATACATTCGACCATCGTACGAATGACTTGCTTGGTCGATTTATAATTCTTATCCTCGGAATGATAACCCCAGTTGTCATTCAGGGTAATGCAGGCTTCCCAAGGGATGGATTGCCCGTTTACGTCAACAATGCCGCCAGGCGGAATGATCTGCTCGGGGGAGAAGAAATCTCCAGCATACTCCTCAGGTTCTGCCGCACGAATATTGCCACCTAATCGATTGTCGATAATAATATCAGGTTGTATGGAACGAATCATCCGGATAAGCTCCGTCGCCTTCCACTTCTCCCCTGTCATATTATCGTAGGAGAAGTCAAACCACATAATGTCGATTTTACCGTAATTGGTGAGCAGTTCCTTTACTTGCCCATGCATATACTCCAAGTATCTATCGAAATCAATCGGCTTATCTTTGACCGCTTCGTTATCCCGATCAGGATGTGCCTTATCTCCATAACCGGGATAATCCTCATGGTGCCAGTCTATGATAGAGTAATATAGACCAACTGCAATCCCTTCAGCACGGAAAGCGTCTACATATTCCCGCACTAGATCACGCCCAGCGGGCGTATTAGTCGCTTTGAAATCAGTCAGCTTACTATCGAACAGACAGAACCCGTCATGATGTTTGGTCGTAAGCACAGCGTATTTCTGACCCGCAGCTTTGGCTGCACTTGCCCATTTCTTCGGGTCATATCGTGAGGCGTCAAATTCATCGAAATACGTCATGTAATGCTCTCTACTCATCCGCTCGTTGCCGCGTATCCATTCCCCTCTAGCAGGAATTGAATATAAACCCCAATGGATAAACATCCCGAACCTATCCTGTAAGAACCATTTCGTTCTTTCTTCTCTTGTACCCATCTCTCCAACTCCTCCGTTAATGAAAGCTGTGAATCAATCTTTCACTCCACCTAAGCGGTATGGAATAATGCTGCTGCTCCAATTAGGCCTACATCATCTTTGAGAGCGGCAGGTTCAATTGTAAAAGTACCCTTATAAGGATCCATGACAAATAGATCCGTCTTCTCCACCAGTGCAGGGAATAACAAATCTCCAGCCTTACTCACGCCTCCACCGATCACGATCCGATCAGGATTGAACGTATGTACTGCATTGGCTAGACCTAGTGCCATATAATGAATACTCCGGTCAATAACCTCAACGGCCACGGGATCGTTAAGTGCCATGGCTTCAAATACATGCCGCGAAGTAATTTTTTCTCCATTTATATTAGCCAGTTCCGTAATCATCGACGGTCTGCTCTCCATACTTCGCAGCGCCATATCCCGAATCGCTGTGCCCGAAGCGAAAACTTCCCAGCAGCCGAATCTTCCACAGCTACATTCCGTTCCGTTCGGGTCAATAATATTATGACCTAGTTCACCAGCAAATGAATTTTTGCCAAGAAGCAGCTTGCCGTCAATGACGATACCTGCTCCAATTCCAGTGCTAAAGGTAACATAAACCATGTTGTCCGCACCTTTGCCAGCACCTCGGACATACTCGCCCCAAGCCGCAGCGTTCGCATCATTCACTACCTTTACTTCAACGCCTAGCTCCAACTCCATCCAGTGCTTCAGTGGGACATTATCCCACTCCGGAAGATTGGTGCCGTGAATAACGATCCCGTCCTGGCTATTTACAGCTCCGGGAGAAGCCAGACCCACTCCTGTGAGTGGTCGCCCTTCGGATACGGAGCGGATCATATCGATCATTCGCTGCACCACTTCTTTAGCGGTACGTGCCCCAGCCGTTTCCATCAATTCCCGTTTCAACACGGTCCCCTTTGAATCGAACAATGCTGCGGCAATTTTTGTGCCTCCTAAATCGATTCCAACTACGTAGCTCTCAACCTTCTGCATAACCCATTCACCTTTTCACTATCTATTATTAGCCGTTAGAATGAATACTCTCCGCTAACGCCCGTAAGGCTGCTGGATCGATTGGCGACAAAGCGTCTTTATCATAACGAACAGCCGACCCAAAATGCACTTCTGTTACTCCAGTCTGATGTATAAATGAAGTAATACCTTCCGGCTTCAGACCGCTTCCAGCCAGTATACTTACCGTTTTACCCCTTGATTCCTCGACTAGCTTCCGCATAGCAGGAATAGCTTCAGGTGCCGGACCTGGCCCGGCAGAAGTGAGTACACGCGTAATTTGCGGATACTTACAAAGCGTTCGATAACCTTCTATTTGATCCTTCAACTCATCAAAAGCACGGTGGAAGGTAACTTGCAATCCCTCGGTCAACGGCAATAATGTTTCAAGCGCTCGCTCGTCGATAGTCCCTTCCGGGGTTAACGCACCAAGCACAATCCCCGCCGCACCGCTGGCTGCAATTTGCTTTATCTCTGCTGCCATGGTCAAAATGTCATACTTTGAATAGCAAAAAGAACGGCTGTGCGGGCGAACCATAACAAACGCAGGAATGTTAACCGATTTAGCAACTTGTTGCACCAATCCTATCCCTGGTGTTAATCCGCCTTCCGTAATCGCAGTAATAAGCTCCAGGCGGTCAGCCCCGTTCGCTTCTGCTGTAAGGGCATCGTCCATACAGGTAGCGATGACTTCCAATCTCATAACTTTCCTCCACTCTTCCGGTTGTTATTGTTGCGCCTGTTTCATGACATAATCAGCGAGCAGTCGAGCACCATAGCCCGTTGCTCCAGCTTCTGAATACCCCACATCCTGTTTGTACTGAACCGTCCCAGCCATATCAATATGGACCCAGCTCAGCGATTCCGCTACAAAGCGCCGTATAAAAAGCGCTGCTGTAATCGCACCTGCAAAAGGTGAAGTACTAACGTTGCGCAGATCAGCGTAATTGCTTCGAAGATCGACTTCGTATTCATCCATAAGCGGCATGGGCCACAGTCGTTCTCCATTGCGCTCACCGATTTCGACGAGGCTCTGCGTCATCTCTCCATCACCCCATATGCCGGCGATACCTAATCCTAACGCTGCGCCAACATTTCCAGTAAGTGTTGCAATATCAATGACCTTAGTTGCCCCGATATTTGCTGCATGAATAAGAGCATCCGCGATAATAAGCCGCCCCTCGCCATCCGTATTTGCAACCTGAACCGTCAGCCCATTAGGATAGCGTATAACAGACGATGGCAGCATTGCTTCAGCATCTGGTACGTTATCAACAACTGGGATCAACGCGGTCACATTTACATGAGCATGATTCCTTACTAAAATATCCAGCGCCCCAAGAACAGCTGCTGCCCCACCCATATCCATACGTGCATCGCTAATATCACTTGCGGTCTTAACATTCATCCCACCCAAATCGAAGGTAACACCTTTACCCACCAATGCCAGCATTGGCAATTCAGGGTTACTCTCATAGCGAATTTCAACGAGGGCTGGGGAGTGTTTACTGCCTGCTCCAACCGCCAGCAACCCATTCATCTGTAGGTCAACCAGCTCCTGCCCCCGGTAGACATGAACTTTCACTGCTGCGTTATCACGCTCGAAATATTCGACCATCCATTCTGCGAACCGATCCGGATTTAGAGTCCCGGGCACCTCATTCACCAGATCGCGAGCAACCACTGCTCCTTCAGCGCGCATGCGGCCAGTACTTAGTACAACTTCCAGTTCAAGCTTAGTCAGTTCAGGCCAATCAGCTGTCTGGAGCAGCAAATCAACTGAAATGTCTATTTTAGTAACACCACGATAGGTTTGAAAACGATATAATCCGAGAAGCCAGCCTTCAATCCATGCTTGCAGCTCATCCGCAGCGGAAATATTACTTTCTGCTGTCCTACGAACAAATGAAGCTGAATTTCTTCCTTCTCTTAGGGCTGTACGGGCGGCAGATCCCGCTGCTCGGCGAACTCTCTCAAGCGTAAGAGCCCGGCGTTTTCCCATTCCAATAGCTATCACATCGGACTCTTCCTCAGAGCGAGCATATAACCATGTCACACTGCCACTCTGTTTGTGAGCTTCTCCCAGCCGAAGAGGAAAAGCCTCCTCTTCATAGGCTAAGTAGATAAGCGTATCCGCCCCATTAGCGGAATCGAACAAGATATTCATAGCTGTCCCTTCTTTTCCGTAAAGTGTACTCACATTTTAAATTATCGTTCTAGTTTCAACATTTCTTCATCAAAGAGATGACAAGCGAGCTCATGACCTGGTTCAACTTCCCGGAATACAGGCACATGTTGCTTACAGATTTCCATACAGGAAGGGCATCTTGTATGAAAACGACAGCCCGTCGGCGGATCAACGGGACTTGGAAGATCCCCTTTTAGAATAATGCGTTCCTTCTTCAAGCTTGGATCGGGCACGGGAACTGAAGATAACAGCGCTTGGGTGTAAGGATGCAAGGGACGGTCATACAATGTATCCTTATCAGCCGTCTCCACAAGAGAACCCAGATACATAACCCCAATTCGATCACTAATATGCTCGACCACACTGAGATCATGAGAGATGAATAAATACGTCAGGCCATATTCCTCCTGCAAGTCCTGTAACAGATTCAACACTTGGGACTGAATCGATACATCCAGCGCTGACACGGGTTCATCCGCCACAATTAGACTTGGGCGAACGGACAGAGCCCGGGCAATCCCAATCCGTTGCCGCTGTCCACCGCTGAACTCAAACGCGAATCGCTCGGCGTGGAAACTGTTCAATCCAACGGTCTCTAGCAGTTCGCAAGCTAGCTTATCCCGTTCTTTAGAGGACAGCTTCGTATGAATAAGCAGGGGTTCGGCGACAAGATCCTTCACCTTCATACGGGGATTAAGTGAAGCATAAGGGTCTTGAAACACCATCTGCATATCTTTGCGCAGAGGCCGCATTTGGTTGTCTGAGATATGGCTAATATTTTGTCCCTTAAACCACACTTCTCCATGATTGGGTTCCAGTAAGCGAGTCACCAGCCTGCCCGTAGTCGATTTCCCACAGCCACTTTCACCTACAAGGCTGAACGTTTCTCCCTTACGAATGGCGAATGAAATCCCATCAACGGCGTGTAAATATTTAGTCGTTCCGAAGAAGCCCTTCTTCACAGAAAACAACTTCTTCAAACCCTTAACCTCAATTAATGGAGTCTCTTTCATAAACATCCCGCTCCTTCCGTGTCCTCCTGCTGTGTAAGCCAACAACGGCTTTTGCGCTCTAGCCCCTCAATCGGAAGTAGCTCAGGTTCTTGCGACAGACAACGCTCCATGGCAAATTCGCAGCGTGGCGCAAACTTACAGCCGGCAGGCATTTGTGAAAGGTCTGGCACATTCCCTTTTATAGACTCCAAGCGATGTACATTCTGGCGCAGCTTAGGTACCGATTGAATCAATCCCTTGGTATACGGATGTTGTGGTCTGGCGAACAGCTCCTGAACAGAGGCTTCTTCCACCACACGACCTGCATACATAACAACTACCCGGTCACATAATTCGGCAACTACTCCAAGATCATGGGTAATGAGCAGCATTCCCATATCCTGTTCATCTTTCAACTGCTTCATCAGATCAAGAATTTGCGCTTGAATCGTTACATCGAGTGCGGTCGTGGGTTCATCGGCAATCAACAGCTTTGGATGACAAGACATGGCCATTGCAATCATAACCCGCTGTCTCATCCCGCCGGATAGTTGATGCGGATATTCATCGATTAATTCCTCTGCGCGAGGGATACCTACAAGCCGCAACATATGAATCGCATGCTCACGAGCCTTCTTGCGTCCATAACCCAAATGCAGTCTAATCGGCTCTGTTAATTGCAGCCCAATCCGCAGCACTGGATTAAGAGAGGTCATCGGCTCCTGAAAAATCATTGCCAGATCATTTCCCCGGATTTGGCGCATCTCCTTCTCAGAAATCTTCGTCAAATCCTTTCCTTCAAAACGCACAGAACCTTCAGAAATTCTGCCCGGCGTATCTTTAAGCAACCGCATGATCGATAATGAGGTTACACTTTTGCCACAACCAGATTCACCAACCAGGCCTAGCACTTCACCTTTTTTAATAGCAAAGTCTACCCCCGCAACCGCAGTTATACTTCCATCGCCGCGTTTGAACTCCGTTTTCAGCCCTTGTACATCCAACAAATGTTGAGTCATGTCTTGTCCCTCCTTAGTTTTTCATTTTGGGATCAAGAGCATCACGCAGTCCGTCCCCGACCAGGTTAAATGCAAGTACTGTTAAAAAGATGGCTATCCCCGGAAAATAAACGATATGTGGAGCAATACTTAAATAATCACGTCCCATACTTAACATTGCGCCCCAATCGGGCTCTGTTGTTTTTGCACCCATTCCGAGAAAGCTCAATGATGCAGCGGCCAAAATCGCTCCGCCAATCTTCATGGATAGATTAACGATAATGCTGGGCACGGTCTCAGGAAAAATATGACGCCAAATAATCCGGCGATGCTTCGCTCCCATGGAACGAGCCGCTTCCACAAACAATGTTTCTTTCGCAGACAGCGTTACGCTCCGAATAATTCGGGCGAACGATGGAGTACCAAAGACTGCAACTGCGATAACAACGTTGGATAGACCCGGACCGAGAATGGCGACGATCCCAATGGCAAGCAGCAAGTCAGGAAAAGAAAATAGTACATCACTGCCACGCATAATTATCCGATCTAGCCAACCGCCATAATATCCGCTTAACAGACCTAGGATAGTTCCAAGTACACCTGCGATTAAGACGGAACTGAGACTGACCGCTAAGGTTAAGCGAGTACCATCAATCAAACGGCTTAGAATATCACGGCCATATTCGTCTGTCCCGGCCCAATGTGCAGCAGAAGGACCTGCCATAAGAGCATCGTAGTTTGGTTCATCAGGATTATACGGGGTCAAAAATGGCCCGAAAATTGCAATTAGGAATAGCAATATAATAAAAAATGCGGCCATAAGGGGCATCTTTTGTTTACTGAACTTACGTAAAAAAACACCCATACGGCCTTTTGTTTTCTCCGGGGCCAGTACCTCTCCGGGTAATGGAGATTTTGCTCCCATCACCGCCGAATTGTCACTCATGATATCCCTCCTGATCCTAAATTCACCCTATAAATCTATTGAAATTCTGCTTCTTAGTCGCATTAGCTACTGAGAAAACCTTATTTTCGGATTAAGTACGCCATACAATAAATCTACTAATAGATTGATAAGAATAAATTGTGTAGCAAACAGAAGCAGTAAGGCTTGAATGACTGTATAATCCCGGAACAAAATGGAGTCTACTAGCAGCCTGCCAAGACCCGGAATACTGAATACCGTCTCAACCATTACAGAGCCGCCGAGCAGGAACCCAAACTGAAGCCCAGCTACGGTAACCACCTGAATCAAAGAGTTGCGCAGCGCATGCCTGCCGATAACAACATACTCGCGTAAGCCTTTTGCACGTCCTGTACGGATATAATCCTCCCGAAGGGTCTCCAGCATAGATGACCTAGAATAACGGGCCAACATAGACATAATTCCCATCCCGAGTGTAATGGAAGGAAGAATATAGGACTTCCAGGAATCAACACCACCCGTTGGAAACCAACCAAGCTCTACCGAGAAAATTTGAATGAGTACCAAGCCTAACCAAAATCCAGGAATAGACATCCCTGAAATGGCTGTCAACGTCCCTAAATGATCCGGCCACCGATTGCGATAAACGGCTGAAACCACGCCAATTAGAAGACCAATAATTAGAGCCCAGGCCATACTAAGAAAAGTCAGCCACAACGTAGGCATTACTCTGCTTTCCAGCATGTCAGTAACCGGGATCCCTGAACGGATCGAATTGCCCAGATTCCCACTTAGCAGATCACCCATGTAGTTTATGTATTGCTTCCACAAAGGCAGATTGAGACCCAGCTGCTCCTGAATTCCACGAATCTCTTCAAGCGTGGCATCTTTACCGGCAATAAGTCGGGCTGGATCGCCTGGGATTAAGTGAATAAACAAAAAGACAAGCACCGATACAATGAACAACAGCGGAATAACCCCGAGGAGTCTTTGTAAAGCATATCTACCCAACTCATAAGCCCCCTTCAGTATCGACAAATGATTTAGTGAGGCCGCTTCCCACCATACTACAGAAGCGGCCTCGTTCATTTCTTGGGATATTAAACCTAACGTTTGTTTAGCATTATTTCACTTCTGCATTCAGGACATTAATGGAACCATCCGGGAAGACCTTAACTCCTTCCAGATACGATCTTTTGCCTGAGATGATTTGGTCGACGCCCATGAATGCCCATGGAGCATCTTCCCAAATTGTTTTTTGAATATTGCCATAGATGGATTTAGCCGCTTCTGGATCAACAGATTTATTCGCCTCAGCGATCCATTTGTCTACATTTTCATTTTTGTAATAGGCTGTATTTGAGCCAGCAGGCGGGAACATTTCACTACTGAACAACCCTCTGGTTGCACCATCTGCATCACCTGAAGACGGAGACCAGCTGACATACCACATTTGAATTTTTGCTTCTTCTGGTGTCTTAGCAGAGTTAATTTGGTCGGACAATGTGCCGCCTTCCATGGATTTCACGTCTACCTTAATCCCTACAAGTGCTAGCTGTTGCTGAATAAATTGCATACCCTTCATAGTTTCGGATTCATTTTCACCCCAAATTTCGGTTTCGAATCCATCAGGATATCCTGCTTCAGCAAGCAATTGTTTAGCTTTTTCAATGTCATAGTCATAACCTGTTTGCGGGGAATAGTATTGTGTTTTGGAAGACATCGTGGAATCAAGCTTAGCACCAAGACCCGATTTCACAACTTTGATATAAGCTTCTTTATTGATAGCATAGTTAATGGCTTGACGAACCTTCACATCATCGAAAGGTTTTTTCATCGTATTCAACGTTACATAACGGACGATTGTCGAATCGATGGTATCTACAGTAATTCCTTCAAGACCTTCAACCTCAGATACTTGCTCCGTTGGCATTGGATAAATAAAATCTGCCTCGCCGGTTTTTAGCATGGCTATCCGTGATCCATTCTCTGGCACAGGTCTAAAGGTCACACTATCCACTTTTGGCAAGCCCGCTTGCCAGTAATCAGGGTTCTTAACGACAACCAAGCGGTCGCCTTGCACCCATTCTTTGAACTTAAATGGTCCCGTCCCTACAGGATTTTTCGAAATATCGGTGCCATTTTCTTCTAAAGCTTTCGGACTAATAATAGGTGCCATAGCTACTTTATTTAAAAATGCGTTGTACGGCTCACTGAGTGTAATAACCACGGTTTTAGCATCAGGAGTCTCCACTTTCACTACCTTTGCGAAGCTTTTGCGCAGTCTCAGATTGTTCTTCTCATCTTGAATACGGGCGATGTTTACTTTAACCGCTTCAGCATTAAAGTCAGTACCGTCTTGGAATTTAACATTCTCTTGCAGCGTGAACGTGTAGACCAACCCGTCTTCACTTATGGAATGGCTTGCGGCAAGAACAGGAACCACGTTCATATTCTCGTCAAAACCCATCAGACCTTCGTACATCGTTCTGGCAGCGCTGATTGAATGCGTATCGCTTGCGTTATGAGGGTCCAGCGTAATAAAGTTAGAATTGATGGCAATTACAATGTCTTTATCATTCTTTGTAGTTGGGGTGCTAGTTTCAGTTCCACCAGCAGTATTGCCTTTTTGTCCCTCGTTGCTCGCTTTGTTGCCGCACCCTGCAGTCACTACTACTGTAATAAGCAGCAGCATGAACATTGACCATACTTTTCCTTTTGCTTTCATTTTTTACACTCCCCTATTCAAACGATGTATTAGAAAAGCTTCTAGTCCGATTAATCACCAAACTTGAAGATTATTCTTGACCTTATGCTCTAGATCTCCCATTGAAATACAGCACGGCGTTCGCCGACTACAGTACCGCCATCATTAACAATCGTGTTAGGCACGAGTGCATATAGGCGATCAATTGTGTCTTGATTGCTGTAACCAATACGTTCTAGAATCGATGCGATAATACATGGCCAGACTTGTTCTGATCCGTCGGATACTTTCAGTGATATACCCATTCGTTCCTTACGGAGTCCGATACCGTATACCCCTTTTGCTCCACCCTTAGCCGTCAGATTGTCATCCTTCAGGAGCTCTGAGCATACAAATTTCGTGTCAGCAATCATAACCGGGTTATCGTTCATAAGTTTTGCAATGGCAGCGGCTGCGTTACGTATATCCGTATCCTCAATTAAATCGGGACACGCTAGCTTTAGATAGGAATAAGCGATTTTATGAAGCGGAAGTGCGAAGATAGGAAGTCCACAGCCATCAATACCTTGCGGAATGGACGCTTTGGGAACTTCAGCGATATAAGCCATCATCTCAAGAATCTCCTGTTGTACAGGATGGTTAGGATCGTAATAAGTGTTTATATCCCAACCCATATATTTGCTAAGGCCCATTAAGCCTGCATGTTTGCCTGAGCAGTTATGAAAGATTTTACGAGTAGGCTCATTTGCCCGGTGACGTTCTGCTTTGGCTTCTTCATTCAGCGGGTATGTAGAGCAGCAATGAAGTGACTCTTCTTTTAATCCCATTTTCTGAAAAAGAGCTTCAAGCGCTTCAATATGGAAGGCTTCTCCCCGGTGTGAAGCGGTAAACAGCGAAGCTTCTTTACTTGTCAAACCATATACTTCATCGATCCGGCGTTTCATTACCGGCAAAGCTTGGAATGGCTTAGCAGCAGAGCGAAGATAAGTCATATGCTCCGGATCGCCTGCTTTGTACAAAATGTTGCCCTTCTCATCAACTACACTAACTGCACCATAATGCACATTCTCCAGCAGGCCACCACGATATTCTTCTACCAATGTTGTAAATCTCATCTGTACAACCTCCCCAGCAGTAGTTAATTTAATCTAAGGCAAAAAATCGATTCTGCGATAAAAGTCCCGATCCAATAATTACACCCTTCTCATTTAGCAACGAGCGATGAATCGTAAAGGAACCACGAAGCGGCTCCCAGGTAAAGCGCGAGAGGTACAGCTGCTCAACTTCTTCGTATATATCCGGGAATTTGTCCACGAGTTCTCCACTTAAAATCACGCTGTCGGGGTTATACATGCATACGACATTATTAATGGTGATGGCCATATACATGAGTGCACGGTCGATCAAGTGAATCGCCCATTGTTCTCCTGCATGTTTTGCTGCGAATAACTCCTCAATCGTACGGATCGGGCGAATCCGATTAGCTTCAGATAATAAAGAACTGATATTTATATAGGTCTGTAAACAGCCCGCTTTGCCGCACTCACACATCATTCCGTTAGGATCCACTGTCGTATGCCCAATTTCACCCGCACTGTTCATCACCCCTCGATAAATCTCTCCCTCGAGAATCATCGCAGAGCCCACGCCTTGACCGAAACCCAATAATGCCGTACGGCTGGAGCCGACTGCAGCTCCTTTAAGATGTTCAGCAAGAGCCCTTACTTTCAGCTCATTGTCCACAGCGATTTCAAAACCTGTCAGCTCTTTCAAGCGTTTGGCTAACGGCACATTTTTCCATCCTAGCTGAACAGAGAAGACAACAATTCCTTCTTCGTTATTCACAATGCCGGGAAGTCCAACGCCAATACCCACGATACGTGTTCTGTCAATCACATGCTGCTGGAACAATTGCTCAATGGCTTCATGAATCCGTTCCAGCGTTCGATCCGGGCTTTCGTCTGGTGTACGGGGAAATTGACTACTGCAGATAAGCTGTCCTTGTAAGTCCACAATTCCAATAGACATAAGACTCCGATCCAGTTCAACGCCAACCGATAATACAGAAGCGTCCATCATACCTATTAACGTTGATTTCCGACCTAATCCTGATGATACCTGCTCTGAATCGAGTAAATATCCTTCCTCCGTCAACTCTCCGACAATTCGACTTACAGTCGTAGGACTCATACCAGTCTGTTTAGCAATAGAAGCGCGAGAAATCGGTTGTTGATTTTTTATAATTTCGAAAACCGTTAAACGATTTTGTCGCTTCATAAAATCCTGATCGTGCTTTTTCACGGGCATTCTCCTAATTATTTTCTCCAGTGCATTAATTGGATTAATAAACCACAAAAACAAGAAAATATTTGCAAATAAAGCGCTGATAATGTATTCTTTGATTTAAATTTTAATTTAGTTTCTCCAGTGATGGGATTAATAATAAAGGGTCATGGTTTATGTGTCAATATAAATGACATATTTTTTATTTAAAAATAAATGTAAGCGGTTAACGAAAGATAACCAACACAAAAACCACTCAATATATAACACATACATAACATACAAGCCCATGAATTAGCATTTAATTTGAATCTTGAACCTATTAATTGGAATAGAAAGACTGAAAGTGGTATTTTACTTGGATTAATGTGAGGGTGTGTGAATCGATGGTAAATTGAAGGTAACACTCGCATCAAAAGGAAACTCTCAAAAAGGAGGTAGCTTTTGATGCGAAGTGAGTTAGTTACATCGAAGGTGCTAAAATCATTGAAACTCAACGGTCTTAACCGCTGCGTCCTCTTGGATCATCGATAACAATTGTACTGGATTAAATGATTCAGGCAATCTTACAACGATTTCTACGTTTAATTCGGATTCTACACTGTTATTTTCAGCATGAAAACTTAGAACAGCGATTTTGTGTTCTTTAAGCAACTCTTGAATTCGGCCCATAGCGCCTTCTGTGTTAGCTAGACTTATAACGAGCTGTTGGGTTTTTGGTGCGGCCAGCCAGCTGTTACGACTGTGTAAGATCTTTTGCCCAAGTAAAATGATTATCGTTGCTCCTACGCCAAGAATATAAAGACCAGACCCTATAGCCATGCCCACTCCGGCTGTTGCCCAAATCCCTGCAGCAGTAGTGAGCCCTTTGACTGTGTGTCTTTGCATAAAAATCATTCCTGCGCCCAAAAAACCTACTCCGCTTACTACCTGAGCAGCTATCCGAGCGGGATCAAGAGAAAGATTAGGCCAATCCGCTTGATCCTGAAACCCATATTTGGAGATGACCATCATAAGTGCAGCACCTAAGGCCACAACAAAATGTGTTCTAACTCCAGCTTCTTTCATCCGGCTTTTGCGTTCATATCCAACTAATACGCCACAAATTCCCGCGCCAATTACACGAAGCAAATACTCAAACTCCATACCTTCACCTTCTTTCATCATGATATGTATGTTGGATTAGTACCACGTAGGATAAAGTCGATAATCTATTTATTGTATCACAAACAAAAAACCATAATACGTCCTCTCGCATTATGGTTAACTCGCTTTTTTTAAATTTTATACTTCTTAGTTCGTATCGGAAGCTAACAAAGAGCAAATCTCCGCATCTACAAATCTACCTTTTTCAAAAAAAGATTCGCGCAACAATCCCTCATACTTAAAGCCCGCTTTCAAAAGAGACTTCTTGGAGGCAATATTAGCCGGATCATAAAACGCCTCAATTCGATGGAGCTTCATATGCTCAAAGCCATACGCAATAATAGCTGTCAGGACTTCCGTCATCACACCCTGCCGCCAATAAAGTGGAGATAATTCATACCCAATCTCTGCTTTGAAATTTCTGTGCGCCCAGTTATGATATCCGCATGAACCCATCATTATATTATCCTCACGCCTGGCTATTCCCCAGCGAATACTTTGTTTGCCTTTGAAACGTTCATCCCATCTTTCGATAAGGTTGATCGCTTGCTGTATATCGGTAAAGCTATCCAGATCATAATACTGGGTCACTTCATCTTTTGAAAAATAATTATATATTTCTTTAGCATCATCCAGTGTAATTCTTCTCAAAATAAAGCGGTCTGTTTCGAGCACAGGAAATCCTTCAACGTTATCGATCATATTTTCCTTAAGTCTCCTCTCATTTATAAACTAGTGATTTTTTTCACCTTGTAATCATTTGTTCATATTGCGTTCTTAATTGCTTGATACACTTCAATCATAACGATAACTACAAAGGAGATATTCTTATGAAAAAATTGTATTACACGTCTTTTTTCTATGCAATTCTTGGTTTGATAGCCGGAGTGGCCTATCGCGAAATTACTAAAATGAATGATTTCACAGGAGATACTATATTAGTTGCGCTTCACACTCACATTCTAGTCTTAGGATTCTTTTTCTTTATTATTGCTATGATCTTAGACAAGTTATTTAATATCCATGAGGCTAAATCTTTTGGTGCATGGTACATTGTCTATAACATTGGTCTTCTAATCACGATTGGTGCAATGGCTACACGTGGAATGCTGCAAATTAACGGCAGTGATATTAGCTTCCTGCCCCATATTGCGGGGCTTGGTCACGCCATTGTTGGGGCTGGAATCATCTGGCTGCTTGTGCTACTCGGTAAACGAATTAAATAATACAGAAAGAGCCGCCAGGATCACTCCAGCGGCTCTTTTAATTATCCCCTGCTTTCCGTTACGGAGCAATCCCCCATACGAGAGCATCACTTTGATAAAGCGTCACTTTATCCCAGTTAGTATAAGCAGTTTTAGTAGCATCAAAGGAGTAGTCATTGGCTTCGTTAAAATTAGTCCAATCTGATTTATATATTCTGAGTTGAATATCTCCGGACTGGCCTCCAGCTGGAATGGAACCAGCCGAAGAAGCAAACGAAAGTTCAACGTAAGTGTCTGCATTCGTGCCAGTGTAGTCTGCAAAGGCGACTTGAACATTATTATTGCCGATCTGTGCCCAATCAATTGTGCCATTTAACGTCTGATTACTATCTTTAGTGAAATAATAACGGATTTTAAGATCGCTTAAGTTCACTGCGGTTGTGCCGTTATTTTTAATATTAAAATAAGGTTTGATCTGATTGTCTGTCGCATTAGTATCTCCCGCCCGATACTGCAACGTCAGACTAGTTGCTGCCGGAACTTGTGGAACAGCACTCGCTTGTGCCGAATTCACACTCTCTCCTGTACTATTGGTTGCGCTTACAACATAGTAATAGGTTGTTCCGTTCGTTAAGCCCGTGTTAATGTAGCTCGTTGCCGTTAGCCCTGTTGCTACAGTGGTATACGGCCCTCCGCTTGTGGTTGCACTTTTCACAGTGTAACTAGTCGCACCACTGGATGCACTCCAGCTCAGGTTTACTTTTGCATCTCCTGCTGTCGCTACCAAATTGGTTGGCGCCGCGGGAACAGTCGCCACTGCTGCTGGAGCCGCACTCGCTTGTGTAGAATCCGCACTCTCTCCCACACTATTGGTTGCGCTTACAACATAGTAATAAGTTGTTCCGTTCGTTAGGGCGGTGTTAGTGTAGCTCGTGGTCGTTAGCCCTGCTGCTACAGTAGTGTACGGGCCTCCGCTTGTGGTTGCACTTTTCACAGTGTAGCTAGTCGCACCATTGGATGCGCTCCAGCTCAGGCTTACTTTCGCATCTCCCGCTGTCGCTACCAAGTTAGTGGGTGCCGTCGGAACAGTCGCCACCGCCGCTGGGGTCGCATTCGCTTGTCCCGAATTCACACTCTCTCCCACACTATTGGTTGCGCTTACAACATAGTAATAGGTTGTTCCGTTCGTTAAGCCTGTGTTGGTGTAGCTCGTTGCCGTTAGCCCGGTTGCTACAGTGGTGTACGGCCCTCCGCTTGTGGTCGCTCGTTTTACGGTGTAACTAATCGCACTGCTGGATGCCGTCCAGCTCAGGCTTACTTTTGCATCTCCCGCTGTCGCTACCAAATTAGTGGGTGACGCAGGAACTACAGTACCCCCTCCGTTACTCAGAGGAATTACAGGGTAAGCATTCTGTACCAGCTGAACAAATTGATCATGGAACCAGTGGCCTGATACAGGCGCATTAGGTAATGCACCGGTCAGTGTGCCGCTTGAGCTGGTATAAGTCGGATCACACATTCTGTCAAAGCCCTTGCCCTCATTATTTGGAATGGCGCTGCTGGAGCCGTCAGATTCTCCCGGAGGTTTCACCCAGACGAATGCATCCAAATGTGAGGCTGCATAACCTGCGGGTGCTGCTTGTGGAACTTCTCCAATTCCGGCACCGCTGGCATTACACCAATTGCCGCGATGGAGACGTTTATCAATCCGACCGGAATCCGCATAAGCGTTAACGGTTGTTCCGCTTGCACTAGTCGGACGATTTGCTCCTCCCCACCCATTACGGGAAGTATCAATAAGGAAGCCGATCGTGGAAGGCCAACCTTTTGCTACAAAACCTGAATACAAAGCTGCTGTGAAATCAGCTTCATCAAAATACGGATTCCATTCATAATAACTTGCAGAACGAAGCTGCTGGCTGCCTATCGTAAGATTCGGATCTGGAAGATTAGGTTCTACTAGTGGAGTGGTATTGGCTGTATTCGTAATGAATCCATCGACACTAGCAAGTCCAGCTGTAGTGCCTGACACAACCGAAGTAAAGAGGTCGATAGCGGGGCCACGGTTAGTATCCCATCCGAGCCAACCAGAGTGACCAATATCCATGTAAGTATACACATTTGGAATGGCATGGAGAGCATTTAAAGTGTAACGTGTAGCATCACGGTAAATATTCGTGGAGTTAGCTTGAGCACACTGTGGTGTGCTGAGATTGGTAACTAGATTCGGAAGCGAATCCGGCTCTACGATAGTCACTATCCGAATGTCACTATATTTGGGCTTTGCAAAAATACTGGCGATTACGTCAACATAATCTGATTTGTAGGTTGTCAAACCCGCTGCTGTCAGTGGCAGCTCGCCATTGGAGGCCAAAGCGTGGCAATCCCGCCCAGGCATATCATAAATTACGAATGTGGCTGTAATCGGCGTGTTTGGTTGCTTTTGCGCGAGTACGGAATCTAATGTTTCCTCAAGACTTTTTCTGCCTCCGTTTTCTGTCCCGCCATAAATTGCAGCAATTCGATCCAGCCATACGGCTGTCGGATATTTTTTAATGGTCTCCATCTTGGAAACTAAAGTACTATCGGTAACCTGAGCAATAGAGGTATCAATCAGTGCGGCATAATCAGGATTAACATATGCTGTAGCTCCTACAAACGGATTGTCAACATGCGCCTCACTGGCATACGTGGTAGAAGGAGCATATCCGGTGATAACTAAAGCCATGATCGTAAGCAATAACAACATTTGCTTCCTTAGTGCTTTTGTCATTTATTATTCTCCTTTCGACAATTAAATAAATTCGTAAATAATTTATTAATAGCCACGCGATGCTACAATTGCAGTATTCACTCCTTTAAAGAATGGTCACCTCCTCTATGCCTTACCCGCACTCATCATCACCTCCTCTCCGTTTTAAAGATCTAACAAGAGCCTAAATACCCTAACTATTTAACATAAATATAATTTTATTTAATTTATAGAAAATTATCCCTTTTCTTGAATACTACCATATCCTATTTTTAATTAGAAGATAGTAGATGAAATAAAAGTTTAATAATGAGACTATAAGAATATTTGTTTATAAACTGGTAAATGATACAATGTGGAAGTGACAAGGTATTTTGAATTTTAAGTATTTTCGAAGTAACGCTAACAAACCTTTAAGGAGTGAAAAAAATGTCCATCGATGTTTATCTTAATTTCAATGGGAATTGTCGTGACGCAGCAGAGTTTTACGCAGAGGTGTTTGGCACTGAACGTCCACAAATCATGACCTTTGGTGAAACACCACCCGATCCCAATTTCACTCTTCCTGAGAAAGCTAAAGATTTGGTTATGCACACCCGCTTGAATATCGAAGGCAGTAATGTAATGTTTTCTGATGTTTTTCCAGGTATGCCTTTTATCGAAGGAAACAATATTAGTCTTTCCGTAGTTAGTAAGGATTTAGATAACATAAAGAAATATTTCGATAAGCTTCAAGAGGGCGGTAAAGTAGTTATGGAACTGCAAGAAACCTTCTGGAGCTCTTGTTATGGTAGTCTAAAAGATAAATTCGGCATCGACTGGCAATTCAATTATGATGACGGACGAATAAATATGTAATAAAAAAACAACGGGCATGGAGTAACTAACCTCCTGCTCGTTGTTTTTTTGTTTTTCGCTTAAATTAGTCCATAATCAAATCGTACACACTAACCTTCCGAATTCGCCGGGCAACAAGCATAGACACCGCATAAGCGACTACTAGAATGGCTGCACACAATAGCAATACTTGAGGCAAACTAACCGCCAGTTGGACATTATAAATCCCTAAACTCGAGAGCAATAGTACAAACGCTGAGTCTGAGAAAAAATACCCCCCTATGCTCCCCAAAGCTACTCCCACCACAATCACCGGAAACAGACTAAAGGTAATCTGCGTCATCAGATTAAAAGTGGTGTAACCCATTCCTTTAAGAATGCCGAACTCACGTTTCCGCTTCAGAATCAAAGTCTTAATCACTAAATACAAAATCAGACTGACTACTATAATCGTCACCACAGTGATGACTGCTGTCATAGAAGATACTGCGGCAGTGAATGTACTGAGCGTACTATCAACCGTTTCTCGAATGTTAGTAATGTTCCATTGCTTAGGGAAGCGTGCTTCCAGATCCTTCACAAAAGCTTGCGCATCTCCCCCCTCTTTCAGATACACATTGATGGACAGAGGGGTGTACTCCGGTTGAAGTCTTCTCATTCCATCACCGGTCATACTCGCCACCATTCCAAGTTGGCTAATCTGCTGGCTTAAGCCAGTAACCAAATAATTCTCCGTCACACCATTAAAAGTGATCGGGACCTCGTCCCCTATTTCTGAATTTTCCAACTTAGCAATAACACCGGAAATCACAATTTCATTATCATAAATTGGCTCTCGCCCTTTGTATATGGTTTGTGTCTCCAGCTTGCTATAATCGTCAGATACCCGGAGCATAAAGCTGGTGTTTTTAATCGAAGCGACCATGCTATCCAATACAGTCAACTTTTCAACCCCTGGCATGGCTTCTAATTCTGTAAACTTCCCCTGCTGTAGGTCACCGTTTTTCGGCAATAACAAAAAGTCGCTGCGTTCTATACCTACCAGTTCTATAACGGCGGAGGTATCTCCCTTAAAGTTGAAATTCAATATAGAGCAAAAAATACTAGAAAAGGTTAATCCGGCAACGATCAATACGATCATCATATTCTGTTTTGCCTGCCTTACTAAAGCTTTAAGGCTTAAGCTGAATTGCAGATTCATCCGGGATGTTTCGAGTGGAATTGGGTTCCGCTTGAAATTGTGAGTGAGGATTCCGCTCTGCAGAGCTGTAATCGGAGTAATGTTCCGAATTCGCCGGCTCGACAGATAGGTAACAAGTAGCACTAGTCCAGAGACAATAACCAAACTAAGCACTGCACTGACCCCTTCAAAGGATATTGGCCACAGAAGTCCGATTGAAGACGAAATCATATTCCCTACCAACGGCATAACCAGCCCAGATAACCCGCCTCCCGGTATAGCTGCAATGATGGAAACTGAGGTGAACTGTAGCAGAAGCGCATTTTTAATCTGCCATGAAGTATAACCGTTAGCTTTTAAAATACCGATGTTCGTTAAATTGTCTTCAATATGCCCCAATATTTGAAACCTGATGACAATAAGCGAGATTAGAACCATAATCAGTGCAAATACGATTAAAATGGCTGCTAAAAGATTAACAAAAACACGGTTCCCTTCGAGCCCAACCTCTGCCCGCATGACTTGAAATTGATCCGTACTTCCTGAGGCAAAAATCCGCTCACTAAGCATTTGCTCCAGCTTTACATCCTTTGAAGGATCGGTTAAATCTGCTGATAGAAAGCTGTACTGAGCTTCAGTTCCAAGACGTTCCCCCAACTGTTTATAACCTTCATCATTCAAAAATACTTTTAAAGCTCCATTAGTTAACGTCCCTAGCAACGGCTCCTCAATAAAGCCACCTATAGTATAAGAAAATGAGTTATTATCGTATACAAAAGTAAAAGTATCCCCAAGGTTATACCCCGATCCAACATGGAACAAATAAGGCAGATAGATCATATTCGCATCCTTAGATCCTAGTGGAGTCGTTGTCTTGAACAGTCCCTTGGTCCGCGGTGTATCCATGTTAAGAATTATAAAAGCTACCGTAGTGTCCGTTTGTCCGTACTTCATTTTAGCATCTGCTAACAGAATTGCTGCTTCATTCTCCCAGGATTCTGTATATGAATAACTATCCACAAGCTCCTCATACTCTTCTAGATAATCATCTTTTGGAAAATATGCACTTATTTCTGGAGTCCTTAATTCAGTCATTTTTTCTTGCTGGAAGGAATTGAGCTTCAAAATGACCGTAAGACCAATGTTCAGCAGCAGCACAGCTATCATGATAAGAATGAAGAGCGTAACCGTAGCACTTTTTCTTTTACGAATATTGGACCAAGCTAATTTTCCTATTAGGCTGCTCATCCCTACCACCCCAATTCGGTTAGAAAGGACTGTAATTGCTGCTGCCGTTCAGGTCCGTTATCTTCGCTATAAGGGGTAAGACGCAAATCTCCCACGATGACTCCATCCCGCAAATACAATATCCGATTTCCACGCAACGCGGTTTTAAGATCATGAGTAACCATAATTATACTTTGCCCTTGTCTATTCACCTCAGTAAGGACGCGCAGTACACCTATTCCTGCTGAACTATTTAACGCACCCGTCGGCTCATCGGCGAAAACCGCTTTTGGACTGTTGATCAATGCCCGGATAATCCCCGCCCGCTGAGCTTCGCCACCTGAGATTTGCGCCGGAAACTTGCCCCAGACAGAGTCATCCAGACCTACATCAGAGAGTAGCTTTTTGGCTTTTTTTACAGCCCCTGCTCTATCCTTTTGTACAAGAAAAGCACTTGATAATACATTGTCGAGGACACTCATCGTATCCAGCAGATGAATCTGCTGAAACACGAACCCACAATTCTTCCGCCGGAATATCGCAAGCTGATCATTACTCATGGCTGTGATATCCTGACCTTCAAATAGAACCTCTCCAAGTGTTGGCTTATCCATACCCGAAATGGCATACAGCAGTGTTGATTTACCAGAACCAGAGCTGCCCATGATAATCGTAAAATCACCATGATATAAGGTCAGATCCAGATTTTTCAAAACATGCTGCTGAGTTCCTCCATGGGAGAAGGTTTTTCCAAGCTTATTAGTCTGCATCAGCACTTTATTATTCACTTCGCTCATGTTGAACACTCCATTTACATTCATGCTCATTAATTGCGCTAAAAAAAATCATAGCTCTACGCGAAATATAATGGCTGCAATCACAAGCTCATTCGTAATTGCAACCTTATCGTACGTTAAATGTTCTTAACATGTCTTTGTGCAATCCTTAGCTAATTCTTAATTCTGTCCTACTAAAGGAATTAGCAGTTTGACTGTAAATCCGTCCTCCCGATTGGAGCACAGAATGTCGCCTTGCATTTTTTGCATCATATAACGGGAAATGTACAGGCCTAGACCTGCACCATTCTGGCTCACGGCCAGACTGCCCCGAAAAAATTTATTGAATACTAAAGGCAGCTCCTCTTCAGGAACCCCGGGACCATAGTCCAGAATATCTACCTCCAGATAATGATCCGTGATCTCGAACTTAATATCTATGGGTGTGTCTGTGTAGGCATATTTGTAGGAATTATTCACAACATTATCGATCACCTGCTGCAACCGCAAGGGGTCCACCGTAATGAGACAGTCAGGCACAGATGCTGCTGAAATCCGTTCATAGAAATTCACATTATTTATAATTTGGATCAGCAGGTGGCTTTGCTCTTCCGTTAAGCTGACTTTAAGTTCATTTAGTTCCTCCAAGGTCGAATGGAACATATCAGTCACCAGACGATCAATCTGATCTGCTTTGGAGTACAAAGTGTTAAGCTGTCTGCCGGTCTTCTCATCCCTTGCGCTTAATAACATCAGTTCCGTGATCGCCTTTAACGAAGCAACGGGTGTTTTAATGTCATGACTGAGACTAGCAACCAGTTCCTTTTTACTTTTATTCGCCAAATATTCGCTGTGTCTAGCCGCTGCAAGCTCTTCCCGCATCATATCAAAGCTTTCGGTAAAAGCACCAAACAGATGATTACGATCCATCTCCAGCGGCACTTCCAGATCACCTCTCGCGATATGCTTCGCGAATTGCTGCATTTTGCGGAACGGACGGAGAACCGATCGATTCAGGAACCAAATATAGAGAACGCCTAGAACCGTAAGCAGAAGCAGCATCACAATAGAAACTTGTATAAATTGTTTTTTCATATGTATAAAGATCGCACGGTAATCATTATTAATAATCACCTTCCCCACCATCTTATCCTGAACAAAAACGTCCACTAGAGTATCCCGATTATTGATGGCTTCGTTAACAGTAACGGAAATCGCATTTCCCGTCTGATATTTAAGTACTCCCGTGGTATCTATAATGGCAAATTCATAAGGACTTTCCTTGTACAGCTTCGGATCAAGCTTGTCCCAGTTCTGTTCCGTGAGCTTCACAATGGTATTGATCGCCACTCTATCTGTTCCTGTCTCCACCTGCAAATTAAGAATTAGGAAGGTGAGCGCTAAACTTGCGGCAAATATAGTAAGCAGAAGGGCCAACAGCAGTTTTTTTGTCATAACTATTTGTCCTCAAAAGCATAACCGATGCCCCATACTGTACGGATGTACTGAGGATCATTAGGATTCTGCTCAATCTTCTCACGTAGATGACGGATATGTACATTTAAGGTGCCATCCCCCGCAAAAACATCTCCCCATACCTCAGTAAATAACTCCTCTTTGGGGATTACCCTATTTTTCTGCTGAATCAAATAGCTGAGCAATTTATATTCCATCGTTTTCAGCTTGAGAGCTACGCCATTAAGGCTTGCCCTCCTAAGTTCGGGGTCTATCTGGATAGGGCCGGCTTGGAGGATAGCTGCCTCAGCTATAACTTCGTTATTGTGGCGTTTAAGCACCGCCTTCACTTTTGCGAGCAGCACTCGCAGGGTATACGGCTTATGAATATAGTCATCTCCTCCGATATCAAGAGCAATCAATACATCATCTTCACTCGAGCGGGCACTAATAAACAAGATAGGAATCCCCATCGTCTGACGCAGCTCTTTGCATAACTGGAAGCCGGATTCACCGCCTAAATTAATATCTAGCAGTAACATTGAGACCTGATGCTCACGTAAAAAGCTTCGACAGGCATCAGCGCTTGTAACAAACGCGGTTTGAACATCGAACAAATTAAAATATTCGCAGGTGGTCTCCGCAAGTTCAGTTTCATCATCAATAATTAAACAATCATATCTCATGGATTTCTCTCCGCTTCAACAGAATTTAGTATTATGTTAGAATATGCCTTTAAGGAGGGGTTACCTGTGGATAAACAATCCC
Organism: Paenibacillus sp. FSL H7-0918; assembly: GCF_038007025.1. Taxonomy (NCBI): domain Bacteria; kingdom Bacillati; phylum Bacillota; class Bacilli; order Caryophanales; family Paenibacillaceae; genus Paenibacillus; species Paenibacillus sp. FSL H7-0918. The sequence continues at coordinate 668,682 of NZ_JBBOWJ010000001.1, forward strand.
AGCGTCTGGAGCAATTTTTAGATAAATACCAACAAAGCTGGCCATTGAGCGGCACAGTCTTGATAGCTCAGCATGGAGAAATCAAGCTACAAAAAGCATATGGGTATGCGAATCTTGAACATCAGGTCCCGAACGCTATAGATACCAAATTCCGGATCTGGTCGCTAACCAAGTCATTCACTGGCATGGCGATTCTGATGCTAAAAGAACAAAAACGTCTGCGACTGGAAGATCCGATCTTAAAATATCTTCCTGAACAGCATGCATTCGAGGGGATGACCATCCTTCATCTGCTGGGACATACCTCGGGTATAGCCAACTACACTTCTCTACCCGAATATAATCAAAAATTAAATAAACTGAAGCTGACTCCCTTGGAGATGTTACAGCTATTTGTGAGTCAACCGCCTGCATTTATGCCCGGCACATCGTTTTCCTATAATAATTCGGGTTATTATTTATTAGGAATGATCATTGAAAAGATTACTGGCATGACATTTGAAGATTATATCACTACTTTTATATTACAGCCTCTTGGCATGGTAAATACAGGAGTTTATAACAATCAGCAAATCATTTCAAAATTAGCCTCACCTTATCATTCCTCATGGGAAGAGTATACTCAGGGTGAATACATACATATGAGCTCTATCCTGTCAGCGGGTGCCATGTATTCGACGGCTGCTGATCTTTTCCTGTGGGATCAAGCGTTATACTCCGATCAATTAGTGTCTCACGATACTCTGGAGATGGCTTTTCATTCAAGTAATCTCAAATATCGATTTGGTTGGTTTTTGGACGAACGTTATGATCGCAAAAGAATGTATCATGGTGGTGCTTATCGCGGCTTCCGAAGTGAAATGCACAGATATCCAGAAGAGCAGACAACCGTCATCATGTTGACCAATTATGATTGTGTCCCCATTACCAAGTTAACGGAATCTCTATCTGGATTAGTATTCGGTGAGCCTGCCGAAATGCCGATATTCCCGCGAGCCTTTCCACTTGATGATAGCATGTATGCTGAATATATGGGGACCTATGAGGGATTTGGCTGCAAAGCGAGCGTGGAGCGTAGGGGCCAGGACTATTATTTTGTCTGGAATGATGAAGAGGTTACACCGTTCTATCCTATCTCAGAAACAAGATTCCATCATACCAAGCATGACAGTGAATTTGAATTTAAACGAAATGAACAGGGTGAGCTTTCATTTCTGGGGATGAAAAAAAACAAACGAGTGCCGCAATAGCCATAAAATAGCTACTGGGCACCCGCCTTTTTTCAGCTAAGGCCTAAGCCTTGGCCAAAATTATAAATTGCGTGAGCATCACGATTACCGCTGAAGACACCCCCAGCGAATTAATGATTGTTAAAGCATTTGGATAACTTTCTTTCCGAAATTGTGAGAACAAAGACACCGTCCATAACACGCTGAAAAATAACGACGACAACCCGGATACAGCTTCACTATCAATTCGTCTGCTCCGGAGAAACAATCCGGCAAGGGTGGCGACAGTATAAACAATATATATTACTAGCTCTATCGATGTGATAACGATCGCCTCGCCGGCAGAGAACAAACGCATTAACAAGTATTGAAAACCTAAACAGATAAACACAAGCTGGTTAAAAGATAGTCTCTTCACTCTCATAGCTTAGCTCCTTTAGGATATATTTTCACAAAAGACAACGCTTACATTGTACTAGTGATTGAATATATCTTCTGTGACTTTCCATACCCTGCCAAATATTAGTCGGATAATATCCTCACATACAAAAAAGGAAGTACACTTTGCGAAAAAGATCCGCAAGGCATACTTCCTTTTTTTACGATTCGATTGTAGATTTAGACGGAATGGGACATCTTAGTTCCAAAATAGAATGAACAGTGGATTTATAAGATGTTTTCTTAAAATTAGGAGGTCATTGCTGTGAGAAACAAACAATCCATTGTCTTCGTGACCATACCATTATCCGAGATCAAGAAGTTCATCCTTATTGATATTGTTGCTGGATGGGTCTTTTATTTTGCTATAAAATTCCCCTTCCATTCCTTAATTGCCGCCTCTGCCGGAAGCATGTTTGGTCCTATCCTCATACGCCAATCCATGAAGTTAGTTCAAAATCGCGCCAAGGTTTAAGGTTTTAAGAACTGCTCAATCTGTTTTTTATGATGCTTATCATGTGGGATAAAACTTCTCAAGTACTTGCGAACGCTGAATTTTTTGCGATCTCCATCCTTATATTCCTGATTGAATTCCTCTTCCGTTAAGCCTACAGCTGCATCTATGATTTTAGTTCTATAACGTACAAATTGTTCAATTAATGTTTGTTCAGATAATAATTTAGCATATTCTACAGCGTTAGCATTAAACTCGTTAAAATCCAACTGCTTGGTTGTGATCGGTTCCCGGAGAATTATTTTCTTAATCGCACCTTCATAAAAATATTTATCCCATAACATGAGATGACAGATGATATCCTTTAAAGTCCATTTACCAGCTGCAATAGGCTGATTCCAATGTTTAGCTGATACTTCACCTAAAGATTCTACGAACGGGATGAGGGACTTAAATTCGAGTAACATTTGCTCATTTGTTTTTGCAGCCAGAGAGATCAACCTCCACATGAAAAATAAAATAATTCAGTCACAACATCTATGCTGCGTCATCCGCAGAAGCTGCGGCCAGATCCGTATCGGTAGAGTCAGGATTCAGCCAAATCTCAATCAACTCATGGGTACGCTTCACATCATTTTCGTCAAGAATGTAATACCATTGATCCTTCCGTCTGCCCTCACCCTGCAACATATGGCTTGTGATCTCAGGAGTACCCCCTTCAAGAATTACTCTTTTCGCCAAATCAAGAATAAAGTCTGACTTCATATTGGTTTGGAAATTACTGCCTGCTATTTCGATGATTTTCTGTATATTAAGGATATTATCTACTCTCTTCATCCGTTCAAGCGCAGATTTCAAAAAGATCCGCTGCCGCTCCGTTCGTTTAAAATCAGAATCCTCGCGGTATCTTACATACATTAATGCTTCAGCGCCAGAATAAATCGGTTTGTTCGGTTCAATTCTTAATTTCTCATGATCCGGGCTCTTGTTCTCAATCACCTTGGTAATCGGAAGTTCAACACCCCCTAGAGCATCTGTAACGCCCACAAGACCGTTAAAATTAATAGTAGCGTAATATTCGATAGGCGCGTTTAATAAATTTTTAACGGTGTCTACACTCATCTGAGGACCGCCATAGGAATGAGCTGCATTAATCTTGGTTTCTTTCCTAGCTCCTTTAACCTTTTCCGCTCCGATAATTTCTGCATAGGAATCACGAGGGATCGACACGAACAATACTTTATGATCAAGTGGCCGGATCACAGTATATATAATCGAATCAGAAAGCCCGTTCTCTTTTCCCCGCTGATCAGTACCCAATAGGAGGATAGAAAATGGACGATCCTTGTTATCCGCCGTTGGTTGTAATCCGGGAGCTTCAGCGTTTTCATTATTCTCCAAAGGAACGTATGATCCATCAAGCGTGTGTTCAATAGTCGGAGCCACAACATTATTAAATCCGAAAATCAGCAGTTCTTTACGAAAAACATAAGATCCTAGCCCAGCAATAAGTACGATAGCAAGCGTAAATAGCCAGATCTTTTTTTTCTTGCTGGTCTTAGTTTTCTTTTTCACTTTTTTTTTCTCAATTCTACTTAAAGAAAATGAAGAAGCTGAATGGGTAGTCTGTTTATTTTTCATTCGGATCCTTAACCCTTCCTGATGACGGATTCTACCAGCCGATAATAGGGAATCATGTAGGTTGTCTCAAAGCCTAATTTATGCGCTAAGTTGAAAGAACCCTCGTTATCCAGACGACACGCCCACACCGGCTCAAGCTGATGTTCTAAACAGTATTCTATTAAGGCTGAACAGACCGCGTAGGCATAGCCCTTCCCCCGATGTGCTTCTGAAGTTTCTATGCCAATTTCCAGTTGATGCTCATTAACAAAACCCGAAAATGCCGTAGAGGCAATTTCCCCTGCGTCAAGAATATTGAAGCCCAGCCCCTCAGCAAGAAATTGCTCTTCATTCCTCCAAAACGCCTTAGGATTGACACCTCCTGTTGCCGCCAAAAACCGTTCTTTGTTCATTCGCACCACTTCAAGGTCTTGGTTAAGATAAGAAGCTTTCTGTTTCAGATATTTCTCGCAATTAAAGCTGAAGTTGACCCTTGTATTTCTATGGAGCATTTCCTGTTCACTCCAATGAGCGATAACTTCCGGCCAGCCTCCCGCTGGATCAACCTGCAGCAACTCTTGATGATGCCGAATCATATTTTTATTGGTTATGTAATCAAAAAGATCGCGCTTAAACTCTTCATTATCCGACTCTCCAATTAATAAAGACATTCCACAAGGGTGAGCAATGTAAAAAGCACGCGGGTTAACGATATCGTCAACATATACGCTGCCAGGTATGACTTGTTTAACCACGGACTCAGCAAACATCGTATTTATTTTCACTTTTCCTAAAGGCTCAATAGCTTTGTAATAATCTTTACGCTCTAGTCGTTTCATAATTTTCTCCTTAGATCTCACGTAATGTTTTGATAGATAACCACCAGTATGTGAGGATATTTTTTTGCTGGATGACACTGTTACCTAAAATATCCCATTATTATAGACGATCTTAGGGTCGATAAGTTTCTATTTATAAGAAATTTGTGAGACAAAAAAAGACCATATCCTATCAAGGATTGGTCTACCCTATTTATTAATGATGATCTTAGGTTTTTTTCACAATCATATCGATCTCACTCTTGAGTAAAAGATATCTGACGACACTTCTCATGATCGGAACTTTAGTCAACTTATGCTGATCTACATAACTTTTCATTTGATCTTTAGACAGCCCGAGCAAGCTTCCCGCTTCAGACACCGTCAATACTTCCTTGTTACTTGTAGCGTTAAAGGTTTTCTTAACTTTTAAATTCCAGTCTTCAAACACCTGCATTTACATCCGCCACCTTTCTATAAAAAAATCCCCAAACGATACGTTTGGGGATTCATTTTACTACTTACAGTTTTACAACATTCTCAGCTTGTTGACCACGATTACCTTGAACTACGTTAAATTCTACACGTTGTCCTTCATCCAGGGACTTGAATCCGTCACCAGTAATAGCGCTGAAATGTACGAATACATCTTCTCCACCTTCAACCTCGATAAAACCAAAACCTTTGTCTGCGTTAAACCATTTCACTGTTCCTGTTTGCATAATATAATTACCACCTTATTTTTATTTACATGTTATTCTTATCCTCAAAAAATCTCTTGCAAAATCTCTAAAAAAATAAAAATTCACATATGGTACAAGGTTATTAACGTCTAAAGAATAACCCTCTACGCTATGTGAATTCGCCAAGTAAATACTTTCGATAGATTGATTATAACACAGCTAACACCAAATAGATACTCTACTGCATTATGAAGAAAATGGGAGGTAAGAAGGAGCTGTGCCATAAGTGATTCTACGAGCGGAGACTGACCTCCTCACTTTCAAAATCCTAAAATCAACAAAACAGCGATTCTTCTGTTATCGAAGAATCGCTGTTCAGCGTTTTTTGGTCATTTGCGGCCTGCTACGACTACACATTCATTATCCTACGGGGCTTTCGGACTCGGTAGACGTTATTTACATGTTTTTATTCTTTACCGCTAGATTTCGGACTCCAGTGACGCTATTCCTTGGAAAGAGGCTCATAATAAGCATTTTTCAGGCCAATAGCTGCCCTGGAGTCCGATAACATTCCAAATATCGGATAATCGTACGTTTAAGGACCACTGTGTCCGTTAGCAGGTTACTAAGCGTATTTTCCAGTGACTAAGCATGTGCTTTCGACACAGCAGTCATTTTCATAGTTTTAGGTGCCAGCCCTTCTCTATATATCTGAAAAGGTAATCTAAATTTTAAAGTAAGATAATTTATCCAACAGGTCTTGCACCATTGAGCTGAGTGACTCCGACGAGGCTGAGATCTCTTCCATAGAAGCAAGCTGCTCCTCAGAGGCTGCTGCCACACTTTGGGAGTCCGAGGAAGCTTCCGAAGCAAGATCGGCTAATTGTTTAACGGTAACTGAAATTTGCTCCGTCCCCGCGGTCATCTGCTGTGCAGCTGCTGAGACCTCTTGGATCTGATCGGTTACCTGTGTCATCTCTGTCAGAATCGACGTAAATAAAAGATCACTATCAGATACACTCTGCACACCAAGAATTACTTTTTCATTGCCGACAGCCATCGCTTGTGAAGCTTGATTAGTATCTTGCACCACATCTTCAACCAAAGCAGTAACTTGTTCGGCAGCTTTTTTAGTCTGATCTGCCAGCATGCGAATTTCTGAGGCCACCACCGCAAAACCTCGGCCATGTTCACCCACTCTGGACGCTTCAATAGCCGCATTTAGTGCCAACAGATTGGTCTGTTTACTTATGTTCGAAATCAAGCCGATAATCCCGCTGATCTGAGCAGATCGTTCGCCTAAACGTTCAATCGCCAGACTCGTCTCATCTACAGACAGCTTTAACTCCGACATTTGATTCACTGCCATTTGCAGCTGGGCACTGCCCTTTTTCGTCTGATCGGTAACTTCATCTGCAGATGCAGATACCGATGACGAAGAGTCAGCAATCCGTTGCACTCCAACATTCAGCTCGCTCATCGCCATTGAAGAATCACCCGCATAATCACTCTGCAACTGCGCTCCTTCGGCTACTCGTCCAATTGCCACAGCAATTTGTTCAGCAGCTTTCCCAGTCTGCTCAGCGTTAGCTGTCAGCTCTTCAGAGGTAGCTCCCACGGACATTGATAGATCAGCGACAAGTCCAAACATTTCTCGAAGCTTATGGGTCATATGATTAAAATGTGTAGCCATTTTGCCGAATTCATCATCATTTCGAACCTGCAGGGTTTGAGTCAAATCCCCCTGAGACATCAGCTGCAATTTCTCAGATAACAAGCGAAGCGGTTTAACTACCATCAACCATAGTTGAAGACCAACAATAACAGCTAAAATCAAAATCCCAATAATCATAATGATAAAAAATTCTGTTTTAGCTTGTTCATAATCAGCCATGATAACATCCTTAGAGATCGCTGTCTGTGTGTACCAGACCTGGTCACTTCCAGGCATTGGTATCGGAACAAAAGTCCGCAGCACGTCTTCTCCCTTGGAATTTATCGTGTATCCCAGTTTGGCCTCCCCATTCTTCACACGCTTCCACAGTACTGTTTTATCTTCTGTATCACCGAATTCTTTGAGTACACTTTGAGGATCATTTGGGTTGGCTGCATATTTGCCATTACCAGTGATTAAAGAAACATAACCTCCCAGAGGTTTATAGTTAACGGCTTCTTCCTGCAATTGGGTTAACGAAACATCGAACCCTACAGTCCCCAGAAATGCACCCGTTTTATCCAAAATTGGCAGCATGACCGAAATCATCTCTATAGCTCCACCAGTCGTCTCATAGGAGTAGGGTTCAATATATACCGGTTTTTTCTCTTTTTTTGGTAAAAGGTAATAATCACCCGCACCTTCTACATCATAATTCTTTAAGGGTTCAACCTTTATTGCACCTTGATTTCTAAAGACATAAGGAATAAAACGCCCCGTACCATCATCATATGGCATCTTATTTATATTAGCCTGATCGTTCTGATCAAAAGCATTGGGTTCCCATAATATGCTCATCCCAAAAATTTCTGGTCTGTGCTCAAGCATAGTTTTCATTGTAGAAACAACATCTTCACGGTCCAAGGTTTGACGTTCTCTTGATTCAAGGAGTACTTCAGCGAGCGCTTCACCCGTCGACTGAATGTCTATCATTCTATTCTGAATGGTCTCCGCATAACTTTTTCCTGCGACCTCTGCCTGAAGTTCACCGTTGGATATGCTCACACTACGCAGATTAGCCAGGTTTGCGACTAAACTAAAGAAAAAGATCACAATAATTACTAAACTTACCACCATAACAAATTTAAACGTTAATGAAAGCCTTCGATACAATGCCATCTGAACAACTCCACTCTAGGATAATATATCTTTAATCGACAAAATACGACCTCTATTCAATAGGACTTATTACCTATAATTCAAGGGATGAAAATTTAAAATTCTATCCATTCCAAAAGTATGTTTAAATAAAAGTAGCCTAATCAAAAAATAACATAATACAAAGGAGTTCATGCCGATGGAAATATCCTCTTTTTTGTTGCCAAAAGATCAAGTCGCCTATATCACTAACTCACTATCCATGCTGGAAGCCTTAGAACAATTAGAACAGCACCATTACACGGCTATCCCTATTATTGATAATGAAGGAAAATATGTAGGAACACTTTCGGAGGGTGATCTATTGTGGAAGCTGAAAAACACAGCAGATTTAACCTTTGACAATATAGGGGAAATTCCAGTAAGCGACATCCAAAAGCATGTTCATAACGAAAGTGTTCTCATTAATGCAGAAATGGAGGATATGCTGACGCTTGCTGCGGATCAGAATTTCGTTCCTGTGATTGATAATGAGGGTGTATTTGTTGGAATTATTAGGAGAAAAGATATCATTGAATATTACACTCGCAACATTACAGATTAATAAAAAATGACCAATCTCCATTACGGAGACTGGTCATTTTATTTTTCATCAAAATTACAGTTCAGTCAGGATAATCGTTCCTTGTGGGGTAATCGCTAAAGTATGCTCATATTGTGCTGACAATCCGCCGTCAATGGTACGCGCAGTCCAACCATCCGCATCAATTTTTGTTCTGTAACTGCCTGTGTTCAGCATGGGCTCAATGGTAAATACCATCCCCTCTTTAAGACGAGGCCCTCTCCCTGCTGGACCATAGTGAGGTACTTCCGGAGCTTCATGCATTTCTGAACCGATCCCGTGGCCAATAAAATCACGCACTACAGAAAACCCGTTAGACTCTGCATAAACTTGGATGGCATGCGCAACATCGCCAATACGGTTGCCTGCAACCGCCTGCTCGATTCCACGGAATAAAGATTCCTTAGTAGTGTCTAGAAGTTTGGTCGCCTGTTCACTAATATTGCCAATCCCGTAAGACCAGGCCGAATCTGCCAACCAGCCGTTTAAGTTAACAACCATGTCAATGGTTACGATATCCCCGTCTTTTAGCGGCTCTTTTTTCGGGAATCCGTGGCATATTACATCATTTACAGATGCACAGGTTGCGTACGGGTACCCATTATATCCTTTTTGCTCAGGAGTAGCTCCTTGAGACAATATAAATTTTTCTGCAAATTCATCAATTTCCCAGGTCGTAATACCAGGCTGCAAAATTTGCGCAATTTGACGATGACATTCAGCGAGAATTTTTCCCGCCGCACGCATTTTTTCGATCTCTTCCATCGTTTTCATGATAATCATAATATCGCCTCTTCTGTACAGAACACATCGCTCTCGGGCAACGGTTCTTCTTTTGTATTTAGTTTACCCTTTATATTATGAAAGAAAATCGCGAGAAATCCAAATCATAAGGCAAAAAAAATTATATTTTCCTTCCTGAATCTAAAAATAACATCATTTCTTATGAGAATGTTAGATGAAAGACGAGTGCTTTATCAGCAATTTCTCTTATCTTTCTAATAAAACATAAAGTTATTGTTATCGTTAAATTATTTATTATTCCTAAAAATTACTTTATATGTTATATTCAAAATAACTGAGGAGGTGATACATGCCTGTAATTGAGTGCATTTACTGCAACCACCTGGAGGATACGCATAATCAAAGAAGCAACCCTATTTGATTAAGGAGGAAATGTTGATGAAATTCAGAAAGCATTTTTCGTTCCGGAAAATCAGTTTGTTAGTATTAATTAGTATCCTTACTCTTTCTATTTCTTTACCTCAACAGCAGGCAGCGGCAGCAAACACTTCTGTTAAAGGTTTTTATGTAAGCGGTACCACTTTATACGATGCCACCGGCAGTCCTTTTGTAATGCGCGGGGTTAATCATGCACACACTTGGTACAAAAACGATCTGGCTACTGCAATACCGGCCATCGCAGCGACTGGCTCCAATACCGTCAGAATTGTTCTTTCTAATGGCAGCAAATGGTCTCTCGATACCTTAGCTGATGTCCAAAATATTCTTAAGCTTTGTGATCAGTATAAAATGATTGCCATGCTGGAAGTGCATGATGCTACGGGCTCAGACAACACCTCTGACCTTAACGCTGCAGTAAACTATTGGATCAGCATCAAGGATGCTTTGATCGGTAAAGAAGATCGTGTCATTGTGAATATTGCTAATGAATGGTACGGTTCTTGGAACACTGCAACATGGGCCAGTGGATACCAAGCGGCAATTCCTGCGTTAAGAAATGCGGGCATTAAGAACACTTTAGTTGTAGATGCAGCGGGATGGGGTCAATACCCACAATCTATTTTCACTAGTGGTCAGGCTGTATTTAATTCAGATACCTTAAAAAACACTATTTTCTCAATTCATATGTACGAATATGCTGGAGGTAATGCTGCTACAGTCAAGAGTAATATCGATAGTGCCTTGGCTATTGGAGCCCCTGTGATTATCGGCGAATTCGGTGACAAGCACACGGGTGGAGATGTCGATGAAGCCACCATTATGAGCTACACGAAGGAAAAAAAGGTGGGCTGGCTCGCCTGGTCCTGGTATGGTAATGGCGGAGGCGTTGAATATCTGGATCTAGCCAGCGGTCCAGCAGGAACACTCAGCAACTGGGGAAATACAGTCGTTAATGGAGCAAACGGAACCTTAGCAACCTCCGTGCTTAATAAAATTTACACAACACCTGGTTACCAACCTGTGCCGGATGGTGGCACTACACCAACACCAACACCAACACCTACACCAACACCTACACCAACACCAACAGCTACACCTACACCTACACCTACACCTACACCTACACCTACACCTACACCTACGCCAACACCTACACCTACGCCAACAGCTACAGTAACACCTACAGCCACTCCTACCGGCTCGCCATCCAGTAATCTGGCACTTTACTACCGTGCAGCAGATACCAATGCTACTGATAACTCAATCAAGCCCTACTTCAACATCTATAACAACGGAACAACGGCAGTCAATTTAAATGGACTGAAAATTCGTTATTACTTTACTAAAGATGGAAGCGCCTCTCTCAATGGAGTAATCGATTGGGCGCAGGTCGGTGCTTCTAATATATCGGTTGCCCTCGGGTCCACAAATGGGACGAACGCCGACTCTTACGTTGAGCTTACTTTCAATGCTAGCGCGGGCTCCATACCTGCCGGTGGGCAGTCAGGAGAAATCCAATTACGCGTGCACAAAAGCGACTGGTCTAACTTCAATGAAGCAAATGACTATTCGTTCGATCCAACCAAAGTTTCCTTCAGCACTTGGAACAAAGTAACCCTGTATCAAAACGATGTACTGATCTCCGGTATCGCTCCTTAAACACATAAACCAGCGAGCCTCCCGGAATTGGAGACTTGCTGGTTTTTAAATTGAATCTGTTGTAGCGCAGATGTTAGGATCTTACTAGATTATTGTAGATCAAATGAAGGCTGTTACTAGATTTGTCAGTCAACGGAGATCTACTGCTGTTAGCCTGCTCCCGGAATGTTACTACTCTGATGTTAGTTTACTGCCGGACTGTTACTACTTTGATGATAGTTTACTGCTGCTCGTCTATTGTTCCGCTAGTCGGTTGCTTCTCTTTTATTTGGCTGTTCTGCGTTACTTCACTATTGCTCCTGCTGTTCTGCGTATTACTCTATAATTGCTCCTACTGAGCTAATTTCACTCTGTCCCACTATCTAATATGACCCTTTTACTACTCTGATGTTAGTCTACTGTCGCTCGTCTATTGTTCCGATAGTCGGTTGCTTCTCTTTTATTTGGCTGTTCTGCTTTACTTCACTATTGCTCCTGCTGTTCTGCGTATTACTCTACAATTGCTCCTACTGCGCTAATATCACTCTGTCCCACTATCTAATATGACCCTTTTACTACTCTGATGTTAGTCTACTGCCGCTCGTCTATGCTCATCTACTGTTCAACTACCGTTCTTTACCTATGGAGCGCTTTGTCGTGATTTTCGGACTCAGATGACGCTATTTGTGCGATTTAAGCCGTTTTGAGCAACTTTCGGACTGGAGAGACGCTATTCCTCTGAAAAAGGCCTATTTTGGCCTCTTTTCATCCCCATAACGGCGCTGGGGTCCGAATACTCGGCAAATTGGCAAGATTTCAGGAAATAAGGGCTCCTGAGTCCGTCACCTTGTTAGTCTACTGCCGCTCGTCAGCGCATCTACTACTCATCTACTACTCATCTGCCCCTCATCTACTACTCATCTTCTATTCGTCTGCGCTCGTCTGCGCTCACCTACCGTTCTTTACCTCTGGAGCATTATGTGTACGACACGACACCCCGCGCATCTAACTACGACCAAACCACAAAAATCCCGGCAGCCATCAACTGGCCCCGGGACATTTTTAAATCTACTTTCATTTAGTCATGGAAATTAAGTCCAGAGGTAACGGCTTTAACATAATCTGCACGGATCACGAAATCTCCAAAATGCTCGCCTTGTTGACGTTCTTTGGCATATCGGTGAAGAATAGGTTCAAGCGTCTCTAGGATCTCCTTCTCATCTATGTTTTCTTTATACATTTTATTGAGGCGATCACCCGTAAAGCCTGCTCCTAAATACATATTGTATCTGCCAGGAGCCTTGCCGATAAACGAGATTTCACCCAGCGCCGGTCTAGCACAGCCATTAGGGCAGCCGGTCATTCGGATCACAATTTCCTCGTCACGCAAACCAGCTTTATCTATAACAAGCTCCAGCTTATCTATCAGCGAAGGCAGATAGCGTTCCGCTTCAGCCATCGCAAGTCCGCAGGTTGGCAGTGCTACACAGGACATGGAGCTGCGCCGCAATGCAGAAAGATGTGCTCCATCTGTTAGTCCATGCTGTTTAGCCAGCTCAGCTACTTTGCGTTTTTTGGCAGTAGTGACGTTGGCAATCGTTAGATTCTGATTCGGCGTTAGCCGGAAATCTCCAGTATGAATCTTAGCAATCTCCCGCAAGCCAGTCATCAAGGTGTATCCTTCTTGGTCATGAATCCGTCCGCTTTGGATATAAAGTGTCAGATTCCATTTTCCGTTGGTCCCCTTCACCCAGCCGTAACGGTCTCCGTTGTGATCAAAATGATAATCACGTGCTGCTTCAAGCTGCCATCCGAGTCTTTCATGCAGTTCGTCTACGAACCATTCCAGACCATGGCGGTCAATTGTATATTTGAACCGTGCATTTTTGCGGACAGAACGATTACCATAATCCCGCTGGATCGTTACGGTCTTTTCTGCCACATCAATCAACTGTTCCGGACGGCAAAAACCAATTATACGTCCCAACTGAGGATAAGTACTGGTATCGCCATGAGTCATCCCCATACCGCCGCCTACAGAAACGTTGAAGCCGACTAGTTTCTCATTTTCCAGAATAGCGATAAAACCCAGATCTTGCGAGAATACATCCACATCATTAGAAGGAGGCACCGCTAGACCAATCTTGAATTTACGCGGTAAATATACCGGTCCATAGATCGGTTCTACTTCCGCACGCTCGCCTAAGCTATCTACTACCTTCTCACCGTCCAACCAGATTTCATGGTAAGCAGGCGTACGTGGTGATAAGTGATCACTTACTTTGCGCGCCCATTCGTAGACCTCTGCATGCACCTCTGACTGGTAAGGATTCGGATTACTCATTACGTTACGGTTAACATCGCCGCAAGCTGCCAGCGTCGTCATCAGCGTATCATTAATGCTGCGAATGGTTTTCTTAAGATTCCATTTGAGTACCCCATGCATTTGAAACGCCTGTCTGGTAGTCAGACGTAAGGTTCCATTGCCGTATTTTTGTGCCAGATCATCCATCACTAGCCACTGCTCTGGTGTCGCTACCCCGCCTGGGGCAACTACACGAAGCATGAACTGGAATGCAGGCTCCAGCTTTTGCCGTTCACGCTCGTTGCGTAAATCCCGATCGTCCTGCATATAGCTTCCGTGAAATTTCAGCAGCCGATTATCATCTTCCGGCAAGCCTCCGGTAATCGGATTGCTTAATGTCTCAACAAGCGCGCCCCGCAGATAGTTACTCTCTTGCTTAATGTGCTCAACATCGCTTGGAGGCCCGCCGATCGGCTTAACCTTTTCATTGTTTGCCATTGTTGTTATCTCCCCCCGAAGTCATTCGATAACTTTCCTCTATCCATTAGTAAACATCACGTTGGTAGCGCTGCGCCTGCTGCATATTATCCAAATAAGCTGCCGCTTCTTCAGGACTCAAACCACCCTCATGCTGGATGACAGTAATCAGAGCAGAATGAACATCATGTGCCATATGCTTCTCGTCTCCGCAAATGTAAATATGAGCTCCCGCTTGCAGCCATTCGTAGACCTCGCGGCTCTTTTCCAGAATGCGATGCTGAACATATACTTTCTCTTCGGTATCACGGGAGAAAGCAACATCCAGCTTAGTTAACAAGCCGTCTTTAAGCATTCTCTGCCAGTCCGTCTGATAGAGGAAGTCCGTCACAAAATGCCGATCTCCGTAGAACAGCCATGATTTACCTTCCGCCCCAAGCTCGCCACGTTCCTCCAGGAAAGAGCGGAAGGGTGCAACACCTGTGCCCGGTCCAATCATAATGATCGGTGCATCAGGATTCGTCGGAAGCTTAAAGTTCGGATTATGTTGAATGTAGATGGGCAACGTATCTCCCGGCTGGACTCTTTCAGCACAATGTACCGAGCAGACCCCATAACGCTCACGGCCATGTGCCTCATAACGTACAGCTCTAACCGTTAAATGAACCTCATCTGGATTAGCTTTATAGCTGCTGGCAATTGAATAGAGTCGTGCCGGAAGCTTGCGCAAAATAGTCACAAAGCTACTGGCCGAACCCTCCCATGGAGAGAAGTCCTGAACTAAATCGAGCAGATCGCGGCCTTGAATATATTCCTTAAGCTGTTGCGCACGTTCTGGCGACAATAGATCACTTAGTTGGTTAGAAGAAGATAACTTCGCCGCTTGTTCAAGTAACGGTTTGGTCAATACAGTGATTTCATAGTGGTGAAGAAGGGCCTCACGTAAGGTGCCGTCTTCCCCTTTTTTATTAAATGGAACAATATCATTAGAATTCCAGCCCATAGTATGAATAATAGCGTCTACCAATTCAGGATGATTCTCCGGATAGACACCCAGCGCATCCCCTGGTTCAAATTGTATGTTCGAGCCTTCTAGGGATAGTTCCAAATGGCGGGTCTCCCGGTCAGAACCACGTCCGTTCAGATTAAGGTTCTCTAATACTTCCGCTTTAAAAGGATTGTTACGGGTATACAAAGGCTCCTGAGAATTTGCGTCTTCCGCAGCTTGAACCGCTTTTGCCGCAATGGCCGGAGCATTTAAATGTGCATTTAACGCACTAATGACGCCTTCAAACCACTCGGTAACCGAATCATCATAATCAAGATCACAATCCACACGTGGACTTAACCGCTTGCCGCCAAGTTCCTCAAGCCGCTGATCGAAGTCCTTGCCGGTCTGACAAAAGAATTCATAGGAGGTATCCCCCAGTGCCAGCACTGAGAACTTCAGATTCTCTAATTGAGGAGCTCTTTTGCTATAGAGAAATTCATGGAACATCCGTGCATTATCTGGCGGCTCGCCTTCACCATGTGTACTGACCAGCAATAGGAGGTTCTCAACCTTCTTAAGCGCATTGGGCTTAAAGCTGTTCATCGCAGTGAGTGTGACCTGAAATCCTTGCTCCTCCAGCTTGCGGGACAAGCTCCCAGCCAGCCGTTGGCAGTTCCCTGTCTGGGACCCAAACAACACGGTCACTTCACGTGAAGCTGCAGGTTGACTAACGGCACTACCTTCCACATTT
Organism: Paenibacillus sp. FSL H7-0918; assembly: GCF_038007025.1. Lineage (NCBI taxonomy): Bacteria > Bacillati > Bacillota > Bacilli > Caryophanales > Paenibacillaceae > Paenibacillus > Paenibacillus sp. FSL H7-0918. Next base: position 684,705 of record NZ_JBBOWJ010000001.1, read on the forward strand.
CCTATCGTATTTGATTGTACTGCTTGAACCCCGGCACCTGCCGATGGTGCAGTAGTAAAGCCCATGGCTGACAAATAACCGCTAAGCCATATTTGCTGTGTCTCCGTTAAGGATGGTAGAAGACGATTGAGTAGCTCGACTTGGCTCTCGTTAAAAGGACTGTTCGTTACCTGTAGTTGCAACAATATCCACCTCTCCTAAACATGAAATCTTCTGATGATCCGTACCTCATGAAATCAGGCTATCACAATAATTGTAAACGATCAATGATGTCGATTTACCCTAATAATTGTATTTTATTGAAAAATCATCTATAAAGTACTTAAAAACCGATCAAAACAGTATGATTTAACCTGTTTTGATCGGTTTCATTATAAAAAGTGATACTATTTATAAAATATTGTGATAAATAAAAGCTATAATTTTTGCTTACTTTCGGGAAATAACACCTCGCCGCTCCCCGTCTTAATCTTCACTATCTCCTCAAGCGTATTCGACAGCTCGCCGGGTGGATAAGGTTTAGTTAAATATTTTTGAATTACATCGTTTAATTGATTCTTATCCGATTGATCCAGAGCAGAAGAAATAACGATAGGTATATTTTCAGTTCTTGGATCTTCTTTAAGCATTCGGATCAAATCCCAGCCATCCAGCTCTTCACCCAACATCAAATCTACCACAATCGCCACAAATGGTGTTTTCAAGGCCTGATCAAAAGCTTGCTGTGGATGGTAATGATGGGTAACACGGAAGCCCTTCCCTTTAAGCTCTTCTGATAAAAGCAACGATAGACTGTAATCATCTTCAACGATCATCACATTAGGCTTGAGCTCTTTATCGGTGCTCCATTTATTAAGCTCATCCTGTTGCCGGCTCGCTTCCGCATGGAGGATAGGGAGGCTAAACCAGACGGTAGTGCCCTCTCCTTCAACGGAATCTATACCGATATTTCCCTTTTGCTTCTCAATAATCTCCTTACAGATGGCAAGCCCGAGTCCTGTTCCTCCAATTCTTTTAGAGGCGCTATTATCCACTCTTCTGAATTTTTGGAATAGCTGTCCTATTTGATCCTTAGGAATGCCAAGACCATTATCCTGGATACGTACAATAATTCTATCCGACTCGTTATGCAGCAGTACTTTAACTTCATTGTTATCAGGCGAGAATTTAATCGCATTACTTAACAGATTCGTCAGAACTTGGACAATCTTATCCTTGTCCACGTCAACATCCGCATTCAAAGCCTCATCCACTAGGAGTACATGATGGGTACTGCTCAGTTTATATTGATCAATTACGCCTAATACAATTTCACTGAGATTCAAATGCTCCGTGATATATTGCTGCTTACCTGACTCCATTCTCTGCAAATCAAGAAAATCATTAATGAGCTCCGTCAGTCGTTTAGCTTCTTTATGAATCGTCTCCAGATATTTAAGCTGCTTCTCAGGCTTCATGGTCTTAGATAATAACAGTTCTGTGAAACCAAGTACACTCGATAGCGGTGTTCTTAGCTCATGACTTACCGTACTGACAAGATCAGATTTCATAAGGTCCAGCTCATATTCTCTAGTGATATCTCTGTAGACAAACAATGTACCAATACGCAGTTCGCGACGGAATACAGGGATCGCATACACATCAATATGCTTCATCGATTCAGTTCCAATGGAGTATTGCATGCTGCTCGATTCCAGAGCATCCTCAGCAATCGCTTTTTCAAAAAACATCCGAAGTTCATGATTCTCATTCGAGTGCTCAATGAAATAATCCATCCATTTCTGACGGGGAATCAAAGCTCCTTCTGTCCACTCATAATTAAAAATGTTGCTCAACGCTTTATTCATCTGCAGGAGCATACCTTCTGTATTCACAAATTGTATGCCCTCGTTCACATTATTTACGATGTCCCGATTCAGCTTTCGTCCATGTTCAATCTCTTCATACATGAATAAACGTTCAATCGCCAGCGCTACGCGGTTCATCATCCCCTGAACCTCATTAATCTCTTCTTTGCTGAAGGAATGACCAATCCGGCTGCCACAGAACACTGCAAGAATCTCATCCTCTGCGTTCACAACAGTAGTGTAGAAGTCGTAAACATAGACCTCACTCGCAGAAATCCCTTGCTCTGATTGTGTGGCCAGGCGCTTGATTAGGTACGTTTTTTCCGCTTGCAAGCGATATAACATCTCATTATTCTCATGATCAAGATAACGCTCCACATTCTCCTGGGGAATGCCTTTCACAGCCGCGATATTATCTTTCACAAGCAGGAAGAAACTCGAATCAAAGGCATACAGGCGATGCATAAACTCAATAAACTTATCGGCAAATTCATGTTTATCCAAAGTATAAGTAATATCATGATTCAGCTGATTATTTAGCTCTAGCATCATCTTGGTCTGTTCTGTGTTTTTTAACGTTTCGGCTAGCTCCTGCTGCACGCTTTTCATTGAGGTGATATCGTTCGCAATAAGGATGTATTGATAAATCACACCCTCTTCATTCAGGTACGGCACAATCGTCAGATGCAGCCAGATGGGCAATCCGTCTTTGGCTAGAATCTGCAGCTCATTGTTCCACACTCCGCCTGTATTTAATTTGTTAAAGATTTTCTGATAACCCTCATCAGAGAGATTATAAAGTTCAAATAACTTATAGGTGTAACCGATAATCTCAGACTTTTTATAGCGGGTATATCCACTTAAATTATCATTCGCGTAGGTAAAGACACCTTTAGCAGTAAGGATCCCTACCGCAGACGATTGATCCAAGGCTTTCATCATACTCTCAATTTCACTAAGCGAGCGCTGCAGCCTATATTGCTGATCCTGAAGTTCATCCTGCTGCGCATGCAGCTCTTCATTCTGCATCATCAATTCTTCTTCTTTATCTTGAATACTTCTAGCCATATTTAGAAAAGCATCATAAAGTCGGCCAATTTCATCTTGATTCTTAAGCTTGCCCAGAAGAATTTCTTCTCCTGCAGCCAGGGAATGGGTTGCCCCTTCCAGCTTCAGAATAGGATCTATTAGGTTCTTCAGAATCCGCCAGATCATAAAGGTGAAGATTAGCAGAATAATCGTGCTGAAAAAGAATGCGATAAAGGTAAACTCATTGGCACGTTTGATGTAATCCATAGCCATAGTATTTAATGCGGCGTCGGATCGTTGCTTGTACTCTTTTGTATACATTAAAAAATCATTCACTGATTTCGTGTTCCCATCTGCGGATAGAGCTCTCAAAGACACATAATCATCTGCCTCGACAAACCGAATCGCTTCCGGCAAAACTTTAGTTTTGTACTGAACATAAAAGGCCTTCAAACCATCTCTAAACAAAGCTTCTTCCGGAGATAAACTGAGATTAGAATAGGTATCCAGAATCTTATCAAAGTTAACAAGTCCTAAGTTTAAGAGCTCTAATTCATTGTCACTCTTAAGTGCGCTGAATCCCCTCGCTCGGAAAAAAACCTCATTTAACGCAGTCGCCAATTCGTTAATCGTGTCCGCCTTATTTTGCAGAACTTCACGGTCTCTACTTAATTTGTTCTGCTCATTGTTTATGAAAAACAAAAATACAGATCCCATAAGAATGATTAACGAAAAAACCAAGGCAATGATACGAATATATCTATTTTTAATACTGTGATTAGAGCTGCTACCCTTTGTCACTTAGGATCCCCTCCACAATCTGCAAGAGTTCCATCGGACTAAAAGGTTTTGGCATAAAATAACGTGCGCCTGCATCTACCGCTCGAAGACGATCTACATCTTGGGCTTTGGCTGTTAACATTAAAATAGCTGTAGCCTTCTTTTTCTCATCATCCAGTTGACCTAGGACTTCAATCCCTGTCATTTCAGGCATCATATAATCCAATATCACCAAATCATAATGATCCTGTGACAATTTTGAAAGCGCCTCTAATCCGTTCTCGGCAGTGTGGATCTCCACGTCTTCCAAATCTTCTAAGGTGTCTACGATTAACATTCGTAATACTTCTTCATCATCCACTACCATTACCTTTTGCATAGCTGCCTAGTTCCCTCCGCTTTAGATCTCTCCTGGTGCTCACAACATATTCAGAACCCAATTAGAACAAAAATCTATGAGCCAACCGCTCTATCCTCGACAATAACTCAGGCATATGGACCGGTTTGACTACATAATCATCGGCACCCATCTGCAGGGCATGTACAATATCCGCCTGATTGTTTCTTCCCGTCAACATGATCACTAATATATTTACTTCCGGATACGTTTTGCGGATTCTTTCCAGAACTTCTACTCCATCCAGATCAGGCATCACACCATCCAGCAAAATAATATACTTCTCATCCACGGCATACCAATCCGATTGCAGGAAATCAAGCCCATTCACATAGCTGCTAACCTTCACCTCAGCAATATTCTCCGGCTCCCAAATGGCGAACTGACTGGTCACAATTCTCCGAATTAGCGTATCATCATCCACAACAATCACATTCAGAACCGAATGCTTTTTAGTAGTGGATAAATGGTCCGAATAAAGCGTTGTCTGATTCCTTCCAGCATGCTTACTGGCATAAAGAGCCTGATCTGCTTCCTCAATCAATTTATCGGCTATATTCTCGGCATCTGTTACCTCAGAAATCCCGCTAGAGATAGTCACATGAAAGATTTCATTTTTCGCAAAAAAGTCAGTCGCCGCAAACCGCTCTTGAATACGTTGTATAACCAACATTGCAGATTCCGCATCCGTGTGAGGTAAAAATACTGCAAACTCTTCTCCCCCATAACGGCAAAAGGTATCCTCCAGACGGATGGAATTCTTCACAAGCTCGGAAAAGCCCTGCAGCACTTCGTCTCCGATTAGGTGACCATATGTATCATTAACGTTTTTAAAATAATCCAAATCAATCAGCGCTAACGAAAATACGCGGTTGGTCCGCTTAAAATCACCAATCAGCTGCTTCATGACTTGATTGAAGTGTTTGCGATTAAATGCGCCGGTCAAATCATCGACGATGATGGACTCCTGCCATTCTCTTTTGAGCTGAAAGCGATTTTTGATCAATACCAGAAATAAATCAATATCTACAGGCTTCGGTAAAAAATCCATCACCCCCAGCGAATACGCCTGCATTTGCGTCGCTTTGGAGTACTCCCCACTTATAATAATAATGGGAATTCGTTCTTTTTTAGCCTTGCCGATAATTTGGTTCAACACCTCAATCCCGCTTTTATCCGGTAAAAGAATATCCAGCAGAATGAGATCTGGTTTCGTTTCATAAAAGATTTTGAGTCCCCGTTCAGCAGATAAGGCAATGCTTACATAGTAATTCTGCCTCTCCAACGACTCTTTCAGATAAGCAACTAACTCTACATCATCGTCGATAAGAAGAATATCATTCTGCGTGAGTGTCTCAGCAGGTCCCTTTTTATCCAATGCTTTGACAGAGCTTGAAGCTGCCAATGAATGGACATTAAACAATGGAATCAGTGGATATAAATAATCCCCCCATTCCTCGACTGACCAACTCTTAAGACTGCTTTCCATGAAATAGGGCAGCGTATCCTCGGCAAATTGTTCGACATCTGGTAATCCGACAGTTCCAGCAGTGCCTTTTAAATTATGCAAGAAACGATAAATGTCCTTTTCCTTCACTGCCGCCTGTTCCGTCCATTCCTGGAGGGTCATCTTCGTTCTTTGCTCAACCATGTCTTTATATTTTTGTGTAGTCATATTTACTCCTTCAGACTATCATATCAAACTCTCAGTTCATCACATTTTTTATAGGCTGTCAAATGAATTTTCTATAATTTCAGCTGCCAAAACAAATATTTAATCAAACTGACAAAAAACCTTTGGTTGAAGCTTGTTTCATCATTTGCAATAATAGTTGGAATGGTTCATTCCGTATACACGGTGAAATCAACAAATACAAAGGGAGGCTGTATTCATGAAGGGGATTATTACTGTATTAGGAAAAGATAAAGTAGGGATTATCGCTAAAGTATGTACATATCTAGCCGAACACAATTTGAACATTCTGGATATTTCGCAGACGATTGTTCAAGATTATTTTAACATGATGATGATTGTAGACATTTCTAGCTCAACTAAAGCTTTTGAGAATATTGTAGAGGAATTACATTTGCTTGGCGAATCGATTGGCGTGGAAATCAAGCTTCAGCATGAGGATATTTTTAATATTATGCACCGAATCTAGGAGGATGGCTGACCATGATATCACTAGTGGAAGTACAAGAAACGAATAAGATGATTCGTGAAATGAATCTGGATGTGCGTACCATAACGATGGGGATCAGCCTCATGGATTGTGCCCACACGGATATGCGCATCTTTAATCAAAATGTATATGACAAAATCACCAGATCCGCTGAAAAGCTCGTAAAGACGGGTGAAGATCTGGAAAGACAATTTGGGGTTCCTATCGTTAACAAACGGATTTCTGTCACACCCATCGCTATTGCCGCTGGTGCGGTGAAGACAGATACCTATGTACCTGTTGCTGAAATCCTGGACAAGGCTGCAAAAGAGGTAGGCGTTAACTTTATCGGCGGCTTCTCTGCACTTGTACAAAAAGGCTGCACCAAAGGCGATCGTATTCTGATCGACAGTATTCCAGAAGCATTGGCAGTCACTGAAAGAGTCTGCTCCTCGGTCAATGTCGGTTCCTCCAGAAGTGGAATCAACATGGATGCTGTGAAATTAATGGGTGATATCATTATCCAAACTGCGGAACGCACCAAGGATCGGGATTCCATCGGCTGCGCCAAGCTGGTAGTCTTCTGTAATGCCGTTGAGGACAACCCTTTTATGGCCGGAGCATTTCACGGGGTTGGAGAGCGGGAATGTGTCATCAACGTTGGCGTCAGCGGTCCTGGTGTCATCAAACGTGCGCTTGAAGAGGTTCGAGGACAGGATTTTGAAACCTTATGTGAAACCATTAAACGGACAGCCTTCAAAGTCACACGTGTCGGTCAGCTAGTTGCTCAAGAGGCTTCCAAACGGATGAATGTTCCTTTTGGGATTATCGATCTATCCTTAGCTCCTACTCCAGAAATCGGAGATTCCATTGCCGAAATCTTTCAAGTCATGGGTCTGGAGGAAGCTGGGGCTCCGGGAACAACCGCTGCTCTGGCGATCCTAAATGACAATGTTAAAAAAGGTGGCGTGATGGCCTCCTCCTATGTAGGTGGACTTAGTGGAGCCTTTATTCCAGTCAGTGAAGATCACGGCATGATTCAAGCGGTTCAGCGGGGTGCCCTTACACTAGAGAAGCTGGAAGCTATGACCTGTGTGTGTTCCGTGGGACTGGATATGATCGCTATCCCCGGAAGCACCACCAAGGAGACCATTTCCGGCATCATCGCTGATGAAGCTGCAATCGGCATGGTGAATAACAAAACCACTGCGGTTCGCGTGATTCCAGTAATCGGCAAGGACGTTGGTGAAATGGTCGAATTTGGCGGCCTGCTCGGATATGCACCAGTTATGGCAGTGAATGGCTTCAACTGCGCGAATTTCGTTAATCGTGGCGGACGAATCCCTGCACCAATTCATAGCTTTAAGAATTAATAGAAACCTCTAACAGCAAGTCCCTATTTGTACTTAGGAGACTTGCTGTTTTTTTATATTCTAAAGCTGAGAATATTAGTTTATCTTGATTAAGCCCGTTGAATGCCGATATTAGGCGTTCCGCCAGTCAAATCGATAAATAATACATAATCATTTCCATCTGTGCCCTTCAGCACGAGACCCGTCTGACCTACAGCACCTACAGAAAAGTATCGAACCTGTTGCAGGCTGGTAGGAGCGCCTGGTGGCAATGTTGCTTGGTTCGTAGCGATCAACCGGGTTGCAGCTCTGATGGTGCCTGCCCCGCTAATTTCACCGGTAACCCCCAGATGACCGAGTATGGATTCACTGCCGTTCACATTTAGGCTTCCCATTATAGTCTGACTACCATTCAAATGCAGATTCGAATCGATAGTCTCATTTCCATTAACGTGCAGATCATTTTGAATGGTCTGACTTCCTGTAACTAGAACGCTATCGAAGGTTGGCAAGGCGATCATCCCTTTCAGGTTTTATAGTATATCTTATGTTAAACAAGCCAGCCCTGTCATAGATAGATATACAGCTTTCACTAAATCCGCTTTTTATCTTCGAGACTCTGATTAATGGTCTTATACCTAAAGTCAAAATAACCCCCTACACATATAATGATTAGCAAGACTCGGTGCTAGAGCGGACGACTGGCTCCACAGAACACAGGAGGAATTATGAAGAAGACAGCTAATAGGCTCACTCCTGAAAGGCCTTCAAGTCACGAAGTCACCATCAGCCAAGTTAATCCATCGCAACACCATAACCTCATCCTAGAGATGAACTCTTATAGAGCAGAGCCTTTGCAACGGGAACTCAAACAATTAAGAATATTGCTGCTGGTTCCTACAGAGGCAAGCGGTAAAATGCCTAATGTACGACTTTTTAAAGATCAACTAAGGCATCTGGTCAAAGAAGTACTTGCTATTAAATTCCAGCATAATCTGGAGGAATATTTAGCCCATTTTCAACCTGATCTAATATTAGCTCTAGGATCGGAGACCCTATTTCCGGAGGAGAACCTCCCTGCTCTGAAAGCTTCCAACGTTCCCAAAGCGGTATGGATGGCAGATGCCGCTTGTCTTACTCCAACAGAACGTAATCTGGCATTGTTGTTCGATTATATTTTCACACAGAACATAGCTAATCTGATCTATTACCAGGGTTTATGGGGCAAACACTCCAGCTATCTCCCATATGCTGCGGATACGGATCTCTATTATCCAAGACGTGTGGAGGACTGTTATAAGAGTGATGTACTCATTCTGGGCGATTTTCAAATCGATAGTGTGCTTTACACGTTGGCGTATTCAGACCTACTTCAAGGCCTTAAGGTAATGATCGACGGGCGTGGTTGGGAACCCCCCAGAAATTTCATTGATATCACCCATAGTAAAGATATGTCCAGCTATTATAATGGAGCAAAAATCGTCATCAATTGCACTGGTTCTGTGCAGCAGATTATGGAGGTCACCGCTTGCGGTGTATTTCAGTTAGTGGAGGATCATCCCCATCTTCATAATTACCGAATTGCAGAAGAAGATCTCATTCGTTTCCAGAACTTCAAAGAGCTCTCCGATAGCTTTAAGCACTATTTTTCACATAGTGAAGAAAGAAGAATTTCTGCCTCTCGTGCCCTAAAGGAACTTAAATATAACCATTCTTATATCCAGCAAGGAAAGTTACTGCTGAGAAAAATATTCAAGGAACCATAGGGGGTGACCTGACTTGAAATGCATTGCTTTTGTATTGCCTCAGTTTCATCAGATCTCAGAGAACGATTCCTGGTGGGGTGAGGGTTTTACAGAATGGACAAATGTCAGGAAGGCTGCAGCCCTTTATCCTGAACATGATCAGCCCAAGAAGCCATTAAATAATTACTACTATGATTTAACGGATCCTAAAGTGAAACAATGGCAGGCAGAGACCGCAAGGGCTCATGGCATTTACGGTTTTTGTTATTATCACTATTGGTTTAATGGCAGGCGACTGCTGGAACAACCGGTTCAGCAGATTCTTGCGAGCAAAGAGCCTGACTTCCCCTTTTGCCTTTCTTGGGCTAACGAACCCTGGACACGTAGCTGGGATGGCACCGAAGAGGATGTCCTGATGCCACAGGAATACGGAGAAGAACGGGATTGGCGAATGCACTTTTATGCTTTACTGGAAGCCTTCAAAGATGATCGTTATATCCGGGTGGAGGATAAGCCTGTCTTTATCATTTATCGGTCTGCTAGTATCCCGCACTGTGAAGAAATGCTTCAATATTGGCGCGAATTGGCTCTGCAGAACGGACTTAAAGGACTTCATCTGGTCCGGACACTGGGCGGTTTCCCCCTAAAGAAAGAGCAAGGATTCGATGCCAGTCTGGAATTTGAGCCGCATTACACATTCGCACATGGCGGGGTTAAGCATTTATGGAGCTCAAAGCAGGTGGAGGATCAGAGGCATATCGTAATTGATTATGATGAGTTATGGGAATCTATGTTGGAGAGGACACCCCATAGAGACGGAGAAATCATATATCCGGGAGCCTTTGTCAACTGGGATAACACACCACGTAAAGGCCCTGCCGGACAAAGCACCTTAGGCGCTAATCCTCAAAAATTCGGCCAATACCTTTCACGACAAATTGAGCGCGCCAAAAAAATGTTCAAAAGTGAATATATTTATATCAACGCCTGGAATGAATGGGCTGAAGGGGCCTACCTAGAACCGGATGTACGTTATCAATATCAATACTTGCAAGCCGTTAAGGAAGCCTTACAGTTTCATCACAAAGAAGATCCTTCTTAGCCGTAGCGCCAGAAGGATCTTTTTCATGGTATGTTATCTTTCCGATGACTGCATTCTGGCGCTTCTTGCACTCACCAATCTCCAGCCAGTTAATAAAGCAGCCACTAGACATATCGATGCCGAGGTTACAAACACTACATGCATGCCCTCGATAAATAACTCTGGCCGACCAGGAACTAGCCCTGTCACCCTATAGCCGGCTTTACTGCTCATCACTTGAAAAAGAATTGTAGTAGCAATTGTTATGCCGACAACCATACCCACATTACGAACTAACGAATTGACACTACCCGCAGAACCAAGCTGTGTTCTTGGTACCTTAGACATGACAAGCGAATTGTTCGGCGATTGAAATAGACCACTTCCTATCCCCAGCATAGCGATCCACACACCTACCAGCACAACAGAGCTTCCTACATGAAGCTGTGCTAATCCGAACTGCGCAATAACCATGACCACCAGCCCTGCAAAAGTCAAAAATTCCGAGCCTATTTTATCCGATAGCGCTCCACTCATTGGAGCCACGACTACCATACATATCGGCAACAGCATTAACAAAAAGCCTGCATAGAATGGCGATAAATTAAGCATGTTCTGTGCATAAAACGGCGCGATAATATTGAAGCAGAAATTCGCTGTAAATACGAGAAAACCACATAAGATACTTAAAGAAAACAACGGATTCTTAAATAATGACAGCTGCAACAGCGGTTCTTTTCTGCGAAGCTCCATCCATATGAAAGCAACGAAGCTGACTACAGCAACAATTATTGATGTAACAATTAAGCTGTTACCATATCCAAGCTGTTGACCTAGTAATAATCCTGCGAACAAAGTAATGATAAAGACAGCGAACAGTAAACTGCCCGGCACATCAATCGAAGATTTCACTCTCGTTAAATCCTTAGGCAATACCTTCCATCCAAAAAATATAGCGATCAGGCCAATAGGGACGTTTACCCAAAAGATATACTCCCAGCCTAAGGTGGAAACCATAATCCCGCCTAGACTTGGACCGGCTATACTTCCCAGAGACACGAATGTACCAATGAAACCAAGGGCTTTACCACGCTCCGTGGCAGGAAAGATATCCGTAACAATTCCCTGACTGTTCGCCATGGTCATCGAAGCACCTAAGGCTTGAATTACGCGCGAAGCAATTAAGGCTGGTAAGCTTACACTAAGCCCACACAGCATAGATCCAATAACAAATACAATCGTGCCAATCTTAAAAATTCGAATCTTTCCTACGATATCTCCAAGCTTGCCGAAGAAAAGGATCGCCGCACAGATCGCCATTAAATATCCTGTTGTTACCCATTCGATTTGCGCCATGGGCAGCTTCAGTTGTTTGGATAGCTCAGGCAGAGCAATATTGACAATACTACCATCAAGGGTGGACATAAACGTAAAAATATTCAGAACAATTAAGATCATCCAGCGCTTCTTCTGAATTTCTTTATCCTCCTGATAGGTTGCACTTACAGAACTCATAACTAACACCTCATTAAATATTAATAATCACTGTTTAGTTGCGCACGCAACCAAACTCGCCATACCCAGTGTACAACAATTTAGTTGCGTGCGCAACGACTTTATTGTACACTTTATTTCAAGGCAACAAATGAACGAACATATAACCCAAAGAGGTGTCTATATTGGCAAGAGAGCCTATCGGGAAGCTAATTTCCCATCTTCACCGTCAAAATCAAAAGAAACTGGTTAAGCAATTTGTCCCCTATGGAATCGGTAGTGGTGGACAGCATAGCTTTCTTAAATTGATTCTCTCTCGGCCAGGCATTACTCAGGATCAGTTAACTGCCGAATTGAAGTTCGATAAAGCAACTACAGCACGTTCTGTGAAGCAATTAGAGAACTCGGGATATATCGAGCGCAAAGACGATCCTAATGATCGACGCTCTCACCTTCTATATCCTACCCCGAAAGCCATCGATTTCTTCCCAGTTTTACAGTCCATCTTAGATGAATTTAATAAAAGCCTTGTGGGCCATTTAACCGATGAAGAAGTAGAGCAACTACATTTCCTGCTGCAAAAAATCAGCAAAAACGAAGAATAGAACATAAGAAAAAGGATGTCCCACAGCCATTAGGCTGTTGAGGCATCCCACGTTTACTTTTGCTTTACGAGCTCAGTAACTTCTTCCGTAATCTCTTCTCCGCCCATACTCTTCCATTTAGCTACAAACGCATCAAAATCACTAAGCGGTGAATCACCCACAATGATATTTAAGAACGTCTCATTCTCCAGATTCTGCAGTTCCGGCCATTTAGTCTTCATAAGTCGGGTGTTCCCATAAAAGACCCCACGCACTCCCTCTATAGCAGTTGAGGTTAACACAGCTACTCCGTATTTATACGCATTTGCTGCTTTCCAGCCTTCAAGATCTTTTTTGGGCTGCTCTGTTTCTGCTACCCATTGATCATAAATGAGCCGGGTATCAGAATTTAATGTATCCGGGTCTATCTTTCCGTGCAAAGCCTGCTGGATATCAGCATAATGTTTCTCAATCGCATCCCTATAATCTATCAGAAGATCGAACGGATAATATGCACGCAGCTGAATGCCTGTCTGCGCAGAGAAATCACCCAGCTTTTTTACCTCCTCTTGATTAGGATCCTGTCTTCTTTCGAGTCTTGTAAACACGTTTAATTGCTTGATTACAGCCTCAGGATGTTCAAACCCTTTACGCACAACAAGATATCGATCTGTTACCGGCGCTAAATGAGCGACAAACTTACCGGAATCGTCAACTGGAGCTGTATATGCTCTCCATTCTGCCTTCGTATCCAAAGCCACTGCCTCTGATAAAGGATAATAAGGCATCCACCAAGGACCAAAAAACATCCCGGATTTACCTGTAATAATAGGCTCCTGAGTTTCCTTATATAGTGCAAAGTCCGGATCCAGCAACCCGCGTTTATACCAATCAGCAAGTTTAGCAAGCGCTTGTTTGGTCTCTGGTGTAATGGAGCCATACACGATATTGCCGTTGTTATCCTTAATCCAATTCGTGGGGAAAGCGTGAAATGCACTAAACACAGCATCCAGACCATTAACTAATGGTTTAGTTCCATATACGATATTTTTGTAGCCGCTTAGACCGACGGTATCTCTTTTTCCATTTCCATCAGGGTCTTTTTCAATAAAAGCTTTGGCAATTTTCTCGATGTCTTCAAAAGTTTGAGGAGGCTGCAGCTCCAGCTTCTCCAGCCAATCCTGACGTACCCAGAGCAGCACGGGAGAGTCAGCATCAATAGCTACATTCGGTAATCCATATAGTTTTCCATCGCGGGAAGCGTCCTCTAATGCCTCCCCCTTTGTAGAATTGTACATATCCTTGATAAGTTCAGATCCATATATTTTATAAGTCTCTGTCAAATCTTCAATCATATCATTATCAATTAATTTCTTCAGTTGATCCCGATCCACAACCATGGCATCAGGCAAATCGTTGCTATCAATGGCAAGCTGTACCTTTTGCGTAAAAGCATCCTCACCCTTCGCTTCCCAGGAGTGAACCACTTTGATATTCGTAATGCTCTCTAAATAACGGGTGATTGGATTGTTATCGTTGCTGTCACCTGTATTAAGCCGCGAGTCGGGAACCTTAAACCCTACTCGGATCACAATCGGATCCTCATATTTGCTATAAGCGATAGAAGTAGCTTCATCCCCTGCCTGAGGGCTTGCAACCGAATCTACAATACCAATATTGTCACGACATGATGTCATTCCAATGACCATAAACACTAGGAGGATAGATTTCCAAAATTTCATATTTGGTTTTTCCCCTCCGCACGGAATTCACTTGGTAATTTACCAATACGTTCTCTGAACAATCTGCTGAAATAACGATCATCCTCAAAACCGGACCGCGAAGCAATCTCACAGACGGGAAGTGTAGTCTCCAGCAGCAGTGATTTGGCAAGCTCCAGCCGCATTCCCCGTAAACATTCACCAAATGTCTCTCCGGCAAAACGAGCGAAACATTGGCTGAAATAACCACGGCTCATATTAATGACGGCTGCTACGTCGCTCTGATTGATTTTGTCACCTGCATGGCTCTGCATATAACGAACTGCACGAATAAGACAGGACATAACCTCTTTAGTTAATCCAAGTTCCAGCATTCTTCGTCCCACATGATCAGAAAATCGCCGCAGCCAGTTCTTCCAATGGCACCAGTTCAGATTATGGGAGATGTCCCTTTCCAGTTGAGCAGCATCTTCAGGCTTTAAAAGTAAAGAGCTCCAGCTTTGTATTAGAGAGTGTGCAAACGCCAGAAACTGATCAGAACGGGGTTTCTGCTGAAGTATGTTTGCTACAAACTTCTCCCACTCATTTCCATCAATTGTCCACTTTAGATTCTGTGCTTGCTCCAGCAGATTATCCGCCTCTTGTTTTGAATAGGGAGCCCCTGGTTCCTTCTTTATGTCTTCATATTTCAATGAGGTCAAATCCTCAGGTTCAGGATGATAAAATAGAATACGGCGTAATTTCGCAGTGAGCTGTTCCTCCAGTTCCTGCAAGGGTTGATCTCTCAATCCACTGATCAGCGCGGTCTGCCATCGTCCGGATAGCTGGATCTTAAGCTCACGTTTGCTCTCATCTATTGAGAAACGATGTAATAAGGGCGACATCCACATCTCATGAAAAGTAATGAGCGGATTATTTTTCACGCTGGACAGCTGAAATAATTCTTCTTCATTGCATTGATGATTTAGTGGCAAATACAGCAGAGCCTTATCAGAAGCCATACGTTTACTTTCCCCACGAACCAGAGCATCCCGTGTATTGTCCTCCCATTTAATTCGATCGACAAGACGTCTGATGGTTTCATCCGCATTTTCCATCTCAAGCAGTGTTTTTACAATATAGTCAACGGCTCCTAAACGCATAGCCTCCTGAACATAGTCAAATTCATGATGACAAGTAAGGACAACACAGCGAATGCCTGCGAACCGTTGTCTAACCATTTTAATGAGCTCGAAGCCTGAAATGCCTGGCATGGTCAAATCCACAAATAATAAATCTACTTCCTGCTGTTGAAGCAGCTCCAAAGCAGATTTACCATCACCTGCCTCCCCAACTATAACAATCCCTAAGGATGACCAGTCGATCAGGGATATGAAGCCTTTTCGCACGAGTCTCTCGTCATCGACAACTACAGCCTTAATCATCGAAGTCCTCCTTACCTTTCCTCGGAATCACAATGGATACAACCGTACCTTCTCCTGGCTTACTGAACATCTCTAGCTTCATTTGTTCTCCATAATAGGTTCTAAGCATCCGGTTCACATATGAAAAACCAATTCCAAGTCCCCGTTTTTTCGCTCCATCATCAGACAACAGCTGATCTAATGTATCTGCATCCATCCCAGCGCCATTGTCTCTCACACATAGCTGAACCTCTCCTTCACCATGTTTCGTTATCTCAACATCTACCTTGCCATTATCGCTTAATCCATGATAAATCGAGTTCTCCACCAGAGGCTGAAGCAGAAATCTCGGGACAGCCACAGACAATACATCCTCATCAGCTTCAACGTTAAATTCAAATTCATAATCATAACGAATACGCTGCAGCTCCATATAATTTCGAATCGCTTCAATTTCCTCGCCAATGGTAACAATGATGCTTTGCTTGCCCAGATTATAATGCAGCACCTTTACAAGAAGAGTGACCAGCTTGTCGATCTCCTTCTGGCCGTTTAGCCGGGCCATCCACTGTACCGTATTTAAGGTGTTATGCAAAAAATGAGGATTGATCTGGCTGAGCAACTTCTCAATCTCAAATTGGCTTTTCTGTTTCTCATTATGGGCAACCGCAACAATCAGCTCATTCACCTGTTTTTTCATCTGCTGAAAGTTGGTAAGCACGAAATCAAATTCTTCCACATTCGTATAGGCTACCGGAGCGGTAACATTTTCCGCCATTCGGTTGATTTCAAGGTTGACCTTACGCAACGGACCATAAATTTTCCTCCAGATGATCCAAGCCAGAAATCCGGCAAAAAGAAGGGTGGAGAAGGCAAGTAAGATCATTTTATAAAACCAAGAATAAATTTCACTGTTGAATTCTGATTTTTTCACAACGGCAATAAGCTTCCAGCCCTGAGGACTCGCGTAACGAAAAAGATGATATCCGCTTAGCGTTTCATGGGTGAGATTGGAGTTGCTTCCCGCAGCTTTAATAATACTTAGCGGAAGTTTGCCATCGATCACTTTTGTACTATTACCTTGCTGATTGACCAGCAGATGATTTACTTTCATCCCGTAGGACTCCTGATTGAAGATTTTGCGAAACAAACTATAATTCGTCTCCAAATAAATATAAAGCTTATGCTGGCCCGGCACACGGACAATTCGCTGCTCCGAGAACACGAGATTATCTCCAACAGCGTACATAGTGGGATGTGGTCCATAATAGTCAGCCCCGTTATATCGCATAAAAGACGGCAATGTACTGATATCAAAATTTCTGCGTGCGCTCATGTTGGTGAACAGAACGGGATCATCGCTGTCCGGCATAATGTAGGCTGTAAGTCCAATATAAGGGTTCGTAAAATTGACTAGATTGATCTTCTGGTTGATGGAATTCATCATTTGCGATTTGCGAAAAATTTGTTTTTCCTGAATAAATGAGGACATCTCCTGCACAATCTGACCGTCCAGAGCAAACTGTTTGGAGGCAAAATCCATATTGTCGATGGCATTCTCCAGGCTTGAGGCTTCCTGTCTCAGACTAGCGCTGATCCCGTTGCCAATTTTACCTGAAAGGATGGAGTAAATAGAGGTGTAGGTTACGAATCCTACTAAGAGAAGCGGAAGTAGTGTTCCGATTACTAGATAGATAAATAAGGTATTACGTAAGGATTTGACAGCTGGAGTATGACTCCGCAGGGGTACTCTTACCATCTGGATTATCCTCTTCTTTCTATCTGAAAGCGTTTTATATTAATGTGAGAATACCACATTTATCCTTAATTGAATAGAATAAGGCAGAACAGCCTCCACGCCGCCCCGCCTTATTTTATAGTTACTAGCCGTGTTTATTTAACGCTTTTACGGGCCTCGAACAATTCCTCAGCCTTTTTAATCGAGAAATCCATAACTTCGGAATACCCAAGACCATTTACCTTATCATGCATTTCTTTATTCAATTTATCGTATTCCGCTTGATCTTTAGCAAAGACCATTTTCCAGGAAATCTGTTGAATAACCGTACCGATTTGTTTATTCTTTTGTTCCACTGTTTTATCCATGGTTAATGGCTCTTTGCCAGTGAAGCCTTGTGGTGCTACAGCCAATAGATTGTTTTTCTCAAAATACTCCTTAGGAGTCAGAACGCCCATTTTCGCTCTCCAGTCACTATCAAGCTTGGATGGGTTACGCTCTAGGGTTGTTGTCCACAGATTATGATCGAATGGCTCACTATTCTCTGGATTCACCATCGCCGGAACCACAAACGAGAAGTTCATTTGATTGGAGCCATAGTAGTAGTCACCCCCGCCGTATTCAGCAGGAACTTGAGTATTCTGTTGATCAGTATAAGCTTTCCAACCAAA
This sequence comes from Paenibacillus sp. FSL H7-0918, assembly GCF_038007025.1. NCBI lineage: Bacteria > Bacillati > Bacillota > Bacilli > Caryophanales > Paenibacillaceae > Paenibacillus > Paenibacillus sp. FSL H7-0918. Next base: position 702,709 of record NZ_JBBOWJ010000001.1, read on the forward strand.
ATCAGTCACTGCAGGTTTGCCGTTTGCATCAATATCCCAAGTCAGACCTTGAGGTCCGTTAGGTACTGCTGTACCACTTCCTGCAGAAATCATTGCACCTTCCGGTGTGTACATCCAGTTAATGAATTCCATAATTCTAGCAGGTTCCTTAGCTTTTGCGCCGATTGCAATAATACCGTTACCACCGTAAACATTGAAGCCTGTGGAATACATCAATTCATCTTTGAACGGAACCAGCGCAAAACCTTTACCTTCGGCTGTTCTTTCTGGTGTATTGTAGTTAGCAGCTCCAAGCCATGGGAACCAAGAGAACAATAGACGACCATCTTTGTATTTCGCAACAACATCGTCAAATTTTTGCGTCATAGAGTCCGGATCAACCAGCCCCATCTGGTTAGCTTCAAAATACAGTTTGAGCGATTTCATGTACCAGCTATCTTCGGATAAGAAGTCATAATACTTTTCTTCATCTGCCTTAACATACACAGCAGTATCAGGAATTTCGTCATAGCCCATCATGTTTGCGAACTGTTTAGCCAATGTCATTTTATAGTTGCCATCCCAATCAGACCACATCGAGAAAGCATAGGTTTTTTTGCCTTGTTCATTCTTAGGCTCGAGCTCTTGCATTTTTTTCAGCACAGGCAGATAATCTTCAATCTTTGTAATTTCTGGCGCTCCAATTTGTTGGTAAAGATCAAAACGCAGGTCTGGACCCCAAGTCATATCTTTTCCTTCAGAAGGTCCGGATGGATTAGAAGCTACGCTGTTCCCCATACCAAAGACTGATGATCCACCGCCAAAAGCTACCTTTGCTTTCTCAATAGCTTTTGGAAAAGTGCTAGAAATGTCTTTTCCGTATTTGTCCAAAAGACCGTCCTGTGTCCAGTCCAAGAGCAGCTTTCCTTTGATGGCATTTGGATAGTGATTCTTGTCGTCACCGAAAATGATGATATCTCCAAGATCTCCGGAAGCCATCATTGCAGAGATTTTGGTATCTCCACCAGTCAGGTTTGAAGCCACAATGTCCATTTCGATGTTGAACTTATCCTTGATAATTTTTGCAAACCATCCAGTCTGTGGACCGGCATAGTTAGCGGTTGTTGAGAATACAGTCAGCTTCAGCGGCTTGGAATGATCAAGCGCTCCGTCATCCGGTGCTGCTGTCTCTTCCGCCGGGGCATTCGTGGCAGCCGACGTAGGTTTCTCTGTGCTCGTGTTTTTGCCCGAGTTAGCCGTATTATTCCCCCCGCCACATGCTGCAAGAACGAAGACCAGAATTACGGATAGCATGACAAGCGATGCTCTTCTTAATCTCATTGCTTTATACCCTCCCTTTCATCTCTTCACTTATAGTTCAACTCTGCTTATAACAGAGGAAAACCCAGTTCTAGTCCAGAGCGGCCACCCATCAGCCTTTAACCGCACCGATCATAATTCCTTTGACGAAAAAGCGTTGGAAGAACGGATACACGATCAAAATCGGCAATACAACGATCATCGTTACAGTCATCCGCACTGAGGTTGGAGTCTGCATATTCGCTGCACTAGCGGCCATATCTGGCGAATTACGAATTAAGGCTGCGAGCGAGCTGGATTCGTTCAAATAACGCCATAATAAGAACTGGAGCGTAAAGTATTTCGTATCTGTCATCAGAAACGCCGTATCAATAAAGGCATTCCACTGATTCACCGCTGAGAAAATCGTAATCGTAGCCAAGATAGGTGTTGTAAGAGGAACAATGATACTCCAGAACACCCGGAAGTAACCTGCTCCATCCATTGACGCTGACTCCTCAAGTGAGGGCGGAATTGCCTCGACGAAGGTTTTGACCAAAATGATATTAAAAGGAGTAATAATGGTTGGCAAAATATAAGCCAGGTAATTATTAGTCAGATGCAAGTTATGCATGGTGATATACCATGGGATCAGCCCTGCGCTGAAATACATCGTAACTACAACACTGCGGTACCAAATACTCCGGCCCCACATTTCCTTTTTGGTGAACAAGTACCCAAGAAATGCCGAAGATCCAACGGTGAGCAAAGTACCAACAACTGTTCTATAAATAGAGACTGTCGCCGCATGGCCTAAACCACTGATTCTTAGAACCTTACTATAGTTATCAAAATGGATCTGCCTTGGATAAAATTTGATATACCCTGCTGCGCTAAGATCATTCGAACTGATCGTATTAATGAACAAATAGTAGAATGGATAAATGCATGACAGGGTGAACAATCCAAAGAGTGTGTAGATAATAATTTGAAAGATTAATTCTCCAGAAGTTAGTTTTTTCTTTCTCAAATGGGATCACCCCTGCCTTAAATGATAGATTCGTCACGCACCATCTTGGATAATGTGTTTGCCGCGAACAGTAGAATTACACTGACGACCGACTTCAGCATACTGACAGCTGTGGCAAACGGAAAGTTGTTAGCAAACGCAATATTGTATACATATAGATCCAGCACTTCTATGGAATCTTTATTCATCGCATTTTGAAAGGCAAAGTACTGCTCCATCCCGTTATTGACCAAGTTACCTATGGAGAGCAGCAGTAGGACAAAGAAGGTTGGGATAAGACCCGGAATGGTAATATGCCAGATTTTACGGAACCGGCTTGCACCATCCACCTCTACGGCTTCATACAACTCCTGATCAATGCCTGCGATTGCAGCAAGATAGAGAATGGCACCCCAGCCTAACGATTTCCACCAATACCAAATGATCATCGTGACCCAAATATTCGAGCTGGAGGCTAAAAAGTTATAACCCTCATCAACGATTCCAAGCTGCACTAAAATGTGTGTGATGACCCCGTTATCAACGGAAAACAACGAGAAGGCCAATGCATATACCAGAATCCAGCTGATAAAGTTCGGAATCGTGGTTAGCGTCTGCACCATCTTGCGATACCAGCCTGACTTAATCTCGGTCAGAAAAATCGCAAAGATCACTGGAAATATTGAGGTAATTAGTCCAAGTGAACTCATGGCAAGAGTGTTCTTCAGCACGCGCACAACCTCTGCGGTCTGTGTTGGATTGGATACAATCGTCTTGAACCATTTCAACCCGACATATGGCGTGTCAGACAACGGTATTCCGGGAATGAAATCATAAAATGCATAAATCCATCCGCTGATCGGCAGATAATAGAAAATAAAGGTGACAACAAGAAACGGAAAAGCCATGAAGAACAACTTATGTTTGTTCTTCATCTTCCAGCGGGATCGATGAACCGGATCGACGCTGGGAAGTAATTCACCAGAAGGTACCCCCATGTCGGAATCTCCTATACCCAGATTTTGATTACGTTTTCATAGTATCAGAACCTTTACGTATGACGAGATAGATCACAGAACGGCCTCACTGGAGAACCGTCTGATGCTTGTGAACCAAATTCGCATCTATTTCGACCATTTTCTACCTAATCGCTGTAGGTCTAGTGATGGAGAGCCTACATGCCTTTGGGCTTATAAAAAGCGGCAGGATGACGGAAATTCCCGTCATCCTGCCGCTGAAAGAGATGGTTTCCTAAGGAGCGCTTGGGAGCTATGGGCAACTAGACTCTCCTCGTTCACTACATCAACTATGGTGCGCTTTGTCCTCTTCGTCCGCTACATCAACTATGGTGCGCTTTGTCCTCTTCGTCCGCTACATCAACTATGGTGCGCTTTGTCCTCTTCGTCTGCTACATCAACTATGGTGCGCTTTGTCCTCTTCATTTGTTATGGTCTTTCACACTTCATAGTTTTGGCATCGGACCCAGATGCACTTATTTCCGGAATTCAGCGCTTTTCCTCGTGCTATCGGACTCAGGTGCAGCTATTCACACAAATATAGTCCAAATATGAGCAAATTCATGCCGATAAGAGCTATACAGTCCGAAACTACGGCAAAGTAGCTCAAAAATCAGCAATAGCGACTATACGGTCCGCAACACACTTCATGCAGCTAAATCAGGCACTCTTCTCTCGAGAATTCATCGCATTTGCTAATACTGTCTGACTCATTCTTGGATTCATCGCATTTGCTCATGCTATCGGACCCAGATGCACTTATTTCCGGAATTCAGCGCTTTTCCTCGTGCTATCGGACTCAGGTGCAGCTATTCACTCAAATATAGTCCAAATAAGAGCAAATGCAGCCGATAAGAGCTATACAGTCCGTAACTATGGCAAAGTAGCTCAACAATCAGCAATAGCGACTATACGGTCCCCAACACACTTCATGCAGCGAAATCAGGCATGCTTCTATCGAGAATACATCGCATGCCCTCATACTGTCTGACTCATTCTTGGATTCATCACATTTGCTCATGCTATCGGACTCAGATGCACTTATTTCCGGAATTCAACACATTTTCTCGTGCTATCGGACTCAGGTGCAGCTATTCACTCAAATATAGTCCAAATAAGAGCAAATGCATGCCGATAAGAGCTATACAGTCCGAAATTACGGCTAAGTAGCTCAAAAATCAGCAATAGCGACTATACGGTCCGCAACACTCCATCCATCATTCTTAGGCACACTTCTATCTAGAATCCATCACATTTGCTTGTACTATCGGACTCATTCTAGAATCCATCATATTTGCTAATGCTATCGGACCCAGGTGCACTTATTTCCGGGTTTCAACACATTTTCTCGTGCTATCGGACTCAGGCGCAGCTATTCACTCAAATATAGCCCTAATACGAGCATATGCATGCCGATTAGAGCTATACAGTCCGAAACTACGGCTAAGTAGCTCAAAAATCAGCAATAGTGACTATACGGTCCGCAACACACTTCATGCAGCTAAATCAGGCACTCTTCTAACGATAATACATCGCATTCCCTCATGCTTTCGGACCCATGTGCACTTATTTCGGAAAACATCGCATTCCCTCATACTGTCTGACTCATTCTTGGATTCATCACACTTCCCTCATGCTGTCGGACCCAGGTGCACTTATTCCCGGAATTCAACACATTTTCTCGTGCAATCGGACTCAGGTGCAGCTATCCACACAAATATAGCCCAAATACGAGCATATGCATGCCGATAAGAGCTATACAGTCCGAAACTACGGCAAAGTAGCTAAAAAATCAGCAATAGCGACTATACGGTCCGCAACACTCCACGCATCATTCTCAGGCGCACTTCTATCGAGAATTCAGCGCACTCCCTCATGCAGTCTGACTCATTCTTGAATTCATCGCATTCCCTCATGCTATCGGACTCATTCTTGAATCCATGACATTCCCTCATGCTATCGGACTCAGATGCTCTTATTTCCAGAATTCATCGCATTTACTCAACCTTCGAACTCAGCTCCCTTACTTCGAGGGTTCATGCTCATTTGCACTCCCAACCACACATAAAAAAGCAGCCTCTCAAATGAGAAGCTGCTCCATCACTTTACAACCCTAGTTTGTTTACAACCAATTCACTGCATTCCGCATAATGCGCACTACATTCCGCTCGTCATTCGAATGCCCGCGCCTTTCGCCACAGCCTAATGCCCAGGCGTCTGAACTTTCCCCTCCGCGGAGGCATCCATTTTCTGTCGCCCCATAAAAAAGGAGGCCAGCAAAGCTAACGCAGCAGGAATAACCGCCCAAGCGAAGGTGTTCGCAATGGAAGAGGAAAGTCCCTCTGTAATTTTGCTCAAAATTTCCGGTGGAATCAGTGCTCTAGTCTCAGGCGACAGCAGGGAATGCGGATCTTTAAAATCCATAACCCCAGCAGCCCCCGCAGAAGCAGCTCCTCCTCCATTTGCTGTGAGCAACTTAGTTAGACTGCCCGAGAAATAATGGCTTTGAATAATGCCAAATGTGGTTATTCCGATGGTCATGCCAAGCGAACGAATGAAATTCAGTGTTGCGCTGGCAGAGCCGCGTTGCTGCGCAGTCAGACCATGAATAGCTGCTGTGCTTAACACAGAGAAGGAAGCGCCAATGCCCAATCCGATTAAAATCATATACAAGGTAACCAAGAGACGTGAAGCTTCCGGAGTAAGCGTTGCTACCAGCCCTGTGCCGATCACCAAAAGTACAAACGTAGGAATCAGCAGATTGCGGTAACTGGTTTTTGCCATCAGGAATCCTCCCGTTGTGGCGGTAATTACTGAGCCGACCATCATCGGCAGCAGGACAAGTCCTGAATTGGTAGCCGAACCCCCTAATACACCTTGGATAAAGATCGGGATATATACGGAAGCCACGATAAATGCAGCACCACTAAATAGCGCGCACAGAATGCTGACGGCGTACAGTCTTTTTTTGAATAACGCAAAGGAAATGATCGGCTCTTTCGCTCTCGTCTCTACAAAAAGGAACACTGCCGCCAATATAGCAAAAGCTGCAAATAAGCCGAGGATCATCGATGAGCCCCAAGCGTATTCTTTTCCACCCAGCTCCAACGCAAACATTAAGCAGATGACAGAGCCCAGCAATGTGCCCGCACCCAGCCAATCAATAGGTTGTTTGGAATGCTCATGTGACTCTTTATAAAAGAAAACGACCATCACAAAAGCCAACAGTCCAAGCGGTAAGTTAATATAAAATATCCACTGCCAAGCAATATGATCGGTAATATACGCGCCTAGCAATGGACCAAAAATACTCGATAATCCAAATACCGCACCAAATGCACCGCCCAGCTTGCCCCGTGTCTCCAGCGGTACGGCGTCGAACATTATGGCAAAAGCAATCGGCACTAGCGCGCCGCCTCCAATTCCCTGAATCGCCCGATAAGCAGCCAGCTGAGTAATCGTATCTGCCGTCCCGCAAAGCGCTGAACCCGCCATAAATACAATAATCCCAAAAACAAAAAACTTTTTACGCCCATACATATCAGACAGCTTGCCAAAGATAGGCATCCCCGCCATCTCAGCTACGAGATAAGCTGATGTTACCCAGACAAATTTGTCCATACCGCCTAGTTCCCCAACAATATTGCCCATTGCTGTAGCAACGATGGTGCTGTCCATGGAGGCCATCAGTATTCCCAACAGCAGACCTGCGATTACAATGCCCAGATTGGGCGCTTTGGCAGCACTCATTTATTCCACTCCCCATTGTCAAAAGATCTATAACTATGTGTTACAGCTTTACTTGATGCCTCACTATTGCATTCTTGTGAATCTCCAAAGCACTACGGTATTCCACAGTATCAATCTCACAATCCACACCGATGATTACCCGATCTCCTCTGACAATATTTGCTTTTGTATTATTCAGCTCTATCGTATCGCCTTCAATGAGCCCAGCCTCAAAAAGCACTTTAGGATTCTGCTTCATCAAATGCAGGAATTTTCCAGTCTTGCTTTTTTTGATCGTTAAAGCACTGCCTCCAACCTCTTTCGCTCTACTTAGACCATATAAATTGATCTCCAGTTGCTCCGCACTTAGCAGTCCTGCCACATTGAGAGCGCCCGAAATACGCAGATGTTCACCTTCACAATCACCATTAACCTCCAAATTACCGTTAAGATGAATATCGTCGATTTTTACGGAGGCTGCTTTAATTTCCCCCTGCCCCCGCAAGGAATCCCCTTCAAGATTACCCATAAGTGTCATCTCACCGGTTATTTTCATTTTGGTCATTAGCAGGTTTCCATCTACCCTTGCATTTCCAGTCAGGCTCAACTTCTCACAATCTACATCCCCTGCAAAATGACCTTCCCCAGTAACCTTAATATCCCGAAAAAAGCCTCCCGCTGAGGTCGTTGTGCCCATTATTTTCAAATTACTCCGAATTGTTTCTTCAGTCACCGATCTTCTCCACCTTTCCAACCTTTGCTTCAGGATGTACTGTGATCTGATCACGATACTCTATCCGCTCAACAGTACAGCCTGGACCTACAATCACAATATTGCCCCTGATAACATCAGCCGTTGTATATTCCAAATCAATAAAATCTCCTTCAATAGTCCGAGCCCGCAGCTCCGATCTTAATTTAGGGATGATTCCACTTAACATTTTGCTCCAGACTCCACTATTCGTTTGCCGGATCACTAGACTCTCCACACCAATTTCATGCGCCTTTCCCTGCCCTTGCAGTTTGAAGTCTACATGTCCTGCACTAAGTAAACCTCCGACACTAAAGCTTCCTTCCCCCGCAAAATCCTCAAGCTCACAATCACCCTTGATATTCAGCATTCCATGAAGTGTGCAGCTTTCTCCCCGAATGCTCTCCCCGACAGTAATCATTCCGTCCACTTTTAGGGAGTTAAAACGCAAATGGCCCAGCACTTTCATCGTTCCATTGCATTCCGCTTCTTCCGCCGAGAGATCATTCTTCAAATTCATATGCCCGTTTCCTTTAAAAATTCGCGTCACGATGGGTCCCGTTACTTTGCCTACACCATCGATTCGCACGCTGTTATAAGTACCTCCGGCCCCCCCGCTGACTCCGTTTATAATCAGATCCGGCAGCTCTCGTTTGTCCATTACACTAACCCCCTATTCAACAAGCTTAAAAGCAAGCTTACCTTTCAATTGTTCTATTACATCTGCACTGAGTATTTTACTGACCAGCTTTACCCCTTCATCGAACCATAACTCCGCTGGTGCCTGAACCAGAATAAAGGATGACACCCCCATTTTGCGGATAAAAAATAACTCCCAGCTGCCACTCTCAAGATTGGAGGCTTTATCCATTAAGGTTCGAAACAGCAGCTCTGCTTCCTCCATACTCATCTCCCCTGCACTAAGCAGGCGATCTACAGCCAATAAATAAGTGAGTTGATCGAAGCTATATCCATTCTTGACACCGAGCCTCTCTCCAAATTTCCCCAGCGTCATCGACGAAACAATGTTACGTTCTATAATTTCCGCAGCAGATATACTTACTTTGTCAAAAGAAGCCTTATCTGATAGCTTATCAGCCATTTCATCCAAAGAAAGTCCATCTTTCATATTCACAATATTATCGATACGGGACAAAATCATGTCTTTTGGAAAAAAAGTCTCCTGTCCAGTAAACGTAGATTTACGGATAAACCATTCCTCTGGAATCAACTGCTTCCGCTTCCAGCGGTACAATTGCCCATAGGATATACCGGTTAAATCCAATAGCTGCTTCTTTGAGATCAAATCCTCTTCCATGCTTATCACTCCTTGAAGCCATCGTAACATAACACTGTTACGTTGTAAAACCAATAAATTAAACTCCCCTCATACCTACCTACGCTAGTAACCATCGTGTCCTAACGTCTCCCCCAAAGATTTTAAAGCATACCTTAAGAGCAGACCTCCGTCTTGAGAAGGATTTAACGGTCATTCACTATTTTTCCACCCAAAAAAAGACTGCCCCCGCCGCTATAAATGGCAGCATGGAACAGCCTTCTCTTAGAATGATTTTTACGATCTGCTAATCTTACTGAACAAAAGTATAATGTGCTGAATCATATTGCGGGCCGGATTTTTCGTAAGTGAACCAGTACTCAATACTGCTGCCAGCGCTTAATCCACTCACCGTCTGCTTCCATGTTCCTGAGTTATTAGTCATCCTGTAATTAAGCTGGGAACCCCCGTTAATCTTGTAATGCACATCTACATAAAGGGCACTGGTTACAGGTGTAATATAGATACTCGCCTCTGTAGCAGAAAGTCTCGTTACCCCTGCTGTAAAGTCAGCCGTCACATGATCACCGCCTCCGCTGCCTCCAGTGGGATTAGTAGTAACTGTTGCGGTATTACTAGCGGAAGATAAATTACCTGCTGCATCCGTGGCTTTTACTGTAAACGTATAGGCTGTGCTTGGAGTAAGTCCACTAACAGTAGCTGTAGTTCCCCCCACAGTGGACACCTGCTGTGTTCCGCGATAAACAATATAACCTGTAACGCCAACATTATCGGTAGAAGCGGACCAGCTTAAGCTAACTCCTGTATCCGTCTTACTGGTTACCGTTAGATTAACGGGAGCGGTTGGCGCGGTTGTATCCCCAGTATTACCACCACCCGTCAAATATTGACCTGTGAATGGATTAAACCGGTGCAGTGACATTATTAACCAACCTGTGCTGGAAACACAGTTTTGCTGCGCCATCACCCAATAACTGTTGCTGGACCCTTTCAGCGAGTAGGGAATACCCCCAAGCGAAGCACCGCTTGTGCCTTGTTTTTTAATAATCTCTGTATTAATAGCGTCTGCCTTTGAGGCATTGCCTTGCAGATAATAAGCGAGCGACATGAATGCGCTTCCTTCAAACCATACGTCAGCACCCGTATTGCCAATTTGATTTCCGTTATCGTCATACGCTGGCAATACTTCATCTGTCCAGTCAAAATCATATCCGGTGAGCGTATTCCCAGCATCATTGTAAGTAAGCGTCTGCTTGTAACGCGGATTCGCAAGTGTTCCCGGGGTGCCGGAGGCATTTTCCACATAGGTTAAGCTTGCGCCGTAGTTATGTGTTCCGGATACGCCTAAAGCTAATACTCCCCAAGGATTCACGTCTAAAGGTATTTTGGGGTCGATCAGATTTGTATCGTTTTTCCAGCCCCCCTTGAAACGTTTGACTGTGTCATCCCACACATAATTATCCAGGAAGGTTTTGACTCCAGAAGCCGCACTGTTATAAGTAGCTGCCTTTGAGGAATCCACCGAAGCATAATACTGCAATACCCGGTAAATATCGATATTGTGCTCGGTTGAGCTCCAAGGCTCATCGGAATTACTCCAACCACTCCATCCCCCTGCGATACTGCCATTAGCCTTTTTATACTGTAAACTCCAATCTAGTGCTTTGAGCGCCATTGGACGATACCGTGAATCATTATATTGCTTCTCATAAGCCATAGCAGCCATTGCCATCCATACAACGGGTCCCACATGTTTACGGATTTCTTCTCCGAAGCCGTTGTTATACCAATAAGAATTCAGCCAGAAGCCTGATGGATCTTGAATGTCCCGCATTTTGTTCAAAACCTGCTCTGCCCGCGTCCGTTCACCCTTTACAATAAAGGCGATAGCTGCAACCGCTTGATCATATGTGTATACAATCTGTTTGGGGTTGTTTGGTCCCCAGAAATCTTCAAAGCTATCTACCAGTCCCTCAAAAGCATACCCCGCTGTTGCATCCTGCTGGGCCTTCAGCCAGATTAAAGCACGATTTGAAGCGTCACTTGCAGCATCTGCATTCGCTTTTCCACCAAAGGGTAGAGCTACCCCAAGCACCAGCAAACTTGTCATTAAGATCGAAAACAGCTTCCTCATCTTCATAACTTTCCTCCTCTTAATCATGATGAACTAGGCAATAAGAGTTCTTTGAAGCATAAAAACTAAAGCGTTTTCAAACAGCAACAACAGGGACTTTTGAATATTTTACCATGGTAATTGTCCTCATTTTCAGGCTTAGAAACCCATTCGTCAACGATTTTATGTAAATTTTTAACTAAATGAGGCGAAACAACCAAAATTTCCATTTGAGAAATCATACGAAAGACCAGCATCATTTTTATGAATTCATATTTATGAAGACAAAACAAAAAGAGCAGACAGCTCCTTTACAAGGATTCTATCTGCTCTTTACTATTTATCTCTATACTATTCTGCTTTATCTTCGCCAGCAGTTTCAGCTACAGCGGGTTCAGCAGTATCTTCTTCTGTTGGCTCTTGCGCTGCTGGAGGTGAAATACGGACAATCAATGTGTCCTCAGGCGTCAATACTTCCCAGCCTTCATGCTTCGGCAAATCAGATACCAGCAATTGATCACCAATATCTAGTCCACTGATATCCACTTCAAAGGATGCAGCTATTTTATCTGGAAGTGTGCGAATATCCAGCTCATGCAATTCAATTTGTTGCACGCCGCCGCTCTTCACACCTACTGGTTCACCTGTAAAGTGGAACGCTACTTTTGTATCCAATTTGGCCTTCATATCAATCTGCTGAAAATCAATGTGCAGCAGTTGTTTGGAAATTGGCTGACGTTGGATTTCTTGAATAACCACGTTCTTTTTGCCCGAGTCTGGCAATTCCAAAGTAAGAACAGCCCGTGGGTTGCTGGCTAAAATACCTGAAATTGTCTTAGCATCCGCTGTAAAGGACTGGCTATCTGAACCTGCACCGTACACGACTACCGGTACAAAGCCTTTTCTGCGCTGTGAAGAAGTGGAGCCGGATCTTTCTGTCAAACGTACTGTTGTATTCACGATGATTCCTCCTAAGTAGGGATTTTATACTAGACCGATTAGATATGTACGCCTAACCTAACCACTCTCTAATTACCCCATTGACCTGGCTTTGAAACCTCTCACGACTTTTGAGCCCAGGCAAAAATAAGGTCAAATTGTATTATTATACAATTCAACATTAATTATTCATGTCTTAGGAGTAAATCATTGCTATATTTGTGACAACTATTAAACTAAATGACAAGCTACAAAATGGTTACTGCCAACATCACGAAATACCGGGATTTCAGATCTACAAACCTCTTGCGCAAAGGGACAACGGGTATGGAATTTACAGCCAGAAGGCGGGTTTACCGGACTCGGAATATCTCCCTTAAGTACAATTCTTTCCCTTTTCAGCTTTGGAATAGGAATCGGAACAGCCGACAGCAGCGCTTTGGTATACGGGTGGAGCGGATTCTTAAACAGTTCATCTCTTGAAGCCGTCTCCATCATAGAGCCCAGGTACATGACACCGATTCTTGAACACAAATGCTCCACAACACTCAAGTCATGGGAGATAAACAAATACGTTAACCCTCGACTCTGCTGGAGCTTACTGAATAAATTAATAATCTGTGCTTGGATGGAAACATCCAGTGCTGAAACTGGTTCGTCTGCAATGATCAGCTCAGGATTCAAAACAAGCGCACGGGCGATCCCAATCCGCTGCCGCTGCCCCCCGGAGAATTCATGCGGAAAGCGATCAATATGATAAGAAGATAACCCGCAAGCCGCTAGCGCTTCAAGCACCAGATCTCGCACCTCGGACCTTGAGCATAGACCATGATCCAGTAAAGCTTCACCAATGGCATCACCTATACGAACCCGTGGGTTAAGTGAGCTATAAGGATCTTGGAAGATCAACTGCATTTGGGGTCTAATATTGCGCAATTCAGCGGGCGACAGGGAGTGAATGTCTATCCCTTTGAACTTGATCTCACCTGCCGTTTTATCCGTTAGCCGTAAAATCGTCCGTCCGACTGTACTTTTGCCGCTCCCAGATTCCCCTACAAGCCCAAACGTTTCCCCAGGTTGAAGTGTGATGCTAATATCGTCAACAGCCTTTACATGCCCAACGGTTCGGTTAAGCAGCCCCTTAGTAACAGGAAAATATTTCTTTAAATGATTGACCTCAAGCAGTGCTTCAGGCATGAACAACCGCCTCCTCATACAACCAGCAAGCTACCTTTTGTCTGCTGGCCACCTCTTTAAGCTGGGGCTGCTGGCTGACACATACAGGCATGCAATGCTCACAGCGGTCATGAAAATAACAAGAGGGCACCAGCTCAAGCGGATTTGGCACTTGACCTGGTATGGAATACAGCTCATCCTGTCGCTGATTGATTACCGGCTTCGATTTGAGCAGCCCTTTTGTATAGGGATGTTTGGGGTTGTTGAACAATTCAACAACTTCCCCCTCCTCCACAATCTTTCCGGAATACATAACAATCACATAATCGGCCATCTCTGCCACTACGCCAAGATCATGGGTGATTAGTAGAATGGACATGCCCGAGCTATCTTTAATTTCACGCAGCATATCCAGAATTTGCGCTTGAATCGTTACATCCAGCGCCGTAGTCGGTTCATCAGCAATCAATAGCTTTGGACTGCAGGCAATGGCAATAGCAATCATAATCCGCTGCAGCATACCTCCACTTAATTCATGCGGGTAACTATCAGCAATTTGCTCTGGTCGTGATATGCCTACCTGCTTAATCAGTTCAATCGCCCGGATGCGCGCCTGTTTCTTGTTCATCTTCAAATGTACAATCAGCGGCTCCATGATTTGCTCACCGATCTTGATTACAGGATTAAGGGAGGACATGGGCTCCTGAAAGATCATCGCGATCTCATTCCCGCGGATGGTCCGCAGTGTGTTTTTGTCCATTTTCAACAAATCTTCACCCTGAAAATCAATTTTCCCTTGGGCTACCTTGCCCCCGGGTTCCTCAACAAGCCCCATGATGGACATCGCGGTCACGCTTTTGCCGCAGCCTGATTCTCCAACGATACATACCGTCTCTCCCTCGCGAACACGGAAGCTTACATCATCAACGGCTTTCACTTTTCCTTCTTCCGTGAAGAAGTATGTACTTAGACCGTCTATATTCATTAAATCACTCATCTGAGGGTCACCTACCTCTTCTGTTTAGGATCAAGCACGTCCCGGAGTCCGTCCCCAAAGATATTGATCGCGATCACTGTCGCAAAAATCGATAACCCTGGTGGAATCCACAGCCACGGCCGATCCTGAAAGTCGATCATATTATTCGCAGCATCAATCATATTGCCCCAGGTTGGAGTTGGCGGCATAACACCTAGCCCAAAAAAGCTAAGAACCGATTCACTCAATATAGCACCACCGATGTTAAGGGTAGCCATAACAATCAGCAACGGAACGATATTCGGCAGCAAATGATTAAACAATTTACGCCGGTCACGGAGGCCTAATACTACCGCCGCCTGCATAAACTCACGTTCACGCAGACTAAGCATTTGCCCCCGTACCATACGTGCCATACCCGGCCAGCTAACAATACTAAGCATCAGCATAACGATATACATCCGATAATCCGTTGGGATCTTCCACTCCGATAATAACGCACCAAAAATAAAGAGCAGTGGCAGACTCGGAACCGTCAACAGAAGATCCGCAATCCGCATTATGATTTGATCGGCAATACCGCGGTAATACCCAGCAATAGCCCCCAAAAGAGCACCGATAAACACCGAAAGAACCATTGACGCTAGTCCCACGGTCAGTGAAATGCGCCCCGCCTGCATTACCCGGGTCAGAATATCTCTGCCCAATGCATCAGTGCCCAGCCAATGCTTCATATTGGGCGCCTTGTTCATCATAGCCATATTAATTTTGTTATCCGTATAGGGTGAGAACAGCGGACCAATAAAACAAAGCGCAAACATAAAGATCACCACCACAAATCCGGATACCGCCAGCTTGTTCTTCAGCAACCTCCGCATGGATTGCCGGAATAAAGAGGATTTTCCTTTGGTGGTCTGCGGCTTCGCAATCCCAGCTACATTACTTTGAACTGCCACGTCAGCTTCCTCCTCTCTATAGCCGAACCCTAGGATCGGCAATCCGGTACAAAACATCCGAAAGCAACGTTCCTATGACGGTAAGTATGGCAATAAACATCGTAAAGCCCATCAGCAAAGGATAATCCCTTAGTCCGAAGGACTGCATATACAGTTGGCCAATCCCAGGCCAATTGAATATTTTCTCAATAATAAGTGATCCGCCAAATAGTGCCGGAAGCTCAAAACCAACCAGTGTAATTGCGGGCAGTAAGGCATTACGTAAGGCGTGTGTAAAGAGCACCTTGCGTTCTTTTAGGCCTTTGGCGCGTGCCGTACGGATATAATCCTGTTTTAAGACATCGATCATATTGCTGCGGAAATAACGGGTGAGCGAACCTAATCCCAGAAGGGTCATAACCACAACCGGAAGGGTCATGTGCGTTACGATCTCCTTAAAGTAAGCCAAACCCGTAGCATTACTACCCGTGGTGATTATTCCACCTGGAGGCAGCCACTTGAGATCGACGGCCAGGATTTTGATCAGGAATAAGCCTATAAAAAATGACGGCAGCGACATGGCTGCGAATATAGCGATCATCACGAGTGTATCGAACCATGAATACTGCTTATAGGCCGAGATGACGCCAATAATGACCGCAATCACCCACGTCAGAAACGTAGATACGGCAGCCAGCAGAAAGGAATTCCAAATATAATCATTAAAAAGCTGCAGCACAGGCTTTTGTTGGGCTAAGGAATACCCGAAATCACCATGCAGCGCATTCTTCATCCAGATCCCATACCGTTCAAGCACAGGCTTGTTTAAGCCGTAGATTTCACGCAGCTCAGCTTTGCGTTCAGCGGTCAATTTAATATTTCCGGTTATGAAGTCACCGGGAGTTGAAGCATACAGACAGAAGATCAATAATGATGCCGCAAATAAGATGATGACCATGTACAACAGTCTTTTCGATAAATAAGCGCTCATGACAGACTCCTTATGATTCGTCCCCTGCCCTTGAATCCAGTCAGGGCAGGGGACACTGGTTTATTTATTTCAGGCTCCAAGTTGGCAGACTGCCAGCAAGACCGATGAACGGGCTGACCGATAGATTCTCAATACGTCCGTTATAGGCGTATACTGTCTTTTTATAACTTGTAAAAATAATAGGCAGTTCATCATTGAAAAGCTGATACAGCTCTTTATATACCGCTTTGCGCGCCTCAATATCAGTAGTGGCCAAGGCTTTGTTGTACAGCTCCAGGAATTTCGGATTGTCATAATCCGTGATTTCTCCATCGAAGAATTGCATGAACCCGTCAGACGGATCAGTCAACATGCTTGTGGAGAAGGATACGAGATCGTAGTCCCCACCTTCTACTTTCGATACCAGTGAGTTAAAGTCTGCGAAAACCTCAGGCTGGAATTCGATACCCAGCGCTTCAAAATTCTCTTTAGCTACAGCGATGAAAATATCTGTGTTTTTACTCTTCGAACCGAGGTAATGGATGGACAGCGGTTTGCCATCTTTTTCACGGATCCCCCCCGCGCCTACCGTCCAGCCAGCTTCATCGAGTAATTGTTTTGCTTTTTCCGGATCATATTTGTAAGGATTAATACCTTCCTCAGTGTAAGACCAGGAAATCGGCGATGCCGGGATGTTGGCAATAGACCCTGCACCTTGTGCTGCATCCACATAAATACTCTGACGATCCAAACCGTACACAATAGCTTGACGTACAAGCTTATCCTTGAGCTGCTCATGCTTCAGGTTAACTTGCAAGTAACCATAGGTGCTTGGAGTGTAAGGAATAATATTCACAAAACCGAGTGCTTTCAGCTTCTCGATATTCTCGTCTGTCGCACTAAAGGAAGCGTAGTCCACTTCACCAGTTTCTACGAACTGCCATACGTCGCCTTCCGTAGTTTTGTAGATGAAATGCTCCGTCTTTGGTTTACCTTTGAAATAATTCTCATTCGCTACAAAACGCACTTCTTGACCTGGAATAAATTTCTCCAGCTTGTAAGGTCCATCGCCAAGTGGCTTCTCATGCAGCTTTTTAATGTATTCAAGATTTCCAATTTTATAGTCCTTGCCATAGTAAGCTTTCGACAGTACATTCGAGCCGAGCTG
The DNA here is from genome assembly GCF_038007025.1 of Paenibacillus sp. FSL H7-0918. Lineage (NCBI taxonomy): Bacteria > Bacillati > Bacillota > Bacilli > Caryophanales > Paenibacillaceae > Paenibacillus > Paenibacillus sp. FSL H7-0918. The sequence continues at coordinate 720,066 of NZ_JBBOWJ010000001.1, forward strand.
TACCAGCGCCGTTGCGTTTGGTTGCTCAAGGGTTGCTGAGATCGTCTGTGGATCAATTACTTTAATGCCCTCAACTGTAGGGGATGTACCTTCCTTATAGGCTTTGCCGCCTTTAACATTTAGCGATGGAAGCTGGGAGCTACCGTCATACGATTTGTCGTATTGGATCGTCCATGTAAATGCCACATCATCCGCTGTTAACGGTGAACCGTCGCTGAATTTCAAATCTTTTCTCAAGTGGAAAGTGTATGTAAGCTGATCATCCGAAACATCCCAGCTCTCCGCAAGTTCCGGCGTTGGAACGCCTTTGTCATCAACAGTTACGAGAGAAGCGTATAGCAGTGAAGAGACATTGCCATCATAACCACTTTGTTGAAAATAAGGAGTGAACGCTCCGCTTGGGTCCGTAAGCCCGACGATAATGGTATCTGTACGTTTCTGGGCCACCGCTGGAAGTTTGGATAAATCCGTGGCAGTAAAAGGTTCGCTTAGAGCACCCGCAGGAACGATCTCTGGTGCAGTGGTTGCTTCCACATTGGTTGAATTGGAGCCTGCAGCCGCATTGTTTGCGGATGAGGATTCGTTATTACTGTTGTTAGCGCAAGCAGAAAGTAACAGTGACCCCGTAAGCAGTAATGAAGTGATTACAATCGCATTTTTTCTCATGTACCTATCTCCCTTTTCTCTCTGAATAGAATAATAACTATAATTCCTACCCGTTAAGTATGAATAACATCTGATGTTCATTATAGAAAGGTTTTTTAGTTCTGTAAAGAGAGAACTTCAAAAAAATTCTCCATAAACAGAATTAGGCGATAATTAAAACAAATAAAAAAAGCCAAAACCCTCTCTGCATAAGAGAAGTCCTGGCTTTCAGGCGGTTATATTTTTAAAAAATCATTATTTCAAATACTCGAATAGCTGCTCATTCATCCGATGAATGCCTTCAAGACGCAGACTGTATCCGGTGACATTCTCCCCTTCAATATAGGCATGAAGTAAACCTGCACAACGAAGATTAAAAATATGATCATGCACAATCCCCTTCGAGATCCCCGCATGCTTAACAATTTCGGTAAACGTCTTACGGCCACCACTCAGGGCTTGGAGGATTTTTAGCCGGCTTTTTTCACTCAGACTACGGATCGCTCTGTACATAAAAGGGGAGATTTCCTCATTCTCCATCGATATCCACGCCGCATAATGGCAGATCGTTAATTCACCGTAGCAATAAATGATATTAGCAGGCTGAAAATGATACTGTGGAATCAGTACGAGCTTCTTAAGCCCATCCGTAGGCATGAAGTAAAATCCGTTGGTCGTCTTGTTCACGAAATCCGCAGTGTCCAGTCCATTAAGCTCCATGTTCTTGGAATCCGCATGCTGCTGCAGTTTGCTCAAAATCGCAGGATTGCATTGGCTAAAGTACTGGCGGTTCCACTCGGAGAGTAAAAATACTACGCGGTTACGGTAATCCTCCATATGGCTTGGAAATACCTTTACATACTTTGATAAGGTCTCATATAACTCACCAACCGATAACCCTTCAATCCAGTTCAACACACTGTCTACATCATCTTTAAATGGACAACAGTAAATGAGCAGATTCAACATTTTCCACTCATTGTTTAGTTCGGTTTCTTTCAGACGGGATAACAGCTCTTCACTGAGCGTGCTTTCAATTTCATTAGCCCACGCTACCCCTAAATCAATCTTCTTATAGGATTTTTTGCAGAGATAAGTATGTAAGCTGTTCAACAATTCATAAATCGATCCAAATTCAACCTCAACCTTGTATTCCACAATGATTCCTCCTGCTAGCGGTTCTTTTCAGTAGTGAGATATTCTCTTAATCTTATTGTATTATCCTGAGAATACGCAAGCTACTCTATAAACGGGAGTGCATAAAAATTCATTAGCTGTTATTTCAGCGCCAAATTTTTTTTTATTGCACGGTGGTTTAGCTGTTATTTCCGTTAGCGTGGACGCTATCGGACTCTGTAGAGCTTGTGCTAATAGCGTCTGCCGTAGGCTTCAGCGGGAGATCAGGACTCTGCGCTATCGGACACAATTGACCTTGTGCTAATAGCGTCTGCTGGGTCCGCAATCTCCAGCGGGAGATCAAGACTGCACTATCGGACACAACTGAGCTTGTGCTAATGGCGTCTGCTGGGTCCGTAATCTCCAGCGGGAGATCAAAACTCTGCACTATCGGACTCCATAGGCGCTATTGACACTATAAATGCCTATTTCGTGCCTATTCCAAAGGAATAGCTGCACTGGGGTCCGAAACTTTGCTCAAAAGGCTAAATATGTGCAAATAGCGTCTGCTGGGTCCGTAAACATCAGTGGGGAAATCAGGACTCTGGTCCATAAGCATCAGTGAGGAATTAGGATTCTGGTCCGTAAGCTTCTGCTGCGGATTAGGATCCTACGCTATCGGACTCAGTTGACCTTATTCGCAGGATTATCCCGTTTTTTGTTTGCGATCGGACTCCATAGGCGCTATGGGCATTAAAAATGCCTATTTCGCGACTATTCCAAAGGAATAGCTGCACTGGGGTCCGAAACTTTGCTCAAAAGGCTAAATATGTGCGAATAGCGTCTGCTGGGTCCCTAAGCATCAGTGGGGAATTAAGACTCTGGACCGTAAGCTTCTGCGACGGATCGGGATCCTACGATATTGGACACCTATCGGACACAGTTGACCTTATTCGCAGTATTATCCTCTTTTCAGCATGCTATCGGACTCCATAGGCGTTATGGGCATTAAAAATGCCTATTTCGCGACTATTCCAAAGGAATAGCTGCACTGGGGTCCGAAACTTTGCTCAAATGACTAAAAATGTGCAAATAGCGTCAATTGGGTCCGTAAGCATCAGTGGGGGATTAGGGTCCTACGCTATCGGACACCTATCGGAATCAGTTGACCTTATTCGCAGTATTATCCTCTTTTCAGCATGCTATCGGACTCCATAGGCGCTATGGACACTATAAAGGCCTATTTCGTGCCTATTCCAAAGGAATAGCTGCACTGAGGTCCGAAAATTTACTCAAAAGGCTAATAATGTGCAAATAGCGCCAGCTGGGTCCGAGAGGTTCTGCGGAGGTTTAGGACAACCGAGAGTTCGAGGTTCGGGGTTCAGCGTTCTGAGGTCCCATGGTTCCGGGGTTCCGGAGTTCCAACATTCCACCGTTCCCAGCTTACCAAAACAAATACTCGAGGTTAGTTAACTCTCACTTGCTCATATTCTGCTATAGCCAAGTTGCCCACATGAACAAAAATGCAGCACTGCGATTCACAGGTAACAAGGAAAACAACATTCAACCCGAAGAACAATCAATCTGGTTCGCTCCTCGCTTTTTGCAATTCATGGTAGTAAAATATAGGCAATAACTAATTAGGAGTGAAGCCATAAGATGCAAATTCAAAATGAAAACGGACGTTTTTTTGTTGCTAATGACGGTAAGGACCTTGCCGAAATCACATACAGTTTAGATAAAGAAGCCGGGGAATTGGTCATTGACCACACTCGTGTCTCCGAAGAACTGCGCGGTCAAGGTACTGGACAAGAGCTTGTACGTGCTGTTGTGGACAAGGCTCGGAATGAGAATTTAAAAATTGTACCCGTATGCTCCTATGCTGCGCATCAATTCGAGAAGCACCCGGAGTACAAAGACGTGCTGAGCGGGAATACTGGCGGGAGAGCTTAAACCTGCTCCCGTTTCCGCGAAGCTTTTTTAGTAACTATGCGAACTTATAATAGTTCAAATACACTTTAGGGGGAAACGGGTTTGACGACTGCCGACACTTTTAAGAATATTGAAGAATTACAACAACGCTGTGAGCAATATGAAGGAATCTCATTAAAACTGAATTGGGATATGCTCCGCCAGCCATCAAGCGCAGGTGATACGGAATGGCTCGTGACTTATGAGGACGAATTACTGGTCGGTTTCTTGGGACTCTATGGTTTTGGAAGCGATATGGAGGTCTGTGGCATGGTTCGGCCAGGCTACCGTCGACGCGGAATCTTCACCTCTCTGTGGAACCGAGCACAAAGCATAATCAAGCGCAATAAAGTCTCTACTCTTCTTCTAAATGCACCCGCCGCTTCTTCATCTGGAACTGCTTTCCTGCAAACCTTGCCTCTGCAGTTCAATCACGCTGAATATCAAATGAAATGGGATGGCAATTCCATGGTGTCATCTGATGTCAGCTCAGCAACAGGGACTGTCGTCTTACGGCCAGCTCGTGAAGAAGAGGCTCACATTCTGGTCGAACTGGATTGTGGAGGTTTTGATATGAAGACAGAAGATGCTGCAGAGCAGTATGAGTTGCACAAACAGGAAGGTATGCAAGAGAATATTATGATCGAGATGGACGGCAGGCCTGTTGGGAAGATGCGAGTGTGGACTGAAGATAATGAATCCTGGATCTATGGATTTACAGTCGACAAAAAGCTACGTGGGCTTGGCATTGGCCGCAGCGCCCTTCTTCAGACCATCGAACGAGAGCGCAAAAATTATAATGGTGTAAATCTGGAGGTCGCACTGGATAATCCCAATGCACTTAAGCTGTATGAGAGCTGCGGCTTTGTCATTCAGAATAAACAGGATTATTACCGATATATCGGCTAATCCCCAGACCTACTCTTGAGATTTTAATAAAGCAGTCACAATAAGACCTCCTTACTTGCTGGTGTTCTAACCTGCAGATAAGGAGGTCTATTTATTATAGTAAATAATTCGCTTCGCCTCTCTCATTTCTACGATCGCTGCAGCTTAAGGAACCGTCAGCTAACACTTCCCGCTCAAGAAATACGGATAACAGACGCACATAATCCAGTGACTCCATAATCGAGATTGCCTCTCCATCAAAGCAGTATTTACGTCCATCCAGCAGCGAGAAAACTTCCACGGTCTCCGCTGGCTCACCATAAGCATGATGGCAAAAAACATTGGCCATATGCATAAATCCAGTGATGATATCCTCATTGCCATTAACCATAAATTTCTGAATGTTCACGCTTCGGCCACTTTTTGAAGAGTTCCAAGCCAGCTGCGTAATCATCGATAACTCCAAATTCAGCGCTGGAACTGGAACATGCCACTGTTCATATAACATCACTGGAATCTCCTGTAGATGATTGCTTGAAACGATACGCATAAGCTCATCAGCTACACTCGTTTTGATATCCCAATATTGCAAAAGGGAGGGAAAAGCATCTCCCCTAGGAGGCCACCGGCGTTCTAACAGAAATTGTATAGGTGTCTCTCTTCGCACTTCCGGCAACAGACTATAGAAGTCATTAAGTGTATGCCCCACAGCATATTGAACCTGCTGACGCCAGCGTGGGAGCCCCGTCGCTGGAGCTCCGCTAGCTAAATTCTCAGTCCCGCCCAGCATAATATGCTCCATGCGATAATCGTGCAGCCGTTTATACGGAGGGCTATGTACATCCCTTGGTTTGTTAAACCAACTTCCCACTGGCCCACCCATCTTAGGTTACCGCCATACAGGCTTCGATGAATTGACGTCCGAATTGACGGCAGGCTTCTTTTTCGGCAGCATTCGGGCCATACTCAATCTTTAGGCTATCTTGCAAAATGACTGCTCCACGCTCCTTTAGCTTCTCCTCGATAACATCCACTGCCCCACAATAAATGGCGTAGCCTGTATCTCCACTACCAAAAACTGCTGACTTCATAGCAGTCAAATCAAGTTCATCCATCTCCTCATAGAAATCAAGAGATTCATCCGGCAACTCTCCGTCTCCCCAAGTGTATGCCCCTAGCAGAACGCCTTCATATGATTTTATCTCAATCGCATTACATTCAGTGACCGACTTCAAAACAGCCTCACCGCCTGCTTGGCGTATTCCTTCTACAATCAATTCAGCCATTTCCTCAGTGTTGCCAGTTAAACTAGCATATGCCACAAGCACTTTAGCCATAAACTCCTGTTCCTCCCCTACTAACACCTTAAATTTAAATCATATACGCTTCACCTCATTCTATTTGATAATGATTATCATTGTCAATAAATAAAGTTAAAAAAACGCAAACTCCCCGTTATTACACACGGTTGAGGTTTGCGCTCCGTCTCATTTTTCTTAAAAAGAAGCTTAATAAGCACCTTCCAGCAAGGTTATGTGATTCCCATCAGGATCACGAAAATTCATTTCTTTACCGCCATATTCCATCGTAACAGGTGGCTGACAATCCAGTCCCTTAGCTTTCAACTGCTCGTATGTCTCATCCAGATTATCACAGCCGAATACTAAATTAACAAAACCTGTCGTAAGATTTTCCCACTTTGCAGCATCCCAAATAATAATTCCCGGCTGTTTCTTGTCAAAACCAAGCTTTGCCCCGTCGAAATTACCGTAACCTTCGAAAGGCATAGGAATTCCTAGTACCTCCGTATAAAATTTAGCTGACGCCGCAGTATCTTTAGTGTAAATGTTAGTCCCTTCAAAAGACGAAATCATAACTTGTCCCCTCTCATTCTCATAATATGTCTCATTTCTTACTTAGGTTTAGTCTAACAAGGTTGACACGCTTTGTATTGCAAAATTACGACATTCTTCGGCCTGCATAGACCAAGGCTTCAAGTGGGGTTCTTCCTGCATATTTTTTGAAATTATTGATAAAATGGGACTGGTGACTGTAACCATACGCGAAAATAAGATCCTGCATATTCTTCGTCTGCCCAGGTAAATGACACATCTCCCGCCATACATTCTGAAACCGCACGAGATCTGCTGTTTTTTTGGGCGATACACCTATATATTCTTGAAAAAGCCGTTCAAGTTGTCGTCTGCTTAAATTAGAACTGGTCTCCATATCCTCTGCGGTCACAATCCCTTTTTGTTTAACCATAGTATAGACTGCGTTCATCATCCGATCGTTAGTCCGCCCTCTACGCTCAAGACGACGAAGCAGATAGGCTTCAGCGGCTGCAATCCTTTCGTCCATCGAGTTTACTTTCTCCAATAGATGACCAAGCTCTTTTTTAAAAGTGCCAAAATATTGATCTACATCGACATGTGCATTCAAGACATTCCGCAGATGATCATCTGCAAAAAAATGAACCGCCCAGAAATGAAATCGGATACCAAAGGTTGAACTCCCCCCTGGCTTTCTGTCTGAGGAGACTTCAAATGGAGTGTCATTGATGCCGGAGAAAAAAGTGTTTGTATTACCTGATTCTCTATCCAAATCCCAAATAATATCCATACAAGTGTCCGGAATTATTGTCTCCGTCTCAGGTTGTTGTATAGACTCCACATCTACAGAACCCCAAAAACAGCGAATAAACGGCTGCAAGGCATGGCTGGGCAGAAACTCACTAGTGTGGTTGGGTTTTGCAGTTATAGGGAAATACAGCGGTGAGAGATTAAACATAGCTTTAGTTCTCCGATCGTAAATAGGGTAAGAACTCTACTATCTGATCATACACAATCAAGTCATGAAGCACCAGTTGAATAGCCGCATAAGTATGGGAATATTATACACCTCATTAGCATTGGACAAAATAATTGGTGAAGCTGGCTGAGGCGTAATTTGTTTGTAGCAATCAGGTGAAATGTTGTACAATAAAGGCTAAATGAATTTTTTTGAAGGATGGATTAAATCATGTATATAGCGAGCGATTGGAAAGACTATGAAGTAATTGATACAGGCGGTGGAGAGAAGCTCGAACGCTGGGGCGATATTATCTTGCGTCGTCCTGATCCACAGATTATTTGGCCTCTAAATAATGAGACCGCTAAATGGCGTGATGTGCACGGACATTATCACCGTTCCTCCGCTGGTGGCGGACAATGGGAAATGAAAAAAAACATTCCGGACGATTGGAAGATTAGCTATGGTAAATTAAAATTCCACTTACGTCCTACAAACTTCAAGCATACAGGACTATTCCCGGAACAAGCAGCCAACTGGAGCTGGATGATGGACAAGATTGCAGCGGCTAACCGTCCAATCTCAGTGCTGAATCTTTTTGCTTACACAGGTGGAGCTACTGTGGCAGCGGCGAGTGCCGGTGCTTCTGTCGTTCACGTGGATGCAGCCAAAGGTATGGTGCAGTGGGCGAAAGAAAACGTTCAGCTGTCTGGTCTTGGAGAACGTCCAGTCCGCTTTATCACGGATGATGTATTCAAGTTCGTACAACGTGAACAACGCCGCGGCAGTAAATATGACGCGATTATTATGGACCCTCCTTCTTACGGAAGAGGACCTGGTGGAGAAATGTGGAAGCTTGAATCAAGCTTGTACCCTTTCCTTGAGAGCTGTATGGAGATTATGAGCGACAACCCATTGTTCATGCTCATTAATTCCTACACCACTGGAATTTCTCCAACTGTACTGCGCAACATGTTGTCCATGACCATGGGCAAACGTTATGGCGGAAAACTTACCTCCGGCGAAATTGGTCTTCCGATCACCTCCTCCGGCATGAACCTGCCATGTGGTATCCTGGGTCGCTGGGAGGCGTAAGCCATGACACAGCATAGTTCCGGCAACAATGAGGCTGTAAGCGGCGGATCACAACGCTTTGAAGTGTTATACGAAGACAACCATCTTCTGGGGATTGTAAAACCCGTGAATATTCCTGTTCAGGAGGATGCAACAGGCGATCCTGACCTGCTGAACCTGCTGAAAGAAGATGTGAAGGAACGTTTCAACAAACCCGGCAACGTCTATATAGGTCTGGTCCACCGTTTGGATCGACCGGTTGGGGGCGCAATGATTTTTGCCAAGACTTCCAAAGCGGCTTCAAGACTATCCGAGAGTGTCCGTACTCACGGCTTTCATAAGGTGTATTTAACAGTCGTGCATGGTAAACCGCCAGCCACTCGTGGCCGTCTTACAGATACGCTGCTTAAAGACGCAAAGAGTAACACCGTCACCGTGGTTCGAAAAGGAACTCCCGGCGGCAAGGAAGCAATTCTGGATTACACAGTGCTTGACAGTGCAGAAGGATACAGCCTGCTTAAGATTGATTTACTTACAGGGCGTTCCCACCAAATTCGGGTGCAGCTGAGTTCGATCGGCTGTCCATTATACGGTGATCAGAAGTACGGGGCTTCAGTGAACAGACCGGGGCAACAAATTGCGTTATGGTCAGCACTTGTAGGATTCCCTCACCCTGTTACTAAAGAAGAAGTGGAACTCATCTCTCTGCCCCCACAAACCCATCCTTGGGATCTGTGGCCGCGTGAAACACTACAAAAAGGGCTGTCCTAAAGCAGCCCTTTCTAGGCATTGAAACGATAAAAACGAGGCAGTGACTCTCCGGTTAGTGGAGAATCACTGCCTTGTTTTTGTTTCTGCGTCTGCTACTTGAACAGACTATGGGAAGAGGGTCCACGCTGGAGTGTTCTTCCTAGCTCCGCAGGATATGCTTAGTCCGATTTTTCCAGCCGGGCATTGAATATCCCTTTGAGATTAAACATCCCTTCGAGATTAAACATCATTTTGAGAGATTAAACATCCTTTCCACCTTCCAGCCTGAACTTAGCTAACGATCCACCGCTCTGTTTAGCGGTGGATCAGTAGTTGATCAGTAGTTGATCAGTAGTTGATCCTAGTTGGAATCTGAAATGAAAGTAAGATAACTGCACTCTATACACTTATTCCGAATAAAAAAACAGTAGGTCGGATTTTAAGTGTACTCTTTACAACTAAAAATCAGGGAAACTGTAAAAAGAGAAGTAAATCAAGAAAATAGTTGTATAAAATACAGTTATATCTCAATGCTCGAGTAATTTACAAATAATAGCTGTACAAAATACAACTAAATACATTTAGATGCCTCTAATTGCTCTAAAACACTCTAAACGCTTCTACATACTCTAAACGCTTCTACATACTCTAAATGCTTCTACATACTCTAATGCTTCTACATACTCTAAATGCACTAGTGATACAGCCAAGCTATTTGGTTCAAGGTGTAGAACCCTCCGGTGTAGTTGTAACAACCATTTTGCCCATTAAGTAGAGCAGTAACTGTTGGTTATGAGAGGAGATCGGATCAAGCGCTTCCGCAAAAAAATCACTGCGGATCTTTAGACCCCGTGCAGTTTCTTCCATTCCAGTCTCCGTTATGCTTACCCATACAATCCGCCGGTCCGAAGCATCTCTTTCCCGCACAATAAGCTCATGTTTCTCCATCCGATCAAGTAACATCGTAACCGCTGCAGGACTGGTCGCCAAATGTGGAGCCAGATCAGAAGGCTTCATGGCGTCGCGTTCCTGAAGCAGTTCAAGTACAGTAAGTTGGGCATCCGTCAGCGTTGGAGCAAGATTACTGTCCATATGTAATTTATAATCTTTTAAAATCTTATGCCAAATTTTACTGAATTCAGAAGCATGCACACTTATTCCTTCCTTTCCTCGCGGTTCTATCCGGTATATCTACATTTTCGCGAAACAACTTCCATTTCCTGCAAACGAAGAAAAAATAAATCTGCCGGACCTTCAGCATAAAAAAATAAAAAACGACGCTTAGTCAACCCTCCAAAAGAGCGGACTAAACGCCGTTATAAAATCACTTGTTAATCGCTAGTTTTAATGAACTGATGGGAAAAGATTTATGATCTCATCCTTTTTCTCCACAGCTACAATCTGTTTGCCTGTAGAACGACGCTCGCCCAGCGGCGCTGATTCAGAGGAGAACGTATGGTGGGCATTCTCACGGGTAACGGCATTCAGTTCCAACGGCTCCTTGCAATAGAAAGCCCCTGCTAACCTGCTGCCATTTGGACGTATTCGTTTGCCTTCCTTGAATTCGAAGGTTGGCATTCCTTTGCCACCACGGCTTTGTGATGGATAATCCACAAGTAATGAACGTTTCGCATAACCAATATCAGAAATAGCAAGGATTTCGCCTTCATCTTCGCTGACCCAGAAGCAGGAAATCACCTCGTCGCCCTCGCGCAGCTGAATTCCTCTTACACCGGATGCAACGCGACCCATAGGGTTAACCTCATTCTCATGGAATCGGATACTCATTCCCTCACGGGTGACCAGCACAATGTCCTTGTCATTCGTACTAGAAGCCACTGTAATGATCTCATCACCCTCGGCTACCTTACAGGCCGCTACAGCTCCAGAACGGCTTGTAGAGTATTCCTTGAGCTCTGTACGCTTCACCTGACCCCGACGGGTGACAAACACAAGGCTCTGCTGCGGATCATCTAGATTATTCACCGGAATCACACTAACGATTCCATCTCCCTTAGACAATCCAATAACATTCACAATCGCTGTACCAGGCTCTTTCCATTTAAACTCCGGAATCTGGTGCACAGGAAGCAAGAAGTATTGCCCCTTGCGGGTAAATACCAGCAGACTGTCACGGGTATTTACATCCAGCAGCCTGACGATATGATCGCCTTCTTTGACGCCTGAGGTATGACGCTCCCCACCAGAACGGGTGAAGGAAAGCATACTAGTCCGCTTAATATATCCATCTGCTGAAAGAGCAACGAGCACATCCTCCGCGTTGACCAGCGCTTCAAGGCTAACCTTGAGCTCCTCGACTTCGCCTTGGATCAGAGAACGGCGATCAATGCCGTATTTGTCGCGAATCTCCAGCAGTTCCTTACGAATTACAGCAACTAGCTTTTTGTCGCTATCCAAAATGCCGCGCAGATGTGTAATCTTTGCCATCATTTCATCTAACTCTTTCTGGAGTGAAGTGATCTCCAGATTGGTCAGACGATACAATTGCAAAGTAAGAATCGAATCGGCTTGGCGTTCACTGAAGCCGAACATCCATACGAGATTGTTCTGAGCATCCTGACGATTTTTCGACGCTTTGATCGCAGCGATAACCTCATCCAGAATGTTTAGTGCTTTAACTAAGCCCTCTAAGACATGAGCACGGTCTTCAGCGCGTTCCAGATCGAACTGGGTGCGATGAGTCACAACTTCACGCTGATGCGCGATATAAGCTTCCAGGATGACTTTTAGACCAAGCTGCTGAGGTGCTTTGTTAACAATAGCAACCATATTGAAGTTATAGGTGATTTGAAGATCGGTTTTTTTGAGCAGATACGCCAACACGCCTTGAGCATCAGCCTCTTTTTTGAGTTCGACTACAATCCGCAGTCCCTCACGACCGCTCTCATCACGAACCTCGGCAATGCCATCGATCTTTTTCTCCAGCCGAATATTCTCCATGGAAGTAACCAACCGTGATTTTACAATCTGGAATGGAACTTCCGTGATCACGATTTGCTGCTTGCCGCCCCGCATATTCTCAATCTCTGTTTTGGAGCGCAGGTAAATACGGCCTTTACCTGTGCGGTAAGCATCCATGATGCCGTCTCCGCCCATGATTGTGCCGCCTGTAGGGAAATCCGGACCTTTCATGAAGGTCATAATTTCTTCCAGCTCAATATTTGGTTTCTGCATCACTGCGATACAAGCGTCAATTACTTCACGCAGATTATGTGGCGGAATTTCAGTGGCAAAACCAGCAGAAATCCCACTCGTGCCATTTACGAGCAGATTCGGATACCGGGAAGGAACCACAACAGGCTCTTTGGCGGTATTGTCAAAGTTATCTTTAAACAAGACCGTCCGCTTCTCGATATCACGCATCATCTCCATTGCAATGGGAGACAGCCGTGCTTCTGTATAACGCATTGCCGCTGCTGGGTCATCGTCCATAGAGCCCCAGTTGCCGTGACCGTCAACTAGCACATGCCCCATCTTCCAAGGCTGTGCCATACGTACCATACCATCGTAAATAGAGGAGTCACCATGTGGATGGTAATTACCCATTACATCTCCGACAGTTTTGGCTGACTTGCGGTATGGCTTGTCAGGGGTGTTGCCGGAGTCGTACATCGCATAAAGAATCCGGCGCTGCACGGGTTTAAGTCCATCACGGACATCGGGGATTGCCCGGTCCTGAATAATATATTTGGAATACCGACCAAAGCGGTCACCGACGACCTCTTCCAGAAATGCCGGCAAAAATTGTTCTGATAAACTACTCACTTTGCTCACCTTCTGTTCCTCAAACTGCCCGTTTTAAAATAGTATGGTGATTCTCAGGTACTTCAGAGCTTTTTGGAATTCCGGGCATTATCGCTCCTACAGTTCCAAAATCCCCCTAGGTCCCATAAATCACCAAGCTCTTAGAAAATCGGGATTATCGTCACTTGCAGCACTGACATTACTCTACAATTTCGGTGAAATCGACATTTTCAACAATCCAGCGTTTACGTGGATCGACTTTGTCACCCATAAGTGTTGAAACACGGCGCTCCGCCTTAGCGGCATCCTCAATCTGTACCTGAAGCAGCGTACGCGACTCTGGATTCATCGTTGTCTCCCACAGCTGATCGGGGTTCATCTCGCCCAATCCTTTATAACGCTGAAGCTCGAAGTTTTTGCCGAATTCCTTTAAGTAATTTTGCAGCTCTTCATCACTCCAGGCATACCTTACAGTCTCCAGCTTACCCGTTTTGCGGGTCAACTTATAAAGTGGAGGCTGAGCGATAAAGACCTTACCTGCATCTAATAAAGGCTTCATATAACGATAGAAAAATGTCAGCAGCAGTACCTGAATATGCGCTCCGTCGGTATCGGCATCGGTCATAATGATAATTTTAGAATAATTGCTGTCTTCGACGGTGAAATCCGGACCAATTCCAGCACCTATTGTAGAAATAATTGCTTTATACTCGTCGTTCTTCAGGATGTCCAGCAGCTTAGCTTTCTCCGGATTCATCGGCTTACCTTTTAGCGGCAATATCGCTTGAATCTTAGAGTCACGGCCTTGCTTAGCCGAACCACCGGCGGAATCACCTTCCACGATGAACAGCTCCGTACGTGTAACGTCCTTTGATTGTGCAGGAGACAGCTTACCGCCAAGATTCGAGCTTTCGCTGCGTTTCTTGCCTGTGCGGATCTCATCGCGGGCTTTACGTGCCGCTTCCCGCGCTTTCGACGCTTGAATCGATTTCTTCAGCAGGCTCTGCGCAACTTGTGGATTCTCTTCCAAGAAACGCGCCATATTTTCAGAAACGATATAATCTACTGCACTACGGGCGGAAGCACTGCCAAGCTGATCCTTCGTCTGTCCAACAAATTCAACCTCGGACATTTTTACACTGATAACAGCCATCATGCCTTCCCGCAGATCATTACCTTCCAGGTTTTTATCTTTTTCTTTAAGCAATTGCGTGCGGCGGGCATATTCATTTAATACACGAGTGTACGCAGTTTTAAAGCCGGTCTCATGTGTGCCTCCGCTGCGAGTTGGAATGGAGTTTACGAAGGAAGCCAAGGTTTCTGTGTAGCCTCCGTTGTATTGCAGAGCTACTTCTACCTCGATATCATCCTTTTCTGCACTGAAATGGATAACATCATGGAGAACATCCTTACCTTCGTTGAGGAACTGCACAAATTGACTGGCTCCACCTTCATAAAAGAACTCATCCTGACGGTTGCTCCGCTCATCTTGCAGTGTAATACGCAAACCGGAATTCAGAAAAGCAATCTCCTGAACCCGCTCTGCCAGCGTGTCATAATTCAGAGCAATTCCATTTGGGAAGACACGAATATCTGGCTTGAAAGTAATTTTCGAACCCGTTTTATTGGTGTTACCCAGAACTTCAAGACCAGTTACAGGTTCGCCAACATGCTCCTTGCCCTTCTTGTCCACCCAGTACTCAAACCGCTGCCGATGGATTTTGCCCTCACGATAAATCTCTACTTCGAGCCATTCAGACAAAGCGTTTGTGACAGAAGCCCCTACGCCATGCAAACCGCCTGATTTTTTATAACCCGATCCACCGAACTTACCGCCCGCATGCAAAATTGTAAATACAACTTGCGGGGTAGGTACCCCTGTCTTATGCATTCCAGTTGGGATCCCCCGTCCATTATCGCTAACGGTTACCGAGCCATCCTTGCGAAGCAGTATGTCAATCTTTGTACAATACTTGGCTAAATGCTCATCTACGGCATTATCTACGATTTCCCATACTAAATGATGTAGTCCTGAAGAACTCGTACTGCCGATATACATGCCAGGTCGTTTGCGTACTGCAACCAGACCTTCGAGCACTTGAATGTCGTCAGCATCGTATCCAGTACGGCCATTCTCGCCGTTATTAGAAACTTCAGCAAACATATCGATCTGTTCGAGCATTCATGCTCCTCCTTCTTTTCTCTATACTAAGAAGAAACGGCTTGGCCGTCCTTTATGTTAAGAACGGTATCCGTTACTGCCAAAAACCTAAGGATAGAATATAACGTGAAATTATACTCTCCTATATTTCTAAGAAATGCAAACAAACGTTTTGGTCACTTTGTTCATTCTAATTCAAAATATCCCTTTTCGTAAAGACGGCGAATGAAATGATCACCGAAGCGGCCCCCCATACAGCCAGCACAGCCATGGAAAATGACAAGGACATCCCTTCAATGGGGGCGGGAGTACCAGACAAATAGCTGGTCAGTCCAAGATTTACCATAAATAAATATTTTGCTGTTGTCCAGGCAGAGGCCATATTGGTCAGTATACTACCTGCAATCAGCGCTGCCATCATAACTACTATACTCGCCGCAGTACTGCGAACAAGCACCGAGATCATGAACGCGAGCAGTGCAACCACTACGCTGACGAACCAAATCAAACCACCTTGCATAAGCATATATTTCCACTGGGGCACTGCATGTACAGTAGACATATCTAGCGAATCACCACTGATTTTAAAGCCTGTAAAAACAGGAATGTTAAAACCTTTAAAACCAAAGGCGAGACCAGAGATAAAGTAACTGATTGCAAATGTGGAAAGTACGATAAGCGAAACAAACATTAGCAGTGCTGTCATTTTGCTAAAAAGCACCTTCCAACGCTTGACCGGCCTAGTCAACAGCATTTTGATAGTTCCGGTTGTCCTTTCGGCCGAGACCAAATCTGAGGCCACCGCCATAATGAGCAACGGAATAAATAATGTAACCGAATTATCCATAAATTCACGGGTAAAGGTAACCCCGCTAGGTTCATTCGGATTAACGTCATGGTGAAGATAATACTGAAGCTGTTGTACAAATATTCGCCGATAAGTCTTCCATTCCTCTGGAATCCGGTCACTGCCCAGTGAATTTTGATTATCGATAATCTGCTGCTGGATCTCAAGCCGCCAATCGGAATTAAATTTCTCCCGACTCCGTTCGGCTGAACGCATCTGTGCATAGGTGAACATAGGCACCAGTACAATCAGAATCAGCAGTATAACATAAAACCGTTTCTTTTTTATAATCTTCAAGCACTCATTACGGATTAGCGGAAGCAAGTTACTCAACATTCTCACCCTCCGTTAGTTTCAAGAATAGCTGTTCCAGTGTCGGATTAATTTTATGCACAGCTCTCACCTCAATTTCAGCAGTAACCATTACGGCCACAATCTCGGGGATCAGATCCTGATCCATGATCGTTATTAAAGAATTGGGGCCCATCCCGGCAATAATTGAGTCATCTAATGTGACGTCTTCCAGTTTCTGAATTTGAATATCTGAACGATCAGCCAGCATTTCCCGGGCCTCAGCAAAAGGCTCCAGCTCCCAAAGTACATACGGCGAATTACGAGCGATCAGCTCATCTACCGCGCCTACTGCCAATACACGCCCTTTACTAATAATCGCTACACGGTCGCAAAGAAGCTGAATTTCACTAAGCAGATGGCTCGATACGAACACCGCCAGCCCTTCATCCGCCAGCTTGCGAATGAATTCTCGCAGCTCTTTAATGCCTTTAGGGTCAAGTCCATTCGTCGGCTCGTCCAAAATAAGCAGCCGTGGACGTCCCAACAGCGCCTGCGCAATGCCTAATCGTTGTCTCATCCCAAGCGAGTATGTACTTACCTTATCATGTATCCGCTGATCTAATCGAACAATATCTACCACTTCGCTAATACGTTCATTGTCTACGCCAGGCTGCATCCGGGCAAAATGCTGCAAATTCTCCCACCCGGTCAAATAGGTATATACCTCAGGATTCTCAACGATAGAGCCTACATATTGCAATGCTTTTTCCGGATTTCGGTTCACATTGTACCCACATACTGTAATCTTGCCCTCAGTAGGTCGAATCAAATCCACAAGCATGCGGATCGTGGTCGTCTTCCCAGCCCCATTAGGCCCGAGAAAGCCGAAAATCTCCCCTTTTCTCACATCGAAAGTGACATCATCTATAATCCATTTTCGTCCTATTTTTTTACGTACCCCGTCCACAGACAAGACGACTGTGCCGGAGTCTTCACTATTCGCTTTTGTCATATTTAATTTAGCTCCTTGTGACTGTCATTTTCTCGGTTTGTACTTGCTCAAAGGGCATTTACCTACATGATCTTACTGCAAAATTTAACACTCACCTATATACTACTGCACAGCCTGTATGAACCGTTCTCCGATTCGCTGATAGCCATCACCATTAGGATGAAAATGATCGGTGGATAGATACTTGTCCAAATGTCTGTTAAACAAGTCAAACGTAGGAACCAAGGTCATGTTGCTATGCTCATTAATAATATCCATTGCCGTATTATTCCACTTCGTTACCGCTTGATTGCCTGGTGCCAGTAATTCTGGAATATCGCCAAAGGGATTATACAGCCCCATATAGTAAACTTGCGCATTCGGGTTGATCTGTGAGATTTTATCGAGAATCTTCTCCAGTCTAGCTGCTGCTTCTGGCAGAGCGGCTAATAAAGACTCTGGAGTCAGCTCCTGCCCAGAGGTTGATGAAGTTGTGTTGCCCTGTTGCGCCCCATTATTCTCAAGAATATCCGAATCCTTAAACAGATCATTTCCTCCGACGGATAGCAGAACAACATTCGACATGCGCAAGGCATACTCCACACCATCTTCGTTCAGTTTGCTTAACAGCCCCGCAGTAGTCAACCCGTTAATCCCCATATTGCCTAAAAAGTCTACTGTGACACCTTTTGCGGATAAACCAGTAACCGTACGCTTAACAAACCCTTCTCCGGTGTTATCACCGGTCCCCTTGGTAAGCGAATCCCCGAGCGCAACAATTTTGAGGAGCTTGACAGTCTCCGTCACCGGTGCGGCTGTTTGCTGAGGCAAGCTGCTCTCGGTAACCTCTCCGACCGGATAGATAATATCTTTAACCGCATAAACTAAACCAACCATCAAAACTATAGTTGTTACTATGGAAATCAAGCTGACGCTGCGCCATGTCCATTTCGAATCCTTCAAAGCTATCCCTCCGTATGCCGTTCTATTATGTATTGTTCCACAATTTACAAAGATCTTAACTATGTTACATAAACATAATTCTTCCATACAAGTTTTGCAAATGTCTAGCAAAGAAAAAAATCCCGCTGCTACAGTGTTTTTGCCGAGGAACGAGTGTGGACTTTTTTGAAAATAAAAAAATACTGGCTTTTTAATTAATGCCATTATATAATATTCACCGTTGACTCTTTAGACATTACGGGTTATTAGCTTAGCTGGTAGAGCAGCCGACTCTTAATCGGCAGGTCGCAGGTTCGACCCCTGCATAACCCATAGAGCTAGACAGAAGAAGTAAGGACAAGTTCCTTACTTCTTTTTTTGTTGCATTTTTATTCTTCACCACACAAAAAAAACCGCTCCCCGACTTACATCGGAGAACGATTTCTTCCTGAAGCATCTACTCGTATTATTTACCAATAAACTCTTGAACCCAGTAATTATTATCATAACCGACACCGATATAATTGAAGTTAGCATTCAAAATATTAGCGCGGTGACCTGGACTATTCATCCATGCCTTCATTACTTCTTCTGGTGTTTTTTGTCCCATTGCGATGTTCTCACCTGCGGCTTTATAAGTGATGCCAAAGGATTTCATCATATCAAAAGGTGAACCATACGTAGGTGAAGTATGTGAGAAATAGTTATTCGAACGCATATCTGTAGCTTTTGTAGCGGCAACTTTGTGCAGGCTGTCCAATCCAGCTACAGGTGACAAACCAGCTGCTGCACGTTCTTTGTTTACCAGCGTTACGATTTGCTGAACATAGGTTCCTTTATTGCTCACAGCACCTGTTGTAGTTGTATTATCAGTTGGCTTAGTTACAGTAGTTGTGTCTGCTGGCTTTGTAACCGGTTTTGTAGTTGTAGTTGTGGTCGTGTTGTCTTTGTTTGGTACTGTTCCAGTTTGTGGCTTAGTTACCACGATTGTGCTATTCGAAAAAGGGAATCCCTCAAGATTAGCTTGTTTAAAATATTGTAATATTTGCTCATAACTTGTGCCTTTTATTGTTACTGTCGATTCATTCGATGCCGCATTTGCTTCCAATGGAAGAGAAATACTAAGTGCCATAACAGCTGCCACGCTACCACCGATGATTGCTTTTAATGTCTTGTTCTTCAATCTGCCATCTCCTTTTTTCTTGCGTGTAATATATGCTTCTGCCTAGAGTGACCATCTACAAATGTTACAAAGTTGTAATTTGTTCCTCAGTCATTGTAGCATAAATCTCTCAAATGTGCGCTTCTAATTTTTTACATATAATAGTCTTGACTGTAAGATTTCCGATTCCTAGATACATTCGCTTTCTTTCGCTGTTTTCCTTCCTAAAAATACCATTTTACCTGTTATTCGCGAAAAAAAAGCAAAAAAAGTCGCCCTCCCCGAAAGGACGGCAACTTCAGCAAACCTATGGATACCTGACGATTAATGGAACGATTGCCAGAACTCGCCCTCCGTAGAGATCAATCCCATGATTTCCGCATAAGGAATCCGGAAGGTTGGAAAACCTGCAGAATACGGAGCGATCTCATAAGGTGCGAAATATAGATACAACGCTTCATTATCTACAAAGAAGGGCTGATCCGAGGTAATTCCTTTATACGTATCCGGAAAAACATATGAATATTGTGGATCGTTCTCGATCTGTTTGCCCACAATTTTACTGAGCTTCTCCACATATCTGCTGCCTGGCTTGAACAAATCCCCCAGCTTATAGAACCTGCCGCTGCGCAAATTAATATGCGGATAGATTTTGGTAGGCATTCCATGTGCTGCTCCAAAAGGAAAACGATAACCGGTCAGCTCCAGCACCAGCAGGTTTTTACGGAAGAAAGAGACTGAAAAATCACCATTATAACTAAAGTCCTGGGAAACCCCTCCACTCCCAACGTCTTCAGCAAGGGATAGCTTGCGCAGCTTATCGTTAACCTCTCGCGAAACTTCCGCACTTGCAATCCCCTCAACGACCGGATAATACACCAGATAATCCCTGTTCGGTTTGTATTTCTTCTCCACTACGGAATAGGGAGGTCTCAGCGGAATGACTCCATTTTGGCGCCAAACCTGCTTTCCCTGCCGATCATAATAAGATGTGCGTTGATCTACATCTGCTCTTATCAAACGTCCGCTAAGGGTGAGTGTTCCCGCCCCTGGAATAACTGGGGGCTGGGCTGCCTTTTTTCCACTTCTATCGATAAAATAGGTATCTTTAGCATCAAATACAGATGCCAAGCCTTCCTGATAATTGTTCACGCCAAGCAGGGTGTGATTGCTCAGGACCGCTCCCGTTTCCGCATCTGCAATTACGTAACGTGATCCGCGATAAGGCTGGCTGGGGAATACAGGCGTTCCTATGGCTACTCTGCCTTCACCTAGCTGCAATACTTCATAATATTTTGCCGGGATGATCATTTTTCCTTGTTTATCAATCAGCCCGTAGGCGTTGCCATAATTTTCAGCGGTATTCACCACCGCACGTCCCTCTGAAAAAGGTAACGCAGAGGTGAATTGCGGTTGAATGGCTACAGAACCATCCGTATTTAAATAGCCATATTTACCGTTTTCAGTCGCTTGATAGGCTAGTAAACCTTCTCCCGGACTTCCAACGAAAGGATGGTTATACGTATGCAGAATGTTCCCATCCGGATCGATGAGCGCATACTCTCCTTCTTTGATTTTAACCAAAGCCACGCCGTTCATAAAATCATTGGCATCTACATAAATCGCGGGCAGCACCTCTTTGCCTTGCGCGTCCACATATCCATATAGCGATTGGCCGCCGGTCGTATTTTGTTTTGAAAATAGTGCTCGCCCCTCATGTAATGAGTTCAAATAATCATACCGGGCGGACGTCACTTCTTTGCCTTTTTCATCAATAAAAGTGTAGCCCTTGGCATCCGACACGACCGCGCGCTCTTCCGAAAAAGGCGCAATAAAAGAATAGATCGGCTTCACTCGTTCTCTTCCAGTGCTGTCAATGAGCCCGCTGTTATTTTTTCGCTGAACTACGGCAAGACCGTTCTTTTGAAAATCCTCAGCATATTCGTACCGGGGTTCAATCTGAACACGGCCCTCGTCATTAATATATCCCCAAAGTGTGCCCTCTTTGAGATTAAACGGCGCCGGATGCAGACCCGTGGTCCGCAGATCGTCCCCCACCCACTCCGGCAATAAGTATGGCGCCTCAAAAGGCTTATTAGAGTAATCTACACGATATAATCCCGCTTCTGCCGGAATCGTGACGAATAACTCCTCTTCCGTGCGTATGAAATCCTCATCCTGCTGAGTAATATATTCGTTCCAGCCAATGCCATCCCATTTCCAAACATCCGCCTGTATCAGACCATTGTCATTCCCTTTCCCCAGCTCATTCAACCTAATCCTTAACATCCAGTCGCTCCCCTTTAACAAAGGCATTTGCCTATAGAATATGGGAGAACGTTGGTTTATGTGCTTTTTGATCTTTGGGGTTAGGGGGAGGCGTATTCCAGGATACTTTTGCCTCTCTTTCCACTTCCGTTGCTCGATTTGGCGTATTCTAGGGCATTAATGACTCTCTTTCCTCCTCCGTCGCTCGTTTTGGTGTATTCTAGGGCATTTTTGCCTCTCTTTCCTCCTCCGTCGCTCGTTTCGGCGTATTCTAGGGCATTAATGCCTTTCTTTCCACTTCCGTTGCTCGTTTCGGCGTATTCTAGGGCATTAATGACTCTCTTTCCTCCACTGTAGCTCGTTTTGGCGTACTTTAGAGCATTAATGCCTCTCTTTCCTCCTCCGTAGCTCGTTTCATCTAATTCTGCGGGATTTATACCGTTCTTTCGCCTCACGTAGCTCGTTTCAGCCAATTCTGCGGGATTTATACCGTTCTTTCGGCCCACGTGGCTCATTTCAGCCAATTCTACGGGATTTATACCGTTCTTTCGCCCCACGTAGCTCGTTTCAGCCAATTCTACGGGATTTATACCGTTCTTTCGCCCCACGTAGCTCGTTTCAGCCAATTCTATGGGATTTATACCGTTCTTTCTCCTCACATAGCTCGTTTCAGCCAATTCTACGGGATTTATACCGTTCTTTCGCCCCACGTAACTCGTTTCAGCCAATTCTACGGGATTTATACCGTTCTCTCACCTCATGGTGCTTCTGTTCTGTAACTAATATTAGTTTGTTGATATTGTTGGTGAGCAATGATGAATATGATGTGTTTTCGTGGTGCTCCTGATGACGATGGTCGTGTTATTACTGCTGATATTGATTTGTGGCGGTGATTGCCATGTTCATGCTGATAATGTTGAGAGGATTGTGATAACCGTGTTTGTGTTGATGATATTAATTGGTGATGGTAATGATGCTGTAGTAGTACCGTGGCGGTTATGGTGCAACTATTGGGTGGAGTAAATCCTATTGGTGGAATATTAGATTTGATGGAGCAGGGGTGGCAATGTTGATTGAAGTTGGTGGTGGTAAGTAATGTTGATGTTAGTGTTGCTGGCGCTGTTTAGTCGTGGTGGCATTTTAGTGGGTAGTTTTGGTGTTGTGTTTAGTTGTTAGTACTGTAGTTAGTCGTGTTTTGGTTGACAGTGTTGTGGTTGGCAGTACCGTAGTTAGTGGTGCTTTAGTTAGCAGCGCTGTAGTTAGCAGTGCTGACAGTGACATTATTGGTGTAGTTGATATTATTGGCGTAGTTGATATTATTGCTGTACTTGATGCTGGTCCCAATGGTACTAGTGGGAGCGAAATTGGTTTATCCCTAACTAATTAAACTAGTTTTTGTGGGTAGTTTTTCATACATAGTTTTTGTGGTTAGTTTTTGTGGGTAGTTTTCGTGCTCGTGCGTAGTTTTCCTATGCGAGGAGCAAGGGGGCGACGTTCAGTACTTATGAATTTGTACTTATGAATTGCTTCTTATAAATCGGTACTTTTAATTTGCATCATATGAATTGGCACTTATGAATTTGTACTTTAAATAGGTTCATATGATTTGTATCTTATGAACTGATTCTTACGAGTTGCTTATATCCGCAAGCGAAAATGGACAAACCAAAAAGCGTTTGCCATAAATAGCAAACGCTATAATCACCACACATCCCCCACACAACTACTTCTTCGAAGAATATTTCCGCATATCAAATGCGACCGCGGCGATGATGATCAGACCTTTGATAATCAACTGATAGTAAGGGCTGATGCCGATAAAGGTCAGGCCGTAGTTGATTAAGGTAAAGATAATAACACCGACCAGAACACCTGGCACTGTTCCGATACCACCGGTTGTGGACACCCCGCCCACGACGCAAGCAGCAATCGCATCGAGCTCATACATGTTACCATAGTTATTGGTTGCACCACCTGTTCTGGCAGCCTCCAGCACACCCGCCAAACCATAAAGGGCTCCAGCAATCGCATAGATGTAGATCAAGTTCTTGGAAACATCGATGCCAGATACTTTAGCTGCCTGCATGTTACCGCCGATAGCGTACATGTTCTTGCCCAGCTTAGTTTTATTGAACACCACCCATACGATGGCGGCGACACCCAAGGCTATCAGCACGATATACGGGATTGAATATTGCCCCTTGCCGATAAACCCAGAACCGATTGTAGTGAAATCTGGACGCAGACCGCCAATCGGCTGTGATTGGTTGGGGTCCATGTCAAAGTACAAAGAATTCAAGCCGTAGACGATAACCATCGTACCCAGTGTTGCGATAAACGGCGGGACGTTCAGCTTGGAGACGACAATACCATTGACTAGTCCGCAGAGAAGGCCAGCGATAATAGCTATAAGGATCGGAAGCCACACTTGCACCTGCGGCAGATCAGGAAAAAAGCGCCGGGAATAATCCGGAATTTGCAGCATCGAAGCAGAGATTACCGCTGTAAAACCAACCACACGTCCAGCAGACAAGTCCGTCCCAGCTGTGATAAGGATGAAGGCAACACCAAGCGCGATGATAATCCGTGTTGACGACTGAATTAGAATGTCCCGTAAAGTATTTACAGAGATAAAGGCCGGCTCATATAATGCAATACCCATAATTAGAATTACCAAGACAATATAAATAGCATTTTGAGTAATAAAAGATTGGGCTCGTTTAGCGTTCATTAGTAGTGTTCCTCCTTAAAGTTACGCGAAGAGTACTTCTCTTCGTAAACCAAATCTAGTTTCGCCCAGCAAAACTATCATTGAAATCCTATCCTAATGCTGTGCAGCGAGCCGCATAACTTCGGTTTCCGTAGCTTGCTCGCCTTCTAGTATTCCGGTAAGCCTACCCTCCGACATGACCATTACACGGTCAGACATTCCGAGCAGCTCCGGCATTTCTGAGGAGATCATAATGATGCTTTTCCCTTGCTGCGCCAAGTCGGCAATAATCGAATAAATCTCGAATTTAGCCCCTACGTCGATACCGCGAGTCGGCTCGTCCAGAAGCAGGATTTCGGGCTCGGTTAGAAGCCATCTGGCGAGCAGCACTTTTTGCTGATTCCCACCAGAAAGATTCATGATTAGCGTTTTGGTTGTTGGAGTTTTGGTCCGTAATTTTTCAATCATTTTATCGACTTCTTCTTTTTTCTTTTTTCCATCTAGTAGAAGTAGTAGTTTCTGGTATCGATGCAGATTAGCGATTGCGCCATTTTCATGAACAGACAAGACTGGAAAAATACCGGTGACACGCCGTTCCTCCGTAAGCAAAGCCATTCCGTGTTTCTTAGCATCCTTGGGAGATTGGATATGAATGCGCTTACCATCGATAGAAATCGTCCCCGATTTGATAGCCCTCAGGCCGAATAATGCCTCAATAACCTCTGTTCTCTGAGCGCCTACCAGACCACCAATCCCTAAAACCTCACCTCGTCTTAATTCAAAAGAAACATCTTTAAACGATCTTTCTTCAGGGGAGGTTAATCCTTCCACCTTCATATATACTTCGCCAGGCACGTTAAAGCGTTCTGGGAATCGATTGGTCAGGTCACGGCCGACCATTTTGGAAATGATAAGGTCTGTGGTCAATTCCGCCGCTGGCCAGGTTCCGATTTTTTTACCGTCCCGCATAATGGTAACCTCGTCAGAAATTTCGAGAATCTCTTCCATTTTGTGAGATATATAAATAATAGCTACGCCTCTACTCCTAAGGTCCCGTATGATCCGAAATAAATGCTCCACCTCCACACTAGTGAGGGAGGAAGTAGGTTCATCCATTACAATAACGCGGGAGTGAAAAGAGACAGCCTTCGCAATTTCAATGGATTGGATTTTGGATACAGACAGTTTACCCACTAATGTCTCGGGATTCAGATCGATATCCAGGTCTTTAAACAAATTCTCCGTGTCAGTGTACATTTTCTTATGGTCAATAAACTGAAAAGGTCCAATCCCTTTGGTTGGGAAACGTCCTAACCAGATATTCTCCATCACACTTCGGAACGGCACGGGATGCAACTCCTGGTGAATCATGGAGATCCCATTTTTCAAAGCGTCATTTGAGCTTCCGATAGAGGTCTTCTCACCCTCCAAAAAAATCTCACCGGCATCCGGTGAATAAATACCAAAGAGACATTTCATTAAAGTGGACTTACCCGCACCATTCTCGCCCATAAGGGCATGCACCGAACCCGGTCTGACCTTTAAACTAACTGCATCCAGCGCTTTGACGCCGGGGAATTCTTTAGTAATATCATTCATTTCTAGCAAAAACTCAGCTTTTTCCATGTTGTTACGCCCCCTACGCTTTTTTCTTTTTTCATGAGAGGCACAGCGGTTTCATCCTGTTCCCTGCCTGAAAGAAATCCGAGGAGCGAATATCCGCTCCCCGTTGCTGCCATATGATCATGAATTCCATCTAGATTAGAGCGTTATTATTTGGCGTCATCGATATTGTCTTTGGTGATCTTTTTATAGGAAATCCACACGTATTGGTTGTCTGTGATATCAAAGCCTACGTTATCTTTTGTAGGTGTTTCTCCTTTAGCAAGCAGAGCAGCAACTGTGATCGCAGCTTTACCTTGGTTGTTCGCATCATTCAGCACGGTACCAAGCATCGTTCCATCTTGCAGCGCTTGAATCGCAGGAGCAGTAGCATCTACACCTACTACCGGCATGAATTTATCACCCGTGAAGTAACCTGAAGCTTTCAGAGCTTCGATGGCACCGAGAGCCATATCGTCATTGTTCGCAAGCACAGCTTCAATTTTGTCGCCATGGGAGCCAAGGAACGCTGCCATTTTTTCTTGCCCTTTTACGCGGTCCCACATCGCAGTATCTTCAGCCAGCTTTTCTACCTTGATGCCGGCATCTTCAATTGCTTGGATGGAGTAAGTAGTACGAAGCTCAGCGTCTTGGTGCCCCGGTTCGCCTTTTAGCATTACGTATTGGAGGACACCGTCGCCGTTTTTATCTGCTTCAGGATGTGCCTTCCAGTAGTCCACGATCAGTTGACCGGACATAGTTCCGGATTCTTCCGCTTTAGCGCCTACATAATAAACCTTATCCCATTTCTTCATATCTTCTGGCAGCGGCTCGCGGTTCAGGAAGACCACCGGAATATTTGCCGCTTTTGCTTTTTCGATAATAACGCCAGCCGCAGTACGGTCAACCGGATTGATCAGCATGCCTTTATATTTTTTGGTGATGAACAAGTCAACTTTGTCATTTTGTGTGGGTTGAGAATTTTGGCTATCTACGATATCTACAGTAGCAATGCCTTTGGCAGCAGTGTCGATTGCGTTACGAACACCTGTCATGAAGGTATCGTCAAATTTGTAAATGGCTACCCCTACTTTTGGCGTTTCAGTGGAAGAGCCCGCATTTTCAGTTTTTGGAGCGTTGGTAGCTTTACCACTGTCTGCATTATTGTTGCTATTGCCACAGCCTGCCAGGGCGGCACCCAGTATTGCGCTTGCTAAAAGAACGGAAGTGATTTTTTTCATTATTCATTGACCTCCTGTTTATACTTCTTTTTTTTGGTTTAACCCTGAATTCTCTCGGGCACATCCATATTATGCCTTAGGTGAAAACGGTTTCGAATATAAAATCCTACTCACTTTTATAAAAATTCTACTGAACCCAAAAAACGAATACCTCCCATTTTAAGGATGGCATTCGTCTTTTCAAAAATAAACCGTCCACTATCTGACGAAGGGAAATAACAATTTCTGATTCTCAGGCCACAGCATATTGTCCAAATCAATGAGTTTAGTGCCCGTATCGACACGTTCAGGAACATCCATTCCTTCGATTACCTCAACGGCATGTTTTACGGCTAAATACCCGTTACTAAAAGGATTTTGGATTACGGTCGCTTGAACCGTACCCTCCTGCAGCAACTCCATCATTGACGGGGAGCTGTCGAACGCAACCATTTTAATATTATGCAGCCCTCGGCTCTGGATAGCTTTTGCCGCCCCCTGTGAAGCTGTCTCATTCAAGCTGGCGATCCCGCGAAGATTTGGATGTTTCAGCAGCATTAACCGTGTCAGCTCTTCAGCATCACTAATACTCGAAGTGGTATAAGAAATCTCTACTACCTGTATGTTCGGATATCGGGCAGCGTAATTTAAAAATCCCTTTTCCCGCTCCTCCGCGTCCCTAGCACCATATTCAATGCCGTTTGAAGACTCCTGCTCCGCCCCCAAAGATGAATTTGTGAAGTTAATGATGCCAACCTCCCCGTATCCATTTAGCAGCTGAATGAGTCTTTCTGCAGACTTTTGTCCCGCTTCATAGCCGTTTGAACCCACATAGGCTCTTACTCTGGCCGAACCGACTTCTGCATCCACAGACAATACGGGAATCTTGGAATATGCCGCCCGATCAACCACTTGTGCAAGTCCCATATAGCTACTGGCAGCTAAAATAATAACGTCCGCTTTTTCTTTAATGGAGTCCTCAACCATTCTGACCTGTTCCGCAATATCACTCTCAGCATTCGGAGCTTTGAACGTTAGTTTCACATTAAATTCCTGTGCCGCAGCTTCTGCCCCCAATCTAACTGTATTCCAATAGTCGCCTTTGTTCATTTTTACAATAAGATGAATATTGCGGGTTTTGTTCGTGTTGATATAATTAGGTGCCGAATTAAAACAAGAGGTGATGGTTGTCCATAACATCACACATACCAGCAGGGTTAGCCAAAAACGAACGATTCTCATACCGATGTCTCATCCTCCTCATGTCCAGGATTGCCCTCGCCTGCTGTGAGTGCCGGGAAGATAAGAGTAACCGTAGTGCCTTCTTCAATTTCACTTTCAAAAGAAAGACCATAATCACGCCCATAATACAGCTCAATACGCTCGTTAACATTTCTAACGCCTACCCCGGAGCCATGCATACTCTTACTGCCGCCTGTTAAAAGAACCTTCATAGTCTCCTCGGACATTCCCAGTCCATTATCACGAATGCGGATGATGACAAGATCATCCTTCAGCTCCGCTTGGATCGAAATAAAACCTTCATCAGGCATCATTTCAATCCCGTGATACAGAGCATTCTCCACAATAGGTTGTAAAATTAGCTTAATCGTCTGACACTGCAGCACTTCATCCTGAGCCTCGATCTCGTAGCGGAACTTATTTTTGAACCGAAAACTCTGAATCACAAGGTAATGACGAACATGATCAAGCTCTTCCTGCACGGTAATCATATTATTCCCTTTACTAAGGCTAATCCGGAAAAACTTCGATAAGGACTGAATCATCGTGACTACCTCCTCAGTCTTGCCGCGTTCAGCGAGCCGGATCACAGAATTCAGGGTATTGTACAGAAAGTGCGGATTGATCTGGGATTGCAGTACTTCAAGCTCACCTTTACGTTTGGTTTCCTGTTCATAAATAATCTGATCCATCAGTTGGCGGATACGTTGCAGCATAAGGTTAAACCGTTTGGACAGCTGTTCCACCTCATACGCCCCACTGACATCTATTCGGGTGTTGAGATCCCCTTCGCCCACCTGCTGAAGCGTCCGTTCCAGCTTGCGGATAGGGCGGGCAATACGTGCAGACAAAAAGACAGATACAATAATTACACATAAAATGACTACCGCTAAAAACCAGGATAAAAAAGTGTTTAGATCACGTTTGGTGGTTACAATCTCATCATAATAAGCCACGCCCACGATCTTCCAGCCTGTCTGTTCCAGTGTTCTTACGGTGATAAACCGTTTTTCACCCGTAGACTCATCCAAATAGCTACGAAAAGCATATTCCAGTACTGGCTCCACATTCTCATATTTTAAGCCAGCGTAAATCAGCTGCTGCTGGGGATGGTACACAATATTTCCTAGCTGATCGAGGATGTAAGCGTATCCTCTTTTGCCAAGCTTAACCTGCTTGCTCAGCTCATCAATGGTTCGAAAGTTAAAATCCATCAGCAGGATGCCGGTTTTTAAGACTCCGTTCTCCTTATATTGAATTAATTTGCTGATAGACACGACCCAGATATATTGACCTTTGAACAAATTCTGAATATGAGGTGCGGAATAGGAGAGCTCTGATGTTCTTTGCGCCGTCGTAAACCAGCTCTGAGTCTCCAGCTGTGTGTTGCTGCGCAGCTTCTGACCGGGTGTTCCCACGACATATTTCCCCTGTGGTGTAAAAACAGCCGCCGAGACCAGATCCTCTCTGCTCCCCATTAGCATAGCCATTCTTTCCGTCAATAAAGCGGAATCCACGGAAGGGCTATTCGTAATCTGCTCCTCCGCTGTCTCAAAAATATTGCGCATTCCCTTAACATAAAGACCCAGATTGTAATTCACTTGCTCAATGATCTGCTGCATATTCATATTGGCATTCTCTTCTGCGGTCTTGGCAAACTTGTTGTACAGCATAAGGCTGACAACGACAGCTACCAGCACGGCAACAGATGTAAAAGTGAGTGTAATCGTAACTTGAATGCTTCGGAGCTTGGAGGACAACCGACGTTTTCCGCCTTTGGGATGCTGCGGTCTTAGAGGAAAGGAATAAGGTTTATCCTTCAGCATCTTTACCCTCCTCTGGAGCTGTTTTTATACTCTTTAGGAGATTGGCCATATTTTTTGCGGAAACAAAAGCTGAAATAGTTAGGATCGGCAAAACCTATTTTTTCTGCGATTTCAAAAGCCCTCAGCTCCGTGGACCGCAAAAGTTCCTTGGCTGCCTCTAACCTAATTTGCAAAAGATAACTAACGAACGTCATTTTCATTTCCTTCTTAAAAATACTGCTAAAATAGCCGGTACTTATATGTAAATGCTGACAAACCTTGCCGATGGAAATATCAGATTCAACATAGTGGCTGCGTATATATTCTTTAGCTTCATCAATAAGCAGCTTATAGGAAGATTGACGTTCTAATGCAATCGTATCCATTAAACCGCTACAGACTGCAATAATCCATTGCTTGGCTTCGGCCATACTATTAAATTTATTGATGGCAGTTAGCGACGAAATGCCAGAACCAATATACTTTGCAGCTTCACTGCCGGATTCTTTAGCCACTCGCAGGATAGATGTAAAAATCTCCAGCAAAAAAATCTGATAATCCTGTGTAGACACCTGCTCTGCGTCAAGACCGGCAAATAACTCCTCAACAACCTCTTTGAGTTCTTGCACCGTACCTAGTTTAATCGTCCGGATTAAGGATTGCTGGGTTAGTTCATCATAGGTTAGCAGTGTGCTGGAACGTGACTCAACGTCCTCAATCCAGATCACCCGGTTATTGCCGAGAATAAGCCGATAATCTAATGCCTGCAAGGCATCCCCAAAAGAATTAAATAACAAAGCAGGCGATGAACAGACCGTTCCGGAGCCTGCCGTTACCGTCAGCTTCAGAAAACGCTGTACGTTCTGGCGGATTTCTTCAAGAAGCTCAAAAGTCTTTCCAGTGATATCAGTTTCTTCCCCTTCTTCATGGATTGTGAGCAATACGACCTCATCACGATGAATAAACACCCTTCCAAAACCATGCTTCGAGCATATTTCTTCAGCAATATTCAGCACAGCGAATAGCTGTAAATTCTTTTCACCAGTGTCTCGTAAAGAAATTTGCCCGCCTGTTGCACCCCCAGCAGATTCCCGCTCAGGACGAATATAATCCACACTAATTACCGAAGCCTGAAACCACCGTCCCGTTAATTTTATGCCATATTCAGTGCTTTTCTCAGCAATTTCATCCGTACGCAATCTACGCGAAATAAGGGACGATAAAAATTGCTCCCTTAACACAGGCAGACTTTTCCGGTAATGCTCACTGAGTACAAATACATTTTCTTTTTCTGCAATTTCAGCCTCGATAGTGGCTCTAACCTTAAGCAATACTTCAATTAATTCCTGTGAAGAGAACGGTTTCAAAATATACTCATCAATTTGCAATTTTATCGCCTTCTGAGCATATTCAAATTCATCATACCCAGTCAAAATGATAATCTTAGTGTTAGGATGATGACTACGAATCCATTCAGCCAGCTGAAGTCCATTCATAAAAGGCATTTGGATATCGGTAACTACCACATCCGGCAGCAAACGGTCTATGGCATCCGCAGCTTCCCGTCCATTCTCCGCCTGCTCGACAATCTCAAATCCGTAACGCTCCCAGTCAATCTGCCCGATAACGCCTTCCCTAACGTCTTCTTCATCTTCAGCAAGAACTAGCTTATACATGTCTCATCCCTCTTTGGAAACGTTTTAGATGTCATAAATTTTATTGTATATGATTCAAACCAATCCATCTATGGTTAAGTTATTTAAATAGTTTTAGGTATTAATATATTAAATACATATAAAAAAAGAGTTCCAGAGCAAAAAAAAACCATCCCGCCGTAGCTGGGATGGGGATGATCGGTAACCTATAAGTATTATAGCAACGCTTTGTTAAAGCGATAGCCTGCTGTCTTTTCGAAACCGATATGACGATAAAAAGCATGTGCCGGTGCGCGTTCTACGCGGTTGCCACTTCTAAGGAAAAGCTGACAGCAACCTTGCTCACGTGCCCATTCTTCTGCTGCGGCCACAAGTCTTTTACCGAGTCCGTTTCCTCTGAGTTCTTCTGATACGATAAGTGCAGTAATCTCAGTGATACAATCTGTCTGTTTGTAATACGAGCTTACCTGTCTAAGGCCGATCATACCCACAACTTCATTGTTCAGCTCTGCTACAAGTGTGCATTGGAGATTGCTGTTCTCCATGCTTTCCAGTCTCTCTTTCATCACGCTTAGCGTTGTTGGATAGCCGAATTCCCGCAGAAGCGCTGTAACTCTCTCCAGATCATTCAAGCCGCATTTGCGAATTTCCAGTACAGGTGCCATGGTACTACTGTTCATCCTCATATACCTCCACTTTTAGCATAGACGCCGCCTGCTTGGCTATCGTCCGCGCGATTTCCACATCTTTTGCCGCACTTAACGCTACTGCCATCCGCCGACCAGGACGAACTTCCGGTTTACCAAATACGCGAACCTGAGTCCTAGGCAGTTCCAAAGCTTCACCAATTCCGGTCACAGCAAAGGCTCGTCCCTCTCCATCAGCCTTCAGCGTAGCTGAGGCACCAGGTGTCAGCAATTGTACTGACTGGACAGGAAAACCAAGAATAGCTCTGACATGCACTGCAAATTGAGATAAATCCTGCGTCGCCATCGTGACCATCCCCGTATCATGGGGTCTAGGTGACACTTCACTGAACAATACGCCTCGATCTGTCAAAAAAAGTTCCACTCCAAAAATACCGAAACCTCCGAGCTGATCCGTTACTGCTTTTGCAATAGATTGCGCTTCTTCAAGCAGCTCTGGCTTCATAAAGTGAGGCTGCCAGGATTCCACGTAATCTCCATCCTTCTGAATATGTCCAATAGGTGGACAAAATACCGTACCAGACACAGATCGCACCGTCAAAAGAGTAATCTCGCTCTCAAAAGTAACAAAAGCCTCCACGATAACTCGTGTTCCTTTAGCTCTCGCTCCAACCAAAGCAGTGTTCCAGCAGTTTTCTGCATCCTCAGGGCTTTTGCATACGCTCTGACCCTTGCCAGAAGAACTCATAATCGGCTTAATGACATAAGGAGTACCTAGCTCGGCTATAGCTTGTTGCAGCTCTTCCAGACTATCCGCAAA
Source organism: Paenibacillus sp. FSL H7-0918 (assembly GCF_038007025.1). Classification (NCBI taxonomy): domain Bacteria; kingdom Bacillati; phylum Bacillota; class Bacilli; order Caryophanales; family Paenibacillaceae; genus Paenibacillus; species Paenibacillus sp. FSL H7-0918. The sequence goes on from NZ_JBBOWJ010000001.1 coordinate 753,431, forward strand.
ACGGTAATCAGCAGTTGGCAGTCCAAGGTCTTCAGCCGCAAGACGACGAATCCCTTCTCTGTCCATGGTCAGCCGAGCCGCCCGCGCCGTCGGAACAACGAAAAAGCCTTCTTCTTCAAGCTCTTGAAGAGCATGAGTGGCAATTGCCTCAATCTCCGGAACAATGACATCCGGTTTCTCAGAGCGAATCAGCGCTTTCAGCGCCTCTGCATCCAGCATATCAATTACATGTGAACGATGAGCTACACCCATCGCCGGTGCATCGGTATAACGGTCTACAGCTACGGTCTCTACGCCAAGGCGTTGAGCTTCAATTATGACTTCCTTACCCAGTTCCCCGCTGCCCAGCAGCAACAGCTTGCGGCTTTGAGCTGAAAAAGGAGCTCCCCACATTGTCGATTCCAACCTCTTTCGGCAAATTGACTGTCTCGTTTTTATGAATTTCAGAAAACGTAACAGTTTCATTGTATATTTTCAGGCTTCTTTATTTTCATCCATCATACGCCAGATTGCAAGTGTTCTTCGACATTTTCCTACAAACTTCACAGAACTTTGTCGACTTTATCAACGAAAGTTTGTTCTAGACGTGATAATTGGTGGCTTATTTGGCCCCAATGATCTGCAGTCTCACCCCCTTTAAGGAGATCTAACATCGCTTTCTCTTGCTCCGCAAGCCCTTCTTGCAGGCTTTCGGCAGCAGATTTTAATTCTCTGCTGATATTCTCGACGTAATGAGCGATTAATTTTTCCTTCTGCTCTGCCGCTGCAAGATTAACCGCTTCTTTCAAAAGCGGCTCTGCCGCACCTTTGACCAACTCCCGCCCAGTTCCCTCAAAGAAATAACGCGGGGATTTGAAATGGCCCCATAAAGCGGACCACTGCACAGGCTGAAGCTGGCATTCCAGATCCTTAGGAGATGGCCAAGCCTGCTCCTCATTCTCCATAAGATGAAATTCCTCCGTGGAAAAGAGTAGCTCTGTAGCTGCCGCTTCAGCAGCTTCATGTACAAGCCTGCGTCCCGTGCCCTCTAGCCGCAGCGTTGTTGCCCATAGCTCTTGCTCAAGCTCGCGCTGAGTAGTACGTATTAGTTCGGCACCACAGGCAGAGAAAATGGCTTTTAAATTACCTGCATCCTCACGCAGTAAGGAGGGATGAAAAGATTCCTGAAAATTTCTGTTGAAGGAGAAGCTAATCCGCTGGCACACATGATAGATCAGTTCTTCACTTTCATGAATTAGATCTCTGCTAGGACGTTCCTCAGTCTCCAAAAGAGATAACCGCTTCATGGCGAACTGCCGCCTTTCCTGCAGTTCTTTTAACCCGGCTTCACGCTCGCTCGCCGCCTTGGAAGCCAGATTCTGCCATTCCTCAGCCCGGCGCCGAACCGATGCGATGCTCTCAGCAGCTGCGTTAAGTGAAAGCTGTGGAAGCTCATCACCAGCAAAGCTGGATAATGCTTGCTCAAATTCATTGAAGCGGGAGGTTTCATAAAGATCGTGATTATGTTGAGTTTTAGCTTCTAGAGCAAGCAAGCTGGACAAAGCATAGATTCTCGGAGACCGCAAACCTCCGGCACGCAGATTTTGAACGACATGTGCTTTAACCTCATCTAGTTCTTCTTCGCTTGAAGCGAGATCGGAGGCATTAATAATAAAGAACATTTTATCGAGAGAAAAGCTGTCTTTAATGCGGCCCAGCTGGGCCAAGAGGCCGCGATCCGCCTTCGAAAAGGCGTGGTTATAATAGGTCACAAAACAGATCGCATCCGCATTTTTCATGTAACTAAAGGTTACGCCAGTGTGGCGTGCATGCAGTGAATCTGCTCCTGGTGTATCTACGAGCACAATCCCGCTCTCCGTCAAAGGACAGGCATAATATAGGTCAATCCCTTGCACGAAGCAAGCCCGGGTCTCTTCCGCAACTAGGTTTCGATATTCATCCAAATCAACCGTCCGCACCGTTCCTAATAGCGGCTCAGCTTCAGCCCAACCGGATGCTGCGGCTCTTAGAAATCCTGCATGCGGCAGCGCAGAGGGGTGAATTCCCCGTGTTGGCAGGCTCGCAAGTACTGCTGTCCACGTCTCCTGTTGCGGCTCTCCAAGCTGCAGCACGCTGAAGGAATGGCAGATGTCATCCCAGAAATCCGCCATGCTCTTCATCGTTACAACCGCGCTGGCATGGCGGAAGTCTCCTTCCGGCGCCAATATGCGGTTAACTGCGGCCGTGGCAGGGTGTGGCGACACGGGCAGTACTTCTTCGCCGAGCAAAGCGTTGGCGAAGGAAGATTTGCCTGCGCTGAACGCACCGAACAGTGCAAGGGTAAAGCGGCCGCCGGCGAGATCCTCCGCCCGTGCGGCCAGACTGCGCGCCGCCGATGCCATCGCTGGCTCGCGGCGCAGCAGCTCTGCCGCAGCCGCCAGCGCGTCAGCGGCTGCCGAGAGCCGGCGGCGTCCGCCCGCCGGCGAAGCCGTTCCCGCCGCCCAGCTTGCGGCGGCGGCGCTTCCAGCCGCGGCGCGTTCGCGCGGCTGGATCTCCCGCGGTGCGGCGCTCTGCGTTGCCGCACGTGGGGTGACCCTCACCTCCGGCAGGATGCCGGGGTTGGGTCCGGCGCGGCGGCAGCAGCGCCGCTAGCTCGTGCGCGCGGGCGTCAGCCGCGCGGTCCAGGGCGGCTAGCGCGCGGGCAGCGCGCGCCTGCCGCGTAAGGGCCTGTTCGCGGCGCTGGAGTTCCGCGCGCTGCTCCTCGATAAGCGATGGCAGCTTCGCCAGCAGCTCATCGCCAACTAACAGCGCAGCGCGGCGGAATTGGCTCTTCAGCTCTGCCGCAAGTGTGCGGCAGAAATTGAGCAGCGCCTCGCCGCTATTCCCCGTTCCCGGCTTAACTGCAGCCGCCAGCCATTCTTGGCTCAACGCCGGGAACCCTTGCTTCAGAGTCGTCTCTGCCTCCTCTGCCCACAGTCCGAGATTCTCCGCCCATTGACGTACCAGCTGAATCAGATGCCATTCCAGCTGAGCGGAAACCTCTCGGACCAGTAATCCTTGCCAGGCATCCAGTCGTTTGTCTTGTTCCTTCTCCCGCCGTCCGGCTGTAGAGAACAAACCTAAGCGGAAGCCTGAGCTGACACTCTCCACATAGCTCCCTGCCGCCTCTCTAACATCCGCAGGCATTAAGTTAGCATTATTGAGTAAGGCATCAAGATCACTTCGCAGGCTAGCTCGTGATTGCTGAGGCAGCTCCTCAAGCAGTGCCTTCTCTTCTTCCAGCGATTTCAGCTCTTCCATCACAACTGTAACCTCTGCACCCTCTAGCTCAGCTAAAAAAGTTTCCCGTTCCTCCTGCTGGTCTTCACGGAACGCGGTTAGCGAAGAATCTGCTGTATGATGAATGGAACGTGACAAGCTATATTGAAGCAATTGTTCCCTATGCTCCAACAGCTCTGTTATAAGGTTCAGCAGATTATCCCAATGATTCAGTGGGTGCTCTTTCATTTTGAGTGAGGTAAACAGAATCCCCGCACAATGAATCCCCCACTGCTCGAAAGCATTTTCAAGCTGGCGTTTATATTCTTCAATGGAAATTTCTTGTTCTCTATGCTTGTCTATCTGATTAACAATAAGATAGAGCGGTTTGCCCCAGTCACTAAGATTTTTGGCAAAAGCCAAATTATTCTCTGACTGTACATGGTTATAATCCATAACATAAAAGACGACATCAGCTAAATGCAGCGCGGAACGAGTGGCGGCCTGGTGGCCATCATCCGTCGAATCTACGCCAGGCGTATCCAATAGAACACCATGCTTCCCTAGAAGAGGAATCTCATTCCAGACTTCAATCGCGGAATATTCTCCGCCATTTCGACAATATTCCTGTAATCTTTCTGGTGTTGTCTCTACAGGGGTAGATTCATTTCCACTTCCCTCAACCCTTGGATAGATAAGCACTCGTGGAGCCCCGCTGCGAATAGAAACAATATTGGCACTAGTCGGCACAGGTCCGGAAGGCAACACTGAGCTGCCGCATAAAAGATTAATCATGCTGGATTTCCCTGCCGAGAAATGCCCACAAAAAGCAAGGGTCAGTTCATTCCCACCCTCTTTATTTTGTAAATCTTCATATATTCGTTCAGCACTCTCGTCGCCCCAGTGGCGCATTAAATCTTTCAGCCGGGAAAGCTGCGATGCTGTTTCACTTAATGTTTCTCTCTGAATTCTAACCTGTTCCGCTCCCACAGACATTCCACCTCCACAGTTACCTTCTAATCATGCACTGATCTTAATCCATTCATGAATACTGATTTAAGCTCTTTTTTATGCAAAACTTATATAGGTGCAATTTCTGAACTTTAGCGCGGAACATTTTTTATAAATAATAATTACAGTTTATCACCAGTTTGACACAAATTAAATACACACTACTTACAAAATAACCTATCATCTCCTACGAAATGATACCAAAAAAGAAGCGTGGTTGTCGTCCTGTAAAGCCAACAGTCGTTTCTCGTAGAAATATAAGGATATTCAATAAAAAAAGGAGCCAGCCCCAAGGGCTGACTCCATTTCAGGTCACTTCTCAATTATGCAGTTTCCAAAACAGGCAACAGAATTTCAAAAACTTTTCCGTGCTGCAGAATAGTCAATCCACGAGATTTGTCTCTCATTACGACAACCTCTGGTTTTACAGACATACGCTCCAGATAGTGCTCAGGCACATCACCGGAATGACTGATCGTAATGCCCTCTACTTCTTGCTCTTCATTTTCTTCCAACGGGCTTTCCACTACGCGGTCAAAAATATCCGAGAATACCTCAAAATTATCTGTGTATACAGAAATGCATTTCATCTCTATCCCATCCTCTTCTTCAACTCTAACTTTTAACTTTTTGGCGTATGATCTTTAGCTTTCCTGACGACAGCCGTTTTCATACGTTTTTTGCCCTCTCGACATACATCAAGGAGCGGACAAACCTGACATTTTGGATTCTGAGCCTTACAGTGATATCGTCCGAAAAAGATTAGCCGGTGATGCGTGAGCGTCCATTCATCACGTGGCACAGCCTTCATCAGCTTTTTCTCCACTTCCAGCACAGAATCTTTCCAGCCTGCCAATGCAAGTCGTTTAGCAACCCGCTCCACATGAGTGTCCACAGCAATGGCAGGAACTCCAAATGCGTTGGATACTACTACATTAGCGGTTTTACGACCTACTCCTGGCAACGTTACAAGCAAGTCATGTGCCTCAGGCACTTCTCCGCCATACTGTTCTATGAGTATAGAGCACAGGCTTTGGATATGCTTAGCTTTGTTACGATATAAGCCGATGCGCCGGATATCCCCCTCCAATTCCTCCAGCGGCACAGAAATATAATCGATGGGGGCTTTGTACTTTTGGAACAGGTCCTCGGTCACTTTGTTCACCGTTGCATCCGTACATTGGGCTGACAGCAGCACCGCTATTGTCAATTCAAAAGCGTTACTGTGATTCAGCTCGCAATGTGCATCCGGAAACAAATCTCCAATCGTATCCAAAATGTGGCGGACGTCTGCAGCTTTCATAGTGTCCCCTCCACGGAGCAAAAACGCTCAGAAAATTCTATCGAGCGTCTCACCTCAAATGTTAGAAATATAAGCAAAGTATGTATTATAACGTATGGATTCATACATTTCAACACATACGATACTGGCATTATATTTCAAGTATTAACGCCTGGATTATCCTAATAAGAACAGTAAGCGTTTAAGCGAGAAATATAAGACATACAGTATAGGAGCAATACTTATACTTTCTTATATTTCAAAAAAAACGTCTTGACGCAGGTAAAGCCCCCTGTGTCAAGACGGTGATTCACTCAGAAATCCACCATTGCAACTATTGTTTCACAATTTCAACCAAAATATCATTATTGAAATACATTATAATATTATCATTTTCTTTCAAAGATTGCACGGATAAAGTCGAATCTCCCTGATGAATATAAACATTAGCAGGAACAAAAAATTGATATTTATCGTTCAAATTAGGTCTCTTCGTCACCAATGAGTTTGTTGCACTCTCATAACGTGAGAATGTTCTACTGAGCTGAGACATAATACGAATCGTTGTAGATCCATCCGGATCCTTGCGAATCTCTACTCTGTCCCCTGCCGTCAAGTTGCTAAGAGCAGTCGTTGTCGAGCCGTCACGAATGATTTTGACTCCTCCACTTACCGCTAAGGTCTGTGCAGCTCCAGCATAATCCTTCACGACTACGCTATTCCCAGCGGCATCTACAGAACTTACCTGACCTGTTGTGAGCTTAACTGCTTGAATAGCCAGCGGTGAGCTACCATCAAAGGTCACATTAAGATAATCTCCCGCTTTTAAATCCGTTAGCTTAATGCTCTCACCAGCTTCATTGGTCAACGGGATTGCCAAAGTATTAATATCACTGGTTCCCCCATTCCATTTGATGCCCAAACGGTTGGTTCCAGAATTCACGGTTGCCGCTTCAACTTGCAGCACAGTCTTCACTTTCAATACCGCTATCAGATCCTGACCTGTAGTCAGTGAAGCCGTTACATTGCTTCCAATAGGAATATCACTTAGGGAAGGACTAGTCTTACCAAAGAGATCAACAAGTTGCGGATAAGGCATCGTTAAACTTTGTCCATCATTAAGCTTCAAAACAAGAGTTTTCGACGTAGAATTAACAGCTGTTAAAGTTCCTTCGTACTTTGTGACAATTTCCAAAGACAAAGCCCGCTGTCCTATTGCCTTCAGATTAACTTTGCGGTTCTCGATAAGTTTCGCACCCATATTAGTTAAGTTAGGCAATGCACCTTCATAAATCAGCTTTGTTTTCTCATCCAACTGAACCACATGGGCTTTTTTGCTGCTGTCCATAACTGTAAGGAGCTGTGTTTTGCTATTATAATCCACAATTGTTGCTCCACTATACTGCTCAATTTGGCGGCTTAACACTTCAATTTTGGTAACTTGATCGCTGCTGTTTAAGGTAACCTGAATCTTGTCCCCACCTACTGCATCAGCAATAAGATCATCAGCTACTGCTCCACTCATGTTCGGAATAACAATCGTCGGTTTAGTGCCAAGCAGTTTAACCTCACGATTTCCGTCTGCTTTTTTGTAAACAACTGTGGAACTAGTCAGCTCGGTAAGTACCCCCTCAACTGTCCGTTCAACACCTTCCGTCACTTCTACAGTGCGGATCACATTATCTTGAATCGTATATTTCACCGCATTACCTGTCTTCAAATCTGCAGGTTTCAGCACTGATGCTTGGGAGCTGAATAATGAAGTCCCATCTTCCCATTTAAAAGTTTCTACAGTACCCGCAGTATTTTTGAAAGTAATGCTTTTACCAGTAAGATCTACACTTTGAATAGTGCCTGTGGTTGTTTTGTTAACAACCCCTGAAGTCACTTGAACCTTTACTACTTTATGCGAACCACTATACGTTTCTCGTTGCAGTGAAACTACACTGTCTGTTACCAGCGAAGCAGGTTCAAGTCCAGCTCCATTTACATCCACAAAGGAAGTAGTCTCATCGTAGTAATATTCAGTGAACCCTGTTGGTGACTTTAACCAAAGCTTATTACCTGGAGCTACCATGGCGAAGTTTCCTGACAGAGTCTCTACTTGTTGTGTAGGGTCAGTCACTTCAACATAAGCCGCGTTATATGTCGCACCAATTACAGTAACCTTAGTGTAGGGTTGGACATCACTTAGATTGATTCTGCTTTCAGAGGCACTTGTGTAATAAGCAGTGCTTGCTCCCAGGGTATATGTAGAAGTCTTTCCGTTGTTATAAACGGATAGTTTCCCATCTGCTAATTGACTGATCGTTCCTGATACCGTGTTGTCGTATTCAACCGTATTGTGAGCTTCAGCACGACTGAAAAAAGTCGCCAATTGCGCACGTGTTACAGCACCTTGCGGATCAAAACGATTGCCGTCAAGTCCGTTTGCTAGGCCTAAATCAACGGCAACGTTGATGTAACCACGTTTGTTGGCAGACACTTTGGTATCATCCGCAAAGCCTGTTGGCTCACTAGCGGCCCCTGCTGCATCTGCGCTTTTTCCAAGGGAGCGGATTAACAGCTCCGCAATCCATTCCCGGGATGCTTTACGCTCCCCCCAAGAAGTCTTCAGATTATCTGGAGCCATTTCGGTTGCTTTATCGAGTAATCCTTGTTGAAAAGCTAACACAACATAATCCTTGTAATAATTCGTAACCTTAAAATCTGTAGGCAATGCTACCGCAGAAGAAGCATCCACTTTATCCTGCAGCTTCATAAACCGCAGGGCCATAAGCACTGCTTCCTGCTGAGTTACAGAATCACCCGGACGGAACAATCCATTATTCCCAACCACAATTCCTTGTGAAGCGAGTTTATAAATATGTTTTTCAGCCCAGAAGCCTGTCTTCACATCGCTAAAAATCCCTACAGATTGTGTAGTGGTTGATGTCGGTGTAGTGGCAGCTGTGTCTGCAAACACTGCACTTGCACCACCAAAAACCATAACACCAGCCATAACAGCCGACACTGCTTTATTAGAATAAGCCTTCAATGGACGTTTTGACCTTTTTTGCGCGGACAATAGATTATTCCCCTCTCTATGACTCAAATAAATAGTATGTTTAAAAATTCGTCAGCTAGATACCTAATTCCTTTGTTGCATAACCAATTAAGAATTATCTCTAGTCATAGGATGCAATAGATCCACATGGCCCATTAGACTTTCTACCTTTTCACCATCAACTAAAACTTCGATACTCTTTACTTCCGCAAATTGAAAATAAGTTTTGGCAAGTGAAGTAATGGCAAAGGATTCTCCACCCGCACCAAGCTGAGCTTCATCTGGTTTATGAATATCCATTACGATTTGACCCTCTACGAATTTTAATGATTTCAGTTCAATTTTCCCCCACAAAGGTACAAGATCTGTATTCTCACTACTTTGCAGTGCTTTGAACGTCTCTGTATATTTCTCAACATCGTCAGAGTAGTTAATCGTAGTCTTAGCAGGCACTAAATCCATAATTTGCGAATCAGTGTAATAAACTTCAATACTCTGGCTTTGCTTTTGTGTCTCATTTTCTACCGGCTTCGAAGATGGCTGAGTTTCTGCATTAGTATTATCTGCTGTCGGTTGCGGAGTGCTAGCCACTTCGGTTTCCTGATCATCAGATGGAGCTGGGGTACTTTCTCCAGCACCACTTACAACGTTTGTAGTATCTTGCTCCACTCCATTAGCAGGAGCTGCAGTAGGCTTATCTCCACAGCCAGCTATCACTAGTAGAAGTAGCGCAGCAACCCCAACCATAGTCCATTTTTGTTTAAACATTAATAAACGCCTCCTCTAGATGAATACGGGCAGACAGGTACCGCAAAACCACTTCTTGCCTTTTTATTGATAAAAGCAGAAAGCTGACTTTGCGGCGCTCGTCTGCCACTGGTCTGTTATTTTATACCCAAATATTCCTTGATCCCACTCACTATTGAAGCAGCAACTTTATTTTGTAATGCTTCCGTAAAGAGCAATGTCTCATCCTTCTTATTGCTAAGGTATCCTACTTCAAGTAGAACAGCAGGCATTTTCGTTTCACGAATGACATGGAAATTTCCGTATCGTACACCGCGATCACTAAGCCCTGTAGCCTCAACAAGATACTTATGCATTACTTTCGCTAAGGCCTTACTGGCTTCCCGCTGATAATACGTTTCTGTCCCGCTTGCCGCAGAAGATGCGGAACTGTTAGCATGTACAGAAATGAATAGATCTGCTTTTAAATTATTAGCCATAGCCGCTCTATCCTTGAGCTCCAAGAATGTATCGTCACTGCGTGTCAGTACGACATCGATATTACTTTCTTTTTTCAGCAATGCTGCTGTCTTAAGTACTATAGCTAAATTAAAATTCTTTTCGTATTTTCCTGTTACTCCTACTGCACCAGAATCTTTGGCTCCGTGCCCCGCATCCAGTACTACGAGCTTCTTGCCATCATTACCTGGCTGTGTTGAAGTATCATCCGTACTTTCTGCATTCAGGTCAATGATAACCAACTTAGAATCCGTCCCAGAGACGCTGATGTTATAATTCTTAGGATAATTCAAATCAATTACAAAACGAACAGTATAAGGATTGGAGCTATAAAGCGAATACCGGACACCTGATACATCAGGATAATCCTTCACTTCCAGTTTACCATTCAGATCAGGATCAAGAACTTGTCCCGTACCAAACAGATCTGAGAAAGTGGCATTAGGAAAATCAATAACTAACCGATCCGGCCCTGTCATTACACTTACTTTTGGCTCGGAATTACCTTCCATCGCAATGCTTAAACGATTCTCACTAAAGCTCAAACCATTTATCATGGTTAAATTTTTAGTAGGATCTACCGGCGGAACAACAACTTCAGATCCACCATTTCCAGAGTTCCCATCAGAACTGCCGTTTTCATTTGAGGATCCTGGGGTAATAAGATACACGATCTTCTTCGCATTATCCCAAGTGACGGTGAGACCAAACTGCTCACTTATGAACCGTATAGGTACAAGTGTCGTATCACTCCGCAGGACAGGCGCAGTGGTAAGCTGTACTGTTTTGTCATCAACCGAAGCTGTCTTTTGATTAACAATAAGTTTGATTACCTTCCCTTGCTGTTCAATCGTCACCGTTTTGCTTTTTTGATCCCAGCCCACGGTATAACCAAGACTCTCGGAGATCAATCTCAACGGTACCATGATAGTATCATTCACATTTTCAACCGGTACTTTTTGCCCTGCAGTAATCTCTTTGCCGTCTAGATAAATCTTGCTATCCGCGGCAGCAGCATGTCCATGCTCAGGCAAAACCAACACAAAGAGCAACAATAACAACATCAAACTGAATTTCTTCATTCTTCACCTCTAAGAATCTAGTATTCGCCTGTGAATGGCGATCGTGGTGCCCCTGTCTCCGTCAACCTCAGACCTCTATTAGACGCTGGTAATCTATAAAGGTTGCGAATATATTCCATAAAAATTGAGAAATCTCACCAACCGCAAGTGTTAAAGCCCCAGATATTCCTTAATTCCGGCAACAATTTCTCTCGCTAATTTCTCTTGAAGCTGCTCACTATACATCGCCGATTCATTTCCTGAATTTGTAAGATATCCTACCTCTAGCAAGACTGCTGGCATTGTGGTTTCCCGTGTAACATGAAGGCTTTTCGTACGAATCCCGTTGTCTTTAAAACCAGTAGCGGCTAATAAATGCTTATGCATAATCTGAGCAAGAGGCAGACTATCACTGCGAGAATAATAGGTTTCACTGCCATTTATTTTATCTCTATTTGGATATCCAACCTCTAGCGAATTCGCGTGCACTGAAATAAAGAGATTCGCTTTAGCAGCCTCCGCAATTTTCACGCGATCCTGAAGCCCCAATGTAGCATCGTCAGTTCGAGTAAACACCACGTCAACTAATGCTTCCTGCGTTAACAGTGTTTGTACTTTGCGGATGACGGCCAGATTGAAGTCTTTTTCCAGCTTACCTGTGAGACTGACAGCTCCTGATTGAGTTCCGCCATGACCCGCATCTAGAACTACAATTGGCTTACCTAACGTTCCATTAGCCCCTGTGGTGTTGCCTCCGTTGTTAGTTACATTCAAATCAATCGTAACAAGCCCGGTGCTTTCATCCGTACTAAGCTGGTACGGTTGATTTCCAACCGTTTGAATTACGAATCTGACAGTGGACGGACTCACACTGAACAGTGCATAACGGATCTCAGAAACGAGCGGGTAGCCGGCAACGTCCAGCTTACCCTGTGGACCGCCAGTGGTGGTAACACCCGTAAGACTTCCAATGAAATTCGGATCGAACGCAGCACCCGGAAAATCTACGACGATTCGATCAGGGTTGCTCATTTTTGTAACGTTTGGCTTAGTAGCCCCCGACACAGCGATAATAAGTCGGTTCTCAGTGAATACTGCCCCGTTTACTAGAGGGCCTGTTGGAATTCCTGCTGTGCTTCCCGGTGCCGTAGTTGTTTGTGGAACTGGTGTCGGGCTGGGTGAAGTTACTACACTGCCAGCAGTTGTCCCGTTGTCACTTCCCGGCGTAGCACTTGGAGTTGGAGCAGGTGTATTAGTTGCTGTTGGATTGGTAGTATTCCCCTCAGGTGTCATTGCAGGATTGCTAACTTGTCCACCTGTCAAATAGACGGTTTTATCAACATTATCCCAGCCCACCTTTAAGCCGAACTGCTCGCTTACGAAACGAATTGGAACAAGTACTGTGCCGCCACTCTGCTTAGGAGCTGCATTTAAATCAAATGTCACCCCATCTGCATCAGCTGTTTTCCGTCCTACCGCCAGCTCAATGCTTTTACCATCCTGGTGAACGGTTACTTTCCGGGTCTGCTGCTCCCATAACACCTCGAATCCAAGATTCTCTACTACCACTCTGACCGGAATCATAACGCTACCATTTACATTTTCGAGTTTAATTCCTTTTGGCAAAGCAAGTTCCTGATTGTCCATAATAATTCTGCCTGTGCTGCTACCAGCTGCGGCAGCTTCTTGTCCGGTGGATGTTAAAAATAATAAAGGCAGTAACAAAAGCAGCAATACACGAAGCCCAGCTCTTCTCATTCTCATTTTCCGCTCCTTCTGCAAGTAATAGATCCTAGATAAGTATTTAGACGACAGAAATCACCAAATGTTTCCTTAATGACCAATGAATATATCGATTATAGCAAAAAAACTTCTATTTCCGACACCCGGAAATAGAAGTTTTGCGTATTTTTTGTAAAGTTTAAGAATCAGACCAGTTATATCCTCTTTTTAAGAGAATAGCTTTGCAGCATGACGCTCTTCATAAGCAGCAATTTCATCTGCATGTTGAAGGGTCAAACCGATATCATCCAAGCCTTGCAGCAGGAATTGACGACGGTGCTCATCCAGATCAAAGCTGATGCTCAGTCCGAATTCATCTTGTAAAGCATTGTTCTCAAGATCAACTGTCAGCTTGTAGTCCTCATGCTCAGCTGTCCGTTTGAACAATTCATCCACTTGCTCTTCCGAAAGCTTAATCGGCAGAATGCCGTTCTTAAAGCAGTTATTGTAGAAGATATCCGCATAAGAAGGTGCAATTACAACTCTGAACCCGTAATCCATAATCGCCCATGGTGCATGCTCCCGAGAGGATCCACAGCCAAAGTTAGCGCGTGAGATCAGAACAGAAGCCCCTTGATAACGTGGTTTATTCATTTCGAAGGCTGGATTATCGTTACCTTCTTCATCAAAACGCCATTCATAGAACAAAAACTGTCCAAATCCCGTCCGTTCAATCCGTTTCAAAAACTGTTTTGGAATAATCGCATCCGTATCTACATTTACCCGGTCAACTGGTGCAACAATTCCTGTTAATTTTTTAAAAGCATCCATAGTTTTATCCTCCCGTGTTCTCTCTAGTTCTATGAGCTGACGGCTTCCGTCTTATAATTCCAATCACGTACATCAGTGAAACGACCTTTGATCGCAGCTGCGGCTGCCATAGCTGGAGATACAAGATGTGTACGTCCTCCGCGTCCTTGGCGTCCTTCAAAGTTACGGTTCGAGGTAGATGCACAGCGTTGTCCAGGCTGCAGAACATCCGGGTTCATGGCCAAGCACATGCTGCATCCCGCTTCACGCCATTCAAAGCCAGCGTCAGTAAAGACTTTATCAAGTCCTTCTTTCTCAGCCTGCATCTTAACACGGCCCGAGCCTGGAACAACAATGGCAGTAACCTTTTCAGACACCTTATGACCTTTAGCTACCACTGCTGCAGCTCTCAAATCTTCGATCCGCCCGTTAGTGCAGGAACCGATAAATACATAATCAATCGGAATTTCGGAAATAGGTGTTCCAGGAGTCAAATCCATATATTCAAGCGCTTTTTCAGCAGCTTTACGTTCATTTTCAGTGGTGAAGTCCGCCGGATTCGGAACGCTGGAGTTGATGTCAGTTCCCATGCCCGGGCTAGTCCCCCAGGTCACTTGTGGAATCAATGTTTCCACATCAAATTCAACAACCGTATCGTACTGGGCGCCCTCGTCACTTACAAGACTCTTCCATGCTTCTACAGCAGCATCATAAGCTTCGCCTTGCGGTACGTATTGACGTCCACGCAGATAATTAAAAGTAGTTTCATCAGGGGCAATCAAGCCAGCTCTTGCTCCGCCTTCGATCGACATATTGCAGACAGTCATACGTTCTTCCATCGACAATTCACGAATAGCTTCGCCTGTATACTCAATTACATAACCTGTGGCAAAATCAGTACCGTATTTAGCAATAACACCCAGGATCATATCTTTTGCTGTTACGCCAGGGTTGCGTTTGCCTGTAAAGCGTACTTCCATAGTCTTAGCTTTGGATTGCTGCAAACATTGGGTAGCCATTACATGTTCAACTTCACTAGTTCCGATACCGAATGCCAGCGCGCCGAATGCACCATGCGTGGAGGTATGGCTGTCGCCGCAAACGATAGTTTTTCCAGGATGTGTCAAGCCGATTTCAGGACCCATTACGTGTACAACGCCTTGATCAATATCGTTCAGATCGAACAGTCTTACACCAAAATCAGCACAGTTCTTAGAAAGGGTATCAATTTGCTGTTTGGAGATTGGATCTTTAATGTTAAAACGATCTTTAGTTGGTACGTTATGATCCATCGTTGCGAAAGTCAGCTCAGGACGGCGAACCTTCCGGTTGCTGAGGCGAAGCCCTTCAAAAGCCTGCGGAGAAGTAACTTCATGAACCAAATGCAGATCAATATAAATAATGCTAGGTTTGCCTTCCTCTTGATGAATAACGTGATTCTCCCAAATCTTCTCAAACATTGTCTTGTTGCTCATAATTTCACCTCATTAATAGAATCGTTCATTGGAAGAGAGCGTGGAGTCTCTCTTGAATGATCTAAATATAACACCCCTGTCTTTATAATTCCAAGATATGATATCTATAAAAGTGATAGTCTGAACCTATAAGCTGAGTTAGAGTATGTTGAGGCACAATATGTAGGTGCAATGCACAAGCGGGATGTGTAGGAGCGTTGCGCAAGCGGGATGTGTAGGAGCGTTTCCGCAACCGGGAGGTGTAGGAGCGTTGCGCAACCGGGATGTGTAGGAGCGTTGCGCAACCGGGATGTGTAGGAGCGAGGCGCAAGCGGGATGTGTAAGTGCAATGCGCAACCGGAATGTGTAGGAGCGAGGCGCAACCGAGATGTGTAAGTGCAATGCGCAACCGAGATGTATAGGAGCGAGGCGCAACCGAGATGTGTAGGAGCGAGGCGCAAGCGGGATGTGTAGGAGCGAGGCGCAACCGAGATGTGTAGGAGCGTTGCGCAACCGGGATGTGTAGGAGCATTTAGTTGTATTTTGTACAGCTATATTCCTGTGAATCATTCGTTAATGAATATAACTGTATTTTGTGCAGCTATTTTCTTGAATTATCGCTCTATAGCTGGGAACTCTGGTTTTTAGTTGTATAGAATACACTTAAAACCAAAATTATCCCTTTTGCATAAGAAATAGCTGCACAGAATGCAGTTATCTCATAGATACTCTCAAGATCCGGCGCAATAAATATATTGTGAGAGGATATCGGATACTTCGATCAGTGCAGTAGGGATAATTCTTGAAAACAGGCCCGGCAAATTCTGGGGAGTGAAGAAGTGAATGCTCCTTCGGGTTGCCTATACAAAACTATAATCCAATAGGATATACTTATAAGTAAATCATTTCCCTAAGGAGTCCATATATGGAACTGAGACAACTGCAGTATGTGCTGCAAATCGCAGCCGAAAAAAACTTCTCACGTGCAGCGGACAAGCTGCATATTGCCCAGCCCTCGCTCAGCCAGCAGCTTTCCAAACTGGAAAAAGAGCTCGGCGTAATGCTTTTTCAGCGTAATACCAGCTCAGTTGAGCTGACCTACGCAGGTTCTAAATTCGTTGAACAAGCACAGATTATCATTGACGCAGTGGAGCTGCTGCGACAAGAGATGTCCGACATATCAGAACTGCGCACTGGACGTGTAGTTGTGGGCAGTATGCCGATTACAGGTGCACATCTTCTGCCGCATGTGCTTCCAGTTTTCAAACAAAATTATCCTGAGGTAGAAATTACGCTGCTCGAAGACTCGTCTATGAACCTAGAGAAGCTCACCGCAAGTGGCCAGACCGATTTAAGCCTGCTCTCCTTACCCCTCGAAATTCCTGCTCTGGCTTATGAAGAGCTTGGAGAGGAAAGAATCGATCTCGCTGTTCCTCCTGAACATCCACTCGCTAAACGAATCCTAGATGGAACACGGACCTCACTTGAAGAGCTTAAGGACGAACCTTTTATCGTACTTAAGGAAGGTCAGGGCTTCCGCAAAATGACTGTGGAACTATGCCGGAAAGCCGGATTCGAACCACGAATCGTTTTCGAGAGCAATAATATGGAAACCGTTCAATCCCTAGTGGCAACAGGCATGGGCGTGACTCTTGTTCCTCGTTTTATCGCTCGTGCACCGCGAAGTGAATTTGTTCCAGTCTACTTACCGCTCGCTGATCCAGTGCCTAGTCGTACGCTAGTTGTAGCATATCGACGCGGACGATATTTATCCAAGGCCGCAAAGGCTTTTGTAGAAACATTCAAATCAACCGTGTCTGAATTAACGGAAGAATAGAATATATACAAATAAAGTGCCCCAGTAACCATTCGCGTGGTTGCCGGGGCACTTTTTCAGGTAAACCTCTTTTAACAGTACTAGATTATTTACGCAAATTACGCTGTGTAATCAGGCGGTTCTGATCATCCGACACACGTGCTTTACTTGAATCAGCCAATCCCTTATCAACTGGAGCCCCGGTGTGCTCTTCCACAAATTCACGAGTCACACTATTCTGAAGCTCTGCTACTTCGTTTGAATCTTGATTCTGTCCCTGCTCGGCATTGTTGTCTTTAGTCAATTTAATCCACCTCCTGGTAACAGATTATAAGTTCTTTACCCCTTCTCTTTGAGGTTAAACATAATATATAGAGCTTTCTGCATGAAGAAATATATCCTACGTTTTCCCTTTGCAATGCAACCAGCTCCATGGTATTCTATTGAAAATAAGTGAAACGTGCAGACGGGACCAGTAAGAATGAGTCTAACCGCGCCTAGAGAGTAGATTCCGACAGGCTGAAAGAATTTACCGCGGTTTTCGTTCCGAATCCTACCCCCGAGCGGCCTGTGTCTAACAGGACGGATCCTCCCGTTATGAGAATGAAGTCGGATGATCCCTCATCAATGAAGGTGGTACCGCGGAAGTTTATAAGCTTTCGTCCTTTGCTAAGTCTAAGGATGGGGGCTTTTTGTTGTTTTCAGGACTTAATAAACGAAGAGGATGTGGATAGAAATGATGACGCGAATCGTGGTCAAAATAGGCAGCAGCTCGCTGACCGGACCCGAGGGCGGTTTGAATCGTGAAGCAGTCTCCTTTTTCGCCTCAGAGATTGCCGAGTTGAAGAAAAACGGCTGTGAGGTGTTGTTAGTAACCTCTGGTGCGGTAGCCGCCGGCTTCCGCAGTATCGGTTATCCAGCACGTCCGAAGCTGCTGCATGAGAAGCAGGCCGCTGCGGCTGTGGGTCAGGTACTGCTGATGCAGGCTTATCAGGAAGCTTTTGCCCAGCATGGAATTACTACCGCGCAAATATTGCTGACTCGCACCGATTTCTGCAGCCGCAGAGCCATGAATAACGCTATGATGACTGTAGAAGAGCTACTTCGCCAAGGAGCGGTGCCCGTATTTAACGAGAATGACACTGTCTCCGTAGATGAACTGAAATTTGGCGATAATGATACCCTCTCTGCGCTCGTAGCCAACCTGTTAAAAGCCTCTAGACTGCTTGTCTTAACCGACATGGATGGTTTATACAGTGGAGATCCCCGCAAGCATCCGGATGCTGTCCGTTATCAGTTCGTAGATGACATTACACCAGAGATATATGCTATTGCTGGTGGAGCTGGCTCTAGTGTTGGAACAGGCGGTATGCGATCCAAAATCGATGCGGCCAAAATTGCTACTCGGGGTGGTGTTCCTGTCTTTGTCGGAAGAGCCACCGAACCTGGTGATTTACAGCTTGCTGCAACGGGAGAAGGCAGGGGCACTTATTTTGCAACGAAGCTATCCTCTCTTCCCGTCAAAAAACAATGGCTAGGCTTTATGTCTACCCCTCTCGGCTCCCTATACGTGGACGAAGGGGCTGTAGAAGCTTTGCTACATGGCGGACACAGCCTGTTGCCTGTAGGCGTCAAACAGACAGAAGGTAGTTTTCACGCAGGAGATGTTGTAGAAGTCCTTGGACCCGACTCCAAATTGCTTGGACGTGGGATTGTAAATTACGATGATGCTCAGCTGCGCAGCATTCAAGGTCTGCCAAGCCGTGAAATTGTACCGAAGCTGGGAGAAGTACACCGGCTTGAGGTCATTCACCGTGACGAATGGATTACACTGAGATAAACATTTTTTTCAATTCAAATATAGGGAGGAAACGTCATGAGTGAAGTTATTAATAAGAGTAAATTAGCCAAGGAGACAACAGGAGTTCTAGCAAGCTTAACAACTGGTCAGAAGAATGAAGCACTGCTGGTCATGGCCGATGCACTTCGCCGCGAAGCTCCCGCCATTATCAACGCCAATGCGGAGGATTTGGAACGAGGAGGACTTAATGGAACTCCGGAATCCATGCTCGACCGGCTGGCATTAGATGTTGACCGGATTAACAGCATTGCCGAAGGCTTGCAACAAATCGCTGTATTACCGGACCCTATCGGTGACACGCTAGAAAGCATTGAACGTCCTAACGGCCTCAACATCCAGAAGCTGCGTGTTCCGCTTGGTGTGATCGGCATCATCTACGAAGCACGTCCCAATGTGACTGTTGATGCTGCGGGTCTATGTCTTAAAACCGGCAACGCTGTTGTGCTTCGCGGTGGCTCCTCTGCCCTGTCCTCCAACCGTAAAATTGTCGAGGTTCTGCACAATGCTCTTGCTGAAACCTCAATGCCGCCTAACGCGCTTCAGCTGATTGAAGACCCAAATCGTTCTTCAGTAGATGAAATGCTAAAGCTGAACGGACTTTTAGATGTGATTATCCCGCGCGGAGGCAGCTCTCTTATTCAAAATGTAGTCCTTAACGCAACCGTTCCCGTAATTGAAACTGGAGCAGGCATCTGCCATACTTATCTCGACGCAACTGCCTTGCCAGAAATGGCACAGGACATTAGTTTAAATGCCAAAGCTCAGCGCCCTTCGGTATGTAACTCTATGGAAACACTACTCGTTCATCAGGATTACGCGAGCAAATATCTGTTATCCTTAGCCGAAGCATTCCGTGAGGTTCATGTAGAACTTCGTGGCTGTCAACAAACCCTCTCTCTTGTCCCATGGCTATTACCTGCAACCGTAGAAGACTATGCTACAGAATACAATGATTATATCCTTAATATTAGAATCGTCAGTGATATGGAAGAAGCTATGCAGCATATCGCCCAGTATGGCACGAAACATTCGGAATGTATCGTAACGGAAGATCAGGAGAACGCCACACGCTTTTTACAAGAAGTGGATGCTGCCGCTGTTTATCACAATGCCTCAACCCGCTTCACGGATGGCTTTGAATTTGGATTCGGTGCAGAGATTGGTATTAGTACCCAGAAACTCCACGCACGTGGCCCGATGGGTCTGCCTGCACTAACTTCAACCAAATATAAGATCTTCGGAACGGGACAAATTCGGGGTTAGTATACACGTTTAAGTATTCTATCACACAATTTTTAGGAGGATTTTAGCCATGTGTCAGCAACCTTCAGTTCCACTCATGAATCATAATATTGTTTTTTATGGCGCAGGCTCCATGGCAGAAGCCATCGTTCGCGGGATGATTAGCCGCAATATCGTAAAGCCCGATAATGTCATCATGCTCAATCGCAGCAGCAGTGAACGTCTGGCAGAATTAAAAAGCCGTTATGGTGTAATAGGTACAAATGATCCCGAACAAAAAGTAGAATACCTACGTAACGCACCAGTAATAGTACTGGCAATGAAACCTAAAGATGCTGCAGAATCCTTACGCGGACTAGGCCCGCTTCTTTCTCCGGATCAGATTGTAGTTTCTGTCATTGCAGGTCTATCTATTCGAACCATGCAAGGTCTACTTGGCAAAGCACAGCCTATTGTTCGCACAATGCCTAACACCTCCAGTTCCATCGGTCTGGGTGCCACTGGTCTAGCCTTCTCCAAAGAAGTAGACGAAAGAGGCCGTCGCCTTGCTCTTAATATCTTTGAGGCTGTCGGGCTTACAACAGTCATTGATGAGGAACGTATGGAAACCTTGACCGGAATTTCAGGCAGCGGGCCTGCGTATATCTATTACATGATGGAAGCCATGATCGCCGCTGGTATCCGTGGTGGGCTGCCACTTGATCAAAGCACCGAATTAACTGTTCAAACTGTGCTGGGAGCTGCCCGAATGGTACAACAGACGGGAGAAGAACCCGCAGCACTTCGTAAGAAGGTTACTTCCCCTAATGGATCAACACAAGCAGCTATAGAAGTGCTTGAACGAGGGGAATTCTTTGAAACTGTGATTGCAGCCGTTAACCGATGTGCCGAGCGCTCACGTGAAATGGGTGCTGCCCTAGAGAAAGAGCTTCGTTCTTAACCAAAAAAAGATCGCAGCCCATCCCCTCATCGGGTGGGAAGCGATCTTTTTTTACCTTGTTACAACATTTCCATAATTATCTCTTACGATTACCTTTAGATTTACAGGAGCCGCAACGGTCACGTTCAACGCATTCCTGGAGTTATCGAATACTAGATGTCTAGGTATGTCTCCTAAAATGACGTAAAATGTATCTCCGACTTGTTTAGTTTGCAACAGCCGCTTCTCTTGCTCTTGCTTGAGTTGCCCTTCTGCCGTGGAATAACTCCCAAATACATTCAACTCATTCCCAGCCGTTCGATCAACCATAATTCCATAAGGTTCGGCAGCCTGGATTATAAGTGTACCTACACCCTGTGGAACATTCCCCTTCCATTCCGGCAAGGAATAATTCTCCTCCGTAGATGAGATCACATGTCTAAATTCCTGTGTTAATCCTAAAGAGCTGACTCCTGCGAATACTAAACAGCACACTGCCAGAAATCCGACGAACAGAACACTTAGCACATCATAGTACATTTTCCCTTTACCACGGAACCATAAGGTGTAAATTACAATTTCTAAACCAAGTAAGATAAAAATGAGCGGCCACCAAGCAAGCGTTGTCTCGAACACATCCGCTCCTTTCCACTGCGAGACCATTATTAATGCCCCGAGAAATAAAAGGCTCAGTCCCATCGACAACGTACCTACACGCCAACTTCTAGACTTCCCTACGTTCACTGGAAACTCGCTAGTTACCATGACTCCCGGCTCTACTTCTATTGGATTATTCAAGATTGACCCCCCGCCCCTTTTCTACCTTTATTATTTTTACTTCCAGTCATCAGCTTCACCCCACCACCAATCAATAACACGGAGACGACAATGGTCTTAAAATATTCATTTACGCGATATTCCAGCCGCCATTCTGGAAATCTGATATCAATGGCAGGAACTGCGACATTCACAACAATAAAGTATAATCCGAGACACATCAGGACTGCTCCGAGCCAGCCTTGATGATTTAAGAAACCTTCGATAACCGGCTTATCCTGCAAAGGTTCACGTCCATATCGGCTAACTAACTGTAAGCCATCGAATAAGCTATAGAACCAAATGACCGGGATAAGGAAAAAGAGCAATGTTAACCGCAATAGATCCATGACATAAATACTTCCTAAGAAAAGAAGCATGAGCTGGAGCCCTCTTTTTTGCAGTCCCAGATACATCTGTCCAGCACCAGGAAATGCGGATAGTAATGTCGCTAATACTTTGCTGCGTCGTCCTTCCTCACGTCCAGCCTCCATCTCTTCGAATAATGTGCGGTCAACAAGCATTTCTCCTGCTTGTTTACGATGGATCAACTGAACTGCATCAAACATGCAATACAGCCAAATTACTGGCAATACTCCAAACAGCAGCAAAAATGCATCACTCGAAGTAATTCCAGCCAAGAATAACATAACGGTCATGAATCCGAAAAAAGAAATCAGAAAGGATAGTCCACGCTGCATCAGCCCCATATGAAAATGACCCAATCCAGGAATGAAAGACAATAAGATGACATGCACACGTTCATTATCCTCCGTCTTTACGGGCATAGTAGAACTAAAATCCAGCATTGATCCATCAGGCGCTACAATTGGAGTGGGCATTTGCAGTAATTTAATCACCAGATGAATCATCGAAAGAATCCATAGAAGTAAGAATCCGATCACGCCCAATGCCAGAATCCCCTCATCCCCTTCAGCCATAGCGATTAAGAATGACATAAATAACACACCAAAGCTTAGCAAAAAATAAACAATCCCTTGTGGTCGTCTTCCCATATAATAATGACCTGCTCCAGGAATCATATTAAGAAAAAGACCCTTAATTTTATTACGCTGCTGTTGCATTGTTCATTTCTCCTCTCATTTCTGTCTTCCGTCCATAATCCGGCTCAACCATCCGCTGGTGGCTTGCATGAATTGTTCGCTATAAGATGGCGAATTATCTTTCTTAGGGACAATAAGCTCCATTTCACCCGTGAGTAACTTATCAAACATCCCGGAAGACATAATCATCAGCGTTAACGAAGCAGCAACGGCATAATGAAAGATTGTTTTATCATACCAGCGATAACGCCGTGATCCTTCTTCTTGCCCCGCTACTTCTTCTATGACTACTGAAGATCTCACCGTAGCCACCCAATCTCCCATAACTCTCTCTGTAAAAGCAGACGAATTCTCCAATGAAGGCAGATCCTCCTTTAGCTCATCCAGCATCTCCATGTATGAAACAAATGTGTCTTCATCCTTGAGCAGCATTAGTTCCCATTCTTCTCGCTCTAAACTATTTTCTTGCCCTTCAAGATAAGCTTTTGCCTGCTCGCGGCGAATTAGGTTTTCTCCACTCTTCATCATAGCCATTCGTCCTCCTTCCAATGTTTTCGCATCCATTGTCTCGCCCTATATAGTCTGGACTCCACCGTCTTCAGAGTAATTTCATTTTCAGCAGCAATTTGCTCATATTTTTTATTTTCCAGATAATAAGCCACCATAATTTCCCGATGACCCTCCGGTAAATTGTTGATCTCACCCGACAGACGATTCATCCGGTCACGACGGACAACAGTGGCTAGTACATCCTCCTCATTTGAAGGTGTCTGGCTCAGCACAAGCTCATAGTCACCAGGTAACTCTCGTAGCCGATCACGTTTACGTTTGGCATCAATAGCCTTATTTAAGGCGATCCGCGTAATCCATGATTTTAAGCCTTGATAACGGTAGTCAGGGAGAGATTTATACATCTGAAGAAAAGCTTCCTGAGCAGCGTCTTCAGCCCCTTTGACTTCACGTAATACAGAATAGGTGATTTTGTATATGTGCTGACTGTATGTATTTACAAACTGGCGAAACGCATCTTCGTCTCCTTGGCAAATCCGCTTGATTAATAGCTCTCCTCAATGACTCTCCCCTCCTTCCCACAGCAATAGACGCTGAGATCTTCGCCTACCCCTGCACTTATCTAAAAAAATAAAAAAAGAACCGTACAGACTCTAGCAATAGCTAAAGCAATACGGTTCTCTCCTAAACGATCTATCTTCCACCATTGCGGAATTTTTGTGTATACGTCTTAACATCCTGAGCGTTCTTGACCCGGTTACGGGCCCATTCCAGCAATATCCGGTCGATATAACGAAAATGAACCTTCCCCGCAAATACGGATTCCTTGAGTGCTAACAGAATCAGCTCCTCAGGATATCGGTCTTGATCCACCCAGCTGGAAATCGTCTCACATTCCATTGGAGACAGCGGGCGCCCGAATTCCTTCTCGAAAATACTGAATAGATTCCGGCTCTCCTCTTTATCTCCAAGTGAAGAAGGAGATGTGGGGGGAGTTCCGAATCCTCCACCTGACGCAGCAGCCCGGGGAGCTGATGTTGCATATGCCCCTTTGTCCTTATCTTGCTCATTTTCTTGTACAGCTGTCGCAAGATAAGCACCTAGCTTTCCATATAGCCCTGAGAAATTGTAGCGTTCATAATGGATATCTCTTAGCTCATCGTTGTCTCCATCGATGCTAATGAAACCCTCCTTCATGAGCTTCTGCAATTCTCCGGCCAGAACGGAAATGCTACGACCAGTTACGACCTGAAGCTCCTCCAGAGAAGGGAACTCAATCCCTTCCACTTGCCTGAAGGAGAGCAGATGAATCAGCAGCATCGCTTCACTTCCGCTTAAATTCAGCTTCCGGTAATACTTCAGTAAAGCGTAAGGTATGACGGCCATTCCGTTCTCCAGACCGAAGGAGACGCCTTCGCTCCAGGTACTCCATGTCTTGCCGTCCATGTGCTTCCCCCTTTGTTCAAATCCTAAGAACTTATGGGTAGAGGCGGTACAGTGTACGTGGGAATGGAATAGTCTCACGTACATGGTCAAGACCACAGATCCAAGCTACAGTACGCTCAAGCCCAAGTCCAAAACCGGAGTGAGGTACAGATCCGTAAGTACGCAGATCCATGTACCATTTATAAGAATCCATCGAAAGATTGTGCTCTTTATAACGCTCTTCAAGCAGCGCAGGATCATCGATCCGCTGTGAACCCCCAATAATCTCTCCATAACCTTCAGGAGCGATCATATCAGCACACAGTACGACTTCAGGACGATTTGGATCCGGCTTCATGTAGAACGCTTTGAATGAAGCAGGATAATGAGTAATAAATACAGGTTTATCGTATGCTTCAGCGATTGCTGTTTCATGAGGTGCACCAAAATCATCACCCCAAGCAATATCTTCAAAGCCTTTATCATTCAAGAACTTGATCGCATCGTCATAAGTAATGCGTGGGAATGGTGCTTTGATATTCTCCAGCTTGGAAATATCGCGGCCTACCGCTTCCAACTCCGCACGGCAATTCTTCAATACGGATTGCACTACGAAGCTAATAAACTCTTCCTGAACCTTCAAGCTTTCTTCATGATCTGTGAAGGCCATTTCCGGCTCGATCATCCAGAACTCGATCAAGTGGCGACGAGTCTTAGATTTCTCCGCACGGAAGGTGGGTCCAAAGGAATATACACGGCCCAGTGCCATAGCTGCAGCTTCCATGTACAATTGTCCGCTTTGGGTCAGGTAAGCATCCTCATCGAAGTATTTCGTGTGGAACAAGTTAGTAGTTCCCTCTGCTGACGTTGGCGTCAGAATCGGAGGATCCACCTTTGTAAATCCGCTCTCGTTGAAGAACTGTTGGATTGCCCGGATAATCTCCGCACGAATAACCAGAACAGCCCGCTGCTTCGAGGCACGGAGCCAGAGGTGACGGTGATCCATCAAGAAATCAACGCCGTGCTCTTTCGGAGTAATTGGATAATTCTCTGTAAGGTGCAGAACTTCAATTCCGGTAACAGTCATTTCAAAACCGGATTGACTGCGAGGCTCCTCACGAATAATACCGGTCACATACAATGAGCTTTCCTGTGTGAGGCTCTTAGCTGCATCCCATACCTCTTCAGGCACTTCTGATTTCACTACAACTCCCTGAATATAACCTGTACCATCGCGAAGCTGCAGGAACTGAATTTTACCACTGGAGCGCTTGTTGTTTACCCAACAACCGATAACAACACTTTCTCCAACATGTTCATTCACGTTCTTGATTACACTCTTGTTAGCCATGCCTTCAATCTCTCCTCTAATTTAGCCGTTAATTCCTTGCACAATACGGTTTGTATCACGTGCGATGACAAGCTCTTCGTTAGTCGGAACTACAAGCACCTGCACTTTGGAATCTACCGTAGAGATACGACGCGGGTCGCCGGAGCGAACTTTATTAGCTTCAACATCCAACTCAATACCCAGGAACGTAAGGTTATTTAGCAGTTTCTCACGTAGCAATGAAGCATTTTCACCAACACCAGCAGTGAATACGATAGCATCTACACCGTTCATAGCAGCCGCATAAGAACCGATATACTTGCGCAAGCGGTACTCATACATTTCAAAAGCTAGCGTGGAATTAGGCTCACCTTTTTCCATACCCTCAATAATATCACGCATATCACTGCTTACGCCCGAAATTGCTAGGAGTCCACTATGTTTGTTCAACATGGAGTTAACTTCGCCTACGGACAATTCTTCCTTGTTCATCACGTAAGGTACAATTGCTGGATCAAGATCACCACTGCGAGTCCCCATCATCAAACCTTCCAGAGGAGTCATACCCATGGAAGTATCCACAGACACTCCATCTTGAACCGCAGTTACACTACCTCCGTTACCGATATGACAAGTAATGATCTTCAGATCTTCCAACGGACGCTCCAAGTACTCCGCAGCAGCTTTGCTTACGAAGTCGTGTGATGTACCGTGTGCGCCATAACGACGAACTTTATATTTATTGTACAGTACTCTAGGAATCGCGTACATATAAGCTTTTTCAGGCATTGTTTGATGGAATGCAGTATCGAATACAACAACCTGCGGTACACCCGGCATATTTACTTCAGAAGCCGTAATCCCCATCATTGCTGCTGGGTTATGCAGGGGTGCAAGGTCAAACAATTGACGAATTTTAGTCTTGGCATCAGCGTCCACAAGTGCGGAAGCTTTGAAGAATTCACCACCATGTACTACACGGTGACCCACAGCATTGATTTCTTTAATGGATTCAATAACGCCATGCTCTTTATCCGTTAGGCAAGCTAGAACTTTACGAATCGCTGTGTTATGCTCCAAAATTTCACTTACTTCTGTTACTTCAGCTTTACCAGTAGGTTTATGGTTCAGAATGGAGGAATCCATCCCGATACGTTCCACCAAACCTTTAGCCAAAACGGATTCATCAGCCATATTGTACAATTGATATTTTAAAGAAGAACTACCGGAGTTAATTACTAGAATATTCATATACGGTCACCATCCTTGTCGTACTGGAAGAAGCCTTCGCCTGATTTCATACCTAATTGTCCTGCACGCACCATCTTCTTAAGGATCGTGGAAGGACGATATTTCAGCTCACCATATTCACGGAACATATTTTCGAGTGCAGCAAGAACCGAATCCAGACCAAATCTGTCAGCCATTTCAAGCGGTCCATATTGGAATTGATAACCAATACGCATAGCATCGTCAATATCCTGTGCGGAGGCAACGCCCTCTTGCAGTACATGCATAGCTTCGTTGATAAACAAGCAAATGAGGCGTGATGTTACAAATCCTGGGGATTCATAAATCATTACACCTTTTTTCTCAACAATTTCATCAACAAAGGATTTTGTATCTTCAAAAGTAGCATCTGAAGTTTTCAGACCGCGTACAATTTCAACAAGATCCACTTTAGCTACAGGGTATATGAAATGCATTCCGATCACGCGTTCCGGATACATTGTAGAACTTGCAAGTTCAGTCAAGCTAAGTGTTGACGTATTGCTGGCAAGAATAATGTGGTTTGGACATACTTGATCCAGTTGATTCAATATTTTTTTCTTTTCTTCTAAATCCTCAACGATTGTTTCGATAACCATGTCACAAGAGCTCAGCTCTGCGAAATGTGTCACTTTTTGAATGCGGCTAAGAATCAGCTTCTTCTCAGCTTGAGTGATCGCCCATTTCTCCAGTTGCTTATCTAGACTTGTCTCGATCATTTCGTAGGAGTAGTCCAGTTTCTCAGGGGTTTTCTCCACCAGCAATACATCCAGGCCCTTGGCTGCCAGCATTTCGGCAATCCCTTGTCCCATTGTGCCACCGCCGATGACACCAATTTTCTTGAAATTCATAAAAAAGTCTCCATCCTTTCAGGTATCTATACTTTTGTATTGTACCTTGTCTGTCGCAAAAATTTATAAAGCCCGACATATAATGATATCTTAGCATGCCTGAAAAGTAAAAAAAAATAACCAGCATAAATATTTATGCTGGTAAACGCACGCTGTCACGAAATTGACATCGAAATTGCTCTCCAGAGAGCACTTCTTCCTTCATTAAAATGTCAAGGGAGTAATCAAATACATTTCGTTGCTTTTCAAGGTGGTCGTGAGTACGTACCATCAACTCGTCCAATATTTTACTGTTTTCCTTCATAAGCTCTTCAGTGGTAACCATTTCCAGCTTGGCAATACCCAACGAAGTCAATCCGGATTTCATCATGGTTTCGACAATATTCAGGGCCTGATCAAAATCGCCACGTGAACCTGTGCTTCGTCCGCCATAATACATTTCTTCTGCAGCCGCTCCACCAAGTGCGATCATAATCTGATCTTCGAGATAATCTTTGGTGTACAGATACTGCTCTTGCTGAGGATTGTGACGTACATAACCAAGGGCTTGCCCCCGCGGAGTCAGCGTAACCTGACTGACACTTCCCGGACGAAGCAGTTCTGCCATAATGGCATGTCCCAATTCGTGGATCGCCACACGTTTTTTCTCTTCGTGGTTAGTTTCTCTGTCCGTTTTTTCCCCCATCATAACCTTGTCAATCGCCATCGACAGATGCCGCTGCTCAACCTCTGTCAATTCCTCACGCATCATATAAATTGCTGCCTCATTCATAACACTTTCGAGCTGAGCACCGGAAAAACCATAGGCTTCTTCGGAAATTTTGTCGAGGTTCACATTGGCATGAAGCGGCTTATTTTTGGCATGCAATTCGAGAATCGATCTGCGGCCTTTTTTATCAGGCATGTCCACTTGAATATGACGGTCAAACCGGCCAGGACGCAGCAATGCTGAATCAAGCATTTCTTTACGGTTAGTGGCTGCTACCAGTAGAATGCGTGGTGTTTCGTTGTTATAGATCCCGTCCATCTCAGTCAACAGCTGATTCAAGGTCTGATCATATTCTCGCTGCTGTCCGCCTTCACGCTTTCCGCCAATTACGTCAATTTCATCTATGAAAATAATAGCGCTTTGCTTGTTTTCCTTAAGGGCGCGGGTACGGGCATCCTTAAACAAATCGCGGATACGGCCGGCACCGACACCTACGTACATTTCTACAAACTCACTGCCTGATGCTGCCACAAATACAGAGTTCGTATAATGTGCTGCTGCTCTAGCCATGAGGGTCTTACCTGTTCCTGGAGGGCCTGTAAGCAGAATCCCTTTCAAAGGCCGAATCCCGAATTTGCTGATTTCCTCATGCCGGATCAAAAAATCCAACGCTTCACGAAGCTCCTGTTTTGCATTGTCTTGCCCGCCAATTTCTTCAAAAGTAAGCTTTGAAGGTCCATCCTTCTTGCGTTTCTTCCCGGCACCTGCATTTACCGCAAGTCCGCCTCTTAAATGAGCAATGATAAGTAACGCCGTGAGCATCCCAGCAGCAATTACAATCGGGAATATATTAATGCCTAGAAAAGCCATAAAAATAAACAAGACAGGAACAAATCCGATTAGAATTTCTTTAAGGTATTTAGGCATTATTCCATACCCCCAATGTCGCAGGTTTACGCGGCAAAATAATAAATTTGCTTTCTTTTCCATTACTCAAGCTTACATAGACATTATTGTCATCAATTTCTGTTGAGGCTATCACATTTTTATATTGTGGATATTGCGCTTTGAGTCCATCAAGTTCTGTGGGTATAAGTGTATATTTACGGCTCTCCATAGCTTCGGCTACAGAGAACATCGCTTTATCCCAGTATTCATCCAGCAGTTCACTGGAGTTCTGTTCTACATCAAGTTTTAGTGTACGTCCATCAATCATCGATTTTCCTTCTTGGGAGACGTACTGAACCAGTTCACGTAATTTCGTGCCTGGCTGGAGATCAAGTTTCAAAGTGACCTCATTGCGGTTAATACTGATATGAGAATTATTGACGCCCTCATATTGAGATACAATCTTCTGAAGTGGTTCCTGCATTGCAAACTGACGATACAAAAAGAAGCCACCAAACAATAGAGTAGCCGACAGTAGAGACGTTATCAGCACAGGTACAAGACGTAATTTCAAGAAACGTCCTCCTCTCAAAGATGACAAAATATAAAGCTCATTATAATAATTTATAGCTACTTGAGAGCTCATCAGAGAGACTGAAGTCTCTTATTGCTGTTCTAATTACAAGTAGTAGTATATCACAGGTGTATATACTAATTTCAAAATAAATGTGAATATATTTAAAATTTAATTTTTTAAATATTTCCATCAATACCAAATAAATTCCTCACTTTCGACAAAATCGGCCTTGATTTTTAATCAATCAGCCTATTTTCGTATGTGAATATAAGAGAATATTCGGTGATAACCACCCATTCAGTATATCACTTAGTATATCACTTTTGTACATCAAATAAATGTAAACAAGCGAACTTATAATAAAGTTCGCTTGTTTACTATGCCACCCTTAATTTCCTTATGTTCAGCTTAACTTTTAGGTAAACTGTAACCTTCGCCCATTCGGGACCCATCCGAAAAGCGATAAAATTGATAATAATACCGACCGCTCTGTTTATAAAAAAGCTGCCAAGCATACTCTCCGTTATATACTCCCGGCAGCAAGCGTTCAATCGTTATGTCCGGAAGATCAGCTTTGATAATGCCGCGTATTTTGGCTTCCGAGGTTCCTTTACTTAGTTCCTCAGCAAACACTGCGTCGTCGCCTTCAGCAAATTTTCCATCTACCGTAAAGCGGACCCAGACCATAAGAGCAGTCCCGGCTTCATTTTTCCCAGTTAATACCCAGTACACTGCATTTTCATCCCAAACCGATTTTTGTGCTTTGGTTACCTCTGTTAGACCCGCTCTGGTTTTGGCAACATCCTTAGCGATATCACGCTCGTTCCATTGATCTTTCATAATATAGGCATAGAACTGGATAAGTCCAAACCCCAGGAGCAGAATCAGAACTGACCCCAGGAGGATCCATTTTTTCCTTTTCTTCAAGGTACAGCTCCCTTTCTAGTAATATATCTTTTTTGATTATATAACACACCCGCGCGTTTATCCAAAATTTCATAATTTTCTAGCTTTCCCAGCCTTAAAAATACACAAAAGGCCGCAACTTTTGCTAAAAGCAAAAAGTCGCAGCCTATTATTTATTCGTTATTCTCCAGACTTAACGCTTCAATAAACCTTCGAAGGCTTCTTGCGCTTTACGCCGGATAGCTTCCTCATCCAGGGTTAAGCATTGTCCATGCTTGATGACCTGTTTACCATTCACCCACACATGCTCAACATCCTTAGCGCTAGCAGAGTAAACTGCATGAGACAACAGATCTGTGTGTGGCAGCAAATGTGGCTGATCGATATCAATAGCAATGAAATCTGCTTTCATCCCTACAGCAAGTCTGCCTACATTATTTAAAAAGATGGATTGCGCGCCATATTCTGTAGCCATACGCAGAGCTTCTGGAGCTGGAACAGCCGTTGGATCACCGCTGACACCCTTATGAATGAGAGCTGCAAGCCGCATCTCTTCAAACATATCCAAGTTATTGTTGCTTGCCGCGCCATCCGTGCCAAGAGACACCTTCACACCAGCTTTTAGAAGATCAGTAACCCGAGCCACTCCGCTAGCCAGCTTCAAATTACTGCCCGGATTATGAGATACACCCACATTATGGCGAGCCAAGATCTCAATCTCTTCATCATTTAAATGAACACCATGTGCAACTATCGAGGGACGTGTGAACATGCCAAGCTTCTCTAAGTGAGCTACAGGACGCAACCCGTAATCCGCCACATTTTGTTCCACTTCACGTTTCGTTTCGGACATATGAGTATGCATCGGTAAATCCAGATCATGCGCTGCCTGCACAAACTTAACCAGGAAGTCCGGAGGGCAAGTATAAGGGGCGTGTGGCGAGATCATAGTAGTAATTCTACCGTCAGCCTTTCCATGCCAGTTACGGGCAAAAGAAATCGCTTCCGCAAGCTTGTGATTCTGTACATCCTCTGGACATAACCCGATCACACCACGCATCAATACGGAACGGATACCTGATAACTCAGCTACCTCGGCTACTCGGTCCATATGATCATACATATCGAGGAAGGTCGTAGTTCCACCCTTCAGCATTTCCAATACAGATAAGGAGGTTCCCCAGTATACATCATCACCGGAGAACTTTTCCTCCATTGGCCACATCTTCTCCTGAAGCCACACTTGTAGCGCTAAATCATCTCCATATCCACGCAGCAAAGACATCGCCGCATGACCATGTGTGTTTACAAGTCCAGGCATGAACAGCAGACGGCTGCCATCAACCACTTGCACTCCAGCTTCCATCTGAGGCTCTTCTTTTCCTATGTAAGTGATTAAATCATCTTCAATAGTCATATATCCACTCAGAACCGGCTCATCCGTTCCCGGAGTCAGAAAATACCCGCCCTTAATTATCGTTTTATTGTTGTTCATGTTCACTTTCTTCCTTTCCATCCCGCAAGTAATAAGCAAGACTTTGCAGATCAGTTGTAAAATCAGCTGCATGCACCCGGATATTCGGTGGTGTCTTCAGAATCACAGGGGCAAAGTTCAAAATTGCTTCAATCCCAGAAGAAATGAGGATATCTGCTACATTTTGAGCTTCTGAATCAGGTACGGTAATAATGGCAATGCGAATACCTTGCTCACGAATTGTGCTGCCTAGTTCATCCATCGGTTGCACAGTAAGGGAGTTGATCTTACGTCCAACCTTAGGAGCGTACGAATCAAATATAGCCGTAATTTTCATAGTATCTTTGAGATATGCATTGTAATTAGACAAGGCATGTCCGAGATTACCTGCTCCAACTAAAGCTACATTAAGCTGTTGATCCAGCTTCAGGATATGACGGATTTTCTCAATAAGATACGTTACATCATATCCGATACCTTTTCTGCCGAAGTCACCAAAATATGCTAAATCCTTACGAATCTGTGCGGGATTAAGATCAAGCTTTTGTCCAAGTTCCTGAGAGGAAACTGTTAATATTTCGCGATTCTGGAGATCATTCAAAAAACGCAAGTACACAGGTAGTCTGCGAACAACGGCTTCTGATATTTTATCCGATTTCATATTTTTCCTCCTAAAAATAGTAATGTTCTTGTGAAAATCCATATTCAAACGTCTACCTCTCCTTATTAAGGACGGTACTGTAACACACCGCCCTTAAGGATAAGGAGGAGCTAAACTGAAGACGAGCGTTTTAAGAAGCGCCGCCATCCTCTAGCCATTCCGCTATGCGAGGGACCATTTGATCAGTAAGCATATGCTCCATTTTGGGACCAGGCAATGAATAAAGGAAATACTTCCCGTAATGAGATTCAATAACCCTTGTATCATAAACAATAACTATTCCGCGATCCTGCGCCGTGCGAACCAGTCTTCCGAATCCCTGCTTAAAACGAATAACCGCTTGAGGAACAGATAATTTCATGAACGGATTCTTCTTCTGGGCCTGTAATAACTCCGACTTCGCTTCCGCCAACGGGTGATTCGGCGGTTGAAATGGAAGTCTCACGATGGCCAGGCAAGTCAGTGCTTCACCTGGAATATCTACACCTTCCCAGAAGCTGCTCGTCCCCAGCAATACGGATGCTGCACTGTCCTGAAAGCGGCGGATCAGCTTGCTCCGGCTGCCACCTTCCACGCCTTGACCAAGCACCGTAATCTCTTGTGAGGCCAAAGCCTCTTTAAGCGGATCATATACCTGACGCAGCATTTTATAAGAAGTAAACAGAACCAGCATCCGCCCACGTGTTGTTTTAGCAGCTTCCGATAATGACTGTACGAGTGTATCGACAAATCGAGCATCGCCCACACTCCCCTTCACACTAGGAAAATCACGCGGTATAACTAGCAGTGCCTGCTCGCGATACTTAAAGGGAGATGGAAGGAGTGAGGTCATTAGACGTCCCTCTTCTGCAGCTTCGTTAAGTCCGAGATTATCAATCATAAATTGAAAAGACTTATCTACAGACAGCGTCGCCGAGGTAAGCACGATGCTTTTTTTCTTATCGAAGAACAACTCTTTAAGCTGGCTGCTAACATCCACAGGGACGGCATACATCTGCAGTGATTTGCTGCGGTAATTTCCATTTGCCTCCAGCCAATATACTACATTATCGTCATTCAGCCCCATAAAGAATCTTACTTGCTCACGGATGGAAGCCAAATCCTTAAATAAACCGCTAATATCAGTAACAAGACTGTCTGCTGAAGATTGGCTTTCCTGGTCGCGCATCTCGTTAAGCATTTTATCACCCTTACGGATGATGTCGCTTAACGTCAGATTCATAGTGTTCTCTAGCGCAACCAATTCATCCCAATCCTTCGGCTTACGGGCGGGAATCAACCGCATAACCAGTTGTCCCGCTTCCCCTGCCCCTGCATCACTGCGTTCCGGCAAAAGGCTGAACAGCTTGTCGCTGAGTGCATCCCAGGTTTCTTTGACGGTAAGCAGATCCGGGTAGATCCGATCGATGACTCCGCTCCATTCTGAAGCCTCTTCACTGCCTGACGACTGTAATATCTGACGCAGAGCAGGAAGCTGTCCGTTTCGGCTATCTTTATACAGTCGCGATAACGTGTGTGCCACAGTGAAATGCTTCATATGCATGCCAAGATGTTTACCAGCCACATCTTCTAAATGATGTGCTTCATCAATGACAAGATGCTCGTAAGCCGGAAGCAGCTGGTGCCCAGCCTTAACATCTGCGAATAGCTTGGAGTGGTTCGTAATAACCACGTCAGCAATCCCAGCTTCATGCTTGGCCCTATGATAATAACATTTGCGGAACCAAGGACAAGAACGGCCCAGACAGGAATCGGTATCGCTTGCCACCGTCTCCCAGAAGTCACCGCCCCGGCCGCTTAAATTCAGCTCTTCATCATCCCCTGATTCACTTTGAGTGAGCCATACAATCATCTGAGCGGCAGTAAGCGCATCTTCCCTTGGGCTTATAAAGTCCTTCTTATTAATTTTATGCTCAAACTTACGCAGACACAAATAATGCCCTCTTCCCTTAAAAATAGCAGCTTTAAACGGAAAAGGAACTACCTGCGTTAACAAAGGGATATCCCGCTCGCGCAATTGGTCCTGCAGATTAATGGTATGAGTGCTGACCATGACTTTTTCATTGGTGCGAACGCTTTGATAAATGGCAGGCAACAAATAACCGAGCGATTTACCGGTTCCTGTGCCCGCTTCGATCAGTAGGTGTTTGTCTTCGGCAAGTGCCGTCATCACCTCATTGATCATAATATCCTGAGCTTCCCGGCTTTCATACTGCGGTAATGTGTCTTTAAGTCGTTTGGTTACTTCGTCCATATAATCAGTAAAAGATAAATTCGCTAGCGGATTCTCAGCATGCTCATCTCTAGGTGGCGCTAACTCCGTCCAATCTCCTACTGCAAGCGCTAATTGACGATAGAAAGTCAGATCACCTTCGGGCTGTAGCGTTTCCGCTTCCCGCTCTCGCAGCAGACCATCAAAGTACCAGCCCAGATCACTATCCTCTTCGGTAAACAGCTCACAGAGTCTCTGGATCGTAAGCAGCGGCAGCTCGTAGAGCTCCTCCAGACATTTCAGCAGCACTAAAGCAGTCGCAAGTGCATCACTATCTGCCTGATGCGGACGATCATGTGTCACTCCAAAATGAGCACTGACAGAGCCTAGTTGATAAGATGTGAGCGAAGGAAAGCAAATTTTCAGAAAATCAATCGTATCCAAAATCCGCCCTTGAAATGGCAAATAACCACAACGATCTAAAGCATTTTGTAAAAAATGGAAGTCGAAAGCGACATTATGCCCTACAAGCACAACATCATCCAAGAGCGGAACAAGCTCCATCATCATCTCATCCAGCTCAGGCGCATCCTTAACATCATCATCGGTAATCCCCGTCAGACCTGTTATAAAAGGAGGAATCGGCGTTCCGGGCTTGACATAGGAACCATATACCCGGGAGATGGACCGGTCTTCTTCTATAATTGCAAGGCCAACCTGGATAATTTCACCCACGGATTGGGTTCCTGTTGTTTCAAAATCAAGCACGGCAAATTTCATTATAATTCTATTCCCTTTCAATTGAGACTCTTAATCAGCATAACAGAAGTTGCGAAAAAAGGCGATGCACACCACTGGTTCAGGGGATGCATCGCTTGAATGGAAATTTCCAAAACCGTTATTCTTTTACAAAAGGGAAACCAGCTGATTTCCAAAATGCAGCTTCCCTCCACGACGGCGGCATACCTCTAAGTTAACGTTTGGTTCCGGAAGCGCAGGGTCATGCTGCAAAGCAAGATCAAATAATTCCTGCGCTTCATTGAAACGTTCCTGTGAGGCTCGTATGCAGCCTAAAGCATTATAAACCATGGCTTTCAGCTTGGTTTCCCGTATCAAGCCCAGCATATGGTTCAGATGACCCCAAGCGGCCTCACCGTCACCTTCCTGCAGATAAGAGATGGCTAAATATAATCGAGCAGCCAAGCTATCCGGGTATTGCGCAATAACTTCTTTAAACTGATCAATACACTTTCCATACATCAGCAGCTTATAATACCCCTGACCTCTTACAAAGGAATCCATACATAGCTCTGGTGCTTCCTGTTCCGGCACTTCCTCTTCGACCACTGCTGTAAAATCCGCACTTTCGCGAAAGGAACTAAGCTTCTCAGCAAAAGCGAGCCATTCATCCATCACTTTGTCGCTCAGTCTATGCAGCATATTATAATTGCATAAAAGCTCGTTCCGGCGGGCACCCTCCGCTGTAGGGTAATCTGTTACGATCTCCTGAAGCACCTTGTTCATTTCAGCAAACAAATGTTGAAACATGGGCGATCCCCCCTTACTGAAGATGAAATCAGTTCAGCTTGCCTGACTTCATTTTCTGCGAGATCGGGGTCTTTCATCCCTGCCATTCATTACATGGCGTAAGTCCATACATTAAGCGATTGTAGCATGCAATTCATGATCAGCCAGCTTCACTGGTTTGTTATTCTCATCCACGAATACCACCGTTGGCTTATGTGACTCCAGTTCTTCTGAGGACAACATCGCATACGAAATGATAATTACTGTATCGCCCGGCTGAACAAGACGAGCTGCGGCACCATTAAGACAGATCACTCCGCTTCCGCGCGGTCCAGGGATTACATAGGTTTCCAGTCGCGAACCATTATTGTTATCCACAATTTGAACTTTTTCATTCTCAAGAATGTCCGCGGCTTCCATCAAGCTCTCATCAATGGTAATACTGCCTACATAGTTCAAATTCGCTTCCGTTACTGTTGCGCGGTGAATTTTGGATTTCATCATATGTCTAAACAAGTGCAGCAACCTCCTTTGGAATAAATACATTATTATCAATCAAGCGTGTTCTGCCAAACTTCACGGCGAGCGCTATTATAATTTCCCCATCCACTTCTGATAAAAGAGCTTCATCCTCTAATCCTTCAAGATCAGGGAATGTTAAGATCTCCGCATAATCAATCACCGCTAGAGGGGAGCTGGAAATAACCGATGTCAACAATTCCCGCACTTCAGCAACGGTTGTTACTTTTCCTTCTTCAATAGACTGACGTGCTTCACGTAAGGATCGAGATAACACCAATGCCTGACTACGCTCCTCTGGAGACAAGAATACGTTACGTGAGCTGAGTGCAAGTCCATCCCCTTCACGAACGATCGGACAAGGAATAATTTCGATATTCATATTAAGATCGGACACCATTCGGCGAAGCACAGCAACTTGTTGAGCATCCTTCAGCCCAAAGAAAGCATAATCCGGCTGTACGATATTGAAGAATTTATTAACCACTGTGGTTACACCATCAAAATGCCCAGGGCGGGATGCCCCACAAAGCCGGGTAGTAAGCTCCGATACCGAGACCGTAGTCCGAGTAGGCTGCGGATACATTTCTTCCACACTGGGGATAAATACAATATCTACTCCCTCACGTTCAGCGAGCTCCAAATCACGACGCTCGTCACGCGGATAGGAATCATAATCCTCGTTTGGCCCGAATTGCAATGGATTCACAAAAATGCTCATTACCACTGTGTTGCTCATTTCTCCAGCCCGGCGAAGCAGACTGGCATGTCCGTCATGCAAGTATCCCATCGTAGGAACGAACCCAATCGGGGCGTGCCCGCCTTGTCTCATATACTCCAAAGCTTCGCGCAGCTGCTCCATGCTTCTGACGACTCTCATTTATTTCCCTTCCTTTCTTGCAGCGCCATATAAAGATTCCAAAACCGTTTCATCTGCATTAAAAACGTGACTTTCATCTGGGAAGGAACGTCCCTTCACTTCCTTCACATATTGGCTGATGCCCTCACGGATTACATTACCCACATCCGCATAGGTTTTGACAAAACGTTTCTCACGGTAAGGTGAGGCATACCGCAGCAAATCATGGAAAACCAATACCTGTCCATCACAGTAACGGCCTGCACCGATCCCAATGGTTGGGATGCTAAGCGCTTCAGAGATCGCTTGGGCTACTTCTTCCGTTACCAGCTCCAGAACGATTGCAAAAGCACCTGCGGCCTCAAGCGCCTTAGCTTCATCCATCAGGCGTTGCGCATCTTTGGCATCTTTGCCTTGAATCCGGTAGCCACCAATCATATTCACGGATTGCGGAGTAAGCCCGATATGTCCCAGTACAGGGACTCCCGCAGCTACCACCGTAGCTACAGTCTCACAAATCTCGAGTCCACCTTCCATTTTGACGGCATGAGCCCGCCCTTCCTGCATTAATCTGCGCACTCCCCGCAGAGTTTCATCTACACTTCCGTGATAAGTCATAAATGGCATATCCGCCACGATAAAGGTGCTTTGTGCTCCTCGAGTTACCGAGCGGGTATGGTACACCATATCTTCAATCGTTACCGGTAAAGTTGTATCGTATCCAAGGACTACATTCCCAAGAGAGTCACCAACCAAAATAAGGTCGATACCTGCTTCTTCTGCAAGAACTGCAGACGGATAATCATAAGCGGTCAGCATGCTCAGAGGCACACCTTCTGCTTTCATTTTTTTCATTTTTACAATATTTAGCGCTTGTTTGTTTGCCATTTCTCTTTTCGTCCTCCTTTTTTAAGTAACCTGCCCGTAAAAATCGCAACAAAAAAACCTTTTAGCAATCATTTGCTAAAAAGGTCCGAAGGGCAAAAAAGAGTCACTTGCGATCGTCCCTTCTGTCTCGGTCCTTACGGCTCAGAGCAGAATCCAACGTAACCGCCAAACGCAGTTATGAAGGTATTTCCAATAATAAAAATATAAAAAAGTTCTTCAGTTCAAGAGTACAGTTCGTTAAACGATACCGCCTCCGACCCATAGTATAACAAAAAAAGCTCGGAATTACACGAAAAAAATATGACAAGGGATGATACCCTTGTCATATAAAAAAATATTATAAAAGTTCAATCTCACCTGAGCATACGTTAGAGATCTCTCCCAAGCTGTTTTTAAGCAGCAGACCACCTATTTCATCCAAACCTACTACCACACCTTCAGAACGCCCCTGAGGGCTATTCAGTGCGATCTGGCGGCCCAAAGTCACTGACATGGACTCCCAGAGCTCTTTGATGGGTTTAAAACCTTGCTTCATGTACAAATTGTAATGCATCTCCAGCTCGTCCAAAACTGCTTTTACCAGCTCAGAACGGTCAACTGGAGCACCGCCCCGCTCAATCCGAAGTGAAGTCGCGACCTCCTGCAGATGATCAGGATAATCTTCCTCTGTCATGTTCGCGGAAATGCCAATTCCAGCAATGCAATAATGAAGCTCCCCTTCTCTTAGAGAAGATTCGAGTAAAATCCCACAAATCTTACGACCGCCTGCGAGCAGATCATTCGGCCATTTGATGCCGGCATCTACACCTGTTACCCGTCGAATTGCCTTACAGACGGCAACCCCAGCCAGCAATGTCAGCTGCGGAGTCTCCGACAAGGGTAATTGGGGCCGTAACACAATACTCATCCAAATGCCCTTGCCACGGGGAGAAAACCACTTTCTTCCCATTCGGCCTCGGGCGCCCGTCTGTTCTTCCGCGATGACAGTTGTCCCTTCCGGCGCGCCGTTTTCCGCTAAAAACTTAGCTTCTTCTTGAGTGGACACCACAGATTCCAGCAACTGAATGACGCCCACCCAATTCGAAGCGGAGGTCTCTCGCTTCAGCTCAGTTAGCGACAGCGCTTTATCATCGCTCATGTCTATCCATCCTTTTTGCTTCAAGCAGTAATAATTGTTTATCGTTAGGTAAATCACCTGAAGCGACCGCTTGCAGGAGTCCATTTAACATTTTGCCTAGCCATGGTCCCGGACGTTTGTCCAAAGCCCCCACCAGCTCATTGCCTGTAATCTCAAGCTCTGAAAGGCTGGTTAGCGGCATTTGAGCGATCCATTCTCTTGCCGCTTGTACATTTACAGCGGCAGGTGTTGTTGAGGCCTCTGTCGATTCCACGACGGAAAAGGCAGAAGAGGCAGCAGCGGGAAGAGTAGGTGCAACTGCTGGCAGGATCGCCAGCAGCGAGAGCCACCCTTCGGCAGCTTCCACGCCAAAGGCCAGCACGGCGGCGATCCATTGCCGCCGCAGACCTTCCCTGCCGCCCGTACCCGGCGGCAGGGCCTCTATCGCAGCGGTCCAAGCTTCGCGGACCCGCAGCACCTGGACGACGCCGCTCCGCGTCGTCCCCGAGAACGTCCATGCCCGCAGCAGCACATCGGCCTCTTGGGCCGATTGCTTCAGGGCATGGAGGAGAAGCGCCCACCGCAGGCGGGCGCTCTCCAGTTCCCCGACCCCGGCCGTTAAGGCGGCAGCAGCCGCCATATCGGTTCCGGTCCAGGGGAACGGGGCTTTGCCGCGCGCCAGCAGCTCGCAGCGCGCTAGCATGCCGAGGCCGCGCAGAGGATGCGGCCCCTCGACGATGCGGTCCAGCTCCGCGCGGACACGCTCCACAGCAATATGCGCCAGCTTATCCCGCTGGCGCATCAGGCCCCTCCACGTGTTCTTCGCGATGGAGAAATCCAGCACCGATGCAAAACGAATGCAGCGAAGCATGCGAAGCGCATCTTCGTCAAACCGCTCCTCCGCATCGCCTACACAGCGAATCACCTGCAGCTGTAGATCCTTCTCACCCTCAAAAGGATCAATAAGTTCCCCATTTAATCCACAGCAAATCGCGTTGATCGTGAAATCACGACGACGAAGATCCTCCTTCACATCGTTGACGAAAAAAACATGCTCAGGACGACGATGGTCAACATAACCACTTTCTGTGCGGTATGTCGTCACTTCAAACGCACAACCATCCTGTATCACGGTGACCGTACCATGAGCTAATCCTGTTGGCACACTGCGCGCAAAGATAGCTATCACTTCCTCCGGCAGTGCTGAGGTTGTAATATCCATATCATGCACTGGCCTACCCAATAGCTCATCGCGAATACATCCTCCAACCCAATAAGCCTCGTGGCCATTTTGGGTTAACTCGGAAATTACAATCTCCGCTGCAACTGCCATCGCAGAAGGTGCCATTGTCCATTCCATATATGACTCCTTACCCCCGAACTGGGTCCAGTCCAAGTACCTTGCGCCCCAGCACCCGGTAATAAATATCTTCATATTGTTTCGTTATCGAATCCTTACAGAAATCTTTGCAGGCTGTTTGTAGACAAGCTTCTCTGAACTGTTGCACCATACGTTCATCCGACAGGAGCTTAACTGCATATTTAGCCATAGCCGTTGTATCGCCAATCGGGGCAAGGAATCCAGTCTTTCCATGCTCTATAAGCTCAGGGATGCCTCCGGTTTGCGAGCCAATCGTCGGTACGCCGCAAGCCATTGCTTCCAGAGCAACCAGACCAAAGCTTTCCTTCTCGGAAGGTAGCAGAAGCAGATCAGCTAAAGAGATCACCTGAGCGATTTCATCCTGCCTTCCCAGAAAACGAACTTTATCTTCCAGACCCATTTCGCTAATTTTGGCTTGAATTTTGGGAAGATCCGGACCTTCACCTACAAGCAGCAGGCGTGAAGGCAGTTCACGATTCACTTTGGCAAAAACGTCAACAACATCGCTGACTCTTTTTACAGGACGGAAATTACTGATATGCATCAGAATCTTCTCATCAGGCGCTGCGAAATCTCCCCGCAGATCCGTTACATCACGCGGATAATAGACCCGATGATCCACGAAGTTATAAGTGAGATCAATGTCGCGGGTAATATCGAGTACGTCCCGTGTTTCTCTAATAAGATCCTGAGAGACCGCCGTAACGGCATCACTTTCATTAATCCCCAGACGAATCAAATCTTTAAGCGATTCATCCTGACCAAGCACCGTTATATCCGTACCATGCAACGTGGTTACAACCTTCATATCGTTCCCAAGCATTTGCTTTGCAAGGAAAGCACACACTGCGTGTGGCACTGCATAGTGAACATGGAGAAGGTCCAGATTTTGCATTTTAGCAACCTGAGCCATCTTCGTAGCAAGCGCTAGATCGTACGGGGGATAGCGGAATACATAATAATCGTTTACTTCTACCTCATGGTAAAAAATATTTTTCTGAAACGTTCCCAAGCGGAACGGGATACTATGTGTAATAAAATGAACTTCATGACCCTTCTCGGCCAAGAGTTTACCTAATTCAGTCGCAACTACGCCTGAACCGCCAAGAGACGGATAACAGGTAATTCCTATTTTTAGCATACGATCCATCTTCCTGTCTCCTTCTTCTCCAGTATTGATTCGTGTAATGAATCATCTATTGTTTGTCGGCCGCTTTCAAAAAAGCGAACACCGTTTCTTTCAAAATCACACAGGACTTCATTTCTCTAAGCTGTTCAATAAAAGCTCTCAGGAGCGCAATGGCGTATTAATTCCAAGCGCTCCTGGATCAATCTTAATCAGCTTATTATATTATCATACAAACTTCGTTATATCCGTTCCTTAAGTAAACAATTCCACCGTATGAGGTACCTTGGTTGCAAACCCTTCTGCATAAGGAATCAGTCTGCGCTGGCCAAGCAGCATATCTCTCGAACGGACTCGTTCAATGTAGCCTTCCGTTAACGGTGTGGATACAGCATCCTCACCCGGAGGTTTGGTGAACTGCGAGCGATAGCAGGACAACGCCTGCTCTTTCAAGCCATATTGCTCAGTAACATCAACAATAAGATCGGTACGTCCTAAATCATTGATAAAATAGAAGTACAGCTGTGGAGCAGGAATTGCCGGCTTGTCCGGCATATATTTACGTAGCTTGGCATTAAACACAGCCTCTTCCACCAGCTTGCTACAGGCGATATGATCGGGATGACGATCCTCCCAATAAGGAGCAAAAACTATCGTAGGAGAAAAGCGGCGAATTTCAGCAGTCACAGCCGCCACATGCTCTGCTGTAATAAAAAGCCCTCTATCTGGCAGACCCAGGTTTGTCCGCACGGATGCTCCGAGAAGGTCTGCAGCTTGCTGCGCTTCTTGCTTGCGAAGTTCTACTGTACCGTTCGATGACATTTCCGCGGCTGTTAAATCGCAAAGTCCCACCTTAAGTCCCGCAGCGGTATGTTTCGCAATTGTTCCTGCCATACCAATCTCCGCATCATCTGCATGCGCACCAAATACAAGAATGTCCAGCTTCATTCATCAACACCCGGTTTGTATTTATGAACCAGTGCACGCCAAGCAAAATCACCACGATCAATCGCCTTCACAAGAACCTCCGCTGTGGCAATATTCGTAGCTACCGGTATCCCGTATACGTCACACAAACGAAGCAGAGCTGAAATATCAGGTTCATGTGGCTGCGCCATTAATGGATCCCGCATGAAAATAATAAGATCCAGTTCATCCTGT
The DNA here is from genome assembly GCF_038007025.1 of Paenibacillus sp. FSL H7-0918. NCBI lineage: Bacteria > Bacillati > Bacillota > Bacilli > Caryophanales > Paenibacillaceae > Paenibacillus > Paenibacillus sp. FSL H7-0918. Next base: position 797,407 of record NZ_JBBOWJ010000001.1, read on the forward strand.
GCTACCATTGCACCGATTTGCTGATCTCCACCTAATGGACCAGACATGTAACGATGAATTTTTAAGTTAGTTACATCCATAATCCGTTGGCCAGTAGTCCCTGTAGAAAATAGTTCATGACCTTCAAATACATGTTCATAAGCTAATACAAAATTTACGATTTCATCTTTTTTACGATCGTGGGCAATAAATGCGATCTTTAACATGGTGTTCTCTCCTGTCTATTCTATAAAGTGCTCGAATCCATAGATCAAGCCTGTATATCCCATTACCTTTTCAATACCCATCTTAACGCCTGGCATATATCCTGCACGCTCATAAGAATCATGGCGAATCTTCAAGGATTGTCCGAATCCACCAAAAATCACTTCTTCTTGAGCAAACACACCAGGAAGACGGACACTATGTATCCGGAATCCGTTATAGTAACCACCACGGGCACCTTCAATGGTTTCTTCCTCTTTAGGATTACCTTGACGAAGTTCCTCACGAACTTCCGAAATCATCTCTGCGGTTTTGACCGCAGTTCCGGATGGAGCATCCAGTTTCTGGTCACCATGATACTCTATAATTTCCAGATGCGGGAAGTACTTTGAAGCTTGTGCCGCAAATTTCATCAATAGAATAGCTCCAATGGAGAAATTCGGAGCAATAAGTCCGCCAATCCCCTGTTCTTGACACTGCTTGTCCAGTTCCACCATCTGCTCCGGTGTGAATCCGGTTGTACCGATAACCGGACGCACTCCGTACTTAATAGCTAGCGCTGTATTCGTATACGCTGACTGCGGTGTAGTGAAATCCACAAGGACATCTCCGTTGCTTCCCGCGAGGGCGGCCTCAAGATCAGAAGTTACAATAACGCCTGAGTCTTCCAGACCTACCAGACGCCCTGCATCAATATCGCCCGAAGAACGATCTACTGCTGCTGCTAACTCCAGCTCTTCGTCCTGCAATACAAGTTTAACAACCTCTTTACCCATTCTTCCGCCTGCGCCGGATACAACGACCCTGATCTTGTTATTCATATTTTTTCCATCCTCGCTCTCACTAGTTATATAGTTATTGCATATACGATTGTATGGATTTCTGAAGGTCTCTCATCAATTCCCGCAAGCCAGAATCATCCGGATGTAACGAAATCACTTCTTTTAAGGCAGTCATAGCCTGTAAATGTTCATTCACTCGGCTATGCGCGATAGCAAGCCATACATAAGCATCCCCATATAATGGATCAAGGGTAATAGCCTCTTTGAGCAGTGTAATCGGATGATAAGGGTTGCGAGTTTTGTTGTCTTCATCTTCTATCAACCGTTTGGCTTCCTGTACATGCATCATAGCCTGCAAATGCTGCAGATGCAGACTATACTCAGGTTTGCTGGTGTCCAGCTTTACAGCAGCCTGAGCATGAACTAAAGCTTTATCTAGCATACCACTGCGGGCATACGTTATGGAACAACGATATCTAACCTCGGCATCAGCAGGGCTTGCTGCAATTGCAGACTCGAAGCAAACAATAGCTTCGGCAAAGTCACTGCGCAATATCGAGCGGTAGGCCTCTCTTACATAATCCTTATGATCCATATACACACCATCCTCACGGCTAAATCCCGTTCGTTTGGTACAGCATATGTTATAGAGGCCTAATCGGTGTCTTTCGGTGTCCAACGTCCCGCATCACGGGTATTAAATTTATGCATTACCTTATTATGCGCTTCCGTCAGGTCTATCCCGAGAGAATTTGCAAAACAAACGGTAATAAACAGAATATCTCCCAGTTCAAGTTCAATGGAATTCTCAGCTTCATCAGACTTCTTAGGCTTCTCGCCGAACTCGTGATTGACCTCTCTAGCCAGTTCTCCGACTTCCTCGGACATGCGGGCCAGCATAGAGAGTGGACTGAAGTACCCTTCCTTAAACTGCGATATATAAGCGTCTACTTCACGCTGTATGTCACCAAGACTTTTGTCCATAAAATGTAACTTCTCCCCCTCTGTATATCTTGCCTTCTGTTTGCCCCTATGTTATCGTAAAGACGTTTTGAAGACAATCTTTTTTGAATATTTTAACACACGCAAGAAAAGGTATACTTATTATAGGAAAAGAAAAACTGCCTACAAAAGGCCTAACGAGGGATTTCATGAATTCAAAAAAGGTAATTACAATCAGCAAGACAGTCGCTCCCATCTTGCTCGGAGCCGCAGTATATGCCTTCGGGCTACTGTATTTCATCATTCCTAATCAGTTGATGGAAGGCGGCGTAACCGGGATCACACTTCTCCTTAATTATGCCTTTAGTATTCCCATCTTTTTATCCACACTGCTGATCAACCTTCCTTTGTTTCTGCTGGGCTGGAAAGTCCTAGGCGGGCGGCAAATTGTGTATACAGGTGTAGGGATCGGGGCGTTGACCTTTTTCCTGTGGGTTTTCGAACGAATGATTACTGCGGGATGGATTATCCCCTTCAGTACCGAACACGACTTTATTCTTGCGGCACTGTACGCAGGAGTAACGCTTGGAACGGGGCTTGGGCTTGTATTCCGATTTGGGGGTACAACAGGTGGTGTTGATATTGTCGCAAGAATTCTGGGACGGAATTTTGGCTGGAGCATGGGGCAGATTATTTTGGCCATCGACATTATTATTATTGGCTCTTCCATCCTCTACATTCCTAAAGAAAAAATACTTTACACACTCGTCGCAGTTTTTATCTCATCACGAGTGATAGATTTTATCCAAGAAGGCGCCTATGCTGCCAAGGCATTTACAATTATCAGTGATGAAGCACCACAAATTGCCGATCTGATTACAGCCGAAATGGACCGTGGTGTAACCCTCATCCCTGCCATCGGTGCTTATTCCAAGCAAGCCAAATATATGGTGTACTGTGTAGTCTCAAGGCAAGAAATCCGCCGGCTAAGTCTGCTGGTCAAATCCGTTGATCCACGCGCCTTCGTAATTATTAGCGATGTACACGACGTACATGGAGAAGGCTTTCGAGAAACCTAAATAAAAAGGAGTGTAGGCCATTTCAAGCCCACACTCCTTTTTACTATTTATAATTTCATCCTACGGAATCGGCTTCCAATTCTGATTCTGACCTCGGTACTTGCGATAGGCTACATAGGCTAACGCAGCTATAATGAAGCTTGCGGCTAACCCTCCCCAAATCCCAAATTCTTGCGATGCCAGCGGCAAGGACAAAGCAGGTTCATCCTTCTCTTTTCCGAACATTACTCTTACCGCATCCTGACCATAAGATACAATTTCAAGCAGGCGGGCACGTTCAACCTTTTGTGAGGACGAAGGAATGCCGGCCGCATATGAGAGCCAGGAATCAAAAGCATTCACAACTTCAGGCTGGTGGGAGACAATCACTGCTGGCCGAATGTTATCATACCTGCCCTGCAGTCTTTCCAGAGCTGTTTTCCAGCCCGCCAAATCATTTGCAACCGCACTTTGCTCCATCGCATTTAGATCCTCGCGAATCAGCTTGTAGTACTGAAGCCAAATAGGCTGGCGCGGATGATTAAGACTGTTGGCAGCTAGACGTAGCTTGGCGGCTGCCGCTTCCCATTGCTGTGGATTTATTTTCGCGCCTGCCACGGTAGCCTTCAGGTCCATAATGACCCCTGACAATGCATTAATACCCTCCACAGAGGTCATTCCTTCAAAGGATGAGGACACAAAGATCTTGGAGATCGCTTCGGTCTCCTGTCGGACCTTCATTACATCCCCTTCCAAAACATACCCATACAATGCCTCAGCAGCTTGTTCCAGCTGCTGTGCCCCAGTCTTTCCGCTCATTACTGCCAAACCGTTGCCCGAACTAACGTCGGCGCTTTGCTTCGAAGCTTTGCCAGACCCTTCACCAGCATCCCCTAGCGCTGCTGAAGCCTTTACAACATCCATACTGGACAGCAGCCAGCAGAATACTAGAACAACCACTACATAATATCTCCCGCGGAGCATGAGACATCCCCCTCCTACTTAAGAAGAAACGACGTTGTCGTCTTTTAAAGACGATATTCGTTTCTCGTAAAATTATAAGGATAAAGCATAGTATAAAACTTATACTTCTTATAATTCTAAATGTATGGCAGGGGGACAAGGGATAGAACTGCTTACTAACGTCTATTCTTGAACTGATAGATTGACTCTACCGGTCTTTGTCTTCTACTAAACAACCAAGCAGCTGCAACACTAAGCAGCGTAAGCGCCATTGTAAAGTACTGTACCTGTATAACATAATCGTTCAAAACAGAAGGTAACCACGGATAGATTCCGTAAGAATAATCCAGCATATCGTTGGCGAGTGTCCAAAGCAGGGCTAATGGAATCATTTTGCGGAAAGAAAAAAACCTCGCATAAATCAATGCTTCAACTGCCATCCCCGTATGGGAGATTACCAGCATCCAATCTTTCCAAACCAAAACATCACCGTGATAACCCCCGGCAAAAATAATACTCACTGCCCATATCCCGTACTTCACTGAAGTAACGACCGCCAAAGCCTCAATAAGTTCCCTTACATTGTTTCCTGTGTAGCTTTTTGGAGGGAAGAGCATCAGCAACAGAGCCAAGGTAAAAAACAAACTTGCGGTTGGACTATCCGGAACAAATGGAAGCAGCCAGTGTGGATAATTAGCCGCAGTGAACTCCAGTTGATTGCCATACCATATGTAACCATAAATTGTACCCAGGAAATTTACGATAAATAACAACCAGATAATTCCCCGGTTCTTAAACAGTTTGTTAAACCAATGAACTGGCATACAGATTATTAACCTCCCCAAGTAATGGCACTTTGCATTTAGACATACAAAAACCTGACCGCATGCACGATCAGGTTGCGTTATCATTATTTTACTGTTCGCTTTTTTGTTTGGCAAGCCAGCCGGCCAAGGTATCAATATCCGCTTCTGATAGACCTGCTCCCAAAGCGGTATCGTACATTTTTGGCATCTGCCCTTGACCCTCTTTTATAATAGTAAGGATTGCTTCTTTGTCATGGGTGTCTCCAACTCCACGAAGTGAAGGACCGCCCGCCCCTTTCAAATCTGCTGCGTGACAGGAGATACAAGTGGCTTGCTTGAAGAGTCCCATAGCAGGATCATCCTTGTCCACAATCGCTACTTCTTTTGGCTTAACGGCACTGGAGGTTGGAAGACCCTTAGCCCTGTTCTCCGCCGCCTTTTCTTCCCGTTGAACATCTTCAGGAATCTGACCCGTTTCAGCCATTTCATGTTTGTATTCAGTCCAGGCTGTATTGGTCAAATAAACAATCGCTGCAAGTGACAAGAACATTAAAGATGAAGCAATCGGTCTACGGTAAAAGCGACGCTCTCTACCCGTATCCAGAAAAGGAGCCAACAGAAGTGAACCAAAAGCCACACCAGTAACTCCTAGTGTACCCAGAACGATATAATCGCCTGAAGCATATGGGAGCTTCAAATACTGATAGAGGAACAAGAAATACCAGTCAGGAATCGGGATAACCGTAGCACTAGCATTTGCTGGAAAACCTAGCGGAGCTGGCTCTGAAATAGTAAGGACTAATATTCCTACAAGCACAACGACTCCGACCATCCATTCCTTCAGTAGAAAGTTAGGGATAAAGGCTTCCGATTTGCCGGGGTAAGCCGTGTAGTCCGGAGGTGTGATAAATCCGTTCCCTCTGCGAACTCTGGAATCACCGACATATACAACCTTTTCCTTAGAATTGTTTCCATGCGCCATCCGTATTCCTCCTCTCTCAGATTAACTTACAACGGTCCGGAAATCCCTTGTCTGCGGATCATAATAAAGTGTCCTACGAGCAGACTAAGAAGCACCGCTGGGAGGAAGAATACATGTAGTGCGAAAAAACGAGTTAAGGTTTCGGCACCAACAATCGTTCCACCTTGCATCAGTTCCTTCAGCACCGGCCCCATCACTGGAACAGAATTGGCTATTTCAAGAGTTACCTTTGTTGCGAAATAAGCTTTATTATCCCAAGGCAACAAGTAACCTGTTAAACCAAGTCCCAACATTACGAAGAAAATCAGCATTCCAACTACCCAGTTCATCTCGCGCGGCGCTTTGTAAGAGCCTGTAAAGAAGACGCGCATTGTATGAAGGAACATCATAACAATTACTAGACTTGCGCCCCAGTGATGCATCCCGCGGACAATCTGTCCAAATGCAACACTTGTCTGCAAATACTCAACACTAGCATAAGCATTAATAATGTCCGGAACATAATACATCGTTAAGAACATACCTGATAAAATCTGAATGACAGTGATAAAAAAGGTCAGTCCGCCAAAGCAATACACGAACGCAGAGAAATGATGGGCCGGATTAACATGCTCAGGAACCTCGTGATCGGCCACGTCTCTCCAAATCGGCGTAACATCCAGACGTTCGTCAATCCAGTTATAGACATTTTTAAACATCAGAACTACGCCTCCTCACGAGCTACTGTATTTGGCACAATGTCTCCCAAAAGCACCCACCCGTTATCGAATTTCGTTTTATACTGGTCAAGCGGCTTAGGAGCAACTTCGAGATTTTTGCCAAGCTTTGTATAACGTGCACCATGGCATGGGCAGTGATATTCGTCCGGATGAGCTTTATCGTTGTTCCACCCGACCGTACATCCCAAATGTTTACAGATCGGTGAAAGCGCATAAATATCACCCTTCGCGTCTTTCCGGATCCACGCAGTGAGTGTCGCTGTACTGTCGTACCATCCGTCCTTCTGTTTCAATTCAAAAGTAAATTCCTGGGGCTCTTCGGTGATTTTGCTTATCTCAGCAACCTTGATAAAATCTCCAGCACCCTTCTTATGTAATATCGGATCCACGACAAAACGGACCATGGGGAGAATTGTACCCGCCCCCATAAAAGCAGTGGCGCCACCAAGCGTGTAGGTCAAAAATTGCCTGCGCGACATCTCTTTACGGCTGGGTGGTTGTTCAGGCCATGTCTCCTGTTGTTCATTATGGCTGCTCATACTGTTATATAACCCCCTTCTCAAGATATAAGAAAGTATCTGTGGTGTCCGATCAGAGATGTCTCAATATAAATAATCCGTTTTCAAATCTTTTCAATGAAATACATCACATACCATTTGGATTCAACCTAATAATAGCTTAGGCTCCAAAACCCGTCAAGAATATTGTCTAATTTGTGACAGGCTAAAAAGCGATTTCAACCTATAATTGTTGATTTTCTGTCACATTTATAAGGAGTTCATCTCCGCCACATGTCTTGAATTTTCATCCTAATTTCACTGTCATTCTTCCCTTCATGAGAAGCCTCAATGATAGGCAGAGAGAGAACTAAATCGCTTTCATAGATTTGGCCTTCTTGGAGAGGTACATCCGCTGTCAACACCACTACATGCTGGAAACCACTGGATTTGACTTTTTGGCAAATCTCATTAATTAAATTCACATAGCCCTCTCCAGCGTACTGAATGGCTGGGTAAGTCACGATCCGCCCCTTGAACGGTATTTCCACCATATCCATGAAATTACGTAATCTTTCGAGTGCCTGAACGGTCTCAGGAGGACTCTCCAGTCCACTTAATCCTGTAAAAGGTATGAGACATGTATCATAGAATTTTCGATTCTCTTCCCAAGTGTCCACTTCAAAATCGCTGAATTTCATTCCCATTCATCTCCCTATGTATAATTGTTAATTTTTCCGGTCTTTCGCAGATCTTCCTGAAGTTATAGAACCCATTATATTGAAGGAGGAGGAGGAACGTCCAGATTTAGATTTTTTATTTTCGTCCGATTAAGCAAATTGAGTAGATTATAAGCAAAAAAAGAAATGCGCTTAGCGCATTTCTTTATGCCAAACTTTTAAGTTCCTCAGTAAGATTTCGGAAAGCCATCTCATCTCCGGTAGCCAGCGCCGTGTCAATCTCACGGTGCAAGATGTCGGAGCGACGCTTTCGCAGCGCTTCATCCCACACCATTTCTGCCGCAAGTCCTAGCATCACTTCATACGTAGCCTTCATTTTGTCCATTCGATACACCTCCGCTGTTTAAGAGATCCTTTTTTTCTTGTTATTTGATATTTTGATATTCATCAAGATGATTATGTTTTCGGTTTCAAGAGAATCGGCACCTACTAAAGCATATTCATCAATCCTGTCTTCGTTCTACATATTCGCCCATTCCGCTCAACACTTCCTCTATTGTACCCATCAGCAACAATAACGGATTCCTACTTCTGCATATGTAATCCCCATAAGCATTCGCACGCGCACCTCTACCGAAGATATTTAGGCACGGCTGTCTCTATCCCCCATGGTGTCATCATCACAGCGAGTCCACCAGAAGTCTCGCCCAGTTTAAGCATGCCTAGGTGCACCATCATCCGTATTATACGTTGCTCTAGAATAGAAGCAGCACTGTCATAATAAAACGGTTTAATTAGCCACCCCACACCATCCACTAAAGAAGGTACTGTCACCCAATTGCCGGCGCTGATACTTATCCAATACACAAGTGAAGGTAGATTTGGCACAGCCCCTTTATATAGTCTTAACCAAAAAGAGAATATCTGCATCAACGAATCACATTTTCCATCGTTTAACACAGCCTCACCGGTCGCAGTAAGCCTTAGCCGGAAGCCTTCCTCAGAGATCCAGCGGCGGTGACGAATATAGTCATACAAAAGCGCAAATCTTGGAGGATAATGCTCACAAGCTCTCCCATAACCAAACCTCCAACCGCCTTTGCTAAGAAGCTCCTCCGGAATATGAAGCGCGTTCATCACACCTTGCTGATAACGCCTATACATTGCCCCTTCCTGATTCAGTTCTGGCTCATTGTCCTTAATATATCTCAGCAGCATTACCAGATCACTGATCATTAATTCTCCTTCACTGCGATACATAACAGGTTCAGGGCTAGTTGCGATGCTCTCTTTGATATGCGCACTCATCGTCTCCCGAAAACGCTCTTTTAAATCTTTGGGTACCTGGTACAAATATCTGGTCTGCTGTGAGGAACCACTAAAGAGCCAGCCTCCACTCTTGAAGCGAGAGACCATCTCCCGGAAACCTCCAGTTTTTCCTTCAGGTGCATCAAAAGACGCTTGCCTTGCCACAGCCAACAAATCCTCAAGACTAAAGTAGGTGCGTTCATCAAAAAGCAATGTATTCAAAAACCGTAAATCCTCCGGAGCGCATTCCCGGATATGAGACTCCATAAAACTTCTGCTTCCAAGCATAATCAAAATACTTTGGATCAAGTCGTGTTTGGAATTCTGTTTGCATTCACACCGGTAGCGGCCCGCTATGGCGGTCAGCTGTCCAATATCTGCATAAGTAAGCATATCCGCCAGATTCATGTTTTATCGCCTCACCGTTTTACTACCATTATGGGGAATACTGCCTATTTTATTCCCTTTATTGCAAAAAAAATAACCCGAAGCCCGGGTTAATGCTGATTTTGCAGGATATGGCGAGTACAATTATATAAAATAGGGTTCCATTCCCGCTCTTTCTTCTCCAGAATCGTCAAGGATAGATTGCCAATTCGTTCAGAATACTTATCCTTGTAAAGAGCAGTATACAGCTGAGCAAGAAATCCTCCATGCGATATGACGAGTATATTCCGATTGGGATGCAGTGCAGAAATATCTTCCATAAAAGCAAGAGCCCGAGCCTGAAGCTGTTCGTCGGTTTCTTGACCGAGGGAGAGCTGGCTCCATTCCTTCCCCCACTTCTCTTCACGTTCTGCGGCAGTAAGCCCTTCTACCTGCCCATAAGCACGTTCCCGGATACGCTGATCAGGTTCTAATAGCGGAATCCCTAACTTGTCAGCAATAATCTTACCGGTCTCAGCAGCGCGGGAAAGATTACTAGTAACGCAGTAGTCCCAGCTGTACGGTTCCTGTAATAAGCGGTCAGCAAGCATTGCAGCTTGCATCCGTCCTTCATCATTAAGTGGAATATCACTTTGTCCCTGTATTTTCCCTATCGCGTTCCAATCCGTCAATCCATGGCGTATCAAGCCGATTAGCATGTTGCCTCCCCCTTTTCAGCAAAGTATTTGTCTCTTAATGTAACATGGATGAAATAAAAAGTCTTCTTTTTATGAGTTTTACAATGCAAAAAGCCCCTCATTACATTAAGTAAAGGGACTCATTCAATGTTCTGAATATTATAAACAACGGAAGCAAAGACATACGTCTAATACCCCTCTATGATCGGCGATAACGATTCAGCCTAGTTAATGAAAATACTGCAAAGCCTACACCTAACATTGATAACATCATCCAGTATTGAGGATGAGTGGGTCCCATACTTACTACAAGGGGTTCAATGATCCCACCTTCAGAGCCCAAAATTGGATACGTTGATTGCCATTCCATCGAGGATCCAGCGACACCTGTCTCCACAATTCCACTCTGAGCAACAACTGAATCACCTGGAGTTCTGAACATCGTAAAATAAAGAACGCTGGACAGAAATATTGCCAGAAAGCATGCGATCCATAAGCTAAGCCGATGGCGAACAATAGCAGAGGTTCCAGCAGATTTCCCGTCACCGGGCATCAACCATGGACTCTCTAAATAAATCCGCTCCATGACCTTAACATTTATGGCTTCAGCACGCTCTTCACTGATCTCTTCCCTCAAATCTTGCATAAGCAGGCTGCTCTCTTGCCATAGAGCCCATTCTGCAGCGCAGTAAGGACAAGTTTCAATATGTCTTTCAAGTAAAATCCGCCTAGGATGTGTGGGGGGAGCGTCCCACAAGAGCGGAATACATTCTTGCGCTTCCCTGCAATTCATTCGCCTTACACCCTCTCAACCTGCTCTTCAACTTCAGGCTCATTGAAATAGGATTCGAGTTGAAGCTTCACACTACTCCTGGCACGAAACAATAATGATTTCACTGAGCTTACACTCTGATCTAAAATTTCTGCGATTTCTTGATAGTCCATTTGATCATATTCACGTAGGATAAGTGCAGAGCGTTGTTTTTCGGGAAGATTATTTATCGCCTCACGGACCAAATTCATCCGTTCATTGCGCAATGCAGCCTGCTCGGGTGCAACTTCAAACGGTGCTACTGGTGTATATCCACTCTCTTCCAGAGATACATTACCGGCACGGTTCTTGCGAAGCTCACTTAGAACAGTGTTGCGGGCGATAGTGTACAGCCATGTTGAGAATGAAGCATCTACCTCTCGAAAGGAATGCAAGCTACGAAATGCCTTGTAGAAGGTCTCCGAACAAAGGTCCTCTGCGATAAGCTCCATATGTGAATTTCTAAGCATATGATATACAAATGCTAGTATTTTACGTTGATAACGACGCATTAATTCTGAATATAATTCCGTGTTTCCTTGTTTGATTTGCTGGATCAACTGGGAATCCGTCATGGTGAGATTGGCCCTCCTCGCCCTTGCACGTCTTTTCCCATCCGGTCCGTACTTATTATACCGGTTTGGGCTTTAAAAGTTGCGGTGTTACTGCAAATTTTTAGTTTTTTTATGAAATACACCTATGTATATTCAACTACCCGATAATTAAGGCATGATGTATATGAAGAAGACAAAAAGAAATAAGGCATACTTCTAATTTTACATAAATATAGAAACGAATCTAGAAACATACCTGCTCTATTGTACCACATATTCTCATAGGATGACATTAATAGACTTTAGATAGGTCGACTCGCCAGCAAGACCCGACATTGGATTTCTGACTTAGAATCCGGCTTTAAAAATAACACATTTATCAATTTTTAAAAACTGTTGACAAAATGTAAACGTATACATATAATAAAAGTACAGTATGGTTTCTCTCCACTCCTATCCAATACTTAACGGTTCCAATTTATTGTGAACTGTAGCCGCTTACTTTGTAAGCGGTCTTTTTTTGTCCTGAAAGCGCTCTACCTTTTTTTTAGATGATCTATATTAGATTATTTTACTATAGCGAGCGAATTAGCTTCCACAAATCCCCACAATTATCTATTACCCCGTCTACGTCCACTTGAAGAGGGATATGCTCATTACGTTTCCCAATGCCTTGCAGCCCTGCGTTACGGCTCTCTTGTACGTCATTCATTGGATGATCACTACAAATATAGCCTCCTCTGCGCTCACCCCATTGGTATCCTTCCTTTTGCAAAAATAAAGGATTAAACCGGGGACGGTGATAAACCTACGGGTCGTTACATAGACGTCAGATTTTGTTTAGCTGCGTGTGTAATCCACCCTCTAATTCTAATCGTATGGAAAAGAGTCAGGATAAACAATATACTAGCTATAAAGTTATTTGTTGAGGTGAATTTGAAATGGATGAAATCGATGACTCAAAACAACTGGTACTACAAATAGGCGGTGCCTTGAAAAAGTACAGAAAAGAAAAAAACATGAGCTTAGATGACTTAGCGGAATTAACAGGCGTAAGCAAACTTACTCTGGGGAATATCGAACGTGGCGAGACAAATCCAACTTTGGCGATAATATGGAAAATTTCAAAAGGCATATCTTTGCCCCTATTAGCTTTGTTCAAATCTGAAGACCCTGTTAGTTTGTATCGAGCAGGCGAAGGTCTCCGGTTTTCTAATGATCAAAAGAATTGGATCATAGAACCCGTCTTTAAAAACGTAAGCAACGATATTGAAATGTGTCGGGCTTACTTACAGCCAAATAGTTCGTATCACCCTGAAGGTCATCATGTGAATACAACTGAAATTGCGACAGTAATGACTGGTTCCATTGAAATACGAGTCGATGGAGAAATGTACACATTGAATCAATATGATACGATCAGTTTTCGTGCAGATCGCCCTCACTCTTATACCAATCATACGAATAGCGAAACAGTGCTCCATATCTCCTTAAAATATGGTTTCTAAAAGTCGAAAATTTCACCTATTACATGCAACTCAGTATTCCATTCTAAATGGAAACTCTGAGTTGTATTTTTTTATCTAATATAAGCATTTCAATTTATAGAACCATCTCAATAAAGTAAACTTTAAAATACTTATTGTTAAATTTAATATATTATACTATACTTTCATTGTCCGCGCGGATATTAGTACGCATTAATTCTGGGAGGGAAAATGAAGAATGCCGAATAAAAAATTCGTACCATCATCTTTAGGGCTGCTACTACTTGGCATTATTATTATTGCCGCAAATTTACGTGCTCCCTTAACCTCGGTCGGTCCATTAGTGGGTCTCATTAGGGGTGACGTTCATATTTCCAATACTTTAGCAGGCTTGATCACAACGGTACCTTTACTTACCTTTGCTTTATTATCGCCTCTAGTACCAAAACTAGGACGTAGGTATGGAGTAGAACTTTTAATTTTGTTTGCTCTGATCTTTTTGACTGTTGGTATTGTAATACGTTCTTTATCTGGGGCTGCAAATCTGTATATTGGAACTGCAATTCTTGGATTTGCAATTGCCGTTTGTAATGTATTAATGCCAAGTTTAATCAAACGTGATTTCCCTAATAAAATCGGTGCCATGACTGGTGTATTTGCAATTTCAATGAGTTTATCTGGAGCGATCGCCTCGGGAATCAGTGTACCGCTAGCTGCAAACGCAGGTTTAAAATGGCAGGGTGCATTGGGAATTTGGGGGATCCTAAGCTTTGTATCGATCCTCTGCTGGTTGCCTCAATTAAGGAAGCATACGAAGCAAACAGCCTCGACGGGTCAACAGATGGCCGGCAATGATGTGAATGTTTGGCGTTCCCCTCTTGCCTGGCAAGTAACCTTGTTTATGGGGATGCAGTCCATGATTTTCTATGTGCTAATCGCATGGTTGCCTGAAATTTTAAAACAGCAAGGCATTGACTCAAGCCAATCAGGATGGTACCTCTCAATAATGCAGTTAGCGCTGCTTCCATTTACCTTTATTGTCCCCGTTATTGCAGGGCGAATGTCAAATCAACGATCGTTAGTGTTCATCACAACCATTTTACTTTTGACGGGAACGCTCGGACTGCTTTACGGAAGCTCCAATATCATTCTGTTGTGGATCATCATACTCGGAATTGGTGGAGGCTGCGCCTTTAGCTTGTCCATGATGTTTTTCGGTTTACGTACTAAAAATGCGCATCAAGCAGCGGAACTGTCTGGTATGGCGCAATCGATCGGATATCTGCTTGCCGCAATTGGTCCTGCCCTTATAGGATATTTGCATGACACGACAAATAGTTGGAACGTGCCACTTTTCATACTGCTTGGAGCTTCGGTCTTACTCTTTATTGTCGGTCTAGGAGCAGCAAGAAATCGTTTTGTAGGTAGCCAAGCTAGTTACGAAGAAACAAACTCAAGTACCAGAGAATTTCTTGGAAGAAATACTGATCGAAATGAAGAAAGCGAGTTGGGGAACAGTTGCAACAAACCAAACCTAAATTAGAGTCTTCGGGTATTAATCCGGAAGCATTTTGCGGCACTCCTTTCTTTGCTTCGTTGATCAAAAAACATTTAGCTTGTACGAAGACGCTATCGGACACAGTTGACCTTAAATGCAGCATTAATCCGCATTTGGGATGCTAACGGACCGCATAGCAGCTATTGGCACGAAAAACACCCAATATAAGCCTCTTTATGTGAAATAACGTCTGTGGAGTCCGAAAGACAGCTTCAAAGGCAAAAAACGTGCAAATACGTCATTAGGGTCCGTAAGTACTAGGTGGTAGTTATGGTGGTACTTATGGTGGTACTTATGGTGGTACCGATGCCGATGACGATACTAACGAAGGCACGTTGAAGTAAGCAACCAACAAACCAACAAACAAAAAAATAGCGATTCTCTATTCACATGAGAATCGCTATTTTACTGTTTTTTATGATTTGAAAATGAACCCGAGCGAACCTTAATACTACACGTATACCGTATAATCATGATGCTGCAACAGGATCTTCGCCCGCTCCATATCGTTCTCCTGACGGAAAGAGAGACGCATAATCCCCGGAACATCTTCACGGCTTTCGATAATTTGTACGTTGCTAAGGTTAATTCCTTGATCCCCCAGCTCTGTAGCAATACGACCGATAATCCCCGGATGATCCGGTACATCAATATGTAGGTCAAATAAAGGTGCTATCATACCTTTACGCCGTTCAGGCAACTGACTACGGAAGCCATTGGCTTCATGAAATGCCTCTTCAATCCCTACACCATCTTCACTTTCCAGCAAACGAACAAAAGAAGAAACTTCCTCGTTCCAATCCTTCAACAAACGAAGCATCACTGAACGATTGTTTAACAAGATATCACGCCAAATAATTGGATCACTGGACGCAATTCTTGTAATATCCCGAAAGCCCCCTGCAGCTAACGTACTAAACAAGGAGTCAGTATCATCATAAGCTTTAATCTGATTTACCAGCGCAACGGCAATAATATGTGGCAAATGACTAATGGCGCCTACAATCTCATCATGACGTTCTGGATTAAGGCGTACAATCTGCGCTCTAGTAAGGTGGAGTAAGGACTCCAACGCATGATAAGCCTCGTCTGGCACTCCCGGTGGAGGCGTTAATACGTAATAGGCATTCTCAAACAACAGCGATGAAGCTGCCTCAACACCTGAACGCTCTGATCCTGCCATAGGGTGACCGCCGATAAAATGTACTCCAGGAATATCCAAAGAGACCGCGCATGCGGCAATACTAGCTTTCGTACTTCCAACATCTGTAATGATGCAGCCGGGCTTGAGCGGCAATTTGCTTAACTGCTGCAAATAATCCTCTAGCATACCCACCGGCACACATAAAAAAATGAAATCGGCATCGATTGCCGCTTCCTCCACAGACAATGTGGCACTATCGACCACACCTCTGCTAATATACTTACTCGCGGATTCAGGACGGTGGGCATGGCCAACGACGGTCAGGCCCTCCTTGCCTTTAAAGCAAAGGGCCAGTGAGCCTCCGATCAGACCGACACCGAATATTGCTATTTTTGTCGTCATGTTCTTTGAACTACCTGCCTTCTTTAGTCTTGACTTGCTGTTATTACTAAGCGCGTACTCCACTCTCTAAAAGAGTTTGTTCCAGCGCGGTGATAAAAGCTGTATTCTGCTCAGCCGAGCCCACAGTAACCCGAATATAAGTCGGATAAACCTGATGACCCGCTCTTACGATGATTCCTTTACGCATCAAAGCATCAAAGACCTCTGTAGCAGGCTTACGAACATCTACCATGATGAAGTTCCCGTGTGCCGGGAAGGATTCTAGACCCAGACGTTTGAATTCACCTTGCAATTGGACAATACCCGCGCTATTAAGACGACGGCATTCCTGTACGTAATCTTGATCATTCAAAGCAGCAAGAGCTGCAGCTTGAGCAAGTCGTGAGGTATTAAAAGGCTCACGTACCTTGTTGATCAACGAAATGATCTCAGGACTCGCAACACCGTATCCAATACGCAATGCAGCTAAGCCATAAATTTTGGAGAATGTGCGAAGCACAACCAGATTCTTGTAACGAGTCAGTAACTGGATACCATTGGAGTATGAAAGATCTGTTACATATTCACAGTATGCCTCATCAAGGACAACCATTACATTGGAAGGCACAGCATCCAGGAAAGAAACCAAAGCTTCCTCTGGAACAATCGTACCTGTTGGGTTATTCGGATTACAGATCCAGATAACCTTAGTGCGGTCCGTTATACGAGCCAGCATCCCATCCAGATCATGTGTACCTTTTACAAGCGGCACCTCAATAGATACCGCACTTTCAATGTCTGCGTTACTCTTATACACGGAGAAGGTTTGGTCCGCCATGATTGTCTCATCACCCGGTAAGAAAAAGGCACGAGCAATAAGTGCAATAATCTCATCTGAGCCACAGCCAAAAATAATATTGTCGTTATTCACGCCAAGACGGCTGGAAAGTGCTGAAGTCAATTCAACGGCTGAGCCGTCCGGATAAAGATAAAGATTCTCAAGTTCTGCTAGAATTGCTTCTTTTGCACTCGGTGAAGCTCCATACGGGTTCTCATTGGATGCAAGCTTAATAACCTCACTTAAGCCAAGCTCCTTCTTGACTTCGTCTATAGGTTTCCCTGGTTTGTAGACAGGGAGATTAACTATATTCGGTTTTGGATTCATACAATAGTCCTCGCTCTCCATAGTTGATTACTCCACTATACACAGGTCAGAATGACACTGTTATGGTCTTTTTAATTGTGCCACAAATTCTCGAATTTGCAACAGTCCCTCATTCCGCGTAGCAGGATGATCGAGCAACGGAATTACCTCTTCTATTTTGCGGACAATGGCACTCCCTACTACAACACCATCGCAAATCTGAGCAAAACGGGCAACCTGTTCGCCAGTAGAGATCCCAAATCCTACAGCCACTGGCAGATCCGTAGCTTGACGAACGGAATCAATAAAGGCTTCTACATCCGCATGGAAAGAGGATCTTTCTCCAGTCACCCCTAATGAAGATACACAATAGATAAAACCGCTCGCACCGGATACAATCTTTGCAATACGTTCGCTTGAGGTTGGTGCAACTAAAGGAATGAGGTTGACTCCAACTTCATCACTACGGCGCCGCATCTCCGCTGATTCCTCAACGGGAAGATCCGGGATAATAAGTCCGCTAATTTCATGTTTGTTCAGATCAGCAAAAAACGTATCTAGACCCATTTGCAGAATAGGATTGTAATAAGAAAACAAGATAAATGGCAAACTGCTGCCGGCTTCACGAGCCTTTAACGCGGTCTCCATGCAAGTGCGCAGGTGAACTTCACCCCGCAGTGCCCGGGCAGATGCTCGCTGAATTACAGGGCCATCTGCAAGCGGATCAGAGTATGGTACTCCAAGCTCCAGAATATCTGCCCCTGCTGTCTCCAGTTCAGTGATGATGGCAAGAGTAGTCTCCAAATCCGGATCTCCAACAGTCAGAAAAGGAATCAATGCGGTCCGGTTCTCAGCTTTTAGCTTTCGGAATACCAAATCCATCCGGTTTGTAGTTTGGGTTGTCATTCAGTTCCCTTCCCTTCTGTATACGCCATAATGGATTCTACGTCTTTGTCTCCCCGGCCTGACAGGCAGATGACAACAATGTCATCCTTAGTAAGGGTTGGACCCATTTTTACAACATGTGCTATCGCATGCGCCGATTCTAACGCTGGAATAATGCCTTCCGTTACACATAGCAGCTTCAGTGCATCTAGCGCCTCTGCATCTGTAATCGGGACATATTTTGCGCGTTCGATATCTTTTAGATAGGAGTGTTCAGGACCTACACCAGGATAATCCAGGCCTGCGGAGATGGAATGTGCTTCTGTTACTTGTCCATGCTCATCCTGCAGGAGATAACTCATCGATCCCTGGAATACGCCATGAGTTCCTTTACTCATTGTTGCCGCATGAAAAGGGGTATCAATGCCTTTACCAGCCGCCTCTACACCAATCATACCGACATTTTCATCCTCAACAAATGGATAGAACATACCGATGGCATTACTGCCACCGCCTACAGCAGCTACGAGCACATCCGGCAGCCTTCCTTCAGCCTCCAGAATCTGGCGCCGTGTTTCATCCCCAATAACCCGCTGAAAGTTACGAACCATCATCGGATAAGGATGCGGTCCTACAGCTGAACCCAATATATAGAAGGTATCATCTACATTGCTAACCCAGTAGCGAAGCGCTTCGTTGCCGGCATCTTTTAAAGTACGCGATCCGGAAGTAACGGGAATCACTTCTGCACCAAGCAGCTTCATCCGGAATACGTTAAGGGCCTGGCGACGTGTATCCTCTTCCCCCATAAACACCTTACATTCCATACCTAGCAAAGCTGCAACTGTAGCTGTGGCTACACCATGTTGACCCGCACCCGTCTCAGCGATTACCTTCGTTTTTCCCATCATTTTGGCCAAGATCCCTTGACCAATCGCATTGTTAATCTTATGGGCACCTGTATGATTCAAATCTTCACGCTTCAGATATATTTTAGCTTCTCCCAGATGTTTGCTCAGACGCTCCGCATAATACAGCGGGGTCTCCCGTCCGGAATACTGCTTTAATAGATAATCTATTTCTTCCTGAAAAGCTAGATCTGCCGAAAACTTACGGTAAGCCTCCTCCAACTCAATCAATGCATTCATCAAAGTCTCGGGCACGAAGCGGCCTCCGAATGAACCGAAACGTCCATGCTGGTCCGGTACTTGTATCATGATTGCTTCACCCTTTCCACAAAAGCTGTCATTTTTTGAATATCCTTAATGCCGTCAGTCTCTACTCCACTCGACACGTCTACCCCATACGGGGCATAGGTATCAAGCAATTCACCAACATTATCTGAATGAAGCCCTCCAGCCACAAACAAGGGCAAGTCATGTTGTACTGCAATTTCTTGGTAAGCAGGTAATTTATTCCAAGCGAACGTTCGGCCGGAGCCGCCACTCTGCAATGGATCATAAGTATCTAATAAAACCGCATCTACTGCAGCTGCGTAATCTTCCAAGCTATATTCATTTTCAGCTTTATCCCGCTCTTGATCCGCAACGGACAGTGCCTTCCATACCTGAACCTGTGGATAAGCTCGGCGAACCTGCTGGCAAAAAGCTGGATTCTCCTGTCCATGAAGCTGAATTACATCTAAATGCACCACAGACAGCAATTCGTTCAACTCATCCAGCTCCGGATTAACAAAAACCCCGGCAGCCTTAGGAATTTCACCAGTCTTCCAATTTGGAAGCTCTGCAATCAGTTCGGCAGCACGCTCTATGGATACCTTCCGGCGGCTAGGTGCAAAAACAAATCCGATATAATCTAGTGGTAAGTGTAACATAGATTTTAGCACTTCAACGTCCTGAAGTCCACAGATTTTTACTAATGTCTCAGCCATGCCGGACACGGTCCTTTCCATTAGGAAGCTCACCGAGCAGACCGTTAACCGCATCCTCTACGTTAGCTTGACGCATTAGATACTCCCCAACGAGCACTCCGTGAGCACCAGTAGTTCTTAGGTAGCCGATGTCTTTTGACCCGGAAATTCCACTTTCGCTGATCACTGGAACACCTTGCGGCACAAGAGCTGCCAGCTCGGCTGTTGTCTCCAAAGAGGTCTCAAAGGTACGTAGATTACGGTTATTAATTCCTAGCAGGACGTTAGGTTGGGTTATCTTTTCTGTGCTCAGTACAACCGCCAGTTCATTCCGGTCATGCACCTCAATCAAGATATCCAATCCAAGCCCTGAAGCTATATCTATAAAATGAGACAGTTGTGCCGGTGTCAAAATAGCGACGATTAACAACACGGCATCCGCTCCGAGAAGACGTGCTTCGTAGATCTGCTTCTCATCGATAATAAAATCTTTGCGAAGCAGCGGCAGATTTACAGCTTCCTTCACTTGCTGCAGATAAGCTGCGCTGCCCTGGAAATATTCTGTGTCCGTCAGAACAGATAAGCAATCTGCACCTCCAGCTTCATACCCTTTTGCAATGGAAACAGGATCAAAATCCTCACGGATCAACCCTTTGGAAGGAGAAGCCTTCTTCACCTCAGCGATCAAGCCCATATCTCTGTTCTTCCCTTGGGTCAGAGCCTTACGAAAGCCTCTTGTTGCCGGAAGAAGCGCAATATCACGCTCTGCTTGTGCCAGCGAAAAGTTTTTACTGAGCAGTTCAACCTCTTTAATCTTAGTCGCGACAATTTTATCAAGATACATAATTAAGTTCCTCCGTCATAGCTACAAGCTGATTAAGCTTGGATAGTGCCTTGCCTGAATCCACTACTTCTTTTGCTCTCTCTACGCCTCCGGCCATGGTGTCTGCCAGACCAGCAACATATATACAGGCTCCGGCGTTAGCAAGAACGATATCGCGATAAGGATTCATCTGCCCTTGAAGGACCGAGGTAATAATCGCCGCATTTTCAGCTGCATCTCCACCCAGCACAGCTTCCAGTGGATATCTGTTAAGACCTAATGCCTCTGGCGTTACCTCATACGTGGTTACGATGCCCTCTTTTAGCTCTGACACTAATGTAGGGGCCGAGATGCTGATTTCATCCAGACCATCCAAGCTGCTAACAACCATCGCACGCTTGGACCCCAGCTCCTTCAGTACATTAGCCACCGTCTCTGTCTTATTCCGATCATAAATCCCCAGCAGCTGACGGTCAGCACCAGCGGGATTCGTAAGCGGACCAAGCATATTAAAAATCGTCCGCACTCCAAGCTCTTTACGCGGTGCTGCCGCATGCCGCATCGAAGGATGATAGATTTGTGCGAATAAAAAACAAATGCCGATTCGATCCAAGCATTCCCGAGCCTGATCCGCATTCAGATGAATGTTGACGCCCAAAGCTTCAAGTACATCTGCACTTCCTGCTCTACCGGAAGCTGAGCGGTTGCCATGTTTGGCAACTCGTACCGAAGCCGCTGATGAAATAATCGCTGAGGCGGTAGAAATATTAAACTTATGGATGCCGGAACCGCCCGTACCACATGTATCTAGCAGACGCGCTTTTTCAGTAAGGACAGGTGTGCCGAAACCTCTCATGGCTTCCGCAAACCCCGTAATCTCCTCCACGGTCTCTCCCTTAATCCGTAAAGCGGTCAGCAGTGATCCGATTTGCGCCTGTGAAGCCTCTCCCAGCATGATTGCACCCATTATATCCCGTGCTTCTACACGTGTCAGACTTTTGCCTTCGATTAGTCCAGCGATTCCTGATTGTATCAATTTTGTTGCATCCATAATGTTCATCCTCCAGCCTTAATGTAATCTTTTTTATTAATCAAACCACCTGTTCAGGGGTATATGCGTACATGTAATCTTGATTGATGACTTGTTTCTCTTTTATCTCGGGTGGGAACATAGCCTCTGCCATACGAATAGCTTTTAGCATGCCCTTCGCTTTATTCACCGTCTCTTCATACTCTTTCTCCGGAACCGAGTCCCAAACGATACCCGCCCCAGCCTGCACATATGCTCTGCCCTTACGGAAGATGATTGTACGGATGGTGATACATGAATCCATATTTCCCGAGAATCCCAAATATCCAATCGCCCCCGCATAAGCACCACGGGCTTCTCGCTCCAATTCAGCAATAATCTCCATTGCCCGTAGCTTAGGTGCTCCTGAGACAGTACCGGCTGGCAGACAGGAGAGAAAGGCATCAAAGAAATCTTTATCCTCGCTAAGCGTGCCTGACACATTCGATACCATATGCATGACATGAGAGTATCTTTCAATTTCCATAAAGGAATCACATTTTACAGAACCGAATTTGGACACTCTTCCTAAATCATTACGACCTAGATCAACTAGCATCAAATGCTCTGCACGTTCTTTTTCATCCTCCAGCAGCTCCGCGGCGTAAGCACGATCCGAAGCTTCACTTTCACCTCTTGGTCTTGTTCCGGCAATCGGCCGTGTCTCCACACGATTTCCATCTACCTTTACGAGCGCTTCCGGTGAGGTTCCAACAATAATCTCTTCATCCATTTTCAAATAATACATATATGGAGATGGGTTAAGCGTCCTGAGCATCCGGTATACATGCAGTGGAGAAACTTCCGTTTCAATATGCAGGCGCTGCGACAACACCACTTGAAAAATATCGCCAGCCCGAATGTATTCCTTCGCTTGTTCTACGTTGTTGATATATTGATCTTTAGTCAGGTTGGAATGAATCTCACCCAGCTCAATATCCTGCGGAATACTGCGGCGGTTCACATTTTCCTTAGGCCCTTCCTTCTGCAGCTCTTCGGCCATATCCTCAAGCTTACGACTTAAGCTTTCGTAATTGGATTTGATATCTGAGTCCGTATCACCGTCTTTAACATGCAGGTTACCAACTAGGAGAATTTGTTGTTTCACATGATCAAAAACAATGATGCGATCACAGAACATAAACCGGATATCATCCATTTGGAGATCATCTACTGGATGCTCAGGCAGCTTCTCATAATATTGCAGCAGATCATATCCAAAAAATCCGATCGCTCCTCCAGTAAATGGCGGCATCTCATCCAGCTTAGGGCTACGGTATGAACGAAGCAGCGCCTTAAGCTCCTCAATCGGCTTTCCATGCAGCTGTTTTTTCTTACCGTCGATCTCTACGTTAATCGCACCCTTTTTTCCCGATATCATTAAAAAGGGATCGCTGCCGATGAACGAATACCGGGCCCATTGTTTGCCACCCTCTACACTTTCTAGTAAGAACGCGCGGTCACGTTCAGCAAAACGTTGGAATAACCGGATAGGTGTTTCCATATCAGCCAGCAGCCGCTTCACAACAGGAATCAGATTATAATCCTGCGACAGCTTTACCACCTCTTGAACACTCGGATTCGTCATTTTTAGATGCCCCCTTAGTTATATAAATCTTTCCGAAACACAGAAAAACCCTCTACCAAAGTAGAGGGTTTGTGTAAGTAAGTATATGTTTTTGAGCAATGATCAGCATCGTTATGTTGTGCCTACAGACTTATCTCTAAATAAGATACATCACGGATGTGAAATAACACTCCAGTACATATCAAAATAAAGACTCTGCGTACACAAAAACTGCTAATCAGGCATAACGTCTTCAGCGTCCTTATAAGGACGGTAAGCGTATATGCGTGAAATATAAGAATGTATAGAACAAAGCTTATACTTTCTTATATTCGCAAAAATTTCTTGCACTCTGCTCAACTATACTCATCTCAACTCAACTAAACTCTTCTATACTCGGCTAATTACACTATACATGATGACAAGGGTCATTGACAACCCACAACTCAAATTTAAGACTTACTCTGCGACAAATCCGGACGAAGCTTCTGAGCTTCATTCAGATACACATGGCGGATCTCACGCTGTGATTTATCCGTATTAAACTGCACCATTAACCGGATACACATCGGCAGGCTGCCTTTGACCGGGATCTCCGTAGAACACATAAGCGGCACCATTTCCCAGCCCTCAATCTCACGTATGGCTCTTGCCGGAAAAGTAGCATCCAGATCATTGGTCATCGTAATCCATACATTGCTAATATCCTCAGCTATAACATTATTGCGTTCAACGATCTCCCGCAGCAGCACAACGGTTTCACGCAAAATCTCTGTTTCTTCGTTATTAATCACGGTAGTTGCTCCGCGAATCCCTCGATTTACCACGGTTTCCCCTCCTTTTTAAGCTCTGCGAGAACCTCTCGCACAAGCGATTCCTGTACATCGTTTACAATACTAACGGCTCCTATGGCATCAGGCACAATAAAAGTCATTCTGCCTTCTTTGAATTTCTTATCATGCATCATCGCTTCCATTAGCTCCTCTTCATCATATTCAGAAGGAAGCTGTATAGGCAGTGAAAGGGCAGATAACATAGATACTGTATCCTCATAAATGGATCGGTCACGTCCAAGCTTTACAGCCAGCAGCGCCGAACCCGCCATACCAATCGCAATCGCTTCACCGTGCAAAAACACACCATATCCGCCAACCGCTTCAATAGCATGGCCGATCGTATGGCCTAAATTCAGGATCGCCCGAAGTCCATGCTCACGTTCATCGTTCGCCACGACATGAGCTTTGATCGCACAACCGCGCTCAAGGGCATAACCGAGGGCTTCAGCATTCAGAGCAAGCAGCTCATCAGCATGTTCACGGCACCAATATGCAAATTCTTTGTCCATAATCAGACCATGCTTCACTACTTCAGCTAAGCCAGAAGAGACTTGGCGTGGCGGAAGCGTGCGAAGGGTATCCAAATCGTAAAGCACCAGCGAAGGTTGATAGAACGCACCAACCATATTTTTGGCTAGTGGATGATTGACAGCCACTTTGCCGCCTACGCTGCTGTCATGGGCCAGAATCGTCGTTGGAATTTGTAGAAATCCTATTCCGCGCATGTAGGTAGCTGCTACAAAACCAGCTAAATCACCAACAACTCCGCCACCTAAAGCCAACACCGCTGAGTTGCGATCCAGTCCCGCTTGAATCGCGGTCGTCATAACCTCTTCATACACGGTTAATGATTTGGATGCTTCCCCTGCCGGCATAATATGGCTTACTACGGTATAACCTTGCTGACGTAGAGCTTCTTCAAGCGCCGGTAAATACCGTGGAGCTACTTCACTATCACTCACAACCAGTAGCGGGCTACGAGTGGACAGTCCAGCCTCAGCACAGTACTGGCCAATGTTCTGCAGCAGACCACTACCGATGTGGATTGGATAAGAACGATCTCCCAAATCTACATTGATTGTACGCATGATTAATAACTCTCCAATTGTGCAAGATAGTTTTCATAGTTCGCTTTAATTTCTTCGAGAGAATCCCCGCCGAATTTATCAAGAAATGCTTTGGCAACTTCCCATGCCACTACGCTTTCCAAAACCACACATGCCGCTGGAACCGCACATGCATCCGAACGTTCTACTTGAGCTGTAAAAGGTTCTTTCGTATCGATATCTACACTTTGAAGTGGCTTATACAAGGTAGGAATAGGCTTCATAACACCACGAACCACTACCGGCATGCCATTCGTCATCCCGCCTTCAAAACCGCCTAAACGATTGCTTGCGCGATAGTATCCTTTAGAAGCTTCATACATAATTTCATCATGGACTTGCGATCCACGCAATTTTCCTGCTTCAAATCCAATGCCGATTTCAACGCCTTTGAAGGCATTAATCGACATCACTGCCCCAGCGATCGCCCCGTCCAGCTTCCGGTCTGACTGTACATAGCTGCCAAGTCCAATGGGCAGTCCTTCGACGATACATTCAACGATTCCACCGATGGAGTCTCCCTCTTCCTTGATCTGATCTATGTAAGCCTCCATTTTCTGTTCTGTTTCTTTGTCGACAACTCTGACAGAAGACTGTTCTGTCCGTTCAATCAGTTCATCGATAGGCAGATCATTTACAGGTGCCTCAATTTCACCAATGCGAATGACTTGACCTGCTACTTTCACACCAAAAGCTGCCAGCAGCTGTCTGGCTACAGCGCCACATGCGACTCTGGCTGCGGTTTCGCGGGCACTGGAGCGCTCCAGAACGTTGCGAAGATCCGTATGATTGTACTTCAATCCACCATTCAAATCTGCATGTCCAGGACGCGGCCGATTTACCCGGCGTTTTTCTTCATCACTGCCTGGAATAGGTTCAATATTCATAATGTTCTTCCAGTGAGTCCAATCCTTGTTCTCTACTACCAAGGCTACCGGAGCACCCGTAGTATAGCCGTGACGTACTCCACCTACAATTTGTGCCGTATCTTTTTCAATCTGCATGCGGCGTCCACGTCCGTATCCCTTTTGTCGACGATGCAATTGAAAGTTAAGCTCTTCAAAATCCAAAGTTAAATTACTTGGCAATCCCTCAATAATAGCCGTTAGCTGGGGGCCGTGCGTTTCCCCCGCTGTTAAATAGCGTAAACTCATGATGTCTTCCCCCTTTTATACTTTTAAACTGTAAACCGCTAAAATCCTATGATCTTTGCTCATTATAGTATAGGGAATCCGCTTTGACAAGAAAGGGATCTCCCTAGAAACACTGTATGTATACCGAAATAAAAAGCGCCATCCATACCCTTAAGAGTATGAATGGCGCTCCTCGGCTCGGTCCTCAGCTTGTTAGCTGCCGAGCCGCTGGCTTGGTGAAGGGAATGTAGACTTACGCTCTTCCAGCTGCAGAAGGCGCTCCAATTGCATTTCTTCCACACCGAGAATTTGCCCGCACTCACGAACGGTGATAAAGCCTCGTTTGTACGCGGCAATGACCTTGCTTTTGTCCATCGGTTTAACTTTCCTTTCACTTAGCGTACAGATTCTACTATCCAGTATCACTGAACTTTTGCGAAAGTATACCTTTGAAGTTAATGGCGAAGGAGCAAAAAGTATTTATTTTTTACGATAGAAAAAAGTTTCCGTCGATTCAAAGCCATATTGAGCCGGTGTAAAGATTTGCTCTGTGCTGCCCACAAACAAATAACCACCCGGACGTAAGCTAGCCGAAAACTTATGATAGAGCTTGTTCTTCGCTTCTTCAGTAAAATAGATCATAACATTGCGACAAATAATAAGATCGAAACCTTCGTCGAACTTGTCCAAGAGCAAATTTTGTTTGCGGAAATCTATGTTTTTCTTAAGTGAATCGCTGACCTTGAAGACAGGGCCTTCCGGCGTAAAATAACGTGCTGCCACGTCTTTCGGCACATCCTTTAAAGAACGTTCCAAATAAAGACCCTGCTTTGCTTTGGATAAAGCGCCATCATCAATGTCAGTGGCAAGAATACCTGTCTGCGCCAATATATTCTTGTCCGACAAAATCATAGCCAGCGTGTAAGGCTCTTCGCCTGTGGAACATGCCGCGCTCCACAGCTTTAATTTGCGGCCCGACTGCTGGAGGTCAGGGAGGATAATATCCCGCAAAACTTCCCAGCGATTCGGATTCCGCCAGAACTCAGAGACATTGATCGTCATTCGATCTAAAAATTCATAAAATAAGTCCTTATTTTTCATCATCGCCGCAAAAAAATCACTGAAGGTATGATACCCATTCTTCATCCGAAGAGTCGTCAAACGCCGCTTCATCTGTGCTTCTTTATATTGAGCCAGATCAATTCCGGTGCTTTGTTTAACGTTGTGAATAAATCCGCTATAATCTGGATCTGTTGTTAATGCTGCAACATTACGATCAGACATGTTAATCCCCTGCCTCCCACCTGGACCTTACATCCAGACTGCGATGTCTTTGTTATACTGATTCAGTTCATCTGGAGCAAAGAAATTAGCAATTTCCCGTTCTGCACTTTCAGGCGAGTCTGATCCATGAATTAAATTAAGTGGTGTATGGCTGGCAAAGTCGCCACGAATCGTGCCTGGCAGAGCTTCTCCAACTTTTGTTTTGCCTATGAGTGTCCGGGATAAAGTTACGACATCATCGCCTTCCCATACCATTGCAAACACTGGACCTGAAGTGATGAAAGAGACCAGCTCTGAAAAAAAGTCTTTGCCTGCATGCTCAGCATAATGTCTTTTCGCTTGATCCTCACTCACTGTAATCAGTTTAGCAGCGACCAATTTAAACCCCTTATCCTCAAAGCGGGCAACAATACGCCCTATTAATCCACGTTGAACTCCATCAGGCTTGACCATCAGATACGTCTTTTCCATAGAAGCACTCTCCATTTTCCCATTTGAAGGGTTGTTTTGACGCTATCTTAACAGAAACATTGCTTTCTGGAAACGTTTAATTTCAATCTCACCAGAAGATCAATAACTTCTACCTGTTATAAAATACGCAATATCGCGCAGATTGCGCTTAGTCTTATTGTTAGGCAATTGTTCCAGCGCCGCCAGCGCCTTGTCGATATAACGTGAAGCGAGCTCCTCAGAACGGGCGATTCCGTCTCCGGAAAGAATGAGATCAATCGCATGTCCTACCGTGCTATGTCCCTCACGTATAGACTTCAGTTCCTCAAGCAATGACTCGCGCAGTCGCTCATCCTCAAGACTATAAATCACTGGAAGTGTAATGTTTCCTTGCCGCATATCACTGCCCGGAGGTTTACCGATCTGTTTCTCTGTGCCTGAGAGATCCAGTAAATCATCACGAATCTGGAACGCCATACCCACGTTATATCCATAATTATAAAGCAGACGAGCTACTTCTGGATCTGCCTCAGCAGCAAGAGCGCCGAGTTGGCAGCTAACTGCAATCAGCAGGGCTGTTTTGCGGCGGATACGCCGTAGATAATGACGTACACTTTGCTGACTGTTGAAAAAGTCACGAATCTGCTCCATCTCTCCGATCGACATTTCGATCATCGCCTTAGACAGAATTTGATGAATTCGTGGATTCTTCAGCTCCGTAGTCATAACCAGCGCTTTTGCATATATGTAGTCACCAGTGTACATGGCAATTTTATCGCCCCATTTTGCTTTCACGGTGAGTTCACCACGGCGCAATTCTGCATCGTCGATCACATCATCATGGACCAGTGAAGCGCTATGGATCAACTCTAACGGTATCGCCACCCGTTTCAGTTTTTCCAGATCATACTTACCGAATTTCCCGCCCATTAGGACAAATACGGGACGTAATCTTTTGCCGCCTGCCTTTAATAAATGCAGGGAGGTTTCTGTAAGCAGATCGTCATCCCCCTGTACACTGCGGTACAGCTCTTTTTCAATCTGATCCATATCTCTGTTCAGTAATCCGAATATTTGCAGTCGTTTCATTCTTTCACCCGTGTCAACAGTTTATGGCTCCAAATCTCCATCTTCACTTCCTGCGGCAGCAGGCCCATCTCATAGGCATAGCGGAAATAGAGGTTCAAACCTTGCTGCTGCCTTTCTCCAAAATCATAACATAAATTGCGGAAGTACCCTTCCCAATAAGACTTTGTTCCTCCAATGTTAGAACAAGCTGCTTGTACAATAGGATCTAAATCTCTCAATCCCCGCATTTTACTCTCGGCAAAAGCCTCTGCAATCTCAGAAATAGCTTCCGGTTTGTCCTCCGCAGCCTTTCGATTCACTGCCCAGACCGCAAAGGTCATCCCTAAGCCCGTCCATTCCTTCCAAACCTCAGCTAGATCAGTAACGATATAACCTTGATCCTGCCATGAGGCCTTAATAGCATTATCACCAATTAATAAACAGGCATCCGCTTCATGCATCATGTCATCCAAATCAGGATTAGCGCTAATATACTCCGGTTTATTGCCAAAAGCTTTTTCCATTAAAATTTTCAGCAAATTTACTGAGGTTGCAGAAGTATTCGTAACAGCGATCTTACCGCTGCCAATCTGAGCAAATGGCACCCTGGAAAAAAGGAATATTGATCTCACAGGACCGTCCGCGCTAACCGATAAATCAGGTAGAAGTAATAATTTGTCACTGGCCTCAGCATAAGCAAAAGAGGATAAAGCACCTACATGAATAGTTCCACGGCTCATCCCCTGATTAAGAATGGCAGGTACCTCACTCACCATCTCTGCAGGATATTTCAGTGCAGAGGGATGAAAATTGTGAAATACCGGCCATGAGTTGGTATAGCTGATTTTGCCGATGATGGTGTGGCTGTTATTGTCCATCCTTTCAATCCCCCCATCTTCGAAATAAATTGTGTTCAATATTAAAGCTGTCAAGCACTTTGCCCACCATGAAATTAATCAGATCATCCATACTTTGCGGCCCAAAATAAAAAGCCGGCATTGCGGGAATCATCCGAACTCCCAGACGGGACAGCTTCAACATATTCTCTAGATGAATAGCATGCAGTGGAGTCTCACGAGGTACAAGCACCAGTGGGCGGCCTTCCTTGAGCATAACGTCAGCAGCACGTGTCATCAGATTATCAGAGGTCCCATTCGCTACCGCGGATAATGTTCCCATAGAGCAAGGCATAATAATCATCCCTTCCACACGAAACGAACCACTTGCAATGGATGCGCCGATATCTGCAACAGGATGATAAAGCAGAGAACCGGGATAGCCTTTGAACCTTTCGTTCAAAAAGCCCTCCCGGTCTGATGCGATATAGCCAAGTTCTTCTTTAAATACGCGCCAGCCCGCATTACTAACTACCAAATGCACGGAGTAGCCTAGTGACAGCAAGGTTTCAGTTAGACGAACACCATATATCGCACCGCTTGCTCCTGTAATTCCAACCACGATGTTTTTCGGTTTAGTAAGCGTCATTAGTAGAACTGCACCACCAAGTCAATCAAAGTGAAAGAGAACACCACGATGCTCAATACGCCGTTCATAGTGAAAAAAGCAGTCTGCAGACGGCTCAGGTCACTCGGAGATACAATGTAGTGCTCATAAAAGAGAATGATATATGCGATGATCATGCCTGCTACATACCACCAGCTTAAATCCGTCATAAACAGCAACGATACGAATCCAATCGCCGTGAGAATGTGAAATACGCGGGCAATAAAGAGTGCACCTTGAACCCCGAACCGAACCGGAATGGACTTCAAGCCCTCTTTTAGATCAAACTCAACATCCTGACAAGAATAAATTACATCAAAACCTGCAGTCCAAAACACAATAGTGAAATAAAATACCATTGAAGTCCAATTCACACTACCAGTTACAGCTACCCAACCGCCTAAAGGTGCAAGCGCAATGGTCAGACCGAGGATAAGATGGCAGGCCCATGTAAAGCGCTTAGTAAATGAATAAATGACAAGAAGGAAAACTGCGATTGGCAAGAGCTTGGCCGACAAAGGATTCAGCTTAAAGGCTGCCCAAAAGAGTAAGAAAAACGAAATGCCGATAAAAATGACGACTTCACCGATCTTCAATAATCCTGCAGGAATAGCTCTTCCCGCTGTGCGTGGATTCTTAGCATCACTTATCCGGTCAATCAGTCGATTCAGACCCATAGCAGCGCTCCGTGCCCCAAACATAGCCACTACGATCCAACCAATCTGGCTCCAGGTAGGTAGCGTGCCAAACATGACAACGGAACCAAGTAAAGCGCCCATAAAAGCAAAAGGTAAAGCAAATACCGTATGTTCAAACTTGATCATTTGTAAAAAGATACCGATTTTCTTAAACATTCCCGTTCTCCTTGAGCCCAATATGTAATGCCGCGATGCCTCCGGTCAAGGGGAAGGATTCCACTTTTTGCAGTCCGGTTTCACGGAAAATAGCAGCTAATTGCTCCCGGTCAGGGAACAGCGCCAGCGATTCTGGCAGCCATTTGTATTGCTCATACCTTTTAGCGAATAACTTGCCCAGCAATGGAAGAACACGCTGAAAATAAAAGAAATAGATACCTTTAAACGGTTGTTTCATCGGCTTGGAAAGCTCCAGGCAGACCACCATTCCTCCGGGCTTCACCACTCGTTTCATCTCGTTCAGCACTTGAACAAGATCCGGTACGTTGCGGAGTCCAAAACCAATCGTTGCATAATCAAATGCGTTGTCTTCAAAAGGCAACTCCATAGCGTTGCCCTGTACGAGAGAGATCCGGTTCTGAAGCTTGCGCTCCTCCACCTTACGGCGCCCCACTTCAAGCATGCCTGCACTGAAGTCGAGCCCTATCACATTCCCTGTCTGTGAGGCTTCGGCCAAGGCAATGCTCCAATCGCAAGTGCCGCAGCATAAGTCTACAGCTGAATCCCCGCGCTTCATACCCATCTTCTTCATCGTGAACTTACGCCAAGCCTTATGGCGGCGAAAGCTTAAGATGTCATTCATCAAATCATATTTACCTGCAATACTCTCAAACACCGAGTGCACAAACTGTTCCTTCGGCTTGCTGTTATCACCCACAGCAGTTGTAGTTTTGTCCATAGTCATCCACTAACCCTCCACGGCTGCTTGTCCTGAGACTTTCATCTGCAGGAGAATACGATCCAGCGCTATCTCAAGCTCTCTAAGCAGGCTTTCGTCTTTAACGCTTTGTAATAGTCCCTGAATCGACTGAATCGACTGATGGAGCTTGTCCGTCAGCAGAGAATCACATTTATATTTCATCTTCAGCATCTTCCAGTCCTTCTGATCAAGGTTCTGGTCTTGAAGCTGTTTGCGTTCTTCCTCTGTCGCTGACTCCAGCATCTTCCAGTAGCAATAACCATTGCTTGCATTCTCAAGGTTATCACAACGCTGAAGCTCTATGGCAACCGTTTCGCACTGACTGAACTCTGTCAATAACTTCTCCCACAATTCCACTAAGGAATTCTCGATCATGGGCGTAAAAGAAAGGAACAGCCGCATATTGAGCTGTACCATGTGCCGCAAGTATTGTTCAGCCGAAAGACGGATTCCTCTCATCTTCACATAGAGGTTCGCTTTCAAGACATTGAAATCAGCAATCGCCTTACTCAAGATTCCAACCATCTCAATCTGATCACTCTTTGCAAGCAGATGGTAAAACCAGCTACTAAAATAATCACCAGCCAATACCTTTAATTGACGGGAACGCATAGGATCTCCACCGCGTCTATCATTCGAGCGGTCAATTACCTCATGTGTATCTAGTCCAAGTTGAATAAGTGCGGTTACGAGCGTATACAACTCACCAGTACTTCCTTTTACAGAAGATCCATGGTTTAGAAAAATATATAACAAATGACCCCGGCCATCAGAAAACGGCGGCAAATCCGTATGCTTCTGAATCATGTCGTAGTCGGTGTAGGGTTTTGCCAGTTGCGGTATGCAGTACGGTTTCATTTCAGCCTCCGAAGCCATTGACATTTATATTAATTCCTTTGTTCACAATCTTGTCTATTATATCACATGTTTTTTTGTCACGCACTGTGATACAACTGAGTTTCTTTTATTCTTCTCAAGGATAAATGAACTGCTTCTTCCAGAGCTCAGTCTCACTAATACGGAAGCCTGTCTTGAGACGCTCGGATATGGGGAGATTACCCGCAGACTGAAGTTCATTCTGGAGTTCAACGGACCACTCCGCGCGTCTGATATCCCCTGCTAGCAGCAGCCGGCGGCTATCCAGCCATTTATCCATGACCACGATGCGCAGCAGAAGCTGATCCACATTCAAGGTTTCTTGAAAAGCAAAAGAAATAGTCTGTGCCATATTTCGATAAAGCTCCTGGGGTTCATGATCATTTCCGCTCACTTTTAAATCCAGAGACAGAACGTGATCCTCCCAGCCTACGCTATCAATGGATAAGGTCAATGGAAGTGCGCCAAGAACATCAACAAGATTATCGTTGTCTAGCACCGTGTTATGGCCGCCAGTAAAAGTCTCCACTGCACCATTTCTCTGCTGTAAGGTTGAATCCATATCTGCCACTTTGGGCAATATTACAGCAGAGGTTGCAGTCAAGAGTAATACGGCTCCAACCCACCAGGCCTTGTTCATGAACACGCCCCCCTTATCCATAATTCCCACTCTTAGCGGAATACGATCATTTCTCTTTACTATATTTTGAAAAAAAGCAGGCTATGCCTGCTTTTCAGCTTTCACTTTCCAATTGTCCGTGCTTTGTCCATATTTCAGCCTTACCGCGGATCTTCATCGCTGAGGTATGATCAGTAAACTGGGCAATCAATACCTCACCCTTATCCAGCTTCTCTGTATGATGAAAACGTGTATCTGTACCTCTGGTTAACCCAATGACCTGAACGCCATTATCTTTAGCCTTAACCACAATATAGTCGCTGCCCGTTGGAAGCGGAGTAGTACCCGTATTTTTATCCATCATCACTCATCCTCCTCTAAACCTATTATACAGTTCATAGTATTTCAAAAAACAAATGCCGCCTTGGAGGGCGGCATAGTTGTTCTTAAAAAGACTATGGGATAGGTATGTAGAAATCTTTATTTGATTCCGTCTTTCAGCGCCTTACCGGGTTTGAATGCCGGTACCTTGCTTGCAGGAATTTCGATTTCTTCACCAGTTTGCGGGTTACGGCCTTTACGTGCTGAACGCTCACGCACTTCAAAGTTTCCGAATCCAACCAGTTGTACTTTATCACCGCTTTGCAGTGCTTCTGTAATTGCTTCGAAAACCGCATCTACAGCTTTAGTAGCATCCTTCTTGGGAAGTTCAGTTGCTTCTGTAACTACATTGATCAAATCTGATTTATTCATGTTTTCTCACCTCCCTGAGTAAATTCTCCGGTATCATACACTGTTTCCGTTTCAACGTAAAATATACGTGATAATCCCGTTTAAAACTTAACTTTGGCGCCCTTAGACCTTGAAGCGCAACAAACTTATAGTAATACAGCCCATCCATAAATTCAAGCTGTTACTCAAAAAAGGAGCAGAAATTATCATCTATCCTTGCATATTTATCTAAATTCAATCTAATTTGTTAGACCTATAGGAGCATTTAAGGTCTTTATTTCATCAGAATAATTGAGTCAGATTCACCGTTATTATAGGAACTAGGAATCAAGTTTTAGGATAGATACAAATAAAAAGAGCAGGATTTCTCCCACTCTTTGAATTTATTTATATTCAGCTTAGAGAATAATTGCAATAAGTCCGCCGGAACCCTCATTTATAATGCGACCAAGCGTTTCTTGCAGTTTGTAGCGCGCATTATCCGGCATCATAGCTATCTTGCCTTGAATTCCTTCTCTTACAATGGAGTGCAGGGAGCGGCCAAAAATATCGGATTCCCAAATCTTAATAGGATCATTCTCAAAGTCCTGCATCAGATAACGAACCAGCTCTTCGCTTTGCTTTTCCGTTCCGATGATTGGCGAGAATTCAGACTCCACATCCACCCGAATCATATGAATGGATGGTGCCGTAGCCTTTAAGCGAACCCCGAAGCGAGAGCCCTGACGAATCAGTTCTGGCTCGTCGAGTGCCATTTCGGCTAAAGATGGAGCCGCGATACCATAGCCAGTAGTCTTGACCATTTCCAAAGCTTCTGAGAATCGGTCGTATTCTCGTTTCGCATGTGAGAACTCCTGCATAAGCTGGAGCAAATGATCCTTACCGCGGATCTCAACCCCAACCACTTCCATCAGAACTTGATCGTACAGCTCTTCTGGAGCATACAGGTCGATCTCTGCTACACCCTGACCCATGTTCATACCACTTAGGCCAGCTTTATCAATAAAGTCATATTCGGTGAACTGAGATACAAGGCGGTCAACATCCCTCAGGCGGCGAATGTCTTTTACCGTATCGCGAACGGAGTTCTCATAACTACTACGTAGCCAGTGGTTTTCTCCAAGCACCATAACCCAGCTTGGCAGATTTACATTTACTTCATGCACTGGGAATTCATAAAGCACTTCCCGCAGCACACCAGTTACGTCATCTTCGCTCATGTTTGCGGCGCTTAGCGTCATAACTGGGATATCGTATTTGATGGCTAGCTCGTTACGGAGCTGCTGCGCTTCCTCACTGCGTGGCCGGGTGGAGTTAATGACAAGCACAAACGGCTTACCCACTTCCTTCAGCTCTGCAATGACGCGCTCTTCAGAGTCCACGTACGAGTTCCGCGGAATTTCTGCAATCGTACCATCTGTTGTTACCACTACACCTAGCGTTGAATGCTCCTGAATAACCTTACGTGTCCCGATTTCTGCCGCTTCCTGAAAAGGAATAGGCTCTTCAAACCAAGGTGTAGAGATCATTCGTGGTCCATTTTCATCCTCGTAACCTTTTGCACCCTCTACAGCGTAACCCACACAGTCTACCAGACGAACATTAACCTCAAGCCCTTCCGCAACCTTGATTTGGACTGCGTTGTTTGGCACAAACTTCGGTTCTGTCGTCATAATCGTTTTGCCTGCTGCGCTTTGCGGAAGCTCATCCACAGCTCTTACTCGATCAGCCTCATTCGTGATGTTTGGCAGGACAATGGTTTCCATGAAGCGCTTGATAAATGTCGATTTCCCCGTGCGAACCGCGCCGACGACGCCAAGATAAATGTCTCCGCCGGTACGCTCGGCAATGTCCTTGAAAATATCCACTTTTTCCAAAAGAGATCCCCTCCTCATATTACTCCGAAGAAAAAATGCCTGAAGAGCATCGACTTCGCGTTCCGCCGGTAATCTGACCCTTGCAGGACATCAACCGGACTTATCGTATGCCCGCCCGAAGCCTAGCTGCTTTCGACCGGGACGTACTTGCCCCGCGCTAAACTCCGAATGCTCGGACATGCATTTGGACTAGTATCATCATATGTATCCGGAACGAATTTATGACCCATATTCGCGCATTTCACAATGTAATTTCAAAAAAAGTTAAGTCTGCGCGCCGCAAGGCGTCTGACGCCCGGAAGCTTACTCATCCATCTTATGAGGTAGGATTCGTTGATAGAACTATTTTTAGTGGATGCTGAGATTAAAAGGTTATAAACAAAAAACGCCTAATGCCCCGGATAAAACCGAAGCTTAGACGCTTTTAAACTATAACTCTAACTTGGAGGCTGTGGGATCGGCTGATCATTAATCCATAGATACGGCAAAGACTTTACGGGAACGTAATATGAAGCTTCCTCCAGATCCAGTCGCAAGTCCTGATTCTTGTCGTGCTCTCCACCCTTCTTATCGACGGCAGCCATGATATCAAAAACATAATCTACGTAGACAGTTCCATCCTTATCCATGATAAAGTCAAGAACTTGACCGGAATAGACGCTAGTTAAGGTTATAGAGCTTGTACCCGCCTGCTTATGATCAATGGTATACAATCCGGGGTATAGCTCATCAAGCACAGGCAGGTTGCCGCCATGAGCTGATTTATAACGGTTAACCTGTCGTTGCACGTCATTCACCTTTTGAACCGTAACAAGGTCCATCACCTTCACCACAGGATCAATTTCCTCATTCAAAATAAGAAAATAAGCACTTCCACCCTGCTCAAAAGCGGTAGCCGGTATATCATCCAAATATCCCTTATTATTCAACTTCCCCAGGTCAATACGAAACTTCTCATACCTTGGAGTAGTTTCATCCGCATTAAGAATGGGCAGTACCCCTTCCTCCTGTTGATAATCATCAACGGCTGCTTGTATCCGTTTAACACTTTCCCGATAATTAACACTAGCCCGCTTCTCTTCACCTGGGTATAGACAGCCCGAAAGCGTAAGCGCGAGCGATACCATCCCTAGCAAAAGCTTGGCCCCTGCCTTCAGTTTCATTTTATATCCTATAAACTCCAACCGAGTCCCTCCCACGGTGACATTCTTACGCTACCACAGTTCATCTTCTTCCCCACGCCGCGCTGCTTCAAGCTTACGGCGCACCGCAGCCTTCAGTGGATCTTCCGGCACCTGAACGGTTACGTCGCTCCATACGGCAGCCTGACAGGCCAGACGTGTTCCTTCTTCTAAGGCCGATCCAAGCTTACGCCGCTCAATCTCTCCGGGAGGCCTTACTGCAGAAGCCTCTTCCTTCGCGACTGTAACCTTGCACATCAGGCAGCCTGCTTTGCCTCCGCATCTAGTTGTAATTGGCACTCCTGCTTTACGAGCGGCCTCTAATAACGAAATGCCACGGTTCACAACAGCTTTACGACCTTCTGGTTGAAATACAACGGTAACTCCTTTTTGTGATTTCATGATGTTACTTCCTTCCTCAACACTATGTAACTGCTTACATAATTGAAACAACTCCGCCCAATAGGCCCACTAACATGATGACAAAAGCAAGTATAGACAGTACAGCCTTAAGCAATCCCTTGGTTTTGCTCCGAGCAAAAGTTATAAGAAATACTGATAATCCCATAATCAGCATCGCAATCAGGGATAACCACATTTTCGTCATCGGATCCATGGTCAAAGCCCCCATTCGCCTGTAATTTATTAGGGACTATTATATCATGACCTTATCCTTTTCTGTAAAAAAACATCATTTTTTATGTATTATTTTAAATAAATTACGCTTCGTGAAAATTATCAGGAATATAAAAAAAAGCAAAAGACGACGGAATCGTTCATTGATCCGTTTTCTTTTGCTCACCCAACTTAAAGCTATTTTTTAAGCATCATTTTCATTAAAGACTCCATTGTGCTGGAACCTGCGCCGCCTTTTTTAACGGCATTGATAATCTCCTGCACAGTAGCTTCACTGACCGGCACTTTCGCCATTGATGACACCTGCTTAATTAACTGGCGGAGCTGGGCTTCATTCTGCGTAGTTCCTGGCTTTACCGTACTGGCTAGCTTTTTGACGGCACTTTCCGTAATGTTCTTGCCCGCCTTTTTGTTAATGGCGTTCAATGCATCCTTGGAAAAATCTCTGCTCACTTTTCATCCCTCCTCCGTCAATCCCCATTACAACATATGAGAATTTGCGGAAAAAGGTGAACAGGATCAGGAATGCCACTGCTCCCAAGTTTCCTGGGAGATCGACTCAAGCTCAGGCTTACGATCACGACCCATCAAGGCTTCAACCGCACTGCGTGGGCTTCTTCCTTGAAAGAGCACATGATAAATCTGATCCGTAATCGGCATCTGCACACCCAGCTTGAGCGAAATTGCATAAGCTGCTTCGGTAGTACGTATACCTTCGACTACCATCCCCATGGATTCCAGCACCTCAGCCAGCGGCTTGCCTTGACCAAGCATGGACCCAGCGCGCCAGTTACGGCTGTGCTGACTAGTAGCCGTCACAACAAGGTCGCCAATTCCGGCAAGGCCGGCAAAGGTCAAAGGATTGGCTCCAAGCTCAACTCCCACCCGAGATATCTCGGCGAGTCCACGGGTCAAAAGCGCTGCTTTAGCATTGTCCCCATATCCAAGGCCATCGGATAGACCTGCACCAAGGGCAATAATATTCTTAAGAGCTCCGGCAAGCTCTACCCCTACCTGATCACGATTCGTATATACACGGAAATCGTTGTTGATGAACAATTCCTGCGCTTCGGCGCTACGTTTGTCATCAGGTGAAGCAACTACAACGGTTGTAGGACACCGGCGTACAACTTCCTCTGCATGACTTGGACCGGAGAGGACGACGATCTGCCCTTCGTCACAGCCTAGTTCCTCTGCAATTACGATGGACATCCGCTTATTGCTCTCCGACTCAAAGCCCTTCGTAGCATGAACACATAACATGTCATCCTTCCAGAATGGCTTCAGACTGCGAGCAACCTGCCGCATTCCTGAAGACGGAGCTACAATTACAACCGCCTTAGAACCGGACACTGCCGTTTCCATATCCGTAGTTGCAATAATGTTAGCTGGCAATGCGATGCCAGGCAGATACTTATTATTCGTATGAGAGCCATTGATCTCGGCAGCTTGATCAGAGTTGCGTGTCCACAGATAAACTTCCGAGTGGTTTGCAGCCAGCACACTAGCCAGCGCAGTTCCCCAGCTCCCCGCTACAAGTACGGTAACTTTATCAGACAACACGATTCCCTCCTTTAACTTTTGAGCCTATCTTGTTCTCACGGCCTTCTACGATCTTTACAATATTCGTCCGGTGCCGCCAGAAGGCGAAGACCGCAATAATAATACTGGTCCAGAGCACAGGTTGTGTAAATCCTGTCAACAATAAAGCCACTGGTGTCAGTGCTACAAAAATTAATGAGCCAAGGGACACGTAACGTGTGATAAAGATAGACAGGATGGCGATGATACCGGCGAGCAGCGCTGGCCATAAACAAAGCGTAGCCATAACACCGATCGTAGTAGCAATGCCTTTCCCCCCACGAAAACGAAAATAGAGCGGCCAATTATGTCCGATGATGGCAGCGATTCCGCAAAGAGCCGGAACCCAGGTTCCCCAACCGCCGACCCAGGTTCCTAACCATACAGCGGCCACCCCTTTCAGCACATCCAGCAACAGCACTAGTATTGCAGGACCT
This sequence comes from Paenibacillus sp. FSL H7-0918, assembly GCF_038007025.1. Classification (NCBI taxonomy): domain Bacteria; kingdom Bacillati; phylum Bacillota; class Bacilli; order Caryophanales; family Paenibacillaceae; genus Paenibacillus; species Paenibacillus sp. FSL H7-0918. The sequence goes on from NZ_JBBOWJ010000001.1 coordinate 837,638, forward strand.
TTACCCAATACACGCAGTGTATTGGTAGCCCCCGCATTTCCGCTTCCGTATTGACGGATATCAATTCCCTTTAGCAACTTTGCAAGCAGTACACTAAAGCTGACAGAACCAAGCAAATAGCTTACAACGATAACCAGAAGTTCAAGCGCCACACTTCTTCTCCCCTAACCTTCGTTTTCGGATTTGCGCCGTGTAAAGAGACGGATTGGTGTTCCTTCGAAATTAAATGCTGCGCGAATTTTATTCTCCAGATAACGTTCATAGGAGAAATGCATCAGCGACGGATCATTCACGAACACCACAATCGTAGGCGGCTTAACCGCAACCTGCGTTACATAGTTAATACGCAAGCGACGGCCTTTGTCAGTTGGTGGAGGGTTAATCGCGATTGCATCAGATACAACGTCGTTCACCAAATGTGTAGTAATGCGCAGTGCGTGCTGTTGAGATACATGCTGTACAACAGGCAGCAGTTTTTGCAAACGCTGTTTGGTTAAAGCCGACAAAAAGACAACCGGTGCGTAACTCATAAACAAGAAATGGTCACGAATCTTCGTCTCGAAGTTCTGCATAGTCTTATCGTCTTTCACAATGGCATCCCATTTGTTGACAACAAAAATAGATGCTTTACCAGCTTCATGTGCATAACCAGCAATATGCTTGTCCTGATCGATGATGCCCTCTTCGCCGTTAATTACAACGAGGACCACATCAGCCCGTTCGATCGCACGCATAGCACGCATAACACTGTATTTTTCAATGTTCTCGTATACCTTGCCTTTTTTACGCATACCTGCCGTATCGATAAGCACATAACGTTGCCCATCACGTTCAAAAGGAGTATCGATAGCATCTCTTGTTGTCCCTGCAATATCGCTGACGATAACACGTTCTTCGCCCAAAATCGCGTTAACCAGAGAGGATTTACCTACATTCGGACGGCCAATCAAAGCTACACGAATGACATCCTCATCGTATTCATCATCTATTTTCTCAGGTAGGCGCTCAACTACAGCATCTAGCAAGTCGCCGAGTCCGGTTCCGTGACTACCAGAAATTCCGATTGGATCGCCAAAACCAAGGCTATAGAACTCATAAATATCATCCGCACGCTTCATATTATCCACTTTGTTGATGGCAAGAACGACTGGTTTACCTGAACGGAACAGAATCTGAGCTACCTCTTCATCTGAATTCGTCACACCACTCTTCGCCTCACACATAAATACAATAACATCCGCTTCTTCAATCGCCAGCTCCGCTTGAACACGGATTGATTTCAGAATTGTATCTTCTCCATCAATTTCAATACCTCCGGTATCAATCACACTGAACGACTTACCGTTCCAATCTGAAATACCATAAATCCGGTCACGTGTAATCCCCGGCTTATCTTCTACAATGGCTAATCTATCGCCAATCAGCCGATTAAATATCGTCGATTTTCCGACGTTAGGCCTCCCAACAATTGCCACAACGGGTCTTGCCATATTCATTCCTCCTGTCATCCTTACGTTACTCATCATAGCAAAAAACATTTAAATTGGCTAACAATCATGTTAACTCTCAATAATCCGACCAGTTCCGAAAAAAAGACAATCGGCGAACCCCCGTATCGAGGGCTCGCCGATTACTTTACCCGTATATTCAAAAGCTCGTTTAGGGATTAGTTATTACCCTTAAATTTGTCCAGCTTGTCACCAAAACGTTCAGCAAGCGTAAAGCTAAGGCCTTCGTTGCTAAGGGAAACGTTAGGGTTGTTCAGAACTTCTTTAGGAGCTCTGTCTCTGCTATTGCTGCGTTCAGGTCTAGCAGATGGAGCTGGAGCTTCTTCAGTTTCTTTGATGCTCAGGCTAACACGTTTCTCGGATGGATTGAAGTCCAGAACTTTCACTTGAACTTCTTGTCCTTCTTTCAATACTTCGTGTGGAGTAGCGATGTGTTTGTGGGAGATTTGTGAGATATGCACAAGACCTTCCACACCCGGAAGCAATTCTACGAATGCTCCGAAGTTCACAAGACGTTTTACAACGCCTGTTACAACATCACCGATGTTGATTTCGCCAGCAGCAGAGTCCCAAGGACCTGGAGCAGCAGCTTTGATGCTCAGGCTGATTTTTCCTTTTTCAGGATCAACCTTCAATACTTTAACACGTACTTTATCACCTTCAGATACTACATCAGAAGGTTTCTCTACGTGACTCCAAGCGATTTCAGATACGTGTACAAGACCGTCAACTCCGCCCACATCAACAAATGCGCCGAATTGAGTCAGACGTTGTACTGTACCTTCGATGATTTGGCCTTCAGATAGTTCAGCCATAATTTTCAGCTTGTTAGCTTCGAATTCTTCTTCAAGAACTTCTTTAGCAGACAAGATTACTTTGCTGTTCTCACGGTCAAGTTCTTTCACTTTAACGCGCAAGGTACGGCCTTTGTAATCGCTGAAATCTTCAACGAAGTGACGCTCTACCATGGAAGCTGGGATAAATCCGCGAGCTCCAACATCAGCTACGAGGCCGCCTTTAACAACGTCAGCCACAGTAACTTCGAAAGCTTCTTGGGAAGCGAAGTATTTCTCAAGATCTTCCCATGATTTTTCACTATCAACAGCACGTTTGGAAAGAACAAGGCTTTCCTTGTTGTCGTTGATGCTGACAACTTTACATTCTACTTCCTGTCCAACCTCTACTGCTGCAGCAGCGTTGTCCAGTTGTACTGCGGACAATTCGCGAATTGGAATCACACCGTCGTATTTATATCCAATGCTTACATAAGCTTGGTTATCTTCGATTTTGACGATTGTTCCTTTCACGGTATCGCCTTTTTTCAGAGAAATGATTTCCAAGTCAGCTTGGTTAGTCACTTCTTCTTCGTTAACGGCAGCAACTTCTTCTACAGCTCCGTTATTTTCTGTCACAGCGGAATCCACCGCTTCTACGGATTCATTCTTTTCCGCAGCTTCCTGATTTTTAATTTCTTCAGACATGTGATTAGCCTCCTCGATTCAAAACCCCATTTATTTAAACCTGCGTATAGCAGAGTTCAAAACAAGCAATGCATAATATTTCACTTACACTTGATGATAGTATGTTCCAAAAAATAGCGGCTATGCCGTTATTTAATCAAAACATTGAGCAAAATTTGTTGTTCTGCTCATCCCTTAACTAGCACTTGGTTTACCTGTCTCTTTCATCTCACGGATGCGATCCATAATGACATCGGTAACAGCCTCGAGAGATTCGCTCCCCGCACCGGCAAATTGACTAAGGTCTACAGGAGCACCATAGACAACGACCATGCGTCGAAAGGGTTTATACTGGCCGATAATAGCCGCTGGAATAACTGCTGCGCCACTTCGAAGTGCAAAGCTAGCAGCACCCTTCTTGGCCACTCCGGCATCAGAGTTACGCGTACCCTCCGGGAAGATACCCATGACATTACCATTACGAAGTGTGTTAAGGGCCGTTTTTATGGATTCTTTGCTTACGCCGCCACGTTTCACCGGAAAAGCACCCAATTTATTAATGAGCCAGCCAAGCACCGGAACCTCAAACAGTTCAGCCTTAGCCATATACTTTACCTGACGGTCCAGCTTAATTCCAATAGTCATTGGATCAAGCAGACTAATGTGGTTAGCGCAGAGCAGTACCCCGCCCTCCTTTGGCACATTTTCTTTCCCCACAATCTTAAGTGGGAAAAGGATTGCGTAAATCAAGCGAAGCAATCCAACACAAATTGCATAAATCATAAATGATTTCTCTCCCCGTCAACATGAGATCTACAGTGGGATACAATGGCCTCCACAACTTGATCGATATTCATTAAGGTCGTATCCAGAAGAATAGCATCCTCTGCACGGCGCAGCGGTGAAATCTCCCGTCCTTCATCCAGACGGTCCCGCTTTGCAATATCGTGTTCAAGCTGCTGAAGCGTCACCGATTCCGCGTCTCTCAGTTCCTTATAACGACGGAGAGCTCGTTCTTCCACACTTGCCGTCATAAAAATCTTTACCTCGGCATCCGGCAGCACGGTTGTACCGATATCGCGGCCATCCATTACCACGCCTTTGCGAAGCGCCATCTGACGCTGCAATTGACTCAGTCTGGATCTTACATCCTCGATCTTCGCATACTGCGACACAAGGCCGCTAACCTGAAGGCTCCGAATATGTGGGGTCACGTCTTCCCCATTAATCAGCACCTTCTGAATGTCTCGTTCCGGAATAAGTTCAATCACCATGTCGCGAACCTTCTCGTTCACTCGATGCTGATCTTCCGGTTCAATGCCTTCTTGGATCATATACCAGGTGATTGCCCGGTACATTGCACCAGTATCGACATAGATATAAGACAACTTCTGGGCTACCAATCGGGCTACAGTGCTCTTGCCTGCCCCGGCAGGTCCGTCGATGGCGACGTTTATTCTGTCATAAGTATGTGTACCCTGCCTATCCAACGGGGCATTCCTCCTCAAACACTCTTTCATAAAAAAAGCATCTAGCGTTACGAAAACTATTCCTGCAATATCAAGGAGCACACATAAATTGTTATGCTTGATGATATTATCAAGAAAAAAGCAGGCATTGCCTGCGACTTATAAAATTATACCACAGTTTATACTTCAGTGCAAAATCAGACAGCTTAATAGAGCTGTAAAAAATGCTTATCTGTTGCGGAAATCAAACTGACGTTCGAAGCAATAACGGATAATTTTCTGGCGTTCCAAATCTGAAATAGCGACAAATTTCAACATCGCTAAAAGCCGTCCATTCTCTAGCTTTTTAATGCGCACTACTTCACCTTCAAAATTGACATGCTCCGTGCTTCCGTTTCGATAAGGCACCAATACCCAGCAGGACAATTTATTACCAACCTCCAGCTTAACCTGGTTATCCACCAAAAAGGAGATTCCTCCACCACCAATATCATCTGTACGAACCAGGAACCGTTTGCCAAGGCTATCCTTCACAGCAAGCTCTAGATCTGCATTCACTCGGAAAAAGCTTCTTCTCTGGATCTTAAAAATCGAATCTGTCTCCGGCTTTTGAATCCGGACCATACGAATTACATCTTCTTTAAAGCCCAGTACATAAGTATTAAAGTAATTTTTGATGCCACCCTCAGTTAAAAAATAAACCGAAAGCTCGTCCCCCATAAAGAGCCTTTTTAGACGACCATTGCTCTCCTGCATAGGAATTTCAATCAGGAATGCGTCTTCTTCCGTCTCTGCAATTCTTGATCTATATTCAACTTCTGCTTCAGCAGCGTCACTGGAAGCAACCTGTATGTATAGATATTCGTTAATTTTAGGATACAAAGATGTCACCGCCACATCAGTTTAGTAATTATCACTACCCCTGATTATAGCATGGGAATATCAGCCAGTCAGATATATTTTATAGATATTGCAAAAAAAGGGACGCACCCAACTGCTGGATGCGCCCTCCCTTTATTTTGCCTCAGACCCCGAAGAAGGTCTGATTTCTTCCACAGACTCTTCAATTCCATCCTCGGCGTTAATGTAAATACGATACTTTGAGCCATTGACCCCTCCACCGAACTCGTAAGTCAAGACCTCGACGGAATCATCATTTTTAATCCAGGACAGGCGATTGTATTGCTCCTTGAAATCAGAATTCAGAAATTTTCTCGCCTCTGCAAGGGTAAGCTTTGGTTTTGGAAGCTTCCGGTTGTCCTTGTGCTCATTGACGTATTCGCTGGCCTCAAAACCGATGGTATCACCTGTATCCAGCCCCATACGAATGGTCATCTTTTCAGGATAAATCAATACATCATTCTGTTTGGTTACAAAGGTCAAATTCCCGATATTATCGTAACGATCAGCGCTGACTGCAGTCATATGGGGATATCCTTTTTTCTCAAGAAACTGCTCTGCTTTGGTAACGGCTTCTTTAATAGAAACTTTGGCAGGGCCAACCTCACGGTTGTCATAATAAGAGATCAGCAACCCGCCATTTTTGGTGAAATCCATACTAATGGTGTGCTTCTTATTCGAAGCGCTAACAGTTGCTGTATAGGATGGCCATTCGGTGTTCTTCCCATTTTCTTTAACATCCACTTTAGCATTGGAGCCCGCATCCGCGAACTTCAACGCCTTACGTTTGATGTCTTCGGCAGTCACGGGGGTACCTCCGAGCATTTTGACGGAACGTTTATCGTAGATGCTTGCTACTGAAGGTCCCCAGTCTAGCTCAGGGTATGCCCCTACACGTTTATCCACCGTTTTGAAGCCGTCAATAATCGTGTTGTCCTCCGCTTTATTTTCTGTCGCCAACGCCGTTTCAACATCCATCCAGCGCAGCCGATTGCCAATGACTTTATTTTGTACCTCTTGCAAATCCTTAGAGATTTCTCCTGAGTTCTTGTACAATGCTTTTAGATTGCTCAGCTCTCCATCTGTCAGAGGTTTTTTAGTGAAGTCACGAATCCCGGCTTTATAAGAAAAGTTGGAGATTTTGGACAGAAACTCCTCTGTTTTGCTAAATGGCAGCAAGGTCAGCGGCAGCTGGTTAATCTCATTTTGGGCCTCACTAGTCATCCGCCACACATTCACAAGTCCTTTACGGTGCATCCCATTAGAAGCAGAGTTAACCGCAAGCGTATTTCCAAGCTCACCATGAAGACGGTCCACATGATAGGACAAATCATGAAAGGCGCGTTGATATTGGTTCTCCGCCTTAATTAGTATTGAATTCTTCTCCTGATTCTCCTGATAACCCCACACAAGCGCACCAATCAGCAGCAGCGCGGTCAGCGGGAACATTACAGCACTTAATCTTTTGTACATAGGGCTACAAGACTCCTTTCGATAGCTTATTGGCGTTAGTTTGACAATAAACTAGGAGTCTTATGCACTGAAGTTGCTACACAATGTGACTATAACGTCCGCTCATGCTCTCTCTTCAATCTCAAAGCCACTGCTATTACTGCAAAGGCATTGTTTAAAGCCGGTTTGAATGACACCATGCTCTTTAATCCCTCTTAATATGTAGGTCTCACCACACTGTTTGCAAACGATACGTACTTTTATACGCAAAAAAAGACACCTCTCTCCTCTCTGGAATTCCTTACTAGGAACTGCCCTTCGAATATAAGTGTGTCCATCTCGATTATAGGTTAACCTCTTCTTCACGTTTCAGAAAGCGGAAAGGAGAACGGCTGTTGGCCCTAGCAACCTTTCCCATACCTCCATACCATAGGATAGCCATCAGAGGCACAATAAACCATATCCAATAGTTGGCTGTCGTACTCAAAATAAAGTCATATATCCCATGCCACATCCATGGCAACAGGAGAGAAAACACCAGAATTCTGCGGGTATGAACTCCTTTTGAGAACTTCGCCCTTCCCATATGGTAGCCCATGATCACACCAAACATAGCGTGTCCAGAAACCGGAAGAAGTGCTCTTAGAAACATTGATCCGATTGAAGCGTTGCTATACCAAGCGTACATTACATTTTCTATTGTTGCGAAGCCGAGCGAAATCGCCACAGCGTATAGTATCCCATCATATGGCTCGTCAAATTCGGTATGATTGTAAATCATATGGTACAGCACAAACCACTTTAGACATTCTTCCACGCCAGCGGATATGAGAAACGACTCCACGTAGGGACCACCATTTAGTCCCAGCATCAGCCCTCTCTGAATGATCATTACTGGAAACACAATCAGAAGGCCGAGCAAGAATACTTTAATGACTACATGAAGCGGTTCTTGATCATACTTGTCTTTCAGATAAAAAAAGGTCAACAGAGCAAGTCCCGGCGCCACTGCCGACGTAATGACCGATAACACGAGCACCGAATAACCTCCCTACACCCCTAAACCCTATTACTGCCGTTACACAGCAAGGTAGATGATAACTTTGATACAAGAATGACCGACATATCACCAACAACAAGACTAGGGCTGATCGGCCTAAACAATGGTCATCAGCCCCTAGTCTTGCCTAATTACTCCTGACGCTTAAAATGAGTGCACAATAACTGGACCGCATTCTCCGGCATCACTGTTTTCCCGTATTCATCGAGAACAGCTTCTGTGACCGGTGAGGAATCTCCAAACTCAGCAAGTACGCCAACAAGACCTGACAACGCCGTTTCTTCAAATTCCTTTGGATCGAAATACAGATACCATTTATTGTTATAAGAATACAGTTTCCCCTGGGAAGTAATATTACCGATGAGCACATGAGCCGCTTCAACCAGAACCTCGAAATCGCGGAATGCATATACAATGGAGTCGCTTTGTTCAAGAGTAACTTCCATTTCATAAATCTCTTCTGGCAATTCTTCTTCCCCGGACGCACCGTACTGATGGTGATCATATTTTCCTCGGGTCACTATAACGACCATGCCTTGCGCGGGCAATGCGAAAACTTCTACGGCAAGCGGACCCGTGGCATCAAAACCTAGTTCACTATATGCTTGATCCATCATCTCCGTAAACAGGTCATGAACCTTAGGAACTTCCTGCCACATGTCTTCCTTCTGGATGCCCCGCTCGCTCAGGTCGTCAAAAGTGAGGAAAATCCGTATCTTATCTTGACTTAATCGCTCTATTCTCATGACAGGATCCTCCTTTTGCAAGCTCATTTATTATAATGTATGATGAGTCCCGAGTAATGAGCCAAAAATGGTTACTATGTAAGTATGTTATCATTTTGCCGAGATAAATGCACGTAAATAAATATATAAAATCCTCTCTATTGAATAAACCATTTTCAAGGCCCTGAATAATAAAAAAGAATCATTCTGCGGAATATTTCATCCCCAAAATGATTCTGATGGAGTCCTTTACGGTTACAATCCCGGTATGGTTGTATGCGTTTCTTTAAGAATCTGCTCTACTTCGCTCTTTACTTCAGGATTGCTGCGAATGAATTCCTTTAACAATTTAAGATTGGATTCCTTCGACTTCACTGGTGATTCAGTCTTATGCTCAGAGGTTGCGCTGCTTGAACCGTTACTTTGAGCATTACTGCTTGAAACAGCAGTGTTACCAAAACCAGTCGTGGCCATACCGATTATTTTTTCTTTTGCTTTATCTGCAGCCCCACTCATGGAACCACCCGATTGCCCTAGCGAAGACATTAAAGAATTCCGCTTTTTGGACATAATCATACTGGCTGCGGCGCCCATCAGCACCCCGCATAAAAATGACGAAGTATTCATATTTCCAGCCTCCTTGTATGGTAAAATCATGTTTAGTGTTCGCGGAAAGATTCCGGCTCATACAACCTAATAACAAGAAAGCGAGTTGAAAAAAGTGGGTAAAATGACATCAGTGCTCCTATTGGCTACCTTGCTGCTTACAGCCTGTGGCAACAGCGGTGCAAATGGAAATACAGCCAAGGAAACAAACACCACAAACAATCCGCCCACGGCGGCAGCTACACAAAGCGCAGAAACTACGGCGCCAGCACCTGAAGCAACAGCCAGTCCTACCCCTGAAGCAACAGCAGATGGAGGTACTACAGGAAATAGTACAGCCAGTAAGGGTGAAGCATCCGCTGAAATTCCACTGCTGTACCATATGAACAAAAATTACGACATCGTCCCTAACGAGGAAGCTACAAATAAAAAAGTGGTTCTGCTCACTTTTGACGACGGTCCTAAAGATGCTGCAATGATTAACCCTTTGATGGATGTTCTGGACAAACATCAAGCTAAAGCCATCTTTTTCGTAAATGGTTATCGTGTTAAGGAGCATCCTGAGCTTCTGGAGTTAATACATAACCGCGGTGGAATTATCGGCAACCACAGCTGGGATCATATTGTATTGAAAGACAAGTCCTATACTGAGGTTAAAAAGCAAATCGAAGATGTTCAAAATATTGTCAAAGAAACATTGGGAGAAGCTCCTCACTTTTTCCGTCCGCCACATGGTGCCGGCGGGGATGTTGGCAAGAAGGTCGCGGCTGAGAATGGAATGTTATACATGACCTGGTCTGTAGGCTCACTTGACTGGGAAATGAAAGAAAAGGAAACGGGTAAGACAGAAAAATTGATCAGTAATGTTACCGATCAGCTGCATTCCGGCAGTAATATCCTGATGCATGAGCTACCATGGACCGTTGAGGGACTGGATACCTTGCTCACTACACTTGAGGGTAAAGGCTACAGCTTTGTTGATCCGCGCAGCATTGAGCTAAAAATGCGTTGATCTTCTCATCTTTACATGTCCGATAGTTGCTTCTTCAGTGCAATTGTTTTCGAATCAAACAAAAATAGAAGGGGGTTCCAAAAGCCATTTGCATGGCTTTGGAACCCCCTTTTTACGCTACCAATTTTCCTTACTGGAAAGAGTATGCACTATTGGGTTGATTTACGCAGTGTCAGCACATGCATTTCAGCAGGACTGCCCCAGCGAAGTGGCAGATGTGCTGTTCCAAACCCTCTGCTGATCAGCAGCAGGGCATTTTTTGCGGAACCGTCCCCTCTTGGCCAACTAAACTTTCCAGCGTCATATTTATGATAGAAATGCTCTACATGTCTTTGACCCACAAATGGAAGGATCATCTGCCCCCCATGCGTATGACCTGCCAGAATCAGGTCCGCTGGCACACTCTGGCGCTTCGATAACCAAAGCGGATCATGTACAAGAATAATACGACAGGTATCTTCAGCAGAAGTGTTTGTGGTTAATGGCGGAAAAGGACCGTATGGAGTTTTGCCCCCATTTTTCGGAAAATCAATTCCGGTTAACCAAAGTTTAGCTCCCTCACGTTCAAAAGCCACATTTTCATCCATTAACAGTTTTGCACCACTGTCCTGAATAATCTCATCTACCCTTGAAATATTAGCCCGGTAATCATGATTTCCATGCACAACATAGGTAGATGCAATAGAAGTAACTAGAGTCATATTATCGACAAGACGATTTAAAGGACTATCTTTTTCCGTTAGATCTCCTCCCAGAAAAACAACATCTACCCCACCCTTTAATGGTGTCAGAAGCGCGGAAGGAAGGCGGCGGCGATGGATATCTGTTATAAACAAGATACGAAATCCATCAAACTCTTCAGGTAGCGAATCTAGCATTATTTCCTCGGTAATAATTCTGTTTCTAAAAGCATTAATCACCATAATTATGACAACGGCCGCAGCTATCAATAAAATGACCAAAGCCATTCCCCATGCCCATGTGCTCACCATAATGTGCTCACCATAATGTGCTCAGCGGAGGCGCTCCTTCAATTCCCCACCAAAGCAGCCCGATTAGCAAAATAACAAAGGTAAAAATCAAAGAATTTACAAACATCTTGCTTAAACGAACTTTTTCTGAAGAATAAGTATCTGAACGAGAAGGAACAGATTCTTCGTCCTTCTCTTTACTTCCTGTGGAAGAGCGCTTTGCAGAACCTGCTGGGCGGCGAGCTTTTCTTGATAAAGTTGCTGTAGAAACCCGAGCGGTAGCATTTTTCTTTATAGGAGTAGACTTCTTTTCAGGAGTAGCCTTTTTTACAGCCTCCGAAGTCCGCTTCTCTTTTTTACTTTTGCCAGGATGTTTGCTTTCACTTTTGTGTTGTTTTTGTCGAGACTTTACCCGGCTTAATTCCTCACTCATGATTCCCTCCTATAGCGGATCACCAGACCTGAGATCAGGTCGATGAAGAAGTGACATAGTATAGGGGCCCAGAGGCTGCCCGATTGAATGTAAATATATCCAAGACCATAACTGCTTAAGAATACCCAGCCGGTAGGTACAAAGTGACGTAAATAACGGACATGAATAAGAGCAAATACTATACTCGTCCAATAAGGGCCAATGGAATATTGGATGGCTCCGCGGAATAAGAGCTCCTCACATACCGATACAATTGCTGCTATGACGATAATATGCCACACAGGGCGATTTCGAAATAAAAGGTCGTTTATTCCACCATCATCCATGCTTTCCTCAGGGACAATATGTGTCAATAAATAGTCAACAATTAGCATTGCAGCAGCAAGACCAAGGCCCCATGCCACAAAATGTACTTTTTCTGGAATAATTAATAGCTGAAAAGGATTTCTTTTCTGAAATAATATCCATATCAAACCGATAATTAATGTGAGCCCCTGAGTGATATAGAGATTGAGCAGCAGAAGACGGTCTGTCAACTGGCCTGGTTCTACCTTTTTAACCTTAATCTCGCCAAATTTGAATTTTTTCATCGTGACCTGCCTGTTCTTTATTTTTTTCGGGCCGCTCCGAGAGAGAAACCGTCCATAGTGTTGCTATCAATACATAATACATAGGATAATCCCCCCAGAAAAAGGAGCATTTATTATGAGCAAACGTAAGTCCCGCAATCAAATGTTATACACGCTAGTTTTTTTGTTTTTCTTAGTTTGCGCCTTCGCCGCATTTTTTACTGGCGTCAAGGTTGGCGCAGACAAAACTGAAGCCAAATATGACAATCAATCAAGCATGAATGGATTAGTAGAATTCACGGGCTCGTATCAACAGCAGGATCTTGTTACTTTCTATCATAACGTATTTTTGCCCTATCGGGAATTCAAGCGGAATTGGAACATTCAAGTAGATAAGTTAGCGCGCAGCACAGATGCTCGTATGAATGCGGCAGTAATGAAGAATCTAAGTATTCTAGCAGACCAGCAATATGAAAGAGTTAATCAAGATTCAATTTTCACTAACTCTCCTCTATTACATCAGTCACAGGTCAATGTACTCAAAAGCTTAACTTTATTTTCTAAGGCCTCCGGCAAAGTCTCTACCAGTGCCTCTGGTGCAGAGACAGCCAAGTTATTGAAAAATGATGAATTTACAACCGGCGCCGTGAAGTACGGTCTGTTAGCACAAAAGAACTTCTATGATTCTATGCTAAAATGGGGCTCTAAGACAAACCAGAAAATACCTTCTGCACCTGGCGAACTAAAAACGATGTCTTTCATCCAGTGGAAAAAAATGCCGCTTCTTTTGAAGAATGCTTCTATCGCTGACATGATGCTGAATCGCGGAATTTTTGCAGGTTATGATCCTCAGGACATCACTGCTAAAATAGACGATATGATTTACTCAGGCACTGCAAGCTCATTAAATCTTTCGGATATCCAGTCCTCAGTAACCTTGTTGATTTCTACAGGTGCTGTGCAGGAACAGGATTTTGTAAAATGGCGGGAACAGTATTATAACAGGGAGACACTTCCACAGCTTCCGTTCTTTTTTGAATAGAACCAGTTATTGAATCATAACGAAAAATGAAGTTCACTTCAAGAAACGCTGCTTGCAAAGCCTATTGACACAACTTGCATACCGTGTTACATTATGAAAAAATTAATCATTCAAAACCGATGATGGAACAAAGATCCTGGAAGTCTTCAGAGAGCCGGTGGTTGGTGCAAACCGGTGACGAACAGCTATCTTTAGCGCTCCTGAGATATTGTATCGAACCTTAAAGTAGGTACAATCGGATCAACTCCGTTAACAGTGTGGCCTATGCAGGCCAATGAGGCTGCTTCTTCCAAGTTGCAGTGAATTAGGGTGGTACCACGAAGATAACTCTCGTCCCTTACTACGGCAGTAGTATGGGGTTGGGAGTTTTTTTAATTCCCTAATCCCCCATAAATACTACCTTATGCCCAAAGTTACCGATTTCGCGGTACTCTTGCACGCTGTTTCTTTTGTGCGACACCGCGTTGATCTACTGTTATTACATGTTTTTCTCTACTAGTTCGTGAACCTTCTGGTATTGTGGACTGCCCATCAGGGCGTCCTCGACATATAAAGCTTTTCAACTTTAAGGGGGATAAGAAACCATGTTTAAAGTATTAGTATCGGATCCAATCAGTGATTTGGGCATTCAGCAATTGATGGACGCAACAGATGTAGTTGTAGACAAAAAAACAGGTCTCAGTGAAGATGAGCTCGTTGCAATCATCGGTGAATATGATGGTCTACTCGTCCGCAGTCAAACTACAGTAACTGAAAAAATTATCGAAGCTGGAAAAAACTTAAAGGTCATTGGTCGTGCAGGTGTGGGTGTAGATAATATCAAGCTGGAAGCTGCTACTCAACGTGGGGTTGTTGTTATCAACGCTCCTGATGGAAATACCATTACAACTTGTGAGCATGCTTTTGCAATGATGATGGCTTTGGCCCGTCACATTCCACAAGCTTACGCAAAAACAATTGGTGGAACCTGGGATAGAAAAACCTTCGTGGGTGTAGAACTTCGCGGCAAAACTTTAGGTGTACTGGGAATGGGCAGAATCGGTAGCGAAGTGGCAAAACGTGCCAAAGCTTTCGGCATGGAAATCCTTGCTTTTGATCCTTTCTTAACTGCTGAGCGTGCTGAGAAACTGGAAGTAAAATTAGCTTCCGTAGACGATGTAGTCCGCGGAGCAGACTTCATTACTGTGCACACTCCACTTACTCCGGAAACACGCCATATGATTTCCCGCCCGCAATTTGAAGTGATGAAAAAGGGAATGCGCATCATCAACTGTGCCCGTGGTGGTGTAATTGATGAAATGGCGTTAGTAGAAGCTATTGATAGCGGTATTGTTGCTGGCGCTGCATTTGACGTATTCGAAAAAGAACCGCCACAAGCAGATCACCCATTCTTGTCGCATCCAAAAATTATCGTGACTCCTCACTTGGGCGCTTCTACAATTGAAGCTCAGGAGAATGTAGCGATCGATGTATCGGAACAAGTACTGCATATTCTGCGTAATGAACCGTTCATCAATGCTGTAAATATTCCTCCAGTTGCTCCAAGCGTAATGAACAAACTCCAGCCTTACTTCACACTTGGTGAGAAGCTGGGCAGCTTTGTTACCCAGATTACAGATAGTGCTATTCGTGAAATCCATGTTGAGTATGCGGGTGATCTGTCAGATGTCGATACCCAACCACTTACCCGCTATATTGTGAAAGGCGTGCTCTCCCGCCACTTCGCTGAGGATGTTAACATCGTTAACTCCATGCACTTGGCAAAAACACGCGACGTTAATGTAGTAATAACTAAAGCTTCCAAAACTAAAGGCTTCACTAATCTGATTACCGTGACCCTTAAAACAGATCACGACCAAGAACGTCTCGTAGCCGGAACATTGCTGCAAGGTTATGGAGAAAGAATTGTTCAAGTGAACAAGTTCCCGGTTGATATCGCTCCTGAAGGACATCAAATTGTAGTATCCCATAACGACAAACCAGGCATTATCGGACTTGTGGGCACATTGCTGGGCGAAAATGATGTCAATATCGCTTCCATGCAAGTGGGACGTAAAATCGTTGGTGGCGAAGCAATCATGCTGCTGACCGTTGATAAAGCTGTACCTACTCATGTGCTTGTGAAGCTTGCTGGTCTACCAGAAATCAACGCTGCCGAAGAAATCATTCTTCTGTAAGCAATACGATAGAAATCAAACAACAGAGCAGCGATCCTCCTCTTATAGGAGTTTCGCTGCTTTTGTTGTTGATCGTTAACCCGTTTCGGCTTCATTTACAACACCGAATCGAGTTCCCTCGTGCAGGCTTACGGACACCCTTGAGGTTACGGACCCAGATGACCCTATATGCAATAATTTCGCCTTTGAAGCAGGGTTTCGGACTCTAGTGCCACTATTCCTCAAAAAGAGAGCTAAATCAGGTGTTTTGCCTATCAATAACGTCTATGGGGACCGATAGCGTTCTAAATATACGAAAATACTGCATTATAGATCAGCTGTGTCCTATACTGCTTCGTACGCACATATGGGATCAAACAGATCAAGTTTGCTGTTTAGACTAAGAATGCGGGAACAGTCCGACCATCGATGTCTGTAAATCCATACTTTTCAGCCAGCTTAGCAACCTGCTGCGGTTGTCCGGTCATAGACATGACCTTAGGATCGGCTGCTAGAGCAGCGGCTGCTCTACCGATATAGGTTGTGGATTCAGTCATCTGCAATTCTTCAACCTCATGCCAATGCTCCTCATCCGTGTTCATGCTCTCCAACACCGCCTCTGTCCTCATCCAGCCCGGAGTAAGCGGAATAACTGCAATGTTGTCCTCTTTAAGCTCATTCGATAACCCGTAGGCCATGCGGACAAGTGAGTTTTTAGAAAGATCATAATAGAAGTTTCCAAGATATTTGTAATGATCCCAAAAGGTTGTGTGGATGATTAGACCGCCAGCTTTTGCCTCACGCATTAATGGTATTGCATAATAATTTGTTATCAACTGTGCCCTCACACCCGCATTAAACATATTGTCCCAATGCGCTGTAGGAAGCTCCCAGAAAGACTTCTGCTCAATAGGTAAATCGTTGCCGCCCCATACATTATTGACTAAAATATCAAGCTTTCCTTGCTCTGAAGCAATCTGGCGAATGACCGCCTCTGTCTCCTGATCTTTTGTATGATCACATCGTATGGCGCTGCCGGACCCTCCCTCCGCTTTTATTTCCCTAAGTACGTTATCAATGCTCCGCTTGCTATGCTCTATGCCAGAAGCCTCTGTCGTTCTGCCCGTAATATAAACGAATGCACCTTTCCTTGCCAGCTCCAATGCAATTCCTCTACCAGCACCTCTGCTGCCTCCGGTGACCAATGCTACTTTTCCTTTTAAAGTCATGTTCTCAATCCTTTCTACACTTGTTTTTCTCTAAATGTTCTGCATTTAATCCTTACCTTATATAGTATAATTCTTTAATATGACATCAACTGACATATATAATATAATAATTAATTAAGAACTAGCCAACATTTATTAGGAGGAGGAGTGTCCCTTAATGAGAGCCGATCGTTTGTTATCCATCTTACTTTTGCTGCAAAATCGTGGAAAGATGACATCCCGTGAGCTAGCCCAGACCTTAGAAGTGTCTGAACGAACTGTGTTTAGAGATATGGAAGCCTTATGTACAGCGGGAATACCGATTCTTGCCGAACGGGGACGCGAAGGAGGTTGGATGCTCACAGAAGGATACCGGACCTCCTTAACGGGTATGAAGCCCTCAGAAATTGCTACTCTGCTGCTGTCCGCAGACTCCTCGATTTTAAAAGATCTGGGTATACAAAACGACTTCTCTTCTGCCGTGCTTAAGCTGAAGGCTGCTTCCCCATCCAGGCCGAATAATCCAGCCAGTTACCTGAGCCAGCGCATTCATATAGATGGTGCCAGCTGGCACCCTTCCGACGAGACGTACCCGTTTCTTTCTGTCCTTCAGGAAGCTGTTTGGGAAGACCGTAAAGTGAAGATCACTTACCCACGGAATGACGAGATGAAGGAGCGTTTCATTGAACCTCTCGGGTTAGTCGCAAAACGTGGAGTTTGGTATGTAGTGGCACGAACCGAGGGTGAAATGCGGACTTTTCGCGTGTCGAGATTAATACAAGCTGACGCAACTTATGAATCATTTGTCAGACCTGAGGCTTTTGATTTAAAAAGCTACTGGGAACAATCGACTTTAGCTTTCAAAGCAGCACTGCCAAAATATGTAGTGAACTTAAAGGTGAATGAGTCTATTCTTAAAGAATTACAACGTGAAAGATATGTAACTATAACTTTAGTAGAACCCTCTGCTAATACTGGGTGGATGAACGTGGAGGCCGAGTTTAATGCTATAGAATCTGCCTGTCGTATCGTACTCTCTTTCTCTCCTTCAGTTATTGTTTTAGCTCCTATCGAACTAGTAGGGATGGTAAAGTCTGCTATTAAAACAATTTCCACAATATATGAGGAATTTTGACATGAATTCTAAATATCTACTACTTAAAGAAGATTTATGACACTTCTCTATAGACCAATGACCTATAAATCCCCTATAATAACACCATTACATAAAATTTAATAAGGGGGACATTTTACCAATGAGCTGGATGCACAAACTTCCGTTAAAACAAAGAATTGTTGCCGGATGTTACCTCGTTGCCGCACTGTTTGCTATTCCTGTCTTAGTTACGTTAATGATTCTAGGTCAATTTCTCGTAGGAATTATACTAGTAGTTGTTCTTGCAGGTCTGACTTTACCTGTTGCTCGCTTCGTGGAGAGAACGCTTACATCATCTTTTGATGATATTGCTAATGTATCTCACAGTATTTCAAAGGGTGATTTCACTAGCAGAGCGGACGAAAATGGTTCAATGGGTGACGTAAGCCGCTCCTTTAACACAATGATTGATAAGCTCAAGAAGATTCTGACCGATGCATCGCAGATCACCCGTCAAGTTATGGATGCAAGCCGCGGAATCGAAGATAAGAACCAGAACCTGAAAATTGTCATGGCACAAGTAGCCTCTTCTTCTACTGAGCTCGCTCTTGGTGCAAATGAAATATCTACGGATATCGCTGATATGACAGAATCCATTAAAGACATTGAGACCAAAGTATCCAATTATACGAACTCCACCAAAGAAATGAACAGACGTTCAATACATACCTTAGAACTTGTTGAGCAAGGGCGCCAATCCGTAGATACACAGGCTGAAGGCATGCGTAAAAACATAGAGGCTACACAAAAAGTGGCTGATACTATTGAAGCTCTCTCACAAAATGCCCGCGGGATTACGATGATCACCAAGACCATCACAGAGATCGCTGAGCAGACCAACCTGCTGTCACTGAATGCCTCCATCGAAGCTGCTCGTGCCGGAGAGCATGGTCGGGGTTTTGCCGTTGTAGCTCAAGAGGTTCGCAAGCTTGCTGAAGAATCTACGGCATCCACAAAAGAAGTATTCGGCTTGGTCCGCAGCATTGAGTCAGATATTAAACAAGCCATCGATAATATTGCCATCAATGAAGAGGTTGTGCAGGTTCAGAATGAAATGATCACTCAATCTGCCCATATTTTCGCACAAATTGTACAAAGCGTGCAGTACATTACCGAGCAAATCTCTTCATTCTCTGCGGAGAGTGATCTTATGCTAGAAAGTGCCTTGAAAATTTCCAGTGCAATTGAGAATATCTCAGCAATCACCGAAGAAACTGCTGCTGGCACGGAAGAGGTATCGGCGGCTATGAATGAACAGATTAATGCCCTGCAGTCTGTTGCAGAAGAAACGGAAAAAATGACCCAGGCCGTATTTAATCTGCAAAAAACCATTCATATCTTTAAATTCTAGTTCAAAACTATCAACTGCCACCTAAGCTGAGTCTTAGGTGGCAGTTTTTTTCGCGAGGCAAAACTTCATCTCTTGGACAAGACTTTCGTCAAATTTCGAGTTTTTTTAGCGGATTATGTTGACAAAAATTAATGAGGAATATATTGTAAAGGAAAATTATTCTTATCAACTATAAATTAATATTGGCAAAATCCTCGAAAGAGGATGACGCAAAACCATGGATCTACAGCCTCATTTTTTCGTTTGAGGCCATGATTGCCAGGTTGCAGAGGAACCAGGACGGCTGAACTATTGTTCAGTCTTAGCGGCGCCTTATGCCACCAACCTGTGCTTACTATAGAGCACAGGTTTTTACTTTTTGAGTATATTGATCTATCGTATCTATTCGGTAGATTAATAACTAATATATATCAAAAAACTTGTGAGGTGTTTCTTTTGAAGACAGTCGCAGATTACATGGCGGAAGCACTACGTAACCTTGGAGTCACCCATTCTTTTGGGATCATTGGCAAATCCATTTGTCCAATAGTTCTAAAGATGGTGGATTACGGTATTGAATTTATTCCCGGCAGACATGAAGCAAGCTCCGGATTCGAAGCAGCAGGGTATGCGCTGAAAACGGGTAACCTAGGCGTAGCATTTGGTACTTCGGGTCCTGGGGGAACTAACCTGCTTACAGCAGCAGCACATGCGAAAGCTAACAACCTACCTGTCCTATTTATTACCGGCCACCAATCCATTACAGAGCTTGGAATTCCTCAATGTCAGGACTCCACCTCTTTTCTGGCTGATTTAGCTGATATGTTCAGACCTGCCACCTTGTTCAGTAAATTGGTTGAACGTGGGGATCACTTTGGTACTATTTTTAATCATGCGATTTCTGTGGCCCTGACCAAACGGGGTCCTGTTCATCTTTGTATTCCTTTTGATGTACAAACTGAAGTATTGGAAGAATGCAATATAGTAATCCCAGAAAGAGAGTCTCTAATTAGTCAAGCTAATATCGATAGAGTCATCGATGCTATTCAAGCTGCTAAGAATCCTTTGATTATTGCGGGTAAAGGAATTAACCGCTCCGGAGCACATAAAGAGCTTGTTCAACTCGCAGAAACTTTTAATATTCCTGTAGTAACATCTCCTGGTGGAAAAGGGGCTATAGTCTGGGATCACCCACTCTATCATGGTCCTATTGGCGTTGGCGGTTCGACCCACGGGGACGATTTATTGAATAAAAGCGATTTATTTATAGTGCTTGGATCACGTTTAAGTGATATGACCATCTGTAATCTTAAACGGGAGAATCATCCAGCAACTTTAATTCAATTTGATATTGATCCAACCTTTGTCGGAAAAATACTATTATCCAAAACGATACCGGTCACTGGGGACCTGCGCGATAATTTGGTGCACTGCCTAAATCATATTGACCCAAGCACAATCACCAAACGTGAGGCTTTGGCCGATGCGGATTATTCAGAAGAGCTTCCAACCCTTAAGAATCTTTCCCTTGCTTCGGTAATGAGCACTTTAAGTGATTTGATCCCTTATAATAATTCAATTTTCGTTGATGATGGAAGTCATGGATTCCACGCTGCAAAATGGTACAAGGTTAAGAAACCGGGCAGCTTTGTTTTTGATGCGTATTTTGCTTGCATGGGTAATTCGATCGGCATGGCTATTGGTGCAAAAGTCGCAGCTCCTGAAGAAACTGTCCTCTGCATTACAGGTGATGGTTGTTTCATGATGCTCGGCGCTGAGATTAACACCGCTGTCTGCAAAGATATCCCTGTCATCTTTATCGTGGTCAATAATAAGCAACTAGATATGGCTCTTAAGGGTATGGAGAAAACCACAGGTCGTATCGATGGAACTCTATATGAAGTACCAATGGACGCCGTGAAATTCGCTGAATCTCTAGGTGCTAAAGGCTACAAATGTGAGACTGCGGATGAATTCACAGCTGCAATTAAAGATGCGGTAGCTCTAAACCATGTTGCCGTTATTGAACTACTAACAGACCGTGATGAAGTCCCTCCGACTGCACACCGTACTTTGAACCTAAACTAGGAGGCTAACCATGAAGGAAAATATCAACAGTGGTCTCAACCACTTCACGAATCTATCAGGAGACTATGGCGCAAAAGCACTAGCTCCAATTAAAGACCACTTCCCTGACTTGGCTGAATTTATTATGGGGAATGCCTATGGCGATATTTTTCAACGTAATACTATAGCCCCTGACTGGAAGGAAATCGCAGTCATTTCATCTTTAATTTCAATGGGTCAATTCGAACAGTTGGGCGTTCATTATGTCATGGCCCTTCGTGTTGGAGTTACCGTAGAACAGCTTAAAGGTATTCTATTACACTTAGTACCCGTTATAGGGGCACCTAGAATCATCACAGCTTTTAATATCCTGCTTGCAACCATAGAAGAAATCCAATAACCCAACAGTTCGACAACAATATACAAAATTCGACTTTATTATTGCATACACTTGAAAAATATGCCTATAATAGAGTCGGAATATCCCATTACTTGCTGTATAGTGTCGAATTTTGACTTTTATAAAACAGCTAAATGGATATACATGGCTGGATATTGCAGTCGAACTGTTTTGGACAAATTCAATCTATGGGAGAGATTTAGGCATGGGAAGTTTCGTTTTGAAGACAGACACTACAAACAAGGTTATTAACATTGAGTTAGATGGAACATTTTCTGAAGAAGATGGTCTAAAATCTATTCAAGCTTATCAACAAACTATCAATCCAATTACTCCAGCTGACTATGAACTAAAAATCGACTGCAGAAAGCTAAATGTAACTGCACCAGATGTTGTACCTCTTTTAGAAAGCTGCTTTGTAATGTTTAAGAATGATGGATTTGTAAAAGTAAATCTAACGCTTGAAAATAACCCGATCCTCAAAATGCAGCTTTCCCGTCTTGGCCGTAAAGCTGGACTCGATAACATCGAGATCATTTCTGCGGTTACAGTCTAGATCTTTGAATCTTAATATGTAGGCCACATTTTACTGCTTTCCTGGAGGCGTATTATGACCGGAATTCGTATTAAAGGCATTGATATCTATCATCCCAGCAATATAGTTGGTAACGACTTTTTCATTAAGCATTTTGACGAAAAAGGCATTGATATTCGAGGTCTATTATCCGCATTAGGTCGTATTACACGGTATAGTATTAAGGATGCGGATGAGAATTCCCTTACGATGGCTTTTGAGGCTGCCAGGAATGTTCTGGAGAAAAGTGGTCTCACAGGTGCCGATATCGACCTTATTGCCTATGCAATTCAAACTCCTGAGTATATCTTTCCTACCAACTCATTAATGATTCACCGTTTGATCAAAGGCGCATCCCATACGATCTGCATTGACAGTAATGCTAATTGTGCGGGTATGACGGCTTCTGTGGAACAGGTTAGCCGTCAGATGCAAGCGAATCCTAGGATTAAACGAGCGTTGGTCATCGGCTCCGATTATGTAACCCCTCATGCCGATAAGAATGATCCAGTCTATTACGCTAACTTCGGTGATGCAGCGGCGGCAGTCATTCTTGAACAAGCTGAGGATGTGGTCGGTTTCATTGACTCTATCTACCAAACGGATCCTTGTGTTTGCGATAATTCCAAGTTCCCGTGCGCAGGCCTGGCTAAACTGGGTAAACAAGGTGTAGCGGCTGGAGAGTTTAATGTGAAGTTTATTCCTTTTGATAATTCCATTTGTATAGATGCTGCTTCTGAGTCTATTCGTACTCTACTGTCTAACAACAATATCGCGCCTGAAGCCATTAAAGCAGCCTGCTTCTCACAGTTTTCATTGCCTAATATCTTAGAGATGTGTGAGAAAGTCGGCATTGATCGCAATGTAGCGGTATACATAGGGGATGAATTCGGATATACCTCTACCAGCAGCCCATTTATTGCTCTACATAAAGCTGTAACTACTGGAAAGATCGAACGTGGTGATAAAGTCCTGTTCTGGACAGTGGGCGCCGGTTGGCAAAATGTAGCATTTGTTATTGAATATTAGGAGCTGTATAACAAAAAGCGGCAAGCTAGGGATTCACCTAAGCTTGCTGCTTTTTAATATAAATATGAACGCAACATCAGGACTTACTCGCAAAGGTGAGCCCCTTTTCCGCGAGAGCACTCCGTAATAGGACGATCGCCTTTGGCCCCAATCCATGTAGCTGCAGAAGCTCTGCTTCAGTAAGCTTGCTGAATTGTTGAAGCTGAACATATCCAGCCCCATGCAGGGCTCGAAGCGCCGGCTTAGATAGTCCGCCCGGCAGATCAGATTCGGTTCCGTTAACCATAGACATATACAGCCCCTTTATCACTGATATCCTTCATGCTTCTCCCAACCCATGGTACGCGCTACAGCGTCCTTCCAGGCGTTGTAACGACCTTCCCGCTCAGTTATACCCATCTCAGGCGAGAAGACCCTCTCAGCCTTGTTGAAGCTCTCTAGCTGGGCACGTGTCCAGACTCCGGAAGTTAACCCGGCCAGAAGCGCCGCACCCAAAGCTGTTGTCTCCGCATAGGTTGTTCTAGTAACCTCACTGCCCAGGATATCAGACTGGAATTGCATCAGCAAATCGTTACGCACAGCTCCGCCATCCACACGAAGGCCGGTCAATGGCATGCCTGCGTCTTTTTCCATAGCTCCTATTACATCTCTAGATTGAAAGGCTAAGGACTCCAATGTAGCTCGTACCAGATGTCCTGAGGTAGTGCCTCTAGTAAGGCCAAATATGGCTCCACGGGCATACATATCCCAATAGGGTGCCCCGAGTCCGGTAAACGCAGGCACAACGATAACCCCTTCACTGTCCTCTACTTCCCGTGCTTTATCTTCTGAGCCTGCTGGCTCCTCTATAAGACCAAGACCCTCCTGCAGCCACTGAACAGCCGCTCCGGCCACGAACACACTGCCCTCTAGGGCATAATAGAGTTCATCTCCCATACCCCAAGCTACAGTGGTCAACAAGCCATGACTGGAGGCTACAGCTTCTGTGCCTGTGTTCATTAGAATAAAACAGCCTGTACCATAGGTGTTTTTGGCACTGCCGGGTTCTAGACAAGTATGTCCAAACAATGCGGCCTGTTGATCTCCAAGTACAGAGCGAATTGGAATGTCCGCCCCGAACCACTGTTTGTCTGCTACTCCAAATTCGCCGCCAGACATTCTTACTTCTGGCAGGATGGCACGCGGAATACGAAGCTCTTCCATTAGCTCTTCATCCCAGCACCGTTCATGAAGATTAAACAGCATCGTACGTGAGGCATTGGTAACATCCGTGACATGTACGGCTCCGCAAGTAAGTCTCCAAATTAACCAGCTGTCGATCGTCCCCGCTAGAAGTTCCCCTCGATTCGCCCGCTCTCGGGCGCCATCCACATGATCCAGTATCCAGGAGATTTTGGTAGCTGAGAAATAAGCATCTACAACAAGGCCCGTCTTGCTCGCAATAACTTGCTCCAGCCCTTTACTTTTAAGTTCTTCACATTGCTCTGCAGTACGCCTGTCCTGCCACACAATCGCAGGGTATATCGGTTTGCCCGTTATTTTATCCCAGATTAAAGCTGTTTCTCTCTGATTGGTTATTCCGATGGCAGAGATCTCCTCAACTGCTATGCCACCCCGCGCAATCGCATCTCTTGCCGCTGCGAGCTGTGACGCCCAGATTTGCTCAGGGTCATGCTCTACCCAGCCTGGATGGGGGAAGGATTGTTTAACTTCATATTGACCTTGTGAGACCCATTTAGCCTCCGTATCGAACAATATGGCTCGTGAGCTGGTAGTACCTTGGTCTAAAGATAAAATCATTCTATGCCCTCCCAAGCAAAACCTACAAGATATGTTCCACGATGAACAAGATTAATGTGTTTGTTTCAACAAAAAGCACCTCTGCTGTCAGAGGCGCTATCACACATTGTGTTTGGAATTACTGTTTTTCGACAGGAAGTCTTAGCGTAAAGGTTGTACTTTCGCCTAGTTTGCTTGAAGCTGAGATGGTCCCGTGATGCGACTCTACAATATTTTTAACAATCGCAAGCCCAAGTCCCGTTCCACCTGATTCTCCCCGTACACGCGCCTTATCAGCTTTGTAGAAGCGGTCAAATATATACGGCAGATCCTCTGGTGGAATTCCAACCCCTTCATCCTGAATTTTAATCTCAAGATAACGACGGCCTTCTAATACACAAGTTCCTGTATGAACCGTGATTTTTTTGCCACCCTGTGTGTGGCGAAAAGCATTATCGAGTAAATTGGTTAAGACTTGTTCCAGTTTATCCTCATCCGCCGCCTTCAGAACAGCAATATCACTCTCTTGTTGTAAGTGAAGATGGATATCGCGCTCTTTCGCACGTACAGAAAATTTACGGTAGACTCGTTCCAGCAGTTCGTTCATGTCCACCTGAGCTTTCATCATATCCGTATGTCCGGCTTCCATTCGGGCAAGATCAAGCAAATCCTTAACCAGACGCCCCATACGCAGTGATTCGTCATGAATGACCTGGATCAGCTCACTGCTTTCTTCGGGGGATGAAGCCATCCCGTCCAATAAAGCCTCACTGTACCCTTGCATCATCGACAATGGCGTGCGGATTTCATGGGAGACATTAGCTACGAAGTCTCTGCGCATCTTTTCCAGACGCACCTCTTCCGTCACATCCCGCAGTACAGCAACTACTCCCCGGATGCTGCCTTCAGAATATAACGGTGCCATATGAACAGACCAGACGCCCTGCCGTACATGTACATTGGAGCGGTCATCGCCACCTTGCTTCAAGGTGCTTAAAAATAAAGGACGCAGGGGAGGAGGAACACTGCTCTCAGCCGTTTCGGGATGGAGCTCAGCATCACTCGCATGTTCCCACTGCAAATCGCTCCAGCTCTCTAGCAGAGCTTGGCCATGCGGATTGGTCAAAATAATCTGCCCTTCAATGTCAAAGGTGATCACAGCATCGCTCATACTGCGCAGTACGCTAGACAGATGCCCCTTCTCATGATGCAGACTGCGAATGTTCTCTTCAAGCTCCTCAGCCATGTGGTTAAAGGAAGTAGCCAACTGGCCAATTTCATCACTTGTGACAAGCGTAAGCCTTGTTCCGTATTCACCCCGGCGAATGTTATTCGCAGCTTCAATGACACGCTGCATCGGCTGAGTAATTTTGGTAAACAAAAACAATGCAAAAAATGTCGTCAAAGAAAATCCGATCATACAAGTATACATAAATAAACGTTTGATATCTCCGGAATTGGCAAAGTTACTGTCTATGTAGGGAAGCAAAAATAACCCCAAGGTAATAAGCACGACAGCGACCAGGCAGATGATCGTAACCCACAGTTTGCCGACAAGACTTCTCCAGAAGTTCACTTATTTAGGTACCTCTAGTTTGTAGCCTACGCCCCATACGGTCGTAATCATCGCTGCAGATTCCGGTGATACTTTATTCAGTTTTTCACGAAGACGTTTTACGTGAGTATCTACAGTACGCAAATCTCCGAAAAATTCATAATTCCAGACATCCTTAAGCAGTTCTTCACGAGAAAATACTTTATCAGGCGAAATAGCCAAATAATGCAGAAGTTCATATTCTTTAGGTGTCAAACTTACTTCTTCACCACCAGCAGTCACACGGTGAGCATCATGTTCAATAATAAGATGAGTAAATACAATGTTATTGCTGGAATTGCTCTCCTTGGACAAGAAAGCAGTTGCCGAAGAACGGCGCATAATAGCCTTCACCCGGTAAATGACTTCACGTGGACTGAAGGGCTTCACAACATAATCGTCTGCGCCCATCTCAAAGCCTTGGACACGGTTGATCTCTTCGCCTTTAGCTGTAAGCATTAAGACCGGTGTTGACTTCACTCCTCTGAGTCTTGTCAGCACTTCCATCCCATCGATGCCAGGCAGCATAACATCCAGCAAAATTAGACCGTAGTCATTTGCTGTTGCTTTACGAAGAGCGATTTCTCCGTCTTCCGCTTCATCGATTTCATAACCTTCTTTTTCAAGATACATCTTTAGCAGGCGGCGAATGCGTTCCTCATCATCCACTACCAGAATTCTGTTTAAATGATCTGCCATTTCACTACAACCCCTTCATCAATACAGTAGAACGTAACCTTTAAACCATTGTGCAACGTTAACAGGTAAACTATGCTCAGTCCGTCCCCGCGTAAGAATGAAGTCCGGCGATGACTAAATTAACGCCAACCAGAGTAAACATTACGACCAGGAAGCCAAGCACAGCCAGCCAGGCAGATTTTCTTCCTTGCCATCCACGAGCCAAACGTAAATGAAGATAAGCGCTATAGAAGAGCCAAG
This sequence comes from Paenibacillus sp. FSL H7-0918, assembly GCF_038007025.1. Lineage (NCBI taxonomy): Bacteria > Bacillati > Bacillota > Bacilli > Caryophanales > Paenibacillaceae > Paenibacillus > Paenibacillus sp. FSL H7-0918. The sequence continues at coordinate 865,077 of NZ_JBBOWJ010000001.1, forward strand.
TGACAAGCGCCCAGACTTCCTTAGGATCCCATCCCCAGAATCTTCCCCAAGCGATTTGCGCCCATATCATTGCAAAGATCAAAGCGCCTAATGTGAAAATAGGAAAGCCAATGGCTATCGCCCTATACGTAATCTCATCTAGATCGCCCTCATCAATTCCGTCCATCACTGGGTGTAAAGCAGTACCCAGCGGTTTACGTACGATCAAGCGAAGAACTCCGTAGAGGATTAATCCCGAAAGGAGTGACCAAATTACAGTATTAAACTTCCGTCCAGCATTTACACCATTCATCCAAGATGGTGCCTCAAAGAGTGGTTCTTTTATGCCAAGAAACGACTGGAAGCTCTCAATTTCGCTATTGTGAGGTGCCACAATCGGCGGCATTCGATAACTCACTTTCTCTATTGTACTATTTTCCTGCCCGGGGCTGTCAATCGTAACGTTCGTACGGACAAAAACAGTTTCATAGCCTGCTCCGCGGAATGCAAAAACAGAACCCAGAAACCCAATTATAACAATGATTGAAAAGAGAGTAAATTCGACCAGCCTCTGTTGCTTGCGATCCGCCTTCTCTTTACTGGAAAAATTGACTGTTCGCAGCAGATACATCAGTCCCGCCGCAAACCCTACTGCGAAGAAGGATTCACCTAGTGCAGCCAGTGTTACGTGAATCTTTAAGTAGTTCGATTGAAGAGATGGAATCAGCGGCTGTACTTCCTGTGGAAATACTGCGGCATAAGCCATCACAATAATACTGATTGGAACTGCAAAAAGACCCAAGATTACCTTACGATAAATAGCGTACATCACAGTAAAGGCAACCATCACCATCATCGATAAAAAAGTCATGAACTCATACATGTTGCTGACCGGAATATGCCCTGAGCCCGCCCAGCGTGTAAAGAAATAAATAAGATGAAAGATAAGACCTATTGAAGAGAAAATAAAAGCAATTTTGCCCCAACGTGCGGTATGTTCCTCCGGCTTGCGGCCTGACCACTTGCGACCCATGATGGCGATAGTGAATAACATAAACGAACCGCTGTATAATAAAAATGCGGCAATAAAGACAGCGCTGCTGATGTCGAGCAAGCTCATGAAAGGCCTCCTCCATTATCTAATGATTTTTCATCGACTACCAGATCTACTTTTTCTAAAATAGAAACGATCTCACGGCGGAACCCGAACCAGTTCTTGTTCGTATGTCCTCCGAGGATAAGCTCCCCGTTAGCAACGGTAAGCCAGATACGTCTATGCTGCCAGTAGAAGCCAAGCACTAAACCCAGCATCACGATTGCTGCACCTAGCCATACAAACGGCATTGCACGATCAATACGTATATTCAAGTAAGTAGTCGATTCCGAAAAATCAACGTCGCTCATGTTGTCCACTTCAAGCTCAAGAAATCTATTGCTCCCGCCAAGCTTATCGTTAATGGCAGCCTGTTGAAACTGCGCCTTATCCACCTGTTTAGGAAAATAGAAATACTGCTGCCCTTCCGCCGGGAGATCCGGACCTTGTATCAGGAACAAAAAAGCAGGTGCATTCGGATAAGGTGATTTGGAAATCGGCTGGCCCTCCTCATTTAGACCAAAATCCATATACTTTTCTTTCAAAGTTAAAGTATAAGGACCCGCCTGAATTGCCCGCTGAGGGTTCTTCATGTCCAGCTTAAATTTGCCGTACGCCTCGCCAGTGGTGGAATTCTTAAGCTCAGGCTGTACCGAACGCAGCACAGGGGTCAGATCATAATCAAACTGATACGCTTTCAATCCTTTATAATCCAAAGGTGAATTTACTTGGATATCATGTTTCGTCACCTCGGATAGCTGCGGTTCCTTCGAAGGGTCTCCACAATCCGCGGTGCATTCATAAAGCACAGCTTGGGTCTGGAATAGCTTTGGAAGTATTTTTTTGCCGCGAAATTCCTCAGGCATCTCTTCCTCCGTATAAAACTCCACGGTAAATTTCTCATTTTTCAAATAATAGGTGGTGTCCGGAATCTGTGTGATCTCCCCTTGCGGGAAAGCAAGATGCTGATCCATGTTCAGTCCCGGCAATCCTCTTGCTAATACAGCAAGTAAAAAAATAATTAAGCCAATATGTATTACATAAGGTCCCCAGCGGCTGAAGCGATGTTTCTCTGCCAGCAGAGCCCCTCCATCCGTCTTCACGCGATAGCCCTTTTTACGCATAGGCTGAATTACCCGGGCTACCCAAGCTTCTGGTTCCTCTTGTACTTCAGTCACTAACACAGCTTTTTGCCGAGTTAAGAACTGACGATGTTTCCGAATCTTTTGTCTGGTTAAGGCCTTATAGAGCGGAAGTACTCGATCCAAGCTACAGATCACAAGTGAAGCGCCGATCATTACGAGTAGAGTTACAAACCACCAGGATTCGTATGTATGTGAAAGTCCAAGTTTGTGATAAATATATCCGGCTGTTCCGTACTCTTGCTTGTAATAAACTGAGGCATCAATATTAAGAAAAGTACTCTCCTGCGGGAAAATCGTCCCCAGCATAGAGCCTATAAGTGTCAACACGATCAGATAGATCGCTATTTTGACGGAAGAGAAAAAGTTCCACACCCGATCAATAATCCCCGGGTTAACGCGCTGAGATCGGCGAGCTACGCCATCGTAACGCATTTCCAAATTCTCGCCCCAGTCTGATTCCTTCCCCAACGGCTTCCCGCATGCTTCGCATAAAACAGTACCTACAGGGTTCTGGTGACCACATTCACATTTGGTATTGGTTATAAATGCCTCGCGTTCACTCATCAATCCACCAGCTTCCCAATTTGATCATCAAGTGAATTCAAATCAAGCTGGCCGATATGAATGTTGTCAATTTTACCCTTGGAATTAATGAATAAGGTAGTTGGCAGCGGAGAAATACCATAACTTCGTACAGCATCACGTCCAGTGTCCATCAAAATCGGAAAATCGATGTTTACCTGCTTCACAAAATTCTCGACAGTCATCCGGTCTTCGCCCACATTAATGCCTAAGACCACTACGTCTTTGTCCTTCCATTTCTCCCATTGCGCTTGGAGAGCCGGCATTTCTTTGACACAAGGTGCACACCAAGAGCCCCAGAAATTAAGCACAATAGTCTTGCCCTTATATTCGTCTAGGGTATGAGCCAGACCGTCAAGCCCAAGCAAATCAAAGGAAGGTGCTTTGCTCCCTTCCTCTGGTTTGCCGCTTCCCCCAAATACAGAGGAACCGATGGCATAACCGCCCACTATAACAATTAGAAACAGAATCACGATTTGAATTGGTTTTCTTGCTTTACCCACACGTAAAGCCCCCTTCTGTGACGCAACTCATACTTATGTTGTAAGGTGTGAACATCCTATGAACATTATAGCGAATTTCGTCACAGCTTTAGGGGGTTTAATTGTGAATATTCTGTGTCTTTATGACTCTTTACGTGGAGTTCTTTCTTTAAGCAATCCTGCTTTGGCAATTTGCTGCAGATGGTTAATTTCATCCTTGGTCAAATGACGGTAAGAGCCACGTTTGAGATTTTGCAGCATAATATCCCCGAATGAAATCCGTTTCAGACGGAGTACGGGGTGTGAAATCGCATCAAACATGCGTCGTACCTGACGGTTACGTCCCTCGTGAATCGTGATGCTGATAACCGCTTCCTTATTTGCCTCATCAATATCCTTGTACTCTACTTCCGCAGGCGCTGTCATGCCATCTTCCAGCTTGATGCCAGCTTTCAGCTTGTCCAATGCAGTGCCATGCGGTATACCCTTGACCGTAGCATGATACGTCTTAGGTACATGATGCTTCGGATGAGTCAGCAAGTTAGCAAAGTCCCCATCATTCGTCAGCAGCAGCAAACCTTCCGTATCGTAATCGAGCCGGCCTACAGGGTAAACCCGTTCAGTAATTCCTTTTAGGTAGTCAGTTACAACCTTACGACCCTTTGGATCGGAAGCGCTTGTGATTACTCCCTTAGGTTTGTTGAACATAATATAGATTTTGTTCTCGCCCCGGATCAGTCTACCGGAAACTTTAATAATATCTGTTGCGGGGTCCACCTTCGTGCCAAGCGTAGTTACGAGTTCCCCGTTGACTTCCACTTTACCGGCCAAAATCATTTCTTCACACTTGCGTCTGGACGCCACACCGGCCTGCGCCAAAATTTTCTGTAATCTTTCCATATTCGACTAGTCACCTCAGATCAATGATAACCATCAGAGGGATAAATCACAAGTTCATTCCAAGGAAAAAATGCTCCTGGGCAGGAATTATTGTGGGGTTCGATGATTAAAGGGGAGATTTGGTAGCGTTCTACTAATTCTAAAACGAGTTTAGCCGTTGCAAAAAGCTGCTCCTGCCTTCCGGATATTGGAGGATCGCCCACTTTCTTACCAAAATCACCTTCCAAACAAATATGAATATACTCCGGATCTGTCAGTAGCGGTGCTGCATAAATTGCGCCATCCACTCCTACCCAGAAGTCAAAACCTTTACCGTTAATGGATGTGCAGCTAGAATGATGCAGAATAAAACCTTTATAGTTCATTGCGGAATGCCCCCCTCCACATTGCTGCAATAGCATATGTTCAGGGGGGCAATGGGGTGACTATCCAAATAATAGCAAACACACAGCGATCGCGGCGACAAAGCCGACAACATCGGAGAACAGGCCAACCTTAAGCGCATAACGGCCATTCCGTACGCCTACAGCTCCAAAGTAAACGGTCAAAACATAAAGCGTAGTATCTGTGCTCCCCTGTATGGTGGAAGCAATCATACCAATTAAAGAATCCGGGCCATGCACACGGATTAGATCCGTAGTGTAAGCAAGCGACCCAGTCCCCGTAAGCGGCCGCAGAAGACCAAGCGGCAATACTTCTGCCGGAACACCAAGCCCCCGCAGGGCTGGGGATATGAAGCCCATAAAAAAATCCAGCGCACCGGAAGCGCGAAAAACGCTGATCGCAACCAGCATCCCCACAAGATGGGGAATAATCGCAATGGCCGTGCCAAACCCATCTTTCGCACCTTCAACAAAGGATTCGTAGACTGGCACTTTGCGCGTAAAAGCATAGAGCGGGATGAACGTGATCATGACCGGAATCGCCCATGCCGATATGAGACTGATAAACTGGTACAAATCACGTTCACCCTTTCAATGAGGAATTAGGGAGTGTTGTCTTCGCCAAAGGAGGAACCCCGGACTTTGCTGAAGGGGGCTTCGGCGGTTTGCGCAATAAAGTCAACCTTCGGAAAAACCGGTCTGCCGCAATCGCTGCAAGTGTAGCCACGGCCGTTGCTGCAAGTGTTGTACCTACTATGCCTGCGGGATCGGCTGAACCATAGTTTAACCGGATGGCAATCAGTGTGGCCGGGATAAGCGTAATGCTTGCTGTGTTAAGCGCTAGAAGAGTACACATGGCTGGTGTCGCGGTCTCTTTATCAGGGTTGAGCTTTTGCAGCTCCTGCATCGCCTTGATGCCCATTGGCGTTGCGGCATTGCCTAGTCCGAGCAGATTAGCACTCATATTGGAGAGAATATATCCTATGGCAGGATGCCCTTTCGGCACATCAGGGAATAAAAAAGCTACGACAGGGCCAAGCACCTTGGCAATCTTTTTAAGCAAACCTGCATCTTCTGCTATCTTCATAATCCCAAGCCAGAACACAAGCACACTGATTAAGCCAAAACTTACCGTTACCCCACTCTTGGCTCCGTCGAATACGGCGGCTGTAAACTCATCCATTCTGCCGTTAACGGCGGCGAACAGAAAACCGATGATGATCATTCCTAGCCAAATCCCGTTAATCATGGATACGCCTCCTTCTTCATTCATCAGCCCATTTTCTTATTTCGAACTCGCTCCCATTTCAAATAGAGCCTTCAGTGCACTGCCCAGCGCCTGGAACCAATTATTTGCCGGATAAGCCTGTGCTAGTGTTGGACTGTACTTTTTCATATAAGCAGATTGCTCAGGAGGCAGGTTCTCAGGAGTATACACCGGCACGCGACCTATTTCTTTTCCGCCCAGCTCCAGCACAAGCGCCCCTTGCAATCCAAAATTCGCTCGTGTAGCTTCGGCTGAAGCACTTTCCTTCTGATTTAAAACAAGTTTCGTGATCACTCTATTTTGTTCACCTTGTCCAAGTGGATAAGCAAAGGTTTTGGAGGTTACAAAGTTATAGCCCGTCACGGCATCACCACGTTCGATCAGTGTTTTGAGCGGATAGTGATTAAACCCGAAGTTTAACAGGGAAGCATGATCATTCCAGTCATCGCCGTCATTTATAGTAACTGCGACAAGCTGCTGGCCGTTTCTGGTGGCAGAGCTGACAAGGCAGCGCAGTGCTTTTTTGGTATAACCTGTCTTTACACCGTCCGCTCCCTCGTATAAATACAGCATCTTATTTTTGTTTCTCCATTTGTAATCCCATTTCTCATTTGGATTGTCTGCAGTTTTCTCCTGCGTCTTCACAATTTCTTTAAATACAGGATTATGAAGAGCATAAGCGGTCAGAACAGCCAAGTCGTTAGCACTTGAATAATGCCCTTCAGCGTCAAGACCATGGGGATTAGCAAAATGAGTATGGGTTAGCCCTAGCTCCTCAGCCTTAGCGTTCATAAGGTATACAAAACCTTCCTCAGAACCACCGATATGCTCAGCGATCGCCGTTGCTGCATCATTCCCTGAGCGCAGCATCAGGCCATACAGCATATTTTCCAGCGTCATCTCTTCTCCCTGCTGCAAGTAAATAGAAGAGCCTTCTTTCGCATAGGCATTTTTTCCTACTTTGACTTTAGAGGCTAAATCACCATTCTCAATGGCGACGAGGGCGGTCATAATTTTGGTCAAGCTGGCAATAAGCATAGGCTCATCCCCACGGCTGCTGTACAAAATACGCCCAGATTCCACATCAATCAGTGCCGCTGCTCTTGCATGTGTAGAGATAGAGCTGTTCTCGGCCTGAATTGAAGATAGCGGCGCCAGAAGCAGCAGCGAAAGGCACAATATTAAGGCGAATGGCCATTTACGGGTTATTGTCTTCATGTTCATCCTCCGGCTTCTTATCGGATCTTAAGTAAAAGTGTTTATGTTGTACAAGTGTATGCGGACCAGCCTTAGGGTATGTCCACTCCTTGGGATGTTCCACACAAAATATCCCCACAACGTGAGGCTTTGCTTCGATACATTCTCAGGTAATTTGCGGGGATCAAAATATACTTTCTGACACGTCAAAAAAGGGACACCGCCTGTGTATGGCGATATCCCCGAGGCTATTTGTAGAATTATGTGTACCTAATGAGTTGAAGATTGAGATGTACTTGGATCGGTTTTAACAGGTGCTGCTGCCGGTGTGGCAGGTGTTGGCGGCGTTTGAGCTGCAGCATTGCCGGTTTGGAACATCGTTTGAATTTTGTCGATGAGCCCTGGTGTTGCATCGATGATTTTTTCGAATAGGTGAGTTTGATTGTCCAGAGGGACAATATTCACTCCATCCTTACCTACCACTAAAAAAGCGATCGGTCGAATGGAGACGCCTCCCCCGCTACCTCCACCAAATGGAAGCATTTTGACTCCACCTTGGGAGCTTGAACCACTTATAGAATCTTCTACTCGATAATCACTACCACCAGCAGCAAATCCAAAGGCAACTTTACTGATAGGCAGGATAATGCTGCCGTCAGGGGTTTGTACTGGATCACCGACAATGGTATTCACATCTACCATACCCTTGATATTTTCCATCGCTGTTTGCATTAGGCCTTGAATAGGATGGTCGCTCATATTGTTTCCTCCTTTAATTGAGTACGATTTCTCTTTCTTCTACAGCGTATATCATCCCCACATCCGCCCATTTGTATGTAACTTTCATTTTAAACTTTCCCGTGTGGCTCCTGACGCATCTGTTTCAGCAGATTTCTCCAATGGCCGATCCCGCCTTTTTCACGCAAGACACGCCGAGATAGCCGCATTAAGGCATACAAAGTATAGCCGACTGACATTTTCCCCTTACAGACAAACTCCATTGCAAAACAAAGCTCATCTTCAAAAACAGGCTTAACAAAAATTCGAGGATGCTGCTGCAATTTCACCCACTGCGAAATAAAACCAACAATACTCCATTTCAGGCCCCAAACCGCTCCCGATGCGGTCGCAGTGTCTGCTGCATCACCAAGAGAGAAATCGGTGGACCAATCGAGCTTTGATATTTTGACATGAGCTACAGTCTCTTTTAACCATTCCTTCAAGCCGCGTGTAGATTTCACAGCTTGGTTAACATTGGCGCGCCAGTGCATTACTCTTTCTTTATCAAATATCTCTTCTTTTACGGTATCTACACCTGTCGTCGCAGTCCCTGTCTCTTTAAACTTTCCCCACACACCCTGCTCCAATCCCTTAAAGACCAATTGGGGAAGTTCATAGTGAAGCTTTATCAAACCAAAAAGAGAGGTAACATCTAATTCGAGCAGGTCATTTTTTCCATGTTTATAACACCGTATGCGGAAATCGATAGATGAAGACAGGACCAAGATCAGTGCCAGTACAAGCAAAACAAGGGGAATTGCAAGCCATAACGTCACGTATTTACCTCCAAGAAACCTTAATAATGGGAACCTTTGGTTTAGTATGGCAATTTAAGCTGGAAAAAATTCGGGGTTTGCATAAAAAATATGAGCTTAAATAAAATAGGGACTGTCCCAAACCACATAAATGGTTTAAGGGCAGTCCCTTCAATACAATTATTAGCGTTCTCGTACGAACTAAGGCTGCTCGACATCCTCAAAAGTCATTTGAGTATCCAGCTTATTGAACAATAGCTGTGTCTCTTCTTCCAAATTATCCGTGGACTCAAAATTTGTTGGTTCCGGCAGATCCTTTAGACTGGCAAGACCAAAGCTCTCCAAGAAGGATTTAGTCGTCCCGTACAAAATTGGCCGGCCTACCGCTTCCGCACGACCAACCTCATGAATCAAATCCTTGTTATTCAGCGTATGAATTGCGCGTTCCGACTTCACACCCCGGATCTCTTCAATCTCCACCCGCGTAATCGGTTGGCGATAAGCCACGATTGCGAGAGTCTCTAAGGCAGCCTGAGACAAGGTTGATCTGGATGGTGAATAGGCCAGACGCTCAAAATAGTGGGCATGATCAGGCAATGTAGCCAGCCGATAATTCCCGGCAATTTGCACTACCTGTAAGCCCCGCTCCTGTGCTACATAATCTTCTTTTAGTTCCTCTAATGCTCCAGCCGCAAGCTCTGGGCGCTGTTCCGTAATTTCAGCCACTTGGCGTACGGAGATTCCTTCATCCCCTGATAGAAACAGCAGGCCTTCAATAATCGATTTCAGCGTTTTGTAATCCATTGAAGTGTTCTCCTCCTCTCCACTCCATTACGATGTCATCAAACAATTTCTCTTGGTAGCAAAAAATCGCCTTCATTTTCATCAGTTCCAGAATCGCAAGAAAAGTAACTACGATTTCGTGCCGTGCCATTTCATCGTGAAGCAGTGCCGAGAAATGCAGCTTACCGCCTGTTCCTCTGCGCTGCAGCGCATCTGATACATCACGTATACGATCTTTTACCGATATTTCATCCCGGGTGATCCGCTGGTAAGAAGACCTTCTGGCAGCCTTACTTAGCGCTTTACGAAAAGCGGCTATTAAGTCTGAAGTATGTAGTCCTTTTAGCGTTTGATCAATCTCTTCTGGCACGAATGGACCCAAATCCTCAGGCTCCTTCGTAAAAATCAAGCTCCGCTCGCTCTCCATATCCATTAAATGTACAGCAATACTCTTGAACTTACGATACTCAATCAGTCGCTGAACAAGTTCAGCTCGTGGATCAAATTCATCCTCTTCGTAATATTCAAAATCATCGATCTCAATGACCGGTGGTTTGGGCAGCAATAGCTTGCTCTTTATAGATAAAAGGGTAGCGGCCATCACGAGAAATTCACTCGTAATATCCAATTCAAGCTCCTGCATGCTACGCAGGTATTCCATATACTGTTCGGTGATCTCGGCGACCGGAATGTCCTGGATGTCGATTTCCGCCTTATCAATTAAATGCAAGAGCAGATCCAGCGGACCTTCAAACGTCTCCAGCTTGTACAATACAGTCACGAAGCATCCTCCCGCCAAAAAAAGTAAAGTGCAGCGCCCGTCTGGACGCTACACAAGTAGAAAGGGCTCTTATAATCCATGCTTTCTTCTTATACTATAAATAAGCACGAATTCGACTGATTCGTCAATAGCTGACTTACTTAAACAGTTTGTTAAGATTCGCCATTTCAATCGCAGCAGTCGCAGCATCCCAGCCTTTATTGCCTGCTTTGGTTCCTGAACGCTCGATGGCCTGTTCAATATTTTCAGTAGTGACTACGCCAAAAATGGTCGGCACGCCGGTCTTAAGATTGATAGCGGCTACTCCTTTGGCAACTTCATTACATACATAATCATAGTGTGTAGTGGAACCACGGATAACCGTTCCTAAGGTGATTACAGCGTCGTATTTGCCGCTTTCAGCCATTTTTTGCGCGATCAACGGAATTTCAAATACCCCTGGAACCCAAGCAACATCCACTTCATCATCACCAACACCATGGCGTTTAAAGGCATCAAGTGCACCTGACAAAAGCTTGCTGGTAATAAATTCATTAAAACGTCCTACAACAACTCCGTATTTTAACCCCTCAGAAACTAAGTGTCCTTCTAAATATTTCGGCATATCCATCATCTACCCTTCGTTTTTTATAATGTATGTTTAAGCTTTCGAATCCTCATTTTGTTCAATATCGTCAAAAGACAGCATATGTCCAAGCTTCGCTTGCTTCGTGTGGAGATAATTGGTGTTGTCCTTGTTCTCCGGCATTTGTATCGGCACGCGCTCAACGACTTCCAACCCATAACCCTCCAGCCCTTTGATCTTACGCGGGTTGTTCGTGAGCAGACGGATTTGGCGCACACCCAGATCCTTCAGAATCTGTGCTCCAATTCCATAGTCACGCAGATCTGCTGGAAAACCAAGCTTTAGATTCGCATCTACAGTGTCAAGACCTTCCTCTTGCAGCTTGTAAGCCCGAAGCTTATTGATAAGGCCAATGCCTCTGCCTTCTTGGCGCATATAGAGTAACACGCCCCTACCGGCAGTTTCGATCTGCCGCAGTGCAGCTTCAAATTGCGGGCCGCAATCACAGCGATGGGAGTGGAATACATCACCAGTCAGGCATTCGGAATGTACACGTACAAGCACTGGCTCATCGCCGGAAATATCGCCTTTTACCAAAGCTACATGCTCTTTATCATCCACTTCATTTGTATAAGCAATGGTCTGGAAATCTCCAAAATCGGTAGGAAGTCGTACAGACACTTCGCGTGTGACGAGTTGTTCTTTTTCGTTGCGATAATGAATAAGATCCTTGATACTGATCAGCTTAAGATCATGCTTGCGGGCTATTTCGATTAGATCAGGTAAGCGGGCCATTGAGCCATCTTCCTTGATAATCTCGCAAATGACACTGGCTGGATAAGCGCCACACATCCGCGCTAGATCAACAGCAGCCTCCGTATGTCCGGAGCGGCGCAGAACGCCACCTTTTTTCGCAATCAGCGGGAACATATGCCCCGGTCTGCGGAAATCAGCAGGTTTCGCTTTTGGATCGATCATGGCTTTAACGGTCAAAGATCTTTCCCCCGCAGAGATCCCAGTGGTTGTATCTTTATGGTCAACAGATACGGTAAAAGCCGTACCGTGATTATCGGTATTGTGGGTTACCATAGCTTGCAGTTCAAGTTCTGCCGCACGCTCTTGGGTAATAGGCATACAAACCAATCCACGTCCCTCAGTAATCATAAAATTGATGACCTCTGGTGTCGCACGTTCAGCAAGGGCTATAAAATCCCCTTCATTCTCACGATCTTCATCATCCACTACAATGATGACTTTACCGCGCATTAAGTCATATATTGCTTCTTCAATCGGATCCAAGACACTTTCCTTTTTCGATTGCTCGCTCATGATCCTATCCTCCTAAAAGCTTTACGAAAGATTATTCCCTTCTTCGTAAGCAAACTCTTTATTTAAACAAACCCGTTCGCCGCCAAAAAATCATGACTAATCCCGGAGCGGCTCTCGCCTTCCTCATCTTGGGCGGCTGAGCCATAATGCAATAAATGATCTACATATTTGCCAAGTACATCACACTCGATATTTACACTATCCCCAGCCCGTTTGTGCGTCAGAACTGTTTCCCCTAACGTATGCGGAATAATGGACACTGCAAGCGATGTGGCTGTAGTCTTCACTACAGTTAAACTAATGCCGTCGATCGTGATCGATCCCTTGGGGATAATATATTTAAATAGTGATTTACGATCCGGTGCAATCTCGAATACAACAGCATTCTGATCACGTTTTACACTTTTAATAATGGCAGTGCCATCAACATGTCCTTGAACAATATGCCCTCCAAAACGCCCGCCGGCTGCCATCGCTCGTTCCAGATTCATCCGGCTGCCGGGCTTCAGCTCCTTCAGATTGCTATTCCGGTAGGTCTGCGGCATTACATCCACTGTAAAGGAATGATCGCCCAAAGTTGTCGCAGTGAGACAAACCCCATTGACGGACACACTGTCACCGATTTTTAGATCATCCATGATGACCGAAGCGGCAATATTCAGCACCATCATTTCCCCACCGGCGGAGACACTGCGCAAAACACCAACCTCTTCAATTAATCCGGTGAACATGATATCCCTCCTAAAAAGCATTACTTCCTAAATTAACTTCTTGCATAGCTTTTGTTAGCGTACCGGAGTACCGCTGATACATACATTATCTCCTAGCACTTTTACTTCCAATCCTTCAAGTGAGATCGCATCCTTCATCAGCTCTACACCCGGAAATACGAAAGTCCCTTTCGCTTCTGCACCACCGCCGACAATTTTTGGAGCGAAGAAAAGAATCACACGATCCACTAGCCCACTCTCCAGCATCGCGCCATTCAGCGTCCCCCCGCCTTCCAGTAAAATAGAGCCTATCTCCATTTCGCCAAGAGATATCATGGCCGCCTTCAGATCCACTCTTGGACCTGCTCCGCACACAACGATTTGAATGCCTGCTTCCAGCAGTGCAGCCTTTTTAGCAGGATCTGCAGCATCGGTTGTTACAATAAGTGTAGGCGCTAGACCATCACATACAACTGCCGAATCCAGAGGAATACGTAGCCCGGAATCAATGATGATCCGCGTCGGGTTAATGCCAGGCACTTCTGTTCTTGTTGTCAGAGAGGGATTATCAGCAATCACTGTATTCACACCGACCATGATACCCTGATGCCGATGCCGCAGCGTATGTACGATCTCCCGCGCTTCCCCATTCGAAATCCATTTACTGTCACCAGATTTGGTAGCTAGATTGCCATCAAGTGTACTTGCACTCTTCAGCGTAACAAAAGGTTGTTTTGTCAAAATATATTTGATAAAACGCTCATTTAATCGAAGCGCGCGATCACGCAACAAACCGACTTCGACCTCAATCCCTTGGTCACGCAGCATTTGGATTCCTCTTCCTGCCACCTGGGGGTTGGGGTCTTCACAAGCAACTACAACCCTAGCTACCCCTTCATCGATCAGCCTTTGGCTGCAAGGTGGAGTTTTTCCATAATGGCTGCACGGTTCTAGTGTGACATATGCCGTACTGCCCTGTGCCTGCCCAGCTGCCATATTCAAGGCGTGCACCTCGGCATGCCCCGTACCTCGCTGTAAATGAGTTCCGAGTCCAATCATTGCTCCATTCTTCACCACAACGCAGCCAACAACAGGGTTAATTCCCGTCTGTCCTTGGGCACGTTCGGCCATGTCCAGTGCTAGCGACATATAAAACTCATCATTCATGTTGTCCATCTCTTCCTCCTATCCACTGCTGTCAATTCTTAAGCTAAAAAAAACAGAAAAACCCATCTCATTCTCCAGGAGGAGTTCAAGATGGGTTATGCGAGAGTTCATCGGCAGTCCAAATAAAAGTGTGCTTAAATAGCCGTCAATTGACGGGTATTGTGAAATATCGCACATGATTATATGAAAACACTGCGGTCCGCCAGTCCATTGCAGACAAGCGGTTAACCTCTCCTTCTTCCATCCAGACTATACTGTCGGTCCCGGAATTTCACCAGGTCCACCGTTCGCGTCAACAACGCGAGCCGGGTAGCGGACTGAGCACTGTAGATAAACTGAATAAGTTATTTCTACAACAGCATCACCGCCGGTAGGGAATTACACCCTGCCCTGAAGGATTGATCCTTTATTTAATTGAGATTCAAGTTTTCCTTACTAACAAAATTATCACTTACACCAGCGAAATGCAAGTGCGTTTATTATATTTACTTAAAATTTGTAACTAGATTATAGATTGTACTGAGTTTATAAAAGGAAACCAAGAAGCGCCAGGACAAGGACTCCTGGCGCTTCTTGGTTATATTTCAGGATTACAAACCACGTTCTTGTTGTTTCAAAAGATCACGAATTTCCGTAAGCAGCACGATATCCTCTGCAGGTGCTGGAGTCTCTACCACTTCAACTTTAACGGCTTCTTTGCGCTGAAATTTATTGGCGAGCTTAATCACCAGAAAGATAGAGAAGGAAATAATAAAGAAATCAACAACCGATTGTAAAAATAGTCCGTAAGGTATTTTCAGGTCCGTAGTGACTTCAAGCACCCGGTCCTTTAAATCTATACCACCCGTAAGCAAACCTGCAATTGGCATAATAATGTCATTTACTAATGAAGTTACAATCTTTCCGAATGCAGCTCCAATAATGACCGCAACCGCTAAATCAAGAACATTTCCTTTTAAGGCAAAAGCTTTAAATTCTTTCCACATATACCAAATAACCCCCAACATATATAATTTGAAATTATTATAGCATAGTAGCTTCCTATTTCTTAAGACTTGTTAAGAAACTATTAAGTTTCCCTTTACTTTTATCTGCCACCGCTGTTAAGAAGTTTCCTGTTAAATAAAGTTTAAGAATTATTTCTTACATGATAGAGCCATGGCTGAAAATGTATTATCTACAAATCAACACATGGATTGAGGTACAGCGATCAGAGCAAACTAAAAGGAAAAACCAAACTGGCATAATGCTGTGGCGGATTTGGTCTTTTATTCCACTAATTTATTAGCTGCTATACAGTATCTTTGCCTTCACTGGTCTTCAAATGAGGCTTCCAAACAAGAAAATGTTGTATACTTCTTATAGCAAGAATTGCGCTTTACAAGCAAGAAAGGACGCTGAGAAATGCACAACGCAACGCTGCTATTGGTGGACGACGAAGCCGAGATTATTAAACTAATGCAGATCTATCTGGAGAACGAGGGTTACCGGCTGTTAACTGCCAAAGACGGGCTGGAAGCACTCGAAATTATCAATAGAGAGATTATAGACCTCATGGTTCTTGATATCATGATGCCTAATATGGACGGCATTGAGGCTTGTATTAAAATTCGTGAAACGCAAAAATTTCCGATCATCATGTTATCTGCTAAAGGGCAGGAACTTGATAAAATCACCGGACTAAGCGTAGGTGCAGATGATTATGTTACGAAACCTTTTAGTCCGCTGGAGTTAGTTGCCCGTGTTAAATCCCAGCTGCGCAGAACTCGAAATTACATGGCAGATCTAAACGCCAAACAGGATGAAATCATCATTGATGGCTTGGTTATTAATTCGGTTACGCATGAAGTAAGTGTGGATGATCACCCAGTTAAGCTTACCCCGCGAGAATTTGCGATTCTAGAGCTGCTCGCCCGTAATAAGGGACAAGTCCTAAGCATGGAGCAGATCTACGCCAAAGTATGGAAAGAACAATTCCTGGAAAGCAACAATACACTTATGGTGCATATTCGTAAAATCAGAGAAAAAATAGAAGAAAATCCGCGTAAACCACAATACTTAAAAACGGTATGGGGCGTTGGCTACAAACTGGAAAAAGGAGGTCCTTCTAGTTGAACTTTAAACGATTCGATACCCTATCCTGGAAAATAGTTGGCTTCAGCTTAACGAGCCTAGCACTCACCGCTTTAATCTTAATGGGCGGCTATTATGGCACTTCACTATTGCTGTGGTTAAATCCTTCACGCTCCTTTTGGGGAGTCAGACTCATTCTCTGGGTGATCAATACCATTGGATCAACGCCAGTTGTGATTCTTATAGGGATTCCTTTATTTATTTTTTTCATCCTAAAGCTGTCCAGAAATACAACTAAGAATCTTCATAACATTACTAGCGGAGTTCAGGCCATTGCGGATGGCAATTTGTCTTTCAAGGTGCCGGTAACAGGTACGGATGAACTCGGAAAGCTCGCTGAAAATATGAACACTATGGCTGGCAAGCTAAAATCTGCTATAGAGGAAGAACGAGCCGCTGCAAAAGCCAAAAACGACCTAATCACAGGTGTGTCCCATGACCTCCGAACCCCACTAACCTCTGTTCTCGGATTCCTTGAATATGTGGAGAAGGATCGTTATAAAAACGAGGTTGAGCTGCGTTATTATGTGAATATTGCCTATGAGAAATCTTTGACTCTTAAAAAGCTAATCGACGATTTATTTGAATACACTCGCGTCAGCAGCAGCGGATTACCGCTAAATATTGAGCCTGTAGATCTCGGCAAGCTGCTCGAACAGCTGATTGAAGAATTTGCACCCGTACTGGAACAAGCAGATATGACCTACCGCATTCATACGGATACAGCTCCTCTGATTATCAACGGAGATGCGGACGAGCTGGTGCGATTGTATGAGAACCTATTTACCAATGCCGTAAGATACGGAAAGGAAGGAAAAATTCTAGACATTTCTGTTGTTAGAAAAGACGATAGAATAGTTGCTCTATGTACGAATTACGGTACTCCTATCCCTGCATCCGACCTCCCCCACTTATTTAAACGCTTTTATCGTGTCGATAAATCCCGCTCCCGAGAGACAGGCGGAAGTGGCTTAGGGCTCGCCATAGCCAAGAGTATTGCAGAGCTTCACGGCGGAACCATTACAGCCAAAAGCACACGCAAACAAACTGAATTTGAAACCTCTTTCCCTGTGAGCGAATGATGCTTGCGGGGATTTTTTGTACAATCTCAACCATTAAGAAAATGATAAGAATTCATAACATAAAGCCTTAAGATCTCTGACTTATAGTGATTTCATACTAAATCTGCTATAAGTGAGGATTGTTGTTATGCTATTTAATTCGTATCCCTTTATGTTTGGTTTTCTGCCTATCGTGCTGGCCGGATATTTTATTCTGAATCGTCTTCGTCTCACACTCTGTGCTAAGGTATGGCTTACCCTCGCCTCTTTAGTTTTTTACGGGTATTGGAACATAAAATATGTCCCTCTAATCTTGATATCCATCTTATTTAACTATGTTATGAGCCATTTCATTCATACCACAACAGCTAAGCGTCGCCGGCCGCTGCTAATCTTTAGCTTAAGCACAAATATTCTATTACTGGGCTATTACAAATACACGGATTTTTTTATAGAAAATTGGAATGAGGTGACCGCAAGCAACCTTTCTTTGCACCATCTTATATTGCCTTTAGGCATAAGTTTCTTTACCTTTACACAAATCGCCTACCTCGTTGATGTTTACCGGAACCAAGCGCGTGAGTACAATCTTTTGAATTACACGCTATTTGTGACTTTTTTCCCGCATCTGATCTCCGGTCCTATCCTTCATCACAAGGATATGATGCCCCAATTCGATAAACTGCGAAATAAGGTTTGGAATTGGAACAACATACGGAAGGGGACCCTCTTCTTCAGCATCGGATTAGGAAAAAAAGTCATCCTAGCGGATACCCTAGCTGGTTATGCTGATAACGGTTTTGCAGCGGCAACATATTTTGTAGATTCATGGGTGGCTATCCTTTCCTATACCTTACAAATCTACTATGATTTCAGCGGCTATACCGATATGGCGATTGGAATAGCACTGCTGTTCAACATCCATCTGCCGCAAAATTTCAATGAACCCTACCGAGCCATAAGCATCCGCGATTTCTGGAGACGCTGGCATATTACGCTCAGCCATTTTCTTAGAGATTATATCTACATTCCACTAGGCGGCAACCGGAAAAGCTTCTGGATTTCGATCCGAAATGTCATTATTACTTTTCTGCTCGGTGGTTTCTGGCACGGTGCAGGTTGGCTATTCATCCTGTGGGGGCTCTTGCATGGAGTAGGACAAGCTGTAGAGAAATGTTGGGGACGCTGGGGTTTCTCCCTTCCCAAATGGTTATCATGGTTGCTGACTTTCATATTTGTGAACATCACTTGGGTATTTTTCCGTGCAGAACATATATCGCAGGCATTTCGTTTGTTGAAAGGGATGAGTGGACTTAACGGGGTATCTATGCAATCTATTGGATCGCTTAAATGGGCAATCATCCTGATTCTCATCTTAATGACGATCATTCTCTGGAATCCCCTTCATCTGTTGAACAAACGTAATTTTCAGTATAGCTGGAAAACAGCATTTGTGATGGCATTTATCATTATGTTCTCGCTGTTATTCTTCAACCGAATTACAACCTTTTTATACTTTAACTTCTAGAACTGTAAGGAGGAATGATGATGCTTGCATCACGGCTTCAGAATAATAACAACCCACGTAAATCCCCCGGGATTCATACTAAATCGAAACGTTTCATAGGTTATTTCCTGCTATGTTTTAGCTTGTTAGCGCTTCTAACGGCGCTGATTACTGCTTTTATCGACCCATTACAATTCTATCACCGTCCATCGTGGTATACCCCACTCTTGTCAGAAGAAGAACGTTATCAGAATCCGGGTTTAGCTAAAAATTACGACTACGACAACATTATCATCGGCACGTCTATGACAGAGAACTTTCTTCCCTCTCAAGTAGATGCCAGCTTAGGTGGGACAACCTTAAAGTTATCTATGGAAGGATCCACAGTCGATGAGCATTATAAAATTGCCAAACTTGCCTTGGAGACAGGCAAAGTAAAACAAGTGCTCTGGGGTTTGGATTATTTCTCTTTGAAACTCGCCACAGCCGAAGATGAGGAAGATTTCCCTGACTATCTGTATGACGGCAAACTATGGACCGACTACAAATACTGGTTCAATTCATCTGTATATAAACAATTTATAAGCAGCATCAAAAACAACCTGAGTGGTGAAGCTAAACAGAATTTGGAATATTTATACAACTGGAATAACAAAGTAGTGTTTGGCAAGCAATACGTTGCAGAATCTTACCTAATGGCTTGTGACAAGGAGCTGGATTACGGTACTAACGAGGAAAGCATTGAGCAAGTAAAGGGCTATTTTAATACGTATATCCGTCCTCTGCTGGAGGAATATCCCGATGTCCAGTTTTATTTCTACTACCCACCCTACAGCGTTATGCGTCAGGTCGCTTGGTCTGCCAGCAATCCCGTTCGCTTTAACAATCAGCTTGTCATGCGGCAATGGATATTCGAGCAATTTGAACAGTTTCCAAATGTGAAGCTATACGATTTCCAAGCCGAAGCGGATTGGACATTCAACCTAGACCTCTATAAGGATTTAAGCCATCATAATGGTGAGGTTAACACGTGGATAGCAGAAGCTATCGGACAGGACAATTCCAAATATCGGGTAACTTCCAGCAACATAAAGGCGCTTAATAGCTCGCTGGAATCACAGGCGGAAAGCGCCGTTATGGATAATAACGGAAAAGTTTATCGCAGCAGTGTAAAAGTAAATGGATTACCACTAGCACTTAACATCCGTTTAGTGCAAGGAAATAAAGAATTATGGCTGCCCGCCAAAGATATCGGGACAGCCCTGGGTGCATCCATAACGTGGGATGCGGCCACTAAAACTGTATCGCTTACTTCCGCCGAGAACACCGTTACTATGACTGTGGGCAGTGTCAAAGCACTCGTGAACGGGAAAGCTCTCACCATTGATGTTGCGCCGCTACTGGCAGGAGGAAAAGTTTTAGTCCCGCTAGCCTTTGTTGCGGAACAGCTCGGCTGGAATGTCTCAAGTGAAAAGGAAGGCGAATGGCTGCGGTATAACCTCAGATAACGCCGGTACACTTAAGAATCAGCCATAAAATTTCCAAAAAAAAAGCACAAAAGCACCCGGCATTTATCATGCTGGGTGCTTTTGCATAAAAATCTCAAATCACACTAATCTCGATCACTCTGTTTTACCTCTACGTCTAAATACTCGGTTCATAACAAATCCTATGGTTATCAACCCTATTCCCGACAGATACAGAGGCAAAGGACTGTTCTCACCTGTCTTCGGCAGCTGAGGAGCACCCGAAGTGCTATTGTTCACTGTACCTTTTGGTACTTCTTCATCGTCGATATCAACTTCTCCTAATGGAATTTCTTCTTCGGTAATCTCTTGCTCAGGAGTTCCCTCATCGGTTGATGTCGCGGATCCTAGATCGGCCGCATTTCCAGGACCAGCAGGAACAGCTGGATCATTAATAATTACTTCGGGTACGGGCGAGCTTGTAGACGTGGGTACCACCGAACCTCCAGATGTGCTGCTTGTAGGGATGGGTGTAGGTGCAGCAGTCGCTTCTGGTGATGGAGAAACCGTCGGTGCTGGCGTTGTTGATGGTACAGGTGTTACGGTTGGTTCTGGTGTTGTTGTTGGAGCATCGGTTGGTTCTGGCGTTACCGTAGGCGTGGGCTCCACTGCTTTTTGATTCGTAATCACCAGTTGAATCGCTGACGAGGAACGAATCTCCACTGGATGCTCGGATGTATCGAGCACGTAACCATTTGGAGCTGCTGTCTCCACCAATACATAGCTACCCAGCCATATTTTATTAAATGTAGCTGTACCCTCTGCATCTGTAGTTAGACTGTTAATCAGTACACGTTCCGTGCCATTTAGTCGATACAATGCAAAAGTCGCATCACCAAGCGCCTTTATGTTATCTTCAGCATCTAGCTTCTTAATATTGAGAGTGCCTCTTCCCCCGCTGCCTGTGCCAGAACCGCTGGAGACCCCGACAATAATTTCTTTAGAGGTTTCTTTACTTATTTCGCTGCCGTTAAAACCACTGAAATGTACAGTATTTATTACTTTGTCTCCAGTGTTAGCCACAATCAGGGATTGATATTCGAGAATGTAAGCCCTGCTGATTTCATAGGCAAAGCTTAACTCAAAGGATTGTTTTCCATCGGCATCCGTTGTGATAACAACGCTATAATCAATACCCTGAATCAGTTCAGGACCGCTTTTCGTGATATCTCCGTTCACAGCTACAGCCGTAGGATACAGATGGAATGAATTCTGCAGCAAAATTTGATTAGCACTAGGAGTATCTTTGATTAATGCATCCTTTATTGTGGACTGCCCCCGGTTAATTTGCAGGCTCCAGTCAATTTTATCCCCGTTTTGTGTACCGTCCTTCAGCACATAATCCTCTCCAAAAGGAATTTTTACGGAGGCGGTCAAATCTTTGGAAACCACTTTTGCTCCATCATAGAGATTAGCTTTATTATCAACAGTAGTGCCTATTATTTGCCCTTCAAGACTTGTATTAAATTCAATGTAGAAAGCGGAGTTAATCTTATCTGTAAAAATAACGTTTAATTCATTATCGCTATTTACGCTATAGCTATATTTATTAGGATTCACTTCTGTACCCTTGGTAGGCTCACCATTCTTTGCAATATTCATAGTGTAAACTTTTAGTGAACCCGGAACCAAGGTCTGGCCTGATTTTAAAATATCAACAAGCGCCGGAGCTTCGAGGGTTTTGCCGTTATAATTGGCGCCTATCGTCCAAATAATTTTTTTAGTTGAAGCATCGTAGGCTCCCCCTTTAAATCCATTGCTTTTCGCCTCAGGTCTAGGAATGAATAACCCTTCTGCTTCTATCGTGCGTAAGGCTTCAGTAGTGTCCATCCAGTCTAACCGAACTTTGTTATTGAAATTTTCAGTTTTAGCCCAAATCCAATCCTTGTTAAATTCTGTAGAATAGCTAATCGTATAAAGACCAGATATCGGTGAATTAAACACTACCTTGAAGCCTTTATTAGGCTCGACAGGTGAGTTGTACACTAGATCATAGTTATTTGGATTTAAAACATTCCCATTCAGATTTCTAATCACCAGTGATTCTGGAATAAACTTTAGGCCGCCAAATGGGAAGGATTCGGTAACTGTAACATGGCTCATCGGGTAATTATCACTATTCAATGTGACCTTCCAACCCAATGTTTTATTCTGATAATCTACGGTTGATAAAGTCTTATAAAGAATGGAAGACCGGATTAATCGGGTAGCCTGATCACTATACGTACTATCAGATACTGTATTAGTTATGGTGGCATCCTCAAACACGCGTTTTATCGCTTTTGTCTTATATTCGATTCGATATGGTGAAGTAACATCGTGTGCAAATTGCAATACAAATCCAGACTTATGAACGTCTGACGTGGAAACAACCGTGTAGTCAACATCCTTTGTCAAAACCTTGCCTAACGTTGCACCACCGGAAGAATCCAGCTGCACAGCATATACTTTTAGCGAATCGGTTACCAGCTCTTGAGAATCATCGAACAAATCTGTTAACACAGCGTTTCCTTGCGGGATATTCTTTTCATTGTAGTTATATTCAATTGCCCAGGAAATGATCTGTTTGCCCCCATCATAGCTCGTAGAATACTTTTTCAAGCTTCCTCCACGTTCTACATTCACTGTGGCAGTCGAGCTGGCGGGCTCTTGCCCATCTCCTGAAAAAGTTGCAGTATTGGTGAAGCTTAGCTGATGGTCATTAGTAATCCCTGTGGAATATACAATACGGTAAGCCTCTTTAATCACAGGTTCCGTAAAACGGACAATCAATGACCCTCCGGAGAGCTCTGCAGAGTATTTGCTTGTGTCGAGCAATGCTCCTTCCGTTACTGAACCATCCAATTGAATGCTCAGTTGATACACGCTCACTGTGACTGGAGTATTTAATGATAAGTCTGAAGGGATGGGGTCCGTCACAATGGCATTCCCCACGGCTTCCAAAGACTTATTGACATCAACAGTCCATAATATTTGGTTCGCATTGAAACCTTCGGCAATACCTCTCTTCTCTATAGTCGATCCAACACTTGGTTTAAAATTTACTGTCACTGTCTGAATACCGCCGCTCACGGGAAATAAAATATTCTGTATAGTACTGCCCGAGATTTGCTGTTTATCGAATTTAGTATTTAACCGCAGCGTTCCCTGCACGTCATCATGCGTTTCTATGTAGTCATTAAAAGTCATTATCACTTCATGTGAAATTTGCCTGACTTCAAAGCTCCCTACATCTCCATCCTCAGAGACCAACGGTCCGTTAAAATCATTAAATAACTGGAACTGTTCTGGAAGCTGAAAAGTAAAAGTGTCACCTTGCTTGTAATTATGATTTTTAGGAAGAGACCAATTATAATCCAAGGTAACATTAGCATCTCGTTCGTATACGCTGTTCGTGACCGTGATTCCATCTGGCCCGTACACAGCCATTGAAACACTGGTGATGATATTTCTTTCGTCATCAATCGCAGCCGCTTTTACTTGCGGAGCAAATCCCATGCCATAGGCATATTGGGCCACAAGCATCAAAATAATGACCATTACACTTATTTTTTTCTTAAACATGTTCCTGTTGCCTCCATTTTCTTGTTCTAATTGTTTTCCACCCCTGCATGTTCAAAAGCTTCATATGTAATTCCGCGCCCTACGCCCCATCTTATGTTAATATAATGAAAAGTCTTCCTTATGTGGTGGAGTTGACAGAACATATACATATATACCCATTTTATGGATATCTAGAATCAAGATTATTAAAATTCTCAAACTTTATTTTTGATGGATGTTTTCACGTTCAAAGGAGGTTCGTCTATGCAGCTTTCATCTTTTTTTGATCGCCAGCACGCGGAGGATTTCATCATGTTCTCATCTTCGCATTGGGTTGCGCTGTCTATCATTACGTTAAGTTGTCTACTGCTCTATGGCTTACGGTTTGAAATTCGTACAGATTCAAGACTTCGGCAAAGCGTGCGTTTGCTGCTAATCATACTACTTGTAGTCTCAGAAGCCGGGCTGCAAATGTGGTACATCTCTCAGAACATCTGGCGCTCCAGCTCCTCATTACCGTTCGAGCTCTGTGGAATCACTCTACTGCTGTCTATTATCATGTTAATTTCACGCAGTCGAACCCTTTATTCCTTTCTCTACTTTGCCGGGATCGGCGGAGCATTTATTGCGTTGCTCACCCCTAACCTAGTTTATCCGTTCCCTCATTTCCGCTTTCTCCTGTTTTTTATAGCTCATGGTTCTATTATTCTCGCGTCTCTTTACATGACCTGGATTGAGGGCTACAAGCCGACTTGGAGATCTTTACTCATCACCATGCTCGGCCTCAATATTGTGGCTGCCTGCATCTGGACTGCTAATTACTTCCTAGGCTCAAACTACATGTTCCTATCCCAGAAACCTAGTACCTATTCCGTATTGGATTATTTTGGACCTTATCCTTATTACCTGCTTGTTGAAGAGCTGTTTGCCTTCACTGTGTTTCTAGCTATGTATTTGATATTCTTCTGGCTGCCAGAGCGGCGCAATTCACGGCGTAGACAGGTTAGGCGGATTCTTTAACAACACAAAAAAGCCAGCCCCGATATTCGGAGACTGGCTTTTAACTATTAAATCTTAAGCTTCGATGATTTCTACCGAAGTCATTTTGTCGCGTCCTTTGAAAGCATCAACAAGATCCATGCCTTCTACTACTTTACCAAACACAGTGTGTACTCCATCCAAGTGTGGTTGTGGAGCGTAGCAGATGTAGAACTGGCTTCCGCCTGTGTTCTTACCTGCATGTGCCATAGCAAGTGTTCCGCGTTCATGTTTGTTTGGGTTAATTTCGCAGTTGATTGTGTAACCTGGGCCGCCAGAGCCAGTTCCGTTAGGACATCCGCCTTGAGCAACGAAACCAGGGATAACACGGTGGAATGTCAATCCGTTGTAGAAACCTTCTTTTGCCAGCTTTTCAAAGTTGGCTACAGTGTTAGGTGCATCTTGATCGAACAAGTCCAGCAGCACTACGCCGCCATTTTCTAGAGTGATTTTCGCTTGCTTTGCCATATGTAAATGACCCCTTTCAAAATTAACAAATTTAGAATACCTCAATTATATTACTATGAAACCACGCACAAAGCAAAGCAAGCAGGAGACTTTCCTGCTTGCTCTATATGCTGCTCAACTTTACCCACCTTACAGCAGCAGGCTGTTACTTAGCAACAACTGTCTGTTTGGCGATACGCTCTGGTACAATATCGTTGGCAATAAGATCCGTATAGCTTTCACGACGCACTACAAGATCGCTTTGTCCGTTCTGTACGAATACTAAAGCCGGACGGCGAAGACGGTTATAGTTGCTGGCCATGGAGTAATTATACGCACCTGTGCAGGCTACAGCCAACAAATCGCCGCTTTCAGCCTTCGGCAGCTCTACATCCCAGATCAACATATCTCCGCTCTCGCAACATTTACCAGCGATGGAGACAGTCTCAGTTGCGTCTTCGTTAGCACGGTTAGCAAGCAATGCCTCGTATTTAGACTGATACAAAGCAGGGCGTGGATTGTCGGTCATTCCACCATCAACAGCAACGTACTTACGCACGCCAGGAATGTCCTTGTTGGATCCTACAGTGTACAATGTAGTACCTGCATCTCCAACAATACTACGGCCCGGCTCCACCCAAATTTCCGGCAAAGCACTATAAATTCCAGCAAAATGAGTCTTCACTGCATCCGTAATCGCTGCAACATATTCAGAAACATGTAATGGGGTATCTCCCTCGACATAACGAATCCCGAAACCTCCGCCAAGATTGACTACACGGAAGTCCACTTCCAAGCCTTCTTTAACACTGCGGGCAAAAGTTGCCACACGCTCAACAGCTAGCTGGAAACCATCGGTTTCAAAGATCTGCGAACCAATATGGGAATGCACACCAAGCAGCGTGATATTCTTTTTGCTGACTGCTGCTTTCACTGCTTCATAGGCCGATCCATTACCGATATCAAAGCCGAATTTGGAATCCGTCTGGCCCGTTGCGGTATATTCATGAGTATGCGCTTCTACACCTGGTGTCACCCGCAATAAGATGTTCACATTAACTTCTTTACGTGCGGCAATGGACTGCAAAAGGTTAAGCTCTACCAGATTATCGACTACAAAGCAGCCGATTTTGGCATCAATCGCCATTTCGATCTCTTCAGATGTCTTATTGTTGCCATGAAAATGAATACGTTCTGCCGGGAAGCCAGCTTGCAAAGCTGTATATAGTTCGCCGTCAGATACAACATCCAGTGACAAACCTTCTTCATCAGCCAAACGAACCATTGCCATTACTGAAAACGCCTTGCTTGCGTAAGCTACTTGGAAACCAAGGCCGGAGGCTTTAAAAGCATCCATATATTCCCGGCAACGTTGTCTAACCAATTGCTCGTCCAATATATATAGCGGGGTTCCATATTCCGCTTTCAATTCAGTTACATCACATCCGCCGATCTCCAGATGCCCAGCATCGTTAATGCGGCTAGTACCGTGTAGAAACATTCTTTAGTCCTCCAATTTCTGTGGAATATCAAGGTTCCACCCTGTCTTAGTGTATTCAGTATAACAGACAGTGGGAACTCCATTGAATGGACTAATTTGCAGTAGTTTTGTATTTTCCTACGATTGTTACTCATTCTCTTGAGATGGCGGCATTCTGGTATTGTCTCTGGTTTTGTTAAAAGACGGCCTTTCCTTCGAACTTAAGACCGGTTTACGCAATAGAATTTCACTCATTGCCTTTGCATTAAAGGGTATAAACGGCCACATATATGAGGAGTTATAGGACCGATGAGTGGTTAAGAAGATAGTCAGTAACGTCGTGCCAATCATAAAGCCTGGTACCTGGAACGCCGCTACGGAAATTAATAACACAAGCCTGACTATACGGTTCGCCAGACCCAGCTCATAACTCGGAGTCGCGAACATACCGATTGAGGCTACCGCCATATACAGTACTACTTCGTTTACAAACAGACCGCTCTGCACCGCTATATCACCAATCAATATGGCTGCAATCAGACCCATCGCTGAGCCTAAAGGTGTTGGAGTATGCACGGCGGCCATCCGCAGTAAATCAACCCCAAGCTCTACAATCAGAAACTGAGCGAGAATAGGAATTCTGGCTGTCTTTTGCGGCCCGATAAAATCCAGCATAGCAGGCTTTAACTCAGGATGGATAACAAGCAGCATCCATAATGGGAGCAGGAACATGGAAGCGAA
Source organism: Paenibacillus sp. FSL H7-0918 (assembly GCF_038007025.1). Classification (NCBI taxonomy): domain Bacteria; kingdom Bacillati; phylum Bacillota; class Bacilli; order Caryophanales; family Paenibacillaceae; genus Paenibacillus; species Paenibacillus sp. FSL H7-0918. The sequence continues at coordinate 892,451 of NZ_JBBOWJ010000001.1, forward strand.
GATGCCGATGAAACGGACCCACCGCAGATATGTCCCCATAAAAGGAGTCTGGCGATTCTCCTCCGCATGCTGGCAAAGATCAAAAAAGGTAGTCGGAAGAACAATTACAATGGGCGAGGTATCCACGAATAATATGACCCGTCCCTCTAATAAATTGGAGGCTACAACGTCAGGGCGTTCAGAATAACGCACCATAGGATAAGGGTTCCACCCTCCGCCGATAATCGCTTCTTCCAATTGCTTATCCGCCAGTGGAATACCATCGATATCGATGCTGTTGATTTTATCGATGACTGACGTTACTTGCGTTTTATCAACGATATCATCGATGTAAGCCACGCAGACATCTGTCCGTGTCCGCCGTCCCACTTGAAACATTTCAAGCTTCAGCCCCGGATCACGTATCCGTCTTCTTACAAGTGAAATATTACTAAGCAGGGTTTCTGTAAAACCATCGCGCGCACCACGCACCACCCGATCAATCGAGGGTTCATCAGGACTTCGCATGGGGTAAGATCTAGTATCCATTAGGATAACTTTGTTCTCACCCTCAATAAATAGTGCGCTCATTCCTTTTAATACTTTATCGAAACATTCACTTAATACACTACCCTCTTCAACTTGAATATGAGGGATGTATTCGTTCATAAAGCTACCTAATACACCTGCGGACAAATTTTCTGAAGAAAGGTAGGTTAGTCGTTTCAGAATTTCATCCGTCACATCTTCGTTGGTGAATCCGCTTAAGCAGAGTAAAGCTGTCTTATGTCCCCCAAAGGACATTTCTCTAAACGTCACATCAAAACTTGTTCCCAGCCCCATCACTTCGGTCAGCGTGTTTTTTGTTTCTTGTAGAGAACCTGGGATATGATCATTGCCTTGCCAATAAATAACGGATTCCTTTAATGAGTTAGAATGCTCACTATCGCGTTTGTTTTGTAGCTTATCTTTACTTTTGTTCTGAGACTGCTGCTGCGCCTGCTTCTTTGAAGGCTTCGGTTGAGCTTGAGACTCCTCCCCAGTACCAGCATCGTTACCTGTTCCGCCTGCTGCCTGAGCATTCTGATCCTGTGCCTCATCATCTGATTCTGAATCCTCTGAATCCATACCAAATAACCTGGCAAAAAAACCTTTACTCGGCTCACTTGGCTCCTGATTGCCGAGCTCATCCGATGCTTCTGCATACTGCTGCTCTGTTCCCTGCTCCGCAGTCGCTTGTGCATCCTGTTGCTCTGTTCCCTGCTCCGCAGTCGCTTGTGCATCCTGTTGCTCTGTTCCCTGCTCTGCAGTGGCTTGTGCATCCTGCTGCCCTGTTCCCTGCTCCGCAGTGGCATCCGCATTCTGCTCCTCTGTTCCCTGCTCCGCAGTGGCATCCACATCTTGCTGCTCAGTACCTAATTCAGCTGATGCCTCTGCATCCTGCTGGTCCTGGCTAGTTTCAGATGTTGTAGAATTTTCCGCTGAATCTTCACTTTCACCGATAGCTGAAGCGCCCTCAGGTTCTGTGTGATCTGCAACTAGATCCGCTGCAGTTGTCTTCATTGCTGCAGCAGCTGCAGCATTATCTTCCAGATGGTCATCTTCCGGTGCAGAATCACCGCTGTGAATAAACTTGCTCATTTCCTAACCCCCTGTTTACTGTCGGTATACAAACCAGTCGAACAAAGAACCCGCGACCTTCCCACTCACCATCGCCATTAACAGACCGAATAGATAATGTGTCATATTTAAGCGTTTAGCGAGTATCGGCAGCACATTTAATACCTCGGTCAATGCTGCAGCGAGCATCCCGACAAAAATTCCATCAAATAGTCCTACACCAAGTTCAACTAGAGGACCTGAGGTAATTTTCCAATTCCAAAAATCACTAACAGTACCTACTAAAGATCCACCTACCATCGCGCCTTCATACCAATGAACTTTATCGTAAGAAGAGGTTAATTGCGCCAGACGCGGCACCATATCCAGCACAACAAATAGAGCGATCACTCCACCGCCTACAGCAATACCACCCGCAATGCCCAGCAGCAAATTTAGTCCCAGTGCTATGGGTGCCGTCATCTTCAGTCCTCCCTATTCTCAGATTGGTTTTCACTGCGGCGCCTCATCTTGCTGTATTCCTCATTGATGACATATTGGTCGATGTTCTTCTGATACAGATACATTTCCACTTCCAGCGGAGTAGGCTCCTCATTCCACTTCTTTTTAAATAAATGGTTGAAAAAAATGACCATCCCAAACCCGATGCCCAGAGAATAAGCAATCTGAAATATATAGGGATGCTCATCCCGATGACCCGTTAGCATCTCCACAATTCGAATTTGTACCTCCAGCATATTTACATCAGCATGAAAGTTCATAATCGTCAGAGCAGACCCAAAGAAAAGCAGCAGCCACACTAAAACAAACATCGCCACCGAAGGTTTCCGTCTCTCCACCTGACTCTCAATCTGCACAATCGTCCTCCCTTCACCGATCGGTTCAATGTCCGCATTCGGTATAAGTTCATATATCCGGGGGATAACCATCAACAGATCAATCAAAATCAGATTGCCGTCACTTTGCTCCGGCTTCATTAAGAGAATTGTCTCCAACGACTCTTTCAGCTCAGGCTCCGCTATCAAAAAAGCAATATCACCCAACGTGACACCTTTACCCTTGGGAACCATCACCCGATTTTTAAGCTGTATATAGATGGTGGGAGCAGAATGTTGTTTCATCCGCATTCCTCCTAAAGGTTATGGTGAAGCTCAGGTCCAAGATAACGGTAGTATGGGAGTAAAGCCTTATTTTTACTCTTGCTGCTCTGAATCAATTTCTTGAAATACTGAAATGTTGCTTGTTTATAGGTATCAGGAAAGGCTAACCCTTCTTCTGGAAATTAAAAAGAAGACAGCTCAAGGTAATTAACCTTAAGCTGTCTTCTTGTTTCAATCCTAAATACGTCAGAATTCGAGCGAATCCAATTTCCCTCCCGCAAAATCAAACAGGGTCAGATTGGACCAACCATTCTCATGTCCCACGGACCATTCCTTTTGCGAAGGAACCCAGGCTGGCTCCCAATAATAAAACCCGATACCTTTACCGTTAGGTATATTCTCAATTACACTAATAAAATCTTTCATATACTTAGTCTGTCCCTCTACTGTAGCCGGATAACCTTCATGCAGCTGCTTTTCCTCACTTACTATTAAGGGGAAACCTTCAGGTGCATTCAGCGTCCAAGGATAAGCTGTTTCAACAACAATAATATCCTTATTGTACCGCACCGCCAATTCATTCAGGTTAGATCGCAAGTCATCCAGCGTGCCGTGCCACCAAGAATAAAAAGATAATCCGATCACATCAAAATTTACGCCATGCTCGAAAAACCGATCATAAAAGTTACGGCTGGCTGGATGATCAGCACCACGGTCAATATGGATCATGATGGACAAATCAGAAGCAACAGCTTTTGCGCCCGCTATTCCTGCTTGAACCAGTGTAATGAACTGTTCCCACTGCTCCGTAGTATCCCACTCACCATCCACCTTGCCTTCATTCCATAACATGCCTGGAGTAATCTCATTACCGATCTGCACCATGTCGGGCATAGTGCCTTGAGATTGCAAAAGCTCAAGAACCTCACGAGTATACTCATACACGGCTGATGTTAAACCCGTAAAATCAAGGTTCTCCCAAGCTTTTGGCTTCGATTGATTAGCAGGATCTGCCCATTTATCCGAATAATGAAAATCCAGCAGAAAGTTAAGTCCTGCTTCTTTAATTCGCTTAGCCATAATCAGCGTACGTTCTAGATTGCAGAAGCCGCCCGGAGGATCATTCCAAATCCGCAGCCGGATGGCATTCACGCCATTGTCTTTCAGAATGTAGAGCAAATCCTCAGCGTTCTCAACGGACTCTTCAGCACCGCTGTAATACACTCCTCCACCCTGCTCAATTTCATCCAGAAACGAGATATCCATTCCATTGATAAATGTGGTTGTCATCATTGCTACTCCTTTACAGAACCAAGTGTCATCCCTTTAACAAAATATTTTTGCAGGAAAGGATATACGATCAAAATTGGAGCGGCTCCGATAAATATTTGCGCGGCTCTCACCGTCGTCTGCGAGATCAGCTCCATTTCCTTTGGATTGATGCTCATGGAGCTCATATCCCGTTGAATGATAACCGTCTGCAGGAATGTCGCCAGTGGAAATTGCTTGGAATTATTCAAATACAATAGTCCATCGAACCAGGAGTTCCAATGGAATACCATGCTGAACAAGGCAATCGTAGCGATCGACGGCAGAGAAATCGGCAAGTAAATACTGAACAACGTACGGAAATGTCCGGCTCCGTCTATTAGCGAGGCCTCCTCCAGATCTTTTGGAATACCACGGAAGAAGTTCAGCATCAGAATCACCAAGAACGTATTTACCGCACCTGGCAGAACAAGTACCCAGAAGGAATCCATCAAACCAATCTTTTGAATCACAATGTAAAATGGAATCAATCCACCGTTGAACACCATACTGAAAACGAACAACCAAGAGTAAACATTACGGCCCTTGAAGGCTGAGTTTTCTTTGGATAACGGATAGGCTGCCAAAAAAGTAATTAAAAGTGTAAGTCCAGTCCCGAGTATGGTTCTTTGAACAGATACCCAGATGGAGTGTAGAAAGATTGGATTGTTTATTGTCTTTTTATAAGCTTCCAGAGAGAACTGCTTTGGCCATAATCCTACCAAATTGGCATCCGCTGCCGACTTCGCGCTAAAGGATACAGCCAGCACGTGAATCAAAGGTACAATACACATCAGTGCGAGCAGGATTAGAAAGCAAGTATTAAACACGTTGAATATACGATAACCTCTTGTTTTGTAATACATAAGTTGTCTCCCTCTTCCTTTGGTAGATTAGAAAATGCGATATCCTGCCCACTTCTTAGCCAAACTGTACGAGACGAGAATTAGGATCATACTAATGGCCGACTTAAACAGTCCGATTGCCGTACCAAAGCCCATCTCACCATTCAGAATAGCCGTGCGGTACACGAAGGTATCAATAATATCGCCTTTCTGATAGACCAGTGGATTGTAGAGGTTAAAAATCTGGTCAAACCCTGCGTTCAATACATTTCCGAGAGCCAAGGTACCTACCACCACAACCATTGGCAATAGAGATGGCATTGTGATAAAACGTGTCTGCTTCCAGCGGTTAGCGCCATCTATTTCAGCAGCTTCATATAATGATGGATTGATTCCTGCTAGAGCTGCTAAGAAAACGATCGTATTATAACCAAATTCCTTCCACACATCTGTGAGAATAACTGTGAACCGGAACCAGTTGTTATCGCCTAAGAAAAAGATTGGTTTGAAGCCCATGCTGCCTAAGATCTGATTGACAAAACCATCTGTAGCAAGCAAATCCAGCAAGATCCCGCCGAGAATAACCCAAGATAAAAAGTGAGGCAAGTACACCAGTGTCTGAATAGTACGCTGTATGTATACCTTGCGAATCTCATTTAACAAAATGGCGAATACAAACGGTACAGCCAGATTGAAAATCATTTTTAGAACAGCAATAATCAATGTATTCCAAATGACCTGCATACTGTCATTACGTTCAAATAGATAACGGAAATTGTCCAATCCAACCCATGCCGAGCCTGAAATTTTCAGCCATGGCTTATAATCCTGAAATGCCATCACAATTCCGCCCATTGGAATAAAGCTGAAGATGATCAGGAATATCATCGCTGGCAATAACATCAAGTGAAAAGGCCATGTTTTTTTTAGTGTTCTCATCCTTGGTCCCCCATATCGTGTCAAGTTCTTCTGTAACCATACTCAAATTATAGCAACGCCCGAATTCCTCAAATAGCGGGCAAAACCAATATATATGGTACAAAAGCAATCTCTTTATCACATTGAAAAAAGAAGACTTCAAACGCAAACAGGGACCCTCCCTAAAGCCTAATGCTACGGCTGAAGAGACGGTCCCGTTTACTGCTTTTTACCTAGTCAAACTAAATCCAAACCTTATTTTACGCTGTCATACCATTCGTTAACTTCTTTAGTGATTTGATCGCCACCACCTGATTTCCAGGTTGCTACAAAGGAATCAAATGCATCCAGCGGTTTGTTGCCATAGATAATTTCATTAAACGTTTGGTTCTCAATTTTGTTCAGATAGTCCATCTTCGATTTCATAGTTTCGGTCGTAGGACCTGTGAACATATTCTTAAAGGATTTATCCTCTTGCGCCAGCAGAACTTTGGCAGCCGCAGGGGTATCTTTACCATAATTCACAGCTACGTCCTTCTCCAGACGGGTTGTTGGCTCTGCGCCATCTGCCAGGTTAAGGAGTGCTTTCATTTGGGCATCCGGGATCCGGGCACCGTCACGAACCAGCATATAACGAACACTATTCACATAACCGCCAGCAATTTTATCATTTTCGATCATCTTGCCGTTCGCGTCTAGCTCATAGTCATATCCTGCAAAAAGACCGTTATCCAGTTCACTGCCTGGCGTTGGATTAGCAAAGTTATCGAACAGATAGTTTTGATAAGTAAAGAAGGCTTCTGGATTTTTCATTTTCGTGCTGATCAAAGTTACACCGTTAGTGAATTGTGTGCCATGACGCATAACCTTTCCATCTGGACCCGCTGGAATTTCAATTGGAGCCCATACTGCATCTGGAGAGTTCTTCACGGTATCCTGAAGCGGCCAGCCGCTCATCCAGTAAGGACCCGGGAGAATACCTGCTGTACCTGCAACTGCTGGTTCGGCAGTTTTGTTCTCATCCCAAAGAGCTGCTTCCTGAGGAATATAACCTTTCGCCAACCATTCCTTCAGTTTTTCAAGCCCTTGCTTCATGCCAGCATTTACTGAGCCGTATTCTAGTTTACCATCAGCATCTAGATTCCATTGCTGTGGCAAGGTTCCGTAAGCACCAAAGATCCAAGATGGATCGCCCATCCAAGTGTTCATTGTTGTTTTGAAGCCGATACTAAGTGGAGTTACCTTGTCTGGTGCCAAACCATCAGGGTTCTGATTCTTGAACGCATCCATCACTTTTTCCAGCTCATCGATCGTCTTAGGGGCTTGCATATTCAGCTTATCCAGCCAATCTTGGCGGATCCACAGAATGTAATCATGGTTATATGCATAATCGAGAACAGGCAGGCCCATTCTTTTGCCATCACGGCTGTATTGGTTCCAAACGTTAGGATCCTGTGCCATCGCTTCTTTCCAAGTATCTGAAGCATATTTATCAAACAAAGTTCCTACATCTGCATACATGCCGGAATCGATCAAATCCTGTGCAATCGTGTTGTCGGCTGTACCGATGGTTACCACATCAGGCATGTCCTGACCTGAAGACATGGATAAACGCAGCTTCGTACCAAATGCGCCGTTCGTATCTGTGATGGACCAAAGGGACTTAATGTTGATGCCGAATTTTTCTTTAGCCCATTTTGTAGCCACGTTATTCTCAATGCTTTCACCGTTTTTGAATTTAAGCTCAGGGTCCACGCCCCATGCGGTTGTAAATGTCACCTCAGGATCGTATTTATCCTTGTAGGCGTTTTCAGAATTGGAAGCTGTATTTGCAGTCGCTTCACCAGCTGTTTTATCTCCAGCAGTGTCTTTACTATTAGCAGCGTTATTGCCAGAACAGCCCGCAAGGCTACCCGCCAAAAGCATGCTCATGCACAGGAGCGGCAGCCATCTTTTTCTCTTCATCGCGCTCATTTTGTTCCCCCTTGGATTCCATAAGTGTTGGTTACATTTTAATTATAGGGAACGACGCTGAGCCCGAATACGTCATTTAAACAAGTTTTCTGCACCTTTCTCAACCTCTATCCGTCCCGGAATTCATTTGGTGTCATATTGTAGTGTTTTTTGAACATCTTACTGAAATATTGCGGATTCTGATATCCAAGCTCAGAGGTAATTTCATAGATTTTTTTATTCGTATTTTTAAGCAGATAAAGTGCCCGTTCCATCCGCATCCGAATAATATAGTCCCCAAGTCCTTCCCCAGTCTCAGCTTTATAAATCTTGGACAAGTAGACTGGATGCAAATATACATGATCGGCAATGGTTTTGACGGACAGCTCATGCCCCGAATGGTTTCCTACCAGCTCATGCACCTGCTTGATAATATAACTTTTCGTATTCTGATCGCTTTCGGATAGCTCCTTCTGAAGCTTATCGAGCATATCAAACGCCCAATCTTTAAGCTTATCAAAAGAAACAATAATACTCTGCGTCAACAACGGATCTAAAGCGTATTGGTCGATCTTCGAGATGAACTGACCACTCTTATGCGCTATATACATAAATGCATTCGTTATCGATAGAAAGACCTCGTACAGATGTTCACTGGAAAACCGTGCATTCTCCATATCCCGGAACACGTCAGCAATTTTTTGCCTTGCTGTATCCCATTGTTTGGATTCCAGCAGATGAATGAGTGTAGGTGGACGATAAAGACATTCGAGCGATTTGATGCTGATCGTCTCCTGATGCTGGCGGTCATCCAAAAACAGCACGGAGCTGGATTCATCATGTGCTGCCAAATACATCGAGCTAAGACCGCTTCTATAGGCAGCCGTCATCCCCTCCGGAAAGGTGAACCACTCCGTTACAATCAGTGAAATCTCACCCTTGAGGTAATTGCTTACACTAATTCGGAAATTCGCGATCACCGCTTTTAGGATTTGCTGCCTTGCAGCTTCATAGTTAGCCATTTGCTCCAATTCCTGCTGTACAGCCGGCTTTAATTCAACAAGCAGAATCAAGCAATCATGCGGCGCTTTGCAGAACCAGACATGGAACTGTTCCTTAAAAAGCTCCTCGGCAATGTTGCCGATCGCATATTCCATGAGAGAGACCGAATGATGATCCATTGCGGCATAATGTTTACCCAGCTGAATCAGCAGCATCGCCGCTTCAGCATCCGGCTGGAAGGAGATTTCATATTCCTTCAGCTTAATGGCTAGTGTCCGCTCAGACAGCACCCTGCCGAGAAGCAATTCGTGCATCAGATTAGCCCGCAAAACACTGTAATCGGCTTTGCGATTATACAGCAGCAAATGATATCTATCATGAGCTTCCCATTCGTCTTTCAAAGATTCAATCGCACTGGATACGCTTTTGATAAACTCATCATCACTTACCGGCTTCAAAATATAATCAAATGCCTGCAGTTGAATAGCTTTTTTCGCATATTGAAAATCGGAATAACCTGTCAATAAAATGGACCGAATATTTGGCCATTTCTCGCTCACGGCTTCAATTAATTGCAGGCCAGTCATTCCTGGCATTGAAATATCCGTAACCATAATATCTATAGCCTGCTGTTCCATAATTTGCAGAGCTTCAGCACCCGATGCCGCTTGATGCACCTGCTTTACCCCGATTTCAGCCCATGGAATAGTACGGGCTAAACTTTCCGTAACATAGGGCTCATCATCAACTAACAACAGCTCTATCATTCTTTCCCCTCCTAGATGTCATTCCATTTCATTGTCTGTGTAGGGCAGCAACCACTGCAGTGTCACCTGTAATCCTCCAAGCGGAGAAGGCGAGATGCGCAAGCCAGACGTCTCCCCAAAACGCAGCCGCATTCTCTGATGCACATTCCATAAACCGCAGCCCATTTCTTCATCCATCGCCCTGCTTAGTTTATTTTCCAGTTCTATAATTTCCTCTGGCGTCATGCCCTGACCATCATCTTCAACCGTAAGCGTCATTTCTCTGCCTGCACAGGAACCCGTAATCCGCACCAGTCCCTCTTTGGCGACGGGCTCAATTCCATGTATAACCGCATTCTCCACCAAAGGCTGCAGCACGAGCGGCGGAAGCTCTCTTTTGCGCATTTGCGGTGGGATATTGATCTCATAACGAAGTCTGCTCATCCTCATCTTCTGGATCTCCAGATAATGATTCACAAATTCCACCTCTTCAGACAGCGCAACCAAATCACGTTCCTGACGAGTGGTGTATCTGTAATATCGGGACAAATTATGCGACATCCCAACGACTGCCCCCATATTATCGAGCTTCGCCATACTTGTAATAAAGGAGAAGCAATTATAGAAAAAATGTGGATTTATCTGTGATTGAAGCTGCTTTAAGCGGGCTTCGCGAACATGGATTTTCTCCATCAGCACATTCTCGATCAGCATCTGAATCTGTTCTACCATACTGTTAAACCGGCCGGACAGGAAGCTGAATTCATTCTTCCCTTTAATCTCCACTCGCGCAGAATAATCCCCTTGCTTCAACCGTTGAAAGCCTCCAACCAATAACCTTATAGGCACCTGCACTTGAACATATAATAGATAGGCTACGAGACAGCTCATTAACAACAAAGCACTGATCGCAAAATAAAATAAACGATTAGAGGTCAGGATCGGATGTAGGATTTCAGTCAGCGGCATATAGTCGATCAAATACCAGCCCATTTTGTCCGAATAGACGATATTTACACTGTAGGATTCACCTTCTATTTTGACCGTGCGATTCTCACTAGGCTTCAGCTGGGTCTCTTCCAGCCTGTCTACCAATTCTTTAGCTAACACCTTGTCGGCACTGCGGTTAAAAATAAGTCCTGTTCCCTGCTTATAATAAAAAGGATCTCTTCTGCCATCACTTTTGAATTTATCCAGCATATCCTCTATGTTCCGGCTGTCGAACTCTACCTTCATAACCGTTTTGACTTTTTCCGGAGCGAATTCTGACATAAAAGGTGTAAAAGAAAACCATGAGAATACGAAGCGGTCACCCTCCTGCCCTTCAATCTTATCCACATGCCAGCCCGACTTCACTTCCCGCTTCAGATCCTCATCTTCGTATAACTTCGCATCATTTTCAGACACCATACGATGAATGGACGGGGAGTATAAATATAGCTTACTCTTCCAATTGGAGGAGCTTTCTTGAATGCTGATTTTGGTCTGAATCCGTTTGATCAGGTTTATCGTATCCAGATTCAAACGCCCTTTTTCCAGATAAGTATCCTTAAGGCTGAGGATATCAGGATCATGGATCAGCAGAATCGGCCACGAGGACAATAACTCCATATTACTTTCTACCTGATTCTGAAAAAAACTAAGCTGATTATTATTCGAAGTATTTAACTCCGTACGCAGCACATCCGTGGTCGTTTTATTGGAATAGAAGTAAAGGATGGTTATCGGGATCAGCATAATGACCATGATACTCACGATTTTGGTAAATAAATTATATCTATACACGTTCCTTCATTCTCCGGCTCAAATGTCATAGCCCCTATTGTACAAACAATCCCTACTTGCGAAAAGATAAATATCTAAAAAATGTGGTAAAGACAGGCCCTAACTGCCTTTTCGAGCACAGTTATTGCCTGTCTGCCTATTATTGCTGCAAAAGATTGAGTATGATGTAAGCCGCTTCAGCGCGTGTTGTATGGGCTTGCGGGCGGAAATTGCCATCTTCGAATCCATTGATAATCCCAGCCTGCGCAAGCGCTGTTATCCCTTCACTGGCATACAACGAGATCAGGTCTTTATCTTTAAAAGAAATAACGTTCACATCTTTCTGACCGTTCACTTTCTCCGCCAACTTAAGTGCACGGTATGAAATAGCTGCCATTTCTTCACGGGACAATTTATCATTCGGGCCAAAAGTGCCATCCGCATGTCCTTGTACAACACCCAATCTCCCAGCAGTATTCACAGCAGAGCTATACCACGCATCAAGGTTCACATCTTTAAAACTGCCTGTCCCTCTTTCTGCATTTAGCTCCAGCGCGGGCAGCAGCATGCTGACAAATTCAGCACGTGTAACCTCCCCTTGCGGATTAAAGATCCCGTTTCCTATTCCTTGCACGATCCCTTTAGCCGTCAAGGATTCAATCGCTAACGTGGCCCAATCTGCTGCTTTTAAATCTGTGTACCCCACCTCTGCGTACCCCGCAGCATAAATGCTGAAATGACTTGGATTAAACACAATCTGTTCCGCGGTTGGGTTGTACCGCACAGCTTTGATAACTTCGAGTTTTCCATCAGCAAGTATCGAATAAACAGCAATCCGCTGGCTCTGCTCCCCGAGCTTCAGCTTGTAGTGGAAGGCTACCGATATTGCTCCTTTTTTGAAAACATCGATAGAAGTCCCGTCTACTGACACATGGATGTTATAGGCCGGGTAGTCTTTTGCTCCAGTTGCCAATGGTGAAGGCAAAGTTGGCGTATCTACCTGAACCAGTGAGAGCGTTAGTTCCTTAGCTCCCGTCTTTATAATTCCTGCACTAGCTTCCGTAGAAACCGTAACAGAGGCCGTCCCATATACAATTACTATTTGAGGATGTTTGCCCTGCTCTAGTATAGAACTCAACGGAAGATGAACGACTGCTCCCTTAAGCTCTCCCGTCGATGGCAGAACAGAAATAACCAGTTTTCCATCCGCCGGAAGCGTCGACAACGCCTTATTGATATCCTCTATACTTAGCGTGATATCAGCTATGCCGGAAATTCCTGCTTGTGCCTTCACCTGAAGTTGTCCTGCCGTTGTATGTTCGACCACTGCTTTATTTGCTGAATTTACAACGCTTGAATCTCTGACGGTGATGATAGGATCAGGATTAACCCCTGTTCCGGGTTCCTCACCAGTGCCGGGATTCCCTCCCGTTCCGGGTTCCTCACCAGTGCCGGGATTTCCTCCCGTTCCGGGTTCTTCACCAGTGCCAGGATTTCCTCCCGTTCCGGGTTCCTCGCCAGTGCCGGGATTCCCTCCCGTTCCGGGTTCCTCGCCAGTGCCAGGATTCCCTCCCGTTCCGGGTTCCCCACCAGTGCCAGGATTCCCTCCCGTTCCGGGTTCCTCTTCGCCCCCCTCACCGGCCACCGGGGTTTTGAAGACATTTAATGAAGAGAGTGCATTCCCTGCAAAATCGAACATTGCCTGATTCTCCCAAGCATTTCCTTCGCCTACCTTCCAGCCTACACCTTGCACTGGAATCCAAGCTGGTTCCCAATAGAACAAGCCTGTTCCTTTACCATCGGGTACTTTGGACAATACATTCATTACTGTTTTGACCTCAGCCATTTGACCTGCAACCGTAGCTGGGAAGCCACTGCCGTCTAGCTGATCTTGGCGGGCGATGTTATTCTCAAAATTGTCGCCGTCCTCCAGCGTGTAAGGATACGCGGTTTCCGTCACAATCACTTCTTTACCATATCGTTTAGAGATATCGTCCAAGTTAAACTGCAGGCTATCCATCGTTCCGCTCCAATACGGATAAAAGGACGCGCCGATCACATCATAATCAAGATTCCGCTTCGTTAATTCGTCAAAGAACCAACGAAACATATCATTTTTGCCACCTTCAGCAAGATGGATCATAATTTTGATATCCTGACCTGCACCCTCGCTGTCTCTAACTCCCTTCACTCCGCTCTCCAGAAGCGGAACAACCTTCTCAAAAGCATTCTCTTGATCATAGGATTTGCCGTCAGGCCATAACAAGCCCCCATTAATCTCATTTCCGATTTGGACCATATCGGGTGAAGCTCCCTTTTCCTTTAGCTCATCCATAACATCTTTGGTATAGTCATATACCGCTTGCTTCAATTCATCATAGGAGTAATCCGCCCATGCTCCCGGCTTGTTTTGCTTTCCGGGATCAGCCCAGAAATCAGAGTAGTGGAAATCAAGCAACAGCTTAAAGCCTTTGGCTTTGACACGCTGCGCCATTTCCACAACATGCTCACGGTCATTATAGCCGCCAGCTTCCTGAGGATCATTCCATAAACGCAGCCGAATGTAATTTACACCCCGGCTTTTAAGAATATCCAGCAAATCCTTTTCTACTCCATTGTCGTAATACTTTCCACCGGCATCCTCAATCGCTTCCAGTGTGGAAATGTCCGCACCTTTTATGAACCCAGATTGCAGCACAAGCGGAGTAACCTGAATATCAGCTGTGGGTTGTAGGTCTGTCACTGCAACTTTCCCCATTACGCTGTAAGTTCCTTCAACCGCATACTCCGCTTCAGTAAGGTCATCCCAGGTTACAGGCAGCTGTTTGCTTGACCCATCTTCGTATATAGCCGTTACCGCTGATGGCAATAAAGCAGGCACATCCGTAATTGTGCTGACATTTATACTCTCAAATCCAACAATAGGCGTGCTGCTGTCACCTACTACTGTTACCTTCGCCACTGCCTTCTGCACAGTACCTGAGATAGAACCGCTTACTGTAACGGTTCCGGGACGGGAATACTCTGCTGGCAGGATCACATCCCAAGCAACCTGGGCATCCTCCGTGTCAGAGTTGCTATATACCACAGTTACAACATTTGGAAGCTCAGGAGCTTGCCCAATTTCCGTGTCTAACCGTACTGGCAATACAGTTTGTATTTCACCCTGTGCCGGCTCATGCGGCGCGCTGGCTGCGGGAACACCCCAGACCTTCAGATCATTAATGGCTGCCCATTTTCCGCCGTTGATGCCGGTCAGGTTGACCCTTACATAAGAAACATTCCGCAGCTTAAAAGCATTGTACTGAGTTTGCTCTACACTGCTGCTCTGACTTTTGTCCACAACTGTTGTCCATACCTTATGATCACGTGATACTTCAATCGTATATTGATTAATGTAACTCCATGCATTCCAGATGACGGTTGCACCTGACAAATCATATGCACCTTGCAGATCTACTTCCAGCCAATGAGGAAAGCTCCCGTCATTCGCCGTCCAATGTGTGTTCCATTCATCGGAATCTACTGCGTTACCCGCTTCATATCCTGCAAGCTCACTATCGGATATAGCAGGCTTTCCTAGGGCAATATTCTCATCTCCTGCCGCTTGAGCAGACTGCCCAAACGTAAAAGGGGAAATAAGAAAGGTCAGAATCATAAATAATACAAATGATTTCTTCAATGTCTGCTTCCTCCTAAATAATTTAATCATGGATTATGTACTCAGCAGCACAGTCATTTTGTGCACCCCCTAATTGTAAACGCTTTATTAACTCTGCTATATGTTACGTTAGAAACATTTCAGCAGTTTTTGCAGTCGATTTGATCTAAGCAAGGAGTAAAATCACATACAAAAAAAGATGATCCGAAAGCCATACGGCTTCGAATCATCTTTATATAGGTAGAACCATTCCACTTCAATCTGCTCAGAGCGTTTGTGGTTTGGACTGTTGATTAGATAAAAAGAATAAAGCGACCCAGATCAAGGCAAATCCGAGAATCTGCGGGATAGTGACCAGCTGTTGGAACACAATCCAGTTGATGATTACTCCCGTCATAGGAAAGCTGAGTTCAGCCAATGTGGCGAAAGAAGCTTTGGTCGTGCTAAGTCCTTTGTAATACAACAACATACTAAGAAGTCCTGGCAGCAAAGCTTGCAGCAATAGATTAACCGCAATAGCTGCCGATGCACCAAACCCGCCATGAATCTGCCACGGGGCACCTTCTAGCGTAGTGATAACGAAAAGTAAAGGAAGCGCAAGGATAAACCGCAGCGAAGTCACTGTCTCATATTTCATAGAACCGAGCAGATAACGTCCCATGACTGTCGATCCCCCCCACAGTGCAGCTGCTCCCAAGGCCATCAGACTGCTAACCCCAATAAAGTTATTCACATGTCCGAAAGGGATACTCCAGCCAAAGGTCAGCAGATAGGTTCCTACCAGCGCCAACACAATGAGTGGTCCGAAATTTTTTGGCAAACGTTCTTTAAGAATTAAAGCAGCGAGACCGATAGCGAATATTGGCTGAAGCTTTTGCAGTAACAGCACCGCATTCAAATCCCCACTGGAAAGTGCCATCGTAAATAGGATCGTCGCCCCGGCAGAGCCTCCCCATGAAACAATCAATAAAGCACCAATCTGGCGAAATCCAATTCCTTTAAGCTCCGCCCGGTGACGCCAAAGAACAGGTGAAGCAGCCAAGAAAAGCACCACATGCTCCAGAAGAACAATTTGCGAGGAGGTTAAGGATTTTAACAGGATGATACGAAAGAGCGGATCAACGCCCCATAATGCTGCACCAATCACAACGAGCCAAAATCCACTGCGTAGCGCTGATGTACTGCCAACCTTAGTTGATGATGAAGCTGTGACATTACTCATAATTTCCTTCTCCTTGTCGATACAAACCCTCGATAAGAGACCAAAAACCCCCGAATTACCAAAAAGGTAAACTCGGGGGCATTATCAATAAAGACGTACAAGGATAGACTCCTAGCGTCTTTATCTTATGATCCTCTCCCATCCGGACTTTACCGTCGGCTCTGGATTTACACCAGATCAGTCACTTCTCTGCAAGCAGAACAAGTGAGTCGCGGGCTCAGTTCGCTTTGAACATTACCGCCGGTCGGGAATTTCACCCTACCCCGAGAATCTTGTATTCCGTTGTTTTTTTCACAATCTCAGAATAAACCTCTTCTTGCCATTCGTCCAGTACTTTATGAAAATGTACACATTACTTTCATGTTTCGCAGCATTTTATTACATGTTTGTTCGTAATTGTTCTACTGCTTCATCCAAAAAACTTCTGTATAATGAAATTATGTTGATTTTTCCATAGTTTAGTAATCATGTCGAGGAGGTTGTTATGAAAGAAGCATTCTGGACGAAATTATTGTTCTCCATTTTTGCCGTTGGAGGAATAGCTTTTTTAGGATTCATAGGTGCTATAATTACTGCGCTTTACGGAGGACTGCTGTTTTATACCCCACTTGTGGCGATCTTAGCGATCGTATTAGCCATCTATGTTGTACTCATCATATTTAATGTATTGTCCCGAAGAACAAGCAATATTGTATTGTTATCTATCCTCGGACTTAGTCTGCTCGCGACCGCAGGATATGAGATCAAGCAAGCGTACGTCAACAGAATTGCCATGGTCGATGATCGGGAGGTTAATCTGCTACAGTATGAACCCTTTGCTGAGAAGACCAAAGCAGTGAATCTGGACGAGCCTTCTTCCTATCATATCGATAGCGATCTCCCAAGATTGGACGGCGCAACCGCACTTTATCCACTGTATTCAGCTTTCGTTCAATCTACTTATCCTGAGGGTTATTATAATCCGTATGATTTTCAAACAAGTCAAGTAATTTGCAGCAGCACGCCTGAAGCTTACAAGAGATTAATTGAAGGAGAAACCGATATTATATTTGTAGCGGCTCCGTCAATTGCACAACAAAAAGAAGCTAAAAGAAAAGGTGTCGAACTGAAGCTAACGCCGATCGGCCGCGAGGCCTTCGTATTTTTTGTAAACAAACGAAACGACGTAACCGGACTTTCCACCGCTCAACTTAAAGATATTTACGCAGGCAAGATCACAAATTGGAAAGATGTAGGCGGAGCTAATAACCGAATCCGTGCTTTTCAACGACCTGAAGATAGCGGAAGCCAAACGATGTTGCAAAAGTTTATGAAGGACACTCCACTCATGAAGCCGCCTCAAGAAGACGTAGCGGATATTATGAGCGGTATCATTCAACAAACCTCCAGCTATCGCAACTATAAAAATGCACTGGGCTACAGCTTCTTATTTTACGCCTCAGAAATGAATCGAAACGGGGAAATAGCCCTGCTGGCCATCGATGGTATCCAACCAGACAAGGAAAGTATTCGTAGTGGACAGTACCCTTTGGCAACAGAATTTTATGCAGTGACCGCGGGAAGCGACAACCCTAATATTCAGTCCTTTCTGGATTGGATTCAATCTGCTCAAGGTCAGAAATTGGTAGAGAAAACAGGTTATACATCGTTAAAATAAAATCTCTTTAGCAAATGAGAGCTATCCCAAATGTTTGGGAAGGCTCTTTTCTAATTTTATACCGAAAATTTTCCTTTTTATCTGTTGTAGAGCGCAACTTTTGGAAACTATTGTCGTTTATACTTTATACGAGCCTTAAACGGCATCAAAGGAAGAAAAAGTAAGAATTGCTAGAGACCAATAAACGGGGATGGTAGGGATTGCAGATGAAAAAGTTTGGTTTTTTGGCGTTACTGCTGCTTTTGTTGGTGCTGGTTCATCCAGGAACTGGTTATGCCGGCTCTGCGGAAACACACATCAACCTAGATGGCAACGATCTTAAGATTTCAAAAGAAGCACAGGTACAAATTGTAAATGGCAGTGTAATGGTTCCTCTTCGTGTTGTTGCGGAACAGCTTGGTTATACCGTGAAATGGGATAATGTGACCAAGACGGCGATCATTGAGCAAAAGGGAACTACTTTAAAGCTGATCGTGGATAATACGATGGCAGAAGCTTCAGGGAAACAAGTCAAACTGGACAATCCTCCGTTTCTCAGTGGCAGCACAACCCTTGTTCCTTTAAGATTTGTTGGGGAACAGACAGGAACTACTGTCGGTTGGGACAATGTAACCAAAACCGTATATTTAACCTCTCCAGTACCTGAGATTGGGGGAAGCGATCCGGAAATTACGGTTCCACAACCCACTCCAACAGCACCTTCAGACAACGGATCAAACGGGAATACAGCAAATGAAGGGAATAGCTCAGTAGCTACAGTCACCAATCTAAGCTTCATCGATAACCAGCTGGTTATTGCAGTGAACGGCAGTATAAAACCTACCGTGTTCACTATGACAGACAAAGACCGAATTGTCGTGGATTTACCGAATACTGGCTTTGGAACCGAGTTCCATCAGAATCTGTCCGTAGGAAAGAACCAAAGCGGACAGTTAACGGTTACTGACTATCCTAATGTCTCTGCCGTTCGCTATTCATTATTCAGCAGTTCCCCATCTACCATTCGGATCGTAATTGATCTAAACAGCGCTAATAGCTACAGTCTGATAAATGCTAATGATGGACTTATTATTGTGGATCTTAATGGGACTAGCGTTACGCTTCCTGAAACCACCTTACCAGAAGTACCGGTTATAACTCCTCCACTTTCTACCGGCAACACAGACAAGAAGATAATCGTCATCGATGCAGGACATGGTGGGAAAGATCCAGGGAGTTCAAGTGTTAACAAGCTTAAAGAGAAAGATTTCACCTTACCGACAGCACTGAAAATTGCAGAATTACTAAAGAAAGAACCAAATATCGAGGTTATACTCACGCGCAGTGGCGATACATACCCAACTCTACAGGACAGATCTAACCTCGCCAACAATGTAAAAGCCGATCTATTTATCTCTGTTCATGCCAATAGTATTCCGGCGGGCAGTAAAAGTAACCCTAGTGGCACAGAGACCTATTACACACGCAATGATAGCTTATTATTCGCTCAAACCGTTCACAAATACCTCGCAGTTGCTACAGGACTGCAGGACCGAGGGGTTCGTCAAGCTAACTATCATGTAACAAGAGAAACCAAAATGCCAGCAATATTATTAGAATGTGGTTACTTAAGCAATACCAAGGATGAAGCATTGCTGTTTACCCCGGACATCCAAAATAAAATAGCCGAAGCAGTAGTTTTAGGAATCAAAGAATATTTAGGTCGTTAAAAAAATGGGTGTCCCATTAGCCGTTTAGGCTGATAGGACACCCATCTTTTATTCAGTAGCAGTGTTCCAAACACTCATTCGTTCCCGCAGATTCGAGGTATGCAGCTCTAGCTGTATACCATCTGGATCTAGAAAATTGACCGTCCAGCCTATTCCCCGTTTGATTGGTCCTCTAATTATGGGCACATTCTGGGTTTGCAATCCTTGGACGGCTTCCTCAAAATGTTCCTCTGCAATACTAAAAGCGATGTGATCTACCCCAACCCCTTTATCTGCAATCGCCATATAATCAGGCTTTTCAAGAAGACATATCCAGGCACTTCCCCATTCCAGATAAGCATCAGTTTTACCTCTATGAACTAGCTGAAGGCCCAGAATTCCTGTGTAGAAATTCAGGGAATTTGCTAAATTACTGACATTTACGGTCACATGGTTAAAGCCTTCTACCTGCATCTTTATTCAGCCTCTCAATCTTCTTAAGCCAGCATAGTGACAATTCTTTTGCGTTTCTCTGACTCAGGATCATAAGCTACATGCGTATCTTCATCAAAGATCAAGGTAGCCCGTTCCTCCAGATTATATTTCGGCCATAACCTCGCAGCTGTAGCCGGATTTCCTTGATGAGCGAAAGCAATCCAAGCGTCATGCATAACTTCAGCCAACTTCTGCATCGTTGGATTAATTTCTGCCCTAAGATGGGTTAGATGAGATAGATTATTAAAGGCATAAACGATTTCTGCACTATGCACAGCTTTATTTAACAAAGGATGACCTGGGATCGTGCCGTCAAAACGGTACATCCAGACTGGTGCATAATTCAATTGGTTTTCCGCCAGAGACACCGAGGTTGCCCAGAAGTAAAGATCCGTTAGAATTTCAGCTTGTCCCTCCCAGGTGGAAGAATAATGGTTAGCAATTTCCTTCAGACTCCCAGTACCCATCATCTGCTCCAGCGCCTTGAGTGATTCGTCAAAGTCTGCCTCAGGTGATTCTTCTCTGAAGAACAAGTTGCCCTCATCACGATTGGTTCCGATCAATAGCGGAATACCATGTGCCGATCCTTCTGCCACAGCCTGTGCAGGTTCTACAGGAAGTATATCCCCATCAATGACAGGCTGAAATAACATGCCAATTGAGCCACCCGTTAACTTTTTAGTCATTCTTGCGGCTGCATCGATAATTTGTTCAGAAGAAAATGTTTGCAGAAGACTGGCATCTCCATCTGGGGCAATCCCTAATTCAGCTAGCAGTGCAGCTGCAATGTACTTTCCTTGCTCGTTAGGCAGCGTCTGAGCAGCCCCACTTTGCATAATCGCGCCAGCGAACAACCCCTTCGCTGCTGGCATAGCCAAAAGGGCTGCGATACTCATACTCCCTGCTGACTCTCCGAATACAGTTACCCGCTGCGGGTCCCCGCCAAAAGCAGCAATATTCAGTTTTACCCATTCCAGCGCAGCAATTTGATCCAATAATCCTTGATTAGAAGCAAGCCCATGGCCAAATGGAGACAAATTCATGAATCCAAATGGACCCAGCCGATAGTTAATGGTCACTAAAATTACTTTGCCTCGCTCAGCGAAGCTTGTGCCGTCAAACTGCGGCTGACTTCCAGCCCCGGTCACAAACGTCCCCCCGTGAATCCAGAACATAACAGGCAGGGGCTCATCATGAACTGCTGGCGCCCAAATATTTAAATACAGACAATCCTCGGAATGAAGCGGCGTCTTGCCACCGAACCGAGTACCTCTCGTATCCGCTGGCTGATGACTAACTGGACCAAATTCAGAAGCATCTCTAATCCCATCCCAGGCCTCTGGTGGCTGTGGTGCACGAAACCGAAGTTCTCCAACAGGTGGGGCTGCAAAAGGGATCCCGCGCCAAATGTTCACGTCCCCCTCCTGTATTCCTTGAAGCTTACCGTAAGAGGTTACTGCTATTGGTCCTCCCATTACATTTCACCCTTCCACATTATTCCTTATTCTCTTCAATCTGTTTATATAAGCCGGATCGAAACCGGAACCATTCAAAAAGATGTGTAAATACCACCTTAAGTACCGCATAACCCGGAACTGCAAGGATAATCCCCAGAATCCCAAACATTTTACCTGCGAATATAATTACAAAAATAATGGTTATCGGATGAATCTTCAACGTCTTGCCCATGATCTGTGGTGAGATGAATTTTCCTTCAATCAGCTGAACAGCTGTCCACACGATAATCATCTTCAGCAGCATAAATGGAGAAGTGACCATCGCCACAATTAGGGCAGGTGTAATCGCGATTGCCGGGCCCAGATAAGGAACAACTGCTGTACAAGCAGCAGCAATAGCCAGAACGAGAGAGTACTCCAAACCAATGATTAAATAACCAATATAGAGCAGCAGACCAATACAGCAGCTGACTATAATTTGCCCGCGTATGTAAGAGGATACCTGACTGTTCATCTCCGACATGACCATACGAGTCTGCGGCTGCAGAGAAGTAGGTACAAACTTCAGAATATAATCCGGCAATTTTTTCCCATCGCGAAGCAAGTAGAACAAAATAAATGGCGTCGTTACAACCGCCAAGACAATCTCTGTAAGGGCTCCTACAAAGCTGCCAACACCCGTCAAGGCATTATTCAGAAAAGAACTGCCCCACGCTGTTATCTTAGATGTTATCTCACTAAGGTTCGTTCCGATACTGTCTTGAACTTGCCCAAAGAACTCCGTTCCGGTCAGATCCATAAACCGTTCTTGAATTAATTCACTATACCTTGGAAAATTGTCGATCAATCCTGATAGCTGAGTCCGTATAATTGGAATGACCATAAACAAAACCAGCGTGATGATACCAGCAATCAACAAATATAGGATGATTATTGCATATACACGTTTTATTCGGGATCTTTTCTCCATCCGATCTACCAACGGATTCAGCAAATAATAAGCTATACCTGCCAGTAATAATGGTGCGGCCACGGTGTGCAGCAATACTGATATCGGCTTAAAAATAAACGGTATTTTGGAGAATACCAGAATATTAATTCCAACCAGCAGCATAATGAGCAGCACTACTACAAATTTATTATTCAGAAAAAATTTTTTGAACTTCTCTGGCCACACCTGCAGCCTCTCCATCGTACCCTCTCCCCTATAAACCATCATATATACTGTGTTATTTCATTCACTTTTTAATAGCATAGTCAACGTTAGCCCTGCAAGTCAAATTTGATGTCCTTAATTAAGCACACAGTCCTATTACGAGTCTGGTCATGATCCGATTCAATCATAATCCTCCCCTGTTTATAAATAAATAACCCTGCACGAGATATTCCTCTGTACAGGGTTAGAACTGCAGTTAAAAGGTACTCCCAAGCCTTGCTATTTTTTCTTTTTCCCTTTAGCGTCCTTTTCATTTGAAGCAATCAATTGTCCATCATAGGTGTATAACACGTGACCTTCAAGCTTCTCCCCCTGCAAATGTTTCCGCACTAATGATTTCGCCAGCTTAGGTGTAATCTCTTTGTACCACACACCTTCGGGATAAGCGATCACCACACAAGCATCTGAACATCTTCCATTACAACGGGTCACAGTCGTATGTATAAGACTTTGTGCGCCCTGCTTCTCAATCTCATCTTCTATCGCTTCAGCTACCTCTTCACCTTTGTGTTTCTTGCAGCTGCTACCGTTACATATTAATAAGTGACTTACAGTTCCTTGTAAATTCCAGGTCGTCATGGATGACTTCAACCCCTTCCTATCAGCTAACCCTATTCCGTTCGTGGATTATTTTAAACACTATCATAAGCATCATTATAGTCAATAGTAAGAAAGACTGTTATACTATAAATGAGAATGATTATCAATGAAAAGAAGGGAATTACTACATGCAGATCCAATCCGACGGGATGCCTTATTCATCCCATCCTTTTTATATGCCCCTTCGGGTCATCAGCTTATCGGGAAGAACCAACTACACAACCCCAAACATCCCTTCTACTAATTCCAGCCTTATGATGATCTGGGATGGGAAAGGTTTTCTTGAAATAGACGGTAAGCTACACAAGGTCATGGCCGGAAGCTTAATTGCCCTTAGTAGTTCTTCTTTATTGAAGATGGAACCCGAATTACAGTTAAAGGGGATATGGATTGAGTATTCCTGTATACCCCAGAGTAAAGATGAGGACATTTTTATTAATGACAACTACCCAGTCCACCATGCCTCCACACGTTTGACAGCCTTGGCAGGAGAGCTTTACAGTGCCTGGATAGACGCTGATAAGCAAAAGCCGTTTAGAGTCCAGCAGCTATTCACCCAGTTCCTCGTGGAGCTTCATAGTGAACTGTCATCCCGAAAAGAACGATCAAGCAGTTGGGTGGAACAAGTCACTGAATATATAGAAGCTCATTACAATGAAGATATCACACGGGATCAAATGGCTGCTTTAGCTGAAGTGAGCCCTGAGCACTTTTCGCGAGCCTTTCGCAAATCAATAGGTCTATCCTTCAGTGCTTATATTACACTCCTAAGAATCCGTAAAGCCCAGCAACGAATCCTGACCAGTTCCCCCAATCTGACAACACTGGCACATGAGGTTGGTTACGAAGAGGGAACTTATTTGAGCCGAAAATTCAAGCAGCTTGTTGGCGTTTCACCTACAGCCTACCAGAATAAGAATAAACGGGTCGTTGCCCTGAACTATAATCACACCGCTAGCCTGCGAGTACTGGAAATCATGCCTCAACTCGGGGTTTATTCCGAATGGCAACATAGCTTGGAACAAGTTCCCGCTTCCAAACAGCTTCAAATGAGCGAGGGCAAATTTTCATTACTCTATGACTCAGTAGCTGCGGTAAAGCCAGATGTCATTATCGGCTACAGTCTACCCGACAATAAGATTCTGACTCCTGTTGCTCCGGTTATTGAGCTGCCCTTTATGCAAATGAGTTGGCGAGAGCAATTTGCTCTGATTGCCGAGGTTGTGAATCGACGACAGCGTGCTGAACAGTGGCTAAGTCATTATGACAGTCTTTGTCTTACTGCCAACGGGTTATTAAACCATGCAATAGGAATGGAGAGAGGTACAGCTATCGTGTGGGAGGTTAGCTCCCGATCCGCCTACTGTTTCAGTAGCAGCTTCGGCAGAGGTTGCCAAATTTTATACGGTGATCTTGGCTTCAAGCCCCCCTCCGTAATTATTGAAAAAGGGATCACCGATTCCGGATATTTAGAGGCATCCATTGAGGATATCGTATCGTTTCCTGCTGACCATATTATTATCACCAGCATCCCTTCATCATCTGAGGGAAGACAACGTTTTACTCGCCTACTACATTCTAAAGCTTGGAAGCAATTAGATGCAGTACGTAACGGACGGGTATATATTCTGAACCAAGGTGATATGTTCTACGGATTTGACCCACTGTCCTCACAGGCACAGCTTCAAGAATTGCTACGGGTAATGACATCATAAATTTGCATAAGCTGAGATCATATCCGTCCATAGTAAATACCCGGTGAAGCTTGTAAAGTTCTTATTGAGAATGATAATCAATATACATAGGAGGAACAACAAATTGCATAATCCAGGAAAAAATAGCACCAAACAATCCCATTGGCTTCTTTTTCCCCTCATGCTGGCATTAATTCTAGTCATATCAGCTTGCGGGAATTCCAATAACTCTGAGGGGAATACAGGCAGTAACACCAGCAACACATCATCGGCTACTACAGCACCTACCGAAACTAGTCAACCAACAGAAACAACGGAAACGGCTGCTCTTAAAAAGGTCACTACTATAAATGGTGATATTGAAATCCCTGTTCAACCTAAAAGGATTGTCGCTGAGGAATATCTGGGCAGTCTGATTGCGCTAGATACCATCCCTGTTGGTGCTCCCGGATTAACACTGGAGAATATGTATTTTAAGGAGGCACTTACTGGAGTTGCAGACACTGGAACTTACGGCAAAATGTCACCTGAAAAAATCATCGCACTTAATCCTGATTTGATTATTTCTGGACAAGCTGAAAGCTATGAAGCACTAAGCAAAATTGCTCCAACCATCGTTGTGCCATATGGTGATCTGAAAGATGCTCATGCCGAATTAACCTATTTTGGAGAACTCCTTGGTAAAGAAGAGGAAGCCAAAAGCTGGCTTGCAGATTACGACAAACGGATAGCTGAAGCTAAAGCCAAAGTAGACAAAGTACTCCCTGCAGATGCAACGTTTTCCATCATGGAAGACGGCGGCAAATCCATTTGGGCCTATGGCGATAACTTTGGCCGAGGCGGACAGCCTGTCTATCAGGCGCTGGGTCGCAAGCCCCCTACAGCTGTGGCCGCAGAAATTATGGAGAAGCAATGGGCGGAAATCTCTACAGAGGCACTCGCTAAATACGCAGGAGACTATATTATCTTAACTTCCAATAACCGTACAGAAGCTGAATACAAAGCTGATCCAATCTGGAGTAGCCTACCCGCTGTAAAAAATGGCCATCTCTATGTATGGAAAGAAGAACGTTCCTGGTACTATGATCCAATTGCCGTGTTATCCCAGACCGAAGAGCTGGCTGCTTGGCTTACACAATAAAATGCGCTTAAATTAGAATCCCCTACTGCTTCCAACAACGTTGGAGCAGTAGGGGATTTGTTATGTCTTTTGACTACAAAAACACTCAAGAGGTAATAATACATTTAGCCTAAGGTTAATCTAGCAAATGGAGTTGATCATTATGAAATTACTATCACTATATTTCATGCTTGCTTTTATGGGGTTGCTGATGGCAGTAATCATCGACCTTTTATCAGGAGAAACCCTCACCGCTTCAATGCGGACGATCTATGACTCCTTTGCAGCTACAAGCATACAGGAATCAATAACTATGCTCGTTTTTATCTCCTTACCTTTTGTTAATACAATTACATCCTCTATCCGAAATAGAAGCAATAAATCCATCAAATAAAATAAACTAACCTATGCTTCCTAATTTTCTGCGGATGTAATGAACGATAAACAAGAGAATAGGTACAGCGGCACAGAAATACGGCAAAATATATTTCAGAAATATCCTTCCTTCGTCCATATGTATCGGATAATTCGCTGAACTAATAAAAGCCCCGAACAAAACAACAATACCAACGGGAACAGCGAGCTTCCTGCTGTCTTGCACCTTGAATAGATCTGCAGTGACTACCATTGCAGCATAGCAATATACTGACATTTTAAAAAATACTCCAATGATTAAGGTTAAGAGCACAAGCGCGTCCAAACGTTGAATGAAATTGGCCAGGTTTACTAACGTTATCGTAGTGAACATCGGAAAATTGGCTCTACTGTAGATTTCTGTTCCTAGAACGGATATTTCGATGGCATGGGTAAAACTGAGTAATAATCCGCATAAAGTCATTGCGATGATTCCGGTTCTTTTTGCTACCTTGGTTTTTTTGATATGAGGTAAAATCGTAGTGAAACATACCATCTCCCCGAACGGAAATAGCCATATATTCAGATAGGCTGATTTTAATGCATTCTTCCAATCCGAGGCCTGTAACGGAAACAAGTTATCTAGTTTTACAAGTCCGGCGGCAATAACCAAAAAGCAACTGGTCAAGCCCAACAATATTATAATCAGCATATAAATCTCAGCCGCCCGCGCAAACACCTCAATCCCCTTATTTAAGATGTAAATTACCGCAACAACCATCATTGCATAAATGATGAACACGGGTGTTCTGTCGTAAGAAGCAGCTATTAACAACTCACCTGATTCATGCAGATTTCGGGAGCCATTGAAGAGAAGGATTGGAATGTATGTTAAGCTTAACGGCCAGCCTATAACATTGCCCAGTATCTTTCTTGTATACCCGCTAATAATCATGCCCGGATATTGCCGGTATAAATAAACATAAATTAAATACAAAAGAAGTCCACCGGGCAAAGCTAACAGAATAGCAATCCAGACAGCATGGCCACTTTCAAGTCCAATCGGTACCACAAGGGCCGTTCCCAATTCAAACAAAAAAATCAAAGCAAATAATTGACTCGCGCTGATGGTTTCTTTTTTCATAAAGTGGCCTTCTCCCACCTTTCTCACTGAACCCTGTCATTTTTCCTTTAACAATTTTGGCTCTAACCTCATTCCTACACTGCGAATATATGCTTCCACAGAAACGTCTACTTCCGCTTCGGCGAACACTGACTCCCAATTGTCCTTAACGGTCTCCCACGCTTTTGGGTTTATACGCTTCAGTTCATTCCCGAAATTGAAAATATCGCATTTCATAGTTTGAGCAGCCTGTAAGGCTTGGGTTATTTCCTGTTTAGTTTTAAGAGCCACTTGTTGTTCCAATTGAACGATTACCTCTCTATTACTTAGCTCAATATAACTCTGAGCCTCACTAAGTGTCCCCTCTTCCACAACATTTACATGAATGACGGGTACTTTATTGCGGAGTTCAATCTTAATTTTTGTTTTTGAATGATTAATATTCACGGCTATCGAATCCTTAACCTCATCTGAATCTACATTAATACTGGTTTCATTAATCTCGTTCTGTACCCACAGTGCCCCCCGGGCAAGAGGTCCATCCAGCCATCCCTGAAGAACCCCTTTTTTCAATACGCTAAGCCCGCTCATTGTGACAAGTGCTTTTACTTTAGTTTGCTCCATCCCGGATTTTTTAGCTCCTTCTTCAGCGTCTCCAAGAATTCTGGCTCCGGATATCACTACTGACCCTTCTCCACTGAGACCATTAATTAGCTCAAAAACATTGATATCCCGGCTTTCTCCATATATTCTAGCGGTATTTTTACTCTTTTTAATAATCCCTATTGCAGGCAGGCTTTCTACTGGAAGTAATAGTTTCAGAATAGAGGATGCTTCCGTATCTCTGGCTACAATAACATTCGTGTTGAGCCGCAGCTCATGGGACCTTTCAAAGATGTCAAAAATCCCATCAATACCGCTCTTCACTGTAGATTCGCCTAAAACTAATAGCTGCGTGTGTGCAAAAAACATCTGTCTTGCCGCCTTTTTTGAAGTCTTGCGAAAAGCGCCAAAGATCGTACGGTCCGTAGAAGAATAAATAGTGACCGTGGGTTGTCCGGTGCTAGCTCCTGCACTTGTAGCTGTTGAGGATGGATTCACAATCTGAAAAGTAACATGATATTCCTCTTTATTCGGTACTTTATCCACGCCTATACCAGTCACAATGCCTAAATTGTTTAATTCTCTACTGTTCCAGCAGCTTGTCAGCAACATTAAGCAGCATATACAAATAAATGAACGCATCATCCATCCGATCTTCATTTGCCACTACCCGGCTTTCCATCATTCACCTTAAGTCGAGTATTATTCTTTTGGCTAACAAGACGCGGCCGAGTTCTCATATATTTCAAAGGCACGCGCAGGATGGAATCCTTCTGATTCTCAGCGATAAAAGGGCCAAACGGAGACATATAGGGAAAACCCAACGATTTCAAGCTACACATATGAGCAACCATAATAAAAGTAAAGATCGTTATTCCATAAAGCCCCATAAAGGCTGCAATAAACATAATGATGAAACGCAAGATGCGTATGGAAAGAGCCATATTAAAAGCAGGAGTAGCAAAGCTGGATATTCCTGTAAGTGAAACTACAATAACCATTGCAGGTGAGACAATACCCGCTTGCACCGCTGCCTGACCCAACACTAAGCCGCCGATAATCGATACAGTTTGACCTATAGGGGATGGCATACGAATTCCTGCTTCACGTATAATCTCAAAGGTAAATTCCATCAGCATAGCCTCAATAAAGGCCGGAAATGGAACCCCCTCCCTTTGCGAAGCGAAATTAATAAGTAGGGCTGTTGGAATCATTTCTTGATGAAAATTCAGAATCGCAATAAAGAGTGCTGGGCCAAATAACGAAATAATAAGGCAAATAAATCTCAATACTCGAATCAAAGTCGTAATATCATAACGCTGGTAGTAATCTTCAACTGCATGTAAAAACATAAAAAAGGTAGTGGGTGCAATCAGCACAAACGGGGTTCCATCCACAAAAATAGCAACTCGTCCTTCTAAAAGATTTCCAGCCACACTGTCAGGACGTTCAGTATTGTATAGTGTTGGGAATGGGGAAAAGGGAGTGTCTTCTAAAAATTGCTCAATGTATCCAGATTCCAGAATCCCGTCTATATCAATACTTTGCAGCTTAGTTCTAAGCTCATATAAGGTATTATCATTGACGATCCCATGGATATACATAATAGATACATTCGTTTGGGTTACGTCACCTATCTTCATCGACTCCACCCAGAGATTAGGGCTTTTTATTTTCCTGCGTACCAGAGAGATATTCGTCCCAATAGATTCCGTAAAGCCTTCCTTGGAGCCACGAATGGCTACTTGAGTTGTAGCGTCCGATACCGTTCTAACCTCACCGCCGCTTGTATTCCCTCTGATTGCTTCCCTTATCCCGTTTATCCAAAGAACGGTATCTCCAGAGAATAAAGCCTCAAAAAGCACATCCCAATCTCCAACTGTCTGTTCTTCTCCGATCCCTCTCGCCAATTCTTTCATATACAAAAAGATGTCCTCAGCCGATGTGATCACTGGGTTTTCTTCACTTAGCTTATCGAACGACATCGCATGCTCCACGAACTCATTGACCATCAATTTTTCTATTAACCCCTCAATATATACAGCAGCTACCTCAACCTGTGTGGTGGTGGATTTAATTCTACGAATAACAATATCAGGGCTATGGCCAAGTCTTTCTTGAAGCTCTTTAAGATTATCGTCCAAAATAGTAGAGTTCAAGGGTTCCATAATCAACACCTCCTGCCCATACTATTTGTTCTTGATTGCTTTTTTATGCAACTAATGGAATTTGTAATCTGCCTTAGATTGAAAAATGAATACGCAAAAGGGATGTCCCTGAGCTACTATAGCTCCGCGAACATCCCCTTTTACT
The DNA here is from genome assembly GCF_038007025.1 of Paenibacillus sp. FSL H7-0918. Taxonomy (NCBI): domain Bacteria; kingdom Bacillati; phylum Bacillota; class Bacilli; order Caryophanales; family Paenibacillaceae; genus Paenibacillus; species Paenibacillus sp. FSL H7-0918. The sequence goes on from NZ_JBBOWJ010000001.1 coordinate 922,889, forward strand.
CTTTTGAAATTAACTTATTGAAGAGACTTCAGCAACGTAACTATCTCATCCAGCTGCTTGTCCAGCGCATAAGCATCGGAGAGATAATAAGTTTTAAGATCGTAGGTGAATACATGACCCGCCTTAACAGCAGGTAGGCTTTGCCAGAAGACACTGTCCAGAATGTCCAGCTTATCCTGCTCCACACCACGGCTGAAGCCTTGGAAGATATAATCAGCTTCACCTAAGTACTCGGGCAACGCTTCGAGTGAGAGGGAAGCCCAGCCTTCTTTAAAGGCTGCCTCTTGGACAAGATCAGGTGCATGCAGCCCCAATCCGTTGTATATAATCTCTCCACCACGCCCATATGACGAACCGTATAAATACAGCTCTTTACCGGCAATTTCAAAGATCGCCACTTTTTTATCAGCTGCGATCAGATCAGCCAATTCCGCTTTCTTCGCTTCCAGCTTCTGATTGAAATCCGCCACCCACTTTACAGCCTGCTGCTCCTTGTTCAAGATTTTCCCGATCTCGATCAATCGTTCTTTATAGTCATATTTGCCCCAAGGAATAAAGACCGTTGGAGCAATCTTGGAGATTTGCTCATAGGTATCTTCCTGATAAGTGATAATCAAGTCCGGTTCGAGGCTCGTTATTTTCTCCAGGGACACCGTCATGTCATCGCCTACTACTTCAACACCGGTCAGTGCCTCTTTGAAATATGGATGGTTCAAGATGTCATTCCCGGCAACGGCAATGGGCGTCACGCCAAGCGTCAGAAGATCACCAATAAAGTCTTGTACCGGGATCACAACTCTTTGTGGATTGCGTGGAATCTGCACCGGGCCTTTATCGCTTTCGTATGTCCAGTACTCTGCATCAGCAGCCGGCTCCGAGCTGGCAACTACAGAATCATTAGTGCTTTTAGCCACTTCGGCCGACGTGCTAGCTGGAGCATTCCCCTGATTAGCTGCTTGTCCGCATGCGCTCAACAGCAGCACCAGCGTAAGCATAACGGCTATCATGCTTGTTTTTCCTAACGATATTATTTTGTACAATGTAAATCCCCCTTGAGACTTTATATTATTATGATATTGATAATCAATATCATTTAGATCTTTGTTTAATATACCGTCTCCGCGGGAAAACATATATACACGCTAATACATCAATTTTGCTATGGACGATTGTCAGCTTAAATTATGTCCGGTTAACAAATCTGTCTGTATCTCCAATTGGCGTTCGAGCGCAAGCCCTTCGCTGCCCCAAAATTCCTCAAGCTTCAGGTAATATATGCGTTCATTCCTGAATGCTGGAAGATTGCGCCAAACCGCACTTTTACTAATCCGTTTACGTGTCCTCGACATCCAGTCCTCTTGTCCTGATACAACCACAAACATATGGTCAGCCGCGTATATTGGCAATTCCGACAGTGAGATGCATAAATGATCATTCCGCTCCAGAACATCTGACCTTACCTTGTCCGGTGGAGTTAACCCCAGCATTGGATACAGATTGTACACCCCGCGGGCTGTATGATTCCAGATATAAATACTGTTATCTTGCCTGATCTCATACACCGCTACCGTTTCACCAGATTCAATTAGTGAGGACAAGCGCTGCTTGGCCAAATCTATTTTCAAATGATAGTGCCTTATCCATGCCTCTGCCCGCTCCTCTTCTCCCAGCAGTCTTCCGAATAAACGAATCTGTTCCAAGCGGTCCATTTTATCACACTCTACCGTAACTAGTGGACCCAACTTCTCCATGCATTTAAGCTGACGGGGGCTCAGATAGGTTGGTGCAATAACTAAATCGGCTTCCAGCCCAGGCCATTCTGCTTCCTCCGGACATCCCTGCAACTCAAATGATCGTACACCCGCCAGTTCCGGCAGCAAAAGCAAGGAGTAATTCATCACATCTTCTTCAACCGCGACAGGCTTCACACCCAGCGCAAGTAAATCCCCTAAAAATTGCAACGCTACTATCCGCTTTGGTTTGGGACGCAAACGGAACTCTGTTGGGGTCATCCCGGTGACTTGCTTGAATTTGCGGCTCAGATATAGTCCATCTGTATAGCCTACTTTTTGCGAAATTTCCTGTATGGTTGCTTTGCTGGACATCAAGTGTTTTTTCGCTTTATTTACTCTTAAATGCGCTACATATTCGGTGAAGCTCCAACCCGTCTGCTTGCGGAACCATACTGAGAAATAACGAGGATTGAAGCCCATCATTCGAGACATCATCTCCCGCGTAATCTCCCTTTGCAAATTCTGGTGGATAAAAGAGAGCATTCTGAAATATGAACTATCCGTAATGTCTGCTTCAGCATCAGCCTCTACGACCAATTGATGTAGCTGATGCAGCAAGGATTGAATTCTATCTGCCTGTGTTTCTAAATTATTGGCAGCAACGTCTTCCAATTCGCTGAATAAGCGGGTTATTTTATTCGTCGTACGTATAGGTAAAATCCCATTGACCGGAAAAATTTCACGGCAAAGTCCATAGACCAATTCTTGCTCCGTGCTATTACTTAGCCCATATACCTCATAGGAGATTACTAGAACAGAGATAACGGTCTCTAATGGAGCATTAATTTGATAAGTCGCACCTGCGCTTAGAAAAAGAATTTCACCATTTTTAAGAGCTACTGTCTCTCCTTCTATGGTTATTTGAACGATAGCTTCTATTGGTGTCAGGAAGAGTGGGGACTGAACAATCTGGGGTTTACTAATGTGACCGCCGCCGCATTGGCGTTTTCCTGCCTCTTTTAACAGATAAATTCTATGAACCGGGTTATTATTAGATAGCTTCATTCCTGCTCCCTTCCAGACTTCTAGACTTAATAACTCATAAAATATAAAGCAAGCGTATAAGGTTTCTCTCCGCTCGAAATGGATAAGATCCCCTATACGCCTTATATAAAACTTCAGATTTTATGGTTTGAGAAGCCTCTATCCTTAGTGGTCGTCAACGACTCCAAGCGCTTTATTCTTCTCTTTGAACCGTTCATTGTGAGAAGATACGTAAGCGACTTTGGCCGCGGTTGGGTCTATGTACAGCTTAGCGCTATTAAGCGCCAGAGCCGCATCTGTGAAAGTACCTGCGATCAAACGAACCTTGCTTGCATAATCCACAAAGTCACCTGCTGCGAATATACCCGGAAGATTAGTCTCTAGCTTATCAGTTACATTCGCACACCATTCGCCCATATCAAGGCCCCATTCTTTTAACGGACCAAAATCGCTTTTCAGACCATGATTCACAATGACAGCATCCACTTCAAACTGCTCTGTTTCACCTGTCTCTATATGACTGATCGTAACCTGATCTATCGTTTCACCATTACTGCTGTGTAATTGGCTTACTGCATATGGCGCACGGACATTGACTGAGGATTCTTTCATCCGTACAATGTTTTTCTCATGCCCGCCAAACTGTTCACGGCGATGTGCAATCGTCACACTTGCAGCGATAGGCTCCAATTCATTCGCCCAATCTACTGCGGAGTTGCCTCCACCGGAGATTAGCACTCTTTTACCGCGGAACGGCTCCAGCTCTTGAACGGTATAATGAAGATTTGTCACCTCATAACGATCTGCACCTTCAATTTCAAGCTTTGCCATCTGCAGAATTCCGTAACCAATGGCCAAAATAACTGTGCGGGTCCAATGTTGTTCCCCAGTAGAAGAGGTCAGGATGTACGTTCCATCCTCTTGTCTCTCTTGATTCATAATTTGCTGACCCAGCACAATAGTCGGATCGAAGGTTTGAGCCTGCTCCTTGAGCTGACCGATTAGTTGATGACAAAGAGTTGGGGTTACGCCTCCTACATCCCAGATCATTTTTTCGGGATAAATAAGCATTCTTCCTCCGAGCTCATCCTTCGCTTCAATTAACTTTGTCTTCAAGTCTCTCATTCCGCTATAAAAAGCTGTATACATCCCAGCAGGTCCGCCACCAATAATGGTTACATCGTATAATTCCAGTTGTTTATTCATTGTGTCCCTCCAAAATTATATTCTAGTGATCCCTTCAGCTACTTAAGCTCCAAACTGCGCTTCATGCAATCGGCTGTAAATTCCGGCAGTATGCAGCAGTTCCTCATGCTTACCTTGTTCTGCGATGCCACCTTCCGCAACAACAACAATCCGGTCCGCATTTCTGATCGTTGCAAGGCGATGAGCAATAACAAGTGTTGTGCGTCCCTCAGACAACTCTGCGAGCGCCTCTTGTATAGCGGACTCCGTTTCAGTATCCAGTGCTGATGTAGCTTCGTCCAGAATGAGAATTGTCGGATTCTTCAAGAACATCCGGGCGATGGACAACCTCTGCTTCTGGCCGCCAGAAAGCTTGACGCCTCTCTCTCCGATCATTGTATCCAGCCCGGCGGGCTGAGATTTAATCAGTTCTTCCAGCTGAGCGCGCCCTGCAGCCTCCCAGATTTCTTCATCGGAAGCTCCCAATCTGCCGTAAGCAATGTTCTCACGGATAGTTCCGTCAAACAGGAATACATCTTGTTGTACAATCCCGATATGGGAACGAAGTGATTCTAACGTCATGGAGCGAATATCTATTCCATCAATAGAGATGTTACCTTCGCTTACATCGTAAAAGCGTGGCAGCAAGCTGCAAAGTGTTGTCTTACCAGCACCGGATGGACCCACAAGCGCAACGGTCTCTCCTGCTGAAATCGATAAGTTCACATTGGTTAGCACCTTTTCCTTATCACTATAAGCAAAAGCTACATCCTGGAAGGTTATATTCCCTGACAGATGAGACACTGGCTTAGCGTCTTTTGCGTCATCAACATCTGGCTCCGTCTCCAGCAGTTCAAGATAACGTTTGAAACCAGCGATCCCTTTAGGATAGGTCTCAATGACCGAATTAATCTGTTGCAAAGGTCCTAAGAAGACATTAGACAACATCACAAAGGCAATAAATTCACCGTAGGTCATCTGCTTCTGGATTACAAAATAGGTTCCGCACACAAGAACGAATAACGAGACCAGCTTCATGAGCACAAAGCTAAAGGATGAATTCCAAGCCATAATTCGGTAGGTCATTAGCTTCGTAATACGGAAGCGTTCGTTATTAACCGCAAAGCGGGAAATTTCATGATTCTCATTAGCAAAAGCTTGCACAACACGGATCCCGCTTACATTGTTCTCTACGCGTGCGTTATAGTCAGCAATGTCCGCGAACATGATGTGGAACGCTTTTGACATTTTGCGACTGAAGTACATGGATAAATAAATCATCAGCGGGACAATTACAAAGGTCAGAATCGCTAATTGCCAATTAATGCTAAGCATGATACCGAATACACCCAGCAGCGTCATCACTGCTATGAATAAATCTTCAGGACCATGGTGGGCAATCTCACCGATGTCCATCAGATCATTTGTCATCCGTGAGACCAAATGGCCTGTTTTATTATTATCGAAGAAGTTGAAAGAGAGCTTCTGTACACGATCAAACAGCTTTTTTCTCATATCCGACTCGATATTAATCCCCAGCTTATGCCCCCAATAAGTGACCACAAAATGCATAAAGGCGCTGACGATATAGATCCCCAGCAAACCGAGGCAAGAATAGAGAATCCATTTCCAATTCCCACTTGGCAGCATATCATCCACTACCCGGTTAACGGCCAACGGGAAGACTAGTTCCAGCAGTGCAGCAGCAATAGCACAGGAGAAGTCAAGAATAAACAATCCCTTATAGGGTCTATAGTAAGCAAAAAAACGACGCAACATTGTAAAAATTCGCTCCTTCCGGTGAGTGACCATCTTCTTTCATCAAGATTTAGTACGGGCTAGCAAATACAAAAAGTATGGCGCTCCAATTACAGCAACAACGATTCCAGTGGGGATCTCGGATGGCTGTAAGATCCAGCGTCCAATGGTATCCGCTATAATGACTAGCAGTGAGCCGAGCAGCGCTGAGGTTGGCAGCATGAGCTGATGTTTGGGTCCAACTAGCCGTCTCGCCAAATGGGGGCCGACAAGTCCGACAAAGCCAATCCCACCACTCACAGCAACACTTGCCGCAGCTAGACCAACCGCAGCCGCAAGAAGCCGGAATTGTTCTTTGGTTACAGCAGCCCCAAGTCCTACGGCTGTCTGTTCACCCAAATTAAGGACGTTCATTACCCTTGCTTTATAGATGACATACGGCACGAGAATTACGATCCATGGTAGTAATGAAAGTACAAACTTCCAGCTTGTGCCCCAAATACTCCCGGCAAGCCAAGTAGCCACAAACTGATACTTCTCCGGATCCAGCCGAAGAGTCAGCACGATCATCGCTGCACTCATTCCAGCTGCAACCGCTACACCGGTCAGCAACAGGCGCATGGGTTTTATTCCTTCATGCCGTTTATAAGCTAAGACATAAATCAAGGCAGCAGTAATTGCCGCACCAACAAACGCTACCATAGGCAGCAGATACACCGGAGCCGCGGTTGCCGTTGGATAAAAAGAAATTAACAGCATAACCATAATTCCTGCGCCAGCGTTAATCCCTAAGATGCCGGGGTCGGCCAAAGCATTACGAAAGACGCCCTGCATCACAGCTCCGGATACAGCCAAACCTGCGCCTATCAGAACGGAGATCACAATACGCGGTAACCGAAATTGAAACAAGATTAACTCTTGCTTATCCGTCCCTTTACCGAATAACGTATTAAGCAGCTCCATAGGTGTCAAACGTATGTATCCTGTATTCATACTAATAATAAAAGCAATAACAATCAGTACAGCTAAAATAATCATTATAACTAAGCCACGTTTATTTTTGGCGGCTTGGAAGGAATCGAATGAAGTTTTCTCTATCATTACAGTTCCCTCCTTTCTTTACGTGCAAGATAAAGGAAGAAAGGTACACCGATCAGTGCAATAATGGCTCCAAGCGGCGTTTCATTAGGGGGATTAATCATCCGTGCTGTTAAATCTGCAAATACTGCAAGCAGACTGCCGAGAATAGCTGAACATGGAATGATCCATCTGTAATCCACACCTACAAAAAAACGGGTCAAATGGGGAATGATTAGTCCAATGAACCCAACGGCTCCTACTACGGCAACTGATGATCCAGCCAGAATCAATACAATTAAAGTCCCTGCCAGCTTAACAAGCCCTGTGCGCTGGCCTAGCCCTTTAGCAACATCGTCACCTAGGCTGAGCATTGTAATCGACCGGGATAATACCATAGCTCCTATTAACGCCGCTCCTATCCAAGGGAACATGACTTTAAGCTGAATCCATTTCGTCCCAGCCACGCCTCCCGCATACCAGAAAGCCAAATCTTGCCCAATGTGAAAATATAAAGCTACCCCTTCACTCAGTGCTGACAGCAGTGCACTAAAAGCAGCACCCGCCAGCACCAGACGAGCAGGAGTCAGCCCTCCCTTGGCCAATGATCCGACCCCATACACAACCCCAGCCCCTACTCCGGCACCAACGAAGGAATATAGGATCAAATACATAAACGATAGGTTCGGGAAAAATGCAAAACAAAGCGCCAGCGCAAATCCTGCGCCTGAGTTAATGCCCATCAAACCTGAATCTGCGAGTGGATTTCGGGTCATCCCCTGCATAATGGCACCCGCAACTGCAAAGCTGGCCCCTATCATGGCCCCGCCAAGTACACGGGGTAATCGTAATTCTCTAATAATCTGATGATCCATGATCTCCGGATTAAAGTGAAACACGGCTGCCCACACCACAGAAAGTTTAATATCAGCCGCTCCGAAGGAGACTGAAACAGCGATACCTAGTGCTAATAGTACCAGACCGCCAACCAAGATTAACGTGGCAGCCCAAGGACGTGAACGGAACTCTTGTATGGCTGACCCTTTATTAGGTCTAATCTTGGAAGATATCTGTTGATTCATGAATGCCACCTTATTTCTATGAAATTGATTCTCATTATCACTATGCTATTGTAAATGAGCCTTCCTAGGTTTGGCAATAGATAGATTTAATAGGAGGCATTTATTTTATTGCATTGACAGGAAATCTAGGATTTGATAAAGTTCAAATTGAAAATAATAATGATAATGATTCTCATTATTATTTATTGGTACATATATATAGGGAGGTTTATCATGCTAAAAAGAAAGACCCTCTTCCCCATCCTGGCACTCATAATGTTATTGTCTGTATTTGTGACAGCTTGCGGGGGAACGAACAATGCTTCATCTAATAAACCAACAGCAACAACAGAAGCAACTACAGCACCAAGCACTGAGCCAACGGCTGCTCCTGAGGCTTCAGCTGCTGAAATGCGTAGCTATGAAACCACTAAAGGTACTGTACAGATACCTGTAAAACCACAACGGATTATTACAGATTATTATGGTGGGGAGTTGCTCTCCGTAGGAGCAAATGTAGTAGGTGTCGAACCTAGTACCTTTGATAATCCCTTCTTGAAAGACCTGCTCACAAATACACAAGATGTCGGTGCTCCAGTTAACGCCGAGAAAGCTCTGGAACTTACACCTGACCTGATCGTCGTTATGTACGATGATAACTACGATGCTTTATCCAAAATTGCTCCAACCATTCATATTCCATACGGAACCGCTACAAATATCTATGAAACTGTTAAACTGTTCGGTGACATTGTAGGTGTGCCTGACAAAGCTGAACAATTTATTGCTGACTTTGAGAAAAAGGCTGCTGAAGGCCGCGAGAAGCTTAAAGGTGTCGTAAATGAAAATGATACTTTTGGAATCTATGAGCTGACTGATAAAGGGGAGCTATGGACCTTCGGAAATAATGCTGGCCGTGGCGGACAAGCCCTTTATAACGCACTTAAGCTAAAAATGCCTACTAAGAACAGCAACGACAACCAAACGTTGCAGCTGTCCATGGAGCTATTGCCCGAATATGCAGCTGACTACATGTTCCTCACCACTTATGATCCTGACAAAAAAGGGGATAAGCTGAAAGAACTGAAGGAATCTCCAGTTTGGAACGGACTTGATGCTGCGAAGAACGATCATCTATTTTACAATGATTTTGATACCTACTACCGCTATGATCCGATTGCGATTACCGCACAGATTGATCTGTTCGTAGATATGATTCTTGAACGCAACGGTAAGAAATAAACATAGGCACATACAAAAACCCCCCACTTTAGGCACTGTCTAAAGTGGGGGGTTTGGCTATACATAAGAAGTTTCTGTTGAATTTATATCATCTAGTATATTCATTATACTCATCGGTGTTATTTAGTTTTTTGTACATATACTCATCATTTTTAAGCTTATAGAGCTGCCCCATCCCCGCAAATACGAAAAACAGCACCAAAATTAATCCATACGCATAGGTGAATTCACCAATATAAAAGCAAGTGACTATCGCAACAAGGGTCAAGATCATTAATGCGACTGCAATTCTGGATAAAATCTTTTTCAAATGTAATCCCCCTACGTTTTGTGCACCAATATTATCATATTTGGGATTAAATTGAAATCCCCTTTTGTTCTATTAAAGGAATATCGAGTAGCTGAATATGTGCCAGCATATTGCGAGTGTATATTTTGGTGTATATACGATAAAAAAGGACTTGAAATAAAAGATATGCTCCGCCTACCAACAAACAAAACCACATCGGCTCCAGAGCTGCAGACATTTCAACCCTGGAAGAACTAACAACATAAAAAGAAGACAATGCAATACCTAATGCATACGGGAGAAAAAACAGCACTTTTAAAGGGCCGCCTATAATGCGGGCCACGTCCTTAGAAGTAATTCCAATCTTGTTCAGCTTCCTGAATTTGATCCGCTCACGCTCTAAATCTGTCTGAATACTGAAATGCAGCACTATCCCAGAAGCGCCGAAAAATATTAAACCAACAAATGAAATTACGAAGATTCCAAATCGGCCAGACTCCTGTAACTGTAGATAGTCACTTATTCTAGACTTCGTAGAGAATACGAGGGCCTCTTGCCGCTCATTGCCATACCAGGACTCTGTATTGTCTTTATTATATTTGGCTAAAGCGGCATTTAACTTAGCATCTATATCCGCAGTTTTTTTCCAATCCTTAAAATTCAGGAGCTGAAGATTACCGATCGCTTGTTTATTTTCCGCTTTTAGCGCCATATAATCCTCTTCGTTTACAATGATATGAAGACCATTCATTAGATTCGGCACAGGGTTAAATACCATGTCAAATAGGATACCTTGTGAATACAGCGTATGCTTCCCGGAAGCAAGCATCAGATCAAAGGTGGGCATTTCCGGTCTTTGATTCTTCCACTCTTCTCCTTGTGCAACTATGGCCAGATTTAGAAAGTGATCTTTCTCCACATGATAATCAGTGCCGATTAATGCGTTTATATTCTGGTCCAGAAATATTTTGAAATTAAACAAGTCGATATACTCCAGCTTTTGGTGTGAAAGCAGCGGCGTGGTGCCATGATCCGTGATCTCGCTTAGTATTTTTGGTGAGATGTTATTTTTTCCGAATACTTCTGAATAGGCAATATCATATGGATTGTTTGCAATCGGAATATCCTCAGCATTCCAGGTCAAATAAAAAATAATCCCGCTTAGAGAAATCGTGATGAAAACGAGGAAGGTGATAAGAGAAAGCACTATTTTGGAACGACCAAGGGTATAGATCAAATTGGAACTAAACAGCAGGTGCTTGTGATATGCTTTGCTTGATCGCGATATAAAAAGTTTCAACCAGTCCCCAAGTCCTGACAGCAGCAAATAAACGCCTAACATACTAATCCCCAGATTTATTAACATCATGCGAGCATCGGAAGGGTTGTAATGAGTGAGCATATTATAAACGGAGATTCCCAAGAGTAAAACTCCGATGACCCCGGTGATTTTCCCATGAATCAGGTTGCGTTCTGCGGTTCTGGACTCTTTTAAAAGACGTAAAATACTGTATCGCAAAGTTAGTAGCAAATTGACTGCAATCACCACTATGTAAATCACCGCGAAGAATTTAATGGTATACAGATAACTATCCGGCGTCAGTATAAAAGCACTGTCCCCAATATTTACAAACAGCGAAACAATAAAGAAAAAAATACCGGAGAAAACTGTCCCTGCACCTAAACCAGTGAGAATCGAGGCTAAAGCGATCATGCTATTCTCGAACAAAATGATTTTGCGGATATTGTGGCTTGTCATTCCAAGTACCATTAATAGCCCAAAGTCGCTTTTTCTGAATTTTAAAAAGGCCATTTGAGCATATACAATAAACAGAACAGCAAACACCCTTATCACCAAAAAAGGAGCATATAAATTACCTGACACCATCCCATTCACTTGATAAGGGTCATTAAAATCAGGATTACTGTACAGCGAATAAAATGTAAAAAAGATCATAACCGTAAAGCTGCTGCATAGGAAAAATAACAAATATCTTCTAAGATTCGCCTTAAATATCTGAAATGCCATTCTCCTAAAGGTCATCTTCTCCCCCTCCAATAAAGGCCAGGTTCTCCAGAATCAGATCCAAAAATGCTCTGCGCTCTTTATTCTCTCTAGCAATCTCTAGTAGAGCCTTCCCATCTTTGATAAAAAGCACCCGATTACAATAGCTGGCCGCAAAAGGATCATGTGTGACCATCACTATCGTTGCTCCTTTTAGAGTGTTGAGCTTGGCGAAGGTCTTCATCACCGTACTCGAGGATTTGGAATCCAAATTCCCCGTCGGCTCGTCCGCAAAAATCACATCTGGATGATTTATAATCGCCCTGCTGATCGCCGCCCGCTGCTGTTGCCCCCCTGAAACCATATAAGGATATTTGTCCTTCACCTCATCCAGATCGAATAGCGATAACGTCTCATCTGTCTTGGCATTGATATCTTCTACCTCTTGATCATCCAGCACCATGGGCACCATGATATTTTCCCGTAGGGTCAGACTATCCAGCAGATTGTAATCCTGAAAAACGAATCCCATACGCTGCCGGCGAAAAATCGCAAGCTCGTTCTTGGACATCTCACTTATACTAATATCTGCAATTCTTACAACCCCACTATACTCCGAGTCTATTCCGCTTAGTATATTTAAAAGTGTTGTTTTCCCGCTCCCCGAGGGTCCCATAATCGCCACAAACTCGCCACTATCCACACTAACACTAATCCCGTTCAGCGCTCGAAACCGATTCGTTTTACCTTTGCCTTTATATTCTTTCGAGAGATTCTCTACTTGCAGTATGGACATCCTGGCACCTTCTAATTGATAAGTTTGGAGTGAGTTACATTAAATGGAATTCAATCACTCGGTATTACTATAAAGCTAAGAAGAGCGTTCGTTTGTTAGATTGCTCACAGCGTAAAAAAGCAGGATACCTCCTCTATAATTTCCGCTCCCGCAAAAAACAAAGGCAAAGAAAACCAGTAAAAGCAAGTCCTCCGATTGCTGCTAATGAGAAGGAAAACGCCCTTACATAATCCGCTAGATCTGCTTCCAAAAGAGAATGCTTTAGCGAAGCGGAGAATAAAATACCGATTAACGCCACTCCTAACGAATTTGCAAAATACATAAAGGTAGTGATCAAGCCTGAACCCGTGCCCGTGATCTTTGTGGGTACTGAACTAAGCGTAACGTTGACTAGAGGTGTAGTAGCCATTCCGAGACCGAAACCATATATCAATAATAGTAGGATATTACGAGGGTCTAGCAGCTGCGTAACGTCCACATTTAGCTCTAACATAAGCAGCAGACTACAGCTCCCCATCATCAGCGCTCCTATCTTAAGTACACTCATCCCCCATCTTTTGACCATTCGAGAAGAGATTAGGGAAGTCAGAAAAAAGCCTATCCCTATAGGCAAGAAAACCATACTGGTATCTTGAACACTATAGTGCAAACCAAATTGCATATAATAGCTCAAAATAAAAAAGAAAGAGAACATACTTAGATAAAGGACAAGAACGGTTGCCAGACCAGCGCTAAATGTTCGATCTCTGAAAATAGACAGATCGACTAACGGTAACGTCCCCTGCTTTCCCTTGCGATTTTCAACCCAGATAAAAGTAAACAACACGAAAAGAGCTAACATTAGACAGCCAAAAATCCACAACGGCCACCCTTGTTTTTGTCCCTCTGACAACGGATAGATCAACAGGAACAAACCGATCAGCAGAAGGAAGCTTCCAGTCCAATCAATACTGTGCGCCTGCTCAGCCCGTGTTTCAGGTACAATCGGCATTAACAGCAGGACGAGAAGTCCAAATGGCACATTGAAAAAAAATACTGTCCGCCAACCGAGATCGAACGGATTCCAATTCACAATAGTACCTCCGAGGATGAATCCGAATGCAAATCCAATGCCAATCATTGCGCCGTAAATGCCGAAAACAAGCCCTTTTTCCTTTGGCAGAAAGCTGACCTGCAGCGTAGATAGAACCTGAGGTTGAATAAGCGCCGCAGCCAATCCCTGCACAATCCGAATAACAATCAGAAGTGCCGGATCTGAGGTCAATCCGCCTAACACTGCCATGACCGTAAACCCGCTCACCCCGATCATCAACATCCGTTTTCTGCCGTATATATCCCCAAGCTTTCCGCTAATAATCAACGCCACAGCTAATCCTAGCGAAAATCCGGTAACGATAAGCTGTGCTTCCGAAAAGCTTGCGTTCAAGCTATATTGCATAGATGGAAGCGCAACTTGAATCATATAAGTATTTAATGAAATAAGTAATGTTGGCAGTAAAATAACCCCCAGCGCATACCACCTGCGTGAATCTACTTGTTGTTGTCCCATTGTATGACCACCTTTTTATCTGCAATCTATGAAATTATTATCATTTAGAGTGGTCTTTTTCTCTACCTGTTAAGGGAGGTTCACTCCTTGATAAGGGAGCAAACACAAAAAAACCTCAAGCATGCAGAAGATAACGTTCGATTCCGAACCCTATGTTCTAACACCTGAAGCTTTAAGCTTTCTGCATTTACAAATCTTCCTACAGCCTGTTTCGTTCCAAACTCTGTTGTTCGATACGTTTTAAGTATTCGCTTGGATTGCAGCCATAATGCTTACGGAAGGTCGTCGTGAAATTGCTGACATTGCTATATCCGACCGAAACAGCTGTTTTCCCTATATTCAAACCTTCAACCTCCATATACCAGAGCGCTTTCTCCATCCTTTTTATACGTACAAGCTCGAAGATCGTCATGCCAAATAATTCGCGGAAGCCTTTTTTCAGCTTGAATTCGTTGATACCTACCCGCTTAGCCAACTCACGTATAGATAACGGTTGTTCGAAATGGATTTGCACCAATTCATGTACCCGCTTCAGATTAGTAATATCATCATGCCGCAGCGTCATACTATCGCTAATAGAACCGTAACCATCAGACTCACCAAACAAAGCAATAAATTCAAGGGCTTTGCTCTCCATATATAAACGTCTCAATGTTCCATGATAGGTACAGTGGATCATTTCGGAGACACATTTTCGGATTGCCGCAGTATCTGGATAACGATCAATATTTCCACGATGATGTCTAAGCCAGGTTTCCATTTGCTGTGTCTCCGATAAATCTCCGGCGTAATTCAGCAGTTCACTAGGAGCAAACCGTATTTCCAGCAATTGATTGGGGACACCTGCTTTTTTCTCTTCATACACCTGAACATCCTCTAGAAAAAGGACATTGCCCATTTGTTTATCCGTGTAACTTTCCTTGCCGTTCCATTCGCAATAGATTTCTCCGCTTAGATTATAGCTTAGTTCAAACAACGGACAAGCTTCTTGAATGTGGAGCTTCATATCCTGTTCGTAAGTTATGTCCGTATACATAATCTCCATACCTGGACGAATCCGTGTACGGGTGACGCTTCCCTTACCAATATGTGAAGGAATAGTAAGCCGCTGTTCCCATTGGTTATGTTCAACATGCCCCTCTATCCGTTCTGTAAATTGATCAAAAAGATCATGAATTTCCATATTCAATATATTTAAAGTCATCGCAAACCTCTCCTTCTTCGCTCCTTGTATACGATGAGTTACATGATCTCTACTCTTGCTTCGTAAATGATAATTGTTATCACTTGAAAGTGTCAACATGAAACACAAAAAAGCATTGGCGGATTTTATCCTGCCAACGCTTTTTTAGTAGTAAAATAAGACCGTTCAAACCGATGGAAATGCATCCCTCCGGTATCTCAGCTCCCCCGTAACCTCCATAATCTTCGAGGCTAACAAATGCGAGGGCAGCTCGTAATCCACACAACCCAGCTTCGCGGCTGCTTCAGGCATTTCACTTTCAATAGAAGTTTCTTGCGATTCTACTAGCGTTGATTGGGCGCCAGCGTGTTTGGCAGCCAGCATCCCTTTGGCGCCATCACTTCCCATTCCGGTCATTAGGATTAAATGCTGCTGTAGACCAGTTAGTGCAGATATAGACTCAAACAAGATATCGACCGAAGGACAGTGTCCATTCACTGCAGGCTTTTTCATAAGTTTTATTCTGAGATCCTGCCCCTCCTGAATAATGGTCATATGAGAATTACCTGGAGCGATATAGACGGTTCCCCCGAGCACAGATTGCTTGTCCTTGGCTTCCACCACCCGTACACTTGAGAACCGATTCAGTCGTTCCGCCAATGCTTTTGTGTACTTAGGTGGCATATGTTGAACAACCAGCAGGGGATACGGGAAGCTCGCCGGGAGCGAGGAAATTAAGATTTCTAATGCCTTCGGCCCCCCTACTCCGCATCCAATTCCCACGATCTGCTCAATAACTTCTGTACATCCACTCTTAACGTTGTTTTGTTTCTCTTGTCGAGCTTTCACTTTGGAGATGTTTATATTGTTAAGAATAAGAGTTCTTAAAGGAATTTCAGCGGCTTTCTTAATTTTGAATAATAACTCATCTTTTATGCTGTATAGACCAGGTCCATAAGATTGAGCCGGCTTGGATATGAAATCCACTGCACCATTTTGTAGAGCAGTAATGGTTGCTGTTATTCCATCCTTTGTAGCGGAGCTCAAGATAAGTATAGGTGTTGGCCGCTGAGACATTATGCTTGTGAGTGCTACCAAACCGTTCAATTCCGGCATTTCTATATCTATAGCCACGACATCGGGCCTGAGTTTTTGAACCATGCTGATCGCTTCGGATGCATTTCGAGCTACTCCAATGATCTCGAGGCTTGAATCCTCCGAAATTAGGTTCGAGATCTGTTTACGCATGGTTACTGAAGCAGCTACAACGAGCACCTTTATTTTTTGCACTACTTCTCCTCTCCTATCAATGATAATACCCCTGACACTGTTTATTTAACTTTAAAAATAGATACCAGACTATTTAACTCTTCTGCTAGCTGAGCCAAAGCATTGGCGGTCGTTGCCGTTTCACTGCTGCTTGCCGCCATTTCTTCAGTTGCGGCGGATATGCTCTCAATTGAGAACATCACCTCAGACGATTGTGCGGCCTGTTCTTCACTGGCAGCTGCAATTTCTGTTACTTTATGAGCGGTATCGTTCACCATCGTAAGGATATGTTCAAAGGCTTCTCCATTTTTTTGTGAAAAAGCTACTCCTTCTACTACAGCATTTACACTGTGCTGCGTATTCTTCTGCATTTCTTTGATAATGCCCGTGATTTGTTTCGTAGCCCCACTGCTCCGCTCAGCTAACTTTCTTACTTCATTCGCAACAACGGCAAAACCTCGACCTTGTTCACCTGCGCGTGCCGCTTCAATCGCTGCGTTTAGGGCAAGCAGATTTGTTTGTTGGGCAATATCTTCAATCACCGCGATAATCTCACCAATCTTATCGGAGTCTTCCGCAAGTCTAGACATTTGTGTATCCAGTACTGCCATTCCTTGTACGGAGTTCTTAACCACGATCCCTCCATCTTGAGCGATACGCATCGTTTGATCTGAAAGCTCAGAAGCCTGTTCAGCACTCTGGGCTACTGAATTAATCGCCGCAGATAATTCTCGGAACAACTCATTCATCGTTTGTGCTGCACTAGCTTGACTCATACTTCCACTGGCTACTTCCTCTGTACTAGCTGAGATTTGCTGTGCAGCAGCTGAGACACTTTCCGCAGAAGACGAAATGCCGCTCACAGTGCGTCTTAGGTTCAGAACCATTTCATTAACAGAATAAGCTAGCATTCCAATCTCGTCCTTAGATTCCAGATTCGACGTTTCGCTTAAATCACCATTAGCCACTTTACCTAGCAGGCGCATTACTTGATTTAGAGGCCGTGCTATGATCTGCGATATTAGAAGACCCAGACCAATACTGATGAGCAGCGCAACAATAGTAACGCTAAACGTAATCAAACGAGAGGACTGATAAAGGTCATTGGCATTAACAATCGAACCTTGAGCCTGCTTCATATTGATGTCTATTAATTTTTGCAGAAAGTTAGTCAGCTCTGTTGTGGCTGTTTGCAAATCACTTTCGCGCAAATAATTTGTATATTTTTCATTACTAATATTTGTTTTATCAATTTCAATAGTATCATCAAGACTTGTGATATAACGTTGCCAGATCTCAGGATAATCTTTCATTATCGCCAATTCTTCTTCCCTCAACGCAGTCTTGCTATATTTACCCATGATCTCTTCAATACTTTGAACGTTTTTATGTATTTTATCTTCGTATTCTTTCTTTTCTGCCGCTGTTTTAGCCATCGTGTTTATATCACGGATATTGATTCTATTTGTTAAAAATAGTTCATTCGCTTCTCCCAGATAAGCTATAGGTGTTAAGCGATTTTCGTACATGTCCACGATAGAGCGGTCCATCTTACTCAAATTCGTAATTCCATAGAATCCTACAAAGCACAATATTGCGGATACTAACAGAAATGCGGAGATTAACTTCACTGCTGTCCTTAAATTATAAAACCACTTCATTTTCCTCAGCCCCTCATTGGCGTTAGTCATTTTTTAGTAATTCTTAGGAACTATTTCATCATATACGGTAAGCAGATTAAGGTAACCGAAAAAAAATAGCGCGACCACGCAAAAATATTGCGTCGTCCCGCAAAAAAAGCGCAGACCAAAAAATCCCGCCTCACAGCACCGTGAACGGGATTTTGATCTATTTGTTTGTTACGAATTTTCATAGTGAATTGTTGAAATCGGACTCCTTCAATATGCCCAGTCGTTTAGCTTTTATTGCCGCTTCAATTCTTGATTTCACATTTAGTTTTTGGAACAGACTCGTTAAACTGTATTCCAGCGATCGTTGACTCATAAGTACAATCTCTGCTATTTCCTTGTTGCTTTTTCCTTTTGCAATCTCTGTCAGCATTTCATGCTCTTTTTTGCTTATCTTCGGGTTTGCTTGGTCAATATTAATCTCCATTCCTTTAGGTGATACTTTTCTTAACTGTTTAACTAGGGTATGAGGCAAAATGACATCTCCCCTTAAAGCACAACGCACTGCTGCAACCAACTGCTCTCTATTGGTCGTTTTTGAAATAAATCCAAACAAACCCGATTCAATCATCAAGTTGAATTTGTTTGTAATTTCGTATCCGGTGTAGATTAAGATAATCGCGTCTGCGTTTATTTTTAAGACTTCCTTCGCCAAATCAATCCCATTCCCATCAGCGATATGAAGATCAAACAGCATCACGTCAAACGTATGGCTACCCACCATGTTAAGCGCCTCATGGGCTGAATTGGCTAGGGTAACCTCCATATCTCCCTCTTGTTCCAGTATCATCTTAGTCCCTTCCATGACAGAGGGATGGTCGTCCACTAACAAAATTCGAATCATGCCTAATACACCCCTATCCCCTTATTATGCCCCATGATTAATCTGCAGGTATGGATATAAAGACAGCTAATCCCTTATTCTCTGGCGAAAGAAATCGTATGGTCCCATCCATACTGCGAACCCTTTCTTTCATCCCATAAATCCCCATGCTCTTAAGAGAATCCTCTCCTAAAAGGCTCGTTCCAATTCCGTTATCTTCATAATCCAAAAGCACCTGTTGCCCTTCGCTAGCTAAGGAGATACGTACTTCTGTGGCACAGGAATGTTTAGCTGCGTTAGCCAAAAGTTCCTGCACAATACGGTACAGACCTATTAGAATCTCGTCTTTTAACTTATGCTTGAAAGCTGTTGACTCAAAATAAATCTGATAGTCGTTCCGCAGCTGAGCAAATTCAAACAACGTCTCAAGTGAGGAAGCAAGCCCCTCATTGATTAATGCTGGTGGCCTAAGCTCATTGCAGATCATCCGCAGTTCATAGATAACATCGAGTAAACCTTCTGTGATCTGTTCTAGCTGTTCCTTTAGTTCCCCCGTAACGGATTTATCACTTAAAAAATTATCAAGCTTACGATACCAGATGATCTGTTCTTGAAGGGCTGAATCATGTAAATCTTGAGCCAGCCGTTTGCGTTCATTCTCGGATAAATTAAACATAAAGCGCAGCAACCATGTCGGAGCTTGCTCGGAAGCCGCTAACTCAAGGTCCTTAGTTAGATCTTCTATGAGCAAAAAATTATCAAATAACACACTAACATAACGGGTAATCGTCTTCAGCCACACTCGAACAGAACTTATTTCTAATAAAATAGACTTCTCATTAATGGATAGAATATAGCTTTTTCTTCGGAACTCTCCGATCTTCAGTGAATAGCCCCGCTCGGTCTCAATAATCTCGCATATTTTATCATGGTTATCTTCAACTTCAACCATACAAATATTGGTAACCCGCAAGACCTCTCTAACTTCTTTCAGTAATCGTTGTTCCATGTGACTGATCTTCATCGCACCAAACAAATCTTGCGAGAATTGATCAAGACTCATCTGTAAGTTGAAATACCTTTCCTCGCTGTTCCGAATGATCTGCTCTGTAAGCTGTCTTTCCACCTCAATTTTTTTCCGATCACTGATATCCCTAAAGATAGAGATACATGCAACCTTACCCTTGTATAGAATTGAGCTAGCTGTTACTTCTACATCGATAATAGATCCATCTGACCGCACGACCTTTTGTTCAACAGGAGCTAATATCCGATTGGGTCCATAATAGATTTCACGCATCCGATCTCTAGCCAGCGTTATATAGTCCGGGTGGGCCCAATTAAAAATAGAGGTGCCAATCAATTGATCCTCACTACAAACTCCAAACAATCCTAAACAGGAAAAATTCACATAAAGGAATTTATATTCACTATGGAGTACTACCGCTTCAGGTGACATATCAATAAGCAGCCGATTGAGTTCCTCGCTTTCTCTAAGTTCACTCTCCATCTGGACCCTTTTTGTAATGTCTCTCGCTACGATCACAATACTAACTACTTCTCCATCCTCACCAAGAACAGGTGTACCCAAGCATTCCAGGTCTATAATGTGACCTTTGATGTGAATAAACCGATTGTAAAACATCTTACATACTTTTGTCCGAAAAATATCCAAGATCTGTTCCCGCAACACTTCTTGTTCATCAGGATGAATATACTCCAAAATAGTTGTGTTCTTTATTGAACCTACAGGAAGACCAATAATTTTCTCACAAGAGGACGAAGCAATAATGAAGTTCCCTTGCTGATCCAGAGCCCCAATCATATCCTCCATATTCTCTGTAATAAGCCTGTACTCCGCCTCCCGCTGAGCCAGCCGCTTTTCTACCTCCACAGATGCAGTGGTATCTCTTGCGATAACAAAGGTACCCACAATTTGATTGTTTTCATGTACAGGGATGTTTTTCATCGACCAATGGTTAACTAATCCATTCTCGCGGACAGAAGTAACCGTATAATGCTGCAGAACTCCGCCAACCGTTTTATCAAAATAATCAGACATCATATGCGAATTCTCTGCGCCAAATAAATTCACAATGGATAAGTTCTCTCCGAATCTATTAAAAGCTTCTCCAGTAATTTGCTCTGCCGCTGGATTGATAGCCACAATGCTGCCCTGCATATCCAATTCACACACGATATCTGGATTATGGTCAAACAGGGATTTGTAGCGCTGCTCGCTTTTTAATAGAACCTCTTGCATCTGCTTTTTTTCCGTATGATCGATTAAGATCCCATTGAGCCGTACCACTGCCCCTGTCTCATCCATACTGGGAATGATCCTGACTTGGACCCATCGGAGTTCACCGCTGGCATGGATGATCCGATATTCACTGAGATTGCTTATTCCTTGCCCCACTGTAGTTATAATCTCTTGAATTAAAGGCCGCTCTTCTTTAGGAGCAATTCTTAGCCAAAAGTCATCTTCCTTCGCCTGTTCTGGTGAATATCCCGTGATATTGAGAATGGCATCCGATATGAATAACATTTTCCGTGATACGTAGTCGTATGACCAAATCGCCACATCGATCGCAGCAAACATCTGCTGATACAGAGAAAAGCTACTCTCTAACTGGGCTTGAGCATTTTTTTGTTCCGTGATATCTATGATGACGCCATCTATTCGACAAACCTTATGCTCTTGATTAAAAACGGGCGTGCCTATACTTTGAACCCACTTCAGCGCTTTTGCAGGTAACTGCATACGATACTCAAGATTACATAGGTGACCAGAGTATAATTTATCTATATACGCATCAAAGCGTTCAAGATCCTCACCGTACACATATTCACGTAAAAAATTGGGGTTATGCGTTAAAGCATGATCTGAACAGTCCACCCATTTCTCCAAAACATTCGACATTGTCAGCAAATTCGCTTCCATGTCAATAGACCATGAGGTCATATCCTTGTCGCCAAGTGAATGCATATTGAGATTCCCTCCACATAAAAAGCCCCCCCTTTTCGGGGCGGCTTTTTCTTCCTATTCGCTATTTCGCAAGCGTCTTTACATTTTAGCCATTATCTACTGAGCAATCTGCTCGCGGATATTCTGCAATATTTTCTTCTCCAGCCGGGATACCTGGACTTGAGAAATCCCAAGGCGACTGGCAACCTCTGACTGCGTTTGGTCACGGTAATACCGAAGATAAACAATCAGCCGTTCACGCTCGCTGAGACCTCCGATAGCCTCATTCAGTGCCAGCTTATCAAACCAGCGTTCCTGTGATTCATCAGCGATTTGATCAATCAGTGTGATCGGGTCGCCATCATTCTCGAACACCGTCTCATGAATCGAGGTCGGTGGCTTGTTAGCTTCCTGAGCAAATACCACTTCTTCAGGGGTAACCCCCAGTGCCTCAGCAACTTCACCGATGGTAGGCAGACGGTCCAGCGTCTTAGACATTTCATCCTTCATCTTGCGGACCTTATTAGCCATCTCCTTAAGAGAACGGCTAACTTTCAAGGTTCCATCGTCGCGAAGGAAACGCTGAATCTCGCCAATGATCATCGGCACGGCATAAGTGGAGAATTTGACCTCATAGCTGAGGTCGAACTTATCAACGGACTTCAAGAGCCCGATGCAACCGATCTGGAACAAATCGTCAGGTTCATACCCGCGGTTCATAAACCGCTGCACTACCGACCAGACCAACCGGATATTGCAGCTAACTAGTGTGTCTCGGGCAAGATTATCTCCGGCCTGACTGAGCGCGATAAGACGTTTGACCTCCGCATCGTCCAAATAGGTCGGCGGAGCTTTTTTTGACTCTGCATCCATGGCTCCAACCCCTAATTGTATAAAGCTTTTTTCGAAACGATGGTTTTCTTCATTGAGATCGAAGTACCGTGTCCCGGTTCACTAGTGACTTCAAATTCATCCATGAAATTCTCCATAATGGTAAAGCCCATGCCCGACCGCTCCAGCTCTGGCTTTGAGGTATATAGCGGCTGTTGTGCCAACTCCAAATCCTCAATGCCCCGTCCCTGATCCTCAATGGTTAAATGTACCGTTTCGTTGTCCAGCGAAGCTGAAATAGTCACAATACCTTCCGGATCACTATCATACCCATGAATAATACAATTGGTGACCGCCTCCGACACGACTGTCTTCAGATCATTCAGCTCGTCCATTGTAGGATCAAGCCTAGAAACGAACGCCGCTACAACTACACGCGCGAATGATTCGTTCTCCGAGAGTGCAGCGAACTGCACGTTCATGAAGTTACCAGCCTTACCATTTGTCATAACGCAACCTCCAAATCCGAGAGTGCAGTGCTCTCGTCGTCATATAGGGGCATGATCTTGAACAGGCCTGACATTTCCAGAAGTCGCTTCACAGGTGCCGTTGCATCACACACCACCATTTTGCCGCCTTTACTATGGATCAGTTTATACCTTCCCAGAATTACGCCGAGACCCGAACTGTCCATAAACTGCAGATGCTTAAGGCTAAGGATCAAATGCGATACCTGACCCCGCATAATCGCTTCATCCATATCCATTCTTACAAAATCGGCGGCATGATGATCGAGTTCCCCAGATAAACGGACAATCAGCACACCCCTGTGATGCTCCATTTCCACATTAGAATTCATGCTTGCCACTCTCCTCTTCGTTGCTTTGAAAACTTGGCCTTAAGAGACAGTACCCATTCTCTTCAAGGACAAGGTTTCTACGTGGCAAATCAGGAATCCTGCCTCACGACAAAACTAGAAGAAAACCCCTATGAATCTACAAAGCACATGGGCGCAATCTACAAAAAAGCTCTTTTTAATCCATGCCGAACATCGAGCCTGTTGTACGTTTAAAGAGCTTCCACCAGCCTGCTTTTGCCACAGCTTCCCCTGCTTTAAGTTCATACTCTTTAATCACTTGGGTTCCTTGGTAGACAACCAGCTTGCCTATGGACTGGCCTTCAGCCACTGGTGCCTTCACGCTTTCTGGAAGTACTAGTTCGTGACGAATGCCTTCTTGCGTCACACCTTTTTTCAAAAGAACACTATACGTCTCTTTCGCCGTAATCGGCAGCTCGGACTTCACACCCTTCTCAATCTTAAGGGTACCGATAGCGTCCCCTTCTTTGTGAATAGTGTGGATCTTATATTGCGAAAAGAGATAGTCAAACATGCCCGACACTTCACTGTTCCGTGTCTTCGTGTTCGGCTCACCCAGCACAACAGCAACAGCACGCAGACCGTCTCTTGCAGCCGTAGCGGATAAGCAGAATTTTGCTTCAGCGGTATATCCTGTTTTCAGTCCATCAGCGCCTGTATAGAAACGTACAAGCTTGTTCGTGTTTACCAACCAGAATGGTTTGGTGGAATCCTTACGCAGATAATCCTGATAGGAACCGGTATATTTGATAATTCTATCATGCTTTAAAAGCTCCCGGCTAATTACCGCAATATCGTAGGCTGAGGAATAGTGATTAGCAGCTGGAAGACCGTTGCAATTGGCAAAGTGGGTATCTTTCAGACCCAGCTCTTCCGCTCTTTTATTCATCAGATCGACAAAAGCGCTCTCCGAACCCGCTATTTTCTCTGCCATTGCCACAGATGCATCATTACCGGAGGCCATAGCGATGCCTTTGAGCATCTCATCCACCGACATTTCTTCACCAGGCTCCAGGAAAATTTGCGATCCGCCCATCGATGCGGCATATTCACTCGTGCGCACCTTATCCGTCAGTTGCAGTCTTCCTTCATCCAGTGCTTCCACCGTAAGCAGCATCGTCATAATCTTCGTAATACTTGCGGGAGGCAGCTTATCATGGCTGTTCTTTTCATAAATAATAGTGCCAGTGCCTGCATCCATCAAAATCGCTGAACGCGCACCAGGCGCAAGATCTACAGCGGCAGCATTACTGCCAGAATTCTTGCTTTTTTCCTCAGCATAAGCACCTGACATCGGTCCTAGAACCGACACAACGATACAGAGCACAAGCACAGCAAAACGCATTTTTCTCACAATGGTTCCCCTCCTGAACGTTAACCTTCATATCACAGGTACTGTGTTCCAGTTTCGTCAGAAAGGGTGGAAATTATTCCATTTCCAAGTAAATAACTATAATAATTTATCGCAAGAAGTAATGATGTTGTCAATAAAAAAAAGCCCAGCAGCAGTTGCAGAGCATTTTTATTATAGGGGAGATCAAAAGTTAATTCAATTTTTAAGTATTTCCAATTTTTCCGTACTCATTTAACCCCCCTTTAAAGGAAAATGTAATATTTTAACGAATGGTATTTAAGAACTTAACTGCTTATAGAGGAGTGAATATACAGATGAACCACCTTGCAGATTGTATTGAAGCAGAAGCTAAACAGAACAATTTCTCTGGTGTAGTGCTGGTACAACAACCTGATAAAAAAGTCATCAGCAGTTGTTACGGTTATGCCAATAAGTCGGATAAGCGCGAAAACAATATTCATACTCGGTTCGGCATTGCTTCCGGGTGTAAAATATTTACCGCGATCGCTGTCTGCCAGCTGGTCGATCAGGGATTGATTTCTTTTGAAAGTAGACTAATAGATTATCTTAAAAAAGTAGATTTTCCTCTCTTTAGTCCCGACATCACCATACATCAGCTGCTAACGCATAGCTCTGGTATTCCGGATTATTTTGATGAAACAATTATGGATGATTTCGAGGATCTGTGGAAGGCACGGCCTATGTACACCTTGCGACAGCTTGAGAATTTTGTGCCGATGTTCCGAACCCTTCCCATGATGTGGACTCCTGGCGAACGTTTTCACTACAACAATGCCGGCTATATCGTGCTAGGCCTTCTGGTGGAGGAATTGAGTGGAATGACTTTTTCCGAGTATGTAGAGCAGCACATCTTTAAGCCTTGCGGAATGGAGCAATCCGGTTACTTTACGTTAGATGCCTTACCTGCCAACTGTGCACTAGGATACATAGAGGAAGAGAACGGAAACTGGAGAACCAACATCTACTCAATCCCGGTAAAAGGAGGCGCTGACGGTGGAGCTTTCGTCACTGCCCCCGACATGCAGCTATTCTGGAGCGGGTTAATCAACCATACATTATTGAGTCCAGTACTCACTTCATTATTGCTTACTCCCCATGTACATGTGGATGGCGAAGGCTATTATGGTTATGGTGTATGGATTACCCTCCGCGAAGAAAAAGTGTTCAAATTTCACATTATGGGCTATGATCCCGGTGTTTCCTTCCGGTCGGCTATCTATCCAGCTAGTGGCGAGACTGTGGTCGTATTATGTAATACAAGCAGCGGGGCTTCGCAGATATTCAATAAGATTAATAATCAGTTATAAATATTGCACCATTGAGCAAAACGCAAAGCAGCGACCTTCCCGTTATGGGAGGATCGCTGCTTTGTTGTTTGTTTAAGGCCATAGCCATGACAATATTTATATTGCCTAGGCTAGTACCGTGTTACCCCATCTTTAGTAACAAGTGCAAATACCAAAGGTTGGGCAGGAACAGGTTCAGAAGTGATACGGTAGGCTTCTAACACCTTACCTTCAGCTTCCTCTACTTTCTTCTCACTGGCATCATTGATATGCAAGACTGCAAGCGTCTCGCCGATCTCTACAGCATCTCCAACCTTTTTAGAAAGTTGAATCCCCACAGCCAGATCGATTACGGATTCCTTAGTTTCACGTCCAGCTCCAAGCAGCATAGCCGCAACGCCAATTTCCTCGGCCTGAATCCCTTCTATGAATCCTTTGGTTTTTGCTTTCACTTCAATGAATCGCTTAGCCGTAGGGAGCTTCTCCGGAAAATCAATTTGCGATACATCTCCACCTTGTGCCTTCACGATTTGTTTGAACTTCTCTAGCGCACTGCCATCTTCAATATGCGTCATAAGAATCGAACGTGCCTCCGCTTCATCCTTGGCTTTGCCGCCAAGAACAAGCATCTGGCTGCCCAGAATAAGACAGACCTCCTGCAGATCCTTCGGACCGTGACCCTTCAAGGTCTCGATTCCTTCCTTAATTTCCAACGCATTTCCGATCCCGTAACCAAGCGGCTGATCCATATCACTGATAATCGCAACGGTATTGCGACCCAGATGCGTTCCAATGTCAACCATCGCCTGAGCGAGTGCTATAGAATCATCCAGCGTCTTCATAAAAGCACCGCTGCCTGTTTTGACATCCAACACGATCGCATCCGCACCTGCTGCAATCTTCTTGCTCATCACAGAGCTTGCAATAAGGGGGATGGATTCAACTGTTGCAGTTACATCCCGAAGGGCGTACAGCTTTTTGTCTGCGGGTGTAATGTTACCCGACTGGCCGATCACGGCAGCCCCGATCTCCCCTACTTGGTCAAAGAAACGCTCACGAGCCATCTCGATAGAGAAACCACTGATGGACTCCAGCTTATCGAGCGTGCCTCCAGTGTGCCCAAGTCCGCGGCCGGACATCTTCGCTACCGGTACTCCAGCAGAAGCTACCAAGGGTGCCAGTACTACAGTTGTTTTATCGCCCACTCCGCCTGTGGAGTGTTTATCAACCTTAATGCCTGCAATTGGGCTAAGATCTACTTGATCGCCGGACATCGCCATTTCCATCGTTAGATCGCCGGTTTCCCGCGCGTTCATGCCTTGGAAATAAACAGCCATTGCCCATGCAGAGAGCTGATAATCAGGCACTTCACCTTTACTGTAGCCCTGTATTAAAAAGGAAATTTCCTCACGACTCAGCTCTCCACCATCTCTTTTTTTCTGAATAATATCGACAGCTCTCATATTACACCTGCACTTCACGGACAATTGCGCGAGCAAGTCCGATAAATTTTGGTCTAGTCAAATTAGTTACCTTCATTATCTGTTCAAACGTCAATGGCTCAAGCTCATTCACTTGTGTCATAGATTGGACCTCCCAAAAATTCATAATGCAGTACCCGAAATTACATTTTCGGAATAAAGCCCAACACCAGCTTCAGGAAACGCTCACGCACACGATCTGCAGTTTCCATAACCTCTTCATGGTTGAGCGGTTGATCCAGAATTCCCGCAGCCATGTTAGTAATACAGGAGATACCCAATACCTCGATACCTGCATGCCGGGCAACAATGGTTTCCGACACAGTAGACATGCCCACAGCGTCAGCCCCTAGATGACGAAGCATTACGATTTCAGCAGGTGTTTCGTAGCAAGGTCCCAGCAGACCTGCATATACGCCTTCTTTGAATTCGAAATTCTGCTGCGCTGCCGTTTCCTTCGCTACCTTGATCAGGCGGCGGCTATAAGCGGTTGACATATCCGGGAAGCGCACGCCCAGTGCAGGATCATTAGGTCCTATTAACGGGTTCCGTCCCGTCATATTCAGATGATCCGTAAGGAGCATAAGATCGCCCGGCGTGAAATCTGTGTTCACTCCACCAGCAGCATTAGTTACTAATAGGCTGGCTATACCAAGTTCTTTCATAACCCGAACAGGGAATGCCGTAACCTCCGGTCCATAACCCTCATACATATGAAAGCGGCCCTTCATCATCACGACACGGCGTCCTTCAATCATACCGATCAGCAGTTCTCCCTCATGCCCTTCTACAGTGGACACAGGGAAGTGAGGAATCTCATCATATGGAATGCTGATTCCATCGGTGATCAGATCTGCAAGCACACCGAGTCCTGAACCAAGGATCAATCCAATTTCCGGAGCCACCGGACATTTGTCTTTTATATAAATGGCTGCTTCTTGAATTTCTTTTTGAGTTAACATGCTATGGATGATCCTCCTTAATGAATGTTGTGGCGCAACCCACATTCTTTTATTGCAGTTTCGCTAAAAAGCTTGTCCCATACTGCGGCGCCTTCGCACCGAAATTATCAGCAATGGTTGCAGCAACATCCGAGAAGGTCTCACGAATACCCAAGCTATCTGGATGCTTAAGGCGTGGGCTGTAAATAAGCAGCGGCACATATTCACGAGTATGATCTGTTCCACTATGGATTGGATCATTCCCATGATCTGCTGAAATAATCAACAGGTCATCTTCACCAAGCGTGGATAGAATTTCAGGCAACGCCTGATCGAATACTTCCAGTGCATGACCGTATCCTTCCGGATCGCGACGGTGTCCATATAAAGAGTCAAAATCCACCAGATTCGTGAACAGCAACCCGTTGAACGGTTGGCGAAGCTGCTCAATGGTAACTTCGATACCATGTTCATTGCTCTTCGTAGGGTAAGAAGCTGTAACCCCTTCACCTGTGAAAATATCGTTGATCTTTCCTACCGCGATAACATCTTTTCCGATATCAGCCAGCGAATTCATTACCGTTGGTTCCGGTGGTTTCACGGCATAATCATGGCGATTCGAGGTCCGTACGAACTTTCCTGGTTCGCCAACATATGGACGAGCAATAACGCGCCCTACGGAGAATTCAGGAGCCATAGTTAGCTCACGGGCGATTTTACACGCGCTGTATAGCTCTTCCAGTGGAATGATATCTTCATGTGCCGCAAGCTGGAATACACTGTCCGCAGAGGTATACACAATCCAAGCTCCGGTCTTTATCTGCTCTTCGCCATATTCAACTAAAATTTCCGTACCGGAAGCCGGTTTATTACCGATCACTTTCCGGCCAGTTGCTGCTTCGAATTTCTCAATCAATTCTGCCGGAAATCCATCCGGATACGTATTGAATGGAACCTCAATTTTCAGCCCCATCAGCTCCCAGTGCCCGGTCATCGTATCCTTACCTACAGATACTTCCTGCATCTTGCCATAATATCCAGTTGGTGAAGCTACAGGTTCAAGTGGCGGCAGCGGAGCAATATTAGCTAATCCTAACTGCTGAAGGTTAGGCAGTTTTAATCCGGGAACACGGTTCAAAATATGGCCAAGCGTATGCGACCCTGCATCACCAAAATTCGCAGCATCTGGAGCTTCTCCGATACCTACACTATCCAAAACAATAAAACCAATTCGTTTAAATGAGGACATATTGTCTTCACTCCTTTTTTAATATAGATCGTTCGTTCATTCGTTTGCACCAACAAGAAGAAACGGCTGTACCTTCTCCCGGAAGTCAGACGCTTCCGTAGCTAGCGATACAATGTATCGCCTGTCAGGTATCCGTTTCTGCCAAAGGATAACCTGTGGAAAATTACCCATTCCCCAGTCTATCCTATAAGTATGATTCCATCATAACTATCTTACTCACAAAAAGCATCTTTGAAGCATGATCAGCGAGCTCTGGGATGATGGCTCTCATATACTTCCTTCATATTCTTACGCGCGATACCGTTATAAATCTGAGTCGTCGAAATATCAGCATGACCCAGCATTTGTTGTACGGAACGCAAATCCGCTCCACCTTCCAGTAAATGGGCGGCAAAGGAATGCCTAAGCGTATGCGGTGTAATATCCTGCTCAATGTTTGCTTCCCGAGCGTATTTTTTTATGATTTTCCAGAACCCCTGGCGGGTTAAACGCCCACCTAGGCTATTCAGGAACATGGCCGGCTCCTCCTGATGATCACGAAGCAGCTTGTCCCGCATAAGAGAAGTGTAAGCTGCTACACTCTCTGCAGCAATGGTTCCGATGGGAACCACTCGTTCCTTGCCCGAAGTCCCTGTACAGCGCGCAAACTTCATGTCTGTATGCACATCGTCTACGTTAAGAGAAATTAATTCAGAAACCTTTATCCCCGTCGCGTAGAGCAATTCCAGCATAGCCTTATCGCGCATCCCTTGTGCTGTACTCACATCTGGAGCAGCTAGCAGCCGCTCAACCTCCGAAACCGCAAGCACCATAGGTGGCTTCTTATCGGGCTTCATAGTTTCCATGTCCAGTGTTGGATCCTGCTCAATTAAACGTTCCTTCAGCAAATAATGAAAAAAGGCCCGCAGGGACACCGCGTTTCTGTTGAGCGTTGCAGTGGCTCTTCCCGCTCCGCGTAAGGAGCCAAGATATAACATCACATGAGATCTTCGGATTTCTTCAGGCTGCTCAACCCCCCGCTCTTCAGCAAACTCTAGAAACTGCGATACATCCCTACCGTAAGATTCCAGTGTATTCGGCGACAAGCCTTTATCTCCGGACAAATAATGTAAAAAAGGCTGCAAGTGTGACTTCATTATTTCACGCTCCTGTCCTGGCGCAGCTACTCTTAGTGTCTTCCTGCAGCACATTCAGCATGAGGCTTTAGCAGATGTGTACACAACGCTTACTCTGCATAAATCCACCCTAGCTTTCTTCGACATTCTTCTCGCTTGTTCCTGCTTTCTGCGTAGCTTTCATTCTCCGAACCAGTAATAGAAACGCAAGCGCTGCCGTGCATCCAGACCATCATCACCAACCTCGGCGTGATCAAATGCCCGAACAGCGGTGCCTTCAGGAATTCCATAATTCTCTATCGGACTGAGCCATTCCCCTAGCCAGCTCATAGCATAGTAGAGTAAATAGCTTAGAGCCACAAACATGATCATAAAATACAGCTTACGCACTGTTTTGGGCACAGAAACAATCATAAGGACGCCTCCTATTACATATAAATGAATTCTGCTCGTCCTTCATTTTATGCTCCAAAAAAGGCTGATATGTATGGCTCTAATAGACTAATCATTTAAAAAGCCCCCTCCGGTATAGGAACCGGGGAGGACTTGTGAAGTTAATTCTTAATATAAGATAACTTTAGGATGGATTTCCGTCTGTATTGTTCTTATCAGTACAGCGGTAGCAAATCCCATGGAAATCAAGTCTATGATCAAGCACTGTGAAATTAAACTCTTTCTCCAGTCGCTCTTCCAGCGGACCGAGCCAATCCTCGCGAATCTCATCCATACTGCCGCATTGCACACAAATTAAGTGATGATGATGATGCTTCGCAGTATCTGTTCGCAAATCATACCGGGCTACACCGTCGCCGAAATTGATCTTTTCTACGACATGAAGCTCACTGAGAAGTTCGAGGGTACGATACACAGTCGCAAGACCGATCTCGGGAGCTTTCTCCTTCACGAGCATAAATACGTCTTCCGCGCTAAGATGATCTTCCTCATTCTCCAGCAGCACTCTTAAGGTCGCTTCCCGTTGGGGTGTAAGCTTGTATCCTTGGGATTGTAACTGTTGCTTAATCTTGTCTATCCGTGCTTCCACCTGTCTCCCTCCCCCTTGGATAATTACCGCACCGGTCTTCAAACCACTTCTTCCATTATAGGGGGTGTCGCTTTCAGAAGTCAAACGCTTTTACTGCACAGTCAAGGTCGTCACCGCTTGTACAAGTGAAGGCGTGACCCAACGCATCATGGTTGGTGTAACCCAGGTCTCAAAACATGAAATACCCAGGATCAAAAGCGCCATCACAAATGACAATATAGTGTACATGGTAAAAGGACGAGTCACTGGCGTCCGGCGCTGTCCCATCACCCGGCTGCGGATCATCTGCAAGGAAAAAGCTATCGCAGCTGCACTGCTAACCAGCAACACAGGGATCAGCACCAGATTATGTGGAGCCACAGAGACTAACGCGAACAACATCCCATGCCAAGAATATTGACTGACCAGACAGCCAACCGTAAAACCGATCAGTACCCCTTTTAAAAAATCAAGAATCAAAATTCCCGGCAGCCCAATGACCGACAGCCCAAGAATCCAGATCAGTCCGATCCATTTCAGATTCAAGGCCGCTATACTCCAGTACGAATCAGGTGCGGCTGGCAGACCTTGCTGATCAACCGTAACAAAGAAATTCCCCAGATAATCCCCCAGCTCCTGCTGCTGATCCATCGTAAGCGCACTAACGATAAGAGCTCCAAATACAACACCTACCAGAAATAATACGCCGACAAAAATATACAGAGGCGTCTGTTCCTTCATCATCAGCCGTAAATTACGCATTTGGGACGTTCCCCTTTCCGGTTACATGTTACACCATATGAGAAAACGTCCCGCGATATGACTTGTCCTTCAGGTAATGACTCTACTTTCTGGGCTGAACCACTTTACCGTACGTCCCGCCACCGCCTGCTGATAGCTCCAAAATTCCAGAGCGGGCCTGGACGATCATCGACGCCAGATCCGCACCTACAACGCCGGCAATCTCCGCTTCACCACAACCATGTAAAATGTTCATCTCAGTTCCAAACGCTTGCAGTAACGCGTTCATCTTCGCCTTCCCTAACCCCGGGATAAATTCAAGCGGAACCTGATAATGATAGGGTGGGCGGTCAGCAGGTACCAGCGGCGTCTTGCGGTCCGCAATATCTAGGATCCGGTCAAATACACCTCTAACCAGCTTAAGACTGCCGCAATACTGGCAACGGTCCGAGTTGACATAAGCCTCATCAATAATACTGCCACAGCCCCCGCAGTAGCTCCGGTGGTATTTGCCAAGCCGCGGATTAAGTCCGAAATTAGCACTTACCTTCCGCCCATCTTTACGTTCCAGTGCAAGCCGCAGTTCAGCGAACGAAGGCTGTGCCAGCTCCATCACATTATACTCGCGCCCTAGCTTTCCTAGTGAATGCGCATCTGAGTTGGTTAGAAACGTGAAATTATCCAGCTCAGAGAGGTATCCAGCCATTTCGGAATCTGCACTCAGCCCAAGTTCAACCGCAGCTATGCGGTCCAGATCAAAGATGTCCGCCATACGCTCGGCAGCACAGCCGTACAAGCCCTTGTGAGGCGTGAAAATATGTGCAGGGATAAGAATGCCTCCCCGGCCGTAAATCTCATCCTGAAGCTCCCTAGCCGGAGCATACAGGCGCTGGGAACTTAGATTCACGTTCCGCATATAGCGGCTCATCCACGCACTAAAGTCAGTCATGCGTTCCACGTCCGGCATGTAAGCGAGCACATGGCACTCTTTTCGCCCAGGCTCGCGGATTTCAATCTCTGTTCCCAGAATGATCGTAGTCCCTCGGTAAGCAATGCCTCCACCTTCAGCTAATGTCATCTCTCCAGATTCCAAAGACCGCTGAATATCCCGCAGGACGCCAGGTGAATGACTATCTATAATACCGATCATTTCTAGTCCCTTGCGCTCTGCAGCTTCTTTGGCAATGCCCGCAAAGGTAAGCTCGCGGCTGCCGCTAATTTTGACAGCCTGACCTTCCGACGTTCGCCCAATATGAACATGCAAATCGCAATAGAAACTCTTCAGTTCAGTTGTTAATTCCATTGGCCTGTCAGCGTGTATAGATGCCAAGCGTACACTGCCATCATCGTTTTTGCATCCGCGATGCGCCCGTCAGCCATATATTGATACGCTTCCTCCAGGGTAAGCTCCGAAACCTCTAGAAATTCATCCTCGTCCAGTGACATGTCCCCTGGTTGAGCGTTAGTAGTCACATACAAATGAATAATCTCATCGGCGAAGCCGGGAGAAGTATAGAAAGATTTAAGCAATTTCAGATCTCCACTGTGAAATCCAGTCTCTTCCTGAAGTTCACGACCAGCCGCAACTAATGGATCTTCACCTTTATCCAGCTTCCCAGCCGGAATTTCTACCTCAGTGCGTTGCATGGGCTGACGGTATTGCTCTACAACAAGCATTTTGTTGTTGTTTAAAGCAAGCACCGCTACGGCGCCGGGATGCTTCACAACTTCACGTGTCGCAGTATTTCCATCAGGCAGTCTCACTGTGTCCACCTGCAAAGATATAATCTTCCCATCAAAAACTGGCTGTGTAGACAATGTCACTTCATCAAGCTCGGGTTTGCTGTGCAAATGTTGTTCTCCCATAAAGTTTCTGGTCTCCTTTTTCTCTATTGTGCATACGGTGTATTATAGCAAACTTAAAGGGAAAGAAGGAATTTCAGATGAACGAAATCTTCAGCCGTACAAGCTCATCCGCAGTGATGATGGTAGGTAAGCCGGAGGAAATAAAGGCCATCTTGGCTGGATGGATCCAGCAGTATGGGCGCGATATGCCCTTGGCATACATTCTTTCCCTGCACGATCAATCCGCAATTCTTCCGTCCAAGGCAGGATGAATTCATCCTCTCCTTTGGGACTTAGCCATACATGTTCACACAACTATAGGGGTGTCTCAAAAGCCATGAAATGGCTGCTGGGGCACCCCAGTCTTTTTGCGTCGCCCCGATTAGAGAGGGATTGTGCTTACGATGCAGGTATTGGGCACAGGTTGATTGATTAAGCGACTAATAGGCTTACGATGCTGGCATGTGACACAACTTGTTGATCGCTCACCATGCTGGCGTCAGACACAACTTGTTGATCGCTCACGATGCTGATATCTAGCACAAGTTGTTTGATTAGGTTGCTATTGCGCCTACCTTTGTACGCTATCGGACTCAGTTGCCCTTAAACACACCTTTTCCCCACTTTTGCTATGCTATCGGACCCCAGTGACGCTATCAGCACGAAAAACACACTATTTGCTACTCTTCTTATGGAATAGCTGCGCTCGTGTCCGAAACTCCTCTCAAATGGCGATAATTTTGCTTTTAGCGTCATCTGGGTCCTTTCGCCTCAACAGAGGGGGCGGACTTGGCGCTGTCGCTCTCTGCCCATTGGAAGTGACTCGCGCTATCGGACTCAGTTGACCTTAAACACACCTTTTCCCCACTTTTGCTATGCTATCGGACCCCAGTGACGCTATCAGCACGAAAAACACACTGTATGCTCCTCTTCTTATGGAATAGCTGCGCTCGTGTCCGAAACTCCTCTCAAATGGCGATAATTTTGCTTTTAGCGTCATCTGGGTCCTTTCGCCTCAAGTGAGGGGGCGGACTTGGTGCTGTCGGACTCAGCTGCACTTAAACACACCTTTTCCGCACTTTTGCTTTGCTATCGGACCCCATTACCGCTATCAGCACGAAAAACACACTATATGCTACTCTTCTTAAGAAATAGCTGCGCTGGTGTCCGATACTCTGCTCAAATGGCGATAATTTTGCTTATAGCGTCATCTGGGTCCTTTAGCCTCAAGAGAGGGGTGGCATCCGGGCATTCCGGAAATTTCTACTTCGAGACTCGCCAAAAGCGGCATTAGAGGTCGCATGACTTTTTTGGGATTACCCTAAATATAGCTGCACTAAACTCCCCATAAAAAAAATACAGAGCAGCAATCCTCCGTTACGGTAGAATCGCTGCTCTGCTGTTTTATAAGGTGGTTAGCCCTTTACGCTCTCTTTTACAATATTCACAACGAGTTCAGCCACTTTAACGATATCTTCGGCTTTAATCCGTTCCTTGGTAGTATGGATATGTTCATAACCCACTGCAAGGTTAACAGTCGGAACATCTAGACCGTTGAACACGTTAGCGTCACTACCTCCGCCAGAGTGGAACAGACGTGGAGTAAGCCCCATAGAAGTAATGGCCCGCTGTGCAAGCTGCACTACCGGATCATGTTCATTAAAGCTAAAAGCAGGGTAGATGATTTCACTGCGGAATTCGCATTCTGCGCCGTATTCCCGCACAGTTGTCTCGAGTGCTTCGCGCATCGAAGCGATTTGATCGCCAACCTTCTCCTGCACAATACTGCGTGCTTCTGCATCCAGCTGGACGTGATCGCACACTACATTCGTTGGGCCGCCGCCAGCGAACTTTCCAATATTCGCTGTGGTTTCGTTATCAATACGACCCAGCTTCATGGCTGCAATCGCTTTGCTAGCGACTTGAATTGCGCTGATGCCGTCCTCTGGGTTCACGCCAGCATGAGCCGATTTTCCAAAGATTTGCATCGTGATTTTAGCCTGTGTCGGTGCTGCCACCGCAATCGCTCCAACTTCACCATTGGAATCAAGCGCAAAGCCGAAGTCTGCATCCAAGTTGCTTGGATCCATCGAACGTGCGCCCAGCAATCCAGATTCTTCACCCGCTGTAATCACGAATTGAATCTGACCATGCGGAAGCTTTTGCTCTTGGATCACGCGAATGGCTTCGAACAATGCCGCAAGCCCTGCTTTGTCATCAGCTCCAAGAATCGTAGTGCCATCACTTGTAATCCATCCATCTGAACCAAGTGTAGGCTTGATATTTTGTCCGGGAACAACCGTATCCATATGGCATGTGAACAGAAGCTTTGGAGCAGCTCCTCCATTCTCAGCTGGCCAGGTAATGAATAGATTACCTGCTCCATGTCCGGTTCTTTCCTGGGAATCGTCTTCGAGCACTTCTAAACCCAGTTCGTTAAACTTACTCTTAAGAACATCAGCAATCTGCCGTTCATTTCTTGTTTCACTATCAACTTGGACAAGTTCCATAAACTCCTGAATCAATCGGTCTTGTGAAATCACTGGACTTCCCTCTCTTTCGTGAATACGGTACAATGGTTGTACGGCATTACCATCTTCATGTTAATAACTTAAACTAAATCTAAAGGAGTTACCCATGCAACGTAATAAATGGTTCAAGATCTTCATCTACGTCATGTTGTTTGCCATGATTGCCTCTACGCTATTTATGGTTATCGAGCCGTTCCTTGCAGGTTAAACATTGCTCAGGAAGCATTAATAATAGCGGCTAGGAACACCTTGCCGCTATTTGGCCTGCACGTTTGTTCTTAATCAGCCTTTGCCATATCACAGAAAGTATCCATCAGCTCTTCATATGGGAAATGTTTCAAGAAGTATGGAACCAGCTCTCTAGCCACCTCTTGAAGCTCAAATCGACGACCTGCACATTCCTCTAGAGAAGTTATCCCAAAATCGGTGATCCCGCATGGAATAATCCCTTGAAACCCGCGCGCCGCAATCCCCTCAGAAATGTTAAAAGCAAAACCATGACTGGTAATAAAACCTCTTCTAAATTTACTCTTATTAAACTTCACACCTATAGCACAGATCTTCTCATCGCCAACCCATACTCCGGTGTACTCCGGTTTACGATCTCCGGCAATACCGTAGGATGCCAAATAATCAATAATAACAGCCTCCAGACTGCGCAAGTACCCATGCAAATCCACTTTGCCATCTTCTCCGAGCTTAAGGATCGGATAACCTACAAGCTGACCGGGTCCGTGATATGTAATATCTCCTCCGCGATCGATTTCAAACAGCGTGATTCCTTTTTCTTCGAGCTGCTCATGATCCAAGAGAAGATGTTCAGGATGATTTTGTGAACCAATAGTATAGGTAGGCGGATGCTGCAAAAGAATAAGTCTCTCCGGCTGCTCGCCAGAATCAATGGCATGCACACTTTCTTTTTGCAGCTCCCAGGCCGTCCCATACTCCATAATAGGGTCATATGAAATCTGCAGCTTACGAATATCCGAATTATTCATACCGTCAGGTCCCCTTTTTCAGTCTCATGCCTGCACAGTTTGGCTCGTTATTATTTTAGTAAAGTTTCGTATCCGGGGTATATCCTTCAATATTATCCTTGACGCGTTGCAAGAAACGACCACAAATGACTCCGTCCAGAATCCGATGATCGAGCGACAGACAAATATTAGCCATTGATCGCACACCTATCATATCGTTAATGACCACAGGTCTTTTTACAATCGATTCAAATGTTAAAATCGCTGCCTGTGGATAGTTAATGATTGGATAAGAAAGAATGGAGCCAAACGA
This sequence comes from Paenibacillus sp. FSL H7-0918, assembly GCF_038007025.1. Taxonomy (NCBI): domain Bacteria; kingdom Bacillati; phylum Bacillota; class Bacilli; order Caryophanales; family Paenibacillaceae; genus Paenibacillus; species Paenibacillus sp. FSL H7-0918. Next base: position 961,142 of record NZ_JBBOWJ010000001.1, read on the forward strand.
GCCTGTATTATTTACAGTGAAAGTCCCTCCCTGCAAATCTTCCAGGCTCAGTTTGCCTTCGCGTGTTTTTTGTGCCAATTCATCAATCTCACGAGCCAACCCAGCGACATTTTTCTGATCAGCCTTCTTAATCACAGGAGTGATAACCGAATCTTCTGTACCTACCGCTAACGAGATATTGATATCACGTTTGACAATAATTTTGTCTACAGCCCAGACAGAGTTCATAATCGGGTAATCCTTAATCGCACTCACAACAGCCTTCATCATGAAAGCCAGATAGGTTAGATTGATACCTTCTTTACGCTTGAACTCATCCTTATGTTTATTGCGCAGTGCGACCAGATTAGTCACGTCTACCTCAATCATTGTCCAAGCATGCGGAATCTCAGAGACACTTTGACGCATTCTTGTAGCAATTGTATTCCGGATTGGCGTTACATCAATCAGGTATTCAGAACTGCTGCCTCTGCCACCCTCAACTTCAATTGTTGGAATACGAGGAGATTCGCTCAAGTGTAGACCCGAATGGCGAAGTGGCTCTTCTGCCTTCTTCTCTTGGGCTTGAACGAACTGTGGAGCAGGCGGTTGTGACGCCATTGGGGCAGGCTGGCTAGCAGAAATCGAAGCTGCAGATCTAGCTCCGCCGCTTTCGAGGAAAGTCAGCACATCCTTACGGGTAATCCGACCACCCATACCAGTACCAGCAACTAAAGTCAGATCGATGTTATGTTCAGCAGCCAAAGTCTGTACCGCAGGAGAATAGCGTGCACGCATCATATCGCCAGCAGTTGAAGTCGCACTTTGTCCTGCAATATTATTAGAGGAATTAGCTGCAACTGTGTTAGTGTTAGTCACGTTTGCAGCAGCAGATGCAGTCACAGGCACGGCTATACGACAAATGACTTCGCCGACATTGACAACCTGGCCTTCTTCCGCCAATAGTTCACCCATAACTCCATCTATCGTTGAAGGTAATTCCGCATTTACTTTATCTGTAATAAGCTCACATATTGGTTCGTATTGCTCTACCGGATCGCCCGGTTTCTTCAGCCATTTGCCGATCGTCGCCGATACTAGCGATTCCGCCAGCTGCGGCATGATCACGTCAGTCAACTTTTGGTTGTCAGACATCTTTTCACTCCTTAAAAGTTTTACGAAGCATTGACTCTTAGAAAGACTACATAGTAAAACTTGCTTCGTAAGCATATTCTTAAAGTTTTACGAAGCTTCGTCAGCATCACCTGAGTTTTAGGAAGCTTCGCATCTACTCAACAAATTAATATTGTGCCAGCCGGAGCATTTCCGCCTTCACTTTTTCTTTACTTAGCATGAAAAACTTCTCCATTGGCGGGCTGATTGGCATCGCCGGAACATCGGGACCACAAAGACGGAAGATTGGTGCATCCAGCTCGAACAGACAATGCTCAGCGATAATGGCCGCCACTTCGCCGCCAATTCCGCCTGTTTTATTATCTTCATGCACAATCAATACCTTACCGGTCTGACGGGCAGCAGCAATAATCGCATCACGATCCAGCGGTTGCAAGGTACGCAGATCAAGAATATGTGCTGTAATTCCTTCCTCGCGTTCCAATTCTTCCGCAGCCTGCATAGCAAAATGCAGCGGGAGACTGTAGCCAATCACCGTAATATCCGTTCCCTCACGCAGCAGATTAGCTTCGCCAATTGGAACGGTGTAATCCCCTTCCGGCACTTCTTCCTTGATCAGCTTGTAACACTTTTTGTTCTCAAAGAAAAGCACCGGATCAGGATCACGTACGGCTGCCTTCAGCAATCCTTTAGCATCATAAGCGGAGTAAGGCGCTACAATCTTCAATCCAGGTGTACCAAAGAAAATCGATTCTGGACACTGTGAATGATACAAACCGCCGAACACCCCGCCGCCAATAGGAGCACGAATGACAACCGGGCAACTCCAATCGTTATTTGAACGATAGCGGATTTTAGCCGCTTCACTGATAATTTGATTCGTCGCCGGAAGCATAAAGTCGGAGTATTGCATTTCAGCTATTGGTTTCATTCCGTACATAGCTGCTCCGATGGCTACACCAGCAATCGCTGATTCAGCGAGGGGTGTATCCATAACCCGCTCTTCGCCAAACTGTTCCTGTAGACCTTTAGTTGTGGTAAATACGCCGCCTTTGAGACCAACGTCCTCACCAAGCACGAACACGGAATCATCGCGCTCCATTTCTTCCTTCATCGCGAGCCTGATGGCATCGATATATTCCATTATAGCCATGGTTTATGCCCCTCCTTTGAGGTCGGAATCACTGTATACATGCAGCAGTGTGTCTTCCGGTTTCGGGAACGGAGCATTATCGGCATACTCGATAGCCGCTTTAAGCTCAAGATTGCATTCAGCAGCAAGATCTTGTTCTTGCTCGTCACTCCACAATCCCAGACCGATCAAGTAATTACGGAATCCTGCTACGCCGTCCTTCTTCCAGTTCTCATCAACCTCTTCTTTGGTCCGGTAAGCCAGATCATTATCTGAGGTGGAGTGTGGAGACAAACGGTACATCATCGCTTCAATCAGCGTAGGACCTTCACCCGCGAGGGCTCTTTCCCGCGCTTCCTTAACGACACGATAAACCTCAAGCGGATCGTTTCCGTCTACACGCACACCAGGAAATCCATAACCCAGTGCACGGTCGCTAACCTTGCCGCCTAACTGTTTATGAACAGGAACAGAGATTGCGTACTGATTGTTCTGGCACATGATAATAACCGGCAGCTTATTCACTCCGGCAAAGTTACAAGCTTCATGAAAATCCCCCTGATTGCTGGAACCTTCACCGAAGGTTACAAAGGAGACGAATTTCTTCTTCTGCATTTTGGCCGCCAGAGCAAAGCCAACCGCATGAGGGACCTGAGTGGTTACAGGGCTTGACCCTGTCACAATACGCAGACGTTTGCTGCCAAAGTGACCCGGCATTTGCCGCCCACCACTGTTTGGATCTTCTGCCTTAGCGAATACGGACAACATAAGTTCGCGTGTAGTCATACCCACTGAGAGCACGAAAGCATAATCGCGGTAATAAGGTAAAAAATAATCATTTTGCCGGTCCAGCGCGAACGCCGCCGCCACCTGACCCGCCTCCTGGCCTATACCGGAGACATGAAAGTTGATCTTGCCAGCGCGCTGAAGCAGCAGACTGCGCTCATCGTATTTACGAGCGAGCGACATATATCTGTACATATCGATGACCTGGCCGTCACTAAGTCCAAGCTGCTTATGTCTGTTAATCGTTTCTACAGTACCTTGGGGTTCCATAAAGAGATACCTCCTTATTCATAAAGCCTGAAGTCTTACAGGAATTAAGACCAATTGTGCCCTGATCTTAAAACCTGGTACTAAGACTTGACTTGAGTATATTATAATCCCTTTCTACCCAAAAAGAAAAGCTAAGAAAAACTAAAATCCAATAGATCTTCCATCCACAGCTAACATTGCTTCTCCGATAATCTCCGAAAGGGTAGGGTGAGCATGTATAGCTTCACCAATCTCCCAAGGTGTTGCATCCAGTAGCTGTGCCAAGGCCGCTTCTCCAATTAGATCCGTCACATGAGGACCAATCATCTGCACACCAAGAATATCTCCACTGCTACGATCCGCTACAACTTTGACAAATCCATCCTTCTGGCCATATACAATTGCCTTACCAATGGCCGAGAATGGGAACTTGCCAATCACTACATCATGTCCAAGCTCTTTAGCTTCCTTCTCGGTGTAGCCCACACTTGCTACCTCAGGCCGAGTATAGACACAACGTGGTACTAAATGTGTATGATAAGGATGTAGCTTCTCACCAGATAGATGGTTAACCGCCATTATCCCTTCATGACTGGCTGCATGAGCCAATTGAAGCCCACCGATGCAGTCGCCAATGGCATAAATATGCGGCTCTGCCGTCTGCATACTAGCGTTTACAGCAATAATCCCTTTGTCAAAGCGAATGTCTGTGTTTTCCAGACCAATATTCTCGATGTTGGCCACTCTGCCTACGGATACAAGCAATTTTTCTGCCATTAGGCTTTGACTTTGCTCTCCCTTACGGGCTTCGATCGAAATTCCATCCTCCGTTACCTGGCAGGTTGCAGCATCCACTGTAGTTTCAGTCAGTACCTTAACCCCACGCTTTTTCAACAACCGTTGCAGTTCCTTAGCTATCTCTTCATCCTCTTGAGGCAATAACTGACCTGCAGCTTCAACCACAGTTACCTGCACTCCAAAATCAGCCAGCATTGAAGCCCATTCGACCCCAATTACACCGCCGCCCACAATAATGATAGAGGATGGGAGCTCTTCGAGTGTGAGAGCTTCATCACTGCTAAGAATCACTTTCCCGTCTGGTTCGAGACCAGGCAATACTCGGGGGCGTGAGCCCGTAGCGATAATAAGATGGCTGGAAACTACTGTTTCCATCTCCCCATCTTCCAGTTCCACAGCTACAGCACCGCTGCGCGGAGAAAAAATGGAAGGACCCGTTACGCGCCCTTTACCTTTGACAACTTGTATTTTATTTTTGCGCATCAAATATTGTACGCCTTGATGAAGTTGCTCAACTACAGCTTCTTTGCGTTTCTGTACCTTTGGGAATACCAGCTGTACACCGCTTGTCTCAATGCCATAGCTCTCGCTCTCATTGATTTCAGCATATACCTCTGCACTACGGAGCAGCGATTTACTAGGAATGCAGCCCCGATGCAGACAGGTTCCTCCCAGTTTGTCCATTTCGATGACGACAACGGACTTTCCAAGCTGTGCAGCGCGAATAGCCGCCACATACCCTCCAGTACCTCCGCCAAGTATGGCCACGTCACATGAAATTGTCATGATATGTATCCTCCAGTCATTACACGTAAGTTCATTTTACTTAGTATATTGTACTCTCTTTTTGCTCTATTACAAAACTTATAAACGTCATATGCAAATGGACTTTTTCTTGCTAAAGCGTTATCATATGGGTGAATCTAAAGGGCTAAGAGGGGTAGGAGACACTTATGAAACTGTTAATTTCACGCTTCATTGCCATCCTTATTCTTGTGTTTCCGGGCTTAATAGCAATGAAGGGCTTCCTCATGATGAAGGATGATATTTTTGATTACATATCCATGCATGGTGATGATTCTGTTGTGCCCCACTTTGCTTGGCTGCATTTCGGTGGTGGATTGCTGCTCTTCGCAGCTGGCATGACTTTCCTTGGTGGCTGGATTCTGGCTAGGGACCGTAAGAAGAATTACGTAGGTCCAAGGTTCAAGGAGAAGCAAAAGGCGAAACAAGCCGGAACGCAGGAAACGATCTCTTAAGAGGCTATGCTAAACTTAGGATCAGCTTTTTCATCTCATCATTTATTCACCTAATCATCTGAATCTCGAATCGCACACAATCAAGCCTTATTACCCTGCTGATTGTAATTTGTACAATAGATTTCCCCACATTCAAAGCCTCCCAGCTCACCCGATCTGGTGCTCGTTATCTATCATAAATAACATAAAGGCGAGAACTTCATGGACGCAATCTGCGCTCCCTGAAAATTCTCGCCTTTTTCTTAAATTCCCGCCTTATCAAGCGCCTCTTTCCGCCGCCCCTGTACCAACTCGCTGTACAGTCCGCCTTGCTTCAGCAGCTCTTCATGAGAGCCTTGCTGCAATAATCTGCCGCCCTGAAGCACAAGAATTCGATCAGCTGCACGTATCGTGCCAAGTCTATGAGCAATGACGAAGCTCGTTCGCCCTTTCATCAGCGCCTGCAGCCCTTCCTGAATCTTGATCTCGGTCACTGTATCAATACTGCTGGTTGCTTCATCAAGCACAAGCATAGAGGGGTTAGCAAGAATCGCTCTCGCAATGGAGAGCAGTTGCTTCTGCCCTTGGCTTATACCGCTGCCATCCGCCGAGAGCATCCGTTCATAACCTTCGGGCATTCGCATAATAAAAGAATGGGCATTGGCCAGCTTAGCCGCCTCTTCAACCTCTTCATCGGACGCATCCAGCCTCCCGTATCGGATGTTATCGCGGATACTCCCTTTGAACAAAAAGGAATCCTGCAATACAAAGGCCATATGACTTCTCAAGCTTTCCCGCCGAATCGAAGTGATATCTAAGCCATCCAGCGTGATTTTCCCCTGATTAGGATCATAGAAACGGGATAACAGCCCAATTAGCGTTGTTTTGCCTGCACCGGTAGGTCCAACTAAAGCGATCATCTCGCCAGGCTTCGCTTCAAAGCTGATATCCTGCAGCGTGTTAGAACCTCCATCATAAGAAAAAGCTACATTTTCAAACTTCACCGCACCCTGTACAGTTTCAAGTGATTTGGCTGCACCTTCATCTTTAGCCTCGGTCTCTTCGTCCAGCACTTCAAACACCCGCTCGGCCCCTGCCACCGCTGAGAGCAAGGTATTCCACTGATTCGCTAAATCATTAAGCGGACGAGTAAACTGGCGGGTATATTCCACGAATACGATGATCACACCCACTGTAATCGACCCATGGATCGCAAGCAGACCACCAATTCCTGCAACTATGGCGAAGCTGAGATTATTAAGACCATTCATAAGCTTGGGGATGAAACCAGAAATGGACTGCGCCCAGTAGCCTGACAGCATAATTCGCTTGTTGCGTTCATGAAAACCAGAGATGACGCGTTCCTCTTGTGAAAAAGCCTTGATAATCCGTTGTCCGGATAAGGTCTCCTCAATATAACCGTTAAGCTCCCCTACATTGCGCTGACGTTCTTTAAATAGTGGGCCTGTACGGCGTGTAATCCAGCGCATGCCTAACAACATCAAAGGCACTACGAGGAATGTGAGCAGCGTCAACAAGGGACTAAGCCACAGCATAACCCCTACGGTTCCTAGCAAGGTTAAGACACTTGAAAATATCTGAATAGCCGAGCTATTCAACGTAGAGCTGACGTTCTCGATATCATTGGTAAGACGGCTCATAATTTCCCCCTGCTGTCTCCGATTAAAAAAGGAAATAGGCAGACGGTGTAAATGGGAGAATAGCTCCGTACGCATCCGTAATACAGTTTCTTGAGCAATTTCGATCATCCATATGTTTTGCAGCCAAGAAGTCAGAGAATAAAAAATGTACACACAAGCAAGGCTTGTCAGAAAAACAACCCATGATCGCCCGCCGGTACCTTCCAGATAATTATCCACCGCTCTGCCAATCATGTATGGCCCCAGCAGCGCTAGCGCTGAGCTGAAGACAACCATGATCAGTACAAGAATAAGCTTGGCTTTACGCTCAGCTAGATAACTCCAGATCCGGATCAGCGTCCCTGACCAATCCTTCGCCTTTGCTTTGGGTTTGCCGCCAGATGCTGTCCCTAGACTTCGTCCCACGCCAAGTTCAAAATTCGGTTTAGGATGACGAAAAGGTTCAATTAATGCTTTGAACATGCTGCTTCGCCTCCTCTACCTGTGATTCATAAATCTTGCGGTACAGCTCGGAGCTTGCCATAAGCTCCTTATGCGAGCCTTTGCCAATTAATCGTCCCTCATCCAGCAACAGGATCAAATCAGCTGATGCCGTTGAACTGATTTTCTGAGTAATCAAAAAGGTTGTACAGGAGATATCCTTTAGCGCCTCCAGCAAAAGCCCTTCCGTAACCGCATCAAGGGCACTGGTGCTGTCATCAAGGATCAACATAGCCGGTTTTCTAACAAGTGCACGGGCAATCGTTAACCGCTGCTTTTGTCCGCCGGAGAGATTAACCCCTCGTTGACCAAGCATCGTGTCATAACCATCTGGCAACCCTTTTACCGTCTCGTGAATTTGTGCAGCTCCCGCTGCTTGTTGGATTTGTTCCAGTGTGGCGTGTTCATTGCCCCATGCAATATTATCGCGAATTGATCCGCTGAAAAGCTGCAATTCCTGAGGCACATAACCTATCGATTTCCGCAGTCTGGAAATATCGATATCGGCACTTTTTTCACCGTCAATCCAAATGGTGCCGTCTGTCTCTTCATACAAGCGCGGAATCAAACTCACGAGTGAGGATTTTCCTGATCCGGTCGCCCCCATAATCGCTACTCGCTCACCAGCAGCTACTTCAAAATGAATGTCCTCCAGGACAGAGATATCACTATTAGGATACTTAAAGCAAACGCCTTCAAATTTAACGTGGCCCTGAATCGGCTCGCCTTGCAAAGTCCCGCCTTCACGAACTCCAGCTCCCGCTTCCATAACTTCTGAAACACGCTGAGAGGAGGCACGAGCGCGGGAAAACGTTACAACAAGACCAGAGATAGCTGATAACGCCCCAATTGTTCGCAAGGAGTAATTAATAACAGCAACAGTCTGACCCAAAGTAGCATCCCCGTTGGAAATGGCTATCCGTCCAAACCATAAAATCGCCAAAATCGCCGCATTCACAATAAGCATAACAAAAGGCATCGTCGTCTCAGTCAAACGCAAGGCAGACACTGTTGATCTCATCAAATTCCCGCTAGATACCGTGAAACGTTCAATCTCATACCCCATACGCACAAATACGCGGATCAAGCGAATACCCGTAAGGTTCTCCTGAATCACGCCATTAACTCCGTCTAAACGCTGCTGGACCGTACGAAATAATAAGGAAGCTTTTCTCATAATCCAGTAGAGGAAAAAAATCAACAAAGGTAACGCCACCGTCAGCAGTAATCCCAGCTTCACATGAACAACTAACGCCATAATCACACTGCCTACCACAACAAGTGGCACCCGTGTCATAAAGCGCAAGCTCATAAAAATAGTATCCTGCAGCTGTGATACATCGCCAGTCAGACGGGTAATCAGTGACGAAGTAGCAAAACGATTAAATACTTCATACGTAAAAGACTGTACCTTTTCGTACAATTTGTCCCTAAGATCGAACGCAAAGCTCTGACTTGCATGGGCAGCAAAAAAAGAACTGAGTACCCCGGCTGTAAACGCAACTACCGCGCTGCCGATCAATACACTGCCCCACAGCCATACTACAGAGGTATCTTTTTCTCGGATCCCCAAGTCAATGATTTTGGAAATGATCAAAGGCTGTGATAATTCTACCGTCAATTCAATGAGCATCATTACAAGGGCAGCTATTGCAGCTACCTTATATTTTTTGAGAAAAGAGAAAATCAAAGCCATTCGCATACCCTCTTTTTCTATTCGTACAGTGCATCCCTTAACCGAGTTGACATCGTGGAAGCCTGTCCAGTTTTCAGTATTGCTCGACGCAGTGCTTTATTACTCCGATTCAATTCCACCAAATCCGCCATCATTTCTTCCAGCAAGCTTTCAGTGTCACTGGATAAATCTCCATTCTGCTGCAAAAGAGCTAACCGTTCCTTATATTCGTCTAATCTTTCAGTCACACTTATTACTTCCTTTCCCATCTCTTATTACCTCTTATCATACCACATCCAATCAATCGCAATGTTTTCACTGGATACATCTGATCCGAATATGATACTCTAATATGGTCGCATTTTTAAGATATAATCAATGTTTTTTACGAAAGGATAGATGGAAGTGGCACAATTGTTTTTCAAATACGGAGCAATGAACAGTGGTAAATCTATTGAGATACTCAAGGTTGCACATAATTATGAAGAGCAGGGGAAATCGGTGCTCATTTTCACTCCATCCATAGACGACCGGGACGAGGTTGGTTTTATTTCTTCTCGTATTGGGCTTCGGAAACAAGCAATCCCCATCGATGAGAACACAGATATTTATAATATCGTCAGCAGTAACCAACCTAAACCACACTGTGTACTTATTGATGAATGTCAATTTCTAAGCAAGGAATGTATTCTCCAGCTAGTGCGTATCGTTGATGAGCTGGGCATTCCGGTAATGGCCTTCGGACTTAAAAATGATTTTCAGAATCAGTTATTTGAAGGCAGCAAATATATGCTGATCTACGCTGATAAAATTGAGGAAATGAAGACGATCTGCTGGTTCTGCGAGCGCAAAGCTACTATGGCTCTACGAGTAGAAAACGGCAAGCCCGTATATAGCGGCAAGCAAATCCAGATTGGTGGCAATGAAGCTTACTATCCGGTATGCCGCAAATGTCACAAGAATCCACCGCTATAGCCGTGTATAAAAAGCATCCCAAAGCCATAAAGGCTATTGGAATGCTTTTTTGATTAAGAAGATATTACACTAAATATCTTTCTTTAAGAATATTCAAATGATGATGGTCATGTCCAATCATAATGCAGGCCTGAGCTCTCGCAGAAAGAGTAGCCTCGTTAACTATTCCCTTCCGGATCCATGCTTCCTCCGGCAGAGTTTCCATTAGGAGTAATGTCGATTCTCGAACAAGCTTGTAGTGGGCCAGCAATGCTTTTAAAGTGTGCGCTTCGAAATTGGCGGTAAGTACATAGTCTTTCTCTTCAAAACCCGGCAGTGGAGTCGTATCCCCTCTGGCGATGCACAATAAACGGTAGGACATGATTCTTCCGGTATCAGCCAGATGTCCGACCATTTCCTTGATACTCCATTTCTCCGGAGCGTAACGATAGTCCCCTTGTTCTTCCGTAAGATTCGAAATAAAAGTGCAAATCTCATCCGTCTGCTCTCTAAAAATAGTAATGATGTCTCCTTCAGCTGGCACTAAATCGACATATTTTGATAATTCTTTGAGATACTCACTGCTTTCTGGACGTCGATCCATGTCTAAACCCCTCTCATTTTGAATTTTTTTGAAAAAATAGGAGGAAAATTATACTGTAGTTGTTGTATTTTAGCTCATTTTATACGATACTTGCAATAATAGGGTTAGTTAAACTAGAAGTCATCGGGAGTGTCGGCATGCTAGATTTTATTCTTTTTATGATATTTTCAATACTAGAGACTTATGCAATGTTTTTTCTGGCTTTCAAAATCTTCAAAATTGATCTATATCATAAAGAGATGGTGTTTGCTAGTTTTATTATGGGCTTTTGTTCTTATACAATTAGGATCAACTATGGGATTTTTCCATTAGATATTTTCTCACAATTTGCACTAATGTTTTGTTTTATGTGGCTGTTATTCCGGATTCATCCCTTCTACGCTTCAATATTAACCGGGATGGCCTATCAAGCTTACTCGGTGATTCAAGCCAGTATTGTGTATCTATTAAACTCTGTAATGTCCATGCCTCTAAATACTTCGGACCCGATTACAAAAAACATAATGACAATGCAGATTTTATCAGCATTAGCCGCGATTCTCATTGGTATGTATGTGGGCTATAAACGTATTGGATTTGACTTTGTACCTGATAAACCCGATGTAAAAGTCAAACCAACAACTAGTGAAAAAATATTATTCGCTCTTAATCTTCCTACAGTAATTGTCGTTACTTTATTCACCTACTTTATTGAATCTAATTTCTTTTTCTTGATCCCAATTTTCTATGGGGTAATATTATGGGGATATCTATATTTCTCATACAAAAAGGACAGAAATAACTATGAGTCATTTAGCACTTAAAATTGTTGAGGTCATTAAGAAAAGTAATCCAGAGCAATCGCATTCAATTGAAATCATGCATTATGCCCTTAGCATTATTCTGAATACTTTATTCATTATTATGACTTCTTTATGCATTGGCGGGCTCACTGGACAGCTAAAGGAAACATTCTTAGCCTTATTCAGCTTCATGCTCCTAAGAATGTCATCTGGTGGTGTGCATTTAAAATCCGCAAGAGCCTGCAATATTGTATCTATCTTTATCTGTTCACTGATCCCTCATATAACTTATCTAATACATAACCATTTGATTTGGATTAATCTTTTTTCTTTACTTGTAATGATCTTATGTGCTCCGAATCCTGATGCTAATGCCCAAATCCCCAAAGAATGGTATTTGGGTTTAAAGCTACTTTCCATAATTCTGGTTTTTTTAAATTTTCGGCTCCATTCGCCTGTCATTGGATTGGCATTTTTAGTTCAATCCTTTACAGTCATAATCCCATTACAAAGGAGGACAATCAGATGAAAAAAAACTTAGCTCGTTATGCTTCTAACATTTTAGGTACTTCTGCTACTGTTTTTGCAACAATTCTGAAACCATTTGCTCACAGCCCTGAGATTCCAAAAGAACTGCGCAAGTAATTAAACAAGGATGGGGAAACGATGCGTGTCTTACAGAAAGACGGTTCCTCTAGTGATATTCTAGAGGAAGATATATTGTATTTCTCGAATTATAAGAATACAATATTCGTCCATACGAAAGAAGGCGAATTTATTCTCCCCACCACGCTTTCCGATCTTTCCGTAGCGTATGAGGGTAAGGGATTCGAACGCCTTGACCGCAGCAATGTCGTCAATATCAACAACATAGAAGGCTATGATCCCGGGCGGAAGATTGTATGCTTTAATCAAGGTACGCAGTTCACTACTGTTTCGGAATCCAATGAACCTCGCCTTAAGAAGTATCTTGCTTCACAAAAGAAAAAACCGTCAGAATAAAATTCAGTTTTTTAATAATCCCGGCATGTTCACGCATGCCGGGATTATTTTATTAAAAATTGAAACTTTTTAGCAATTTCCTCAAAATCGCACATTATGCCATAATAATCCTCAAATGTAAAGATAAATTCGTAGGATGAATGACAGGAGACGGATCCTATTCCAAATGATACCATATAGATAAACCTATAATAAAAACAATTAATGATGGAGGATCATAATGAATTACTATTTTCATCCCTCTCCACGGCCCTCATCTCTGGAATCTATATCTGACGAGGATTTACTAAGAATCTATGAGCTAGCGATTGATGCCCATGCGTTACCGGATTTCATTGAAATTATTAAAGAGATCATGAGAAGTAGAAATCTCATAGATTCTGAAAATATATAACATCCCCTTCCCCATTAAATTCACACTGACGCATGGTACACATTTTTCTTCAGCTTCAACCAACAATAAGCTCCTTAGGTCGCCTTAAGTCAACTACATTAACATAAAAAAGGTAGAGCCTCCGCGGCCCTACCTTTTTTATATGCACATATGATGGTTAATCTGAGATAAAAATAATGCTTTATTCTGTAATTTCTGTTTTGAAAACATTTTCCAATTTGCCGCCGAGTCTTTTCTTCAAGGGAACTTTAATATCTCTGCCCAATTCTTTAAAGAAAGTTTCAACATCACATTTCACATTTTTTGCAGTTGCGATTACCGCACCATCACCAACAATGTTTTGATTCGCTTCAAGAGGAACATCAACTTCGATGTCATACTTTTTGGATAATGTCTTGATGTAACGTGCGAAGATCTCCAGCAATTCCTCGTTATTAAAATTCTCTATAGCGACTTTGCCCTTGCTGGTAAACTTCATGTTAATTTTCATTATTAATATCCCCTTTTCTGTCAAACCATTTTTAGTTGTTAGTTTATGGATCAAGATGAATAGATGGCTGCAAGAAAGGGCAACATTCATTCATTTTTGAGATCATTAGCAAAAGGCATACATTATTTATAAGCACCCTTTATTTGTTGTACTTTAAACTGAGTAAATTCTTTAAGTGCTTGTATGACCTGATCCTGTTCCTCTTCCTTCAGTTCATAAACGCACTCCCGTAGCCACTCGCCAAATAGAAAGGCTTGACGCCCTTTACGGGGGCTCTTTCTTAAGGAGTCGAGGTTACCCTCAAACTTATCGTTCAGGACATCGGTCAGATTGTATTTCTCAATCTTCTCTATTACCATTCCTGCCCCATATTCCGTTTCGTAAACTATAACTTCATTCGAATCAAAGGAAACGTACGATGTTTCTTTCCCTTCCTTCGCTCTGAATTCCTTAAGCTTGTTAAAGGCTGTCTCGTAGATGTAATCTTGAGACTGTTTGAGCTGTGGCAGCTCATATCCTTGCTTCAAGGTCTTGATATATTCAATATCTGGCATATAATCTGCCAAATGGTACATCCGATTCTTCAGATCCGTTCCAAGCGCTTCAATGATCTTGTCCAGATTGTCTTTAAGCGGAATGCTCTCTCCACGTTCGATTTTGCTAAGCTGTGAGTAACTTATACCGCTCTTTTCTTCCAGTCCTCTTAAGGTTAACCCTCTCGTCTTTCTGATGTGCCGAATGAAATTACCCAGCTCATCGGGATAGTTCTCAAAATCATTCATGGGAGTCACCTCCCTACTATCATAACACAACATAACAATTTGTGTTGGCTAATAACAATTATTCCTTGTTTTTACTTGCCTCTGAAGAGTAATTCCCAGTATTCCACGCCCAATATAACCCTATCTTTACAAAATACCGGAAAAAGACTCGGCGCCCGTCTGTAAGGATTTGGAATATGCTCGTTACTCGCCTCAGTTTTACTTTCTGCTTAAGCCCCATCCATCTTCTTGGTCTTACCTTCCGCTTTCTGCTCGCTTTACTCACCTGGCTCACTTGGCTCACTTGGCTCAACTAGCTCACCTTACTCACCTTACTCACCTTACTCACCTTACTCACCTTACTCACCTTACTCACCTTACTCACCTTACTCACCTTACTCAACTAGCTCAACTAGCTCACCTTGCTTACCTAGCTCAACTAGCTCACCTAGCTCACCTGACTCAACTAACTCACCTTGCTCACTCAATTCTACCTCATCGGACCGAGGAGACCTTATTAAGCTGATTTCAGCCATTCTGCTCATCTATCGGACTCAGATGCAGCTATTCATTAAAATATATTACGATTCCGGGCAAAAGTATGACAATAAGAGCTATGGAGTCCGAAAATTTGGAAAAATGGACCAAAAAAGTTAAAATAGCGGCAATACAGTCCGTTACGATCCCAAACCATCGAGGCTATCTGTTAAAACAAACTTTCTTGATAAAAGTAGCTCGTCCGAGCCGAACTTACCAAGTGTGCATCGCTGTTGGCGTACTTTAGCTTTAGCGTTCCTCAGCGAGCGTGTCTTAGCCTGCCTCAGCAAGCCTGCCTTAACTTTCCGTTCTACATTTCCCCTTCTCCAATCCTTTGTGTCTCACCACCTGTTTTTACTTTTCCTTCGCTTTCCCCCTCTGTGTGTTCATGCGTGCGAATCCTGCACATATCCAACTAATCCAATTATCAAAAAAACAGCCAGTCCCCATCAACCTGAGACTGGCCACAATCATTACTCCATAACACTCAGCAGGTTGAGGATCATCTGTGCACTTTCAGCACGTGTTCCGTTTTGGTTCGGTGCAAATTGTCCCTCAGCCCGTCCTTGCATCAAACCAAGTCTGTACACTTCGCTGATTGCCTCTTGAGCCCACTGTGGAGCATAACCAATATCGTTGAATGCCGAAATGTTACGGCTAGCTACAGATACATTACTCTTCGCGTAAGCATATGCACGAGCCAGCATTGCAGCCATCTCCTGGCGGGAGATCTTCGCCTCCGGTTCAAACTGTGAAGCAGTCTGGCCGTTAATCACTCCAGCTTGTTTGGCTAACCCTACTGCTTCTGCATACCATTTATCTGTAGGTACATTAGCGAAACCAGCTTCCGCTTGACCTTTCAAGCCAAGCGCACGAACTAACATCGCTGTGAACTCCGCCCGTGTAACCGCACGGTTCGGATCAAATTGGTCCGCAGTAACACCTTGTACAAGTTGTTTTGCCGCAAGCTGCTTCACAGCAAGGTAAGCCCAGTGATCGGACTTCAAATCTTTAAATGTTTTATCAACTTCTAAAACAATGTATTTACTAAAATGACTGACGGCAGCAGATAGATAACCATTCGTCCATGTACTGCTCATATACT
The DNA here is from genome assembly GCF_038007025.1 of Paenibacillus sp. FSL H7-0918. NCBI lineage: Bacteria > Bacillati > Bacillota > Bacilli > Caryophanales > Paenibacillaceae > Paenibacillus > Paenibacillus sp. FSL H7-0918. Next base: position 976,903 of record NZ_JBBOWJ010000001.1, read on the forward strand.
CTAATTTACCCACGTCTTCGATAAAATAAATACCTAATAAGCTTCGATCTACATCTGCACCGACCTTATATGAAATCATAATCGGCTCTGCAAACTGTCTTAACGAGAAGGACTGATCATTTTGTGTGAATATGCTAAGCGACCATTCCCGCAGATCACTTTTTGCCCGCAATTGTGCACCCGCAAGTGTACTTGCACGAGTCAACAGGTCCACTGCTGTATTATCAGCTACAGGTTTCAGCCATAGCGAAATCGTACTCTTGGCAAGAGCCTCAGCTGAGATTAGCTTACTTAGTTCTGCCAGTACTGTAGCAGGAATCGTAACGGATAAATCCTGCATAACCACTCTAAGCGGTGCGCGTCCAAGCAGCTCTGCTGCATTGCCTGGCAGAAGTAATTCCGTAATCGCCCCATTAACAGAAACCACTACTTCACCTTGAGCATTCTTGCTCTCTGACAGTTGAGAAGCCGTTATGGTGGCTACGCCCGTTTGTGCTGATGCCGACGGAGTTGGTGTAGCGGTTGGCGTTGGTGTCACCGCAGGTCCCGGCACCCAAGCACCCGGCGTTGATGTTGGCTCTGGACTTGGTGTTGGTGTTGGTGTTGGTGTTGGTGTTGGTGTTGGTGTCGGTGTCGGCGTTGGTGTCGGTGTTGGTGTCGGCTCTGCGCTTGGTGTTGGCTCTGGGCTTGGTGTCGTACCCGGCGAGCCCTCAGTCACTATCAGAATATATTCAGTGCTCAAACCGTTATAAACAGCGCTGACTTTTGTTGTACCAGCACTCAATGCATGAAGTTCTCCAGCTTCACTAATCATTGCAATGGAATGATCGGATGTATCAAAGATTACTCCCTCGAACAATTCTTGCTTGCTGCCGTCACTGTATACCGCCTGAACAACAACGGAGCCTTTACTTCCTTGTTCCAGCGAATCCGGCCCATCCATCGTTATTTCTGTAAGAATAGGTGCTTCATCATTTATTACTATAAGGTTATACTCCGAGGCGAACTCCCTATAGGTTACTGAAATCACAGTGGAGCCTTTCTGATGAGCCTGAACTAAACCCTGTTCATTGATCGTAGCAATATGCTCATTCGAGCTGGAATAATGAAGTCCATCTAATATTGCGGTACGTTTCCCAGATGCGTAGACAGCTTCTGTTACAGATTGGTCGACTTCTTCCGGTTTAAGCTGTCTCTTTCCCTGAAGCTTAATTGCTTGCAGCGCATCTACAGTTATCGTACTTTCAGCAAAAATATTCGGGTAACCTGCCACTGTGACTCTTATCTTAGCTGTCCCTGGCTTCAATGCAGTAACCAAGCCATTTTCATTTACAGTAACAACTGATTCTGCCGGATCAGGAACGATGGTCCAAAGCTTTGTCAGATGATTAGCCTCATCCGGCCCCACCTTAGCTTGCAATTGCAGGCTAGCCCCAGGCTCAAGCTCTACAGCAGTTTGATCCAGCGTAATGGATTCCGGAACCAATTTGCCGATTACTAAACGGTCAATCTCAACCCCGTCTACTGTTCTTGCGGTAACCGTAATCTCGTTCTTCTCAATCTCAACAGCCGTATAGATTTGCTCATCTTTGTCATATATTTTTTCCTGCCAAAAACGTGGTGTCAGCGCATAGAACTTAGGACCCGAGGAACCGCCGATAACATACCGAGTGCCTTCGCCTTCTGCAACCTGTTTACCCTCCTTCATCGGAAAAGTTCGCAAATAGATATGATCATGACCGTTCATCACCAAATCTACGTTGTGCCTATCAAAGACCGGAACCCACTTCGCTTGTACCTGCTCATTCGAATAGATGCTGCCGTACGGTCCTTGATGGAAAAAAATCACCTTCCACTTTTTATCTGTATCGGAAAGATCCTGATCCAACCACTCGGCCTGTTCAGTGAACGGACTACCTGAATGCTCTGTATTCATAACCACAAAGTGCGTATCCTTAATATCAAAAGAATAATTCGTACCTTTTACGCTCGCCGCACCGTTTTGCGGGTTATTGAATTGCGCCAGATAATCCCCATCTCCATTGGTTCCCATCACTTCATGGTTCCCGATAATCGGAACAAGTGTGGTATTCATCAGCTGCTTTTGAGCTGCATCAAACCACCAGTTCCACTGCTCTTGTTCAAAGCCCTTATCCACCATATCTCCAGCATGAACCAGCATTTCCGCATCCGGCATATACGCGTAAGCCGCTTCAATCGTATCTCCCCAAAGACCAAAACCAGCCTTAGAATCTGCTTGGGAATCTCCGATAAACAGGAATTTTGTAGAAGTGTCCTCACCACCACTTGTAACAAAAGCTCCTTGCTCACTTACATTTGACTCGCCATCACCCACACGATATACATATTCCGTTCCGGGGGTAAGCGCAGTGGCCTCCGCTTTATGAACTCGCATCGTTCCGTCATTGTTGGTGTTGTAAATTGAACTGCTGCCGGTAATTTTTATTACATTCGCAGCTTGAAAGCTTGTAAACTCCGCTTTTTTCACAAGTTCTACTACAGTATCCATGGTCAACGGTTCTGTCTGCCAAGTAAACTGGCGAGAAGTTGCTGCATCTTGGCCCATCGTAACATTAACATTACGCGGAGCTGCAGTAGCGTCATATGGAGCAACCTTGAACGTCATTACAGGACTATAGGTATTTCCTTTTACCGCCTGCAATTTAAAAGTTCCTTCTGCTGAAGTGACAAAGTCAGTAGTTAGTGTTCCACTTGCCCCTGAAGCAACACCTTGTACCTCCACTCCATCGAACAGCAGCTTTGCTCCTTCAACGACACTTCCATTCAGCTCTTTTACCGCAAAAGATGCATCAAAGCCCTTCGCAAGATCATAATGGTTCCAAGTGAGCATCAACTGTGTCTTCACAACAGATTCAACAGCTGCTCCAATAAAAGAAATAGGAACCCCAGTACCCTCTGTAGAAGTTACCGATCCGGATGTATTTTCAATTACAAAAGCTTTGCTAATATCTCCAGCCAACTGCTCCTGAGTGTAGGGACCCACAAAATCATTTCGAACTGTATATTGAATTTGCCCGATGAGATCCGTATCTCCCAGATTGGAAGAATTGATATTCGTTAAGTTAAGACGCACAGTGCCCAATACCGGATCAATGATGGACTCCACTTGTGTTTCTGATAACATATTCCCCCGAATTACCTGCAAATCTTTAACTGCAGCCGGATTAAAAGCAAACGTAAGATTTCCTTCCTGCAGCTTGCTCGCTTTCTCTGCCGTTACGTCCAAAGTGTAAGTGTTGCCGGCATATACTACTTCTGGTGTTTGGTACACATAGAACGGAGAGCCCAAATTTACTGTAAAATACCATTCTTTTATCGTCTGGTTACCGCTTAAATCGCGAATGGCAACTTTTACTTTATGACGGCCTTCTGTCAGTGGAACCTTTGGTTTATAAGTAATCTGACCCTTTGGAGGATAAAAGCCATGCTCCACTAATTGATCGTCCACATATACTCGTGTTTTGTCAGGATCGATTAAGGTCGTTCCCGGATGCACTACTGGATCATAACCATCATCCTCACCATTGACGGAAAGGGTCGGTGTAGCTGTTTTGACAATTTCGTTCACGCCGGGATATGCATCTTTAAGAATAGGAGGTGTTCTGTCCTCCTCTAGCGAGCCATAAATGGCACGAATATCATCAACGTAAATAGCTCCCGCACTCTTATTAAGATTGCTTGTCTCCATATAGCGGACAGGCATATCCATCGTTAACGGGGTGGTTTTCCCCTTAGGAACGGATACTTCGACGTATTTCCACCCCGTCCAGTTCACACCATTTACCTGATCAGTAAAATCCACAGGCACTGCCGCATTATTGCCATCCCGAATCTGTCCCCGCAGCCAGTGCTTTTTGCCATCTCCGTAGATCCACATACTGATCTTTTCAGGATACCCCGGAATCTGAATCCGATTGGCGGTTGAGCTTGCGGCTAAATAAGCACCGGATGTGCCTGTTTTATTAACAAAATCATATTCCAGCTTCAAGGCTTTGTCCCCGTTGCGGACAAAATCCAGATCCGACACTTCCTGAATCGCCACGCTGTTAGCTGCTGCACTAGAGGCTATATATTTATCAATGCCATTCTCAAAATCCTCCAGCATTACAGGCGGTAACCCCACATTTACTTCAAAAGAGGTCTCAACGTCCCTGTATTTAGCATAAATCTTTCCGTTTTTCCCGTTCTCACTCGTCGCCTGAAACAGACCCTTCTCGTCCACGGTTCCGATCTCGCCCTCAACCCGCCATTCGAAGCTAGGGTTGTCAGTTTGAATCACTTGTCCATTACGTAGCGCCTTCACAGTTAATTGTGCAGCAGCACCTGAAGAATAAGTTTTGATCTCATCAGGAAACCTAAGCTCTGTAAGCTTATCTACAACCTCAATTTCAGCACTGCCTTTGACTGCCCCAGCCTCTACAATTACAGTTCCTGTGCCGGCAGTGATTCCTCCGGTGAAGACTCCGTTCGCATCGACAGTACCAAGGTTAGCGTCCACCTGCCAATTCAGCGTACCCGAATAAGGCGCCGGATGGCCGTTCTCGTCCACTCCTGCCGCTTTGAATATAAAGCTGGAGCCTTGCAAAATACGTTCCGTATTCGGCTGCACAACCAGCTTAGAAGCCGAAGGTTGCTCAGGGGCTGTATTGACAAGCAATAAACCGTTACCGGTTTTACGCTCGTAACCATCTGAGCCCTGATTCATCATTCGGACACCAGATGTACCCGGCATTCTGGCCACAAAAGTAGAAGAACCGCCACCATCCAGATTCATGGCGTTCACTACGCCCATATCCTTCAGAATGTTGCCAAGCTCATCGGTATCTACGCCCTCACTAAAACCTGGCGATCTTCCATCCACTTCGAATAAAACGAGACTTCCATCCGCTTTTGTCCCAATGGCTGTCCGCGGATGAATGCCTAAAGGCCCTACACCTTGTTGAACTACTCCGTCTTTTACCAGCGGCCCCTCGCCGCCAATAGCTACCTTCACATCATTCCATTCTCCGCTGAGCGCAAAGCTGGCAGTAACGTTATTGCCAACAGATAACCCTTGCAGAACAGCACGGGACGTACCCTGGGCAGATAAAACCACTTTTCCTTGGGAAAGCGGCGTATTGCCTTGATTGTTGCGGATTTCAGATACCTTCAGCTTCAAGGTCTGACCGCTTTTCACTTCTCCCTCGACAATATCTAGAACAACCTCGTCACCCTCATTGGTTGACTTTGTAGTTGTATTATAATCTTCCGTATAAAGAACCAGCTCATTCGTATTTCGATAACGGTTGATGCTGGTCAGATTGGTTGTTTTTCCATTAATCGTTACGTTTTTGGTCAGCTTCGGCACCCCATAAATCGAGCTGCCATCTTCTTTTAAACCGAAAGTAAAAGCTGAAATCGAACTGTTCAGGATTACACCCTCATCCATAAATAACCCATTAGGAACACCCGTAGCAAAACCGGAGATTTCATAAAAATCACCGTTAATCCCTGCGATCACTCGGTTTCCAGGTGAATCCGCATACGTGGCCATTTCTGTAATGCCCTTCATACCGTATACCTTTCCATCCTTCTTACCTGCCCGCAGCTCCAAATTTCCTTGTTGCGGGTTGAACTCCACTGCATGTATCTTTTGTAAACCACGTTCATTCTGGAGATCCATCCAGGTATACATCGCCCCAGGTGCAAGCTCTGTTTGGCGAACATCAATAACGGTTCCGTAGTCTGTTGCTGGTAAATCAGAGATGGAAGCGCGAACAATTGCCCCCGGTTGTAACAACGAAATCAACAAAACAAAGATAACAACAACATTAATTTGCCTTAGATACCTTCTCACTGTGTTGACATCCTCCCCACTTGGCTGTCCTAATATCGATCTGAGCTTGGACAACATCATAGGGTTAATATTAACTAGGAAGCGTAAAGGTTAGATAAAATTTACCAAGGCATACTGTTAACTTCGTCTAATCATTTCATCAAATTCATGCTTTAGCCTGTTGATAAATCTTCGGGCGGTCTGGGAGGTCTGTTTTGAAGCAGAGACAATAGCTCCTGAATATTTCGCACGGGTATCTGGTGATCGTAACTCGATGGTTTTCATGAAGGCAGAAGTAATCTCTGATATTTTAAGAAACGAATAATCCAGACCAATTGTGATGGCCAGTCCTTCTGCAACTGCATTCTCAATCGCCCGTGTGTTGTTACTTACAAAAAGCAAATTGATCGGCCCATAGCCAGATAAATATCGCTCTACATAGTCCTTAATGTAAGGATCATCGTATAAAACCAACGTCTGCCCCACTAACTGATCCGGTGTAAGGATTGAATTCAGGGCTAGCGGTGAGTGTGGATGTACACCCACTACAATCTTTCCTTCCATTAACCTTTCAAACTTAACCCCCTTATATGTGTCAGGCATTCCCTCCGGTGAGACCATAAGTCCAATATCCATTTCATCCTGAAGTACATTATCCAGAATTTCTTTGGGTCCTTTTTCAAAAATCTCTATTTTCACATTTGGAAAATCTGCCTTAAAACTAGAGATTACCTTCACCATCAGATGCATGGGTCCAGGTATCGTAGCAATTTTCAAATGACCACTTAACGTATCGCTGTAAATCTGTGCTTCTTCTTTTAATTCATTTACTTTCATCAGGACTTCATTTGCTTTGCTAATAATGGCATTTCCTTCTGCTGTGGGAACCGCCTTTTGCCCGCGCGAACGGATGAACAAAGTAACTCCCAGCTCAGCCTCCAGCATGGTAATGGACTGACTCATTGCGGATAGAGTGATATGACGATTCTGAGCTGCTTTGGTTAAAGAACCAATCTTTGCGACTTCTACAATATTCTCGCATTGCTCCAAATTCATTTGAATCACCCCTTAAGTTAATCTTTACTTAATAACTATTAAATTTACTTAAATTTTAATTAATTTAGACAAGTGTTACAATGTAAATAAGTTAGTAAGTAACCATTTTTACTATATCAACTTTCATTTCTAGTATAACTATATTTCTTGAGGAGGAAACTCAAATGACAGACAAAAGAGTAGCCGTAATAACAGGTGGAGCCAGTGGAATCGGGAAACAAACCGCCATTAAATTTGCAAGTAAAGGTGATCAAGTTGTCGTTGCCGATTTCAATCAACAATTAGGTGAAGAAACGGTAGCACAAATTATTAAAGAGGGTGGCGAAGCAATTTTCGTCAAAACAGATGTTTCCAAATATGAAGATGTCGAAGCGCTGGTTCAAAAAACTGTAGATACTTATGGAAGAATTGACGTTATGTTCAACAATGCCGGAATCGGCCGCGTCACTCCTGTACTAGACCAAGACCTTAAGGATTATCACAGTGTCATTAATGTCAATCAGCATGGTGTAGCCCATGGGATTATCGCTGCTGGTAAAAAAATGCGTGAGCTCGGCATCAAAGGTGTGATCATCAATACAGCTTCTGTATTTGGATTCCTAGCTTCCCCAGGTACATTCGCATATCACGCTTCCAAAGGTGCGGTCATTATGATGACTAAATCCGCAGCACTTGAACTTTCGGTTCATGGCATCCGCGTGCTTGCCGTTGCTCCAGGCGCTGTAGATACGCCAATTATCCAAGGATATAAAGATCAAGGAATGGTTGACCAAATGAAGAGCAAAGTAATGGGTAACAAACTAACATTACCTGAACAAGTTGCAGACACTGTATACTTGCTCTCCTTACCAGAAGCTAGTGCAATTAACGGTAGTGTTGTAATGGCTGATGAAGGTTATGCTTCATTTAAATAAAGTTTAGGGTGAAAAAAATCCAAGGCTTCCCTCGAGGGAGGTCCTTGGATTTTTTTAAAAGTATTCAATAGATACACCCTACTCCCAAGTCCTCTGTTCATTAATCTCCAGCTTACGTTTAAACGCCTGCTCCAGATCAATACCAAGTTTATTGGCCAGATCAAAAATATTCCACACCACATCGTACATCTCGTATCCCAAGTTTTCTTTCCGCTCCGCATCTGGATGAAAAGATACCGACAAAACCTCTTTGGACAACTCCCCAACCTCAGTCATTAAGTACAGCATTCTCTGCTCAATGGTGCTGGTATCAAACCCTTTGATTTCACTGAACTCCTTAACATACTGTTGAAACTCTGCTGCATTCATTTCCTTACGCCTCGCTTTTTGGTATAAAGTTATGTAAAGATTAACACATCTCTTAGTCCCATCAATCTCCACTATACTTATTGACTGTTATGGGATAATAGTAAATTTCTATATCCTTCTTTATAAAACCTCTGCGTTGAGCTGCCAATAAGGTCTCGTACATATTCCTTCTGCCTACAGGATTATCCGTATGATGATAAATCTTATTCGCCCTTAAACCATGCTCACAAAAGTATTTCACAAAATCATACCCGTTCTTTAGTTCAATTCCCTCGGCGTCTTCACCTAAATCATGATCAAGCGTAAGGATGTTCACTTCATTATTTTCGAAAAGTTTAACAGCGTCTTCAAATGTTCTTGCCAAGGTAAACCCTTCTGGACAGTCTCGTAAGTCATCAAGATAAACATTTATCATATCGAACCTCATTTCTTCATGACGTCCTTATCTAGTGAACAGTATCCTCCAGCTTTATGGTACAAAAAAACACTTCGTTGAAGAAGTGTTCTTCAAAAAATTATGTATAATTTACCAAAATCCATCCCCTGAATCGAGGAATTCCATTAATTTTTTCTTAACGTTCTTTAAATCGATTGGGTTTAGTTGACCGATGTAATCAGATGAATTAAAGGAGGAGGCCTCCGCTTGGGCTACGCAATTCACTTTTGCAAATGAACTTTCCCCTAATCCGCAGTCTCTTCCTTTAAATAATGGAATTTTCCACTTATCATACTTTCCTTCAAAATCTTTTATTTTAGAGTGGGTCAATGCAACGAAAACAACAAAAATTGGTAATCCATCAATAATTTCCACTATTGCGACTGGTCTTATTTCGGTTTCTCCTGTTTTTGGATAATCTACTTCATACCAAAAAACTTGCCCGGCTTTTAGATTCATCTATTACTTCTTAAATTCCTCAAACCATTTTTGTTGGAGACGGTTATCAGAGTCAATTTTAGCCTTTCCATCAACTACATTCAAACGCGGTACTTTCGATTTGAAGTTAGGATGTTCAGACAATGAGTTAGGGATATTTTTTTTCTTTTGTACAAGACTCATACCATTTTCCTCCTCCTTCTCACACATTTTAGAATGACACCTCCCAAGCATTTTATTGCTTGGTTTAAGCATATCCGTCTTTGGTATGGTTTAGACCAGTATACCAATGCAGCTGCAAACACTGTAGTTGTGCTCTAATACTATTTAAGTCTATCACAATATTTACCATATATAAACCTTATTGTAGGGCGGTAGACATTTAAAATGTGGCATTTATAGAATGATTTTTTACTATTCAGATTATTCTATTATAACAAAAACACTCCTCTATTGGTTCTTCAAAAACCGATAAAGGAGTGAATCCAACCTTATTTACCAGCCCCTATTTCAGCCACTCTACGATTCTGAAAATGACGAATATCCGGACGCTCCAATCCTAGATGTTCACGAAGGGTACTCCCCGTATACTCAGTGCGGAACAAGCCGCGTGCTTGCAAGATGGGCACAACATGATCCACAAATTCATCCAAGTTGCCCGGCAGTACTGGTGGCATAATATTAAATCCATCGCAGCCGTACTCTTCGAACCACAATTGCATTAAATCTGCCAATTGTTCATAGGTTCCAACAAACTGCATATGTCCGCGTGCACCAAGCAAACGGCGGCCTAATTCTAATATCGATAATTTGTCCTTACGAGCCATATCCATAATCAGCTGAACCCGGCTTTTCATTCCATTTGATGCTTCTACTGGATCAGGAATCTCAGGCAGCTGTCCATCTACTGGGTATTCGGACAGGTCAAACCTCAACATGCCAGACAACATACCAACAACAGCGGCAGGAGGAATCAACTCCTGCAGTTCTTTATATTTACTTTGGGCTTCCTCTTCGGTCGCTCCAATGATCGGAGACAAGCCCGGCATAATTTTTAAGCTACCACGTTCACGGCCATAATCTGCTAATTTGGAATTGACGCTTTCATAGAAGGCCTTAGCCGCTTCAAGCGACTGCTGTGCCGTAAAGATCACCTCTCCAAAACTAGCTGCAAAATCTTGTCCTGGACCAGAAGATCCGGCTTGAATAAGTACAGGATACCCTTGAGGTGAGCGAGGAACATTGAGGGTTCCTTTTGTAGAATACCACTCCCCTTTGTATTCCACTTCTTTGATCTTCTTCGCGTCAGCAAATTGTCCCTCTTCGCGGTTGACGATTAAAGAGTCATCCTCCCAGCTGTCCCAGAGAAGCGTTGCCACCTCAACAAATTCACGTGCCATTTTATACCGAAGTCCGTGCTCTGGATGCTCCGGCTTCCCATAGTTATAAGCTTCCACATCAAGCTGGGAGGTGACAATATTCCAACCCGCTCGGCCTTCACTAATATGATCTAAAGAAGCAAATTTGCGAGCCACATTATAAGGTTCGTTATACGTGGTCGATACGGTAGCCGTTAATCCGAGTTTTTCTGTTTCTGTCGAAAGGGCTGACAACAGCGTCAATGGGTCCAGCATACCCGAAGCTGCTTGATCCGCACCCATCACATACAACAAATCCGCCAAAAACATCATATCGAACTTCCCACGCTCGGCGGTTTTTGCCAATTCGCGATAAAATTTATAATTGAAGATCTTATCCGCTCCCGATTCCGGATGACGCCAGCCATAATGATGATGTCCTGAATAATAAATAAATGCACCTAAATGTAGCTGATCTTTTCTGGTTCCCATAATGACCCTGCCTTTCGAATTCTAGAGTTCGTTAACCTTTGAATGTATCACGCCAATGCAGCCATCTTCTCTCCAGCAATCGAATTGCGGAATCCGAAAGTTTTCCTATCACTGCAAAGATTGAAATTCCAACGAATACTATATCTGTTTGCGAATAAGCTCTGGCATCCTGAATCATATAGCCTATCCCCGCACTTGTTCCCATCATCTCCGCTACGACGAGTACAAGCCACGATGCACCAAGTGATAAGCGAATACCAAGTAGAATATTAGGCATTGCAGCCGGAATAATCATTTTGCTAAGCAACTGCCATCTTGTATATTGGAAAATACGGGATACTTCAACAAGCTTGATATCAACATTACGAATTCCTAGGAAAGTGTTCAGATAAACTGGAAAAAAAGCACCTAATGAAATCATTAGTATTTTAGAAAATTCACCTACACCAAACCACAAAATGAATAACGGAATAAGGGCAAGTAATGGAATCGTCCGAAGCATCTGTAAAGATGGATCCAGTGTACGCTCTACCAACTTCCCAAGTCCTGTAGATAAGCCAAGTAGCAGTCCAGTAGCAGATCCCAATAAAAAGCCAAGCCCTGCCCGATAGGCGCTAATCCCCAGATGTCGAAACAGCTCACCGCTAGCTATTAAAGAAAAGAACTGCGCAATAATGGTAGATGGAGCAGGCAATGTCGTCGCAGAGACTAGATGGAGCGCAGCTGCCACTTCCCAAATCACCACTAGAGCTAGAGGTACAATCCAACCATGCAGTTTTTTTGGAATCCAGCTTAAACCATCGTCGTGACGCTCTATTTTATTACTGGATAGGTGATTGCTCATGATCCTTTATCTCCCCTATAACTGTCCTGCCATCTTAGCAATCTCGATTCCAACAGCTTCACTAATGAATCTGACAGTTTACCTACTACAGCAAACACGATGATCCCAACAAATACCACTGTGGTCAAAGAAAACGATCGCGCGTCATTGATTAGATAGCCAACACCTGAGCTAGAGCCCATCATCTCCGCTACGACAAGTCCAAGCCAAGCTATGCCCACAGACAAACGGATACCTAAAAAGATGTTGGGCAGTGAGGCTGGAATAATTAACTTACTCACCATCTGCCATTTACTGAATTGCAGTACTCTCCCAACATCAAACAACTTGTTGTCCACCGAACGGATTCCTAGAAATGTGTTCACGTATAATGGGAAAAATGAACCTTTGGCAATCAACAATATTTTTGAGGTTTCACCGAATCCGAACCACAAAATAAAAAGTGGAGCGATTGCTAAATGGGGCAGCGTGCGCAGCATTTGCAGCGACGGATCCAGCAAACGTTCTGTTTTGTATGAAAAGCCTACCCACAAACCCGCCGCTAAGCCAAGCCCTCCCCCTATTAAGAAACCAAGCAGTGCCCGCCAAGCAGATATGCCTAAATGTTTCGCCAGCTCACCGGACGCGGTCAAGCTAACCAGTTCCCGCCATATTTCACTTGGCCTTGGCAGCAATATAGGATTTAACTTTCCCATCGCTCCGGCTATCTCCCAAATCAGGAGTAAAGCAATTGGTAAGATAAGTCCAAGCAATACATTCGTCGTTTGGATGGAAAGTCCGCGCTTCTTTACTGGATTCTTCTTATGAATTAGTGGCGAGATCACAGCTTTTTCAGCACTGAATTGCATGTAAACAACCTCTTTTCTACATCTGTGGTTTCATCCGTTACTTCAAAGGTTCCTTCAGTGCTGCTTCAATATATTGATTGTCTGTTATTTTAGAAACTTCAATCTCTTTACGGATGTTCTTAATATTAAATTGAAAATCGGCTGTCTTCTGCAATTCTTCAACAACAGCATCGCTAATTGGAATGTTGATCATCTGGGAACGTTCAAACGTACCTTCGATTACCGCTGCCGGAATGTTCCGCTCAGCTGCATATCTTTCAGTCGCTTCAGCGCGATTATCTGTCTCCCAAGCTATAGCTTTGTTGGTTACTTTTAAATAAAGCGTAACTAGTTCTGGATATTTCTCTGCGAACGCTGAACGGGAGATCACAAAAGAAGGAGATAAGACACCCAATTGCTCACCATCCGTCAAAACCTTCCCTTTACCGGTCAATGCGTTAAGAGTAATATACGGATCCCATGTAGCCCATGCATCAACGCCACCGGTTTCAAATGCAGGTTGTGCTTCATCAGGCTGTAGCTGGATAATCTCAAAATCTGCTTCTTTAAGACCTGATTCCTCAATACCGCGATAAAGGAAGTTGTAAGCATTGCTGCCTTTTGTAACAGCTATCTTCTTGCCTTTCAGATCCTCCAGTTTCTGAGCAGTACTACTACCAGGTACAAGAAGAGCAACGTTATTCGTACCTTCTAATACTTGTGAGATAATCTTAATAGGAATACCCGCAGCTTGGGCTGCGATCACCGGCATGTTACCAAGAGTCGCTATGTCCAACTTATTAGAAGCGATCGCCTCTGTCATTGGGGGTCCACTTTGAAATTCCGTCCATTCTACTTTTACGCCCAGCTTATCAAATTCTTGCTCATACCATTTTTCCTCACGGGCTTTACCAAACATCCCCCCGCTGCCCTGCACGCCAATCTTAATGGTCACACCTTCATATTTGTTGGCGTCGTTCTTTCCCGCACTCTTTTCATTCGAAGCGCAGCCTGTTGCAAATACAGTCAAAACAAACATAAGAAGTAGTGAATTACGAAATAATTTCATGGATCATTTCTCCCCTTTTTATAAAAAATGGACTCTCTTTATCTAGATACCAGCACCAACATCGATTGCCGGTTCTTCAACCTTCTCAAACTCACTCAGCACCAGTCGACGTAGCTCTTGGAATGAAGTACTGGATCTTTTTCGCGGAAACGGTAAATCGATGGGAAGAATATTGCGAATATGCCCAGGTCGGGGATTCATAATGACTACCCGCTCACCCAGGAATACAGCTTCATCCAGATCATGAGTCACAAATAACATAGTCGTCTTATTGCTCTGCCAAATATCAAGAAGTACCTCTTGCAGATGTGATCTAGTAAAAGCGTCTAGTGCGCCAAAAGGTTCATCGAGTAATAATACATCCGGATTACGGAGCAACGCCCTAGCAATAGATACTCGTTGGGCCATCCCGCCTGACAGCTCACGTGGATAGGATTTCTCAAAACCCTTTAATCGTACAAGTTCAATCAATTCATCTACTTTTTTGCGAACCTCTGGATTTTTAAGCGATAAATTTGCTGCAATATTATGCTCCACCGTCAACCACGGAAAAAGTCTTGGTTCTTGAAAAATAAATCCCTTCTCAATACTCGGACCGTCGATCTGTTTGCCATTCAGTAGAACCGTGCCGCTATAGCTCGTATCCAATCCTGCCACAATTTTTAGCAAGGTACTTTTTCCGCAGCCGCTGGGACCTATAATCGTAATCAACTCGCCTTTTTTCACCTTCAGCTGAATATTGCTTAATGCGATAACATCACCTGCAGGCGCGGCGAATACTTTATTCAAATGTTCGATAACCAGTGTTTCCTCCGACACTCCATTCACCCTTTCCGATAAATTTAAACTAAACTATACTTATGTATTTAATAGGTATTCAGATTAAAAAAATAATGAAATCCTCTGAAGAACCTTATCCGATTATTCAACTAGGTTTAATTTACATCATCTTATCAGTGACATTCCTCACATGTCAAACATTATTTGCCAAATGGGTGTATGTTTTGTGAAGTGGGGAGGTTTTGCGAATGGCAAGGACATGGTATTAGTTATAGTCGATAGGGATTTATCTAATTGGATCAAAACTGCACAAAAAAATACCGCATATTTATTGGTTTTGGACCAATGAATAAGCAGTATTTTGAGGGCTGTTCACAACTGCCATCTCTTAAGGAACCTTATGCTAAATTCTGAAAATATCAGCATTGATAATAATTCCAGCTATTACTTTCTAAGCGTTCTTTCATAATCTTCAAACCGTATTTTTCTAATTTGTTTACGATCCGTTGTTCTAACAATGATTCCTTCTGATTTGCCTGATGCGTCGATGCCTACTTGCGTGTTTTCGAATCTTTTTAAATAAGAATATGTACTCTCAAGAGAAGTTGGAAACTCGGAACCCTTTATGGTTTCAAGAAGTGGTGCAGACTGCAAATCAATACTTTCAATAAATCTCTTCTTCTCAATTTCATCATAAAATGGTTGATTTCCGTGATCACGCCACATCGCAATTTTCTCCTGCGATAACTCAAGAAGTCTATATAATTCATCCTTATTCAAGGAGAACACATCAAATACACGATACCCTTGAGTTTTTCTGTCAGAATAGTTCTTGGATGCTTTAGTTTTCCCTCCATAAGATTCCTGATAAATTACGGTTAATGCCCAGTCACCCTCAAGAAGGATATCTGCAATTACTTTTTCTGCTAACGGCTTAAGAAATTCCGCAATGTTCCCATAAGGATTACCGATTCTATCTCCTTTTGCATATAACAATTCTTCTCTGGAACCAATTAGATAATCAACTTCGTTATCATCATTTTTTAATAAAATGATCCTTGAATTTTCACCATCTACTTTTTCGTAAACAAAAACATCGTCTAATTCTGCGAAGCCTCTTGACTCCGTTAAAACATCATTTAACCGACCTCGTTCACCTAATTGATGATATGTAAGAATGCTTGGGTACTTTGTTAAAGAATTAATTTTCTTTAAATCCATAAACTATTCTCCCACTTTCAAATTCACTTTATATGACTCTTGTTCTTATAAACATAAACAAAGATAGCCAAGGAATATTTTACCACTGATTACGTGTTCACGTGTTATTCCTGATGGGATTGTCATAAAGAGTTCTCCTTATTTGTTTACCAATTTAACTTTGAAGATAAGTATCATCATAATCTACGTAATTACTTTGTTGATTACGCATGAAGGTTATACGCAAAGAAGGTTCTTATATGTATTTTCAAGTGATACTCATGTAATAGAAAATCAGCAAAATAAGAATATGTAAATAGTAGTAAACACCAATAAATCTTCTTTAATAATCTGATTCAAATATTGTTTCGTTTTTATCATTTGAGAAAATAATTTTTAATTGAGCAGTCGGATTCCAAATCCTACTATCTTTTATAATTAGATATTTTCCACCTGTATATTCATACTCACGAGTCTTACTGTCAATCACCACTGAAAATGTTTTAGCATCTTTTAAAACTTGCGTATTATTAATTACAAGGCCAATTGAACCTTTCTCTAAACCACCCATAGCTATCTCATCTCGTATCATAGCCGTAGATTTAGTATAGTCAGAAGCACTACGATAAATATAAATATAGGGCAAGCCTTAATAAATTCAAGCATGTACGTATCTAAAATAACAAAGGATTTACCCTACTAACTCCACTATAACATTAAATGGAATATTTTCTGCAGCTTATCTTCTACCAAGGCAATCAATTCCGAGTTGTAGCCATTAGGTATTTATAGGTTTTATGACCATAATTTATTAGTCTGTAAGATTGTATTATCAGATGATTTTGATACCTTTAATGCGAAATGATTGAAGTTGCTTGTAAACAGTGTTACTCTATCAACGGTAAACTCAAAATCTGTACTCTTCAATACATCTTATAATAGTCACTATTTTTAGTTAAGAAAGGTAACACTATGATAAAAGTTGATAACTTATCCTTCGCATTCCCGCAAAAAGAACTATATAAAAACATTTCATTTACGCTTGAAGAAGCACAACATTGCGCTTTTATAGGAACAAGCGGCAGTGGTAAAAGTACATTGATCGATATCCTTATGGATCCAGAAAAATATTTGTTCGAAGGCACGCTAGAGATGGACCCCACCTGCAAAATCGGGTATGTAAGTCAGTTTTCGCAACTAGACAAATCTAAAGAAACAACCGTTTTTGAATATATAGGAGAAGAATTTATTAAGATACAAAATGAAATAACAGCGATTCTCACTGAAATGGAAACATCATCAGATATTGATTCATTACTCGAAAAGTATCAATTAGCTCTAGATGCCTTTGATTTAATGGATGGAAATGATTTTGAAAGCAATATTAATAAGAAACTAAATTTAGCCAACCTCTTGAAGCTAAAAGATGTTAGGGTATCCGACCTAAGTGGTGGAGAATTCAAGCTTATTCAAG
This sequence comes from Paenibacillus sp. FSL H7-0918, assembly GCF_038007025.1. Taxonomy (NCBI): domain Bacteria; kingdom Bacillati; phylum Bacillota; class Bacilli; order Caryophanales; family Paenibacillaceae; genus Paenibacillus; species Paenibacillus sp. FSL H7-0918. Next base: position 994,017 of record NZ_JBBOWJ010000001.1, read on the forward strand.
TGATGAAGGAAATGCTGACTAGCCCAGACTTAATGATTATGGATGAGCCCGATGTATTTTTAGATTTTGAAAACCTAAATGCACTTAAAAATCTGATTAATGCTCACAAAGGAATATTGCTAGTTGTTACGCATAACCGTTATCTATTGAATCATTGTTTTAACAAAATTATACACCTTGAAAACATGGAGATCCAAGAGTTCGATGGGCGATATATTGAGTATAACTTCTCATTACTTCAGACGAAAATTGAGTTACAAGAAATCGCAGTCGCTGAACAAGAAGAAATAGAGAGATACGATAACATTATTGATAATCTTAGAGCGATCGCAACCTATAATTCAGAAGCATCTAGAGGGAGAGCGTTAAAAGCTAGGGTTAAGTTTCAAGAAAGATTGGAAGCGCGAAAAATTAAAGCGCCATTCGTTGATATTAAGCAACCAAAAATCAGTTTTGGTGTGGACAATGAATTTGAAGAAGACATCACTGTTTTAAATGTGAATAATTATAGTGTTTCCTTTGATGAGTTGATTTTAGAAAATGTTAACTTTGAGATGAAACCTACAGATAAAGTAGCCCTTATCGGTCCAAACGGTACCGGGAAAACGACTTTACTCCGAGATATCTTTAAAAATAATCATGATTCAATTGAAATAAATGCTGATATTAAAGTGGCTTATCTTTCTCAGCTTCAAGACGAAGTGCTAAAGGATTCTAATACCATACTAGAAGACTTCATCGATGCTGGGTTTGCAACTTATGACGAGATTAGAGCACATCTTTCAAACTATGGCTTTGAAGGAGAAATTCTTACTCAAAAGATAGAATCTTTATCTGGTGGCGAAAAAAATATACTGCAATTGGCGAAAGTTTCTGCTAGCAAAGCAAACTTATTGCTTCTTGATGAACCGACAAGCCATTTAGACACCTATACACAAATCGCACTGGAGAAAGCCATTGAAGATTATAAAGGTGCAATTCTCATGATTTCTCATGATTTCTATTCTGTAGTAAATGGTATGGATTATGTACTAATCATTGACGAGAAGACGATTAGAAAAATGAGTATGCGAAAATTCAGAAAGATGATTTATGCCAGTCATTTTGATAAAGATTATTTAGAAAATGAACAAAATAAAAAAGCAGTTGAAATGAAAATAGAATTAGCTTTAAAAGACAATAATTTTGAACTTGCAAAAGGTATGGTTGACGAGCTAGAAGAGCTGATTAAGTTACTTTAAATTCCAACCTTCTGAATGAAATGATTACAAGAACGATGAAATAAAATGTTGGTGGAAAAGTATCCACATTAAAGACACTGATGAATAGATCTCAGTGTCTTTTTACTGCATTGATTTTATTGATAGCTCATGCCGGGACAGTGGTTCACTTATCATTAAAAATCTTTCCCAACACATTTTTTGCCAAACTTCTCTTCACCTCTCTGGTTGATATAACTATAATGAAGTATCATGAGAAATTTTTATCAAAACAGTCTTTGGTCTCGCATTTAATTTTATACCATTGATAACCATAATCCGATAAGTTTGGTAGGATCAATAATTTGTTACCACAGCGGATACAATTATTTTCTGATAAATTTCCGTTCTTATAGTCCGCTAAGTAACCTTCTGCTAGTTCTACTTCCTTAATTATATTTTCTAGAGCAACATCGCTTATATCAAAAGGGGTCATATCTCCTCTATTTGCATAAATAGAGCGTGAAAAAGCTCCAAATCCACCAACCAGTTCGTGGTGATGGGTATTAATCCGTCCCCCACCTCTCTCAAATAATTTGATCATCGGTTCATATATATCTGGAAACTGTAATGCGATATTGTCGCGCGCATCAAGCAAAGAGCACCAGCGTAAATAATGTATACTTATTAATTTCATAAGCATAATATCAATTTTATTAAAATTCGGACACGTTTCTAAGAAAATGTCCCACTCATTTTCCTCCATTTTAAAACCTAATAACATATCCATACCTATGTATATACTTGCTGCTTCCTTAGAGATAAACTGCAAAAACACGCCGACTCTACGGTAATACTCTGCAATCAAATTAGCATCTGCTTCATATTCACCTCTAGATCTTACTTCTTCGTATCTTTTTTTTGAAATTCCAATGTATAAATTCGCATTAATATTCTTAATTCTTTCAACACCTGATTCGTAATAATTCATGAAGATTCCTCCGACTTAACTCACAAATGTAGTTCCCTATATCTGATAGAAGATTGGTTTATTTAACCAGCTCGCCCGATTGTTCTAAGCCCCTGCTTGAGTTTCACCATTTATAAGATGGCTAATCTTTAAATAAAAACAAAACCCAATAAACCATTTAGGTTTATCGGGCGAGATTTAAAAAAGTTTATCGGTTCAAAACAAGTTTATCGATTTTATACTGACTGTACCCCGCACTGCCCCTAACCCTTTCAACTAACCTTATGCTCAATCCCCAGCTTGTCGGCTACCATGGCAATAAATTCCGAGTTAGTAGGCTTAGATTTGGAGATATTAATCGTGTAGCCGAATAAATGGCTGATGGAGTCAATGTTGCCACGGGTCCAAGCGACTTCAATCGCATGGCGGATCGCGCGTTCTACGCGTGAAGGCGTGGTTTTGAACTTCTCAGCGATTGCTGGGTAGAGCGTCTTCGTAATCGCACCAAGGATCTCGATATTGTTATATACCATGGTGATCGCTTCACGCAGGTACTGATAGCCCTTGATATGCGCTGGGACACCGATTTCATGGATGATCGAGGTAATGTTAGCGTCGAGGTTCTTGCCCTTAGAGAGCGGCACTACATTCGATCTGGACGTCGACGAATAATTGTACATGTTGGAGGAGGAGCTCATGCTGCCTTGAGAGCCGACAAGCTGACGTACACGATTTGCCAGGACCTCCATATCGAACGGTTTCAAAATATAATAGGATGCACCAAGCTGTACAGCTCTTTGAGTGATGTTCTCCTGACCAAAAGCAGTCAGCATGATGATCTTCGGTTGAGGATTCAGATCCATATCACGTAGACGTTCCAATACACCTAGGCCGTCTAAATGCGGCATAATGATATCAAGAATAAGAACATCGGGAATTTTACGCGCTTCGCTAAGCATTTGAAGCACTTCTTCACCATTGTAGGCGATACCCGTTACGGTCATATCTTCTTGCTCAGAAATGTACTCGGAAAGCAAATTCGTAAATTCCCTGTTATCATCGGCCAACAACACTTCAATATTCTGCACTGGCTGCTTCCTCCTTAATTATATCTGCTATTCGAAAATAACATTTTTTTCTTGTCTCTTACGTTTTCGACATGGAGATCGAATTCCCTTCTGTCGAAAATTATTTTTCTTTATTTTTTTTCTGTGTTGGATTATAATTAAATATTTTATCTCAATGTTCGAGGTTCTTCGTAATCGTTCGACAAAAAATCTTAAGGCTAAACCGCCTTAAGATTTAATGAATACCTATTCTCCTGTTTGGTCACACCTGAATCTTGAAGCATCCATTCGATGAAGCACCCATAACCGGACTTAGGATCATTTACAAATACATGAGTTACGGCTCCGATGAGGCGGCCATCCTGTACGATAGGACTTCCGCTCATGCCTTGGACGATACCGCCTGTCTTATCGATAAGGCGTGGATCAGTGATCCGCAGCACCATTCCTTTAGTGGCTGGCGTTTGCTGATGTGCTACATGAATGATCTCAACCTTAAACCGCTCCACCTGCTGACCATCAACTACAGTTAGGATCTCAGCAGGACCTTCCTTGACTTGATCGCTCATCGCCACGGGGATCGGTTCTTTGTAAAGACTGTGCTCGGGATTGGAGCTCATTTTACCGAAGATGCCGAAGTCAGTATTGCTCTCCACATTTCCAAGCACTTGGCTTTCTTTCAAAAAATGCGCTCGTTTCTCGCCCGGATCGCCATCCTGGCTTTTGGATATGGAGGTGACACTGGACTGAACGATATGACCACTGCCTACAACAATTGGAGTACCGGTATTCATGTCTGTAATCACATGTCCCAAAGCTCCATATACACCTTGCTCGGGAGCATAAAAAGTTAATGTGCCGACACCCGCTGCTGAATCACGAATGTACAGGCCTAACCGCCACACTTTGTCATGAATGTCATACGCGGGCTTTAACTTAGCTGTATGCTCTTTACCTCCGCGTTTGAAGACAATAGTCAAGGGGTTATTCGCTTTACCAGCACGATCCACCAGCTTGGCCACCTTGGACAACTCGTCCAATTTCTCACCATTCATGGAGATCATCAGATCACCCGGCACTAAACCGCTGACCTCTCCTGGGGAAAGCTTAGTTTTCTCGGATACTTCAATCAGATGATGACCAACAACCAAAACACCTGCTGATTTCACTTTCACACCGATCGTTTGACCTCCCGGGATCACCTTAAGCTCGGAATGAATTCCTTGTGCAGTCACCTTGGCTGGTTCACCTTGCAGTGGTGCAGCAGAACTTAGATTTGTTCCCGTTATGCCCGATAAACTAAGAAAGAAGGCAAATAAAAGGCCTGGCATTAACTTCCTGAGGTTAGGCTTCAATGGCTGTCACGCTCCCTTTTGCTTCTTTCGCTTGACGAAAAAGGTGGTCGCCAATTGCGTACCTATAAGATAACCTTGCCCCCAGGCTTTTATTACTGTCAATCATTGCTCCGCTTAGCTTGTTGCAGCCTTACTTGCCTCGGCCAGATTAAGCATTTCCTGCGAGTGATGCAATGTTTTTTCGGTAATTTCTACGCCACCCAGCATCCGGGCCAGCTCCATTACACGTCCATCGTTCGTTAGGGATTCCACTTCAGTCATGGTTCTTCCATCCTCAACCTTTTTGCGGATTAAGTACTGATGGTCAGCCATACAAGCCACCTGCGGCAAGTGAGTAATGGAGAACACCTGACAGGTAGAGGACAGCTTAAACAGCTTATCTGCGATGGACTGAGCAGCTCTGCCGCTGACACCAGTATCCACTTCGTCAAAAATCAGAACTGGAATTGCATCATGGCGCGCAAAAATACTTTTCATTGCCAGCATAATACGCGACAGCTCACCACCAGAGGCGATTTTGCCAAGCGGTCTCAGGGGTTCGCCCGGGTTAGGGGATATCATAAATTCTGCGCTGTCTATCCCTTGTCTTGTGAGGCGAATACGCCGACCATTGTATTCGACTCCACGCGGGTCCTCCAGCCTGTCCAATTTGACCTGCAACGAGGTTCTTTCCATTTGAAGGTCTTTGAGCTCACCCTCCACTTGGGTGGCCAGATCAGCAGCACAAAGCTTTCGTGCTTCACTTAATTCCGTAGCTGCTTCCATTAATACAGACAGCAACGAATCGCGCTTCGCCGTCAGTTTCTCCAGATATTCATCTTTATTCTCAAGCAAATCAGTTTCCCGGTGAATTTGTTCATAATAAGCCAAAATCTGTTCTACACTTTCTCCATATTTACGTCGGAGTCCAGTGATCAAATCCAAACGATTCTCGATTTCTTCAAGTCGCATCGGATTGAACTCGATATTTTCCCGGTAATCACGAAGCTGAAAAGCAGCATCCTCTAGCTGGTAATATGAGGACTGCAGCTGTTCGAGCACTGTTCGCAGACCCTTCTCATCGTAACGAACTGCATCCTCAAGTCTGGAAATAACATTACCGATCGATTCCAAGCCTTGTCTGTCGTAAAGCAGCTCATATGCACCCGATACGGAATCCATCATTTTCTCACTGTGGGATAGTTTGACCCGTTCTTCGGTAAGTAATTCATCTTCTCCCGGTTTTAATCCGGCGGATGAAATTTCTTCAAGCTGAAAACGATATAAGTCAAGCATTTGGTATGCCTTCTGGCTGGATTCCTGCAGCTCTCGCAGCTCTTTCTCCACCTTCGCGAAGGCAGAATACCTTTCCTGAAAAACTGCCTTTAGCGGACCAATAATCGGTTCTCCGTATGTATCCAGCAGTCCCAGATGCCGTTCCGCCTTCAGCAAGTTCTGGTGCTCATGCTGGCCGTGTATATTAACCAGCTGCTCGCCGATCTCGCGAAGCATGGTAAGATTGACCATCTGCCCATTTACACGTGATGTACTTTTACCTTGAGAGGTAAGCTCGCGTCGTATAATAAGATGCTCCTCGCGCTGGGCCTCAATGCCAAGACGCTCCAAAGTCTCCCAAACGGGATGACCGCTGGGAAGACTGAAGAGCGCCTCCATCTCCGCTTTTTCACAACCATAACGAATGGAATCCGCAGAACCGCGGCCTCCAACAATCAATCCAAGCGCATCAATAATAATGGATTTACCTGCCCCGGTCTCCCCCGTAAGCACGTGGAAGCCAGGATAAAAATGCACATCTACCGCCTCAACGACGGCAAGATTGCGTATAGACAAGGTTTCTAACACTAATAGAGCACCTCCGAGAAGATGACAGGCATCTGATTAATTATAATTAAGAAATATAACCCATGATTTGTGAAATTACGGTCTTGCTGTCCTCAGGTAAACGGCAAATGATAAGGATTGTATCATCACCAGAAAGGGTTCCCATAATTTGCGGCCAGTCAATATTATCAATTAAAGCAGCGACAGAGTTAGCCGTACCTGGTAAACATTTCATCACCACAAGATTAGCCGAGGAATCGATCTGCACAAAATTATCCACAAGAACGCGCTTAAGCTTCTGAATGGGATTGTACCGTTGATCCGTTGGAAGTGAATATTTATATCTTCCATCATCCATGGGTACCTTGATGAGCAACAGCTCTTTTATATCTCGAGATACTGTGGCTTGAGTAACTTGAAAACCTGATTCCCGCAAGGCTTCCACAAGCTCGTCCTGTGTCTCGATATCCTTTTGTGTAATAATTTCACGAATCTTAATATGTCGTTGTCCCTTCATTGTTGCCTCCTGGTATATAAAAAATATGGACTCAGTTTGATTCTCCGTCGTCTTTGCCAAGCTTAATGACATGGATCGATGCTGTTGCTACATTAACATATAGAACGCCGCTGCATTCCGGATAGATCAGCAGGTAGGGAAGCAAGGTATCACGTAAGCCACTGCCAGTGAAATCCAAAGGCTTGCGTGGTCTGGAAAGGATAACTAAATATAAAGATCCTTCCTCTTTTGTCGCCACATAATCTATAAATAACCGGCTATACATCTGCGCCCCATTTACGTTGAAAGACAAGGGGATTTTTAATTTCCCTCCAACGACCTCATATCCTTCATCCTCAAGTATATCAATAGAGGGATGTGGAATAATCACTTTATTGAACGGAATTTGATCCTTCATAAAAGAACGCGGAGAACTCTGCAGCCATACATATATCCGATATATTATAAAAATCGATAATGCTACCCCAATAAACGCCATAACGACCTTGTCAGAGCTACCCGCCACTATCAATCACCTCGGTGATTTATTCGCGTGAAGCCCTGGTAAATCCTGCTTCTAAGCTATCTTTTTATAAGCTTTCCGCATAATTGATATTATTCGCTAATTCAGCAATTTACAATTAAAACGAGCACAGTAAATCCAAAAAAAGATTCAAAATATAAAGACCCGGATTTTATACCGGGTCTTTATTTTAATAAATTCAATCCCTTTGAGCAAATCTGCTCCCTCAATCTTAACAGATGAAGAGGAATTTTCAAGGTTGAACTCTTCAGACTTCCCGCTCAAAAAAAACACCCCGCTGACCATTTGAGGTTGACGGGGTGTTCATAAAGCTCTAACGGCGCGCGGAGTTTCCATGAGTAAAACTCACATTAAAAGTACCCGTAGCCTGCTTAATCACTTCATCAGCAAGGGATGGAAAGTCCTCCACTGGAATGACTGCTGCAACAGCAGCTGCCGGCTGTACGGATGATTCTTCGCCTTCTGCCACTTCTGGCGTCAGTCTCCAATGAGCAAGAAACTCAATATTGCCTTCCCCGCCTGTAATTGGCGAAAAAGTCAATCCATGGAGACCGAATCCTAACTCTGCAGCCATAGTCAGTACATTAATCAAAACCTCTTTATGGACAGCGGAATCACGAATCACACCTGATTTTCCAACCTTCTCACGTCCAGCCTCAAATTGCGGCTTGATGAGTGCAGCGATATCTGCTGGACGTTGCAGCAAGGCTTTGAGGGGTGGGAGAATTATTTTTAAGGATATAAAAGATACATCAATGCTGGCAAAGTCCGGAACAGGACCCTGCAAATCTGTAGGTGTCATATACCGGAAGTTCGTACGCTCCATAACGCTCACTCGCTCATCATTCCGCAGTGACCAATCCAGCTGGTTATAGCCAACATCAATGGCGTACACATGGCTTACACCATTCTGAAGCGCACAATCTGTGAAGCCGCCAGTGGAAGCACCAATGTCCAGCATGTTCCGACCGGTAAGATCAATATTAAATTGGCGAAGAGCCTTCTCCAGCTTTAGGCCTCCACGACTGACATACGGATGCACAGAGCCTTTAACCTTAAGGGTAGACTCCCGCGAGACCTTCATGCCAGCTTTTTCAATACGTTCCTCATCCGCGAGCACCAACCCTGCCATAATAGCAGCTTTAGCTTTCTCCCGGCTTTCATAAAAACCTTGCTCCACAAGCAGTACATCAATCCGTTCTTTACGGTGTTCCATGGTCATCTCCCGATCGTTCAAGGGTTACTAATTTCCGGCTTCCACTTAGGAAGACGAAGTCGTTTTGTAATTATAAGCACTTAGAGCCATCATGGACTTGATACGTGCACATAACGCTTCTACGGTAAGACCTGTTTTCTGACGTTGTTCTTTAATGGAGCCATGCTCCACGAAGATGTCGGGCACACCCATCAGATGTACACGAGCGTCATAAATTTCATGCTCCGCGTAGAACTCCAATACCGCACTGCCGAGACTTCCCGCTTGGCAAGCCTCTTCAATAACAACCATATTGGTTCCAGCATGAGCCAAATCCAGAAGCATGGAATTATCAAGCGGCTTCAGGAAACGCGCATTCACAACGCCCACCTGAATCCCTTCCCGCTTCAGCAAATCAGCGGCTTCTTCAGCCACTTGAACCATAGGACCACATGCCACTACAGCATATCCTTCTCCTATACGCAGTCGTTCCCATGATCCTATAGGAAGGGTATGCAGTTCAGCGTCCATTGCCACACCTGTTCCATTAATACGCGGATAGCGGTAAGCAATTGGACCGTCATTATATTCAAGTGCCGTCTTCATCATATGACGCAGCTCATTTTCGTCTTTTGGCATCATCATAACCATATTAGGGATATGGCGCATAAAAGCAACATCGTACACACCCTGATGAGTCTCACCATCCGCACCCACAAATCCAGCACGGTCAATGGCGAACATAACATTGGCATTATGGCGGCAAATATCATGGACGATCTGATCATAGGCACGCTGCATGAAGGTAGAATACACGGCGTATACCGGCTTCATCCCTTCCATAGCCAAAGCTGCACACAAGGTTGCTGCATGCTGCTCTGCAATCCCCACGTCAATCATACGATCCGGGAATTCCTTCGCAAAAGGAAACAAACCTGAACCGCCTGGCATCGCAGGGGTAACTGCAATCAGACGCGAATCTTCACGTCCTAGCTCAATCAGTGTACTACCAAATACTTCGGTGTACATTGGAGGACCTACAGCTTTAAGTGCCTGACCTGACTCAATTTTGTAAGGGGAAATAGCATGCGATTTATAAAAATCAGTCTCAGCCGGTTTATAGCCCTTGCCTTTGGTCGTCAGCACATGCACAAGCACAGGACCCGCCACGTTATCTGCTTGATGGAAGGTGTCGATCATTTTCTCCAGATCATGTCCATCCACTGGCCCAAGATACGTAAAGCCAAGTTCTTCAAACAATACTCCAGGAACCATCATATATTTAAGACTGTTTTTTAATTGTTCAGCGGTTTTCGCTAATCGTCCACCGATGGCCGGAATCTTCTTAAGCAGCCCTTCAACCTCGTCTTTGGCACGCAAATAATGACGGTCCGAACGAATTTTGCTTAAATAATTGTGCATCGCCCCTACATTCGGAGCAATCGACATTTCATTATCGTTCAAAATAACCATCAGCTTACGCTTCTCATGGCCAATGTGGTTAAGCGCTTCAAAAGCCATCCCGCCGGTAAGCGCACCGTCACCAATCACGGCAATCACCTTGTTGTCTTCGCCTTTTAGATCACGAGCCATAGCCATCCCCATCGCTGCCGACAAAGAGGTGCTGCTATGTCCAGCCTCCCACACATCATGTTCGCTTTCAGAGCGCTTAACAAAGCCGCACAATCCCTGATATTTGCGCAGGGTATCAAAGCGATCTTGACGGCCGGTCAGTATTTTGTGGACATAGGCTTGGTGGCCAACGTCGTAGATCATTTTGTCACGAGGACTGTTGTAGCAATAATGTAAGGCCAGCGTGAGCTCCACCACCCCCAGATTAGAACCGAGGTGCCCGCCGGTTGCTGTAAGCTTCTCAATCAGAAATCGTCGAATCTCCTCTGCTAGAGTAGTTAATTCTTCGACTGACAGTGATTTCAGTTGTTGTGGATCATTTATTTGTGGAAGCAGCACGAATAGTTCCCCGCTTTCCTAGATGTTGTAAAATATATAAAAACCATTATAACACAAACGAAACGGCTGTCGAAATACAGCCGCTTCGAAAGTTCATACTTAGTGATCACGTGCCATTAAATAATCTGCAATTTCCAGCAGGCGCTGGTTGTCGTAAAAACCGCCATTCAGCACAGCATTTCGGGCTGCTTCTGTAAGCTGCTTCACCTCAGCACGAGATTCCTCCAACCCAATAAAATAAGGGTAGGTTACCTTCTGCTGCTTGATATCGCTGCCTGTTTTTTTGCCAAGCTTTCCTTCATCACCAACCAAATCAAGAATATCATCCTGGATTTGAAAAGCTAGTCCGATGCTTGTACCAAAATCACGCAGAGCTTCAAGCTGCTTCTCTGTTGCCCCTGCGATACGTCCGCCGGCTAACAACGAAAAGATAATTAAATCTCCGGTTTTATGCAGATGAATATACTTCAACTGCGCAAGATCTGTTAGTCCTTGCTCGCCTTCCATATCTGCAATCTGACCGCCGACCATGCCGCGTGGACCTGCCATTTCCGCCAGATCCTCCACTATGGATAAAACATTATCAGCAGGAATGCCAAATTTACGGGAGGCTTGTACCACACTATAAAAAGCATGGGTCAAAAGCGCATCACCCGCAAGAATAGCTGATGCTTCACCAAAGACTTTATGATTCGTCAGCTTGCCGCGCCGATAATCATCATTATCCATGGCAGGCAGATCATCATGAATCAACGAGTAGGTATGTACCATCTCAATCGCGGCTGCAACAGGCAAGGCTGCTTCACGGCTGCCTCCCAGTGATTCACAAGCAGCGATCACAAGCAGCGGCCGGAGGCGTTTGCCCCCTGCCATTAGCGAATACTTCATCGCTTGCTGTAAATTTTCTGGAACCGTCCACGCTGCGGGAAGAATAGTCTCAAGCTCATGTGAGAGCAAATCACTTATCGATGCGATGTAATCCTCCAGCGGCTGCCGCATGCTTTCACTTGCGGAGCTTCCCTCCAGATCATTCTCAAAGCGATTCATCGGCGTCCCCTTCCAGACGTGCACCAAACGGCTTTTTGCGCAGTTCTCCGTCCTCTTGGGTAATCATTTCGATCTTACGCTCTACTTGTTCCAGCTTGCTGCCGCAAAGCTGCGATAGCTTCATGCCCTGCTGAAATAAATCGATGGCCTTCTCCAGAGGAACGTCGCCGTGTTCAAGCTCACGAACGATTTCCTCCAGTCGGTCCATAGCGCCTTCAAAATCAAGTTCCGCTTCCTTCGTCATCGTCTTTGCCATCCTCCTTCATCCCCCATACTTGGCAGTTCAGCTGTCCGTCATTCATCTTTATCACCACAAGATCGCCAAGCTGCACCTCGGTCAGCGATTTGATTAAATGTTCTTCCGCCTCGTCATACACTAAGCTGTAGCCTCGCGACATAACTTTTAGCGGGCTCAGCGCATCCAGGTGACGAATCTCTGCCACATAGCGAGATCGCTTCTCCTGCAAACGAGCCTGCATAGCGCCCATTAACTCACGGCGCAGACTGTCCGTGCGCTGACGTGCTGCGGCAACACTGTCGCGCGGATGGAACCGCTGCAGACTGTGATGCAGCACCGCCTTGCGCTCGCGGGAACGGCTGAGCCGTGCATCCGCCGAGCGCTGGAGCCGCTCACGCAGCATGTCCAGCCGCTGCGTGTGCTGAATCAGCGTGCGGCGCGGCCCTGCCAGCGCCAGCGAGCGCTGCAGCACCGAGTGGCGCTCACGTCCGCGCTGGGCGCGTTGTTGCAGCGCCTGGCGCAGCCGCTGCTGCAGCTGGCGAAGCTGCGCAGCTAGCTCGCCGGCATGAGGCACGGCCAGCTCAGCGGCCGCTGTGGGCGTAGCCGCGCGGAGGTCGGCGGCGAAATCGGCAATCGTGAAATCGGTCTCGTGGCCGACGGCCGAGATGACCGGAATCCTTGATGCCGATATCGCTCGCGCGACTTCCTCCTCGTTGAACGCCCACAGCTCCTCCAGCGAACCGCCGCCGCGGCCGACGATAAGCACGTCGGCTTCACCCATGGCGTTCAGCGCACCAATCGCCTTCACTATCGAAGGCGCAGCGCCTTTGCCTTGCACCAGTACGGGATAGATTACAATAGCTACCTGCGGAAACCGCCGCTGAAGCGTAATCACAATATCTCGTACAGCTGCTCCTGTTGGGGAAGTAATCACACCAATACACTTCGGAAACCGCGGCAACGAACGCTTGCGAGCTTCTGCAAAAAGGCCTTCTTTTTCAAGCTTGCTCTTCAGCTGCTCATAGGCCAGATATAAACTGCCAATCCCATCAGGCTGCATATGTGTGGCGTAGAACTGATATTGCCCATCCCGTTCATAAACGGTCACATTACCTCTGGCAATTACCCGAGCGCCTTCTTTCGGAATAAAGGGTAGCCGCTGGTTATGAGAAGCGAACATAATCGCTTTAATGCGGCTGCTCTCGTCCTTAAGTGTAAAATACATATGCCCGCTGCCATGATGTGTAAAGTTGGATATCTCTCCGCGAATCCACACATCCGAAAGTAAATTATCCGAGTCTAGCTTCATGCGGATATAACGGTTGAGTTCTTTGATCGAATAAACCTGCCGCTCTGCCGCCATGAATCTTACCCCTATTCCAGGCCGTGACGGCGTTTAGCCGCAATCAGCGTGTTGCTCATCAGCATTGTAATAGTCATCGGACCAACCCCGCCTGGAACAGGCGTGATGTATCCGGCAACTTCTTTTGCACTTTCATAATCAACATCACCTGCGAGTTTACCGTTATCCAGACGGTTCATGCCCACATCGATGACAACAGCACCCGGCTTCACATAGGAAGCATCAATGAAATTAGCTCGTCCGATCGCTACAACCAAAATATCCGCTTGACGGCTAATCTCTTGCATATTAGCTGTACGGGAATGGCACATAGTTACGGTAGCATTTTCGCGTTGCAACAAGAGGGAAACTGGCTTTCCTACAATATTGCTACGACCAATTACAACGGCATGTTTACCTGCCATACCTGTTCCTGTACGTTTGATCAGTTCGATTACTCCTGCAGGAGTACATGGAAGAAGACTGTCGGCACCGATGACCAGGTTGCCTACATTGACAGGGTGAAATCCGTCTACATCCTTTTCCACAGAGATTGCATCAATAACAGCCTTCTCCTCGATATGCTTAGGCAATGGGAGTTGAACCAGAATTCCGTCGATATCATCGCGTCCGTTTAGCTCTGCTACCAGTGCCAGAAGTTCTTCTTGAGAAGTGGATTCATGCAATTTATGCACTTCCGAATGGAATCCTAAGCTGATACAAGATTTCTCCTTATTGCGAACATAAACCTGAGATCCCGGGTCTTCACCTACTAGAATAACAGCCAAACCGGGCTTTACGCCGCGTTTCGCCAGTTCAGCAACCTCTTGGGCAATGCTAATACGAATTTCCTCGGATACTTGTTTACCACTGATGATTGCTGCTGTCATGTTAGTCTCTCCCCTTTTATATACTTTACTATGGTTTATAAATTAAGAATGGTCAGCTTTAATAGTATCTATCTCTTGGATCATCTTGCCGAGTACTCCGTTAACAAACTTCCCGGAATCATCCGTTCCAAAATGCTTGGCCAAATCGATCGCTTCATTCACCGCAACCTTCGCAGGCACATCATTGGCGAACACCATTTCATACGCTGCTAAACGTAGAATCTGACGATCCACACGTGACAGACGGCTCATTTGCCAGCCCTTCAGGTAATGTTCAAGTATATCGTCGATCGCTACCTTGTGCTCCCATACCCCATTCACATGCTCTACCACATAGTGTTTAAGCTGAATCTCGTCCGTGATTACACGTTCGGTTTCATTCTCTTCTGAAGCTTCCTCGAGCAGCATTTCTACGGCTTCCGCGCTTTCCACATCGTTCATTTCCATCTGATACAGGCTTTGGACAATAATCTCTCTAGCTATACGTCTTTTCATGTGTTCCTCCTAAAATCTTATATCGCATTAAAATATTCACTTGTACTGCAACAACGTCTACAACCCAAATATTGCTTCACACTTATTCATTCTTTCCCTAATCCTGTGAGGATTATTGCACAAAGCGAAGATACCTTCAGAGGAAGCTCGCAAATATACCGATCCCTTGTCGCAAAAAAACCGCAAAGCCTTTCTTCCGGGGGCAACGGACAACACAAACTTACGGTTTCCTGCTCCGGGAAAAAGACTATCGCGGTTCACTTAAAGGGACGCCAGCGTCCGGATAATCGCGAAACCAACTCCTGCCATTGAAACAGGGGCGCTTGCGCGGTATCCTTTCTTTTGCCGAGCGTATATCCGATGAACACTACCAGTGCAAAGAACAGCATATCCCAAAAACCGCAAATTAAATAAATCAAACCCAGACCAATGCCGAAAGTCACTCCGGCGATTCTACCCCCGTGACTTTCCCATACTTCTTTCCAAGACATAAGGGAAACTCACCTCTATTCCACTCGACTTTTGAAGCTTGGAGACTGCGTGAGGTTAGCAATATATACAGACACATCAGCAACCGGAATGCCGGTTGTCTCCTGCACGAAATCATGCACCTGACGTTGTACTTCTGTGGTAAGCAGCGGTAATGAATGCTCACCGTCGACTACTGCACGAATTGTAATTTCAAGGCCAGCCTGCGAGACACGAATACGTGACTTGAGATCTCTGATTCCCTTCACTTTACCGGCAGCCTTAAGACTCAGATTCTCAATAGTTTCCATTGAAATCTGGATATCCCCATACTCTGTACGCTGATCGACCGAAGGCAATGAAGCGCGATCACGGCGCAGAGAGATGTAGAAAAATCGGATGCTCAGAAGGAACAAGACAACTGCTACTATTATTGCTGTAATATAAGCTGCTGGTCCATTCTCAATCTCCAAAGTTCTAGGAATCGCACCGCTTAAGAGGAGGATGGCAATAACAGATAGTATTCCGATACTTAAGCTGTAGACAAACAGCAAAAGTCTGTCCAAAATTTTTGCCACGAGTCTCATAACCTCCTTAAATTAGAGTAAACCCTCGACTTTGCTGTCGGGGGTTTATGGAAGAACGATGACTGCTATTTCACACGAAGAATCGTTTCAGTTTCTTCGTTCTTGTCTACAGTGTTGTTGTTCTTGAATTGCACATCATGAATATGCACATTCACTTCCACAACAGTCAGACCAGTCATAGTCTCGATGGAGCGCTTAACATTACGTTGAATTTCAGCAGCCACTTCAGGAAGGCGATTGCCATATTCAATAATTACAGAAACATCCACCGCAGCTTCACGTTGTCCAACCTCTACTTTAACTCCTTTGGACAGATTCTTACGTCCAAGAAGTTCAACAATACCACCGGCGAATCCGCCGCTCATACCTGCTACACCTTTAACCTCAACGGTCGCCAGACCTGCAATAACCTCGATTACTTCAGGAGCAATCTGGATTTCACCGATTTCCGTCCGTTCGTATTCTGTCGGCAATGTACTCATTTTAGACTTCACACCTTTCAAGAAAGATTGTTCATGATTTCAAGCGTAAAGCACGTCTCTTATTAAACATACTATATCATTTGACGAACTTTATGACAAACAAACCGAAGTCGTCCTAAATTTCATACTCTTCAAGAAACTTAATGTCAAAGTTACCATCCAAAAATACAGGATGCTCCAACAGTTTCTGATGGAAAGGGATGGTGGTATGAATGCCTTCCACGGCGAATTCAGCCAAGGCGCGCTTCATCTTCGCAACCGCTTCCTGACGTGTAGGAGCCCAGACAATCAGTTTTGCAATCATAGAATCATAGAAAGGGGAAATCGTATATCCTGGGTACGCCGCACTATCTACACGAACGCCAAGGCCTCCTGGTGGCAAATAAAAGCCGATTTTTCCTGGTGAAGGCATGAAATTACGCTCAGGATCTTCAGCATTTATACGGCATTCAATGGACCAGCCATTAATCACGATATCTTCCTGAGTGAATGACAGCGGATTGCCTTCTGCTACAGAGATCATTTCCTTAATCAAATCCACACCTGTAACCATTTCTGTTACTGGATGTTCAACCTGAATACGGGTATTCATCTCCATGAAGTAGAACTGTCCATCCGGTCCAAGCAGGAATTCAAGTGTTCCGGCTCCCGAATAATTCACGGCAAGTGCTGCTCGAACTGCTGCATTACCCATTGCTTCCCGAATTTCCGGTGTGAGCACTGAACAAGGTGCCTCTTCAATCAGCTTTTGGCGACGACGCTGCACGGAGCAGTCCCGTTCACCTAAATGCACTACATTGCCATGTTTATCTGCAATAATCTGAATCTCCACATGCTTCATGCCTGTTAGGAATTTCTCCAGATATACACCAGCGTTACCAAACGCCTTTTGTGCTTCCTGTTGTGCAGCAGTAATCTGCTTCACCAAAGATTCCTCGTCCTCAGCAATCCGTATTCCCTTACCTCCGCCACCTGCAGTAGCCTTAACGATGATCGGGTAACCAATATCGCGGCCCAGCATGACAGCTTCCTCTACATCGCCTACAAGACCATCTGAGCCCGGGATAATCGGAACTCCAGCCAGTTTCATGGTTTCCTTCGCCACAGCCTTGTCACCCATACGGTTTATGGCATCTGGAGAAGGTCCTATGAAGATAATATTGCAAGATTCACAAATCTCTGCAAAATCCGCATTTTCAGCTAAAAATCCATAGCCAGGATGGATGGCATCACATTCCGTTAAGGTGGCTACACTCATAATATTTGTAAAGTTCAGATAGCTGTCCTTGGCCGGCATCGGACCGATGCAGTAAGCTTCATCAGCCAACCGGACATGCAGTGAATCCCGGTCGGGTTCCGAATAGACCGCGACGGTGGAAATGCCCAGTTCACGGCAGGCCCTAATAATGCGGACCGCGATTTCGCCGCGGTTGGCAATCAACACTTTTTGAATGTTCATGCGTTTCCTCCCAAAGTTTTGCGAAGCTTCCGCTCCTTAAGTAGTCTGCGGTATTTATTCCGGTTTAACCAAGAATAGTGGTTGACCGTATTCTACAAGCTGACCGTTCTCAGCAAGCACAGACACGATTTCACCTTTGATCTCCGCTTCCAGCTCATTCATCAGTTTCATCGCCTCAATAATGCAAACCGTTGATTTTTCACTTACACGGTCTCCAACATTAACAAACGAAGGCGTTTCCGGAGAAGCGGCACTATAAAAGGTCCCCACCATTGGAGACACAATTTTATGTAGTTTGCCTTCTGCAGCTGCTTGTGGCTGCTGCGCTGGAGGAACTTCACCTACTACCGGATAGGATACTTGCGGTACGCTCTGCGGCTGCGGGGCAGGCGTAAAGGGATAGGCAGCATAAGGAGTCGCCTGTACTGCTGTTCCATCAGCTTCAGGGCGATCCGGTTTGCGAATTGCAAGCTTCATTCCTTCGCTTTCGATCTCCAACTCATGTACAGAGGAGGTCTGGTCCAGCAATTTAATCAATTCCTTAATTTCGCTCAACTTGAACATATATCAGTTCACTCCTTCAGCTTTCTCTCGAAGCCACTTCTTAAGCGGACAAGATAACTTTATGTATTATATCACAATCGGTAAAAATGGAAAGAGCCCGGGGCAACCCGAGCTCTTTCGTCATTTTTCTTTTAATTATACAGCTTATTATTGCTCAGAAACGTATTGTACACTAATTTTATCTTGAGATACACTCAGTTCCTTCATTACGAGATCCACGATGCTGACCGCTTGCTTTACATCCAGTTTGTCGCTGAGAACGACTACTTTATAGCTGTCTCCAGCTTCTTCCTTTACAATCGCTTCGCCATATTTTTGTTGAAGCTGTTCTTCGATACCGGTAATTTTGGATTCTTTTTCTTCAAGATTTAGAAGTTGTTCTTGAGCGACTGCGTTATCAGCAGGTGTTTTGTCCATGTCATTAATCAAAGCAAGCAAGTCTTGTTGGTTCTTAAGATTCTTTTGCTCACGTTCATAAAGGTAGTTAGTGAACATGCTGCTCGCCGATACACTTTGAGAAGCTACTTCATCGAGAATTTCTTTGTCATTTTTGGCTGGAGTCTTGGTTGTTGTATTTGCGGCTGTATCTTTAGCAGATGTATCTGTTTTGGCGGCATCTTTAGCAGCAGTGTCGGTTGTTGCCTTCTCTGAGTCACTGCTATTTGCGGCAGCTTTACTGCTATCGTCCTTAGCAGCTGTAGTTGTACTGTCGTCCGTTTTAGCAGTAGTAGTGCTATCATCCGTTTTAGCGGTAGCAGCACTGTCATCCGTTTTGGCGGCAGTAGCGCTGTCGTCCGTAGTAGCGGCGCCAGTAGTGCTATCTACAACGCCTTCATCGGCAACAACATCGCCTTGACTAACAACTTCGTTCACAACAACACCTTTGTCGCCAACCGTTGGCAACGCTGCACCTGCTGTGTCTTTCAGGGAATCAACCTGCATTGTGCCAGCCGTGTCTTTTGGAATCGAAGCACCTGAGTCTTCAGTGAATAAATAATATGCAGAGAGGACCACCATCAAGCTGAGCATAGAAACCAACCATATCGTTTGTCTTTTGCCGTTCATTCCTAATTCCTCCTAAAATTTAATCTAGTGGCTGCTTCGGAAGCACTCACTTATTGACTTTCTCCTGCTACTCTTGTTTGCGTGGTACTACTGAAATGCGCTGGATTGGGACGTTCAAGCCTTTTTCTATAGCCTGCTCGACGAGTCCACGAACCACCTTGTTCTCTGCCCCTTTGGCAACTACCAGTACGCCGCGTACCTGAGGTTTGATCCGCTTCGTCACAATGGGTGTCTCGTCCCCTGATTGCGAGTAGGTTACGATTTCGCCATCCCTCGTATATTGTGTCGTATGACGTTTCCCCCCACTGGCATCCGTCTCTTCACTAAGCTGTTGGGAGTCATTCATATTACGCACCACGACAATTTCTTCTGTAGACTCCACTGTAACCATGATGTCGACTGTACCGACGCCAACGATTTTCTCCAAAATTTCCTTCATCCGGTTCTCCATCGCTAGTTCGATGCTGTCGAACGAATTGGTCGTTGTGGTTGGATCACTCTGCACCAGCGCCGTTTGAGAGGACTGATTCACCGGCGGCTCGCGCCCTGTATTCTCGTTATCAATCCTCTTCACATTGACGAAGGAATTGAATAGCATGATCGCTGCGCCCAGCAGACCCAGAATGATCAGCCAGCGAAAGGTATGGCTTCTTTTCGGACTGCCGGCCCCACCCCCAGCCCACTGCTCAAGCTTTTTCAGCCAATTGCCCACTCCCATCCCTCCTAAAAATTATAGTTTCTTAGAAATATCAAGCTCATGATTTGACGTTACTAGCCACGCTGCCATCCACCTGAATGACTTTGGGATCCAAATCCCACTTCAGTTCCAGCAGCTTTACAATGGACTCCATTTCACTCGCGGACGCGCTGTCTTCAGCTACAGTTCCGTTCACTGCTTTATTAGGTTCAGCTGATGATGTTGCTTCACTCTCTACGTTATCTGCCGGATTAGCGCCAATTTTAACTTCTACAGGTGCTACAGGAGAGATTGTAATGGGTGCTGTAGTCGCTGTGCTGGAAGCTCCGGAAGTACCCGGGGAGTTAGCCGTTGTCTGAGGCATAGAGACCCTTACATTGGAAATGACAGGAACGTCTTCGTTACCAGTGCCGCCAGACTTCCCCATGCCCAGCGTTACGGTGACATTAACCCCGCGTTTGCCGGTCTCACTGATAATCTGCTCTTTCATCTGACCCGCCACCTCTTCGGCAGCGAGCTGCAGACTCTGTTCCTGACGGCCTTGTGCAAGCTTTTGCCCATCTGCCAAAATCTGTTCCAAGGATGGGTCTCCCTTCCCTCCGCCAGTGAACAAACCGCCCTCTTTCTCTTGCTGTCCCATAGCGACACTCAGTTCGGAGATTGCATCACCTTTCAGGAGAGAGACGATAGGGCTGAGCATCGTGAGCAGGATTAGGAGACTTAGCACCAATCTTGCATAACGCTCCATGGATTTGCTTGGGAGCAGCAATTCAACAAATGACGCCAACAGCACAACCAGGATGATCTCCCGCAGCCAACCGCCCAACCAGCTCATGGTTTCCCTCCTAAAAGTTTGGTTGCTTCACCTCATCATTACAGTCAAATTGCCCGCAGTCAGCATGATCGTAACCGCCATAAAAAACATTAAGGAAACAGCAGCCAAAGCAGCGAACACGTATACCATGCTTTTTCCAATCGTCTGGAGACAGACCACAATCGGCGTCTCTCCCAGCGGCTGCATCACAGCGGCGGCTATATTGTAGATAAGGGCAAGCACCAGGATTTTGATTGCCGGAAAAGCACACAGGAACAATATGATAATGACACCCGATAACCCGATCGCATTTTTCACCAGCAGTGAAGCTGAGATTACTGTGTCTGTGGCATCCGCGAACATTTTGCCGATGACCGGAACAAAATTCCCTGTAATATATTTAGCGGCCCGAATGGTGACCCCATCCGTTACTGAGCTTGTTATCCCTCGAACGGAAATTACACCTAGGAACACAGTTAGCAGTACACCTAACAGTCCAGCACCGATGTTTCGCAGCAGATTAGCCAGCTGGGTTAGTTTATATTTCTCCGACAATGCGCTGACCAGATGCAGCACAGCCGAGAAGAACAGAAGCGGAAAAACAAGGGTGTGGATCATGGTGCCAACCGTATGAATCATAAAAACAATTAACGGATGGGTGACGGAGACCGTAACGATATTCCCCATCGAAGCCAGCAGCGCGAACAGCAGTGGAATCATCGCCATCATGAAATCGATCATCCGATCGATAGCATCCTTTGCATAACCAATAGCGATATTGAAGCTGTTCACGGCAATTACCAGCACCACCATATAACAGAGCGTATAAGCGACCTTACTGACCGTTTTTCGCTCAAAAGCGGTTTGCAGCGTCTCCAGAATCATGCTGAGCACACTGATCATCACAATCGTCACGAGCAGCTTTCCGTTGTACAGTACCTCATGCCACATAAAGCCTAGAAGCCCAGATAACACACCCTTTAAGCTGAGCCCCTTATCTCCCGGAAGCAGCATGTCCATTAGCGTTGGTGTGGCCCCGTCCGGGAAAAAACCACCATAATCCTTCATCAGCTGATCCCAGTACGACTCGACTTTATCTTTGGGTAAATTATTCACCTGGCTCTTGACCCACTGGTCTACCGGGGAGGAACTGCCGGATTCTGATGTTGAGGAAGCTTGCACACTCTGAGCTGTACCTGCAAACCATAGAATGAAAAAGAATGGAAGCAGCAGCAGTATTATTTTTAGTTTTGGAGGACGGAAAACACTGTGCTCTTGCATAATTTCTCCTCCCGATCCGTTGCTCAGCTCTCTTTACGATTGCTTTAAGCAGGCAGTAGTTTCATGACGGTTTCGATAATGATGCTGATGATGGGTACGGCTAGTACCATAATTAGTACTTTGCCGGCGAGTTCTATTTTGGAAGCAATCGATTCCTGACCGGCATCTCGTACAATCTGTGCACCGAACTCCGCGATATAGGAAATGCCGATGATTTTGAAAACAGTCTTCAAATAAATCATTTCCATCCCCGATGACTCAGCCACCCGCTCCAGTGTAGAGAGGATCATTCCGATCTTGCCGATGAGAAACATAAAAATTAGAATTCCTGTTGTAGTAGCAAGAAGGAAGGCGAACATCGGTTTTTGTTCCTTCAGTACGAGAATCAATATGGTCGATATCAGCCCAATCCCAACAACTTGAATAATCTCCATAGCACGCCTATTGAAAAAGAAAGATCGTTTTTATTTCCTGCAGCAACCCGTCCAGCATCCGAATCACCATGAACAGCACGACTACGAACCCGATCACGGTGACCCAATGTGCGAAATCCTCTTTTCCCATCTGTTTGAGCACCGTGTGGATCATGGCGATAATTATGCCAATGCCGGCAATTTGAAAAATCGCATTGACTTCAATATTCATTCCTGGCACCTCGCTAAAAGATCAAAATGACGATCAGTACTCCAAGCAGCAGACCCAGGCTTTTACTTAACTTTTCATATTTGCCTTGATCCTCTCTGGCCACCGACTCCTCCTGCTTCAATTGCTGCAATGCTAATGCGATATGAGTGCTCTGATTCGACCTATCGCTTGTGCCGAGAGTACAGCTGAGCTGGCGAAGAATCTCTCTTTCTGTCCCCTTCATAGCGGTAGACTTCCAATATGCTTCCATCGCCCGCTGGATGGCATCCTGGGCGCTTCTGTCATAGGGAGGACTCATCTCCTCCGCTGTTTTGACAAACAACGATTTCAGCGGGTCCTTCGACTGATTCCCAATCCGCCGCATGGCTTCCGGCAGTGGGGTGAAGCCGTACATGATCTCTGTTTCCAACCGCTGTAGTGCTGCTATTAAACCTCTGATATGTCTGGGCCTGTCTGCATATTGACGAGCAAACTGGAGACCTGCAAGCGTACCAGCCACCACAATGAGCACAGCACCGAACAGCTTAAGCATGCAAATCACCGCCTAGTCGATCCCCGGGAGAGATAAGCAGCATTCCTCTTTTCTGGCCATCCAGAATACGAAACGTGAGGCCTGCTTCTGAACGATGGAGTATGACATATCTCTCGAACATCTTTTGTTCCAGCAGTCCTCCAAGACCCGGCCTACGAGCCAACTCTGTTACATCTTTTCCGTGAGCGGAAGCAATGACAGATATGCCGGCATGCAGTGCCTCGGTAACTGCTTCGGCATCTTCCGGACGCCCAATCTCATCCGCGATTAATACATCTGGCGATAGCGACCGGATCATCATCATCATGCCTTCTGCCTTGGGACACCCATCAAGAACGTCTGTCCGAGGACCCACGTCAAAGGCGGGAACACCACGCCGGCTGCCAGCAATTTCAGACCGTTCGTCAACAATTCCCACCTTCAGCCCCGGTCTAATCCCTTCGCGCTTGCCCAATTCCCCTAAGGAGATTTGTCTTGCAAGATCGCGGAGTAGGGTAGTCTTGCCATGTTGTGGAGGGGAGAGAATCAAGGTGTGCATCATTCGCTGCCGCCCCTTGTCCAGTAAATAAGGCAGCACTCCATCTGCGATTCCAGGTACCTCACGAGCAATACGGACATTAAAGCCAGTGATATCACGAAGATGCTCTACACCTCCGCCACTCAGTACTGTCCGGCCAGCAAGTCCTATCCGATGACCGCCGGGAATCGTAATAAATCCTTTTCTCAGCTCTTCTTCCATCGTATATAGCGAATGGTTGCTGATCAGGTCTAGCAGTCGATGAGTGTCTTCCCGATCCGGCTTGTAAGCTTCTTCAGGCCTCTGCGTCAAACTGCCATTCACTCTTAGAAAGTGATATTTACCAGAGTAGTTAATTTCCAGCGGACGACCTTCACGGACACGAATCTCCTCCACCATTCCTAGCAGCGGAAGGGGAAGGCACTTTAACAGCGCTCTTACTTTTTCAGGAAACAATTGCAGCCAATCATCTGCCATACAAAGTACCCCCAAGCTGTCCTCTACTTAATTGCTTTATTCCATATTTATGCTTGTACGCGCCCAATATGCCTATCATCTATCATTTTTTCAAAATCCCGATTAAGAGAAAGGCTACACCGCAGCCCACCCAGCCTAATTTGCTCCACGACAGCTGCTGTGCCATCCCAGTCAGGCCAATAGCTGTCGTCAATATCAATATGGTCGGGCCTACCAAAGCCAGTCCAGAATTGACAGCCAGCGCCTTATCGACCTGATTTAATCTGAGCATTATCAGCGCAGCTATAATCTCTGCACTGCCCGAGAACAACCGCAGAGTTGCCATCCAGCTTACATACTTGTCCAATCTACTCCACTCCTTTTACTAATTCATTCATACCAAAAGAGATCTGAGGCTTGTTTAGCTTTCTATTACTCATGGATATGCGTGGCTTTTTCACTTTAGACAATGAGAAATGACAGATTTGCTGATCAGACTGTGAAAGAATTCATAGTGAGTGGGTTCATAAATAAATATAATCAGTACGATAAAATAATTTTTACGAACGCCTTCATCTGTGGTATCCTTTTTAATTGGAAATATAGTGAGTTTATATTTTCAAAAAAAGGCAAACTAAAAAGACATAAGAAAAAGAGGGGATTTGTGTCATGCACGTACGAAATTACGGGCTACCGCTCAGCATGCGGTCCGTAGTCAGACCAGTAAGAGAAGCGGCAATCATTATTTTTTCAGCTTTTTTAGTCGCCGCAGGGATGAGATTATTTCTAATTCCTCATCAACTGCTAAGCGGCGGGGTAGCAGGGGTGGCTTCAGTCATCGGGTATGTAACTAATCCGAAGTACATCTCAATCATTTATTTTGCGATAAACCTTCCTGTTCTGATCTGGGGATTTATTGCAGTGGGGAAAAAGTACATCTTACTAAGCATGCTTTCCGTTTTAGCTACCACCTGGTTCATGACAATTATTCCTGCGGTAAAAGTGACCAAAGACCCGATTTTGGCTAGTATTTTTGGCGGCGTAATTATTGCTGGCGGGGTTGGATTTTCTCTCCGTGCCGGGGGTTCATCTGGAGGATTTGATATATTAGGCTCGATTATTACACGTAAGCGGGATATTCCTATTGGGAATGTACTCTTCGTAATGGATGGGATCGTTATTCTGAGTTTAGGCTTCTTTAAAAGCTGGGACTCAGCCTTATACGCTATGCTCTGTATTTTTGTGAAAAGCAGAGTGGTTGATATGATTCATATTCGTCATGTTAAGCTAACCTGCTTCATTGTTACCAAGGAACGGGATAAAATGCTGAATCGTCTTAGAGAGCTGCCTCATGGCATCACAGTAGTCAACGCAGAGGGCGGTTACAGTCACGAGGGCAATACAATGCTGATGACCGTAACGACCCGCTATGAGCTGTCAGAGCTGCGTAAGACTATCCTTGAGACGGATCCAAGCTCTTTCGTCAATGTACTTGAGACTGTTGAAATTCTAGGCCGGTTTAGACGTTTAGGATAAATACCCATATAGATGTAAAAAGGAACGCTGCATTCAAACCTGCAGCGTTCCTTTTCATTTATTGCTGATGCCCAAAAAGGAGACCCCGTAGCTAAATAGCTGTAGGATCTCCCTTTTTATTGATTGAACGGCTCTTAACGACGATCCTTAGGACCACCAACAAAGGCCTGCTCAGTTGTATCCAGATTATAAGCGGTGTGAAGCGCCTGAATGATCGATGGCAAATTGCCGGATTCGATTACACAAGAAACCTTAATCTCAGACGTGCTGACCATCTTAATGCTTACGCCCTCTTGGGAGAGCACATCAAACATTTGAGCCGCAACACCAGGATGGCTAACCATACCCGCGCCAACAATAGAAACCTTAACGAGGTTATCCTCGGACGTTACTTCACGGTAAGGTAAAGTTTTATGGATTTCTTTAATGACTTCCTTCGCACGGTCCAGTTCATCAAGTGAAACTGTAAATGAGAAGTCAGCCTGCTCATTCTGCACACCACTTTGTACAATGATATCTACGTTTACGCCTTCTTCAGCCAGCTTGCCGAAGACTTGAGCGAGTACACCCGGTACATCAGGTACTCCTAGAATACTGACACGTGCTACATTCTTATCATAAGCAATCCCACTAACTACGACTCCTTGCTCCATGCTTGCTTCCTCCTTCACAACAGTACCTTCATTATGATTAAAGCTCGATCTAACGACCAGCTTAACTTGATGACGCTTAGCATACTCCACTGCACGCGGATGTAGTACCGCCGCTCCCAGATTGGCAAGCTCTAGCATCTCATCGTATGAGATTTCGTTCAGCTTGCGGGCTGTTTTCACAATGCGTGGATCTGTAGAATAGATACCATCAACGTCGGTATAAATCTCACATACATCTGCTTGAATAGCAGCCGCAAGGGCTACAGCTGTCGTGTCCGATCCTCCGCGGCCCAGGGTAGTGATCTCACCATCCAAAGTCATCCCTTGGAAACCTGCAACGATAACGATCTGTTCGCGTTCCAAAGACGCTACTACACGGTGTGGATCAATATCATTGATACGAGCTCTACCGTGGGTTTCGTCTGTACGGAACCCGGCCTGCCATCCTGTATAAGATACTGCATTCCGCCCGATCCCATGAAGAGCTATGGACAAAAGAGCAACGGAAATCTGCTCTCCTGTTGTCATCAGCATATCCATTTCACGTGCAGGCGGCTGCCCGTTTAATTGCTTCGCCGTATCGATCAAATCATCTGTTGTATCCCCCATAGCAGATACAACTACAACGCAGCGATGTCCCTCATCCTGCTTGTCTGCGATGCGCTTGGCAACACGTTGCATGCGTTCTGTGTCGCCGACGGAGCTGCCTCCGAATTTCATAACATAAAGTGACAAAGTCCCACTCACTCCCCATATCGGTCTATGTAGTTGCTTCTAATCGGTTTCCCGCTTTAAACCAGTATAATACGAAAATAGCGTAATGCGTTAATGATTTCATTAAAAAATTATTGATTTTCCAGAAGCTAACAAAAAGATAAGGTCAGCTTCAAGACACTAGCTGACCTCATTTCACTCGTCTTCCAGTTTTTTATTGAGAAGCTGGTCGATAAGTCAGGGCCATCACTCCAGAACTGAATCTTTTGGAGTCCACTAGCTCCAACGTCTTCTCTTCACCAACGTTATCGAACAGGCGCTGACCGCTACCCAGCAGAATCGGGAAGACCAGAAGCTGATATTCATCGACAAGGCCAAGCTGCATCAGGCTCTGCGCAAGCGTACGACTGCCAAAAACGAGAATATCTCTCCCCGGCTGCTCCTTCAGCTTGGACACCTCCTGAGCAAGATCGCCCTTGATCAAGCTTGAATTGCTCCATGTTGTTTCTTCGAGAGTTGTGGAGACTACGTACTTAGCGTATCCATTCATCATTTCACCGTACTCACCTGTCTGCTCAACCATATTTGGCCAAGCCTCTGCAAAACCTTCGTAGGTTGTCCGTCCTAACATTAGAGCGTCAGCAGCTTTCAGTTCAGCAAACTTGAAATGCTCCTGTTCTTCACTTCCGAATGAGAAGGTCCATTGTGGATTTTCCATAACACCATCAAGGGATATGAACTCAGATATAATTAATTTTCTCATATGCGCCTCCTTCTGATCTTTAATTCGTAAGTATAACATTCTCACCCATACTGTTCCTCATGCATCCTCGTTTATATACCAAAAACCCCCCACCGTAATAACGGGGGAGGCTGATTGGTTATAAGTTCGGCAAGTATGATGCTTCCTACGCGCGGGAGATATATTTACCTTCGCGAGTATCAATAAGCAGCACATCTCCTTCATTGATGAACAGAGGAACTTGTACAGAATGACCTGTTTCAAGCTTGGCCGATTTAGTAGCGCCTTGAGCAGTATTACCCTTCACACCTGGCTCAGTTTCAACAACCTTCAGCTCTACGCTGGTAGGCAGGTTAATCCCAAGGATTTCACCTTGGTAACTGATGATGTTTACAGTCATGTTCTCTTTAAGGAAGTTCAATTCCCATTCAAGCTGCTTGCTGGACAATTCGAATTGGTCATAAGTTTCGTTGTCCATGAAAGCATGCTCCGATCCGCTTGCATACAAATATTGCACGCCACGGTTCTCAATAATAGCACGGCCAATAGTTTCACCAGCACGGAAAGTACGCTCAACAGTGTTACCATTGCGCAGGTTTTTCAGCTTAGAGCGAACGAACGCTGCACCTTTACCTGGTTTAACGTGCTGGAAATCAAGAACGGTAAAAATATCACCGTCCACCTCTACGGTCAAGCCTGTCTTAAAATCGTTTACTGAAATCACTAAAAATCCCTCCTGAATTCGATAATTAAACTACTACTTTTCTTACTTACAGTACTGTATATTCTTTGGACGAATGGGTCAGCAGCGATATTCCGCTCTCGGTGATCACAATATCGTCTTCAATACGTACTCCGCCAATCCCCGGCAAATAGATACCTGGTTCTACAGTAACGACCATTCCCGGCTGCATGATATCGTCACTCAGCTTGGACAAACGCGGCCATTCATGAACTTCCATTCCAAGTCCATGACCCGTGCTATGTCCAAATTGATCACCATATCCGTAGCTAGCGATGATATCACGTGCCAGTGCATCACATTCCCGTCCAGTCATACCCGGTTTGATATGTGCCAACGTATGTAGCTGAGCTTCCAGCACAATATCATAGATTTCTTTCAGCTTCGGATCTGGAGCTCCGAGTGCAATGGTACGAGTCACATCTGAGCAGTATCCATCGAGTAATGCACCGAAATCAAGCGTAATAAATTCATTACCTTGAATTACACGGCTGCTTGCTACGCCATGCGGCATGGACGAACGTTCACCTGAAGCAACAATCGTATCAAACGATGACGCAGTTGCCCCGTGGGTACGCATATAGAATTCCATTTCCAAATCGACGTCTCTTTCAGTCATGCCTGGTTTGATCACATTCAGAATATGATTGAATGTAGCATCAGCCAGATCAGCTGCACGTTGCATAACAGCAAGCTCTTCAGCATCCTTGAACATACGGAGGTCTTCCACGGCTTTGGAAACTGGAACTAACACTGCCGGCTTAAGGGCTTCCGCATATGAGGTATAAGCGCTGAATGAGACATCATCCTGTTCGAAACCAACACGTACCTCACTGCCTGTTGGCAGCAACTCGCGTACTGTATCAATAAATTTAGGACCATGCTCTACAACCTTAACTCCTACCGCTTGATCCGCAGCCTGTGTCATGTACCTGAAGTCAGTTAGCAGATAACAATCATCGCTTGTCACCAATACATAACCGGACGATCCGGTAAATCCACTTAAATAGCGGCGGTTATAACCGCTGGTTATCAACATTGCTTCCAATCCTTTATCCTGCAAAACCTTACGCAGCTTGGAGACGCGCTCGTTACCCATTTTCATTCTCCTCTCGAAATAGCCACATTGTATTTTAACATAGGGATATCCCCTTGAGAAGTTTTTTCGAGCCGTTAGGCAAGTGCAGTCGCTTGCTCACGCTTTCGTTCGTCGGTATACTCAATCGCCGCTGTGTATCCAATGAACATCCCCCAAAGTAAAAAAAGGCAGAACTCACTAATCACAGTGTTCCACGGCAGCTTAAAAGGCGGCTGCATAAGAAACATTTGCGAGCCGGGAATAAATATAACTACCCACCACAAAACACCATAAACCAATCCTGGCCAAGGTCCCTTCAGCTTGCGCAGAATAAGCACATATAGCAGTGAGGCTATCACTGAAAATAAGATGAAAAACAAATAACCCACGAGATGTCCATACATTGTCGTCAGAAAAGTATGTTTAAAAAACGGCTCTGCTAAATAACCAGGACTAACCTTGGTAAAGCTGAACCAGTAGATTAACCAGTGCAGCCCTCCCCAAATCAAACCTGCGAAAAAACCTAATTCGAGCGCAAAAAACCAAATATTAGTATGACCTGATTGTTGTTGATGTGATTTGCTCATAGAATTGCCTCTCTTTCCGTATTTTTAATACCGATTTGTCTCTCCTTGTCCATATAAGGTAGTATGTGCAGCAAAAGGCGATCCAACTAGTAATGTCTTCAAAAATTAGTTACAATGTATTATATAAATCATATTAATTACGGGAAGGTGAATTGGTTGTCCCAGGAAACTCCCAGCTATGGCGGCCAAGCCGTCATTGAAGGCGTCATGTTCGGCGGCAAGCATATTAATGTAACAGCCGTGCGACGAAAGAATCAGGAGATTACATTTTTGGAGGTGCCAAGAAGCGATAAGAGCTGGGTCACTAAACTGCGCAAGATTCCGCTGCTTCGCGGCCTTGTCAGTATTATAGATGCCAGCGCCAAAGGCTCTAAGCACTTGAACTATTCGGCTGAATCCTATGCCGAAGATGAATTGGAACCCGAAGAACTGGCGAAAGAGAAAGCTAAGCCGAAGAAAAAGGACGAAGGCTGGAGCCTCGGAATGATTTTTGGCGTTGCTGTAATGGGTATTCTCTCCTTCTTATTCGGAAAGCTCATTTTTACGCTTGTACCAGTATTTGTCGAAGATTTTTTATTCAAGAATGCATTTGATAACTATGTACTGCACAACCTCATAGAAGGCGGCATTAAAATGGTTCTCTTGCTGGTCTATTTATGGGCGATTTCGCAAACACCTGTGATCAAGCGGCTATTCCAGTATCACGGTGCGGAACACAAAGTCATCAGCGCCTTTGAAGCAGGCGAAGAGCTGACTGTCCAGAACGTTCAGAAATATAGCCGTCTGCATTACCGCTGCGGAAGCAGTTTTATGATGCTGACGATTATCCTCGGCGTTATTATTTACTCCGTAGTACCCTGGGATAATCTTTGGGAACGTGTGATCCAACGGATTATTCTGCTGCCTGTCGTAATCGGTGTTTCGTTTGAGGTTCTGAAGGGTACCAACGCAGTAAGAGAAATTCCAGGTCTCAAATACTTGGGATACCCTGGACTATGGCTGCAGCTGCTCACTACCAAAGAACCAAAGGATGATCAGGTAGAAGTATCCATCGCCTCTTTCAATCGTATGCGTGAGCTTGATGCAGAGATTGAAGCCAGAGGATATACGGAGGCAAGTGTGTCAGGCGGCATATTGGATCCTGCGAAAGGATGAGTGTCCTATGATCAGGCATGCTTTAATTTTTTGGATTTCAGTAATTCTTGCAATATTCGGTTTTGTGATTGGAGTCTTGACTGAGCCTTTCTATACGCTGTCGAAGCTGATTCTCCCCTTAGTACTGTTAGCGATTATCTATTATGCTTACAAAATGGGACCAGGGAAATACGCTCGCAGCAGTAATGGATCTAGAATCAAAGTCAAACCTTCGCAGAAAACCATGACCAAGGTTGCTGGGATTCGCAAGACTCAAGCAGTACCAGGCAAACGTAAAAGTTATCCCTTCCAAGTCATCGAAGGAAATAAAGGGAAAAACGATGATCAGCTTCCGAAGTACCATTAACTAAATAAAAACAAACACCAAAAAGCATCTCCACGTTTCAAAATAACGTGCGGGATGCTTTTTTTCTGATATTATAAAGCTTGCTTGTTATCTGGGGCGCCACTCCTTAAAGAAGTCTTCCCCTGCCTTCAGTCCGGCGGCATACAATTCGTCGCTTTGCATCTTCGTAATATTAAATTGGGTCGTGCCGATACCAAGCGTTGGGATGGTTACCGTGCGGACATATTTATCATCTTCAATATATTTCTCATCATGAGCAGACAGCATGGTGCTTACCATAGCTTGCAGCATACTGAACGGCCCCCTAATCCTGTGGGGCTGCGGGTCGGTTTTACCTACTGTTTGATACCCTACCGTAGGGATTCTTTTCCCCGTCACTTTACTATTCTCATTCATCCCGTCAAATAGCCATAAAGGAAAATTGCTTAATAACCCTCCGTCCACAACGTATACAAATTGCTCAATAAAAGACTTCCCTCTCGCGGACTGTCCATTTAACCTGAGCATCACTGGATCAAAAAAATAAGGAATACTGCAGCTCATTCGCACAGCCTTAGCCACCTCAAAATGTTCAGGAGAGATTCCATACTGTTCCAACCCATCTGGTAAGACCAATATCCGGCCATTGGTAATGTCAGAAGCAATTATAGATAGTTTGCCTGGAGGCAGATCACGAAAAGTGATAATTCCCTTTTTTAGCAAAAGCGATCTCATCCACGATTCCAAGGCTTCACCCGAATACAATCCCTTCTTCAATAACACTCGCAGTGCAGGACCTACCCAAGCCGTATTATAGATGGGAGCTCGCTTCATAAACGATGAAAAAGAAGTTCCTTGGATCATCCGACTCATTTCCTCGCCTTCATAACCCGCAGCCAGTAAAGTCGCTACAATTGCGCCTGAGGAGGTTCCAGCGACCTTTTTAAAGGTTCGCCCCGCCCTTTCCGTGGCTTCAACTGCTCCAGCGAGAGAAATCCCTTTTACTCCCCCTCCTTCAAACACAGCGTTAATCTCCATACACAAAAATCCCCCGTTTCCCATAGATTCTATTGCTTATCTATGAGCACGGGGGAGCATTCATGACTCCTTATCTAGAACAGTTATCTTATTTGGACTGAAAATAAAAGGTCAGCAAATTTGATAATCCAAACGGATTGCGGACTACAATGTCATTTGCTCTGAACATAATACTGCCTGCAACCTCTTTATATTTCTCATTATATTTAAGCTGGTTGATGATTTGGTCGCCACTTTGCCATTCTGCTTTCTGGTCACTTGCTCCAACCTTATAAGCAGCTTGCCCAATATAGAGCTTAACATTTGTATTCTCTACCTCTTTAACCCACCAATCTACTAGCTTATCATAACGGGCAGTGCTAAAGGACAGACTCCAATAAATTTGCGGTGCTACATAGTCAATCCAGCCTTGCTTGATCCATGTCCGAACATCGGCGTACATATCGTCATAAGCGGTAACTCCAGCTGTGGTATCCGAACCTGTGCTGTCTTTTTTGATATTACGCCATACACCAAACGGACTAATTCCATAAGAAACCTTCGGTTTCACCTTATGAATCTGTTCTCCCAATTGACGGACGAATTCATTAATATTATCGCGGCGCCAATCCGCCTTAGAGGACAGGTTCTTCGTGTTATAAGTCTTATAAGCAGTATCATCGGCAAAAGATACACCTGAAGGATAGAAATAATCATCCAAATGGACACCATCTACATCATAGCCTTTGACGACCTCCAACACTGTATCGATAATGTGCTGGCGGGCTGCTGGGATCCCTGGATTGATGTATTTTTTACCTCCGGCGTCTACAATCCATTCCGGATTTGACTTAGCCACATGATTACTTGCTAATGCGGATGTAGAAGCATCTGTTGTCGCGCGGAATGGGTTGAACCATGCATGGAACTGCATACCGCGTGAATGTGCAGCGCTGACCATATAGCTCAACGGGTCATAACCCGGATTTTTTCCTTGGGTGCCGGTCAGCACCTTAGACCAAGGAACTAGAACAGAAGGGTACAGACTGTCTGCTGAGGTTCTAACCTGTACAAAAACAGCATTAAAACCAACAGCTTTTAGCTTGTCCAGCAGATTATCAAATTCTTGTTTTTGTTTCGCTTCGTTACCTGCAGAAGCTACTGAAGGCCAGTCCAGATTAAATACTGTAGAGATCCAGGCTCCCTTCATCTCCTTGTTAGCCGACGCACCAGGAATACTTGGAACTGTTGGCGAGGTCGGTTGTGGAGTCGCTGTAGGGGCTGGGGCCGGCGTTGGCGTAACGACTGGAGTCGCTGTAGGTACTGCTGGAGTTTCCGGATCAGCAGCCTGCGGCGGCTCTGTATTAGAGTACAAAGAAATATGTTTGGTTGCCTGATCCCAGATAACCTGTAACCCCAATTGCTCACTTACAAAACGAAGCGGCACCATAACCCGTCCCTGCTTAATCTGTACTGAGGTGTCGAGGGCTACAGAAGCATTATTAACTAATGCACTTTTCTGGCCACTGGTCAGCTTGATCTCTGTATCTCCTTGCGTGATTGTAACTGTCTTACTGCTTTGATTCCAAACTACTCCAGCACTCAACCCTTTACTAATGACGCTAATTGGCACCATCGTTACATTCGAAGCTGTGATATACGGCGGCACATCGCTTGCCAGCGCCTCGCCATCCAGTTCAATGGTAATCTGCACAGCTGCCGCACGTGCCCCAGGAGACCATAAAGGCAGAAACAATACTAATACTAGCAATCCCAACATCCATTTACGATAATTCATAATTCCTCCCCAAATCTAAAATAATATGTATCCTATAAAAAAAGAAAAAACGGATCAATCCTCCAAGTTGATGTACCGATTCCACCCTTCAAAAGAGCGGTATCAGTCTCAGCCAGAAAAAGGACTTATCCGTTTTGACGCTAAAAACTGGGAAAGGTTGCACTAAACAAAATAGAAACGGCTATACCATCAAGTAGTTTATGCTCACCAAAGCCTTGCTGGGCATAACTTTAAGGACGGTATCCGTTTCGGGAAAAAACATTTCAAGAATCGCTTGCCAGTTCATTGTGAATAGCATATAAAGTCTGCAGACGTTCTTCATCGCGGCGGAAATATTCCACCAACGTTTCGATACGTGTAATCGAATCCCAACTCAGGTGGTGCTCGATCCCTTCAACATCATTATAGATAAATTCCTGCTGTACTCCGATCAAACCGAGGAATTCTTCCAATAGTTGATGACGATCAACAAGACGTTTCCCTACTTTTTTCCCTTTGTTGGTTAGGACAAGCCCACGATATTTCTCATAGATGAGATATTCGTCCTTATCCAGTTTTTGGATCATCTTGGTCACAGAGGAGGGGTGTACTTCCAGTCCCTCGGCAATATCCGAGACCCGCGCATAACCTTTCTCATCAATGAGCTTATATATGCGCTCCAAATAATCCTCCATGCTGGGTGTTGGCATTAAAATTTACCTCTTTTCTATAATGAACCTGGCGCCGAGCCAAACCTTGCTCTAACAATGATACATGTTTCTAACGCCCCTTGGCAAGTCCTTCAAGAGAACATGGGGAGGAGTTACCCATGATTGCCATGCTTCTAATGAGACTCAGTTAGGCATAATAAACGTACTCATCTTTCAGAAGGAGCGTGAATTCATGACTATAGTGACACCTGAGACCCCTCCCGTAAAGAGAACCAGAAAAGCTACAGCCCTTTTTGTCCCCGAGCTTGTTTTCTTCGAGCCGGATGCTTTAAATTACCCGAAAGGTGAACGAATCATGGAATGGGTGAAGGCTAACAATATTCCCTATCGCATGACTACATCGCATAACCGTATAATGAATTTCCCGGGTGACACAGAGGTCGAGCAATATAAAATTGCCAAAAGAACACTTGTAGTCGGCCTGCGCAAAACCTTAAAGTTTGACCAATCCAAACCCTCCGCAGATTATGCAATTCCGATCGCAACT
Organism: Paenibacillus sp. FSL H7-0918; assembly: GCF_038007025.1. Taxonomy (NCBI): domain Bacteria; kingdom Bacillati; phylum Bacillota; class Bacilli; order Caryophanales; family Paenibacillaceae; genus Paenibacillus; species Paenibacillus sp. FSL H7-0918. Next base: position 1,029,758 of record NZ_JBBOWJ010000001.1, read on the forward strand.
GGCTGCATGGGCCACTGCCATTATTGTTATTTGCAGACTACTTTAGGGGCAAAGCCTTACATTCGTGTATATGTAAACACCGATGACATCATTGACGCCGCAAAAAAATATATCGAGGAGCGCAGCCCTGAAATCACGACATTTGAAGCAGCCTGTACCTCAGATCCGTTAGGACTGGAGCATATTACCGGGTCTCTGTCAGAACTCATCACATTCATGGCAGCGGAGCCCCTTGGCCGCCTGCGCTTTGTGACCAAATACCAACATGTTGAACCCCTACTCGATTTGCAGCATAACGGACATACCAGAATTCGTTTTAGCGTAAATGCTGACTATGTGATCAAAAATTTCGAGCCTGCTACCTCGCGGTTTGAAGAGCGAATTGAAGCGGCTGGAAAGGTTGCCCGCGCCGGCTATCCACTGGGCTTCATCATTGCCCCAATTATTTGGTATGACGGCTGGCAGGAAGGCTATGCGGAGCTACTGGCCAAATTAGCCAAGACCCTTCCGCCAGAAATCGGAAAAGGTCTAACCTTTGAAATGATTCAGCACCGATTCACCAAAACAGCCAAGACTGTAATTGAGAAACGTTACCCGAAATCCAAACTAGAAATGGACATGGAGAAACGCAAAAAGAAATGGGGCCGCTGGGGACAGAACAAATATGTCTATCCGGATGAACAGCAAACCGCCCTGCGAGAATTTATCACAGAGCGGATTTTCGAGCATTTTCCGGAAGCAGGTATTGATTACTTCACCTAAAAAATCAGCCAATCCGGCGTTATTCCTTGTAGCCACACTGTGATCCGGAACATTTGATCCGTGAACAGCAAAATACCCATAAATACCATAAGGACGCCGCCAATCTTCATCAGCAGATTCGAGTACTTGAGGATACGCTTCACTCCGCCTAGGAAAAAGGCTAAAAGAAAAAATGGCAAAGCAAATCCGATGCTATACGCGGTAATCAATGTAAACCAAGTGCCCGGGTCGCTTGCCGAAAGAGCAATAATTGCCGTCAAAATCGGCCCGATACAGGGTGACCAACCCGCAGAAAAACCAATTCCGAAAATAAAGGAGCCCACATAACCCGCCGGTTTCCATTTTAAATCAAGCTTACGTTCACGAAGTAAAAACTGCGGCTGAAAAATCCCAAGCAAAAACAAACCCATTACAATAATTAGAATCGCCGACAATTGCCGGATCAGATCACGCTGGCCATTAAAGAATTGCCCGAATAACCCAGCCCCAAAACCAAGTGTGTAAAAAACTGCAGAAAAACCTAATATAAATGCCAATGTATGAGTCAGGGTGCGTACACGAACCTCTTTAGAGTTGCTGCCTGATTTTAATTGTTGAACGGATAACCCGGTAATGTACGATAAATAAGAGGGGTACAGCGGTAAACAGCATGGCGATATAAACGATGCCACCCCTGCGGCTAAAGCAATTCCTGCATTGATATTAGACAAAATAGCGGCTCTCCTTCCGGCATTCGAGTCACTTCATGGAGCTGCTTATGGCTCCTTTTTTTCGCTTATCGTCCTTACAAGGACACCGAAGGCGTTTATGCTTGCCTAATGCGATACCGATTACTTAATTCGCTGTTTATGCTGGCAATCCCTTTTTACCGATCAAGGTTAATACCAATAATGATATGAGCAAAAGCACAATAGTTGCACCGGGAGCCAAATTCCAGACTCCAGCTACCACTAGTCCGCCTACAACGGCTATCTCCGAAATAATAACCGCCAGGATGACCGAGGATTTAAAGCTACGGGATAGCAATAAGCTGATTGCGACCGGAATAGTCAACAAAGCAGATACCAACAGCGAGCCTACGATCTTGATGGCTGTGCTAATCACAAGTGCTGTCAGAATGGTGATCAGCATGTTAAGCAGTTTCACCGGAAGCCCGCTTACACTTGCTGCATCCTCTTCAAAGCTAAGCAAAAAGAACTCTTTAAAGAACATCGAAACTACCACTACAACAGCTATAGTCACTATGCCTACAACGATCAAATCGGTATTATCGAGCGTATAAATGCTGCCGAACAAATAACTCATTACGTCCGCATTATACCCTTTTCCTAAGGTGAAAAAGAGTGAAGCCAACGCCACTCCGCCTGACATTATAATGGCAATCGACAGCTCCGCATAACTCTTATAAGCCTTACGAAGCTTTTCAATCGCGAAGGACGCTACCACTGCAAAGATAAGGCCTGCGCCCAGCGGATAAAATCCTGTTAGAAAACCGAGTGCCACCCCCGCTATAGTAACATGAGCCAGCGTATCACCAATCATAGATAATCGTCTAAGCACAAGAAAAACGCCTATAAGCGGCGCTGTTATACCAATCAGCAGTCCGCCCGCAAGCGCCCGCTGAAAAAAATCGCTAAATAGTATTTCCAACTTAAACTCTCCTTCATACAAAACTCAAACCATTTTAAAGCCTTTTTCAAACCTTTTTCGATCCCTCCCAAACCCTCCCTTCCAAGGGAGGGCCCCAAGGGCTCTGCCCTCTGGACACCCGTTAAGTGCAACTAGCGTAGGAGTTAGTGTCACTGAACATAGATAGGTTGGGAAAAGATCGCTTTCGTCCCTAGAGGGACACGCTTGCAGACTGGCGGTGCTTAGATACGAGAAAGATTAAGATCAACTAGAATTGAGTCCCCGACTTCCACACTCACACACTATGTATAGCTCTAATCGCAGAGAAAGCTGCGATTCAGAGTTTAATTATGACTTAAGAGAGCGTGTGCTGCAGGTTCTCTTCTGTGCAATTCTGGAGATCATGTGAGTGGCGGGAGTAAAAGTTGATTTTACCATTCGTCTGCACGGGCTCATGACCTAAATAATTTTTGATCATGTCGATATCATGTGACACCATCAGGAAGGTCATATGATGATGAGCATGCATATGCGTAATTAATTCAAAGAATCCCGCTTGTGATTCGGCATCAATACCCACCGTAGGTTCGTCCAAAATCAGCAGGTCAGGATGGTTAATTAGCGCCCGAGCCAGAAAAACACGCTGCTGCTGACCGCCTGACAGCTGGCCTACTCTTTTCTCCGCGATATCTTGTATCCGCATGACTTCAAGTGCATCCTCACATTGACGATGCTGAGCCTTAGATACTCTGCGGATCAGATTCTTGTTATTATATAGACCTGACAGAACTACCTCACGCACCGTTGCTGGAAACAATGGGTTGAAGGCATTCTTTTGCGGAACATACCCGATCCGTTCCCAGTCTTTAAACTTGCGGACAGGCGTTCCGAATAATTTAATTTCACCAGAGCTCGCTGGAAGCAAGCCGACGATCATTTTCATCAATGTTGTTTTACCAGCACCATTAGAACCAATGATACCAAGGAAATCTCGTTCTCTTACACTATAGTTAAGATTCGATATCACCTTCTGTTCCCCATATGAAAAAGAAAGATCCTGTATATCGATGATATGCTGATGGCAGTCCAAGGATACCGATTGCATGCTTAAGTACCGCCTTTCCCTTATACTTTCCTTATTATTGTAAGGCCATAATCAGATTTTGCAAATTTTTCTCCATCAGAGTGAAGTAATTATCGCCGTTCTTCTCTTGCTCCGCAGTAAGTCCCTCTACCGGATTAAGCACCATAGTGGAAACGCCCGCTTCGGCGGCCAGAGTCTTAGCCAGTTTATCGGAGACAAGCTCTTCAAAAAAGATATACTTAATCCCTTCATCTTTTACTATTTTCGCAAGCTTCACTAAATCCTGTCCGCGCGGCTCAGCGTCTGGCGAAAGTCCCATAATCGCATGCTGATCCAATCCATAATCACGGGCAAGGTAAGAAAAAGCCTGATGTGATACTACGATCTTATGGTTGGGCAGCTTAGCAAGCTCCTCTTTGAATTTACTGTCTAACGCCTGCAAACGTTCCGCAAGCTTATTGTAACGCTCTTCATAACCTTCTTTATGCTCAGGATCCACGGACTGAAGGCTTTCTTTAATATTCTGAGCCATGACAATGGCTGATTTTGGACTTACCCAAGTATGCGGGTCTGTATGCAGGCTGTCTCCTGAGGCATTACTGTTATGATCCGTGTCCTCATTTTGATGAGACTCTTCCTCACTTGCCCCATGATCATGCCCGTCATCTTCATCGGTCATGATATAATCAATACCTTGACTTACTTCAACCGCCTTAACTTTACTGCTGCTATCAAGGCCTTTTAAAAAGTTAGGAACCCAGCCTTCTAAGCCTGCACCGTTATATAGAAATAGCTGTGCCTTAGAAGTGTTGATAATATCTTGACTGCGCGGTGTCCAATCATGTGGCTCCACACCCACTGGAAGCAGGTTAATAGCATTGATATCTTCCCCGCCAATCTCCTTAGCAAACTCGTAAATAGGATAAAAGGTTGTAACTACATTTACTTTCCCTTCAACTATACTTCCACTGCTCTTAGGTCCGCATGCACTTAGTGTAAATACAAGTATCAGTGCAAGGACGAGCAAACTTATACGTGATTTCATTGCCGCCATTATATTGATCTACCCCTCAAATCGTAAATTTTACTATTAGTAGTATAATAGTAATCGTTACGATAAGTCAACAAAGAAACCTCACTCAGAAGAAAGACGGTATCGTCCTTTATAAAAAAGAAATGCTCCCACAACCAACCCGGCTGAAGGAGCATTCCCTTGTTCAAGCAACCTCATTAAAAAATTTCTACAACAGTATTGTCTTATTTCACTACTGCTCCGTTTGGCATACTGTCCGGCACGGTAGCGATCGTTAGCTGGTCATCTTTAGAAGCCGCCAAAATCATCCCTTGGGACAACTCCCCACGCAGCTTCACCGGTTTAAGGTTTACGATACAAATCACTTTACGTCCCACCAGCTCTTCCGGTGTATAGAATTTCGCGATACCAGAAACCACTTGACGTTGTTCATAACCCAGATCCAGTTGCAGCTTCAGCAGCTTGTCAGCTTTTTTCACTGGCTCTGCAGCAATAACCTGGGCTACCCGCAGCTCTGCTTTAGCGAAATCGTCAATGCCGATTTCCTCTTTATGCTCTTCCACTGGCTCGGAGTCCTCAGCAGCAGGAGCAGCCGCTTCCGCCACTTCAGCAGCCGCTTCCGCCACTTCAGCAGCCGCTTTGCCAGCACCCATAGCCTCGGCAATATAAGCTACCTCTTGCTCCACATCCAGACGTGGGAAGATTGGATTGCCTTTCACCAGCTTTGTTCCTGCCGGAATCAGGCCAAAGGTCTTACCGCTATCCCAAGTCGTTAACTCACCAGGCTCAATACCCAGCTGTTCCCAGATCTTCGCTGGTGTTTGTGTCAAGAACGGCTGCAGCAGGATTGAAGCGGTACGCAGACCTTCCACCAGATGTCTCATCACAGAAGCCAGCTCGGCAGTTCTATTTTCATCTTTGGCAAGCACCCAAGGTTGTGTCTCATCGATATATTTGTTGGTGCGGCTAATGAATATTCCGATAGCTGTCAGCGCCACGGAAAACTCCATTTTTTCCATAGCTTCTTCTACTTTGGCATAAGTATTCTCAGCCGCAGCTTGAAGCTCACCATCAAATGCTGTTACATTTCCTTCATATGCCGGAATCTCGCCTGCAAAATACTTTTCAACCATAGCCCCTGTACGGTTCAACAGGTTCCCAAGGTCGTTGGCAAGATCATAGTTAACCCGGTCTACAAAGCTTTCCGGTGTGAACGTGCCATCCGAACCAAACGGTACTTCGCGCAGCAGGTAATAACGCAATGCATCCAAGCCATAACGATCAATCAGTGTCACAGGATCAACTACGTTACCTTTAGATTTCGACATTTTTCCATCTTTCATGAGCAACCAGCCATGGGCAAATACCTTTTTCGGAAGGGGTTCCCCAAGCGCCATCAGAATGATCGGCCAGTAAATCGTATGGAAACGAACGATTTCTTTACCAACGATGTGTACATCCGCAGGCCAGAACTTGTCATACAAGGTGCGATCCTCGGAACCATAACCCAGAGCAGTAATATAGTTAGTCAAAGCATCAATCCACACGTACACGACATGCTTCTCGTCGCCCTTAACTTTTACGCCCCAATCAAAGGTTGTACGGGAAACTGCAAGGTCTTCCAGTCCGGGTTTGATGAAATTGTTAATCATTTCGTTCTTACGGGATTCCGGCAAAATAAACTCTGGATTCTCCTCGTAAAATTGCAGCAAACGATCCGCATATTTACTCATCCGGAAGAAATAACTTGCTTCCTTCACCAGCTCAACCGGGTGGCCGCTATCTGGGCTTTTTGCACCAGTAATCACACCGTTGTCATCACGCACTATATCAACTAATTGCGTTTCTGTGTAAAAGGTTTCATCTGGGATACTATACCAGCCTTCATATTCACCTTTATAGATGTCTCCTTGCTGCAGCAACCGATCAAAAATATCCTGTACCACTTTTTTATGACGCTCTTCCGTAGTACGGATGAAGTCATCGTTCGAAATGTCCAGCTTACGCCATAGCTCCTTAATACCAACAACAATGTCGTCTACGAACTGCTGAGGGGTCTTTCCTGCTTCCTCTGCCTTCCGCTCGATCTTTTGTCCATGTTCGTCTGTACCGGTTAGATAACGCACTTCGTAGCCGCGCAGACGTTTGTAACGGGCCATTGCGTCTCCTGCCACGGTTGAATAAGCATGTCCGATATGTAGCTTGTCACTTGGATAATAAATTGGTGTCGTTAGGTAAAACGTTTTTTTCTCACTCATTCAGTAATCATCCTTTCTTATTAAAAAACAAAAAACTCCCGCCCCCATAATGGGGCGAGAGTATAACTCACGCGATACCACCCAAATTTCCTGTCTCTTCACAGAGCGCAGGCTTCGCCAGTTCCCTCGCGGGAACTGTCCATTAACGCTGGATCACGCTGTTATCTTACGTGAACCACAATTGCAGTTCCCGCTCGAACACAGTTCCTCCCGGACCATATTCAATCTAACGCTCCATACCGGATTTCAGCATATTCCGGCTCTCTGTAATGGACGTAACGATTTACTTATCCGTTCTTCGGAATTCATACTATTACTTGTGAATATACCCAATGGTAAGGCCCCATGTCAAGTCGCAGGGGCAGAATCCTTCTCAGCAGATTCATCTTGAAGAGGCGGCACAGGATCAAGTCCTCCAGGATGAAAGGGATGACATCTGGCAATCCGCTTAGCTGCAAGCCATGAGCCTTTCAATGGACCATGGACTTCAATGGCTTCCAGGGCATAGGCAGAGCAGGTTGGATAGAAGCGGCAGGTTGCAGGTTTAATAGGGGAAATGTACCTGCGATACACCCGAATAGGCGCCTGAATCGTTCTGCGTAGGGTCACCATTTCTAAAGTCCCTTTTGTTTATCTGATGCTGCAACTAATTCTTCTTCCCGGTTCTCTTCACATTCTTTGCAATAACCGAACACCTCAAATTTATGCTTGACTACCCGGAATTGATCGGGTGTATCCGTTAAATTCATCGGGCAGAAATTAATCGGGTAGGTCTTTTGGCATTGAAGGCAGATCATATGATGGTGATGATCCTGATGATTGCAGCTTCCCTTGAACTTCACTCCGTCTTCAAAGACAATCTGTTCAAGCACACCAAGCTCTTCCATTACACGAAGATTGCGGTACACCGTATCAAAGCTAAGTCCGCTATACTTACGGCCCATATGCTCATATACATCCTTCGCTGACAAATATCCCTTATTCTCGCCGAATAACTGGGCAAGCGTTTTGCGTTGGTCGGTGATTCGCAGTCCTTGCCCCGACATGACTTCTAATATTTGTTCTGTCGACAGCATACGCTCATCTCCCATAAGATCAGTTCATTTATATTTCACTCTCTTAATAATGCCCCAAAATAAATGCCCCGTCAATGAAGCACCATGATGCGCCCCTACGCAACCTCTGAATTATTATATTTAAACAAAAGCCCGGCTGCGTATTCCTTTACGGAATATTCAGCCGGGCCTTTATTGTAGATAATTCCCCAATAGAGCTTATAGGGATATTCCTATTTGTTATTTCTTTGCTGGAAGTGGAGTGATGAGGAAATTGACCGGCAAGTTACTGCCTGAAGCTGCTGTGAACAAAATCTCCACAGAACCTCCATACTCACCACTACGATAAACCACACTGTTCATGTCAGCGTTCGAGAGACTTCCCACGCTTGGCATATGCACGATTTGGTTATTAACCATAACCGGCCCCATATAGTTACCGCCACGTGGATTAAACGTAATCAATGAGTTTGGTGCAACATTTTCGAATCTGATCTTGTATAATACCCCGAAATTACCGGCATTGGATGCTTCCGTACCTGCCATTGGGTCTACGCCAGCCAGGTTCTTATCACTGTAATTATCGCCTAGCAGAAGTTTTGCAGGAGTTTTTCCTACCTCATCGGTAACCGTGATAATACGAGTAGAATCTTCGTAAGTTCCCCGATTATGCACTCCGTCTCGATCCAGAACTGGAAGTGTTGGAAGTGTAGTCAGTGGATCTTTATTCGCATCAATCAACATGACATTATAATCGATTGGATAATCACTAAATAAGTCCGCTTGAAGTGAAACAATTTCACTTGGTTTCATAGCAATTTGGTTTAGATCGGTCAGAATTGAGACACTTTCCCCTGGTTGCAGAACAATCGTTTTATAATGCTCATTTGTAAGCATAGATTTCCAATAACGTTCTACAGACATTTTACCAGTACCTTCAGGATATGTGCTTGGGCCTGCAAAGCCCACATATTCGGTTGTAAGCGTCGTTGGGTACAAATTGTTATTCGTAGCAATCACATACACTTTAGCTTTAATATTCAGGTTATTCTTGTGGTGAATCAAGAAGCGGGTTTTACCCAAAGAAGTCTCACGGTAAGTAACACCTTCTGTATACACCGTTTCTGGGCTGTTGCTGCGAATTAGTTTATAAGGCTCGGAAGAAAGATTATAAGCTACTTGCTGCCAAGTAGGAACCATCGATCCATCGATGCTAAACACACTGCCCGGAGATGCAAATAATCTGTTGAAATCTTCTTTACTGTACAAGATTTCATCCGAAATATTAACGGTTTTCTCAAACGTGCTGATCGCGCCATGTGAATCTTTTACTTGGACAGCAATTGTCGCTGGACCCGGAGTAAAGAAAGCCTCGGCCTTGTTCGTCCAAGTTACGGTAATTTCATCACCATCAGGATCGCTACTTAGATCGGTATAAGTAATCATTTCACCCATCTTGTATGAATCCTTGTCTGTAGTGAAATTAGCAACTGGAGGTGTATTAGGTTTAAGCACTGTGATGGTCATGGTGTAAGGATCACTCCACTGTTGATTCGCATCCATTACGGAATAGGTTACTACATAATATCCTGGTTGATCATAGATATCCTGCTTGTTACCTCCCCAGCTTTCATCCACAATAGCTACACCATTTGGTGACGAGCTGGAGGTTACGAAGGTCACTGGTTCACCGGCGTAAATTTCAGTTGGCACTGTGAAGGAAGCTTTAGGTTTGTTGTTTAATGTAAGGATTACTCGTTTTTGCACATTATCAACGGTATATGGAATGCCCAGTGCTCCAGTTATGGATGTCAATGGAACCATGAAAGTCCCCTTGTATTGGTAAGCTGGACCTTTCATCGTCTTCTTCTCACCATTAACTGTATAGACCTTGCTGTCGGTCTTAAAGCGCATAACGTCGCTTCCCTTGGTAACAATGGTTTCTTTCGTTTTATAATCATAAACGTATTTCACGCCTACACGTTCTACCATAGCCCGGATCGAAACGTAGGATACGCCGTTTTTCACTGCCATAGGCTGATTAGCTAAATATTCCTGGCCGTTCTGATACATTTTGTTGCTGTTCATCATAAGAATAAGCTGACTGTTAGCCGCAGCACGAGCACCATCTGTTGTTGTAGGTTCTGTAGTAACTCCAGGTGTTGCAGTCGGAAGCGGTGTTGCAGTAGGTGCAATTGTTGCTGTAGGTTCAACAGTAGCCGTAGGATCAACTGTCTCTGAAGGAATTGGAGTAGGTGTTGGTGTCGGTGACACTACTCCTCCTGGCGTCTCCGTCGGCAATGGCGGCAATGGATCAGTAGATTCTGGCATTACCTCCGGCGCAGCTGAAACAACTGTCCCAACTACAGTAGTATTACTTGGGGTATTATTGACAGCTTCAGCAAAAGCCGGCACTGCCGCGGCGGCCTGAGATACGGCCAAAACAGCAACTAACGTTAACTTTTTCAAATCCATGATATAACTCCTCTGCTCCTATTTGTAAATATAAGTAGGTCTCTGTCTTTTTCATACTCCTCTTATATTCCCCGCAAAATGCTGCCACCCACGGTAGGGCGGCAAAAAGCTTTTGCCACGATCGTCATAACAAACATAGTATTAGACGCATGCCACCATAAAAAGTTTCATTATTAAGTAAAGAAAGATTAACGCTGTATTAAATATTGTTGGACAACCACGCTGTTTCCCCTGAAAAAAATGAGATTTTTTCTATAAATATGTTTATTTTTCGTCTGACTATATTCGCTTTCATTTGCTTTTGTTACAATGTATGGAAGAATATCTTTTACATGCGAGGGATAACATGTCCAAAAAAATCTCCATCCTCGTTCAATTAATCATGGGCTTCTCTCTAATCATCTTCACCATCGTAGGATTCACCATTTTTTTGTCCTACCGCTCTTCCTCTCAAGCTGTTCTAAACCGCTCCAATCAATATATCCTGGAATCCGTCAAGCAACTTCAAGGTAAAATGGACGCAATTCTTCAGGATAACGATAAGCTTTCTTCTACGATCATGTTCAGTCCCTTGATTCAAGAAACCTTGGGAGACTTAGCGTTGTCACGTTCACCTCGTACAGACGCCATGGAAATTACTCGTTACATAGATCAACAGACACGTTCCATAAACTCTGACATCCAGTTCAAGCTGCTCGGTCTGTCCGATGATCAGGTGTATACCAACAGCAGTTCCTTAAAGGTCATCTGGGACAGCGAAAAGGAAATCCGCGATGCTTATTGGTTTCCGGCTATAGCACAGAATAAAGGCCGAATGGTCTGGTTCGGTGTAGATGTATGGCAGAACGGTAATATCCCTGTGGTGATGGGAGCCAGACAAATTAATGATTGGAATGATCTAAACCGGTTAGGAACCCTGTTTCTTGTCCTCCCTGTCGAGGTTATCCATAACGCTGTCAGCCAATTTCACCTCGGCAAAAACGAGAAAATCCAAGTTGTTGATTCATTTAATACCATTGTCTATTCCACAGATCCAAAAGAAATTGGACTCTATATGAACGACGGGCTTCTAAAACAATTCAGCAATCATAAAGCCAGAATCGTTCCACAAAAAATAAACTCACGCAATCTGTTCGTATCCTATGCCTATTCCGACTATAGCGAGTGGAGCGTTTTTGCTTACATTGATTCTAAAGACGCTGTTAAAGATTTAAATACGATTCGCCGGAATATTATTTTAATTGGCCTGCTGGGGATGGGTGCTGCCCTACTATTCACTTTCTTTTTCTCTTGGACCCTATCCAAGCCCCTTCGTAATCTGGCAACCAAGCTGAGCAATGTCGAACGGGGAACTACTTTACCTTTTGTAAAAACAACCATGAACAAAGAAATGGCTATCCTTTATTCAAGCTATAATTCGATGCTCCAAAACCTGGATCATACTATAGCTGACCTATCCAGCAAACAAATTAGTGAAAAGCAAGCTCAGATCGTAGCACTCAAAGCGCAATTCCGCCCGCATTTTCTTTATAACACTTTGAATACAATCTATTGGTCGCTCGCCAACAAGCGCATGCAGGAAGAGTCCCAAATGGTACTCGCTCTAAGTGATCTGCTCCGCTATAGTATTGACCGCGGATCCGAATTCGTTACAGTTGAGGAGGATTTAAAGCAATTAGAACGATTCATTTTTCTCCAGAAGCTGCGCTACGAGGACAAATTGCAGATTGATCTTTTTGTAAATCCTGAGGTTATGAATGGCCAGCTTATGAAATTAACCCTTCAGCCACTTGTCGAAAATGCCATTACTCATGGACTTGAACCCACACTTCGGGAAGTATGGCTAATTCGCATACGCGCCTATAGTGAAGGAACATCTCTGGTGTTAACTGTAGAAGACAACGGGGACGGCATGAGCGAGGAAAGTATGGCAGACGCATTAGTCGGCGGTGAGGTTAATCCGGAGAAGCTGCTTCATACCGGAATTGGACTATCTAATCTAAATCATCGCATAGAGCTAATCTACGGACAGGAATTTGGTCTACAGCTATCAACAAGCGAGCTTGGTGGCTTATTTGTGAAGGTCACTGTTCCATTACAGTATGATCAAAGTTAAGGGGGCACAACGATGAATGTGTTAATCGTGGACGATGAAAGTTTTGTTCGCCGTTCTCTGTCAGAAATGCTGGGAAGTGCGAATCACAACTTTATCATTATTGGCTCGGCAGAGAACGGTTTAGAGGCTGTGCAATTGTTAAAAGAGCATATGGTTGATCTGGTGATATCCGATATCCGAATGCCCGGCATGGATGGGCTGGAACTCGCTAAGCATATCCATGAATGTTATCCAGACACTGAAACCGTGCTGCTCACAGGTTATCAGGACTTCACCTATGCCAGTCAAGCCATCCGTTATGGTGTAAAGGAATATTTGGTTAAACCAAATTCAGTAGAACATATTCTTGAAGTCGCAACAGGCGTATATGAACGTCTTCAATTGAAGAAACAGCAGAGGCAATTAACGCAGCTAAGAGAAAAAAACCTTCGGGAGAAACGCTTATCTGATCTTCTTTACGGCATCCCGTTGCCCTATTTTGAAGAACAACTTATTCCTCCTTTTCATTCCTTTGTAGTCGTAACCGTAAACCATCTTGGAGTGGGCATGCCTCAGAACTGGTCGGAACAAGCCATGTATGCAGCAGTTATAAATATATTAGAAGAATGTTTTGCGCTGTACGCCAACGTTGTTGGCATTCAAGAAGAGCAGGAAGCCATCATGCTATTATTCTATCCTCTTGAGCAGCCTAACGGCGTTGATGAGGTATTGACACAAGAGCTGCTGCATAAGCTATCGGGCATTCTGAAATCGCCATTTTGTGCAGGGGTCTCCAACCCTCACTATCAATTGGGGGCGCTCGCAACCGCCTATCATGAGAGTCTGGAAGCTTGTCAGCAGGTCAAAAAAGAGAGTACGCCATCCGTTATCTTTTTCAGAGACCTCTCCATGCATTCGGCTTCTCCACAGCTCACTGAACAACTACAAGTAAAGGCAACGCGCAGGGTAATCTCTATGATGATTGAGGTTATGAATTCCCGGCTCCAAGAAAATCTCTCCCTCAAAATGATCGCAGACGAACTGTATATGAATCCAACGTATCTCGGCCGATTGTTTAAAGATGATGTAGGGGAGCCTTTCTCTAGCTTTCTTACCAAACTTCGTATTCAAAAAGCTACTGAATTATTAGAGAATGTTACTCTCAAGGTATATGAGGTTAGCGAATTAGTAGGCTTTAAGGATCCTGCGTATTTCAGTCTCATTTTCAAGAAATACATGGGGATGACTCCTCAGGAATTTCAGAAGCACAACAAATAAAGCAGAGGTGTGTTTCTCTTGAATGTAAATGGTAAGTTGATTACTGTCCTATTAACATTTGGCTTGTTACTTAATACAAGTGGTTGTCAGCTCTCCCCTTCCAAGGAAGATACCGCTTTACAAGACCCGATACAGCTGAACATCTGGCTCACTGCTGGATCAGGTCTTGAGTCGCTCATTGACCAATATCAATCCCAACATCCCGAGCTAGAGATTCATATTCAGACCTCCACCTCCACGCAGCTTCCAGCCAAGCTACAGACCTCGTTCGCAGCTGGATATAGTTCGCCGGATGTGGCTGCCATTGATATTAGCTATTTAGATCGCTTCAAACAATTTCCTGATTATTTTTATAATCTAAAAACCTTTGAAGCTGACAATCTGAAGGACCAATTTCTGAATTGGAAGTGGCAGGAGGTGCTGGGTAATGATTTTATTTTCGGATTACCAACGGAAATTGGACCCTATGCCATGTTATATCGAACGGATATATTCGCATTATCAGGCCTCCCTACTAAACCAGAGGAAGTGGCTAAAGAAATCCAAACTTGGGATCAATTCCTTGAAGCGGGCACCAAAGTACAGGAGAGAACAGGAAAAGCTTTTGTAAATGACTTGGAGAACCTCTATCTCACCCTTCTACGTCAGTCCAAGCTTCAATATTACAGTCCCACAACGCAAGAATTGATCCTCGACAATAATCCAGCGGTCAAACGAGCCTGGGACTTCTCAATTCAAGCCCTTAAGCTAAATCTGTCCGCCAGTATTGCAGTGGATACCCAACGCTGGGGTGCAGGCCTGCTCAACGGAGATTTTGCAGTCATGCTCTGTCCGGCTTGGATGATTGGTCATATCAAGAGCAGTGCTCCAACTGCCAGCGGTTTATGGAATGTAACACAAATCCCAGAAAACAGCGCTAATCGCGGAGGCTCCGTTCTGACCTTACCAAAGACAGGTAATCATCCTGATGAATCCTTTGCTCTTATTAAATGGCTAACCGAACCAACGCAGCAATTGGTTTCTTTCAAGGTACAAGGGGCTTTCCCTTCCACCCCCGAAATCTATGATGACCCAGAAATCCACGATCTGCATGATCCTTATTTTCCTAATTCAGAGCTTGGTCTGACCCTTTCGTCAGCAGCAAAAGCAGTAATTCCCACCTATTACGGCCCTCATCATGCTGACGTGGAGACAAGCATGCTCGAATACTTGACCAAAGCTGAAAAAGGCGAGCTAACTCCTGAACTGGCTTGGACCCTTGCTGTTCAAACCGCAAAGCAAATAGACAGCGCCTTCCGCTAAGTACTATCATAAAAAGGCTCTCCCCGGCTAAATTAACCTGCCGGGGAGAGCCTTTTTTGAATTCATTTTCGCTTTATTTTTGCGCAGCCAGGAAAGCATCCAGCTGTTTTTGTTTCTCTGCAATAATCTTATCGAGCCCTGCCTTTTTCAGCTTATCAGCATACTTAGTCAGTACGGTATCAGGATCAACAGAACCCGTATCCAAGCTGATGTCGTATTCATCCATTACAGCTTTACAAGCAGCCATTTCAGTCTTCATTGAGGAGGCATCGAAGTTGAAACCAAGCGCTACAGAGGCTTTACCTTTAGAGTTAAAGGCTTTGAATTGTTCCCATTTGTCTGGAGCTTCACTTTCCCACACGGGGTTCAGGAATTGACTTCCAAGCATCCAAGCTGCAGCCGTATTATAATCAGCTGTTTTATCTGTAGCTTTGATCGTATCACCACTTACGACTTCATAGTGCACACCTTTTATACCGAAAACAAGCAGATTGTTGATATCTTTATCTGTGTGCAGAATATCTAGCACCATCATGGCCCGAGCCGGATCACCAGAGGAAGCGGAGATCGCAAGCATCGATCCAGCAGCATCACTTGTAGAAATCGTTGGATCATTGAATGCAATTTGTTTCAGCTTGCCAACCAAGCCGGTAGCGTTAGCCAGCTCACTATCTTTACCCGGTTTAAGCGATTGCACTGTCATAAAGACATTGCCAGCCTTCATTGCATCCTGAGTCGAATTCGTAGCAACAGCTGCGTCTTTGTTAATGTAACCTTTTTTCATATACTCACGAGTAAGTTTAATGATTTCTTTATAACGATCCATCTCAATCATCGATTGAATCTTAGTATCTGAGGAATCTTTAAGCAGAACACCAGGAATGGCAGCATCACCAAGGGTATCGTATTGTGCCATGTATTGTGAGTTAAAGGTCTCACCTTGTTTGAAATACAATGGAGTCAGGTCAGGTCTTTTCTCCTTCACTACTTTGAGAACTGCATCCAGATCTTGAATGGATTTCACATTCGACATATCGATGCCCAGTTCATCCGCAATATCGGAGCGATAGACAACCCCACCTTGTGCAGCCAGCTCCTTGTTTGTAGGAACAGCATAATTCACACCATTGATCGCTGAACCTTTTAAGAATTGTGGATCCAGATTTTTTAGAATTCCTTGGCCGTATTCATTTAGGAGATTACCATATTTGCCGCTATCGTCATTAATCGGGAGATAAGCGCCTTTAGCTGCATTCGTTACGTAGTTCTTCCATTGAGCTGTAAAGATGATATCGAATTTTTCCTGACTCGCAATTTTCAGATTGACATCATTGTCCCATGGACCCCAATCGATCGGTGCGATATCCAATTTGGCGTTGATTTTAGGTTCCAATAACTTATTGATTTCATCTTCTACAGCTTTTTCATCCTTTTGCACGGCACCGACATAAATTAACTTGACGGTATAAGGCTCCAATTCTTTTGCCGGTTCGGCAGTAGGATCCGCGGCTGGCTCATCCGTAGCAGCAGCATTGGTAGCGGTTGCATTTTCGCTTGGAGCAGGTGAAGCTGCTTCATTATTCCCGTTATTCCCACCGCAGCCTGCTAAACTAAGACTCAGTACCATCGTTAGCAATAGTGTCATTAGTGCGCTTTTTCTAACAGCTTTCATATACACCATAACCTCCCTCAAAATATTTATATATGCTGAATCGGCCGTTCACACCTTAGCATAAAGCGGCCGAATTAAGCCATTACAATCGTCCTTAACCTTTGACAGCACCCACGGTAAGCCCTTTAATAAAATACTTCTGGAAGAAGGAATATACAAACACGATAGGTCCGATACCAATAACAGCCATCGCCATTCTTACCGTTTCTGTTGGAATATTGATTTCTACACCCTGTGCAGCCAAGGCAGCCATCGCCTGAGGACTTGCTGTCAGGAATTGAACATTCAGCATCGTCTTATACATTAGGTATTGTAAATTGACATGACCTTCGGGTGAGATAAAGATCAAACTAAGGTACCAATCATTCCAATAGGCCAGGGTCTGAAACAAACCTACTGTAGCTAACACTGGCATAGACAAAGGCAAAATAATTTGAACGAAGATCCGGAATTCTGGTGCCCCATCGATCTTAGCAGATTCGATTAAAGCTGGCGGTATGGTATTGGCAAAAAAGGTCCGTAAGATGATAACAAAGAAAGCAGAAACCAGCAGCGGCATAATTAGAATCCATAACGTATCCTTCATATGCATCATTCGCGTGTAGACCAGATACCAAGGCACAAGGCCCCCATTAAACAACATTGTAAAAAACATAAAAAATGAGAAGAAATTACGATGTGGAAAATCTCCACGTGAGATAGGGTAAGCGTACATAGCCATAATGATAAGACTCAGAATCGTGCCCACCACAGTCACAAATAACGAAACGGAAGCTGCATCGATAATTTGCCAATAATCTTTTAACAGAAATTCATAAGAAGAAATATCCCACTTGTTAGGAAAAAAGCTGTAGCCGTTCTGAATAACGGAATTCTCGTCCGAAAACGATACAATAACTACGAGGATCAGCGGCACCACACAAATCGCTGTGTATATCCAAAAGAATATATTAATTAGCAAATTAGATATATTAGATATTTCATTGGGTTGTCTTTGCCGTTTTGTGCGCTTTCCTGTACGCCGTGACGACCCTATTGCTGTTTCTGTCTGGCTCAACACTCCCACCTCCCTTTAGAATAAAGCATCATCTTTACTGATTCGCCGCACTGCTAGATTCGCTAAGAAAATCAATAGAAATCCTACAACAGATTGAACGAGACCCGCGGCTGAAGACATTCCTATATCACCGATTGCGAGGAAGGTTTGATATACATATGTGTCGATAACCTGCGTCGTCGAGTATAACGCTCCTGCATTTCTCGTAACCTGAAAGAATAATCCGAAGTCTGCGTTAAAAATCCTGCCTATCTGCAGCAGCGTCATTACTATAATAACTGGGCTGATTAGCGGCAGTGTGATTTTTCGAATCTGCTTCCATTTAGAAGCTCCATCAATAAGTGCAGCCTCATAATATTCATTATCTATTCCAATAATAGCGGCCATATAAATAACCGTTGTATACCCAATCTCTTTCCATATCTTCACGATTACTAGAATCCCAGGCCAATATTTGGACTGTGAATACCATTCGATAGGATCCACCCCAAAGAACGGGAGTAATGTCTTGTTCATGAACCCATGCTCTGCACTCAGAAAGCCGTATACTAAGTAACTTACGACGACCCAAGAGAGAAAATAAGGGAGAAACATAGCGCTTTGATGGAATTTCGATAGCCATCTGCTGCGCATTTCGTTAAACATAATTGCGAAAGCCAGCGAAAAAAATAGCGTCAGTATAATAAACGCTGTATTATACAATAACGTATTCCTCGTAATGATCCAGGCCGTCTCCGTCGAGATTAAATATTTGAAGTTCGCTAACCCGACCCAATCACTACCCAGAATCCCTTTTTGGTAATTGATATCCTTAAATGCAATTACCGTCCCTAACATCGGTATGTAATTATTGATGATTAGAATCACTATCGCAGGTAACATCATCAAATAGAACACCCAATATTTCTTCATTACTCTAAGAAAATTCGGCGTTCTTCCCCTGCCTGGTTTCTTTACTTCTGACAAGCTGACGGAAGGATTCGTCACACTCATTTTTGGTTCCCCCATTCTCCATCATCCCATTCTTAAGCCCCAATTACTCTTGCTTGCCTAACGTTTTGTGTATCCTCCTTACACTTTAATTAAAACATATGATAATTTATGGGAGTATAGGGAACATATTATATTTCTATAAAAAAAGAGACGATTATCCTCGAAAATCGAGGAAAACCATCTCTTCAGCCTCTAATAGAGGCAAAAAATTTAATTAATCATAGCTTATGTACCTTAATCGCATTTATCACAGCCAAGGGCTGGTTGATAATCTTTTCTCTTCATCACAGCCAAGGCTGGTTGATAATCTTTTCTCTTCATCACAGCCAAGGGCTGGTTGATAATCTTCGTACTTTATCACAGCCAAGGGCTGGTTGATAATCTTTTCTCTTCATCACAGCCAAGGGCTGGTTGATAATCTTCGTACTTTATCACAGCCAAGGGCTGGTTGATAATCTTTTCTCTTCATCACAGCTAAGGGCTGGTTGATAATTTCTGCCTTAGATTAACTAGGCAATCAGTCCTTGTGTTCCCAGAGAGGCCCACATCCGCAGGTGTGGGACGGCCCTATACTACTACGAAGAGGGGTGAGGGAGAAGGAACGGAAAGGAAGTTTGGAACTGTAGGAGCGTAGCGTTCGCCTTTATCCTCGGATTTCAACCGCTAATAGCGGTTTCTAATCAAGAAATCTGAGGATAACAGCGACCGGAAGTCCAAACATTCCTTGGAGCGACGCTAACCTCACCACTCAGCAACAAACATTCCTTGGAGCGACGCTAACCTCACCACTCAGCAGCCGACCTCACTGCACTTCGGTCCGGCATCGGTCGCGATACTCCTTAGGCGACATTCCTGTCTGCTTCTGAAATACCTTGGTAAAATAACGCCGCTCCTGATAGCCAACTCCCGAGCCAATCATCGTAATACTCTTATCGCTGTTAGTTAGCATAAACTTAGCAGCTTCAATTCGTTGTAGGGTCACGTATTCCACGAAGGTCATAGCAAAACGATTCTTAAATAAGAGACAGAAATAACTGCCACTAATCCCGATCTTATTCGCCACTTCCTCAATCCCAATATCTGAATGGAGATGTTCTGTGATGTACTTAGCTGCTTGGTTCATCAGCTGATCCGGTGTTTTTTTGCCAGAATCATCTTCACCTTCAGGGATTTCCTGAAAAATTGGAATGCTATTATACAGTTTATTCTTAAACTGCTTACTACGGATCTTAGCCCCAATCTCCCGTACCTTATTGCCAAGCTCTTCATAATGTATCGGCTTACAAATATACTCTTTAACACCTAGCCGAATCGCTTCCCGTGCATAATCAAACTCCTGATATCCGGTAAGAAGCAGCACCTCGCTATCCAATCCCATCTCCCGCAACTTACCGATAAAAGTTAACCCGTCCATCACTGGCATACGGATGTCACATAACACAAGATCAGGCTGTTTCTCCTCGGCAATACGCAAAGCATCCATTCCGCTTCGCGCCATACCGACAACCTCCATCCCCATCTCCTGCCAAGGCAACACCCTGTTCAGATTATTCAGAATTGGGGCTTCGTCATCAACCAATAATACTTTTAGCATAATGATCTTCCCCCTGCTCGTATTTAGGTATGACACATTGGATAATAGTACCATGACCTGGACTAGAACAGATAAATATTCCGTACCTGTCACCGTATTCAATGCGGATGCGATCTGCTACACTGCGAATACCAAGACCTCTGCGTTCAAGATTCATCCGGTTATCCCGTTCAACCTTAACTTCTTGCTCCACAGGATCATTCACAATATATTGAAAAATAGCTAACTGAGAAGGTGTAATACCAATACCATTATCTTCAATACGTAAAATCAAATCCCCCTGCTTCTCCCAAACTTTCACAGAAACATGACCTTTGTAATCAATGCCCTCAAACCCATGTTGAATGCTGTTCTCTACAAGCGGTTGTAACGTGAGTTTAAGGATACCGCAACTCATCAATTCATTCGGAATATCGATCTCGTATTCGAACAAATCTTCAAAGCGGAATTTTTGTATATCCAAATAATTGCGTAAATGTTTAACTTCTTCATCCAGTGTAATCTCTTCCCGATCCTGAATGCTGATTCGCAAAATACTGGCCAGCCTGTAGACCATCTCACTAACTTTTTTGCCTTCATTCTGTATAGCGAGAACATTGATTGATTCTAATGTATTGAATAAAAAATGTGGTTTAATCTGTGCCTGCAGAACACGCATCTCAGCTTGATTCTTGCGACGCTGCTCCACATGAATTCTGTTAAACAACCCATTGATTTTATCCATAAGATCATTAAAACCCTTAGCAAGCAGCGTTAACTCATCATTTCCTTTAACTTCTACCCTAGTGGTCAGATCTCCGTCTTCAACCCGGCGCATAAAACGAACAATGACAGCGATGCCGCCGGTAATCCGGTTCATAAAAAATAAATTGAAGATCACAGCTGCCAATAAGCAAAGGAAAATCACAGCGACGAACCAACGAGCAAATACTGTAACTTCATGAGACAACGTATTCCAAGAAGTCACAGATACCAGACTCCATGGATAGTCCTTCAAGTGATACATGGAAAGAATGCTTTTCTCCCCGTTGTACTCTGTTTTGAAACTCTGAAACCCTTTTTTAAAGGTAATCTCTTTATCCGCGAAAGACTGGAAGTCCTGTCCATCCAGCTTTTGATCTGGGTCAAAAAGAATCATTCCATCATCATTTACAAGCATAAAGGAAACATCCTGATTGCTATCCCCAATTTTTAGATTGCGAAATATGGATTCGAACTCCCAATTCTTGATCTGCACAACTAGGATACCTATGTTTTGAAAGAAGCTCAATTCCTTCACTAGCCGAATTTGTGTAAACACAGGTTCAGTACCCGTAAGCTCGGGATACTCGTGAGGAGCCAGCCATTTCGGCACACCATTCAAGTCCATAACTTCCTGGTACAGATCACTTTTTTTGAATGTATCATAGGGTAGCGTTCGGAAATTTTCCTTGTTAAAAAGCGACACGATTTCAGAGTTACCTCTACCGTTAAAATTGTACAAAAATGCATAGCTGATCGATGGATGATTAAACAACAGACTACGGAAATTGCGCTGGCTCGCATTCAGATTCAGTTGCTCAGCATCAGTCAAATCCTGGTTGTTAGGATCATCTGCACTAAGGGCCATATGAAATACCGAGGTAGCAATTCCGTTGTCTGTAACGTTATCCATATCTTTTAATACATTAGAAATACTGTAGCTAATCGCTTTAAGTGAGTATTCCGACTGCTGACTGTACTTTTTCTCAATAGAATTATAAGTCACAAAAAACATAAGCATGCCTAGAATAAATAAAGGAATGATAATCAGGCCCAAAAATGCCGTAAATAATTTATAGCGCAAATTCATCGGCTAGTGCTCCTGACTGAGAATAAAGTTATCCTTTTACGCCGCCCGCTGTTACACCTTCAATAATCTTCTCCTGCAGAATAGCATAAATGATAATTACCGGCAGGACGCTGAAGACGATACCGGCTGACATTTGTGCATAGTTCATCTGGTATTGATCACGGAATTGGACCATACCTACTGGAAGCGTTCGCAGCTCGTCATTCGACAGGAAGTAGTTAGCTAGCAAGAACTCGTTCCAATTTCCCAGGAAATTAACAATGAATACAGTAACCATAGCCGGAACCGTTAGAGGTACAATAATTCTAGCAAAGATACCCGGTGCCTTCAAGCCATCCATGACCGCAGCTTCTTCTATTTCTCTAGGTAAATTTCGCATAAATGCTGCTAAAATAATGATGGTAAATGGAATCGCATTGGCGATATAAGGAATGATCAACGCCCAGTGGGTGTTCAGTATTCCTAACTTACGTACAATCGTATAAATCGGCAGCATTAAAGCATTATTCGGAATGAGCATTCCCACTAAAACCAGTGAGAACAAAATAGTATTCCATTTCCCCTGACGCATCCGTGTAACCGCAAAAGCAAACATAGACGCAAGCAGAATGGACACTACAGAGGCAAGGATCGAAATGTACAAACTGTTGAAAAAGTAAGTACTGATCTTGGCATTTACCCAAGCTTCCACGTAGTTGTTGAAGACGAATTCCTTTGGAATACCGAAAGGATTAAGCGCAATCTCATTGTTATCCTTTTTCACAGAAGAGAATAATACGAATAGGAAAGGAAACAGGATCACTAACAAATAGAATAAAAGGGCAATATGTGGCAGACTCTTTTTCAGGGCGCGTGGCATCAGTATTCAATCCTTTCTGTACGACGTGCAATCAGCAGCTGATAAAGGACTGTAACCACCAGTGTAAACGCAAAGATCAGGACAGCGATGGCATTTCCGTATCCATACTTAAAGTTCGTGATCGCATATTTAATCATGTATGTTGCCATTACATCGGTTGAACCTGCAGGTCCCCCCTTAGTCATAACGATGACGATATCCGCAGCTTTCATTGCTCCAGCAATGGATAGCATAATTACAACCGAGATGATCGGTACGATTAGTGGAAGCGTGATACGAGTAGCGCGTTGAAATCCAGTTGCGCCGTCAATGGCTGCAGCTTCATCCAATTCACCAGGAATAGCTAGAATCGCCGCTAGGACCATAACGATATAAAATCCAGTCCACTGCCAAGCATTCGTCAACAAAATAGAAAGCATTGCAAATCTTTCATCTGACAGCCAGTAAATAGGATTAATTCCTACTAGACTAAGGAGCTTATTAAAAAGTCCAATGTTGGGCTCATAGATAAACCCCCAGAGAATACCGATAACCGCTGTAGACATAATGGAAGGCATAAAGACTGCTGTCTTATATAAGCCCTTTAACTTCTTCACATTAGAAATTAATAACGAGAAGAATACGATCAACGGTACCTGTATACATACGGAGAAAAGAATAAACCAACCGTTGTTTTTAACGGATATCCAGAATCGTTCATCTCCTAGTGCTTTCTCATAATTACTTAATCCGGCTGATTTAACCGTCTCCGATACACCGTTCCAACTAGTAAAGCTGTAATAAATAGAACTAAAAATGGGGTAAATGAAAAACATCGTGAACAATATCAATGCTGGAAGAACGAAAAGGAAAAATACCACTGGATTTCTTAATGCTTTATTCATGACTACCTCCGGTTGCTTTGACATCTGGCGAATAGTGAATGCTTCAGATCAAGTGCAAACACATATTTTCTTTGATTTTAAAAATGTACCCTGGATTTAGCACCAGGGTACATTCAGTTTGCAGCTATTTATTCAACTGCTGCGTTTGCTTCTTCTTGTACCTTTTGCAAAGCTTCGCCCATTTTCTCAGGAGTCGTCTGATCGCCAATCAGTTTTTGAATTTGAATGTTACTGATTTCTGTAGTTACATCAGCTTGAACAAGAGAGTCAAATGCTGGGAACGAAGATTGTGAGTTGTTAAGTACACCTACGATTTCGCTCATCAGATCATCAGTAATATTCTCATTCAATACGTTTTGGTCAATCTTCATTGCTGGCAATACACCATCTTCAACAAGTCCGCGCAATTGCATTTCTTCATTAAATAAGTTTTTAATAAAAGATTTCACAGCAGCCAATTGACGTGGATCTTTCTCAGCAGATGCAGAGAAACCATAACCATTGTTCACATCGCGCATCAATGCAGTTTGGTCACCCGCTCCGCCTTCAACTGCTGGGATGTTGAAGAATCCAACTTTACCAATCAAACCTTCGCCAGATTGGCCCGTTTTAAATACGGAGGATTTCCAAGTACCATCATACAGCAGGATCGCTTCACCACTAGTGAATTGTGTTGTGTATTCAGCATATTCAAAGCCAAGTTCGCCTTTTTTGAAGTAGCCTTTATCAACCCATTCTTTGTATTTCGCAAATCCTTTTACTACATTTGGATCAGACCATTTAGCTTCGCCTGTTGCAAATTTAGCAGTTACATCCGGACCTGCATAACGTGACCACAGGTGGTTAGCTAACATAAGTGGTACCCAACCAGCTTTGGATGCACCAGCCAAAGGTACTTTTCCATCAGCCTTGATATCAGCCAATTGTTGTTCCAATTCAGCAAATGTTGTTGGAGCCTTCCAGCCCTTGCTTGTATAGTATTCTTTGTTATAGAAGAAACCTTCACCAGAACCACCGATAGGCAATCCATAGATTTTTCCTTCATAAGTGAAAGGATCTAGATTTGAGAATTTATCCTTAATTCCAAGTTCCTCAAGAATTGGAGTCAGGTCAAGTAATTTACCTTCTTTAGCATAGATCTTGGAGTCAGGGCTACCGAACAGATCGAAGATTTCCGGTGGATTACCCGCAGCCATTTCACCACGCAATTTTTCTTTACGGTTTACATCTGAATCTACCCCATCGAGTTTAAAGGTCAGACCCGGTACATCCTCTTGTACTTTGTTAACTACTTCTTCGAGAATAGCCAGACGTTTCTGCTTGTCTGCACCGATTTGAGTGTGACGAATCGTCATTTCAAATGGCTCGTTATTTACCGGTTCTTCTGTTGCTGGAGCATTTGTAGCGGCTGAGTTAGTCGCGGTAGCGTTTCCATCTCCTTTGTTAGAAGACGCATTGTTGTTGCCTCCGCAACCAGTCAGTAAAGCTGATGATACGAAAATCAGGGACAATAGCAAAGTCATACTTTTTTTCATTTCTTGTGACCCTCCCTATATATTGATGTGCTTTACACTTCTTATTATAGAAAACAGACTTCATTATCGTAAGGTTAAGATTCATCCACTATAGGGATAAAAATCTCTAATGTAAGCGGAATCAACTACATGATAAGTTATATTTTATAACATCAAAATGTTAAATCGCTTTATTCATTTGTTTTTCTCATCACAAAAGTTTGTTTTTCTTTAAAACATTTAATTAAAATATTAAATTAGTCATATTACCTGACATATTTATTTATTATCTACCCCATAAACCACGTGTAACTATAGCATGTCTTTATTAGGAATAATATAAAATTCCCCCTCAGAGGAGCTTTAACCCCTCCCTTTTTACTTCCTCATAACAAAAAACCGCACCTTCAGTGATCAACCACTGAGGGTACGGTCTCTCTTAAAAATAAATATCTATTATACCAATGCCGTTTGCTTACGACCTTCTTCGACCAAGCGATATGCCCGTTGCACTTCTTCTTCTGTTGGAGAAGGTACTCCATCCAGTTCATAAGCTTTGCCGAGCATTTCCCATTTATAGATACCCATCTGATGATAAGGTAAGATTTCGAATTTCTCGACGCCATTTAAGGTTCCAATATAACGACCTAAGTTAATGAGATCCTCTTCACGATCATGAATACCAGGAACATATACATGTCGGATCCACATCTTACGATTATGGTCTGAGAGCCAGCGTGCAAGCTTCAAAGTTCGATCATTGGATTTACCGGTTAATTTGATATGCGCTTCTTCATCAATATGCTTCAGATCAAGCATAACCAAATCTGTTACATCCAATAAGTCATTAATCTTGTCACCTTCGTTGTAACCATTACTGTCTAATGTGGTATGCAGATTCCAACGCTTCTTCACTTCCGTGAATAACTGCTTTACAAATTGCGCCTGCAAGGTTGGTTCTCCACCGGATACAGTTAACCCGCCACCGGATGAACGATAGTAGTTTATATATGGCTCGATCTCCGAAAGTACTTCTTCTAGAGTCATTTCTTTACCTTCATCTAAAGCCCAAGTATCAGGGTTATGGCAATACTGACATTTCAGCAAGCAGCCTTGCATAAATAAGACAAATCGAATACCAGGTCCATCAACGGTTCCAAAGGTTTCCAAAGAGTGTATGCGACCTTTAATCATAGGATGTCATCCTTTCGCCACGACAGACTAACAGTCCCTTTTTCAACGATGAAGATCCCTGTCCTTGAGACTGTCATATCCCTATATCGCGGCAATAAAATTTAAAATTTTAACAATTCTCAAACAAGATATTACCGCCCTTGAGACAAGGGCGGTATCTTCCTTGCAATTATTTCAATAGTAGTACTAATTCAAAGATCTTCATGACAGGAACAAATTACATCGAACCGTGGAATGTACGGTTGATTACATCCATTTGTTGTTCACGAGTCAGCTTGATGAAGTTAACTGCATAACCGGATACACGGATAGTCAATTGTGGATAGTTCTCTGGGTGCTCCATAGCGTCCATCAGCTGTTCACGGTTAAATACGTTAACATTCAAATGCTGAGCGTTGTTATGGAAGTATCCATCCATCATGTGTACCAGGTTAGACTTACGGGAATCCTCGTCTTTACCAAGTGCCTTAGGTACGATGGAGAACGTATTAGAGATACCATCTTGTGCATCGGAGTAAGGCAGTTTAGCTACAGAGTTCAGGGAAGCCAAGGCGCCTTTCTTGTCACGTCCGTGCATTGGGTTAGCACCTGGTGCGAAAGGTTCACCTTTCTTCCGTCCGTCAGGTGTAGTACCTGTCTTCTTACCGTACACTACATTCGAAGTAATGGTCAGTACCGATTGAGTCGGTACAGAATCACGATATGTTTTGTTTTTACGGATCATAGTCATGAAGGTTTCAACCAATTCTACTGCGATGCTGTCTACAGCATCGTCATTGTTACCGTAGCAAGGGAATTCGCCTTCGGTTTCGAAGTCGATCGCAATACCTTGTTCGTTACGAATAGGTTTTACTTTGGCGTATTTAATTGCGCTTAGTGAGTCAGCTGCAACGGACAGCCCAGCAATACCACAAGCCATCGTACGCAGAATGTCACGGTCATGCAGCGCCATTTCGATACGTTCGTAAGAATATTTGTCATGCATATAGTGAATGATGTTCAAAGTGTTAACATAAGTCTTAGCCAACCACTCCATCATCGGTTTGAAACGTTTCATTACTTCGTCATAATCCAGATATTCAGAAGTGATCGCTGGGAATTCCGGTCCAACTTGTGCTCCGGATTTTTCGTCTATACCACCATTGATAGCATACAGCAATGCTTTTGCCAGGTTGGCACGAGCGCCGAAGAACTGCATTTGTTTACCGATACGCATTGGAGATACGCAGCAAGCAATCGCATAATCTTCACCCCAGTATGGACGCATTACATCGTCATTTTCATACTGAATTGCACTAGTTTCGATGGAAACCTTAGCACAATATTTTTTGAAGGCTTCAGGCAATTTTTCGGACCACAGTACAGTTAAGTTTGGTTCCGGAGCTGGACCCAAGTTGTACAGGGTGTTCAAGAAACGGAAGCTGTTCTTAGTAACACGAGTTGTTCCGTCTTCAGCCATACCACCGATGGATTCAGTTACCCATGTTGGGTCGCCGGAGAACAGATCATTATAGTCAGGTGTACGCAAGAATTTCACGATACGCAGTTTCATTACGAAATGATCGACGATTTCTTGTACTTGTTCTTCAGTCAAAGTACCTTCAGCAATATCGCGTTCTGCATAGATGTCCAGGAAAGAGGACACACGGCCCAGGGACATCGCCGCACCATTTTGCTCTTTAACTGCTGCCAGATATCCGAAGTATACCCATTGAGTAGCTTCTTTGAAGTTGGTCGCCGGTCTGGAAATATCCATACCATGAGCAGCTGCCATTTCTTTCAATTCGCCAAGTGCACGAATTTGCTCAGACAGCTCTTCACGCAAACGAATGATATCTTCAGTCATGGAATCTACTTCAAGCTCAGTTTGTTGTTGTTTTTTGTCTTTAATGAGGAAATCAATACCGTACAGAGCAATGCGGCGGTAGTCGCCGATGATGCGTCCGCGGCCGTAAGCATCAGGAAGACCTGTAATTACGCCGGATTTACGCACAGCTCTCATGTCTGGTGTATATGCATCAAATACGCCTTGGTTATGCGTTTTGCGAATGTTCGTAAACATGTCAACGATGTTTTGTGGAAGCTCGAAGCCATAAGCCTTCGTAGCATCAACCATCATCTTGATCCCGCCGAATGGCTGGATGGAACGTTTGAAAGGAGCATCAGTCTGTACGCCTACAATTTGTTCCTTGTCCTTGTCAATGTAGCCTGGAGCATGTGAAGTGATTGTGGAGACAGTATCTAGGGAAACATCCCATACGCCGCCTCTTTCTCTTTCTTCCTTGCTCAATTGGGAAATAATCTTCCACAGTTCAGTTGTGTTACTAGTAGGTCCTACGAGGAATTCTTCGTTTCCTTCATAAGGCTTAATGTTGCTTGCGATAAAGTTGTTAACGTCAACTTTTCTGGACCATTTACCTTTTGCAAAACTTCTCCAACCGGATTTCACTTCTTGTACATCTTTTTCAATCACCGACATGCTAAATCCCTCCATCTATATTTATATTATATTTGTAGAGATCGCGGGCTTGAAGGTTGATCCCGTGTCTCGTGATCCCAAGAAAAACATGGTTGTTCGAAAATTCACAATCATTGTTCCATATATGGGACCGTTGTTTATATAAACATTTTAGTTTATTTTCTATAAATAGACTGTGACAAATATCACCTTTCGGGTGATATTTGTCACTTATATCTAATCCACAACCATCCTATTATCTACTTAACCAAATATTAATTATCAAATCTTCCGTAGAAAGCATTACGGTATACATCTGCAAGTTCAGATACCAGTGGCAGCTTAGGATTGGCAGTTGTACATTGATCTTCAAATGCACGGTCAGCCAAGTAATCTACATGGGATTCAAAATCCTTAGGATCAAAGCCCAATTGTTGGAAGGATTCTTCGATACCCAGTTTTTTGTTCATGTCGCGAATAGCATTGATCAGGCTAGTTACACCTTCTTCAGTTGTGCGAGCTGGCAATCCCAGAATACGGGCGATTTCTGCATAACGCTCGTCAGCTACGAAGTGTGAATATTTAGGGAACGAAGCGAACTTCGTAGGTTTCTTAGCATTGTAACGAATAACGTGTGGCATAAGGATCGCATTAGTACGACCATGAGCAGTGTGATATTGACCGCCCCATTTATGCGCCAAGCTGTGGTTAATACCCAGGAAAGCATTAGCAAAGGCCATACCAGCAAGTGTTGATGCGTTATGCATTTTTTCACGGGCAACTCTGTCGCCTTCAAGAGCCGATTTTTCAAGGTATTGGAATACCAATTGGATTGCTTTAATTGCCAGACCATCCGTGTAGTCACTCGCCATAACAGATACATAAGCTTCGATGGCATGTGTCAATACGTCCATACCTGTATCAGCTACAGCAGTTTTTGGCAAGCTATATACGAACTCTGGATCAATGATAGCTACGTCTGGAGTTAGCTCGTAGTCAGCCAAAGGATATTTAGTGTGTTGTTCAGTTGTTTTATCGGTAATAACTGCGAAAGATGTTACTTCCGAACCCGTACCCGAAGTAGTTGGAATCGCTACAAACTTAGCTTTGTTTCCAAGTTTAGGGAATTTGTAAACCCGTTTACGGATATCCATGAATTTTTGTTTCAGACCGTTAAAGTCTGCGTCTGGATGTTCATAGAATAACCACATTCCTTTTGCAGCATCCATTGGGGAACCACCGCCAAGTGCGATGATGCAGTCCGGTTGGAATCTGTTCATCATTGCTGTACCTTTTTCAACTGTAGTTGTCGATGGATCTGGTTCAACTTCCGAGAACACTTCGATCGCTACAGGAGTTTGGCGTTGACGCAGGTAATGTTCAACTCTCTCCACATATCCAAGCTTAACCATCATTGGGTCAGTGATAATTGCGACACGTGTGATATCAGGCATTTTGGTCAGGTACTGAGTAGCGCCTTTTTCGAAATAGATCTTGTCAGGTACTTTAAACCATTGCATATTCACGGTACGACGATTCACCCTTTTCACGTTGATCAAATTGATTGCTGTAACGTTTTGCGACACGGAGTTACGACCATAAGATCCGCAGCCCAGCGTCAACGAAGGGATGTTAGTGTTATAGATATCGCCGATCGCACCATGAGTGGAAGGCGAGTTAACAAGAATACGTCCTGTTTGCAGACGGTTGGAGAACTTCATGATTACTTCTTCGTTGTTGGAGTGGATAGCCGAACTATGGCCCATACCACCAAATTCAACAACTTGTGCTGCGCGTTCAATACCTTGATCTGCGTTTTTAACTTTGTAGCAAGCAAGCACAGGACTCAATTTTTCAGCGGACAATGGATATTTAGTGCCTACACCTTCAAGTTCTGCTACCAGAATCTTAGTGCCGGCAGGAACTTGAATGCCGCACATTTCAGCAATTTTCACTGCGGATTGTCCTACGATTGCTGGGTTAACTGCACATTTATCAACGTTCATAGCGCCGCTAGTCAGTTTGGCAGCTTCTTCTTTGTTAACAAAGTAGCAGCCATTAGCGATCATTTTCTTTTTCACTTGATCGAAGATTGGTTCTTCGATAATAACAGCTTGCTCGGAAGCACAGATCATACCATTATCAAATGTTTTGGAAAGAATGATGTCCGTTACGGCTTGATCGATATCCGCGCTCTTTTCGATGAATGCAGGTACGTTACCAGGACCTACGCCAAGAGCTGGTTTACCACAGCTATAAGCTGCTTTTACCATTGCAGAACCGCCTGTTGCGAGAATAAGTGCAACGTCAGGGTTGTTCATCAAAGCGTTTGTTTTGTCCATCGTTGGCATTTCAATCCATTGGATACAGTTCTCAGGTGCGCCAGCTTTTACAGCCGCATCATGAAGAATTCTAGCAGCTGCTGCACTACACTCTTGCGCAGATGGGTGGAAACCGAATATAATAGGGTTCCGTGTCTTAATCGAAATCAACGCTTTAAACATCGTGGTGGATGTAGGGTTGGTTACCGGTGTGATACCCATTACAATTCCGACGGGCTCAGCAATTTTTTGGAAGCTTTCATAAGCATTGTCTTCAATAACGCCTACTGTTTTATCGTATTTAATTCCGTGCCAGATATATTCTGTCGAGAAGATGTTTTTAGTAATTTTGTCTTCGTAAACCCCGCGGCCAGTTTCTTCTACAGCCAATTTAGCGAGGTACATATGTTTGTCGAGTCCAGCCAACGCCATTGCATGAACGATTGTGTCAACTTGCTCTTGATCCAGCGCCATGAATGCCTCATGTGCTTTTTTCGCTTTATCCACCAAAGTCTGAATATACTCTTCAGCGGTAGTTTGTTTAACTTGGGCGGCGACTTCGTTCTTAACTGCCATCTCCCTCGTCCTCCTGTCAATTTTTAGGTTGTTTTTCTCTACACATTTATCTTATCACATCATTTCCACCTTGTATAGTGAAATCTTTCACAAAGTATAAAGTTTTTTTGATTTGTTTTCAAAGCGCTTTCATTCGATCATATTATAGGTTTTTTACCATTATTTATGCTGTATTATTCCTTAAATCTAAAGTTTATGTTTAAAAAGACAAGAACCGATACCCATTTTCTACCTTTCCGCTCGCAAAAATATTTTAAAAATGCAAATCTAATTTTGTTGACACTCTATTTTTCTCATGACCCTCTAAAAAATAGTCGGAAGCCATCCGTTGGGTTGATTTATAAAAATATCAATAATATAAACATAAAAAAACCGACTCCTAAAGGAGCCGGTTCTGTTCTTCCTTGCCTATTCTACTTTAATTGTATCGAAGAATTTCTCTTGCACTGTTTTGGCAGCAGCTTCAAGCTGTGTCTTGGAATCTGTTCCTTTTTTGGAGAACAGCTCTTGTATTACATTGGACATGGTTGCGTAGTAGTCCTGTGTATTGTATTGCGCTTCCGGTTTACCGTCCAGCAAGCCTAAAATATCAGGGCTGTATTGATATACATTTGTATATTTATCATACACAGCTTTTGTTTTCTTGCCGAAGTCAGAATCTGCAGAATAGTAATCTAAGAGCGGCGGAATAAAGTATTTGCCATCCGTTGTACGTTGTTGCAGAACCGCATCCAGTGCTTCTAGACCTTTATCGGAGAAGTAATCAAATGTAATATAACGAAATGCCATTTCTTGCTCGTCTGGTGTTGCATTTGGATTGATTACAAGGTAGTCACCACCAAGTACCCCAGTGTGTTTTCCGCCTTTTTCCATCGCAGGCATTGGATACGTAAGTACATCTTCTGGTTTCAGACCGCCTTGATTCAACGCTTGCTCAATAACACCGTCAGATCCAGCCATTACCATTGCTGTACGACTTTGTTGGAATGCGCCTACAGCATCACCCCAGCCCAGTGCCCAGTCCTGAGGAATCGCGTTTGCTTCCCATCTAAGTTTCTTGTAGAAATCCAGCGCTTTAATCCCAGCCTCAGAATTAAAAGTAGCTACAACCTTACCGCCTTCAATCTTCTGAATTTCACCGCCAGCCTCGAACAGGAAGTTGGTCCAGTTCCAGCCTGCTTCATTCCCTTTACCCATTGGAGCAATACCGGAAATCCCTTTTTTGGTATCAGCTACACCTTTCGCGGTATTCAGCATATCATCCCAAGTCCAATCCATAGATGGAACAGCAACGCCTTTTTCATCCAGCATTTTTTTGTTGATCATTGTGGTTGTTACATAACCCTTTTGAGTAACGCCGAATACTTTTCCGTCAATGATAAATTGGTTTTGGAGAACCGGGTTAATTTGATCCTTAAATTCGTATTTATTCCACAGATCCGTAATGTCAGCTACCCAGCCTTTTTCAACTAGGAATTTTGCTTCTGTAGCGTAAGTGTTAAAGAAGGTTGGAGCTTCATTCGCTGCCATTTTGATGCCGATTTCACTTACATTGTACTGCCAATCGTCTTTGACGATTTCAACATTCGGATACTCCTCTTGGAAACGTTTGATCTTGTCATCTTCCTGTGCTCTAACTTCGGTTAGGTCAGGGGTTGGATAGTGAATTTTGATGGTCACTTTTCTTTGTGTGATATCATCAGTTGGCGCTGCTGTAGCACTGCCAGCATTATCTGTTGCAGCATTCGTTGGCGCAGTAGTCGCTTCCCCTTCCTTGTTTCCTGTTGTGTTTCCGTTATTGTTGTTACCGCCGCATGCGGTTAACAATGATCCGGCCACAAGGAGGCTTAGTAGCACGCTAGAGTACTTACGCATTGAAACTCCCCTTTTCAATTCATAGTTATCTTACATATCGATCATAAAAGAGAAATCGTTTACAAACGAGGTGCATTTATATTCCTTTCATGTGCATGTTTACGATCCGTGACTAAATTCGTCGATCCGCGCTTATCCCTTAACTGCTGATAATGCGACGCCACGCATAATGAACTTTTGGAAGATCAGGAAGACAAGGATCGGCGGCAACGATACGATAAATAGGATAGCGAATTTAATATTCGTATTAAGTGCCTTTACATTAATAACGTATTTATAGATTGCTGTCGCGAGCGTATATTTCTCTTCACTGTGCATAACCAGAGATGGCCAGAACCAGTCATTCCATGCAGTAGAAAAGATAAAGATCGCCAGCGTAGCAAATATCGGAACCGACAATGGCACTGCAATGGAGAAAAAGCTTCTCGGCTCAGAGGAGCCGTCAATCCGCGCGGCTTCAAAAATTTCAGGATGTATCCCATCAAAAAAGTTCTTTAAGAGTAGAAAATAGAATGTATTCGCACCAGCCGGCAGCCAAAAGGCAGCGTACTGATTCAGTAATCCAAGCTCTTTTAGATTGACAAAGTTGGGAATCATGTAGCTGGTCGCCGGAATAAACAATGTCATCAGGAAAAAGAAATAAATTGCCTTTCTGTAAGGAACATTCATACGAGAAATGCTGAAAGCAGACATTCCCAATACGACTAGTGTCACGACCATATTCCCCACAAAAATATAAATAGTGTTCTTAAGGAACATCAGCAGATCAATGTAGCTCATCGCTTCTTTAAGGTTGCTGAAGTGCCATTCCTGCGGGAAAAAATGCGGTGGGAATGAGTTCACCTCTTGATTCGATTTCAGTCCGTTAAATAACGTCATACAAATCGGATACAGCATGCTAAACACCATAATCAAAATAACCACGCACATCAAGCCATAAAAGATCTTATTGCTTGTTTTTTTCAAATCATGTTCTGAGAGAATCCCTCTATCTGCGCTCTTCATCTTAGTTGTCCTCCTTGTTAAGCTTGAACTGTAAAATGCCCAAACCACCTAGGACTATGAACATTAGCATGCCAAGCGCAGTCGCTGTTCCATAATCGAGTCGCGTAAAAGCATATTTTACGATCAGCAGCGCATAGGTAAGCGTAGTATTATTCGGCCCACCATCAAGCAGCGCCATTTGTGACTGATACCCTTGTGAAGTCCCGATAATCTGTAATATAAACATCAAAATGATCAAATTACGTAGCGAAGGCAATGTGATGTACTTTATACGTGCCCACACACCCGCCCCATCAATCTCAGCTGCTTCATACCAATCCCGCGGAATGCTGAGTACAGCAGCCAAGTATATTAACATCCCTGATCCAAACTGCTGCCACGTCTCCATAAAAACAAGGGAAATCATCGACCACCTTGTATCTGTCAGGAAGGCAACCTGGTCCACACCAAGCGAGCTTAATACTGCATTGATTGGGCCCACAGGATCATAAAGCCATCTCCAGAGTCCATATAGCACCACACCAGGCATTACAAAAGGTAGGTAAGCCGCTACCCGCACAAAGCCCCCAAACCTTCTCAGCTCCGAGATCATAATAGCAAAAGCAATCGGAACCCAGAACCCGATAATAAGACATAGAAGCATGTAATACCCTGTATTTTTTAACGCGGTCAAAACATCCGGATCACTAAGGGCTCTAGCATAGTTCTCAAAGCCAACAAAGCTATTCCCTTTTACAAAATCAACATGGTAGAAGCTGTACAACAAGCCTTTAAAAATTGGCACCCACAAGAACATTACAAAAATAATCACAGCAGGTACGAGGAACATATATCCCCAAAAGTTTTTCTTCCAGCGGTTTTGCTTGTAAGGTGTACCCTTCAGCGCCGGCGGATTTTCGGATACAACTGCGGTTTGATTCATCAGGCTCCCTCATTCCATTTTTCTTTCAGCATTTTTCGCAAAATGCTTCCTACCTTAAATTGTAGAAAATGAGGGTTGTACTGAACATGTCTAAATCTACCGAAGTAGTATGTGTTTTTACTTCTTCAATTCACTGGGGCTAATCCCATAATATTTTTTGAAAATTTTACTAAAATGCTCCGGTGATTCATAACCTACACGCTCGGCGATTTCGTATCTGCGAAGATCTGTGTTCAAAATCATCTCCCGGCTTTCTTCCATCCGCAGCTTAATTACATATTCCCACAGGTTGTAACCTGTATTTTTCTTAAACAGATAGCTCAAATAATTGGGGCTGACATGGTTTTTCTTAGCCACTTCATGGATGGTTAATCCTTTTTGCGCATAGTTCTCGTCAATATACTCTCTCGCTTTCTCTACAATCAGATTGCTGCGTGTATGAAGCTCTTCTACTGAAGGATCGGTTGTGTAGCTGTTCCAATTAAAATCCCCGTAGTAAAACACATAATGGTCATTGTGTTCATTATTCCAGAGAATGGCTTTGGAGGCTTGACGGTTCAATACAGCCATAAAAGAAAGACCCTTGAGAATCTGGCTGATGCCGATAACTGCATTTAAGTGCAGATATTTTTGAATATTAAAATGAAGACTACGGCCAAGGATATCTAGCCTATTAATTTGGCTGGCAGACGAATCTTCATAGCTTTTTTCATCCCACTGAATAATGATCGTAATCTCTTCATCCTCTGCGTAAAAGGCTGTCGAGTTCCACTCCTGATCCATCAGCTCTTTGGCGATATTCAGCGCGGCATAACAAAGAAGCCGTCTGTCCCGCAGGGTGTAGTGCTTCTCCTGATTCGTTCCAGCCAGAGGTACCTTAATTTTTAAGACGGAAAAATACGGCCCTTGCAGCTTCAGGTTATCCAGCTTTTGCAAGCGTTCTGCATCACACAGTACACCTTCAGGCTCAATGAGCAGCTCATTCAATAACTTGCTGTATTCCGGAAGCGGCTCTTCCAGCCGAAAGCTTTCGTTAATTCCTGACATGAAAATATCCAATTCTGGTGATGGTTTCCCCATCTTAAGCAGCACATTTCGCACCGAATCCAGAAATTGCTCACTATTCAAAGGTTTGATCAAATAATCCTTCGCTCCAAGCCTAACGGCCATTTGCGCATATTGAAACGTCTCGTGTGCAGAAATCACGATGGTCTGTACCCAGGGTTTGGCCAATTTTGCATGCTGCATTAGATCAATCCCGCTCATTGCACCCATCTGAATATCAGTAACGAGCAGGTCTATTTCCTCCATCCGAATGCAGTCCAGCGCTTCAAAACCACTGTTTGCTGTATAAATATGGTCTATGTTTAACCCCGAAGAAGCTAATAAATTGCTCAGCCCTTTACAAATCAAGGGTTCGTCATCCACAACTAATATATTGAACATATCTGTATGCTCCCCTTCCTTAGTCCTGATTCTCTGATTTCGGAAGCTTAACCGTCACCAATGTACCGCCCTCTTTACGAGGGGTATAGCTGATGCCATAATCAGAGCCGAAGTGTAAATGAATACGCTGGTTAATGTTGCGAATCCCGTAACCGCTGGCCGGATTTGGACTGTCGTCATTCAGCACAGCTTCGATGGCCTGATAATCAACAGTCTTATAGCCATTATCTTCAATAGTGAT
This sequence comes from Paenibacillus sp. FSL H7-0918, assembly GCF_038007025.1. Taxonomy (NCBI): domain Bacteria; kingdom Bacillati; phylum Bacillota; class Bacilli; order Caryophanales; family Paenibacillaceae; genus Paenibacillus; species Paenibacillus sp. FSL H7-0918. The sequence goes on from NZ_JBBOWJ010000001.1 coordinate 1,067,171, forward strand.
CTCGACGGTATCGTCCACACAAACTGCGCTAATGATGATTTCCCCATCCTCGCCCATATTTTTGACACCATGAATAATAGCATTCTCAATTAACGGCTGCAGGGTAATTTTAGGAATTAGATTTCTTTTCGTATCTGGATGAATCTCCATTACTACACGAAATATATAATCATACCGGTGCTGCTGCAGCTTGATGTAGGCCGTTGCATGCTCCAGCTCTTCTTCAAGGCTAATCAGCTCCCTTCCCCGACTGAGGCTAATCTTCATAAGCTTGGATAATTCCTTGATCATCTCGGCGGATTCAACGTTACCTTCCAGCGAGCTTTTCCAGTAAATACTCTCCAAAGTGTTGTAGAGCAAATGCGGATTGATCTGCTGATAGAGCAGTTGAAGCTGTGATTCCTTCTGTTTTAGCTCCATCTGGTATTTATAAGTAATTAGTCCATTTAGCCTGCGGGCCATGTCATAGGTAGAGCCAATCAGCACACTGACCTCATCGTTACTCCCTCTTTTTGGCGTCTCAGGGACACGATTGCCTGGCTCAAACTTCCGGACGAAAAAAGCTAACTTTTGCAAAGGCGTCATTAATGAACGCCAGAAATAAGTAATCATGATTAATCCAAAAACAGCATAGGCCACAGTTATGTATTGAATCACACTTTTCATTTCGTTTTGTTGCTGCAGCAGCGCTTTTACGGCGATTTTGTAGACTAGCTTCTGTCCTAAGGCATGGTTATTATTGACCACATAAATAAAATCCGAGGTAATAACATCCACGGTTCCCTCCAAATCCTCAGCAACGACCGTCTCCGGCAGCGTAATGATCTCACCAGTATTATTCGTAGTAGAAGCGAGTACACGATTATCCAGATCTGTTAAGTAAATATCACCATCAGGCAACGATATGGATTTAAGGGATTCTCCGATTTTTGCGTCCATTTTGGTAATGACTAAAACCCCAATGGTCTCAGCTTTTCTGGAGATGTTATTGACAGCTCTCATATAGGTAAGAGTCTTCAAGTTTTCCGCTTGTGCACTTAGCTTCCCTGTAAATTTTAGAGATCCGCGACCCTTTTTCTGGACAACCTCCTCGAACCAATAGGGCTCTTCCGCTTTGGAAAAGAAATATACCCCCGCCTTCTTAACCTGTGGGAAATTGGGTGCAAAAAAATAATAATCCTCGGGATCGTATATATAAAGGGAATAATAGATGCCGTCCCCACGCTCCGCTCCCTGCGAGTAACTGACCAACAGCTTCTCTATCGTCTCATAACGTTTAACCCGCTCCAGAATGGTATCCGAACCCGTCATATTAATCTGTTGAATCAGAGGATTTTGAATTACAGTGGTAGTAATTTTATTTACGGTATCAATATCTCGGTTAATGATGGTGAAGTTTTGCTTGTTCAGCTCTACATAAGCATTCGTCACATGGCGCTTCAGAATTTGCTCAGCCTTCATATTCCCGTAAATGTTCAAAAACAGAATCGGCGAGATCATAATCAGAAACAGCAGGATAAGCTGTTGTTTGACGTTTAGCTTCAAAATCGGCCTAATCAGCCTAGACAACATCGAGATACACCTCCGGGTTCAATAACTATATCAAAGTGATAAACGCTTACATATGTTTATTTTAAAGTTTTTTATGTTCATTTGTATGTAGTTTTTTCTGTTGGGCGGATAAAAAGAGCATGATGATATGTCCGCCACTACGTAGAGCGTTTGGGCTTACGATCGCTGTTATCCTCAGATTTCCTGATTTTATACCGCTGAGCGGTAGAAATCCGAGGATAAAGGCGACCACTGGCGTTTCTCCAGCTCCAAACCTCCACTTCGCAACTCTATCAACGGAACTCTTAAAAACCGCAAACAGAAAAAGTGGGAGGCGACGTAAAGGACACTGCGTGAGGCTAGGAGAAATGAACTCTATATGGAAGAAGTGCCATGTATGTTCTTGAACACTTGAATACTCAAGTACTTCAATACATGAATGTACTTTGTCTGTTGGGCGTCTGGATTGCTTGATGTGCGATGGTGGCGTTGTAGGGCGTTGGGTTGCTTGATGTGCGATGGTGGTGCTTACTGTGCGTTGGATTGCTTGATGTGCGACTTACTACTTATTCGGCGTTTTACATTCCCACACACCCTCTTCACGATGAGTTATCGGACTCAGATGCAGCTATTGGGCTGATTTTTGGCTTTTACGGGGAGGTTCGGACTCCAGAGGCGTTATTCGTTCCAAACATGCGCGATACGCGGGCTTTTCGAGTCAATAGCGGCTATGGAGTCCGATAGGTTCTCAAATGAGCCGGATTATTACTTATAAAGACTATGAGGTCCGATACACTGTCCGAACTTTTGACTAACGTTCTGAATTACTTAATATGCAGCTAATAGCGACTATGGGATCCGATCACCGTCTGAGCTTAAGACTAACTATCTGAATTACTTAATGTGCAGCTCAGCTACTTATTCAGCGTTTACATTCCCACACACCCTCTTCACGTTGAGCGATCGGACTCAGATGCAGCTATTGGGCTGATTTTTGGCTTTTACAGGGAGGTTCGGACTCCAGAGGCGTTATTCGTTCCAAACATACGCGATACGAGGACTTTTCGAGCCATTAGCGACTATGGAGTCCGATATCTTCTCAAATGAGCGTAATTTTGGCTAATAGCGACTATGAGGTCCGATACACTGTCCGAGCTTTTGACTAACTTTCTGAATTACTTAATGTACGGCTAATAGCGACTATGGGGGTCCGATCTCCGTCTGAGCTTTAGACTAACTATCTGAATTACTTAATGTGCAGCTCAGCTACTTATTCGACGTTTTGCATTCCAACACACACTATTTTCATGATAAGCTATCGGACTCAGATGCAGCTATTTGAACAAATTCCTGCTTTTACGGGGAGGTTCGGACTCCAGAGGCGTTATTCGTTCCAAACATGCGCGATACGAGGGCTTTTCGAGCCATTAGCGACTATGGAGTCCGATATCTTCTCAAATGAGCGTAATTTTGGCTAATAGCGACTATGAGGTCCGATAGACAGTCTGAGCCAGCTAAATACAGAGACTTTGCACAAAAAAAGACCGCCCCCAAAGTCATCCGCTACTTTGGAGTCGGTCCCATGTTCATTTAGAGCTTTAGTCTGTCAGCAGCTCATACAATCCTTTAACGACCAGATCTGCTTCCTTCAGCACCTCAGGTTTGCCGATACCTACAACCTTCATCCCAGCAGCTTTACCTGCTTGAACGCCTGCCTCAGCATCTTCAAACACAACACATTCATCCGGCTGCAAGCCTATCTCCTGAGCCGCGATCAGGAACACCTCTGGGTCCGGTTTGGCTAGTGACACTTTGTTGCCGTCAACAACTGCATCAAATAAGTCTGTAATGTTCAGCTTATTCAAAATAAACTCAGCGTTCTTACTGGCTGAACCTAACGCAATCCCAATCCCACGTGATCTCATTCCTGTCAGGTATTCTTTCACTCCAGGCAGCAGCTCCGATTCCTCGAGCCGAGAAATGTATTCTACGTACAGGCGGTTTTTCTTCTCCGCCATTGCCAGCTTCTCTGCTTCCTTAAATTCCAGGCCACCCACTTCCAGCAGGATATCAAGCGATCTCATCCGGCTCACACCTTTAAGCCGCTCGTTATCCTCCTCCGTGAATTTAAAGCCAAGCTCATCTGCAAGACTCGCCCACGCCAAATAATGATATTTGGCTGTATCTACGATCACGCCATCCAGATCAAAGATGGCGCCTTTCATATTTTCCAACATTGATTTGCTTCCTCTCCGTTGTGTATTAATATTTATAATCCCGTTTCGTCAAAGGCCAGTCGAAGGATCTCACCTGCAGAGCAGGACTTGCCTTCTCCGCCTTGCACCGAGAATACCAAGTCTCCACTGTAATCAGCAGCTGTGATCACAGTGACTTCATCCTTACTGATCCGCAGTTGGATGGTGTCGCCGCGCAGGGTAACCGGAAGCTGAACGGACTGCCAATGTTGCGGCAGAGATGGATTGATGTGCACAACCCCTCCATCGTAGTCCAACCCAGCGAAGCCAAGAACCGCCGCCATCCAAGCACCACCATTCGCAGCCGGATGAGTCCCTCCGATGTAGAGATCCCCTACATATTGCTTAGATTCGCCGGTGAGATCGACGGTAGCCGTACGCATAAAATACGGATAGCCCCAATCCGGTGAACCAATATCAGCAGCTACCAAAGCGTAGATACAAGGGCTTAAGCTTGATCCGTGTTCCGTACGCGGTTCGTAAAATTCCCAGTTCGCTTGTTTCACTTCCTTGCTAAAGGAGTGCTTGAACAAATTCAGCATCAACACAACATCTGCTTGTTTAAGTATGGTTGTGGTGGTAGCTAAGCCATTGCCGCCGCCAAAATACTCATTTTTATTAAGCACACGTGATTTCAGTTCTGTTAGTTCTACATCCTCCAAGGTGAGGTACCGGTCGAATTGTTCAATAACAAGACTGGCAGGATCAGGCTGTGGAACATAAAAGCTATCCAGCATCGTTTTGAACTCCTTCAGGAATGGCCCTGAGCTAAACTGAGCGGACAATTGACTGTAGTCCTCAGGATACTTCTCTTGCAGCAAAGCTGCCGTACGCAAGGCAATCTCAAGCGTCTCTTTAACCAGTGCATTCGTAAAAGCATTATTGTTCACACGCTCATGATATTCATCCGGACCTGTAACATCCAGAATCTCAAACCGCTGTTTAACCGAATTATAGTAAGCGTAAGAGTAGAAAAAGCGAGCGCATTCCCAAATGACCTCTGCTCCTCCACTAGTAAGCAGACTTTCATCGCCTGTGAATTGAACATATTTCCAGATCCCATGCACAACGTCACCACTGATATGAACCTGCTTATCGCGGAAATAGGTGCGCATCGGCCGGCCTGTAAATACATCATTCACATTAAACAAAGTACAGGCATCGTCTCCCGTATCCTGACTTTCCCAAGCATAAAATGCGCCCAAAAATCCATATTCCGCTGCCTTACGGCGAGCACCATCCAATGTATGAATCCGGTACATCATCAAGTTCCGCGCTACCTTAGGATCACTGTGCAGGAAAAACGGCAACATAAACATTTCCGTATCCCAAAATACAGCTCCCTTATATACCTGACCCGATAATCCCCGGGCTGGAATAGACACCTTCTCCGAAACTGTAGGCGCAATGATTAACAGCTGATAGATACTATATCTCAAGGCAAATTGGGCAGCTTCATCACCTTCGATGATTACATCACTGTGTGACCATCTCTCATCCCATATCAGACGGTGAGACTTAAATAACGCCTCATAACCCAGCGCCTCAGCAGCATGGACAGATTTAACAGCTTCCGTCTCCGGCTGATCAGCATCAAGTCCAGTATAGACTGCTACATACTTAAACCATTCATACGTCTCACCCGCACGGGCATCAAAAGAAATCCGGCGAACAGCAGCCCCATCTTCCAGTAGCTCCTCACCAAAACTGAATACCGCCCTCTCCGCCACAACCACCGGAATCTTCAATTCTCCGCTAACCGATGAAGAGATCAGCACCTCGTCCTTCAATTGCACCGTTTGTCCGTAGAGATGAGGTCCATTGATATCCCACACATCTACGTCAATTCCCGTCTCAATGGCTACTCGGCAGTCTTGTGTGCTGCGAATAGAGTATTTACTAACGAGCAAGTGAAGATTATCCTGGCTTACGAATCGATCTGCGGTAAACGTCAACGTCCCTCCGTCAGATACAGCAAATTCAGTGCTCCGATGATGAATGGCATTTCGGATATTTAGCTCCTGAGTATGAGCGACCGGTTCACGGTCAAGCACACTTAAGAGCTGATCATTACAGAAAATTTTGGTCAACAATCCATTAGGGGCATTAACGGGTTCTCTCCATTTGTCTCCTGCTCTGTCATATAGACCTGCGAGGGTGACAGCTGCTAGCTCGGTTTTACTGAATTCCTCCAGTGTGCCGCGATATCCCATGTAGCCGTTGCCTAACATATATTTGTTACCGTTCGTCGTCACAAGCTGTTTATCAAAACAACTATCCTTTACGATCCAGTTCATCCTGCCAGCATCCCTTCACCTAGTGGAAGCGTCTTTCCGGAAGCATCCACTGTAATCGACTGTCCGTACACTATAATTTCGGTACTTCCACCATTAACCGCAGTGATTGTTACTGAATTTTTGTCGACCACAATTCTCAGAAGCACTCCTTCATACAACAATTGGAAGCTATATTCATCCCAGCGTTCTGGCAGGGTTGGCTGAAAGGACAGACGCGCTCCATCCGATCGCATTCCGCCAAAGCCGTAAACAATATTCATCCAAGCAGCAGCAATTGAGGTAGTATGCAGCCCTTCACGGGTATTGCGGTTATAGTTGTCTAAATCCAGTCGAGTAGCGAATTCAAAAAACGAATATGCTTCCTCGGGTTTGCCGATTTCACTTGCCAAAATGGAGTGGATCGAAGGTGACAGCGAAGACTCATGAATACATCTAGGCTCGTAGTATTCGTAGTTCGCCAGCTTCGCTTCTTTAGAGAATTGTCCGCTGTACAAGAACATAAACATAAGTACATCCGGCTGCTTAATCATGTCATAGCGATACAAACGATCATATGACCAGTTCGAATATAATGGGAATTCTGTTACCGGAATCGAATGAATATCAATATGTGGCATATCGAAGAACCCATCATGCTCTTCATAAACTCCTGTCACTTCGTCAACCGGAATCCGCATATGCTGCGCCTTATTTTCCCAATCGGTGAGTTCCTCGTCATGGAGTCCAGTTTTTTCTACCACAGCTGCAAAAGCAGCAGGAGCCTGTTCTTTCATCTCCCGAAGAGTCTCTAGGGTGTATTCAAAAGATTGTTGAGCCATCAGATTAATGTAACAGTTGTTATTGACCATCAATTGGAACTCATCAGGACCCATTACGCCAAAATAACCATATTCCCCGCTGCGTTGCCCCCATTGACCACGTGTAGCATAGAATCTGCTGATCTGAATCAGCATCTCAGCCCCTTTACTATGCAGGAAGCTTTTATCACCGGTATTTTTGACATAATGCCAAATGCCATAAGAAACAGCAGTCCCTACATGAAGCTGAAGATTAGAGTGCTGCCAGAGATCACAGCTTTCTGTTCCATCTATAGTAGCAATAGGATAGCAGGCTCCCTCACAATCCACTTCTTTAGCGCGCTGCATAGCCTGTGGCAATGTTTTATATCTGAATTCCAATAAGCTCCGGGCAGCTTTTGGATTATTGAACATATAGAACGGTAAGCAATAGGATTCTGTATCCCAAAAAGCCAACCCACGATATACTTCCCCCGTCAGCCCTTTGGCACCAATATTAAAACCGGGATGATCGCCATGATAGGTCTGATAAAGCTGGAAGATACAGAAACGAATACCCTGTTGATTCTCAGGATCGCCCTCAATTCGGATATCACTTGTCTCCCAGATGCCCTTCCAATAAGCTGTCTGATCAGCGATTATTTGAGTATCCGTCAATTGGCTTGCTGTTTCAGCAAGAGACAGACCTTTGCTCCACAGCTCTTCAGCTGTATGGGCAGAATCACTATCCGAATAGTTCATAACCAGTTTGGTAAAATAGGAGACTTCTCCTTTCGTAAGGTCCAGGGTGAAATTTTGACCAACAAACTTATCACTCTCGACAGCAGTAAGCTGCAACGGCTGCGAGGATTGTAAGGTAAAGCTTGAGAACAGCTTGTTCCCAGTATTCACGGTACTCGCCATAATAGCAGAGGACGCTCCACTTACTCCGCTGCGGAGACTGTTCCACATACATTCGCCGCGTTCTTCATGAATAATGCCGAAATCAAGACCTGCACAAATGTCCACGCTCCCCGAGAAATTAAGGGGTTCAAATTCCACCCGCTGCAACCCCAAATGAGACATAGTCATGCTGACCAGACGTGTAAAGACTACTTTTAGCGACTTGCCATCGTTTAGATGCCAGACTAGCTCTCTCCGATACGTACCCTTACGAAGATCCAACCTACGCACATAATCCGTTACGTTACTTTTTGCTAAATCAAGCTGTTCACCATCTACAGATAGACGTGTATACAGCCAGTCCACCGCATTCACCATATATCTCAGCGAGCGAATAATCCCTTTGTAGTGATTGCCAATATCCAATTGTTCATTTAATCCATTAAAATAACTTCCTTGCAGGGTGTCACCTGAATACCCTTCCTCTGCATATCCCCGTACACCCATATATTCATTACCCAATGAAAAAATAGATTCCGAAGTCCGGTTTCGCTCTGGATCAAAGCCCTCTTCAATAATTGCCCACGGATCAACCTTAAGATATTTGTCTGCTACTTTAGCCATTTATGATTTCTCCTTCTCCTGATTTTTGCTCCAATTTCAGGATATCGCTGCATAGCAGTAGAGCCAATGTCCGACCGTAATGAAGATGTGTGCATTTATACGGAGTTGAGATAAAACTAATTTCTTGAACATGAATTTCAACTGTGTTATATGTTACAATCTAACGGGGACGCAAAAAAACAGCGATTAACCCAGTATTTGAGAATAATGGATAGCCGCTGTTCATATATCATAAACGTGAGATCACTTACTCTTTTTTAGTTAAAAAGAATATTACATCGAACACTTTAGAAGTGAAATTTATCACAATGTTGAAAATTCGACACTTTTAAACGATTTTTTATAACCAATTCGAGGGATTTTCAAGGTATAATTAATTTAAAATTTACTGAAAAACTGAGGGAATAAAGGGGATGTCGATTATGCTAAAAGAACATTACAATGTTATCGAAGCCCACGGAAATACAAACTGTTTCTCCGAACAGAATTTCAACAGACTTCTAGTTACAATGAAAGAGCGCATAGTTCCAGAGGGTTCACATCTATTCTGGGAAGGCGACTACTCGGATAAATTGTTTTATATCAAACGTGGACGTGTGAAATTAACTAAATCTACTGATGAAGGTAAAGAACTCATTCTTTATATGTATCAAGCTGGTGATATGGTAGGTCAAGCAGATCCATTCTTCAGCACTAAGCATAGCTTTACAGCCGAAGTGATTGAAGAAAGTGAAGTTGGCGTCATCGAACAAAAGGATCTAGAAATTCTCATCTGCCAACATTGTGACTTTGCTATCGACTTTATGAAATGGATGGGTATTCATCACCGTCTCACCCAAACTAAATTCCGTGATCTAATGATGTACGGCAAACCAGGTGCACTCTGCTCCACGCTCATTCGTCTTGGCAACACCTACGGTGAGAAGAGCAGCGATGGTGAGAATATCCTTATCAACAAAAAAATTACGCATACAGATTTGTCCAACATGATCGGTGCCACTCGTGAAAGTGTTAACCGGATGCTGAGCGACCTGCGTAAAAAAGATGCTGTTGAGTATGAGAACGGTATGATTGTCATCAAGGACCTTGGCATGCTGCAAGAAATTTGCCACTGCGAATTGTGTCCGAACGAAATCTGCCGGATCTAATTCCGTTATAATATACCCTCTATTCACCTCAATGAAACATACATGACCCAATTATTCTGCATAATATAAAATAGAGTGGTCCAAGGCGCCTAATGCAGGTGTCTTTTTTTTATATTCAACAAAAAAAGAGCTAAACCCAAGATCGGTTCAGCTCTAATATAGTTAATTAAAAATGGATCTTAACGGTTGTTGCGAGCACCACGCACTGGTGAGATCACCCAATAGGCCATACCGACGAATACGCCTCCACCAATGATATTCCCCAAAGTTACAGGGATCATATTATGCAGCCATCCAGCTATCGTAATGGTTTCCGGATGATTTGGAAGCAACACAGCAACACTAAGCAGAGTCATATTAGCCACACTATGCTCATATCCGCTTGCGATAAAGGCGAACAGACACCACCAGATTAAAATTAGCTTAGCAGATTCACTTTTAGCGCGTGAGGACATCCATAGCGCTAAACAGACCAGCCAGTTACACAGGATTCCACGAAAAAACAGCTCGGAGAACGGGAGACTCATTTTTTTAGCAGCGGCTGTAAAAATCAAATGCTCCGGCGGCGCAGCACTGAACAACCCAGTCCCACGAATTAAAAGTGCTAAAATCACTGCACCTACCACATTCCCGATGAATACAAGAATCCAGTTCTTAACGGTATCCCAGATACTGGTTCTGCCTGCCAGTGTACTTACAGTAAAAAACATATTATTCCCGGTAAACAGCTCTGAGCCTGCAAATACTACAAGCGTCAGGGCGATGCCGAAGGATGTGCCCATAATAAGCGGTTGGAAAGGAGATTTGGCAGCCGCTAGCGGTGCTCCTAGGGAGAAAATAAGGATAATCCCAATACCTACATAAGCACCTGCCAATAGGGCTGCTAGAAAATATCTTGGTATGCTTTCATTCATTTTGTCCCGCTTACTGACTGCCGTCTCTACGATGCTCTCCACACTTTGCGTAAACATAATACTCCACCCCACCGTTTTCTATTAAATCTATTACTACAAGCTTCGGTGTCTACACGCTCACTGTAACTTTCTCTCCGTCCAGTGTGACTGGATAAGTCACCACACTACCTTGGTCTGGTGCCTGCACCTCACCCGTGCGCAGATCGATTTTCCAATCGTACAGTGGATCGTACAGATAGTGACCTGACACGATCCCTTCAGCAAGCGGTCCCCCCTTAGGATGAGGACTGCGATTCTCTACTGCATAGATGGCTCCGTCAGAGGCACGGAACACAGCCAGTTCAATATTTCCAGCAATCACTACGCGGCCAATTTGCAGCAGGAAATCCTGTACTGATCCTATTGCATACGTTTGTGTGGTCTTATTCATTGGTCTCTCCCCTTCTGTGTGTGTTATATCCGTTAGACTCTTGTTTCTTCAAAAAGCGCAGTACGAGTGCTGCTGTCATTGAGCATTTTTTTCCAAGGATCCGTAACCTGAGTCAGAGCAAAGTCAATCCGTGCGGCCAGCTCTTTGCGGTTATCTTCATTATTCAAAATGACCATTTGAATCTGCTCAAGTCCCATACGCTCAACCCACTCGGAGGTTCTCTCCAAATAATTGCCGGTCTCACGGTAATATTGCATCACAGCGGAGCACACTTCGATCAACTCTTCATCGGTCTTTATTTTGCAGAAGGAGTCAGCGATCCGTGGCTTGATCCCACCGTTACCACCGATAAACACTTCCCAACCGCCATCATTACCGACGATGCCAATATCCTTCGTACAGGATTCCGCACAGTTACGCGGGCAGCCGTTGACAGCTATTTTAAACTTGGCAGGAAAATCAAGACGTTCATACTTACGTTCTATGAGCGCGCCCATTCCCAGCGAATCCTGTGTGCCGAAACGGCAGAACTGTGAACCCACACAAGTCTTAACGGTACGTAGCGACTTGGCATAACCATAACCTGATGGCATATCGAGCTCTTCCCATACTTTCGGCAGATCCTCTTTTTTCACCCCGATTAGATCCAGGCGTTGCCCACCCGTCACCTTCACAACTTTTACATCATATTTAAGGGAGACATCGGCGATTTTCTTCAAATCCTCCGGTGTCGTTACCCCGCCGTACATGCGTGGAATAACGGTATAGGTTCCGTCTTTCTGAATATTGGCTCCCATACGTTCATTAACAAAGCGTGATTCCTTCTCGTCTTGATGTGTATCCGGATTTATCATCCCCAGATAATAGTTAATCGCCGGACGGCATTTAGAGCAGCCTTCCTCTTGTTTCCAACCCAGTACATGCATAACCTCTTTAGTAGTACTAAGACCTTTAGCTGTAATCTCAGCAACAATCTCATCCCGGCTAAGCGTTGTGCAGCTACAAATTCCTTGCTTGGCAGACTGCTCAAAACTATCACCCAGGACAAATTGTAAAATTTGTTCTACAACCGGTTTACAACCTCCGCAAGAGCGCGTCGCTCCTGTACATGCTTTTATTTCGTCCACAGTAGTAAAACCATTTTCTATGACCGCATCCACAATCGCTTTTTTCGTAACCCCGTTACAGCCACAAACGATTTCTTCGTCCGCCATCGCTTCTACGGACGTGCTCTTTTTGGATCCACTTCCGCAGCAGCCCGTCCCCATAACCTCTGTATAAATTTCATCGGTCATTACAGCGCCTTGTTTTACTAACTTTTGCAGGTTAGCCGACTCTGTCACATCCCCGAATAGGACTGCACCAACAATGACATTGTCTTTGAGCAGAATTTTCTTATAGGTTCGCTTCCATTCATCTTTGCTTGAGATTACAGTATGTTCAGGAGAATCCATAAACTCACCTGCAGAAAATACATCCACTCCGGAAATTTTTAATTTGGTGGAGACAACAGAACCTTCATATGGGTTTGTGTCGCTTCCGCAGAGATGTTTAGCTAGAACCATCCCCTGCTCAAAGAGCGGCGCTACTAATCCGTAACAAACTCCGCGATGTTCGGCACATTCGCCAATGGAATATACATTTTGCATAGAGGTCTGCAGATAATCGTCCACTACAATCCCACGATTAACAGCAATTCCGCTTTCTTTTGCCACAGTTATATTCGGTTTGATGCCTACAGCCATAACTACAAAATCAGCCGCAAGTGAAGTGCCATCACTAAATTGTAATCCACTTACTCTCTGTTCCCCGGTCAATTCTACTGTTTGTTTGCCCATGGCAAATTTCACGCCTTGACGCTCTAGCTCAGCTTGCAACATAGAAGAGGCATTACGATCCAGCTGGCGCTCCATTAGATCTTCCATCAGATGTACTACAGTAACGTCCATGCCAAGGTTCACAAGACCCTTTGCCGCTTCCAATCCAAGTAAACCCCCGCCGATTACCGCCGCTTTGTTGTATCGTTTAGCCGCAGCCAGCATCGCATCACAATCTGCAATATCCCGGAAACCCACTACGCCTTCCTTATCACAACCAGGTACAGGTAAAATAAATGAATTCGAACCCGTTGCAATAATCACTTTATCGTAAGAAACAGCCATGCCGTTATCCGCAATTACTTGCTTGGAATGCTCGTCAATTCGTGTAACTGTTGTTGCTGTATGCAAGGTAATGTTGTTATCTTCATACCAATTCCAGTCGTTTAGGATGATATCGTTGATGGTTTTGCTGCCTTCGAGAACATAGGACAACATGATCCGATTATAATTGGGATGAGGTTCGCTTCCAAAGACCGTAATGTCATAAGCTCCACCTAGCTTCAATATCTGCTCTAGCGTACCTATGCCTGCCATACCGTTGCCGACTAATACTAATTTTTCTCTCTTCGCTGCCATGGTTAGGTGCCTCCTCAGTCTTATCCGTTCTTGTTGAACTTTGCTTCAACTTCTCTTCTACATAATGGAATTATACATTTCAAAATTTAAGAGAGATTGTGATTACAGTCACATTAAATGTGAATGTTTTCACATAAAAATAAGACAACTTTATTAGGTTATAACTTCCAATTAAAAAAGCCAGATCACGGATTCTGAGCAACCGTAGATCTGGCATTTATGTACTTTTTTTTAACGTATAGCCAATAAAATCTCCAATTCATCCTGCACTCTAAGCTTCATGTCCATTCCATTCTCAAGCAGCTGCTTCCCATTCACCTTCATCTTCCAAACTTCATTGCTAAGAGGAGTATAATCACCAATGGATAACACCTTTTTGTTGTCTTCGGTCAACTGCACCACACTGCTGTTCTTCAACAAACCTCTCACTGTTAAATCTTCAGTAAATCCCATAACATATGAATGATTCAAATTCACTTGCTCACTTCCACCATTCACGGTCAACAACACAATTTGAAGGGGTTCCTCTTGTTCCTTAGACATCGCCGTAATTACTAATTTTGATTCATGCCCGACTGTTCGCCCCCAATCCTCAGATCCAATGGTCTCTCCATCCATTTGCAGCTCCCAATTCATTCCTGGACCGAGTGAAATATTATTTACCGTTAGAATGCTTGTGTTATCCTCAGAAAAGGTGGCCTTCCCACTACCTTTCAGTAGGTCAAAGATCGTTATCCCTTTTCTGTAGCTCTCGCTAAGCTGCTTGTCCAAAGGGTTGGTAAGCAAGTCATTTCCCGCAACGATAAGCGAAAGCGTAGGCCCGTCTGATCCTGCTAAGCCATTATTCCCTTCATTATTAATGTCAGCAAGAGTGGAACACCCACCTATTATGAATACGATGACTAATCCTAGTAACAACCTCCACATATATTTCGTGGGCATAGTGACACCGCCTTGTCCCGCCTAATGACCACACAGCGTCTCAGGCTTGTAGTAAGTTATGCATACTGTCTATTTAAGAATAACGTAAATAAGCTTTGTTCTCAAATATAAAAAAAGTCCCCTAAGGGACTCTATGAAAACTCATTTTTTCTACTGGAATCTAGGGAACAATATATTATTCTCCAGATGAACATGTTCAAAAGTCATGCTCTCCAGCTCCTCTAGCCGGGCATAAGTCAAACGATAGGTTGTACAAGCATGAGCCGGTGGGGTGAAATCAGCTGTTATTTTGCGTATTTGTCTCAATATATCGCCTGCTGTGTCATGTTCACTCTCGAGTTCAATTAATGCCTCGCGAAGTATGGTCAGCCCTTCTTCACTTGGATTGGCATCATACGCTAATAATTTTGGAAACTCGTCTTCCTCTTCTTTAGCTGTATGCTGAAGCAGATCTTCCTTGAGTGCATTAAACAAACTATATAACTCTTCTAAATGAGGGGAATCTCCGCCATGAACCCGGTATACCTTAGTTACATTTTGGCTAATCAGGGGCAGCTCTTCCCGCAGGTAATGGTGATGTTTACTCACGATATGCTCGATTAACTCTGCAGAAGGTGCTGTATTCCATGCGAGTTCTTCTTGAGGTACCGGATATTCCTCGAACAGCTTGTTGAGATCACTAATGATCATCTCTTGATCTAGTCCACGCTCTACCGCTGCTTCAGCAAGAGGTTTGGCGCCTCCACAGCAGAAATCAATCCGTTTGGACTTGAAATAATCCGCAGCTTTTGGGAATTGCAGCACTATATCTTTTACCAGGGCATCTGGAGTAAATCCAGGTTGCACCGATTGCTTATGCTGTAAATCCGAAATTCTATCATTAGGTTGTTTAGTTTCCATAATAGTTCCTCCTCAGGATATGTGATCAGGTTCTGAAAAAATCTTTTCCACCTGTTCACCTTAACCCTGAAAGGAGTTTTGACTTGTGATTGTACTCACGAAAATTGTATCTCTTTGTTGAACGAAAAAGGTCAATTATGGTGATCTCTGACCACAATCAACCTGTTTACATAACGCTTTAGCGTACTTTAGGTTAAAATTACCAAGCATTATTGTATGTACAAACGAAATGACGAAATTTTATACAGGTATTATATGTGTTATTGGCTGAATAATAGATTACTTAGGCACTGGGTAGCCCCACCAAAAGAAGAAACTTGAGCAATACTTAAAAAGTTTCTTCTGTTACAGCCTTAAAAGGAGCGTGTCCAGTTTCTGCATTTCTTAATAAAGTCGGCTTTCTAAACCTTAAACTACACCGCAACTTATAAATAGCCGTGTCTTCATTCATTTCAATGAAGATTACATCTATCCATATTGGTACTAATGGTTCTAATCCACAAAGTATATTTATAGTTTTATCCAGTGTTAATTGCTTATTCCCAATGTTTTCTTCACTTAAAATGTTTAGCCTCATCATATCATCTGCACCGTTTAGCGGCTTGTCTTTTTCTTTCACAGGCTCTATAACAAATTTACAATTGGTAAAAATCAATCCTTTCTTTCTTGATATTTCCTCAATAGTTTTTAATAAATTCCCTTTAAAAATATCTTTATTCATCTGTTTTATCTCTTCCACGTTCATCACCTACTTTATCTGAATACTAGAAATCTTAACAAGTTCATTTGTATTAACGTAACCTGAAGGAGTTGTTTCTATGGTGTATATTTCAAGCCATGCATTTTTAGTTTTCACCCCTATTTGCTCAAGAACTTGTGAGAATAATTTTGCTTGCTCAATTGAAGGAGTATAGTGACCGGATAAGTTAGATATGCTTCGGACCTGTCCCTGATTATTAAGTTTTAGCTTTCCTGCCGCTTGAACAGACTCCCCATTTGCCAAAAAGGAATGCCCTCTCCCAATATGAAGTTTGCCATTCATGACCTCCAGTTCTTACACTTAGACCATCCAATGTGCTACACTCTTCGACTCATCATTCCAGATCTTTATGTACTATTTTATCTTTAAATACTTAAGTAAAAGGAGCGCATATCTAACCTATATATCGGCTTAACTTCCCATTATTTTACTTTAAATCCTTTCTTTTAATTTTTTAATTCTAATTACTGCCCTGAAAATAGCAGATAACAAAAACAGGTCAATCATGGAGATAAATCTCCACAATCGACCTGACACTAAAATCTGTATCTTCTATTGAACATAAGCCTGCATATACGTTCGCTTCCCCTTTGCGTCCTTCAAATAAGGTCCTAAGCCAGCAAAGCGGGAGTGATCCATATAAACACCAGTCATCCATCTGCCTTCTGTTAGGCCTCCGTTCCATTTGAGGACAAGGTCAGGGGCGGATATCCATTCCTGATAAATCTGTATATTCTGATCTTTGTACTCTTTACAAGGCTTAGACTGCTCCAGAAGACGTAGATCATTAAGGTAAGTTGGCACGAAATAAGAGGATATCGTATGCAAATCATCTTCATCAAAAAAGGGCTCATCCCCTAAAAAGGGTTTGAATAATACGGTATTCTCGTACATGGACCAAATTAGGGCTTGTAGCACCATGCTTTGGCGAATGCCATTATGGAACTTATATTGTCGTTGATTACTCGCCACATTCACTTCTTGAAGAGGTTCCGTCGACTCCAGGCAATGCCGTTCACAGCCGATACATTTCCAGCCAGAAGGACTTTGAATCCATTTTTGAAAAATAGTCCCGCTATCATTGTTGCCTTTGTAGAGTGAAGAGATAATGCTGTAAGGCACGCCAATCCACGCATCCCATAAGGAATCTGGAAGATGGCTATGCAGCATGAACAACGTCTTGTCATAGATGAGCTGTACTTTGATCGAAGCGTTCTCCAGCTCAGCAACATCCTTTTTTCCATACGTTATTTCCCGGGAAAACAGGGTGGTCTTCATCTCCCTCGCCTCCTAATAGTTTTGCTATGCCTGTACTCCAGCTGAGTAGATTTGAGCAAAAACCAATATTGCAAGCGTTTCCACGCAAGGAACATACAACGTTTTTTCTATTATATTACAGATTTTTTCGATCTGTGCAAGGTTTTTATTTAAAAATTGAAAAGCCCTCCTCCGTTCTTCAGGAAAAAGGGCCACAACACGACTTTGATTTCTACTCTACCCAGCTCTCAGCCCAAGACTGAATCTGCTGCATAACAGGCTCCAGCGCACGGCCTTTGTCTGTTAGTTCATATTCAATACGCACAGGTGTTTCCGGGTATACATGTCTAACCAGAATACCCTCACCTTCCAAATCCTTCATCCGCTCGGACAGCATCTTATCGCTCATTGAAGGAATGAGGCCGGAAATATCTTTAAACCGCTTCGGTCCACTCATCAATGTCTGAATAATAAGTCCATTCCAACGTTTGCCTAAGAAAGAGAAGGCTGTCTCAAATCTGGGACACATCGAAATTTGATGTTCTTCCATTGTTCTCACCTCTCACTAGCGAAACTTACTATTAGTTAGTATATATAATATTAACACATTTTATCCCTGATGAACATCGTTTACTAAAAAAAGTTCATCTGACATTATCATTATATCCTCGTTGTCAATCCCCTGTATGTGCTTTAGATTCCCTTTTAGAGATCGCTTCTGTCACGATTTGCGCCAAGTCATCATTTCCGAATAAGGAGAGTACGCCCAGAACTGTGTCATCAGAAATATCCCCTGCTTCCTCCGCAGAAACCGTTAGGGCAAGCGCTTTTCGCAAGGCTTCATTCCCTTCTTGCTGTGGATAAGCCTGTAAATATAAACTGTGCGGGTCGAGCCCTTGATTCACGCACCACTGGGCGAATACAAGGATCATCATCTCTTCCTCACGCTTATAGCTTTCGATGATTTGTTCCTCCACTAATTTACGGTTGTCTTCCATATTTTACTCCTTTCTTAGAGACCTCATTCAGCAAGCTGAGCTGCCAATCTATGACTAGGCAGAACTGCTGAAGCAGCAATACTGCATAACTCTGGTGTATTTATATTGTTCAGGAAATGATCTACCACTCCACCAAAACCTCTTCTATCCAGCACCGTATCCCAGCTTCCAAAGCTCTGGGTCCGTGGCAAAGCATTTTTTTCATATAGGATGGCTTGGTCCAGATCTGCCACTTCCACCGAACGTCCATTACCGTGCAGCTCCAGCTTCTCCAAATCAACACCCGCCTCACGAAGCATGCTATACATCCCCACTGAGCCTTGCTCCCAACCCAGCATTCCAGATGCCTGCACAAGTCGCCCCTCTCCATTGGATTGAAGATTACTGCGAAGCAGCTCATACTGATCTCCACATAACCATAACAGCAGATCAAGCATATGAATCAAGTCGTCATGCACAGTCTCACGGCTGCTGCCTAACTGCAGCTTCGTGCGATGTTTAATCGCGTGGCAATGGCTAATGCCTCCGGCTTCCTCGAGCCAACTCTTGGCAGTGACATACATTGGGGCAAAACGCCGATTAAAGCCCACGCCTAGTAGCAGCCCTTTATTTTCTGCCAGCTCTGCCATCCTTCTGGATTCTTCCAGATCATAGGACAGCGGCTTATCTACATACACCGAAATCCCATGCTCGAGACATTTTGTTACTATATCATAATGGGTCGTCGTTGGGCTATGCACAAATACTGCATCCAGATCCCAAGACAACAGCTCGTCCAAATTTGTCGTACTTTTAGGAAAACGGTAGGCTTTAACAGCTTGCTCTACTGTTGTGGATGAGTAACTGAGAACCCCCACTACCTCAACTTGTCCATGCTGAGAGAGCAGTGGCAAATATACTTTGCGGGCGATATTGCCAATCCCGATGATGGCGACTCTTTTGCGTGCAGAAACGATCACTGATTTAACTCCCCTCTTTATAATTCAAGAATTTATCTCTCTCTTTGTTCTCTATAAATGCTATTATACCTGCTTGGCGTTCGCCGACAATGATCTTCACTTCAATATTTACTTTTTATCCCGTATGATGAGATGAATGAGTGGAAGAAAGGGTATATTAGCTATGAGAAAATGGTTCTCGATTATTCTTTATGTTTCGGGCACAATCCTTGCGTTTATCTACAGATATGACAT
Organism: Paenibacillus sp. FSL H7-0918; assembly: GCF_038007025.1. Taxonomy (NCBI): domain Bacteria; kingdom Bacillati; phylum Bacillota; class Bacilli; order Caryophanales; family Paenibacillaceae; genus Paenibacillus; species Paenibacillus sp. FSL H7-0918. The sequence goes on from NZ_JBBOWJ010000001.1 coordinate 1,086,575, forward strand.
CCTTAGCTGGATGAAAGAGGATCATAATCTTTTCAGCTCTATAGGGATCGCAACTTTACTGGCTCTCTTTCCAGTTGTACCGTACAAAGCGGTCATCGGATTTTTTGGTTATGCATACGGAAGTTTGGCAGGTGCTTTAATTTGCTGGGTAGCTACAACCCTTGCTGCCGCATTCCTTTTTGGCGTAGTGAAATTCTTATTTCAAGATCAAGCGAGAGCTTATCTGACTTCTATTCCCCTACTCGAAAAATTCACAAAAGGCATAGAACGGCGGCCCTTTGCTTCTATTGTCTTAGCACGTCTCTTGCCGATTATCCCGCAGACAGCAGTTAACATCTATGCCGGAGCAGCCGGACTGCCCTTCTGGGGTTATCTTGCTGCCTCAGCTATTGGAAAAATCCCAGGCATCGCCTTGTATGCCTTCCTTGGGGATCAACTGTTCCAGAACCCAGGTAATGCGATTATAGCCATTATTGTTTATGCCATTGTGCTTATTATAGCCGGACTAAGCTTTCGTTACAGTTCACAGGAAGTAAAAAACACTAGGTAACAGAGAGCTTATTTGGCGGAAGCTGGCAGGCTGTGGTTATTTGCTTTATAATTAGATTGTGATCTATTTAATTGCATTACATGAATGGAGGGATATTAATGAGTGAACATCAGACTAACCATATAAATTCCAAGGCGGAAAAAGCAACCTTTGCAGGTGGATGCTTCTGGTGCATGGTCTCGCCGTTCGAGGAATTGCCAGGCATTATTAGTGTCGTCTCCGGCTATACTGGCGGGCATACAGTGAATCCTACCTATGAAGAGGTATGCTCCGAAACTACAGGACATGTTGAAGCCGTACAAATTACGTTCAATCCAGAAATTTTCCCTTATAGCAAGCTGCTTGAGTTATTCTGGCAGCAAATTGACCCAACCGACGCGGGTGGACAATTCCATGATCGCGGCACCTCTTACGGAACGGCTATCTTCACCCATTCTGAAGAGCAGAAGCAACAAGCAGAGGCTTCCAAGGCAGCTTTGCAAGAAAGCGGCCGATTCGCTAGCCCGATTGTTACCCCGATCCTCCCGGCAGCAACCTTCTATCCTGCCGAAGAATATCATCAGGGCTACCATCGTAAGAACCCGGGCCACTACAAACGTTACCGTAAGGGTTCCGGACGAGAGGATTTTATCGAAACCCACTGGACACATAAAGAAGACAAACTAAGCTTGAAAGAACGTCTGACGCCACTTCAATATGAAGTCACTCAGAATAGCGCTACAGAGTCACCTTTCCGAAATGATTTTTGGGATCACCACGGAGAAGGCATTTATGTAGATATCGTATCTGGTGAAGCATTATTCAGTTCGCAGGATAAATACGATTCCGGTTGTGGCTGGCCCAGCTTTACACGTCCGATTCGCGATTACGCCGTGAAGGAAAAGACGGACCTCAGCCATTTGATGGTTCGCACAGAAGTGCGCAGCAAAGTAGCAGATTCCCATCTAGGTCATGTCTTCGACGATGGTCCAGGGGAAAACGGCCTGCGCTACTGCATTAATTCAGCGGCACTGCGCTTTATACCAAAAGAGGATCTGGAGAAAGAGGGCTATGGCGAGTATCGTGTAATCTTCCAGCCTGCCTAATCTTCGATAAAAGCGAAATACTGTACTGTCTTACAGAAAAGAAAAGCCTCCAATTCACGGTATACCATGAATTGGAGGCTTTTTAATTCATAGGAGCTTATTCTTTATTCTCGTCCTCGTTAGCTTTCTTATCCTTTATTGAGGTTGTCACCTTTGGCTCTGCTGGTCCAGGGAGTACCGCCTTGTTCAGTTCCCGATTTTCCTGCCGTATCCGCTGGGTCTGCTGCTCCCGTCGTGCACGGATATTTTTGCGGGCAAACCAAACGATGACTAAAATAATGCCCGCACCGATTAGAATCGGCAATGCACCTGCAAGAATTACAAAAATCCACTGAAACATAACAGATAGTGCGTTCAGGCTTCCTTTTAAAGCATCCGATGCCCGTTCTAGCAATGGACCTTGCTCTGCCTTTTCCTTCACGGCTAAGCTCTCATCCGTCTGGTACACTCTAAGCTCTACCGTTGAAAAAGATACGTTCTGATCTATATATCGCATTCTGCCTTTGATCTGCTCAATCGTTTCTTGAATCGAACCAAGCTCGTTTGCAAAGGCGACCAGATCACTTGATTTCGTTGCTTTTTTCATAAACTCTGTGTATTGAGCTTCCATTAACTGCTTTGCCTTTAGACGCGACTCCAGATCAACATACTCCTCCGAGACATCCTGACCTTGAATACTGCGTTGTAGCGATTCGTGTTTTACTTTTTCCAAATTATTCAGAAAAGGAGAGAACCCGGAGGCAGGCACCTTAAGGATAAACGTCCCTCCTTGCTCATATTGCGACATGTTTTCGTTAAACTCTATAATATATCCTTTAGCCATCGTTACCATGTTGCGGATTTCAGTCTGAGCTTTACCGTAATCTTCTACTTCCATAGTCAGATTGGCATGATAGATTAGCTTCTTGTTCAATCCTTCCACGACATCACTGCCCGTGAATCCCGCGTTCCCTTGATCCGTGTTCTCTGATGTCAAACCTTTTTCAACTGGGGCTTCGTTGCCTCCCGCTGCTGTCTCAGCTTCTGCTGAGGTGCTCTTATCCGCTAATGTAGCTTTCGAAGATTGCTCAGTGGTTGCTGCAGCAGAATTACTCGTATTTCCGCCGTCACCAGCTAATTTGTCTGCCGCCGAATTGTTATCACCCGAGCCACAACCTGCCAATACCACCGCAAGAATTAATAAACATAAGTAATGCAGACCCCATTTGCGCATTCTCATTCCTCCAAAAGTGTAGTGGTTATCCCTAGCATTGTAACGTTACGGAATGTCATGTTCTGTACAGATCTCTTCCGTCTCTCATTTCTATAACGCCCCAAAACTTGGAAGGTTGCACTGGAATATGGAATTTCGGTAAATTTCTTTTGGTTTTTCTTGTTGAATACACAAAAAGCCGCATTTCTGCGGCTCTTATTGGACATATTTTTGATGTGGGAAGGTGACCCGAAAGTTAAAGAACTTATTTGCTTACAAACTCATTATTTGGTACAATTACCACGTCTAACCTAGTAAAAAAAGCCAAATACCCTCTATTCATAATGAATGAGGGCGTGACACGGCTTTGTTGAGACAAGCTCCACCTTGCTGAACAGAGCCGTTCATTGAATGATACTATCAATTACTATAAGGGGAGGTGAACCCTCATGGCAAAAGACGTAGTTTGTGAAGTTAACTCCTGCACCCACTGGGCAGAAGAGAACAAATGCAGCGCTGAATCGATCTTCGTAGCTTTCCACAGCTCCCAAGAACCAAAACGCGCAGAAGAAACAGATTGCAAAACTTTCGAAAGTAAATAAGTAAATGCCTGAAGGGACCCTCCACGGTTCCTTCTTTTTCTTTTTCATTCTAACAAGATTGAGAATTATTATCAAGTAGCTGATTATAAAAAAATAAGTGAACTAAAAAGCCAGGGTAAATTACCCTGGCTCTAATTTATTTATGTCTATTTTGATGCAATAACCCCTGACTTTTCCCTCGCAATAGCAGCAGCGCTTACCATGTTACGTAGTGCATCCTCTGTCTCCTGCCAGCCACGTGTTTTCAGACCGCAATCCGGATTAATCCAGAACTGTTCAGGGTCCAGCACCCGCAGCGCACGATCGATATTCGCCGTCATTTCTTCTACAGCCGGAACCCGCGGGCTATGGATGTCATACACTCCAAGACCGATTCCTTTATCATAGGCCTGCTCCTCAAAGCTGATAATCAGCTCCCCATGGCTACGTGAAGTCTCAATGGAGATTACATCAGCATCCATAGCCGATATGGAATCGATCATGTCATTGAATTCGCTATAGCACATATGCGTATGAATTTGTGTCGTAGCCTTCACATGGTTCGTAGCAACGCGGAACGACTTCACTGCCCAGTTCAGGTAATGCTCACGGTCTTCTGCCTTAAGCGGAAGTCCTTCACGTATAGCCGGCTCATCCACTTGAATCATTTCGATGCCTGCATCTTCCAACGCTTTTACTTCATGGCGAAGGGCAAGAGCAATTTGATTGGCTACCTCTTCCCGGCTGAGATCATCACGTACAAATGACCAATTGAGGATAGTTACAGGACCCGTCAACATTCCTTTAACCGGAAGCTTCGTCAACGATTGTGCATAGACACTTTCTTTAACAGTCATAGGCTGTATAAATGCAACATCCGCGTAGATCACCGGTGGCTTAACGCAACGGGAACCGTAGGATTGAACCCAGCCATTACTAGTAAACAAGTATCCATCCAGCTTTTCTCCGAAAAACTCCACCATATCTGTACGCTCGAACTCACCGTGGACCAGAACATCCAGACCTAGCTTTTCTTGGAAGGTAATTGCATCCGCGATCTGCTCACGAACAAATCCATCATAACGCTCCTGATTCCAGACCCCTTTACGCCATTTCAATCTCGCCTGACGCACTTCTACTGTCTGCGGGAAGCTACCAATTGTAGTGGTTGGCAGAAGTGGAAGCTGCCATTTCTCTTGCTGCACCTTTAAGCGTTCAGCAAAAGGCAAACTGCGTTGGTCCGGCAAAGCTGCAAGTGCAAGCACTTGCTCCGCCACATCCTTACGGCCACGCTCAGGTAGTGCGCGGAATGCTGCAATAGCTTCACGACTAGCGGCCAGCGCTGCTTTAGAAGCTTCTCCTTTATCTGCGAGGGCTGCTCCGAGCAAACTAAGCTCTGCAAGCTTCTCATCGGCAAAAGCTAACGCATTCTTAACTGTCGCCTTCTGCTTCACCTCACCTTGAACGGTGACTGGGACATGCAGCAGACTGCAAGAAGGCTGAAGAATAAGACGATCAAGCGGCACATGAACGCTGAGCTTTTCTACCAGTTGCAGCTTAGCGTCTAAATCGGAACGCCAGATGTTCCGTCCATCAATAATTCCGGCACCCAGCCATTTGTCCTTCGGCCAGCCAAGACGTTCGATAGAAGCCAGATTCGCTCCACCATCGTGCACAAAGTCAAGACCCAAGCCTTGAACAGGCAACTCTAGCAGTGCCTCCAACGGTTCAGCAGCTTCGAAATACGTCTGTAAAATAATATTCAAGCCCGGCACGGAGCCGGCAATTTCTGTGTATATCGAGTTAAGCAGTGTTAATTCTTCTTTACTTATGCCTGTAACAATCGCTGGCTCATCGATTTGTACCCAGCTTACCCCTTCTTGCTTCAGTTCCTGTAGCAGTTGAACATAGACTGGAACAAAACGTGCAGCAATCTTGGCGATATCTGCCGCTGCGTAACCTTTGGACAGCTTAAGGAAGGTATACAGACCTAAAAGTACCGGTTTACCTTCAATCCCTGCCTGCGATTTAGCAAAACGATAAGCCGCTAGAGGTTTATTTTCAGTCAGGCGTGGTGTTTGTGTGCCGATCTCTGGAACGATATAGTGATAGTTCGTATTGAACCATTTGGTCATCTCACAGGCAGTAGCCTCAGTATTACCACGGGCCATTGCAAAATAAAGATCAAGCCCGATGTCGCCGCCATCATACGTGTACCGTGGAGGTACAATTCCAAACATAACAGCCGTATCCAACACATGGTCATAAAAAGTAAAATCATTCACCGGAATAAGCTCAATTCCTGCCTCTTGCTGGGTCTTCAAATGCTGCAGCTGAATTGCTGCCATTTCGGAGCGGAATTGCTCTTCATTTATTTTCCCCTGCCAGTAGGCTTCCAGTGTCTTTTTCCACTCGCGGTTCTTTCCGATTCTCGGATATCCAAGATTACTTACTTTTACTTTATTCGTCATCTCGATACACTCCCTCTTCCATCTCTTATTTCAAACTCCAAAGCTACTTGCTTTCCTATAAAAAAGAGCGCCCTTCCCTAAAAAAGTCAAAGGGAAAGACGCCCATGATATACCCATGGTTAACGTCTAACACCTCCCTATCTTCCGTAGGTGAAGCAGTGCTGTTGAAACAGGCAGGTCTCCTGGCTAGCGGCGTCAACATCTTGAGCAGTCTTCCCAGCAGTAGTAAATTGCCAGTGACCTCTGTTGCTCGAGATTCTTCCGTTACAGTGGCGGGACCGCATCGGCTTCGAACCGAATTTCCCTATTAAGCCTACCGAATTACTATTTTCCGGTCAGCACCTGTCTCCGATATCATTCATCATTTGAGTGTCTTAATCTGATGTCATCATACGTGAAAGCCCCAGCAATCTGCAATAGATTACTGGGGCTTCTGTTATATCGATTCCTTATAACGGACTTAGAAAAATACGAAATATACTACAGCAGCAAGAATTATACGGTATATAGCAAACGGTAAGAGCTTGATACGATTGATCAGTTTTAAGAAGAAACGCATCGATAACAGCGCAAATAGGAAGGCACTAATAAAGCCTGCAATAAAAAACGGCAACGCGTCCATGGTGAAATATTGCCAGTTTTTCATCAGTGACAACAGACTGGCACCTGCCATGATGGGTACTGCCATAATAAACGTAAAATCAGCAGCGGCACGATGGCTCATCCCGAGGAGTACTCCACCAGAAATCGTCGAGCCCGAGCGTGAAAATCCAGGCCATAACGAAAAACACTGTACAAGACCTACACCAAGTGCCTGTTTGTATGTAATCTGATCTACACTCTCAGTTCTGATCTTCTTCGGCCCAAACAGATCGGCAATAATCATTAATATAGCCCCAATCACTAGACCAATTAACACTGTTGAGGTAGAGAATAAATGCTCATCAATATAATCATTAAACAGAACACCTAACACACCTGCAGGCACTAACCCTACCAGAACCTGAGTCAGCTTGAGATGCCCGCCCTGCTCCAACTGCTGTAGCTCCTCTGTTACAGGATCCAACTGCTTACGGCTGAAACGCTTTAAGCCTAACAAATCAATGAACCGATTTCTAAAGATCACAACAACCGCTAATATTGAACCCAGTTGAATAACTACTTTGAAGGTATTTGCTGTATATTGTCCAAATAACTCCTGTGATTTCAGCCACATATCATCAACAATAATCATATGACCCGTGGAGGATACTGGAGCAAATTCGGTTAAACCTTCAACAAGCCCCAAAATAATGGCTTTAATAATCGTTAATAGCTCCATTTGTTTCCCTCCTTTTTAATAGTCATTTCTATTATCAGTCCACTACCCGCTTAGCCCTCAGTGTTCATTCTCCGGCTGCGTTTGCGGAAGTACAGAAACCCAAGAATAACTAATCCGCCAGCAATTAGTACATAGACTACATTGGAGTACACATCCATGTACACGGCAATGTCTTCCCAGGATTCGCCCAATACCGCGCCAATAAGCACAAGCAGCAAATTCCATCCCAATGTGCCAATCGTTGTGAAGATCATAAATACTCCAAATTTCATGCCCGACATTCCCGCCGGAATCGAAATCAGACTGCGGACCAGCGGAACCATCCGACAAAACAATACAGTCCAGTAGCCATATTTATCAAACCAGGCGTCAGCCTTGTGGATATCTTTTTTACTGACCCTAATTAGGCTACCCCAGCGTTCAACCAGTTTCTCTAACCGGCTCACATCCAATAATCGGCCAATATAATAGAGAATTACTGCACCCAGTAGTGAACCAGCCGTGGCAGCAATGATTACACCAGGGATCGTCAAGCTCGTCGTAGTCGTCATAAATCCTCCAAAGGGCAGGATCACTTCTGAAGGAATTGGTGGAAATATATTTTCAAAGGCCAGCATCAGAAAAATACCGAAGTAACCAAACTGCTCCATAAAATCTGTAATCCATGCTTGCATCTTGTTACCCCCATTTCTCATATCAAGTTCTTCTTCAGGTTGCGTAAATAGCGGCTGCGAATAAAAAAGAAGTATAGTCCTTGAACAGCCAAATATCCGAGTAACACCGCGCCTGTCTCCGTTGCGATAGATAAGTAGAACAACCGTTGAAGCGCAATAAAGGCAAACACACTGTGTAAAATAGCTATTCCGACCGGCACAAAAAACAACAAAGACAGCTGAATCGTAACTATTCGATTGAGTTCTTTATCCGTAAGTCCCATCTTGGACAAAGTGGAATATTGATTGCGATCATGATCAAGATCGGTATATAACCGGAAGTAAAGAAAGCTGCCTGCCGCGATAAAAAAGACAGTACCCACCAGCAAGGAAGCAAAAAGCATTGTGTTATACAATGTTTTCTGAAGCTCAAACAGCGTGCCGCTGATCACAATCGCATACGGAGAATCACTTTCATAGGACTGTTTGCCTTTATGGGCAAGATCAGCAGCGATACCTACCGTCTGTGGAAAATCCTCTACATAAAAACCTGTATAAAGATCCGTCTGCACGGGATCAATAGCGCTGTAGAGCTCATCACTGATCACGACACCACTAAAATCCCCGCCATCTCTACCATCCAGCTCCGGCAATAAATATTCGGCGATGGGAACTTGCTCGGTATAACCTATTTCTTTAATGGCAAGTCCTTGCTGCAAGGAATAGACCGCTTTTACTCTGCCTTCTGTTAAACTGCGATCCCGCTGTGAACCAATCATCACCAGACCTTCGTTGCCCACCAGAGCACGCTCATCTGTTGGGAAACCTGCACGTTGCAGGGCGAAATTATAATCACTGAAAGCAATCAAGGGAAGGCGTAAAGTGCGATCGGGTCCAGTCTGAGCTTCAACCTCAGCATATTTAATCGGGATACTAAGCGCCTCATAAGGGAGTTCGTGCGTCTTGAGCTCTTCCTTAATTTCGTTCAGATGCTGATCAAAGGGTACACCCGTCTGATTTCCTTTGGCTACATAACCCACTGCTGCAGGATAATCCAATTTCAGCTCTCTGGAAAGTGTATGTATCGATGCAAATACCCCTACGGAAGTGAAGGAGACTGCGGATACAATCGTCACCATAAAAAACATTCGGCCATTCTCTTTCCAGCGGTAGGACAAACCGGATAAAGTGATGATATTCGTACGATGCCAATACAAGCGCCGAATGTCCTTAAGCAGCTTAACCAAACAAATACTTAGCTGGGTATAAAAGAGATACGTCCCGATAACCGTAATCGCAACGACCGGAAACATGACTTTCTCTACGGAAGCAGCTTTTGCAGTAGCCGCCATATAATAACCACTGATCAGCAGTACAGCAGAAATAATAGATAATACAAAGGATACTTTGGGTTCTTCTTCTGCCTTACGCTCTCCCTGAAACAGACGCATCAGTGACTCATTGCCGATAAAAACAAAGGTGCAAAGCGATATCAGAAAAAACAATAACACGAAGCTGCAGATCGTAAGCACAAGTGCCTGCCATGGGAGATGAAAGGTTAACAGGGGAATTCCCAAAAAAGTGGATCCGATCATCAAAAATAATTTGCCCAGAAGTAACCCGAGAAGGGTACCTGTCAGGATGGCAGAGGTGCCGATCATCATATTTTCCAGAAAAACCATGGTGTTCAGCTGTCTCTTCGTCATTCCGTGCATCAATAAAATTCCGAACTCCATCTTGCGCGACTGCAGGAAGGATCCAACGGATACGAGTACGAACAAAGAACAAAAGACATAAATAATTGCCTCTGCCACCATCATCGTATGAGCCGCCGTACTATAAATTAAGCTCTTTGAAATATCCGGATGGTAAATAAACAAAGCGCACACGAAAAAGATCATCACCGAAAAAGCACTGACGACAAAATAAGCGGCATATTTGCGTTTATTACGTGTTACATTCCTATAAGCGAATTGCCGAAAGGTCATGGCTGGTTCCCCCAAGCAGAGACAGCATATCAATAATACTTTGGAAGAAAGCGCCTCTATTACTGCCCTTGTACATTTCACTATAGAAACGTCCGTCTTTAATAAAGATGACCCGGTTGCAAAAGCTTGCAGCCACTGCGTCATGTGTGACCATCAGTACCGTAGCTCCTTCTTCCTTATTCACCTCTGTCAACATATTCATGACTTCCCCTGAGGCTTTGGAGTCCAGATTGCCTGTGGGCTCATCCGCCAAAATTAACGATGGACGATGAATCATCGCCCGGGCGATAGCCGCCCGCTGCATTTGTCCGCCTGAGACCTCGTACGTGCGCTTCTTCAGCAAATGTTCGATGCCAAGCAAGGTAGTGACCTCTTTCAGCCTGCTCTCCATCTCTGGGACACGAGCACCTGCAAGCGTCAAAGGTAATACGATGTTTTCCTCTATAGTGAGCGTATCCAGTAGATTAAAATGCTGAAAGACGAAGCCTAGCTCATGACGGCGAAAAAGCGCCTTTTCTTTTCTGCTAAGCAGATTAGGATCTCGGCCGTTGATCAGAATCTGACCGGAGGTCGGTTGGTCGATGGTGGCAATCGTGTTGAGCAGCGTTGTTTTCCCGCTCCCGGATGGACCCATTATGCCAACAAACTCCCCCTTTTCTACAGAAAAGCGGATATGATTCAGCGCCTGAGTGGACACTTTACCCTCATATATTTTTGATAAATTATGAACATCTAGAATGGGCAAGTGTTACCTCTCCTTCTTTCGACTGGATTGCCTTCATTATACAAAGTGTACACATAGGCTGCTATTTCTGAAACTTACAATGCCCTTACACATTTGTAAGGTTTGTTATATGCTGCTCCCTAAATACAATCCGCACGGTGGTCCCGCTTCCTTCTTCGGAACGGATACTCACCTCATGTCCAAGCTTGCCGCAGATCTGCTTCACGAGATATAAACCCATCCCCGTAGATTCCTGGAAGGTTCGTCCATTCACCCCGGTAAAATAAGCATCGAACACGCGCGGCAGATCTCCTGCTGGTATGCCTACTCCTTCATCCCGGATCTCAAGCACAGTCTGCTTATCTTCCGTGACCATCCCTTGGAAATAAACATGTTTGCCCTCTTCTGTCGTATAACGTACAGCGTTCGTAATCAGCTGCGTAAGGACAAAAGTGAGCCATTTTTCATCCGTGGTTACGGTAATCTGCTCATCTATTTGTATAGCTGGAAATACTCTTTTTCGAATAAAAAGACGCTTCTGCTCAGAGGTCACACCACGTACGATGGTCTCCAAATTCAGCCGTTCCACATAAAAATCGTGCTCGAAAGTATCCAGACGGGCCGTATAAAGCACGGTATCCAGTCCTTTTTTCAGACGATCCAGTTCATCACCAATTGCCGTAAAAGGAGGGCCATCCTTATCCTGAATGATCAGATGAATGACAGACAACGGCGTCTTCATGCCATGTACCCATTGATTAATAAAGTGAATATGTTCTTCTAATTTGTGGCGGTAGCTGTGCAAATCATTTTTGTAGAGGCGGAATTGCGACCCCAGTAAACCTCGCAAGCTTACGGCTAGCGGAGAATCCTGTGTAGGGCCACCTGCCTCATCGAGAGAGGAGGGCGTAGTCTCCAAACGTTCATAAAACGTGCGATTGGTGACGTAACGGTAAGCGAGGTAGCCAATCAGTAGACAAGTGCTGAGCAGCGCGGCATATAAACTTACATTCAGACCGCTGCCTCCATCCAGCCGGTACACTAATGTGATCAGGACTAGCTGGGCTAGATAGACCACGATCAGGGGGAACTGTTCCCGTAATAACAACTTCATTCCTCATCCCCCCAATTCGGAATCAAACGATAGCCTTGACCGCGCACGGTTTGTAGTCCATCTGTGATAGCGAGAGCGGCAAGTTTTTTGCGTACACGTGTAACATATACATTTAAGGTATTTTCATCCACGAAGGCTTGATCATCCCAGATTTTTTCGAGCAGCCTGTCCCGGGTAACGATGGCACCTGATTTTTGCATTAGCTCATCTAGTATCTTGGCTTCCGTGTGGCTTAAGTCCACTTTAGCTTCGCCTCGGGTAAGGATTAGCCGCTCTACATCCAGCGTCATTCCGGCAACGTTTAGTGTGCGTTCATTATTCCCACCGGCATAGGTGCCGTAGGCGCGCCGCAGCTGACTTTTGATTTTGGCCATCGCGATTTCGTAATCAAAAGGCTTAGTGATATAATCGTCGGCTCCATTTTCCAGCGCCATTACTTGGTCCATTTTGCCATCGCGGGCAGATATAAAAAGAATAGGGCAGGTTGAAATTCCGCGAATCTGGCGGCACCAGTAATAACCATCGTATTTTGGCAAATTAACATCAAGGAGTACCAGATGTGGCGTGAACGCCTCAAACTGAGTGCGGACCCGCTCAAAATCACTCACCGCCTGCGTTTCATATCCAAACTTATGTAAATAATCCTGTAGCAAAGCCACAAGTCCACGGTCATCTTCTATAATAAATATTTTGAACATATCATGCCTCCGGTCCAGCCTTAACAATATAAGGGGGTCTGCCAAATAATATATACACCGTGCATAGGGTTAGTCAAATCGGAAGGAAGAAAAAAGAACCCATGAAGCACCTGTTTACGGCACCTTCTAGGTTCTTGGATAAGTTAGGTTTAAGGATATCAACTAGTCCCATTGTTTCTTCTGAATCCCGGCAAGAACTCTCTCTACAGGTGCCCAGCCGATAAGTTCTGGTTGGCTCCAGCCCGGAGCAGCTTGCAGATGGCAAATTTCCATGTAGTGATCTATCCTAACTTTATCCCAGGCATGAATGGCCTCGCCATTCCCAAGGGCCAAAGCTACATGCCCCCAATCCTTAAACTCACCGTCCACCAACCCTGAGCAAGCATAAAAAACAAACGCGCCAGCTGGCGGAGCCCCGGTATTCTTGTGCGCATCGTACAGCCCTGCGGATTCGCGTGCATCGCTGCCTCCCCACATTTCGATTCCATTGCTTCTTTCATATGCATCTTCAACAAAAGCAAGACAACGCAGCGGATACTCCTGCGACCCCAGCCGCTCCTTAGCCCAACAAATAGCACTCTCAATTTCCTTGCCAAATTCCACGTCCATTACCAATATACATTCCTCCAAAGTACGAAATAGTGTTGAACACATCATACCTGAACCAGCTACTCATGAGCTGGTATTATATAGTTATCAATTAAACTATCCCAATTGTACCTGAGTGGTCATCTACTTCGGCCAACCATTACTTAAAAAACATAAAAAACCGTAAATGAGCATAGCTCATTACGGCTCTAACAAACTATAAATTGGTTTAAAGATACAGGAGTGGTGGTGGTAGCGATAGCGGTAGTGGAGGACAATTTAAAGTTGATATTGCAGACACCGAACGGTGATATCCTATCGAACATAAGCAACTTATTACTTGTTGGAGTAGCTCATCTGCGGGATTTATACCGTACATCTGACCGCAACTGCTCCCACTGCTTCATTCTACGGGATTTATACCGTACATCTGACCGTATACGCTCGATCGGCTCTATTCTACGGGATTTATACCGCTCATTTGACTGTAGGTACTCCATCGGCTCTATTCTACGGGATTTATACCGTACATTTGGCTATATATGCTCCATCGGCTCCATTCTACGGGATTTATACCGTACATCTGACCGTATACGCTCGATCGGCTCCATTCTACGGGATTTATACCGTACATCTGACCGTATACGCTCGATCGGCTCCATTCTACGGGATTTATACCGTACATTTGGCTATATGTGCTCCATCGGCTCTATTCTACGGGATTTATACCGTACATTTGGCTATATGTGCTCCATCGGCTCTATCTGCGGGATTTATACCGTACATTTGGCTATATGTGCTCCATCGGCTCTATTCTAAGGGATTTATACCGTACATTTGGCTATATGTGCTCCATCGGCTCTATTCTAAGGGATTTATACCGTACATTTGGCTATATGTGCTCCATCGGCTCTATCTGCGGGATTTATACCGTACATTTGACAGTGTCGAGTAAATCAAAGGCACTTTTGCCCTTCTTTCGCGCCACACTAGCTCATTCGAGCAAATCAAAGGCATTATTGCCCTTCTTTCGCGCGATACTAGCTCATTCGAGCAAATCAAGGGCACTTTTGCCCTTGTCTCACGCGATACTAAACCTTTACAGCAAAACAAGGGCATTTCTGCCCTTGTTTCACCACACCCTATAGCGCCACCGCTGAAACGACGCGTCCTCTTGTAATGTTGTATACCTCGTATGTTCCACATTTCGCACGCTCTCTGCTTCATATACTAAGCATTTCCATGCTCACTCCACATCTCGCACGCTCTTTGCCTCATATGCTCAGCAATGCCACGCTCACTCCACATCTCGCACGCTCTTTGCCTCATATGCTCAGCAATGCCACGCTCACTCCATATTTCGCACGCTCTTTGCTTCATATGCTCAGCATTTCCACGCTCACTCCACATTTCGCATGCTCTTTGCTTCATATGCTCAGCATTTCCACGCTCACTCCACATCTCGCACGCTCATCGCCTCATATGCTCAGCAATTCCACGCTCACTCCACATTACGCACGCTCTCTGCCTCATCTACTCAGCACTTCACACGCTCACTCCACATTCTATATATCCTCTACTTCCACGCTGTGCAATGCGCTCACGCAGACTTATCTACCATCCAGCAAATTGCCGAGTCCGCCAAGTACGCTTCCTTCTTCTTTCCGACCGCTGTTGCCAGCAGCGGACAGGATGCGATCGGCCATTCGGCTGAATGGCAGCGACTGTACCCACACCTTGCCGGGTCCGCGCAACGTTGCGAAGAACAGGCCTTCGCCGCCGAACAGCGCGGTTTTGACCCCTTTTACAAACTCAATATTATAATCCACCGAAGACGTCATAGCGACTAAACAGCCAGTGTCCAGCTTAAGCGTCTCTCCCGGTTGAAGTGTGCGTTCCATAACATAACCGCCAGAGTGTACAAATGAAAGTCCGTCACCCTCCAGCTTTTGCATAATAAAACCTTCACCACCAAAAAAGCCGGTACCCAGCTTACGCTGAAATTCAATACCGATTGAAACGCCCTTTGCCGCGCAAAGGAATGAATCCTTTTGACAGATGATTTTTCCACCGTATTGCTGCAGGTCGAGCGGGATGATTTTGCCTGGGTACGGAGCAGCAAAGGTGACACTTTTACGTCCATAAGAACCACTGTGTGTAAAGACAGTCATAAACAAGCTTTCACCTGTCAACAGACGTTTGCCCGCGCCCATCAGCTTCCCCATCAAGCCACTTCCTCGCGAGCCTCCGCTGCCGTCGCCAAATATCGTCTCCATTGTTATTTCCTGATCCATCATCATGAAGCTCCCGGCTTCGGCAATTACACTCTCTCCTGGGTCAAGCTGCACCTCTACACACTGTATTTCCTCACCCATAATGGCATAATCAATCTCATGAGCACTCATCCCGCAGTTCCTCCTTATAATTAAAGTCAACATGTGACTTATGAATGAAAATATATACGTGCGTTGCGATTCACGGTTTCGCAAATCCTAACTATCCATGAAAACCGCATATATTCAGCAAAAAAATCAACCAGAGGTTCTGGCTGACCTTAATCCGGTATCCCTGAAAAATGTTATTTATTCCAGCTTTCTTCAGGTTACTGTACCACATCTCTTGTCAATACTTGATAATATGTTACAATACTTTTTATACTTAAATGTTTATTTAGTAGTCTAATTCTAATGATAAAGGTGAAATGAATGAATCCACAATCGGAATATGCAATTCTGCTATACTATAAATTTGTAAAAGTGCCGGATGCAGAACAATTCGCCCAGGAGCATTTGGCTTACTGCAAAGAGCTTGATGTAAAGGGACGAATTCTCATCTCAGATGAAGGCATTAACGGAACACTATCAGGTACGGTTGCCCAAACCGAGCAATATATGAAGGATTTGCGCGCAAACCCTCTGTTTAGCGATATCGTCTTCAAGATCGATGAGGCTGAGGGTCATGCCTTCAAAAAGATCTTCGTTCGTTATAAAAAAGAACTCGTGACGTTCCGGGTCGAGGATGAACTGGACCCTAACGTGATTACCGGAAAGCATCTGGCGCCTAAAGATTTCTATGAAATGATGCAGCGCGACGATGTGGTGATTCTGGATGGTCGTACCGGTTACGAATTCGATCTTGGTCATTTCCGCGGCTCCATCCGCCCCGAAGTAGACAGCTTCAAAGAATTCCCGGACTGGATTCGCGAGAATATGAGCGACCTTAAGGATAAACCAATCCTGACCTACTGTACAGGCGGGATCCGCTGCGAGAAATTAAGCGGGTTTATGATGAAGGAAGGTTTTGGACAGGTGTACCAGCTGGATGGCGGCATTGTGACTTACGGTAAAGACCCTGAGGTACAGGGCCAACTGTTTGATGGAAAATGTTATGTCTTCGATGAGCGGATTTCCGTACAGATTAATCATACCGACGAGGATATCGTTGTCGGACGTTGCCATCACTGCGGTCAGCCAGCTGACCAATTTATCAATTGTGCTAACGATGCTTGTCATCTTCAGCATATTTGCTGTGAGGACTGTGAAACACAGCACAGTGGTCATTGCTCGGACGAATGCGAAGCAATCACGAATGCCGTGGGCTAAATAAAAGGACAAGCTGGCCGCAAATGTTTCTACACGATTCAAAGACGAGCACTAGTGAGTCTTAAGTTAACTAAAAGGTGGCGTACAGGATTTTCACTGTACGTCACCTTTTGTTATGAGCGAAACGTCCGAGCAACGCTCCTAAGGACTGCACCTATTAAATTACGTCATATCCAGCAAAAAAAAGTCAACCAGAAACTCTGGCTGACCTTAAATGTAGTATATCCCCGAATAAGCTGTTTATACCAGCCTTTTTCACATTACCGTACCATCATGCGGTTTACGTAGTGTAGATTGAATCTTTGGCGCCTTCACTAGCTTTGGTTTGCCTAAAGAGGTTGTAAAGGTGATCACATAGCCGGCTACGACTACTGCCATCACTGTATACATCGTTTCTTTAACAGGCATATAAAAGAGTGATAGTGCCAGAACGATTACATCCATCATGATGAATACCGTACCTACTTTGATTCCCTTCCATTCACTAACCAGCAGCGACAAAATATCGTCTCCACCGCTAGCCCCGCCACTCCGCAGGATAATTCCCGCTCCTAAACCTGTCAGTACGCCGGACAAAAGAGCTGCTAATGCCAAATTGTCCTGCAAGTTGATGACCAAACCGGAATAACGTTCCATGAGACCATAGAAGATTGTAAAAGCTCCTACAGAAACAAAAGTGTTGCACACGAACGCTTTCCCTTTGAACATCCATGCTATCAAGAGTACTGGAACGTCTAGAAGCAGAGTTGAAATCGAAGGTGAAATTCCTAATACGTATTTGCCAAGCAGCGATAATCCTACGAATCCGCCCTCTGACAAATGATTCTGAAAATTGATGTGATAATAAGTAAATGCAAGCAAAAATGTTCCAAACAAAATGACTGTCAATCGGAGCAGTACATTCACTCCGTAATTGTGGTTCCTCATACAGGTCTCCCCTTATCGTATATGGCGGCTAGACGTCCCACCAACCTCTACGACGGGTAAAACCGGAGGTATTGCTCCTTCGCATATATATACTCCTTCCCCTCGCAGAGGCGGTTCGTCAAGTAACAACGGTTTACGCACCTTCTACAGGGAAGCTAAGTATAAGACAGATCATAACGTTTCCAAATCGTCCTTTGGGGAATCGTCCTTCGGGGACACATGGTATCCTGATCCTTTCTCTAATTTGATAAGTTCTGTTTACATTATACCACGGAGCCACCCTACTCTAAACAGTTTGCCAGAAAAAAGCAGGAATCACTCTGTACTCCGCAGCAAACGGTTGATTGTTTCACGTCTTACACCGATCAATTGTCCTATTTCTTCCTGGGTCAATAACTCTGTTAGCGCTGCGCCATGAGAGTAGTCATTAAACCAGCGGGTTAGCAATTCCATACGTTCTGCAGGTGTACCTACAGTAAGATGATCCAGCCGTGTCTGCATAAACCGTACCTTCTCCTGAAGCAGTCTGGCAATTTCCATCGCTTGACCAGAATCATCCCGCAGTTGTTGATACCATTCTGCTGATGGAACTGCCTCCACCTCGCTCTTCATCATCGCAACTGCCGTTCCATGCGCCTCCTTTGGCGAAATGAGTGAATGATGGGGAACCATCTCACCGGGATACAGGATGTTGAATAACACCATGTTCCCATTCTCATGAAGTCTTGTGACCTTGAACAGCCCGCTTTTTACCTTAAATAAAAAATCACAGCTGTCTCCTTGGCGGAACAAGACTTCCCCCTTATGTAATATCATCTCGCTCGCTCCTTTTCCTTCTGATTATATATATTTTCAATTATATAAAATTAAACCTCATTTATGGAGATAAATCTACCTATGGGCGAGGAGGTGGGTGATTAATGTCCATGCAAAAACTGCTGGGTGCCAGAATGAAAATTCTGGCACCCAGCAGTTCAATTTATTTATAAAGTTACTTTGCTTCAAGCGGTTTCTTCCATAATCCGAGCATCAATCCGGAGATGACCGAACCGATCAGAACAGCTAAGAGGAACAACAGCGCGTGGCTTGAAAGGGCAGCTACAAAGATCCCGCCATGCGGAGCCGGCACGTTGATATTCCAAAGCTGTGTAAGACCTCCAGCAACGGCCGAACCAAGAATACAAGAGGTTAGGACACGAAGCGGATCGGCTGCGGCGAATGGAATGGCCCCTTCCGTAATGAACGACAAGCCCAGCACATAGTTCGTTAAGCCTGATTTACGTTCTTCTTCCGTGAATTTATTCTTAAAGAAAGTAGAAGCCAGTGCTATTGCAAGTGGAGGCACCATCCCCCCCGCCATTACAGCAGCCATCATGAAGCCGTTGGTATTGCCACTGGTAGTGAATACACCGATGGCAAAAGTATAAGCAGCTTTATTGAAAGGTCCACCCATATCTATGGCCATCATGCCACCGAGAACCAGACCCAGAATAACAGCATTAACAGTTCCAAGATCATTAAGCCAATCAATCAGTCCTACATTGATCCAGCTAAAGACCGGATCGAACAGGTAATACATCAATCCACCGGTAATTAGAAGCCCGAATACCGGATATAACAGGATCGGCTTCAGTCCGTCAAGTGTTTTAGGCAGTCCTGCAAATACTTTACGTAATCCGATAATTACATACCCCGCCAAGAAACCAGCAGCCAGCCCGCCGAGGAACCCAGCGTTGGAATTCAAGGCCATGTAACCCCCAACCATACCTGGCATCAGAGCCGGACGATCACCAATGCTAAGCGCTATAAATCCAGCAAGGACTGGAATTAGGAAATGGAAGGCACCATCTCCACCACCAATTGTCCGCAGTAACTGGAACAGCGGATGATCTGCTCCACCTACTTGTTCAATCAGGAAGGAGATTGCTAGCAGAATACCGCCACCGACTACAAACGGGAGCATGTGGGAGATCCCATTCATTAAGTCCTTATATATTTTACTGCCGATACTGCCAGATTTCTCTTTAGACCCTTCGTCATTGCCACCGCGACCTTCATTGTGATAAATCGGCGCTTCCCCATTCATAGCTTTACGAATAAGCTCTTCCGACTTACGGATGCCATCACTTACAGGTCTTTGCAGTACAGGTTTACCGTCAAAACGGGCCATTTCCACCTTTTTATCAGCTGCAACAATTACACCGCTTGCACGCCGAATCTCATCAGGGGTAAGTACGTTTTTGGCCCCTTCTGAACCATTCGTCTCTACACGGATATTAACTCCCATTTCCAGAGCTTTTTTCTTAAGGGCATCTTCAGCCATAAAAGTGTGTGCAATGCCTGTAGGACAAGCAGTTACAGCTACGACAAAAGCTTGGGAATCCGGGTTGCCCACGATTATACGTTCAGGCTCTGACTTCGCGGCAGTTTCAGCAGCTTCGTTCTCTTTCTCCTTAGCTTCACCTTCCGCCTGCTTGGCATCAAACAAAGCTGATACCTCGTCAGGAGTCTGAGTATTCATAAGCTGTTCAATGAACTCGCTATCGATCAGTAGTCTGGACAATGAGGCCAGTGTACGAAGATGCATATTGCCTGCTCCTTCTGGAGCGGCAATCATAAAGAAGATACGTGCTGGCTCATCATCAAGGGATTCAAACTCCACTCCCTTTGCGCTCTTAGCAAATACAACCGTCGCTTCATTTACCGCTTTAGTCTTAGCGTGCGGCATTGCAATGCCGCCGCCAATCCCAGTGCTGGACTGCTCTTCGCGCTTCAGAATCATCTCTTTAAAAAGGATCGGATCATTAATTCGGCCACTTGCAGCAAGACTCGCAATCAATTCATCAATTGCAGCTTCCTTAGTTGTAGCTTTTAGATCCATGATCATCGTTTCTTTTATCATTAAATCCGTTATTCTCATCATGCTCAACTCCCTTAAGTACTTTGAATGCTGTCGGCTTACACTTCTGAGATTTGGATCAGCGGTCTCAGCTGTTCAATGAATTCTCTGTCCGCTAAGTCATCAGAGAATGCGGTTGCACTGCCCGAGGCAACGCCTGCACGGAACGCCTCCAACAAGTCTCCTGTCAAAGACAGTGTCCCTACAAAACCAGCGATCATGGAATCTCCTGCACCTACAGAATTTTTCACTTTACCTGATGGTGCGTTGGCGTGGTATACCCCTTGCTCCGTAATGAACAAAGCCCCTTCACCCGCCATGGAAACCAGTACATTTTTCGCTCCTGCATCCAGCAGCTTGCGTCCATAAGTAATAATCTCTTCCCTCGTATCTATGGTTACGCCGAACAGCTCTGCGAGCTCATGATGGTTCGGTTTAACCAGCAATGGCTGATACGCCAGTGCTTTTTGAAGTGCAGCACCAGTAGTGTCAATGACGAATTCCGCTCCACTCTGTTTGCACACAGCTATAAGCTTGTCATAGAAATCTGCACCCAGTGATGGGGGAACGCTTCCCGACAAAATCACTACATCCTCCGCGTTCAGAGCAGCCAGCTTTTGCAATAGTGCGTCGGCTTCAGGATCATGAATGACGGGTCCAACACCGTTAATCTCCGTTTCCTCTCCATGCTTGAGCTTGATATTAATCCGCGTATCATCAGAAACAAACACGAAATCGCTTGAAATTGACTCTTCGTGTAACCAATCCTCAATATATCGGCCGGTGAAGCCTCCAAGGAATCCCATAGCCTTATTCTGAACCCCAAGCTGATTAAGCACTCGGGATACGTTAATTCCCTTCCCTCCCGGAAGCTTCAAATCACGTTTCATCCGGTTCAAGTCACCCAGTCTCAAATCTTCCACTTCCACGATATAATCAATGGAAGGATTAAGCGTTACAGTATAGATCATGATTATCCCTCAATTATGTTGGTTTTCTAAGCCATAGATTACCGATCACAAGTACGGCATCTGTAATTTCTCCAAACGATCACACGGTAATTCATAATTGCTTATCCTATATAAAATTTATACCAGCGTGAAATCCACACCCAATTGCGTGATCTCACGGATGAATTTGTCAGACGCTCCTGAATCTATAATGCAATGATCCATTTCCGTCACATCTGCAACCTTGCTAAAGGATATCTGCCCCAGCTTACTGTGATCTGCCAGTAGAATAACTTGCTTGGCGACTGCGATCATTTTGCGTTTTGTAGCTGCCTCTAACATGTTCGGAGTTGTGATGCCTTCCCGCAAATCCAGTCCATTAGTGGCAAGAAAAGTTTTATCTACTCTCACCATATCTAATGAACGTTCTGTCATCGGTCCAACAAAAGCCATCGTATCCGGGCGAAGCATACCGCCTGTAATTGAGACTTCGATATTGCGGCAATCCCGCAGCTCATTCAGCGCCATAATCGAGTTCGTAATGACTTTGATATTCGAAAAGTTCTTCAGCTCTCTGGCAATCTGCAGTGTTGTTGTTCCTGCATCAAGCAGTATTGCGTCCCCCTCCTGAATCATCTCCACGGCCTTACGGGCAATCCGTTGCTTCTCATCCAATAAATGGTCTTCCTTATCAGGATAAGCCGCTTCAAAATTGACGCTCTGCAGGGAAACCGCTCCGCCATGAGTACGCTTTAATAGCTTGGCTTCTTCCAGCTCCTTCAGATCACGGCGCACAGTAGACTCAGATACGCCCATTTCCTGACTTAGCTCCTGTACAGAAGCTCTGGAGTTCTTTTCCACAAAAAGCACGATTTTTTGTTTTCTCTCTTCCTCAAACATCATCGTGGCTCGCTCCTTTATGTGACAGCGCGACCTATGCAATTCCTTGCGCTCATCTATGAATTTTATTGACCGTTAATCGATTATATATGACCGTTATTGATCGTTTGTGCTCGTTTATGATTTTAACAGCGTTTTCATCCTGTGTAAAGTGCTAAAAAGAGACAGTGCAAAATTACATCCGAATTGCCTATCTCATATGCGGCATTTATAACATATTAATAATACATACCGGGAAAAGCGGGTGATCAGAAATGGCCAATGGAAGAAACAGCGGGAGAAATAAAGGCAACAGCAATGCTAATAAGAATGGGACCACCAATAACAATAATCCAGTGGAATCCGCAGAACTTAGCGCTGAGGATTATGAGATCATCGCAGCTGGACTTGTAGCCTTAGGTGAGATTTTTTCCTTTTTATCTCTTGTTAAAGCAAGACAAGTTACCAAAGAAACCGGAGGCGAAGATGTAGTTCCTGAAATCTTCACTTTATCCACTAGAAAATCTCATAGACGAAAGTCAAGATAATCTGTGAAAAAGCAGAGAAATAGTTATACCCCCTTGTTAAATTGCGAACTTTTTACTTGGCGTAACCTTTGTAACTAGAACCTCTATATGGGTATGCCAAGAACTACCTAAAAGGAATTGCCCGCTTTTGAATCAATACTTGTAAATTAGGGTTATTAAACTACATAGACATAAATTTGAATTTTGGGGGATGTTTTTATTGCCACAACAGAAGTATTTTCGGACAAGCCTTGCTATTATCGCCTTTTTACTGATTTTGTACTTAGGCTCCAAAGTAATGTTTCTCTTCGCCCCACTGGGTGCCATTTTCAAATTATTACTTGTTCCCATGATGTTATCAGGGTTCATGTACTACCTGCTGCGTCCGTTAGTAAGAATCCTTGAGAAAAGAAAATTAAACCGGGCGTTCTCCATCCTGCTCATTTATTTTCTGATTGCCGGCTTGTTCGTTCTCTTCTGGATTCTAGTCTGGCCGACACTTCAAGAACAAATTCAGAACTTTATTGATAACACTCCTTACCTCGTGCAAGGTTTGCAGGATCAGTTCAATGCATTGAGGGAGAATCCGACACTTTCGCGTTTTTTCAAAGGGGATTCCGACGTCGCAGCCCGTTTATCAGAATTTCTTAGCGATACTATTACCTGGGTTACCAATTCCATGTCCAATTTGATTGGCGTTGTTTCCAGCATTGTAGTGTTAATCGCAACTTTGCCCATCATTCTGTACTACATGCTAAAAGATGACTATAAGCTATCGCCTAAGCTTCAAGGCTTAATTCCGAGAAAATATCGTAAGGAAGGGCAAGAGATGTTTGGAGATATCGACAGCGCCTTAAGCAGCTTCATCGTCACACGCGTGGTGCTAAATGTCGTACTCGGTATTATGTTATATATAGGGTTCCTTATCATCGGACTGCCTTACTCCCTGTTGCTCGCCGTAATTTCAGTGCCCCTTAACTTCATTCCATATGTGGGATCATTCTTAGCAGCGATTCCGGTAATTATAGTGGGTTTCATTGAATCACCGACGATGGCCATATGGTCCCTGGTTGTAATCTTCATTGCCCAGCAGATCCAGGATAATGTACTCTCACCGATTATTTACGGAAAATCATTGGATGTTCATCCACTGACTACGGTCATCCTTGTCCTTATAGGTGGAGACTTCTACGGTATTATCGGAGTTCTTATTGCGCTCCCTGTTTATATGATTATAAAAATTGTTTTCCTGCGCGTGTATGAGATTATTATTGCAGACCGGATAGATGAAACTGAGCCTATCAAAAAAGAGGAGCTATAACGGTTGTAATCTACTTCGTGAACGGGCGGAGCTTATCTATAAAATAAAAAAGGGTACGTCTCCAATCACTCGGAGTCGTACCCTTTTTTATTCTTTACAGGTGCCTGAAATCATCCTCGTAAAGAACGAACTACAAAGATGTGATTGCCCTTCATCAGGTTTTGGCCGTTCTGAAGAGTAACTGAACCTTTCGTATGTGAGGTAATAATCGTATTAAAGGCAATAAGCTGATCTTCTTTCCAGACGCTAACCGCCGATTTAAAATACACTGCATTGTCAAATTGCTGCCGATCCCTCATCACATAACCTACGGAATGGAGAACTGGAGGCAGCGCTCTTTCTTTTGGAGCCAGAGCCTTAATAACAACAATATCCCGAAACGGCACAGCAATTTCCTGATGGCCAATCACCGCCACCGATGCGGAAAGGTCCCATTTGCGGAGGATTCCCTTCATAATGGTATAAGGTTTCTCCCCGCAGTACATTATAACGGGTTTACCTACCCAATGCTTCATAGCTACCTCCCCTTCGCATCACTCCATAAATTATAAGTCCGGAATGAACCAATCTATTCCTGCCAACCCCTGCGACTCTAAAAATTGGTTGGCCTTTGAGAACGGACGACTGCCAAAAAATCCACGATGCGATGAAAGTGGGCTTGGATGAGGCGATTGCAGCACCTTATGCCGGCTTTGATCGATGAAGGCGCCTTTTTTCTGCGCATGACTTCCCCATAATATAAACACCATAGGCGTAGATCTTTCATTTAGCTTTTGCATAATAGTGTCTGTGAATGTCTCCCAGCCCAGACCTTTATGCGAACCAGCCTCACCTTCACGTACCGTCAGCACGGTGTTCAGCAACAACACTCCCTGCTCTGCTAAGTGCAGCAAAGAGCCGTGGTTCGGAACAGGCACACCGACGTCCTCCTTCAGCTCTGCATAAATATTGCGCAGTGACGGAGGGATACGTACCCCCAGATTGACAGAGAAGCTTAGTCCGTGCGCTTGTCCGGGACCATGATAAGGATCTTGACCTAAAATAACTACATGGGTCTCCTTATAAGGCGTTAATTTCAATGCTGTGAACAATAATTCTTTTGGCGGATAAACGGTATGTTCCTTATATTCTTGTGTTAGTGCGTCCATTAATTTTAGAAAATAGGGCTTTTGCATTTCATCCTGCAATACCTCATCCCAATCGTTGCCAAACATCCCCAAACTCCTCCTTTAACCGAAACCATAGCGATATAGCTTTTTTATTTCCGACCATAATCCGCTTTGATCTCGCCCCACTCTTTGGTCTGCCACTTGAGCACCTTATTGTCATATGTATTGGTTTGCAACCAACGCTCTGCCCGATCAATAAGCACCCAAATTTCCTCTGTTGAAGAATCGCGCGGCAAGGTTGTTGCCACCTTCTTCTGCTTCACCCACTTCATTGCATTTACTGAATCACTGTAGACCGTTTTATCGCTTCCCTCTTTCTTTAACAACGCCAAGGCATGAACAATCGCTAAAAATTCGCCTAAATTATTAGTGCCCTTTTTGATCGGACCACAGGAGAAAATGATATCTCCCGTTTGTGTATCTACACCCTTATATTCAACAGGCCCCGGATTACCACGAGTCCCCACATCTACTGAAATACTGTTGTAATCAATCTCCTCAGAGGTCTCTACTGTAGCACTGCGTTTAAAAGAACTAGTCCCCTTAGACTTTGCTGCTCCAGCTGCCCCTGTTCCCCAATTCCCCTTCCAGCCCGCTTTATATGCCGCATCAGCTGCTGCTTTAGATTCATAGGATTTATATTTTGCACCGGTATAATGATCTGTCTGTGCCTGGCATTCTGCCCAAGTGCTATAGACTCCCGGTTGTTTACCTTCCCAGACTACATAATATTTCTGTTTGGCCATGGATAATGCTCCTTTTCTACTGCCTGTACTTATTGTAATCCATATTGCTCGTGAATTCATCGGATAAATCACATTTTTCAGGTCATACTATACGCCAGAGATGTCCAGGCCTATATTACCATTTGTAGATTGATTGGTAAATTACTAACTAATCACTCTATAGTAAGCTCGAAGGATATCAGTACAATTACTTAGGGAGGTTATACAGATGAGAAAGATAGCAAGTGTTGCTGCGGTATTTGCTTTTGTGTTAATGGTCGGATGTGGAAATGCAACAAACAATGCCAATAATGCTACTGCAACAAGCACTCCTGAGAACACGAATAATGCGGGAACCACTAATAATACAGGCACGGCTAATAATCAAAATAACACCACAGATGCTGTAACCTCAGCTTCCGTAGTAGATAATGAAGAAGCCTTCAAACGCGCCATCAGTCCAGAAGGAACCTGGATTGCTGCTACACTTAAAGACTTAACCTTCACCGAAGATCTCGTGGTGGATGGAGAATTCATGAATAAAGAGGAACCCGCCAGAAAAATTGCTCTATACACACAAGATGCGGATCACAACATCACCAACTCCTTTAAACTGACTGCTCCAAAATTGACCATCAAGAGTAAAAACGCCCGCATCCAAGGCGGCACTTTTATTGGAGATGTATACGTAGAAGCGGATGGATTTACCCTGGTGAACGCAACCGTTGAAGGCAATGTCTACTTCGCAAACGATCAATATAAATCCACCTTTAATTCATCCGATCAAGGAAAAGTAACTGGTGTTACAGAAGTGAAAAAATAAACTTCAACCTCAAAAAGGTGATCTCAAGTCGTTAAGACTTGAGATCACCTTTTTTATATACACCCTTATTCTTGATAAAAACCATCTTTGAAAAAGTTGTACCATCCCTCGACGGTTTCGATTGGGAAACCCTCTAACTTCTTCATAACTTCCCTTGCAAATTCTAAAGAAGCTGTGCCATTAGCTGTAATAATATATTCACTCGAAACTGCCTGTTTTTCTATATAATTTGCTTCTCCTTTATAATTAGGAGCATTTTGTTTTAAATAATCCAATGAATTTCCGGTATGCGGTATGTTGTCTAAATAGCCATGTTCAGCCAAAAAAGTTGTAGCGTCACATATAGCGGCTATAGGCACACTCTCCTGCAGACATTTTTCAATCACTGGAGTAATAGCTGAATTATCTTTCCAGCCTGTGCCCCCGATTAAAATCAACATTTCATACTGAGCAGGTAAACTGTCTAAAGTATAGTCAGGTACAACAGTAAATCCACCCATAGATTTGACATTGTCGCTAGTTAGAGCAACTGTTCTTACTTTATATTCACTTTCCTGCTTATTTAGTTCGGCACTAATATATCCGCTTTCCCAATCAGCGTAGCCATTGGATAGAAACATCAAAACTTCTTTTTTCATATATTAGCACTCCCTTTAAGTTCTAACGCCACTTCCGCCACTTCTCGCCCATTTACCAGCAGCACAATCCGGTGCTCTCCTGGATAATGACGCCGAGTTGTTAAATCAGCCCAACGATGTGTCCGTTTACCTGATAGAATTGTACCTCCAGGTACGGTCTTATCCGATAACAAAAAAGATTTACGGGAGGTTCGACCTGCCGCTTTCACGAAATAGATTCCGTATTCAATCCGAATCCGTGCCGGAGCTCCCTCACGAACTTGAAGCTTATACTGTAATTCGGAGCTTTCGCCAATGGTCAGGATTGAAGGTTCCAATAGAATGAAGGCACTCGTTATAAGTGGAGCAGCTTCGTCTGTCTGCTCTGCGTATCCGAATAAAGCCATAATCTCTGGCTCAGCTTTACGAATCAAAGAACGGCAGC
Organism: Paenibacillus sp. FSL H7-0918; assembly: GCF_038007025.1. Lineage (NCBI taxonomy): Bacteria > Bacillati > Bacillota > Bacilli > Caryophanales > Paenibacillaceae > Paenibacillus > Paenibacillus sp. FSL H7-0918. Next base: position 1,114,424 of record NZ_JBBOWJ010000001.1, read on the forward strand.
CGTGCCGCACAATCCAGTCTGTATCGGGATGTGTTCCCTTCCAGCGCCGAGCGGTATCGAGCACCACTTCCGAATGATCCTTTGCAATATCATTCAAATGATTAGCGACACTTTTACGTACATACAGGGATGTATCCGCCTTAAGCTGCTCAAGTACAGGTAATACCGGAGCTGGGTCAAGCTTGAACATGGGAAGCGCCTGTCCCCAAGGCAGACGAGGCCGACAGCCCTCACTAGCCAGCCTACGTACATGCTCATCAGGGTGCTCCGCCCATACCAGCATTTGAGCCATCATCCGCTCTGGTTCCCGTAAGAGAAACGGCCTAACTGCAAATTCAGCCGATGATTTCGCTGTGAATCTTTCCAGCGCCTGCATAGACAATTCCCAATGATCGTCTCCCTGACCATATACCTCAACAAAATCCGGAAAAATCAAATAAGGAAATCCCACGCAATCGTCAGCAATGGCGAATAGGATAGCCAGCGCTTCCTCATAAGGAAGCTTTAAGTGGCTGCCCAACGTCTCGGTGATCCGCCGCATTCTTGCCTTCAGCTCAAGCGTTTCCCACGGTTCAGTCATGGCTGAGCTTACAAATGCCTCAGTCTCGAAGACATTATGTACGCCACGAATCTTTTCGCCGAACTCACGCAGAAATTGTTCATTGTACATTGCTTTTAAAGGTTCAGCCATTCGATAATCCCTCATTTTCTTCTTTAGATCAGCAGACTTGATTCTGTCATGAAATCGTAGCACACCCAATTTGACAACAGTATGTCAACTTTGGCAGCTAAGAATTAATAAGTACCTTTACCTCTTCAATCCCTTGTTGGGCTCGACTGTTTAACGCGCGCTTATCTTTAAGGTTATGTTCTTTAAGTTCGTGTCCAGGATCAATGACCAGCGGCTGTGAGATTACATCCTCGAGAATTTGCACAGCAACCTTACAGCCTTGAAATAACAGTTCTTTTGTGATCACTTGGTTATGAGAACGAATGATTTCAAGCATTTTTTCCGCATAAATCAGTCTAACCAAACTATCAGCGCTCATAATATTCCGCGAAGCAAAAGAAGCCACTTTTTCCACAATCCAGCTATCCTGATAATTCCGCGAGATGGATTCCAGTATCGTAATCGCATCCCAGTCCCGTATCGACAACTGCTTGACGTGCTCCATAGCCCATTCCTGCAGCCATTCCAGCTCCACTTCTCTTGGAATTTCAAAACTCTTGTACTCCTTAAGTACTCCTGCTTTATGCATATTTAAAAAATGACCCAAAAACTGAATGTACAGCTCCTTGGCTCTTTGTGTCGGTTCTGTCATCTGGCAATCATCCTTTCATTATCCAAATCATATCCATTCCCCGGTTTCTTTTCAAATTAAAAATAAAAAAGGACAGGTAGCGAAATCATCGCAATACCTGCCCTTTAATAACTTTGGGTTATGGTAAATAGTTTGCTTCAACCGGAGGGGTTTTCTCCACTATTTTCAGTTCTAGTCCTCCGAATCTCTTCGCCAGCTTGTTATATACCAGCGCTACCAGCATACCCACCAATCCATAAATGAGTATCAAAATAACCGGCATAATCAAATAAGGGATACCCATAACAACGATAAACGTCTCTTTAATGATAAGCCCGACCACCACCATCCCTAAACCTACTATAAACAATAGCAGTGTAGGAATGATCATAAAATAGATAGTTGTTTTAAAAAAACTCTTTTTGTTAATTTCCAGCACTTCATAGTCTTTCATTATGTAATCCCCTTAATTTATTTAGAGTGGTAAAATTACCCTCTTCGTTTCATTAAAGACGATCTTAAATACAATTTCAACCAAATTTCTCATATTTTCGACTTTTACCAAAGAATTCTTCCTAAAACTCAACGATAAATCATGGTAAAATAACTCCTATGGTTTAATATATCATCATGTACAAGATGTCACCGGAGGGAATAACATGCCACAAACATTAGTGAAAAATATTGATTTTTTTATAGCTGCCTTATCCCAAACCTATATTTCTGCGCTACAGCTTGATCCTGATGGAATGTATTCAGAGGTTGCTTCAGGAATTGTTGAATTGTTCTCTGACGAACAAGTACGGCTGAGAAGATATGACGGATCAGTATCCCATTATGCAAGAGACAACACCAAATTTCAGCGATGACAAAAGGACGTGAACTGGAAAAAGGTCATTGTGAATGATCCTCTTCCAGCTCACGTCCTTATTCACTCTACACACAACTAATCTAGCACAATCCATTCGCCTTCAGCATCCGCTGACTTCATTTCTGCTTCCACGATTCTTAGAGACTCCGCTGTACTCTCTGGCGTACAAATAATGATAGGCTTATCCTGGATAATAACATCCAGAAAATATACAAGCTCTCTATAGTAGCCAACATCCGGTGAAAGTTCCGCTAAATAGCCTGCCCCGTCATTCGGATTGACCTTGACCTCGCTGCCATCAAACACTATATTTCCACGTTCAAAATTAACCCGGTACCCCATGTAAAAACCAAAGTCACCTTCCAGCGTCCAATCCACCTGAGCATTAATTACTTTTGCATCCTTATAAAAATAGTGAGTCGATGCGATATCATATCCGCTACCCGGAAGGACATTACGTCCTAAGGATGATACTTTATCCGGTCTGCCGAACAGATAGTTAATCATATCCGTATCGTGAATATGCATATCCATAATGCCTCCACCGCTTAGTGTCTCATCAAGAAACCAATCCTTAGGAGCACCAGATCCCCTGTAAAAATACCCTTCCGTGACCTGACCGAACTGCCCGCTCTCTATCACTTCTTTTAAATATTCATACCCCGGCCAAAAACGGAGACAATGTCCGATCATCAGTTTTTTCCCACAGCGGGCTGCCGTTTCCACCATTTCCAGCGCTTGTACGGAAGTTCTGGCCATCGGTTTCTCACAAAAAACATGATATCCACGCTCCAGCAGCGAACAAGTCATTTCCGCATGCAGATAAGTAGGAACCGCAATGTCGATCATATCCAGTTCCTCACTGGCTATCATTTTCTCCAGATCATCGTATAGATTGTAAGCTGACAAATCATAGACTTCCTGGGCAGTGCTCATATTCCCGGCTGCTTTTCCATCCTTTAATTCCTCAATTCGCAAATCACAGATGGCTTTAAGGGCAATGGGCTGCCCCTCTTTCGTTAAGCGCACATAATTATCAAAATGCATCCGGCCCATAAATCCAAAGCCGATCAAGCCTATTTTCAACATCGTGAAGTCTCCTTTACTAAAAGTATGGTACTTAACGTATCCGTATCCAGGCCCCTTCTTGATCAGCCGATTGGATTTCAGCCTCAATGATTTCTATGGACTGGGCAGCACTTTCGGGCATACATAGGGTCACTGGCTCATCGTTCTGGATGATTTTCAAGAAATATACCAACTCTCTGTAATATCCGGTATGCGAAGAAAGCTTCGCAATGAACCCCGGTTGACGATTAGGATTTACCTTAACTTCCGCGCCATCAAAGACTACATTACCCCGTTCAAAATTAATCCGATAGCCCATGTAAAAACCAAAGTCGCCTTCCAGTGTCCAGTCCGCTTGGGCATTGACCACTTTTCCATCCTGATAAAAATAATGAGTGGAGACGATATCATAGCCACTTCCCGGTAAAACCTTCCGCCCAAGCGTTGATACTTTATCTGGTTTCCCAAACAAGTGATGGATGATGTCCGTATCGTGTACATGCATATCCAGCATACAGCCGCCACTTAGCTCATCATTGACCAACCACCCTTTAGGAGCACCGGAACCCCGGTAAAAATAAGCCTCTGTCACTTCACCGAACTCACCGCTAGCTATAACCCCCTTCAAATATCCATATCCCGGCCAGAAGCGAAGACAATGACCAATCAGCAATTTTTTTCCGCTGCTTTGCGCCGCCGCTACCATCTTCCAAGCTTCTGCGGAATGTCTCGCCATCGGCTTTTCACAGAACACATGATACCCTCGTTCCAGCAGCGAACAAGTCATTTCAGCATGCAAGTACGTAGGTACTGCAAGGCTAATAGCATCTAGTTCTTCTTTTTCGAGCATATGCTCCAAATTCTCATAAAGGTTGTAAGGGGATAAATCATATACCTCGTGGGCTGTGTTCATATTCCCCGCGGATTTAGTATGTTTAAGGACTTTAATCTGCGGGTCACAAATGGCAACCAGAGAAATCGGATGGCCGTCTTCCTGCAATTGAACATACTGATCAAAGTTCATTCGGCCCATAAATCCAAAACCCACCAGCCCCACTCTGAGCACAGCCTTCACCTCTCTTAAACTTAGTAACTAGTGCGTCCTAAAATAGCATCCATCGCTGCAGAAGTATTAAAAATGATTTGCTCCGAATAATGCGTATATGGCGGTATCATTTCTCCAGTAACATAATTGCTGTAGCCGATCTCTTGCAGTGCTTCCATAACAGCAGGATAATCCACATCCCCAGCAAGTAGATCAACAAATCCATGAAGTCCTCCGGCTGCCCGGCGGTAATCTTTGAAATGCACCTTCTTGACTCTATGACCTAGAATCCGTATCCACTGCTCTGGATAACCAGAATGAACGATATTCCCTACATCCAGATAGGAACCTACATAATTGGAGCCTACAGCATCTATAAAAGAACGTAATTCGAGCGGAGACAGCAGGAATTTATTCCACACATTTTCAATCCCAATAGAAACACCCGCCATTTTTGCATCCTGAGCTAGATCACTGATCGCCTTCAAGGCTCGATCATAAGCTTTTTCATAATCGACTATTTCACAGCCCTCAATAAAATCCACACCAACCGCACCAGGAATGACAAGAATCGTATCTACGCCAAGTGTTGCTGCCAGCTCCAATTGTTTTTTACATACATCGATAGCCTTCGTCCGGTTCGCCGCGGATTCACTTGTCATGGCATATGACCAATATAGTCCTGTCGCCAGTCCTGCAATTTCTAATCCCATCTCCTGAATGGAATTTTTGATCTTAATAGCTTCTTTCTCAGTGGTTTGCAGGCCAAGTTCACCCGATTCATTCAAAGATAACTCAATTCCGTCGAAACCTGCCGCTTTAGCCAGACGTGCACATTCTTCGATCTCAGTACCTTCGCGAAACGACCAAATGTTTATTCCCTTTTTCATCTGAATCCTCCTCAAATTTGTTATTTTCCGTTTTTTAAGATTCTGCCCTAAATGCGCTTATATCCTTGATTTATTTATATTATAATAGATTGTAAGTTAGATTTATTTAGGTGAAAAAGAGATTTGTTGCACGATTCCGGTCTATTTAATAAATCATTTTATACTGTATGGGAGGTTTATTCGTGGCTGAAAAAGAACCCCGTTATCCCCTGAGAAAACAGGTCCCCTCCCGGGAGTGGTCACCTGGCATTCACTACGCACAATTCCAAACCCTCTCACCTTGCCTCTTTCCAAGAAGAAGATTGTATGATTTCGAGCTGCTATACGTTCGCCAGGGGAAATTATCAACAAAGATGGATACGGAGGAATATATCCTGAATTCAGGACAACTGATATTTCTTTCTTCCGGGGTATATCATCAAAATGCGATTGTCTCAGATTCGGAAACCAAACTCATTGGGATCCATTTTGATTTTTTTGGGGAATCGCTTATTACAAGCGATGAAGACATGCTGGTCAATGAGGAGGAGGTTATGGACGAGAAGTTTGCCTTGGAAGCTGTGACCGCTCCTTTTATGCCATTGTCACAGGAGCCCATTTATACCCCGCCACCCGAATGTATCCATGCGATGGAACAGCTCGTGCATGAATTTACGATGCGGCCTGCCGGTTATGAATGGGTCTGTCGGGGGTTACTGCTCGGCGTTCTAACCTCGCTGCTCCGAACACAAAGCTCCCGGAATGCAGCTAAATCTTCCGTTCATACCGGGCGGATCAGAGCTTTAATCGATGAGATGGATTCAAAGCTAGCAGACCGCTGGAGCAATAAATCCATGGCTGGTGCCATGAATATGCATGAAGACCATTTCTCCAAGTTATTTCGTGAGGTAGCTGGCATGCCTCCTGGTGAATATCTCCGTTCCATCCGGCATCGAGAAGCACGCAAGCTGCTGCGTGAAACGGATTGGCCGATTGAACAGGTCGGGGATAAGGTTGGTTATCCTGATATCCATTATTTCAGCAGGGTATTTACCGCAAATGAGGGGATTTCTCCGCGGGCTTATCGCAAAATGTCCCGGATACTCTAGATACGGAAAACTCAAGATATCTCAATCCAAGTAAGAAAAACTCCCAAAACATTGAGGGTGATGGGTCATCTGCTTTGTGTGATACCTGTGGGGGCCGATAAACAATATACATTGTACGGTGAGATGTGCAATATGCGGGGCGGCGAACGTTCGTGTTTTCTGCGTTAATGCAGTATGCGGGGACGGCTCTAAAACTAATTAGGGAAAAACTCCCTGAAAACAGCCAATATTCGCTCTAAATGAACGAAATCAGGGAATTCCTCCCTAATAATAAGAGGAATAACTATAATTGCTAACGAATCAGCTAAACTTTGGGGAGGTTTTCCCTGATTATTAGTCTGATGACCAAATATCCCGGAATTTCAGGGAGAAATTCCCCAATCACTCTATCGAAGCAGTACAATTCAGGAAAGTTGGAGATAACAGCAGCCGGAAGTCTAATTATTCGCCGTAGTTACGGCTGACTCTTAATGTATGATCTCAAATTGAAACCACACACTTTCCATCCCACCCAACTCTATTTCTTGGATCACGGCGTTATCCATCAGGATCGTCGTCTTTTGGATCTCGGAAGTGTTATTTACGGCACAATATCGACCCGTCTCAGGATACGCGTGACATTCAACATTCGGATTCACTGAGAACCATGAATACAATTGCTCCTCTTGATGTGCGGCCCAAAAGATCGCTCGGCTGAGTAGTCTGGTATTCTGAATACTATAGGGAAGCCCCGCGATATAAACGCCCCGCCCCTGACCAAATGAGTTCACGGCAAGATTGCAGCTGCCTTGATGCACGTCCAATATTTCTGCTCCGGCCTCCGCTTGATAAATCATGGTCATCCCTTCACCATAATTAATCTCACCTTCCAGATCTTCCGTTATGAAATGACCCTGCACAGGCGTTACCTTGGGCTTATTGATGCTTGCTGTAAATCCAATTTCCTTCTGAACACCTAGAATATCCGCTAGTTGAAAAAGAACCCCTTGATGTTCATAAGCTGATGGATCACCAATCCCAATAAAACCGCCCCCTTGCTCCACCCACTCACGAAGTGTTGCCACAACTTGCGGATCGCTCCATTGATCTCCACCGCTCCAAGAGGTGTGTACATCACCCGCGTTAATAATCACACCGATACTAGGATCAATCCCACTTAACCTGATGTCATCAAAGCTTATAAACTCAATGTCGAACGGCAAGCCCGCCAATGACTCTAATGCCCCTATGTAGGAGTAACATCTTTGATTCCATAATGAATGAGCCACTTGATGTGTCTGCCAGCTTCGAAGGGAGCCCCAAGTATTCAGAACCGCCACTTTAAAAGGAGCTTTAAAAGGCTGTGTCCCTTCTGCATTGGCATGAATCCCTTTGAACTGCGTCGCAATCTCTGTCACATGATCTATAAAATCCGGAAATTGATGCGCTAGACTTAAATATCCGCCATACCCCATCCTGCCAACTGGTTTACGCATGAGCGCACGCCGGCATTTGATCCAGATCGGCATGGACTCTCCGACAGGGTCCCCCCCTTCAAAAAAGACATCAGGAAAGAAATAAGGATAGAAACGTGCCTCGGTATCCTTAATAGGTATATCCGCAATCATACGGGTTGTAACGCCATCTCCTGCTGCCCCTACCACTGCGTCGAGCCCGATCTCCGGAAAATATTTTCCATAAGGCTCTGTACCAGCCCAGTGATCCCCAAAAAACATAATCGCTTTCTTCCCGAAATCATGCACCATATCTACACATTGTTTAGCATAACCTGCGATGAATTTCTGATTGAAGTCCATCCAGTCCAGATATCTTTGGGTCGGGTTCTTAAATGGTGTGTTATATCGCCCCTGATCCACAAAATCTTCTGCAGTCAATCGGTACCCATAAGCTTGCTCGAATTGCTCTAACGCAAGTGGACTCACACAACTCAGATAGCCAAACCAATTCACCTGTTTCTCCTTACCTTCCTTGTTAAAAATCAAATCAAAATTATAAAAGAAGGTCGTAAAACGTACGATATCAGTCTTGGGATGTTTCTTTAGCCAATCCTCCAGCACCTTCAAAACATGCCCTTGAGCCTCGGGGTAACGAACATCCAACGGTAAACGATGCTCCTCATCCCAATCATTCGTGATGTGATTGTACATGGAGACCGGCTCCCATTTCTGGTAGGCCAAGAAACTGACCGTATACTTGTGAAATTGTACCGCCTGTTCAAGTGTGACAATTCCCTCTGCGTAACTCCAACATTCAGAAGGTAATACTTCTCCTGTAGTCCGGTTTACAACCTGCCAATATTTTTTTATATCCACATCTGTGTTAGGAATAAATTGATCGGCAAAATAATCAGCCATAATATCGATGGCCTTCACCTTTGAAGTTACTATTACTGGAGCAGACATCAGATAAATCTGCTGTCTATATTGCGGATGCTGCTTCGCCCACTCGTTGTCCTCACGGACAAGACAAAGCGTTGAATAAATTTGCAGACCCATATCGAGAATGTCCTGCGATAGATTCGTGCCATCACTGTCACGTACGGCATCTACACCCCATCTTTCGACGAGATCGGCTATGACCTCTTCCATCCCTGTTTCACCAGGCAGTGTAAATCTTCCTTTGTCCACGTAACTTCCCTCCATATCTTTGCTGTTCAGCCCTTAATTCCGCCTGCGCTTATTCCTTGGAGCAATTGCTTTTGTCCTATCACATATAAAAGAATCGTTGGAATCAGCACTAGGATCAGCGCGGCAAAAAGTGCACTCCAATCAGTAGCATAACGTTGAACCTCAAAAAGATTGGCTAAACCTACTGGCAATGTTTTTTTGCTATCACTTTGAATTAAGACCAATGCCAGCGGATACTCATTCCAAAAGCCCATCGCTGCCAGCATACAGACCGTCACAATGCCCGGTTTAGCAAGCGGCGCAACAATTCTGACGAGCACTCCCGTGTTGCCACAACCGTCAATCTTAGCGGCTTCTTCATAATCTCTAGGGACGGACTTCAGAAATCCACTTAATACAAAGATGGCAAAGGGAAACTGCAGAACAGCATAGATTAAACTGAGCATCCCGCGATTGTCCAACATCCCGAATGAATTCACCTGCAGAAATAAAGGAACCATAATGTAGGAGGCTTGCAGAAAGATACAGGCCATATAAAGGTTAAGGATTAGTTTGGAGCCCCAAAACTTAAATCTCGTTAAGACGTAAGCCATAGGAACCACAAAAATAACTAGAATCGCCGTGGATAACACCACAAGAAAGATAGAGTTCAGGAAATAACTCCCCATCTTGGATTTCTGAAAAGCACGTACATAGTTATCAAAGTGTAAGGCTTGTGGAAAGGAGAAGGGGTCGGTCAGAAATTCCGTATTGCTTTTAAATGAAGCTAAGAGATTCCATACAAACGGATATAACAAAACAATGGTGGCTACAATCAGAAACAGCCGGGTAATCCAGTGGGCAATATTCATTTTTAGAAGACTCTGTTGATTGCTCGTCATCCTTCTCCCCTACCCTTCTGCTCGATTTGTAAGTAGTCTGGACAGAAAAGAAAGCACAAAGGCGAACACCAGCGTAAATATAGCTATAGCCATGGCATAACCAAAGTTCGCATTCTGGAAGGCCTGCGTGTACATGTAGTGGAGTAAAACAGTAGTTCCACCTGCCGGACCACCGCCAGTCATTACAGTTACAACTATAAAACTTAAATTGATCGTACCTGCCAGAGACAACACAAACGTAATGCCAATAATATCTTTTAGCAGAGGGATCGTAATACTGGTAAGCTTCCGGAAATATCCCGCACCATCAATAGTCGCCGATTCAAACACATCCGCAGAAATCCCATCAATCGCAGCGATATACATGACCATATAATAACCAACCGCTTGCCAGATCAGTGTAACGGCTACACACCACAATGCTGTTCGGCTATCTCCAAGCCAGGGTCTGCTCAGTTGATCTAATCCGATGCTCCCCAGAATATTATTCAAAATGCCCATGTTGGGATGAAACACAAAGGACCAGATAATTCCGACTACCGTCAAAGAGATGATACTAGGAAAGAAAAATACGGTTCGGTAAAATCCTCTTTCCTTCAGCTTCGTCTGCGTTAATAGAAAAGCAAGCACCAGCCCAAAAATCAACGTAATCACTGGCACGACCAGCATCAGTTTAAATGTATTGCTCAGAGCTTTGAGGAACATCTCATCTTGAAACATATATTTATAGTTATCCAAAAAGATAAACTTGTTCTCATCACTCATCCCGGTAGCATCCGTAAAAGACATAAAAAATGCCCGAAAGGTTGGAATAATCATAAATACGAGGGTCAACAGGAGCGTTGGAATCGTGCATACCGCTATGAATAGCTTAGGATTTCTGGTTTTCGCTGTCCTAATCTTTGATTTCCTCTGTCTAGGAGCTACTTCTGCCAGCTGCATTTCAGACATCTTTCACACTCCCCTTCATACAAAATGCATCCCGTTCATAGATAACCTTATCCATTCCTAACAGGATGCATTTGCATGAGATACTATAGATTATTTACTAGCCGCTTTCTCTTTACGAATCTGTGCAAAAGCTTTTTCCACATTATCCATCCATTGATCTGTGGTCATTTGGCCTGTCATCACTGGTGTGACCGTATTCTTGAACATTTCAGTGACTACACTAACCTTGGAACCCTTCGGTAACGATTGCCAGCCCTGTAGAATAGAAATGGAACCATTATAAGCCTCGAACATGTCATAGACACCTTTAGTCAAAAATGGCTTAGACAGCTCCTTCGCATCGTTAAGCGCATACGCCCCATTCGCTTTTTCCGCAAATAGTTTTACAGATTCATCGGTATACAGGAACTTTAAGAATTCCTTAGCGAGCTCAGGATTTTTGGCCTTAGCAGGGATGGAGAATTGCTCGTAGCTGGAAAGCACATACTTCTGATCGCCTTTATTGAACACAGGTACTGTTGTCATCCCAAATTCAAATCCATTTTCTCTAGGTGAATCCTTCATTTCATTTTCCATCCAGTTCCCGTTTACGATAAACAAAGCTTTACCCATCATCATATCGGTCTGCGACTGTGTATGGTTCAAGGCAACCGTGCCGTCCATCAGATAACCGTCTTTAGAGATTTTATAGAAAATATCCAGTACTTTTTTGATCGTGTCGTTCTTAAATGAACCTTCCTCATAAGCAAAGACTTTATCCAGCGTTTCTTTTCCCCCCGCACTCGCAATGGCCGGGTAGAGAATTTCCTCCAAATAATCCGGATAGATGCCTTGGTAAGTGAATAAAGCCCGCTTCGTTTTGGTTCCATCTGCATTAACCAGGTAGTTCTCCTCTTTGTTCAGCTCATCCCCTAAAGCAAAGAACTCCTCCCAAGTCTCAGGAACACTCCAGCCTTTTTCTGCGAACAGTGTTTTATTGTAAATCAAGCCCATCGGTCCAGCATTAAAAGGTGCAAGATACGTCTTTACATCTTGATAGGGCTGAAATCTTGTACTGTCCAGCATCCCCGGTAGAATCATATCCTTAAGCGTCTCCTCTTTATCAAGCGCTTTGCTTTCAAATACATCGCTGATATCTAGCAGTCCTTTTTCTTTAATCAATGAAAGCACGATGCCACTTTGCTCTGTATCTGTAACGGATAGGAAGTCGGGAGGATTACCCGCAACAATCTGCGGCCGGATTACTTCACCAACTTTAGGATTAATCGTCATGTTCACTTTCACACCTGGATAAGCACTTTCGAATTTGCTGACAATTTCATTCCAATAATCCGCACCATATCCCCCTTGGAATACAGCAATGCTAAGTTCCTTGTTATCAAAATCTTTAGCAGGTTCTTCTTTAGTCTTCCCGGCGTTCGTTGTACTTGTAGCTTGCGCGGTGCTCGCAGCTTTCGTTGAATCTGATTCATTAGAGGCAGCAGGTTTATTATTGCTGTTCCCACAGCCGAGCACCCCCACACCTAGCAGCATCACTGCTAATAATGTACTCATAGTCTTTTTCATAAACGCCCTCCTTAAGATATTCTTGTAAACGCTTTTTTAATAATTTAAGTATAGAAGGATTTACGCTATATTTACATTTACAATACAAACCTACCTATGTATTATCTTATCCATCTTCCAATGCGAGCTCGTATAAGCTTATTCATCAGGATCACATAACCTGTAAACTTAGCCGTTAACGGAATGGATAATATTATCCATTCCATAGATTATTCTCACTTTTCGCCGCTGCATATATATTCCATTGTTCTTTTTATGTTAACTTGTAAGTAAAAGATAGTGAATGGGAGGTCATCCACCTGAGTCGACGCAAAGGGAAGCTGCATTTTCCTAATCCTCCGCAAATCATGCGCAAGGTTAAAATTCAAAATCGCTTAACCGTCATTTTCTTAATCGTATCCGTGATCCCAATCATCTTTATAGGTTTCTACTCCTACACCATTTACTCCAAATCTATTAACAATAAATTAAGTAAATCCACATTTCAGGCTTTAACCCTGCTTAATCGAACGATGTTAAGTGAACTTAACAACTATCAATATCTTGCAGGCTCTGTTTCTACCAATAGTATTATTCAGGAGCGTTTATCGGCAGCACCAAATGAACCCGCTCCTAGCAATGCTGCCATTAATCATGCCATGGACAATTTATATAGAACCATCTACCCCGGATATGTCCAGAACGTTCGGGTCATCGACGCCAAGAACCAACCTATTTATGAATTAGGCTACGATGGCATCCCCAATCCTAAGTATGAAGAAATTATGAAACAAGTAGAGCTCAATGCCCCTTATGACAGTCTTAACTACGCAAAAAGCTATCGCGCTTACAATACCATTGTCCTGGGCCGGAAAATTTTTGATCAAGATGACATTGGCGTTCCCTTAGGTCATGTGTTTGTTTTTATTGGTGGGGAGTTATTTTCAAAAGTCATCCTTTCCAGTGTGGATTTAGGTACAGGTTCCAGTCTCCTTATTATGAATAGGGAGGGAAAAGTAATGTCCTCGAATCAAAAGGATACTCCGCTAGGAGAACCCTATTATAAAGATGAGCTTTTTAAGCAAATCAAGACACAAGAGGCAAAGAAAAACCATTCCTTCCAAGGCATGGTCAATGGCAAAATGCAGCAAATCTCCTATATTAACAATAATCAATTAGGCTGGTACATGATTTCTACCGTGCCCTTCTCTTATATCAATTCAGAGACAAGTAAAATCACCACTGGACTACTTATTGTTGTCAGCATCATTGTAGTCGTGTGTATTCTAATTATTATCGTATTGTATAAAAGCATCCTGAAACCAATCAAACAAATCATCGTCTTCTGCAATCAAATTTTTTATGGTGATCTATCGAGCCGGATCGAAGATCACAGCAACGATGAAATGGGCGTGTTGGCCAATAGAATTAACAGCATGGTCAGTAGAATGGAACAGCTGATGAAGGATCAAAAGAAAGATCTGAAAAGAAGACGTTCGCTCGAATTGCAAATGCTGCAATCGCAGATTAATCCTCACTTTCTTTTTAATACACTTAACTCCTTACGATGGCTGGCGATGATTAACCAGGTTCCCGTCCTTAGCGACGGCATCTCCTCACTAGCTGAATTGCTGCGTAGTACCATTATCGATCAAGATGAGCAAATCACCATCAAGCAGGAGCTGAACAATCTGGATCATTATTTTGCCATTCAAAAAATACGTTATGCCGACAGGTTTGACATTGAATATGACTTGGATGAGTCTTTATTACAGAGCATGATCCCCAAGCTCATCCTGCAGCCGATCGCAGAGAACGCGATTCTTCATGGAGTTACAGATATAGGAGGAAAAGTTCTAATCCAAATTAAGGTATACGCAAAAAATGAATACACCCTTATTATTGAGATCATCGATAACGGAAAAGGGTTTGACACCACCAAATCTGAAAAGGCTGACAATCTGTCGGGTATCGGAATTTCAAATGTGGCCGATCGCATTAAACTTCAATACGGTGAGAGTTACGGGCTGTTCATCACAAGCTCAATGGGTCATGGAACCTGCTGCCGCCTAATTATCCCTAAACAAACATACGAACTTAAGGGGTGATACTATGTATCCTATGTATAATGTAATGCTAGTGGATGACGAACCTATTGTTAAAGTCGCGCTCAGAACCATGATTCCATGGGAAGAGCTTGGATACATGATCTGTGCTACTGCCTCTGACGGAGTTGAAGCCTTAACACTTGTAGACAAGTTTAATCCCCATATCATCATTACAGATCTCAAAATGCCTAATATGGATGGTCTGCAGCTGATAAAAGAACTGAATAACAGAGGGTTTGCAGGAAAAATTCTGGTGGCGAGCAACCACGGGGAGTATGAGTTAGTTCGTGAAGCCTTAGTGCTTGGGGCTATAGATTATATGCTGAAGATTAGTATGAAAACGGGGGATTTGATCCATTTGCTGGAGAAATCTACGAAGCTAATTCAAGAGCAGCTTCAATCTAGGCAGCAGCAGGAGACCCAAACACAGTTATTACAGCACAATTTAAAAAGCGTGAAAAATGCGCTGCTAAAAGATTATTTCACCGATCCTTATTACGATGTGCAGCAGCTTGATCAGCATGATGCTATAAGTTTCGCTTTCAGCGAAAGCAGCTGTTATTTATTCTACGTGACTTTTGAGCAGAATAACGCCACCCAAAACGAAAGACAAAATCACATCTCCGTATCCTTTATTGAAAACATCATCTTGGATATCTTGGAGACCGTAGATCAGTTAGAAATTATTCAGCTAGAATCTAATGGGCTGCTGCTTCTAATCTCCTGTGATACCTTAGACGATCATCAAATTATCCGCACAGACTTTATCCAGAGGGTCATTCGGTTAATCAAAATGTATATTTCTATCACCCCTACTATTGTTTTTTCTGATCCTGTACGGGGATATGCTGAAGCAAAACGAACCCTAGAGCAATGTAAAGAATCCTTGCAAATCCAATTTTACAACGAAATAACGATTATAGATCCAACGGATGTCCATTTAAAGGATACGCTGGACTTCGAGGATGTACATGATTTCTCGACGCAATTAATTCAGAACTGGAAGCTTTCAGGGGTTGAAGCCGTTAATCAAGCAACTCAGCAATTTCTCGACACCTGTAAATCCAAGCAAATTAATCCTGCTGAAACCAAAAAGTTCATCGTAAATTGTCTGCATTATCTTCCCTTATGCGATGCTCATCTCATTGTCGAGGATCCGAAGCTTTTGAAGACCTATATAGAAAATATCGCCAGCAGTAAACGTACCACTGACGTTCTATCTATAATGGAGCTTGTGTTCCAACTATTCTCCCATCAAAAGCAACAGATCGTAACTACACACAATAGAGATGTTAAACAAGCGATTGACTATATCAACACACATTATCAGAAGAAGCTCACCTTATCTCTGATTGCCAAGCATGTCAACTTAAGTGAGAACTATCTGTCCAGAATCTTCAAAGAAGAAGTGGGGCAAAGCATCATTCACTACATTAATACTGTGAAAATGGAAAAAGCTGCAGAATTAATACTTAAAGGGAATCCATACATTAAAGAAATTTCCACGCAAATCGGTATACACGATCAATTTTATTTCACCCGGTTATTCAAAAAACACTTTGGTGTTAATCCTAGTGAATATAAGAATCACGTTCAGGCCACGCTTGGTTCAGAAAATTAAGACCATTCAAACTCTTTTTATGATCCTTTCACAACCTGAATGTTATTGATGAACCCTTCTTTAGGTGCAAATATGGAATTAAACAACAACTCTTTGTTTAACCGCTCCAGCTGCAGAAGATGATGACGATAGTGCATTTCAATAAGTAGGAACCATTCCTCCGCGCATAGTCCACCAAATCGCGGGTGAGATACGGTATTTTGTTTGGACGCTTTTTCAAGAGAGGGTTCGATCTCTCTCATTCTTTGAATGACTGTACGTAACCCTTGAATTAATTGTTCTTTGCTCTCCGGCTGCTCCGGCGTATATTGGGCGGAAGGCGGAACCTGAATACGAATGGGCGGAAAGCTTCCTTGCGCAAATATAGCCGCACCATCCTCAGTTTTCCCCACATGAGCTACTAAGGGATCTTGGTCTAGCACAAGGCATTGATCAATATTACGAAGCTGCATATACAGCGCCGAGTTAATGAGATGCTGAAACATCTGTCCGATGGACCAGGCGTTTTCACTCGGCTTTTGCTTCAACTGCTCCAGATTGAATCGCTCCAATTCTTGAATATAGTATGTCGCAGTTTCTTCAAATCGTTGTAAGACTTCTTTTGTTGTAATCATCATATATCAGCTCCTGTAGTCATTGATGGTCCAAGTATACAAAAACGCTACTGACAGCGTTATGTCAGTAGCGTTTTAACATTATTTCTATTTCATTTCTAACCTGATCACGGAAAGATTCGGGCTCCAGCACAACCATACCGCCTCCCCAGCCAAGCACCCATTGCAGCAATTCCCCTGGCTCGCGAACGCGAAAAGTAACAAGTACCCCCTCCGCATGCTCCTCAATAGTTTCCATATAGAAATTATTTGATTCCCTTACCTTATCGGCTATGTCAGCTTGGACTAAGATAAGCACATGAACGTTGCGATCATCAGGAGGTTGGTATACCTCCAGATGAAAATCTGCTGGCAGTATAAATTCATCTTCCAGATTAATAAGCTCCCTCATTCGGGATAACCGGAAATGACGGATGTCTTGACGCAATTCACACCAGGCGATGAGTACCCATGACCCGTGATGAAGCACAAGTCCATAAGGAGCAACCGTACGAATACTTTGACGGTTCCCATCGGCTTCGGCGATTCTTTTGGAATAACGAAATCTTATTTTCCTTCCCTCCAATATCGCTCCACGAATGGCTTCCAAACATGACTTCTCTTGTATGGGTGCTATATCTTCTGCGGATGCAAATAAACGAAAACTTTTGCGAATCTGTGATGCTTCACTGCGGATAGCTTCCGGCAGGATGGCTTCTATCTTTGCTTTAGAACTTCTAGCCTTATTACCATAGTGTGCATCAAACCGCTGCTCGATAAAATCAGTTCCGATAAGCAATGTCACTGCTTCGTCCAGCGTGAAACTAACGGGTGGCAGGAAATACCCCTCGATTAAGGAGTAACCCTGCCCTGGCGCTCCTATTATGGAAACGCCCGCTTCACTCAGTGCCTGAATATCCCGATAGATCGTTCTTACGCTCGTTTCAAACGTAGCAGCCAAATCCTCCGCCCGTAACATTTTGTTACGCTGCAGTTCAAGCACTATAGCTAACAACCGGTCCATTTTGTTCATACGACTCCCCCTCCCCGAACAATCTCATCAACAGCTCGTCGATACCCACCCGAGTTCCGAAACGATTCACTGATATTGGAGACAGCTTTTTTATAAGATAAATCGCTTAATATATGATCTACTGCTTCTCGTAGTTGAGTTGCAGTTAAACTTTGCATTTGTAACTTAATGCCTGCTCCGACATGGACGACTTGATCCGCAATTATTGGCTGATCCGCACTTTGTGGAATTACAATTAGCGGAACCCCGTAATAAAGCCCTTCATTGATACTGTTCATTCCACCATGTGTAATAAATAACTTTGTGTATTGCAGGATATCCGTTTGTGGAACATAATTTTTCACGAAAAAGTTTTGCGGAATTTCCCCTAAATCCGTGATTTGGACTTTATCTCCAATTGACATCACAATAGTGTGCTCCGTGTTCCCCAATGCTTCAATACAAAGTTTATAGAATTCAATGGCTTGGTTAAAAACTGTGCCGAGTGAAATGTAAATTGGACTTTTCCCCTTAATTGCCATGAGGTCGAAGTTTTCTGGAGCTAATCGTGAAGAGATGGAGGGTCCTACAAAGATATAAGACGGGTCGAAAGCTTCTCCCTCAGGTTGAAACTCCCTAGTTGTATAAACGATAGTAAGTGGGGCAGGATTACAAAACACTTCATAAGGGGATTCGATGTCCACATCATATTTGCCCTTCACCATTTGCGTCAAGCTTTGGAATTTATCCTTTATAGGATTAGTTACTTCTGCAGGAACTGTAGTATAAAATTGTTCTAACATTTCATCGAATGCTGCTTTTGTCTGCGCAAAAGAAGTACAGGAGCTAATGGCCGGAAGCCTAAGAATTTGAGCTAACAAACGTCCACAACCAAACATAGAATCATGAATGATGTAATCAAAATGCTCCCCTTTGATCTGTTCAAGAACGCTTGGAATAACTATATCTGTCGTAAGTAATAGACCGTTGATTCTTTCGAGTACATAATTTCTTCCACCTGAGATAAAAGCTTGTATAAATTTCTGATCGTCAAATGTTCGTACTGTAGCCCCCGTCATCTCCATACGTTCTCTATAAGCTTCTATACAAAAATACACTACCTCTTCGCCACGAGAAATAAGCTCTTCCACAACGCCAATCGTGGGATTAATATGTCCCTCTGATCCACCATTAATAAATAACACACGCGCCAATTGTAATCCTCCTTAACTATAAATCATTTTTATATTAGATATTATAAACATTAATTTTACTTATATCGCTCTAAAAGGGTATAGTAATATAGGCTTTAAAACCATTTTAATAATATAGAGTATACCCTTATTAGAGGAGAGATCATATTGGAAAGAGTAGTTGGAACAGTTGTACGTGGACTTCGCGGACCTATCATTAACAATGGGGATAACATTGAAGAAATCGTAGTTCAGACGGTATTGAATGCAGCAACAGTCGAGGGTTTTTCGATCGAAGATCGTGACATTGTGACCGTAACTGAATCCATTGTTGCTCGGGCACAAGGAAACTATGCAACGATTGACAATATTGCTGCTGATATAAAGGGGAAATTCGGCGAAGAAACTGTAGGGGTCATTTTTCCAATCCTTAGCCGTAACCGGTTTGCTAACTGCTTACGCGGTATTGCCAAAGGGGCACAAAAAGTAGTCCTAATGTTAAGCTATCCAGCTGATGAAGTAGGCAACCACCTTGTAGACATCGACGAACTAGATGCTAAAGGTATCAATCCATGGACGGATGTATTAACAGAAGCTCAGTTCCGTGAGTTTTTCGGCTATATTAAGCACCCATTCACAGGGGTTGACTATATTGAATATTATAAAGGTTTAATTGAAGCTGAAGGTGTGGCTTGTGAAGTCATCTTCTCCAACAACCCAAAAACCATTTTAAACTATACAAAAAATGTATTAACTTGCGATATTCACACTCGCTTCAGAACCAAACGCATTCTCACAAACAACGGTGCTGAAAAAGTATTTGGTTTGGATGATATTCTTACACAATCAATCGATGGCAGCGGCTTTAACGAAGCTTATGGTCTGCTAGGATCAAACAAAGCTACAGAAGAAAGTGTAAAGCTATTTCCAAACAACTGCCAGCCTATCGTGGATGGTATCCAAGCAAAAATCAAAGAAATTACAGGTAAAACTGTAGAAGTTATGGTTTATGGCGATGGAGCATTCAAAGATCCAGTCGGAAAAATCTGGGAGCTCGCAGATCCAGTTGTCTCCCCTGCTTACACTGCCGGACTTGATGGAACACCAAATGAAGTAAAATTGAAATACTTGGCCGATAACAACTTCTCTCATCTTCGTGGTGAAGAGTTAAAACAAGCCATTTCTAAATACATCCAGAATAAAAATGATGATCTAGTTGGTGCGATGGAAGCCCAAGGGACTACACCTCGTAGATTAACTGACCTGATTGGATCATTATCTGATTTGACTTCTGGTAGTGGCGATAAAGGAACACCAATGATTTATATCCAAGGTTATTTCGATAACTATACAAAATAAGAGTAGTACAACAAAGGGAGTCTCTAAACGAGGCTCTCTTTTTTACTTTCTGGGTTATAATAAAAGCAAACAGCGGCAGGCGGAGGATACTATGAACATAAGAAGGATTAAATATTTTATCGATCTCGTGGAATGCAGAAATTTTACGGAAACAGCTAAAAAGAACTATGTTTCGCAGACCACCATTAGTCAACAAATCGCCGCGCTTGAAGAGGAATTCAACATTCAATTGATTGACAGAAAGCAGATCCCTATTGAGCCAACCAAAGCCGGATGGCTTTTCTATGGCGAAGCCCTCATCCTCTGGAAGCAATATAATCATATGAAGCTGAGCATGGAAAACTTTCAAAAGTATAATACGCAATCCCTGAGTATCGAATATGCGGCGATGACGGATATCCAAAGTTTGTTGAAATTGATTCCCTCGTTTCAGGATCATCATCCGAATATTAAGCTGGAACTGAATAAAGTATTGCTAAAAGATATTGCAGAATACTTGCTAAAAGGGATTTACGACGTGGCTATTGCCTTTGATTCCGAGTTTCAGGGAAAAGAGGACATTGTAACCTATCCCTTATATAAGGGACGTTATTGTGCGGCTGTGAGTCATCACCATCCCCTGTTTCATCATGAATCGATCGCCAAAGAGGAGTTATATGAACATCCGCTAGTCATGCTGAATCCAACAGCTATTGGAAACTCTTATCATCTAATGATCCAGCATGCAATTGAAGACGGCTATCAGCCGAACATTCTTCGAACCGCAGACGATGTGGAGACAGAATTGTTTTATATCATCACAGAGAATTTGATTGGCTTTTTCCCGGATAACTATCAGCTCGCTTATCTTCAAGATGAAGTCAGGCTAATTCCTTTAGATGATTCACACCATACCTTTGCAATCGAAGCAGGTTATCTCAAAAATAATACAAACCCGGCCTTGCCCTCCTTCCTGCAACAAATCCAAATTGGATTTAGCAATCGACCATAAGTTTTATGTGTTAGACTATGTTCTTTTTTTCACATACTATAAGGGTATAAATCATATCCACAAGGAGTGACAACGATCATGGGTAAATTATTGTTGACGGGTGTCGATGGAAATCTAGGGAAGCAAGCTGCGGAATACTTGTTGGAGCTGGTAGATAAAGACCAAATCATTTTTTGCGCTTACGATCCAGCATGTTTGAAAGAATATGCGGAACAAGGGATTGAAACACATGTGACCAACTTTAATAACAAGGAAGGCCTTGCCGAAGCTTTTGCTCATGCCGATAAACTCGCTCTAATCTCCATGCCTTTTGTTGGAGAGAAACGTCAAAATGCACAAAAAAATGTGGTTGATGCTGCCAAAGAAGCTGGAGTCAAACAGATCATTTATACTTCTTTGGTCAACGCAGCCGATGAAAGCAATCCAAGCGTAGAAAAAATTGACCATGTGTATACCGAACGTTATATTCAAAGCGTTGGGCTAGATTATATCTTCCTTCGGAATTCCCAATATGCGGAAGCCATGATAACCAATTACTTTACGTATGTGAAGGGTGACGGGGTATTAACAAACAATCAAGGTGACGGTAAAATGGCTTATATCTCGCGGAAGGATTGCGCAAAAGCCGTTGCGTATGCCCTAGCCTCCAATAACTATCAGGAAGCGATTCTAAATATCAACGGGCTTGAATTGATGACAATTACCGACTTCATTAAGATTGGTAATGAAGTAACGGGCAATCATATCACCTACAAAGAAAACACGGACGAAGAAAATTATGCCGTATTCGAAGCAATGGGCGTGCCTAGAACCACCGATGGTGCATTTAAAGAAGGTTCCGAAGCCCCCTTTTCTTCAGAAGGTATGGTTACTTTCGGACAAGCTATTCGTGAAGGAAAAATGGATGTTTATACGGACGACTTCAAACAACTTACTGGTCAAGACCCTTTGACCGTGAAATATATGTTTGAACATGCCGATGAATTCCAGGTTGGCGAAAGACACTCTAAAGACAATTAAAAGCTGCCACTCTTACTTCTTAGGCTAAATCACCCCCGTTTATTAAACGGGGGTGATTTCTTTTATACTGAGCGTGGCACAAAAACTCCGTAAAGCTCAATCATATGCTCGCCCTGGAGATAATCAGGGAAAACCTCCCTAATATTCTGAGGATTCTGGTCATCAGACTAATAATCAGGGAATTCTTCCCTGAAATTTAAGTGATTTGGCTGTAAATCTTGATATTGCTCTGTTTTTAGGGAGTTATTCCTTAATTTCATTCATTTAGAGCAATTATCGACTTTTATTAGGGAGGTTTTCCCTAATCCTCCGTCACGGTATAGATAGAACTAGCCAAGTATATCGGTAAAATCGCTGTAGAACAAAATACACCTTTAACTGTACGGATAAACATCCGAATGGCTAAAGGTGCATTATCTTTATCTCTGTCTATTTTTAATTAAAGTTAGTTCCAGATCTCTTCAGCAATTTCTTTAATATAAGCAAGCTTACGCCATTGCTGCTCTTCAGTCAGGTGGTTGCCTTCTTCCGTGGAAGCAAAGCCACATTGCGGGCTAAGGCAAATCCGGTTTAGATCAACATATTGCTTCGCTTCCTCAATACGCTTCAGAATATCCTCCTTGCTTTCAAGCTCACCAAATTTGGATGAGAACAGACCTAACACAACCTGCTGATTGTCTTTCAAGAAGCGCAATGGTTTGAAATCGCCTGCACGTTCGGTATCAAACTCCAGATAATAACCCGAGTAGTTATTGATATTAAGAAGCGTTTGTGCGATAGGCTCGTAGCCTCCACCTACTCCAGCATAAGTCGAAACATAATTGCCCCGGCATACATGGGTCGTTACAACAAGATCTTCCGGCAGACCCGTTACAACTTCCTCGTTCAATTTTGCCAGTTCGCTTGCATATTCAGCTACGTTCACGCCAATCTGATTCATAAACGCTATAAACTGTTCGTCGCAAAGTGCTCCCCACGTACAATCGTCGATTTGAATGCTGCGGCAGCCCGTTGCATAGAAGGCAAGAATCGATGCTTTGTATGCTTTGGCAATATCCGAGATAAGCTCTTCGCGATTCGGGTATAATTCATTTGTGCTCTCCTTGTTTTCCGCCCGATCTAGCTCGAACAGGAATTGTGCAGCCGCAGGAATCGATTGACGCGCAACAACGTCCTCACCAGCAGCATCTTTTAAAAATTCATAATGCGAAACAAAAGGATGGCTGCTGTAGCTTATTTTCCCGGTCAGTCGGGCTGTTTCTGGTCTGGACTCCGCACCGTTAAATTGGTAACCTTGATCAATAATTGTCCGTTCTACACCGTCAAGTCCCCAGAAGAAGTCGAGGTGCCACCAAGAGCGGCGGAATTCACCATCAGTCACCGCTTGAAGCCCCACCTCTTTTTGTTTCTGCACGAGCTTAACGATCTCGTCGTTCTCTACTTCCTTCAACTGCTCGGCAGTAATTTCACCGTTCTTGAATTTTAATCTAGCCTCTTTCAACGCTTGGGGGCGCAGGAAGCTGCCCACGATATCATATCGAAATGGAGTAACGGTTCGTTTTTGGGGTTTGGTCTGAATGCTCATATATTAATCTCCTCGTAAACAAATTATTAGAATTAATATAGCATAACCGACTGACTATACCGATCTACCAATGCGCTATGGCAGGTTATAAGTATTAACTATAGCTAGATTCAGCGTGATAATTAGAAGGACATACCAAAAAAGAAAGAGGCGCATGAGTAGCGCCTCTTCCTTATCAAATCATATCGACGGAAATTACATAGTAATTAAACTGCGCAGTCACCTCGAACCCAACCGACTGATAGAGGGATAATGCATTTCTATTTTGAGTGACCACGCTAAGACGAATCTGGGAATTCTTCTGATCTCGCAAGATTTTAACTACCTCTGAAAGAATTTCACGACCGTATCCTCTACCTTGACACGAAGGAAGCACACAAAAATCATGTATAACCGCAGTATTTGTATCTAAATCATTGACTCTAATCATCCCAACCGGAATCATGTTCTCCACAGCAATGTAAGTAATCCGTGCCGGTTCTCTGGTACGAGTTAAATAATTCCTAGTCCAGGACTCTGAATCACCAAAGGCTTGTGATGAACATTTAACCATGAACTCTAAATCCTGATCTTCTTCCAATCGCACAACTAAACCGGAGTGGCTTGATCCAGCGATTTGTGCCCGATTAAAAACCATGAGGAATTCAGACGGTGCAGCACTTGCCCCTAAATGCCGGATATAATCCATCCCTGATTCAGAATTAGAAGGTATCCTAAAACGGCAAGTTTGTATGCCTTGCATTTGCATATCTGCTGCGGCACTTTTCAGTAAGTCGTGGAATACCCCTTGGCGACGAAAGTCCGGGTGAACCATTCCGTTAATATTAGCTTCGATGCCATCCGAAGTATACCAACTGAGAAATCCAACTAATTGGTTATCGATCTGGCACAAGAATGCCTCATCTCCGTCTATCTCCTTAAGGCTTTCTACACCCACCCTCAAACTTGACCTGTCGGACGTCTTGCAAAGGTGTTCTAATATTCGGATTTGGTCAATGTAATGCTTTGAAAAGTCTTTCATTGTACTAATGTTATATTCTTGCATCTAGTACCCTCATTCAGAAGGAAATACGCAGTTTATGGACGAGTAGGCGTTATCCTTCTAAATTCTGTCCACCTAATGATAGTTACCAATGGAACCGCCTCCTAAAAGTCAATATCTTCACTCTAATCTAGGGTAATCATAAAACAAACCTTATAACTAAAAAAATGACGGCAATTATAGCCACAACGATCAACAGATTGGTTACCTCGCTCCAAAATCCAGGAACGCCTTCAGTATGATATTTTTGCGCATTTACATCATGGTTTGCTTTATGACCTGCAGGGTCCGACAAATTGGGATTAGGTCCTGAATTAAAAAAGTCAGACATAAAAACAACTCCTTTCCATGATTATAAACCATATTATACCAGTCCTTTACCATTTAAACGACAAATTAATGCCATATTCAGTAGATCGTTTGTCGGAGGCTCTTGGGAAGATTTTGGACAACCCTATCGTAAGAATGATCAATCATTAAATAGATATCCGACTCTGGTAAGGAGCCATCCAAAACAATCGTATTCCAGTGTTTTTTGTTCATGTGGTATCCTGGCCGAACGCTCTCATGCTGCTCTCGCAAGTTCCCTGCAATCACCGGATCACATTTTAGATTTATGTAAGCAGAATTCCCCTTATTCTCAAAAATAAGCGCGAACATTTTACCGGCAATCTTAATCACCAATGGATCGAATCCGAAAGGATAGTCCTTTGTTGCTCCGTTCTTTTTTAAACAGTATTCAATAATATTATAGGTCAAAATCAGTCCCTCGCCTTCTCAGCCTAACCAATTTGGGAATAAAAATAAGATAAGTGTTCCTTTGATAAGGCTTTATCGATTAGTTCTTTATCATAGCCATTTTTTTGTAATGCAGCGATAATCGCTTGTGTCCTATCTGATCTTTTTCGTCTTAAATTAGATTCCAACTGTATTTCTAACGGAACCGTAGGAATAGTATACGGTCCGATCTCCACGTTTTTGAAATGGCTCCAAATGAATTGTCCACCTTCCCATATCCCCCCACCATCCATAGAATCAGGAATTCCAGCTGAATTGGAAATATGAACAACCTCCACCTTAAATCCATCGATTATCCAACTCCCTTTTGTCCAAGAAAATCCCGAAGAAAAGGTTTGAGTGAATGTAGGTTCTTCTAAAGAAGATAACCAGTTATCCCCATGAGGAAATTCACATTTATCCAAAAGGGAAAATTCTTTAAGAAGTTCTGCAAATTGGTCAAGCCCTTCCTTATTCCTTGTATAAATATCAACGTCTCCTGGGGTCATTTCACAGCCCTGAAGAACCGAACCGACCGAGCCAACCAAGATCCATTCTAAATTCGAATTCATTTTGGATGAAAAATAAAGTTCACATACCTTTGACAAAGCTTTTTTCCAGCTAAACATAACTTCACCCCAAATTAACTAGTAAGTTCAAGTGCACGAAACCTGAATAACCTCAAATACGTTAAAGTATTATACAAATCCACAGGAGGTTTTTAAAATGAGATACAGTGCTGCAGGCGCACCAATAATCTGTCCTTGCTGTCAAAACGATACTTTTGATCTGGATTATAAACTGCTTAACACAAGCGGCGCATCATTTTTAGGCTTTGACTGGGCGAACAAAAACGCTGCCATCCTTATTTGTAAGCGATGCACCCATATTTCATGGTTTATGAAAGAACCAACATCTGATTAGTGTTTGGTAAAAATAAAGTATTAGACTGGATCCATTAAAAGAAGCAGCGGCGGACCAAGACTTGATAAATAAAGTCTTAGACTGCCGCTGTTGTCGTTCCAATAACGTTCCCCGTGAGCAATCACCTTAAGTGACAAGGTTATCTTACCGTCTGGTAAACGAGACCTATGGCTCCAGAATCAAAGGTCTTGTTTTCGATTAGCTTAAGATTTCTCTTCTCCTTGAGACCTTGGAATAATGGCAATCCCTTACCGATCAGGACGGGAGAAACCGTAATTTTATACTCATCAATTAAATCAAGCTGCATAAGGTGGTGTGCGAATCTAGGACTGCCGAGGATGACCATATCCTTGCCGGGCTGCTGTTTGAGGATATTGATCTCTTTCTCGACAGCTTCTTTCACGAGTCTGGAATTATTCCATTCGACTTTCTCCAGCGTCGTGGAAAAAACAATTTTGGCTGTCTTTTCGATCCACTCGGCGTGATTCCGTTCATGCTGCGAAGCTGATGGGTTCGAAGGGACAGATGGCCAGTAACTGTGCATCATCTGATAAGTCCCACGTCCCCAAATGACAGTGTCGGCAGTACTCAGAATTTCTTTCGCATGGTTCTCCAAATCAGCATCGTAGGAAACCCAGCCAATGTCCATTTCACCATTCGGCCCTTCTACAAAACCGTCAAGCGATGCGTGAAGAAATAGAACGAGTTTTCTCATTTTCAGTTCTCCTTTGTTCATGAGGGATATCTACATTAGACATTAACTACATTTTAGCAGAATTCAACTTGGGTTGTTTCTTATGGATTGCTAATCTCAAACGCTTTTTTCTTCACTTTGGTATTTTTATCCACATCAACATTTTAGCAAACATACGTTCGTTTGTAAATGCACCTTTTTCTAATTTTCAATTCATCTTTCATTTCTTTAGAGCCGGCATTTTCCTGTGTTTCGTTTGTTGTTCGAATGCAAATGCAATCCGAATGAGTGTCGGTTCACTAAATGCCGTTCCTGCAAATGTGATCCCAAAGGCTCTTCCATTCTCTTGAAAGCCTGCGGGCACTGCTATAGTTGGATAACCTGCTCTAGCACTTAAATCAGCTCCGACATAAGCAGGAAACAGGATTGCATCCAATCCATACTTTTCTAAAGCATGATCGATCCCCATATTTTGCGAATAATATAAGTCAGAGATAGACTCTACTATATATTCCGAATGATTCAACGGTTTATCTAGCTGTGATCGATAGTTCAGCATATCTTGTCCATATTTCAAAGCCTTTTCCGAATTCCGCTCGTTCCATTCCATCAATTCATTTAGGTTATGGACAGGAAGTTGAGCCGGAAGGTTATATAAGTAATTTTCAACGGAATGCTTAAATTCAAGATTCATTTTGTTATATTTCCACTCTCTATGGAACGATGGAATATCTATATCTTCTATTATGTTGGCTCCAGAACCTTTTAATTTAGCCACAGCATCATTAAATAAATGTTCATCATATTCACCCATGTCACAATAATTCTTAGGTAGAGCATTTCTAAAAACGCCTATGGTCGCTTTATTTAATCCGTCTTTATCCAAAAATGCTGTGTAGTCCATAGTAGAATATTCATTTTTCCAAGTAGCAGGATCACTTTCATCTTTTCCCGTAAGCGCATTTAATAAGATCGCAACATCTGTCACATTCCTTGCCATAGGTCCAGCTGTATCCTGAGAATATGACCATGGAATTATGCCTGATCTACTTATTAGACCTACAGTTGGCTTTAAACCAACTATTGCGTTTTGCACAGCTGGACTTAAAATAGAGCCAGACGTCTCTGTCCCCACGGCTACTGTTGAAAAGTTGGCTGCAACGGAAGCGGCAGAACCCGTACTGGAACCTCCCGGAAAATGATCACCGTATGGATTTTTGGTTTGTCCTCCTATTGAGCTATACCCAGCCCACATGGATGATGACATCCCATTTGCCCATTCCGTCATATTTGTTTTTGCAAGTATAATGGCCCCAGCATCCCTTAGTTTTTGGACAAGAAAGGCATCGTTTGAGCTAGCATGGTTTTCCAAAGCTAATGCGCCCGCAGTTGTATGCATTTTATCATTCGTTTCAATATTTCCTTCCAATAATACAGGCACACCATGTAGAAGACTTCGTGCTCCGCTTAATTTCCTTTCCTGATCTAATGCCTCGGCACTATAAATCGCATCTGGATTCATTTCCATAATAGAGTTTATCATGGGACCACTCTGGTCAAACGTTAATAGTGTCATGTTCATATATTTTGGTGGGCCGTCCCCACTCGAAGTTATCCAGACCTATTTCCTTAAATCCATATTTCTCATAATAAAGAATATGATCCGTCGCCAAGTAGACTTTTGCATAACCTAGTTGCCCAGCTATTTTTCTGGCATGCTCCAACAAAACGGCTCCCAGTGCTTTGCCCCTCTCACTTTCGTCAATAAACAATGGCGCAATCCAAGGTGATAAATCTTTTCGAGTTATAAATTCCTGCTCAATTAATTGATAAAACCCGATGATTACATCATGTTTCAACAGCAAAAATGTAAAAGGAAACTCCTCATCTTTTGGGATTAAACTTTCTTGTATATTGGGGAGCACAACTTGTTGTACTTTTGGCCACCGTTTTTTGACATACTCAATAAGCTCATTTTGGCGAAGAGGACATTCTTGTAAGGATTTAATATCTGGCATCTAACCATCCCTTCTTGTAAAAAGAAATTCCTATACCCATGCCTGCTCTCACAATAGTTATCAACCAGCTCTCAAAATGCAGAGCAGCAAGCCCCGAGTGGGGCTTGCTGTAGGTTGTAAATACTAAAGTAGTTTATAACGCTGGTTCACTTCATTACTTGGAAACCGGTGTATAGATCAGGCAGCGCAGAGTCTTCTCCGGATAGCGCAGCTCTACCGTGTAGGAGCTACCGTCTTTCAGTTTGACCAAGACCGCTACTACTCCGCTTTTGTCATATGCACTGTCTTTAATGATAGAGGAGCTGGTTATCGCACGGGTCTCGCCCTGCTTGTCCACCACAATGGATTTAGCGGCTTGAAGCCAGCTGGAATCCTGGCTAATCTGTTTATTCATAGCTGCTGTAATCGGCGTTCTCTTATAGGACAGGTCCACTATCGTGGTATCAAGTACGGTCCCGCTCTTTGCATCCACGAACGTATTATACATGAAATAAGACTTATCCTGAGCCCGCAGTGTCTCTGCACGGTAAGGTAGAAAATTAACGAACCATTGCCCTTTCGAATCAGGAAAAGGTTTATAATATGAGGTCTGAGCCTGCAACTTTGAGAGATCGACACCGAATAGACGGCTTACGCTCTCTTCTGCTCTGCGTAGGGCTTCATCCTGACTGATGTCCTTCTTATCTGGCTGTGCCACGACAAGATTGAGGCTTACCACATAATTAAAGCGATAATTCCAGTCGATCAATTGCAGCATTTCTTCATCGGTCAGTTCGCGCTTAGGAATTACATAGGTAAATTTGCTTTGATCCAGATAAAATTCGGAACTCCCTGATTTCAAAGGTAGCTTCTGCTTGGGCCGTAAGCCATCGTACTTGTATTGATCATCCAATAACATCCGCCGCTTATTCTCCTGGTCCGTAAATTGCCGCGTAAGCTGTTCATCCTTGCCAGTGAGCCTGGCCTTCTCTGCATACTCATTAATCTGCTTAATTTCTTCAGCAGTGACTGTGCGCTCAAAATACGACTTGATCGTCGAGACCGGTGTTTTGGTTGCAACCTTAAGTACCGGGATCTGGCTACTCGCCAGTTGAACAGCTGGCTTCTGGTTGAGTTCTTGCGTGTAGGAAACGTTCGCTTGAGACACATTCTGGTTCACTGTAGTATAAGCGACGATTGTGGGCACTGCCAAAGCAGTGAGGGCTAGCAGACCACTGGATATCGCGATCACCCCGAGGGCTGATTTCACATCTTTACTCTTCATTTCTCATAACCTCCATAGTGTAAGTGGGCTTGACTTACATGTACTTTAAGATACGAATGTTATAAAGTACGAAGCCCCTTGTTATGAAGTTGTAAAATCATTTACAGACTCATTTTAAATATTGGAGCCAAGCAACAGATCAAGGATTGGGAAGCATACACTGCCCATGTTGACATAGTCACAATTACTCATAACAGAAATAGCGATTTTTTTATCAGGAAGCAGGAACAGATTGCTTAAGAATCCAGTATCCCAGCCGGAATGTGAGAGAATACGAGAACCCTTATATTCTCCTAGAAACCAGCCCAATCCTATCTGTGCATTTTCCGGATCATAGCCCGTTTGTGCATGAGGTTTCCACATTTCATTATAGCTACCTGGCTGAAGGACTTCATTGCCGTTCCCGGCTGTTCCACCGTTTAGATGCATCAGCAGATATTGGCACATATCTTCGGCATGGGTATATAAAGTGGAGCTAGGTGCATGAGCCCTGTTATATGGAAAAACACTACTAACGCAGCCATCACATTCATGGGTAGCTCCAAGCACATGAGGTGCAGCAATATAAGCTTCAACCTCCTGTTTAAGAAAAGAACTGGACTGCATTCCTGTCGGTTTCAGAATATTTTTTTCCATATACTGCTCGAAGCTCATATCGCTGACTTTTGCTATCATATCTCCCAAGATCTCATATCCTATATTACTATAGGCAAATTTCTCTCCCGGTTGGCTTAACAGCTTGTGGTGACCTATCCCTTTTACATATCGTTCAAGACTTTGCTCGTCGTATTCAGGGCGTTCCCACGCGTAATCTTCCTCATCAGGCATACCAGAGGTATGATTCATAAGCTGTCTTATTGTTATATTTTGATACCGCTCATCCTCTAACTTAAAATATGACAGATATTTAGTGATGGGAGCATCCAATTCTACCTTACCACGCTCAACTAATTGCATAATGGCGGTTGCTACGAAGGTTTTGGAGACAGAGGCTTGGTGAAACAAAGTGCCACGAACTACAGGATCACCCGTCGATAAATTTGCCGTCCCATATTCACCAGTAAACAGAACTTGGTTGTCCTTTACGATTCCGGCCGCTAATCCCGGAAACTTTTCATTTTCCACAGACTTGATTAGCATTTCATGCAAAATATCCTCTAACTTCTGATTCGTGTACAATTTGACCTCCCCAATGACAATAAAGCACCATTTTCAATAAATTCACCCATACAAATAATAACATCTTATCGACCCTTTATCTGGTAATAAATAATTATAATCAAATAAACAGTGCTTACTTGAAAAGGCAGCAATTCATTCCCCGAGCTTCCGAGCCAGCCTCCTATTAGAGGACCCACAACGCGTGGTCTTTCTACCTTGCTAATAATATCCATGAATCGTCTTCGCCTGCCCTTCAACAACCATAGATTTTACGGCTGTAACAGACGGCTGCCGCAGCTTGATAACCTCTAAAGCCTCAGTAACGATAGCATCCGCGGCTGATTTCCGGGAAAAGTTCTTCATATCCTGCACCTTTTCATCCCTGTACCCCAGATGCTCCAATCTCTGAAGCTGCTCTACTAACTGCTCCTCGTTTCGAGCAATCTCTATTAAATTGTGCTCAGACAACCATTCTGCATTACCTGCCTCCTGACCGGGGAGCGGACGATAGACAATTACAGGAAGTGCTAGAGCCATCGCCTCAGTCAAGGTAATCCCCCCTGCTTTGGTCAACAGACAGGAGGATATGCACATTAGCTCCTGCATTTCTTCTGTATAACCCCGTATATGTACCCGAGGATTCCCTTGAAAAAGCTCTTCCGTAGCCATCTGGAGCTTATGATTATTCCCGCACAATACCATTACATCGAAGTTTGATAGCTGCAGCGCCCTTATTATTAAATGGTTAATATCACTCAACACGCCGTAAGCCCCTGCCGCAAGTAATAGATAATGCCGATTTCCATCTAGTCCATGCTTACGTAAAAGGGCTTCACGTTCCTGAGTCTGTTCAAAAGCTTCACGAATCGGAATCCCGCTAACCACAAGCTTTTCTTCAGCAATACCTAATGACAACAGTTCTGCTTTCATGCTTTCCGTAGCGATAAAATACTTTGTGGTTTGTGGATGAAGCCATCTGCCATGAACCACATAATCCGTCATGACAGTGAAAAGGGGGATCCGTCTCCCCTTTGTTGATGCAAGCTCTGCAGCGGCCAAATAAGGAAAGGTATGAATGATAATATCCGGTCCGATCTCGTCGATGATCCTTTGCACTTTCCGCTTGCCCATAGAATGAATCCATCTGCCCATGAACTGGTCTGGGTTCATCTTGCTCGTCAACTTGTACACTAATCCATAAAATTCTTGAGTATAACCTGTGCTGTTCAGGTAGAATCTGCGGGACAGCTCATTCAGAGTAGGGTAGACTGCAGCGAAAAGATCCAAGGTGACAATCCGGCTGATCCCTCTACGTCTAAAAGAATGATCAATCGCTTCTGCTACTTTGAGATGCCCGTCTCCAAATGCCGAAGTTACAATAAGCACTTTAGGATCTGTGTTCATGAGAAAGCTCCTTTTTCGCTTGGCCTTCTCTAACTCTAACTCTGAATCGTAAACAGATAGTGATGAGATCCTCAACAGAATATTAACTTCAACATTTTCATAGCGCGAAGCAAACGAAGAAATCCGCAGAAAAAAACACAGTGCATCAACCTCCAGTAACGATAGGATTAATGTTCTGTGTTTAGTTAAAGGCCAACTGAACCTTCTGGTGGGTTATGAGGAGCTACTTATGAAAAGACCATAATTGCTTTTGCGAAAATTTGTGAATGGAGTTTTTGTTTTTCATCCATGTATTTCCTTTCACTATTAAAATATAAACAGCTATGGCAAAATAAATTGCGCTCCAAATCCAGTCTGAGAGGGTTATTAAATGATGCTCATATAAGTAGTTGATGTACCAGATCCCCACCGGCAAATGTACAAAAATTGCGGAGACTAATCCTGGATTATACATGCTTTTTGCTCTTATATTAATGACGACTCCATGGAAAATGATTTGGAAAAAGCCCATTAAAACAGGTGCCATCCCCAGCCATACTACTGACGGGAAGAATACAGGGAGCAAGTAGAACACATAGGCGATGACCACATTAATAATCATTGCCGACTGTTTATTTAATGGATAGTTGTCAGGGGATTCACTTTTAAAAAGGGCTATATTGAATATGCCTGGAAAGTACCCTGGCCAGCGGTATTCCTCAAATTGATGAAGAAGGATCGCCACAAAGCTTAACCATAATATGCTGTTGATCCGCGGTATTGTTTGCCAATTCATTAGAAGATACATGCATATAACAATGCCAATGAATAGTCCTATATCCTGCCAATATTTTCTTAAAAAATTCATTTAATCACCTCAATCTGAGTTTATTAATGAAAGTATCTTGCAAAGAGCAGGTCAATCTGTTCCTCTATAGGTGCAATCTTCACGGAAGCTCCTGTTTCTAGAATAGGACTCATAAGTGCCGGTAGAAAAAGCGCTCCAAAAATCTGCATCGTCATGGTCATCAGGTGCTCTGGTTGCTGTTCATCGGTTAACTCTCTTAAAGTATTTTGTATCTTAGGAAACCCCAATAGATTCAAAAATGATCCATATTCATGCTGGGAGGAGAAAACGGTCTTGCCCATCAGGATGATTCTGGAGAGCAATTCGGGATATTGAAGGATCACTTGCAAATAATCCAGTAAAAATTGCCTCAATCTATCTCGTGAGGATATAGAGAAATCGTCAAGTATGGCAAAGGTATGCTGAAAGCTGTTCAATATCAATTTGATGGACTCGCTAAACAAGTTTTCTTTGGACCCAAAGTAATAGTTAACTAGAGCGACATTCGTGCTTGAGGCTTCTGCAATTTTTTTTATAGTGATCCTTTCAAAGCCTTCTTGTTTGGTCAACTCCAGTGTGGCACGCATAATCTTCTCTTTTGTTTCCAACTTTTTGTCTGTCTCCATACGCAACCTCCAAGTATATTTCCTTTGATTTAAATGACATTTAAAATAACGTTTAAATTTAGTATAGCAATCTTTTTCCTTTTTGCAACTTTTATTTATCCGGAATCAAACCAAGTTTAAATGAAAAAGCAGCCGGTTGTTTGAGCGGCTGCTTACATGTTTTTATTAAATTAACGTTTCCTGTTAGCTTAATTGATTACCTTTGAAAAGTGAGTCTGTATTTGATATATATCCATAAATAAAAAATGTATTATTTTCTTCTCTATACGGAATTCTTAATTCATGTAAAATCGAAAGAAATTCTTTACTTATGTCAATTAATTCAGGAGGAAGCAGATTCCCCTTGTGCTTCTGATACCTTGGTCTAACCCGTATCCATTCTACAGAAAAAAAAGGTGAAAGTCCTTCTATCCAATCCCCTAAATACCAGACGTCGTTTTCGAAGTTCTCTGGATAAAGTATATCGTCTAAGACATACTTAGCTTGATATGGAGGGGTAAAAGGTAGTTTATTTAGTACATCACTTTGTAAGTTTCCCCACTTAGTGTCATTCATAACTGAACATAGTTGTTTCTGTTTAATAACTTCATGTACCCTTTTTTTAAAATCCTGTTCATAACCCACAATCAAAAATCCTCCTGAATAAACAACATAAATCCCACGCTGACCTGCCTGTGTGTCATTATTGAGTTATCGTTTCCCGGTAAATTAATTCAAAATTAGTCAAGTTTAATAATCTTATCAAAGCAGTATGAATCTTTGTCATAGCCATTATGCACATAGAAAGCATGGGCGTCGGTTCGCTTAAATCCGCTACATAAAATAATACTTGATATTCCCATTTCTTTAGCATAATTCTCAGTGTGTCTTAGTAGTTCTGTACCTATCCCACTATGCTGTAATTCCTTTTTAACGGCAAGCCCTTGAATATGTAGATAACCATTCGAAGACCCTACGGATAACGCCTGAACTATAGTGACAAAACCAACCACTTCATTTTCAAATAATGCAACGAATGTTTTATAATTTCCAGCCTTATTCATGTTTTCCATAGTAACTCGAAAATTTTCAATATTAACATTGCGAACACCAAGTACATCATTCCATAAAAAAACCACTTCAGTGTAATCATTTGCTACAACTTCTCGTATCTTAATTTCCATCCCCTCCTTTATAGAAATATTCAAGCAAAGGATTCGACAGTGGATGAAGCAATCCTGCCCGTTACTTCAACAAATAAAAAAGGAGCATTGCCATGGCAATGCACCTCAGCTATCGTTTCCCGTAAGCTTTATAGATTGCCTCTTTTTCAGCCTGCAATCCCTAGAATCCAATCTCTCATTAGTTTGTTGATTTATAATATTCTGATAAAATGCCCTCTAAAACTTGCTTATAATCGTTTTTATTATAAGAAGAGTTATCAACTTTTATCTTGGTAATGTTTAATCTGGTAAAAATCTCTTTTTCTAGTTCCCTTCTTGCTTTAAGAACCTGCAGTGTTCCATCTAACCCTTTATAATTTTGTGTTTTTCCATACCCCTGGTTCGTGTAATATTCAATAAATCCCTCTGACCATTCCTGAGGTCTTTCCTTTACAGCCTTTCTGAAAGAATGATCAAGATCATTCTGCTGTACGTATATCAACAATGGATTCAGCCGCTCTACAATTGTTGCCAGTTCAATAACATAACTTATAACGTCTTCCTTCTCCGCACCATGTTTAATCATGCCTATAGTTACAGGGTTTTGTATAAAACAACAATCAAAAACAAAGGTGTCTGCGCCATACAAAACACGATCCGCAAACTTCGTCCATCGTTCTGTTATCAGTTTCCTATTCTGATCTAGCGGCAATTCATAAATATCATGTTTAAAAACTGCGCGATGCAATTCATCTGGAAAACTTGACCAGACTTCACTTTTTATTTTCCGATATTCTAGGAAGTAATCGTTATCTTGTTGAATCATTAGATTACTCAACAAATCTTTAAACTTTTTATGGGTATTCAATAATTCATCGCATTCAGTTTTCTTAAAGAAAGCGACTCCATCATAATCAGCAGGATGTTCCAAATTTCCTTCTAAAAATAGCTGGGATGTAATGTTCACTTCCGTAAGAATTTCATGAACGAGCTGAGCAGTTGTTGTTTTACCAGATCCTGGCATTCCCTCAATCAAGACTAATTTCGATCGCATAATAAATTTCCTCCACTCGCTAGTAGAAGGATAAACAGGTAGGAATCAATAGAGATGCTGTTTCCCACAAATAAAAGCGGATACCATCAGGTATCCGCAGGATGGGTATATGATACACCTTTCCCTGCACACCTTGTAAGATTAAAGAAAAGCACACCTAATAAAATAGTGTAATCACTATTTCAGGCATTCTTTCAAATTGTTAATCTTTACAGAGTATTCCACATGATAAGGTTTATGCTCCTTTGTTAGCATCTCTATCGTTTAGATTAACAGTAAGCATAGGTAAATACAATCAGGGACTTTCTAAACAATCCTGCCCGTTAGCTTAACGGAACTTCGATATTATTGTTATTATCTGATTTAGGATGAAGACGATTTTCTATCACAAAAAAATGATTGAAAATACCTACTACTCGTATTTTTGTTATCTGCCTCTCCAAAAATTTTTGTTTCTGCTGTCATAAAAATAATCTGATGTGTGAGACTTGATGATTTCAAGTCATTAATAGTATGAAAGCAATTTGAGCTTTCGGAACTGTCACATTTAAGACCGTGAACCTTATGGAGGTAATTATCATAATATTGACTACTTGGTTTTGTATAAGCCATCACAAATAATAATATGGAAACGATTAGAAAAGCATATTTCTTCTTGATAAAGGCACCTCATCTCTTATGGATAATCGTACTATATAATACCGCATTTAACCGCCGAATAGTGCTTTTGAATACACTTATATCCACGTTTGAAACGATTTATTGACCATCTTAACATTGTTCATTTTTGCCCAACTCTTTAAATCCGAGATACCTTTATCTTCATCCTTTGAATACCTAAATGCCATATCTAATGGGACGATCTTCCTCCTGTAAGGTAATATCCCAATAACAGGTTTAAAGTACCCCCTGGTCATTATCACTTTAATATCCTTTGAATTAATAATATTTCCATTTAATATAATTTGCTCATTGGATAGGCATAACTCCGTTGGTTTCTTAAAAAATGTTCTGTACAATGCGAGTAACAATAAAACTAAACACAAAAGAACCACAGTTAACGAAGTGTAGAATACCCCCCTCTGATTCCATAATCTCAATCCAAGAATAGATTGACTCGATATAAGAGCAATCATGCCTATAATAGTTCCAATTCTGGATGGATTCTTAACTGGATATTTTATTTCCGTCAACATGGCTCCCCCCTGTTCAAATCCCATACCTTAGAATACCACATATTGGAAGTATTCTGCCCGTTAGTTGAACATAGGCAGCCGATCCATTGACCGACTGCCTGTGTGTCGTTATTGAGTTATCGTTTCACGTTAACGTAAAGTTAAGGTAATGAATCGACATGTGATTCGACTTCAAAAATAAATTCTTCGAGCTTATCGCAGTCAAACCAACCACTTTTTTCATTGGTTTCATAAAGCACTTGAATTTTGCTGCTGGGGCAGTGGAACGCTACGTAACTTCCCCGTCCAAGATGAGCTAATGCCTGCACTAGGGCTTGTTCAGCATCTTTCCATGTTGCAAAACCGGCTTTGAGGCGCTACCGTCTCCTTTGTGTAACAGGATGTTTCCCGAGTTCAATCGTGTATGCATAGGTTTCATTCTTTCGTTTGCTGATACAGCCTCGCATCGTTATTCAGCCTCCTCGTTGATTTTCAGTCGTGTTACACTTGTACTGGAAAACAGAACAGCGGGATTGTCGTTATACATAGAGGACAAACTTGAACCACTGAAGACGGTCTTTATGTATAGAGGGCAGACTTCGAGTGTTACATTGCGCAGCAGTATAGCACACTGTACCCACTTGAGGTTTGCCCTTTTTTTGAAACTGGTTTTCATAATCCATCTTTTCCAGCTCTAATTATGCACTTTCTCTGGTTTAGCCCCTCCATGCTGCTCCTTATTCCGAGAGGCTATAATCTGCATTATCTTGCTACATTGCTACATTAATAATATGAATCGGAAGTTCATATGAGAGCAATGCAAGAATTCTTATAAAATCTCACGAATATGCAGTGCTTCGCATATGCAAAAAACGCTCGAGGGCTGTCCCGCTATCATAGATAGCGAAACAGTCCTGAGCGTAATATCTGTGTTCGTTTAATTCATCATACTGGCAGCAATACGGATGACCTCATCCTTGGTCAACTCAGATTTCTCCTGGCGAACCGACACATTATAGTTGATCTGCGCTTCCGGGTCAGACCAGACTAGTCTATACTTATACCCCAGGTCAATCTTTTCGTTGCTGGAAGGTTCGAGATAAATGAGCTGCTTGCCGCCAATATCAATATTCTCCACCTTTGTCGTTTTGGTCCACAGCAGGCTTTCTACCGGTGTAGCTTTTTCATCAACACGTGAGGCACTGATTCTCACCTGAATCTTCCCCTTCTTGTACACAAGTGTAGAAGAATCATAGGCAATATTCTCCGCCTTCTCCCGTTTCCAAGTCATCCGGAAGTTGTCTCCTAGGTCTATCTCGCTTTCGCCTTTAAACTGCTTGTCATCTTCGACCTTTATAAAAGAAGGCTTGATAAACGCCTCGTCCAAGGTATACCCGTCCGGCATATATCCCGGTTGCTTCACTTCGGGAGCGTGGTGCTTCTCAACACTGGTCTTATAAGTGGAATAGTCCTTGACTATGATCGGCGGGCAGTATAACCCAAGATGAGATTCTTCTTTCCCGTCTTCACGTTTGATAACATAGGTGGCATACTCTCCAGGAAGCAGCAACTTCTCAATGGCATTGTAGCCCTTTGCATATTTCATCTTGTAGAGTTCATCCTCTTTGCTCAGCTGCGCTTTGGCCGGCCAGGGAATCAAGGGTTCATTCGGCTTCTCTATCATTCCACCTGATTTCGTTGCCAGAAGTGGCTTATAGGGCAGCACCTTGTACTGAATTTGGGCCCCCTGCCGGAGTTCACCGGAATACTGGGTATAACCGCCGCCCAACAAGACCATTACAAGTAGTGCCGCCACCCAGCCCTGCACCGGAATCCGCAGGATTCTCCTCCGGCTCCGCCCCGTTCCGGCTTCTGTCTTTAGCCTGCGCATAACGTTAGGAGCCCCTTCGTTTGACGGAAGTGTCTGCAGAGGGGTCTGCTCTTCTGCAGCAGGTAAGATCCCGCCAAGCCCGAGCGCTGTCATTACCTGTTCATGAACATCAACGGGGATGAAATTGGCGGACCGGTCTCCGTGCTTCAGAAACCGCTCCTCCGAGGTTAATTCACTCTTGTCCATAGTTGTTTCTCCTTTCTCTCCAACACCTTTTTAAGCTTGCCTTTGGTCCGTTCATATCTTTTGCGTACGGTAGCCGTACTGACACCCAGAATTTCGCCGATTTCCGCAAACGATTTATCTTCATAAATACGCAGAATCAACAAATTCCGGTCTTCCACATTCAGCTTCCCCAGGGCGGTCGAGACTGGCTCGCTGAACAGGCGGTCCTCGACCATTTGTTCGGCACTGTTCACCGCAACCTCCTGCCAGAGCAGCTTGCGCAATTGAAACTGAAATTTCTGCCGCCGCAACTGATTCAGACAATGGTGGTACGCGATCTTGTAGAGCCATGATACGAAATCCGCCTGCGGCTTGTATTGCCCGATATTCTGATAGGCCTTAATCAGGACATCCTGCACCGCATCCTCCGCCTCTTCCCTGCTGTTCAGCATCCGGAAGCAGTAGAGGTATATCCGCTGCTGGTACAGCTTGATTACATCTGAGAACAGGCGGGCATCTCCGGCCTGTATTCTCCTAATCTTCTCTTCCATAGAATCCACGTTGGTCTCCTTTCTTCTATTTCTTCTGTTTCTATAGATATAACACTTGAGTAGCCTCAGGCGTGACATTTATTTCTTCCGGCTGCACAGCAAATGAGACCTACAGATGAATCCCGGTTGGTGATCCGCTTGAACATTTGCATCACCTTCTCCGCCAGGTTCCTGTTTTTCCAGTATTGGACTGCATCGGCATGGACCTTAATCAGAATTACATCCGGGTCATCATAGCCGGTCTTCAGGAGCGCCCCGCAAATAAAGGCAGGACCAACATTGGTGGGGGTTGGCGGCAGTGACTTTCTCTCGCTGGACTTTCCTAGGGATCGGTAACGTAAATGGAGTTACACTTAGCTTAGCTGTCAGCTGACAGCTGACAGCAGCCTGACTCCACGATGTAGAATCCGGTACTTTTACTACAAGCTAACCGCTCTAGGCACCCTTGAACCCCTCGCGGACAAGAACACCAAAACACTTTTGGCCGACAAACTTCTCGCCATGAACTATCCAATAGTAACGATAGCACGTATCGTGATCCATTTTTCTCGTCCTAAGTATGCCAATCTGGTCGTAATAACGCAGTGTCATCTCCTATCTACAACATAATGTGAGTATACAGTTTCCCGTGCTGAGAAACGTCAATGATGCTTTTATTCATTCGAGAAATTACTCTTAGATGAACAAAAGCAGCCGATCGTGTTGATCGGCTGCCTTCTTGTTTTTATTAAGATATCGTTTCACTCTAGCTTAAAGTTCAGGTAATGAATCGACATGTGATTCGACTTCAAAAATAAATTCTTCGAGGTCATCGCTTCTAATATCTGACAGTAATCAAATAAACACTCAACATCAGCTCTGTCCATTAAATTGGAATGCTGATACTCAGTCCCAGATGGCTCTGGAAAAATTCGGCGATAAAGTTCTCTTTGTCGTTCTCCAATCCATT
The DNA here is from genome assembly GCF_038007025.1 of Paenibacillus sp. FSL H7-0918. Classification (NCBI taxonomy): domain Bacteria; kingdom Bacillati; phylum Bacillota; class Bacilli; order Caryophanales; family Paenibacillaceae; genus Paenibacillus; species Paenibacillus sp. FSL H7-0918. The sequence continues at coordinate 1,155,836 of NZ_JBBOWJ010000001.1, forward strand.
TCTTATTTAAACCATAGTAGTTTTAGTCCTACTGCTCATTTTTTTAAATAGTAAGCTAGCAAGAAGTAAAGCTATGCATACAGCGGCAAAACCCAACCAATTCAAATATAGGACAGAGGTACGACTGATGACTAACCCGCCTAATCCAGATCCCAGTGCAAAGCCAAATTGGATGAACGAAGTATTTACACTAAGAGCAATGTCCGGATTTCGAGGCGCCAGAGTAACCAGATATAGTTGCTGGGCCGGGGAAATACTCCACGTTGCTAACATAAAAATCATTAAAACCAAGATTAAAACCAACAAATTGACTCCGGCTAGAGCGAATAAAAGCAGTGTCGTCCCTTGTAACAGGAGCCCGAGACAAATGGTGAATTTCGATCCCTTTGCATCTGCCAGTTGTCCGCCCAGCTTTGATCCGACAAAGCTGCAAATGCCCGCCAGGAACAGAACACCGCTAATTTCGGTCATGGAAAGAGAGGACGTGGCTTGCAAGAAAGGCGTAATATAAGTAAACAGTGTAGAATAGCCGCCGACATAAAATAACGTAATAACCAAGGCCATCAGAATGGTTGGATTTTTTAAAATAGAGAGCTGCATTCTGAGGGTAACCTTTTCCTCTTCTTTGATTGCCGGAACCTTTTTATAGATGATAAGTAATGGAAGAATACTTAATAATCCGATTAAAACAAATAGCACTCTCCATCCAAACATCTCACTAAAAAATGTGCCCACAGGAACACCAAGCACTAGTGAACTGCTAAGCCCCATCAAAATGATACCGATGGCATTGCCCCTTTTTTCTTTTTCAACGAGTCGGGTCGCTATTGCCATGGCTACAACGGTAGCGACTCCTCCGCTAGCCCCTTGGATAATACGTATCCATAGTACTGTTTCATAAGCAAGATCTACAAACATAAGTCCGTTGCTGGCAATAAACACACCTAGGGTGATCATTAGTAGTTTCTTGCGATCTGCATTGATCGTTAATGCAATCAAAACCGGAGCGACAATGGCTGCAGAGAGGGCAAACACAGTCACCAATAATCCAACTTCAGAAGTAGATACTCCCAAGTCCACAGCAATCATCTCAATAACTCCTGTAATAATATATTCAATGGTTCCAATCAGAAAAACAGCCAGTGCCAGAATATAAATGATCCGTTTATTTTTCAATTTCCCCCACTCCACTTCTTCTGTTATCTATTTATAATGGGAATTTGTATTTCTATGAATTGTGCATCTCGTTCTGGAGATAACGGTAAATATAACTCCCTGCCCGGTTCGTTCTCCTTGATCTGATAGTTGTTTTTCTCAATCCATTTAGCTAAATGAACACAGGCCGCACAATCAAAACTAGTATTTGAATGAAAAGCCATTGTGGCCATCATCGGTTCAGGAGGAAGAGTCCGTAGCTGAAACGGTTCTGGAAATGATCGCAGCTCACAGGTTAAAAAATACCCGACTTCAAACTCAAACTCATCCTCTTTTCCTTCGACTTCTTTCCACAAAACAACCTGAGGGCCTTGAATGAATTGACGATTTTCCGTCGTTATAAACTGATCAAATTGACGAAGCAAATCCGGAATGTCCTCTTCTTTCCCGCATGCTTTCTGATAAAGAAACAATTGAGCACCCTCTGCTTTGACTCTGATTTCTTGACCCGTTTCGAATTGCCCCTCTTTTTCTATAAGCTGCATACGTTCCTCAATCCTGACGAGTTTAGCTTGTTCCGTATCGATGATATGCTGGATTTCGCTTCTTTTCAGCTTAAACATGCCTTGAATATTTTCTAATGAAATATTTTCCTGAAGCAGCTGTTTAATTTGAGGCAATGTAAAACCCAATTCCTTATAGATTAAAATTCGGTTGAGCTCAAGGAGCTGATCTGCGGAATAGTAACGGTAGCACGTATCCTGATCCACTTTTTTCGGCCTTAGTATGCCAATCTGGTCGTAATAACGCAGTGTTTTTAAGGATACCTTGCTTAGCCTAGAAAATGCACTGATTTTGAACAAAATATCATCTCCAATCTATAACATAAGGTGAGTATACAATTTCCCGTGCAGGGGAAAGTCAAGGATGCTTTTATTTATTTGAGAAATTACTCTTAGATGAACAAAAGCAGCTGATCGTGTTGATCGGCTGCCTTCTTGTTTATATTAAGCTTCTTTCCAAGGTTTAATTGGTGCGTTATAAGCCAATAAACGTTTTCACCATTGCCCATCCTTCAATTATCGCACGGAGTAGCTAGCTTGAGCTATAGGTAGCTAATTCCGCGCACAGTGTAGATAGCTCGAGCTGTAGGTAGCTAATTCCGCGCACGGTGTAGATAGCTTGAGCTATAGACGGCTAGTTTAAACACTGGGTAGCACGTTTAGGAGCAAATTTGGCAGGCGGCGTTCTTTTCACCAACTGTTCGGACTCAATTGCTCTTATTTCCACAATTCAGCTCGTTTTGCCACACTATCGGACTCAGTTGCAGCTATTCGCTCAAATGTACTTCTTTTCTACGCAAATCAAGGGCAATAAGAGCTATACAGTCCGAAACCTTCGCAATATGAACCCATATGCTGGAATAGCTGCAATACGGTCCGATACGATCAAGATCGCGCAAAGGGCAGCTGATCGTGATTTGAGACAACGTTTCCCGTTAGTAGAACAAACTACTCCCAGTAAGGAGTCCCACTAAAAAGAAATTCTTTTTTATTTACATATAACTTAAATTCCCGACTTGCTAATCTACTAATGTGACTGGGTAACCACTCATTAGATTCAGGCAACCCAAGCCAAAAATTCATTGTTTCGAGTTGGGCAGCTACAAAGAAGCCTTCTAACTGTTGAACATAGTTATGAGGCAGGTCGAATTGTTTGGCGTATGATTCTAGCAACTGGCTTCTGAACGCTGGGTGGATATAAGAAAGTGCCCAACCTAAATCGAATAAATAATATCCGAACCCGCAAGCTCCAAAATCAATGGCTCTAGCTTCTTGTTTATGAAACACATAATTACTTGGAATCAAGTCTGCGTGAATTATCCCCCAGTTGCCAGGTGTTCTTTCTATATCGTTCATCATTAAAATTGCACGCTCACCGGCCAATTGCAGAATTTCCACATCATTTTTATTGAGCTCACCACCGTCAGCAAGCTGTTTGAGCTTTTCTAATGATTGTGAAATTCTAGTATTATCAAAGGATGGTCTAGTAAATGATTGCGGAACCTTCCAAATAGATGATTGTTTATGAAGCTTTCCGATCAATTCACCTACGCACTCGGCATCATTGACTGTTGGAACAAATTGTTTTTGTTCACCCTCTACCCATTTTACCAATGTACAGTTCATGTCAGCTATCTTAGTAACATATTCACCAATGTTATTTTTTATAGGTGACGGTAACACCAGATCAGTATCATTTATTAATGATTCCAGCCAAATCATTTCTGAATGAATGACTTTTTCCTCAGACCAAATACTTTCCATCGAATCATTTTTTGATAGATGTATCCGCAAACTATAGTAGTTACTTTCCTTATCTGTCACTTTATAGATGGTGTTTGCATTTTGGCCAATATGAGCTATTGATTGATAAGTAATCGAATAACAAGTTAATGCTTCTATTGCAACATCATGAGTATTTAACATGTTCTCCTCACTCCCCCTGAAACAACCGAATAAGGACATCGTACCATGACTTTTTCTAATAGTTCGGGAGAGAACTCTTATATTTATATTTTATCCACCACTTAGTTTATTAAGGTAACTTGCCCGTTAGTTGAATAAAGGCAGCCGATCACATTTACTGACGGGCTGCCTTTATCGTGTTTATGGAACTAGCGTTTCCCGTTAGCTTAACGCCATTGCCTATGCATCACCAATCTCCGATATACGTGTCTACTTTACTTTATTTAATAAGTTTGTCACCATTCTACTCAATGTCCCTTGATCGACGAAAGGAGCAAGGCTTGCCAGCAGATCTGGGCTAAGATGTTCAGCTTCGACTCCACTAATTAACTTCTCGAGATTTTCCCTGTCCAGAAAAGGTGCGAGGCTTATGATCCGGTTCGCATCAATAGTGCCATCTGCAACCCGGTCTACCAAGCGGCTTAACGTTTCTCTGCTAATAAAGGGTGCCAGCCCTTGAACGAAATGCCAGCTCAAGCTACCCTCTTCTGCTTGTTGAACCAACCGATCTACATGTTCTCTTTCAAGAAACGGGGCAATTCCAACAAGATTGTGCACTTCTAAGGAACCGTCAATCGATTTATCTACCAGTCGGCTTAATGTGTCGCTGCTGACGAATGGAGCGAGTCCAGTAATGGCATTCCACACAATTTCGCCCTCTTCTGCCTGACGAACCAGTTCATCCAATGTATCTGTTCCAAGGAACGGAGCCAGCCGCATGATCACGTCTAACTTAAGGACGCTGCTGTCTAATCGTTCTGTAACCTTATGCAGAGCGCTTGCTTTTACAAACGGTGCTACTTCTACAAGCTCTTCCACCTTCATCTCACCGGTATTGACCATCTCTGCAACTTGGTCCGGCCTGTTCTCTGCGATCTCCTCAACGATCGTTCCTAGGTGCTGGTGCTCCCGATTTTCTGAGTTGTCTCCTGCATTTAAAATGTCGTCTACCGTTTTGCCGAATAACCTCGCAAACTGCGGAAGCGTTCCGATATCCGGTAGCGAGTCGCCCCGTTCCCATTTCGATACCGCTTGATGACTTACATTCAGTTGATCGGCAAGTTCCAATTGGGTCAAATCCTGGTCTTTGCGAAGCTTCGAAATATAAGCTCCAATTTTACGCAAGTCGAGCATTGTATACCTCCAATAAAACAAAATGTACAGTGCGCACTGTCGAAAACAGCATAGCATTTCCTCAAACGCAATCCTATCAAGCGGTGGTTGAATTTTCATAGGCGCTTTATTCAACTGTCGGTAGAATTCTCCACTTTTGTCACTTTCATTTATAGGTTTTTTTCTACAGTTCATTTCCATTATCCTGCCTGCTAGTTGAATTACACCACGTACGTTCATAGGTCCATGCAAGCACAACTTCACTAATTGATCAACATGAAGTATCACACGAAACCTTTAATGGAGACGAGAAATGGATGGAGAACTTTTTTTATTTCCTATAGCCATTTGAACGATAATCTGAAGCACGATGATTACAGCCAAACCATAGAATGCTTGAACGAAGCTGCCTGTTGCATCGTGGAGCCAGCCAATCGCTAGCGGCCCAAGCGCTCCGAGAATGTAGCCACCAGATTGGGTCATTGCGGACCAGCTACTAGCTTCTTGAGCATTACTTGTTTCATCAATGGGCAACATCAGTGCAATCGGGAACAGCCCACCCGCTCCAATACCGAGTGGAATCGCCGCGAGCCAGGGGCTAACGGATAGGTTCAGCATCAAGACACCCGTCAACTCTAATATTGCACACCCGACAAGCCAGAATACACGTCTTTGGTAACGATGTACAAGCATCGGAATGAACAAAGTAGAGGGCAGCGATATCAAGGTAAATAAAGTTTGGATTTTGCCGGCAGTCTCTTGGCTATACCCCTGGCTTTGGATTGCTGGCGCAAGCCAAGCGGTCAACGAATAGAAGATCGCTGCCATCAGCCCGAAGAATAATGTCAGCACCCAGGCACGTCTATTGTTCACCGGAAGTGGTGCATTAAGTACACTCGAGATTTTACCGGATTGTCGATCTGTGCGCGCAGACCAGGCTAATCTCAACCAAATCGGCAATGCAATGACTGCCAGTAATGCCCATACAGCCAACGAGCCTCTCCACGAACCACCCAATGTATACTGTAGCGGAACCGATAGTCCCACACTAATGCTGGCCCCCATCACCATCGCTGTAGAGTAAATACCCACCATGGATGCCACTCGGTCAGGGAAGTACTGCTTAATGAAACTGGACAACAGCGGCCCTGCCAATGCAATTCCTACACCGGAAAGAAAAGAAGTGAACATCATCAAAGGAGTTGTACCAACAAACCATCGTAATCCCGTACCTAACCCAATGAGGATTAAAGCCAGAACAATTGCGCCCTCATTTCCCCACCTTCTGCTTAATCGTACGGAGAACGGAGCAAATATGCCCATGCATAATACCGGAAGTGTGGTTAACAAACTGGCGGTAATCCCGCTTATACCCAGATCATTCTGAATGATGCTCATTAGAGGAGAAATGGATGTAATGGGTGGTCGTAAATTCAGTGAAGCCAGGATAAGCGCCAAGACGATATAAAAAAGTTTCATTATGAATCACCTCATGGTAGTAGTATCGCTGCATTCTCCCATGACCCTTTGTTAATAACAGATCTTTGGGCGGTGCACGATTAAGTATAGAATCATTAGAATGATTGAACAATACTATTGTTTCTATTAAAATGATTACTAAAACCAATGATTAGAGGTCATTCATATGGAGATTCGTCAGATGGAAAACTTCATTGCTGTGTGTGAGGAGCTTCATTTTACACGAGCAGCTGAGAAGCTTGGCATATCTCAGCCTACGTTGAGTCAACAAATACGCGCGCTTGAGGATGAACTCGGAGTTCCCTTATTTGACCGAGTCGGCAAAAAGATTGTGATGACTCAAGCAGGAAATCTGTTTTTGGAGCACTGTGTACAGATGATTCGGCATTTACAGAATACCCAGGATGCGTTAGCTGAATTACGCAATGATCAACGAGGTCGGTTGGTAATTGGTGTTCTCCCTTCCGATCTGGACTATCGGCTCACCCCATTGCTCGTGAATTTTCATACGCGATTCCCCAAGGTGCAGCTGAAGCTTATCTCTTCGATCTACGTCTTGAATCAAGTACTAGATAATGAAGTAGACATCGGGATCGAGATCACCTCTGCTCCAGATGATCGGCTTGTACGCATTCCCTTGTGCAGTGAAGAATATGTACTTGTCGTTTCTGAGAATCATGATTGGGCTGAACGAAGCACGATTGGAATCCAGGAACTGCGTAATATCCAAACTGTGATGTTCCCCGAAGGATTTACAGGCAGAGAATTAGTTGATGGCTATTGTCGTAAATATGGATTCAGCTTAGATACGATCATGGAGACCAGTTCGGCAACTTCCATTATTAGCTTGGTGAAAGCCAATGTCGGAGGAACATTGCTGCCTTACCGTTTGATCCAAGCAATGAATGAACCAACATTACGCTGCATCCGAATTACAGACGATCCGCCATATCGTCACTTTGAGATCATTCATCGGTCCGACCGTTTTCTGACAAAATCGGCCAAGGCATTTATTGAGAAAACTATCGAGTATTTCAACTAAAGGTGAGATGCGAAAGAGATCGCTTCTGCTGCCAGAAGTAGAGTATAGTAGGAATGAAAATATATTAGGAGGCTACAGCCATGTCACAGGAGATTTGGATTAACCTGCCAGTCAAAGATGTTGAGAGGTCAACTGTCTTTTTCAATGAGATTGGATTCCAAGCGGTGAGTGTTGGTAACGAGAGAGCTAAGCTTGTTATAGGTCAAACAACAATTCTGCTGTTCCCGGATGCGGCGTTTGAGAAATTTACTGGTTCAAAAACCGCAGATACTTCCCATAGCGCTGAAGTAATCTTCTCCATTGGTGCTGAAAGCAGAGAAGAAGTAGATGCCTTTGTCCAAAAAGCAGAGGCTGCTGGAGGAAACATCTTTGGCAAGCCAAGTGAGACTGACGGCTGGATGTACGGCGCAGGATTTGCCGACCTGGACGGTCACCGCTGGAATCTGCTGTACATGGATGAGAGCAAAATGCCAAAACGCGAAATTTGAAGCGAAAAGCCAACACCAACAAATCCAAGATATGGTGTAATGATTCGGGCTTATACGTTGATGAAAAGAGCTGGGGAACGGAATGAATAAAGAAAATAGGGACTTCGCTGTACGAGTTCTTAAACATCTTTGTATTGGGGCAAAAATTGATGGTCTTAGATTTGGAGTATCAAGTGGTGCTACTCTAGTCTATTTAACTAAGTATGAAGGCTTCGATGATTTAGCTGGTCAACTGTACCTGAACATTGAATCAAAGTGGACTATATTTGATTCAGTTCCCTCTCAATACCCTAGTAATGAAAGCCAAATTGCAGATGTTTCTGAGGAAGAAAAATACAGTCAGATCATAAAGGTGAGACGTGAAAAGATTATAGATATACAATTGGGAGACAGCACTCCACATTTAATTATAAGCTTTGAATCAGGTAGCATACTATTTGTTATTGGTTTTCATGAGAAGTATGAATGTTGGCAGGTGGGAGTAGAATCTGATAACTGGCTAGTTGTTGCATGTCCAATGAATGGAATTGCTACATGGACTTCAAATAAATTTGAATAATAATAAAACACTCCATTGTCAGGAGTGTTTTTTCTTTTATATACAGATATACATTTAATGGTCAAACTGTACTTTGTGTTTGGAAGCATTGAGGTGAAGCGTATTATATATAATCAATGAATTCATTAGTTTTGTTATATCCATAAATTATGATGGAGTCGGTAGTTACTTCACCTGGAACATGTATTTTTTTCAAGATTTGAATTAAATCAGCATTTATCGAGTCATCTTCAGCATGAATTTCTAACCACTCAATAAATTTGTAACCACCATCTGAAAAATGGTAATACCAATCTCCATCCCAAAGGCTGATATAGCCAGTATCAATGTCTTTAATCCTCCATTTGGTTGGAAAGGCATAGTTGAGCATTGCTTGTCTTATTTCTTCCCATTTTGTGTTGTTCATTAAAGGTTTTAGTTCATTTGAATCCATATATTCACCTTTTTCATCCATCAGTACTGCACGTGTTTATTCCACTTCATCATTTTCTCTTGTACAAAACTTCCCGGTAGTTGAATGAAGGCAGCTGATCGCTTTGACTAACGGCTGCCTAATCGTATTTGAGCTAGCGTCTCCCGTTAGCGTAATGCAATCAGTAAAAAGCTTCCCCCTACTTACGGTTCACCGCTTTGGTTGAAGCTGTGAATTTTGGAGCCACTCTTATATCAACCGAGCACTCATTTTCGGCACATGACAATTTTCCCAATTAGCTTTTATGAACGCCCGATGCATGAGCGAGCGTGTTGTACTTGAGATAATCATCATATTACTGATCGTCACTCTGCTGTGAATTGTTGTGTTGAGTTCACACCCTCCACAACTTGGCCGCTAGACAGATAGTAATCTCTTTGCACTGAACCGTCTGTTTTGGTGCTGTTGACCACAAAGACCTGGCCTACTTCTATCGGCATCAGATAGTTATCGTAAGGAAGATAATTGTCCACCAGTGGAAGGTCTTTGATATCTTCATAGGCGTCCTCCAATCGCCAAAATTCTCGATAGGCGTAATCCTTGAACCCGTTCAAATCCTGCTTACCAAAATAAGATGCTGCATATTCCTTGCCCTGTAAGGAGATGTAATCTACTCTGGATGGCTCAATATCTTTAGCAATCCAACTTAGGTTCTCAGAATAAATGTTATCGCCATAATGCTCCTGTAATTGATTGCCCATACAAGGGATGGATTGGGTCTTATAGTCCATTTCATCAAGCCCGGTATGCGCTGAGCCGTAAATGCCCATAACGCTCTCATTGCCCAACTTCTCAAATTCGCGAATAAAGTTTTCCGTCATCGTGTCTTCCCGATATACGCCGTCTTCTTTGCTGTAAAAAACACGGCCTTGCCGGATCGCTTCCATTGTTAAAGTATACTTCTCCGATTCTCCCAGATCGTTTGCCACAAGATAAGATAAATAGCGGCTCCCGGTAGTTTCATATTGATGCCCGATGTCTGTGCCGTGGAAAATCGTCTCCGGACACTCGCTCTTTATTTTTTTGTAGAACTCTTTGACATCAGGGTTGTGACTACGTGTCCGTTCCCAATCATCATAAATCTCCTCTAAAATATCATCATTGTCCGACTGCATCCATAGATTCAAGTATTCGGCGGTAAAATAGGGCAGCTCGACGAATAAGTGCCTCATGCCCTCGTTATGGTAGTATTGAGACCACAATTTATATTCCTTGTCAAATATCTTGGCTACGCCGTGTGCTTCACCGTACAGATAAATGCTGCCCGATGCTTGCGCTACCACAGGTACATCCTTGGTCGGCTGCGCAGACTTGCTTGCTGTCTTGCCTGCGGTGGAATTATCGCAGGCAGTAAGGCTACTGACCACAAGTATAACGATCAGGGCAAGCAGCAAAGGGTATACAAGCATCATTTTCGCTTTTGCTACGAAGATGAGATTACGGTCATTCATAAACTAAGATCAACCTTTCATATACATTTATAAATCCATAATTTGGTATTCCCTAGCTGTTGCAAGATTTCCTGCTATCTCATCTTCAATTCTATATAGATTAAGGGAAAATGTGTCCTTTAGCGCAACGAAGGTAGCCGTTCATATAGACCAGCTACCTTCGTTTTAGATTAAGCTATTGTTTCCCGTTAGTTCAATAGAATCAACAGTTTCAGTCCGATGGTATCCTCTTGTCTATGATTCAAGCCACCACTTTTAATCCCATGATAAAATACTTATAAATCCCACTATAGCCAAACGGCCAAAGCGGATATAATCTTACTCTAAATTACTGGAGGTAGCGCTCCATACTCGGCCCACTGCTCTTTTGTCGGGCCGTAAAGATCCGGCACACGAAGGCCTGCCTGACGCATCAGTACTGTCATCTGACCACGATGATGAATCTCATGCTTTACGAGAATTTCCAGCATTAAGCCGTTTGGCCATTGATCACCATACATATCGCTCATGATAAGCAGATTCTCATCTTTCCAACTGGACTGTATAGCATCAAGGAGCGCTTGTGAGGTCCTCTTATAGACTGACGCGATGTCTGCTGCCGAAGCTGGCACCGGCATATCTTCGCCCGGTCCTTCGAAAGACAGTCCCGTCCGAGATGGCATTTCGTGCAACGTCTGTACAAGGTGCCATGCAACACGTCCAAGCGTTCTATGATCGCTTGTTATCTGTTGGCCAAGAGACTCGTCCGTCAGCATCTCCAGTGTCCGCATTGTTGCTTCCGTTTCATTCTGCCAAGTTGCGGCAAAATCTTTAATGTGTTTATACATATCCAACATCTCCTTTTTGTAATGGAATCAAGTTTATTGTACCGAACATTAGTTCGCAAGTAAATATTTACATTTACTTAAACTACCCCCGTTAACCAAACGAAGCTGCCGAAAATCATTGTGCTAATCCCGAAATGTAATTAACTACGTATGGTTAATACTTTTGATCATTTTGTTTACGCTAGCCTGCCTATTAGCTTAATAAAAAGAGCAGGATACCGAAGCACTTGCTTATCAATGTAATGTATTATTCAACTATCGTATCCCGTTAGCTCAACCGTTATTTATGATACGGCTCACCGTAGTATATCTAAGCATAAATTAGAGTTTGACCAAACTTTACATATTCATGTATAAAGCGAAAACCACTCCTTTACTATGGAGTGGTTTTCGCTTTTTCGCACTATCATTCTCAATGGAGTCGACTACGCATTTGTATCCAACATTGCTGGAATATTTATTTCTTTTACACAAGAGGCTTTGGAAAGGTTCATTAAGCATTTAACTAAAGAAACAATATCTTGAAGAGGAATCTGTGTACCGCCATACGCAGACAAGACTTTCTCAATTCCATCTTCCAATGGAATTTGGGTTGCAATTTCACCAGGATTTATACAAGTCACACCGATCCCATACTTTTTTACATGCTCCCTTATAGAATTTCCAATACCACGCAAACCGAACTTAGAAGCTACAAATGAAACTTGCGTAAAATCATTATGTTCAAGACCTGCCGTAGAACCAATTAAGAAAATTTTTGCGTTATCTGACTTTTTTAGATTCGGTAAAAGCTTCTGTATGCAGGTAATAGCTGAAGTAACATTTACATTAATGATGTTGACGATTTCAGCTGGGTCATCTTTTTCAAAATCATAGTCATCCCTGAAGCCTTTGCTCTCCCATATCCCTACATTATATATTAATACGTCTATTGTAACGTCATTTACTGTATTCGCAATCAGCTTGCTTGCATCAGATTTCGCTAAATCAGCCTCAATCCAATATTTCTGTACACCATCTTCAAGATTTAAATTGTTAGGATAAGTTCTAGAAACCACCCAAACACGATCACCTTTTTCTGGCAATCCTTTGAAGAATGCCTCACCTAATCCTTTACTTGCTCCGAAGATAATAAAATTCCTCATAAGTTATCCTTTCGATATGATTTATCTCTGCATTTAATCATTAAATTCACAGTGAATGCTGAAAATCATTCAATATAAGAATCACCAAGAACATTGAATTTTTATATGACGCTTCCCTCACCAATGAATTTATACTTACTTATAATACGGTTATGCTTGATTATGTTCAACTATCCTGCCCGTTAATTGAATAAAGGCGGCCGATCCACTGATCGGCTGCCTTATGTCATCATTTAGCTATCGCTATTCGATAGTTTAACAATCAAGATTTCTGCACGCCGTGACCACTCTTCTAATGTCTATGCTCAAGGATGTTGATAAGTTTGCCAAACGGGTCGCGGACATAGAATCGCCGAACACCCCAAGGCTCATCAACAAGCCCATATTCTATCGGAAATCCAGCTTTCTTCATGCTTTCAAATGTAGCATCGACATCATCGACTTCAATTGATAGATCAGGCGTAGGCGTTTCTGAGCCACCCTGTGAGGCAAAACTAATCTGAATACTCATCTCCTCGTCTAAACCATAAGTTCTAATCCAACCATGATCCATCATTAAATCAAGACCGAGCACATCCTCGTAAAAGCATTTAGCTGCCGTGAGATCCTTCGTGTTTATATTGGCGACGATTCGTTTGACCTTCATTTCAAACCTCCCAGACATAAGTAGATTATCCTTGAATATAGAATGCATTCAACATATAACAGTTAATTCTAGCCTCGACGTTCCTGACCTTTATTTATCCATATTTAGCTGCGGAGGCTCACCGAGCAGAAAACACCAGAAAACACCCGAAGAACTGGCATTAAGTCTGGTTACGAAATCTCCGTACTAACAACCTCAACACAAGAAGCACCACGATTCCGCAAATGGTATAACTGATTGGGCGAATAAATTGCTCCACGATACCCCAGTTGTCACCTAAGCGGTATCCCAGATAGATCAAAGCTAAGTTCCACGGGATACAGCCGAGTGCTGTAAATGTTATGAATCTCCAAGCTTTCATTCCAGCAACCCCTGCGGGCAGTGAGATAAAAGTACGAATAAAGGGCAACATACGAGTAAAAAATACGGTACTCTCTCCATAACGCTCGAACCAACGCTCCGATTGCTCCAAATGATGCTCATTTAGGAGAATATATTTTCCGTATTTTTCTAATAACCGGCGTCCACCAGCCTTACCAATATAGTAGGCAATGATGGAACCCAGTAGGTTTCCGAATATCCCAGCGACAGCAACTTCCATAAAAGTAAGCGAGCCTTGCGCAATCAGCCAGCCACCGCTGAGCATAATCACTTCACTGGGAATGGGAATACAGGCACTCTCTAGAATCATCCCTAACCATATGCCCCAAATGCCCATAGAATTGACAAGGTGAAGCGCGGATTCAGATATCCACGTAAATAGTTGATGCATGAGTGTTCACTCCGCTTCATAAATTTTACTATTCCTTAAGAAAGTCTCGTTATAATTGAACAAAAAACGGGGGGGAAAACAAAATAATGATGAAATTCAATATACACAAATTTTTGTATGGCATATTCGTTATAGCCGCTATCTTGCTGATGTTCCCTAAATTTTCTTACAATGATCCCGATACCTTCTGGCATATAGAGCTAGGACAATATATGATCGAGCACGGACAAGTTCTACATCATGCCATACATACTTTTTACGGAGATAAGCTGCCCTACGTCCCTCATGAATTCGGATTCCAACTGCTCGTTGCCCCGCTTTATGCAGCTTTTGGATGGCCGGGTGTGTATATTTTGACCGCTGTATGCTTGTTCTTTTTAGTGCTCGGATTGCTTCGGCTGGGCAAGGTTTCACGCAAAGAACTGGGACTTCAAGAAGACCATGTTCTCCTGCTCCCTTTTGTGCTGCTAATTTCTTGCTGGATTTATTATAATTATTTCAAAGGCCGTCCACAGATGATCTCTTCGTTTATGATTGTCTGGTTTTTCGTATATTTACGTGAATATCAAATGAGTTCTCAAAAGAAATATGCCGCTGCGATGATTGCTCTTTCTATTGCCATTGCCAATTTTCATGCAGGAGTATGGCTTGTAATTGCTGTATTTACAGGGATGGCTCTGCTTGAATCCTTGATCCAAAAAACGCTGAATGGGCGTAAAATCATAGTCTTCAGTCTCGTCTGGTTCGTTGGCATTCTAAATCCAGGCGGCGTAAAAAGTCTCTTGTTTATTTTGACAGTTACGAAAAAGAACTTTAACCTGCTGATCAATGAATGGCAGCCGATTCGGTTCAATAGCTTGGAGAATTTGCCCATCTTACTATTGCTTTTGTTCTTTGCCTGCACACTTCCTTTTGCACTCCAGCGTAAACCGTTCCGTTTTTTTCTTATGCTTGGGATTCTATACCTCGGTGTATCAAACTTCAAGCAAAACCTATTTATGTGGCTGTTCATCCCCTATTTTGCGGCTGTATTTTTTGATGTGCTTCCTGAATTCACCAAAACAGGTATTCTAGTCCGACAAAGTACATTACGAGGGTTACTGGCAGTTGGCCTGCTGCTAAACATTGCTTATCTATTCCTTGTACCACCAGTTATTGACGCCAAAAAATATCCTGTCGATGAAATGGACTATATTCTACAGCATACATCTGAAGGTACACGTCCGAAAGTTCTCGCACACTACGGTTCATCCGGCTATGTCATGTTTCGAGGGGGAGATGTGTTATGTGATGGCAGACAAGATCCCTTCGTGACAAAAGATTCTCTTGGCGTATTGGGTTGGACTGCTTTTGAACGCTCGATGCACGGATTCTCTGAATACCTTCCCGAGATCGTTAATTACGATCAGCCCGATTATGTAATTACGAGCAAAAAGGTCTCCTATAAACTACTCAAGGAATGGACACAAAAATTCGGTCAGCCCGTATTTACAGGGACCTATGGCAGTGTCTTCTCGTTTATCCCAGAGTGATGATCCGGCTCGTTAATTCCTCACTCTGTAGAACGCAAAAAAACGCTGACCTGAGGCAATCTAGCCAATAGTCACCATCCGCAATTAAGTATTCTGATTAATAACATCCGTATGGTAAGGATATACATAATTACGACAAATAAGAAAAATAAGTTAGTAAAATATCAAATCTAGCGTTGATTGTTCCTAAATTGTATAGTATTTTATGGAAGAAAGGTAATTTAAAAGAAGGGAGGAATTAAAAATGGACAAGATGTGTATGGAAATGATGATGAACATGTGTATGGATGATATGATGTCTAAGATGAACTGTATGAAGATGGGCATGGAAAAAATGTCTGAAATGGGCATGATGGATATGAACATGGATATGATGATGAAAAAAATGCAGGACTGCGATGAAATGATGACTATGTGTATGACAATGATGCGCGAAGGAATGCAAATGTCTAAGTAGCCTATAGACCATCGTAAGTTTGGCAGAGCAGACTAACTGCATGCCTTTTTTTATTTTCTATTTATTATTACAATGTGAGCTTAAATTATATCCTGATATATCTACTCTGAATCTTCTTCGATAGATTAATCCGTTCCTGCTTTAACTCCCAGACTTTCTCTTTCCACCGGTACTGCTCTACTGGATCCGCACTTTCCCTCAGCTTATTAAATAAATCCATTAATATTGCATTTATATCGTCGAATTGAATCCACAGCTCTTTCACACTTTGTTCTGTTGTCTCAGCATGAGAATTCTTACTCAGCTTATTCAAACGATCTATGATGTCAGCTTGCCACTGTCCATCGTTAATTGCTTTGGCGTAGTTTAGAAGATCCAGATAATCATCGACAGACATTTTCACCGACTCCTTATTCTGTGTATACCCAGTATTATACTCGGCATTATAGAAATTGCAATAGTCTATCTGTAGAAAAGGCATCTTCTCAGATGCCCCCGCAATGTTATTCCCAATCCGTTACTGGATTTTCCCGCCTTCAACGACAAGCTCATCAGTATATCCTTCACCGTAAATTTCATTTAAGGTTTCTTTGTAGGCTTGATGGATAAATTGTTCTTTACCAAGGGTATCAAGTTCTGTATTAATCCAGTCCAGCAATTCCTTATTCCCCTTTGCCACTGCTGGAGCTATTGTATCCTGACCCCCGAAAGCAGGAATGCTGACCGTAAATCCAGGATTTGATTTAGCCCAAGCAATGAGTTCTGTATTATCGTTAGCGATTGCCGCCCCCCGACCATCTTTAAGCGCTGCAAAAATCTCGGTGTACTGATCGAATTTGAGCAATTCAATATCCGGATATTCTTTGGTAAAATAGGTTTCCGCTGTCGTACCTTTAGCTACAATGAGCTTTTGCTTGTTCCCTTTTAATTGATCAATGGAAGTGATTGGAGCACTGTCTGGGGATACGATCCCAAAGGATAATTTCATGTACGGATTAGCAAAATCCACTTTTTCTTTTCTTTCCTCGGTGACCGTAAAGTTAGCCATAATGATATCAACCTTACCCGATTCAAGATATGCCACGCGGCTGGCAGCATCAACTAACACAAATTCAACCTTCGATTCATCCCCTAGCAGATCCTTGGCAAAGCGTTTGGCAATATACACATCAAACCCTTGGTTTTTACCCTCAGCGTCCACATAACCAAAAGGTGGTTTGTCTGCAAATACGCCGATCTTAATCTTCCCTTTCTTCTTTAGCTGTTCAATAGAAGTGAATTTAGAAGATGCTGAGTTTCCGTTGTTATCCGAACTATTTCCGCAAGCAGCCAATCCCATCAATAATATACTTACACCTACCAGCATCGTTAGCCATTTCAAACTTTTCTTCATTTCTCTTCCTCTCCTATTTCTATAATTTTTCGTACTGAAATATATCCAGAAAATGCTGGGCACGTTCTGTCGCAGGGTGGGTAAAAAATTGTTGCGGGGCAGCGATCTCACATATCTTGCCTTGATCCATAAACACGATCCGATCCCCAACCGATTTGGCAAACCCCATTTCATGAGTCACGATGATCATCGTCATTCCTTGCTGAGCAAGCCCTAAGATGACATCAAGCACTTCCCGAACCATTTCCGGATCCAAGGATGCTGTCACTTCATCAAATAACATAATCTCCGGATTCATACATAAAGCTCTTACTATAGCTATTCTCTGCTTTTGTCCACCGGAAAGCTGGCGTGGATAGTCCAGTTTACGCTCAAGCAGCCCAACCCGCTCTAAGAGCTGTTCCGCTTGCTGTGTTGCTTCTTTAAGCTCTCTCTTTTGTACTTTCAGAGGGCCTAGAAGAATGTTATCCATAACCGTCATATGCGGGAATAACTCATAATTTTGAAAGACCATTCCGATATGCTGCCTAACTTCACGCCAATCTACAGCAGCCCCCGCGAGGTTCTGCCCACGATATTGTATCGCCCCTTCCTGAACCGGTTCCAAACCGTTAAGACAACGTAGGAACGTACTTTTTCCACAGCCAGAGGGACCGAGAATAACGATTACTTCTCCTTTTTCCACCTGCAATTCAATGCCGTCCAGAACCTTTCGCTCTCCAAAATATTTGTGTAATTGTGTAACCTCCAGCAGGAGTTCTCCGGAATCTGCCATTACAACCGTTCCTTCCTAAGCCTTAATTTTGCCATCTGCTTTCAACTTTTTTCGAAAGTCTGGATAACGGAAAACATACAGAAAAATATAATATAAAGATAAAGCCGTATACCCAGAATGAAGCGGTGGGCGCTTTTATTACGCCGAGTTCAATGATCTGCTGCCCGATCTTTACCACCTCAATCACTCCAATCAGCACCACCAGTGATGTTGTCTTGATCATTCGTGTGGCAAGATTAATCATTCCCGGCAGCATTCTGCGTACAGCCTGCGGGATCAAAATATGCCGATAAAGTTGACTGCTGCTCAGACCTAGCGCCCTAGCAGATTCCACCTGATGTTTTGGCATAGATTGCAAAGCTCCACGAACAAGATCGCCAATTTCCGCAGCTCCCCATAAGCTGAACACCAATATAGAGGTAGTCTCCCCGCTAATATCGATATGAAGTAATGGAGAGAAACTGAAATGTACTACATACAGCCACACTAGAATCGGAATAATTCTAAAGGTCTCCAAATAAAGACGTAATATAAACCTTAATGGCCTCGATCCCAGCGTCCGGAGCAATCCCATAACGATCCCTAATAACGTACCGATTCCAATAGAGAGAAATGAAATTTCAATCGTTACAAGTAAGCCCCCTAATAATCGTTCGAAATTAGAACCTTCAAAAAGCACCTCAATCCCCGAATTCTGCATATCTCACCTTCCTTTCCACCCAAGTCAATAAAAGCGATAAGGGCAGGACTAACACCAAATAGGCGAGTACCAGAAGGAGCAGAGACTCCGCTGTTTTGTAATGCATGCCGATCAAGTCTTTTGCCACATTCATCAAATCCATTAAAGCAATGGCACCTACAATAGAGGTCTCCTTCAGCAGAAAGATCGCATTTGCCCCTAAAGAAGGAATACTTATCGCAAAGGCTTGGGGAAAAATAACATATCTGACCAGCTGCAGCTTAGACAGTCCAATGCTCTGACCTGATTCAATCTGCGTTTGGCTAACTGCCTCGAACCCACTTCGAAAAGCCTCCGTCATATAGCTCCCGCCCAAAAATGTCATGCCTACAATCGCACAGGTCATTTCACTAAAGTGAATTCCGATCTTAGGTAAGCCATAGTAAAGAAAAAAGAGCTGCACAAGTAAAGGGGTGTTCCGTGAAAGCTCAATGTAGATCTTAATAACATCACTGACGATTTTGACCTTATAGTACAAGACGATACTGAACAGTAATCCAATAAGGAGTGAGAATACAATAGCTAACAACGCTAGCTTCACTGTCAGCCACATCGCCTCACCATAAAGCGGCAAACTCTCGTAGATAAACTCCCAGTCTAAATTCATATCTGAGTAACCCGATCCCCTTTTCTTAATTTCTAATAATTATCAAAATCTTACATTAAACCTTACGCGTGGTGATATGATTTTATTCATACTATTCCAAGTAAATAACTACGTTTTAAAACTCTTGTATAGTAGTCCACAAAAAAAAACCGCTAAGAGATTAGTCTTAGCAGTTTCTTTGTCCTATAGGATAAACCTTGCCCCACCCTAACATCCCACTACCAATAGCCTCGGATGCCGGTCTGCAAGCGGATCAACGCTTCCAAATAATAATAATCTCCCCAAATCATATGACCATCAGGCACACGTCCACCTCTCACATGATAAGAACCATGCTTTAGAAGTCCCTCTGCTTCCCGATTTCCAGATGTCGCATAATCTTCCACTAGGGATTTCATACTACGGTGTAAAGCAACTTCATAAATGGCCCGGTCCGGATCGTCTACGCCTAGGTGATCGAGCAGTTCCAAAAGACCGGCTGCCGCAATCGCCGAAGCCGAGCTGTCGCGAGGGGTATCCGCTCCCACTGGCACATCGAAATCCCAATAAGCCACACTATCCTCCGGTAGATGGCTGATAAAATAATCCGCTAGGCTCTTAGAAGTCTTAAGAAAATCCTCATTCTGCGTATAGCGATATGCCAGAGCAAAACCGTATATTCCCCAAGCTTGACCACGTGTCCAGGTCGATCCGTCCTCATAACCTTGATGTGTTCCTCCACGAATTGCATTTCCGGTAGCCGGATCAAAATAAAAAGTATGGTAAGAGGAGGCATCCCCACGCACAAGAAATTTCCGGCTCTTAAACGCATGTTCGAGCGCTATTTCATAATAGCGCTTATCTCCTGTTTCCTCAGCTGCCCAGAATAATAGAGGTAAATTCATCAAGCAGTCAATAATGATACGTCCCGCATTCTCCGGGTCACTCTCCAGTCCCCAGGCCTGAAGAATCCCTGCTGGTTCACGCCAGCGCTTGCACAGCGTGTCCGCAGCTTGCAGACCGACAGCTCGCGCCGCTTCGCTGCCCGTTATTTTCCACTCCGCTACTGCGGTCAGTGTATACAAGAAACCAATGTCATGATGGTCCAGGGCGATGTGCTGATCCAGACGATGCTTGAAGTCCCCTAACCAAGAGGCTGCCGCCTCCTTATAGCATGAATCCTCACTATATTCATAAGCAAGCCACATCATCCCAACATAGAAACCCTCTATCCAGTCGTCGTTGTCTCCCCATTCGTACTGTTGCCCCTCAGCGATATGAGGCAGTTTGCCCGGATGGTTAGCCATATTGCTCCCAACTTTGTGAATCGCATCCTCAATAGCCTTATTCCACATCTTTGTTTCTCCCTCCCCTTAAATCAACAGTATGCAAAAGTGTATCGTTACTAGGTTCGTATACAGCAACCCTTCCGTCCGAGTGCCATTGAATAAGCGGCGGTGAAGCAAGACTTGTCTGGTTCTCCGGAGTATTCGTCGCTCCGAAGACAGCAGATATCAATACTTGATCTCCCGGTTCCAGTCTGGAGCACAAGCTCGGAAGAAGTGTCCGCGGCTTCAGCAGATTGGTATTTGGCTCGGGATATACGCACTCTCCCCGATCAAAGCCGCTTAGCCTATGTATGGCACTGATTCCCAAGGGCAGCTGCACCGAAACAGCAGTGTTCGATACCTTAATGATTTCCCGTTCACTGTGCGAGAAGCCAGCTGACTGGCCAATGGCAAATCCACCCTCCGCTACATCCAGCCGCCGGGCAGTATGAATGCTGTGAACACGAACATGCCATAGACCTGCCGGAATAATCCATGTCTCCACATGTACATCACTCCAGGGATGCCAGCGGGAATATACATAGCTGTCCCCGATTTCCCAGGTCTCGCAGAATCTGCGTACCCGATAGTGTTCATCACATTCGCATAGTGCGAGTGTAGAATCGTAAGCGCCTTGAACCAACCCGTAACCCGCTTTCGGGACACTAAAACCAAACAGAGTGGAATATGCAAATTTAGAATATTTGGCTGCACTATGGGCCATATCAAAGTTAGCCATCTGGCCAGAGGTATAGGCAATAACCTGCCTGTTTCCTTCCGGACGACTCACAAGCATTCGCGCCTCTTGGAGAGCCCGTACCTCTTTCAAAATAGGCAACGGCTCTTCCTCCGCCTGCCAAAAAGGATGATCATCTGGCAAGGCAAGAATAAGCATAGCTTTAAAGGCCCAATACGGAGATCCGGGGGCGTTGTAGTTCTCTGTCATAACTAGATTCGGATAAGCATATCCGATGCTAAGCAGTCCGTCTAATCCCATAATAGGTTGTTCAAACCACCAACGAAAATGGCGCATAATGATTCCTTTAAGAACGCCATATGAAAAAGGAACCATATCTGCATACACCAGCGCACTCCAGAATGAAACCTGTGCAAAACGATAGGTCAGGCTACGACCAAAAGGAAGTGCGCTTCCGTCCTCAGCGAACCAATAAATGAAATCCTCGGCAAATCGTACTGATCTTTCCCGATAAACAGCAGCTCTCTGAGGATCATCATCCGCCATCAGCTTAGCGTATATCAGCGTATAATAATGCATAGCAAAAGCAATATAATAGTCCCTCTGATCGGTCAATCCATCGGAATACCAACCGTCACCAAGATAGTAATTATCGATCTGCGCTAGATATTCATCCATTATGCTCTGATCATAAGGTAATCCGACTTTCTTGAAGCCCACATTCACAAGAACCGTGAACATCAGCCAGTTATTCGGATTGGAACGATCCACATGATTAATCTGATTTAGCCAGTTATATACATTCATTTTCTGCGTGTCGCTCAGCGGCTCCCACATTTTATGTGGTGCAAGAGCAAGCCCCAGTCCCAACACGGCCTGCTCTACCATACGCTGATCTTTGGTAGTAAATTGCCCCCAATATTCTTCATGCTCCGGGTCTGTTCCGTTGATGATCCCTTCCAGAAACATCGGCCAGAGTGCACTTTCCCCTCCACCGCTGGCATGGGGAACAAGGCCCCATAGAGGACGGGCGAAAGCTTCCATAAGCGCTGTAGCTTCATTGTAAATCGATCCTGTAGCGCCCATATTAATTCCTGCACAACCAGAGGTAAATCTGCGCTCCAGTGGAGTATATAGTTCATTTAGGAACATCTGTAATTCATTTTTAGTGCCCTTTATTCCCACAGCAATGTTTCCTCCTGTCCACACTCAATGCCAAGCGGCATATTCACTAGGCCTCATGCCCATTTCCCGTTTAAACAGCTTGATGAAATAACTTTTGTTGGCATATCCCAGATACTCGGAGATCTCTTCCACTGTCTTTTCAGATTGGTTAAGCAGCTCCTTTGCCTTCTGAAGCTTTAGCATATTTACATATTCGATGAAGTTCTGGTTTGTTTCCCGTTTGAATAAGCGGCTGAAATAACTGGCATTTAAGTTAAGGCGGCCTGCCATGTCCTCCAGCGTTATTTTCTCCGTCACATGACTAATCACGAACTGCTGGGCTTTGATGACCTCACTCCGTTTAGACTTGATGGAGAACATACTTATTTTCCGCGCTAATTCCTCCAAGTACTGCACCAGCCATTGTTCTAAATGCTCCAGAGTTTCAATGTCACCAACCACGCTAAATAGCTTTTCTTCAGTTATAGGCAATGGAGATTGCAGAAGCTGTTTCGTCTTCATCTGCAAGTCCATCAGCAAGCGAAGCACACATTCCTTGACTTCATTCGGATGGAATTTTTGCGAGGCCACCCATTCCCTCCATTCC
Source organism: Paenibacillus sp. FSL H7-0918 (assembly GCF_038007025.1). Taxonomy (NCBI): domain Bacteria; kingdom Bacillati; phylum Bacillota; class Bacilli; order Caryophanales; family Paenibacillaceae; genus Paenibacillus; species Paenibacillus sp. FSL H7-0918. The sequence goes on from NZ_JBBOWJ010000001.1 coordinate 1,178,791, forward strand.
TTTACATGAACGCGAAGCTCCGTGTTCCTGTTCAAGGCAATATCATCATTGATAACAGCGTACAAGGTTCCATATTCAGCATAAATATCTTCTCCGGAAAAGCAGACTTCTTCAAAACGGTGGATTCCCGCCGCAGGGAGATAAAAGCGCTGTATTTTCTCCCTCAGCATCCGCTGCAATGTTCCGCGAATTTCCTCAGGACTGCGCGCCTCAGCGCCAAATAAGCAAGAGACAGAGAGTTTAAGATATTTTTGAACCGCAGAGGCTGCATTTTGAATGGAGTGATAGATTGCCTGGTGATCTTTAGAAGGCTGGTCGCTGCAAAAGAGAATGACGATCTCCTTATGGCTGTATCTCGAAATAAACAGACTGTGATCAGCCTCAAGCACTTCCTGCATAATATTCTCAACCGCAAAAGAAATCGTATATTCACTCATCCGGCGCACCCTTGAAGCTTCCTCTGGACGATCAATTACAATAACCAGCGGGATATAGTTTTTGGCATGGATCATAATTCCGTTTGATCGGGCCTGCTCGATCCAAGCCCCCTTATCCCAGGATTGATACAAGGTATCTTTTAGAAACTTTTCCTTCAGCGCGGCGCGATTTTGAGACTGCTTTTGCTTATAAACCAGCATCTCTGTATGCTGCTGCCTATTCAGTCCCACTTCCGCCACAAGGGTGCTAATCGCTTGCTGTAACTGCTCAATATCCAGTGATTCTTTTAAAATATATTCTCCTACGTTTAATTTCAGCGCTTGCTGGGCGTATTTGAATTCGTTGTGGCAGGAGAGAATAATCGCACGGATTCCGGGCTGCACAGCTCTGAATAGCTCCAGCATCTCCAGCCCGTTCATCTTGGGCATGCCAATATCGGTAATAATAAGATCTGGTGGACTCTGCTGTGCTTTTTCCCAAGCCTCGAGACCGCTATAATAACATCCGATGAGTTCAATACCGAGCTCACTCCAAGGTACGGCCTGCGACAAATAACGGATAACCGGATAGTCATCATCCACCAATATTGCCGTCAGCATTCTCCACACCCACCTTTCCGTAATCCAGAGGAAACTCCAGACAAATCTCTGTGCCCACATCAGGTTCACTTTGAATATTCAGCTTAAAAGAAGCGCCATAAATCATACTGAGGCGTTGGGCCACATTGCGTAAACCTATGCCGGAGAACCCTTTTCTGTCCTCCTCTGTAATTTTTTCGCTGCTGTATGCGGTTTCACGAAGTCTTGTTAAAGTTTCCGGCGACATCCCGATCCCATTATCCTTAATGGTGATAACCAAGCTTCCCGTAGTTGCAACAATACGAGCTTCAATAAAAATCTCGCCACCAAACTGCTCGAAGCCATGGATGATGGCATTCTCGATCATGGGTTGAATCATAAATCGAGGCACCAGTGCTTCAGCGCTACCATCCGCTAAATTCATTTCCAGCCTGACCTGATTGGCATGGCGGAAATTCATTAACGTGACATAATGCGATATCGTATCTGTCTCCTCACGAAGCGGGATAAACTCATTGTCCCTGTTAAAGGTCATCCGGAGCAAAGACGACAGCGAACCAATCAACTCAGCATTCTCCCGATCGCCTTGCATCAGGATATTTAAGCGAATCGAATTCAGCAGATTAAACATAAAATGTGGATTGATCTGCGCTTGCAGCATCTCTAGTTCGGCTTTTCTTTTTCCCGTCTGTTCATAAGTGATTTGTTCAATCATAGACTCGATCCGATCCAGCATCTGGTCAATGGTGCGGGCGAGCTGTGCTGCCTCATTATTCCCTCGAATGAACGAACGTTCATCCAACTGACCACGACCTATTCGCTTTACAAAAGCGCTTAATTTTACGATTGGCTGAGTCAGCTTTGAGATTAGAACGGTTAAGAGAACGGAAAACAAGGTAAAGAAAAGAATCTGCACCGCCAGGCTGATAAATAAAATCTGCTTATTTTTCGACAAGGCTGCCTTCAGCGGGATAATGCTGACCATCCGCCATTTGTTACTGCTCAGCTCCTGATCAACATATAAAAACTTCTCTCCGTCGATTTCCACAGTGTCAAGCTCGCCATCCATTTTCAACCACGTCATCGTCTCTCCGATTCGGGTCTTGTCAGCATGGGAAACTACAGTTCCCTTGTCATCCAAAAGCATCATCTCTTTATCATTATCGTTATTTAGATAAGGACGGAGCTTACGCTCATTGATATTAATAATTAAATATCCGATGGTACTGCTGGAGGTCGATTGAATCGGCCTCGCAATGGTTACCCAATCGGCTGAGCCTTTATCAGAATAATTGTAGTACGTATCGTGCTCCGCTCTCCAATAAGTCGAAATGGGTTGAATTTGTTTCAGCAACGATGTCCAATTTTTGTTGTAGAAATTTTTCGGATTAAAGTCACTGTAAGGATAGCTGGTATAAATCAAACCATTTTTTCCGATTAACGTCACCTTCAAATATTCTGTTAAAACAAACATATCATCCAGCATCCGCGACATACGGTTATACTGAATGATTTGCTTTGGTGCACGGAGCGACTCTGAATCGGCAGACATCATCTGCCTGATCTCGCTGTTCTGGAGCACAAAGTTGGACTGTTCCAGTGTCTGTTCAAATATGGCATTCATATTGGTGCTGGCTGCATTTAAAGATTCTCTTGCGCTACCAACCGCTTTCTCCAGAATGAGATCCCGGGTCAAATAATCTGTAACCATGTAAATGCAGACAAGCGGGATCAGCACGCAGATCAGCGATGACCAGACAAGTTTCTTACGGAGGGATTGATGCTTTCTAAACACGGATTACAGGCCCCACATCTGTTTGAATTTGGAGCAGGAGGCAGAAATGCTTTCCTGCCCCCACATTATAAGCCCCCTTTGAAAAGCGTACAATCAGCCTCCGCTTACTTTCCGCTATTGTTCTGAACAACTTCCGTTATTTTTTTATCGATATTGGCAACTGTGACATCCAGATCCTGTTGGCCAAGGAGATACATCTCCGCTTCTGGAATAACGTTGTTCTTAGCTTCATCCGCATATTTAGCCGGAACCTGCGTTGCACCAGGTGTCGAGTTCTCCATAGTATATTTCAGAGAATCCACATCAATCTTAGAGGAATCCTTAGAACCACTCACAATTGTATCCACTAATTTATTCGTATCCGATTTGGCCCAGCCAGAGAAAACGCGTCCACCGATTTCCAGTCCTTCTGAGGTATACCAGCGCACAAAGGTATAGGCAGCCTCCTTATGCTTGGATTTAGCGGCTATTCCCATGTAGGTCGGCTGTACGGGTGAGTAATGTTTGCTCTCACTGTCAAGACGGGGGATCGGCGCAAACGCGGTAACAAAGGTTGCCGGAATGGCATCCGTTCCACCCGATTCCGCAACCATCCAGTCGCCCATCGGAAGCATCGCTGCTAAACCGTTAAAATACTGATTCCGGTAGGCTAGTTTTTGCGAAATAATATCCTCATAAGGAGTGGCACTCTTATCTTCGTACATCATTTTCTTCATCATCTGCAGGTTAGCCTTAAATTGCGGGTCAAGTGCATTGGAGGTTCCATCAGCTTTTAGAAAAGTATTATCCGTAGACTTGCTCATCAGCTGGAGCTGGAAATAATCCGGCCAATTATGCAAATACGCACCAAAACGTTTCGTTGCGCCCTCACCCTTGGTCAATTTCTTGGCATACTCTTCGAAATCCGCCCATGTCCAGTCGGTCGGAATCGGAAGGCCCGCCTCATCTAACATTTCTTTGTTAAGGAGCACGAACCAGCGCTGCATGGAAGACGGTAATGCATAGATTTTGCCATTGACCGTAGTGTCCACCAGATATTCATCTGCGAGTTTATAACCTTCCTTCTGAATATAGTCATCCATCGGTTCCAACAAACCGATATCTGCACGCTGTGAATAGTTGGTATAAGGCAGTTCGACAATATCCAGCGGATCGCTCGCAGCCGCCATCAAATCCAGCTTCTGCATAGAGGCAACCGAATCACCTTTTTCGTTCAGCAAATCTACTTCCACATGAATATCGGGATGCGTCTTCTCAAACTCCGCGATAATCGTGCTCCATTTCGCTTTGGCTTCTGTCTGCCAGGTGCTCAGCTTCAGGGTAACCTTCTCTGCTGCAGGCTTTGAATTTCCACCAGCATCGGGTGCATTAGTCGCTCCTGCATTATTGGTTTTCGCATTTCCGCCGCAAGCGGCCAATGATAACGCCATCGATGTGATGATGAATGCAGATAATAATTTCTTTTTCATATAGACCCTCCTATAAATGTGTTGGGCATCACTTGCTTAACAACCAGTGACTATGTAACTGCTTACAAGAACATCCTAACATGCAGGATTGACGAGGAAAGTTCTCATATTCTACCGAAGAGAAACTATTTTGACTTTTATTATCCTTTCACACCTCCGAGGGCAATTCCCTCAATAACCTGCTTCTGTCCGAGTGCAAAAATGATCAGCAACGGCAGAATTGCAGATACCGCACCAGCCATCATGAGTGAATAGACATCCCCGTATTGGTCCCCGAACAGCCGGATCCCCAGCTGAATCGTAAACAGCTCCTTGGATTTCAAAAAAATGAGTGGATATTGATAGTCGTTCCAGGTCCAAATAAAGCGCAAAATAGCATAAGTAGCTACAGCGGGACGGATCAGCGGAAAGGCAATCTGTAGAAAAGAGCGAAAATGCCCTGCTCCATCCATCCGCGCCGATTCAAGATACTCGTTGTTTACCCCCATAAAAAATTGCTTGAGCATAAACGCTCCAATAATACTAAAGCTGTTAATCAGGATTAATCCCAAATGTGTGTCAATCAAATTCAGCCAGTTAAACAGTAGAAACTGTGGAACCAACGATGCCTGCGGAGGAACCATATAAAGTGCCAATACAACTATAAACATCGCATCCCTGCCCGGAAAACGTAGCTTGGAGAACCCATAAGCAGCAAGTGCGCATATCAGCACATTAATTATAGTCGTAGCCAGCGTAATATAAATGGAATTTCCATAATAGCGAGCAAAGTCACCCGACCATACCTGTTTATAATTTTCAATGAGGTTCCACTGCTGTGGCAACCATTGAATTGGAAAGTTAAATACATCTTTCTCCAGCTTAAAGGAAGTGGATAACATCCATAGGAACGGTAAAAGAAATGCGATACCTAGCAGTCCCATGGCGATGGTCCAGAAGGTTCTGGATAAAAGCTCTTTTTTCACTGTAATTTCTCCTTTCCGCCTTTAATAGTTGACCCATTTTTTTTGCGCCAACATCTGCAAGGCTGTAATGATCAGGCAAATAAGGAACAGAACGAGTGCCATGCTAGAGGCGTAACCTGTCTTCAGCTGATTGAAGGCTGTATCATATAACTCGTAGACGATAACGGTCGTGGAGTTAGCCGGCCCACCCTGGGTCAATACTTGTATCAGATCAAAGATTTTAAATGAGCCGATAACCCCTGTTACCAGCAGGAAAAAGGTAGTTGGCGAAATGCAGGGAACCGTGATGTTGCGGAATTTGCGCCAGACGTTGGCACCGTCAATATCAGCCGCTTCATAAAGATCCTTAGGAATACTCTGTAAACCTGCAATAAAAATAATAATGTTGTAACCGAGCTGAATCCAGACTTGAATCAACATCAGCGACGGCAGAGCATAATGGATATCCGCTAACCATTTGGGTGGGTTGTTCCACCCCAGTGACATCAGGAATTGATTGACGGGTCCCAGCGAAGGGTGAAACATAACCTGCCAAACCATAGCGATGGCAACTACACTGGAAATGTACGGAAGGAAATAAATCACTTTAAACAAATCCTTCAGAAAAACCTGTTTATCAATCAGGATAGCCAGCAGCAGGGCAACGATGATCGTAACCGGTACTGTGATAATAAAGAGTAAATTGTTCAGCAAGCTTTTCATAAAAGCATCATCATGAAACAGCCTGATGAAATTATCCACGCCCGCGAACTTAATCCCCCCTAACCCAGCCACAAAGTTCCAGTCCGTGAAGCTTAACAGCAGTGAGCCCAGCACCGGGATCAACGTCAAGATGATCAGCCCAAGCATAAGCGGAGCAACGAATAGATATCCCGCCATCGCTTCGCGTGTGTCCATGTTAAGATGAAACCTTTTTTTGCGTATCATAGTTCTCCTCCTTTACTTATCCATAATTGTAGAAAAAGTAAGCAGTCTTCATAAGAACTAGAATTGTTCATTTTGGAACGAATTTTACCGATCCTTTAATTATGAATTCTTTTGCACAACGCAAAAAAAGCGCGAGCCAAGCTCCCGCAGTAAACAAAATCCATATTGAGTTTTACATAAAGCAATCGCGTTATACCGGCGTAACCTCTACAGCACCTTTTCCATCAACGCCCGCACTATTCAGCTTTTTCCGAAAAATCATAAACAAAACCACACCCATCACACTCGTTATTACCTCAGTCACAGTCATCGACCAAATCACACCATGCAGGCCAAAAATAGAATGCAATACGATAATCATCGGTATAAATAATACACCTTGGCTTATCGCCATAATAGTAGTGGGTGTGCCTTGCCCTGTTGCTTGAAAAATGCTCATAAATAATCCGGTAAATCCATTAAATAAAGCGGAGATCAGCATCGCTGCCAAAATATAAGTTCCCATGCTTAACACAGAAGGATCGCCTGAGAACCAATGAAGAATCGTTCCTCTAAACACATATACTAGACTCACAAAAACAACTGCAATGCTGCCTATATATGCAAAAGCGTATTTGATGCTGGATTTAAGTCTCTCCGTATTTTTACTAGCAAAGTTAAAAGCAAATAGCGGAATCAATCCCAAAAATAAACCCATCGATAGAAATTCTGGAATCTGCACAATTCTTAAAGCCACACCAAATCCGGCGACCACACTCTCCCCATATTGAATGGAATAGTTATTTAACAAAAGCGTGCTGACAATTAAAAAACTGGCTTGCAATAGCTCGGCTGTACCTATTTTATAAACCTCAAGCTGATCTCGTACAGATATCTTGAAATGCTTCAAAAATCCTCTTAAATGCTCACTTTTCGTTTCCAAAAAGTAAATATAATAAATGGCAGAGCCCAAATTTGCTAAAACCATAGCCAAAGCAGCTCCGGCAACATGCCAATTCAGCACGAGAATAAATAAAGGATCAAAAATCAAACTTAAAGCCGTACTGATAAAAATACCATACATCGATTCCTTCGAGGCACCTTCCGAACGGACCAGTTGTTCCAAAGCAAAATTAAGCACAACAGCAAATCCGCCTGCAAAAAGAGTGAGCACATAAGACTTCGTAAAGTCTAAGGTAGCAGCATCTGCACCAAGCATTCGCGTGATCGGATTTATAGCTAACCAAGCGATGAGCGCGATAAGAAGCCCCACTACAATACTCCCGTAAAAAGTATATCCGGCAACCTTTTTCCCTTTTTCCGTCTCTTTTTGCCCCGCCAAGCGAGTTATAAATGTTCCTCCGCCTACCCCCAGCACATTTCCAAAAGCCATTAAAACGGTAAAAATAGGCAGGCCCAGCGTGATTGCGGTCAGCATACTGGTATTGTGTAATAAGCCGATGAAGTAAGCATTGATTACATTATAAATAGTACCCACAGACATCCCAATCATCATGGGAATCGATAAATGAGCGATCGCTTTTTTCATGGGCGCCGACTCTAAATAATATTGATTTGAGAACTCATTTGTCATAAGTGAACCTCCGAACGTTTATAAACTTGAACTAACTTTTTGAAGTAACGACTTTAGGGTTGCAGTTTCTTCCGGACTAAGCGCCTTAGTAATGCTTGCTTCTACCTCAGAGAAAATCTCATTGAACTCTTCCACTAAAAGAGCACCTTTTTCCAATACAAAAATACTCTTTTGACGTTCATCATTTTCAGGAGTGACACGCTGGATATACCCTTTCTTCTCCAACCCCTGAAGCATACTGGTAATGCTCGCCCCCTTCCTGTTAAAGACCTCCGCTAAATCCTTCTGAATAACCCCTTCTTCTTGATTCTCAAAAATATAGCCGATCATGCGGCCTTGTTGTGAGTTCAGACCTAACTCATTTAACCTGGTGTCAGCTGTACCTTTTATTTTTATCCCAATCTCTCGTATTAAATTAGAAAATGGTGTGTCTACCACGGGTTTGTTCATTGTTATTTCCTCCTCTTGCGGATTAGTTAGAACTCTAAGTAACATCATTATCATAATAGATAGAACTCTAACTGTCAAGGTTCTAACTAAATACAAAAAACTCCTCTCCAGCACTTGTCGAGTAGACAGGTACTGAAGAGGAGTTTATAGAGAGAATTACATCACAAGTTCTTCTAGGTGTCCAAATAAGACTTTTGTTGATTTCAGCTTGGATTCATTGCCGACAACTGTGAAATAATTTTGTTCCGTCACAGCCTTAAGCAAATCGGCATACTGTCTGATGTCTTCCGGTGTGGTCGACAAGATTTCATCCCGTTCCTGCTGCAGCTCGGCCCCAGTCACCTGTTCAAAATAATGCCGGTCCGCCCGCCGTCCCTGAGCGCTTGGGCTCAGCGGCTGGTCCAACATGGACAGGGTGCCGATAATTGCTTTGGTCATCTCGTCGGCATCCGCTTCATATCCTTCGGTGAATCGGTACGCCTGATCATAAACCTCCAGCGTCTCCTGCAAATTGGGATCACGGTAGGAAGTGAACATCAATATCCCATCTCTGCGCAGCATCAGGCTGCCGCCATAAGCTCCGCCCTTCACGCGCACGGCATTCCACAGATAGGTGAGGCTCATGATTTTTTTGAGCACCTGCATTTTGCCGGAATACGTAAATCCTAGCTTGTTGAAGTCGTAGCCTTTAACCACATATTGCACCTGGCTGGAAGACATAAAACCTTCATTATCCGCATGCCCCTGCGCCGTAATCTTAGGTTTATTCACCACTGGCTGATCCTGAATATCCGGCTTCGCTACATTAGCGGCGAATTCTTCATACAAATCAGGGGTACCCGTCACGCTGATGATCAAGTTCTGTTTATTGAATAAAACCGTACAGATATCCTTCAGCGTGTTTGCCACCTCTGCTCCCTGCTGATCGATCTTCTCGGCAAGCTCACGGATAAAGCGGTAATAGGCCACGCCACCCTGTTGCTCCTGATACGCTCCCATGTCCGAAAAATAAGACATCAGGCGGCTGGCCGCGATTTCATTACCTTTTTGATTCAGGACTGATTCCATCTGTGAGGCTTCCCGCCGGACGATTTCCTGTAGCTTCGTCAAGTTATCGAGCGCGCTGGTATAGAGCATCTCACGCAGCAGATCCAGCGATTCGCCAATATGCCCCGCCATCACCTTAACCTGCGCAGTGAATTTAGGCTGATAACTGGCCCCAGTATCTTTTGCAGCGCCAAAGATCTCATTTTTAAAATGAATGCCTCCGGTTTTGATCCCAATTTCACTAGTGAGCTCTTCAATGCTGTAAGAAGCTGTCTCCATTTGGCCCAATACCTCTGCCAGCAGCACAAGATAAGGAATTTGCTCAGGAGCCACAACACTCGTATCCCAATAAAACTTGCAGTACGCAATCTTTTGAGTAGATACGTCATGGTGGATCAGCTTTAGACCCTCAAGGTTATATTCATGGGATGGCACCTGAGGTTCAGCACTGCGGTTAATGTCCTGTAGAGATAAACTTGGCAGCTTCTGCAAATCCTCGGCTGCATCTGCACGACCTTGCCGCGCCAGAAGATGCTGTGTACTCTGCACAAGCTGCTCCAGCTGGTCTGGTTGCTGTGATGATTTGTATTGACTTAATTGACGCTGGGTGCTCGCTTCCTTGTCGGCTGCAATCGTCTTGGACGGGTTCAGCACCACCAGACTGCAATGATCACTGTTCAGTAAGTAGACCTCAATCAGCTTCTCAAAATAACGATCCGTTATCTTTTCCCGAATGGTAGTGAATACCTCTTCATAAAGCATATGAGTAGACGGCTGACCGTCATAGAGCCAGGACTTCATCACTTCGATATTGTAAGTAAGTCCCTTTGGATATCGGCTAAAGTCCGCTTCCCGCAGCTCAAATTCTTTGCTGTTGACCGCCGCCAGCACCAGCTTCTCATCCAGCCCGTTCTTAACCAAGCTGCTTAATGTGGTCTTCACCAGCTCCACGAAGGCATCTTTGGCGGAAGCGTTCGAATGTGTCAGAGTAATGCCAAGCAGCGGCTGAACCATACTGTCGGAATAAAAAGCAAAGGCATCTTTACCCAGACCGCTTTCCAGCAGGGCTTGCTTAAGCGGAGCTGCATTGCTGTCCATCAGCATGCTTTTCAAAATATCAAAAGCCAGATTCAGTTCCCGATCCGTAGAGGTTCCAATTACATAGTTCAGACTCAAATAAGTTTTGTCGTCGGCCGTTTCTGCTTCCAGAATCGGATAATCCGCTACCAGCTCCGTCATTCCGGTAGGCTGTTGTAGGGGAATGGAGGTATCAAAGCTGTTTTTTTCATAACGGCTAAGGTATTCCTGGTCTATAAATTGCAGCTTCTCTTCAATAGAGACGTCTCCGTACAGATAAAAATAACTGTTGGACGGATGATAATAATTGCTGTGCGCCTCAAGGAATTGCTCATACGTAAGCGCAGGAATCTCCTGCGGATCTCCACCTGAAGAATGACGGTAAATCGTGTCTGGATACAACGACTTTTTGATCCTGTCCATCAGTACCGTAAACGGCGAGGAATAGGAACCCTTCATCTCGTTGTAAACCACGCCTTTATAGATCAGCTCAGCTTCTGTTTGCTGAAGCTCGTAATGCCAGCCCTCTTGCTCAAAAATCTCCTTTTGCTTATAAATATTCGGCTGAAAAACACTATCCAGGTAGACCTCCATCAGATTGGAGAAATCCTGCTCATTCCGGCTCGCCACCGGATACATCGTCTTATCCCCAAACGTAAATGCGTTCAGGAATGTCTGCATCGAACCCTTTAGCAATTCTACAAAAGGTTCCTTCACCGGATATTTCTCCGAACCACATAATACAGAATGCTCCAAAATATGAAAGACCCCTGTACTATCTTCAGGCGGGGTCCTGAAGCTCACGCTGAATACCTTGTTGTCATCCTGATTCTGCACGAAAAGCAGCCTGGCGCCGCTCTTCAGATGTTCCATCGTGAATACGGCGGAATCGATCTCCCGGATAAATTCCTCATTAACGACCTGAAATCCATAATATATATTGCCTGTGATCAAGCGGCTCATAGATTTGCCTCCTCTGCACTGGATGTGATAACTCTATCTGAAGCTTATCATATCCCTGGACGTTTATTCCATTAATAGAAGGCTTCCGGGATTAATTTCTGCAGTCTGACTAAAATTGCCGCTGCCTGCTCACGCACCAGAATCTGCTTTGGATCGAAGCGGCCCCCGCTGCCGGTCATTACTTCATGTTCATTCACGGCCTGAATCGCCTGGCGGCTCGCCTCTGACAAACTGGAAGTATCGGCAAACTTCACACGGTCCGGGCTGCCGTACGTAGACAACCGGGCGGCTTTGGTTACCATAACCGCCGCTTCTTCCCGCGTAATACCGCGGTCCGGCTCGAACTTACCGGTTGGAGAGCTGATAATGCCCAGCTCCTCAGCCTTGGCGATGGTACGGCTGTACCATTTGTCCGCCGGAACATCCTTAAAGCTAGAAGTGGCCTTGGCATCGGGGAACTCATGCAATAGCCGCAGCAGCAGGGTCAGAAATTCAGCCCGGGTCAGCTTCTGCTTAGGAGCCAGCACATTTCCGCTGGCACTCACGCCCTGAATATATCCGCTGCTGAGCGCTGTTGCGATATCCAAACGTGCCCAAGCTGCGACTTTATTGGCATCCGTAAAGCTGGCCAATTCCGGGGAAGAGACATGCAGCGCAAACGTCCGTTTGGAAAGTGCTGGAGCGGCATCTTTACGGTATTTGGTGACTTGCACAGGATAGACACCGGGCTTCATGCCGGCAAATGACACCTTTCCCGTGCTGTCAGCCACTACGCTTTTTCCTTGAAGTGTCACAGTAGCGCCGAAAGCCGGAAGACCGCCCAGCTGACCGTTTGACTTGGTGATATGGAGGGAAAACGGCATATTGGCGCTTGCGTATCCACCCATTTCCTGGCCGTTTTTATCTTTCCATTTCACTTCCATCCGGTCAAGCAGTTCTGTATCGTCCGCGTAGTAAACAAGCAGCTGATCCCCATTGCCTATCGTCAGTCTGTACGGGCTATTCTCAGGATACATCCATGCACTGCCCCCGCTGAATACAGCAATCTTCCATTCTCCGCGTCCATTGTATCGCCCGTTCTGAATCCCCTCGATAGCTGTGAAGGCCGGTTTAGCTGCATCCGCATTCAGCTTATACGCCAGACCCTTCGCCTGTAAAAAAGCTGCCGCTGCCTTCACAGCATCTCCGCCAACAATATGCCCCCCGGCAACGGTGCCACCGGGTCCTTCGACCTGAATTGTTGCCCGGTCAAGTCCAGCATGATGCAGTCCGCTATACAGCATGCCAGCCTGCTTGGACAGCAGCTTATAGGAAGTCAGGGCAAGATAGGCTTGCACAGTTGCGGGACTATCGTTTCCTCCGCCTGCTGTCTGCGCAAAGCCGCCACCCGGGAGCTTCCGCGCTAGCAAATGGTCCAGCAGCGAGGCTCCGCCTTCCTTGGTGAAATCTGCTGCATCGACTCCCTGCGAGGATAAAGCAACAATCACCTGCGCTGTCGTCGCAGTTTTACCATCGAACCCTCCGTCTAGCTGCTGCTTGCTCTTAAGCCACTGCAAAGCCTTCTCGATCGGCTGCGCTGTTTGTTCTGAACTCACTTCCGAAGCAAGTGCGGTTAGTACCCAGGCAGTAGCTACCAGATCTCCTTGCTTCTGCCCGGCCAGCGGCCAACTACCGTCCGCTAGCTGCATATCAAGCAACTGATAAAACAACAAATCGGGGTAACGGTTTGTCCGCTCCAATGAATTTGAAATGGAATTCTTCGAGGTAATATAGGCGGCTGCTACCGCTGCTGCCCCTTCCGAATCAATTCCGTCATGATTCATCAGGAATGGATAAAGATCAATACCAGCGATGTTGTTGATGTTGCCCCCCGCAGCACTGTAAGCCAGCGCTGTTCGAGTTAGCTCTGCCACCTTGGTGAACTTGCCCCGCTGTTCCAGAATCTTATCGGCAGTCTGCTCCAGATATCCCTTGGGCAGACTGCGCCCATTCTTGAAGAAACCTACGGCTGCTTCGTCCGGGAATGGCTGTATCGTCAGCAGCACATTCTGTGCCCCTTCCAAGGCACTCTGCATCTCCGCTGTGAATACCGCGGGTTTCTTTTGTGCCGGAGACGGCTCCGCCATTACCCTGCCACTCAGCAATACAAGCAAAATACATAATGCGGTAAGTGTAACCTTCCTTATAGTCCGGTTTATGGGTGTAGCTCTCATATTCATTCTCCTCCAATGTAGTTTGCTAGAACTTTATAAGTTAGACGCAGCAAACTGGGATTTAGTTCCTGAATATGTTGTAATATGTAGCTTCATCCAGCTATGAATTAAAAAAAGACCGCACTGCTACCCGCTTACACGATAGCCCTACGATCTTTTCAAAACTCTTATTCTACCTGAGCAAACCCCAGCTCACGGTATAATGTCCGCTCCAGATAATCGTGAAGATAGAAGCGGGATTTCACAAAATGCTCCGCCATATCGGATGGCTGGTAACGCTCCAAAGCCGCTTTCATGCGAGGCAAAACGTTCTCACGTCCGCGGCGATTTCGCATGTAATTGTTCAGCAGCGAGTGCCTTTCCGCTTCGTCTCCCGGATAGAGCTCCCAGCGGTAGACATATTTGTGGATCGCCCGCGAACGGTCCGTCGCCGCTTCAAAATCATGCATAATGGCAATCAGCTCTGCTTCATCCTTATGATCCTTCACCTTGTCCAGCAGCTTCCAGATAACATCATAATAATCTTCCAGCTGATAATTCCCGAGCTGAGCGTGACCTGTTCTAGGACCGATGCCATGAAACTGCTCCATGAATCGATCGATAAATGTTGCTGAGTCCGCTTTACGGTTCCAGGCCAAATCGGCATGCAGCAGCATCGGATACCACGTCGTTTCAAAGATCCCATAAGGAACACCAAGGCTGAACGGCCCTGTCCAGTTCGTGGCGACGATGCAACCGAGGTCCAGCTTATCCGCTGTCTCCGCCCATTGGAGCAGATTATCCGTCCGGTTCAATAGTACCGGATAATTCTGATGTTCAGCCCAGTCAAAGCTGCGAACCGCCGGTGCTCCCATAACCTCGATGCCTAGTGACCTGAATTTATCCGCAAGAGAAGAAACCTCAGCTTCAATATTACGTCCGTTGTATATCCAGATCATCGCCGCACTCCGCTTATCCAGCTTTGCCAGTTCCTCCGGCGGGCATTTGTCCAGCATGTCATGCCAGAAAATCACTTTTTTACCACGGCTGGCTGTAAATTCAATCAAAGTGTTCAAAAAAGCGATAAACGCCCGCTCCCGTACCCCTCCGAACAACGTTTTACAGCGTTCGCATTCACATAAGCTGTACACCTCGTCGCAGCCGAGGTGAATATAACGGGAATCCGGATGAGCATCCATCATCTCCTGTAACAGATCGGTAATCAGCTCGAAGGATTCCGGATGCGATGGACAGATCTCCCCGAGGGATAACTCCGTTTCGCGCAAGTGCCGCCAAGCGTCGTGGCGGAGTACATACTCCAGATGCCCGAAACTCTGCTGCAGCGGAATGATCTCAATAAAATATTCATGGGCTGTACGTTTCAGTTCCTCTAGCTGTGTGAGGCTTAACGAATGCTGAGGATGCACGAATTCCGGGTACTTCTGGAACGGGAATTTATCTTCGTATTCAATCAGAACCGCATTCGTTTTATACCGGGCAAAATCCGCCAAATACGATAGCAGCAGCTCTGGCTTGGAAAATGTCTGGCGAAGATCAAAGTTCATCGCCCGCAAGGTAGTGTCAGGCCAGTCCGTGATAGACACAGCAGGAACTTCCCCTACTGACTTACGCAGTTGTAGTAACGTTTGTAGCCCGTAAAACAGACCCGGCGCATTCAGTGCACGGATTACCACCCGGCGCTCCGACACCTCCAGCCTGTACCCTTCCGCCCGGCCGTTAAGCAATTTCAGATCCACTTCATCTGGCTGTGCTCCTTTCGTTTCTGGCTGCGAGAGACTCTGAAGAATAAGTGAATATCCTTTTCCCGAGATAACATGTGTACATTCCAGCTCCGGAAACGAGCGGCGGCAATGAACCACCAGTCTCGGATCATGCTGCTCCATGTAGAGGCTCAGGCTTACATCCTCGCTGATCTGAAAAGCTTCGCCCTCTTTCACTTGGATCTGCTTCGGTTGCGGTATCAAGCTCTGCATCGTTCTCCTCCTAATCTTTGCTGTAATTAATTACTGCAAGCCCTGCTATGACCCTTTTTCCAGCATTCCAGCACGGTAAGTGTCCTGTCTTCATAGCAGAAGCTCACGAGATCGGCAGGCGCTCCAGCCCTAAGCCCTGCCGCCTGCTCCAGCCCCAGCAGTGTGGCCGGATGAGCAGAAGCACAATCCCAGGCTTCATACAACCGAGCTAATCCAGCCTTGGCAAGATAGGCCACCTGATCTGGAAGCATCATGGTGGAACCTGCAAGCAGCTGCTGATTGCCAGCCAGATGCAGCCGCCCTTCTGCTGTTAATACAACCTCTCCACCAATGTGCAGGTGATAAGTTCCCGGCGGCATTCCGCTCAGTGATACAGCATCGCTGACCAAGATGGTGCGGCTGCGCTTCATCCGTAGGATTACTTTCAGCAGAGCGGGTGGTAAATGTTGACCATCTGCAATCATACAGCCATATAGTTCATCCGCCGCCAGCTGCTCCCACAAATAGTTGGGATGACGGGGCAGTGTTAGATGTGCACCATTGCCGAGATGCGTAGACATCACCGCTCCTGCGGCAACCGCCTCCCTAATCTGCTCGGAGGAAGCTGCTGTATGCCCTATGGAAACAAGGATGCCTGATTCACTGCACCGGGCGATAAATGCAGCGGCGTTTGGCCATTCCGGGGAAACGGTGAGGATACGGATAAGCCCTTCAGCCGCTTCTTGCCAGCGGCATAACCTATCCCAATCTGGCGGGCCAATATGTTCCCTTGGATGGGCGCCGCGTGGCCCCTCTTCTGGTGACAGAAAAGGACCTTCCAGATGAATTCCTACAATCCCCCCAGCATCTTCCGGATACAGCGAAGCGGCTTCCGCAATGGCGGAGACCGCTTGAGCCAGCGCTTCTTTGCCATTAGTAATCAGAGTTGGACAATAGCTGGTTACCCCGTTTCCTAGCAAAAGTCCGGATAGTTCCAATACCGTGGAAGGCTGTAAAGGCAGCGTATTGAGATCCAGCCCCCAGCCCCCGTTCACTTGCAGATCCACCAACCCGGGTGCCAGCCAGGGCCAATCAGCCCTGGCTGGACTCTCCGCAAGTTCGGTGACCGAAGTGATTCGCCCCTGCTCGACACTTACCTCAACCGGCCGCCCAGTTTTATAGTGCTTTCCCTTAATTGGCGCGTTCATAGGCCGAAGGCAGCCCGATCCGTGAACATCGTGATCTCCGGATGGGTGCGCAGAATAGTAGCTGGACATGCCGTGCTGATCGAATCATGAAGTGCCGCGTGTAAAGCCTTGCGTTTGGACACTCCCGGTACAATTCCGTACAGGTGACGGCCAGCCAGCAAGGCTGGTACCGTAAGCGTCAGCGCATGGGTTGGCACCTCGTCCAGCGAGGTAAAACAACCGTCATTCACCTGCTGGCGGCGGCAGGCTTCCTCCAGTTCGACCGCTTTGACCAGCTGCGGGTCGGTAAAATTAGCGACTGGCGGATCATTAAACGCGATATGCCCGTTTTCCCCGATCCCGAGGCAAACGATATCAATAGGCGCCTCGCTCAACAAAGCCGAATATCTCTGGCATTCCTGCACCACATCAGCGGCGAGACCATCCAGCAGTTCTACCCGGCCAGGGTTAACCCGACTGTATAGCCGATCTGTCAAAAAACGGCCGAAACGCTGGGGAGCCGAAGCCGCAAGGCCAATGTATTCATCCATATGAAAAGCATTGACCCGGGACCAATCCATCCCCTGCTCCCGCACCAGCCCCTCGTACAGTTCATTTTGCGAAGGTGCGGCAGCAAACACAATTCGGACCTGACGCGCAGAATCTTGAAGCAAAGCTCTAATTTTCTGCGCAACCTGCGATGCCGCCGCAGCGCCCATCAGGTTACGATCTTCATAAACCTGAACGGACATCTGCTCCACTCTGTGTGTCTCTAAAGGCTTAATGATGTCATTCATCCCGCTCATCCTTTCCGGGCAACTATTGTCCTTGGCACCAGACAGATTAATTCCCGTTTAACTGAATGTTCTGAACACGGTCGTAAGCTTCCTTATAAGTAGCCAGCAGCTTATCCACGCCGAGATTGTTCATCTCCTCCACATATTTGTCCCAGTCGGCCAGCTTTCGGGAGCCGGTAACAAACTTGGCAAAGCTTTCATCGCGGTGTTTTTGGATCGCCTGGCCGGTAATCGCAATAATTTCATTCTCTTTCTCCGTAAATGCAGGCCGTGGCTGCATCATGGACGGATCATATTTCGTCGCTTCTTCAAAGGCATACTTCAAATTGTCTGAGAACAACGACAGATGTGCACCAAAGTCGATCCAGGTGTACGTTCCGCTAGTCTGAAGTCCTGTCTGCTTCCGCATTTCGATCACATCGTTGTACTCTGGTTTGAACTTAATCGTGTCGCCTTCCTTCACATACGTCTCGCCCTCCACGCCCCAGCTGCTGAGCGTACGTCCCTCTTCGGAATAGAAAAAGTCCATATAGCTCATCACATCATCGATGTTCTTTGAGGTTGAAGCCACGGTTAGGCCACCTTCCATATAATGAAAATACGGGTTCAGTTGCTTGCCGCCGGCAATGCCCGCTGGAGGAGCCATGAACTGCGTGTTGAACTCCGGATTTTCCTGCTGCATCGCATTGTTAAAAAAATCGATCCGGCTGATGTAATCAATGGTCACAAACGATTTGCCCGTGGACACCATGTCCTGCCATTGCTTAGTTTGCAGAGATAGAAAGTCGGGCGGAATCAGCCCTTCGTCATAAAATATTTTCCACATACCCACCATTTCCTTGTAACTATCTTCCGTGGGTCCAAAAAGCCACTCTTTTTTATCAAAATCATAATAAGCCCCTTCACCCGTCCCGTAATTCACTGTCATATTGGCATTCATTTCATCGGGAATTTGTCCGTAGCGGATCGAAAGCGGATAGCTGTCCGGATATTTCGCCTTCAAGGTTTTTAGAGCTGTATGCAGCTCCTCATATGTGGCTGGTGCCTGGATTCCTTCTTTGTCAAAAATGTCTTTACGGTATAACCAGATCATGCGGTTCGTCTCGCCAAAGCCCTGATTCGGGAACATATACATTTTGCCATCAGCAGATAGTGCAGCCTTCGCTTCCTCTGGATACTTCTTTACCCAGGCGGTCAGATTCGGCATTTTGTCCATATACTCCATCAAATCCACCAACGCACCCTGTTGCCCGAATTTATTCGATTCTTTGCGGTTAGGCATATACATCAGATCCGGCATTGCCTTCGAGGCAATCGCCAGGTTCAAGCTCTCTTCAAGCTTTCCGGAAGGGGTCTGTACCTCGAGTGTGACACCGGTTTTCTCTTTCAGCCAGCTCCAAATAGGCCAGCTTTTCGAATAAGGGAACGTAGCATTGTTGTCTAAGAGCGCAGTGAAGGTTTTTTCCGTTTTGGACGAATCAGCAGGTGAAGCGGTACTGCTGCCCTGAGTATTACTCTGCGGCGAGATGTCATTGCCCCCTCCGCTGCAGCCAGTTACTACGGTTGCTGCAATCATCAGTGGCAGCAGTACAGATTTCCATTTATTCATTACGATCTCTCCCTTATGCTGAATTTTTGACGGTTCCACCCGCCTATCCCTTAACCGCGCCAATCATGGCCCCCTTAACGAAATACTTCTGTACAAATGGATACACAATCAGAATCGGAAGCGTCGAGACCATAATCGTCGCGTACTTCAGCGATTCTTCTATCACCATGTTGTCACCTCCAATGCTAGTAACATCTCCCGAGCTAGCACTGCCAGCCAGCACCAGATTGCGCAACAGAACTTGCAGCGGGAACAAACCCGGTGAGCGAAGGTAGAGCAGCGGGTAAATAAAGTTATTCCACATGCCAACCGCGTAAAAGAGCGCTATGGTGGCGAAGGAAGCCTTGGAAAGCGGAACAATAATACGGATAAATATGCCGATATCATTCAGTCCGTCGATGCGGCCAGACTCCTCCAGCTCTTTAGGAATGCCGGAGAAAAAGGTCCGCATCAGAATCAGATTCCAAGTGCTAACCGCACCCGGCAGCACCATGCCCCATACGGTATCGACCATATCCAGGGAGCGAACCACGAGGAACGTGGGAATCATTCCTCCGCTGAAAAACATCGTCACCACAATCAACAGGGTGAAGCTCTTGCGCAGCGCCATATCACTGCGTGAGAGTGCATAGGCACCCGTGGAGGTGACCACCAGCGAGATAAGGGTGCCAAGCACGGTGTAAATGAGTGTATTTTTGTAAGCCACCCAGATTTGCGAATCTCCGAGTACAAGCTTATACATATTCAGGTTAAATCCCTTAGGCCAAAAAGAAACGGTATTCTTCATGACATGCACATCACTACTGAGAGAGACAGCGAGCATATGCAGGAACGGATAAAGCGTGACCACCACAACCACGAGAAGGATAAAAGTGCTCACGACATTAAACCAGGATAAACGGGGTGATCTCATCACCACACCTCTTTTCTACCATAAACTTGTCTCGCTTACACGACGGCTGATGTAATTTGCTGTATAGATGAAGATCAAGCTAATCACGCCCATAAAAAGATCAATAGAAGCGCCATAGCTGAAGTTCCCCTGCACCATACCCACCCTATAGACATAAGTACTGATAATATCCGCTGTGTCGTAGATCGCCGGGTTCTGCATCAGGAACACCTTCTCGAAGCCAATCTCGAGCACTTTACCGATATTAAGAATCAAGGTGATCACGATGGCGGGTGAAATGCCGGGCAAGGTGACATGCCATATTTTACGCATGCGGCTGGCTCCGTCCATATCAGCAGCTTCATACAGCTGCGGGTCGATAGCGGTCAACGCGGCCAAGTAGATAATAGTCTCCCAGCCGATATGCTGCCAGATCTCCGACAGGACATAAATACCGCGGAACAATCCAGGTTCATTCATGAAATTGATCGGTCCAATCCCTATGGCACCAAGCAGATTATTAATCAGCCCTCCGGTTGGGGATAAAAACATGATCACCATACTGGCTACAATGACATTTGAGATAAAATGTGGAAGATAGCTGACGGTCTGCACAACTCGTTTGAAAGCAGCCTTGCGCACCTCATTAAGCAGAATCGCCAGGAGAATGGGTGCCGGGAAGCCAAAAAACAGCTTATATAAACCAAGCAGAAAAGTGTTTTTCATCAGCGGCCAAAAATCGGGATTCTCTATAAACATCCTGTAATATTTGAGTCCCACCCAATCACTGGCCCAAATCCCTTTAAAAAGATTGTAATCCTTGAAAGTGATAACTAATCCAAACATCGGTGCATAGCGGAAGATCAAATAATACAACAGGCACGGCAGGAACAGCAGCCAGAGCGCCTTGTTTTTATTCCAAGTTCGAAGGATTCCCGCTTTGTGGCGTTGAGGTCGTTGGGGTCGCCGGTGCACTTTCTTTCGCATTTTGTCCTGCACTACGCTAGCTTGAGCCATATGCATGTCTCCTCTTGTTAAAATGATCATAAATCATATAGATGTCAGATTACTTCCCCCTTTTTCCTGGGATTTGTCTCCGAATTATAGCTGCATTTCTTTGGAAAGCGCTATCTACATGTTATATAACATTTCGCCTTAACTGCGGATTTCCATAGAATAGCGTACAAATCAGCAAAATTGCATATTGTTGGTGTTAGCTTTTTGCCGCTATGATAGAATTAATCCAATTCATTTACGGGTGCATCCAAAGGGGGATACATATGAAGAGATCCGTTACAGGCAAATTTGCGCTGAATGCCCTGTTCGTTAAGCTGATGCTAAGCTTCCTCAGTGTCATCTTGATTTTGGCATCATTTAATCTGTTCTCCCATCTGTATTTAAGCGGCAAAATCTATAAGGAGATGATCCGGCAAAATGAGCTTGGCCTCGCACAAACGGTCGAAGGCTACGAAAATCATTTCCGGTTGACCCAGAACATGATTCTTGCCCTCACCCAATCCGATTCATGGACTGCCAATCTGGGCATTCTAAGCCACCTCAAAGAGAACCGACGATATGATATCCCGGCAGAAGTGATATCGGATCTCTCAACGCTGTATGCTAATCCTTTTCTGCATATCGAAAATTTCATTCTTTATTTTAAAAAGGAAAATTATGTACTGGAGAGGGAGGGCCTAAGCAGCGCCGCAGATATGTTCGGTAAATACTACTTCAGTGCAGAATACCCTCCGGAGTACTGGAGCCGGCAAACGATGGACAATCAATTTTTAAAAGTCATGCCCGCCGTAACCTTTACCGAGAAAACCATACATTCCACCCGTACGCTCGGAAGGTTAATGCCAGTGCTGGTCAAAGCGATTCCTTATGAGGAAGTGTACGGCATTGTCATGCTGAATCCGCAGCTGATGCAGGCTGCCTACGGAGATGCCGGCAATACCCCGTTCTATATCCTGGATGCGCAGAAGAATCTATTGTTCTCTACATCAGAGGGTAAACTGCAAACAAGCCAGCTTCCGGAAAGTGGCAATGCCCATGAGCGGGTCGGAGACCAATATTACTTCTATGAAAAAGGTAAACAGACTGGATTCACCTATATCCGAGTGACCCAGGTGGCGGCTATTGCTGCGGAAATGCGGGGGATGCAGCTATTGCTGGCTGTATTACTCTCTGCCGCAGTACTGATCAGTGTTCTCTCATCCCTAATCTTCAGCCACCGGCTTAACCAACCGCTCCAGCGCCTGATTGCCGCCTTGGACCGTAAGGCAGGCAGCCGGCCTGAAAAATTGAGCAGTGTGAAGGAATTCGCCATTATTGGCGACCGCCTGAGCTCCATTTTGGAGAGTAACCGCTTCATCCAGACCGATCTTGATCATAAGAACTCATTGGTGCGCCAATATGCCTATACTCATAAAGTGAAAAATATCCCGCTGAGTAAAAGCCTCGCGGAGCTTGAAGATGTAAGGCAATCCGAACAGCCCTATGCCTCCATTCTGTTCAAGGTCAGCTTCAAAACCTTACCGGACGAATTGGAGAAACACACACTGATGTTATGGAAGCTGGTTCAAAACTTGATCACTGGTGGTGAAAGCGAAAGCGTCGCACTCCAGCCGGAACATGATCAGCTCATGCTGCTCCTGTTCAATCCCGGACCGCAGAGCAGTTTTCTGCAGGCTCTTGATACCCTTAAGGAGCTGCTGGATTCGGAGACATCCTTATATCTGACTATTGCTGTAAGTCCGGTATATTCAGGCGAAACCTCATTTACCGATGCCTACAATAATCTATCGATGTTGTTAAATGAGCGTAGATTGAACGGGGAAACACAAATTATCGTAGAACCTAGAGCCTCATCCGCCAAATCCTTTCATTTAAAGGTGACACACGGAGAGGAGCTGCACAATCTGCTGCAGTCTGGCAATGAGGAGGCTGTATTCGCTTGGTTGGATCGTCAGCTGGAGCAGCTGCAGCACAAGGACGCGGCGGCGGCGGATTTTCGGGCATTTGCCTTGGGAGCAGCGGAACAGACAAGCAAAACGGTGACGAGGCTGAATCTGCCCCAAGCGGAAGCGGAGCGTCTCTTACCACCGCGACTAGAGCCATTTAACGCTTTCCACTCAATGGATCAATACAAGGAATGGCTGCGTGATCTGGTTCGTCCTGTGCTCGTGGTCATCAGTAGCCGCTCGGAGTCGCGCGACCCCATTATCAGCTTTGTACTGGATTACTTAGACAAACATTACGGCGAGGACATCAACCTCAACCTAGTAGCAGACAAGTTAAATTTAACTCCAGGTTACCTGTCCAGCATTTTTAAAGAGAAAACAAACATCAACTTCAGTGAATATCTGAACAATCTGCGGATTGAGCGGGCCAAAGAGCTGCTAATGAATCTGGAACTGCGGATTCAGGATATCGCGCTTCAGGTCGGTTATCAGAACGTAAATTCCTTCATCCGTATGTTCAAACGTTGTGCCGGAATAACTCCGGGCGAATACCGCAAGCGCTATTCCCGTGATGGTTCACTCCCCTCCTCCGGCCTTGGCTTGTAAAGAGGCTACATTGCAGAGGAGAGGACAAAAAAGGCCCCCCATTGGCTGGGGGCCTTTTTGTTGTAAAGATTTGCAATCAGAATCCCGTTTTCGGAATCTCCATTGGCACAATATTATAGGGCGCTGTCATACCCGTCCGCACCTGATACATCTGGTCATGGGCCTTTCTCGCTGCGTGCACGAAAGGTTCATATGGACGGTTGCAGACATCCACTACACCGATTTGATAGTTTTCTCCGTCATAACGTCCGAGCACAGGCTGATCATTCCATTGAAAATAATGAACTCCGATGAGCTGCGGGATGGCTGCCCCCTGCTCCACATAATAACGGTAAGCCTCACCGCGCTCCTTCTGGGTTGCCACCGCACGGATCCCATAAGCCAACATGCCGCCTTCAGCCGCACCAAAATGATATTCCCCAATCATGACTGGTTTGTTCAGTCGTCCGCTGATCTGGGCGATCTGTTCCTTGTCAGGACTAAACTGATAGCAGTTCATAGAGAATACATCAAACCATTCGCAGCCCTCCAGCACCTCATCACTGCCAACCCAGGCATAACGCATTCCCAAATTCAGATGATTCGGATCCGTCTGCTTGCAAAGACGGGCTGGCACTTCTACATACCGTCGAATCATGATCCGGTTAAACTGGTTATAATCCACTTCTCGGGCAGAAGTGAGATTATCCCCGGTTACATTCACATTCGATACATCGTATAAATCCTCGAATTCTACAAAAACGCTATCCCACGCCATGTTTAATCGTTCCACTGTTTTGTACTTTTCTGCAAGCCAGCGAATGAATTCCTTCTTACTGGCATAACGGACCGGAGATTTCAGCATCTGCCCGGTCAAATTCAACCCATCCACGAATGCCCAATGCGGCTCATTACGCATGAAATAACCGACCATTCTCTGGTCTTCCCTTAATGGAAGAAGCTGCTCCGCAAAGCTTCCGGCATTCCGCTCATACTCCGGGCTAAACACATCCGGGAAATCCCGGAAAATAGTTTGCTCCGTCAGCGGAAAGTCCACTAGAGGATAAACATACGGAAGCTGGGATTCGTTGATAAATCTATCATTAGACCAGTTGCCGATGGTGTTAAATCCCCATTGTTGTAAGCGAAAATCCGTCATAGCCACCCAGTTAGAGCGCCACTCCGCCCCAAAAGCAGTGATCAGATTAGCAATCTCGAAGCTGAATTCCTCGCCATCCTGTGACCAAGCTTCTTGATAGATTCCTTCCCGCTCCGGCAATGAGGGTATCAAGTGTTCCATGCCAGTTACATGCATAGAACAAGCTGGACCCACACAGTCCATCCCCGTACTGAACAGGGCATAACCCTCTGGATCAACGAACCACCAGCGGCTGCCGTCAAACTCCGTGCGGAAATATCCAGTTGCCGCGAATCTCAGCGCCTTCCAACCTCCGTACCTGCTGAGGTCACCTCCATTGTGATCAGCATGTTCCGCAAGTTTCCGCTCTGTGCGCAGCCGATCCGTCATCGCTTCTGCATCAACCGTTTTCCCTGGCCAATCCCTTCCCTTTAATTGGCCCAGATCATCTATATATGGTTGCTGTTCATACTCAAAGACGGGCTCAGTTAGACTTAGAGCCAAGCCACTAATTTGCACAGCTCTACTTGTTGTTGAAGGGAGAGTAGCGATAGAGAATCGGGTGATATGCTTGCGATCGATGCCTGCATCTCCCCTCAGTACTGTCTGCATCACACCCGGATAACGGGGAAGGAACAGCTTCTCACCATTTAAATGAATCAAGGGTAAACAAATTTTCGTGCGCACACCGGGTAAAATTCCTACATGATAAGTAATGACGCGATGATCCCGATCATAAAAACTGAATAACAGCACCAGAACGTCACGGCTTTCATGGTACACCTCCGCATTAACGAAACCATAATCGCACCAAGCGGCGGATTCCAGATGCCCTGACTGAAGCTCAAATCCACCACCTTCTGGTGTAGTGATGAACTGAAACGCCTCAGAGGAAGTCGCAGTAAGTTGTGTATGGGGGTCACTTTTAAACCATTCCATAGGGAAGGAGACAGATAAACTCATCGGTATACCTCTTTTCTCTAAACTGTTTACCTTACTGAAATCAGTTGAAAAAGCTGCGGGTCTGCACCTAGACGGGGATCATGGCAGCGTTTGGATTCAAGAAACACACAACCCCAGCCCCCACGCTGTTCTCCTGCTACGGTAAGAACTCTTCCGTCATTGCTCCCAATAGTCAGTGAACCTGCTTCTGTCTCTGTAAGCAACCATATAAACTGATCTTCGTTGTCACGAATAGGCTCCAGCAGCAAGGAATTCAACGGGCCAATAGATAAGGCCTTTTCACTGTTTCGAATTCTCGCCCTACCCTTCTCCCCGTATTCAACCGTCCATCTCTGCTGCTGATCTTCATACGAAAGCGTCCGGACTTCGACGTTCAGGGTCTCCTCATGTTCAATGGATTGATTTCCCGCCGCCAGATAAAGCCCCATTCCTAAGCTTTTCAATCTGAACAGACCACTACCAGAGCCGCATTCCACAGCTACGATTCCCTTCCTTAGGTCAATCACCGTTCGCTCTGCCCAGTCAAGCTTCATTTCCCGGTCAGAAGGAAAGCCGAGCGGCAGAAATACATAGGAAGAGGCATAATAATCCGCAGGGTCCCAGCGATCCCCAACATACAGGTAAGAGCACTGGTCATTGTCTGTTCCTACAATAGGAACTATAAAAGCAGGCTGGCTGTCGTATGTAGTGATGTCGCCCAAAGGCAGCAAGGGTGACCAACGACCAAATAATTCCTCGGACCAGGCATAGGTTCCTTGGTTAGGCAACCAGCCCGTACAGGCGGACGAGATGAGGAAGTATACACCCTGACGTTTCATTAATGCAGGTGCTTCACGCGCTTGTCCGGGCCACAAGGTCTTGACCTGTTCTTCTATGCTGAGGTAATCAGGTGACAGACGATACATAATAAGATCAGCATTTTCCCTTGCCGCGGAGATAAAATATGCCGTCCCATCGTCATCCTGGAACAAGGTGCAGTCCCGAGACATGTTACCTATCGGATTAAAGCTGCCCCGGTAAACATAATCCCCATCTACCGTCCCGCAATCAGCGATCGCGCAGCGCGCATCAGAGTAGTCGCGTCCATTTTCCCAATGCATCCACATAACAAATCTCCCTGTAAGTTTGTTGTAGAGTACTTTTGGGCGCTCAATTACCGCACCCGTTGGGCGCCCCTCCCTGTCCAAGGGTTCAAGCTCTAATGTGGTGCGATGATAAATCGGCTGTACCGGTGAATCGAGTGTGAGCACATCATTGCGCCATTCCCAATTCACTAGATCCACAGATCGGTAGCAGCTCACTCTCCGCCGATCCATCCGGTTCTCACCAAACCAGTAATAATATCCATCCGTATAGAGCATATGTCCACCATGTGCATGTACAGGATTTCCGCTCATATCCAGAAGTGGAGCGCTATTTAGTAGGGTGACTGTACTCGCATTTTCGTCCATGATTAACCTCCAGAGGATCAGATTTTTAGACAAAAAAGCAGGTCCGGCCAAGGATGACCTTAACTGAACCTGCTGTTCTTGCGAACTTATTTCAATCCCATCTGAGACATCACATCCACCTTGCTAGCATTGTTATACCATTCGTTGATTTCTTCGGAAATTTTCGTACCGCCTTTGTCATGCCATTGCTTCACGAAGTCATCGTACGCAGTTAGCGGCTCTTTACTGTAAATAATTTTGGTGAAGGTTTCCTTTTCCATCGTATTCAGTTGCTCCCAAGTTGTCTGCATGGTCTTGGTAGGTGGACCGTTAAATGCATTTGGAAGCAGTGACTCTCTATTCTCATAGGAAATCACATATCCCTCTTTGGCTGTTTCATCATTTGATGCCGATCTGATCAAGACCCCATTCTCAGCTTTTGCACCTTTGGAAAGATCATAAAAAGATTTACCTGGGCCATCCACACTTGGTGTATTTTTGGTAAAAGCCATTTTCCCTACACCTTGAGCGGCATCCAAAGGCGTATTGAATTTCTTGGAATCGAATACCACTTCATCGCCAACGATGTCATAATCATATCCCTGAGCATAACCATATTTGAAATCTCCGGTACCAAATGCTGCATCGTAAAGCTTGTCATAATACAAGAAGAAAGCTTCCATATTGTTAAAGTCTTTATTAAACATAAAGACACCATCGTTCTGTTGACCGGATTGGTAGGTTCGATCCCCACTTACACCGTTAATTGTTGGGTAAGCTTTGATTTTAGCCCCTTTTACGTTAGTTTCCACATCTTTAACACTGCCGTACAGCCAAGGACGGCCAATAATAATCCCTGCTTTACCTTCAGTGAAATCCGCCAGTGCATCCCATGCACCCTGTGTAGCCAACTCCTTATTTAAATACCCTTTGGAGTACCAATCGCGAAGTTTAGCTAACGCATCTTTTGTCCCATCAGCGACGGAACCGTAAGTGAGTTTTCCATTGTCGTTATACCATTGGCCGGGGAGACTCTTCCCTGTATAAGCACTAAAAATCATTACAGAGTCGCTTACCCAGCCCGTGTTGTAAGAATCTTTTCCCGAGAAATCAAATCCATAAGTATCATTTTTTCCGTTACCATCCGGATCATCATTCGTAAAAGCAGCGATTACCTGTTCAAATTCATCTATATTTGTTGGCGCTTTTAAATTTAATGTATCTAACCAATCTTGACGGATAAGCATGACCTCACCTTCAGTGAGATTGGGCGAGATCGCCATCCCATAAACCTTGCCGTCCTGGATAACCGGGTTGAACGTTGTTGGATATTGTTTATATATTTCTTTCAGACGCTCAGGCATGTATTTGTTAATGTCCTCCGCAATATCTTTTACAAGTCCAGATTGAATCAGATCATTTTCTAATGAGGTATCATACACTGGCAAAACATCCGGAAGCTTCTCGGAACCAGTGAGCGCTAAACGAAGTTTCGTATTATATTGGGAGGCATCACCGCCCAAAAGAGTAGTTTGGATGTTAATCCCTAGATTCTCGACACCCCAGCGGGTCAACACATTATCATTTAAGCTCTCCCCGTTGATATATTTACCGGCATTCTCATCTTGTTGCTTGGCGATGTTGATAGTAATAGGAGGATCGTATTTGCCGTCTTTGAGAACCGCTTCTGCCGCAGTAGATTCTTTACCGTTTGAGCCGCAGCCCGCTAGCAATCCTGCCATCAATACAGTAGTCGTTATTAAGGCCCCTGTTTTTTTCATCAATAAGCTCCTTTGAATTAAAGTTTTATATGTTGGTCACGTTATTCTTTTACAGCACCCAGAACGATGCCTTTGACAAAATACTTCTGTAGAAAAGGGTACACAAGGATAATGGGCAGTGTGCTAATAAAAATTTGCGCAGCTTTGATACTCTGTTCTGACAACGCGGCTGCTTCTGATTGACTAAGTGCCATACTCTGCGCTGAACCTTGCACCACTACAGTCTGTAAGAATGAAGCTAACGGATAGTCCGTTGTATTCGACATATACAAAATCCCATCAAACCATGCGTTCCAGCTCCCCACCATGATAAACAATCCAACGGTTGCCAGACCGGGAAGGGAAAGCGGAAGATAGATTTTCCGGAAAATGACGAAGAACGAAGCCCCATCGATAAATGCCGCCTCTTCAAGCGCCTTAGGGATTGTTTTAAAGAAATTCATAATCAGAATCAAATTATAAGCTCCGAAGGCACCGGGAAGCACGAGCGACCAGATCGTGTCCTTGAGCCCAAGTTTCGTAACCAATATATAAGAAGGAATCAATCCACCGGAAAACAACATCGTGAATATAAAAATCCACATTAAAGCATTACGCCCACGGAAATCTTTGGATAAGGCATACCCCGCCGTTGTAATAATGAACATGCTGATTAACGTCCCTAGTACCGTCCGGACCACTGAGATTCTCATGGAGCCTGTAAAATTCGTGTTTTTAAAAGTTTTCACATAGGCTTCGATATTAAAGTCCACCGGCCAAAAGGATACCAAATTCCCATTTACCGCTGTCTTACTACTAAATGATTGTGCTAGCAAATGAAGCATAGGCAATAAACACGATAAGGCTACTAGAATCAGGAGGATATGATTGAAAATCGAAAATATCCTATATCCCTTGGATTTATAATACACTCCCATTCCTCCTAACAGTTTTGTAAGCTTAACAACTTCGACTTAAAATATTTTATAGTTAGCTACCTTGTAAGCAATTCGATAGGAAATTACGATTAATATGAAGCTGATGCCGGATTTAAACAATCCAACAGCGGTACCAAAACCGTATTGTCCATTCAATAAGGATGACCGGTAAACATAAGTATCGATGATATCTCCCGTACTATATACGAGTGGATTGTATAAGTTAAAGATTTGGTCAAATCCAGCATCCAGGATATTCCCAAGGCTTAACGTTGCAATTACGATGATCATTGGCATCATACTCGGTAAGGTAACATGGCGTATTTGTTGGCGGCGTGAAGCGCCGTCGATCTCAGCTGCCTCATAATAAGAAGGATCGATCCCTGTAATCACCGCTAAGTAGACAATCATGCCAAATCCGAAGTTTTTCCATAAATCACTGATGATGATCGTCGGTCTGAACAGCGTAGGATCCCCCAAAAAGAAAATCGGTTTCAGTCCGAGGAAATTCGTAAGAAAATGATTTATGCCCCCATCCAGACCTAAGATATCAATCATGATTCCGGCAACGGTTACCCAAGAGAGAAAATGCGGTAAATAGACCAAGGTTTGAATACTCTTTTTAATCCCCATGTTTCTAATCTCGCTTAGCAGAATCGCCATAAAGATAGGAACAATAATTCCGACTATAATTTTGATTACAGCAATAATAAGGGTGTTGATAATGGATTGTGTTGCCTCTTTATATTGAAAGATTCTTGCGAAGTTATCCCAACCAATCCAAGTTGAACCTGTAATTCCAAGCCAGGGCTTGTAATCCTGAAAGGCCATCACTAATCCGACCATAGGACCGTAGGCAAAAATTAGAACGAATACCAAAGCTGGGATACATAAAACATACAACGGCCAATTTTTTTTGATTTCCTTTTTCCAAGGATTCTTTCTGCTTTTTTTAACGTTGGCTTTCTCACTCCATTTGAGCTGGGTATTCATTATCTGTGCTATTGTGCTTACCCCCTTTTACATTCTTGGCTGCTAATTTCTTTCTGGTTTAATGTTAACAAAAGCGCTTTCATTCGAAAATGTCTCAAATTAAATATCATAACCACTCGCTAAACATCTTTATAAACGCTTTCATTTTGCGAGAGCTCTTCTCTTTTTCTTTTGGAATATATGGCTTATGATGAATTCACACGAGTCCTAGCGACAGGAGTAATGCTTATGATTAAAAAAGTAAATATGAAACGATTCATATATTTTTTCGTTTTTTTCCTTTTACTTACCTTAAGTTTGTTTTTCGTAATGAACTCCCTAGGTTCCAAAACCATTCAAGAGAGCTTGGTTAACTCCTCCAAAAATCAGCTAGCCTATACGGAAAGCATTCTGGATGGCATCATCTCTGAGGCAAGTTTGTATGGCATCCAATATACAGCCGACACCTCCGTACGTTTCTATCAAAGCAAAATACAAGAGATGAACAATTACGATGCCCAGATGAAAAAAAACGATATCTATGACCGCATATCAGCACCACTTCTCTCCAGTCAGGCGATTGAATCTATCGGTATCTACTGGAAATCGGATGGCACTTTTATTTTTACGGGTCATGATTCGCTTGCCAAACAGCCCTTTCAGAAGGTCACGCAGCGAGGCTGGCAGATTGTTAATAACAATTTGTATTATTTTTCAATCTATCCTTATATTCATGAACCTAAGAATCCTGCCAATATTCAGTACATCGTGGGCGTTAAGCTGAAAAAGGAGTATTTAACAAGTCTTTTAGAGAAAGCAGTGAGTGGCGGCGAGAGCTCCAATGCCTTTTTACTTGTGAACAAGAGTTTAATGATTAGCAATAAAGCGGTGGATATTCGAATCGAGGAAAAAGCCAAGGAGACGATAACACCCAATGCACATGAAATTTTAAAGTTTGACTATCATATCAACGATGACGATTATTATGTTTTATCGAAGTATATTGAGCCGATTGATACGTATCTTGTTACCTATACGCGAATGAGTGATTTTTTGAATCCGCTTAACCGGAATAAACAGGTGTTTTTTGTCAGCATCTTAATGATCTTGATCATTGGCCTTATCGTGATTTTTATGTTCTATCGAAACTATTATCGTAATGTATATTTGCTCGACAAGAAATTCTACCAAGTGGAACAAGGGAATTACAGCACCAGAATTAGTGAGAACCCGGACAATCAATTTTATAGTCTATTTAAAAGCTTTAACCACATGGTCGCCAAAATACAGGCTTTATTCGCTTCATTAAAAATAGAAACCGAGCTGCGCAGAAACGCCGAAGTGAAACAGCTACAGGCTCAGATCAATCCACATTTTCTTTACAATAATCTGTTTTTCATTATGGCTGTGGCAAAAACTTCACCGGAAGCCGTAATGCAGATGAGCAAGCATTTAGCAGAGTACTATCGTTATTTAACAAAAATGAATTCAGATAATGTCACATTGGCCTCTGAATTGCAGCTTGCCGATCATTTTTTATCCATCATGTCACTTTCCAAAAAAATAAATTATGAAATCAACCTGCCTCCTGAACTGGGAGAGCATCTGATTATGCCACTGATTATCCAGCCTATGGTCGAGAACGCAATCCAGCATGGGATTGAAGAACAGCAAGGGGCTTATCGCGTTACTATAGATGTAAAAGAACTTGATACTGGAGCGTTAATTATTGTAGCCGATGACGGTAAGGGGCTATCTAATGAGGAAATACACCAGCTAATGGCCAGACTTGAGAATGAGTCCCCCCCTGAAGGATCAAGAGGAATTGGTCTTTGGAACATTCATCATCGCCTCAAAAATGCGTATGGTGAATTAAGCGGACTGCGGTTCTTCATCAATGACTGGGGTGGTTTATCCGTGCTGGCATTCATAGATTTCTCGCTGGATGAAGGAGGACAATATGCGATTATTGATAGTTGATGACGGACATTACATCGTTGAATATTTAAAACACCTGCTGGATTGGAGCAAATTTGGAATTGAGCATATTGAGACGACAACAAATTCGATTGAAGCCAAGGAGCTATTGAATCAGAATCATATAGATATCCTTATTACAGATATTCGTATGCCCGAGGTATCCGGCATTGATTTGCTGCATCATGTTCATGAGAAAAAGCTCATTACCAAGGTAATTTTCCTTTCCGGTTATTCTCAATTTGATTATGCACAACAAGCCATTCGTTTGGGTGCACTCGATTATTTACTCAAGCCGGTTGATAAAGAGGATATGGAAAAAGCCATGAGTCAAGTTATTAAGAGTATCGCTGAGAAACCCCCAAAAACCCCAGTGGCAGAGAAAAAGATAGATGGGCTAGGTTACTTGCTTTCTGTTATTAGCGGACCTTCCCCACTACGTTATGATCACAGCACACTCGATACTGCTTTACGGAATGAGCACTTTTGCTTTTTTCACGCCTCAGGGGCTAGAGGGAAAGATGAAATGATGTTAAAAGATCATAATGGTGGACGGGACTTTATTTGGATCACTCCATCAGCCATTACTGGAATTATTCCAGAATCCAATACCGAAACTGTGGCAAGCAGCGTCGATTCCATTTCTTTTTCCGAGCCGTTTGAATTTTCTCAAAAGCATGCTGTTCGGCATATTTTTTATCATTTCTTTTTTAATGAAAATATTGGGGCCAGTGACTTTACTATGCTGAGTGCCTCTAGTGCTCTCCCTAAATTAGAGCTTGGAGAATGGGAACAAACCAGAAAAAACATTTTAAAAAACTTTGCCAAGCTCACTGTCAAAAAACAAAAGCTCCTCTACCTGCTCGAATTCATTAATTTGCTGTATTCCACAACTGATAAAATCCAATCAGCTGAGGTCGCAGACTGGATTTTCAATCAATTATTAGAGCCAAATACGGCTCTTCAATCCATCTTGCAGAGCCTCACCCAATTAGATAGAAGCGCTAAATTTTCCAATCAAAACATTGTTCATACCATTCAAGCCTATATCTCCAATCATATTAGTGATTGCTTGAGCCTGGAGGACTTAGGGAAAATTGTTCACCTACATCCTGTTTACCTGTCTAAATTTTATAAGCAGGAGACGGGCGAAAATTTATCGAGCTACATTTCTTCTAAACGCTTGGAAAAGGCCTCCAAGTTATTAATCGATTCCAACTTACATGTGCTCGATATTTCACATCTAGTCGGCTACAAAAAGCCACAATATTTCATTAAGCTGTTCAAAGATCAGTATGGCATTACGCCTTATCAATATCGAAGACAGCAGATTAAATGAAACAAAAATTGAACAGATCAACAAAAAAGTTTACACTTTGAATGTAGTAACGAACCACGGAAAGGAAACCTGCTAATGTTGCGCTCCTCCTACACCATTCGCTCGGAAGAACAAGCTTCTATGCTTCTGTTTGATTCTATTGGCTGGGAACAAGCCGAGACTCCGGCATATTCATTCAACGGCCAGAACCGGACGGAGAGAAGTTGTGTTATTTTTCAGTACACCTTATCTGGAGAGGGTAGAATTGAAATAGACGGGGTTGTTCACCCATTAACGAAGGGCAAAGCTTTCCTAGTGACTGTCCCCAGTATACACAGATATTATTATCCGGAGGAAGGTACAGAGCCCTGGGAATTCATTTGGCTGAATGTACGAGGACCTCTAGCTATTTCACTCTGGAACCAGCTGATCGCACATGGCGGTCCCATTATAGAACTCCCTCAGGAATCGGTTCCGATGGATTTATTGTGGAGTATGTTCAAGGACATCCAGGTTGATGAAGAAAGAGATTTGCATTTTCTAACGGGGAAAGCCTTTCAGTGGATATTGTCCATGGAGAAATACCTCAAGAAACCGAGTTTGTTAACCACCTATATAAAAAATGACAAACTCCATGCCGCTATACAATTCATGAAAAATGATCTGCACAATAATAACCTTAGCTTAGACGATGTCGCCGCACATGTTGGAATTTCCAAACATCATCTTTGCAGGCTATTTCAAAAAAACATCAATCTCTCGCCCTTTGAGTATTTAAGAAGGAGACGGATCGAGCTGGCAGCATCTATGCTGAAAACAACAGATCAGACGATCTACCAGATCGCTGTGGACACCGGGTTTGACAATGCCAGCTATTTCGGCAAAGTTTTTCGTTCCTACTTTGGAGTTAGCCCCTCCACTTACCGCGAGCAGGACCTAGAGTTCCTGTCCAAACATGTGTTTTTTGAAAATTGATGTTGCAAGGCATATCTATTCGGCTTCGATAGAGCTGAGTGGCAGGCGTGGCAGGCGTGGCAGGCGTGGCAGGCGTGGCGTGCGTGGCGTGCTAATTCGGGGCCGGTGGATGCAAGTAGTAACCATTCAGATCTGGTGGTGCCAACTCACAATTGCAAGGCGTACCAACTCGCGTACGGCAGCCCCCGCCTAGGTAAACATCCTGCTAAACACCCTAATTCGCATACAGCAGCACCGCGGGATAACCACCCTCCGCCGCTTTCGGACCCAGATGACGCTATTTGCCAATTTTTCGTCTTTTGAGCACAGTTTCGGACTCCAGTGCAGCTATTCCTTCGAAAGAGGTGCTTATTAGGTACTTTTCGAGCCAATAGCGACTATACGGTCCGATAAAACTCTAAATGTGTGAAAAGACTATGTTTAGCGGCATCTGAGTCCGATAGCACTGTGTTGGACGGGTAAGTAACTTGCAAGGCGTACTAATTGGCGTCCAGCGGCCCACGGCTAAGGAAGCAACTTGCTAAACACCCAAATTCGCATACGAAAGCACCGTGTCACCCCCTCTACCGCCGCTTTCGGACTCAGATGACGCTATTTGCCAATTTTTCGCCTTTTGAGCACAGTTTCGGACTCCAGTGCAGCGATTCCTTCGAAAAAGGTGCATATTAGGTACTTTTCGAGCCAATAGCGACTATGCGGTCCGATAAAACTCTAAATGTGTGAAAAGACTATGTTTAGCGGCATCTGAGTCCGATAGCACTGTGTTGGACGGGTATGCAACTTGCATGTCGTACTAATTCGCGTACGGCAGCCCCCGCCTAGGTAAACATCCTGCTAAACACCCAAAATCGCGTACGAAAGCACCGAGTCCCCCTTCCCCCGCCGCTTTCGGACTCAGATGACGCTATTTGCCAATTTTTCGTCTTTTGAGCACAGTTTCGGACTCCAGTGCAGCTATTCCTTCGAAAGAGGTGCTTAT
Source organism: Paenibacillus sp. FSL H7-0918 (assembly GCF_038007025.1). NCBI lineage: Bacteria > Bacillati > Bacillota > Bacilli > Caryophanales > Paenibacillaceae > Paenibacillus > Paenibacillus sp. FSL H7-0918. The sequence goes on from NZ_JBBOWJ010000001.1 coordinate 1,214,721, forward strand.
TAGGTACTTTTCGAGCCAATAGCGACTATACAGTCCGATAAAACTCTAAATGTGTGAAAAGACTGCGGATAGCTTCATTTGAGTCCGATAGCACCGTGTTGGCTGGGGAAGCAACTTACATGGTGCACCAATTTGAGCCCGCCGACTTCGAGTTATAAACACTCAACTCCAGTGGCGTCAAGCTACTTACAAGGTGCACTAATTCGCGTACGGCAGCACCTGGCTAGCAAAGCATCTTGCTAAACACCCTTATTCGAGCCCGCTATCCCCGGCTAAGGCTAGGTAAACATTCTGCTAAACACCCCATCCAATAACAGCTTCGGGCGCGCAGCTAGTCACAAAAGAACTCAAAAAAGGAGAAAAAAAGGAAGGTGCCCAGCAGCCAATGGCTTTTGGGACACCCTCCTTTTTTGATTAAACTTCTCTAAGCACGAAAAGTAGGCTTCTGAAATCGCCCTCAAGCTGTGGAAGCGTGAGTCCGAAGTGCATCAGCTCATCCCCTCTGTATACTCCGCCGTTAAGCTCAAGCTTATACGATTTCGCAGGGTCGAGTCCTTTCAGACGCAATCTGCGCAACGGTGGATTAGGCCCGGCCAAAACTTGGAAGTAGGTGGCGAAGGCTTCTTTTTTATCAGCGGAAACAAACATCCATGCCGTCTCGTTTCCTTCAAAAGGACTAAGCAGTCGATAGAAATCACCGTACTGAATCAGCATTCTCAGTTCCTTGTACTCTGAAACCTGCTTGCGGATATCCTCGCGCTCAGCTTCAGTAAGCTTGGTCAAATCCAGCTCGTAGCCGAAATTACCCGACATCGCGACATGACCACGTGTCTCCAAAGGTGTAATACGATGTACCTGATGGTTAGGAACAGCCGACACATGGGCACCCATTGAACTCGCAGGATACACCATACTTGTTCCATATTGGATCTTCAATCTTTCCACTGCATCCGTATCATCGCTAGTCCAGGTCTGTGGCATATAATACAGCATTCCCGGGTCAAATCGTCCGCCACCGCCGGAGCAGCTTTCAAACAAAATATGAGGGAAACGGGAAACGATACGTTCCAGCACATCATAAAGTCCAAGGATATAACGGTGTGCCGTTTCACGTTGACGTTCGGCTGGAAGAAGCGCTGATCCAATCTCCGTCATATTCCGGTTCATATCCCATTTCACATAAGTAATCGGAGCGGATGATAATACCGAGCTAACTGACTCGACGATATAATCACATACATCCTTACGGGATAAATCCAGCACTAGCTGCTGGCGGGCTAATGAACTTTTATGCCCAGGTACATGGAGACACCAGTCTGGATGTTCACGGTAAAGATCACTTTCAGGCGATACCATTTCTGGCTCGAACCATAATCCGAATTCCATGCCCATTGCCGTGATATCTTCGCCTAGCTTTCCAAGACCTTCAGGCAGCTTGCGACGATCCTCTACCCAATCTCCCAGGGAGCTGTCGTCGTTATCACGTTTGCCGAACCAGCCGTCATCCAGCACGAACAGCTCTAGGCCTAGCTCTTTGCCTGCTTTAGCAATTTCTTTGATTTTATCCGCGTTAAAATTAAAATAAGTCGCTTCCCAGTTGTTAATCAGAATAGGACGCTTGCTATCGCGGAATTCACCTCTGCATAACCGGGTCCGATACAGACGGTGATAGGTTCTCGATAATCCGCCAAGCCCTTCACTGGATCTTACTAATACTGCTTCAGGTGCCTGAAAGGATTCGCCCGGTTCAAGCAACCACTGAAAGTTAAAAGGTTGAATACCGATCCCTACTCTGGAAATTCCGTATTGATCCACTTCTGCTTGGGCGAGGAAACTCCCGCTATACACAAGGCTGAATCCATAAACTTCGCCATGGTCCTCTGTCGCATCTTTTGCAAGCAAGGCCATAAAAGGATTCTGCTGATGGCTACTGGAGCCGCGTTTGCTGTCAATCCGTTGGATGCCAGGAACGAGGGGTCTTTTGTGAATATGGCGTTCTCTAGTCCAAGTACCGGATAATTGCAGCATGTCATAGTCAGAATCATGGAAGTCAACATTCGCGCTTAATACTCTTTTCAAAACCAGATTGTCCTTACCCAGATTCTCAATCCGCACGGAACGTGTTATAACATCCTGATCGTTAAATACGGTATAGCTCAAGGCAGCGATCAATCCTGTTTTATCATCTTGCAGTATAATTTCCAAGGTCTCTGCTTCTTCATCACTTTCAACATAAGTAGCAGGCAGACCTTTGAGTGCAGGTTTTCCTTTATTAATGGTGTAGCTCTTATAACGGAAATCCGTTACGGTCGTGCCATCTACTAGGTGAACCTCCAGTGCCGGTTCGCGGAAATCCCCGTTTCCATAGGAAGGGAATTCGCTTGGCAAGGTGTCGAGAGAGATATTTTTATCCTCCTGCAAATAAGTTGGACTAAAAGAGCAACGTTCCACCAAATTCAACGGGTGTTGAAATTCTCTCCCTGCCAATTTTGGGCCCCAGTAGACATGCGCTGGAATAACACCTTTGATCATTTCAATAATATAGCTGGATTTCTCTGACTGTAAATGAAACACCTTGCGGTTGTCGTCATAATAAATACCCATAATATGTTTGCACTCTCCTTAAGGTAGCTCAATAGAACGTTTATTGTTTGTAGTTAATGCTTCTTCGAAGTCTATTTTAGAGTGAAATGGAAGGGGATACAATCTTAATATCTATACCTATTATAGTAAAATATTGATCTATCTATACACAGGATCTAAACCACTAGAATATATATCATCAAACTGTCATTTGGAGTTTGGTAGCCTAAGATATAGTAGGAAAATAACCTTTTGCTTAAATATCAAAGACGGAACGTACAGTAAGCTGGGCACGCAGTTCCTCAGCTGTAGCTGGTTTATCGAGATCTTTTTTGGCAACCGTAACGATTCTTGAAACGCCAGCTGACAGGTCGAAATAGCTATCACTGAAGATCGCATCTCTTTCCTTGAAATCAAGTCCAACGAAACGGGCATATGCTTTTGACTTCACAGTAATAACGAATTGTTCTGCTTCCTCTGTGACTACGGCTTCAAGCTCAGGATCAACAAAGCTGAAGTGTTTCGGCTTAACGAACAAGACGGTTCCCCCGCTTATCGTCTCCCCCTCTACCTCAAATACATATTCCAGATAGGCTTCACGTTTCTTCTCTTTTGTATCCAAGACATGACCAAAATCAAGCCGATCGAACTCGGCACTGCTTAAAGCCTCAACTTTCACCGACTTCGCACCTTCCATTAGAACCTCTGATGTCGGAGTAAGCAGTCTCCATCTTAATTCACCGCTCACCTTCTCTCTGCTCTCATTAGAGACATGCAGGGAAACTACGGTTCCTTCGTCATGTGCAGAAGCAAGAACTGGAGCAAAAAAACGTCTTGCTGTATAATGCATTGCTTTCCACCGGCCATAATAATCGATGCTAGACCAGGAAGCAACCGGCCAACAATCGTTCAACTGCCAATACAATGCGCCCATGCAGCGCCCTCTATGTCTACGCCAATGCTCTACGCCACAGCGCATGCCTTCGGCTTGGATAAGCTGGGACGCATAGAGAATAGATTCAAAATCCTTCGGATATTTGTAGGTCTCGCTGATATAATAGAGAATTTTCTCATTTCCGGTATTGTTCTTTTGGTGGGACTCCATGACATAGGAGAAAATATTGCGATCCTCCGGCAGCGTAAAGGATTCAATCGTCTTTAAGCTTGGGAAGGATTGCAGGCCAAACTCAGACATATAACGCGGATAGAGCTTCCGGTAATCGGTAAAAGGCTCCTTGCCATGCCAAACTCCCCAGTAATGCATGTCTCCATAGTTCTCGTCATTCGGCTTATCAAAGCTTCCTTTAGAGGAAGGAGAGGCACGCCAGTAAAAGGTATTGGGATCAACTTCCTTAGCAATGGCTGGCAGAAGCACTTCATATTGCTTGATATAGTCGGCCTTTAGCTGGAGCGAATAATGATTCTCCCAATCCCAATCGCCCCAAGCCATCTCCTGTTCGTTGTTACCGCACCACAAGCCTAACGATGCGTGATGGCGCAGGCGCTTCATATTGTCGATCGTCTCATGTGTGATATTGTTCTCAAAAGATTCTGTCAGTGCATAGATCCCGCAGGCATACAGATGATCCTGCCAGACGATAAGCCCATATTCATCGCATAGATCATAAAAATAATCGTCAGGATAATAACCGCCACCCCATACGCGAATGGTATTAAAGTTAGCAGCCACGCAGCTTTGGAGCAGGCGATCCGTGCGCTCCTTAGTCACGCGAGGCAGAAGATTATCTTCCAGAATATAATCAGCACCTGTAGAAAAGATAAGCACGCCGTTGACTTCAAAAGCGAATGATTGTCCCCACTGGTCTTCTTCCTGCTTCACAGAAATCGTTCTTAATCCAATCCGCAGTTCTCGACGATCCAGCTCCTGTCCCTTCTGTAACAGCACAACCTCGACGTTATACAGGGGTTGTGCACCCAGATTATTCGGCCACCACAGCTCTGGCTCGATAATTTCCAGTGTAATATGATGATCTTCTCCGGCAGTTTCGAACACACGACGTTCAACGGCCACACCTGCTGGAGTGTGAACACTGACTACGATTTCCCGTTCAACCTCCTGCCAGCTCTCTGTTCTTACCCGAACATCCAGAGTAACCTTATCCGGCTCGTGAAATTGTGTAATATAAACATCGTCAACACGGGCACTGTCATACCCCTGAATGGAGAGACTTCTCCAGATTCCAAGATCGGGCAGCTTCGGACCCCAGTCCCAGCCGAACATGGAATGTGCTTTGCGCAGATGGGATATTCCCTCCACTGCATCAGCACAACTGCTAAGCGGCAGCTCCGCTTGCTTCCGCAGAGCAAATTCCACTGGGGAACGGAAAATCGCGTGAATGGTGTTATCGCCTTGCTTCAACACTGACTTAATGTCCACTTCATACGTCCGGTGCATATTATCACTGTTCAGAATGTTATTTCCATTCACAAAAAGCTCGCATAACGTATCCAACCCCTCACACAGCAGAAATACGCGCTCATGCTGTAACACTTCAGCTTCCACTTGAAAGCAACGCTGATATTCGTAATCGTCATTGGATAATTCCAGAACCTCATATTCCTGCTCACGATAGAACGGATCCGGCATTTCTCCGGCATTCAATAAATCGTGATAGACAGAACCTGGCACACTAGCCTCCAGCCAGCTCGGCTCATGCAGACGTCTCATTTTCCATTTTCCATTTAGATCTACAAGATGCATTTTCTCCGCCTCCAAAATGTGCTATTTTACCTTCTTATAGATCAAGTCTATCAATAATATCTTTATATTTCTTGTGTTGTGTTCTCGAGAATCATGTGCTATTTTAACATCACTAATACCCTGGAGGACGAACATGCTCAAATACACCGAGGCAAGCCATATGAATCCTGAACTACTAGCAGACCCTTTCTGGGTGGAGTCCTTAAGTCAGGTATCTCCAGAGCATACGCATGATTTCTATGAATTTTTCATTCTCACAGAAGGCAGATGTCAGCATATTGTTAACGGGACAGCGCAGCTGCTTCAGACGGGCTGCCTTGTCTTTATTCGGCCCAGTGATACCCACAGATATGAAGCAGATGGTGATAGCGATTGCCGTTTCCTGAACATTCCCTGCCGCAAAAGCCTCATTGAAGATGCTTTAACTTATCTGAATGAAGAGGAGTTTTTGCACGGATTGCTGAACACGCCTCTCCCCCGAATCGCCATGTTATCTCAGCTGGAAATGGCTAGTTTCATCCGTTCTATGGAACGCATTCGCATCCTATCAACCCTAGACAAGGTTAAGTCCCGGATTTTTCTAAAAGGCCTGCTCGTCGATACACTCACCCAGCATTTTTTCTCCGCAGAGACAGTCGCTCAACCAGAATTCCCGCTCTGGCTAGAGCATGCCATAACCAAAATGCATTTAAAGGATAATTTGCACCGTGGACTTCATGCCTTGTACGAGCTGTCAGGGAGAAGCGCCGGCCATGTGAACCGCGCCTTCCGGCAATACTTGAACCAGACACCTACGGAATATATCAACCAGCTAAAGCTCAATGTAGCCCGCAACCTACTGCTCACTACCGAGCTGCGTGTGGTCGATATCGCTTTGGAATCCGGCTTCGAGAATGTCAGTCATTTCTATCATCAATTCAAAAAATTCTATCATCAAGCCCCGCTTGATTTCCGCAGGAATGCACATGTTAATCGGCTGGTTTAGTTTTTTTATACAACAAAAAAAGCTTCCCTCTGCTGAAATGCAGAGAGGAAGCTTTTACATAGATAAATATATTATTTTGAGTTCCACAATTCCATACGTTCGCTATACTTCTGATTGAAGATTTCTTCTACTTTTTCATCCCCAGCTTTTTTCATATCCGCAAGCATCTTGTCGAATGTAGAATTGGCTTCGGCTTCAGAAGGAGCGATGATTACTCTCGTAATGCTTTGATCCATAATATCTTTTACTTTTTGCGCGGTCAGCGCTTCAGGCGTTCCGCCGTCAGGACCTAAGTTATCAAATTCTGCTGTATCCCATACGGAATCTCCAAGGCTCTTAATGGCCATTTCGTCAATTTCACTACGTTGGTATTTAACGGCCATATCGTATGGCTGTTCATTGGCATCCAGACCATTTTTAACAAACCACAACCATTTACGAACACCGCTCTTCTTCACAGCATCGTCCCAGTTATCCTTGAAGCTTTGCAGGAATGCAGGGTCTGGTTGTCTCTTTCCATCCACCATGGTGTACTGCTCGCCTTCCTTACCCCATAGCAGCAAATGTTGTCCTTCGTCACTCGCTAGGTAGTTGAACAGCTTAATAGTTTCTTCAGGGTGTTTGTTATTTTTCGTAATGGCAATAGCATCCCATCCAAGTGAGCTTCTTGGTCCGAATGTTGTTTGGGAGGTCTCTGTGCCTGGTGCTACAACCTTGTACGGGAAGAACTGATTATCATCTCCGCCATCCTTCTTCAGAGTACCATTTGCGTTACCTGGGTCCCAGTATGCGCCTGGTGTGGAGAACACTGTGCCGGTAGCCAGCTTTTGAATCCAGGTTTGTGTTTTGCTGATGGCAAATTCTTTTTCGATTAGACCTTCTCTATACAGACTGTTCACATAAAGCAGCATCTCGCGATACTTTGGATCCTTAACATCATATTGTAATGTTCCATTATTATCGTAGTAGGTTCTCAGACCCCACATCCCTTTAAATGTACCCAGGTTGGCGCCCATATTTTCACCGTTCATCGTCATTGGAACAGTTTCTTTTCCATCAATTGTCTTGTTTTTCTCTTTAAAATTCTTTAAAAGTGCTTCAAACTCATCCGTTGTGAGTGGGGTGGAGCCATCTGCCTTATCTGGAGCCAGGTCAGCAACCAGATTTTTTCTCATCAGCATACCGAAGACAGGATCACTATCCAGGCCATACCAGTTAGCTAGGTAATAGTTTTTTCCATCTTTATAACGTGTTTTGATCAATGTGTCGCCGTACATTTCTTTAATGTCTGGTCCACTTTTCTCAATTAAATCATCGAGCGCTATAAATGCGCCACTTGTAATGTATTTATCGAGAGAAGCATCACCCCGGCTCATTACAACTACATCTGGATAGTCACCGCTGGCTAGCATCAAGCTCAGCTTTTCCGTAGGATTACCCGTTGGCTGCTGGATTGAGATCGAAATGCCCGTTTTTTTGGTGATTTCTTGCGCAATAGCATCAGTGAAAGGCTCACCCTTGGTATTTGAATCAAACCAGGTCAATGTAATCGGCTCTTGTTTTTTATCGTCTCCGGCCGTTTGGTTTGTATTGTTTTTTCCATCATTTGAAGCACAACCCGCTAATACACCAACGGCTAATGCGGCAGTAATACTCACGTTCAACCATTTGTTTTTCTTTATCATAGACACCCTAATTCCTCCCATTAAGTAAGTTACTTCATAAGTCTATCAAGCAACCAAGCAAGTCTGTCCGCTCACCCCCCTTCAGGGCCGTCAGCCGGACAAGATTTCTCCAGCTGACGTTCGGTTTATTTAATCATATTAACTCTTAACCGCTCCCAAAGTCATACCCTTAACAAAGTACTTTTGCAGGAATGGGTATACCAGTACGATAGGCAATGTTGCCACCATCGTCGCTGCCATCCGGATAGTATCACTTGAAACCGCATTCCGCTTAGCCGAGTTAGCTAGCATTTGCGATTGCGATACCATGCCTCCGGTTTGGAATTGACTTAATATTTTCACGAGTACGGCTTGTAAGGTCTTTAAGTCAGAACTATAGGTAAACGCATAGGAGTCAAACCACGAATTCCAATGTGAGATTGCCTGAAAAAGTCCTACAGTCGCAAGCACGGGTGTGGTCAAAGGTAGAACAATCCGGAAGAAAATCGTCAGGTCATTCGCCCCGTCTACCTTCGCCGACTCCTCGATCTCACCAGGCAGCCCCTCCATAAAGGTACGGACAATAATCATATAGAAGACATTCATCAGCCCTGGCAAAATAAATACGGAAAACGTGTCAATCATATTCAGCGCTTTAAGCACCATGTAATAAGGAATCAGTCCGCCTCCAAAATACATCGTGAAGACAAAATATAGATTCCATCCTTTACGTCCCATCAAATTCCGGCGGCTTAGCGGATAAGCAAGCATCGTAATGACAAGGACAGATAGCGGCGCTCCAATTACGGTACGTTTGACAGTAACCCATAAGCCATTCAAAATCTCGCTATCTTTTAAGATTTGACTGTAGCTATCAAAGGTGAGGACTCTGGGCCATAAATAGACGCCACCACGTACGGTATCCTCAGCAGCATTTAATGAAAGAACGAGAATATTCCAAAAAGGCAGAAAGGTAACTAACAACACAAGTATAAGAATGAAATAAACTATAAATTTAAAAATATGATCCCCGTATCTATTCGAAATCATCACAAGCGCTCCTCTCTTTTTCGTGTTTAGAACAACGCTTGGTCGTTCACTTTTCTAGAAATACGATTCACAATTACAACAAGTATGAAGGCAATCACGGATTTAAATACCCCAACGGCAGCTCCGTAGGAGAACATGCTGTTTTGTAGCCCGTATTTATATGCATAAATATCGATAACCTCTGAATACTCAAGCACGGTATTATTTTGCAGCAGGTATTGTTGTTCAAAGCCCGCATTCAAAATGCCTCCGACGGCTAGAATCCCTAAAATAACAATGGTTGGACGCAAGGCTGGCAACGTAATATGCCACATTTGCCGGAAGCGACTGGCTCCATCCACTCTTGCTGCTTCGTAGAGCTCTGGATTAATAGCGGAAATTGCAGCAAGATACATAATGGCGCTGAAGCCCATTTCCTTCCACATGTTAGACAAAGCGATAATCCACCAGAATAGTGGTCCATTTTGTAGAAAAGCAACTGGTTCCTGAACAATGCCCAACGTCACCAGTAAATTGTTAAACATCCCATCGGAAGCCAGCAGCGTAATCACGATGTTTGCAGCGATAACCCATGAGATAAAATGCGGCAGATAAGAAACCGTCTGTACAAATCTTTTGAAAAATCCCTGCCTAGCTTCATTCAGTACAAGTGCGAGGATGATCGGCGCTGGAAATCCGAATAACAAGGTCAGCAAGCTTGTAGCGAGCGTATTACGCATTACACGGTAGAAATCTCCGGTAGTAAAGAAATACTCAAACCACTTGAAGCCTACAAACTCTGCATGGAAAAATTGTTGAAAAAACGTTCCTCCGCCCGGCTGATAATTCGTAAACGCCATATACATCCCAAACATAGGACCATAAGAAAATAGCAATGTCGCAATTAAGGCAGGCAGCATCAGCAAAAATAACCATTTCTGCTCTTTTAATCTGTACCACAGATTATTGCCTCTGACTGTTTTGATAGCGCTTGCTTTATGCATCAAATACCCTCCCTTTTTATTTAGTGCAGCATGTCGAGCCACATCTCGATTCAACTTCTCTCCTATTCATCTTAAGTCCGCAACAGGTGGCTTTCTATACTTCAATCCTCCGAATGATAGCGCTTTTTAAAGGAGTTTCGGCAGATTCGAGCATTGGATTTCGATATTCAGTCTGCTATGATGAACATGGCAAACAGCGAATTTACAGTAAAGAAGGGACTTCTTCTATGCGCCATATATATAGGAAATATATTTATATGCCTTTTATTGATTTGAGCTTTCGTTCCAAGCTGTTCAGCGTATTTGTGCTAGTGACCATTATTCCGATGATGCTTTTCGCCTACCTTTCCTACGAATTAACAAAATCAAAATTAACGGATCAGATTTACAGCAATATGATGAATTCAACAGCTCAGATTAATAAAAATTTGGAAAACAAGCTGGACAGCTATGAACATATTTCAGCTTCCATCTACCTGGATAACAGACTTGCCAGCTACCTCACGAGTGAATACCAGGATGATCCTTCTTATCTGGATGTCTATCAATATATAGGCAACCGCATGGACACGATAATGACTGCCTATCCTGATTTTGATAGCGTTTTCATTTATTCGGACAATGAATCACTTCCCAAAGATGATTACTATATCAAGCCGGTAACAGCTGAGGTTAAAGAGACCGAGCTGTTCAAGCAGCTTCAGCAGTCACACGGGAATATCATTCATCTGTCCTCACCGCAAACCGAAGATAGTCCGGCCATGTTTACCTTAGCAAGATTTTTGAACAATAACCGCAATCAATATCCCTACGGTATTCTGGTCTTCAGAATCTCCGAATCGGTAATCTATTCTTTAATGGAGGAAGAAGCGGGCGGGAAAGATATTTTTATTATTAATGACAAAGGGCTTATTCTCTCAGCAGCAGACAAGCACTTATTAAATACGAGCCTGCCGGAATTGCTTGATCAGAAATTCGATGAATCGCCATCGGGCAGATTTGACACAACTTACAAAGGGGTAAAGGCTTTCGCCGTCTATAACACGCTCAAAAATGGATGGAAAACCGTGTCCATCTTCCCTTATGACAGCATTATTCAGGATGCTAAATCACTCTCAGATCTGATTATCAAAATCTCCCTGGGCTTTATTGGCGTGGCCCTCCTGCTGATTTACATTACGGCGTCGCTATTCAGCAAGCGTATCCGTACTTTAATCCGGATGATCCGCCGCCTGGAACGGGGGGATTTCAATCATAGTACAGAAGAACATTTGGGAAATGATGAGATTGGCCAGCTGCATTTTGCCTTCAAGCAAATGACCACCCGGCTCAAAAGTCTCATTACCGAGGTGTATCAGAAGGAGCTGCAGAGCAAGGAAGCCGAGCTTGACCTGCTGCAAGCGCAGATCAACCCTCATTTTCTGTACAACACACTGGGTTCCATCTCGTCGCTTGCCCTAAAACATCAAGATACGCGTATACAAGATTTGGTGCTTCATCTAGCCAAGTTTTATCGAATCTCCCTGAATAAAGGGAAAAGTATATTGACCATCCACGAGGAATTAAAGCTGACCCAGAGCTACAACGCCATTCAGCTAATCCGCTTTAAAGGACAACTGAACATTACCTACACAGTAGATGAAGCGATTCTGCCTTACTCTACAGTCAAACTTGCCTTACAGCCTTTTGTGGAGAATGCAGTGCTGCATGCCGTGTGGAGTCAAGAAAGTCCGCTGAATATTCATATCAAAGGTGTCATGGAAGCGAACGATATTATTTTGTCAGTAATCGATGATGGCATGGGGATGAGCCGCGAGACCTTCAGCTCTTTGCTTGAGGATAAGCCTGGACGAGGGTACGGAATCACTAACGTTGATCGCCGCATCAAACTGAAATTTGGTGAGCACTACGGCGTTAAAGTGTTTAGCAGACTAGGAATAGGCACCACCGTGCAGATTCGTTTACCCCAAAAAGAGGTGTAGGAGCGGTGACGAGGGGATTCTCCATTGCGGGGATCGTTTGGCTTGCTTCTCCTTGGATATGATGGGATCGATGGGATCGTTTAGATCGCTCGGTACTATTTGCTCCCTGCTCATTCGTATCGGACCGAGGGGACCTTATTTCGATGATTCGGGGCATTTTGCTCGACTATCGGACTCAGATGCAGCTATTGACTCATTTGCACAGTAATTCTGGACATTTTTATAGCAATAAGAGCTATACAGTCCGAAATCTTTGTAAAATGACTTAAATATCCAAAATAGCTGCAATACGGTCCGATGTGTTCGACTTTGCGCGGGATTCTACTTTGCTGAGGTGTGTTCAACTTATACTCCTTCCTCATACGCATCGGACCGAGGGGACCCTATTTCGATGAATCAGGGTACTTTGCTCGACTATCGGACTCAGATGCAGCTATTGACTCATTTGCACAGTAATTCTGGACATTTTTATAGCAATAAGAGCTATACAGTCCGATGCCTTTGTAGAATAGCTCAAATATCCGAAATAGCTGCGATACGGTCCGATGTGTTCTAACTACGATCTACTTTGTCGGGGTGTGTTCGACTTTTGCGGGGGATTCTACATTGCCGGGGTGTGATCTACTTTTGCACGGGATTCTAATTTGCCGGAGTGTGTTCTACTTTTGCGGGGGATTCTACTTTGTCGGGGTGGGTTCGACTTTTGCGGGGGATTCTACTTTGCCGGGGTGTGTTCGACTTTTGCACGGGATTCTACTTTGCTGGAGTGTGTTCTACTTTTACACGGGATTCTACTTTGCTGGAGTGTGTTCTACTTTTGCACGGGATTCTACTTTGCTGGAGTAAGTTCCGATAGATAGTAAAGTGCGGTATTAGTAACTGCCGAACAGCAATGTACCAAACAGTAATGTAATATCTATTAGCAAAGTTCGATAAAGTAGCTAATTTCATCAACTGATCTATCAAAAGAGCGACTCTTCGGTTAATGGAGAGTCGCTCTTTTGTAGTCATTTCAGCTTACTTCAAAATCAAATTATAGATCACTTGAGCCGCTTCTGCGCGCGAAGCGATTCCTTTTGGTGCAAACCGTTCATGACTTTGACCTTGAATCAGTCCTAGACTGGCCGCTTCATTTACAGAAGAAGTGGCCCAAGCAGACACCTGATTCATGTCGGTGAACGCTGCGGCAGTTGCACCGTTGGTTGTTGCGCCGTTAGTTGTTGCACCGTTGGTTGTTACGCCGTCGGTTGTTGCACCATTGGCTGTTACGCCGTTGTTCAGCTCGTAAGCCTTCATTAGCATCACCGTGATTTCTTCACGGGTAATCTGTGCGCCCGGCTCAAACTTGGACGCACTTCTGCCACTCACGATTCCCGCCTTGTAAGCGATTGAGATAGGCTCCGCATACCAGGCGGATGGAGCAACATCAGCAAAGCTTTCTTTTCCTGTCGCGGTCAGTCCAAGGGCATGAACAAGCATCGAGGTGAACTCGGCACGTGTAACTGCCCGGCTTGGTTCAAACTTTTCTTTGCTTGTGCCCTGCACATATAGCTTGGACGCCAGCTCTTGGATTACTGGGTTAGCCCAGTGATTGGCCGGAACATCGACAAAGATGCGGTTCAACTCCAGCACAGCATATTTGCTGAAGTGGCTGACCTCAGCTTTTAATACACCGTTAGCATAATCAGCTTGAATATATTCCAGCCTGCCATTGTCCGCGATATAATAAACACCGCCTCGTTTAGCATTGAAGCCTTCTGCCACTGGCATGATGAGTGTTATTGGCTTATCAAATGTAGCGAGTGTGTCTGTAATGCCTGACTTGGTGGTAATAGAAAGACTAAATTCATAGATGTCTCCCTTGAGTACAACAGCCGCATTAGTAGAACTAGCCACTGTAGCAACTAACTCATCGGCCTTGCTGCTGAGGTTCACCATCTTCAGGGCAATCTTGCTATCTTCCCGCTGTCCCTCTGGCAGCTTGTTTTGTAGCTGGTGAATTAGCTCCGCTGGTACCTGCAAGGAGAGCTTACCCGCATTCAAAACTAGGGTGTGGTTCGCCAACTGTCGGACTACAGCAGAGGATAACTGAACTTGTTGGATGTCCCCTTTAATCTCAACCACTACCTGACCAGAAGCACTGTCCACTTTCAGCATATCTGGCTTGAGAATCAAGGTTCCAGCAGCATTCTCCAAGCCCGAAGTACTGTCAGAGGTACCGCTATTGTTTCCTGGATTCCCAGGATTACTAGGCTCTCCTGGATTTCCCGGTTCTCCTGGATTACTAGGCTCTCCCGGATTTCCCGGATTTCCCGGCTCTCCCGGATTACTAGGCTCTCCCGGATTTCCCGGATCGCTCGGTTCTCCTGGATTTCCCGGCTCTCCTGTAGAGGCCTCTTTGACTGTGATTTCTGCCGATGCTTTGAACCCACCGTCTACCGTTTCCACAGTAATGGTGGCCTTTCCAGCTTCTACAGCGGTTACTGTTCCGTACACTACGGTAGCTACAGAGGTATCGCTCGAAGTCCAAAGTACTGCTTTATCCGTCGCATCATCCGGCGATACTGTAGCCGTCATCTTGCCGGTTTCACCAGCGGTCAACGAAAGCTCTGTCTTATCCAGTGTTATACCGGTTACTTTCTTAGGTGCAGCCGTCAATTTTACCAGTTTCGACTCTGTCGGCTGCAAGGACAATTTCATAGCTCCTGTGGCAGAGGAAACTTCTCCTGTCCAGAGATCTTGCGTAGTATAAATCTCTGCAGTATCCAATCCAGCGCGGCCAAGATCAACTTGCTTATCTGCCGAAGCAGATGCACTGTAATTGAATACGGCCAGATAATAATCATTGCCATCCTTCATAACAAAAGTATCGGCGGCATTGGCGTTTGTATTTCCTTCAAGTGGCTTGAACACTTTTCCTTTTAAAGCTAAATCGAGAACATCTTTGTTGTTGAACAAAGCGGTCATGTACTCCTGTGCTTTTGGATCGTTAACATCGTCAGAGCCAAGCAGTACTGTTCCAGCGATAACGCCAGAGTTCATACGGGTACGCGCTTCAGTCAAGCTGGTAGCACGGGCCAATGCCAAATGATCAGGATCGGTGTAGGTGTAGATCGTGCCATTTTGCCAAAAGCCATAGGTTAATGAATTCAGCATATATTCGGTTTCATTGATCTTGCCGTAGGTGTCGCAGGAAATTCGTCGGCTATGCGCATATTGGCTCGGGAAAATTGGCGCAATTGATGCGCTAATGAACATTTTTCCATCCAGACGTTCTTTCACATAACGCATTCCTTCATTATAAGCTTGGATTCCTGTCGTTATAGTTGGATCGAAATGTTGCCCCTCAAGCGAACCATGCGTTAAGAAATCCAATTTGATGAAGGTGAAGCCCAGAGCTTTAAATTTGTCCAAAAAATAGTTCATGCGCAATTGTGCACCAGGATGTGTTACATCCAAAGGAAAAGCCCCGTCCAGAGTCGGCAGCGGTTGACCCGCGGCATCCTTAAGGACAATATCGCCGTAAGTATATTTATTGTCAGTTCCCTCTACAATCTGGTCCATATTGTTGCCCCAGTATACAAACGGTGCCCAATAAATACCCGCATGCTGGCCATTCCCTTTAATAACCGATACGGCGTCAGTCAGCTGCTTATCATTCAGATTATCCCAATAAGAATCCATGTTAATAAATACATTGCCGTTATTATTGAAATTTTGCAGATTCTCTTTGTAGTAATTGGAGACATCCACTACATCTTGATACGAAAGCGTACCCTCGTAAGCTCCCCAGCTATTAAAACCAACCGGTACGCCTTGTGGCAGCTCGGGGTTTAGCACAAGTGCAGGTGTAATGATCGCATTAGCTTTGCCATACTCCTCAAGTCCTGTACGGTAATCACTGAAGGCCCCTACCATGATCATAGGTGAGGACAAGTTTGTTCCACTTAAGCTGCCATGAGGCTGGGTATCCCGGGTAACATCACTAGCTGCACCGCCATATACGACCAGCTCATTCAGCCGATTGGAGGAACCTTTCCAGTCGATGCCTGTCTTCCAGGTATCATGAGTTACAGAGCCAAGCACAAGGCCGCTGCGTGTCGAGTTGTTAAACACAGTCGTCATCTCATAGCTGGTATCTGCACGATTCATAGATTGAGATTTATAACGAATCCAAGCATCGTTGTCAAAAGGAACCGTAAGCACACGATTATCCGCACTAGCTCCGATATCCACACCACCTGTACGTTTTACGGTAATAGGTGACATATAGTTGGTCTTGACTGCTGTATCGCTGGCCGCATCCAGACAGGTCAGAAAATACTTTTGGTCGTCATAAAACTTGTAGACCTGCTTTAACGTCGGTTTTCCTGTGGAAGTGTGGACAAAAGTTAGCTCCACGCCTTTGCCGAAACCATCCTGAATGTCTACCGGAGCACCAACACTTGTATGACTCTCATAGCTTGTAGTCTCAACGAGCGTATCGCCGATTTTGATACTGCTATAGATCCCTTGCAGCTTCTGTCCGTCAGACCAGTTATAGCTTACATATCCGGACTTGGTATTATAGGACACTTCATATTGGCCATTTGATACAAGCAGTCCGTAAGTATATTCGGTAACTGTGATAGCTCCGTAGATCTTAGAAGCGCCCGGTGTTCCTAAATCACCGTCTTCCTCCACTGGGGGATTAGGATCCACACCCATAGCTGGCTCAACTATAATCCGGTCCAGATCTGGCGCATACCCGTTGCCATCTGTAAATTTGATTGTATTCTCGCCTTCGTTCAGTGGCAGTGTAAGTTCATACATTCCAACCGTATCCCAGTCCGGTGTCTTGGGCAGCTCATAATACTGCACTGCTCCACCATTCGCACTAACGTAGAAGCTGCGTGGGTCACCTGAAATATAGGCGACTGTGATTCGGTAATCACCAGTCATAGGGGCTGTAATCTTGTTGAAGGTTATGGAACTGCCGTTATTCAAGTACCCTACCTTCTGACCACCCGAAGCATTCGGGCTAGCGGAAACTTGGGCCTCGCCTGTCAAATCATTGAGTGGAGATTCTGCTTCATAGCTGAGGGTATAAGGAATAATTTCTATCCGGTCGAAATCTGGAGAATACCAATCATGATCTGAGAAGGTGATAGTATTCAAACCCTCTACCAAAGAGGCCTCCACATCATAGGATCCCACGGTGCTCCAGCTTGCCGTCTTTGGCAGGTCAATCATTTCATCCAGTCCATCGTTAACCTGCATATAGACAGGACGTTGATCGCCGGAAATATAGGAGATGCGGATTAAATACGTTCCCGCTGCTGGTACTGCAACATTTGTGAACTGTAAGGAACTGTTTTTGTTCAGATCCGTTACGATTTTACCGCCAGAGCCCACACTGCTGTCCGCCACTTTGGCGTTGCCTGTAAGCATATTCTCAGTAGCCTCGGCTTCCATGATCACACCATGCAGCTTCTCCTTCCAGTCACCCCCGGGTCCTTCACCTGGATCGCTGTCGTCCAGTCCATGGATTACGATCTTATCGATGTCCGGAGAATACCAGTTGTTGTCATCGATCAAGATGGTATTAGCACCCGAGTTCAGCGGAAGCGTCACATCATAAGTGCCTACCGTATCCCAGTCCACAGTCTTGGACGGTTCTTCAAATTGCTTGTCACCGCCATTGGCACTGATATTAAACGGGCGTGAATCGCCAGAAATATAATACACTGTAATTTTATAATTCCCCGGCTCGCTCACGGTCACATTATTGAACAACAAGGAGCTGCCTTGATACATGCCGCCAACTTTTTTCCCTCCGGAAGCCGCTGGGTGGTCAGAAATTGACGCATTACCCGTCAGAATATTCCCATCCGCTTCAGCTTCATAGCTATTTGTATCCTCGGCGTAGACCTTGCCGGCAAACTGAACACCGCTGCCTAACACTAAGCTGATCATAAGAAAGAACAAGACCCCTCTTTTCATTACACGTCCAAACATTTAATCCCTCCATTTAACTTTCTGATATAAGAAAAGCCTTCCGGTTGCAATTCATCAGTTGTTCCTCTTTCCAAATAACGTCTTCAGAACTCCTCTCCTTGTTGTAAGTAACGTCATGTAAGGAATGTACGGCCCGTACCGATTACTCTCTCAAGAATGCTGTATCCAACTATTGCCGTCTGGATTTCTTGAAAGCGCTATCGCAATTAGATGTGTAAAAAAGCTTCCTTTAATCGCAATAATGAATCAAGCCCCTCACATGTGCTGAGTTGTAATACATGCTTATTGTAAAAAGCAAAGGGGCATCTTTCCATATCGCAAGTTTACAATTCATAAAGGAAAGCGACTTTTCTTTCTATTCAGTAAGCAGAAGTGCGGAAGGTTAAATATTTTTCCTGTACTCGTTAGGTGTGACCCCAAGGTTCTTCAGAAATAGAGAAATAAAATAAGACGTGCTTTCGTACCCCACTCTCTGGGCAATATCTTGAATCTTCAGTGACCCGTCTGCGAGCAGCTCCTTAGCCTTATCAAGCCGAATACGGGTTAAATAATCGTGGATCGTGATGCCTGTTTTATCCTTAAAAATAGATCTTAAGTAGTTCGGTGACAGATAAACCTGATCAGACAGACTATTAATCGTAATCGGCTGATCGTAATTTTGTTCAATCACGCTGCGAACCTTGTGGACGAGCTTTGTATTTTTATCCATAAGTCGCTCACCTAGCATGCTCACGGCATCACCCGCAGTGCCCAGGATTAAATCCTCGATCTCATGTAAAGTCAGCGCATTATAGATGGAATGATAGAGCTCCGCCCGCTTAAAGCCCTCGGGAACAGACTGATGCAGCTGCTCTAGCAGTTCATCAACAAGATCAATCGCCCAATCACAGAT
This sequence comes from Paenibacillus sp. FSL H7-0918, assembly GCF_038007025.1. Taxonomy (NCBI): domain Bacteria; kingdom Bacillati; phylum Bacillota; class Bacilli; order Caryophanales; family Paenibacillaceae; genus Paenibacillus; species Paenibacillus sp. FSL H7-0918. The sequence continues at coordinate 1,233,579 of NZ_JBBOWJ010000001.1, forward strand.
GATTTTTTTCTTGATTCTCAGTGTGGCCAGTCCCACGAAATATTGATGCAGCTTTTGTGCGGCCTGCTCGAAGTCCAGCTGATGGATAGCTTCAAACCACTCTTTTCTCTCAAAAGGTGGCATATGTTCACTGTCGAACTGATTCGAAATAGCCTCGGCATGAATAATTAAGCCCGTGCCTTTATAAAAACGTTCATTTAAAATCACACGCGTCTGCTTATACAGATTATAGACCAGCGCTAATTCTGCTGCCTGCGCTCCGACTGCTGCCGTCACCGTAAAATCCAGCGCACTACGAATAGCCACAGCTAAATCCTCCCAAGCATAATAGCCAGGCTGTTGAGTCGCTTCCATGAACACACCTGTCTCGCCATCCTTGTAAGGAACAAAAACAACCTCTATATTTTTCGCCTTAAAAAAGTGATCCAGATAAGAAATCAACCGGCTCATACACTCTTCCAGACTCTGCTGCTCACCCTCCGCCTCTTTGGGATCTATGCTGAACAGTGCCATGGTATAACGATTACTCTCTGGGAGACGTGTCAGCCTATTGAAGTTATTTGCCAGCTCTGCGGCTTGCTCCGCATTTTTTTCAAAAGAAAGCTCCTTAAGAATCTTAGTTTTAGCAGCCTCCATAGAACGTTGTTTCATCTGAACCTCTTCGCAGCGCGCTTTAACCTTTTCGATAACGCTTTCAATTTCAGTCAAATCTAGCGGCTTCAGTAAATATCCAACAGCTCCTACATTAAGGGCCGATTTAACATAGTGGAATTCATCATGTCCGGTGAGGAACATAATTTGCATCTGGTCATAACATTCATGTATTTTTTTAGCCAACTCAATTCCATTCATTATCGGCATCTGAACATCTGTAAGAATAATATCCGGTTGAAAAGCCTCTATTTTCTCCAAAGCTTCTCTACCATTGCTCGCTGTTCCGACTACATAGATGCCCATCTCTTCCCAGCGGATATAATCTCTCATCATCTCAAGACCCATTTCTTCATCATCTACCAAAAAAATACTATACACCTGAGGTTCCCTCCTTCTTGTTGTCTGTATTTGCTCCTATTATATTCTTTTCCCCTTAGGCGATCATCGACCAAATAAATGTAAGTCATTTTCAGGCATGAATCGTTACTTTGTAAGATCTAATCCCAACGTGCTCGTAAAAAGGCTATCGGGTCCTAAGCAGACCAGATAGCCCTTCGATACCTACTCATCATTATTCGGACGCATAATGAAAACGGAGGCTCATCGCCCCCGCCGAATCATTATAACAGCTCCAATTGGCTGTTGAAATAGTAGCTTCCTCCTGTTTCTGCTTGGAAGGTAGTTCTCTGATCTCCCCATCGAAGGGTCACCGTTCCCGGTGCGTAGGTGCGAAGCGTAGCTTCCGTCAACTGCCCCTTCTCCCAAACTACGTCTACCTCTACCTTTCCTTTGGCTCGTAATCCAGACACCGATCCTGTATTCCAGGCTTGCGGAAGCGCTGGCAACAGATGAATTTCATCCGCGTGGCTTTGCAGCAGCATCTCTGCAATGGTAGCCGTCCCGCCAAAGTTGCCATCCACGACAAAGATATTGCACTCTGCCCCACCAATCCCTGATTTGGAGAAACTGAACAGATTATCGAAGCACAGTCCGCTAATTAAATGAGAGATATGCTTATACGCCTTCTCCCCGTCATATAGTCTGGCAAAACTAAGACCGAATAAGGCGGCGGTGAACTCTACATCCTCCAGTTCTTCCTGAGCCATCCGGTTCTCCAGCGTTACCCTTGCTGCCGCGCTTAACTCCGGTGTTCTGTCCGGTGTAATCTGGTTGCTTGGATACAAAGCGAACAAATGAGCCAAGTGTCGATGCTCAGGTTGCGCTTCTTCATAATCTTCAAGCCACTCCTGCAGCTGACCTCTTTTACCAATCTGTAGCGGGGGTAACTTAGCCATAGCTTCCTTTAGCTTCAGCTGAAGCTCCACATCTGTATCGAGCAACACCGCAGACTTCAGGCAGAACTCGAAAAGATCTTGCACGAGCACTTGATCCATGGTCGAGCCCATAGACAGCTGCTGTGCACCCTCGCTGCTATCTGCGGGATAGAAGCTGTTCTCTGGCGAGTTAGAAGGACCCGTCACCAGCCAGCCATATTTCGGATGAATCGTCATATAGTCGAGGAAGAATTCTGCGGCTTCTTTTAGCACAGGATATGCCTGGCGCTCTAGAAATACACGATCCTGACTATATTCATAATGCTCCATCAGATGGGTTGCAATCCATAATCCGCCTGTGACATTGAGCCCCCATGAGGTTTCCCAGCCCGGAGCTGTAAACCCCCAGACGTTAGAGAATACATGCGCTACCCATCCTTTGCTGCCATATAAATCGCGTGCAGTTGATTTTCCCGCCTGAGATAAATCTTCAATATATCGCATCAATGGAAGGTGGCTGTCTGCAAGGTTCACGACTTCTGTCGGATAATAATTCATCTGTGTATTAATATCGAGATGATAGTCGCAGCTCCAGCCCATACGGCAAGCCTCACCGTCATTCCAGATTCCCTGCAAGTGCAGTGGAAGAGGTGAATCTTCTCGTGATCCGGCAATGGTTAGGTAGCGGCCATACTGGAGGAACAATGCGAACAACTGAGGGTCCTCAGCCTGATCCTGTGCCAGTAACCTAATCCGCTGATCGGTAGGCAGACCTTCTTTCCCGGAGCTACCCAATTGAATATCCACCTTTGCATAATCCTGACGGTAATCTTGAATATGATCTTCTTTTAACTGTGCATAACCTTTGGTTAATGCCTGCCTTAGGTTGCTGTAGCTCTCCGTCTCCCAATCCTGATTGCTCCGGCGATAATCGGTACTGACCCCAAAATAAATCCGGGCCTCATTAGCTCCGGAAACTCTTAATCGGCCATCCCCCCTGTAGATCGTACCGCCGGATAGACTTATTTTGAGCTGCCCTTTTGCCCATACCCCGCATTTACCATTACTGTGCACCTTTTCTGTAGCTTGCCCCTTGAATTCAATAGTGTCGCCATCCACAACCTCAGTCGTAAACGATTCTGTCCCACCTTCGATGGCAATCGTAAAGGATACACCTCCAGGCCTATCGCTCCAAATTCTTGAAACTACCAGATCATCGGCATGTGAAGCGAAGACCTCTCGACGGATTGTTGTTTCGCCGCTCTCATAGACCGCCCCAGCCACTGCACTTGTCAATTCCAGCTCCCGCTGAAACATACCGCCTGATTTAACATCCGCATCCTGGGCAAAATCAATAACCACCTCGCATAATCCCAGGTTCGTACCGAAATTTTGTTTTTTAGGCTGTAAATACTGTTTGGCTAAACGATCACCGCTGTCATAATCGCCGGCAAAAAAGTGACTTCGCATCTCTTCCAGCGCAGTTCTACCTCCGGCAGGAGCAGGGTCGGGATCCGTTTGCCCAGACCAATAGGTCACCTCGCTCATGCTCCACACTTCACGATGCGGCGCCGCCATTACAACAGCACCTATTCTTCCGTTACCCAACGGCAACCCTTGCGACCAGCTTGTTGCAGGGGTTGAATACCACAATTTAAAATCGCTCATTTGATCGTCTCCTGTCTGTAATAGACCTTCAAAAGTTGTTGTTAATTAATCCGCTTTCTCTGTTATTAACATTGTGTATTTATCGCATTTATCGTAACATCATCAGTACTACTAGTCTTTGTTGACTCGTTCATTCATTTGACAATTTATCCGTTATCCCAAATATTTAACTACAGGCCAAAATTAAGAAATGCTGCTAGCAAAGGGGTATAGTATGAACAAACTATCTGAAATCACACCGTATGTTGGAGCAATCATGCCTTATCTGTACGACGGAAGCAGCAATGAGCATCTGCGCGTCGGCAATGCCTACGCCTTTCATCTGTTTACCGATGGCCCCGGTGAGATGGAAATCGACGGAGTTCGTTATCCGATTGAGCGTAGAACACTGGTGTTTCTGCGCCCCGGCCAGCCACATGCCTTTCATATTTCCCCTTCTCATCCACTCTCGTCCTACAATGTCTATTTTGATTTGTGGGACAAGCAGTCGCCTATGTCTACTAATCTTTCTTTTATCCATGCGCCTGAACCCTTTAGGCTTGAGAAAAAGGCCACCGAAGTCCCCTGTGCCGAGCTGAAAGAATTGCCCTGCGTTTTCCCGCTAGCTAAATATCCACAGCTATACGATAGTCTTGTGATGATTGCTAAAATATACAATGAAGCGATATTCTACCGGAATGAAGCGGTTCATAGCTTGTTATACGGTTGGATATTAAGCTGGTATAATGCCCTCCATCAGCATCAGCCAAGCGATTATCGGATTGTCCGCCTGTTGGAGTATTTGAACACTCATCCCGAACGTGGTAAATCTATCGAAGACTGGGCACAGCTCTGCGGACTCAAGCGAACTTATTTTCATGAGCTGTTTCTGCGAGAAACCGGAATGACGCCGCGCGCTTATCATCATAATCTCGTTATGCGGCGGGCGGCAGGTCTGCTTCTGGAGAGCGAGCTAAGTGTTACTGCCATTGCTGAGAAATTGGGCTATCCTTCAATCCATCCCTTTTCCAGACATTTCAGTGCCTGCTACGGCATAAATCCCACACAATACCGCCTTAATCCGCAAAGCCGAAAACAAATATAGGTTGTAAAAAAGAATACGCGCTATCCGCAAGAAGCAGAGGGCGCGTATTCTTTTGTTATTTTGCCGTCAATTTGAAGATTTTAGATTCTGCGGGTTCAAGCGTAACTTCCAGCTTTCCTGAGGTTTCCCCTTCTACACCTTCCCATAGGTCCAGTAGCTGGTAAGCAGCTTGAGCATTCAGCCCTGCCCGTTCTAATGAGAGGGATTTAGGAGCAGATTTCGTGACATCGTAATTGAAGACAGCTATATAAAAGGCATTTTCTTCTGCAGATTCGAGCACAAAAGTATCACAGGATTGCTTGCCGAAGTCCCCTTCGATCGGTCTGAAGGTTTTGCCAAGACGAGCAACATCCATAATGTCCTTATTGCTCAGCCAAGCTTTAGCCCGGGCGGCGGCTTCCTCTTTTCGGAAGTCATCCCCTAGCAGCAGCACCGTTCCCGCGATCACCGAAGCGGTTAGCCGGCTCCGGCCTTCATGCCAGCCCGTGGCTTCCTGGTTATGACTCTTGTACAGTACGGAATGGTCGGGATCATTGAAACGGTACAATGAATCGCTCATCCACCAGCCATGGGTCAAAGAGTTGAGCATATATTCTGTGTCCTGCAGCGTGCCAAAAACATCACAAGAGACACGCCGGCTATGTGCAAATGCATAAGGGAACAACGGTGCGATGGACAGATTAATAAAGAACGGTCGACCAATAACCTCTGGAGACAGCTTATTCTGCAAGTAGGACATACCGTAGTGATACGCCGCAATGCCCGTCGTAATCTCCGGATTGTGATGCTGGCCTTCCAGTGCGCCATGTGCCAGGAAATCCAGCTTGATATACTCGAATCCTTCCGAGATGAATTTATTTGTATACCAATCTATTCTTTGCAGGTTCCCCGGATGTGTGGGGTCAATGGCTAGCCCTCCATCAACATCCGGCAGAATCTCTCCTTCGCTGTCCCGAAGTAGGATATCGCCATAGGTGTATTTACCGTTCGTACCCTCCACGACATCTCCGAACTGAGTAGGACTTCCCCAGAAAGCGAAAGGGGTCCAGTAAGTTCCCGGTCTATGACCATTCTTCCGCACTAGCTCAAGTGCATTTTTCATTTCTTCTGCTGTGAAATTATCCCAAAAAGCGTCAAAGTTGATGTACAGCGTATCCTCATTCTGGAATCCTAACGGCTGCACTTCTTTTTTCAAAAACTCACTGGTCGACGTATACAAATCATAATCCAGATCAGCCATTGCAGCAGACCAGCTATTCCAGCCAACAGGAACGCCACCCTCCCAAGCCAGTGGAGCTTCAATCCATGTATTGGCCCGGCCGTAAGCTTCAAGACCTTCTCTGTAATCATCATAAAAACCTACGAATACGAGCGGAGACTCCACTCTTTTGCCTTTTACATAACCGTGCGGCTGAAAGTCGCGGGTTAATTCACTCACAGCCCCACCGTAAAGATCCAGCTCCTCGATCTGGCCGCTTCGCTCGCTTTTGATACGAATACCCGTTTTCCACACCTTGTGAGTTATGGAACCCATGATAATTCCTCGCCGGCTATCCGGCGCGAACACTGCCGTTACCTCGTAGCTCTCTGTATCCATAGGTGGCTTCACCACTGTATATCTGACCCATTTATCGTTGTCGTAAGGCACACGCAGGATGCTTGGTTCATCCGGTTGACCTGACTCGCCGCCGAGGGATACCGATTTGCTCTGAATGACCGCCATGCGGTTCGCTTTGATATCCTCATCGCTTGCGATCACACTTTGCATCAACACATATGAGGAGGACTCATAAATATAAAAATGCTGCTCCAGCTGAGGCAGCAGGGATGTTTCATGTACAATCACTAGATGAACACCTTTGCCAAAACCTTCACGAACGACCTCTTCCTGCAACTTCAGCACGTGGCTCTGATAGTGTTCAGTATTATATTCCCGGCCCTGCCAGCGAAAGGCGCTGCGAATCCCCTTTACATGTGCAGAAGTCCCGCCGACAACGGATGACTCACCCGTTCCGAGATCAATCTCCAGATTCACCAGGCCATTGGTTACACGGATAAGAGACGTTGTGTCTGTATTCACGTTTACGGTTGTATTACTGTCAGTTAGCATAATTTGCCTCCTTGTTGCTGCATTTTGGACCTTGAAGGCCGCAGTCTCAGTAGCTGTATCCCCCAAGTATGACCTCATTATAAAGAGCGGATAAAGCGTTTTCTATACAACGATCTTCCGATCCATACCGCGATCTAACACATCTTACCTAAACTCTGCTGGTCCTGAAGCTTCATGCTGAAAATGCAAAAAACAGCAGCAGGACCAAACGTTCAGGTCCTACTGCTGTTCATACGCTTATAAAACGGATTATTGCTGATCACCAATGATAAGCTTGTAGGATTGTCCCGCGGTTGTAGCGAAACTTACCCTTCCTTCGGCGGAACGTTCACACTGTATATCCTGACTGCCACAGGTTACCTTAAGTGGGGTATCCATGCGGATCACACATTCTGTGCCCAGCAGGGAAGTGATCTGCGCTTCCACTAGCTTGCCGTTGTCCCACTGAATGCTGACTTCAAAGCCACCGCGGGCACGTAAACCTGCAACGCTTCCCTCCTGCCATTCATTTGGCAATGCAGGCAGTAGTTCGAGATAGCCGCGGTGAGATTGCAGCAGCATTTCGGCAATCCCGGCGGAGGCTGCAAAGTTGCCATCAATCTGGAACGGCGGATGCGCGCCGAGCAGATTGGCATAAACTCCGCCGTGATTATATTGCTCCGACTCCCCGTCCTTCACCAGCCGCAACATGTTGGAGAGCAGACGCAAGGAACGGTTTCCATCCCGGAAGCGGCTCCATAAAGCGACTCTCCAGCCCAGACTCCAGCCTGTGCTTTCATCCCCGCGCCGCTCCAGCGAGGTTCTTGCCGCAGCAAATAGCTCAGGGGTCTCTTCTTCTGACAACTGGCGGCCCGGATAAATTCCAACCAGATGCGAGGTATGTCTGTGGTACATGTCCTCATCCTCAAAATCAGAGGACCATTCCTGCAGTTGCCCGTACTTGCCAACCTGCAGTGGCAATAGACGCTCACGGGTACTTTTCAGCTCTTCACGCAAAGCCTCATCCGTTCCAAGAATCACTGATGCCTCGATACAGTTCGTGAACAACTCCCAGATCAGTGATATATCCATTGTGGCACCCGGGCTGACCGCAGCCACACCCTCCGCTGTCCGGAATTTATGCTCTGGTGAAGTGGACGGGGAGGTCACAAGATTACCCTTGCCGTCGTCAATCAGCCAATCCAATGCGAACAGAGCCGCCTCCTTCATGACAGGATAAGCCGAAGTCCGCAAGTATTCAGTATCTCCGCCAAAAGCAAAATGTTCCCAAAGATGCTGGGTCAGCCAGATGCCGCCCATTGGCCAATAGGCCCAGCTTGGATCTCCATCACCATAATCACCTACCGGTGCAGTGTGTGCCCAAAGATCCGAGTTATGATGAGCTACCCAGCCCCGGGTGCCATAGTTGGTCCGAGCGGTATCCGCCCCTCTCTTCGCCAGATTGCCGACGAAATCCAAAAGTGGCTCATGACATTCTGCCAGATTGCAAATCTCAGCGGGCCAATAGTTCATTTCTGTATTGATATTCAGTGTATAGTTACTGCTCCAAGGCGGACGAGTAGAGGCATTCCATATTCCCTGAAGATTGGCGGCCTGCGTTCCGGGACGCGAGCTTGCGATCAGCAAATAACGTCCGAAATGAAACAGCAGCTCAACTAGACCCGGATCTTGCGCGGAGTAAGTCGTAATCCGCTGCTCGGTTGACATTCCTTCCGGTGCCAGCGGCTTGCCCAGCCGAAGCTTCACCCGATCGAAAAGTGCCCGGTAATCAGTGATATGCGCTTGAAGCAGGCTGGTGTAAGACTTGCCTTGAGCACTTGCCAAGAAGGAGGCTGCAATGGTGGAGGCATCTTTTCCTTCAATTCCCGGGATTAGGTCATACCCGTTAAAACCTGTAGCCGCACTGAAATAAAAGGTTGCCGCTGTCGCACCCAGCAAATGAATCCCACTGCCATCAACCGTTACTTGGCCGTCATCCGCCGTCACGGAGAGTTGTCCTTCGAAAGCCATTCCCTTGCTGCTGCCTAATTCACCGTATTGGATGGGATTGTCGCTCCCGAAATAGCTTGGATCTACATGCTCCGGTGCCGTTCCCGATAGAACAAAGCTGTCACCTTGCGGATAAAGGTTGTGCCGGAGTGGACTTTCCAGCGTGGCATGCACATTCAATGCGCCTGGCACACTTGCGGTCAAACGAAGAACAAGCAACTGATCAGGATGAGAAGCGAACATCTCACGGGTATAAGTAACATTGCCAATCTGATATTCAATGCGATGCAGCGCATTTTCCACATCCAGTGTACGCTGATAAGAATGATAGACGTTGCCATGTTCAAAACGAAGCAATAGATCACCAAAAGGTAAATAAGATTGAGTATACGGCCCCATCATTTCTCTGGTCAGCGTGTCCGCCTCAACATAACGGCCTTCTTGAATCAGCTGTCGCACCTTTGGCAGAACGTTCTTAGCACCGGGATTGTTACCCTCTTTTGGGTATCCTGACCAAAGCGTATCCTCGTTTAGACTAATTTTCTCCTGTTCCACACCACCGAAGATCATACCGCCCAGACGTCCATTCCCAATTGGAAGTCCTTCCGTCCATACATTTGCTGGCTTGTCATATTGAAGTTTCATACGCGCTCTCCTCACCATCTGTCATTTAATAAATTATCAGTAATTTCAACCTCACTGCAGGCATTTAATTCAATCGCATCATCAAGATTCGAAAGACTCGCCTCACCACTGCCTGCCAGAATTCCATTGCACTTAAAGACCAGTCCGCAGGCGCTCTTGGCACTAAGGGCCAACACATCAATACTTTCAAACTTGTTATTCGTGATGACAATTCTCTGGTGAACGGGAGCACGCTTATCTATCTCCACATTCTCAGGCGAAATAAAGATAACCGGATGCTTTTGACTTCCACATTCCAGAAAATGATTGCCGCTGATGATCACATCCTCCACCTTGCCGGATTCATACCAGGACTCAGCATCCACTGCAATCAGAATGGCATTCATATGCATCCGTTCAAAAATGTTACCCTTAATTTCCACTTTGCGCCGGGTTGTCACAAGAATACCGCGGGTGGGTACTCTCGCGAAGTGATTATTAGTGACTTCAACCTCTGGAGTCCAGGTAACATTCTCTATAACATCATGGCTGCCTATATCATCAGGAGCCAGATGAGCCAACGTCAACAAAAGCTCGCGTGGATTTAGCCGCTTCACTTCGACCACTTCATTAGCCGCATAAGTGGTCAATGAACCGGAGCGAACAAATTCAATTTCGTCCCCCGGATAGAAAGCCATAAATCCGTAGGTCTGATGATGCATGAACCGGACCTTTACTACATTCGCCGATGGCTGCTCTACGATCCGCAGATAAGTACCATGGACATTAACGGGATCGTCATGTGAACCGGAAAAATTACTATCGGCAATGATCACCTTTCCCCGGCAGCTAGACATGTGAATAAAGTCCGCAAAGCCTGTGACCGTTCGTCCCGTTTCCGGACGCGGTGAGAGATCCATACGGCGGAAGCTGAGATTCTCGCTGAACTGGCCAACGATGCCAAGTCCATGCAGAAAATGTATCCCAATATCGCTCAAGGTGATGTTCGAGCTTTCCGTAATGAATACGCCCACCTGATCACGGATGCCGTCACGGCTTTGTAGAACATGCCCCGGAATAACCTCAGGCTGAAAATTAAAATGCAGACGGAGCTTCATCGGCTCCAGTTCCTCGACAGTGTCTGCCTGCTCCAGCCAGTTATCCATCCGCCAAGTCGTATTGCGCTGCGGATCATAAGTCTGCATTGGGCCTTCAGAAAAGCTCCAGCCCTCACCGATCCAGACCAACTTATCCTCCCTAATCTCATAACGTGAATCGGGATGTACTTGGACATCGAATGAATGGTCACCGCTTTCGGTAATCGTCATCTCCGTCACAGTTGGCCGGGCATAGTCGGTATGTAAATTACGGATCTCCACATTCTTGCAGCCATCCAGCAGGAGCATCGTTTGCTTGCCGTGAAAAATAAATAATGAACCATTGCCTTCCAGCGTTAAATTATATTGTCCCTTCAGCAAAATACCGATGGTCTTAGTGACATCCCTGTTCTCTTCTTCACTGGCAGTATTTGAGATAAAATAAGGTTTGCGGATGGCCTCGTCCGGATAGAAATGATAGCAGCCCTTCGGGCAATCCAGTAGTACCGGACCGGGAATTTCAGCGACAGCCTGTATAGCCCGAACCATGGCTGGCTGCGCGTCTAAACCAGAATCCGGCAGCACTCCATAATCCGTCAGGCGGATTACAGCAGGAGTAGTTAAGGCGTTATTTTCAGCAGAAGTAATCATCGGCACCGCCTTTCTTTTTTTGTAAACGCTTAATATTTGGCAGTATAATCTCTCCGCTTAAAATAATCAATTGTGCAGCAGTTTCAGAATACGCAGACTGGTGCCTTTACTCTGTTCATCCTTCAGCCCCGTAATGCGTACTGAAACATGCAATTCTTGACGTTGTTCCTGGATCGGAAACATGGCGATAATAGGCCGAAAGGCAAGCGGACACCATTCATCGAATAAGTTCACAGCTTTATAAGAACTGCCATTTAGCGAATATTCAAAAATCCCGCTATCCGGTCCGTAGAGCAGCATCAAGCCTGCGCTTTGCCCGGTCACTGTAAAAGAAAAAACAGCCTCCTTGCTATGGGTATACAGATGCTCTGTTCCAAAACGCCAGTTCATCAGCGGATCTCCTGCAGCCAGTTCGCGAAGTTCGTAACCGTTCACAAGATCAGCCGCACGGAAATCAAGCAGGCTGCCGTATTCATAATTTTGCTCCGCCAAAGGTGGAATATCTAAAGAGCTTTCGCTACTCAAATTCGTCTTGTTAGGAACAAGCGCTGTCTCCAGATACTCTCGCAAAAAAGAGGCATACAGCGCATGACCTTCATCATTGGGATGATATCCATCCGGTGCCAGCTTAGTCCACTCCATTTGTTCCGCCTCTAGCTGCGCATAGACTCTAGCTGCAAAATTAACAGAGGGAAGCTGATAATGTTCAGCTACTTCTTCATGGACAGCAATATTAAAGGGATTGCTCCCGGAGAGATTCTTCTCTGCTGCTGTATACAAAAAGCAAATATCAGTGCCCGGTGACAACCGCCTGCATTGGCGGACAATGCCCTCCATCCCTCTAATGGATTCTTCCCGGTCATTGCCGTCATTGACGCTAAATTCAACGAATAACAAATCAATTGTGCCCTGCTGCAGGACATGCTCCTGTAATCGATGAGCACCTAAAGTTGAGTTCGTCCCCCCCACTCCCGCGTTGATGAAGCGGAACTCCTGATCCGCAAACCGCTCCTGAAGATACTTACCAGTGAGTGCTCTCCAGCTATATGTGTCTGCTTCGGAAGCACCTGCCCCCTCCGTAATTGAGCCGCCTAAAAAGGCAACGGTTACAGTCCCTTTTTCCGTAAGCCTGCCGTTAATTTGAGGTAGTCCACGGCGCGGAACTACAAATGAATGATTGCAATGATTCTCGTCTGTCATAACTCAACCTCCATCCACAAAAACCCATATTTTCCCCTGAAATCAAGAAATCAGGTGCGGGGTCTATCATACAGCACCTGATTCTGATTTCAATATTTATTTTTTTGAAGTATCATAAGCCTTTTGTAAAATTTCGAGATAACGGTCAAGCTTCAAGTTCTGCAATCCCTTTACATAAGCGTCCCAGTCCTTGTTCAGATCCTTGTTGCCTGTGATGAATTGCAGCTCATTTTGTTCGATGTAATTTTTCAAATTTGTCTGCAGCAAGCTGGCTTCATCAATCTCACTTGGATCAATCCAGATCGACCAGATGGGGAATAACTCTTTAGGCTCATGACCTTCGTATAGCAGAGTCGCATCATACAGTCTACGTTCATAACCATCAGAAGCAAAGATGTCGGTACCTTGAACGTAAGTATCACGGTATTCTTTAGGCTCATAGAAGTGAGCCATACCACTCCAGCCTGCATTACGTGGTGCTGCGCCTTCTTCACCTGGAATTAGTTTGATCATCGGTTTAACATCTTTACCCAACGCCACATCGCCTTCAACCGGATCTGTCCAATCGGTTCCCTTCAGGCCAGCTGCGCCATTCGTTTGGCCTTCTGGTGTAAACATATAATCCACCATCTTGATCAGTGTAATTTGTGCTTCTTCACTTGCTTTGTTTGTGATCACGAATTTTGCACCCGGGACTACGCCGCCTCCATCATGAGTCGCATAGGAAATTCCTTGAGGTCCCGAAATCGGAGGAAGCGGGTTGTAATGTGCTGAACGGGTATTCCCCGGGTCGATATTTACGAAGATCGCTGGGTGCATACCTGCACCTGCGCCTAGAATTTCTGCATCAGCATTTTCACCGATTTTCTTAAAAGCTTCCGCGTTTTGTGTAAAGGCACCCGGATCAATCAAACCTTCGTCAAACAGGGATTTAATATAGGTCAATCCTTCTTTCCACTCCGGAGTAATGGCAGCAGATTGCACCTTTCCATCCTTCATGTTCAGGTAATTACGATCATCATCATAAACAAATGCGTTCATCAAGAAAGGAACGATCCGTACGCCGAACTCCTCGATGGAACCGCTTAGCGGCACTTCATCCGCTTTGCCATTGCCGTTCGGGTCTTGAGTTTTAAAGGCTTTCAGTACATTTTTGAAATCCTCAGTGGTCTTCGGCATCTCCAAGTTAAGCTTTTTCATCCACTCAGAATTCAGCCACATTTTGCTAGGATAGGAACAGTGGAAACATTCTGTATAAGCTACAAGTCCGTAAATGTTGCCATCAGGTGTAGTATTAAGCGTTCTTAGGTCAGAGTTCTTTTCCATGGCTGCTTTAATATTTGGAGCATATTTATCAATCAGATCATTTAGAGGAATGAGTACACCTTGCTTACCGTATTTCAGTAGATCGGCCTGTGAGAATTGATCAATATAGTGAGTAAGCAGGTAAGCATCCGGATAGTCACCACTCGCCAGTGAGATCTGGCGTTTTTCCTGAGCACCATCCGATGGGTTGATCTGCCAGTTGAATTTGAAATTAAATTTCTCTTCTACATGTTTTGTGAATTTATTGGTCGGAAGGTCGATGCCGGATTCCTGAACTGAGAACACGCTGATCTCAACCGGCTTGCCAGACGAACCCGAACCAGAACCCTGCTGCGTGCTGGATGCGTTATCTGTATTTTTATTTGCACATCCGCTAATTACAACCGTAAATGCCATGACCAGAATTAGTAAAGTAATCAAGCTTTGCTTCTTCAAATATTATCACTCCCTTTTGTAATTTAGCAGGTGATACGATGATACCTTAAGTGTGTACTCCGGGCATACCTCCTTTCCAAAAAAGAGACTCCTAAGATCAACCCTTGACGGAACCAACAAGCATCCCCTGTACAAAATAACGCTGTACGAAAGGATAGATAACAAGTACCGGCAAGGTGGCAATCACAATTAAGGAATACTTCAGCAGCTCGGAAAGCTGTTGTTTCTCGACCAGTTTCCCCACGTCCATGGCCCCACCAGCGCTGTTGTTCTGAATGATGATGCTTCTCAGGACAAGCTGTAAGGGGAACAAATCTGCTGATTTCAGATAAATCAACGCATCGAAATAGGCATTCCATTGACCTACCGCGTACATAAGCACCAACACTGCGAGAATCGGCTTGGATAAGGGAAGCACTACGCTCCAGATGAATCTCATATCACTACAGCCGTCGATTTCACTAGCTTCCAAAAGCTCCTCCGGAATCGAGGATTGAAAGAAGGAGCGGGCAATAATGACCTGCCAGACCCAAATGGCGTTCGGAATCAGCAGCGCCCAGCGAGTGTCGATCAGATGCATCTCCTTCACTACCAAATAGGTGGGAATTAGCCCCCCACTGAAGATCATGGTGAAGGTAATGATCATCATCAGTGTATTTCGTCCGAAAAAACCTTTTCGAGACAGCGGGTAAGCGATCATGACCGTTAAAGTTATACTAATCAGCGTTCCCGCTGCGGTGTAGAAAATTGAGTTTCCATAACCAGTGATAATCTCAGGCGTATTCAGCAATACTTTGAAACCCTTGAAGGATATATCTACAGGCCAGAGCCAGACACGACCAGAGGTCACTGCTGCCGGACTACTGATTGAGCTGCTGATGATAAAAATAAGCGGATAAAGTACAGCGATTACCACAAGAGTAAGCACGATATAGATTGTGATCAGGAACGCTTTGTCGCCGACGGATTCTTTAATCTTTTTTTGAACTGCTGCTGCCATAGATGAGCTCCTTTCCTACCAGATGCTGTTCTTAGTGATTCTTTTCGCCAGACCGTTTACTGTAAATAAGAGAACCAAGTTGATGATGGAGTTGAACAGGCCCACCGCAGTTGCAAAGCTGTAATTGGCATTCAACAGGCCGACCCGATAGACATACGTGGCAATGATCTCAGAATTAACGAGGTTAAGCGGGTTCTGTAGCAGGTAGACTTTTTCAAAGCCAATCGCCATTACATTCCCTACATTCAGAATCAGAATGATAACGATGGTTGGCACAATCCCTGGCAAATCGACGTGGCGGATTTTTTGAAACCGCGAGGCTCCATCAACTTTGGCAGCTTCATAAAGTGTTGGGTCTATCCCTGCAAGCGCTGCCAAATATACGACTGCACTGTAGCCCGCTGTCTGCCAAATATCAGACCACACATAAATCGAACGGAACATGCCGGGTTCACCTAGGAAGTTAATAGAATCCAGTCCGAAGAAGTTGAGTGCAATGTTGGCAAAACCGAGCCGAGGGGCCAGAAAGAGCATAACGATTGACACCATGACAACCGTCGAGATGAAATAAGGGGCAAACGATACAAGCTGAACGAATTTCTTAAACCTTCCTCCCCGTACCTCATTAATCATGAGCGCAAGAATAATCGGGATTGGAAAACCCGCCAGCAGCTGATAGCCACTAAGCATAATAGTATTCTTGAGCAGTGTCCAAAACTGCGGATTCTCAAAGAAGAGCTGAAAGTTTTTAAATCCGACCCATGGACTTCCCCATATCCCTTTTATGACGTTATAGTCCTTAAAGGCTAGGACAGTGTTCAGCATCGGATAATACTTGAAGATAATAAAAAACAGCAAAGGCGGAATCACAAGCAGATGTAACTGCCAGTGCTTTTTTATGCTTTTGCGAGCATTTTGTAAGAATACGGGGCCTTTGCTTTTCGGCAACGACTTGCGATGTAATACTAATTCTTTCTCCAGAACAATTCCCCCTAAGCAGATGTCTGTGATATGTGATAGCGCTTTCTACGGATTGATCATAGATGACTTTTATCTCCAAAAGAAAGGTACACTTGGGTGCTTCAGCGTACAAATCGCCCTATCTGAGGAGCACAAAATAGCAGTAGAACGGCCATTTTTCCGAATTGCAGGGTTGAAATCAGAAAAAAGACTGCATCGTCCAAAGTGGACAGTGCAGCCTTATGTTTTGGCATATTTTTTTATTCATCCACAGATTGTCTATAGGCACTCGGGGAAACACCCATCAACCTTTTGAATGCGCGCCTGAAGGAATGTGAACTGTTGTAGCCCACCCGCACGGCAATCTCATCCACCGTTAATCCGCTCTCTTTGAGCAGGATGATGGCCTGATCCATTCTGACTTTTATCAAATGGTCGGAGAAATTAACACCCGTGACCTCTTTAAACAGCTGGGAAATATATTTTTCCGGCCGCTCCACCTGTTCCGCCACCCGGTAAAGGGTTAGTTCCGTATCCGAATAGTTTTTTGCTGTGTAGTCCTTAATCTGCTTGATGATTTGAATATGAATATCTTTCTTTTTATTCGCAATGAGTCCGCACAGCTCTTCCATAATGTCAAAAAATTCGTTCTGGATCGTCTCAAGCGACTCTGATGAGCCAATGTCTATGACCCGCCGTTTGACACTCTCGATATCTGAATATTCGGTAAATGCCTTTTGATCCAATAGCTTGAGAAAAGTCCCCTTCATTTCCCCGACAAGCTGGTGCTTCATTTCGATGGATAATTCTCGCTGCTCCATATTCTGGACAATAATCGCACGCACAATCCGTTTGGCTTCCTCAAGCTCTCCGGCTCGAATCGTGCTGATTAACCGTTGCTCCGAATCCAGCGGATAATAATAAGTTGTATTCTCAATTTGAGCTTCACTGCTCCAGATAATCCCTTTTTTATTCATATAAACAGCATATTCCAGTGCCTGCTTCGCTTGATCATACGAAAGGCTAACCTCTGTTACCTCTGTGAATAGATCCCCGAAGCCCGCCAGAATGGTAATGCGGTACTCATTAAAGACATTTGTAGCGAGCTCCTCCATCGTCTGGGTGATATTCGCTGCTTCCTGTTCCTTGTCAGCTCCTTCTTCCCTAGAAAAGAACAGCGTTACAACTTTATCAGAGCCCATATCCGTCATCAGGACATCCACGCCAAGCTCAGCCAAGGTCTGTTTCAGCAGCAGCCGGGAAGCACTCAGCTCGTTCAGAATTTCAACACTGTCCATACCCGCATAACCGTTAATCTGAACAATTCCTACGTAGCCAGTATTCTGATTCATGCTGATATCCGCCTGTTTGGCGGCAGAGATAATTTCATCCCGCGTTTTGAATTCACCGGCAATCAGCCGTTTCAGGAAGGCATCTCGGACCAGAGGAAGCTGGCGGTTAAGCTCGGACTCGAGCAGCTTATTTTTGGTAATCATATCGGCTATATTGCCGCTCAAAAAGTCAAATTCATTTCTCTCCGAGGCTTCTTCTTTGCCGAATTGCTCCTTCATGACACTGAGCATACGGTTGATTGGCGCGCTGTTACGGTAAGCTAATATCAGTCCGGCAATCAAACCGATAATTAGAGTGCCTCCCGTAATTTGTATGGAGATTCTCTTGATTTTGTTAGCATTCTCCATCAAAATATCTTGGGGAATCCCGGTCTGATACACCCAGCCATTGGAATCGGAACGGGTAGTAATCACCAGATCATCCTTATAAAACTGACTGACCTTGTTCTTATCAAAAGCTGGATCGTCGAGCATTTTGACCATTTTCTGCTCATCACTTCCTTGCAGAACAATCGTATTCCCTTTAGCATCACTAATATGCACCCAACCCCCATATCGCTCGGTCAGGCCTGAAAGCAGGCTGGAGATATTTTTTTCATCAATAATCACTACTGCGACAGCCGGCGAGGAATCACTAAAGCTATCCAAGGGGAGTGACTGCATATAGGTAATAACCGAGGTTTGCATCCCCCTGCTGACAAAATCACTAAGTGGCTTGATCTCGCTGCGGTGGGTTGTCTCAAGCACTTCTTTTCTCCAATCCTGTAACGAAAGATCCTTATAGTTGAAATTAGAATAGTAATGCTCCGGACGATAGGTCGAACCTGGGGTTAGGATAAGATTATAGTTGGCGAGGTAAATATAATAGTTTTGCAAAAAATCATTAGTCTGGCCGAAGGTCAAAACATTCCGCATCGTTTTCCAAATCCCATACACATTCGTCTCATTTTCACTTTCATTCATAAGAACATTTAGCTCCTGGTTGACCGCCAATTGCCTGGTAAAGCCTTCAACCTCCGCCATACGGCGCTCCAATATCTCCTGACTTTTCTGAAGCTGAGTGACTCCATTCTCAATCGAGATGGACTGTGTCACGGAGATCGAGGTTAGATAGGACATGTACCCGCCAATGCTGGGTATGACCAAAATGACCACATAAGAGATTAGAAATTTACGAAAGATATTGGAATATTTCAGCGTAGTTAGCCTCCCTCAATATGACATTTCGATAGCGCTATCATTACCATAGATTAAAACATTTTGCTTCATAGTCAAGGGTTTGAACTCACTTCACCCTCCTGCACCTCTTCAGAAATGGAAAAAAAACAGCGATCTACGCCGTTATCACTGCCTTTTATCGGCAATTCCGATATTTTATCTATAGTGCGTGACCCTCCTGTCATTTAGAAAAAAGGGGCCAGTAACGGCCCCCCTTCTTCAATGCTTTGGCTAGACAATCAGTTCTTCTTCTGATCTCTGGCCTCTGATCCAGATGTAAAGACATGATCCGTCGAAGCTTCTTCAATGTCGCCGAAGGCCCAATGCGTTGCCGGAACATCTGCCCACTGTGGATTTGTTACATTGGTTAGAGGACCTCTGCCCAAAGCCCTATTCATAACCACAACAGCTTCGGCACGAGTAAGCTTGGCATTAGGACGGAAAGTCCCGTCATTATAACCAGTCAAAATGCCCGTACCTTGGGCTTGCAAAATCGCCGCCTGTGCCCAATGTCCATTGATGTCAGAGAAACCGGAGCCCTTCTGCGTCGAAACCGTTCTAACCAGGGTCACCAGACTGGCCATTTCTGCACGCGTCAATGGTTGATTAGGTTTAAAGGTGCCATCGCTGTAACCCTTCATTAGTCCCATCTTCGCTGCTTTAGTTATGGCATCAGCACCCCAGTAACCAGAAGGCACATCACTGAACACAACCCCTGCTCCAGTAGCTCCCTTCTCAGCAACATTGGCAAGAATCGTTGCCATCTCAGCACGCGTAATTTCGTGCTCCGGCTGGAAGAACCCACCCGGATAACCTTTGATATATGCGGTATGACGGATCGGATTAGACTCGCCATTCCCTGCAGATCCATCCTCGTTTCCAGTTGCCGGAGTTGGCGTCGGTGTCAGGGCAGGTGGTGTAGAAGATGGCTGAGCTGGAATGTACGAGCCACCTGAGTCCGTTGATGTTGATGTTGGTGTTGGTGTCGGACTTGGCGTTGGTGTCGGAGATACAGCAGGACTCGTTGAAACTGTGAATTTCAATTGATCCGTCAGCATGAAATCACCAGATTTCTTCACAGCTTTAAGCGTGTGTATCCCGCCTTCCAATCCCGAAATACTATAAATTTCCTGACGGGTCAGGCGGCTCTGACTATACGCATTTACAGTTTGGACCCGTTGTCCATCCACAAAAATATCCATATCACCTTGCTCTGGACCCATAGGTGTGATCAGGCTGATTCCGGTACCCTTGAAGGTATATTCAAAGAAATCACCGTCCACTGATGTGGAGTGAACATCGTTAAGATAATCTCCCTCCACAGTAAACTTAAGGTTCAGCGTCCCCACTGGCTGTGCAGCAAGATAAGATTTATTCAGTGTAACACGGTTACCTGCTACTGAATAATCAGTCCCGAGAACCAGATCATATAATCCGTTAGTAATGCCGGCAAAGCTTTCCGCTTGCTGCAGTAATGTCACCTCAATATCTACCTGAGCGGAAGCAGCTTTATCAAAGCTGGCAGCGATCGGATTAATCATATTCGGAATTTCTACCTTAAGCATATCAAGGAGCATAAATCTGCCTGATTTCTTCACAACCTTGAGCGTGTGCATTCCATCCGGTAAGCCAGAAATGCTGTAAAGGTTCTGAAGTGACATTTGTCCATGATGATAGGCACTGACGGTTTCCTTAAATTGATCGTCAACATATATATTCATATCCCCCTGTGACTCATCTACCTCTGTGAACAGCTGAATCCCCGTTCCTCTGAAGGTATATTCAAAAGAATCACCATTCTGCTCCGTATATTGCACATCGTCTTTATAGTCACCCAATCCTCTGCCACTGCTGCGGTTCCAAGTGCCATTGTACTTAACTGTCGAATCATCGTTATTTATCATCACATAACGAATGCCTGTAGAATCACTAATTTGTATCGACAGAGTCTGTGGATCACCAGCGTTAAAAATGAAAATCAAGTCGGTTGTGCCTGCCGGCTGCTGCGCAAGGTATTGCTTATGAATGGTCAATTTATCATTCGTCACCGTAAAATCGTCTTCCGAAAGTGCCTCGCCATTATTTTCAATACCGCTCAGTGTATTACCATTCAAATTCAGAGTGACAGTAACATCCTCTTGTTGTTCTATTGCTTGGTCGAATCGCGCAGATATCGGAGTAATGGTACTATTCTGTTCTCCTGCTGGAGTTTCTGTAGTCACCTTAAATGCGTCAAGCAGCATAAAATCACCTGAGCTTTTGACCACTTTAAGCGTGTGAGAGCCGTTTGCCAGTCCCGAGACACTGTACAGATTTTGCTGTACCTCTCTTGATCCAGTTTTATAAGCACTAACGGTCTGTGCAGCCTCATTGTCCAGCGTAATAATCACATCTCCCTGAGATTCATGCTTTTCGGTCAGCAGGTCAATGCCAGTGCCCGTAAAGGTGTACTCAAAGGAATCCCCGTTCTTCTCGGCATAATGCACATCGTCTTTATAATCACCCAATCCTCGAGATGAGCTTACCTGCCATGCGCCATTATATTTAATGCCGCTGTCATTATCATTAATGTAAACTACATTGGTGACCGTTGCCTTGTTCGCAGCAGACGAATTCTCAGACGGGTCAGTCCCATAGTTCATAACATCCGATTGTGAAGCCATCGACGGAGCAAACGAGGAATCCTTGATCGTAATGCTCAAATCCTGCTTTCCTTCTAGCAGCTCTTTGCCGCCATTACGCTTCCAATCCCCGCTGTAGCGCATACCTGTATCATCATCATTGACTGTAGAGGTGCCACCTAATGCTGTAACTTTAAGCATCCGTGACGCATGAGGTTCAAGTATGCCTCCGCTAAATTCCTTCTCAAAGTCTCCCAGCTCAGTGTGACTCCATAAATCGCGAACAGATGCCGGGCCTTCAAGGCCGAGATCACTCCATTTGACTTTCACCTCCGCACTCCGACTGCCCAGATTGAACAGAGCTACGCTGTAAGTGCCATCTCCATTATTGGCATACCAAACCTGCTGCTGGGTATCCATAGATACCGGATGGCCTGGACGTCCTGCCTGATTTACGGCAATTACCTCATCATTGGTAAGCAATTCTAGACCATAGCTGTCCAGCCTAGTCATGTCATTCCCTGTATACAGTGGTACGGAAGAGATTGACCAGAATGTCATCGCGGATTTCCGCTCGTCTTTGGTCAGACCATCCATAGATCCGTTACCAACGTTCAGGGAATCAAAATCATTCCAACCCCCAGGACCTGCATCCCTCCACCAAAGTGCTGCTTTGGGGAACAAGCGGGAAATACTCGGCCAGGCTGTCAGCCCACTGCCATCGTAAGCTTCCACATCCCAGTCAATTCGCCAACCGTTGGCATACTTTTTCCAGAAATCCACGTAATTGTGATCGAGCGCCCAGGACAGCTCAAACCAGATGTTATTTCTGTCAAAAGCCTTAGACCATGCCTCTACATCGCCGCGCGCATCACGGCTCAAGTTGTCAATCCCCGAGCCAGGAGTCACGCTGTCAAATTTGACGAAATCAATGCCCCACTCGCCAATCATATCGGCAATAGAATCCACATACTTCTGGGCACATGGATTCGTGAAATCAATTTTATAAGTGTAGGAATTCCAATAATCCATAATAGTAAGCGGCTTGGCTGTAATGTCCTGTATACGGCATTGGCCACCAGTCCCGTAAATCTCAAGATTCCGATTATAGGCATCGATGGATACCCCCGGAATCATATAGATTCCAATTTTCTGTCCATTATTATGAACATAGTCGATGACCTCTTGAAATCCGTTAGGATATAAGGTCTCACTTGGAATCGGTCTGCCGTATTCATCCATGTCGCCATTCCAGCCCGCATCAATATTGATGTATTCATATCCATGGGCTTGCAACTTCTCATGCATAACATCCGATTGTTTCTTAATGCTTTCGGCCGAGGTCCAGTTACCTGCACCGTCGTACACCTGCATGCTGTAACTGCTCCAGCCCATATACGGCTTTTGCGCCATACTTTTCTCAGCTGCTAGTGCCACATTGCCCTGCGTTCCTGTGAAACCGAACTGCGCTGCTGCAATTATAAATACCAACAGGCTCATTCCCAGCTTTTTTCCCATTCGCTTCAAATCATCCTTACCCCCTCATGAAATGTGGTTAAAATTTCTTTGACAGCGCTTTCTTTACGGGATGATCATAAAGGAAGAACGAGTTCCACGATAGGTACATTTCCGCATTTTACGTACAAATAACCCAAAAACCAGGGGACAAATGAACAACGGAACAAACATTATTCCTTCAACACTAGAAACTTAAGGAAGCTAATGGGGGCTGGATGTATTTTGAAAATTATTAATAAAGACCCTTTTGACCTTATGTAACGTGATGGAAATCACATGATTTAATGTAAAATAAATGAATAATTTAGAAATGAAATACAATTATCTTAATCGATGCATGATATGCTCTAGAAAGGGAGATAGGATTGAAGTTGGATTTGGAAGAGTTGAATGTGGATTCCTTGATTCAGATGCTTAAGGCATCATTTTCATTTGAGAATTGGGATGCCATGATTGAAATTGCAGACAAGCTACATGAACAAATTTCCATCATATATGAAAACAATAGTAACCTCATAAGAGGTCCTAAACTGAAGCGGAGTATCCCCTATTATTTTGGATATAGCTCCTGCGCAAAAGGTATAGCACTACAAAAGTCCGGTAAGTATGACGAGGCAAAACTATGTATTCAGAAGTATGCTGACCTGGGCTGGATAGTAGGTTTAGATGAAGAGGCCATTTATGAAGTCGAATATTACCGCAATATAGCAAAAGCCAATTCATACGTTATCGATCTGCTGGAAGGCAAAATGGGAGTGCTACATAAATACGTTGAGTTTATTAGAAAAAGTGATGATGAAGAATTATTGCCGGGACTCATTACAATCTTAGAATCTTCGATAATACATGATTATTCCGTTGATTGGATTCTGAAGGAATTCAAAATCAATGTTGATGACATAGGAGAACATGAGACTATTGTGAATATCAAATACCATGAGGATTACATTTATTTGCTGGCGATGTACTACTATAAACAAGAGAATATGTACGATACAATCAACACTATTCTAGAAATCTTGTTATTAAGCATCAAGCTAGACGATGATACAGGCTTCAAAAAATCAGCAGCGCTCTTTGAACTCCTTAGAGACCACGCCGATCAATCACAACTCAAAGTGCATCACAACATCATGAAAACAATAATCGAAAAAGAGTTTACCAGGTCCTTCAGCTCGCGAATCGAGTTCAGCAAAATACACAGTTAAGCATCACGGAGGTCGTCGTTGATCGGATTATAAAGTTGGTTATAAAAAAGGAGTGGTTCTCCGGTTAATGGGGGGAATCACTCCTTTGGGTGTATTGATCCGGACCGGACCGGTCCGCTCGATCCTTTGCTTTCTGCGGGATTTATCCCGTTTATTTCGCCACATACGCTCGATCACCTGCATTCTGCGGGATTTATACCGTTTATTTCGCCACATTCGCCCGATCAGCTGCATTCTGCGGGATTTATACCGTTCATTTCACCACATTCGCTCGATCAGCTGCATTCTGCGGGATTTATACCGTAGATTTCTCCGTATTCGCCCGATCAGCTGCATTCTGCGGGATTTATACCGTTCATTTCGCCACATTCGCTCGATCAGCTGCATTCTGCGGGATTTATACCGTTCATTTCGCCACATCCGCTCGATCAGCTGCATTCTGCGGGATTTATCCTGTTCATTTCTCCACATTTGCTCGATCCGGTACATTCTGCGGGATTTATCCCGTTCATTTCTCCACATTCGCTCGATCCGGTACATTCTGCGGGATTTATACCGTTCATTTCCCCGCATCCGCCCGATCGACTGCATTCTACGGGATTTATACCGCTCATTTCTCCGCGTTTTGCTCGATCCGGTAACATCCACTCCATCCACCACAATCTAATGCATTTTTGCCTCTCTTTTCGCCACATCCGCTCCATTCGCCTCATTTTAGGGCATTTTTACCTCTCTTTTCGTCACATCCGCTCGATCCGCCACATTCTAAGGCATTTTTGCCTCTCTTTTCGCCACTCCCACTCCATCCCCCACATTCTAAGGCATTTTTGCCTCTCTTTTCGTCACATCCGCTCGATCCGCCACATTCTAAGGCATTTTTGCCTCTCTTTTCGCCACTCCCACTCCATCCGCCACATTCTAGGGCATTTTTGCCTCTCTTTTCGCCACTTCCGCTCCATCCGCCACATTCTACGGTACAACTCCCGCTCCCTTTTCGCCGCTTCCACTCCAGCCGAGGTCTATCTGCCCGCCCCAGCATAAAGGTTTTTCACTCCCCCTCAGAACCTCGCTTAATAAAATCACTTAATAAACTTGAACCCATTAAGATTCAATAAATATCCGCTAGAACCGGTAAATTTTAGATATACATTATGCGTGCCGGTGGCGCCGCTGATTGCACATGTTTTAGTCACCCAGGTCTGCCAGCCGCCTGTTCCCGCTACCGGACAAGTTCCAACCAGAGTTCCAGTTGAGCTGTCCAGTCTAATTTCGATAGTTCCTCCCGATGTACCGCTCGCTACTCTTGCTTCGAAACTTGTGGGTCCGACGCTTCCAAAGTTAACATTATTAAACGCGATATAATCGCCATTCTCTATATAGCCGACATTCTGACCGTCTTCGGAACTCGCTTCATTTTTCACACCAGACATGCTGGTATAACGTTCTGCTTCGATCGTCGAATAGGCATCATAATAATTTGTTTTTAACCACTCCGCAGTGTTCCAAGAAACTTTTGAGACCCCGGCATATTGATTTACTGTGGAGACAACGCCAGATAGAGGAACTGTTTTATAAGCATAAGGCAATTGCTCGTTATACCCATAAGTGAATGTAAAAGGTGTAGATGGCGGGTTTGATTTACTCATATTTTCAATTCCGACTATTGATGATGACCAAGCCCACTGGCCAATGGTTGCTTTGTTATTCCAATTCATTCCGTTAGTAAAGGCATTAACGCCATTATTATCCCAGCTGCTGCCTGTATAGGTTGTTCCGCTACTAGTTGTTACTGTAGAATTTACAATTAAACTATGGTTCATCGCATCCTTAA
Source organism: Paenibacillus sp. FSL H7-0918 (assembly GCF_038007025.1). Lineage (NCBI taxonomy): Bacteria > Bacillati > Bacillota > Bacilli > Caryophanales > Paenibacillaceae > Paenibacillus > Paenibacillus sp. FSL H7-0918. Next base: position 1,259,399 of record NZ_JBBOWJ010000001.1, read on the forward strand.
ACAATACGTCAAAAGGTGCATTCATATTAGCAGTATCATCCCCTTGAAGCTCCGCACCAATCAGCGGTTCATTAAAAGCATTATAGACATTGGTGTCCCCCGCTATAGAAGCTCCATTTCTGGCGTTCATTCCACGCGATAATTTATCATGGCCATATTTGGAGATTGCAGTAACGCTGTCGAGTACATTCTGATGTGTAGAATTATCAAAAGAATTATTAAATAGATGCCCGACTCCTTGACGAATCATTGGCAGACGCGACCCAACATTTGTATAACGATTGTATGCTAAAGTTAAGCGAAGTCTTTGATTTCCATCTTTAATTTCCACACCGTTAGAACCCACATAATTCGTATAATCCTTGTCACCCGATCCTACCAAATGAACTTTGGAGTGATAGGCGGCATAAGCCATAATTTGATTTTTGGTAGCCCCTTCGTTACGCATTTTATAATAAAGGCTGGTGGAGGAGTTCAGTGATCCTGTTGCATATTTTTGCTCCATATATTCAATTGACTTATAAATAGAGCTACTAGTCGCTGGATTTTGAGCTGCCGCTAGACCAAATTCGTTCCAAGAATAAGTTACATTCGTTGAACCATTTTCCATATCAATCATTCCATCCGCGGCTATCGAAAACTTACAGTGGTCTATCCATACATTGTTTGCGCCATTTACCTTGATAAAAGTCCAGCCTACCTCTTTGTGCTCACCTGTATCATCCCATTGCCACATTTCATCAAAATTGAGATTTCTAATGACAATATCGTTCACTGAGCTCTGCAATTTTAATTCTGCGTGTTTAATAGTTTTACCTGGAGCTGAAAAAATCGTTAATCCATCAATATTGGCTATGCTTAATTTGGATACACCGGAGGTTATTAAGAGTGGGTTCGTGAATCCGTTTGATGGATCAGGATATTTTGTAACAAAGCTATATTTTGAAATTTCAGTAGAATTTAGTGCTAATTCAGTCCACCCTAAGTTTAGATTATCTGTAACTTCAATAACTTTTACAGCACCACTGCCTGCATCCAAGATTGCTTGTAAAAACTCTCGGCCACTGCTGACCGTTCGATAATATGAGGTACCTGCATAACTGCTTCTATCTTTTACACCTAATGATGCAAAACCAGGAACTGATAAAAAACTGCTGTCATAACCCTGCTCAACCTTAGACGCGTTAGGAATTGTATTTACCGCTGCCGCCTCTGCTTTGCCTGCTAGATTAGAACAAGTTAAAGTCACCAATAAACTTCCCAGCATTAAACTACGTAGCACTTTTTTAATCATTTGATCCGATCCCTCCTACTTATTTTAGTGAAACGACCTTACCTGAATGATCACCCCCTTTAATGAAAGCGCATCCAATCATGATATAAAAAGATCCCCTCCGATTGACGGTGATTAGACTCATCTACCATGAGGTCTGTTTCCACTGCCTACCTGAGGGGAATCCTACAAAACCATTCCTTGTTGCCATACAAGTCTATCTATACTAAATTTGGATCGATCATTCGCAGCGTTCCGTCCGCATTATACTTTAATTCAGTAACCTTCACACAGCGCTTATGGCTCACACCGTCCGACAAAGAACTATCATGATAAAATAGGTACCATTTGTCCCGAAAGTTCACGATGGAATGATGCGTTGTCCATCCGATCACCGGGGTCAGAAGTGTGCCTTGAAACGTAAAGGGTCCCAGCGGATTGTCTCCAATGGCGTAGACGATTTTATGTGTGTTCCCTGTAGAATAACTGAGGTAGTATTTCCCCTCGTATTTATGCATCCAAGGACCTTCAAAAAATCTTCGTTCTTCATCGCCTGCCAGAATAGGACGTCCTTCAGTATCAATGATGGAGATTTCCATTAATTTGTCCTGAAAGGACAACATATCCTTGCTTAGCTTTGCCACGCGAGGTCCCAATGCAGGTTCGTGTGGAGCCGGCCCTGTGCCATCAGGCATGTAGGTATCCGTACTCCACTTCTCCAGCTGCCCCCCGCGAAGCCCTCCTAAGATCAGATAAACCTCGTCGTCATCGTCGTTGAATACGGCCGGATCAATGCTGAAGCTTTCCTCCATGTAATCCGCCTCCGGCGTAAAAGGTCCCGCCGGTGAATCCGCTGTCGCCACACCAATCCGAAACACCCCGCTGAGATCCCGCGCCGGAAAATAAAGATAATATTTGCCGTTTCGGAAGCCAGCGTCTGGAGCCCACATTTGCTTGGATACCCACGGGACATCCTTCATATGGAGTATTTCACCATCGTCTACGAATTCTGCTGACCTATCATCCATAGTTAGAACATGGTAATCCTCCATAGCATAATGATCTCCATCTAAGTTGTTGGGAACGCTGATTTCAAGATCGTGAGACACATAAATATATAGTTTATCCTCAAAAACATGAGCCGACGGATCAGCAGTGTAAATATGTTTTACCAGAGGCTCATTCCGCTTCGAAACATTCAGCATAAGCTTCTCCTTTGTTTTGGGGTTATTCGGTTACTTGGTTATTCACTTACTTGGTGATTCGGAACCAATCGATATCAAGATATCCTCCATTGCCGGAACCTACGGCAAATAGACCTGTCTTAGCTCCCACCCAATGTCCTTCTATAGCTTGAAATGACTCTACAGGTACGGAAGTGAAGTCTGTACCCTCCAAGCTGTAGCCGAAATGGCAAGTCGCATCCTCTAATACCTCGACCCGCAAGAAGAGATTATCCGTGTCTATCAAAGGATATGACCACATTTCTGTCTCTCCCGTATCATCTCCTTGCATAAGCGATAGGGCTAGCGTCCCCTTCAGTTCTTGATCCTCTAATCTTCGTACCACCAAGCAACAATAACGATAACCAAAAATCATCAAACCTCCGGACTCCCCTATTCCCAAGCCCGAAGGGTCAACCTTGCAGGCTGCTGTAAACGAAAGTGCTGGGAATTTCTGCAGCAAGAGCTGCGGACTATGGTATAGCCCTTTGTTGTCTACGGGTTTATGTTCAGCATTTAACCGAAGATAGCTCTCTCTTGCCTCGAGACTATACCAAGACGATTTGGGGTTAGACTGCCACTGCCACTGCAATCCAAGCGTTGAAGACTCGAAATCGTCAGAAGTTGCAGGCACTGACACTGCGTATGCCTTCCCGACCTCAGGCTTTCGGTAACGTATCACTGGCACTCCAGCTCCATCGCTTGCTTGAAGCTCTCCCATCAAAGGCCAGTCATCTACCCAACTGACCGGCTGCAAATGAACGACCCGGCCATAAGGTCCTTTATCCTGGAAATGGATAAACCACGATTCGCCCGAATCCAGCTCCACTAGTCCGCCTTGATGCGGGCCGTTTACTGAGGTCTGCCCTTGTTGCAGAACGATTCGGTCCTCGTAAGGGCCCCAGATGTTTCGGGAACGGAACACTGTCTGCCATCCGGTTGCCACGCCCCCTGCCGGAGCAAGGATATAATAATATCCGTTGCGCTGGTATAACTTTGGTCCTTCCAGAGTCGGATGATTTTCGGTTCCATCATAAATAATCCGGCCTTTGTCCAGCAGCCCTTTACCGTCAGCGGACATTCGGCACAGCCGCAGCTTGTGCTTAATGCCGCTGCGGCTCTTCGCATAGGCATGAATCAAATACGCCTGTCCGTCCTCATCCCAGAAGGGACAAGCATCAATTAAGCCTTTGCCTGCCTGAACCAGATGCAATGGCGTCCATTCTCCGGCAGGGTCCACCGCCGAAGTCATCATGATGCCGACATCTGGATCGCCATAGAAGATCCAGAACTTCCCGCCATGGAATCTTAGGCTAGGTGCCCAAATGCCATTGCCATGCTGCGGACGGTCATACCCCTCCAAGTTCATCTCCAGCACAGCATGATTGATGATTGCCCAATTGACTAAGTCCTTCGAATGCAGGATCGGCAATCCGGGAATGTGCCCGAAGCTAGAAGCGGTCATATAAAAGTCATCACCGACGCGAATTACGTCCGGGTCCGAATAGTCCGCATGCAGGATTGGATTGATATAAGTTCCGTCTCCCTGATCTGAAACCCAAGGCTCTGCGTATTCTCCAAGATTCATGTAGTAATCCTCCCCACGTCCTTTTCCTTTTTATCCTTTGACCGAACCGCCTGTCAGACCTTGAATCAGATAACGCTGAATAAACATAAAGAGCACAATAGGCGGTATCAATCCAATAATGCTGCCTGCTGCGAGCGATCCATACTCTACACTGTACTGGCCGATTAAATACTTCAGTCCGATTGGGATCGTAAATTTGGACGCATCTGTCAGGAATGAGAAAGCAACCAAGAACTCATTCCAGCAGCCGATAAAGGCGAACAGAGCAGTCGCTACGATCCCCGGTAGAATCACTGGCGTAATGATCGTGAACAAGACCCGGAATCTTCCTGCTCCGTCGACCATAGCCGCTTCGTCAATTTCCTTCGGAATACCAGATACAAATCCTTGCATCAACAGCGAGTTGAACGCAACCTGTGAAACGATATAGAACAATATGATCGCAAAAGGCGTATTCATAATCCCCATGCTCTTAAAAATCAGGAACAACGGGATGACGAATAAGATAACCGGAAGCATCTGAGTGCCCAGCATCATAAGCATAAAAGCATTTTTTCCAACAAATTTAAATCTGCTCAAAGCATAGCCGTTGAAAATCGACAGCAATGTAATAAAAATCACCGACACCGTACAGATGAAAAGACTGTTTACAAAAAATCTCGAAAAATTGTTGACACTCCACACCTTTATGAAATTATCAAACGTAATTGGATGCGGAAGGTAACGAATCGTGGAGCTGATAATATCATTCTCATGTTTAAGGGAAGTTGAGATGTCCCAAAGAAAAGGCAGCAGGACAAACAACAACGTAACAGTCATAGGAATATAGAACAAACACAAAGTGGTTAAAAAACGTTTAAGCTTACTCATTTTGGCCACCTCTGCTTAATTTCATATAGACGACCACGAAAATCATTAGAACAGCGAAGGAAAGGACCCCCATAGCCGAACTATAGCCATAATTCCCGTTCAAAATTGCCGTCTGGAACATATAAATCGGGAGAGTGGTTGTCATATTCATTGGACCGCCGTTTGTCATCGTGAAGATCATATCGATAGAATTGAACTCCCAGATGGCTCTTAGCATCGTAGTGAAAATAATACTTTCCTTAAGATAAGGCAGGGTAATGGAAAATAACTTTCTTGCCTTTCCGCAACCGTCGACTTCGCAGGACTCGTAGACTTCTTTCGGAATAGACTGCAAGGAAGCAAGCAGTGCGACTGCAAAGAACGGGATCCCTCTCCACAACTCGGCCAGTACAACCGAACCGAATACGGTATGGGTGTTCGACAGCCAAGCGATATTCTCGTGAATAATCCCTAACCTCTTCAAAAGATCGTTAATGACTCCGATATGCTGGTTGTACATGAGCGACCACAGCATTGTCGTAAGAACGCCTGATACCGCCCAAGGAATCAGCACGAGCGAACGTATAACGCCTCTAAACCGGAAGGCCTGATTAAGCAGCAGGGCCACACCTAAGCCGAACACGAGCTGAAGAACGACTTCAATAACCACCCACTTGATGGTTATCCATAGCGAGCTTGGGAACAGATCGTCATGGAATAAAATCTGCTTAAAGTTACTCCACCCGGCAAAACCGTCATCCATCGGCCGAGTCAAGTCATAGTTCTGAAAGCTTAGTTGGAAGACTTGTAAAATAGGGTAGAACATAATGACCGCCATGAGAACGACAGTCGGGATAATCAGAACGTAAGGAAATATCCTGTCGCTGCCGATCATCTTGTTTTTTCTCTTGGACGTTCCCGTCACTTGTCCTGTTGCTAATTGTTGTTTCACCTTCATGAAATAATCACCTCAATAAGAATAATAGGCTATGCATGAAGCTAGCTAAATAATATATCTTGCAAAGTTTGTTTGTTTTTTTGAAAATAAAAAATAGCAGCAAAAAAACAACCTTATTCCAATCACTGACTGGAATAAGGTTGTTTGTGAACGCTTTCCAACTATTACGAGCTATGCTGCTGTCTATACTCCATCGGGGTAAACCCTGTATGCCGCTTGAACAAAACACTAAAATACTGGGTATTCACATACCCAATTTTCTCAGCAACCTCATATACCTTTAAATCGGTATGCACAAGCAGTTCAGTAGCTTTATCTATTCGCACTTGGACAATATACTCACAAAAATTAACATCCGTATACTTTTTAAACAAAGTACTGACGTACGATGGTGTAATGTGGACCGTCTCCGCTACTTCTTTTAAGTCCAGATTCTCATTCTGATAATGATTTGCGATATAATCCATAATTGTGCGAAGAATAGCTTGATGCGAATTGCTTGAATATTTGACCTGATCATAGAAAATAATCGATTGATCCATCCGGACATCCTTCATCTGTGTCGCAATCAATGCTTCCTCATAGGAGACGCCAATATGTTTAAACCCTTCACCAATACTGCCTATACCGATCTTGGCGTGAACTTTGAGATATTGCTCAATCATCACTGTTAAGCGGCGGGCAATAAGCTCGGTATCCTGCTTCAGCTTCTCCGCACCCTCGTTTCGGTAGTTGAACAACAGATTGATCCGGTGGTTATATTGAATCGCATACACCTGAACCCCGTCGCAAATTGCAGATTCTAGCACCTCATTGCAAAGGTTTTTGAGAGTGAACAATAATAGCTCCAGATCGACGGGTTTATTGGGTTTAAGAAACCTTCCGACACCATCCAAGCTCAGAACAGCCATCACGAACACCGAGCCGCAAAACGTTAAATCGAGCAGCTTCGCCTCCCTATCAATCGCTTCCTCATTCCCCGACCCAGAGATCAACTCGCTAAAAAATTGGTTCACGATAAGACCATGGCTTTTTATATCCTTCTCACGTTTTCTCCGCTCTTCCTCCAGTGCCTCAGACGCATTCATGATTGTCCGCAGGATTTTATCGTTATCTTCATACTTTAATATGTAATCAAACGCTTGAAGCTGTAGCGCCTCCTTAGCATAAGAAAAATCATCATACCCCGTTAAGAAGACAATCTTCAAATCCAAGCCATTCTCCTTCACTTGGGCGGCAAGCTTCAGTCCATCCATAAAAGGCATGCGAATATCCGAGAGCAGTAGATCCGGCTTCTCCCTTTGGATAAGTTCCCAAGCTTCCTTCCCGTCCACTGCAACTCCTGCCACCTGAATGTTTCCCTGATCCCAATGAATATTCCTGCGAAGCCCTTCCCTAATCCATTCATCATCGTCTGCAATGACCAGCTTATGCACGATTCGTCACCTCATTTTTCGTATATGGAATCCTTACAGTCACTATGGTATAAACCCCTTCTTCACTATCCAGCCGAATCCCGAACCCGTAGCCGAATTGCAGCGCCAGCCGTCGGTGAACATTACGCAGCCCGAATGTCACTGGAGCCTCTTGAACATTCTGCGCTTGAATAGAAGTATTCATCTCCTGTACCTTCTCTACATCCATCCCTGCACCATCGTCGAAGACTTCAATTATCGCTGCATCCCCGCTTGGCCTTCCTGTTATTCTGATGATCCCTTTTCCCTTCTTGTTTTTGATGCCATGATAGATGGCGTTCTCGACAATTGGCTGCAAGGTCAGTTTCATGATAGGAAGATGCATAATGCTCTCTTCAACTTGAATCTCAAATTCAAAATCTTTCTGGTAACGGATATTTTGAATTTGCAAGTAGCTTTGAACATGCTCGATCTCTTCTCTAAGCGTTATGACCTCCCGCCCTCTGCTAATGCCGATCCGAAAAAAGTGGGCCAGCGCACTAACCATTGTCGATGCCTTTTCCTTCTCACCCAAATCAATCATATGTTTGATAGATCCGAGAGTGTTGTATAGAAAATGTGGTTGAATTTGCGACTGCAATGCTAATAACTCCATTTGCCGCTTCTGTTCCTGTTCATCCTTAACTTGCTCCAGCAATTGGCGAACCGAATCGACCAAATTCTCCAACCCACTGGCTAATACACCAATTTCATTTTGCTCTTTCAGCTGAAAGTTAACATTTAGGTTCCCTTGTCTAAAACTCTTCACTTGTTTGGACAAATAACGGATGGGATTCGTCAGGCTGCTGGCAAAATAGGTTGCCATGATAATAAAAACTACGAGAATAACAGCTACGATTGTAAGCGTTATCGATTTAATCTGGCTTGCCTTGGCTAAGATATCGCTTTCAGGAACGATGGCGGCGAGCTTCCACCCGTTCAGCGATAACGTTGTAAAGTGAATCATCATACGTTGGTCCGACTTGCTGGCCGCCCTTAAATCTCCCTGGTGATTAGCGTTATTACGGATATCGTTCACGATCTCATCGCCGATAGCGTACTCTTTGGATAACGGCTTGGAATACATCACCCCATCTGGACTGATCAGAGCCAGCGAGCCGTTGGGACTAATATTGACATTCTGTAAAATGTCGAGCAGATAGGATTCCTTCATATTAATGAGAGCCATGCCACTGACCTCGGAATCAAGATTTCCGATAATTTTAAATACGCTTACAACATTACGTTTCGTGACAGTTGTAAACACTTGATCCTCATGCGTATTCAACCAGTAATAACTGCTTTCTGCATCCTTTTGGTTGTATCGGGCCAGCCATTCATTAAGATTCACACCGACATGCCGGGGAATAAAGTCCTTCTGTATGTTGAAGGTCCGGCCATTATTAAACGTGACAAAAATTGAATCGATGACTTGCAAATGATTCCGGTAGGCTTCCTCGAACTGTTTATGAAGATCGATGATATCATCGTAGCGATGTTCTCCTTCGTCTTGTCCATTATCTAATAAAATATATTGAAAAGCCGAATTGTTCTCGATTGACACTAGCTGTTCGAAGATCGTATAAAGCTTATCGTTAAGAAAAAAGCCCGTTTGCTCGGTCGTATCGCTTAGCAAATAATAAGCGTTTTGTTCGAGCTGCTTAACGGCAGTGAAATAGGAAAAAAAACCGGTAAGCGCAACGGATGACACAAGAATAGGCAAAAAATAGATAAGCAGCTTAATTTTGATTGGGCTTCTAGAAAGATACGAGAACATGTATTTCCCCCAAATGAAGTCGTTTCGGATTCTCCTCTTATAATAACTCCTAGCTCGAAGAGATGGGTTTGTTTTTTATCAAACCTTGTTTGTTTTTATTCAATTTCTCAAAAAAAAGACGAGCCCCTGATTGGGACTCGTCTTTGGCTACTTTATGGATGTAGAATAAGCTGGGCTAACGCCGCAAGATCCACAATATCCAAAAGACCATCTTTATTCAGATCATAAATCTGATATCGGATCCAATCCGTATGTGCGGAGCTTATACCGTAATGAGCGGACAGAATAGCCAAATCACCGATACTTGCTGGATTGGCCGAGCTCAAGAAAGTTGCCAGCGCCGCATCCAGATCAATGATTGCCTGCTCCACAGAAACCTTAGTTGCGTTCGGATTATTCACGACCTGCATAGCTTTACCGATTGCATTATTAAGCTCATTCACTACCGTCTTCGTATATTGCCCCCATTTACTGCCAATAGTGGCGTAATCGGATGTTGCTTGTGCTATAGCAATCTTTAATGCCAGAGCCGATTTGTCCGAGGCGCCGTCTAACCCATCCATAGCCAACTGCAAGTTCGAGGCAGCTGCATTCACCTGATTCTGTGTAGCTTGCGATCCAGCAAGAATCACTTTCGCAGAGGTTAGATAGGTTTGCAAGATTAACCAAGTGGATGGATTGTATTGATCTGCCGTAAGGCTCTTCGCTACATCAACCCTGCTGGCCAGGACCGTTTTGTCTATCATGATCTTCATGCCATAGATCGTATTAGATAGCTTTGATACCGTTTGGCTACCATCGGCAATCAAAACGGGGTGCAAATGAAGATAGGCCGTCTTATCGCCGGCATAGTTCAGGTTTGATGAATGCCAGAGCATTTTGAGCATGTCTCCGCTTGGAAGGATACCAGCTCCAGTGCTTGCGAGCTTGATTGTGATTTTTCCATTCACCTCATCCTTATCGACGGATTCCACTCCCCATTCATCCGCTAAGCATTCTACCGAATCGTAAAGAATTAGGTCCGGGTCATATTCAAACATCAACTCTTGACCATAAACAACAGTGCTGACACTTTCTGTAACGTAATCATTATTTAAGCCATAAACCAAACCAAATTGTTGGCCGGCAAACGTTGTTCCTTCTCCCATAACCGTAGCATAGGGAAGACTTAAGGACGGAGCATTTACAATCGCGCTGACCTCGTTAGAGTTATCGCTCTCACCTCCAACATTAACTGCCGTAATCACATAATAATAATTACCAGCAGTAAGATCGGCATTGTCCAAATAAGTGCTGTCCGTGACATTGGAGGCAATGGTTACATACCCCTCTGAGCTATTTACGCTTCGCTTCACTGCATAATAATCAGCTCCGGCAACCTCATCCCAGCGTAGCAAGATTTCGGCCCTGCCCGTAGTTGCACTTACGTTTGCGGGTGCTTTAGGAATCTGAATGGAACCCGGATTAGAGACCGTAATAACTGAAGGACTTATGCCTGAATCCAAGTGAAACGGTATCCCCGCCTGCGAAAAATCCGTATCCTGCAATAGGATATTACTCGCGAATCCCTTCAAATGGATAAAGGTGCTTGTGCCAGGCGGACAAAGAACGTCATTCAATAAAATATCGGCTGCATTGTTCATGGTATAGAGGGTTCCGTTCGCCGGAACGATCTGAACATGATTGAAATGAATATCAGTCGTATTACTGGACACGAATCCAGTTTGAGTCGACATTTTTACATTGGTCAACTCCACATTACGCAAAGGCACATTGGCCAGTGCATCGATGGACACTGCTTCCGAAGCTCCGTCCACCGTAACGTTACGAATGTGGATATTTTTAACCTCTGGAACCCGGTTATCGACTCCCAGCTGCGCATTATCCACTGCTTCGCTGTGCCCCGTATAGAAATCATTAATGGATAATGCCGTATAACCAATATTCTGCATATGGAGACCATCGATATAGATATTCTCGATAGGACCACCACCACCAACAAAACTTTTAATATTGATCCCATTATCCGTTCCGATATATTGATTGTTGCGAACCGCAAGGTTATGAATGCCTCCGGATGTGTTACTTCCGATAGACAATCCGCCATGGCCACGAAAAACAATGTTGTCGGCAATTACGACTTCGGACAAAGCGTTTGTCGGACTCGGGTCATAGCTGGCCTTCATCCCGATTCCATCATCTCCGGCATTCACCGTGTTGTGATATAAAACAACATTCTGCGAAGAAGTGACATCAAGACCGTCTCCGTTCTGGTACCAAGCGTCGTTATTGACCGTTGAATTACGGATCACCAGATTCCGAATCTTCGTAAAGCTAGTCGCAAATTGCGGTGAATTCATAAAGGTAGGTCCATCAACTAACACATTGCTGCTATTATAGATGTCGACCATGATAGGACGATATACCCCAACAGCTTGTTGAGACGGATACCAAACACTGCCGTTATCGGTCAACACTCCGCCCAAGGACAACAGATAATTCCACTGCGTGGTTGTGACCTTGCCCTTCTTCACATAACGCCAATATTGCCCATTGCCATCGATAACACCTTTTCCTGTGATCGCGATGTTGCTGAGCCCCGATGCCGCCAGCATCGGTTGATATTTTGCATTCACCAAATTGTAGTCATCATAGTCGGGACTAAATTGAATGAGTGCACCAGCCTCTACATGCAGATCAATATTACTTGCCATTTGGATACTTCCTGTCAGCCATACACCAGCAGGTACGACGACACGCCCTCCACCTGCCAGTGTAGCCGCCTCAATTGCCTTTGCGAATGCCGCCGTATTTTTGGTTATACCATCTCCAACAGCGCCATAATCTTCAATATTAAAATCTACGTTTGGAAATGTTGGAAGCGTAATCGCTGGCATATCGAATGGCAGATCTTTTTGATACGTTTGCAAGTCATCCCCGCCCGTTACAACCCCCACGGAATCCGCGGATTTGACGCTAACCTTCGCAGTCGCCTTTACATCGGTGCCCGTTACAGTTCCCTGCACAGTAAAGTTCCCCACAGATGCATACTTAGCTGGATCGATTGAACTCCACACGACAGCCAATGCTTTCTCCGATCCATCCGTAAATTGAACGGGAACGATGCTTGGCAAAAATGGAGCTACCCCCTCAAGGCTATAAAGCTCCAGTGTCGGTATGTTCGATAGGGTCTGTCCCGGCAGCATGGTGGAATTCACAACTTCTATGGCTAACAGAATTTTAGTACCGGAAGCGAAAGTGAAAGTTAGTGTATTTTTTCCAATCGGCAACTGAGACAAGAAGACATCACGAAGAGTATAAATACTTCCATTGGCAGTGTAATCGGTCCCCTTATTCAGTGCATGGGTTCCGAGCATAATTCCCGTCATTGTGTCTCCCGAGCGTTTAACAGATACAGTCAGATCCGCTTGATTCTCATGATTACGATCAAATTTCACCGGAGCTGAAGACAAAGATACTTCAGTTGAATAGACGCTCTCTCCATTCGCATTCACAGCAGTTACTACATAATAAAAAGGAGCTCCTGTGTTCACAACCATATCCGAATATTGAACCTTATCTTTCACTCCCTCCGTCAAGCGGAGCCAGTTCAAGTTGTAGCTCCCCGTTACGGAATAAAGGCGTAAAGTTTGATTCCCAGCGGGAAGATTGACATTCACACTGACCGTTGTCCAGCTCTGCCAATCACCGGTTTGCGGAATATCTACGGTGCTCAGCACGCTGCCATTCCCACTCTTTAATTGAAGCTGTTTACCGCTGTCCGGAGCAGAGACGCGCAGATCCAAGGTGTAGAATCCACCCGCAGGAACCTGTATCGCGTAATCCATCCAATCTCCCGGATCGATATAACTGACATTTAGACCTCCGCCTTCATCACTCGTATTCTGAGTTTTGACACCGTACATCGCTGTCCAATCCTCACCTTGGATCGTTGCCAGCGGGGAAGTGGATGACGGAATCAGATCGGATGCAATCGGCAAGTAAGGACCACCCGCTTCGCTTCCGCGATAGACACGATAAGAACTTGCTCCTTCAACCGTGTTCCACGACAGAGCTACGGGAGAATCGCCTAATGTCGCATCAACACCGCTCGGGAAAGTCACACTCAGTCCGGTTGGAGAAGCAGGTTGCTGTTCATTCTGTTCATGCCCAGGAAGCGTGCCGAACAGCGTAGGATCCCACCCATCCGCTCCTTTCAGCACATTCTGAACGGTGTATTGATTGGCTTCGTCAGATGTCAATTGGCTCGACCAGCGATAGCGGCCCTTCGCATTGGCACCTGGTCCCGAAGAGTTGTATTCACCATACCGCGCCGTCGATTCGTTAGAAGGATTTCCCCAATTATCCCAACCTACTGCTTTGATATGCGCATCCATCCAGGTATTAATGTACTTCACGTTGGCGTTAGCTCTCCAAGGTCTACCCAGATCTAGCGAACCGTTAGTAGCAGCCAGCTTAGTGTCGATATCCCATTCCGGTCTCCAAGGATCATGAGTCACCGATTCCTTCAAAGAAGAAGTACCGCGGGTCAATCGCGAGTTCATGAAAACATAGCCAAACTCAGCTTTCTCATCCGTAGAGGCTGCCGTCATATGACCGCCAAAGCCACCAACGAACTTAATCTCCGAATCGTAGAAATAAGCCGCAGCATTCCCAAAGATCCAGTCGACGTCCCCTTCAATTATGCATCGGTTAAAGTACTGTCGCCCGCCGTTTGCGTACAAGGTATCTTGGAACCCTGCCAGATAAACGTTCGTAAAAATTGCTCTGTCGCCCGTTACGTTAAGTGCGACTGCGGGACCTACATTTCCTCTCTCAAACGAAGTATTGCGAATCGTCATATTTTCTGCCGTAAAGTCGCTGGCAGAAACTAACAACGTGTGGCTGTTTCCAGTACCTATTCCGGAATTAGCATAATCGTCATAGGTCAAAATCGTTCCGTCTCTGCTTTCACCAACTAAACTAACTAATGGCTTAGAATTCGGCACGGCTACCTTTTCATGATAGATACCGTCTTGGATATAGATCACCCGCCGGGTCGAATTCCCAGTTGGAATCGAATTCAGAGCATCCGTAACGGTCGTATAATCTCCCGTTCCATCCTTCGCAACTACAATTACTTTAGCTGGAGTGGCGATTTGGATCAGGCTATCTGCTCCCGAGCCCCTCGCATTAACAGCAGATACAACATAATAATAGGTCAGACCGTTTGTTATGCTGTTGTCCAGATAGTTTGTTTGGGTTACGCTAGCGATCGTTGTAAAGGGTCCCGCCAACGAAGCCGCCCGTTTAACGAGGTATGAATCAGCCTCAGCAACCTCGGTCCACTGCAAGTTAACCTTGCTAACTCCCGCTTGTGCTGTTACTTCATTCGGCGAAGAAGGTACCCCCTGCTGGAAATGAACCGGAGATACGCGTGCTTGATCGGAATTCATACTTTCCGTCTGAGCACTTAAGGCAGATACAACATAATAATAATTCGTTCCGTTGTGTACGGTGCTATCAGTAAATTCCGGAGCGGTCAGGTTGCTAGCCACGACCGAATACGTTCTCCCCGATATTACACTTCGCTTCACTGAGTACGAGGAGGCTCCCGGCACAGGGTTCCATGTTATATCCACGCGGGCATCACCAGGAACAGCAATCAATCCAGCTGGTTTCGCTAAAGGGGTAACTGGAGAAATCTTAGCGGAGACCGAATTTTCGCTTAAGCCACCCGCATTTTGAGCTTGAACGGTGTATTCATATACCATTCCGTCAGTCAATCCGGCGTCGTTATATTGGGTTGCCGTCAAATCCGACGCGATGACCGAATACTTAGCCCCTCCGTCATCCCTTCTGAGCAAATGGTATTGCTCCGCACCTTCGACAGACTCCCATTTCAGGGTCACTTGGCTGTCCCTTGCTATTCCCGTCAACCCTGTCGGAGCAGCTGGTATGTCGGGTAGCAGAATTGGCGTGATGCCTACTTCCATGGAATTTGGGCTTTCGCCGGAATCGGTTACTGCACTGACGACATAATAATAGGTTTTATCGTTCATCAATTTGCTATCTACATACCGGTTGGAATCCATGTTCTTAATCAGCTCGTAGGGCCCGCCAGTTGTTTCACTACGCTTCACATTATACGAAATCGCTCCGGTAACCGCCGGCCAATTAAGCATCGCTTGTGTATCACCAGCCTTGCCGGTTACTCCTGTCGGGGTCGAGGCTGATAATACATCAGTGAACATCATCCAGTTAATATTGAAGTTGCCGGTATTCGTCGTGATGCGCAGGGTTTGCGGACCCGCACTCAGATTTGCCGACACGCTTACAGTCGTCCATTTTTGCCAACCGGTCGTATTTGGCACATAAACCGCTGCCAGAACAGTTCCTCTGCTATCTTGCAATTGAAGCTCCTTATCTGAATACTTCGTAGCAAGACGAAAATCTACGGTGTAGATTCCTGCGGAAGCCACATTTACCTTGTATTCCAGCCAATCTCCGGCTTCAATATTGCCCACATCTAAACCGGCTCCAGTATCCGTGGTTGCCTCGTTCTGAACCCCTTGCATGCTATCCCAGTTCTCGGCTTCAAGCTTGCCCGGAATCGGCTTGCCATTCTTCGCCCAATACGCCACCGCAATTGAAGGTTTCAGCCCTTCCTCCGAGGTGTGTGCTTGTATACACTGATATTCCAGATCATTATAGATGACCCAATCGTTGATCGTATAAGTGGTATTCGCCTGCCAGCTGGCAGCAGCGGCCGCAGCGGTTCGCGGAGAATAACCATATAAAAGACTCATTATCATCGCCACGATTATGGCTATAGCCGTTACTTTTCGGCTTATGGTGTCTTCTTGCCCCCAGGGTGCGGTCCTGTTCATATCTTCTTCCTCCTTAGAATAGAAGTGCACGAATACTATCAGAGGTTATATATGTTGTACATTAACACAGCTGCTTCCGCTCGTGTCGTCGTAGACTTAGGCTCGATTTGGCGGCCATTCCCGTGAATCAAACCCGCTTTCACTAGACTTGCGACAGATTCAGACGCATAGGCAGAAATCTTCGCAACATCGCTGAACGGTTGAAGCACGGATGTATCTCCACCTGTAACCTGTTGACCTGACGCCTTCAAGGCTCTGGCGGTTAGGACCATCATGTCCTCACGGGTGATTGGCTCAAGCGGTTTGAACAAGTTGTCTCCTGAGCCTTCCGCAATGCCAAGTGCCCGAGCAATGCCAACGGCCTCGTAATAATAAGCTTGGGATGGGACGTCCGCGAAGGTATCTCCAGCTTTTCCGCTCAGTTCTAGCGTCCTAACGAGCAATACCAAAAAGTCGGCTCTAGTAACAGCTTGAGATGGGCGGAATTCTGTATCGGACACACCACTAATAATTCCCTTGGAAGCCATAACCTCGATCGGATTTTTAGCCCAAGCCACAGACTCAAGATCCTTAAAGGATTTATTCGTATAACCAATTGCATACATGCTGAAATGTGTAGTCTTAAAGCTGACGCGACCGGACTTCGCATCATATCTACCACTAGGAACCGAAGTAAGTTTCCCTTGACTGTCTACATACCACACAACGATATGCTCTGGATTAAGCAGCTCTTGTGCAGTAGGAACGTAGGGGATGCTGACTGTGACCGGAGCTTGGCGATTATCCCAGGTTATGATCTTGCCACCCGACGTTAAAGTTAATTGAATGACGGGATGGTTGCCGATTTGGTTTTGCACGGACGGCTGCAAGGATTTAGGATCAACACTTGTGATATGAAGACTTATTTGTTCATTGGAGGTAACCCCAGCTTGCAGCATATTATCAGGGAGAGTGAGGTTAGCCAGTGGTGTTACAATTTCAATTCCCGCCTTTTTGACATCATTGGATATAGCCGAAGTTGGAATCGTCTGAACGTACTCTTTTGCCCCGGGCTTCGACTCGACTTCAATGATTACTTTTTTTACTCCTTTGTCGTTGGCGGTAGTTTGGTTAAGAGCTTTCTGCAGTGATTCTAGATCCACGGTTGATTGAACCGATTGTGCAGCTGCGTCATAACGAATCACCGGTTTGATCGTAGAACCGTTGACATTACTCGGAGTTGTAGGCTGGATCGAACTGCCGTTTCCTCCCGCTCCGTTATTACTATTGTTGCTGTTGTTTCCATTGTTACCGTTATTGCCGTTGTTTCCGTTGTTGTCATCGATACTAACAATATGCGCGATCGCCGATGCATCAGGGGTATAGTTAACCGCAGCCAGCTGCGAATCTACTAACTTCACACGGGATAGAACGATTTTGACATCGCCACTCTCAAGCGCTTTGAAAGTAACTGTGGCCAGTTTCAGATCTCCGTTCTTGCCAGATTTCTTCTCAAGCTCTGTATGCGCTAGCCGCACGCCGTTATTCGTCAATAGGGCGTCAATGTTGAAGCCGCCCTCGCCTGCTGTGTAACTCACGAACTCCAGCTTTGAGCGATCATAGGTCAGATTCAACTCGTACGCGTACAAATCCGTCATTAGGTTCGCTGCAATCTCAACAGTAAAGGTACTGTTGAGGGTAGGACTTTCTTTTGATAACACAGTTTGGAAGTTGGGTTCACTACTAGCCTGCGTTACCACAGGTCTCGCTAGAAAAAAGACAAGGAGCATAAGCATCGCGATTCTGAGTTTAGCCATTTCGATTCATCCACCCTTTCAATAGCAAGATAGGAGAGAGCGCCGCTGCCGTTGAGTCAGCGCCCTCCAGATTTAGCAAACTTAATTTGAAGTGATTTTACGGGCCATTCCAGCCAGATCGACGATGTCGATCTGCTGGTCTTTATTCAGATCATACCTACTTACCTCACTCCAACCGTTATCACTTGAAGTGATGCCATATTTGGAGCTCAGAAGAAGAAGATCATCCATGCCGGCCTCGAGATTCATCGCTGTAGCGAGCTTTTGAAGTGCAGTAGACAAATCTTGAGCCGCTAGATTCACTTCCTCTTGTGTAGCATCGCTGTCGTTTAAAACAACGGTTGCGTTCGCAATGGCATCCTTAAAGATAGCAATAGCTGACTGCGAATATTGCCCCCAAAGTGTACCCATCGATGCCGACGCCAAAGTGCTGGCGGCTTCGTGAAGGATAGACTGGAGTGCTGTTCTAATGACATCTCCCGAACCTGTATCAGTCACAGTAATGTTAACCTGATAAGCAGTGCCTTCCACAGAAGATTCATTACCTTCGCCATCGCTCATAATAATGCGGGTCGCTTCTAATGAAGCAAACGTCGCTTCCGTTACATCTTTTGCAGTGAAGTGAAGTTGAAGAATTCTCGGCAAATCGCCGCTCATGCCAACCCCTGGGGTTGTGCTTGCCATGAGAATCCTTGTTTGTCCCTCATTATCAAAGGAATCGATGACACGAATTCCATCCAGCAAGGATTCCGCTGCCAAGAACTGAATTTGCTCAGGATCGTAGTTCAGCGTCAAATCCAAGCCATATACATCACTTGTAACACGAGACATGCCATATACGACTTCAAAGGACTGCCCCTTCTCCACAGAGCCCGGTCCGATTAAAAAACTTCCCGATCGAACAGTAACTTTGGCTTCGGCCTTTAACTCCGTGCCATAGACAGCGCCCGTAACTGTAAATCGCCCTTCTACCGCATATAACTCAGGGTTGATAGCTTCCCAAACGACAGGCACTTGCTTCACTGTTTCATCTGCATAAACAGCGCCTACAACTGTTGGCAAAATAGGAGCCACACCTACTGGTGTCTCAACATGAACTGGCAGAAGCGATTCGATTGGATTGTCGGAAGCGAGCTGGGTAGGATCCCAATCCTCTTTCCCGTTGATCGCACTCGTTGCGCTGAAAATACTGTGCAATGTATACGCTTCGGCTTCCATGTCCGTTAATTGATGGGTCCAGTTCATTCTAGCCTGCGGATTTGCTCCCGGACCAAAGCTTTGATATTCACCGTAATATGCGGTTGCTTCGTTTTTTGAATTGCCGAAGTTGTTCCAGCCACTTGGAGCAATGTGATCTCCCATATAGCTGTTCAGATATACAGTCTTCGCATATGAACGCCATGGTCTTCCCAAATCAACAGCGGATATAGACGAAAGCAACGCTTCGCCGGTCACTTTGCTGTTCAGGAATACATAGCCATACTCCTGTCCCTCAGGAGTGGAAGCTGCCGTCACATGCCCAGCCAATCTGGAATGAATCTCGCTGTTATCAAAAACAGCAATACCCGGACCAAAGATAAAGTCTACCGAACCCGAGATGAAACAATCCTTGAAGTAGGAACGATAGGATTGAATGGTTGCATTATTGGCATAGTTGTTAGGATCCGCGTTATCGGTCAGATTGCGGGTTAACAGTGTATCCTGATAACCGATGATGTTGCAATTTTCGAAAAAAGCTTTATCCGCATATACGTCGACGGCAACGGATTGACCTGCTCCGGAGCCCGAGGAATTAATGACCGTTAGATCCTTGGCATAGAAATCATGGCCTTTAATCATGAGCGTATAATCCGTATAAGTGCCCAAACCTAACGAGGTATCATCCGGGGCCGTTTTTTTCGGATTATCATCGTAGGTGAGAATCGTTCCATCCTTGCTCTCACCCATTAAAGAGATGTAAGGCTTGGTATCTGGAATAAGAACTTTCTCATAATACAAGCCGTTTTTCACAAAAATAATGATGCGATTGCGGTTCTGGTCCGGGACTGCATCGACAGCAGCTTGGATACTTTTATAATCTCCGCTTCCATCTGCGGCAACGACGATAACCTTCGCGTCTGGAGCGATATCAGACAGAACATATACATGAGCAGTAACCGGTAGGTCCGATCCTTGTACCGTACCCATAACCTTGAACCCGTCAATATTTGTATCCGCATACAAGTCTGGGGAGATGGGTTCCCAGGACACTGGCAGAGATTTGGTCATTTGATCATTGAAGATTGCCGTTACGTGATCTGGCAAACTCGGTGCGATGCCCTTCGCAGTTGTCGCGATGACAGGCCGATAACCGGTCATGCCAGCCGAAACCACTTCCACTTGAATTTCAGCTCTTGCTGAATATCCCGTTACTGTACCCTGTAAAGTGAATGCTCCTATCTGCTGATATTCAGACGCCGGAACTAAATCCCAGATTACCGGAGCATAACTTACCGCTCCATCCTCTCTCAAAATCGGCATCTGATTCGGCAGATTAGGCTTCGTGCCTAATGCGGTCGTTACCTGTAAGGACTTATAGCCAACAACTGTTTCTTGTCCTGTTATGGTGATTGGCATCAATCCGATAATCGCTGTTCCGTCAGTCATCGTCGCTGCGACGATGACTTTACCATTGCTATTAGCGGTCAGTACTCCATTATCGTCGATAGTAGCCACATCTGTAGGGGTCAGATCACTATTATAGACAGCCCATGTAACCTGCGAAGTTTCTCCCGTAGTTTTGGTGGCACTAAAGGTTAAACGCCCTCCTTGATCGGAGATTGAATTCGTCGAACCTGAGTGTGTTAGCTGGATTCCATAACCGCTGGTAGCTTCCTCAGAAGCACTAATGTACAGATTATCCAAGTAAACTTGAGATGCCACTGTCGTATTATTATTAGGCCCTATGGATTTGAAGGTGCTAATATCCGCCATCGCCAGGGTTGAATCATAGAATGGCTGTTTGCTTAACACCTTCGTTCCGTTGTAATAAACATCCACAAGCTTGTTTGGAAAATCTACCACAGTCTTGACTGTAAACCACTTATCAAGCGGGATCGCAGGAATGATGATAGGAGATGTTTTTCCGTTGATGACATAACTTAATGCTCCCGAATTCTCAGTGTTTAACCAGACGGCTACTTTACCATTCGATCCGAGCAGCTGAAATACCCGATTATTCGAGGTAGGTTTGTTCGCATAAGTACCGTTCGGCACACCGTTCGTTAAGTTGGGAGGGGCCGGGAACTTCAGATGCACTTCTGCCGATAAGGTTCCCGTCTGCGAACCAAAACCACGGGATACACTTACATAACCGCTATCCTGGTCATTAAGGAAAATACTGTTCGGATTCAAATCTCCGTCCGCCGCAATAGTGATCAGACCCGGGGCATAGCTCGAAGCACTCCAATATCCGCCCGGCGTATCCCCGGCTTTGTATTCAGTGAAATCCTCGTGAACCGGGAAGGCTTTATCAGTTACAACCACACCATCCTGAACGATATTCGCACTGTTCGTAGCGCTAATTCCTTTGGGCAAGCTGCTATTGGTGAAAAAGATATTCTCCGTGTAGGCTAATTGAGCTTTAGCAAAAGCACAATTAATGAACTGCAAATTCTTCAAAGCGTTATCAGCTGTTGAAGTGGAGGCTGCCCCTGTCAACGAAATAATGTTATCCGTTCCAGAGATATCGTTGTTCCGCAGGTTGGTAAACCGGAAATTACTCATGTCCGGTGGGTAAATATCAGGAACAGGAAGCTTGTCATAGTTGGAATTCAGATCAATCTTGTTGATAAGCGAATCCCTCACTTGAATGTTCCGAATGTAGCCGCCCCGGGATGTGCTTGTTTTGATCTTAAAGCCCGGTGCCACAGTGTTCGACTTGACGTCGAGGGGAATCAGATTGCAGTCTTCCACGTAGATGTCGCTTATTCCGCCAGACATCTCGCTTCCGATAACGACCCCGCCGTGTCCACCACTAAAGGTATCTCCGCGATAATAAATAAATCTGGAGGGTCTGCCGATATCCCGGCCTTCTTGATTGATCCCGGATTTAATTGCACTGCCGTCGTCCCCGGTTTGAAAGGTAGAATTCAAAATGTAAACGCTCTCGGAAGAATTCGGATTAAAGCCGTCTCCATTATGTTGCGTGGTGTTAATATCGAGGTTATAGGCGGTGATGTCTTTGCTGTATACAGGTACTACGGTCCACATCATTCCATTGCGGATTTTCAATCCATCGATATAGACATTGTGTGCGTTATTAAAAGATAGCAGATGTCCACCACCGTAGGTTGTTCCAACTTCAACCTTGTCGTTATCGTATTCCTCACGCAGCTTCAAGCCGCTCTCCTCGTCACCAATTGTTCCGGGTCCAAGGAATGTAATATCAGTTACACTATAATCATCGTACTTGTCATGATCCATAACTCCGGCGTTAAATAAACTTTGATAAGCCTCGGGTTCCTCAATACTGTGTCTGGCCGTTACGAACGGCAAGAAGTCAGCCTTGTGTGAACTAGGCATCACTTGAGCCCCTGCATCTACAAATACAGTCATATTGCTGTGCAGGAACAATCCGCCAGTCACATACTTCCCGGGTGGAAAGTATAAAGTGTCTCCTGGAGTAACCGCGTCAATCGCGGTTTGAATTGCCACGGTATCCAATGTGTTGCCATCTCCGGATGCTCCATAATCCTTAACATTAAACCTGATGCCCGTCTTTTTAGTTGTGATTTGGACCGTATTGCTATCTAAAGATTCGTTGCCAGATGTATCCTGGGCTCGTACCGTGTAGGTATATGTCCTCTCTGGAGTTAATCCTAAAAACTTATAGTAAGTTTTGTCCGTCGAACCAACCCGGGTTCCATCACTGTCATAAATATTGTACTTAGTAATGTTGGAATAAAATAGCGGTTTCTCCCATGCTAACACTACGGTTGTATCCGTATTAGAGGCAGGTGCCATTCGTAAATCCGTCGGGGAGTAAATATTAGCCGATAAGGAATCATTAATGTTCGCAGCGGCATAAGCCGTGTTGGTCTCTCCGGCAAAGGCGATTTCAGGTACGATCGGGATGAGCAATAAAGCGCATAATGCAATAAGGACACTCTTAATTCTTTTCATAACTTACCTCCTGTTCATTTGCAGGTGATGAAAACGCTGTCAATTAGTGGCATTAATCATTAGGGAGTTGTCATTCAAAAGACAGGCGGCCCAAGTATCGTCAAGAGCCCGCCTGCTGAGATTATTTATTGTTCGGGGATATTAACTGTTTTATTTCGAAGAGTCAAAACTTGCTTTTTCTTTTTCAAGCTGCTTTGCCCATTCATCCAATAGTTCTTTGGCACTCATCTTTTTGGCCATTACCTTCTGGATCATAGGCTCCATATTCGTCTGAACCTTGTTATAGCCCGGCAGATAAACGGGATTATCGGTAAACTTCGTGTCCGGTGAGCTCATCAGGTCTGCGCCCGTCTTCACGTAAGGCACGTTTACAATCCAATCAGCATCCAAAGCATCAAGATAAGTCGGAATTTCGCCATAGAGCTCTCCGTACTCACTATCATTGTGCGTTACGAAATACGTCATGAATTCCCATGCTGCTTCCTTATTCTCGGAGTTCTTTGTCATCATCATCACCGATGGTGTAACGCCGGGGTGAACGCGATAGCCTTTGGCACCCATAGGGAATGGAACAGCTGTAAACTTGGTTAAATCGTCATTGAATGCTTTACTGTGAGCGCTTGCGGAACCAAGGTTATGGAAAATCATACCTACCTTGCCGGACTGGAACGAAGCAGCCAATTCCGTCCAACCTTTGTTCAAGTCATCTTCAGGTGTATTGACATTATAACCGCTCAAGTATTTCTCCAGAAACTCTACATTCAGTGGATCGTTGATCGTGGCTTTGCCTTCTGGCGTGAAATAGTTCGTAATTCCCGAGTATGAATACATAAGATATTCCAGCGAGGTTGCACTTCCGGCTCCACCCCGTATAGAGTATCCGTAACGATCCTTGGACTTGTCAGTCAACTTCTGTGCGTTGTCAAAGAATTGATCCCATGTGTCCGGATTCGGTAGATTTGATTCCTTCAGCCAATCCGAACGAATCCATTCCATCCAAGGCAGAACGCCATAAGGCAATCCATATAACTTCTTGTCAACCGGATCCGCTGCTCTCATTGAGGTAACCGAACCCGTTGTGATCTTGTCCTTTCCTTCCCAGCTATCGAAATAAGAATCGATTGGCTCAAGCACATCGCGTGCAATAAAGTCGGACGTAAAGTTATTGATCAGGTCCGGCCCTTGTCCAGCAGCAATAGCGACATTCAGCTTTTGTATATAACCGTTCAAATCTCCAGGCACGCCCAAGTATTCGATTTTAATATTCGGATGCTCAGCCATGAACTCCTTCGTAACTTTTTGCCAGAATACATCACGGTCCGGTGTAGTAGCCGCAGCCCAGAACGTAAGCGTTGTCTTCTTGCCGGAATCTTTCGTTTCAGTACCACTGTCGCTAGTCGAGCTGCTTGGCTGGGGACTGGCATTCGACGAGTTGTTGTTATTGTTACTGCTTCCGCAACCACTTAACACGCCTCCAGCCAACATGACCGAAGCCATGACAAGTGCCCAGCTTTTTTTTCTTTTGAACATGGTGTTGAACCCCCTCAAAATTCGTCGCTCAGTTGACGAACACCGGTTATTCGTCATGTGTTTAGTTTAACTTTCGTCCTTCTCATTTTACATAAGATTCTTTTCACACTTTGTTTGGATTTTTTAAAATCATACAAAAAAAAGCCCCGATTGATTGCCTCGGGACTTTTTTCGCTTTATTTTCTTCTATATTAATTCAAATCTACTTAACTGCCTAGCTTTCACTTTAAATAGTGCTCTAATGTTCTCCGTACCGCTCCTGGGCCTGCCATCATTTCTTGGAACATAATCTCAATCTTATCACCTAGACCAATCTCGTACAACGGAACCCCAAAAAGTCGCTCATCTTCAAGAATGGGGCGCACACTTGCAGTTTGGTCTCCAAGCGAAACTCCCTGCAGGTAACCTTGCAGTGTTTCTAGTAACGGATCTGAACTCAATGTGAAGACTTCTCCAGCATCATTCACTCCAAGTAAGTAACGACACCACACAGCGATAGCCAGTGGAATCGCCGTTAGCTGCGCTGGATCGAGCTCCTCCCGTCGAATATAGGATTTAATAGTTTCACCAAACCGTATACCTACCTTCTGCGAAGTGTCTGTAGCAATCCGCTGCGGAGTATCGGGGATAAATGGATTGGCAAAACGCTCCGTAAGGACTTCGTCCAGGAACTGCTTTGGACTGAGAATCCCCGGGTCCACTACGACGGGCAGGCCTTCTTTGTAACCGATTATCTCCACAAACCTCCGCAAAGTATCGTCCTTCATCTCATCCGCGATCAAGGTGTAGCCAAGCAGACAACCGGAAACAGCAAGCGCCGTATGCAGCGGATTAAGGCAGGTCGTTACTTTCATCGTCTCCACCTTGTTGACTGTCTCCCGGTCCGTAAAAATAATTCCGGCTTCCTCTAGTGGTGGACGTCCGTTCGTAAAGTTATCCTCCACTACAAGATATTCGCTGATCTCAGCATTTACGAAAGGAGCGGTATATGTGTTTTTGGAGGTAATGATCACATCCATATCACCAATTCCCTGTTCCAGAAGCGCTGCCTGTACACTCTCCGAAGGACGTGGTGTGATTTTATCGATCATGGACAAGGGAAAGGTTATTACTCGTTCATCTTCCAGATAATGCACGAAGTCTTCTATAACAAGTCCTCTTTGGGCCCATTCCTTAGCGATGGACACAACACCATTCTTCAGCTTGTCGCCATTGTGTGAGCAGTTGTCCATGCTGACAAAGGTCATCGGATATTGGCCTTTCAGATATCTTCGATAAGCAAGCGAAGCAACAATGCTCATGACATGAACAGGATGCTCCGGTCCGCTCACAATATCCTTTTCCACAATGCCAAGATATTTATCGTGCGGATCCGTCAACGAGTATCCCTTCTCCGTGATGGTGAAGCTAGCCATTTGCAGGCTGGGATTCTCGAACACCTCGATCAATCTACGGTACTCCGCTTCGCGGTTTTTGTCCGCTGCGATTCCCTCCACAATACTACTGACTACTCTTTTCTGGAAATCACCACGAGCATTCATCAGCACTAAAAGGGTCAGATTGTCGTAGGGCTTGTAGACTTTATCAATCATTTCGAAATCAAAGGTTTCCACCGCAATAATACCTGTATCCGACTTCCTGCCATCCAGCAGCTTCTGATGAGCATTTGCCACGAATCCTCTGAAAATATTACCTGCACCGAAATGAATCCATTCCGGTTTAAGCTGTGTATTGTTTGCTATCTGCTCATAGTCGAACTGCGGAAGCTCCACTCCAGCAGCTTTCCAAGCTGCTTTTTCCCCTTGGATACTGCTTCTGGTCAGATGCAGCATTTATTTTGCCTCCTTGACATTATCCAAGCTATCCCAGACACCAAGCAAATACATGATGCCCATAGCTCTATCATACAAGCCATAACCCGGTCGGCAGTTCTTCTCTTCCCCCCACAGATGCCGCCCGTGATCCGGACGTACATAACCAATGTATCCGTTCTCATGATAGGCTTTGACCACCTCGGCCACATCAACGCTTCCGTCACGCCCACGGTGCGACACCTCAATGAAATCACCGTTCTCAAATACCTTCACATTGCGGATATGGGCAAAATGAATACGATCATGGAACTCGCGGATCATCGCTGGCAGATCGTTATCCGGATTCGTGCCGAGTGACCCTGTGCAGAACGTCAAACCGTTGTACGGGCTGTCCACCAAATCCAGAAAGCGGCGGATCATATCCCGATTGCGGATAATACGCGGCAGTCCAAAGATCGGCCAAGCCGGATCATCGGGATGGATAGCCATCTTGATGTCCACTTCCTCACATACTGGAATAATGCGTTCCAGAAAATACTGGAGGTTGTCGAACAGTTTATCTTCCGTCACATCCGCATAAGCCGCAAACAGCTCATCCAGCTTTGCCAGCCGCTCCGGCTCCCAGCCCGGCATCGTGAACTTTCCAGCTCCCTTCAGAATCCGGTCCACCATCTCACGCGGATTATCGGTAATGGCAGCCTTTTCATAAAAGAGAGCATTCGAGCCATCAGGCAACTCTTTATACAGCTCTGTGCGGGTCCAATCGAAAACAGGCATAAAATTATAGCAGATCACCTTAACGCCAACCTTGGCGAGTTTACGAATGGTGTCGATATAAATATCGATATATTTATCACGGGTCGGCAAGCCGATTTTGATATCATCATGAACGTTGACGCTTTCTACTACAGCCGTGCTGAAACCCTTGCTGGTGATTTGGTCCGCCACTTCTTGGATCCGTTCCATTTCCCACACTTCTCCGGCTACTTTCTCATGCAAAGACCAGACAATCCCCATAACACCCGGAATCTGACGAATATGATCCAGCGTGATATTGTCATTGCCCTCGCCATACCATCTCCACGTCATGTTCATTGATAAACCCTCCTGTGAATTCGTTTTCAACTATCTTGTATACAAGATTTACTTGATCATAGAATAAGAACAATTCTTTGTCAATCACAATTTGATCAGGAATTTCATCATGAAAACAAGGGATATCCATCCTATTTTCGTCTCGATGATTTTAATGAACGAACTTATCATGTATACTAGTACTGTATCTGTCATCAACAATTGAAAGCAGGAACAGAAATGTCAATTAAAGCTGAAATTCTAAACACACTGAAGCAAGAAATCCTCACGCTGGCGTTAAAGCCAGGCACCATTCTGAGTGAAACAGCCTTGTCTGAGCGGTTTCAGATTTCACGTACGCCGTTGCGTGATGTTCTCAAACAGCTTGCACTGGAATCTTATACCGATATCTATCCGAAAAAAGGTAATATTGTCTCCTTTATTGATCTTGAATCTGTTGAACAAATCACATACTTGCGTTGCACACTGGAAAAGGAGATCCTCAAGGATCTTTCTGCACAGCTTTTACTACCAGGAGTGCACGAGCTTAAAGAAATTCTTAAGAAACAGAAAGAGGTCATCGGGCAGGAGAATGCTGTAGATTCTTTCCTTAATTTAGACGACGAGTTTCACCGGGCCTTGTACAGGCTTGCTGGACGTGAGTATCTGTGGACTCTGATCCAGCAGTCGAATGTACATTATCTCAGGTACCGCAGACTGCACATGCTTAAGACCGACAAGCTGGAAGAAATCTGGAACGAACACCAATCCATTCTTGAGCTTATGGTGCAAAAAGAAACCGCCAAAATCGGCCCGCTAATCCACCACCATCTCCGGGAAGATATTCATTCACTGGATTTTCAGGAGAATTTCTCGGAATATTTAAAGAAATAGTCAGCTAAAAGGCAGCTTGCCCATAAGTTAAGTGCCTTCCCGGATAAAACTTCGTTATAAGAAGAAGCACACACGATCTCTATTCCCTATTAAAAAAACAAAAAAACCTTGATTTCTCAAGGTTTTCGTAAAAAATGAACAAGAACTATAACCCCGCACTAATAGCTTAAATCTGCACCGTTAGAGGTTATGACCTTTTTGTACCAGTAAAAGCTGTCCTTACGCAGACGCAGCAGCGTTCCATTGCCTGCATCATCCTGATCAACATAAATGAAGCCGTACCGCTTGCGCATCTCCGAGGTGGAAGCCGAGATCAGATCAATACAGCCCCAACTGGTGTAGCCCATCAGCTCCACGCCATCGGCAATGGCTTCCGCCATCTGCTCAATATGCTGTGCCAGATACTCTATCCGGTATGGATCACGGATCGTGCCATCCAGTTCGAGCACATCTGCAGCACCCAGACCATTCTCTACTACGAACAAAGGAAGCTGGTAGCGGTCATGCATCTCCTTGAGCACAAACCGCAGCCCCTTTGGATCGATCTGCCAGCCCCAATCGGAAGTTTTCAGGAAGGGATTCTTCAGCCCTGAGGACAGGTTACCTTCCGTGGTGGCTGTGATATTCTCATCTACACTGACTACTGAGGACATGTAATAACTAAAGGAAAGAAAATCCACAAGATTGTCCCGCAGCAAAGCTTCGTCTCCCGGCAACATGGTTATTGTCACTCCATGCTGCTCCAAATGCCGGCGGATATAAGAAGGATAATAGCCTCTAACCTGAACATCGGAGCAGAACATTGCCATTTGGTTCTCAGCTTGTGCTTTCAGCACATCACCGGGATGACAGGAATATGGGTAGAGCAGCTTGCGGGCCAGCATGCAGCCGATCTGGAACTGCGGATTGATCTCCCGGCCCCGCTTAATCGCAAGCGCACTGGCTACGAACTGGTGATGCAAAGCCTGAAAAGCAATCTGCTTCTCATTTGACCTGCCATCCAGAATAATCCCTGCGCCCAGAAACGGCGCTTTGAGTGTACAGTTGATTTCGTTGAAAGTCAGCCAATACTTCACCTTATCCCGGTAACGGGTGAACACAGTCTCCGCATAACGGACGAACAGTTCAACCAGTTCTCTGGATTCCCAGCCGTTGTATTTGGTGACTAGGTGCACCGGCATTTCATAATGGGAAATGGTGACCAGCGGCTCGATATTATATTTGCGCAACTCATCAAAAACATCGTCGTAGAAACGCAGTCCTGCCTCGTTAGGTACCTGCTCATCGCCATTCGGATAAATACGAGGCCAGGAGATGGACATACGGAATACCTTAAAACCCATCTCAGCGAACAAGGCGATATCTTCTTTGTAGCGGTGGTAGAAATCAATCCCTCTGCGTTTTGGGTAATTCCCCAGATTATCATCCTGTATGGCCTCTTCTAGCTGTGGACCGGACATGGACAATAGCTGTTCCAGGCTCTGCCGTTCCTTAGGAGGACAATATTTGACTACGTCAGCAGTGGACAAACCCTTGCCGCCCTCATTATACGCGCCTTCGACCTGATTGGCGGCTACCGCACCGCCCCACAGGAAGTTTTCCGGAAATGGATAAGTCATCGGTTGAGCCTCCTTTTATTAATGGGTGGCAGCGGTTGCTGCCGCCTTAGCTTCAGCCTGCTGTTCTTGCTCCAGCGCTTCGGCATCGGCTTTTTTAAAGAATGGATAGTAGATCATGAAGCTTGCACCAATCATAACCAGCTGGAACGCACTTACGCGCCAGCCCCCGTTCATCCAGCCATTAACCAGCACCGGAATGCCCAGCGGCACCTGAATCCCGTGCAGCACAGGAAGGATACCCAGCGTCGTCAGAAGAATCGCCAGACCACTACTCACCAGCGGAGTCAGGATAAACGGAATCATAAACCGAACATTCAGCACCAATGGCATCCCGAAAATCACCGGCTCATTGACACCGATCAGACTTGGAATAATTGCCAGTTTACCAAGTGTCTTATAACGTGTAGATTTGGCAAACAGCATCGCAATAATGAGACCTAACGTTGCCCCCGCACCACCGATCAGTACATAAACCGGGAAGAACGGTGAACCAATGATATGCGTACCTTCCACACCTCTTTGGTAAGCGTCCAGATTCTCAAGTCCCAAAGCCACCCAAATCGGGCCGACAACGGAATAGACTACCAAGGTGCCGTGAACTCCAAAGAACCACAGCAGGTGAATTACGAAGATGCAGATCAGCATCGCCCACCAGGTACCCCCCAGACTAGTCAGTGGCAGCTGGATAATCGAGAAGACAAACTCGTGCATATTGCCATATTTCGTTGCGGCGAAAATCGCCGTCAGCACCAGCATCAGAACCGCTACGATAAAACCAGGCGTAAGCGCGGCAAAAGATTTCTCAACCGTGGGCGGAACACCCTTCGGCATTTTGATATAGAATTTCTTTTCCAATACAAAGGTATAGATCTTACCTACCAGCAGTGCCAGGATGATTGCCACGAACAATCCTTTGGCGCCCAACCAGGAGTAACCAAATGCTTTGGTCACACCGTCATCCAGCAGTCCTTTTGGTGTAACTAGCAAGAAACTCATCAGCGCCAAAATCCCTGCCGAAAAGCCTTGCTGCTTATGTTGGGTAGCGAAATTGTAAGCGATGGAGAACACCGCGTAGAGTGCGATCAAATCGGTGGTTACAGTTGCCGGAATCGAAGTATAAGTTTTGAGTCCAGTGCTTTCCAGGAAATTCTGATAAGGATCAAGCTTGAGTGCATTAATCAGGGAAAAAATAGCGCCCAGAATCAAAATTGGCATCAAGGCCATCAGACCGTTGGAAATAGCGCTGATATAGGTATTTTTTTGGATTTTCGTGCTGACTTTCTGGATCTTGGCTCTCCATTCTGCGCCGCCTGCCATGACTTAAGCCCCCTTCTCCATCAGTTCAAGTGCTGTAGCCAGCACCTTGTCCCCATCCATCATGCCATAGTCCATCATATCGATCGTAGTTACTGGAATGTTCGGATATTCTGCGGCCAGATCGCCTTCGGCATGTCCCATTTGTGGTCCAAGCATAATGATGTCAAAAGGCTTTTGATCGGCGATGTCACTCTCCGCCACCGCATCAATAACCACTTCAACCCCTTGTGTCCGTGCCGATTCTTTCATCCGTTCCACCAGCATACTTGTCGAGAATCCGCCTGCACAGGCGAGCAATATTTTTTTCATCTTAGTTCACCGATCCTTTCAATTCTAGTTCGAGCGCTTTGCGTTCTTTGATTTCTTCGATCAGTTCCACAGCCAGTTCTCTAACCGTCAGGGCATTCATCAAATGATCCTGCGCGTGAATCATCAGCAGCGTAATTTCTGTCTTTTCGCCCCGGCCTTCAGCCTGGATCAGCCCCGTTTGTACTTTATGTGCTTTGGTCAAGCTGGTCTTGGCGTTCTTAATCATCTCGCCCGCTTCTTCCAGGTTTCCGGCGCGCGCGGTTCTTACCGCTTTTAAGCTAAGGCTTCTTGCCTCTCCGCTGCTGGCAATAATCTGCATAATCGTTTGTTCATAATCCATGGGTTCTCCACTCCGTATCGTCATTTTATTTATAGTAGGTTCTCTATCTCATTCATAAATTGCTCATAACTATTCGTGTTTAGCAGCCGATTGCGACTGTCTTCCTTCTCCATTAGAACCAGTAGCAGCTTGCTGATCTCTTTGTGCAGGAACAACTGCCCCGGACCCAGATTGATCAGAAAAATCAATTGGACCGGCTTCCCCTCATAGATCAGCGGTTTCTTCAACACGGTTACACTGATACAGTCGCGGATCGCGCTCATCCGCATCGGATGCGGGCCGGCCACCCCATTTTTGTAAATGGTGGTGAATTTCTGCTCTCTGAGCAGCACTTGTTCGGGAAAATCGTCAGCTGCATAATGATTGCCCACGATCTCCCGGCAGCGCTGCTTTAACAGCTCCATGTAATCTTCGTCCGAACCAGACAGATGAAACAGCTCCCTGCGGAACAAATCCTTGAAATCCATCAGCTTGTAGGACGGTTCTGTGCGATTAATCTGCAAAGACAATATTTCTTTGATCCGCTGAATCTCTTGATCATCCAGCAGCTGTTTGATATGGATCACCGGTTTTTCCTTAATCTCTGTTGCCAGCGGTACAGTAGAGAGAATCAGATCCACAGGCTTGCTGCTGATCTCCTCCACCTCCGTGATGGAGGCTGTGATCACCGACGCTTTGGGGAATACCGCTTCCAGCTTCAGCCGGATTAACTGGGCACTGCCCCCTCCCGTCGAGCAGATCACGGCAATCCGCTTGAACTTCTCCAGATTGCGCTGCTGCATCCGTTCCAGATGGGTGGCAAAATGCAACGCGACATACCCTGCCTCATCGCGCGACATCCGAAACCCGTACTGCTCCTCTACAATCTCAGCGAAGCGGAAGGAAATGACGAACACATTGGCATACTGGCTGTAAACATCCTCCACCAATGGGTTGCCGAGCTGAAGATTGTAATACAACCGGTTCAGCAGCGGGAACATATGCAATAGCAGTGCTTCGCGCAGCTCTTGATCTTGAGTGAATCCAGTAAGGAACTCGCGGTCCAAGCGCTCCAGAATAGCCGTGATTCCCTCCCGCAGATGCGATTTGGTCTCTTCCGACATCCGCTCCATAATGGTCTTGCCAGAAATGTGCAGCGCCAAATAATCAATCTCATCCGCCGGAAGCTTAATCTGGTATTGAGAGGAGATGAAATCTGCAATACTCCCGGCAATATCCTGATACAGCGGCTCAGGTGTTCCCTGCAAGGCTTGTCCAGCCACAATGAAATTGTGCTTGGAAACCCTGTAAAGAAGAATGAACAGATGGGTCAAGATATTATCCAGAAACACATCCGAGATCTTCAGTTCTTTTTCCTTGAGGATTTGCAGTAGAAATCCCTTAAGCTGCTCAGCATCGAAGTCCTGACTAAAAGCATGAAAATCCTCCGTATGCTGCAGCGTATGACCCGATTGCAAGATAAAGTAAGAAAAGGCTTTACGGAAGTCTTGCTCTTCCCCCTCGATTTTCATGCCATAATGAGCCCGACGTTTCAAGCTAAGCCGGAAAGCGGCAAGTCGCTGCTCTACTTCCTTCAGATCGGAAATAATAGTAGAACGGCTAACGCCGATTTCTTCCGCCATGTTATCCATAGACTGATAGCTATCGTTCTGCAAGAGATAGAATAGTAAATACTGCTGGCGTGATTGCTTATTATCGAGATCCACCTGATCCAGCTGCAGCATTCCTTTTTCCTGGTAGCTACTGAATTTGGCTTCATCGCCAATCTCCAGTAGATAACCCTGGCCGCGGATCATACGGATACCGAAACCATTCGCCTCTCCTGTTTTGTCGAGTGCACGGATCACGTCACGGAGAGTCCGTTCGGACAACCCCACTTCGGCAATCAGCTCACTCATGCGCACAGGACTCTTGCGGGTATATAAAATATTAACAATCGTATATTCTCTCACCTTAAATTCCCTCATTTGTGATACTAGTATCGGATGAAGCACTCAGCTGGTTATGAATACATCATACGTGGAAGCGTTATCTTCTGAACAGTTTGTATTCTGCTGTTTGGAACGGCAGAAACTGACGGATAGGAAAATAACGGATTAAATTCTTAGCATACATTATTTGTGGCCACAAATCAGGAGGAAATATACAACAAAGAGGAGAGTGTGATGTGAGGGTAATAGGATCAATATGTAGAGTCAAAAATCCCAAGGTCAGTATGACCTTGGGATTTTAATTATCTTCTGCAGGAAATCACGCATGGCTTTGCAATATTTTATCCACTACATGCCCACAGCTGAGGAAACTGCGGCAAAGATTGCCGCCACCAGCCAAAGAATCGGAAACAGCTTGAGTATTACCTTTAACCATTGTCCAAAATTGATCCGGGCGATGGCCAAACCTGCCAGCAGCACACCGCCCGTTGGCGAAATGAGATTCGTTAATCCATTTCCAAATTGGTATGCGGTTACTACCGATTCGCGGTTAACACCCACAAGATCGCCTAATGGTGCAAGCACAGGCATCGTCAAGGCCGCCTCTCCTGATGAAGAAGGAACCAAGAACGTAATAATATTATGCACGACCAGCATGATGGTGGTGAACAAGTAATTCGGCAAACCCTTAAGCATAGTAGCCAGGCCATTCAAAATGGTATCGATAATCATCCCGTTCTCTGCAACGACGAGGATCCCCCGGGCCAAACCGATGATCACAGCAGCGTAGTGTGAGTTATATTTCATCTTGGCATTAAAAAGGCCTCAATTCGGCGATTCTGCCACAACAATAGCTAGATCCATCTTATTGCAATTAAATCAAACCGTTTCCATTCTATTTGAACTGGAACCAGGTTAAATTTGCAACTGTGGTTGAATCTGACTTAACAAAAGTTACATATACGGTATGGGTCCCTACAGCGGTCCCGGCATTAAGCGGGATATTCTTGACTGACCATGTCTGCCATCCGCCTGTGCTTTCTGCTGTCCAATAACCCAGCATAGTGCCCGTAGGACTGTCCAAGTGGAATTCTATTCTTCCGCCGGAATTAGCGGATGCAACCTTCAAATCAATACTTGTTTTAGCTGTACTACCAAAATCTACATTTTTAAATGCTATATAGTCGCCATTACTCCCTCCACCAACATCCAGCCCACCATCAGTGCTTGCCTCATAGGAAATAACACCTGAACTAAGGTTATAGCCTTCCGCTTCAAATTTCAATGTGTTGAATTTTGGAGCTGCAGCATAGCTGTTAGTATCTGTTATTTTCAATTCTGCCAATGTAGTTGCCGCAACTCCACCAACGCGAACATTGTTTAATGTAACTCCGGAGACAGTAGATGTGTCACTCCAACCCTTCATGATTGAAACTTCACCTAAAGCGCGTAAATTTATATTATTATAGACCACATTTTTTATCGGACCGGTTTTCGCAGAAAGATCAAACCATCTGGAGTGAACACCGGATCTTGGCCAGAAGCCTTCTACATCTATATTGTCAAATATGATGTTTTGTGCTGCTGGAGTTCCATAAAGATGACCTACTGCTAAAGCACGCCAGCACCGGTATACATAAGAGTTTTTAACAACTATGCCATCCTGAAGCTGTTTCACTCCATCTCCAACCTTAAATGCTCCACATCTGCTCCAAGCCAAAGCATCATCCACAACTACATTTGACTGGCTTTCAGGACTTCCAGGCCAGTTTGCAGCTATATCCGTAGTTTCTACATCCCATGTCTTAAATGAGTATGTGTCA
This sequence comes from Paenibacillus sp. FSL H7-0918, assembly GCF_038007025.1. Classification (NCBI taxonomy): domain Bacteria; kingdom Bacillati; phylum Bacillota; class Bacilli; order Caryophanales; family Paenibacillaceae; genus Paenibacillus; species Paenibacillus sp. FSL H7-0918. The sequence goes on from NZ_JBBOWJ010000001.1 coordinate 1,295,021, forward strand.
TCCTCCGATACTGCTACAGTGTGCTTTATGAGTACATTCTGGCTCTCTTGAATGTCGATTGCATCATTTTCATAATCAAGTTCATTGTTGTTGAAGTGCTTTGTATTCTGGAATGTTACGTTATTAGATCTTGTAACTATTGTAGCCCAGCCACCGCTGTCTCTTATTGTTATGCCGTCAACCGTGAAGTTGCTGCACTGCAAGGGTACAAGAATATTGTTCAAATAATTGTTTGTATTTCTCATATAATGGCCATTGCCGTCAATAGTCCCCCTGCCGTATATCTTAATATTGTTTGCATTTGTTTCAGTATAAATAAACCATGTTCCATCCTTACCCAGAGAATTCTTATGAAAATGGGTAGTGTAATCGCTTGGATTTCCTGAACCCCTTATAACAGAACCACCCTCCAGATAAACCGAAACATTGCTTTTTAAAACAAGGTTTCCGCACTTATAAACACCGGCTGGAACGTATACTATACCGCCACCTGCTGCGTTAGCCGCATTTATGGCGTTTTGTATTGCAGTTGTAGCCATAGCGGCACCGGTACTGTCGGCACCGTACCCGGTTTTAACATTGTATATACCTGTACCGGATGAAGCCGGAACATTGGTTTCAAGAGCATCTGCCGCAATAACCAGATCTTTCAGGTTATTGATTTTAACTATAAGATATGTTGGTGATGAAAGTGTAAATGTAAGTGTATTTCCGCTCTTTGTTGCAGTGATTCCCAAAGCTTTGGGAGAAATATTATAGGTATTGATTGTCTCGCTTGCTGTTATTGTGATTGTAGTAGTACCTGAAAAAGAGAAATTACAATAATTATAGTTTACAAATACCGCCGAAGTGTCGATTACCGGTATATTTGTAGAGTCTGCTGTTACCGTGTATTGACTGGTCGTGGTATAGATCGACGGTAATGGATAGCTTACAATTGTGCCCGCCGCTCTTGCTGTCAAAGGAACGACAGCTAAAAGACTGGCGAGCATACAAACAATTAAACTTAATAGTTTTAACCTTTTTAGCATAAATAAACACCTCTTTCATATCTTCAGAAAATACTCTGTCATCAGTGAATAATGATTTCACCAGTGATGCTCTATTACTCTTTTCATAAAGTCGATATATTCCTGTTCAGCTTCGGAAGTGGCAGAGTAATACTAACCTTTTCTGCATCAGCAAAGTTTCCTTTTAAAATACGGCCCCGGTTTTGTTCACCTTGTGCAGAATTTCTGCGTTGGTCGCTACTACTGAGCTGTATTGTTGCATTTTATGCACAATCTCCCCACGGTCGCTGCTATTGATTTAGCATTGTTGCACTTCATGCACAATCTCCGCGCAAGCCGCTCCAATCATGGCATATGGCCCTACTGTTACTCCGCATTTCCGCCCTCAGCCTGCTTCCAATCTTATCTATGCTCCGGCTCCAGACAGAGCCGGAGCATATCGTCCACATGGGCCGTTGCCAGACATTCCACCGTATCCGCAGAGCCGTAATAGATCTTGACCTCGCCGTCATCCTCCAGAATCATCCCTCCCGGAAAAATCACATGATTGCGGAAGCCCCCGCCAATCTCATAGTCTGTCTCCGGTGCCAGCAGTGGCTGCCTGCTCATGCCGATCACCTTGCGGGGGTCCTCCAGATCCAGCAGCATAATTCCGGCGGTATAGCGCTTCTTCCAGGTGTCCTCCCAACCTTGCTTGCCTCTGGCCGGGTCCACATCCACCGCATGGAAGGTGGTCAGCCAGCCCTTATCCGTCCGGACCGGAGGTGCGGCCGGGCCAACCTTGTCATTGGCAAACGGCACCTGCTCGACGGCGAGCAGTAGGCTGGAGTTGCCCCAATGCTTCAGGTCCGGCGACTCGGAGATCCAGGCATCGAAGCGGTCCCGGCCGCCGCGGCTGTATACCGTGAAGGGACGCTCCAGCCGGACATACTTGCCGCCGATCAACTCGGGAAACAGTACCATATTGCGCAGGTCCGGTGTAGACAGGCTGAGCACCTCGAAGTGCTCCAGATCATCGGTAACGGCAATTCCGCCGCGGATGCCATGGTGCGTATCCACGGCAAAACACATATAACAACGGCCGCCGATCACGGTCAGGCGCGGGTCGTAGGCGCGGATAATTTCCTCGTCATGAATTTTGAACACTGGCTTCGGGCCGGCGGTCCAGCTCAGCCCGTCGTCACTGTAAGCAATGCCGAGATCCGTGGTGTGGTGCGGCTCAAGCGTCTGATCTACCAGTGAGCCGTAATCATTACGGAAGATCATCACATACTTGCCGTTAAATTTCGTTACACCGGCATTGAATACCAGTGCGGTGGGGTAAGGAACCTTCGTTGCATCCAGCACAGGATTGCCCGGATACCGCCGGATGAACGGGGCAGATTGCAGAATTGCCGGAGCGTGTTGAGTCATGGGGTGTACCTCCTTGAATGTCAAATATGGAATATGGGTTGCGCAGGGCCGGACCGCTACCCTTTGAGGGAACCGGCTGTCATCTGCATGAAGGATTTGTTGGCGAACAGATAGGCTACGAGAATCGGCAGAATGGACAAGCAGGCGCCTGCCATCATATAGTGGGTCTGGGAAGCGGCCGAAATCCCGTATTTCAGGTTCGCCAGCCCGACAGTCAGCGTCTGCAGCTCCGGCTTCGTCATCGTGAACACGAGTGGCAGCAGATATTCATTCCACGCGCCGCGGAAGGTGAACAGCGCACCTACGCCGAGTCCGGGTCCGAGCAGCGGCAGAATAATCCGCCAGAAGGTGCGGCCGGGGGAGCTGCCGTCCATCAGCGCCGCCTCATCCAGCTCACGGGGAATCCCCTTCATGAAGCTGGACAGAATGAAGAAGATCGAAGCATGGGCGGAGATCAGAATCAATATGACCCCCCACAGGCTGCTGTGCAGATGAAGCTTGACCATCAGATCAAACTGCGGACGCAGCACGACCGCCCCTACTGCCACGAACATAGTGAAGGATTGCAGGCCGATATACAGTTTCTTGCCTGCAAAATCCATCCGGTCCACCACATAAGCCGCCATGGATGATACCAGCAGCGTGCCAACCACCGCCGCCAGAGAGACAATCAGGCTGTTCAGCGTATATCTGGAGAAATTCGCCTGTGCCCAGGCTTCGGCATAGTTCGAGAAATGCCAGCTATCCGGCAGGAAGGTGGCTCCCGCAGTCAGTTCGGCATTTGTCTTGAAGGAGCCGAGAATGGTGATAACAACCGGAATCAGGGTGATAAAAGCAAATGCCAGCAAAAAAATCCACAGGATGATATTGCCCAGTATGGTTCTTATTCTCATAATAGCCTCTCTCCTCAATCGGTCTGATTCATACGTCTGGATGCGTAGAAATAAATGAGCGATATGATCCCGACGATGACCGCAGACACGAAGGCGACCGCACTGCCGTATCCGAACTCTTGGACCTGGACCGCCGCGCTGCCTCCGCCGACAGGGAAAAATAATTTGTACAAATACAGGAACATCACCTCTGTCTTGCCTACAGGACCGCCTTCGGTCAGCACCATAATGCTCTCGTATCCCTTCAAAGCTGTAATGATCGCCAGCATAATGACCATCTGCATGACAGGCCCGAGCATCGGCAGGGTGACATAGCGGAACTGCTGGAGTCTGCCTGCTCCGTCCAGGGAAGAGGCTTCATAAACATCCTCCGGGATATTCTGCAGACCGGCGAGGAAGAGCAGCATGTAATTGCCGACCGCCCCCCAAGCCGCAACCAAAATGACGGTGAGCATGGCATATTTCGGCCCCAGCCAGTCCACACCGGAATCGGAAAGGCCCGAACGGATCAGGAACTGGTTGAGAATCCCGTTATACGAGTTAAAGATCGTGAAGAAGACTACGGCCATTACGGCGGTACTGATGACAGTCGGCATGAAGAAAATCCCCCGCAGCAGCTGTCTGCCCCGCAGCCCCCGATTCAATATGGAGGCCAGCAGCAGAGCCAGCGGAATAGTGATCAGCAGCTTGCCGCCTGCATAGACAAACGTATTCACCACCGAATCCCAGAACTGGGTATCCTTCAGGATGCGGCTGAAATTGGCCAGCCCGGTAAACCGGGCCGTTCCGAACCCTTTGTAATCATAGAACATATAGCGGAACGCCCAGGCAATCGGATAAATCCCGAGGACCAACGTGAGCAAGGCACTTGGAAAGATAAAGCTGTATGAAAATAAGGCTTGTTTTGTTTTGTTCATCTGGTTTCTTCCGGCTCCTCTCCCTTGCGGCCAGAGCAGAGGGATGGGAAAGCTGCTTCCTCATCCCTCTGCTTTGGCCTATATCTCTATTCCTGACCTTCCATCTACTTGGCGAACTTGCCGCCCAATGCGGCGGGGTCAAAGCCGGCATCCGGCTCGGCCTTCACGCCATCATTCGCAATCACGCTGTCCAGTGCAGTGTTATAGCGTTTGTTCAGATCGGCGATAATTGCCTTCAGATCGCCGCCGTTCAGCATATACTTGAAGAAGGCGTCATCCGATTTCATCCCTTCCGGTGCTACAGACGGATAGACCGGCCACACTCCATCGTGCTTGTTCGGCAGGAAGCCTTCAATGCCGTTCACATCCGGTGTCTTGGCTACTGCGCTGACGGATGGAACCATGGAGATGCCAAAGCCTTTTTCCTGATAATCCGTCAGCACCTGATCGCCGTACATGAACTCCATGAACTTCCAGGCTGCTCCTTTGTGCTCCGACTTCGAGCTCAGCGCCAGCCACTGGCCCCCGAGGAAGCCCGAAGCCCCCTTCACGGTGCCGTCGATGGTCGGAACCGGAGCGGCTGCCCAGTCAATCTTGGCCGGGAACTGATTCTTGTAGACGCCCGGCTCCGAGGAGTAGGACATATACATTCCGATTTTGCCCTCTGCAAACTGCGCCCGCAGCGGATCAATATCCAGCGATTCCACACCCGGCAGCATGCTGCCGTTGTCCCGGATCTGCTTAAAGGCATTGATGATCGACTCGAAGCCGCTGAAATCGTAGCGGGCCGTCTTGAAATCATACCCGAAACCGCCGTAGCCGCTCATCTCCGCAATCACCCGCGCCGAACGCGCAAACGCGCTTCCGGGGCTTTTGAAGTTCTGGGCGAAGCCGTAAGCGCCGTCCGCTTTACCGGCTTCCGTCAATTTTTTGGCGGTATCCACCAGCTCCTGCAGGGTAGCTGGCGGATGCTCAACGCCTGCTTTGGCGAACAGATCCTTGTTGTATACTAGACGCATGGTTGTTCCATAATTCGGCAGACTGTAACGCTTGCCGTCAAATTCATTCAGATCCGGCATGACCGGGAATTTCGTCTTCAGCTCATCGGTGAGGAACTCGTCAATGGGAGCGAGAAAGCCTTTTTTGTAGAAGGTCTGGATGGTATTCTCCTTCACCCGGATTACATCCGGCGCATCGGAGGTCTGGAAGGACAGATCGAGTGCGGTATCGAAGTCGTCGCCCTTGACGACCAGCTCCACCTCAATCCCGTCAGTATTGGTTGCGTTGAACTCGGCTACCTTGTCCTTCACGAAATCCGCATCATGACGGTCGCCGGTCCAGTAGCTGATTTTGGTCTTGTCCCCCGAGCCGCCTGTCTTCCCGTCTCCCTTACCTTCTGCAGCATTGCCACCGTTACCGTTGCCGCAGGCTGTCAGGCCAAGTGCCAGGACCAGGCTCAGAGATGTTATTAGCATACGCTTCATCATTGGTAGTTCCCCCTTATATATCCCTGTTGTATTCGCTTACAACCTGATTATAGACGGATTGGCGCATCCGGATAAGGCGGGTAAGCCCACTTTAAGGGCAGATTTCTGCAGGAGCTTTATACAGTGAAGGGAGGCCACCTCCGCCCTGCGGACATGCCTCCCCTGCGCATTTTTATTCTTTTCCAAGATAATGCAGTTTGAACTCGGACGGGGTCATTCCGGTATATTTCTTGAACACCTCGCTGAAATAGCGCCTGTGCTCATACCCGAGATCCTGGGCGATCTCCTGAACCTGCCGGCCGCTGATCAGCATCGCCTTAGCCTTCTCCATCTTCTCGTGCATCACATACTGCTGAAACGAAATCCCCTGCACCTTCTTGAACAGGTTGGAGAAATACCCCTGGCTGAGGTTAATCTGCTTCGCCACCTGCTCCAGCGACAGCCCCGTATCCAGATGGCTATCGATATAAGCGGCGGCCTGGCGGATAATCCGCGTGGACTCCAGGGAACGGGCCTCCGTAACCAGCGCACAGGCCTCCCGGCACAGCCCGGACAGCAGGTCCCGGATATCCTGCAGGGAAGGATGCACCCGGTTCTTCAAGACGGCAATCCTGTGCTCCAGCGGCTCCACCTGCCCGTAGGGGAACTGCTCCAGCAGGACCCGGCAGATCCTGTAGCCCAGCTCATAGCCGACGCTTTCCACATAACGCGGCTCAGGCAAATGCCCGCTGTCCAGCAGCTCCGCGAATAGCTGATCGAGCATCTGCAGGCTTTTGGCAGAATTGCCGGAACGCAGGGCGAACAGTAGCTCCTGCTCGACGGCGGCGGAGTAGCTGTGAAGTGCGAGCGGTTTATTCTCGACATTGCTGTAAATGTAGACCCCGTTTCCTCCGGTGTAGAAATGATAACCCAGCGCGCTAATCGCCTGCCTGTACGCTGTGCCCAGCTCCTGAATCGCCGCTGCGCTCAGCCCCACGCCAATGGAAAGCGTATGCCGGGAGAATCGGCTTACATTCGTGCAGCAGGCCTCCGTAACCAGCGCGGCCGTATCCGGGTCCGAGCCGTTCATGATGCAGACGTACCGGTCTGTCGCCTCCCGGATGATAACGCCGCGGGTCCAGGCGGAAATCGTCTCTTCGAGAATATTATGCAGGCTGAACCGCAGCAGCTCGACCTCCTGCACAGGCTGGCCGCTCAGCTTCTCCGTGAAATGATCGATTTCGGCGACAAACACGAAGAAATCATGCTGGTCCAGAGGGATATCGAGATAGGCCCAACGGGAACGTGCATCCGATTCTGTCGTCTGGTGGTGCAGCAGGAAGATGAGATATTCCTGGCGGAGAATAGGTAGACTTTCTCTAATTTTGGCCTCCATCACAGCAAGTCTGGTGGTCTCCTGACGCTCCTCCCGGCACAACTCCCTGGCCTTCAGCACAGCCTGCACAATCTCGTCCAGGGAAAAGGGCTTCTTGACGAAATCAAGCGCCCCTAGTCGGATGGCTTCCTGGGCATAAGAAAACTCCGAGTAGGCGCTGAGGATAATAATCTTGCAGTCCGGCAGTTCCTCCAGAATCGCCCGGGTCATCTGCAGACCGTCCATTCTTGGCATCCGGATATCAGTCAGCACAATGTCCGGCCGGGTCTCGCGGATAATCTGCAGCCCCGCTTCACCGTCCAGCGCTGTACCGACTACCTCAATACCGTGCTCCTGCCATGGCGGCTTGCTCGAGACCATCTCCACCACACTTTTAATATCGTCGATTACACATAATTTGAACTTTTCCAGCTCCAGCTTCCGGTCCATCCTTCATCTCTCCTCTTCTGAGGGAATCCACAGATCCGTCCATGATCCCTTACTTGGTTCGCCGCCCACATCCATACGGGCTTCGTCCCCGTAATACAGCGCCAGCCGGTGCCTGATGTTGAACAGGGCATAACCTTTCCTCGACTGCGGAGCCCTGACCATCCCCTGCTTGACCCGTACAGCATCAAGTCCCCGTCCATTGTCGGTAATGCAAATATGCAGCAGCCCCTGCTCCCGGCTGACCGTGATGTCTATCCTGCCTCCTATAGTCCGGTCGCTGAATCCATGCTGGATGCTGTTCTCCACTACCGGCTGCAGGATAATCTTGGGCATCAGACAGCTAAGCAGTGCCTCATCCTCTACCGTCACCGTGTATTCGAACAGACCTTCATAGCATTTCTGCTGAATAGCGAAATACTGCCGCACGTGGGACAGCTCATCCGCAAGGGTAATCAGATCCTTGCCGCCGCTGAGCCCGATCTGGAACATCTGCGACAACGACAGGATCATCTCATTTACATCGTCATTCTCCCCCATGACCGATTTGCAATAAATGGTATTGAGTGTATTGTACAGAAAGTGCGGCTCCATCTGGGCCGTAAGCGCGCGGATCTCTGCATGCCGCTTGTCCTCCTCCTTGGTCTTCACATCTGCGATCAGCGTCTTAATCTCTGACATCATCCGGTTGAACTGAAAGCCCACCTGGGCAACCTCGTCCTCATAACGGCTCTCATACACCACGCTGAGCTGGTTCTCTTCGACTCTGCGCATCAGCCGCCGCAGCTTGAACAGGGGCTTCAGCAGCACAGATGTCAGCTGGTTGGAGATCAGCCAGGTGGCCAGCAGGAAAACAACAATGACATAGAGGGTAATGCGCTGCACCCGCTGCAGCTTGCCCAGCAGCTGGTCCCGCGACTGCATGCCGGAGATGATCCAGTCGGGTGATACCGCTGAGCTTGTATAATTAACCAGATACTCCTTGCCGCCATAGCTGTAGTAGTGGTCCTGCGGATCGGCCGCTTTCCCGGCTTCGGCAAGCACCGGCTTCCAGGGGAACCTGCCCCGGAACGGCCAGCGGGACTCCACCACCGCCTCTCCTTCCCCGCTCACCAGATAATAATTTCTCCCTGCTTGTTCTCCGCCTGTATTCAGCAGCTCATCTATCCGGCTCTCCCTGATATTGACCACAATAAATACATTGCTGATCGGCGTGTAAGGGTATTCATAAATCCCCCGGACTACGAAGGAGACCACCCGCTGGCTGCCCGTGAACAACCGGTCATAATGTCCTTTGGCCCAGTAGCCGCCCGGCCGCTCCTTGCTCAGATCATATAATTCCGAGCCGTAGAACGAGTTGTCCTGCGCCCGGATCTGCGTAGTGGAATAGAAATCGCCAATCGGGGTAACGATCAGCACGTTTTCGATGATCGGCTGATTGAACGTTACCTGGGAGAGCACATATTGCAGATCCGACAGATGGACATAGTAATTCGACACATCATGGCTGAACACATCGAGCATCATCTTGCGGTACGCATCGCTCAGCATCAGGGACTGCACAGACAGCGCCACATCATTCAGGCGGGAATCCAGCAGCTGTGCCGTCTTGCTTACGGTCTCCCGGCTGCCGGCGTAGGCATTATCCTCGATCTCCTGCGCGGCAATCCAATACGAGAAGCTGCCCATTGCACCGATGGACAGCGTAATCAGCACGATGAACGAGAACAGAATCCTCTGTTTGATGGATATCCGGTAATACCTGCCGGCGATCTGCTGCCGGATCTTACGGCCATAGGCTGTGAATATATTCATAGTTCCCCCTTCTTGAGCATGTATCTCCCTATGTTTGTATGTTCTTGTCACTTGTACCATATGGCTGCTCCAGTCCGGTGTCAAGACAGGGCATGATTATTTAGCGGATTCCGTCCCTTATTATCAATAGGCAGGGGGCCCTCCGCATAACATGGTGCGGATTCACTAATCATGGCTCAAGTTGACGGGAAGCTGCGCGATTGAGTAATTATGCTTGTGACGGTCAGTCCATTCCGTTTGATGCCTTTCTGCGGCAAATGTTGAACGATCCAACAGTAGCAGAGCTCACTGATTTTGTTGCCTCATACGTAAAAAATAATACAATTAGCCAAACTGACGGTTTCAAGGGCGATTCTATGAAGCATGAAACAGAGATGGGGGGAACGTTGAGCGAAGTCCTGCCCCAACTGAATACTGGCGGCAACGCAGTGTTCACTTATTATGGCGGCGGGCAATCTGGTCTGCTTCATGTGGTATTCCATGTATAGGTCTGGTAACAATATACTGCTTCCATTTGCTGCTTCGACATCTGGATGTGAAGATGTAAAACTACGTCAAAATTTCAATTTTACGTTTTTATTTCCGCTTGATCATCTTTACAGTAAATCACGCTTAATTTTTGCGATCTGTCACAGTTCTAGTTGTTCTCTAGGGTTAAGCCCCTTAACAGTCTGCAATAACTCCACTTAATTCACCAATAGTTGAATGCTCCTTCCCGGTTAAAAGCCATTCATAAGAACAACCGAACTCAGAGCAAATTGAGAAAACCGTCTCTATTGCCGGCTTACCTTTTCCAGATTCCAAATCACTAAGGCTGCCTTGAGAAACACCGATTTTATTAGCAAAATCCGTTTGATTAAGATTATGTATTTTTCGTAGTTGTTTAATATTTGCCCCAATAGTGTTCATTTAACCGCCTCCACACTACGATTTGTGCCAACAATTGATCCACGAGCTTTTGAACCTAAAATCAGTTTTAGCCATTTAGAGTATCTTTAATAATACTCAAGGAAAACCATTAAAAAAGCCCTGATAAATCAAGGGTTTCTTGACCATCAGGACTAAGATACTTGTGCCAAAAATCGTTACAAACGCTGACAAGATGAATTACAACTCACACGTAGATAAATTCTCCGCAACCTTTAACAAAATTCTCGGCAATTTCCTTTTGACTCATCCGGGTGACAATCCCTGAAAAAATACCAAGTGCAAAGAAAAGCGCTCCGATCTCAGTCATATACCAGCCTTTGCTCAGTATTCCCCAGACAATAAGCCCCAAGGTAAAGATGAAGCCGCCAATAATTAATTTATCCCGATTCGAGAAACTTACTTCTATCCCATCGTTCTCGTTGATGAAGTGTTGGCGGTTTAGAATATCATTTTGGAATACCGCTGAAAATCACCATGGCTATCGGAATCACTTTTGAGTCTTCCGGCTAAAGCCATCAGTGCCCGGTCAATCGCCCCCGTCTGCAGAATAATTCTAAAAGCTCCCCCTACAATCAGGACGAAGGCGACGACATCAGCAGCATTGATGATTCCCTCCAACGGCGCACTGGCAATTTGGGCAAATCCTTGTCTCAAATCCCCTTGCTCACTGATTTTAGGAACGGTATGATAGGTTCCTTGTCAACTATTAATTTATTCAGAATTCAACTCCAAAATATCTTCGGCAGCGACGATCTGTAATGCTCTGATTTTTAAAATAAAAAAATCGCATGACCTCAATATTTCATGAGAGTCATGCGATCTTCTGGTCAAGGATGATAAGACGGGGATAGAACCCCTACGGTATAGGAACAGTCCGAGATGATGTTGCAGATATAATCACAGGCGAAACAATTATTACTGAATAGCCTTTAATCTTCTATTTCAACGATTACATTAATGATAGAAGCATCATGGTCTTTAATACGAAGTGGTGCTGCGAAGGCAGAAATGAGTTTTTTGCCAACTAATGGAGCTGGGTTAATATCTTCATAAATGAGCATTGTCGGCTCTTTATATTTCTCATGATCTAAAAAGGCATGATGGACAAAATAGCCGTTTCTTTTTGCTTCTGCCAAATTTTCAATGCTCAAGGTATCAATAGCTACTGCTTTGCAGTTTGGGAGCTTCGTCCGGATGTATTCGGCAGCTTCCGAAGAGACAGCAGGAAAATTATTGGCGTATTTTTCGAAATCCGTATCTCTGTGTTTCCAATAGCTCGTGTTGAAGATTAGAATATCCGCTTCATTAAGTTCTTCATATTCCTCAAGCATGTCGATTGTGATAAAGCCGTTTGGGCCAAGCGGGCAGTCAATTAATAGTGGGCTTCTGTAGATGAAGTCTTCTATAGGAACAGCATCTATCCCCTTACCGTTATTCAAATGATGCCATGGTGCATCGACATGGGTACCAGCATGAAGATAAATGCTTAACACACTTCCGTTCCATTCATCTCCTTTAATCAAGCGCTCTCTAGGATCTAATTTCACTTCTGGTAATCCTGGAAAAATAGGCATTCCTTCATAAATTGGGTAACCAATTTCGACGAATTTTGAAATAGTAACACGCTCCTATAGATCACATAATTCCCCTCTACGTATACTCATTTTTTGTACAGGATTTATGCTGGTCCGATAATGTAACGATAATATTACAGCTTAAAGTTGTTGATAAATAGTACATTATTGCAGTAATTATTATATAGCTTCCTAAAATGCCACTCTTAGTGTGTATTTTTCAAACTATTTGTTCTGATGACCCAAAGAATAAATTATATTGGCAATGGTTTGCGGACTTTCTCCCCCGTTTGACTCGAGCCACTGATTAATGACACCAATAGATCCATAAACCTTGTAAGTGAAAGAATAGTCCCTTAGAAAGGGTTCGTTCCAATTTTGTTCAAGTAAAACTCGTGTTAAAAATTCACTTTTTCCACTCTCTGAAATTAGAAGCTGATACATGGTTTTCTTATCTTGAATAATGTTTAACAGTTTGACCATGGATTCTTCAGATGTGCAAGGACTGCCTCCTTCTTGTAATGCTTCCACCAATTCTTTATTAAATTCATTCTGCATCACTTCAAATAATTCAAAAGGATCTTTGTAGTGCAAATAAAAGGTGCCACGGTTGATATCAGCGTAGTTACATATTTCAGTGACCGTTATTTGAGGTAACTTTTTAGTTTCTAATAAAACCAGGAAGCTCTCTTTAATGAGATTAATCGTATATTTAGTTCTTCTGTTATTCTTGGTTCCAACCATATGCTCCTCCTGTTCTATCCTTTCAACATAATAGATGTAATCTGTTTACTTCATAACATTTACAAAGGTATTGATTATTGTGATTGTTCAGACGTATAGATTATACTGACAACACGACATTAAATCAACACATGTCCACTTAATGAGGAATTAATAAGCCAAAATCTATTTTTATATAATACAAGGAGATGAACTAACAATGACAATCACTTCAGATAAAACAAACATTCTTATAGTAGGTGCAGGAGCAGTAGGTTTCTCTGTAGGTTACCATCTACACTTATCAGGCACCGATGTTACCTTTCTTGTACGAAAAGGACGAAAAGCAGACTTCGCTCCTCCTCAGAAACTATATTGCTATGACGATGCTACATTGAAAGATTTTAGCAACTTTAATGTCATAGAAGATATAGAAGAAATAGAACCTCAGCAGTATCAATTTATTATTATTACATTGGACGGAAATGTGAGCCGTTCACCAGAAGGCGTAGCTACGTTATCCAAATTGGGAGATGTCGTTCGTAATTCTAAAACTACGGTGATTATGAGTGCGTTTGGAAGCGGGATTCGTGAACATTACATTCAGTACATGAGACTTCCGGAAGACCAGCTGTTAAGAGGAATACTGGGTACGTTAAGTCATCAATCCAAGGCTGATTTGCCTGTGCATGCACCAACAGACCCCAAACTCATTAACCAAGCCATTGTCTGTTACAAACATCCGGCGAACAAGGTCGGTTTCCAGGTCGAGAACAATAATAAATCAGCTGCCAAACAATTTAGCGCACTTTACAATAACTCTGGGGTCTCACGCTGTGGTCAAGTAAGTCCGGCGATGTTCAATATTTACTCTAGTATAGGTTTTCCTGTATACGCTGCTTGTGATATCGTAGGTTGGCCTAAATTCTCAGCCGTTATTGCAAATAAAGATCTTTGGCAGCTCGCTTGCCGTGCTCAGGGTGAAATAGCATCCCTGCCCAAGCATGGTCTAATCGGTAAGATTATGAGTTTTGTGATGGGGCCACGCATGACAGCAAAAATACATCTCAAAATGGAACAAGATATGCTGCCGCTAGATTATCAAGCATTCAATCGTTTCCATCATGGGGGTAAAGTGAAGGCTCAGGATGTAGAATCTATACGGAATTCGATTGTAGAGGGAGAACTTCAAGGCCGGCAGATGAAGGCTTTAAAGGAATTATTGCAACGTGTTGAACATAATTAACATCCGCACAAAAAACAGTATTTCATCAAAGATGAAATACTGTTTCCGCTCCGAACATTCATAATAGCGAATAACATTTTCCTTGTTCAGCTTAGAAGGTTACACTTTCGTCCTTTGCTGCCCGCTGACTTCGTGCCACCCGTGCTGATATGCAGCATTCGGTCAGCCCACATATGGCAGGTCTGCGTAGCCATTGTTTCAAACATCAGCGACCATCGTCTGGTTTCTTCCCCTGCTCTTGGCCAAGTATAACGCCTGATCCGCCTTCTCCAGCAGCCCCTCCCGCTCCAATGTATGAAAAGGATAATGGGCGATTCCTAGAGAGATTGTAACCTGTGTCTCGATTGGCCCCCTGCTTTGTTCCATTGCCCGCCGGACTCTTTCAGCTATGATGAAAGCTTCCTCAGGTCTTGTGTGGGCTAGCAAGATGATGAACTCTTCACCGCCGTAGCGGTAGCAAACATCGTCTGGACGAACCGAGGTAACTATAACTTTGGCTACAAGTTTCAGCACTTCGTCGCCGATGAGATGACCGTAAGTGTCGTTCACGAGTTTGAATTTGTCTACATCCAGTACAATGAGCGAAAACGGTTGTCCTGAGTCAATCCACTGACTCATCGTATACTCTAACGATCTCCGGTTCATTAAACCGGTCAGAGCATCCGTCGTAGCCTCTTGGGTCAGTTGATCCGTCTGCTTCTGAATATCCGTCACGGCAAGCAACACAGCCTTGGTCAGCAGATCTGCCTCTCGGCTCCATTGCGGCTTCGCTTCTGGCAATTCAATCCTTTCCTTGCCCATCCTGCTCACCAGATTTGCCAGGTACACAAAAGGCCGGGCCAGCTTGCGTGCTACGAGAATGACGCCCATCAGGAGGATAATGAACGGAAACAACGAATACCAGAGAATGGTCCGAAGGTGCCCCATCAGTTGATGATGGATGACACTAATCGGCGAAACGACCACAATTCCCCATCCGTTGGCTGGAACGCTGGAGTATCCGGCAAGCATTTCAACGTCACGGGTGTTACGCACTTGCTGTTCCCCACTCTCCCCATTCATGAGTTTCTGCACAACCTTGTTATTGCTGACATCCTCCCCAATGAGCTGCTTATCCGGGTGGTACAACAGATGCCCGCTGGAATCCACAATATAATAATAGGAGCCAGAATCGTCCACGTTATTGTCGCCAAAAATCATAGACAAAATATTGTTCTCCTGCAGATAAAATGTGCCGCTCAAAATACCGCGATATGTACCATTCTTGCTAAAAATCGGCTGACTCATAAAAACGATTAGTCTATTGGTGGTTTGGGTCATGTAGGGGGAGGATATGTAAGGTTTTTTTAACGCCAGAGCTTCCAAACCGACCTTAGAAGTAATATGGTTTCCTACTGACCCCAAACTAGCCGGTACTACATTGCGGATCAGCCCGTCGGCATCGAGCACGGCGATAGAATTGAAGTAATTGCTACTATTGCGCATCAGTTCCAAATTATCATCCACTTGCTTCGGCGTTGAGGTTTCGTCATCGGAGAGTGTGTCAGCACTGTATTCCAAACTGCTGCGCATGGACTGAAATAAGGAATCCATTGTTTTGGTCATTCGGTCAGCGTTGTAGTAATTCAGATGGAGTGTAGTCTCCATCAAGGACTGTTTTTTGGACTCGTAAGAGCCAATCAGAAGGATGCTTGAGGTTAGTAGAACCACCAGCGTAACCAAGCCCGTAAGCAGCGATGTAAGACTGAGCTTTTTACTTTGACCCGGGTCGGCTCTTCTCAGTGTAAGCAAACTTTAACCCTCCTTGGTTCTTGAAAACTAGATTAATCAATAATACAACAAATTAAGATGTTATTCGACAGTAATCAATGGGCTCGGATCTCTCATACCACTGTGCGTACCGTTTGATATACGGCGGTTCATGAAATCTTACATATTAAAAAACTCCCTCCAGAGCTTGTGATTAGACAAGCACTGAAAAGGAGTGTTATTACCCTGAGTCCTGTGTGTTTGAATGTGATTCCCAGATATACAGAACCTTAGCTTTTGATGGAAGCTTTACTCAAGAAAAACAAAAAAAACCTTGATTTCTCAAGGTTTTCACTGTGATGCCGAGGACGGGGGTCGAACCCGTACGGTACTCACGTACAGCAGGATTTTAAGTATCACATAAAAAGCCTATATCACAGAACAATCAGTCTAAATAATCCTCTATCTCTGCTGCCACTTCGTCATTATCAATAAGTGGTAAAAAGAACTCCTCATAAATACTCTCGTGAGTAATTTCAATTATATCTATACCAATCTTATCAGACTTTTCAATGTTAAATATCGTATCGAAAAAGGTATAAATTCGATTTTTAATAGGCAAACCATCTGCCTCATTCATGATTCGAAATATTGTTGCTGTCTTTTTTCTATCTGCTACATCTCCAATTCCAATTGCCTGTTCAAAATTCGCTACAGATGAATAGATTTGGGTTGCATCAGTCTTTAATTTGAATATATTTTTACAATTTGTTAATTGTGCTTTTAATGTTTTCTGTTCATATTTTTTATTATTATCCATATCATGCATGATGATATAAGGTGTTTTGAATTGATTGAGTATTTTCATTAGAGAACAAATTGTTCCTTTTCCTCTTGCTCTGATAACGTGAATAGGAAGTTCACGATCTTTAATGTAATGATTTAGGGCTACGTATTCCGTGTCTCCTTCCACAACAACTATATTCTTGGCAAAGAAAAATTCATTCACATAAGAATCCACATAATTGAGTATCTTCATGTTAGTAATATCGTTATTGTCAAAAACTGAATTTGAGGATTGAAATAACTCAATTGCCTTATTGGTGCCAATACGAAAAACTTGAATTGAAGTATGATTTTCTGATAAGTCAATCAAAACTGGTGAATGAGTTGAAATAATTAATGGCATTTCATTTCCAATCGCATATAACGAACGGCTTAATGCCCTAACCGCTTCAGGATGCAAAAATGCTTCTGGTTCGTCAATCAATAACATCTTATCTTTATTAGTCCCTAGTAACCCTTGTTCAATCATATTTTGAAATATATAGATCAGGCTCATCCTTTGTATCCCTGTACCCTGTGTAGACAAAGGCATTCCCCTATACAACTTATTATCAATAGTGACACTAGAATTTGTTGATTTGACCATATCTGCTATCGAGAAGCCGTTGCTTTCGCCACCTGCTACTGCAAGCTGTAAATCTTTGTTTGAAAATAAACCTTGTAGATTTTTAGAAACTTTTTCACTTACTGCTCTTAGAGCTTGATCTGTATTACTTTTCAATTGTGAAAGTAATTTGGGAATAGCTTTTTTAACTTCTAAATATTCTTGTTTAGATTTCGATTCATCTGAATTATCATTCTCAAGTCTTGTTAATTCGGATGTTAATATCTGAGAATAAATATCGTTCACTTGCTTGTCCACTTCATCGGTTGTCATATAAGGAGTTATGTAATACGGAGAGTTTTCCAGAATTTGATCTAGAATTGTTTTTATTGCATGTCCCCTCTTTATTTCTTTGCCTTCAGTATCATAGTATTTACCATTGTCATTTGCATACTTCTTTATAATCGTCAATTCTTCTCCATCTATTACAAACACAGCTTCTAATTCAATAATTTTATTCTCGTCTTGAGCTGAATAACATTCTATCGGTATTTTAGTTTTGGCGACTGTCGGAAGATAAAATTGGTTGATTGCTTCAAGAAAAGTTGATTTCCCAGTATTATTTTTCCCAGTTAGTATAACAATATCTTTCTCAGAAAATTGAATACAAAACTTCTCACAAAAGACCTTGTAATTCGTCACACTAAATTTCTTTAACCTCATGTTAATACCCCCTGTAAATGAGAACTCCCATGAGATATATTACATCAAATTACAAATTAAGTAATTATATATTATTTCATTTCACAAAACTTTCTCTTATATAATCATCATAATAATGTCTAGTTTTTGAGTAGATATAGAAAATAACATCCATATAAAGAAACTATAAATTGTTGGTGGCATTGAGTAGAGCAAGGTTTTCAGAATCACAAATCATTTATTCATTCTTTTAATTATAAATTCCTAACTATTCTCATGAACTACTCCCACTTCGAACAGTAAAGCAGCTTTTATGTATATAACGCTCTGGAATTGAATCCAATTCACTCATTGCGAATTATAGTATCGTAATGTCAGCTAGAAATTAGTTGTCTCAGTCTCGATACTATAACCTCAGTAAAAATCACCACACAGTTACTCCAGTAAATCAACAAAAATATTTAATTATTCCAAAACCGCTGTAAAAATTCTCATCAAAATGACTATACTTTTCCTCTTCAAAATATAGATCTTTTGCCTGTACAATAAAAGTAGACATGACAGTACCACCGAGAAAAGCAGAGAAGCCCATCCGTCGACTCCCTTACGAGGTATGTTCTTACCTCTCTGGGTATGTACCTCTTAATCTCTAGGCGCTCCATGTGCGTATGTATTACCGCTACAGAAGATAACCCTACCTCCTTGGCAAGTTCACGTTAGTGGGTAGGGATTGATTTCGATCATCCTAATTAATGATCTGAGTACTTCTTTTCTTTATCAGTTAATGGCTTTATACAATGCTCATTTATCACTTGGCTGCCAAGTTAATATGTTTATCGCTTGAAACAGCCTTGGCGCTCCAGTGTTTAGACAAGTTGCAAGATTCTTTTCATCTTTTATGCCCTTCACTTCAATTTGCTTAGTGATTTTGCCAACTTATCTAAGTAAACAATTTCAATGGTTTGACCAATCTACATTTGCATGTTGATAGCCTCCCCAAAATAAGAACTTTCGTTTGCATAACAACCAAACTCGCGTTCGGAAATCAACGGAAATCCAATCACTAAATGTAATTATTATGAATTAATAAATATAACACACTTTTTATTACATATTTAAGAAATTTTGTTTGGACTGTTTTTGTTGCATTATGTATCTTTGATTCCTATAAACATACTAAAGGAGATACATATGAAAAAGAAAATTTACGTACCTATCATTTTTTCCTTACTTCTGCTATTTAGTTTTGTTTCTATTACTAAAGCAAATACCACAACAGTATCAAGTTTAATTCCGGTAATGACATCTAATACTTCTCCTTCTGGAGTGGTAAGTGCAAGTAGCGAATGGGGTATTGACCATCAAGCATTCAACGCATTTAACAATAACAACAACGACTATGGGTGGGCTTCTAAAGAAGGTGTGCCATATGGATGGATAGCTTATGAATTTGAAAGTCCACAAATTGTTAACTCTTACTCTCTAACAGGTCGTGGCAAAAACGAGAATGTAGCAAAAGAATCACCTAAAAATTGGACTTTCGAAGGATGGGATGGGGAAAACTGGGTTGTTCTTGACACTCAAAACAACATTACTGGTTGGACTACATCAGCGGATAAAGTCTTCGCGTTTAATAATGAAAAAGAGTATAAAAAATACAGATTAAATATATCAGAAAATAATGGATACTCTTATTTTGTTACTATTGGCGAAATAAAAATGAACTACACTCCTGCTCCAGAACCAACTACCACACCAACACCAGAACCAACTTTCACGCCAGTACCAACTCCATCTGCTACTCCGGAAGTTCCAACAGGTAACAGAGCAATTTTGACAGTGACTCTAACCACTGGGTTAGAAAAAGAATTTGATCTACCAATGTCAGAAGTTACTACATTCCTAAATTGGTACGACAGTGCTTCGGAATCTGCACGTTATGGAATAGATAAGCACGAGAACAACAAAGGCCCTTTCAGCAAACGTACAGAATATGTTGTACACGATAAGATACTTACATTTGAAGTTAGTGAATACACAATTGAATAAATAAAAACACCTCGCCGACCAATAAAGGTTGGCGGGGTGTTCTTATCACTGCTCAAAATTCAAATCGCACTCGCACGAAATGGGCACGAGCAATCTTAATTGAGTCTGGTGTATATCCCTCTACGATTCCGTCGTAATCCATCTTGGTACCATTAAGATACCATAAATTAAACCAATACTGTCATAAGAAACTCGCCGCTTCCTTGTACTTCTCTATATTAGTCAAATCTTTAGCCATTTCCGTTTCAGTCGGCTTAGTACCCGCACGTAATTGTGAGGTTGTCAGTCCAGAAGTCATTTGAAAATGCTGTGCATCCTTATTAAGGAAAAAAACATCGCCTCAGTTGAAGCCAAAAGATTTTGCCTCTTGAACTACCTCCGTCCAATCAGCCACTTTACCACCGTCACCGTCACGTTTTATATCCCAAGATACTTGTTTCCCATCGGGTAGTAACACTGCAAGGTCGATAGCTAGTCCAAAGTTATAATAACTAGTTCCACCCTTTGCATTGATAACACTAAAGCTGAGTTTAATGCTTCCTAGTGCATTTAGAGCGACTTGCTCAGCAATAGTTCGAAATAGTTGAGTGAAACGGATAGGCATTCCGAGTGTAACAGCGTTCAATTAAAACTGTGATAGCTAAAATAACGGGATGGAAACCAATAAATCTCGTAGATGATTTACTCTTTACTCGATCCAGTGTCAGAGACATTAATCATCGCCTCCCTTTCTGCTGGTAGCGCGTTTAACATTCTTATCCAACTCACTACCTCCCCACTTGAGCACTACATCCAAGACAGGTAATGGAAGTGAATCTCCCCACACTGTCCGAATTAAGTTAGGACTCATGCTTTGTAAAACATGAAATAGGTTACTGATGGACAGTGCTCCAAACCTCAGGCAGTCCAAACACCATGTTCAAAAGATGTCCATCAGCCGGAAGCAGTAACATAAAAAATGTTCGGGAGACTCCATCAATTCCGTATTTACTAGCATGGGTGTTGTCTTTCTTGCCTGCTCTAATACCTGATAACCAATCCATGATAATAAAAGCGCGACCATGATGGTTACGACTTCGTCCGCCTCCCCATATTAATAATCATATGTCGGAATAAGAACTGCACCTACTGTTGACGTAGCGATTTGTGATTTAGTCATTATAATTCGCCCCTTTCTATTGTTTTTCCGAATTAACTAGCACTTCTAAATTTGAATCTTCTTTTGGTTGCAACGCAGCTAATATTTCACCGACTCTAAGATCAACTTGCTGCAATATCTCAAGTTGTGGCCCGGGGTAAAATTCTTATACTGTTATAATCGCTTCAACTTGTCTCGTCAGAAGAAGTGCTAATTCAAGTTTTTTATAAATATCAGCCCTGTTCCTCCTTCCAGACAAAAGTAAAAGCCCCCAAAATATTGGAAAGGATTTCTTATAAATTGAGCTTATCACTAGAAATATTCGTAATCACTGCGGATTTGATGACCACCGTTAACTCCAAGGCATTTAAGGAGGATACAGTGAAATAATGTATAATTATGGTAATGGAATGAAGAGGATTTTATTATGCCAAAGAAAGAGGTCATTAATGGATCTGTCGATAAGGTATCGGATGGAATTACTGATATTGATTTTAGCCATGATAACCCAATGTGGAGAATATACCAGCTATCAATGAGGAAAAAATAAATTATTCTTTAGAAGGTCTTGATGATTATCTTCCTGAAATTACTACAGGTAATAGAGATATTGGTATTTATGAGAAAAAACAGACTGTCCTAATGAGGTTTTCCCCATTGTAACTGATATTATTCGTTGGAAATTAAAGCTTCCTAAACGGTTTTTTTATCAATTTTGTTCATCAAATATACTATCGGTGCTAATTAATTTTGGGGGAGTAACTCTTTCTAAATAATTCCCTTCACTTTTTAATTTCACTTTAAATGTTTGAACATATCTATTTCCGTGAAGATCATTTATCTTAATAATAAATATATGGTCTCCCTCTGGAAAATCCCTATCAAATACGAATCTCAGCACATTCAATTCACTTACTCTCAAATTGAATGAAGGCATGATTGCATAATCACTAAAAGAGTTACTGTTTAATTCAAGAGTAACATCAATCGCAGAAGACATACCTATATTACACAATGTTATTCCTGCCATTTGAATTTTTGAATCATAGAAAGAAATCACATTACCCTCTTGTCTTTGTTCAATCCCACCTTGCTCAAGAATAGCTTTATACTTCTTATCTAGCTTGTTAGAATAAGTTATATTCTCATTTTTAAATAAAATATAACCTGATGGAAATTGTACTGTCTTTTCTTCTGATCCTTGTCCTTCTTTTGATTTATCTTCTTCCTCAAACAACCCCTTGAACATAAAGTAAGCTGGGTTACCCATAGAATTATCCAGAAATAATCTCACATCAATATACGGAATAATGTCCTTCCTTGACTTTTCATATTGAATATTAAGATTATTTTGATTTTGCTCGATATTTTGTTTAAGAGTGTAATACACCGCAAATAGAGTTGCAACGCCGCCTAAACTTCCACCCAAGAAACTCCCCCAGAACGCAAGCCAATCTTTATTTCCCAAGTCATTAGCAGTTGTTGGATAAGGTAAGAACAACACACGATTGATAATGATTGGGATAATAATTGTTGTAATCAAGAAAACGATAATAATTGTAGTGTTTACAGAAATATTTTTTCTTTTCTTCATTTTATATCTCCTTATTTTCATGAGCATTGATTATACCATCCCTGCATTCACGAACCAGAAGAGATTATGTATACGAATAGCTGTGGGAGGTTCGCAATTTATCCCATGTGATATCGGGCAGACCAGGACCGTTAAGTCCCCAGGTGAACGGGGTGTTATAAGCTGTGTTTCTCTTGATCGAGATATCTATAATATCCCATGACTTTTGATTTTCCCGCTTGTACATCCAATATCTCCTGGGCAATTTAGAAATATGGTATATATCGTCTTTCATTACTCGATGGAGTTATGTCTTAGTAATTACTTTCTATAAATATCTACCGAAAAAAAGGAGCTACCCCGGTATGTGAATGCATTGCTAGACGAAATACTGAAACCTAAATTTTAAATTCTAATTTCTAATTAATTTATTGCTTACTTGCAGTTTTCTTGCCTTATCAAAAAAATATTTAGGTTGCCACTTCTTAACAACATGAGGCATCAAGTACTCATTTGCAGCAGACATTAAGACTGCTTCAACTGGTTTTATAAAGGACATAACTTGTAAAAAACCAAATATAACCGTTCTTGTTGGAAGGGACATTCCTTTGTTTGAGTTAATTAATAATTTGGTAAATTCCCTAGAGAATGGTTGCTTAGATTTTATACAGTCCCTTGTAGCACTATCTAACCAAGCTCTTAAAAATTGCCCCTCTTTTTTCCTCAACGTCAAAATATCCTTTAATGTGAGCATTCCTGAAGCTACTAACTCTTTTATATCTGGAAAGTCATATATTTCGCAAAGTTCAAGTAGATTTTCACTTTGCTGTTTATAATGTCCTGTTCTAAAAGACTGTCTTAATTTTTTAACGAAAAAATTTTCAAGCTCACTTTCACATATTATTTCATCAAATTGAGAGAGCAATGCTGATTTATAATTAATATCGGCTAATAAATGGAGTCCATATGTCGCCTCATTAAGTACTCGTTTTGCTACTTCTTTATTTTTAGTATTAGGAATTATATAACATCCACCGTCTTCTATTTCTAACTTATACTCCGGTAAGTTAAATTCCTCTTTCACATAATCAAAGATACTAGTAATGAAATCTACGTTTTTAAAATCTAATTGTATGTTTTCAAGAAGTAATTCATGATCAACATTACAAGCAATTGATTTTTCTTGAATTGAATCAATGATACTCTTGGGAAATACCGGTTTAAAAACTTCATTCATATATTCAAAGTCAATTGGAGGTATGCCATTCTTTTTGTACTCAAGTAGCATAATACTATTCAATGTCTTCTTCGTTTGTTTTGCAACAACGGGTGCAAATAAATCGTAAACAGGAATAATAATGTTTTCGTCAAGTAACGTTTCTAATGTCCTAGGACCAATGTTAGCTGCTAGAACATTAAAGCTACTTCTTGTTGATAGATCTAGGGCAACTTGATCATAAAGGAGTAATGCTTCCCCTAATAGGGGCAACAGTTCACTAGGTTTATTGGGTGTAATATATACTACTTTTTTTTCTCTTGCTAGCATGTATATCCCTCATTATTAATAGATTTTAGTATTTAAGAATTGTTTAACTGATTCACTCCCCTCGATCTAGCCCTGAGAAACTCAAGAGCGAAAGTGATACAACGGAATACGATATTGCATGCTGTAGAGACTTCATCAAGTTAAAACAAAAAACTTTACTTCAAACATTTATAATCTTGTGAATATTTAACCTTATCCTTTACTCTAATCTTGGTTCATTTTCATTGAGGTTTACTACTTCATCGAGTTTTTAAAGTTTTAAGATTTACAGTGTTGCCCACTCTTATCATACCTTCTGTTACTCATATTTGATTATGTAGGCTTTTGTCTAAAACGTTCTATCTGCATAGGATCGATCTTGGTTGATCTATAAGGCTTGATACAAATATACCACTCCCCCTAATAAATGGTAATGAAAAAATAGATCTTTGTACAAGTTTTATCGATTAAGAGTGATCTCACACAGGCTGAGATTAGCTGTTTGGTACTTCCATTCTATTAAAACTTGTATTCATAGGTTGTTAAACGGATGTTCTAAACTAATTCCAATAACTAAGTTTAAAGAGCCTCACTCTTGTGTTATCAGACATAATAACGATACCGAACTCAGATTTTAAGTGTACGTTCCAGTTGATCATTTGCTTAAGTTTTTGTTCTCCTACATTCGTGATGACAGGTAAAGAAGAAAAATTCATACGGTGACATAAGGTGAACCTTGTCTTTTGCAGTGTAAAAGATCATACCATCTGCTGTTTTATAGGTCTTTTCAATTGCATACTCCATACCATTTTCAACTCCATTTCTATTTTCATACTCATTACATATACGTCTAATAGCACTAGACTAAATGCTCTCACTACATTTACAAGTACTACATAAAATCATCAGTGAAGGACAAATAGCTTTTACTTGACTAATACACATCTCACACAAAGCAAAAAGCCATCCCAGTATAGGAATGGCTCTAATAATATAAGTCTCATATAGTCTGACCACAGGCAGTAGCTCGTCCGATAAATTTGGGTGTGCGGTACAAAATAATCAGTCTTGAAATGTTCCAGCAGAAATCTCAGATTGATTAATGTATAATTTCAAACTAGAACCAGAGTCTCATGGCTGATATAGTAAAAAAATAGTCTGTTATACCATTATTAAATGTGCTGATTCAGCTTGCAGTAAACATTCCAGACAGTAGATGACAGTGCTCTTTGTACTGACACATATTTGTCCGAGTCATTTTGTGAGATATATCTATAGTTTCTTAAACCTCTTTGTTTCTAGCATCAATTTATGAAGCGGACTAGCTACGCTATGCTCTTTTTTTTAATCATTATTGGTCAACGCCACATAACGTTTTGTCATGGTCAGATCAATATGTCCCAATGTTTTTTTTACAAAATCAGAGCATTAACACCATTTCGAATATACTCCAAAGCGAACGTGTGCCTCAGATCGTATGGACGTATATGCACTCCCAATTCTTTGCTATAGCGTTCCATTCTGTCTCCCATGTGTGACGGTTCAGCGCTTTGCCCTCAAGTGTGCAGAAGATTGGAGCGGATGGTTGGCATTGAGATTGGCAATGTTCTGGAGACTCTCGTTTTTGCTTTCTCAGATGTAATATAGATTTCTTGAGAATGAGCGTTAAAGTCTGGAATAATCAGTGACAAAGCTTCTTTAGGTCTGATACCTGTGTCTAGGGTTAAAAGAATCAACGCATAGTCTCGTAATCCCACAAAAGTATCCCTGTTAGGAAGGGACAACAGCTTTATCAGTACCTCCTGATCTATATTCACAACTCGTCCTTCGTCTTTACGCTTCTTGAGCGATTTCACAGGATTAGTGTCAATCAACTCCTGTTCAACACACCAATTCAGAAAAGTCCGTAAATAGACTAGACGATTGTTGTAAGTACATGGTTTAATACCTTCTTGTCCAAGATATTCAAACAGATTATTTTTTAGATATTCTACAGTCTCTAATGAGTTGCTGTACCTCTTAAAGAAGAGCTTCACATGTTGCTCATAGTCCTTTTGCGTCTGTTCGCTAACTCCCTGTGCTTTCTTCCAAAATAGAAACTGCTTTAATGCTTCTTTCCAATCCACTGCCTTATTCTTTTTAATTTTTGTAACTCTAACCATAATAAAAACCCCTCTCCAGAACTTGTGATTAGACAAGCACTGAAAAGGAGTATTATCGTCAGGGTTCTGTGTGTTGGATATCAATTTCTAGACACACAGAACCTTTGGCTTTCAACAGAAACATTACTTGATGACAATAAGTTAAAAAACCTTGATTTCTCAAGGTTTTCACTATGATGCCGAGGACGGGGGTCGAACCCGTACGGTACTCACGTACCGCAGGATTTTAAGTCCTGAAATGGTCTTCGTAGACCCTTTTCTTCGCTACGGGAAGATCGAGTATAAAGCCTTTAGCCATGCGGGTTTAAGGCATTTTTTTTGCTCCATACGCTCTATATTCGAGGATTTGGATATGCAGTCATGTTAGCAAAAATGTTAGCAGAATGAAGGGCAGAAGCTTTGCGTCACTGTCAGTGGTGCGATGTGTTTTGTATACAAAAGAAATTGAACCTCTTACTTAGTAGGACAAGGCTCTAAATCTTTAGGTCCGGTCTCTACGTTTGAGTTGCTGCTGCACTCAAAGGCACAAGAGTGTGACCAGAAATGTAAACAACCTCTTAGGCCTCTAAATTTCAAACGCAATTATATCTAATATCTTTTCAATCTCATTAATCTTAAATAATAATTTTCGGTGTACTTTAGTCGTATCTTCTGGCATCACCCCTACGCTATCAAATGGAAGTAATCCCAGTAAAAAAGAACGATATCCTGCTAGGTAATTATGGAGCCAAAGTAAATTAATTTTTTTATTTGAATCCAAATTAAAATGATTTCTTATCTCACATAGCAAATTGTCAATATTCTTTTTCTGAGAGTGTTGGTAGCAGTATATAAGTGAAGAAAGAAGGGCTGTTTTTTTTCTTGATAAACGTATGTCCGTTCCAACCACGAATCCATTTAAAGAAATTTCCTTTTTAGTTTTTAAAACTTTCTTATTATTCAGATAAAATCCACAAGATTTTAAAATTTTTATGATTCCATTTAAAAAGACTTTTTTATGAATATATAATTCATTTGATGAAAAGAGCATGTCATCAACATATCGACTATATTCGATTCCGAATTTTTTGCAATATCTAGAAATCCTAATATCCAAATGCCTGAAAAAAATATTTGACAGAACAGGCGATGTGACAGCACCTTGTGGAAGACTACCATTTAGCGTTACTATTTTCATAATAAAATCCAATAACGATATATCTTCATTAATTTTAATATCATCATCAATAGTATATTTTAATACTTCTCTTAGTTTCTTTTCCTTAATAGATTCAAAAAAATTTTTTATATCTAATCTTAAATAGAAATTATTATTTATATGTGGTTTTAAATAATCATAGTATGATTTTCCTTTAACATAGCCATATGCGTAGTTTGATAGTGGAATGAAATCAAAATAATTATTTTTTAATTGTTTTTGAATTTTAAATAAAACATGTTCATTGTCAATACACTGTAAAATTCTATCAGAATTATCTTTCTTTTTTATGGTTTTTGTGTAATATGCCTCAGGTATTGACTCTAACATTAAAGAGTCTATATGTTCGGCTACACTCCCACGAAGGACTTTCTTTTCAAAATTATTTAAACTTTCAATGCGCACATTTCATTTCTCCTAAGATATAAGTATAAGGGTAAGTACATCCCAGAATCTCGAAATTGATCAGCTAGTAGGCCAATTTGCGTAAAATAGTCGAGCGCGACAATTAGCAAGCCTAAAACCATGGATTTTCCCTAAAACCGCTAATGGAACGTTACAAGAGCTTTTTAGTTTCTTGATACTAGGGATAAAAAAACTTTTCATCATGGCATCCATAGTCAAAATACAACTATATCAGATTTTACTACTTACCCTTTACTTTACAATAATCTTACACCATTCCCTCTAATCGATCAATTACCTTTCCTAATTCAGGAAAACTCGCATGGAACAAACTTCTATTAATAAATAAGTTTTCAGTCTTCACTAAGTCTAATTTATTATTAAAAAACCAGTTAAGATATAAAGTGATCCATCCACTAGTTTTATCGCCAAAATCAAGATTTGATTTTTCTAATTCATTACGAATTTCTTTAATTATTTTAAAAATCTTCACAAACTCTGAATTAGAACTAGCATTCTTATCTTCTTTCTTACCATTTAACCACTCCGTTTTCCCGAAAAAGATTACCCTAAGTAAACTAGTTTTTTGACTATCAGTTTGTAAAGAAGTATATACGGTTTCAAATTTTGAATCTTCCCAGTTGTATCCTTTAATCCATTCATAGAACAGATGATAGTTTGCCCTATTAATAATTGCTCCTTCTATAGTCGTTTCGAATGGCATAAAGTTATATTGAGCATAATATTGTTGCATTAATTCAATTAACTCATATCTTTCCTGATTTTGCTTAATACAAAGTCCAGTAGAATCTATCTCAAATGTAGTAGATTTTAGCTTTTCTGCAATCTCGTTTCTAATTCTAAAAGTATCCTTAAACTTCTTTTTGTAATGGTATTTTTCGCGATTCACAATATTGTTATTCTTCATTACATTCAGATAGGCGTTACCTGACGTTTTATATTTTTTTGACTTAGAAGAATAATTCAATATCTTATCCATATCAATTAGAACTAGATATTTAATTTTTGACTTCCTGTCATTCGGATTAACCAGTTTAAGCTTATCTTCTTTTCCATCAAAAGAATAAATATCTACTCTATGTAGTTTAGGAAACAAAGTACGAAGATATCCATTTCTGAATATCTCTAATTCTGTTTCTCCTTCAACAAATAAACATATCTCGGAGAAGAATAGATTAGCTTCATTATCTGATAACAGTTTATATTTTTTCTGTTTAAATCCATTGATTCTTGTAATATGAGACTTATTAAATAATTCAGTGTTGGTAACATGAAATATTTCATACTCCTCATTTTCAATAATAATATTTTTAGTGAATGATGGAGAATGAGTAGAAAATATCCATTTCGTTGTGACATATCTATCATATTGCTTAATTTCTCTAACAAATTCCTCTATTTTTTTTAAATGAATGTGTAATTCTGGTTCATCTATCATGATTAATGGACTTGAGAGATGCTTATTCTCAAATAATCGCAATATTAATTTTACATATAAACTCATAAATGAATATGAATTCATTCCATAAGAACCTAATTTCAACTGATGAGACTCATAATCAAAATCTTTACCACCCAATTGTAGCTGTATTATCTGGCTGATTTTTTCATAAACACTATCCTGACGAATTTTAATATTCGATTTTTCAAATTCTTCAATAATTCCATAAATAACGTTTTCATAATTCCCTTCAATTTCATCATCCAATTCAAAAACACCTTTTATACTTTTACTTATAGATACTTTTTTTCTGAAAGGAGCTATCTCTCCAATAACTTTCCATATCAACTCCCAATTATAAAGATTAATATTTCTAGACTCTAAAAAGAAAATTGGAAATCTTACCGAAACGAAGGCTCTAAAGTCATATTCCTTCACGTTCCAATATATAGATTTATTCCTTCTGTTGTACTTTAAAGTCAAAGTACATTTATTGTTTGTAGTATATTCTTCAACATAATTCATGATTTTATCTACGATTTCATTTGTAGGGTCTATGTTACTACCAAAATCATTAAATTTCATTTCAGAGAAGAATTCACTAAAAAAACCTTCAAAAGGATCAGTAATAGTTTGCACTTTATTGATCAGTTCACTGAAATCATATTCTACGGAAATTTCAATTTCATCATTATAAGGATTAGTTTTATTAAACATTGAATCATCAAAAACTTCTCTTGTTAGATTAAGATGAAAAAAATATAATATCTTCATGATATTAGATTTACCAACATTATTAATTCCAATAAAACAATTAACGTTTTTCTTTAAATTCAACTCCATGAACTCTATTGATTTACAATTTTTTATTGTAATTTTATTAATGGACATCAAAACCATCCCTTTAAATTGTGGTCCCCATATCTAGTTTAGTGTGTGGTTTCCCATCTACATTTTGTTTTTCATTATACCCACAAAGAATTTTTCGCTGATTCCACCTGGTCTTAGTATAAGCTCGTACATCTGAGTCTCCTATTGGGAACTAAATCAACTCTACTACAAAGAATAATCCTTCCACCAGTATTGAACATTAGTCAGAAATCAAGGGTAACTTCTTGAGCTTTTTTGAAATCATCAGTCCATCTACTGCTCACATTTTTAGCATTACACCGTTTATAAGCATCATTCCCCAATAATAACCTTGTCTTTTCAAGATTTTTGGAAGTAACTTTGTTATCTTTGGTTGTGTTATCTAGCCACCCCATAAAATATATTTTATCAGCTTCTTCCACATCTTTTCGATAACCCGCTATTTCATGTGGTTTGGGAGTATTCTTCCCATCAGCTTTTTGTGGAATGTTCTTATTAAACTCGCAGAAGAAATAGATGGGCTTAAATTTATTTGTGGGATCAAATTGCAATCCAAGAATTCGACATAATTCAGAATACTTTTCGTAGGACACGGTTGAATCAATAATAAATCCTTTTTTAACATCCACTTCAAAATAGAAGTTTTCAGCTTTCACACCAAACATTAATTTGTAAGGATTTTCATCAATGAAAAAAAACACATCGAAGGCCACGTTATTGTATCCGAAACCAAATCTATACCTTTTAAGGCTGAGTCGCCGCATATCATTGTATAAAGAAATGATTCCGTCTAGTTTCATGTTCTACCACCTTCTCTTAGCATTTCTCACGGCATGACAACACATCCTGTAGTGATCAAACCGTTTTAATTAAATTCATTGTTTGCATAAAAAACATTTGTCGCGGGGAAAATGCCCAGAAAGCTCTATAGGACTAAGTTCTGCGTTTGAGTACGCCGTAGCGCTCGGAAAAGAAAAATGTAGACACAAAACAGACTTCAAGTATGGCAAACCCAAGCTAGTTTACTTTTTATCAAATCATTGATTCCGGTATTAACGCATTTCCATTTTTAAACTCGTTATCAACCAAGTTGACATTTATTAAATTTGCTTCTTCCCATATAGTTTGAGGTATATGCTCAAAAATAATCATTTGAAAAGAATGATTATACTCTTGGTTAATACGTGTAATAAAATCATTCAGGACAGTAAATGCAACTGTGATTTTGGTTCTATCGTCTTGTGGTATTTGCGACCATGACTTCTTATCATCTTTTCTTTTTCTGTCCTCACCGTAGTAAGGTCGGCTAGGCTGATCTAGGATTAAGAAACTCGGCACAAATGGCGCTTGTTGCTTTATTATTAGTTCATGTAATCCAAGCATGAAACAAATATGCATAAACATGTGATTGGAACTGCTACCCACAATTGAAGGTACAAGAGACCCTGGCTTTTTTAATTGCAACACTTTTTTTCTATAATCAAATACTGGTTGGTAACCTTCATATATTCCAAGAGCATTAGACGACTCTATTAAATATTTTTGAATTAATTCCTCTAATAATCTAATAACTAATTCCCTATCAACAATTTCATTCTCTAGTACAGATTTTAATTGATCGAGTTCTTCTTGTTTTTTTTGTAAGTCATTCTCGCTAAAATCTTTTTGTTCACCATTGGCGTATAGCTCCAATTTAGCTTTAATTTCCCCAATGAATATAAATTTCTCAACTTCAGAATTAAAAGATTTTTTTCTTATTGGCAGTTTGTCTATTTCCTTTTGAATACTTTCCAGTTCACTCTTCAGTTTTTTTATATCTCCAACCAAATTCATATCAAAAGGTCTTTTGTCTGTAAGTTCATTTTTAATTTTTCTCATTTCTTTATCCAAAATATCCATTAAAACCGACAAATCAGGATGTTGAATGAGTTCACCAAACTTTTCATTTAGATACTCTAAGGGCTTCAAGCTTTCAAAAGTAGTCGATTTAAGATGTATATAATTGTTATATTCGTCCATAAATTTACTATAACTTCTTATATTAAATCTTAATTCATTTTTCTTCTTTTGTAATTTTTCTAGTTGTTTTAGATTATCTGATGTATTAATCGAAGTTGCATTAGAGATAATCATTTTTAAATTTACAACATCATTATCTAATGAGCGGGATTCATTTGTAATTAAATCGAATTCTTTTGCCTTTCTTACAATCTCTCTTAAATTTGCATCAAATGCATTTTTTTCTTTTTCAACTGCAGTCTTTTGTCGTTCTAATCTAACAATATCTTTTTCCAAATTAGATATTTTTTCTTTAATTAATATGTTTTTTACTGAATCTATACCAGTTGCAAGGTCAAAGATTCTATGTAATGCTTCAGAGTATTTTTCATCATTTTGTTTATCAAAAAACACTTCGCTATGATCAATTGTATCCCCCGATTGAGTGTTAAACATAAAAAAATATCTAAGCGATATTTTACTTCCGGCCTTAAGATTT
This sequence comes from Paenibacillus sp. FSL H7-0918, assembly GCF_038007025.1. NCBI lineage: Bacteria > Bacillati > Bacillota > Bacilli > Caryophanales > Paenibacillaceae > Paenibacillus > Paenibacillus sp. FSL H7-0918. Next base: position 1,327,550 of record NZ_JBBOWJ010000001.1, read on the forward strand.
CTACCACTATAAGGAATCACAACATTACTATCGATACTAAATTCTTTCTCAATTACATTTTTTAATTCTGTATCAGATATGTTCTGAAAAGGTTCCTGTGGCACTTCTCCTATCGGTGAAAAGTAGTACATAGAACTCACTTTTCTGTTCTCAGTTAAGGCGCCTCTTGCGATAAGATACTCTTTATCATTGATATAAAATTTTAGTCCATACCAAGAAATGTTCTCATTAATTTTTTCTTGGGGAATTTTAGTTTTACTTGCAAAAAAACAGTAGTCAATAATATCGATAATAACTGATTTACCAGTTCCACTGTCTCCAGTTATTACATTTATTTTGTTTTCTTCAAACTCAATAATACGGACTTTATTATTTTTGAGCCAAAGGACAATTTCCTTAATCACAAATCTCATAGTTTCACCCTCAGTTGTAAATATAAATTTCTTTCATTATCTGTAAGAATTGTTGCGAGTTTCGGTGCGGCCTCTGCTATATTTAAAGCTCTTTGTCCTACCGTATCTTTTTCTAACTTAAGCGATTCTTGTTCATTTAAAATTATCTGAGAATCTTGTATTTGTATTAAACGAATTTCTTTAAGAAATAATAAAGAGTTAATCGATAAAGTTAAAAACGAATAATATCTTTCGTTATAATTTGAGAAATAGCTTGGTTTTTTAATGATAAACTCTTCAAGACTTCTTATTGTGGTATTATTATTTTTCAGAAAATCTAAAGATCCTTGGTGAGAAACAATCGGGAATATTAATAGCGCCTTTGAGATACTTATATATTTTAAATGTTGAAGAACTGAATAAATAGATATTGCACAAATAATTTCATTGTTATATAGGTCACTTTGTGGGATCATTTTTTTTATATTTCTCCTCCCAATCGAATCGCCAGCCGATAATCGGCTTATTTGACAATAGATAGTACTGTCCATTGCTTAACTCAGTATCTAAAGGAGTTTCATCGATTATTAGTTCCTTTTTTCTTATCTCATCTAGGCATTTTTGCCCTGCAAGAGCTATTTCTTTTTCTGTTGGAGTTGACACATTTAACATAATATCTAAATTGATTTCTCTATGCGCTTCATCATAAGTGTTTTTCCATTTCGTAACACAATCTTGCTCAAAATGCTCAAGTTGTTCTTTAACAATAAACCCTTTTTTTAACCATTCAGATATATGATTATCAGTTCGCAGCATATGGCTTGCCAGACGCAATTTTTCAGCAGTAGCGTTATTATTTATTGCGTAGATTTCTTTTAATTGGATAATAAAGAGTTGATCATCAATTGGCTTATCAAAATGAACTGGATCATTATTTATCGGCAATTTATCATTTCTTCCTTTATCAAACAATACATGATAATTACGATAAAATTCTTCAAATGTTATGATATTTTTAACTTTTGATTTTATATTTATATAATTACGTTTTCTTATGTTACTATCAACTGCTTCAAAAACATCATCTATCTTCGATTCCTTTACTTGCTTTGATTTAATTCTACTTTTGATCTTAGTAATAAGATCATCTTGGTCTAGCTCAAACTCAAGTTTTTTCAAAAACTCTATAAGCCATCGATTGGATTGGTTTTCGATTTGTTTCATATATTTATTGAGTGTTGCATCAGTTGTCCCTTTTATTAAATTATCTAAATAACTTTTAAAATCTTGTATACTTATTTTATTAAGTTTGAAATCTTTAACTTTTTGAAGAAAAGCATTATTTTCATTATCTACTTTATTCGATACTATGATAAAAGTGGTTTTTTTTATGAAATTCGATTGATCATTCCAACTATTTCTTCCATCAAGGGGATCATTAATAATTTTCGCCCAATTATAAAGACTTTTCCACAAGTCACCATCTCGCTCTGAAAGATTAACTATTTTGCCGGAAGTATTTGTTTGAACTGTATGTTTTAATTGAAGTAATACCATCTGACCATCCGATAAATTAATATGAACATCATCCTTTACTTCGATACCTATTTCCTCACCTTCTTCAAGTCCTAAAAGTCGGTATAAGAAATAGTAATATTGATAATCAAAACCTATTGATTTATTATCAGCGGTTGTTTTATCTTGAAAAGTACTCAAATGCACACACCTCTAATTCACTATTTATTAATATGCCGACAAATCCCAATATTCCTTTATGCATTAGCGCACTCACAGCTATTCTCAAACCTTAACAACTGATGTCATTCTTTTCTTATTAATATGATATTTATTTCATTCTCTATAAGCATTGCTCCCGAATTATCCTCGCTTCAATCCATAAAACTAGAAGTTCAAAAATGCTTGAAATCCTATACCTTTACCTCAAATAACCTGTATTTATTCTAACTTAGTTCTATTAACTCAAAACAAAGTAGGACTTTTAAACTAAGCTAAAATACATATTTCGTCATTTTCTTACCATCACCTTCCAAACAAACGTTCTATTACCAGGGAAATATGAATATATTTCGTGAACTGTCGTTTTTCAAATCTATATTATAAATTTGAATCATAACAAAATAGATGTTAGAGGGGAGCAAACAGATGAATCAAGAACTAAAGAATTTGGTATTAGAATCATTAAGAGAAAGACAAGATAGTTATGCAATCAAAGAATTATTTGAAAAATTCCCTACAGCAACAGAATTAGTAACCGCAACAGAAAAACAATTACAATCTGTTAAAGGTATCGGAAAAGGTAAGGCACGGCAAATTACAGCTATGCTTAAACTTGCAAAAGCACTCACCTACCCTGAGCAGACTAACAATTCTATTCGAAGTCCCAAAGACGTATATAATCTCCTCGAACCCGAACTCCGCTTTGAACAGAAAGAACACTTCATTTGTCTATTCCTCAATACCAAGAACCGCCTCCTCTTCAAAGAAGTCATCTCCATAGGCTCTCTAAACGCCGCTATCGTCCACCCAAGGGAAGTATTCCATGCAGCAATAAGACGCTGTAGTGCCTCGCTCATTTGCGCTCACAACCACCCGAGCGGTGACCCGGAGGCATCAATAGAGGATGTAAATCTGACAAAACGACTCATAGCTGCTGGAGAAATCATAGGAATAGAAGTCCTTGATCATGTAATCATTGGCGGTAATCGCTTCTACAGTTTGAAGGAGCACGGATTGATATAATCCTACTTTTACCTTGTCAATGTATGTTCCTCTTAATAAAAGCCTCTCAATAAATGCCTCTGGCATCTGAATTGCCACAGCCTGTATCAATTCGTGGTTATAACCACTAAAATCCTCACTATATCCTGTTGAGCATCTTTCCAAAAAATTCTATCGTTTTGTTAGGGGTGAGGGGAATTGAACAACATCGAATTTATCGGAGAAAGCATCCGGATTCTGCGAACTGGAAAAGGACAGAGCCAGGAACAGCTGGCTTTGAATGCAGGAGTAAATACCTCCTACATCGGCCAGATTGAACGTGGAGAGAAAAATCCAACGATAAAAACTTTGGAGAAAATAGCGGTAGCTCTCGAAGTAACCTTACTCGATTTACTTTTATACTCAAATTCGAAGAAAGGAGTAAGTAACCAATCCATACAAATTCTTACCCCCGCTAGAATTAAGCAATGCTTGTTGGAAGTTCTACTTGAGCACACAGATTTGGTGACAATGAACGTTCTGAAGTCATATCGACACTTCGAAGAATGATTTCAAGTGTACCCAGCAGCTACATAGCTTATCAAATCTCACCTACTCCAGAACAAAGGATGATTAATGAATGCGAAAATGGGTCGTTGCAATAACCGCCGCTTCTATAATTATGGCTTATGGGAACGCTGCTTCAGCAGAATCAGCCATAACTCCCAAGAAGGTTATCTTAAAAGTCAATAACACCGGAATGTTTGTAGATGAAGCCACCACCTCTACACTTCTTGATCCACAATTGTACGCAACCCCTGAAATCAAAAATAACCGAGTTATGATTCCTATCGCTAGTGTTATTCAAGAATTTGGAGGATCGTCAAGCTGGTCGGCTAAGGAGAAAAAAGTCTCGCTGACATTAGGTAACAACAATGTCGCTCTTTACTTAAATAATACCAAAGCCTATGTGAACGGAGTTTTGAAGACTTTGGACTCTGCTCCTATTACTTCAAATCAGGGACGCACACTTGTTCCATTGAAATTTGTAAGTGACAACCTCGGAATTACACTTATATGGGATAGCAAAAACCAAGTCATTGCGTTATATCGTGGCGAATTTGACGCTTACCCAAATGATTACAGCAACTACTTTGTTCCTTTATCTGATTCAAATAGTAATAATAACAATAGTAAGCCTAACACTACTCCTAACAGTAATAAGCCAATTGATCAAAATGGAATTCAGATTAACGTAGGTGATCGAGTATCAAATGGTTTCTTCTACGGAGAGGTTCAGAAAGTGGATGGAGGAAGAATTCTTGTTTATTGGGATAGCAAGAACGATCTTTACATTAGCGATGCAGACACCGACTATTGGGCGATGCTTTCTGGAGTCAGATATATGTCAAGCAGTTGGGTAAATGCCAGTACATTGACCGTGGAATCTTAAGTCTAAAACAAAATTTAATATAAAAATTTAGAAAAGAGGAGCGACTATTCGCTTCTCTTTTCTTGCTTGAAGGGAGGTGAGAATCATGGATAAAGTAATTGAAACCGCCGGGAAGACAGCTCTGACCGCAGCGGGCGCACTAATCGGAGGAGGAGCAGGAGCAGCACTTGGCACTGCAATATTCCCCGGTGCTGGAACAGCCGTTGGTTATTTATTTGGTGTTGGATACGGAACACTCAGCGGTCTTAAAGCTTGGAAACATTAATCAAAATAAATTATTGGAGGAATAAAACGATGAGTGATTTTTGGGAACGTGTAGTAGAGTCTGCTGTAGATGCGGTAAGCCAAACAATTGAAAACAAATTTGATGTGGTAGAGACTGCACAGGATTTGTACGATAAGTATAGAGAAGAAGAATAACGAGAGTTAGTTCACTTGAAGCCCGTGATTTAATTTATGGCGGGCTTCATTTTATTTAAGAGAAGAATCAGTAGCCTTAAATGAACCGTCCATTGTGAAGGAGGTAAGCTTCCTTCTTTTTTCTATTCACAGTACTGATCTTCAAAATATTCGTGTATCCTGCCATCCAAATTTGGGAGCATACTAATGCCCCATTCAGGAGGAAGACATACCGGATTGATACCCAGCTTCCGCAATTTGCAAAGTCTGCTACTGAACCTGTCCATGATTTGCTTTTGATCTTGTGTTCCGTTCGAAAACTCCACCTGCTCAGCAAACTGCAATTTAGCCGCCCACACGCTGCCGCATTGATTGATTAATTCAAGGAGTCGGATTAGAGACATTCTTTTTTCAGCTTTCTTGACTTTCTCATTGATGATCTCTCTAGCTTTATCAAGCGTGTAGTAGTCGCCTGTCCCAATAATTGAATAGTAAAAGTAGTACAACCGTTGTTGACAACGATCTATGGACAAGATGTCTTGAACTTTCTCATTACCGTCCTTGCATTGAACTTCAAACCTAAAAATCCCCTTCGTTCCACTGTAATCTTTATATGACTTCTTTGATTTCCTCTCTTTGTCTTGTAACGTTTTGAACCTATCGTACCATTGTACCGTTACTGTAGTAGAATTCAGATACAGATTCGTCTCTGATTCGAAGTTCTCTTGTGTTACTTTATTATGAAGCATATATAGCGGTATGTTTCCTTTTTTATACAGGAACAATATTTTAGGAATTAGTGCTTCTTCAATATTTAAATCAACGGTATACTCTACTCTTTTAGCTGTCCATTCAAAGAACGATGGGACGCTAAGACCTAAAATATCTTTCGTAATGTAGTCAAACTTCGTTCCAACCTCTCCAAAGTCACTGATACGAGTTAGCCCGTAATAATTTGAATCGTCAATTACTTCAAGCAGTTCCGGGCGCAAACGTATTTCAATAGAGCGATACTTCCATACGCTGCGCAATCGTATTTCTTGAAAACCATATTTGGATAATCCGTTAGTCACGTATACGTATTTATCCCATTGATCACGCCGCAGACCATGTCGAGTATCCTTAAAGTAGGCTTTCAGCTTCGTGAATACGTCACGATACTCTGATTCCGTCATCTCATAAACAAGGTATAGCTTATCTATAGTCATATAAACATCACCCTATCCACCACCACCGACACAGGAACCCAGACCAATAGGACTAACTGCCGGAGGGGGTATATTATTTAAGTCTCAAAGTGATGTTTGTATAACAATAAAAAAGTACATGAGCAGCCAATGCGCTCATGTACTTCTTTTTATTCTATAAATTGTTCATTTTCAGTTAAAAATTCATGAAGCTGTACCTTATTCAAAACGAAAGCTCTATTGGTACCATTTCCGAATTTCGTATCTGCTCTAGGATTATTATCAACATCACCCTCAATAGAGAGTACCCCTTGCCTGAACAAGAAAGCATGTAGCTTTGAGTCTATCTTAAAATACGTTCCCTTTCTCTTCAACTCACTTACTGCCTGAGACTTAATCAGCCCATATTTAATTGCCCATCTCTTTTCATCTTCCCATCCGATGAAGTCGCCTTCAGGCTTTGTAGGATCATCCATTGTAAGAAATTTAGATTTATTTATAAATTCTTGAACGGCCTTTAAGAAGAGAATTGCATTGAACTTTATCGGATCAATCTCTATACATGTATCTTCTGTTTCTTCCCAAATACGAATTAAACCATTTTTTAAGTAGTGCAAGTTGCCAGATACACTTCCTCGCCAAATGCCATCTACCCAGCCTAGCTCATCGTTAAAAATGATTTTTTCATCATCATCATCTAATAAACGGGTAGCAAGTCTAATAGCCCGTAACAAATAAGGATACAAACTCTCTTTATAAAGATAGAAATCATAATCAAGATAATTAGGATTGATCCACTTCGAAGTAGCTAACGTTTCATTAAGCAAGTCAAGTTCGACACATTTATATATCCTTTTGCCGATTTTGGTAAAAACCTTAATATTAAGTCCTACCTCCGTGAACTTGCGCGTGTGCAAATCATAAACTCGAAGGCGGTTTATTGGAACAACAAAGAAATTGCCTATGAGCGCGTCTTTTGCTCCCTTCCCTTCTTGACTCCTACCTGATTTAGTTTCTACGCTCTCTATTTCATCCTTGGCTTGATTAATTCTTTTTCGTGATACCTTCAGCATCTTGTGATCTTTTATAAGAAAATCCTCGCACATTTCCGAGAAGATAGCATTCATTTCAGCTACAGTAGCTTTTATCCATTCATATTCTCTTTCATTTATTTTCCGTTCGGTATAATGTACGTACTTTTCAGAGCAGTGAATACCTACGTCATTAATCATAATGTCACCCTTTTTATTGTCGTGAGTAAAAAATAATATATCGTATTACATTAAGATAATCGAATCGAAGTTACGTCTGCAAGCAAATTATCGCAACATTTTTCAACAATAACAATTGCACAAAAAATTTTGGGATTTTCGGGATACTTGGGATTTTTGGGAATTAGTATTTTCACTATAAATTCATAGGTTTTTAAACTCCATGACTTATAAACAAAAATAGAGAAAGGTAAAGAACAATTACAAAAGGTATGAACAGATAACATAAGGTACGGGATAACAGTATCAGAACCGCACTGACAAAAATTAAAAATATATATTATTACTATGAACAGGAGGTGAATAACTTGATGCTAAAAGGCTATCCAGAAGTTATTACCGTTGAAGAACTTTTAGACATATTATTGATCGGTAGAAACACTGCCTATAGACTACTGAAATCTGGCGAGATCAAAGCTATAAAAATTGGACATACGTACAGAATCCCTATACTAAGTGTAAAGGAATATATTCTCTGCAAAGCACGATTGGACATTTCTAAATACATGTAATCAAATAGCAGTTTCGCAGGCAGGGGCAATTACGCTCCTGTCTTTTTCATATCCAAAAAAATCACTGGAGGTCGAAGCACATGAAAGGCAGTTTACTTAAACGCAATAAATACTGGTACATTATTGTTGAAACGAAGGACGAGTCCGGAAAGCGAAAGCCAAAGTGGATTAATACCAAGTGCGAAAAGAAATCAGATGCAGAAAAATTTCTGCGAGAAACGCTTACCAAGATGGACAACAACAGTTTTGTTCTACCACAGCGAAAACTCAAATTCACCGACTTTATGCTGGATTGGCTTAATAACGTTATTAAAAGTGAGGTCGAGGAAACGACTTGGGAAGGTTATGAGATGATTGTAACAAAGCATATCATCCCATATTTCAAGAGTAAGAATGATATATTGCTACAAGAATTACAGCCTATGCATCTGCAAAAATATTACGAGACAAAGCATCAAGATGATCCAACAACAGGCGCAAAAGGCTTATCCGCTCAAACTCTACGAAGACACCATGCCAATATCAGGAGTGCATTGAAATTCGGATTGCGAATGGACTTGATTCCATTTAATCCCGCTGATCGGATCGTACTTCCAAAGCAGGAGAAGTTCTATGCCAGCTACTACACTGTCGAACAGCTCGAAAAGCTATTTGAGGTATGTTTGGGTACACTGATCGAGTCGGCTGTATATCTCGCGGCTCATTATGGGCTTCGGCGTTCCGAGGTACTTGGGCTAAAGTGGGATTGTATCAATTTCAAAGAAAAGACAATCTCGATTAGAGAGGTTCGCGTGAAGTACGGCAAAGAGGTCGTCGTAAAGAAACCTAAAAGTGAAAGCAGCCAGCGCATTCTGCCTTTGATGGATGATATCGCAGATTACTTATTACATCTAAAGACACAGCAAAAGAAAAACAAGCTGCTGTATGGGAAAGAATACGTCGATAGCGGTCTTGTGTGCTGCTTGCCTGATGGAAATCCCATAAAGACAGAATACTTGAATCATAAATTCAAGGACATACTCGCAAAGAACAAATTACCGCATATCAGATTCCATGATCTTAGGCACTCGACAGCCAGCTACTTGATTAAAAATGGTGTAAGCCTGAAAGAAATTCAGGTATGGCTAGGACATTCAACCATCAGTATTACAGCCAATACCTATACGCACATTGATATGGAGACTAAAAAAGACACGGCACAAAAGATCAGTGATATATTTTCCAAAAAAGCAAAGGAAGCAGCTCAATGAAGTATACTGTTTGGCGAGTATTGGATGATGAAAAAATCAATTCCACGTTGCTGGACATTGCTGTACTCCATGTAAAGCTTGCCTTGGAGTACAGTAACAATAATACATTACCTTGCCGTAAAGAAGTCATTAGAGCAGAAATCCTGCGACTGAGAATGGAGCGTGACATAATTCTCGAACGCAGAGAATGAACCTGAACCGCTCAACGGGAAGTCAGTACAATCACCAGTCCGAGCGTGTCGGAAATTTCGAATCTACAAGAAAAAGAGGCACCGTTAGCAAAATGCTAGCAAACCATCTTAAAAACAAACAAGGGTTCCAGCTCTAATGAGCTGAAACCCTTGTTGTTCTAGTGCCGAGGACGGGGGTCGAACCCGTACGGTACTCACGTACCGCAGGATTTTAAGTCCTGTGCGTCTGCCTGTTCCGCCACCCCGGCATATTATGTGTTGAAGCTTCATACGTTGTTCACATATAACGCGACAAGAAATATAATATCATGAATATCGATAACGCGCAATCCTTTTTCGAAAAAAATTTATTCACAATAAAAATAACCCGTTCAGCCAGAACCGACACGGGTTATTATAGACGTGGATTATCTACGCTCGTCACTTCTGCTTCTCATTCCGGCAAGACCCAAAAGTCCAAGCAGACCGAGCCAGCCCCAGTTAGATCCTTTGTTAGTTGCAGCATTCGTTGTTGTACTAGTTGCACGGTATTTGCCGGTCTGTGTGGTGTTGGTTGCCGGGTTGACAGTGCTGTTGGTTCTGTAGTTATTTCGGGTGTCATTGTAGTTATTGGTGTTGTAGTTGTTAGGTCTGTAATTATCATCGATGCGGATCTTATCTTTCATAATGCTCTCATGCTGATTCAGCGTTCCCGTGGTGCCGTTCATTAGATTGCCTTCCGTGTTCATCATCCGAGTGTGTTCCGCAGTCCCATCCATCCCGGTATTCGCGGCTGGGATACCGCCCAATGCTGCTGATCCCACGGCATTTGATGCATAGCTAGCTCCCATTAGACTCATTGATAATACAGTACCGCATGCAAGGCTTGTTATCAGCTTGTTCACAGTGTTATGCCTCCCTTTAAGGTTAGTTATCACTGATAATTTCCCCTTGGACGGCACTGTCTATGCATGGTGGTTTTACTCTTTTACTACATTAACTGTCTTTGTCACAGCATCATAAGTAACCTTTGCTCCAAGCGCCTCAGCCAGCGCACGTATGGGTACATAAGTTGTTCCGGTATCGAGAACGCCATCGGTAAGCTTGCGGCCGTTTAGGTTAATGGTCACTGTAACGTCTTTGTTCACCTGATCATCCCCTCCGGTAATCTTTTTTAAAGCCTCTTTGGCTTGGTCCGTCGTTGGACGTTTACCTGCCCGAAGTTGATCTATAGTTAAACCGAAAGTCATTTGCAGATGTGAATAATCTTTAAAAGAGGTCCAGTCCCCGCCCCATTCTAAACCAAGCCGCTTAGCCTCCTGTACAACCTCTTGCCAATCTGCTGTCTTATCCTTATCACCATCACGATTGATATCCCAAGAAAGGCTAGTGCCATTCGGCAGCAAAAGCGCAAAATCAAACGCAAGACCATAATTATGATAGCTGGTACCGCCTTTAGCGTTGGTAACTATCGGTCCTGGTTTGCTTCTACCCTGCGCATACAAAGCATTTTGCTCAGCAATGGTCCGTAGACCCTGAGTAATAACGATAGGGACTCCTCTCGCATGGCTTTGCTGAATCAAAACATTCGCACCTGCCGCCAAGACAGGATGAAGCCCGACCAGACGCGCCGCGGATTTTTCCCTCAATTGCTCCAAAGTCAGCATAGAATCACCCCTTTGGTATATTCAATGATGCCGCTGCCCTATTTGCCTGTACCCCTGTCCCCTTTAGGATGATTTCCACAAAAAAGGACAAAATATTTAACGAAAGGTGGGAGACATATGGATATTCATAGCGATAGCTATAAAGTTGCAGCCCTTAGTGAACAGGAAGAAGCACTGGAAATTATTCGGAATGCTGAAGCTTCCATTGCACATCTGACCGGTAATCCTACCGTTACCTTAATCGCTTATGAAAAAAGCGAAGGCAACGGTTCTCAGCATTAAACGATGTAGACCTCGACAATATCATCCACATCGATCCACTTCCATTCCTCCGCCCACTGCAGCTTAAACTCACGCGAGTGGGTGTGAATGGAAGTCACAAAACCACTTAACATCGTATTTTCAAAAGGGTCAAAAAGAATAACTGTCACTCGTACATGACTCCGCAACGACAAAGCCAGTGTACATTCAATCTCCTCCAGCTTCTGCTCATCCAGAATAGGCTTGATGCGGCGCAGCGTTTCCCGTTCATCTCTTATAATTCGTATCTTATGCTCCGGCAGCATCATGCGGCTGCTTTCCCACAGCCCGTTTTTCTCCAGCTTTTTGCCCATGGTAACCCCTCCTTAATTATATATCTATTCCTCTGAACACGAACGTATGTTTGTATTATATCCGCATCTTCGCATATTAATCAATAATCAGGAAAAAGATACCTTTTTAAGGGTCACTCTTTATTCAAAAGATGTATATTAATGTATATCTATCCAAGCTAAAATTCGCAGCAAAAAGACGCTGACAGATAAACTGCGCAGCGCCTGATTTGATTTATTCTTGAACAACGTCCCCAGACTCTGAGGTAGCCTGACCTTCGGAGTCTATAAGTCCTGTTGCTTCTCTTGCCTCGTTAAGCTTGGAAATACCGAATAACATCGCTACATCAGCGTTCTGATTCAATTCATTAAATTGCTCAGCCGTAACGTTTGCGGAATCAGCACCTTGAGAGGCCTCTTCTTTTAAAGAATAAGCACTTTCAAAGGCAACTTTAGACTCTTCGAGCAACTTACGAATGTCTTCAGGCAAGCTGGAGGAAATTTTTACTTTCTCGGCTTGATTCGATAAATCAGTTGCGGTACTCTGGAATTGCTTAATTTTCTTCTCCAACTGCTTGTCCGTGAGTTCTCCTGCTGAATAACCCGCAATGGCTTCGTTGAACTCCGCTAAAGAAGTTTTTCCTGACTCTTCAAGTTTAGACATTTCATTGTAGAAGTTTTGCACGGTCTCCTGCACTTCTTCCTCCGTGGCAGGTGCCGATGAAGTTGAATTATTGCTGCAGGCGCTAAGGATGACAGTCATCATCAGCATTCCTATTAGTAAAGCTTTTTTCATTATTTATCCCTCCACTTAACAGGATAATGTCGGTTTGTGTAAAGCGCAAATGAAATATATGTAAAATGACTGTTATGTTATAATTATTTTAATTGTGATCAGGAAAGGAGAGTATTTATGCCTTATTGCACCACCTGTGGAGCGGAATACAAGCAGGGCGCTAAATTTTGTGGAGTATGTGGAACCAGCCTTGACGGTACCGCTCCAGTAACCGCTCATCGACCCGCAGTAGATAATAATCATGTCATCCAAGAAGTCGTGCTCTGGAAAGGCAAACCTGCCGGCATCTCGGATCGACTCAAAGGAATCGTAGGACTTAACACAACTTCATATACCATTACAAGTCAGCGTATTATGGTAAAGACCGGACTTATCGGTAAAAATGTTGAAGAAATCGAATTGCTGCGCGTACGCGATTTATCCGTAAAACAGTCTATCATGGACCGGATGCTTGGCATTGGATCATTAACTGTATTTTCTGATGATGCCTCAGCGCCTCAGCTTCTTTTTCGAAAAATCCATGATGCCCAAACCGTCAAAGATGTTCTGCGCAAAGCCGTTCGTGACGAGAAGATCGCCAACAACATTAGCTACCGCGAGCAAATTTAAGACGTTCATACGTAAAAAGGCCCCGGAAAACCGGGGCTTTTTGCTTGCGCTTGCACACTTGAAGTACTCTTTTTTAAGGAAGATAAAATGCCCCCGCTGGGATAACCCCCTTGATCTGGCTCGGACTCTCCCACTGCAAAACAACCCGGGCGTCGCCCGCATTCTCATAATACTCCACCTTTATTTCATACGGCTTACCTGCAATCAGGTTTATGCTCCCTTTTCGTTCCTGGCCGCTCTGATTCACCCAACTATCAATGACTAGCCCGCCATCAATCCATACCCGTATCCCATCATCAGAGTAGGAATAAATGGTATACACCTCGCTAAAAGCAGCCGTCAGCTTCCCACTCCACCGCACAGAGAACGCATCTACACGAATGGCAGGATCAGGCGAACCTTGTCTCCATGAAAAGTTAATATTGGCATCCGTACGCAACAGTGCAGGCGTGCCGCTAAGCGTCATGTTATTGTAATATTGGCCACAGAGTCCACTCTCCAGCACACTATCCCCGATAGCAGCGAAAGCGGCGGCCTCAGCAGCATACTCCTCTCGTGTGAATACCATTTTATCGTTCATAAAAGCTTTTATCACAGCATCGGTATTCTTCTCATAGAGGAGTTTCCCCCAGGTCAGCTGATAAGACCATTTGGGCTGTGTTTTGGACAACAGTTCAGCAGACGGAAGCTCTCCATTCTCACCAATCGCAATCAGCTTGCCACGACCCAGATCCCATAAATTATCATAATGACTAATCTTGAAATCCGCGTCATAAATGTCGAGCGCCAGCACATCTACCTTATCACTGCCCGGATAGTATTCTGCCGGCTCATCACACCACTGATTTTTTGCATTTGGACTCCAAACCCACAATAAATTATGCAGCTTATGATAATTGGTAAAACGATCGAACATAAGGTTCCACAATGCAGCGTAATTGCTCTTTTGCCCCCACCAAAACCATCCACCATTCATTTCATGATACGGCCGCCAAAGTACAGGAACCCCTGCGTCATTAAGCTTTTTCAGCGACAGGGCCATCTTATCCAGATCAGCTAACAGAGCATTATACTGGGTGGTACCTGGGGTTATATATTTATCAAAATCAGCATTGCTTAGGCTCGTATTTACATTCCCCCAAGTTGGCGCTGTCCCCGGTAATGCAGCGTGATAACACATCGTTACGATCCCGCCGGCCCTAGACCAGCGTATCGCACTGCTGACGACCCAATTCCGTTGATTGTCAATTAGAGCCTGTGACTGATTATTGATTGCGCCCAGCTCGTAGCCATGCAGCGCAGCATATTGCCCGCTGCTATTTTTAAGCTTCTCCATGAGCTCGTCTGCACTTTCCAAATAATCATGTTGGCCGCTTATCACACCCTTTCCCTGCAAGTAATAGAGGGTATTCAGCAATAGCTGAGCCGAGGACGACAGCCCCGAATCCGCCGGAGCCATTTGTAATCTGCGAAAAGCCATCTGCCACTGCACATCGCCCACGAACCTTGATGCTGAATCAACCATCTGACGAATAATCCGCTGCTCCATCTATTCTCACCATCCTTTTAAATCTTTTTAAGTTATAGTATGGGGACAATAATGACATGAACTCAGCGAATGGACATGAAGTTGTAAAATAAGTTGGGACGATATAAGGAACTGCTGAATAAATTCACGGCTCAACAAAAAAAGGAGCTCCGCGGCTCCTCATTACTTTTTTTCTTATCTCGTGTACCTTAAAGGCAATAGTTCAGTGATTTCATATTTAGCTAATCGGTCATCCTCCGATACAATTATCTTGCAGTCTATTCCGTAATCCGCAATTAACTCTCGGCACATGCCGCAGGGAGAAACTACTTTAATCTCTTTTCCCTCGCTGTCTGGATCAGAATGCCTTACCGCAACAATCGTATCAAATTCCTTATAACCTTCGGATATCGCTTTGCCAATCACCATCGCTTCTGCACAGACTGTAATCCTCCCCATGCTGGCTTCCACATGTACCGCTGTAAAAATCTCTCCTGTTTTAGTACGAAGCGCTGCACCCACATGGTGCCGTCCCCATTCATAACGCCTGGTAATTATATCTTCGGCAGCCGCAATAAGCGTCTGATCCTCAATGGTAATTAT
Source organism: Paenibacillus sp. FSL H7-0918 (assembly GCF_038007025.1). Lineage (NCBI taxonomy): Bacteria > Bacillati > Bacillota > Bacilli > Caryophanales > Paenibacillaceae > Paenibacillus > Paenibacillus sp. FSL H7-0918. The sequence goes on from NZ_JBBOWJ010000001.1 coordinate 1,342,698, forward strand.
GTACTCCATATCCAGTTCCGTCCTCCTTTATTTTACCTAATTATATTAAATCGCACTGAATTATGATATAAGATATACTATTTTAAGTGCCAAAAAAGGAGGAGCAGAATTGAAAGTAAAAAAATGGATCTCCAGTCTCATCATTGTTGCATTACTTGCTTTGGCTAGTTACTGGTTTGAACAAAACGGAGAGCCTACAGACCCCTCGTCTCCATCCGATTCGAGTGTTGTTCAGCTAACCTTCCCATCAGACCGCTATCCTGAGACCGCCAAACATATTCAGGATGCCATTGCGAAAGGTGAATCCGCCACATGTACGATTAACCGAGAGCAGGCTGAAGAGAACCGTAAAGAGTCCTTAAAAGGGATTCCCACTAAAAAGGGGTATGACCGGGATGAATGGCCAATGGCTATGTGTAAGGAAGGCGGCGTTGGTGCCGACATTGAATACATAACGCCAAGCGATAACCGCGGGGCAGGAAGCTGGGTTGGCAATCAGCTGGAGGATTATGCAGACGGAACCCGGGTAGAATTTATGTTTAAATAACGGTCTGTCTGACCAGCCCCAGGCAACAGAATAGCCCCACCTGGCATTCGCCAGATGGGGCTACACTGCACATCAGCTAACTTAGAATAAGCAAGCTTTAGTGATGATAACCAGCAAGATGAAAAGTACCAGAATTGCTCCTGTTGAAGTCCAAGGACTACACACCGGACCTACTGATGCTGGACTTACTACCGGACCTACGTTACAACCACAACCATGTTCCATTCCCATTTTCAATTCCTCCTAATGATTAATGACTACAGCACAAGATATGTAAAAAGGAGATAAGCCGTTTGGGCGAATTGGCAAACAAATGCCAATCACCTAATGAATTGAAGGTGGACAGTCGATAAACAGGATATACACAAAGGAGGTGCAATATGGATATAGCTGCATTATCAATGGCAATGAGCCAAGCATCCTTAGCTCAAAATGTTGGGATACAGGTCATGAATATTGCCAAGAATCAGGCTGAAACCCAGAGCCAAACCATGGTGGAAATGCTGGGCAAAAGCGTTGCTCCTAATTTGGGAAAAACACTTGATATTAGTGTGTAATTGCTTTATGCTAAGGATACATGAGAACGAATGTTCCTGTGTATCCTTAGCATTTTTTTACTCTACATAGCCCTTCGGGCTTTTCTTTTGCGCATTTATGCGAACATACGATCCCATTAGTGATTTATTAGTGATTTTAAACGAGGTGAATAAGTTGGAGAACATGAAATCATATTATCAAATGACTGTGCTTGAGAAATGGACGGAGGATTTATACAAGCGATTAAATCTTCATCAGCCCTCACAAATTTCAATATCGTATATTGCAGAGCGGCTTAATATCTGGGTTCATTATTTGGATGTGAGAAGCAAGAGCATTGAAGCGTCTGCAGGGATGTACAGCCTGTTTATCGACAACCGCCTTCCAGCCAATCTTCAACGGCTAGAGTTTCTTCATGAACTGTGTCACCTCCTTCGCCATGGCAGTGATAATCAGACCTTGATGCCAGAGCATTTCACGCGGGCACAGGAGGATGAATCCGAGCGTTTTATCTTGTATGCGGCGATGCCTTACTCCATGATCTCCCGCATGACATTGCCTGAGCAACGGGAGGATGCCATCTCCTATCTCGCAGCAGAATTTCAAGTTCCTGCCGAGCTGGCCTTACAGCGGATTGATCAGATCCAAAGACGTGTGTTCCAAGGGCAATTATTGGCCGTGATGGGAAGAAACGAAGAACGACTGACACATATTCGCAACGGATCACGGAGATAATAAGCTTAGTTGCAATAGTGCTCTGCATATTCATTTATGGTGGAATTTCTCGTGAGGGGGAACGACATGGAAGCCATTAAAGTAATTGAATTATTACTGACTCATCCGGATTATAATGTAGATGCAGTACACCCCGAAATCCCGGATTTCGTGGGCATTGAGACGATTGAGGTGGATCACGAAACGGGGACCTTCTCCATTTTATTACAAGAACCCAAAGAGGACTAAAAGAGAATCATTATTCTTCATAAGTTAAAAGGCAGCAAATATAGTATGTCCCGGCAATTCTTCTTTCGCTTACGCCTGGATTACTATCAGTATTTGCTGCCTTTTTGTATAATCTGTTATGCAAATACAAACTGTATCACACCAATAAGAATTAGAATAACGAATACACCTACAAAACCCCATATTAAAAACTAAAAGATTTTCACCCCCGGCAGCCTCGGACTTGCCTGGTCCTCCAGCATCTTAATTTGCTGCTCCAGCTCCAGTATTTTCTCTTCCTCCTGCGTCATATATCTATGAATGACATACCAGTCTCAGTATATTATCTTATACTATATACAAATTATTTATATGGAGGGAATTAATGAAGAAAAAAACAAAACTAATCTTCATCGTTCTAATCCTTTTAATCTATGGAATAACATCCTTAGCCTTCCACTACTTCCAAAATCATATGAACAGAGAAGTCATTCATTATCTAGTAGAGACGAGAAATTATAAGAAAGAAGATTTTGATAAAGTATACACCCAGATTGCCAAAGCTCCCCTCGTAAGTACCACGGTGATTTTTGCAGACGAACCCTACGCAAGATACTTTTATCGAAAAGAAAATGGAAGGATCTTTCAATACAGCAGGGCTCCTGTTAAAGGTAATAATCCGAGCTATACATATAAACATATCGAGGAAAATCTCCCGTGAAGGAGTTGCCCTATTAAAAAGACGCGTTTGTTCAGCAGTCAGCATCATGGCTGCTTGGGCAAACGCGTTTTTTTGATCTTCCCTGCTCTAAATAGGTAAACATCGTTTGCGTAAACAGGTGATGGTAGAGGGTCCAGGACATGTGCCGATGCACTTGATTAAAGAGAATATGGATAAGCAACTTGAAACTTGTAACGAAGCCCCTTTTTATACATTAGGTCCACTGACTACAGATAACATTGGCGTGGTTCTTAGCAGCTATCGGACACAGTTGATCTTATGCGCGGTATAACCCTCCATTTCAAAGTGTGGCGGACCCCATAGCCTTTATTGGCATGAAAAACACCATATAAGACCTCCTTTTTAAGGAATAGCGTCACTGGAGTCCGCGAACCTGATCAAAAGCCTATAAATATGCAAATAACGACTTCTGAGTCCGTAAGCCTCTGGAGATAATTTATGAATAGGCATTCTTTACGCTCAAACACAAAGGAATTTTCTCAGGAACAAAATGTGACCTAATGCCGTCCTAAATGGTGTTATAGGTAAAGGGGGCACAGTATCATGCAGCGATCCATGACCCGGCCGGGAAATCATGTGATGAAGAGTTACGAAATCTACGCAGATATGCTGTTCCGGATCGCTTTGGTCCATCTAGGCAGCCGGCAAGATGCCGAAGAAGCCACTCAGGATACCTTCATCAAGCTAATAGAAAAAGCGCCGGAGTTCAAAGATGCCGAACATCAGAAGGCATGGCTGATCCGGGTAATCACCAACCATTGTAAAACACTACTGGGCAGAGGCTGGCGCAAGCGTGAGGTTAAGCTGGAGAGCGCTGAGCCAATTGCGGCAGACAGCCCCGAGGATTGGGCTCTGCTGCAGTTAGTTATGGCGATGCCCATGAAGTATAAAACCGTAATCCATCTTTATTATTACGAGGACTATCCCATCCAGGAGATCAGCAAGATTCTGCAGATTAGTCAGTCTGCCGTGAAGATGAGACTTCAGCGGGGACGGCAACTGTTAAAACTGGAGCTGGAAGGAGCGGAACCACAGTGAAGGAAGATCAGTTTCGAACATCATATAAGAAAGCGGTGGATTCGATGAAACCAGGTGAAGAGATGAAAAGAGAACTTTTCGATAAAATAGAGCAGCGGCAGGAGCGGAAGCGTCCGCGCAAAACCGTTTATATCGCGGCAAGTGTCGTGCTCGCCGCAGGAATCGGTCTGGCTGGGCCTAGTATATGGCAGCAGTTGAACAGTCAGACCTCCCCGGGGCAGGTTGCCCAGGTAACTCCGGGTGCAAGCAATGCTGGCAATTCAGGCACAGCTACATCCGGCAGCATTGTCATTCCCAAGCTGAAACTGCCAGATAAGGAGTCTGGCGTGAAGGCAGATATGATCGCCTTGGTCGTGTATAAAAATAATATTTATACACAGTCAGCGACTCGCATTGACGCTGCCGATGCTGCTGCTCTGCGCGGTGATAAGTTGGGACGCACTACAGGCGGCATCAACGAATGGAGCGGTAACGACGAATATATTGAGTTAGCCTCGAACATCGGCGAAACGGATCTCTATTCCGTGAAGGGCTATGACTCCAGCTTTCTGATTATGTCCTATTCGGAAATCAACGGCGAGGTATTCGCCGAACTGTATGAGCACACCAACGGCATCACCATAAACAGCGGCGCCGACCTGTTCGGCAAGCTGAATCTTGAAGGCCGAGTTACTTCTGCACAATGGGAAAGCTTCAACAGCTGGAACAACGGCCTCCAGCAGCAGGCGCCACTTGCCAATGGCGAGGCGCTTGATGGCTTCCTGACAGCCCTCCAAGCTGCTAAACCGCTGGCAGCAGAGCCGCTGATCGAGCAAGGCATCTACGACAGCGAAGACCGCAAGATCATCTATTTACAGCTGGAAGACAACGCCCGAGTAGAGCTGACGCTGTTCGGTCAAGGACTTGTACGCTACGGTCAAGCACCGGCATTCTTCGAGGTCGAATCCGGGGCATTCCAGCAGCTGTGGAACAGCATGAAACTTTAGGGATGCTGGTGGAAACCCAGGGAAAGCGGTTGGGACTGCGATCGGGACTGCGATCGGGACTGCGATCGGGACTGCGATCGGGACTGCGATCGGGACGGCGACTGGGACTGCGATCGGAAGTAATTGAGTACCTCGTTTCGGTCGCCCTGCTCTCCATTGGACAATTTAGCTGGCTGCTAACAAAAACGGCACTGCTTCAAAACCATTTCATGGTTTGGAGCAGTGCCGTTTTGTGCTTTACTGTATGGTTTACGAGCCCGCATACTAGATATTATGGTTGTAGAGGTGAGACTACTGATTGTTCCTTTAAAAGCTGCTTCTCATTGTAATTTCTGCAACTAAATCTGTGAGGAGCACGGCACTAACGAGCTAACGAATTAACGAACTAACCTCCTCCACCTCGAGCTATCGGACCCAGATGTCGCTATTTGCTGATTTTCAGCCTTAAGAGCATGGTTTCGGACTCCATGGACGCTAATGCCTAGAAAGAGGCTCAAATGCGGTACTTTTTATGCCAATAGCGACTATGGAGTCCGTTAGAATTGCAAATGTGGAAAAAAACCGCTTTAAGGGTCAGCAGTGTCCGACAGGAGAAGCATCTTTCACGTAATTGTTATCGAATCAAATTTCAAAGGAACACAGGGTCTCTCTCCACTTCCGATTGCTACAAAAAAGAAACGCCCACCATGGACGCTCCTTTTTCTTATTCGTCTACAAAATTCTAGCTAGTTACGCATTTACACTTTCTGTTTTACGATCCTGTCTTGCGTGTAATGTTTTCATCGCAAATCTTGCGATCGGCTGCGCAACCAACAGTTCAATCCAAAATGCTATTCCAAAGTTTCTCGGCCAGATGTGAAGGAAGTTTTTAAGTGGATCCAGGCTTATTTGTTTCGTCCCAACCCATGTGCCGATAATTGATAGTAAAATAGATAACACTGTGACATTCAATAAAGTATTCAACAGAATCCTTGCATTAAATCCATCGGTTTGTCCCATGAATTTCGGCATCACTTTTCCAACAATCGGTCCTGCAACTAATCTTACGGATAAAACTACGATCATCCACATAAACGGAATAACCTTTAGTGTATCTATATACACTTCCTTACTGAAGCCGCGTTCCAACCCCACAATAATAGGGGCAATAGTGTTAACTGAAATGATTGAAATAATGAGTAAAAATAGTATACCTTCTTTTCCGTTTCTGGGCAGTCTTGTGTCTCCATGCATGTTTGTCATCTCCGTGAATAATATTTCAGATGGCAGACGTATCATGAGACATATATTTTTGGCCCAATAAAAAAGACCAATATCTCTACACACTGATATTATAATTATAACATTTATTTAAAATGAATGTCAGACCTTCTATTTAAAATTCTAAAATTCTCCTGCGGATAGCGAATAGTTACCTGCATGCGCCTTACGAAGATCAGCAGTGGCAGAGAAGTCGTAAAAATCGTCAATTGCTGTTCAACTTATAATCAAGTTGCTTCAGATCATGCTGAAATTTTATATGTGTTTCCCCACCTAATAAGACCTCTCAGTATTCATTTCCGCGATTTTTCTGATTCCCTTGTCCAAACACAATGAATCTCAATTCATATATATATAGCAAACTAATAAAGAGGTGAAGCTCATGGCAACAACAACAGGCATCATTACGAACACAGGGACTACCCCAGCATCCAACGTGCTCATTAATATCGATAATGACAACCTTAGTTTTTCATCTAACGTAGTCTATCACGTTTACGTATGGAATACCTTGGTTAGTAAAGGTTTAGTCTACTCCAACTCATTAAATGTTAATGCTAACACCAGCCAGTTTCTCGGTTTTAATATCGCAGGCAATTCAGCTTATGAAGTCCAATTTCTCGTAACTGGAAACGCACCGGCAGACACGATTATCACGGTGTTCGGAACGGATTCGTCAGGAAACGTCATTCCCCATCAAAGAGTGCTGCAATCCGAACTTACTTTCATAGCTCAGCTGAACCCATAAGTACCAAAAACTCTCTGACGAAAGGAGCTTAGCATGGCTAATATTCAAATTTCGCCGAGCGCAAGCGTTCAGTTTGAGCCCACCATCGCGGTAAATTGGCTTAATCCTTCAGTTATGGTTGCCGTAGCTGTAGATCTTCGATTAGGCCCTCCTAATATAGGTTTATACAAATCTATTGACGCAGGTGCCACTTGGACAACAACGTTATTGCCGTTACCGACAGGATTTGCAGGCATCGAAGCACCACATATTGATTATATTTTCCCGACCACTTTCGTAGTATTAGCCCACGCCTTCGATTCAGACGGTCTCAGCGGGTCGATCGTCTCCTATACATCTGCCGACAATGCCTCTTCATTCGGACCGCCAGTCATCGTGAATCAAGGGTTTGGGCAGTTTGTAAATGATGATCAGGTAGTCGTTGTCACCGACAAAGCTGGATCAAGTCCCTTTTTTGGAAATGTATATACTGGTTATACGCATGATTACAACACACAATTCATACCGGGAAATACGATATTCTTCAATCGTTCCCTAGATAACGGTAGTACCTATTCCAGTCCCTCCCTGCTGTCTTCGGTCGAAGAATTCGAAGAATTCCCCGGTATAGCAATTACATTAAATGGGATTGTTATCGTGGGATGGATCAATCAGCCTCCCGGTAATACTGATCTTAAAATTCGCACATCCTCAGACGGTGGGGTCATTTTTACTCCTGAAACCATGGTCGCCAGCGTTGTAGTCCCACCAGATCCATTGCCGGGATATACATTTAGATGTCTGACATACCCTTCCCTCGCAGCAGATATTTCTAATGCACCGACGACGCGAGGTAATGTCTATGCTGTATGGCAAGATTTTCGAGAAGGTTATTCCGATATTTTTCTTGCCACTTCCACCAATTTTGGTGTGGATTGGGGGGCACCAATATCCATTACAGGTAGTCCGGTGGGCTCCCAAAACTTTTTCCCAGCCATCACCGTATCCCCTGCGGATGGTGCAATATTCGTTACCTATTACACTAATCGAGTCAACCCCCTCAACCTTGATGTTTATCTAGCAACATCTAGAGATGGCGGTATGACGTATACAAACACCCGGATAACAACAACTTCCTTTGACGTCACCGGCATCCCCCTAATTGGGGACTACATCGGTAATGCCATCGTCCCCCAAACAGGCCGTCTAGTGAGCGTATGGACAGACACGCGGACCGGTACTGAGAACATCTGGTTTGGGGATAATCAATAAGCTATTAATCAACTTCTGATGATAAATTAAAAGGCTGTTAAGTTAGTATATCTACTTGCAATAAAGGATGCCGAGCGAACATGCGGCATCCTTTATTGCTTCTTATCAAAATAGCATTAACCTGTTCAAAGAAATCATCAATTTCAGCGTATTGGACATGCTTTTAATTCAATCAAAATCTACGGCGTATGGTGCTTGCTACTTAATAGTCTATATGTCTTGACTGTCCCCCTTTCCTCTACAAGAGTGCAGTTCCACAGAATACATACTTTTTACCGTTTTCCAGATGATCTGTGATAAAACCAGAGGATCTAACAACGCCGTGACCAAAATGTGATCATTTTCTATTTTGTCGCTTTTCCAACTCATCCACTTCTACTTACAAGGGAACCTACAGACAGCAAAAAACCCTTACAAAGTAAGGGTTTTTGATAAGTGGGCCCTGAGGGACTCGAACCCCCGACCAATCGGTTATGAGCCGACCGCTCTAACCAACTGAGCTTGGGGAAAGGTTAAAATAAGCTTAACTGTGTTTCTTTTTCTTCTATTATAGGGGTTTTTCTATTCATGAATTTAACTCTATATCAGATACTTCGTTTACAAATTCGTTAGCAAGTTTTCGTAATGTTCTCTAGAAAAAATTACCTATAACTGATAGAATACTCCCAGAATCATACATTGGGGGTTTATTTTTTTATGAAAAGAATTATTGTGCCAATCTTCATGTCACTTGTTTTATTGTTGATGCCTGTACTTGCTGAGGCGCATCCAGGACGCACCGATGCAAATGGCGGTCATTATTGCCGCACCAATTGCGCAAAGTGGGGACTAAAAAACGGAGAATACCATTACCACAATGGTGGAAGTTCAAATTCAAAACCGGCTGCCACTGCTAAACCAGCTGTTAAGCCTACCGCGAAACCAACAGCAAAGCCTACAGCTACACCAGCTCCAACTTTGCTTTTACCAAAGAAACAAAACGTTGGCACTCTTCAGGTGTACTTTTTTGATGTTGGACAAGGTGACTCTACTCTAATTCGAACTCCGAACAATCAATATGTCCTCATTGACGGAGGTAATAACGATCAGGGTAAGAATGTAGTAAAGTACCTGAATGCTCTTGGTGTAAAAACACTTGATGCCCTGGTTGCTACTCATCCTGACGCGGATCACATTGGTGGATTAGATGATGTTCTAAAAGCATTGGACGTTAAATCTGTCTACGCTCCAAAAGTATCACATACCACTGAAACATACAAAGATTTTTTGACTGCTGTGAAGAATGAAAGACGTACCATCAAAGCTGTGACTAAAGGAGTTACTATTCCTTTAACTGGTGTTGAGGCGAAGTTCCTGGCACCTACCAGAGAATATGGAGATAACCTTAACGACTGGAGTGCCGTCTTAAAGGTTACATATAAAAACAAGTCCTTCCTCTTTACCGGCGATGCCGAGAAGGCTTCTGAGAACGATATGTTAGCCGATGGCATGAATTTAAAAGCTGACGTATTAAAAGTCGGGCATCATGGCTCCAGTAGTTCGACCAGTAAAGCATTCATCGACGCTGTTAAACCACAGTACGCAGTAATAAGCGTCGGTAAAAACAATTACGGGCATCCAGATTCCGGGATTCTTACAAGGTTAAAAAATGCGAATACTTCAGTGTTACGAACTGACCAAAAAGGTACAATTACTGCAATAAGTGATGGAAATAAAATCACTTTTACATCGACTAAGGGGGCTAAGTAAATGCATAAAGGAATCATTGACCGCTTTGAAGGTGAGTATGCCGTTGTAGAATTTGAAGGGCAAACTGAGGATATCTTAAAATCAATTTTACCTAAAGAGGCAAAGTCTGGAGATACCCTTATTTTTAAAGATAATGAAATTCTGATCGATAAGAATGACTCGAAAAAGAGAAAAGAAGACATTCAGCAGCTAATGGACGATTTGTTCGAAGATTAAAAATGAACCCCGGTGAATATCCGGGGTTTTATTATGTACTAACTCTTATCCATCCTCTTTCCAAATTCAAATCCGAGAATATCCTTGATCATTAATGCTACCAATGTACATTTAAGAGAAGCGGTAGTATCATAGATCGGCATATATCTTGAATACTTTTAATTTAGTATCCAAACAATCGCATTTCCATAATATGAAGCTTATCAAGCTGTCAGCTCATCAAATACTTTAATCAAAATAAATCTTGTAATTCTTTCAATCAATATCAAAAGTGAATATAACTTAATTTCAATCGATATATCTTCTCCACGGTGCAAGTAATTTGATCGTAGATTATAAATTCTGTTCAATAATTCTTCTATTTCCTCTTTACTAATAGCACTTCTATCTATTCCTCGATCTTCCCAAATTTCATAAAAGTTCTCATTCAAAAATTGAAGCACAAAATCTACAAATTTCATCTTTACCTTATATCTCTCTAAAACAAATCCCTTCAAAAAATCACGATTTTCAGATTGACCAACATCCGTTTCGATAATATTTATAATTTTGGTAAAGAAATAATCATCTGAATCTAGATTTCGAGATGTTATATTACTTTTTTTAGAATACTTATGTGTTAAAGTTTCTATGGATGTAACAAACAACATAAAACTTAGTGTTTCATTTATATTATACTGCTCTAATGCATTGTAGTATAGATTTAGTGATTTCAAAAAATCCTTGTTCTTATTTGTACCCTTCTTCAATAAAACCCCAAGCCTTTTCAAGCTGTCTTCACTGTTAGAAAGCTCACCAGATTGACTAAAATCCAACCTATCCAACATATTACAAACTGGATGTCTAGCATTTTTCAGTGGGATAAAATAATTAATATTTGGTAGACTGAAATGATCATTTATTCTCGTAACACCATGATCAAAGAAAATTTTCCCATAATGCAAAGACAAAAAGTTTCTAAATACTTTCAGAGCTCGTACTCCATCCATGTCTGCAATCTCAAGTGGAGTTTTATGATACGGGCCAAGAGATTTATTATCCACCCCTAAAGGATTAATGCTATCGACTTCAACAGTAAGACTTAAAACAAACATACTTCTAAAAACACTTGTATATTGAAATTCTTCATATCTAGGCATATGATTTGGGGGAGAAATTGGTCTCAATGCGAAACTTTCCGATTCAAGTCTGCCATTTATCATAAAAGGTGTGGAAAGCAGCATCTCATTATATGTCTTCAAGGATTCGTCTCCTTTGTGTCAAAATAATTCAATCACTCAATGTTAGCATAATATGGATTCGATATGCTTCATGATCAGTAAAAATTAAATCAGTCCCCTCTTCTATACGGTCTATATCTTGGATCGTAATCTTAAGAGGATCAATCACTGTATTCTTTGAATACACTTCTGCCTTTTTGGCAGAAAAATATAGACTACAACTGCTGAAATGATAATTATCAATATCATGAGGACGACGGTTTTAACAATGTATCCCCCCCTAGAATATAAGAAAGAGACTTGGCGGTTACTGATCCGCGAGGTCTCTTCTTGATACTTCCGGATTACACTGCCGATGCTTCCAAACTGTGTATTCTAAATATAATCCATTTCCCACAACATGTATGTAACGATAAAGGAAAATTTTTCTGATCGCAAAAATACCCAGCTGATATTGGCAAGGTACAATACTTCATATTATCTTTTTACATAGCCCATAAAAACAGGTCATAACCAGTTTGAAATATGATCTATTTTTTCTACTCGTGGAGTAGAAACAGGTACAAACTGATGAAAATAGATTATGTAATTTCCCCGAGATTTTATCAGGTGATTTTCTTTTGTTATAGTTTGTATAATCGTATTTCTTATATATAAATGAACCCACCCCGTCAATCTCAGAATCTCAAGCTTCCGCTGTGCCAATCATGAATATTCTGATAAAGTTCCCGTTTGAATTTAATAGTCATAATCTCCCATTTCTGCTAAGCTAACTTCATCTATTTATAGAAAAGGGGTTCCTTGATGCTCAGATCAAAAAAGTTTCTGATTTCTCTTAGTATTATCGCTTTAATAGAAATTCTTATTTTTACGGGCATATCTTTTCGGGATGCTATAGCTATTAACTTTTTCTTGATATCCTTTGTTGCAATACCGATTTGGATTATAGGTCTGATTAAGCCTTCACTAATTATTCGCTGGGGAGATCCAACTAAAAAGACACGCAAAGCGGTTACCACATATTCATTAATCACTATTGCGATATCTCTTATATTGTTTGTAGTAACTATTCCTAAAGTTACAACTGTCGAGCAAGGAAACTCCGTAGCAAAAGAAAAAATTGTGGAAAATGTTAACAAGACTGAAAGTACTGAAAAAGTGTCAACGTCGGTTGATACAAAGCAAAATATCGAACCAGCAAGTTTAATGTCATCTGCGGAAACAATTGAAGTTCAGGTAATCTCCGTCACTGATGGGGATACCTTTACGGTCAAATTACAAGACGGCACATCTGAGAAAGTGCGGCTCATACTTATTGATACACCGGAGACTAAACATCCTTCTAAGCCGGTTCAACCTTTTGGCCTTGAAGCGAGTGCTTATACAGCAGAAATCCTTACAGGAAAAACTGTAAAACTCGAATATGACGTATCTGAGCGGGATAAATATGGACGCATTTTAGCATATGCATACGTTGGTGATAAGATGGTAAATGAAATGTTGCTTGAAAAGGGGCTTGCGAGGGTTGCTGTTTATCAGCCTGATGTCAAATATGTTGATCAATTTAGGGAGATCCAAAAGAAAGCACAGTCGGCTAAGTTAGGGATTTGGAGCATAGAAGATTACGCAACTGATAAAGGGTATGATGATACTGTAGTTGCGAAAGTAAGTACTCAACCAACTGCTACTGTCAAACCCTCACCAAAACCAGTGGCTACTTTGAAACCTGTTGAAACGAAAAAACCTGCAGCACAAACAAAGAAGCCAACTGCTGCTCCTACTAAAAAGCCAACAGCAACACCCCAACCAGTCCAAGATGTTTATTACAAAAACTGTTCCGCCGTTAGGGCAGCCGGCGCAGATCCAATCTATGCAGGTGACCCTGGCTACTCAAGAAAGCTCGATCGAGACGGAGACGGTATAGGTTGTGAATAAAATTAAACCCCAGGAAGTGCTCCTGTGGTTTAGCTATGTCATTACAATTATGTATACCTTCCTAGTAATCTGTCCAGTAATCTATATGGCCACCGTCAATGCCCCATGAAACATATGCTGGTCGATCCTCTTTTCGCTCCCATCCCTCAACGACAACTGCACTCTCAGGTGGTTTCCCAAATTCCCACAGAATGTAGTTGTCCTCTGCCAATTCCTGCAGCCCGGCTAGAATCTTTTCTGGTGTCCGTCCGCTCTTTGTCTCCAGTACCTCTATCGTAGGCATGTATCCATGATGCACCGAGCAATGCCGCATAATCATCAACAGCTTGCGGGCCGTATCGCTAAGCATAGCGTCTCTCCTGTATGGGTTGCCATGACAGGATACTGGATTCTAAGAATACACGGGGCGAGTTGGTGGTCAGGCATGTAGCCCGGATACGACCGTCACGAATACCATAGACCTCGATCTTGCGTTGCGTAATCTTTTCCGCTTTGTCCTGATATATAATTTCAACTGTTTGGCCAACACTCATTTTCATGTGATCGCCTCCAAAAAATAAGAACACTTGTTTGTATTATAACCGCATTAGGAAATTTTAAGCAATGAAAAAAAGAGACAGTGATTCCCATGATCCAAGACTTACCTGCCCTCCTACGTCATTCTAAAAATTATAATTATGGAGTGGTGAAACTATGTTTATATCCCCAATACTGTTGCAAACGGCTCCCAGGCCATTTCTCACAGCGATTGTATATTTGCACTAAAGACCGTTAGGAGATTCCTTATAATTGGTATTTATCATTAAATAATGTAATATAAAGATATGTTTGTAAATATAAACTATCTTTTAAAATTGGAAGGAGAGTTGAATTTTGAGAATTAAATTACTTTCATTTTTATTAATTTTATCAGTGCTTCTTTTAGGATGTCAGGAGAATAAAACTGTAACAAATAATAGCGAACTATATGACCTACCTACAATCCCTTTAGAAATTGCTATCGTAGGAAAGAATCCGTTTCAACAAGTTGAGAATATTAACTACAAACCAATAGAATTAACGGATCTCTTAGAGGAAAAAAACAAGACCTATGATGCTCTTATTGTAACGAGGGAATATTTTAATCAAGCTGCAACCAAAGCATACCAAGATTACTTTAGTCGTATTGAATACCCTGTTTTCTTCATTGGAACAGAGGATATACTCCCCGGAGTTTTTAGAGACTCAAGATTAACATTAAATGATGTCGAATTTGGCAAATCAGGACAGTATGTTTCTGGGTTTGTTCGTACTAATGATAGATATCAAGTTTGGGGGTTGGATCTTCCTGAAAACCCTACTGAGAAAGACAAAAAACTAAATATAATTCTAAGAATATCCAAGATAGTCCAAATTTTCAATAATGGTGGTTATAGATGATTATAATTCAATAGTTTACAAGATATACCACATTATGATATATTGTGTAAGAAATTAATAGAAAAGGAGACATTATTATGAAAAAAGTTTTATCAGCATTTGCCTTATCCTTAACTCTATGTGCATCACTTATTTTGCCAGCTTCTCATTCTTACGCAGCAAGCACTGAAGGCGATTCAAGTTCACAGCAACTCCAAGAAATTAATTCTGATTTGCTTCAAGGAAAAATTGATTTGAACAATTTGGAAAGTTTGGGGGATCGAGTGACTGTAGAAGAAATGAGTTATGAAGAAGCTATTGCTGAAATTGCAGAAAATAGTGGTAGAACAGTAGAAGAAGTACGAACTACACACCCCGATAAAACATCAAATTCATCTACAAATTCTAAAAATTCAACTTTGGCTGCTGCAAGTACAGGAGTATCAAAATTTTCAGTTGTTTTAGATGTAAATCCGTATTACAATCCAACTCTAATGGTTTATGCAATTACGTACCATTCTGGATCTTTTTATCAATTTAATGAAATGTTCGATGTTCAAATGAATGCAAAAAACACACTTTCCGGTCTTACATTACCTTATTCTAAAGTATACGGAGGTAATCTTACTGCAAAAATAGTAAATCCAACACAAATCTATTGGATTGTGAATGGTCAGTTCTGCAACAATGGAGAAACTTCTACCTCCGGAGGTGTTCAAGCTGGCAACCAGGCGGTATCTGTCACTGTATCATTTACTTACACTTCATCTCATTACGCATACTACAATAATGAAGGGGCTATATTTGCTCCCTAATAAAAATACAGTCACTGGAAACTCGACAGACATTATAACGTTACTACATAGAATTTAGTTTCTGGATGAAATCACTTTTTCGAGTTTAGCCAGCGGTCATTTGTCCGCTGGCTCTTCTATTCTTGCCAAGTTTTTTCGAGTCAGATAGAAAAACTCCGTGGATTCTCCGACCTCCATTGTTGATCGTCTAGTCTATGATAACTTTACTTCTTTGTACACCCTCAACTTTTGTTAGATAACTAGATAATGCGTGCCTCTGGGCAAGCTAAACAAAAAAAACACCAGCTTAGGCCAGTGGATATATAATCTTAAGATGTTTAAAAAGTTACTTTGTAATGTTAACCTTCTTTCTTACTGCGTCATATACAACTGTAGCCCCTAGAGCCTCTGCTACAGCTCGTGCAGGAGTATAGGTAGTGCCGTTATCAAGTACGCCGTCAGCCACCTTCTTGCCATTTACGAATACAGCCACTTTATTTTCTCTATTCACTTGATTCCCTTCTTCCTTCTTCTTCAGTCCCAAATACTTTGCAATCCCGATCACATGGCCATCAATGATTGCTTGGATAACCACATCTTTTTTGAGTTTGGCAGCGTCAGTTGCCACGTCCAAAAACAAATTTTCTGTGAGTACTGCTGGCATTTTACTCTCCCGTACCATGTGCAGGTTATCCGCCTTTTGTCCTCGGTCAATCACGCCAACAGCGACCTTATTGAGCGTGTCCATAATCGCTGAGTGCAGGACGTTTTGCAGTGCTGCCGATGTGGCTGAGGCTTTTATATATCTAAATGTCTCAAATCCACCAGAGCCACCCCCAGCGTTACCATGGATTGAAACCAGGATATCAGCGCCTGCTTTGTTGGCTAGATTTGTGCGCTCTTTTAATTCCAGAAACACATCAGTGCTACGGGATAGTAACACCTGAACTCCATCATAATTTGTCTCGAGTCGCTTTTTAATCTCCAAAGCCACTGACAGTACGATGTCTTTCTCTTTTAAACCATTTGCAACTGCTCCTGGATCCTTACCACCATGTCCTGCGTCGATCCATACCTTCTTCATTGTTCATTCCCCTCCTTCGCTTTAGCCGTTTGTTTAACCAGTTGATTACCGTACACAGCAACTGCACTACATAAAATCGCCTGTAGAACACTGTCTACGTTTAATCCAGTAGTCAGTACAACCAGGATAATTGCAGCTAAAGTAACTGCGTAAATGATTGTCCAATCGGGTATCTTTGGGGTTTGTTTAAGGATATAGCCAATCACCCAGCACACAGCGACAACCATCAGCAATTCTGGCTTAATAAAATTCGCAACTGCATTCCATTCCATATAAATTCATCCTCTCTATTCTTCGATTTTGTCCAAGCGTTTATGGGCTTGCTTGGTAGATTCTTCAACTCGTGTTACTCGCTCTGTTAATGCATCAAATCGTCTTATCTGGTCTTTTAACTCAAATCGAACATCATCAACACCATGTTTGATGTACTCAACGTCTGTACGCAATGCCGCACCACTACCAGCCTCTTGTGCCACATCCTTTTTAAATGCAGACGTTCTGGTAACCCACCCTAATACAACGCCGCTTACTGCTGCGACTAATGCTGTAATCGTTGTAATCTCCACTACCTTCCCCCCTTAATATAAATAGCCCCCGGGGATCCGAGGGCAAAATAAAAACGCCTATATGGCGTAGTTTCAAGACAAACAAAGCATTATAGATTGGAATATTTTATCGAAAAGTTACGTTCCATAGCTTATCAAGTAGCAGTTTTGTGAGAACCCCGCTGGATTCGTTAAGGTAAAGGAGGGCTTCCCATCCAATAGAGTTATATTACTAACCTCTAACGGGTTTGACTGTCCCTTTACCGTCATGTACTTATAGGATTCCCCAGGTCTTTTGTAAATCACAGAATGTGGTATTTGCGCAACGAAATATGAGTCTATAATCATCATTTCAATGGTATTAAAAGGAGCCGATTCCTTTACAGAAATTGAACTTTGCGCTGGGACGTTTAAATATGTGGAACGCACAACTTTTGCACTAGCAGCAGCCATAGTGCCTTGTATCCCAAACATGATCATGTCTTTAGGGATATTCTCTGGCTGTAGGTTAGGTTCTTCCACTGTGTACTTGGTGGTTTCGTCGTGGTAACCGTTGTAAACACCGTCAGCCTGTGAGAAAGCCACGCGACCAAATGAGGCATCGTATAACGTGACAGGCACATAAAAATCTGTTTGCTTCTTCATGGTTCCAGTTCCGTTCATAACCGTTCCCGCGCTGTATTTAACGCCTTCAAGCACTTGGGATGCTTTCGCATCCCCTGGCAATACTAGTTTAGTCATTCCATCTACTCCCTTCTTATTGCGGCTGTTACATATGCCGGGTTTGTTGTATTGTTGTGAGTCACTAAAAGCGACACTGTTTCATTCGCCTTTACTCTAATGAACGCCGGAACAAACACGTAGCCGTCGTATGGTGCTGGTGTCGCTGACACGGGCAAGAATTCATAAGCTGTCAGTCCAAGTCTAGGATCAACATACTGAACGTATATCGAGATTTTAGTATCGTATAACAGGGAAAGATAAACCAAAACAGTAATGGTCTCGTCTGCCGTAGGTGTATACGCCAGCACCGGAACCCCGCTTGTTGAATTAGCTACCGGCAGGTCTTCTACTTTCGCCGCCGTACTGGTTATACCCGGGATTTCCCCTTTGCTATTGCGGACAACTACTGTATTTGGTGTTGGAGCCTGAGAAGGAGACCACCCGGACAGTGTATCGGCGTTACCCCACTTTATCGGTACAATGACAGCGTTCGTTATACCTGTTTCGCTTGTGATATTTGTAATCGTCCAGTTACCCGCAGAGGCCAAGGCGCTGGCTCCATTGTGAGACGCTAACACCTCTGTTACCTCTATGTGCGGGTACTGAGATACGTTAGTAGTCGTTCCTAATAAGATACAGCACTTAGTACCATCGTAAGCAAGACGCACAGACGTAAACGGTAAACTCCCCGCCGCAGAATCTGCCAGAGCTGAGGTCATCATCCACCCGCCAGTGAAGTTATACCCGCCAATGATAAGTTCCCACGCCCCGCGATTAGATGCGTACTCATACCCCGTTATTTTTATGGTCATCATAGTGGCGTTCCAACCAACCGGAAGGGTTATCTTAATCGCACCTGTGTTATTAATATTGCCCTTGTAAGAAGCTACGTTGCTGAGTTTTACCGATTCAGAACTATAAGTTCTTGATACAGGGCCAGTGAAGTTACCCCCAGCACTGCTGATACTAGATACCCAAGCCGTCCAAATAGCGCTTGTCCCCGATCTTCCTCGCGTGTAGATTGCGCCCGATATGACATCAATAACCTCTTGTTTGATATAAAAAGTCCCGTTGTGATCCACTCTCGAAACTTGGAGAAGACCGTAATTCACTAGCGGGGAGTTCACATAGGTTATTGGCGGCTCTTGGAACATGGCGTAAAGACCACTAGTTACTATGTTGTTGAAATTAGTCGCGTTGGCGATCAACCCTCTATCCCTAATAAATGGGCTGTCGTTGTTACCCGTCCACCACGGAACCCAGGTACTCCATGCAGCCGCAGCGTCTTTAAATCTCACATAAGAACCACCGCTAGATTGCAATAGTAGCTGCCAAGTCCATGTATTCGCGTTATTATGCGTTTCTGCGCCGCTGATAAAAACCAACACTTGCCCCCACATACTTGCGGCTGGCTTGTTAAGTGTAACAGGACTAATAGGATATACTCCCGCCGTTAGTGCAAGGTCTAAATCCACAGTAGGGATAGTGTTAGCTCCACCCAAAGAGTTATACACATTGTTACGTGGTACTCTAATAGACGCATCCAGTCCCGCATATCCACTAGCTACATTCTTTCTTCCACTGTGCTCTATCTCCATCCAATCCGACCATTGAGGAGAACCTGGCGAATAGTAATTGCGTGTGTAAATTCTAAATGACGCAGAATTATACGAGATGATGGACTGGTTAACTCCTGCATGTGTGTTATTTCTAAGGTAAAAAGATTGTCCCGCAATAGCTGTAGGCATATTCAAGATAGTTGCCGCAGTCGCGTTACTAGGGCAGAAGTAGTCTCCCTCATTTCTAAACGCGTTTAAGTCTGTGTTAGCAGGTATGATTTGCGATGTTCTAGCAATGCTAGCAGGAATGTGGGCATCAAGTAATTTAGTATTTGCATCAAGTCCCGCATACCCGTTAGCTGTGTTCTTTTTATCCGTTGTCTCTGATAACTTCCAAGCTGACCAGACCGCGACACTACTTCTTGCCCGAATATAGGTGTTTCCATTGGTAACATCTATAACTTCTTGCTTAACATACGTAGTACTTTTGTCAGAGACGTACACAAACAGAAGCCCATAGGTTACAGCTGGAGCGTTAGTAATTCCCGTAGGCATATAAATTGACCATATACCGTTAGTTAGTAAGGTGTTAAAGTCTGTGTTATTAGTAATACGTGCTCTGGGCATAAATACAGGGGAGTCATTATACCCTGTCCACAGAGGTACCCACTCTTGCCACTCTTTTTCATTTATTTTTCTTCGAACGTATATCGGACCTATCGTACTAAAGAACATTTGCCATATCCAGTTAGCTACGTTGTCGTGAGTGTCACCAGAGCTTACATGAACTATAACTTGTCCATAGTTAGCTTCTGGGGCGCCTGTAGCCGTATTAGTAACTGAGTACGTACCAGCAGTGTATAAGGTGTTGAGGTTGGTCGCACCTCCAGCTCCACCTAATGAACTGTATGTGTTAACACGTGGAACCTTAGAGGTAGCGTCCATCGCAGCTACACCACTAGCAGCACCCTTTTCTGTCTTGGGAATAGATGCATTCTTTGCGTTACTCTCTGCTGCGTTCCAGGCAGTACGCTCTGTGGCTGTAATGTGCCTTGTAGTGTCGTCAACGTGTGTCTTAGTTGCGGCTAGTGTTATGTCAGGTGTGTCAAATGGATTAGCTTTGCCTGTTATGGATTTAAGATACTTGGTAAGCCAGGAAAACCACTGAGTGATAGTGCCCGTCAAGCTATAGGGAGTAGTAATCGAAGGATCAGCTGTACGGTTACCTATCGTAGCATCTGTAGCCGATCCTGCCCCCCCAGCCCCAGGAGTAAGCCCCGCCAACTTCGCCTTCTCAGAAGATGAATAATCCTCTGTTGAAAGTTGTTTTCCCGCGACCTTATCCACTTTGCCTGAGAGTTGATTGGTGACCGTGGCTGCAAAGTTCGGATCATTATTCAGTGCGTCCCCAATTTCTTTAAGTGTATCGAGAGCGTCCGGTGCAGCACCGACCACAGCTTGAATACGCTGGTCAGTCTCTGTTTTGCTGTAAGTGGATGATTTATCTGCCTTTGCAAGTAGCGCGGTATCTGCATAGGTTTTGGCAGCTGATAGAGCAGCATCAGCTTTAGTCTGAGCACCTGCAAGTGTCTCCTTGGCTTTCCATTCCGCTCTTTCAGCAGCCGTTATGTGCTTAACTGTATCTTTTTTATGTGTATCAATATCCGCAGCGTTTTGATCTGTCAGTTCATGGACGATCTCAATACCATCTTCTATGTGATTCAAACGCTGAGATGTAAGACGTGTACCTTCTTGGACCAGTTCATACAAAGGCCTCCCGGTTTGTGGGTCAGTCTTTTGCTTTCCCGAGGAATCCTTTATCGGCTTGGTCAAGTCGGGA
The DNA here is from genome assembly GCF_038007025.1 of Paenibacillus sp. FSL H7-0918. NCBI lineage: Bacteria > Bacillati > Bacillota > Bacilli > Caryophanales > Paenibacillaceae > Paenibacillus > Paenibacillus sp. FSL H7-0918. Next base: position 1,363,812 of record NZ_JBBOWJ010000001.1, read on the forward strand.
ATCTCGTCCTTCCACTGCTGCTTGTTATACGCCACCAGCACTCGCCTCCAATCTCAAAACAAATTCAAAGGCAATCAAAAACCCCTTATCGTTTTTAGTTACGAGAAGGGGTTGATCTGCCAGTATATTACCTTCAGCATCCAGCAAGGCTGCGCCTAAAAGTTGTTTGCCGATAGCTTGAGTCTCCGTTAGATAAATGTACTTTCGAACAGACATACCAGATACAATTGTGTTGTAAATAGGATACGTCGTCTGAACCCCTCCTATATTCACCCGCGCGCTGACGATGTGACCATTCAAATTCGAAATCAACTTCTCAAGAAGCAACTGCTTAATAACGTCTGCCATTACTCCCCTCCTCCAAACGGAACTTCAAACCCGCAAATCGGGAAGTCCACTCCATGCGAGTAGCCAGTACCTTTTATATTAATGACTTGCGTCGGAACTGCTGAACTAAATACTGCTCGACGAATATGAACCGGACGCACGTATTCAAAATCAGCCTGCAGACCTGCCATGTTAAACGGTTGAACTAAGGAAAATTCAAAATGGATCTCTTTTGCTAAAAAATCCTCTGAAACACTTATCAACATACCATGCTGATTCCCTAGTTCTCGAAGCAGAGGAAGCTTAAAAGGACGATCGCCCCAGCGCTTCCGGCGTATCGCCTCCCTACGTTCATCGTCGCTTCCCTCTTGAGTCTTCCGGAAGTACATCCATTCCCAGATCCACAACGCCCAGGTCGATCTTCGCAGAATAAACTGATTGCTCAGATCGTCTATAGTTTGCAAACGATCGTCCATTTCCTTCTCAAAAACTGAAAAATGACGATCTGCCATATCAATCTCATACCAATAAGGTGGCAGCATTTCGCGGTATCTAAGCGGAATCATAGCAGGATCACTTCCACTCTCAAAACAGACGACAAGGGGAGAACAATATCCTCCTCATCCCCATTGAGGGTCAAACTCTCGTAATCATCCACGCCAGGCAATAGTAGTAAGGCAGCCACGTAATTGTATATTAGTTTGGATCGTCCGCTTGCGTAATCCAATACACGCTGCTGAATGGTCGCTGCCAGGACAGTAAGATCTGTACCGCTAGACGTTAGCAAACGTGTCTCTAAAAGCACATTAAAGACCGGAGCCGGATGTACCAATAAGTCATGCCCAGCGATCCGTCGCTCCTCCCACATCCATACTTTGACCGTCTCAGCAAATTCCTCAGTAATTGGCTGTCCGTCCAGGTTGGTCAAGTAAAGATCGATGGAGTTATCATGCCGTTCCTTTTCACGAGCTATCGCTCCACCAACACCGGCCATCTCTGTAGCCCAGGTTTCATAATCTTTGCGACGTCCGCTCCCGATTTCGGTAGCAGCACGCCCCAACATCCGTAGGCGAAATGTATCGTCACTCTCCCCATCCTTGCGGATAAGACCTGCAGCCCATCCGTGACCATCAAGATACTCGGAATCTGCCCAAATCGGAAACCCTTGAACGAATCCATAAGTCCATAGCATTTGCTGCTCCGCAAGCTCTAACGCAAGTGGATACCAAAGATCATAAAAGTATTCTCCTTCTCCTGTTGGCGGCGGTGGTAGCCCTCGTTCAAGCGCCAAGGCTATGGCACGGTTAACCCAACGTTGATAGATTTCCTCCGGCTCTTCTTCTAGGATAGGCATGTAGGGGAGTGACGGTAAATCACTCAGTTTAATGGTCATACACTAATCGCCTCCTCCAGTTCCACTTGACCCGCTAAGCCAGTTATCAATATTCTAAGATGCATCTCCTGTCCTTCTCGAATCATCGATCGCACCTCAGCACGCACAATCTCGGTATGAGCAGTCAAAGCTTCCTCCATATCTCGTTTGATCTCTACATCCTCCCAAGTAGACCACTCCGATCTCTCCACGCCAACCTCCTCGCCGTATAACACATACCTGAAACGCTCAGTATTCAGAATCTTGAGTGCTGTCTGAACTAGATATTCTTCATAAGTGCTGGTCTTCTTCGGGTAACCATCTTCAGTAAGAACGGCGCGCCGATTACGGTAATCGATTAAGTACGTCCATTTCGTAGCCGATACAACAGATTCAGTAAGTTCGACTTCTCCAATGTCCGATATATCTAACTCAGGAAAGAAACTATCCGCCACTACTGCCCACATCCTTCCCGAGCACATAATACCGCTGGCCTGTCATCCGAGAAACAATAAGCTGATCTCCAACCTTCAGAGGGCTGGGGATCGTTAGGACACCGGTTAACTTTGAAACCTCAAGTTGCTCAACCTCAAAGACTGCATCGATACGGCGTTCCTGCAGATATTCTGCAAAGACCAGTTTATCTGCAAGATAAGGTTCCGGGTCACCTTCTACCTGAATTTTCGGATTACCTGGCCAGCTCAATAATGTCGCTCGTTCGGTATCTCGAGAGTCAATATGACCTTTCGTCTTTTCCTTCAACAAATTCAATGCGTCATTTAGCAACGTTATTCCCTCCTTTCCAGTTCAAGCTTCACAGTGTATAACCCATTCTTAAAACTGCTTTCTGCAGACTCTACAATCCACTTGGAGGTATGGTCCGTTTTGATCAACACCATCCATCCAGCCCGAAGCCCTGTCAGCGTATGGTCTTCATGCTTGACAGTAATTTTCTTAATCTGCTTCGCCTGCGACAAAGCCTTCAGGCGCTGCGTAGCAATCGTAGCTGGGTCCTCATCTTCTTCCACTTCAATGATCTCTTCCATCCTGCCCATGGCTTGAACTGCACCTGCTGCTGTTTTGGTGACTGAGGAAGCCAGCTTATCGTCCTTATACTTCTGTGCGGTAACAACTGTGTAAGTCTCCTCAATGCTATAACCAGCGGTGCTGGCTTCCATCTGCTCCGGAATGAAGACTGGAACAAGGGTGTTCGTTCCCTCCCTAACTACCTGCAGGTAGAAACTAGTTTCCGTTCGGACTACATCTACATGATAGCGGTAGCCGCTACGCTCATATGCCTTTTGCAACACATCCAAGATAACTTCTGAATGGAACATCGTGCCATAGCGTTCATCCAGGTTGAACCCTAACGAAGGACATCGAAAATCAATTCCGGTAGTCTTGATATAACGCTGCAGCTCTGCACCGGCTTCACCCTTCAAGTATGGGCGTGTGCCTTTGTTCTTCGCTAAATACCAACTCATCTCCCGCGCTTCAACCTCCCATTCATCCGTGAACTCATTTTGTTCATACTTGATGATGGGACCATGGAAGAACTGATTCTTGTGATGAAGCACACCCACACCTTTTAATCGTTGTGAAAAGCACATCAGCATACCGGCTACCTTCAGATCAGCAGCGTTGCGGAGTCGAACAGTTGAGCTGCGTGCGATTTCATCTCGTGCTGAAGACCAGGACAATTCAACTGCCGCATCCGTCAACAGCTGCCGATTGCTCTCCTTTCCGTAAAGGATCGCAAAGTTATCCATCTCAACCCCGCCTTTTATTTAACGCTAGAGTTCTTATCCAAAATCCGTTCTTTTTGAGCCAGATAATCAAAGTTGCCTTTAGCGTTAGCAGTGGATTTCTTCTCTTCATTTTTCTTCTTTTTTTCCTCTGCTTTCTTCGATTTCTCATTTTTCTTCGTCTTATTCTTCTTGTCCGTTTTCCCCGTTGTATTAGGTCGACTTTTGGATGACTTGGTTATGATTACACCCGGTTTCAAAAGCTGCTTTGTGTTGGAATACGAAACAATTTTAACTGGGTTGAACTCTACAAAATTAAATGTGATATGCAGATTCGCCTGACCATCTTTATACGTGGCCTCGAAACTTTCAAACCACATGGTTTGCGAAAAGAGCGATTCAAAGTTGATCACAACCGGCTTGAGCTTCCATTCCTCCATCAACTTCCAAGCCTGTTCAGGAGACTGGTAAGCGACCGTCTCTTTTCCAGTCTCCCAAAGCTCTTCCCAGGCTCGTGGGAAGAGCACAGAAAAAGAAACCCGCTTCAGCTTCGAAGTGAGTCTCTTACTTGTCTTCTCTTCACCGGTGATTACAACAAAGGAGTCTACCTCATTGCTGCTAGTAATCTGTATCTCTGCCGGTGTAATTGGAAAGGTGAAACGATTCTTATCACGTATCATGGTCAGCATGATTATCCCCCACTTTCCAGAGCATTGTACAACTCTTCGCCGAAAACCTTGCGGAACAACGCTCGTCCCTGCGGGCTGGTCAGCATCTTAGCGAATTCAGCAAAGTTGGTAATTCCCTTGGCCAGTTCACCAAAATCGATGTTGATGTTCTCAATTACGATATCGCGGATCGCTGCAGGTGCCTGCGCTAATGTCTTCGCTACCGGGATACTGGAAGATCTCATACCTACCGCACCACCATCTGCGTAGGGACGAACACCAAGCAGGCTCCCCGCCTGTTCCCACAATGCTCTTCCTCGTTTACTCCGCTGCCGCGAAAGTGGAATGATCATCTCTGGACCAGCTTCGCCGACCAGTCCCATATGTGGAGCACTGATAAGTCCACCCTCAGCGTACTTCTTCTTGCGCTTTTTTCGACGGCCAAAGAATCCAGAAATACCATCATACATTTTTGTGGCCAACTTCTCACCGCCGATTGTTCCTAACAGCCCCCCGATTGCACCTCCAACGGCTGTTCCTACACCAGGCATGAGGAAGGTACCAAGCATTGCACCTGTTGCCGCGCCACCTAAGATCCCCCCTCCAATTCCACCAGCTACTTTAGCAGTCTGTCGCCCGCGCTTTCCTTTGCCAGCAAAGAGGATATCCCAAGCATCCATGGCGTAGCCAACAGGTCGAACCACTTTGCCAAGTAATTTCGTACTTCTGGCAAAGGTTTTCATCTTGGCAGCCTGCCTACGCAATTGATGACCCGTCGAGCGTATTTTATAAGCATCAGTGAGGCTACTCGCTTTACTCATCGCCTTGGTGTAACGCTTCAGACCTTGCCTTTTCACCATTTCAAGCGAACCATGGATCCCTTCGGCATAGCCAGCTCCGTAACCTATCCTATCGTTGTTATCATCAATATAGGCCTTCGCCTTATAAGCTTGAGTTCGCAAAGGCTGTGCGCCAACAATGCCTCCATTTGCATACGCACGGACACCCAGCATCGCACCAGCTCGTTCCCACAATTTCACCCCGCGTTGCCGGCGCCCTGCTGAGAGAGGAATAATAGCTTCCGGTCCCGCCTCACCGACTAACCCGATATGAGGTCGAGTAATAATATCGCCGTTTGCATATGCGGCACCACCACTGGATTTCATAAGACTTGGTGTACCAAATGATTTCGTAGACCCTGCTCCAGTCAGGGTATTCAGAATACCCATAGCACCGATTGCTGTCGACTTAAGTTCTGGGAATTTACTCTGCATCCCCTTGGAAATCCTCGTAATAATGGTACTGCCCCAGCTTTCACTCTGACTCGTAACCGTTTGTATCGATAGCAGCTGCTGCTTCGTCTCATCCGTCGCCGTCTTTACTGCATTTCCGATTCCGAGCATACTCGCTCCCGCTGCACCAGCACCCTGAACAATTCCAGCAGTACTGGCTTTCGTAGTCACACCCAACTGCTGGGTCTGCCCAGCCGTTTTCTGTGCAGCTGCTCCAACAGCCTGTACGTTTTGCTGAGCATTGCCCGATTCTGTGCTTTTCCACGCGCCAACAAATGTATTCTTAATCTTATCGACCGTTTCCTTAACACCGCTCTCGTTAACAGCACTGGTCAATGCGGTCTTTAATCCATCCTTGGCGACATTGGCTCGGAAAACGTTGAAGGTCTCCTGTAATTGTTTTTCTCGTTCCGGTGTCAAGTTACCAAAGGTGATCTTTGCTTCAGGTGGGGGTTTAACCTCTGGCTTCTTCTCTTCTTTTTTGCCGAAGCCGAGCCAACCACCTATTGAAGCTGCCGCATCCTTAATACCGCCAGCAGCCGAAACCACTCCATCAACAACGGATTTGGTAACCCCGCTCGAATCGGCTAGGGAACCCAATTTATCGCCAACCCATCCGCCTGCTGCTGCTCCTACTGCAGTGCCTATTGGTCCAGCTAATGAACCAACAACACCCCCAAGGATTCCCCCTGCTGTACCTCCGACCAATGATCCGCCTGTAGATGATACTCCGGCTTTAAACCCATCGTCTCTTGATGCTTGATACAGGTCATAGCCTGTCATGCCAATACCCGCCACAGTACCTGCAATTCCTAATGCTTTTACAGCTTTGGTCCCACCTTTAGCAAATCCCTTTAACAACCCTCGTCTCGCAGGTATATCCGAGACATCCGAGATGATATCCGGAACAGCAGACGTCCCCCGAAGCCGAGCGGTATTACGATAGGAAACTCGTCCTCTTCTTCCAGCAACGTCTGGAATTGCATCGATATCAGGAATATTAGTAGTTCGAGTGCCTCGACGCGCTCTGATTGAGCCACCTGTATCGCTGCCGCCAGTTGTTGTTCGGGTGTTTGAACCAGTCGCACCGGTGCGCCCGCGTCGAGAAAACCTACCTCCTGAGCGACTATCTTTACCGCCAATTGAGCCACCCAAACCACCAGCCTCATTAAGATAAACAACACTGGCATTAACAGTCATAGATGATAGAGAGCTCAGGCTGCCACCCAAACCTCCACTTGATCCAGTAGTACCACGTCTGAGTGTAAATCGTTTTCGTGAAGAGCTACCGACTTCTTCTATTGGTAATGAGTCAGAACTGGTTGATCTTCTTCCAAAAAGCCCACGTATGTCAGAGGCTACATCTTTACTTTTTTGGTATCCCTTATAAACCTTATTCGCAGCAAAGGTTCCTATCAGCAATCCAACACCGACATTGATTTCATCAAAGAACTTTCCGTACAAGTCAGTCGCAGTTGTAACCACTTTTACAATCCCCGAACCAAATGTTTGGATTTGCTCTTTATTTTCTGTGATAAGAGTATTGAATTCTTTAAGTGCTGGAAGAACTGCTGTTGATAGATTTGCTCCCAACTCCTGCATTTGTTGATCAATTTGTGCCCGTGTCTGAATAATATCCTGCATTGGATTAGCATCTTGCTGAGCCTTGACCATTCTCTCTGTTGTCCCTGCAATACCTGAAGGTGCAGGTTGAAAAGGTACTTGGAATGTCTTGAGCACAGCACTCCCGTTGTCTTCTGCTGTAGCTGATCCAAGAGATACCAGAGAAGCTTTCAGCTCACTCTGTGATTGACTGGCTAAATCAGCAACTAGGGCCATGAGCGCACCCTTTGCACGTTGTTCTTCACCGGAGTTAATGTCTCCAGTAAATGAGGCAGCTTGTTTTGCTGCTTCGGCTTTTCCAGCTCCGCGTAGAGCAAAATACTTCTCCATATCGCCAGCGTCTAAAGCTTTAACTCCAAAAGTTTCCTTTATAAAATCGGCAGGTTTATCAAAATTGAAGGAGCCTTCCTTCACACTTTGGGTTAAGAAGTTGGCCATCTGACCAGAGTTTGCACCGGTGTTTTTAAAATAACCGCTGTACTCCCAAAATGTGTCGAACAGATCTTTCTGTCGATCTCCGACTTTTTCATAGGCATATATCATGCTGTCAGTTACAGAAGCATAAGTTTCACCGAACGTGTCAGCTGACTGCGCCAGTGCGCGATTGATCTCTTCGAAACCTGCATCTGGCAAGAGATATTTCATCATTGCTGAAGCTCTCAGAAATTCGCTAGTTTGCGATTTATCCCGGACTAGTGGGGCAATATCTGCTAATTGTCTGGCCCCTTCCGTCTGAGAAGGGATAATACCCTGAACATTTAGATCTTTCACAGTCTGAAGACCTTGATCACGTGCAGTCGCTGGCAATAAGGCAGCGCTTCGGGAAGCTTCGGAATAGTAGTCCATGACATTCCCGAATAATGCATCCTTGATTCCACCACCTAGCACTAGAGCACCTGCAGTTGCCGCAATCGTTGTAATCTTGGAAGATATTCCATCAAGGACTGGGCTCAATTCATCTTGAGCACGTATATGCACACGAGAATCACTCATTCCGCGAATCTCCGAATCTGCACGAGATGCTGAACGGCGTAAATCATCCGCTCCTGATTGTGCATGACGGAAGATATCATCAATGTTAGCCCGACCCAGTCGCCGAGCTTCGTCCGAGGCACTACCAATGCGACTGCCTAATTCATCTGCTGCGCTCCTGGATCGTCGTAAATCAGATACAAGGTTGTCCCCCATTTGTCCAGAAGTTCGACGAAAATCTAGTAAATCATTAGTCGCCCCAAGAATGGCCTTCCGCATATTCTGGACAGCACCGGAAATAAGATCCCGTGCTTCGAACGGGACCGTCACTTTTGTTGACGCTGCTGTTATGGTTGTTCACCTCCGCTCACACAAAAATAAATAATATATTTGATTGATTTCCAATAATTTGTTTTCTTATCTCAAATTGCTTATATGAGGTTAGCACTTGGACGATATAAGAATTAACCATGATCAGTAATAAATAATGCATCTAACAACTGAAATCAAAAACTAGTCAGGAGAAATATTAAATGGGCAAAAAATACATTTACTATCTTTTAGGTGCAATCATTGCCTCTATACTATTACAGTTTATAAGTATAGGTATTTTAGGCAATAGTATAGCTAGCAATACTCCCATACTTGGTGAATTACTTACAGTTATTGATTATTTTTATTTGACTCATTATCTTAATCATGGATTAGATATGAGCAATATGGAAAATTTTCTTCTAAGGGCTGTTAGCTTAGGCGCTACTGCATATACTGCGATCACGTTATATGATTGGGGATTCTATAAGTTGAAGGAATTATTTAAAGATTCAGATGAATTAGCTCCCATAATACAGTTGATTACAATTATAGTGGCGATAATCATCCATTTTGTAATATATTATTTCCTTTATACCGTATACGTTGAAACCCTGTTCACTCTCTTTCATAAACTTAATACTGAAATGGAAAAAATTAATAAAATGTTTGAAACGTTTAGTTACTAACCTCAAAAATCTGATGGATTTTGTGATATTTAGGTAGCATCTCAGTAATTTAAAGATGTATTACTCAATTATTTTTTCATGGCTCGTTTCGTCTCTTCTTCAGCAAGCATCCCAGCGGCAAGACAGAAAAAATACTGCCGCTGCTTATCCACCTCATAAGGTAGGATTTCAGCCGGCAGCCGTTTCTGGTTAATCCAAAAGGATGCTACCCAGCTTGCTTCTCCGTCTTGCTTGATGAGTTTTTTGCTTCTTTCATAAGTTCGTCCTTCGTTTCTTGGAAATTACGCACAGCTTTGCTAAGCTCCGAATAATCAGCAGGATTGTCTAGAATACGCGGTGGCAGCTCATATTTACTAGTGCAATTGAAGGCGAGTAGTAAATCTTTATTGTTCCAATCAAATTCATGTTCGGTTGCCTTAACGATCATGACGTCAATCTCGTTATAGGAATCTTTCGGATCACCATTTTCCTCATAGGCCAACTCATAGGCTCGGCGTACCTCAATAGTGGTCAGGCGGCGCACAGACCATTCTTCCCCGTCTGCCGGCACAGTAATAGTATCGTCTTTACGACCTGATTTACCTTTGGATAGGTATTTTTCTAATTTATCGCTCATAGTGATTCTTCCTCCAATTTTTAATTGATATGATATAAAGAAAAAGAGACGGTTACCCGTCCCTATGCCATATAATCCGGAAACTGTTCAATAAAATCAAAATCATTCGCGGTACCAGACAGTGTGATATCAATGCCATTGTTGTCATCAATCTTGGCAACTAGCAGATCCATTTCATCATGAATATGCACACCGCTGATCATCACTCGTTCTACATTACCAGTCTGCATGTCCTCAAGTGAGCCGGTGATCCGATCAAGGAACATCGTCTTCCCCGCCTTGAAATCAGCCAGGAGCCTGTAACGAAGAGAGGACTCCAGTTTTGACATAACCAACTTCACGGTAATTTCATAACCCACAATCTGCTTCGTTTTAGACATCTTTCGCGCACGGATAATATCCAATGTCTCTGGCTTCAGGATAACTTCCACTTCTTTAATGGTCTGAATCGAGTCCCCGTTGTCATCCTGCACGGATAAATTACGGCCAATAAGTTCGCGTTCCATCGATTACGCCACCTCCCAATCAATATTAAAGATCTCAATCGCGTCCAAGGGTTTTGCAGACAGGGAGAAATAAGCATAATCCATGTCACTGGTCTTCGTTGGATGTTCGGTAAATGTAAATTCTGAGCCAATCGCCTTCTGTCCCGCACGAGTCTTCAGATAACTAACGACTGCTGCGATAAACATACCCCGACCATCCTTGTCATTATCCAGCTTAGCCTTGTTTGCTTTGCCAGCAGCGTAGATGTCATTCAGGATTTGGTCAATCGTCATGGAAACTCGAATCTTGCCGAAGTCCTCCCGTTCCCCTGCACCAAGCGTGGTCAATGTGTTCACTGCGGACTCAATAATATAGTCGTAACCATCCCGTGTAGCCATCAGTGTGCCTTCGGCCAGCCCCTTCAAAACTTCACTATGACTCCAGTCCACAAGAGCTTCAGTCATTGGTACCTTAACACCCGTAAAGGATTTATTAGCAGGTGTTCCAGCGGCTAAACCAGCTACCCATGCCGCCCATTGTTGGGAAGTATAGATCTTTCCGTTAGAATGTTCGCCAGCCAAGGAGCAATTGATGATAAAACGAGCATTAGCAGCACGGCTGCGGGTGTTGTGAGCTTCAATATCATCATCAGATCCCGATGCTCCTGCAATGACCAGCTGCGCTAGCTTACGAGCCTTGGTACGTCGATCCAGCAGCCATTGCTTTGCCGCTGCCTGTACCCCAGCCTCTGAGGAAGGTAGATTAACGACATCAAATACCAGGCCATCAATTCGATTAAATATACCGCTCCAATTGGCTGCCGTAATCGCTGCAGTACCGGTAACTCCACCGGCCAACTTTGTATAGGCAACATCAGCCAGTGCCGTTGCACCAGTATCCTTAAAGCGCACCATGTTGGACTTTTTCAGCGTTTCTACAGCTTCGGCTTTATCAGACACCAGAAAAGTCTCTGTATCATAGATCCCTTTCGTGTCACGAATAACGATTTCTTTCTTCGCAGCATCTACCAGGCTTGCTCGGATGAGATATTCAAAATCGTTCCCTCGCGTTCCTGGATAACGGGCCTCAATTGTGTAGCTACTAGCTACAGCAACCGAGGCAGCTACCTCATTCCCATTCGTAACCCTATAACCCACTACCGTTGCGCCATTCTCTGCAGCCAGTTCCAACTCATCTACAAGTAGACCAGATTCGTTGAAGCGCTCGGACTGATCCGCCATATCCACTGCTTTATTCGGCAACCCCCACTCGGCTTGATACGGTATCAAAACACGGCCAGATACCGATAGGACACGAGACTTCGCAACCGCCTGCAGCTCCACATACGCGCCTGGTCTATTCCGTTGTATCGACATTCACTGTTTCCCCCTTTGTTATCAGTCCCAAATAGGCCTGCACCTTTTGAATAACTTCCTGCTGAGTCAGCAGGGTATCTTCGTCACAATCAAAAAGAGCGCCTGCAATTTCAAAGCGTTCCCGCTTTAAAACCACTGCACTCTCGATCCATTCCCGTTTGGTACGTAAATTATTGCTATCTGAGACTGATTGGCGAAGCTGCTTTCTCATACTCATACTTTTAATTCCTCCCTTATTACTATTTCCAAAATAAAAACCGCCAAATATAGGCGGTGTAGAAGGTTTAATTGCTCACTCAGATGTCAATTGGATAAATCAAATTAAGATAACCCACAATGCATTTTCTTTGTTATTTGCAATATATAATCACTCATAAAATATTCCCTTTTATTTTTCCAATCACAGATAAACCCATCCATTTCAAAAAAACCTTCATAACTCTCACATAAATTCACTTGGGTTGTGAACGCCTCACCATAAAAACTTATACATCCTCTTAATGATCTACCGTCTTGAATAACTACAAGTTTGTGAGCAAACTTAGGGAATGAAATGGGTAATCTGAGCTCCTCACCTATAAGTAAAGCAAATTTATTTTCACCACCTTTTACTATCCAATCTCTTAGTTCATCAAAACAACTATTCAAAACAAAATCTTGACCTTTTGCAAAGGCAAGATAATTAAACATTATCTTCGCACAAACTCTAAAATGTGAATCATCGAATGTAAGTGTCTGCATTACTTCTTTCTGGACTGTCTTATATTGAGGGGGATGACTTTTCAAAGGTTTCTGATGTATTAGCATTTTGACAAAACCAATAATTTTACCCTCAAAATCTTTATTGCTTAATGCAACGTACCATTTACCCTCATGATAACCAAGGACAAACTCATCTTCAGAGAATCTCTCATCCTCATACAATACATATTTGCCATCATACTTCTCTAAACTTTTCATGAAAATATCTAATTGTTCATTTATTTCTCCATGTGATCTGTCTGTTTTAAATCGGCATACCCCACTCTTATTAATAAGCACTTGAAGAATATTATAGGGTTGACCCAAGCTAACATAGCCTAATTCAACTGAGTTTTGGTCGTTGACATCAGTCATTAAGCACACTGTTGACTTCGAAGCATTTCTCGGATTTAGTTTACCTCGTTTTCCAGGTCCGTAAAACTGACGATCAAGCGAAATTAAAGAATTCCTCATGAATTTCAGTTCCATGGCTGAGAATGAATTATTACAATCGTGACTTACAAAGTCTATAGGAAGTTTTTGAATACCTCCTATTCCAGCAGGGAAAATATGTTCTTCAGAAGAAAAAGAAACTTCTGGCTCAGTTTGCTTCAGATAAATACAGAATTTCACATTCTCACCCCGAAATACTGATAATTATTTACTATTATATATTTTTCATCTTATCACCTTACTCCTTCAATGAACAATTTTAGTTAAGTCCTAAAATGCTGTACTACCTTCATTTAAAATACACATGTTAGTTTAATAAAATTAAACATCAATTCAACTGGGTTCAATAAAAAAGTCGTTGATCTTCTGGATCTGCCGCCCGTTATCTTTGATCACAAGTTTCGGAACATGCAGCAGGTACGAATACCGAAACGTAACTTCCATCCGATCATTCTGCGGCCGCGTGCGTGGAGCCTCAATTACCATCATGAATCCAAAGCGCTGCGAGACTACACAGAACCGTCGCTGGCGGAGGTAAAGGAAGAAGGGAGATAAGTCTAGGGGAATGGGCTCTCCGTCTTCCTCTACCACGCTACGGTCGATGTCGTAATGAAAGACTAACCCTACATCCTCAATAATTCGGTCTGCCCGCGGTGTGTGTGCTTTATCGGATACCAAATCCGTCTCGATAAATACACTAGGGCGATCAAACTGCCCCGCTAACCAGCGAGATCGATCTCGAAGAATCGGCAGCTCCGGGTATATCCGCTGCACGAGTTCTGCCCAGGCTTTCAATCCCACATCCATCATGACAGCATCCTCCCCAGCTCTTTCTCCAGCCGCTTCATAATCAGTGCATTCATCCCGCCCTCCAATTGCTGAACAGCGATGTCAAAGTAATGCCGGCCAATGAACGACCGTGGCTTAGCCATAAATCCTGTCTTCGCCCTAGGATCGTAGACAAATGTTCCATTCGTTGCCCAATAGCCCGGGACAAAGTGAGCCTTTTGGATGGTATAGCCATCATTGAGATGGCGTGCGTATGGAAGATTGGAACCGACTTCGATAGTAATAGAATTGCGGTCAATATCCCATTCCCAAATATTATTGTCCTCTCCACGAGTAAAGGAGTTCCACATCAATCCAGTGTCAATCAGATCCTGTTTATCAATCTCATCGATGACCAGGTTCAAAAGTGTTTCGCCCACAGCCTCAGCAATGTTCTTAAGGATCTGACTAACCCCTTCGTCGCTCAGCTTCTTGAATTTCTTCGCTAAACCATCAAAATCATGCATGTTCACTGCCTTTCACCTCGCAAGTCACCAATAACTCACGCCAGTAACGGCGCGGGTTAGAGTCAATCACCAGATATTTGCGTCCGAACAGCGACACCTCGTCACTAATTCGGACGTCTGCTGTCTTCGGAACCCCAATTGTCTTTTTAACAATGTATATGACAGGAGTGGAATCTGCCTTGGCATCAGTCTGCGTCTTAACAACGAAACATTTCAAGTCTGCGATCTTTCCTGCCTTCCGATCGCTGAATAGGTTGTCCGCATCCTGCTGACGACCGACCCGGTACACTGCCAGCGGTGTATTCATGCGGTGATTCATAGCAAATAGGCCGTGATGTTCCCATCATCCGGCCCGGACTGCTGCTTCTTGACCCACAGGAAGAGAATAGAATCCACATCAGCATTGCCTGTGGTCTTCCCTTCAACTGCCTGTCGGGTATATGTCCAAGCGCCGTCACTTTCTGCTGAGTAGCCGCGGGCGACTGAAGCCAGGTATTCCTCACTGTCCTGCAGAGCCAGTGACTCCGCAAGCTTCACCCAGGCCAGCATGAGCTGCTTGTCTACCACCTCCGGAAAATGAACAGGTAAGTACAACTCAATCCGGGTCTGTGCGTCATCAATGTACTGCTCAAGCTGATCGTCAGTAGCCTCCTGCACAGCGCTGACGCGGCTACGGCTCTTAAGGAGTGTCGCTGTCAGCATCCGGCACACCGCCGCTTTCCAGTGCCTTCAGGGCGACGATCAAATCCGGCTTCTTCATATCCGTGAAGCCTTCAATGCCTGCTTTCTTCGCCTTATCCTTCAGTTGCGGTAGAGACAAATCTTCCAGTGGAATGATCTTTTCCGTTTTAACCTCAAAATCAGGATGCTCCAGTAAGTGCTTCAGCACCGTCTCATTTTCCACCAACACCGGCACAGCAGGCACAAACCGGATACTATGCAGCCGAAGGGAGGCGTTTTTGCCTCGGTAAGTTACGTAGGACATTAAAATTCCACCCCTTCCACGAATGCCAGAGCCTGTGGCTCCTCATAGATCGCATCAAAATCTGAATGAATAGCATAGAAACGTTTATCTGTCCAAATTGCCTCTTTTCCCTCAGTCGTCTTACGGATCTGCATATCGTAGGTATGGACCATTGCAAAGTTCGGCTGATAAGTAAAGAGAATGGCACCTTCTGGCATACTCCAGACCTCTTCTACATCATAAGCGTTGACTTTCTTCGTCCCTCCCAAGATCTGCAACTGAATAGATGCGCTGGTGTCCTTCTCAGCCAGCATCTGAAGTCGCTCGCTGAAGGTATTTGGATGCATGAAGTATTTGAATACTCCACCAGCGCGATAACGGGTTGGTATCGCACGCTCAACCTCAAACAAAATCCCTGTTTTCTCTTTAGCCGAAAGTGTTTTCCAATCTAAATAATGACCGGTTGTTCTGGCCAGTTTCAACCAACCGTCATTAATGGTCAGGAACTCATAATCTGGGTCTGTATTAGGTGTATTCGTATCGCCATTAAAGGCAATGTCTTGCATATTCTCCCCGTAGTTGTTGGCCATGTTCCGCATGATAATTTCTTCAGCGTTTTGACCACGAACCCGTTGCGTCTGACGGATAAACTCTTCAGTGATATCAAAAGGAAGAACCACAGGTTCTACCGAATACGGAATTTGTGGAAAGGTCAGCCCTGGTGTATTAGTCGCCATGATGTTCTCTTTTTTACCGCGCATGTTCCGGCCACGCACACCAATTTTATCGATAGTTCCTTTGGAGCTCTTCCGATTCTCATGACGGATACCTTTTAGGAAGCCATTAGCTTCGTACGCCATATCCGTGAAGGCTTCGACTTCCTCATAGTTCAAGGCATTTTGGTCCATTGGTGTAACGATGGTTGATTTACGAATGCTCGTACTAGCGATGTTACCGTTTGTTCTCATGATTTGCATTCCTCCTTCGAATTATAGGAAGCGTCCGAAACTAACGGCGCCTTCTGATTTGCTGATTTCTTCTTCATCACCTTGCGCGGAAGCACCGCGGCTATTCTTTACCAACTGCACGTCAGCTGCCAGCGTCTGCATCTGCTGACTCAGCGGTGCAAGAGCCTTGGCAATGGCGTCGGTAATTGCAGTCTCTTCTGCGGTATTAACTGGAGCAGCCCCACCTGCAGGTTGCTCACCATCGACACCTTCCTCTTTCTTAAGATCCGCAATTTCTGCCGTCAAGCCTTCTACCTGCTTGGCGATCGGGGCCATTGCGGCCGTAACGGCCTTTGCAATATCTTCAGCTTTCAAATCGTCATCCTCCTCGAGCTCTTGTTCTACAGGAGCCGTTTTATTTTTCAATTCATTAAGCGCAGCAATCGCATCGTCCACATGTTTAAGATTGCCGGCAGATATCGCCTTTCCAGCTTTGGTAATGGATTCAGGCGGCGCGCCGATAGCTTTCACGATATCCTCCTTGGTCAACACGTCCTCAGCAATGTCCACAAAATCCTGTAGCGCCTCCCGAATAGTATCCGTATCGGTTTCCATCCCGCTTTCCCAACTACCCCAACGAAAAAGGACCGAGTTGAGCGCATCCTGTGCTGCCCAAAATTCTCGGTCCTTTCGGTTTTTATTGTATTTGTCAGCGACAGCGCCCTTTTCAATCAGACCCAGCGCTTTGGCTATCCTGTTCAAGAATCCCTTGGATACCTCCTCTTCTTCCTCGATCTCTTCCCTCTTGCCTACGCCCCACATTGAAAAGCCAGTTATCTCGCCTTTCTTGATTGCCTCCCAAGTATCGTCTTCAGTCACTTTCACAGCTGCCACCCAGGAGCCCTTCGCAATCTGCTGCTCACCAAGTGTCATGTCACAAGGAGCAATGTATGACTCAATGACAAAACCCTTATCGACCTCGAGATCATGCTGCTTGTCGATGTTGTAGGTATGCTGCTTCTCCATAAAGAGATGCGCTGCCTTCTCAATCTCCACTTCATCCATTTGATCATCATGGGCGTCTGCCACATCGGGCTGATACACCACGCCTTTGACAATCCGCTTATCGTCGTCAATCTTGGCGATCTGGACCTGCTTCTGGATGGCATTCTTCCCAACGTCTTTGATGATGGCGAACGGCACGCCGTTCGCTCCCTTGTCTACAAGGGAGATATGCGTGATCTTGGCGTCTTTCAGTTTATAGCTCATATTCTGTTCTCACCTCCTTTCAATAAAAAAAGCTATATTAGATAACTCCTTGCAGATTCTGAATTGTAATGGCGCCAAAATTCGTTAAATAAATAATGGACTGACCTAGAAATTGAAACAGCGACAGCAAAGGACGAGAAAATAATGTCCTTGACTGTCGCTGTTTCATTGAACTAACGTTTCCCGTTAGCTTAATGATCATTTACTGATTCAGTACATAAGGGGCATTTGAATTTCCCCATATATTAGTTATCAAGTATTTTTTCCATTATCGCATTTCCATCATTGTTCTCAACTTCTTTATATTTTAGTTTTTTATATAGATTGTAGGCTGGTTCATTGAAATTAAATACACTAAGTCTGAGTTTTCTAATTCCTTTATCTTTGGCATCCTGCTCTATCAATTTCATAGTTTCAAATCCATATCCCTTATTTCTGTAATTTTGCTTAACCAAAAAATCACAAATGAATCCTGATGTATTCTCTTTTTCATACCAAATAAAACCAATTTTTTCTAAACTATGATTTATCATTACATATAAATAATTATTTTTTGTTGATAAACCCATCGGAAGTAGTTCATTGAATTCTTTTTCAGCACATTTATAAGCATCTTTATCGCTACTCATTTTAGATTTGATTAAATCTTTTGCATAGTCATTAACAGACCACTCTTTAAATTTTTCAAATTCACTTTCTGTCATATTTCGAATCTTTATCATTTATTAACCCCTATTCATTTAAATTTCTCGTTCGTATTTTTTCACAAACATGTTCGAGTTGTATAAAAGAAATTCCACTAAAAAATCTTTTGCATAAGGCAACAGGATGTTGCGAATGAATTACTTTCAAAGTTTTTTGGGGCCGCTCTTTCAGATAACGAATATTTACGAACTTCGTAAATAATTCCATATGTAGAGTATTCGCGAATTTATTGAGCTATCCTGCCCGATAGTTGAACAGGTAGCCTATACCGACAGCCTGTTCGTCATGATGCTATCGTGTCCCGTTAGTTCAATAGAAAATATTTATACTATAATTTCTTCTTTAAGAAAAATTGTTTTATATCTTCTGGGTATTCATCATTAACTGCAAAAACCTCATAGCCCATGCGTTTATAAAATTCCGGCGATTGATACGTAAATGTACAAGTATGAGCAAATATACAGCCAAGTTCTTTCCCTAGCCCCTCAGCTTCTGCTATCATGATTTTTCCATATCCTTTGTTTCTGTATTCATCAGCTATCCAAAATACATCAATATACAAACCGTAAGACCAGGTTTCACAAAACAAACCGCCCACGGCTTTGCCTGATTCATCTTTTAGATATAAATTAATATCCTTCCCAGGCTTTTTGAGTAACCCATTTGTCGCACAAACATTGTACTCATATAAATTATTACATACCTGATTGTAATCAGTGTCATTTGAGTCTACTGTAATTTTGATATTGTCTAAAGTTATATCAGTCATAGGTCTCTCCCAATAGAATATTTGTACTTAATCATTTATTAGCATGAACTTTTTCAAATATATATTAATTAACAAATTATACCACAATCAGGTTATAATTCTTTGGCAAAAAACAATTAAAGCTAAAGAATCCTGCCCGTTAGCTTAATGATCATCATCAGTCTATTACTCTATTTACTCAGTCTTCTATTCCACATTCAAAATAATCCCCTCCAGTTTTTTTGTAATTCATATTAACTAAAAGAAAGATTAGTCAGGAAATCACCTTTTCATTCCATTACAGATTGCAAAGTACACCGACAGCGAATAATCTCCTCGGCTCGTCCTGCAGGATCACCTGGAAACATCAGTTTGCTTTTACCCACTTCAAAGGGCTTATCCAGCGGTTGCACCTGACCGTTGGCTTTTTTGTGTGTCTTTCGTGTGCGATCGCCCTTAGAAGACCTCCACTTCTTCCCAGTTACCACCTCTGACTGCTTCCAACCTTCCAGCTTGCCGCCGTTGGCTGCTGCCGTGCTCATGGTTCGGGAAACGGTAATGGCCCGCTCCATGTTGAATGGGCCGGCATCACCTTTGGCGGCCGTCGCGCTGATCTCACGCACCAACAGCGCTCGCTCGGAGGGGGTCTTTCCCTCCTTAATGGCTTTCTGAAAAGCCCGGGTCATAACATCCGCGCTGGTGCCGTTCATATCTGGTACCAGCTTCTTGAGGTTCTTCGCAAAACGGGAAGCTGCCTTGTTCTTAGTGGACCAGGTCTTGTTGGTATTCAGCGCCGTCAGCTCCGATTCACCAGCCAAATGGTACAGCGGAGTGAAAGCATCATATACCGCTTGCTCGAACTGAACTGTAAAGAGATCACCGCTTTGAACAGACAGCAGAACCTTTCCAAGCTCACCGATATCAATCAGCAACTCCTCGCTGAGGTCCAGAATCGCGTCATGCAATGCCTTCCCTTGTAGCTCAAGGATTTCAACTATTCGGTTTTCTCCCTGCTTGTACAACTCTTCCAGCACTTTACGCTCAGCATGTGTCAGCTCCAAACTATCCAAAAACTCAGTATCGTCTGCTTTGGCAATGAGCTCCCAGCAACCCTTACACATGGCCGACTACCTCATCATGACTCTGACGCAGCAGACGCTTGGCAATGGTGGATACCTGCTCTTGCAGATTGTCCACATCAGAGTTAGGTTCTGGCACAGTTAATGCCAGCTGACTATTAATCAGTTGAGCAACTGGTGTATCCAAATATTCATCAGTGTATTTTGACTCGTCGACCGTTGTATCAAGCACTTCCTCAGCAATTGGAATCAGATCACGGACCAGCATAATCCCGCGATCTGCGATAAAGTCCAGCAGCGCCTTGCGGTCTTCCGGGTCAATGATGCGTGGCCCACGCAGGGTCGCCCGTACGCGGAAGATGCCCATAGCCGGAAACAGGCGTTTATTGAAGATCTCATCCATGATCCACTTACGGTAAGGCTCGAACACCTGCTCTTCTGCAAATCGCAGTGCAGCTTGCGCCGTCGCACGGTTGTAATCAGAACTCTGGCCAACCAGTATAGGTGGCAGCCGAAACGCGGAGAGGATATCTGCTTTCTTGTCCTTCCCGTATTCTAGAAACAAGGCATCCTGCTGCAATAGATCATTCAGTTTGTCCAGCTTAATAGATACCTTCTCGACTTTCTCATCTAGTGGTCCACCAGTCTCTTCCCCGATAGCTTCCAGATAAAGAATACCTCCTTGGGACTGCGAACCTTTTACATTCTTCAGCAGCTCCATCGATTGCTTGGTCAGTCGGCCGTTAGTCACAGTCAACAACATGGAGAGCATTCGACCATTGCTGAAATAAGAAACGTTGAGTTCCTCCGCCTCACGACTACCAACCACTCCTGGTGCATTTCCGAACCAGCGTGGTTCACCATAAGGACCATCATTACCAAGTTTTAAGGGAATGATTTGATTGCCTCGACCCTCAGCTCCAAATGGACGGAACCACACCACGGACTGCCCTCTCCTCATGGCATACTTCCGGGCATAGATATCTTGGGAGAATTCCTCTACCTTCTTCGATGACCGGATCAGCCGCTTGCGCTTGATCGTCACCTTATCCGTCTCACGGGTACAACGAACGAATTTCGGATTGATTCGGTAGATTGTCGGGAACTCACTGCCGACAGGCCAGGCGACCTCCACATTTGCATTCCCGCTGCTCTCGATGTCCTCAATTAAGGAGCCGATAATCTCATCCGGTGTATCCTCCAGGTTACAGGTCTCCAAGAACTTATCAGCCTTGTTCCACTCCTCCTGCGCGGTCTGATCACTCTCACCAGGGAGGTACTCCAAAGCAATACCATATCCAGCAATGTTTCGCTTGTACGCCTCAATGCACTGCGGAATAATGTTACTGTTCTTGACCAACAGTTTGCAGGAGGCAGGGTCATTGCCTGATGGAAACGGAAGCAGCCCGTGCTGATCGTATAGGTTTTCAAAACTATCCGGTAGCTGTGCGCTCGAGGGAATATGCCTGTCCTCTGCTTTTGATATTTGGAACCACTGTGCCTCGCCACTCATGCCTTACACCCACCCCACATCATGATCAGATCGCTCCTCTCTCTCTTTTTTACGCTGCTTCACACGCTGCAACAGATAATCCGTATGGATACCGTATCGGCGTGCATCACAGGTATGGTCGTTTTGCTTAATAGGCTTGTCCTCGCCGCGCTCGGCGGCTTTTTCATCCCAAACGTAAGACACCAACTCCTGAAGGGAATTGGTGTTATCAGCACTGATAAAAAGTTCATTATTCTGAAATCGGTTAGATACCGTCT
Source organism: Paenibacillus sp. FSL H7-0918 (assembly GCF_038007025.1). NCBI lineage: Bacteria > Bacillati > Bacillota > Bacilli > Caryophanales > Paenibacillaceae > Paenibacillus > Paenibacillus sp. FSL H7-0918. The sequence continues at coordinate 1,385,261 of NZ_JBBOWJ010000001.1, forward strand.
GAATACCATCTAGTACAGTATTCACCGCAGCACGGATATTGTTGATCCCCCGCTTCTTCAGTTCAATAATAAAAGCCTTCGCTGATGGGTCTATGAAGATTGAATACTCATCGCCATCAAGAAAGGCTTCCAGATCATCCGCATATTCACCATTCGTTTTCTCACCCTTATGGCGGATATTGTGATAATACTCATCCAGTTCATAATAGACGTTCCCTTGGACTCCGTATTTTAGGAATGCTGTTGGGTTGTTAGCCCCATAGTCGATACAAATGAATTTGCGATCAAACTTGGCCGGAAACCACTCTCTGGGTTTCTTATGAACTGCATCATTGAACTTGGAGAAGATTACCCCTTCAGCCATGACCCAGAGACCAAGAATGTACCGTTGGTAGAAGATCCCGCTGTACATGCGCCGGTACCGCTCCCGCACACGCTCGGAAAGAGAGAGATTATCCTCCATTGTAAAGTGTAGGTGCAGTGCGTGCTTCTTCTGCAGTTGATCCAGCCATTCCTTTTTGAACCAATGATATGGACCTGCAGGGTTACAGTTGAACCAGAGCTTGGCACCATCTACGGAACAACGAGCAGTCGCTTGGTCAACGAAAGACTTCGGCATGAGTGCCACTTCATCGAAGAACATCCCGGCCAGCGTGATCCCGGCAATCAGATCCTGGGAACTTTCATCTCGCCCACCAAATAAAAAGAACCGGTTGCTTATTAAGCCCCGGGTCACAGTCAAAACATTTTCAGATCGATTGTCATGAACATGATACCCACGGCTGGCCAGCATGCGTTTCAGCGGACCGACCACGTTACGTCGTAACGCACCAAGTGTCTTCCCTGACATACCGAACTGTTCTCCTCGGAAGGTATCCATCCCCCAGGCGATAAAGGAGAATGACATGCAGACCGTCTTGCCGGCCCGGACGGAACCATCACAGATGATTGCATCTTTATCGTGGTGCGGGCTCTCGGGCATCCACCAAGTCAGAACTTTAAGCTGCTTGTTGGAGAATGGAGCCCATTTGAATGCCGGCGGCTTGAGTTTAAGCTTCGCCATCGTTCCACACCTCCGCCGCCCTACCTTTCAGCGCATCCATAAAGCCATCGTCTTCGAAGTCTTCCTTACCACCGCCACGAAGCATCTGTAACTCATACTCCATGGTTTCGATGCGGATACGCTTCTCGTCGTCGGTCAGCCGGTTCTTGAGCTCGATAGCACGGATCTTCTTATCTTGGATGCGAGTCAGAGCTTCTTCCAACTTCACAATATCGTCCAGCTTTCGGAAGCCTTTCTCCTCGATTTTGGATTCCATCATCTCATTCCGGCTATGCGGAATCTTCTTCGTTATACCGGTCTTCTCATCGTGGATCTCGGCCACTTCCTTAATAGCCTTCATCTCATAGAGTACGCTGCGCTCGGTCTCGGATAACCCATCCATTAAAGATTTGATTCGGAGCATCATGCGGCGCTCCCTAATCGTCAAAAGGTAAAGGGATTCATTGGCCTGGATGATTGGATCAGTGTCCACCTGATCAATGAGCTGTTGCTCGGTTTCGGTCAGGGTATCCAACCAGATGGTTTCATGCTCACCTGTGGTGACTGCCTTCTTGTTGCCAAGCGGCCCACCGGCACCACCGCTGTTTCCCTTCCCGTTTTGATTGCCCGGAGGAGCACCGCCTCGATTACCGACTGCGTTTTTGTTCCCTTTGGGAGCGCCGCGATGTGGAACGTTCCCGTTTGTTTCAATTGGAACGCTCCCTTTGGATACAGATGGAACGTTCCCTTTGAGTTCCTCTTCCCAATGATCAATTGACTTCCATTTGCGGACCTTATTCTCGCCAACAAAAAGAGCAGCGGCGATGTCTTTAAGCTTCATCGTTCCGCCGCTCTCGAGCCACATTTGCTTTGCCTTGTCCCGCTCGGGACTGCGTTCTCTGGCCATGTTACATGTCACCACCCCCAACCTTATATTAAAAACAGGCAAAAATTACTACCTATTTTTAAAAACATCCACAAGTCGTCCCGCTCTTAACTCACCAATTCTAGTTAGCTTTATTCCAAGCGGATTTAAGTCACCTGGAACATCTGGACCTTCACTCCAAGACCATGACCCGGAGTTTACATAAATATAACCCTGAGCATTCAAGTCCAGAAGATTCAAGATTAAATGGTCTACCTCTCCTTTCTTTGCATAGTACGAATAGGTTTCCTGTGGGCCTTTGACAAAGAGTAGCATGAGTACAATTTCGTGGGCGAACATATAGTTCTGCCACCTCCTATAGATATTTAATTACTTTCATAGGATAGGCAGAAAAACTAATACCTTAACACTTGCAAGTAAATTACAATTCATCCTTCTGCAATTCAATATCTATCTCAATCAGCTTCTTCAGGTCATCCACCGTCTTGATCTCAATTCGACCGTCCTGAAAGTCCTTGACCCACTTTGCAATGCCAGCTTTAACGATTTTGCGGTACTGCGCCTTGCTTTCCAGGATACCGGCCATGACTTCGAGCTCATGCTGCAATAAAATTTCATCTTGTGTTCCCATTTACGTACCCCTCGACTTTCCGTTATGATGGAATGCGAGACAGCGGATGTCTGGAAATGCCACGCGTGGCGCGCCGCTGTCTCAGCCGGGGGATACCCTGGGTGATGGGGAGGACGTTACTGCGTCCTCCTTTTAATTTTTGATAAAAAGAACCACCACATATATTGTGGTGGTTCTTTCCTACTTTATAATTTCGTTTACAATAACCTTTGCCTCTGAGGCACTTATACATTTACCTATTGTAAGTCGATGTTTTCCTCCACCATCAATGTAATACTTCCCTTCGTAAAGAATTACATCAGGGTAATCAACATCAAACGAATCAGGATCAAGCAGTATTTCCTTATATGACTCAAGCGAATAACCCGGATCGAAATTTAACATTCTCCGGCAGTCCGCTAAACATTCAAACCAGTTTTCTCCTGGGATATGTCCACGAGCACTGCCTATCAAATCAGACAAGTTAATAGTCGCATAATAAGCTTTATAGTTATCACTTGTCTTATCCGGACCGTCATAATTTTTATAAGGCAAAGACTTTAGTTGCTCAATGTCTTCTTCCAAAAGATTTAAATGCGTTATTTTTTTTTTGAGCAACTCTTCCTCTTCCTTTTGAATCATTTGTAGAAACTCTTCATCTTTGGATAACATAATTTCTCCCCCGATACAGTTTAGAAGCTTCATTATCCTATCATTAAATTCTTCGTTTTTCTAGATTTAACCACTGCTTACAGATCTGTTCGGCGATACGTTTCATCATCAATGGTGGGACGCTCATACCGCATACATACTGCACATTTGCATCCATAAAATCATAATCTGCTGGAAAAGTCTGCATACGAATAGCATCCATATCGCTGATGTGTCGCGGCTGATCCGTCCGAAGAAATACAGATGAACTAGCTAGAGTGTTCGCTACTTTCTGATCTTTAAGCAAAATCGTATTGAAGTTGCTCATTTTCCCTTCTTCTCGTTCAGTCACATTGCCCATATTCAAATCTGGTGGACGTCGTTTGTGCCAGCGGGTATATGTCTTGCTGTCTGGATTTATCGGAGAGCCGTCTCCACTGCGAATGTCTCCATATAGTATAGGCAGCTCATTGAATTCCAATTGGAGCAATGGAAAGTCTTGATCCTCCCGAAAAGCGATAAAGAAAAGGCGTTCCCTTTTTTGAGGAACGCCCATAGTAGCAGAATTTAGTAGAAAGAGCTGCGGTCTATACCCGAGCTCTCGAAAGCGAGATAAGACCAGACTAACGAACCCACGAGCCTTACCAACCATCATTCCCCGAACGTTCTCGGCGACAATTACTCGAGGTCGAAGTTTTTCTGCAACGTCCAAAAAGTCGAAGAAAAGATCATCCAAACGTTGCACTGCCTGCCCCTCACGGAAAGCGTACTCTCCACCCCACTTGTCCTCTCGAACTCCTGCCATAGAAAACACGCTACATGGCGGTGATCCATCCAAGATATCTAGGTCAAACAACTCAGGTGGAAGCTCTGAATTAGGCAGCGCCTTAAAATCCTGAATAGGCATGAGAAAGGGATACTTCGGCTTATGGTTCTGCCGATAGATCCGCATCATCTGTGGATCAATCTCCACATTGCCCAGCACCGTGTATCCTGCAAGCTTATAACCCATCGTGGAGCCACCGCCGCAGCTGAAGCAGGAGAATACGGTCCGCCCATGCTTTGGCACGCTGGCAAGGTCTGATAGTTGCCAGTCCCATGCTGGACGACTCATGATGCGTCCTCTTTATCAAAGACGAATCCGCAACGAGGGCATTTACAGTCAAAGTGTGACTCATCGAATTCACTCACATCTAATTCACGGTTTTGAAAGTCTCCAAGCTGATCAGCAGCCGGCTCAGTGAAATCAGCAATTAATCTTTCGGCTTCGCCTGCATCAAAACCCGATAACATTAGATCTGCGCCGCCTTGCTGCAGTTCTGCAAGCAAACTGGCCAATGCCTCGTCATCCCAGCGACCAGACACTTTATTCAATGCCAGATTCAGTAGCCGCTCCCGATCCGGGTCTAAGTTGACTACCGAAACAGCCAGCTCCGTGCATCCTTGCTCATTCACCAGCACCTTGTATCGTTGGTGGCCACCGACCATGTTGCCCGTCTGTTCATTCCATACGATCGGGTCAACATAGCCGAATTCGTCCAGGCTGCGGCGAAGCTTTTCATACTCCGGATCTCCCGGCTGAAGGTCGACGCGGGGATTATAGACAGCTACATTGAGCTGGTTAATTGGTATAATTCTGATGTCCATAAGGACCCTCCTTAATAAAAAGAGGTGATCCTATGATAGGATCACCTCTGCAGAATCTATATTTAGTCAAGCCATTTCGTATATGTGCTAGCAGGCACACCCGGTACTTTATCTTTATTATCTCGCATGATACACATACTTGCCTCTCCAGCGAAATAGCTCGTAAATCTTCCAGCAGGGTGGCGATATCCTTCACGATGTAGCCAAGCGTGGAATAGTGAACCTGAAAGCATAGTAGTACCGACCGCTGTAGATGATAAATTAATTGGATTAACCGTTACAGTGAGTGAACTTTTCTCAGGACTTGAGGCATTCAGCCCCCTTATAGTAAAGGATTCTCCCGCAGTAGGTTCCTTGTACTTTATATAAGCTTTAGCCGCCCTCCCATATCCATTGGCTTGAATCTGAGTCGTAAAACCCGCCATTTGAACAGCTGCTGCTGCCCGCCCATTAGCTATTCTATCTGCAAACCAAACTGGCGCTAAATTGAAGCGAGCATATTTATTAACGCAGGACTCATACCTTGAAACTTCGCCATCATTTATTTGTTCCACATGTTCACCCCAATAAAATAGAACCGTTACAATCATTTCTCTTAACCGCTTTACCTGAGCAGTTGTAAATCGTGTATCCACGTAAAAAATCATCCTTTCAGGCATCGGTTCATCTGTCCGTACATCAGGCACTGTGACGTAAATGATTCGATATTCAGGAACAATAAACTCTGATCCCCGCTTAATTATGTCACCCATCTCCGGCCTCCAATATCATGATAGGCCATTGTATGTTTGACGGGGAATTCAGGGTTGGGCTACTACCCTTTTGAGTTGAGTTGGTTTTTCATCTTTGGGTAGGCAGGAACTCAGCAAGAGACGAAGAAAATCAGTCTACTCTGCTCTTTTCTACGTTCTACCTCACAAACGCACGTTCTCGTATATAAAGCCTGAGAATGACGCACAGAAGGTCGTTTATAGGTATAAAAAAAGCACCAAAAGGTGCTTAGCAAATTACGGTGTTTTACTGACTATTTCATATCGCGTCTCAATTTCACCTAAATACAAGTCGTTTAGTAGATCCTCTACTTCTCCAGAAAACCTAACCTTAAAGAACCCTTCACTACTTAAGAAGTGAAGCCCAACATCGCAAATTGAGCTAACAAACATTGACTCTTTAGATATTTCAGCGAAAATGGTGAGTATTCGACTTAAAACCTTGTTCAGGTCTCCGTCAAATTTAATATTCATTTCGTATCTTTTTTCTAATTCTCTGACTTTATCAATATCATCTAAATATTCAGATGGATACACAATTTTTATTTCTTCGTTACTTAATAGAGCTATATTTCTACCGAAATCATTATTTGAGAGTAATCCGACTCTAAAGAAGAATTCTGATAAATCCTCAAGAGCACTAAACCATGAAATCATGCCCACGCTATTATCAATATATTCAGCGAACTCAGGCTCATTTTTTTTTGCTTTTTCTACAACATCATGAAACAGTGATATAACATCATCGGAATTTTTAACAACACTTTCTGATAGTCTCTCTTTAAAACTATCCAAAAAACTAGCCAAGCCAGCACCTGTTGCCCATCCCATATCTTTGAGATTAACTAGTTTGTTATTATTATCAGAATATCCAAACTCCTGATTTTTACCATAATTTATTCTTCTATCAGTCACAATTATAGATAGGCATTTACTTGCATATCCTATATTCACAGTCAAATTGACGACCTCCATAATATTCTAATTTATAGAATATTTCTACATCAAATGACTTTTTCCTTCTGACATATTACTCTACAACAGAACTGTGCAGTTCCTTCCCAGCGCCCCCATATACAGCCCTTGCACTTGGCAGGCTGCTTGGGCGGATCTTTTAAACGCCGCTGCTGTTTCTTCGTCTTCAAATTAATTCCCCCAATGCAAAAAAGCCGCCCAAATAATGAGCGACTTCGTAATATACAATCAATTCAATCGTGCAATGAGTCTGGCCTGAAGAACGGCGTCCGCTCCGCATCCGCAGCAAATTCGCTACGCTCTTTGCTTATAATCTTTACGTACTTTGTGACAAAGGAGAACAAGACCATTTTACCGATTAGCTAAAAACAAAGTCAAAAGCACGATAAATCATAAAGATGATTCGTCTCATATTAATACTGTCATTACTCATCATTTCTCGCTTTTTCGCTGAGCTGCATTGATTGACTTTATATAGACGCTTAGAAAATCTAAAAATAGTTCTCCATGATGTCCACATATAATCAAACATAGCTTAAAGGAAGGTTATCCCACTTCAATGGCGAATTTATCAAAATGTAAAAAACATGAAAAGAGGGGAACTGATGAGTACACCAGAAGAAAAAAACAATAAAAATATATTTTATACTCTCTACTGCATAGCGACAATAATTATTTTATTTTTCATATTTGCAGGCACTAATGATACAAAAATCATTAATGAGATAGTCGATAAAATGACAACCATTAACTTTACCCTTGCAATTGGATATGCTGCCTTAGTTCCAGCTCTTGCTGCCATATCAACAAACAATAATACTGGGAATAATTCCAAAAAAGAAATTATCGATTTTATAAAAATGATTGTTGCTTATGTTCTAATTAACATTATCATTGTAAGCCTTACTTTTAACAATGTAGATTACTCGCCTTTATTAATGAGAGTGCTTATTAGTTTTATGATTGCGCTGATACTTTTGCTCTCACAAATACTTATCAATCTAACTAATAAACTGCTTAATTAATTCGTTCGTGTAAATATGCGAGAGGAGGTAAGCCACGGTTACTGCTACATCTCTGCAGCCGTGCGTGTCACTCACGCCTGATTTCCACGCTCTCATAGTATCATGGAATATCAATCAGATGATGCTCATCTTAGGTTCATACTAAGTTCAAATAGCAATCAGATTCTGTATTTTGAGTGAGGAAAATAAAGGAGTTAATAATCAAATAGCGAACTTTATAATCGTATCGAATTATTATAGAAGATGAGGGAGATAAATGTCGTCAACTCAAAGTAAAAACATAGATGACTTGAAAGCTTGGTATACAGAAAATCGACAAACTTACAGTAACCTCGCAAAAAAAGTGGAAACAATAATACAAGAGTTATTAGATTCTGAAGGGGTTACATATTATTCAATTTCAAGTAGAGCTAAAGATGTTGAAAGTTTTGTAAAGAAATCTCAGAAGGATAAGTACAATGATCCAAAAAAACAAATTCAAGATTTAGCTGGAATTCGAGTTATTACTTACGTAAGGAGTGAAGTGACCAAAGCTTGTGATATAATTAGACCTTTGTTTAAGATTGACGAAAAAAATAGCGTTGATAAAAGTAGCGAATTAGGTAAAGATAAAGTAGGATATCGCTCTGTTCATTACGTTGCAACTTTAACTGACGATAGGTTAGTTTTGCCAGACTATAGAATGTTTAAGGATCTTGTCTTTGAAATTCAGGTTAGAACATTACTTGAACATGCATGGGCTGATATTTCTCATGATAGAAGTTATAAATTTAAAGGGGATTTCCCTCAAGAATATGATATTGAGCGGAGATTTTCTCTTGCTTCAGCAACATTAGAACTTGTTGATAGAGAATTTGATTCAATTGTAAGTACACTTGATAAGTATGAAAAAGAAACTGAGGGAAAGACCAGAAAAGGTGATCTCGACCTTCCCATTAATGCAACTTCAGTAAGTAACTATCTGTTACATAAGTTTAAAGAGTCCATAAAAAATAATGATATCATCCCAACATTTAATAGTGCAGAAGCTTTAGTTATTGAAGAATTGTTAAATTTCGGCTTGAGTAACATTTATGAATTAGATGCAATTACAACTTCAGTAGTTGAGAGAAATCCATCAATTATTTTAAATACTAATTTCATAGGTTTATTAAGAGACATAATGATGCTTACTGATATTGATAATTATTTTACAAATGCTTGGAATGAAAATTGGTATGGGCTTGAAGAAAGTTTTATAAAGTTGGCGAAAAAAAATGGAATGAATATTTATAAATATGTTGATATCTGTGGGTTAGATGTTGATCCAGAGATAGATTAGTAACATTGCTCTAGCATAAACATAAACGCTAATTAAACATATATTAATGTTTTTTGTTGTATAAAAATTCAGTTCATCTAAGAAATTATTGTAAAGCGTACTACATATAAATAAACGTGTTCAAAAAATTATCAAAAAGCGCGTGCCGTTCGAATATTTGCACGCGCTAGTTTACCTTCTTTAACATTCCAGTTCCAGGATAGTTTTTTAGATTCAGCTAATTTCACTTCAATATCTACTCAAAAAAGCCCATCAATTTCAATGTATTTGCAATATTCTCAATTCCCTCAGCAAGTTTTCTCCGAACAGTGCTGTCGCTCATACCATGCCTAAAGAACAGAACAGTCTCCTTGAAGCTGTGTCCCTCAATATATCTGTGTTGGATAGCATTCTTCGTATCTTTATCCTGAATCAACCCAATTACCCGATGAATGGTACTTGTATACAGTTGGTATTGTTCATACACCCATCGCTGCTTATCCATCAGAATGATTGCATTGGCTGTCTTGTCCGCGTGTAATTCATCCCTATCAATTCGACGTGCAACTTCTCCGTCTATAGCCACTTGCTGCATATCGCTTTTAAATTGCTCATAATCATCCATCAACAAAGTCATGCTCTTATATTTGCCCAGGAGGAACTTTGTCCGCTGGATCTCTGTCTCGTTTGCTGTTGGAAAAAGCTCTCCCTGTTCCCAAACCATCGCCATCCCCCTACTCCCCTTTATGTTATAATATCAAGAGGAATAGTTTAAAAAGTGCCCCCCGCCCGGCCAAGGATATGGGGGTCTTTACATATTATAGCTTCTCAAAGTCCGCAAGCTTTTCAGCATCTCCGCTTTCTTTCCCCAATTTTCTGAATAATGTCAGCCAAAATAATACCGCTCCTCGTGAGCTCTGCATCATTTTCTATCAGCCCTCTTTTGTTCATGATGGCCAGCTGTCCGCGGGTAACCAGAATCAAATTATCCGGATCGAAATTCCGCCTGTCCCCATCTCCGAATATGACGGCATGTCCCTTCGGAACCGAGCGGCCGCAGTGCTGCTCCCAAACGATTAGATGCTTCCCGCGCCACATATTCGGATCAGCAATCTTTATATCTACATAATCATCCCCGTTAACCCTCTCAGAGCCTACAGAAACATAATTGTGCGGCTTATGGCCCTTCTTGAATTGAGTATCCTCACCGCCGGTCCATAACTTCTTCTTTCCCTTATTGGGTGGAATGCTACCCGGTTTGATCCTGGCATCGATTCCGCTCTTCAACCCGTTATTTTTGATGAAGGCTCTCATTTGAGAAGGCTGGATCTCCAAGTCGAACTTCTCATTGAATATTGAAGTCAATTCCAGAACATACCGTCCATGAATGTTGGTGCTAATAAACTCCTTTTGCTCCAAACTGAATCGAAACATTTTCACCCCTCCAACATCTTGGGAATGGTAGTATTAGCATTCATTTTATCGTCAGCCAGTTTTATGGCATCTAACACAAGAGATCCATTTGCAATAACTTGAGAAGCAACACTTGTTACAGCCTTAGCTCTGCTGATCTCGTCAGCCAATTTCTCTCCGGTTAACTCCTCGTCACTTAGGCGCTCTAATTGAGCAAACAAATGGTTATTCAGATCCCCTAATGTATTTCGCATAGTCATCCTCCCACTGATTTGAACTCTGTCCTTCCGTTCCATCAATTGCGACTGTGAATCAAACATACTTCCATATTATTGAATCTTTTCTTCTGAATCTTCGTAATAGATTCGAGGTGATATAATGTCGTTTAGAAAAATGAAACGATGGGTAAAAATAATATTTTCATTTCTTTATATCTTTGCAATTGGTGCCGTAATTGCATTAATGGGACTCATGATTACTGTGGCTTTCATCGATGACCAGGCAATCACAAATACAGCTTTAATTAATAGACTCACTTTGCTTCTAGCAGGATTATCTTTGCCTGGGTTGATTGTTCAACTCCTGTCATTCCTCACTATTAATGATAAAAAGACTTTTACCTTAGAAAAAAAGTGTCCCCATTGCAAGCAACTCATTGAGTTAAAACTTACCGAAGATTGAACGGATGGGATTTGCTCCATCCGTTCTTTGTATTAGTCCCAGAGAGGGAGCATCTTAACCCGAACTTTCAACCCTTCCATAGATAGATCTGGAGTATTAGAGATGTAATAATCATTGCCATTGTGCTCCATATGAGAGTACACCCAGCGACTCTCTCCTGTGGAATCTTCGAATAAGTATTCAATAGAAGCACCGGACGTGTAGTAAGCATGCTTTCCGTTTGTGTACCTGCCATCTTTCCCTTTGTGAAGTATACCTTCTTCAATCACAGGTGCCGTCACTTGGCGTATATAACGCCTAACCTCGTCCAATTTACTGCTAATCTGATAGAACATCCCCCGAAGATACATCTCTTGAGGATCTCCCTCGTTGTAAACCCCCTCATTTTCAGCTTCATTGATCATATTTGTAACCCACTTAATCCGCGGTTCAAGCTTCTCTAGCTCTACCTGTATTAGGTTTTTCATTTCTTCACTCCCCCTTCCTTAATCTTTTTAACTCCGCCGAATACCGATAAAAGCTCTTTCCATCTCGCTCATCCAGTGCTTGGTCGATCAGTGTCCGAAGCTCTGCAATCCGATGTTTCCGCACTGCAGTTTCCCACACAACTTCGATATATTTATCAATTGCGAGTGCATAAACCGCAAAGATCAAAGCGATACCTCCCTAGGTAAGAGAAAAGCAGCTTACGCTGCTCCTCCGCCATCCTTCATTTTCTTTGCTGCAAGCTTGCGATACGCTGTCCATCTGGCTGACAGCTGCCCACTGGTCATACCGTTTTCATTTGCAATTTCACGCCAGGTTTTATCTTCATTAATGCGTTTCTCCAAAAGAACTGGGAACTCAATAGTCTGTCCTTCATATTCGACTTCAGGAAAGATTGGACGTTCAGCAAGGATAAAAGCTTCCAGTTCTTCCTTACTCGTATCATCTGCAGAAGCTTCACCAAGATCAGAACCTCCACCATTCTCGACATTTTCTTGTTCTCCTGATTCATCAGGATCACCATCATTATCTTTGCTTTCAGATTCAGCTCCATCATTCATCCAATTCGGTTCGAGGTTTGTTTCCTCTGAATGCTCATCAGAACCGCCATCATTAATATCTTCTTCAGATGATTGAACTTCATTAGCCCCTTCTTCTTCTGCATCTGGTTCAACAATTTCAAAATTATCGTCCTTCTGCTCGCCATCCGAAGCACCTTCTTGCTGTTCGAATAACTTGCCTTGATCAGGATCATCTTCGCCAATCTTATCTGCGCTCATAACGACACCCGAGGCATCAGTTGTGACACGACGGCCAGTGACTTCTCGGTATATATCTCCATCCTCTTCATCGAAATCGAAAGCAGCCTGAGGATCACCAAGGAAAACATTGATCTTTTCCCCCTGATTGCTACTGAGGAACAAGAAGTTCTCCTGCATGACTCTCAGTGGCACAAGCAATTTAACTTCAACGTCGGCATCTCCGACTTTAATTCCTTTAGCAATAGTTGCACTGAATTTTGCATAATCCTTTATCATATCGATCTTCCCCTCAGTTTTTTTTATTGGAGTTGCTTGATCTTCACTTCAATGCGTGGTCGTGCGCTGTACCGTTTCCTTACGAATGCGTCCACAACTTGGCTATCATCCTTCCAGATGATGCCCTTCAGTGCATCCTTAACACCTTTCAGATAGTTGTCTGCATCCGGCTTAGTCACTGGGAGAATATCACCACGCTCTGCGGCAGCGGCCTTTTTCTTGCTAAAGCTCTTCGGAGTCGAGCGATAAGCGGTCACTGCGACCCCGAGGGCGCCCTCCAGCAGTGCTGCCGGCGCATACTCACTGGCAGCCAAACGGACGTAATCTTTATAATCCCGAGATTTGGCGGGATCATAGGCTCTCGGAAATCCACCGGCAGTGCTAAATTTAGGCCGGCCCTGGGCGACCGGTTCTCCGTAAACCGTAAACTGAATCATTACGTTTTCCTCCTCGATGCTTAGCCGGCATCATCGCTGTATCAAGCACATACACCATGCCTGCCGTTGCTCCAGTTTCATCCACAACCATGAAGTAATTTTGCTGCTGGAAGAACGGATCAATCGGCTTACGCTTCTTTACAACCATTAAGATCGACTCCCCTCATTCGTATACCAATCGCGAGTTCAAACTCAGCAATACCCTCGTCTACTTCCGCTGGATCCATGTCCGAAAACTCAGCTAGCAGATCGGTACGTCCCAGAGCAACTCCGGTATCTATATAATGACGACGCATCTGGTTATACACGTGCCAGTAATTCCGCCTACCCATCATTAGGCCCCCTTACTGATCGTCTTCGGCTTCCCAGATTTACGATGAATCAACACAAGTTGTGTTGATGTCTCCCTTTCCACCAACCAATTCTCCAGCACCAGACCCTTCGCTGCTGCAATCATAATTTTCTGTTTCTTCGTTGGCCGCTTCCCCTGCTTCATGCCATTGCCCCCTTATGCAATCTGCTGTGTCTCCTTCTTGAAATTGAGTTTTACCATTCCTGTTGGACCGTTCCGCTGCTTGGCCAGATTAACCTCCATGATTCCCGGATCAGGTGTATCTTGGTTGTAGTACTCATCCCGATACAACATGATAATGTCATCAGCCACCGCGCTTATCGCTGCACTTCCAGACAAGTCTGAGATGAACGGCCTCTTGTTCTGCCGTATATCCACTTCTTGTTTGACTTGGGATAATCCAACCATCACACAGTCACAATCCTTCGCTGCCTTACGAAGCTTCTGACAGACCCGGTGAAGACCAGATCCACTGTTGTCATTTGCCGCAGCTTCCTCAAGAACTTCCTGCAGATAATCCACGATTACTAAATCCAGACCTTCCTGTCTCTTTAACCGACGCATCTCCGAACAGATATAATCTGCTGTCACGCCACGGCTGTCATCAATGTGAATCCGTCGAACCAAATCCATGTGTCGAGAAATCATCTCCAAGTGACCTGGGGTCAAATTACCTGAACGAATCGCCTGCATTGATATTCCTGATAAATTCGATAGAGCTCGGTTGTACTTCTGGCCTTTGGACATTTCGAGTGAAAAGCTCGCCACCTTAAACCCTCGTTTGGTCACTCTGAGCTCGATTTCATTAGCGAATGCCGATTTACCGATACTCGTCCTGGCACCTACTACAATCAGATTTGTGCGCTGGAAGCCAAGAGTCAGGCGATCGATAGCATCCCAACCTGTCATTATGCCAAGAGCACGACCTGGATCTTGAGTTTTAAGAACCAATTCCTCGTACCAATCGATGATGTCATCCATCCTTGTATCCTGTTGAAGCGCCTTTGGTCGTATATCCAACGAACGCTGTTCAAACTCATCAAGAATGCTCTCGAAGCTACCGGCGGAAAAATCGGAGAATTTGTCTTTATACTCTTCAACCAGTGCCATTGCTTTTCTGCGTGCATCCGCTTCGATTAGTTCACGAACATTGTTCTCAATCCGTCCAGCAGTTACCGCCGAATGGGTTAATTTTGTCAGATAATCAAATCCGCCTACTCTTTCGAGGTGCTTCCCGAACACTGTTGCGAAAGTGGTAAAGGACAATTCCTTCCCCTGTCGGTGAAGCTCTTGAATCATCTTGATCAAATTACGATGCCAAGGCTGAGTGAATACAGAGGGCTGGATGGACATTGCAACTTCGGAAACAAGGGACGGATCAAGGAAGAAAGAACCTAAGATTTCAATTTCAAGCAGTTCCGTATTGAGCAAGTCGTTGTTCATCTGCCTTTCGTATCCGGTCCATGATCGGATCATTCTCAGGAATGGTTGTGATTGCAGGCGAATCACGTCCCCCACTAATCACAGCCTCAGGTCCTCCACGTTTTCGATAGCCCTTTAAAATCCCCCCGACATAAGCGAGGGTCAAAACCTTATGCCTGCTAGCCTCCCTCATTGCCTTCAGCATCCACTCTCCGCCATAATCATCGAAGAGTGCTCCAAATTCTTCAGTTTCAAAAGGAGTAACCTTACCGTCTTCTGTGAAGTTTTTTTCATAGGCTTGGTACAGGTATCCGAAGGAATAATTAGGGCTACTGTTGATGGCTTTTGACTCTGTATCTATTTCAGATAAAACACTCTTATTACTACTGCTTCTTTTAATAATTGCTTTAATACTTTCTTTAGAGACGCTGAAAGCCTTGATATGACTGGGATAGTGGCGCCTCACGGTTCCCGAATTGGGAACCGGAAAGTTCCCTTTTTGGGAACCGCGCAGTTCCCTTTTTAGGAACTTGGTTCCCGAATGTGTAACTGAGTTCCCTTTTTGGGAACCAATTTTCGGTTCCTTATTTGGGAACTGAGTTCCCTTTTTAGGAACCATTTTTGTAAGATTTGGTGAATGATTTTCGATATTTAAGTTGATTAATTCTTTCATTTTTTTGAGATCAAAACTCTCTATAGGATCAACACTCCACTGGTCATAGTGCTTGTTAATTTGGAAAATATTCAAACTTTGCTCCCATAGAATCACCTTTTTTTCACACAAAGCTATGAGTTCAGCTCGAATATGATTTTTACGAATACCACATAATTCAAAATGCTTCAGTTGCGGTATAATCGCCGATGGCTTCCCGCATCCCCAGCTCAACGTTAAAATGAAATCAATGATGTCGCGCTGTCGCTGAGTGAACTTCCGCCGGATCAGCTCTCTATGAATTTCGTGGTTGATTCGTATATGGGCATCCGTGGGTTGGGGGTTCACGTTGGAATCCACCGGCACCGCCTCCTTATTTAATGGCCGGGTCTATCATCCTGGAGGTAAACAATCGGATACTTCACCCGCTTCACCGTCCAGCCTGGATAAGCTCGAGCGAAGTAATCTCGAGTTTCCCGCTTAAACTCTTCTTGATCTACCTTCATCAGCTTCCAGATCCGCTCTCCCATCATGCTCTGCATCATAGGTTTATCGTTGATCATCGATCTGCCACCCTAACAAGAGCTCCGGTAGTCTCCTGAATCTCTCTCTTAAAGCGCTCTGCGTCACTATTACCGTCAGATAGATGCAGTAACCAAATCTCCTCAACATTACGGGTATCATTGGCTTTCAAGAATTCTTTCACATTCTCCAATCCGAAGTGAGAACGAAGCAGCCGTTTCTTTTGGGCAGGGTGTAAGTGCCCCGCAGCCACCCGCTTGTTAACGATATCTAAGGAATAATTGCACTCCACCATGATGTGAGTAAGGTCTTTGAAGCGATGCCGGCAATAGTAAGTATCAGTCAGGAAAACTAGTTTATCTCCCACTATATTTGCTAGCAGGAAGCCTAGTGGCTCCTCCACATCATGCTGAATATCAAACGGTAGAATTGTCCAAGTACCAATTGTGAACTGCTCCAACGCCTTTATGACCTTCAGGCGATGTCCTGACAACCCTCTAGCAGTTGCCGTACCTGCGCTGGTATAAATGTTGATGCCTGCTCTCATGATGTCAGGAGCAGCCTTGCTATGATCTAGGTGCTCATGAGTAATAAGGCAACCTGCAATGTCAGACATTCTAAAATTAAGCGCCCGCTGTATCGACTTATAAGGAAAACCGGCTTCCAACAGAAGCACGGTGTTGCCGTCCGATATTCGGTAGGCGTTACCGGCGCTGCTGGAGCCGAGGCACTGGATGTCGATCATTAGAATTCCATCTCTTGTTCCACAGAAGGTACATCACCAGAGAAATTATCAGGATCAGTTTCACATGTGGATTTATCATTTGCTGGCGGGCTTTTAGTAGCATCCGCTGGTGGACCATTCGGAGTAATATCAATAATCGTTCCGTTCGCATTCGCCCGAATTTCTTCGTCGACTTCCGCCTCTGCAAAATCACTTTCCATTTGCTTAAGGCGCAGGTAGTCGTCGTCAATCTTCTGAGAGTCGATAGTGATGTCGCCATAGGCGGCACGGTAAATGGTCTTCCAGGCCATCTTGTCATACCAGCCCTCCACTGTTTCCGTACCAACTTTTTTGTTATTTTCCCATTTGTCCTTTTCCCCTCCCCAGAATTCCGGAGAAGCATGATCTGGCTTTCTCTTTTCGATATCCTTTTTTGTCATGACGACAAGCTTGTTCTTTTCTGGAGCCTTTGAATAACTGTGATAATAAAAGCCTCCTATAATATCCCCGCGGTCAAAGGCATTGACGATCTCGAACTCATAGCCTTCATACTGATTCTTTGAATCCTTCTTGACCGGTCTGAACTTATCGGTTGAGTAGACCAGTTCAACGGTCACATGATCCGGAACGTCTAGACCATATTTAGTAGCTTTCAGTTCAATGCCTCGATACCCTTCGATGAAGGTGATATCGTATTTTCCGGTATGTTTGTTCTTATAAGGAATTGGGTTGATGTGGTTAGGTTGCGAAGGGTCAAATCCAACCCTTGCCATTGCCACCACATCACGAGCAAGCTTCTCCATGTTTACGTGTTGCCAAGTTACTGGCACAGCATCACGGAACTTCTCAGACTTCTTCAACCGCTTTTCTTCAGTTGTCTTAAGAATGGCATCCAGAGCGATGAAGTAATTCTGAGCCAGACGTTTCTGAAACTTGGTAAGAGCTACCTCACCCACGCCGGAACCAAACTCGGAAATTACCTTGGTCATGAAGCGTTCCGATTGAGTAGGTTCCTTTTTAGCAATCTCTGCCGGAGCTGTTTGTTGCTTTGTTTGATCTGTAGTACTCAATTAAATCGCCTCCTGTATGGCTGCCGTTTCTATGCGAAGCTTCTTATCTTTTTCACTAACTACCAGCCGAATGACCTGGGCATCTGTATCAATCAACCTCGTCACTGCTTCAGCGTTATCGACAAAGATTGGAGCAGAGAAGCCGTAATGAGCACCTAACGTGTTGATGATGTCCAAACCGACATTGATACGAGCCGCATTGTTGAGCCCACCATCATAAGGAACTCCCTTATACAGGGTGTCGCAGACTTCCTTGATCCCACCGTTGATTTGATCCTCAAAGAGTCGGAACCGTGCGAGCTTGAATTTGCTGTTGATCTTAGCATCCAGCATGCTGACCTTGGTCTTAGTGAATTCCTCGCAGAGGAACAGTTCATGCTGCAGGCGTTCGTACTCTGCTGCAAGTTCCCGCTCCTGTTTCTCTAGCTCCACCACCCGCATCTGCGCCCGGCGGACACCATCGAATTTAGCGAGATCGCGTTCCATTTCTTCGATCTCAGCACGTTGCTGGCGAATTTCGGAACGGGTTGTTGCAGCAGCATCTTCACCTGAAGTTCTCAATACTTCAATCTGCTGTTTAACTTGAGCAGCTTCAGTCTGCTTCTTGGCATATTCAGGATCAGTAGCCGGGTCCTTGACTCCTGTACGTAGCACAGTCAGCTGCTCATCAGCGGATGCGACCTCAGCCTGCAGGGTTTGGAGGGTACTAGTCAAACCTTCGATTTCTTCCCGTAGCCGAATGATTTCCTGCTCGAATTTTTGAGCTTCTGCTACCGCCGCTTTACCGGAATTATTGATACGCTCCTTACGCTCCGCTAGCCGACGATTAAATTCTGCCTCTGCTTTGTCGTGAGCCGCCTTAATTTGATCTTCTGGGAGTGACTGACCACAGGCTGGGCAATTGGAATCATGACCTTCAGGATATTCAAAGGTAAGACTCTTCAGTTCAGCAAATTCTGTTCTCAAGCGATCTGCTTCTTGCCGACGATCAGTAACTAAGCGCTCATTTTGCTTGATACGTTGCTCCTTGTCCTCTACTGTACGGCGGTACTTATCCAGCTCGTTATGCATCCGGTTCACTTCATCACGTTTGAGAGCCAACTTATCTAACACATTGGACTGCATACGACTCTTAATATCGATCAGCTCGCCTTCAATTTCACGAAGCCGCTTTTCCTTAACCGCTACCTCACCACCTGAAAGAATCCGCGAAAGCTCGGCCTCCCCTGATTCCACCCGATTACGTAGGATCGCGATATCTTCTTTGAGGAGTTCTTCATCCAGCTCCGCAACATCCGGCATTTGACGCTGCACTTCACTGATCCGCACTGGTAGCTCCTTGATCTCCTTATTAATCACAGTGCATCGGGAAGAGATAACCTTTTTATGTGACTCAAGGTCGTGATCTCCCAGGATACCTGGTAATGAAGCAAGTTCCTTGTTACCGTGAATGACCTCGGCGTCCGTAAGATCACCGCATACCTCTAGTAATGTCTTTCGGCGCTCTTCTTTCTTTAGCTGTTCATTGAAGTAAGAAGGTGAAGTCAATAGTTTGAATAAATCCTCTTTGATGATGAAATCGACTTCGGCGGTGTACTCTCCCTTTTTCACAGGAACACCATCAAGGAAGTAGTTCGTTTCATGCCCTTCGAAGGCGTCCGTCGCGGAACCGCGCTTCTTAGTCCACTTCTCGGAGAAGACACGGCGGAAAGTACGGCGGCGTCCATCGATCAGGAAAACTCCCTCGACCTCGTGTTCCAACTTGTGCTGAAGAACCTTCCCCGCTCCATCCAAACCCTTAATCTCGAAGTCAGCCTTGTTCTGGCTGTCCTTACCGAACAAGAGCCAGACAAAGCCGTCGAACATAGTGGTCTTCCCAGTAGCATTGTCACCATAGACATCAGCGTCCCCGCCATTAGCGGCGAGGACAAGTTCTTTAATACCTTTGAAATTACGGAGCGTCAGGCGCTCCAAAACGATACGTTTCAAGCGATACCCTCCTCGATGGCTTCATTGCATTCAGCATGTAAGATCATTTGTTGATCAGGTGTTTCTGGGTAACGAATACTTTTCAGATAAGTCCGAATGGCATATTCGACTTCAGCTAATTGATCCGGATCAGCGTGCAGCTGAAAGGTTCCAGATTGCTGCCGAATTGAAAGAACCGAAGGCGTATAGTGTGTTGGAGGCTGAATTTCAACCTCAATACGCTGACCACTAATGTCAGCAGAAAAGGCAGTTAACATTACTTTCACTCCCTCTTGTGTAGTGCGCCCCCACCTGCTAAGATGGAGGCAAGTGAATAATTAAGTTTTCAATGAACAGTGATAGCCCATGCCAGTGGGCTATTTTTCGTTGTCGTGTTCAGCAATTTGCTTGTAATCCACAATTACAGGAGCGTTCTCGACACTGGCTATCATGTGGCCATCTTCGTCCAGAACGACATACTCAGAATGAATATGGTCCTCATACTCAGAACCAACCTGCTTAATTTCAATTACTTCATGGCTATCAATCTCGGTTCCAACTTCAAATACTCGTGTTGGATTACTAACCACTGTTAACTTTTGAATGACTTGTATAAGCTGCCTCCTTCCATATGTATTGATGCGTCAGCCGCATCTCCAAACGCCAACCCGGAGGAAAGGTTATTTCTAAGGGTCGACGCTTGGAGACAGGGGCCGAAGCCCTTGCTTTTCTTACTTAATTCCTGCCGCAACAGCCATTTGCTGAATAATTGCGCGGCTGTACAGTTTCCCTTCGAACGGAACCAAATCTTCCTGGCTACCAGTGATCGCACAGCCCGGCGCATACTTGCGGAAGATGATCTTGTCGTCGTCAACAAAGATCTCTACAGGGTCTTTGATTTCCAGATTCATCGTTCTACGCAGTTCAATCGGGATAACAATCCGTCCAAGCTCGTCAATTTTGCGTACAATTCCAGTAGATTTCATATTATTTAGCCTCCATAGGATTTATTTTTTGGTAGTGTTCTTTAAAAGCGTTCTGAATCTCAGAAGGTAGATTTTCGGTGACTTCCTTCCAAGAATCAAAAGCGGCCTGAGCGATGTCTCGCTTCCGCTCCAGTTCTAGCACCTCAAACCGGATGGATGCTGGGGAGTAAAGCGATTCTCGAAACCGTCTCTCTGCAACGAGTCTTTCATCCCCCACTTGTTTAAAGCGTTCAGCCAGAGCTTGACCGAAGCTTCTTATCTGCTGTTCTGTCACACTGCCCCCTCCTTGCGCTTTTGACGCTTCGAGGTTAAAATGGACACCAAGAGATTCTCTAACCGAGATTTCAAACCAAGTGACTGCCCTGCCAGGCGGTCATTTTTTATTTCTACTTCTGCAACGCGTATCATATTGTTCAAATAGCTCTCCGCATCCTCAATCCTTCCAGGTAGCATCACACTCGGGTTCTTACGGATCATCTGCAAGTTATGTGTTGCATGTTGACCCGCTTCTCTTGCCTCAGCAACCAATTGTTCTCTTTCCAAAGCGCTCCCTCATTTCAAATATTTTTTTGCTTTCAGCTCAGCTCGATGCTCTTTCCAAGTTCCCAACCAACTAAAGGAATACTCTTTACATATCACTGCAGCCAGATGAGTCAGGGCCGTGATAGCTTCCACCGATTCCATAAGCAGTTGCTTTATTTGATGCCGCTCTGCATCCGTTATTTGTTCATTTGTTTTACTGATTGGAGCTTGCCCAGAGGCTTCAAGCACTTCTTGCATTTCTTCGATCGTTTTGAATAAAACGCTTGCTCTATGTAGGTCTACGTTGTCTAACCATGGGGCAAACGCCCCACCAGTTACATCTGCAGCAGCTGCTAGTGAGAGTTGCCCATCATCGTAATGTTCAATTACTGCTCTCATGACCGGTTTGGATGCTTTTCGAGTTCCCCTTGCAATTTTCCCTATTAAGGAAGCATCAGCATGAACGATAAGCCCTGCTTTTTCTCTGGTATCACCTGAGAGCTTTAATGCTTGCTCTAATGCTGGTCCGAATTGTCCGATTGCCAACTTTTGATCCTCTCCTTTGTCCGTTTTATGGGATGCTATCGGACAGAGGCCTGATGTATGATGTTGTTAAGCAATTCCCCTTGCCGAATCCCCCACCCGCCGTAGCCGGTACAGCTTGGCGGGTTTCCTCATTCATAACGCTCTGTTTTTAACCAGTGGTACAGATCCGATTTAAGAACAGTTACTGCCTCGCCCTTCTTCCTATTCCGATTCAAATGTGGAAAGGTAGGATGATTGGTAAGCTCTTGAACTTTTGGAGCGCTCATTCTCAGTAACTTCATAATATGAGCTGGTCGGAGCACTTCGGGATATTCTCCATTCAACCGTAGTTCCGCAAGCTGCATTTCCAATTTTTCATTCTGCTCGGCAAGATCAGCCGCCAGGCGGAGGGCTTCCGCGAAGGTCGCTGGTGTTTTTACAGCCTTAGCCATGACGGTACCTCCTTACTTAACTTTGATTAGCACATATCGAGAATAGCCTTGGCCATGCTCTCGGTAATCGAGTATCCAGCCATCATTTATTAGCTGAGTGGCTTCCTCCGCTTTACGCGTTTCTTTAATTTCACTGATATCCTGAGATTCCTGTTAGATCACCTCATTCACTGAATTAGTTTCCTCTTTCTGCTAAAATGGGAATGTCCAAATCACATACATTTAGAAAGGGGAATATAACGATTTGAATAATTTCCTTGTTAATTTTCACACCTTAAATATTCATGATAAGAAAACATTTGAGTATCTAAAAAAACTCTTCACAAATTATCGATACCGCAATACTTTCTTTGAAATTATTAGTAGGACAAGAAATTATGAATACGCCCTTTCTATATGTGATTTATTTGATCAAATACTTGAGTATCATGGAGGTAACCTAAATAAAGAGTTATTCAAAGATATAGACAGTGGAGTAGTTGATCTCCGATTGATGTGCCTTGATAGGAGCGATAGGTGGTTCAGATATCTTGATTATTTTGAAACTGTTTTTTTAGAAAAAAAATATGAGATTACATATTCACTTGATTCTGCAATTGAGCGATTTGAAAGGTACCTTATAAGAAGCGACGAGCATTCTCACTACGTTCATTTTCTTTACTTGAGTGATGACCGAAGATCTATAATCAAACGGAAAGCGGAACGTCAAGTAAACGGTAAAAGTTCATCCCACCTAAAACACCACACTCAAAATGAGCTTTCTGATATAGAAATCGAACGGCGTTATTATGAGGTTCTCAAATATGCAAATCTTCATAACGAATAGGTCAGATCACCTCCTTTTTAAATTGTTCTTTTAAGGAACAATTGTCATTAAAAAAATTTTCCCATGGGAAATTTAATGATTTTCCAATAGCTTTCGCAGCTGGAACTGCTGGAGTTTTAATTCCAGCTTCGATATTTGTATAGTAACTTCGAGAAATCCCAGCTTCATCAGCTACTTGTTCTTGTGTTTTTCCTAGTAGTTCACGAAGTTCCTTCAACCAGTTTCGCATGATCAACACCTCCATTGTTCCTAAAAGTAACTTTATGAATTGATTATATGTTACTTAAAGAAACATGTCAATATAATTTGATTCTTATAGGAACATTTATTTATTGTTCCTGTAAGGAACGTTATAATAGCTTTATTCTTATAGATGGTGTGGTGTATATGGAAATTGTCGCTAAACGATTAAAGGTTGAGAGAGAAAACCTTAAGAAGTCGGATTCTAAATGGACACAAGAATATGTGGCTGATCTTGTTGGTGTAGCAAGACCTACATATACTGCCTATGAAAACGCAACTAAACTCCCGCCAATAGATACGTTGAGTAGGCTTGCTGACGTATTCGATGTCGATACTGATTATTTAAGTGGTCGATCAGACATACGTAAAAGACCTGATACAAATATGTCCTTTTTCGGTGGTCCAGAGAATTATACTGAAGATGAGATAGAAGAAATGGAAGCTGCTCTCTTGCGTTACCGAGAAATGAAAAAACGCGCGGCCGAACAAACTCAAAAGAAATAATAAAATCCTCCATCCGATGGAGAAATATAAGGTTGGTAATACATGTGGTACTCATAATTATTCTTATATTAGCGGTACTTTATAGTAGAAGTTTGAAAAATATAATATCTTTCCTCTTCCTTGGATTTGTAGCTTTGTTTTTGTGGGAATTTGCTTGGTGGGGGAAAATCATTGACATCCTTTTTATCTCTATCATGTTACTAGTTTTAATATTAGGTTTTATAAGAGGATTTAAAGTTAACGAGAATAAACCCGATAAGCACTGAATTACTTAAGCCAGAAATGGCTTTTCTTTTCACAACAAAACAGAACATATGTACGTAAAACGGGGGCCATTATATGAATTATTCCAACTATTTCAAAACTCCTCTGGAACAATGGATTGAAGAACAATACCGATCAAACGGTGTTTTCACTCCTAATGATCTTGATATAGACAAGATCGCACTGAGTTTCGGGGTAGATATTGTTTATTACGACAAAACAACATTTAGTGAGAATGAAGAAAGAGTCATTTTTATAGACAACCGCAATGATCGTACAGAACAGCGTAAGGTTTTTTTTCATGAACTTTGTCATGTAATTCGTCACTCAGGTGATCAACGCTGGATGCCAGATTTGTTTCGTGAAGCTCAAGAGATTGACGCTAACCGTTTTGCGTTATACGCCACGATCCCATTCTTTATGCTTGAGCAGATAACACTTCCCATTCACAGGAGCGAAGCCATTAGCTTACTCGCTTTAGAATTCCATGCCTATCCAGAATTAGTAGAATTGCGTCTCAAACAAGTGGAAGATCGAATAAGCGATTCGGAGTTTATATCTACCTTTACATACAACAACCAGATTACGTCCAGTCTTGAAACTACAATCCACGAATCCCCTGTTTCAGGCCTCGACTACCTTCAGGAGCCCCGTATTCATTCATTGTATGGTCTAGAAGACTTCTCTCGCCCCCAAGCCTTAGTCATTGAGCAGCGTCAGGGTTTCAATTGGAACAAGCCACTGGACCTTAATGTCGAGCGAAACTATAAACTACATAGTTCGTCATTCCACCGTTCTCGACATGATGCTACCGTTCTGCCTGGAGACCTTTCTCTACTTCCGAATCGAAAAGGATATGTGACCATTAACTTATCTCGAGTGGCCTGGCGTCATGGTCAGAACGTAACACGGTTGATACTCCCTATCGATGCAATTGATGATGCTATAAATTTCTAGTTACGAAGGGATTGATGATTATGAAAGGCCATGTATACCCGAGGGGTAAAACATACACCTATGTCTTCGATTTGCCAGCAGATCCGTTGACAGGTGAAAGGAGCCAAAAATCAAAAGGTGGATTTAAAACCGAAAAAGAAGCATGGAGTGCATGCAGAAAAGCAATGACTGATGCTGAAAAAGGATTGGATCTAAAACAGTCTAAGATTACATTAGCAGAGTATTTGGTGGAATATTTGGAGACACATGCTAAACCCAACTTCAAACCAACCTCATATGACACAGAGAAAACCATAATTGAAGCCCGCATTATACCGGCACTAGGCAAAGTAAAGCTTCAGGCTCTCACCCCACGAACGATTAAGAGCTTCTATGCAGACCTTCGGAAGAAGTATTCGAAGGACTATGTAAAGAATATCCATGGTGTGCTGAAACGCGCTCTCAGACTTGCATACTCTGAATCTGGACTATTGGCAGAAGATATAATGAGTAAAGTATCTATGCGGAGTAAGATAAACGCGAACGAGCAAAAGGAGATGCAATTCTGGACCATAGAGGAATTCACCCAATTCCTTAATTCATCGAAGTATCATGTTCATTATATTGTGTTTTCATTGGCAATTTATACTGGAATGAGACGCGGTGAAATCCTTGGACTTCGCTGGGGTGATATCGACTTTGAAAAGAAAGAACTCAAGGTGATCCAGACGGCCAACTGGACACGTGATGGTTTAGTCATTCAACGTCCCAAGACGAATGATTCCATACGACGGGTAAAACTTTTTCAGAATATTATTGATGACCTTAAGGAACGCTACAAGCAAATCGAGGCTTATAAAAAAGAATATGGAGACTCATATGAGGATAATGACTTAGTATGTTGCTACCCTGGCGGAGGTTATATAAAGCCAAAACGAATTACTGAAGGTATGGACGTACTTGTACGTAAAGCAGGTGTCAAAAAAATTAGGTTCCACGACCAGCGACATACACATGCATCATTCTTATTGGCGATCGGAATAAATCCAAAGGTAGCTGCTGAACGACTGGGTATGACTCCAGCGATGTTCAACGAACGATACTCACACCTACTCCCAATCATGCAGGAAGAGGCCGTTGACAAAATTGAAGCAGAACTGAATAAATACGCTGAAAAACAGCTCGAAACTTCTGAAAAATAATTCCCGTTAGCAAATCCGTTAGCAAGCTCAAAATCCTGGTCTTTATCCATTCTATTTTCTTAATATTACAAAGCCTATAGACAGCAAAAAACCCTTACTACGTAAGGGTTTTCTCTAAGTGGGCCCTGAGGGACTCGAACCCCCGACCAATCGGTTATGAGCCGACCGCTCTAACCAACTGAGCTAAGGGCCCGGATCTAAAAATATCCGAATGTACAATTGCTGTTGTAATAAAATTGGTTGCGGGGGCAGGATTTGAACCTGCGACCTTCGGGTTATGAGCCCGACGAGCTACCGGGCTGCTCCACCCCGCGTCAGAAATAATATTCAAACAGCGACAATAAATAATATACAGTACAAAATGGGTCTACGTCAAGGATGAATTTGTAAAAGTTCTCAAGGTAAAAATCTAACCCCATATCTTCCTTTGCGGGATCGATAAATCTCCACAAAACTTGGGTCATGATAGCCATAAATCCAGCCATCTTGCTCCAGTCTTTTTGCCAAACAGCCTGCTTGAAATCTCGTTCTGAACAGTTTCGCGAAGTATATCCAATTCATGATGCCCTCTTCTCCTTTTCGCAAATTAATCTTACGCTGCTCTGAACTTATCATGCCCAAGTTCCACAAAATAAGCCACCGGAAATCCGGTGGCTGCTACATATTCCAAAACTCAATCTCCTATGGAGTCAAAATAATATGTGGGATCTTTTTCGAGCGTACCCAGCATCGTATTCCCTTGCTTCTCCCAAGCTTTAAGTGCACTCTCGACCGTTCTCTTGCCCTGATAAACTTCTGTGAACAGTTGACGCCCAACATCGTTAATACGGCTAATTCCAGGCTTCTGTGTTTGTAGGACGTTCATCAAAGGATCATTGGCTGGTAATGGTTTGAGCGTATAGAAGGACTCCAGATTTACTGAAGGTACTTTCGTGGTAATGTAATCCTTACGGGAAGTTAGTTCCCCGCGGGTATGGGCTTTAATTTTAGCTACTTCATTACTGTTGACGAATTTGATCAAATCCCACGCATCTTCCTTATTAGCAGCCATAGTGTTGATAGCCATCATATTACCTACCCAAGTACCTACAGCCACTCCTGGTTTCTCCTTAAAAGTAGGTACGGTAACGAAACCCCAATCGACAGGATTATAATTTTTAATTTTTGCTGCATTGCGGCTCACACCTGCAAGCTCATTAAGATAATCGTATTCTCCAATTACCATTGCAGCTTTTCCGGTAAGGAAGAGATCCCCTTGGACAGGACTATAGGTACTCCGTTCTGTTTCTATAAAATCCATACCGTTTAACCCAGGTGTAATTTGCTTTTTCACCAATTGGCTGTAGGTCGTCCAAGCTTGACTCCACTGTGTTTGGTTTACCTCCATCTTATGTCCCTTGTTGTCATACATAGCAAGCTCCAGCGGTGAGACATAGGTCTGCATATCCCAGAAAGGATCGCTCATATAACGGTTCATCGAAAAGCCATATATACGCTTATCTTTATTTGTCGATTTCTTGGTCACCTTTTCGGCCAGCGCGAACACTTCATCCCAAGTCATCTCATCTGTCGGATAACCTACACCAGCAGCATCAAAAATACCTTTGTTAAAATATAACGCACTCGACATAAAAGTCGGCGCTAACGCGTAAAGACTTCCTCCACCCAGCTCACGAACTCCACTTAGCATCGTAGGCGCCATATTGCTTAAATCATATTGATCTCGTGCGATAAGCGGCTCCAGCGGTTGCACCAGATTATGTTCCACCAAACTCTTCACCAATGTACTATCACCGACGATTACATCAACTGGCTCTGCACCGCCCATAATATCTCGGATATTCTCCAGATTATCTGGGTTAACCTCTGGATAGGTGCTGTCAAAACGAAGCTCATTCATATTGATGGCTGGAATAATCTCAAGTTTGATTTCAGGATGCTGCAATTCATACATATCTGTAAACTGCTGACGAAAAGAAGAATCGTCCTCTCCAGACCAGAGGCTGCCAATACGTAACACGCGCTGTTCTGTAGATGGCTTAGAAGCCTCCGCCCAAGCTGTATGCCTGCTTTCAGAAATTAAAGGCAATAGGAGTGCTGCACATATTCCAAAGCTTAACCAGCGCCGCCATAGCCTTCTATTATTATTTATATGATTCATTCTTGAACCCTCCCATAAAATACTCAATCCATCCACCTTATGAATAATTACCCATAATTCTAGTAACAGTATATAGCTTTATTCAGGAGGGGAAGTTACAGGCTGTTTAAAGTTATGCTACGATTTCTTCATATTATTTCTATAAAAAACGTTCCGCTAGTTCCCTGAGGATACTGAAATGCCCTTCTGCGACAGGATAATTGCACTTTGTGCAACTATTACAGCTGAGTGTGTTGTGCTTCTCCTTTTAATTGCACTATGTGCAGTTAAAAAACGTTATTAGGTGCTTTCAGCGGATTTCTGGCTGATTTAATTGCACAAAGTGCAACTATATCGCCAGATCCTCTAAGGAAGGTTAGTTTAAGTGCAGAAACTACAACTATTCGGCGTTTGAGACGACAGCGCAATGGAATCACCGGGGCAGAGTATAGTATTCCAGAGTGTCAGAGTATCAGAGTATCAGAGTGTTCAGAGCCAGAGCATAGAGCGTTAGCGCATAACAGCAGAGTTTCAGAATCCCGAGTGTCAGAGCGCAATATACCAGAGCGACAGAACGCAGGTCAGCCAAGTGTCAGAACGTGAATGTAAATGTAGATGTGAAATGTGAATGCAAACACCAAAACCCTACTCTCCACTCTACTTTTCCTTTTACCAGTACAGCATTCGCCTTCCCTACTAACTAACCTACTAACTAACCTACTAACTAACCTGCACCTTTCCTGTGATCGGTACAAATCGCCCCTTCTGCGACAGGATAATTGCACTTTGTGCAACTATTACAGCGGAGTGTGTTGTGCTTCTCCTTTTAATTGCACTATGTGCAGTTAAAAAACGTTATTAGGTGCTTTCGGCGGATTTCTGGCGGATGTAATTGCACAAAGTGCAACTATATCGACAGATCCTCTAAGGAAGGTTAGTTTAAGTGCACAAACTGCAACTATTCAGCGTTTGAGACGACAGCGCGATGGAATCACCGGGGCAGAGTATAAAGGAAGGTTAGTTTAAGTGCACAAACTGCAACTATTCAGCGTTTGAGACGACAGCGCGATGGAATCACCGGGGCAGAGTATAGTATTCCAGAGTGTCAGAATCTACACCTGCCGCGGCTGGATCATTGCATCTTTCAGCAATAAATAACAACGTACTTCATGCACCTATACAGCAGAGTGTGCTTTAAGCTTTCCTTTTTATTACACTCAGTGTAGTTAAAAAGAAAAACCTCCCACCAAAAAGTGAGAGGCCCGTCCAAACTATAATCAGATATTTAGTTTAAACGCCAAATGCGGAAGGATCTTTTCTCCAAGATTTCAGCAGTTCCACATCTGTAGCTGCGATCTTGCCTTGTGTAAGAGCCACATCAATCAATGTGCTGTAGTTGGATAAGCTTTGTAATGGCATTTCAGCTGCGGCAAAAGCATCCACCGCACGGTCCAGCTCGTAGCTGAAGATTGCCAATACAGCCAACGCTTCTGCGCCTGCTTCTTGCACAGCTTGAGCTGCTTTGATGGAGCTTCCGCCAGTGGAGATCAGGTCTTCGATAACGACTACCTTTTGCCCCGGCTTAATCAGTCCTTCGATCTGGTTCTGCTTGCCGTGACCTTTAGCTTTATCGCGGATATAAGCCATTGGCAGATTAAGTTTATCAGCTACCCAAGCTGCGTGAGGAATGCCTGCGGTTGCTGTACCTGCGATCACCTCTGCGTCTGGATACTGGCTTTTAATAAGCTCAGCGAAGGCATCAGCAATATAGTTACGTACCTCTGGGTAAGCCATAGTCAGACGGTTATCGCAATAGATCGGGGATTTAATACCAGAGGTCCAGGTAAAAGGCTCCTGCGGACGCAGTGCCACTGCTCCTATCGTAAGCAGATAACTTGCTACTTGTTCACTTCTATTTAATGTACTCATGCTAGGGTCATCTCCTCAATAATATTTAGTGCTGCTTGACGTGGATCAGCCGCAGTTGTAACAGGACGGCCCACCACCAGAAAGTGGCTGCCTTGCTGAATGGCTTTGCCCGGCGTCATCACCCGGGACTGGTCACCTAGGGATGCACCTGCTGGCCGGATACCAGGTGTAACTGTACAAAATGCGGGCCCACAAGCCTCTGCGATCGCTGAAGACTCTTGCGGTGAAGCCACCACTCCATCCAGACCTGCAGCGGCTGCCAGCTTAGCGTATCTGACTACAGTATCTGCTACGTCTCCTGCGATTCCAATTTCGTTATTCATCACTTCTTGGCTCGTGCTGGTCAGCTGTGTAACTGCAATAATCAAAGGCATTTTAAGCGCAGCATTCGCATTAACTACTGAAGCAGCGCCTTCCCGGGCTGCAGCCATCATCGCTGAGCCTCCTGCGGCATGTACGTTAAACATATCCACACCGAGGTTCGTAAGGCTTTCTGCCCCGCCTTTTACCGTGTTAGGAATATCATGCATTTTGACATCTGCAAATACAGAATACCCCCGAGATTTCAGTTCATTAATGAATTCCGGTCCGGCTGCATAAAAAAGCTGCATTCCCACTTTCATATAACAAGGAATCCCTTCCAGCTTGTCAATCAAGGTTCTTGCCCCTGCAACATCAGGGTAATCTAAGGCGATCATCAAGCGATTCGCCATTTCATTCCACTTTGCATCTCCCTGTCCCATAACCGTTCTCCCATCCAGTGCAGACTTAAATCCACACTCTTCATTTATTAGCCCCTAGGCATAGCGGAACGGTCTGCGTAAACGCAAACCGCCCTATACATCTTTATGAGATTAGTTTAATTGACCGACAAAAGCAGGCATGGACTGTGACGAGAAGTTGATCGTCTGCAGCATTCTGAGCAGTGCCGTTACTGTATCGAGTGATGTCATACATACGACGCCATTCTCAACCGCTTCACGACGGATACGGAATCCATCACGCTCTGGTGTTTTCCCTTTAGTCAGTGTATTAAAGACGAAGTTGGCTTGCCCACCACGAATCAAGTCGAGAATGTTCGGCGCACCTTCATCCAGCTTGTTTACGTTCATTACGTTGAGACCTGCTTCTTCAAGCGCTTGAGCGGTGCCTCCGGTAGCAATGATCTTGTAACCCAGCGAGTGGAAGCCTTTCATAAGCTCTACAGCTTCTGCTTTATCTTTATCTGCCACTGTAACGATGATAGCACCGGTTGCTGGAATTTTCATTCCTGCTCCGATTAGACCTTTATACAAAGCTTTTGCATACAATTTATCGCGGCCCATAACTTCACCCGTCGATTTCATTTCAGGTCCGAGCGTTGGTTCTACTCTACGCAGCTTGGCAAAAGAGAACACCGGCACTTTAACCGATACATAATCACTTTCCGGCCATAGACCTTCTGTATAACCGTCATCTTTCAGCTTGCCGCCGAGAATGATTTTGGTTGCCAGATGCGCCATTGGAATTCCAGTTACTTTACTCAAGAATGGAACCGTACGCGATGAACGTGGATTTACTTCAATTACGTACACTTCATTCTGATAGATAACGAACTGGATGTTGACCAGACCAATCGTTTTCAATTCCTTAGCAATCTTGATTGTGATCTCAGCAATTTTTGCTTTCAGACCTTCATCTAGATATTGCGGAGGATATACAGCGATGGAGTCACCGGAGTGAACACCTGCACGCTCAACATGCTCCATGATCCCTGGAATAACTACCGTCTCACCGTCACAAATTGCGTCTACCTCAACCTCTTTACCTAACATGTAACGGTCAATCAATACCGGATGCTCCGGATTCACCTTAACCGCTTCTACCATGTAGCTAAGCAATTCCGCATCATTATATACAATTTCCATTGCGCGTCCACCAAGTACATAGGAAGGACGTACCAGCACCGGATATCCAAGTGATTGTGCAGTTTCTACTGCTTGATCTACGTTGATAACCGTCTTTCCTTTTGGTTGGGCAATATCCAGACGAGCCAACAAAGCTTCGAATTTCTTCCGGTCTTCAGCTTCGTCAATACTGTCTAGGCTAGTTCCGAGAATCTTAACGCCAGCCGCACTTAGTGGTGCAGCAAGGTTAATGGCTGTTTGGCCTCCGAACTGTACGATAACCCCAATCGGATTCTCTTGCGCAATTACGTTCATTACATCTTCAAAGAATAACGGTTCGAAATACAACCGGTCCGAAGTATTAAAATCCGTAGATACAGTCTCAGGGTTATTATTGATAATAACTGCTTCATAACCTGCCTTCTGAATCGCCCACACTGCATGCACAGTGGAGTAATCGAACTCAATCCCTTGGCCGATCCGGATTGGACCCGATCCAAGCACGATAACCTTTTGTTTATCGGAATGAATGACCTCATTTTCAGTCTCATAAGTAGAGTAGTAGTAAGGTGTAGAAGCTTCGAACTCAGCTGCACAGGTATCTACCATTTTGAATACAGGCGTTAATCCTCGCTCTAAACGAAGCGCGCGTACATCAGCTTCTTTGGTGTATTTACCGTTCGCTTGTCCTTCTGCACGTATCTCAGCAATCGCACGGTCTGTAAAACCTCTGCGTTTAGCTTGATACAAGGTTTCTTCTGATAAGCTTTCATCCCCACGGATGACCTCTTCAAAGTTGATCAGTCCCTCGATTTTGGACAGGAACCACCAGTCTACGTTAGTAATGTCTTGAATCTCTTGCAAGCCAAATCCGCGGCGGAAAGCTTCAGCGATCAAGAACAACCGCTCATCATCAGGTTTTGCCAGACGTTCACGCAGGACGCTTTCTTCCAGATCCTCAGCGCCCGGCAGACGGAAACGGTGTACACCGATTTCCAGGGAACGAATTGCTTTATGAATGGACTCTTCAAAGGTACGACCGATGGCCATAACTTCTCCAGTTGCTTTCATTTGTGTGCCCAGCTTACGGTTCGCATGAATGAACTTGTCGAACGGCCAGCGTGGGATTTTGCTTACGATATAGTCAAGTGTAGGCTCGAAGCAAGCATAGGTCTGTCCAGTAACTGGATTGACGATTTCATCGAGTGTGTAACCAAGTGCGATTTTGGCAGCCATTTTGGCAATCGGATAACCGGTTGCTTTCGAAGCCAAAGCCGAAGAGCGGCTGACACGTGGATTTACTTCGATTACATAATATTGATAGCTTTGCGGATCCAGTGCGAACTGCACGTTGCAGCCACCCTCGATATTCAGCGCACGAATGATTTTGAGTGAAGCGCTGCGCAGCATTTGATATTCACGGTCGGATAAAGTTTGGCTAGGTGCCACAACGATACTGTCACCCGTATGCACACCTACCGGGTCAAAGTTCTCCATGTTGCAGACAACGATACAGTTGTCATTCGCATCACGCATAACCTCGTATTCAACTTCCTTCATGCCGGCAATACTTTTCTCCACCAAACATTGTCCAATTGGACTATAACGAATACCTGCTTTGACAGTCTCAAGCAGCTCTTCTTCGTTGTCGCAGATCCCGCCGCCGGTGCCGCCAAGCGTATAGGCTGGGCGTACAATCAGTGGGAAACCAATTTCCTCAGCGAATTTCATCGCTTCATCTACTGTGGTAATAATAGTGCTCTCTGGTACAGGCTGTTCCAATTCGCGCATCAAATCGCGGAACAAATCGCGATCCTCTGCTTTTTCAATGGATTCAAGCTGGGTACCTAGAAGCTTAACATTCTCTTGTTCTAGTACTCCTGCACGAGCCAATTCTACAGCCATATTAAGACCTGTCTGTCCTCCCAAAGTTGGCAACAAGCCATCCGGGCGCTCCTGGCGGATGATGCCAGTTACGAATTCAAGGGTAATCGGTTCGATATAAACTTTATCAGCCATATTGGTGTCAGTCATGATAGTCGCTGGGTTACTGTTGATCAGTACAACTTCCACGCCTTCTTCTTTCAGGGCCTGACAGGCCTGAGTTCCGGCGTAGTCAAATTCTGCGGCTTGCCCGATAACAATCGGTCCAGAACCAATTACTAATATTTTTTTAAGCTTTTCATTCTTAGGCATGTTATAGAGCTCCTTTCACGGCTTCAAGCTGTTTTACTGTAGGTTTTGGCGCCGTGATTCTGGCGTTTGCCGCAAGCTGCGCCTGGCGCGAGCTTACAGGTGTGTTAGCTTTATGGTCAGCGATCATCTGTAAGAAACGATCGAATAAATAGCTGCTGTCATGAGGTCCCGGTGCTGCTTCTGGATGGTACTGTACTGAAAATGCAGGGTAACGGGTATGTTTAAGTCCTTCAACGGTCTTATCATTATTATTAATGTGAGTAACTTCTAGATCCGTGCTCTTCACAGAATCTTCATTCACTGTGTAGCCATGGTTCTGAGAAGTAATGAAGCAACGTCCGCTCTCCAATTCTTTAACCGGATGGTTACCGCCACGGTGCCCGAATTTCAGCTTCTCTGTATCCGCGCCACAAGCCAGTGCAAACAGCTGGTGACCTAAGCAGATGCCGAAGATTGGGTATTCACCAAGCAATTCCGAGATCGTCTTCACTGCGTGTGGAACATCTTTCGGGTCCCCAGGGCCGTTGGACAGCTGGATACCATCTGGATTGAGGCGACGAATCTCATCAGCGGTTACGTCATGAGGTACAACTACAACATCACAACCGCGATTGTTCAACTCGCGCAAGATACCAGCCTTCGCACCGTAATCTACAAGCACGATGCGTTCTTTAGTTCCTGGGCTATTGTACATGCTTGGAGTAGATGTGCGAGCTACCTGATTGCGCAATTCTTCAATTGAGGTGTCGCCCATCATTTCCATCAATTCCTCTACACGTTTGTTAGAGGTAGTCAGGATCGCCTTCATTGTTCCGTAGTGGCGAATAATCCGCGTCAACATCCGGGTATCAATCTCGCTGATTCCAGGAATATCATATTCTTTCAGCAGGTCGTCCACACTGTATTCTGCGCGCCAGTTACTTGGAACTTCTTCATGACGACGCACTACAAAACCGTGTACGAAAGGTCGAACAGATTCGAAATCATCCCGCGTAATCCCGTAGTTCCCGATCAATGGGTACGTCATGGTAACGATTTGTCCGCAATATGAAGGGTCAGACAGCACCTCTTGATATCCTGTAATTCCTGTGTTAAAAACAACCTCGCCTGTCTTTTCACCTTCAGCGCCAAATGCGGTACCTGTAAATAAAGTTCCGTCTTGAAGCAGCAATCTCGCCTGCATTCCCTTCCACTCCTTCATGTTCTGTAGTCTAATACGTATGCCTTGCATGCCTTCCGGAGTGTACGCGCTCAAATTGCTGATCTGTAAAGATCAGCAATTTCGCCTCACCAGTCCGCTAGTTTTTCTCAGTCCATACGGCTTTGCCGTCCACCCAAGTTTTTACTGGCCAACCCTTAAGCTTCCAGCCGCCAAAAGGAGTGTTACGTCCTTTGCTTGCGAAGGAACTTGGATCTACTTCTTTTTCCTGCTCCAGATCGATCAGTGTCAAATCTGCAGGAGCTCCGATCTCCATAACCCCGGTGTTCAATCTGAATACCCGTGCAGGATCGGCAGTCATTCTTTGTACTAGTAAGGATAAATCCCATTTTCCTGTTTCTACAAACGCTGTGTATAAGAGTGGGAAAGCTGTCTCGAATCCAACGATACCAAAAGGTGCCAGCTGCATTCCCTTCGCCTTCTCTTCTTCACTATGTGGCGCATGATCTGTAACAATCATATCTAGTGTGCCATCAAGCAACCCTTCGATACACGCCTCAACATCGCGGCGGGAGCGCAGCGGCGGGTTCATTTTCCAATTGGCATCCAGGCCTGGAATATCGTCTTCAGCAAGAAGCAAGTGATGCGGACATACCTCAGCAGTTACTTTAATGCCGATCTCTTTTGCTTGGCGAATCAGCCGCACCGACTGTTCAGTACTGACATGGCATACATGGTAATGAACGCCTGTCGCTTCTGCCAGCAAAATATCGCGTCCAACATGGATCGCTTCTGACTCATTCGGAATTCCTTTGAGGCCATGCTTCTTAGCGAACTCACCTTCAGCTACACAGCAGCCTTCAACCAGCGAATTATCTTCGCAGTGGGCAATGACTGGCATATCGAGCGATGCTGCGATGTTCATTGCATCTTTCATCATTTGAGCACTTTGTACGCCCACACCGTCGTCTGTATAACCAATAGCTCCAGCTTCTTTGAGCGCCGCAAAATCCGTCAACTCACGTCCGAGCTCATTTTTCGTAATGGCTGCATAAGGAAGCACTTTAACTAGTCCTGCTTCACGCGCCTTGTCTTTCACAAATTGCACGATCTCCGGGCTATCTGTCACCGGACGAGTATTTGGCATACATGCAATGGTTGTAAATCCGCCTTTAGCAGCTGAGCGACTTCCGGTTTCCACTGTTTCCTTGTGTTCAAATCCCGGTTCACGCAAGTGCACATGCATATCAATGAGTCCCGGAATGAGCAGCTTACCTTCAGCATCAATGATCTCCGTGGCTTCTCCGATAGCTTCATTTCCGTCGATTATAGCCGAGATCACACCCTCCTGAAGTTCGATGTGTTTGCGCTCAAGCAAGCCTTCCTTATTCAATACGCTGGCGTTTCTAATAATCACTGTCATGATTCTACCTTTACCCTCAGATCACAGCTGCGGGCCCTCTCGTTATTATATAATAAAAATTCATATTTGTGTATATTTATTAGTCTCTATACGTTAGCATTCTGTAAGCTTATAGTAAAGCTCTTTCGAGAACCGCCATCCGGACCGGTACGCCATTAGACATTTGCGGGAAAATCCGCGATTGACTGCACTCAACTACTGCATCATCAATCTCTAGATTCCGGTTAACCGGAGCTGGATGCATAATGATTGTGTCTTTGGCCAGCTTAGCTGCCCGCTCTTCTGTTAGACCATAGTGGCTACGGTAATCTTCAGCAGACAGCTTAATGCCGGAAGTATGGCGCTCAAGCTGTACTCGAAGCATCATTACTACATCCGCTTTAAGAGCTTCTTCCATAGTTACGTAAGGCGCATACTCCATAAGCTCAGGAGCCTTCATATTATCCGGTGCGCAGAACTGCACCTTGGCTCCCATTTTCGTAAGCCCCCAGAGATTAGAGCGCGCTACGCGGCTATGCATAATGTCCCCAATGATGGAGACTGTCAGACCCTTTAGTTCCCCAAAGGTTTTGGTCATGGTGTATAAATCAAGCAGCGCCTGCGTAGGATGTTCATTGTTGCCGTCGCCCGCATTGATAAGCGGTATGGACACCTTCTCAGCTAACTGCTGCAGCACACCTGCAGGCTTCAAACGCACAACTCCGGCATCGATCCCCATCGATTCCAGTGTGCGCACTGTATCGTAGATCGACTCCCCTTTTTCTACACTAGAAGCTGCAGCCGTAAAATTAAGTACTTGCGCACCTAGTCGTTTCTCTGCCATCTCGAAAGAGAAGCGTGTGCGTGTGCTGTTCTCAAAAAACATGTTAGAAATAAAATGGGAGTTCAAGATGGGCGTTAGCTTTTCACTTTGATTGTCCCAAAATGCTGTTCTGTCAAGCAGTTGGATAATTTCCGACCGGTCAAGCTCTTTGATTCCCAGCAGACTACGTTCCTTTACCTTGGTAAGTGTCATGATGTTATCGTTCCTCCCGGTTTGAAATAATGTAGACCTCATCTTTGCCGTCGTATTCCTTCAGCGCCACTTCAATCTGCTCGTGCTTTGAGGTAGGTACATTCTTACCGATGTAGTCCGGCCGGATCGGCAGCTCGCGGTGTCCGCGGTCAGCCAGTACTGCCAGTTGAATCATTCGTGGGCGTCCGCAATCCATCAAAGCGTCCATCGCCGCGCGGATGGTGCGTCCGGTGTAAAGTACATCATCGAACAAAATGACTTTCTGATCATGGATGCCAGCACTTCCTGAAGTAATAACGACGTTACTCTTCACTACTGCTTCACTGCCTTCCACTTCACGGTCATCCCGGTAATGTGTGATATCCAGCTCACCGTATGGAATCTCGACGCCTTCAATCTCCTTGATGCGCTCAGCGATACGTTGTGCCAGATACACACCTCGTGTCCGAATGCCGACCAGCAGACAATTCTCGATACCTTTGTTCTTCTCCAAAATCTCATGAGCAATACGCGATAAGGCCCGGCGGATCGCCGTTTCATCCATAATGACATTTTTCTCAGTAACCATAATCTTGTCACCCTCCAGCTTGTTCGCCTATTCAAGTTCCCGGAAATCAAAAAACTCCTTGCCTATAACAGGCAAGGAGTGAAATCCGCAGATGAGGAAGATGACGGCCGCGCGCATAAAAAGACAGTTCCGTATTTACACACGGATACCTTTCTAAGAGTCGCGAACCTCGATTCACGTTACCTTGCCAGCCTCACAGGACTGAATTAAAGGCGCTATTCATTTAACAAGAATTATGACAGAACAACCCCCTCATGTCAACTTTCTCTGCCTAAACTTTTGCACTTCTCTTCCTTACTTCTATTAACAACAAGGGGGAGGCGGTACTCAGTATATCTGCATAAAAAACGAGGCTGGTCCCAAATAGCCGTTTCATCGCTTTTTGGACAGCCTCGTTTATGTTCTTAACACTACTTAATGTCCAAATGATTCAAAAGGCGCACCTAGTAATGCTGAAAATGATGCAATCGGTGAGGTACTTATATAGTAATTAAGGAATTTCTCCCTGAAATTCAGTGCTTTCTGTTCATCAAACTTGTTATTAGGGAAAACTTCCCTAATTGTTGGCCGATTCAGTGATTAATATAGAAAACCACCTAATTATTAGGGAGTTTTTCCCTGATTTCGTACATTTAGAGCGAATATCGGCTAATTTCAGGGATTTTTTCCCTAATTAGTTTATAACCCACTCTTTACTTCGCACAAACACAGAACGCATATCGCTCACCACACAAGCCCACCACACAAGTCTACTGCACAAAGTCCACGGTCACAGCTACCACAAATCATCTACTGCAAGCTGTACGAAAATCAAACATAGCAGTAATGCACAACACGTGGCATATAGTCATACGGCACAGTAACATCAACAACATTTCCTATTCCATAAAAAAGAAGCTGCCCCCAAGTAGAATTCACTACTTTTGGGACAGCCTCATTAATTTCAATAACAATGCTTAAAACTCAAATTCCACATCACTAAGACGTCTTTGAATTTCAGAGATGACACGTCTCTCTTCCTCTTCACCTTTAGCAATAAAGGTAACGGAGAAACGAACAAACGGACCTGCATCATCCCAAGGCACAGTGGAGATCAGCTTCTCACGAATGAGGAATTGGGAGAAATCTTCACCGGATTCAAAGCGACGGCCGTCTTTGATTCCCTTAGGTGCAGCGACATACAGGAAGAAGGAACCTTTTGGCTTCTCAGCTTTAAAGCCGAGACTGTTCAGTGCATCAACCAGCAGGTTGTGACGACGGGAGTATTTATCCGCTATCGCTTCAGTAATCTCCGGATGAGCAAGACCATAAGCCGCTGCTTTTTGAATCGCGATAAATTGGCCGGAATCGTTGTTATCCTTCACATCGCTGAAGGCTTTAACCACTAGCGGATTACCAGCCACAAAACCAATTCTCCAGCCCGTCATATTGTAAGACTTAGAAAGAGAATGCAGCTCTACACCCACATCCTTTGCACCTGGAACGGAGAGGAAGCTAAGTGGCTTCAAACCGTCATAGGTCAAGGCAGCATAAGGTGCGTCATGAATAACCACTACATCGTATTTTTTCGCCCATGCAACGACCTCAGCAAAAAACTCAGGAGTGGCACTAGCGCCCGTTGGATTGTTTGGATAGTTTAGATAAAGAAGCTTAGCTTTACGAGCAATGTCTTCCGGAATTTCATTCAGATCTGGAAGGAATTTGTTCTCCTTCTTCAGCTCCACTGTAAATACTTGTCCACCCAAATATTTAGTATGTGTACCCAAGACTGGATAACCCGGCACGGTCATAATCGTGATATCACCTGGATTGATGAAACAAGATGGCAACATAGCCAGCGCAGGCTTCGATCCGATGGAGTGAACTACCTCCGTGTCTGGATCAATTCCTTCCACCCGGAAAACTTCCCGCAAATATTCAGCAGCAGCAGTCTTGAATTCGGCAATTCCATTGTCCGCATATCCGCGGTTTTCTTCCTTCGCTGCTTCTTCAGCAAGCTTAGCTACGATACCCGCATCAGCCATCTCATCCGGCTCGCCTACGCCCATATCAATTAGTTCAATGTTAGGAAAATCCTGTTTTGCGGATGCTTTAGCACGTTTGATTTTCTCGAATTTATAAATCGAAGTGTCTTTGCCATAATTGGCACCGCCGATGCGGTCTGCAAAATTAGTCTGAATGAAGCTATCTTGGTATTGTTCAATACTCATACTGTCATCTCATCTCCTGAATATCTATTCTACTTTTAAAAGAAACGGCTTCGCCGTCCCTTGGATGGCGTATGTTTCCGGATATCCGTTTCATTATAAAAATAAGGATAAAGAATAAGGCATTACCCTTTCTTTATCCTTATGTTTTTAAATATGCCGTAAAGTAGTGTTCAATACCATAGACTAATTATCACTTCATTTGTACTTATCTGCTGCGTAGTGTGAACAGCACTTCTTCCATATCCTCTGGAATAGGTCTGCTGAATTCTTTATATTCACCTGTGGTAGGATGAACAAATCCAAGCACCGCCGCATGCAACGCTTGTCCATTCATCGTAGTGCCCTTGCTGCGTCCATATATCGGATCACCTACAAGTGGATGGCCAATGAACTTCATATGTACCCTGATTTGATGCGTGCGGCCAGTCTCCAGCTGCAGCTCCAGCAGTGTACAATCTCCGAAACGTTCCATTACTGTAAAATGGGTTACGGATTTCTTGCTGTTCTTTTCGGTTACTGTGTATAGCTTGCGATCATGTGGATCTCTGCCAATCGGTGCGTCAACAGTGCCCTTATCATGCGACAAGTTGCCGTGTAC
Organism: Paenibacillus sp. FSL H7-0918; assembly: GCF_038007025.1. NCBI lineage: Bacteria > Bacillati > Bacillota > Bacilli > Caryophanales > Paenibacillaceae > Paenibacillus > Paenibacillus sp. FSL H7-0918. Next base: position 1,426,515 of record NZ_JBBOWJ010000001.1, read on the forward strand.
GACTGCAATATATCGGCGCGTAACACTATGCTCTTTAAGCTGTGCGGCAAGTGAGGCATGACTGGCATCATTCTTAGCCACCATGATAAGACCAGAGGTATCCTTATCGATCCGATGTACAATACCTGGACGAATCTCACCGTTAATGCCGGACAGATCCTTACAGTGATACATCAGCGCATTTACTAAAGTGCCTGACGGATGTCCCGCAGCTGGGTGCACAACCATGCCCCGGGGTTTATTAATCACAATGACATCGCTGTCTTCATATACAACTTCAAGAGGAATGTTCTCCGCGATCAAATCCGTTACTTCTGCTTCAGGGACAACAACGCTAACCACGTCGCCTTCCGATAACTTATAGTTGGCTTTCACTGGCTTGCCATTAACCGTAACGTTACCGCCGCTGATCCACAGCTGCACCTGAGAACGGGAAATTTCTTCTTCCCATGATTCCGTAATATATTTATCGATTCGCTCCCGCGCGTTCTCTGCCGAAACGGTCCATTCCGTGACGTCCCTCTCTTCTTCGCTCGTAGATGCCGCTTGGTGATTGACGTCTTTATTCAAATCATTCATTCCCTTCTCTTACTTCCTTTGCTTCTTTAACTTCTTTTATTTCCGTAATTTCTTCGCCATTCTTAAGGTCACGAAAAGAATCCAGAAGAATCAATCCAACCCCAATGACAATACAAGAATCCGCCACGTTAAAAATCGGGAAGCTATAGCTCCCAAAATTGAACAGAAGGAAATCAACAACCTCACCATTGATTATCCGGTCCAGGAAGTTACCGATAGCTCCACCCAGTACAAGCCCTAGGGCAACAGATAACAGCTTCCGCGAGTGTCTAGTCTTGTTCAAATACCAAACGATACCACTAACCACTACAACCGTAACTAGAAAGAAGAACCATTGCTGACCTTCGAGAATCCCAAAAGCAGCCCCGCGATTGCGATGAGAGGTAATCAGGAAAAAATCTCCGATAACAGAAATCTGTTCTCCGATCTCCAGACGTGTAGCAATGAGATACTTTGTCCCTTGATCCACCAAAAATACAATAAGAGCAATCAAATAGTACACCACAGAAGTTGTCACTCCGTTCTTATTTTTCCCGCTAAATGCGGTACGAATACTGTTTAAAGACTTGTATATTGTAGCACAGCCCTTAAAGAATCGTCTATTGCGGGACATCCGCTAAGTTCAATCTTGGGGACTATTTTCCAGCGCTAAAATCCCTGCTCTCCGGTCAACCTAACAGAAGAACCATCCGGTGTTATCCGGCAAGTCGGAATGATTCTTATAAAAGGTACAGAAAGGAGCTTTCTCATTATGACGCACCTGACAGTACAGCAGCTCTCAGAGCTACGCGCACGATTGGAAAAAGATCGGGATACGATTCAGCACAGGCTTCAGATTAATGAACATTACGGCTTAGATGAATCCATGCGGGATGGCTCCGGAGAACTTTCCGAGAATGACAACCATCCAGGAGATGCAGCCACCGATTTGTATAATCGCTCCATGGACATTTCACTGTTAGAGCGGGACGAGCATGAGCTGGACGATATTGAAGCTGCTTTATCTGCTATGGATAATGGCACCTATGGGATATGCAAGGCTAGTGGTGAGCCGATCCCTTTTGAACGTTTATCTGCCATTCCTTCCACACTTTATTGTAAAGAGCACAACCCGCGGCAAAACGCACCTTTCACTCGTCCAGTGGAAGAGGAGCTGTTATCTCCACCTTTTGGACGAACCAGTCTGGATGAACGCGACGATCAAAACGGTTTTGACGGTGAGGATGCCTGGCAGATTGTTGAAAGCTGGGGTACCTCGAATTCTCCCGCCATGGCGGAGGGCAACAATATTGATTCTTATAATGATATGGAGATTGAAGCCGATGAGCTGGAAGGCTGCGTAGAGCCTTGGGAGAACTTTATCGCCACTGATATCACGGGCAACAATCTAATTGTAGTGCCTGGACGGAGCTACCAGCGTTATTTGGACAGTGACGAGGCAACCCATAGCCTAGATCCTCTCGACGAAGACTAAACACAGATGTCCCCTACACAAAAATATTTAAACAGCGTACTGTTCCAGTTTTGAGGAATGGTTCGCTGTTTTTAATCTTAACGTTTCGATGGCTATTTGAATTCTAGCTGACGCTGTACGATCCGCACAATATCCGCAATATAATCACCAATGATCGGTAGATTGAGCGCGCCTAGTCCCTGAAGGATATAAATAATCGTTGCCGCAAAAAAAGTAAAACCCAGTGCAATCCCAACTCCCCGAGCTGCTCCAAATAAAATATTTCTCCAAATCAACCGCCAAGGTGAATATAGCAGATCCGTATATTGATAAATTCGGGATTTTTCCAAAATATGAGCCCACTCAAAGGTCAAACGGTACATCGTATTCATTTTTTCTTCCAGCGGAATATCCTCGGGATTACGCGGATCTGCTGTTAGATACTCAGGATTAACTTCAGGAAAAGCCTTATTCTCCTTTTCCTTGTCTGGGTTATTCTTATTGCCGGATGTCTTAATGGAGATTCTCCTCTTATTTCCCTCCACAGCTACGGCTCCTCTCATATGTCTTTCCTTCGCTACAAAGTAAACGAGCCCGGCCAAAGAGAATTCATCTCCTTAAGCTCGGGACTCGTTAGTTTTGCGCCGAAATATAAAGACTATATTTCCCGCATAAACGGAAGATCTCCGTTTACACTTATGCCGCTAGTATATGCTGTTTTGGGACAGGTAATGCAGAATTATGCTTCGATATGGATACCGATGGATTTATCACCGACTTCTACCGTCTCAAAAGCATGTTCTCCATCAAAATCAACCGTAGTCACAAGAACATTGTCTCGCAATACATTGTCAAATGCTGTAACAGCTGCTTTTAGCTCATCATCTAATTTCAAGGTGAGTGCGATCCGTTTCTCGATCGGCAGATCCAGACGTTTACGGTAATCTTGAACCGCGCGAATGATCTCACGAACCCAGCCTTCTTGTTCAAGCTCAGGCGTGATTTCGGTATTGAGCGCAACCGTAACTCCATATCCGGAAGCTGCGGCGAAACCTGCTTTGGCTTGTTTTTCAACAAGCAGCTCTTCAGAAGTGATTACAAGCTCTTCACCTTCAGGTGTCGCAATTGCAATTTTACCGTCCTGTACCGCTTTGCGGGTAGAATCACTGTCGAGGCTTTTCAGGAAGCCTTGCAGGAAGCCTACATTTTTACCGTATTTTTTACCGGCTACCTTAAGATTCAGCTTGAGTGTGAAATCAACAAATCCGCTGTCACTGTTCTCCAGCACGATGTTCTTGATGTTGATCTCATCTTTGATGATCTCTTCATACTCAGCCAAATGGAAGTCACGGTTCATCGAAACGATCAGCTCGGACAGCGGTTGACGATTCTTAATGCCTGTTTCGTTACGTACGTTACGCGCCAACTCAACGATCTGTCTTGCACTTTCCATATCCTCTTCCAGCTCTTTATCGATCAAGTTCTCGTCAGCAACCGGGTAGTCTGCCAAATGCACACTTTCTCCGCCGCCAAGGTTCGTGAAGATATCTTCGGACAACATCGGTGTAAATGGAGCCATCAAAGTTGCTGTCGCCAAAAGCACATGAGTCAACGTACGGTAAGCATCCAGTTTATCTTCACCTAGGCCACTCCCCCAGAAACGGTCACGGGAACGACGGATATACCAGTTACTCAGCTCATCCACAAAGTTCTCAATAGCTCTAGATGTATTCACGAAGTCATTTACCGCAAGTCCTTTATCCACCAAAAGAATCAAGCTGTTCAGACGGGACAGAATCCAGCGGTCCAGCTTATGTTTTGATACTTTAAAAGGATGATCGGCTGGATCGTAACCATCAATGCCCGCATACAGCGTCAAGAAGGCATGTGTATTTACCAGCGTATCCACTACTTTAGATTTCGTCTCACCTACAAGACCACGCGAGAAACGTTTATTATTCCACGGTGCACTGTCGGACAAAATAGCCCAACGGAAAGCATCCGTACCATACTCATTCATGATTTCCCAAGGATCAATAACATTGCCCTTGGATTTGGACATTTTTTGACCATTCTCATCGAGGATATGGCCTGTAGCAATTACCGCTTTATAAGGTGCTTTACCCTTGAACAAGGTGGATACTGCAAGCAAGCTATAGAACCATCCACGGGTCTGGTCGATCCCTTCACAGATCATATCTGCCGGATACTGATCATTCAGCTTATCCTCGTTCTCAAACGGATAATGGCTTTGTGCAAAAGGCATCGAGCCACTATCGAACCATACGTCGATCACTTCCGATGTACGAACCATCTCTGCACCTTCGCTAAACGGACTGCGCAGCTTGATCTTATCCACGAAAGGTTTATGCAGTTCGATATCTTCAGGAACATCACCAATCGCCATCGCTCTTAGCTCTTCAATGCTGTGTGGAGCAAACTCTTTACCCGTCTCTTGACATACCCAGACATTGAGGGGTGTACCCCAATAACGGTTACGGCTGATATTCCAGTCAACCAGTTCATCCAAGAACTTCCCGAAACGGCCTTCTCGTACATGCTCAGGGTACCAAGTTACACTGTTGTTGTTAGCAATCAGCTGATCTTTGATCGCTGTAGTGTTGATGAACCAGCTGTCTGTTGCGTAATACAAAAGTGGTGTATCACAACGCCAGCAGAACGGATAGCTGTGCTCGTATTTCTCTTTACCGTAAAGCAATCCTTTTTCAGACAAAACCTTAATGATATCCAGATCGCAATCCTTAACAAAACGTCCCGCAAAATCAGAGACTACATCCGTATACTTACCGGAATTATCAACCACATTTACGAAGCTGATGCCATTCTCACGGCAAGTCTTGTAGTCATCTTCACCATGTGCTGGTGCCATGTGTACGATCCCTGTACCACTGGAATCTGTAACGAAAGAAGCGCCTACGATAACATTGCTTTTCTCTGCCTTAATATATCCGAATGGAGGTGCGTAAGTTTTACCGATAAACTCGGAACCTTTATGTGTAGAAAGGACTGTGTGCTCGCCTTTCATTACTTCTTCGACCAAGTTTTTAGCAACGATGTACACACCATCTTCTTGTTGCACACGTACATAATCCATGTCCGGGTTCATAGCTAGCGCCATATGGGCTGGCAAGGTCCAAGGTGTTGTCGTCCAAGCCAATACGTAGTCTCCGCTGTCATCCAGCTTGAACTTCGCGGTTGCACTGAGATCCTTAACGGTTTTGTAGCCTTGAGCAACTTCATGCGAGCTTAGTGTAGTCTGGCAGCTCGGGCAATACGGGCTAACACGGTGTCCGCGGTAAAGCAACCCGTTCTCATGCACTGTAGCCAAGATGTTCCATACACTTTCGATATAGGTGTTATCCAAGGTTACGTAAGGATTATCTAGATCTGTCCAGTATCCAATCGCTTCTGTAAATTCACGCCATTGCTTCTCATAACCAAAGACGCTGTCTTTACATTCCTGGATGAATTTTTCTACGCCATATTCCTCGATCTCTTGTTTACCGGAGATGCCAAGCTTCTTTTGTACGCCTAGTTCTACTGGCAGACCGTGTGTATCCCAGCCTGCTTTACGTACCACGCGGTAACCTTTCATTGTCTGGTAACGACCGATGAAATCCTTGATTACCCGTCCCAGCACGTGTCCGATATGCGGCGCACCGTTTGCTGTAGGCGGACCTTCATAGAATACATAATTTGGACGTCCCTCACGGTTCTCCATGGACTTGCGGAACGTATTTTCGTCGCTCCATTTCTTTAATATGCGGACATCTCTTGCCCGCGCCTTTTCTCTGACATCTACTTTTTGCATGTGATGGTCAATCCTTTCATGGATTAGTCTATAAAGCTCTTTTCGATCTTTGGGCGATCCTTGCGCAGCTGGTCGCTCACCGCTCTTGCCCGGGCTCCCGAGCCGCGATCCCGCAGGGCAGCAATCGCTCGGGGCGCTATACGCGACCTTGCGCAGCTGGTCGCTCACCACTCTTGCCCTGGCTCTCGAGCCGCGTTCCCGCAGGGCAGCAATTGCTCGGGGCGCCAATGGGCGACCTTGCGCAGCTGGTCGCTCACCGCTCTTGCCCGGGCTCCCGAGCCGCGATCCCGTTAGGGCAGCAATTGCTCGGGGCGCCAATGGGCGACCTTGCGCAGCTGGTCGCTCACCGCTCTTGCCCTGGCTCCCGAGCTGCGATCCCGCAGGGCAGCAATCGCTCGGGGCGCCATACGCGACCTTGCGCAGCTGGTCGCTCACCGCTCTTGCCCGGGCTCCCGAGCCGCGATCCCGTTAGGGCAGCAATTGCTCGGGGCGCCATGGGCGACCTTGCGCAGCTGGTCGCTCACCGCTCTTGCCCGGGCTCCCGAGCTGCGATCCCGTAGGGCAGCAATCGCTCGGGGCGCCATACGCGACCTTGCGCAGCTGGTCGCTCACCGCTCTTGCCCGGGCTCCCGAGCCGCGATCCCGTAGGGCAGCAATCGCTCGGGGCGCCATACGCGACCTTGCGCAGCTGGGCGCTCACCGCTCTTGCCGTAAAGGCCCCGCAGGCGAACCCGCCAGGGGAGCCTAAGAAGGGCCGCTCCTTCAGCCACATGAATCCGTTCGTTTCCACCACCGTACCTAGTTTGCACGAGGCTTTACTTTGCGGGTGTCCAGAGGGCAGCAGCCCTTGGGGTCCCCCTTAGAAAGGGGGATTTAGGGGGATGGCCGCCCCGGAACAACAAAATAAGCGTCATCCCACCCCCAAAGGGGCGAGACGACGCTCGCGATACCACCCTAATTCTGCGCATGAGCACATCCTTAAGGGGAGTGTATTCAGCACAATCTCAGTCCTGCGCGTAAATCTTGTGCACAGGTCCGGTGTAACGTCCGGCAGACGGTTAGGCTTACGCACGATCAACGCTTCAGCTTAACTTCTAGGGGAAGATCTTCCGGCAGGGTTCGAACAATCGGCTCGCAGCAATCGCCGACTCTCTGGAGAACGTTACCTTGTCGTACTTGTCCCGTCATCGAATACATATAAACATTATACAGATATGTTCTATTTATAGACTTTTTGAATCTAAATGTCAACAACCATTCGCCCAATCTAGCTATTATGAGCGTACTTGCACATGGAGTTCACTTTATTATGGTCTATTTTATCGGAAAATAAAAATAGAGGGAATAGCTCCCTCTATTTAGCCAATTATCGTCTGAAACCTTTAGATGCGATGAAGAACATCATCCTTGAAAGCTACATTCTCGCTCGCCTCACGACTCTCTAAGGCATTCCAGTCATCCTGTGATAACAGCTCCAGCTGAGCTTCCACTAATGTCCGGAAACGAGTGCGATAGATCGAAGCTTGCTTGCGCAATTCTTCAGTCTCAATAGCAACCTTACGGGATTTGGATAACGCTTCGTTAATAATACGATCGGCGTTTTTCTCCGCTTCCTTGATAATGAGCTGGGATTCCTTCTTGGAGTTGTTCTTCACATCATCCGCCGCTTCCTGAGCGACTAAGATCGTCTTCGATAAACTTTCTTCAATATTCACAAAATGATCCAGACGCTCTTGAATAGACAAAAGCTGATTCTGCAGTTCCTTGTTCTCACGGATGACGCTTTCGTAATCCTTGATCACTTGATCCAGAAATTCGTTGACCTCGTCCTCATCATAACCGCGAAGTCTCCGAGAAAACTCCTTGTTATGTATATCGAGCGGTGTTAATGGCATGCTGTGCACCTCCTAGAAATTTCGGACCTTCTTTATCTCTAAATCGCAACTAAGCGGCAGACAAAGAAGAAAGACTGTACTTCAAGTAAAGGCAGAAGGTGTTCCTGTGTTCCGCCTGCCATTCATGGTCCGCCTCTTCTTAAAAGTATCGGCGTCCAGCTTAAAAAATGTTTGATTCCCTCGAAATAATCAATTTCGACAAGTAAGACCGTATTCCTGCAAGGGATTCACACAAATTTACCAATCTGAACACGGTATCGGCCCTTTTTCGTCAAACTGCCGACCTCTAGAACCTTGAAGCGACCAAAGCCTTGAATAGATACCATGTCACCATCCTTAAGACCGCAGGATGGGTCTTCCTCCACTTTCCAGTTTACCCGAACACGTCCAGCCTTGATGGGAGCAAGAATTTTGCTTCGGCTAAGCCGTGTTACATCTGCGGCAATGCCATCCAATCGCAGGGATGCTACAGTCAAATCCATCAATTCCAGCTTAACCTCACTATTACGCAAGGCGGAAAGGGGTAATACTTCCGTACTTACCTGTATCCGGTGCACTCCAGTTAAATTCATAGCTAAATAATCTGCAATATCAGCAGCGACTACAACATGACAACCATCGTCCAGAACATGAATATCACCGATTTTGCCTCGTTTAACGCCCAGCCCCAGAATAGAACCCATGTAGTCCCCATGCTCCAGAGCCAGAAACTTCTGCTCCCCTGAGGTTATTGCAAGCACCTTCAGCTCCATGTCTTCCTGATCCAGGTCACGATAATCAGGAGCGACAAGCGCTCGCTTCCGCTCTGCCTCAGCATGTCCACCTTCCCATTTAACAATCACATCAGGATGGCGGTTAACTAAAGTTTGCAGAATAAAACCTTGGCGGGGATCGAGAAATTCAGTTAATTTAGTCTCATGATATTCTCCAGCGTTGGTAACCCATTCGAAGGCCTTGTCCACAAATTGACGTTCATCGGGATGAAAATGCCCGTAAACTTCGTTCTTCATCACAATTGCCTAAAAAATCAAATGCAGGATAGATTTAAGTCCGCCTGCAGCGAATTCCAAGACAAGTAATGCAATAATTGGAGAGATATCAAGTGTACCGAAGAGCGGTGGAATAAACCGTCTGAAAGGTGTTAAATACGGCTCTACGAGTTTGCTTAGCAGTTCTCCAATGAAGTTATCACGAACGTTGGGTAACCAGGACATTAGCACATAGAAAATAATCATGTAAAAATAAATGTTAAACAAAATATCGATAATGTAATCAATTTGAAGCAAAGCCCATTCACCTCATTCTGTTATAGTCTTGATCGTCACCTAGGATTTCTGTAATGGAGCCTTGAATTTCAACAGTATCTGGAGTGCACATAAATATATTGCCCCCAATTTTAGAGATTCCTCCCCCAAGGGCATAAACAGTTCCGCTGAGAAAATCAATAATTCGCATTGCTTGATCATTGCGAACACGCTGCAGGTTAATTACTACCGTCCGATGCGAACGGAGATGATCAGCAATCTCCTGTGCCTCATCATATGAACGTGGTTCATATAATACAACCTTGACATTTTTTTGCGAATGGATACTGACAACGTTGCCCCTCTGATTTTTGCGGGTTTCTACAGGGGCCGGCTCATACTCATCCTCTTCGTGGATTTGCTCCCGCTCCACAACTTCCTCTTCCTCCTGCAAGCCCAAAAAACTCATAAATCGGTTCATAACGCTCATCACGATCCCTCCTAATGGCCTACTAACACCGTACCCAGGCGTACCCAGGTGGCTCCTTCCTGTATCGCCACTTCAAAATCATTCGACATTCCCATGGACAGCTCCGTAATCGGCTCAGGTGTCAAAGCAAGTTGATTAAGCTCATCGCGCAGCTCACGAAGTCCGCGAAATACAGGACGGGTAAGCTCTGAATCACCTTCTAAAGGTGCCATCGTCATAAGTCCAATTACCTTAACGCGGTCCAAACTAGCGATTTCACGTAAAAATCCAGGTACTGCCTCAGGTGACAGACCAAACTTCGTATCTTCGCCAGAGATATTCACTTGAAGAAACACATTCACTTCCTGATCAGCGGCAAGCGCCTTTTTGTGTAATTCTTGCGCCAGAGACATCCGGTCCAAAGAGTGTATATATTGAAATTTGCCAATAACGTCTTTAACCTTATTGGTTTGCAAATGCCCGATAAAATGCCATGTCCCTTTGTCCCCTAAAACCTTCCATTTGTGCTCAGCATCCTGCCAGCGACTCTCAGCAACATGCTCTAGGCCTGCCTCCAATACGGAGGATACCATTTCCAGAGAAACATATTTCGTCACTGCAATTACCTTGACGTCATTACGATCCCGGCCGCTTGCCGCACAGGCACGTGCTACACGTTCCTCTACCTCAGCAATTCTCTCCTGCAGTGTTAAAGACAACTTTCAACTCTCCTTTATTCCGATCCAGCTCGTCATTCTGCCTGTAATACCGTTTTCTTTGCGATAAGAAAAAAACAAATCACGATTACAGCTTGTACACCATGTTGTACATTCGATATGAGTCGGCAATATTCCTGCTTTTATCATAATGCGTCGATTCATTTCTTTCAAGTTTAGCAAGTATTTACTCTGATCAGTCTCTGAGGCTCTGTAAAGCTCCACAGCATCGAAAGTTTTTATCCCCTCATTCAAGCTGCCCTCCAGCTGCCGAACATGCTCCATCACATAATCATCCACCTCATAACAGCAGTCGCCAATGGATGGACCGATCGCTGCCACAATATCATGTGGATGGCTGCCGTATACCGTTTGCAGCTTACTCACCATAGCTGCGGCAATCTGAGCCACCGTTCCTTTCCAGCCTGCATGCGCAAGACCAACGACTCTACGCACGGGATCATAAAAATAAAGGGGCACACAATCCGCATAAAAAGAAGTCAACAAAACCCCAGGCACATCCGTCAGCAGACCATCCGTAGCTTGAAATGCCGATGCTCTGTCCTGTTGTCCCCGCCCACGGTCTACTTCCCTTACTACAGCTATCTCTGCCCCATGAGTTTGTTCTCCACAGGTCCATGCTTCCGGCTTGAAATCAAGAGCTTCGGCAAGCGCTCTCCGATTGCTCAGGACATCTTCAGGAGCATCCCCAACGTGAAACGCACAATTCAGGCTGTCATAGGGCACCTTGCTAGCCCCTCCCTGTCTACCAGTAAACCCCGCTGTAATTTCGTTATGCTCCACTCGCCAAGGCTCCAGATGGAGCAGCATAAGCATTTCTTTCCCCTGCACAAACGGTTCCATTTCCTCACCTCCGCCTTAGTGTACCACATGTAAATACCCGTACAAAGTGACGGTTAAGCCTGATCGCCTAAATTCTTAAATAAAAAAACAAAAAACGCACCTAATTAATAAGTGCGCCGTTCGCTGCGATCTCCCCGTTCCAGATACATCGTTTCACGCTCTTCCTGTCCCGGAGACATCCGCGACTCTTCAATCTTCACGAGTACTACATCGGACCCGATCTTAACTATATTCCGCCATGGAATAATCAGATCTGTCCCGCCTCCGAACAATCCCATAAACCGAGTGTATCCGGGTATAACGATGGCATCAATGACACCACGGCGCAAATCAAGCTCCAGATCACTAATCTGCCCCAGCCGCTTGCCATCTACAATGTTGATAACATCCTTCGTCTGAAAATCTGAGATTTTCATTTTTTTGGCAGACCCTTGATAATCCTCATTCATCTCACCACCCCTGTACAATCCGACCTATAGTCCAATATATGATCCGGAAGCTTGTCAACATGCATTAAAAAGAGGAGACAACCCAAAATCCTTAACCCGGATTCTGGAATATCTCCTCATGGCTACTGCTCTAAGATTTCACGTGTTTTTGCATTTGCTGAATCGCAGATTTCTCCAGACGTGAGACCTGTGCCTGTGAAATGCCAATCTCATCTGCGACCTCCATCTGTGTTTTCCCTTCGAAAAACCGCATGGATAAAATTCGTTTCTCCCTTTGTCCTAACTTACGCATCGCTTCACGTAATGCAATTTCTTCGATCCACGACACATCCTTATTCTTATCGTCGCTAATCTGGTCCATTACATAAATAGGATCGCCGCCGTCATGATAGATCGGCTCGAATAAGGACACTGGATCCTGAATGGCATCAAGAGCAAAAACAACATCTTCCTTCGGCACACCCAGCGCTTCTGATATTTCGAATATCGTCGGTTCCCGTGAGTTCTGATTGGTCAGACTATCACGTACCTGGAGCGCCTTGTAGGCGATATCTCTGAGAGAACGTGATACCCGAATCGGGTTGTTATCACGCAGGTAACGCCGAATCTCACCGATAATCATCGGAACTGCATATGTGGAGAATTTAACGTTTTGTGATAAATCGAAATTATCGATGGCTTTCATCAGACCGATGCAACCCACCTGGAACAAATCGTCAACAAATTCTCCCCTATTATTGAACCTCTGGATAACGCTTAGAACAAGTCTAAGATTACCGTTTACCAATTTCTCTCTGGCGGATCGCTCGCCCTGCTGCTGCAGCGAAGTGAACAGTTGCCGCATTTCCACATTCGTTAGAACAGGCAGCTTAGCAGTATCCACACCGCAAATCTCGACTTTATTACGGGTCATGATGATTTACCTCCCAAGGAGAAACATTACTGTACATTATCTCCCGGGCTCGCCATTTTATTCCTTGCTAATTTCACCTTACACCATCTTGTTAAACTCCTTGCGCAGCCGCTTGATAATTCTTTTCTCCAGCCGCGAAATATAAGATTGGGAGATGCCAAGCAGATCAGCCACATCTTTTTGTGTCTTTTCTTCGCCTCCGCGCAGGCCAAATCTCAGCTCCATAATGAGTCTTTCCCGGTCACTCAGCTTTTCCAGTGCCTTTTGCAGCAGCTTGCGATCAACCTGTTCTTCTATGTTCCGATAAATGGTATCATTTTCCGTTCCTAATACGTCAGAAAGCAATAATTCATTGCCATCCCAATCAATATTAAGCGGCTCATCAAAAGAAACCTCACTCCGTGTCTTGCTGTTCCGCCGCAGATACATTAAGATTTCGTTCTCTATGCAGCGGGATGCATAAGTAGCCAGTTTTATTTTTTTCTCAGGATCAAAAGTGTTCACAGCCTTAATTAAGCCAATAGCGCCAATCGAAACCAGATCCTCGATATTGATTCCGGTATTCTCAAATTTACGAGCGATATATACTACCAAGCGAAGATTGCGCTCAATCAACATCGCACGAACAGCTGCATCGCCGCTAGACAGCCGCTGAAGCAGATATTCTTCTTCTTCCCGTGTCAGCGGTGGAGGAAGTGCCTCACTCCCGCCAATATAATAGATTTCCTGACTCTTCAGCCCTAGTAGAAACAGCATGCGGTAATATTGCAGCTGCAGAGCAATTTTCCATTTGACCATTATTTGTTCCTCCTCCAAGAAGTGCACGGTTCGCGTGTGAAGCTTTCAAATCCCGCTTTCAGCCATCAGAAGTTTGGTTCAGCTAGCTTTAAAGATTAGGAAGGCAGTGCTGCAACAGTAGCGCTCTCTTTTTGAGTCAAATCAGGATGTATTACAGCCCGATAGGCTCCATCCCCCGACAATGTCCCACCATCCAGCCCAATCAAGACTCTTTTACAATAAAAGATATCTTCACCAAGCTTTATCGTCACCTGATCAGGCTTCAGTGCGAGCATAAATGATGCCCCCCGGTTAACTCCCCTGTAAGGCACCAGTCGCATCCTGTCCTGCCAAGCAAACGACTGCCCGTCCGTTTCTAGTAAAAGTTTGTCCGCTCCGTCCTGAGTGAGTCTACCTTTCCATGTTTCAGGCAGATGTCCCTCCCAGAGCGAAGATTCCATAACCATCACCGGTATGCGGGTCAAAGGATCACAAAGCCGGTTACCTGTGTCTAGCAGGCCGGGACAGGAAACAGTCACTCCATCAATTTCTACTACCACCTCACCGATATAGGTTTCAAGCTGCTCCCTTCTGATTCGTGAGGAGTGCACTGCCTTGAAGCAGATTAACACCAGGGGAAATACTGCAATTACAAACCAAAAGCCAATCTTTAGGCGGTAAGCATGCCCTCCTGAAGCAGTGAACATAATACCATTCCAAATATCACCGGAGCTCTGCAGCAAATAGTGAATACCTACAATCCCACCAGCCGCTGCGAAATTGATAATATAAAAAGCTCCCATAGTGCGAAGGTAGCTTTGCAGACTCCCAAAACCAAAGGCAATCCATAGCATAACCACCGACAATCCAAACTTAATGAGGAAGGTATACATGAAAGACAACTCCGGCACAAACATCATCACCACATACAGCGCACCAACCAGAGCTGAGAGGACTAAACGCCACCATGATATCCTCAGCTTGACCATCCAGCCTGTCAGCCACAAAAGAATTCCGTCGATCACTAGATTGGCGGCGAATATCAAGTCAATATAAACAACCAGTGCATTCACCTGCTTACTATGGCGGAATCTATCCTGTAGCCAAAATAGATCAGGCTCTGTTTTTTTGGACGATATGATTAGTATAAAAAGTCTCGCATTCAAAGTCTGTCTAAACTTGGGGGGCATTCTTAAGGTTTTTTTGTCGAGTTATAGCGCGGGAGGGTTTTATTCCTACTGAACAGCATTTCACATAAAAAAAAGCACCGCATTGCCCTAGCTCTATTAGCTGGGGAATACGGTGCTTCATATCTCTTAATAAAAATATTTAATTAGTCATTGTTGCCACGATTACGGTTACGCAGGAACGTTGGAATATCTAACTGATCTGACGTGTTCTGATTCCCGAACGGACGCAGATTAGCAGCGTTCTTATCCGGTGCTGCCGCTGGCTCGTTATTCGTCGAGACCGGACGGCGTCCTGGAGCTTCAGGCGATGGTTTATGTTCAAAGCCAGTAGCAATTACTGTTACTTTGATATCATCCTTCAGGCCTTCATCAATTATCGCACCAAAGATCATATTCACTTCAGGATCAGAGGCGGATGTAACAATCTCAGCCGCTTCATTGACTTCGTATAGAGAGAGGTTAGATCCTCCCGTAATGTTCATGATTACGCCGCGGGCGCCTTCAATAGACGTTTCCAAGAGTGGGCTCATGATGGCTTTACGTGCTGCTTCAGACGCACGGTTCTCACCATTTGCAATACCAATACCCATAAGCGCTGAACCGCGCTCTGTCATGATCGTCTTTACATCCGCAAAGTCAAGGTTAATCAGACCAGGAACCTTAATTAGGTCAGAGATACCTTGAACAGCCTGCCGGAGAACATTATCTGCTTCACGGAAAGCTTCCAACATCGGTGTTTTCTTATCAACAATTTCAAGCAAACGGTCATTTGGAATGACGATTAGTGTGTCGACTTTTTCTTTCAAAGCTTCGATTCCAAGCATTGCCTGGTTATAACGTTTTCTTCCTTCAAATGTGAACGGGCGAGTCACTACACCCACAGTCAGGGCTCCACACTCTCTAGCAATTTCAGCTATAACTGGCGCCGCACCTGTACCTGTACCGCCACCCATTCCTGCAGTAACAAATACCATATCTGCACCTTTAAGGGTATTCGAAATCAGATCACGGGATTCCTCCGCTGCTTTCTTACCGACTTCAGGGTTGGCGCCTGCACCCAAACCGCGGGTCAGCTTGTCCCCAATCTGCAGCTTGTGCTCCGATTTGGCCATATGCAACGCTTGGGCGTCTGTATTAACCGTAATAAATTCTACACCCTGAACGCCGTTTTCAATCATCCGGTTGACAGCATTACTACCTCCGCCGCCCACGCCGATGACTTTTATTTGCGCCAAGCTCTCCATTTCAAAATCAAATTCTAACATATTGTTCCATCTCCCCCTCAATGTGCTTGGATGGCCGGTCCAAGTATATCTGGACTTACACTTATATAAACTCGCTAAACATATTTTTTAGACGCTCCACAAATCCGGGCTTCTGAACAGTTTCCTGACTCGGATTGGCGTTCTGCTTGCTCCGGTTGACCGTCTTTTTGTTGCTGCTTCCACCACTGTTTCTTCCACGGAAACTACGGACAACATTATGCAGAATACCGACACCGCCGGTAAACCCAGGGTCCCGTACACCGATATAATCCGGCACGGCGATGCGTACAGATGCAGCCAGCTCAGTCTGAGCAGCCTTCAATACACCCGGCATCGAGACAGTCCCACCTGTTAGTATATAACCTCCAGGCAGTTCACTGTAACCAAGCCGTTTAACTTCTTGACGAATCAGGTGGAATATTTCTTGCACCCTTGGCTCGATAATGGCCGCCAGATCCTCTTGGTTAAATTCCTTCTCCACGTTACTGCCAATGCGCAATACCTTGAAGACAACGTCTGAGGCTGCATCGTCAATCCAAGCACAACCATATTTAAGTTTTACCTTCTCCGCTTGATCAGTAAGTGTCCGAAGTCCGTAGGCAATATCATTGGTTACGAATTCTCCTCCGATCGGAATCGTGGAGGTTGCACTAAGAGAACCCTCTTCGTATATGGCTATTGTTGTTGAGCCCGCACCGATATCAACCAGAACAGATCCCATCGATTTCTCGTCCTTGGACAGCGCCAATCCACCAGCTCCAAGAGACATCAGCACAAGATCCTTTACCTTCAGCCCTGATTTCTCAACACAGCGTAGTAGATTATGTATTGGCGTCTTAGCACCCGTAATGATTGTTGCCTCAACTTCCAGACGAACACCAATCATTCCGCGCGGGTCTTGAATTCCTTCAAGACCATCGACGATAAATTGTTTGGGAACAACATCAATCACTTCACGCTCCGGAGGCATAGCAATGACTTCCGCAGCTTTAATTACGCGATCGATATCATCATCGCCGATTTCACGATCCTCATTCTGAACGGCCACAACGCCGTGGCTGGATTGCAGGCCAATATGATTACCGGAAATGCCTACATAAACCTCTGATATTTGAATACCCACCATCTGCTCTGCATGATCTATAGCACTTTTGATCGATTGCACAGTTTGGTCGATATCTACAATCGCGCCTTTACGTATTCCTTCCGAATCGGCAGATCCAACGCCAATAATATTAAAGGTTCCATTGGTAACTTCCCCAATTATTGCCCGAACTTTGGATGTACCGATGTCCAAACTAACAATGATGTCATTGTTGCTCAAGTCCTATGGCACCTCCTGTTATAATCATAATTAATTGCATTACCTTATCCCGGTCCCGGGAAACTTCTCTGTACATATTCAACATACCTAATCCTTTCCCTCTTTTTTCTACAAATTTTTTGAACGGAATAATATTCCAACATCCCCAAATGTGAATAGTTACTCATATGTTATTGTAAAAATAGCAATTATCACAAGAAATATCGGCCTAATTGGTCATTTCAACCAAATATAGTACTATATCTCAAAAAAATCGAAGAAAAAAGAGGGATATAGCTTCTTGCCCGTAACTCCGATTGTAGCATTTTTTTAACTCTATTAGTAGGGACTATTTACCTCCACACTACTCTTGCGCAACATCTTCTTCATCGCTTACAACCTGAAAGGGAACATATGAATCGGCTTCTAGCATTTTAATCAGTCCAGGCTGTTCAGTCTCTATAATCTGATTCAAATAGGACACCTTGCTCTTTAGCAATGAGATGGCTGTAATCACCTCAAAACGGGATCTAGTATAGAGCTTGATCCGGTCTGGAAAAGACAAGGTCGGCGAGGGAACAATCTCAGAGATATCACTTGTCAATTCATTAGGAATGCTTGCTAATGCTTGACATAGCTTAGCCTTATTCGGATCTTCCGGGTCCCAGTTCGTTAATATGGGTTTCTCAACGGCAATTCCTGTCTCATTAACAGGGACTGCAGCTCCACTGGACAGAATTGCCTTCAAGAGGCCTCCCTGTTCCAGTTCATAGGCTACCGCTGAAAACTCCTCAATCTTCACTGTGATCACCCCGGGGAAATCCTTCTGCACGCTGACGTCTTTAATCGTCTTAAGCTTCAGCAGAGATTCTTCCACATCTTTCGTTGATACAGCAAAGAATTGCCCACCTATTTTAATTCCACTTTGTGAGAGTAGCTCTTCACTAGTAGAATACTTACTACCTTGAAAATCTATCACTGTAATATGGCTAATAGACGATCTAAAAAAAATCACAGCAAGAAGCGCAGTGAACAGCAGCAGCAGGATCGCCGTAATCTTACGGCTCATTTTTTTCTTAGGCTTGTCCTCTTTAAGAAGAGGTAATCGGGTTGTAGTCATTCTCATATTCTCCGTAATAAGGCCCTGTCTCCTTCTCTGGGAGATCTGGAAGGAGACAGGGAGCTTTAATTGGCCAAATCAAGTGGATCCGTTACAGGCACCTTACGGCTTATACGCGCGCCAAGCTTCTGAAACAGCTTCTCTATTCCATCATAACCACGGTCAATGTGATGCGCTTGCTCAACGACCGTAGTCCCTTGTGCAGCAAGCCCGGCAATGACCAGAGCTGCACCCGCCCGCAAATCAGTAGCTTCCACAGTAGCACCATACAATCTCTGAACGCCGCGAATAAACGCACGATTCAAATCGATAGAAATGTCAGCACCCATCCGGGCCATTTCTTCCACATGTTTGAACCGTCCCTCAAACACCGTCTCCTTGATCACACTAAAACCATCGGCGAGCGACAGCAGCACCATGACCTGAGATTGCAGATCCGTCGGGAAAGAAGGATAAGGAGAGGTTACAATTCTCTCAACCGCACGCGGACGCCCCATGCAGCTGACATTAATTATATCATTGCATACTGTGATTTGAACACCAGCCCGCTTAAGCACATGAATAAGCGAAGTCAGATGCCCGGCGTTCGTATGTGTCAAGGTCACATTCCCACGTGTAGCTGCCGCAGCAATCATTACAGTTCCAGCCACTATCCGGTCTGGGATTACCTCGTACGTACAGGGATATAAGTTTTTGACACCCTGGATCGTAATGGTATCCGTGCCTGCACCGATAATCTGAGCACCCATACTATTCAAAAATTGCTGTAGATCCTGTATTTCCGGCTCTCTTGCTGCTCCCGATATCGTCGTTGTCCCCTCTGCCTTGGCGGCAGCCATCATAATATTCTCCGTGGCTCCAACACTTGGATAGTCGAGATGAATATCACTCCCTACAAGCTTTGAGCCCCGACAGGATATTCGTCCGTTGCTTTCCTCGATCTCCGCCCCCAGTGCTTTAAGACCCTGCAAATGAAGATCGATTTTACGCTCCCCGATCGCACAGCCACCAGGCTGATAGATCGTTACCTCACCAAATCTGGATAACAGCGGTCCCATTAAAAAAATGGAAGATCTCATCTGCCGCATCAAATCCTCAGGTACATGAGATGTCCCCACGGCTGACGTATCTATCGTCACCGTATCCTCTTGATGCACGCACCTGCAGCCCAGCCGATCCAAGATGTCTAGCATAGTCTCGATGTCCAGCAGCTTCGGCACATTATGCAGTGAGTGAACTCCTTCGGCCAGCAGGCTTGCCGCTAGAATCGGCAGCGCCGCATTTTTTGCTCCATGGATACGAATGGTGCCTGACAGGGGACTTCCACCCTCAATCACCAATTTGTCCAATGTATCACCTCCGAGATTACCGCTCACCCACCACAAACACTTCCGATACAAGGTCATATGAAATGTACAAGATTATCCTGCACTACCTTTCAGGTTAGGAAGTGTCCTGGGTGATTGTCACGATTATAGGATTATCCTATGTTCGTTCCTCCAAGTGTGTGACAGAGAGCTGCCAATAAGGAAAAACCTCTCAAAGGTTAATGGCTTAAGACTGTTTACCGGCTAGTCTTCGGAGTTCGTTAGTGACAATGGCAGCAGAATCCCTTTTGCCCAGTCGTTTGGAAGCCTCGGACATTTTTTGGCATACAGCTTCAGTTCCAATGATTGCTTGCACAGCTTCATAAAGCGCCTTACCATTCAAATCCTTCTCAAGCAGCACCACAGCGGCTCCTTCGCGTTCCAGCTGTCTTGCATTCGCCTCTTGGTGATTATTCGTCACATTAGGAGAAGGGATAAGTACAGAAGGAATGCCCAGCGCTGTAATCTCAGCGAGAAAGGATGCCCCCGCCCGATTTACGATTAAGGAGGTACAAGCCAAGACCTCCGGCATATTGTGAACATAAGGCAGGACATGCAGCCAGTTCGGTGTGCTACCCAGCTTCTGACGCAATTCAGCACGGGTATCCTCAAAATAAGGCTCACCTGTAACGTAAACATAATGAACACCATTACCCTTACCCACAAATGGGGCCATTTCAATCATGGCTTTATTAATTGCCTTAGCCCCTTGACTGCCGCCAACAACCAAAACAACCGTGCTGTTATCCGGAATGCCCAGCGAGGCAAACCCCCGTTGTGGACTAGCCGTAGTAACGGTCGTTGCCCGAGGATTACCTGTGTAGATTACGTGCTTGCTCCCCGGAAAAGCAGATTCTGTCCCTTCAAAGCTTACGGCCACTGTACTCGCGTAACGACTTAGAAAACGATTTGTTAAACCAGGGATAGCATTTTGCTCATGGATCAAGGTTGGGATGCCCAGCCGGGATGCAGCGTAAACGACTGGACCACATACATAACCGCCTGTACCAATTACAACATCAGGCTTAAACTCTCTTAACATTTCTTTGGAAGCCTTAACGCCCTTTAAAAAACGCATCACCGTCTTGACGTTGTCCATGGACAGCTTGCGCCGAAAGCCAGTGATGTCGATAGATTTGAAAGGGATATTCTCTTGGGGAACAAGCTTGCTCTCTAAGCCACGCGTTCCACCAATATACAGGAAGGTAGATTCACTATCTTCTGATTCCAGTTGTCTAGCAACAGCGACTGCGGGATAGATATGACCACCCGTGCCTCCGCCGCTTAATACGATACGCATGTCTTTCACCTCGCATAACGGGATAAGTTCAATAGAATGCCCAGGGAGGTTAACATCAGTGTAAGCGAAGAACCTCCATAGCTAATCAGAGGAAGCGTAATGCCTGTTACAGGCATCAGACCAATGACCACACCAATATTAATAATGACTTGCACAGCCACCATACAGACGATGCCAACGGCCAAATAGCTTCCAAAACGGTCAGGCAGACTCATCGCCACCTTCATTCCGCGCCAGATTAGAATAAGAAACAGGATCAACACTGCCAAACCACCGATAAACCCCAGTTCCTCGGCCAATATAGAAAAAATAAAATCGGTCTGCGGCTCAGGTACATAACTGTACTTCTGCCGGCTCATTCCAAGTCCGAGACCCCCGAGCCCTCCAGGCCCAATCGCGTATAGCGACTGAATAATCTGGTAGCCTGCACCGAGGGGATCGGACCAAGGATCAAGAAAAGCGGTGATCCGCTGCAACCGGTAAGGTGCTGCGGCAACCAAAGCAACAAAACCAGCCACCCCAGCTACTCCTAGTGAGAGTAGATGTTTCATTCTTGCCCCAGCTGTAAAGACCATCATCAAGGCTGCGCCAAACATAACGGTACCTGTACCCAGATCCGGCTGGAGCATAATCAGTGCAAAAGCTGATCCGATAAGCGCTAACGGGGGAAGTAAGCCACGAGTGAAGGAGGTGATATCATACTCTTCTTTTCCCAGCCAATTCGCCAGAAATAGAATCATCCCCATCTTCATGAACTCGGAGGGCTGAATCCCGAAGGAGCTGATTCCGAGCCAGCTGCGCGCTCCCCCGCGAACTACACCAATGCCGGGAATAAGCACCATAACGAGCAGGATAAAGCAGACAATCAGTGCCGGCTTAGCCAGCTTTTTTAACACTTTGTAGTCTGTATTCGCTGTAACAAACATTGCAACAAGTCCCAGTCCTGCAAACAAAAGCTGCCTCTTTACAAAGTAAAACGAATCTCCATAATTGCGGAAGCCTAAAACAGATCCGGCGCTGTATACCATCACCATGCCGATCACCAGCAAAGAAAGAATGGGAATCAGCAACCAAATATCGGGAGCATGACGAGTTTTGTTCATCAGGAGCACACCTCTTGCATCCGTAGTAGGGGCTTATCCACCCCCCTACTTAAAGGTTATGCACCGCCTCTTTAAAAATACACCCGCGCTCTTCATAGGATGTAAACATATCCCAACTAGCACATGCAGGAGACAGGAGAACGATATCTCCTTCTTCCGCCAGAGCGGAAGCTTCCCGCACAGCTGCTTGCAGCACGGCGGCGGCGCTCTCCCCATTATCGACGGAGATAATCTGCTTTAATCCTGCAAGCTGTGCTACATTTATTAGCTTGTCCTTGGTTTGTCCTAACGCCACCAAAGCTTTGACGCGTCCGCTCAGGACAGGCAGCAGCTCCATATAATCGGAGCCACGGTCTAATCCGCCAGCGATCAATACCACCGGCCGCTGAAACGATGTCAAAGCCGTAATTGTCGCTTTGGAGTTCGTTGCTTTGGAATTGTTATAATAAGCGGCTCCAGCCTTATCAGCTACATACTCCAGGCGGTGCTCCACACCGCGAAAAGAAGAAAGCACTTCGCTTAATAGAGAGGGGGCAGCTCCAGCGGCAATAGCAATACCACAGGCAGCCAGCGCATTCCCCACATTAAAGCGACCCGGTAGGGCGATGGAATCCACATCCGCGATTATCGTTTCCTTGTCCGCAGATTCGCGATAGATAATGTGGCGCTTCAGCTCATCATCTTGCCCCGTAATGTAGGACGGGCTAACAAATACTCCATGAGGCAGCTCCTCAAACAAGGAAAATGGAAGAATCGAAGCCTTTATATAGGGTACAAGTTCCCGGCAGACAGGATCATCCCAGTTCAGCACTGCTGTATCCGTAGCTAATTGATT
The DNA here is from genome assembly GCF_038007025.1 of Paenibacillus sp. FSL H7-0918. Lineage (NCBI taxonomy): Bacteria > Bacillati > Bacillota > Bacilli > Caryophanales > Paenibacillaceae > Paenibacillus > Paenibacillus sp. FSL H7-0918. Next base: position 1,449,189 of record NZ_JBBOWJ010000001.1, read on the forward strand.
AGCGAACAGCTTGGTTTTGGAATCCACATAATCTTTCATGCTTCCATGATAATCCAGATGGGTCTCTGCAATATTCAGCAGACAGCCTATCTTAGGCTGGAAGGTCTCCGTACCTTTAAGTTGAAAGCTGCTAAGCTCAACTACCATCCAGTTATCCTCGGTAGCCTCTTGTGCAGCCTGACAGAGAGGCGTACCAATATTGCCCGCAATTATAGGGTTCATTCCCGCAGCTTCCAGCATATGGCCTACCCAGGTCGTCGTCGTCGTCTTACCATTGGAACCCGTGATCCCGATCATCGGCGCTGCACAAAGTCGATATGCCACCTCTACCTCTGTGACCACTTCAATTCCAAGCTCAATTGCCTTTTGTACAGGGGACGCAGAATAAGGAATGCCTGGATTCTTGATTACCAGACTTACACCTTCATGAATAAGACCTTCCGGATGCCCACCGCATATAACACAAATTCCCAAAGATTCCAATTCGGAAGCTTCGGGACTTTGATCTCTTTCCTTTTTATCATTCACCGTAACTACAGCGCCGCGTTCATGCAGCACTTTAGCCACCTGGACACCGCTTTTAGCAAGCCCAAGAACCACAACTTCTTCACCACGATACTTATCTGGATGTTTCATTCTCTACAACCCCTTGCTAATAAATAGTCCCACAGCAGCCAACACCAAGCTAACCGCCCAGAACGAAATTACCACACGCCACTCCGACCAGCCACCAAGCTCAAAATGATGGTGAATCGGGCTCATTCTGAATACACGTTTGCCACGGGTTTTAAATGAAACGACTTGAATCACAACGGACAACATTTCAATTACAAAAACACCGCCAATGATGAGAAACAGCAGCTCACTCTTCGTGACAATAGCAATAGCACCTATCGCGCCACCAATACCAAACGAACCCGTATCCCCCATAAATACTTTAGCAGGGTGGGCATTAAACACAAGAAAGCCAAGTACAGCACCAATCATGGCCGCAGCACATACACCTGCCGCAATAGACGTAGCCTGCATTGCCACCACCGCGTATGCGGCCAAAGCAATGGCACTAACCCCAGACAACAGTCCATCGACTCCATCTGTAAAGTTAACGGCATTCGTCACTGCCATCATCATAATAATGATGAATGGATAATAGAACCAGCCACCCCAATCAAAGCTGAAATCAGTACCTGGTACGCTGATACTTGTACTGTGTCCGGCATAAATCAGAAGACCGCACATCAGAGCACCAACCAGCAGCTGTCCAAATAACTTTTGACGTGCTGTGAGCCCTAAGGAACGCTTAAATACAATTTTGATATAGTCATCCAAAAACCCGATCAATCCAAAACCAAGCGTAGCTACGAGCAGTACGTAAAAATCTGTATTCACCACAGAAAATTTCAGATAAGACAAGGTAAAAGCTACGATAATCACGATACCGCCCATAGTCGGCGTTCCCGCTTTCTTCAAATGGGTTTGCGGTCCGTCATCTCGCACCTGCTGTCCGAATTTCATCCTGCGCAGAAGCGGAATGAAGAGCGGAGCGGCAATGACCGCAAGGATAAAGGAAACAGCAATAGTCAATAACAATAGTTGATAATCCATGGGTACACCCCCTCCAATGATTTAGGTCTGTTGAATATCTTTATTTAGGCTCTGAAGCACTTCCTCGAGCTTCATCCCTCTTGATCCTTTAAATAGAACAATATCCTTAGCACTGCATTTCTCTAGAAGGACAGCGGCTAGTTCCGCTTTATCTGTAAAAGCTTTTACGCGCTCTTTGCCGAATTTCTCTTCTGCTGCTTTGGCAATATGAACGGATAATGGTCCGTAAGTACATACAAAATCAGTTAATGAAGGGTCAAGGTAGTAGCCTATTTCTTGATGAAATTCTACTTCCTCCGGCCCAAGTTCCAGCATGTCCCCGAGCACAGCGATTTTATTGCCACTGCATTTCATAGATTGCAGGACATCTATAGCCGCCTTCATAGAAGTAGGGCTGGCATTATAAGCATCGTTTAAAAGCGTAAGTCCGGAGGAAGTCCGAATCACTTCAATCCGCATGCCCGTCAACTTGAGCCTGCTGAGACCCTCCTTCATATTCTGCTCCGTAACCCCAAAATGACGAGCAACCGCTAGTGCAGCCAGAGCGTTAACAACGTTATGCTGACCTGGCAGCGGTAATGTAAAAGCATGTTCCTTATGACGGCTTGACGTGAACGTCATGCCACCAGTATGGGACATCATCCCTGTTGGATAATCATCATTATCCTCATTTAGACCAAATCGGAAGGTTCTCATCCCTTCTGGAGCCTTAAAAGTGGACTCTTGCATTACCTCAGTCAGCAGCGGTTCGTCACCATTATAAATCAGTAATCCCCCCGGCTTCAGCCCTTCAGCAATCTCCAGCTTGGCGCGGGCTATTTCTTTACGTGACCCCAGCTGCAGTAAATGCGACTCGCCTACATTAGTAATTACCGCTACGTCTGGTTCAGCCAAAGAAGCCAGCAGAGCAATTTCTCCCCGCGAGCTCATCCCCATTTCAAGTACAGCGATCTCTGTATCCTCAGCCATGGATAAAATAGTAAGCGGAAGACCGATATGATTATTGAAATTCCCTGCTGTCTTATGCACTTTGAACTGCACTTCAAGCAGAGACATAATGATATCTTTTGTTGTTGTTTTTCCGTTGCTGCCCGTAACAGCGACAACCTGCGGAGCCACTTCCTTCAGATAAGCAGCGGACAACTTCTGAAGAGCCTCTAGTGTATCTTCAACAATAATAACTCCGCCACCTTCAGGTACCGGTCCTTTATCGCGTTGCCACAAGGTTGCACCCGCACCAGCAGCCAGTGCTGCGGCAGCATAGTGGTGACCATCGAATTTGTCTCCAGATAGAGGCACAAACAGGCAACCGGGTGTGATCTTACGGGAGTCGGTAACGACTCCCGTAAGGGTTGTATTCATAGCTTCGACAGCAGCAGGTTCCCCTGCGCACATGGCAGCAATATTTTCAAGCGTTCTTGTAATCAATAGTTTCGGCCCCTTATAACTTCTTTAGCGACGATGCGGTCATCGAAATCATGAACCACTCCGCCAATCAGTTGATAGGTCTCATGACCTTTCCCCGCAATCAATACTACATCGCCAGGGCTTGCCATTTCAATAGCCTTCCCGATAGCTTCTCGGCGATCAACAATCATATGATACCGGTCAGAGGTGACTCCATCCTCTACTAGTCCTGCTTCTATATCCTTCAAGATTAGTTGAGGGTCCTCCGTCCGAGGGTTGTCAGAAGTTACGAATACCATGTCGCTATATCGTGCAGCGATCTTCCCCATTAATGGACGTTTCGTCCGGTCTCTGTCACCGCCACAGCCAAACACTGTAAGCACTTTGCCGGTAGCAAATTCGCAGACCGTTTTTAATACATTCTCTAGCCCGTCTGGTGTATGTGCGTAGTCAACGATAACAGCAAATTCCTGACCTTCATCCACTGACTCCACCCGTCCAGCTACACCATCGATTGCCTCAAGACTAGTCTTGATATCAGCCAGAGAGACATCTTCCAATAAAGCAGCTGTAATCGCCGCGAGTGCATTGTAGACATTGAACTTACCAACCATACGGAGCGAAATGTCCGTCTTCCCCTTAAACGTATCTACATGGAAAAAAGTTCCTTTTGCGGTGATCGATATTTGCGAAGCTCGGACATTAGCGTTGTTATCAATGCCATATGTAATCACTTCCGCCGCAGTTTGGGCTGCAAAATATTGACTGGCTTCATCATCCGCGTTCAACACCGCATATTTGCGTTCTTCCTTCCACGGAGAGATCACATTTCCCAATCTGGAGAAAAAGAGCCCTTTAACCGCCCGATACTCCTCCATTGTATGATGATAATCCAGATGATCTTGGGTTAAGTTCGTAAAAATTGCCGTACGGAAGTCCGCACCCTTCACACGTCCTTGCTGAAGTGCGTGAGAGGATACTTCCATTACACAACATTCCACACCTTTGGAAGCCATATCATGAAGGGAACGCTGCAGATCTAGCGATTCTGGAGTTGTGCCTGACATAGGGTAGCTTTTGCCGTCATAGCGCATTTGAATTGTTCCAATCAGACCTGTCTTCATATTCTGATCCTGCATAATCCGCTCAATGAGATAAGTCGTTGTTGTTTTGCCGTTTGTGCCCGTCACCCCGATCATTCTCATCCGGCTGCTAGGTGAGCCAAAGAATGCATTCGACATGACAGACATCGCAAACCGGCAGTCATCTACAACAATCTGCGGGATATCAAGCTCCAGCTTGTGCTCACATACAATAGCCGCCGCTCCGGAGGCTACTGCTTGCGGCGCATATTTGTGCCCGTCCACGGTGTGGCCAGGCAAACAAATGAATAGATCTCCCGGGCCTACACGGCGGGAATCCGTCTGAAGATCAGTAATCTCCACATCTCCATCCCCGTATAGTTGCGAAGTAGCAAGACAAGCAGATAATTCGTTAACTTTCATAGTAATCCCTCACTCTACATTTTCGGATACGAGCTGAAACCTTATACCTTAATCATTATTCACTAGATGCTCCCATATAAATCCTGATGGTTGAGCCCTGTTCTACTCTGGCCCCAGCCTTAGGAGCTTGATTGATGACCGTATTTCCTGTGCCTGAACGTGCAAGATTAAAATTCATATTTAAATCCTCATAGATATCCTGCACCGTTGCTCCGGTAAGATCAGGTACGGTCACTATCGGAGTTTCGCCATACTTATAAGTTTTGGGAAGCTGATCACTGCGCTCCGGAATCTTCATATAGTGCAGCGAGTCTTCCAAAATATTTTGCACGATTGGAGCTGCAACCACACCCCCAAATTGAATCCCTTTCGGATTATCCACGGCAGTGTACACAACGATCTGAGGATCATCCGCTGGCGCAAAGCCAATAAAAGAAACAATGTGCTCTGTTGGAGAATAACGTCCATTTACAACCTTCTGTGCAGTACCCGTCTTGCCACCTACACGATAGCCGTCAATAAAAGCCGGCCGTCCTGTGCCTTTGGCAACCACGCTCTCAAGTGCTGCCCGCACCTTCTTGGATGTTTCCTCCGAAATGACCTGCCGCACAAGCTCTGGCTTCACCTCTGATACAGTCTCTCCAGTAACCGGGTTAACCCATGCTTTTGTTACATGAGGTTTATAGAGATTACCGCCGTTGATAGCCGCGGATACCGCAGCAATCTGCTGAATAGGCGTAACCGAAACCCCTTGACCAAAGGCTGTAGTCGAAAGCTCTACCGGACCTACTTGATTAAGCTTGAACAGAATACCATTAGCTTCCCCATTCAGATCAATTCCCGTTTTGCTGCCAAAACCAAAATCACGAATATATTTGAAAAGTGATTCTTTTCCCAGCCGTTGCCCTAAGGCGACAAACCCAGGGTTACAGGAGTTCTCAACTACCTGTAGAAAGGTTTGACTACCATGACCGCCCTTTTTCCAGCAGCGCAGCTTTGCGCCCGCCACCTCGATAAACCCCGGATCATAGAAATGATCGTTCTGAAGATCTACTTTACCTTCCTGCAGCGCAGCAGCCAGAGTGATGATTTTGAACGTTGAACCAGGTTCATAGGTCATCCAGATAGGCAGATTCCGGTTGTAAATCTGCGCATCATATTCCTTGTATGATGCTGGTTCATACCCCGGTCTGCTAGCCATGGCTAGTATCTCACCATTCTTCGGATTCATAGCTATAGCCCAAGCACCCTGCGCCTGATATTTTACCATAGCCTGATCAAGCTCACGTTCCATAATGGACTGGATCTGTTTATCAATCGTCAGCTCCAGATTAAGTCCGTCTTGAGGGGCAGAATATTTCTCAGATGAGCCAGGCATAAGTCTTCCGCCCGCATCAGACAAATAAGAAATATTGCCGGCTATACCTTTGAGCAGATTGTCATATATACTCTCTACTCCTGTAATACCCTGGTTATCTATACCTGTGAAGCCTAGAATATGCGCGGCTAAATCGCCGTAAGGGTAATACCTTTTGCTATCCTCAGCGACAACGATGCCCGGCAGCTGCAAATCACGGATGCTCGCGGCAAGATCCATCGTAATTTTGCGGCCGCCGGGCTGAAGTTTCACCGACATTTCTTTTTTGGACAGCAATGTCATCAGCTTCTCCTCAGTCATCCCAAGCAGTGGAGCTAATTGCTGTGCTGTCTTTTGCTTCTCTTTTACCTGCACCGGTACTGCATACACTGTAGGTGTGGTGATATTAGAAACGAGCGGCACACCTTCACGATCCATAATTTCACCACGTTTAGCGGTAAAAGGAATATTGCGGCGCAAGGAATCTTCTACCTTCGCAGTCAGTTCCTCGCCTTGAGATAATTGTACATACGCAAGACGCACGACCAGCGAACCGAATAACACTGCCAGTCCCAGCAATGTCCACAGCATTCTCCGCCGTGTTACGACTTTGGAAACCTTCATTCCGTTCTCCCCCACTTTCAACAATAGACATGAGCTCTTATCTTCATGACTATTCGGGACAAACAGGGGTTAGAACAAGCTATGTTCCGCTCTCGGAATCTGACCCCTCATCAGCAGGCGGGGCCACGGGAATATCTTCGCCATAATCATTTAATGGCTTCATTTTCAAAGTGACCAGGGTCTTGCCATTTTGCGTGCCTACAATCTGTTCTGAGACGTAACCTTCACCATCTACCGCAATCTCTACTTTTAGTAGAGTTAGAATTTCAAGTGCATCACGCAGGGATTCCCCTTTTAAATCTGGAATGGTAGGCTGAGCCCCCTGCGGACTTAATAAATAGATCCGTTGCCCTGTAGCAAGCTTAGTACCTGCCTCAGGATATTGACTCTCTACAGTAGATCCTTCACCGACCACTACATAATCGAAGCCTTGATCCAAAAGTGCTTCTCTTGCTTCCTTCATCGTCTTGTCTGTTAGATCTGGTGTAGTCCGAAGTGCGACTGTTTCAGTCTTAGCCGGCTTTTTGCTGCTGCTATCACTAGCCTCAGACGCCAGCTTAGGTACTCCCATGTATTGCAGAGACTGGGATACAATCTCTTTAAATACTGGAGCAGCTGCCTTACCGCCGCCAACCTCAACGTTCGGTTCGTCAATAATGACAATAACAGCGATCTTTGGATCATCAACAGGAGCATAACCAATAAAGGAGACAAGTACTTTGGATTTCACATAATCCTTTCCTTCAACCTTGATAGCCGTTCCTGTCTTACCTGCCACACGATAGCCGTCAATATAAGCGTTGCGGCCTGTTCCTTTTACTTGGTCAGCAACAACCTGCTCCAAATATTCACCCGTTTTCTTGGCACTTTCCTCATCAATCACCTGACGCACTACACTAGGCTGAGTAACCTTTGTCTCACCAGTGTTAGGGTTTGTGACCTCCTTAACTACATACGGAGTCATCAACTTCCCCCCATTAGCGATAGCAGATACGGCAACGAGCTGCTGAAGTGGGGTTACTAGCACTTTTCCGTGTCCATATGCGAGTGTCGCAATTTCTATAGGACGTCCAACATTAGGGTTAACGACTCCGCTTGCTTCTCCTGGCAGATCGATTCCCGTTTTCTCATTGAAGCCAAAATCATTGATATACTGTAATAGCTTGTCCTGTCCGAGCATTTCATATAGCTTAACGAATAGAACGTTACTAGAACGTTTCACACCTTCAAGAAAACTGATTTGCCCCCATCCAGCATGATTAATATCATGCAGTGCCTTACTATATCCCTTTATCCGGATGGACCCGGACAAAAATGTCGCAACAGGATCAAAAAGCTTCTCTTCTACTGCGGCGGCAAGCGTTACAATTTTGAAGGTGGAACCAGGCTCATAAGTAGATTTAATAGCATGATTATAGAATCCTGCCCCTTCAGCCCCGGTCTTCCAAAATTCATTTGGATTATAGGTAGGCATGTTGGCTAATCCCAAAATCTCCATCGTGTTCGGATCAGCAGCAATGACACTCATACTTTTTGGCTTATATTGCGCATACGCCTTTTGCATGGCCTCTTCTATATAATGCTGGATCGTACTATCGATTGTAAGCTTAAAATTACTTCCATTTACTACTGGCTTATAGGTATCTTGTGAATCCGGCAATTTTACCCCTTGACCGTCACTTTGATAAAGCAGCTTGCCATCGGCACCCTTAAGCTCCGTATCAAAGTATTTTTCCAGTCCCATGATAGCATTGCCGTCCCTATCTGTATAACCTAAGATATGTGCAGCTAATTCATCTTTTGGATAATATCGTTTCTGCTCTCTAACAAGCCCAATACCGGTCTCTTGAATTTTATGTTCTTTACCTAGGGCTACATAAAATTCTTTCACCTTATCGGCAAGCTCCTGATCAATCTTCCAGCCTTCATTACGAATCTCACGGTTCTTGAGGTAAGCACCCGTCTTTTCGTCCTTGGCTTCAACCAGCTTACGCAGCTCATCCTCTGGTTTGCCGAGCAATTCGTGTAATCCTGTGATGACCTCTTCCCCGATGCCTTGTTGTTGAATCACTTCAGGATTCACCACCACGGTATAAGCAGGGACATCGCTAGCAAGCACACTCCCGTTACGGTCAGAAATCGTACCTCGCTCCGCTTTGATAGTTGAGGTATGCGCCCAAAGTGTGGCGGCCTTTTCCTGCCATTCCTCACCTTGCATAACTTGAATCCAGAATACTCTAACGATCAAAACAAGAAAAAAGAGGGTAATACACCCTCCTATAAACAGCGTGCGAAGTTTTATTCTTTTCAGCATAAGCGAACCTCACAACTTTTTTTATTGCGATCTTGCCAATCGCTCACTAATTATCACCTGGAGTCGTTGCTGAGCTTGCCGGAATATAGATTGTTGCATTCTCATCCGGGGACACATAACCAAGATCCCGTGCTTTTTGGGCGACTTTCTGCTCTAGATTCTGCTTTTCCATCTGATACGTAGAAATCTGCTTCTTGGCTGTTGCAATATCCTGATCTAATTTCTGAGCCTGCAAGTTCAAATCATAAATTTGGACGTAACGTGAAATCAGGGTGATCGCCACCAGAACGCATACTCCTAGCGTCAGCATATACAAAAGTTTCTCTTGCAGCGGAAGTACTCTTCGTCTGGTAACTACTTTTGTCTTCTCGCGGTAAAGGGGGTTTACCTCTTCTTTTCTTTTGGGCTGAACTGCTAAATTGCCGCGGGTATAGGCCATCTCTGACTCTCCTTTATCGTCAATTACAATTTTTCTGCAATGCGCAGCTTAGCTGAGCGGGCTCGGGTATTAAGCTCAAGCTCTTCTTCAGAAGGCACAAGCGGTTTACGATTGATTAACTTAAGCGTGCCTTTCGCGCCGCATACGCAAAACGGAAAGTCAGGCGGGCATGTACATCTGCTTAAATAGCTGCTAAAAATTTGCTTGCAAATTCGGTCTTCGAGCGAATGAAAGGTGATGACGGATACTCTGCCTCCTGGTGCAAGGCAACGTACTGCACTATGTAGCCCTTCTTCAAAAGCACCCAATTCGTCATTCACAGCAATCCTTAATCCTTGAAAGCTACGTTTAGCGGGATGCCCGCCTGTTCTTCGAGCAGCTGCCGGGATACCTTCCTTGATCAGTTCTGCTAATTCTCCTGTTGTCTCAATAGGAGCTTCTTCTCTTCTGTCTACAATTTTTCTAGCGATTCTCCGCGAGAATTTCTCTTCTCCATATTGGAAAAGAACACGGGCAATCTCCTGCTCGGACCATGTATTCACAATTTCAGCAGCCGTCAAAAGTGCTGACTGATCCATGCGCATGTCCAGCGGAGCATCATGATTGTAACTAAAGCCTCGTTCCCCTTCGTCAAACTGAGGAGAGGATACGCCAAGATCAAAGAGCACTCCATCTACTTGGGGAATACCATCTGTTTGTGGCACAAAGGGCACATCCTTAAGTACACTCTCCAGATCACGGAAGTTAGTCTTAATAGTCACAACCTTGTCTCCGTATTCCGCTAATCTTTCTTTGGCGTTCTCCAAAGCCCAATCATCTTGATCCAAACAGATTAAACGGCCTTCGCCGCTAAGCTTGGAAGCGATAAGTGAGCTGTGTCCCGCTCCACCGAGAGTGCAATCTACATAGATTCCGTCTTTTTTGATGTGCAGCCCTTCTGTCGCTTCTTCCTTAAGCACCGTGATGTGGTGAAACAAGCTGCATCCCTCCAGGACAGTATTCGTTATTGTGTTTTATAGATCAAAATTGAAATCCACCAATTTCTCAGCGATTTCGTTGAACGATTCCTCTGACTGTTCGAAGTACTGTTCCCAAAGCTCTTTGTTCCAGATTTCCACCCGGTTCGAAACGCCCAGAATGACACAGTCTTTGTCCAGTTTGGCATACTGCCGTAAATTGGCCGGCAGATTTACCCTTCCCTGCTTATCCCAAACACATTCAGTTGCACCTGAGAAAAAAAAGCGGCTAAATGCGCGGGCATCTGATTTCATCAGCGAAAGGCTTTTAAGCTTTTGTTCCATGATTGCCCATTCTTCCATGGGATAAACAAACAGGCAGGAGTCTAGGCCGCGGGTCGTCACGAAGGAGGTTCCGAGCAATTCACGGAGTTTAGCCGGAATAATGATTCGGCCTTTGTCGTCAATGCTGTGTTGATACTCTCCCATGAACATCCTTTTTCCCACCCCTAATCCCCGAATCCCCACTTTACCCCACTTTTCACCACTTAAGCATAATAGATTCGCCATTAAAAATCAAAAACCTTTTTCTGGCCAAGGAAATTTTTCCTAAATCAGATAGCTCGTTTCCCGTAAAACATTTCTCCACAGAAAAAAGCCATACAATCGGAATCTTGTCCGTTGCATGGCTTTGTTAAAAAGTTGCTTCAGTTCAAGGTACACTGGTTAATACACTTTATTGTTATGCGTTCAGTTATTAATCGTTCAAATTCCAGCTGTCCAAATAATCGACTTGTGCCGGAGTGAGGCTATCGATGTTAATGCCCAGACTTTCCAACTTATAACGTGCTACTTGCTCATCCAGCTCATAAGGAACATTTTCAACTTTTACGCCAATGCTCTTATAATTATCATTTACATATTTCAGCGACAGTGCCTGGAGTGCAAAGGTTGTATCCATAATTTCAGCAGGATGACCATCAGCAGCACCCAGATTTACAAGTCTGCCTTCAGCAAGCAGATATAATTTACGTCCGTCACGAAGCTGGTACTCTTCGATATTTTTGCGAACGGTACGTTGGGATACGGATCTTTCCGACAGCTCAGGCTTATTCACTTCAACGTCGAAATGGCCCGCGTTGCACATGATTGCTCCATCCTTCATCACATCATAATGTTCACCGCGAATTACATAACGGTTACCAGTTACTGTAACGAAGAAATCACCAACCTTAGCTGCTTCCAGCATTGGCATTACTTCAAAACCGTCCATATGTGCTTCAACGGCTTTAATCGCATCAACTTCTGTGACAACCACTTTTGCTCCAAGTCCTTTGGCGCGCATGGCAACACCTTTACCACACCAGCCGTAACCGACAACAACTACTGTTTTGCCCGCTACGATAAGGTTGGTTGTGCGAATAATTCCATCCCATGCCGATTGGCCAGTGCCATAACGGTTATCAAACAAATATTTGCAGTAGGCATCATTAACCGCGACCATTGGGAACTTCAATACGCCTTGCTTTTGCAGAGCTTTTAGACGAATAATCCCGGTAGTTGTTTCTTCAGCACCCCCGCGAATATTCTCCATCAGATCAGGACGCTCCGAATGCAGCAATGTAGCAAAATCGCCACCGTCATCAATAATCAAGTCCGGTTTGCTCTCCAGTGCTTTGATATTAAGGGCTTTAAATTCTTCAGGAGACGGATTGTATTTAGCAAATACTGTGATTCCATCCTCCACAAGCGCTGCACAAACATCATCCTGTGTAGAAAGTGGATTCGAACCTGTAATGGTTACATCTGCACCACCAGCTTTGACAACCTTCGCCAAATAAGCGGTTTTAGCTTCCAAATGCAATGTGATCGATACTTTCAGACCTTTAAATGGCTGTTCTGCTTCAAACTGCTCACGAATACGGTTCAGTACCGGCATATGCTGGCGAACCCAGTCGATTTTCAAATGCCCTTCCGGTGCGAGTGACATATCAGCCACGATACTATTTTGATTAGATGAACTCATTATGAAACCTCCTAAAAGTTTTATGGAGCTATACTTCTATGATCCACTTCGCAATAAAACTTGCTCCGTAAGCATACGCTTTGTTTTGTGAGCGTTACTCCAGTGATCTGCTTCGTACAAAACTCACTTCGTAAGCAAAAGCTTAGTTTTGTGGAAAGCGATACTTCCATTACATATAAATGATGCGATGTGTTCCACTGTAATCCGGTTCAACCGTCATTAACTCATCCAGCCAAGCAAGTCCGTACCGGTTCAAGTAATACATGATATTGTACACTCTTTCCTGCAGTTTACCCAGTGGCATTAACGACAGCTCGATTCGCTCCCATTGCCGGATTGCAGCTTCGTTCTGTTTTGCCATTGCATCTTGGGCTTTCGCCTGTAAAAAAGTAATTTGATCTAGAATCTTCTCTTTATTGTTATTCCCCAGCTTAAGCAGACCGGCCTGAACCGTTCCAAGCTGCTCAATAAGCGGTTCGTACATAGCGGCGAATGAGGTCTTGGTTTCTTCAAAACGACGTTCTATCCCCAGCTCATCCTGTGCGGCCAGCCATTCATGTCTTTTGTGATCCAGTCCTTTTCTTACATCCTCAAAGCTAAGTTGATATTTATCCATATGCTTGTGCAGCGTACCTTCTACGACAGTAAAAGACATTCTAGGGATAATTAACGGCATTTCTCCCCCAATGGTCTCAAACGCACGACGCGGAATGGCCCAGTAAGCAATCTCACCTTGACCCAGCACCGTTGCCAGAACAGGCAACACATAATCCTGCATAAGTGGACGTGTCAGCACATTATTGCTAAAGCGTTCCGGATGTGCCTGCACCTCCTCAAGTAATTCATCACGGGAAAAGGATACCTGACCCTTGCGATCCGTAAAGATTCCGTCCTTCTTGTGAAGCAGAAGCCGTGTACCTTCATGAATATAAAAGAGGTTGGCATTGCCAGCTGTAACATCAGCCTGAAGCTCATATCCGGCGCCCACAATATCAGAAGCAGAATTCATATACGCTGTTTCCAGTGCATCATTCTGCATAATTAGCGAAGTGAAAAATGGCTGTTCTAACTTACGTAAGTTGGGATCAGCAGAATCAAGCAGAATTAGACCAAATTTACCAAATAATGAACCCATCAGCTTGGCAAATGCATCCGTCATACTATCTGCTCTAAAAGAAGAAGTGCGAATGAATTCCATAATCTGCGGCTTAAAGTCGCTTTCCTGAAGCAGACCGTCTAACTGTTCTACTACCTGCTGCCAGCTTTCCTCTTCTACACGAATATCACTTACTGAGGAGCGTTTCTCTTCTGACTTTTCTATCTTAATCTTAGTAATCTCCTGCGTACGATTCAGTACATACGTATGATTCACTTCATCCCAGTCATGATCTTCACCTGCAATCCAGAATAAAGGAACTACAGGTCGGCCGAGTTGTTCAGCTGCTTCTTTTGCCGCCATAATAGTAGTTGCAGCTTTATATACCACTAACAGGGGTCCAGTAAATAGTCCGCTTTGCTGCCCACCTGTCACCACTAATGTCCCCGGCTGCTCTAAGAGCGCCAGCGAAGCCATCACCGCATCATGCGAGTTATGCTTTTCATTATATTGACGCAGACACTCAGCAATCTGAGTCCGGTCGGCACGAAGGCTTTCTCTGCCGTCTAGCCACTCTGCCCTTCTACTTCTACTTTCTTTATTGCGGAAATCCCCACCGTACAAATGACTAACCTTTTCAAAATGATCTATATAGTCGCGCGAGAGTGCAGATCCACCCTTGAGCGGTTCCGTTACAATATTCATTTGCTAGTGCCTCCAGTTCTACTAAGCAGTTATATGTAAATCCAAGTTCGTAAAAACTCTCTATGATTGTATCCAAAGTCAGGAGCCGCGTCAAAGTAAAACATGTCTTGATATCAGCAACACAGGTACAGCCAACTGTTCAATTATACTATAAATTCATTAAATAATATCCTAAATACATACAAGAGGCGAGAGCATAATGCTCCCGCCTTTGAAAACCTAAGTATAAATTATGCGAATTTTTTGCTGACAAAGTGGCCTTTAGATACTTCTACTAATTCAAAGTCACTGTCATTGGTCTTATCGTTAGCAGAATAAATAGGGCTGCCAAGCTCATCATGCAAGTGAATACGTTTTTTGTTGACTTCAATTTCCGGATCCGGAACTGGAATAGCCGACAATAGGGATTTAGTATAAGGGTGGATAGGATTTGCATACAGCTCTTCACTTTCCGCCAACTCAACCATTTTACCCAAGTACATAACTGCTACGCGATCACTGATATGTTTAACCATGGACAGATCATGCGCGATGAAAAGATAAGTCAATCCAAGACGATCTTGCAATTCTTTAAGCAAGTTAACGACCTGAGCTTGAATGGATACGTCAAGTGCGGAAATCGGCTCATCACAAACGATGAACTTAGGATTAACCGCTAACGAACGGGCAATCCCGATACGTTGACGTTGTCCACCGGAGAATTCATGCGGATAACGGGTTGCATGGTCATGGTTAAGACCAACCATATCCAGCAGTTCTTCAATCCGTTTCTTACGTTCTGCACGGCTGCCAGCCATTCCGTGAATGTCCAGTGCCTCGCCGATGATATCAGAAACCGTAAACCGCGGGTTAAGCGATGCGTACGGATCTTGGAAAATCATTTGCATGTCACGGCGCATAGCCTTCATTTGATTTCCAGGCAATTTATAAATGTCTGTACCATTATATTTCACACTTCCAGCAGTAGGCTCATACAAGCGAAGAATCGTACGTCCAGCAGTAGTCTTACCACAACCGGACTCACCTACCATCCCAAGTGTCTCGCCCTCACGGATCGTGAAGTTAATATTATCAACAGCCTTAAGAACCTTACCTTTACCTACATTAAAATATTTCTTAAGACCTTCTACCTCTATTAGGTTCTTACTCAAGAGTACTGCACCTCCTTGGCCATCGAATGCAGATTCCAGCAACGCGCCATATGCGTTTCGCTGAATTCTGTGGCGCCGGGATCGATTTGTTCGCACACATGCATCGCTTCATTACAACGAGCAGTGAACGGACAGCCGATCGGCGGCTTGATCAGATCTGGCGGTGTGCCGATGATCGGAATAAGCGGCTCGCCTTTCTTTTGGTCCAGACGCGGCATTGAGCGCAGCAGACCTTTGGTGTATGGATGTTGTGGATTTTTAAAGATTTCCCATCTTGTTCCGGTCTCCACAACCTCACCTGCATACATTACAATCACCCGATCACACATGCCAGCAACTACGCCCAGATCATGTGTAATCAGAATAATGGAGGTACCTAGTTTTTGCTGCATCTCTCTCATAACTTCCATGATCTGCGCCTGAATGGTTACATCTAGAGCTGTTGTAGGCTCATCTGCTATCAGCAAAGCCGGACGGCAAGCTAACGCGATTGCGATCATTACACGCTGGCGCATACCGCCTGAGAATTCGTGGGGATATTGGTTAAAGCGAGCCTCCGCATTTTTGATGCCTACTAATTTCAACATCTCCATACCTTGCTTTTTCGCTTCGGCCGCTGACATTTTCTGATGTTTAATCAAAACTTCAGTGATCTGTTTGCCCACTTTGATGGTTGGGTTCAGAGAAGTCATCGGGTCTTGAAAAATCATGCCAATATCTTTACCGCGAATAGATTCCATTTCTTTCATGCTTTTGTCTAGCAGATTCTGTCCTTGAAAAATAATCTCTCCCTTTTTCACTTTAGAAGGTGGGGAAGGGATCAAACGCATAATCGATTGAGCAGTTACACTCTTACCGCTGCCGGACTCGCCGACGATGGCAACCGTTTCGCCTTTGCCAATTTCAAAATTCATACCACGGACAGCTTGTACTTCTCCGCCCTTAACAAAAAAGGAAATATGCAAATCTTTGACTTGTAAAATAGGTTCCATCCATATTCCTCCTATTTCTTCAGCTTAGGATCAAGCGCGTCACGAAGACCATCACCGAAAATGTTGAAAGAAAGCATTGTTAAGCTGATTAGGATCGCAGGGAACAAGAAGCGCCATGGATAGTACAACCAGCCGGTGAGTGAGTCATTGATCATCGATCCAAGTGAAGCAACAGGAGCTTGTACACCAAGACCCAAGAAGCTTAGGAAGGCCTCAGCAAAGATAGCATTTGGTACAGACAGTGTAATGGTTACGATAATCGGACCAACCGCATTCGGCAGAAGGTGCTTGAACAACAGTCTCGCAGAACCAGCACCCATGGAACGGGACGCCAATACGAATTCACGATTCTTGAGCTGCATAATTTCTCCACGCACAATCCACGACATCGTAATCCAGCCTGTAATGGTTAGAGCTAGGATGATTGTTCCAAGACTTGGCTCAAGAACGACCAAGAGCAAGATTACAACCAGCAAATAAGGAATAGAATACAAAATTTCAGAGAATTTATTCATAATATTATCTACACGGCCGCCGAAGAAGCCCATAATGCCTCCGTAGATAACACCGATGAACAAGTCGATGGCTGCCGCAGCAAGACCAACGATCAAGGAAATCCGTGCACCGTACCAAGTACGAACAAAGATATCACGACCAAGATCATCCGTTCCAAACCAGTGATCGGAGGAAGGGGGCTTATTGGTGCTCATCAAATCATTAGAATAATAGTTATATTTCGAGATAAAAGGTGCAAAAATCGCTGCAAGTACAATCAAACCCAGGATACCGAGCGCAGTCATCGCCATTTTATTTTGACGCAACCGTTGCCAAGAGTCTTTCCAAGCAGAGAGACTCTCACGCTGGATAACTTCGGCTTCTTTTTCATCTACACCGACTTTTTGAAAATCTTCCGGTTTTAGATTTAGCAAGTTATTTTCAGTAGCCACTATTTAGCCCTCCTTTCCTCCACTTAATTTCATACGTGGGTCAATTAATACATAAGCAATATCCGTAATAAAGCGGGCAACCATGAGTAATACACCATAGAAAATGGTTATCCCCATAATAACGGTATAGTCACGGACACCAATCGCTTCCACGAACTGTTTACCAATACCCCCAACACCAAAGATCTGCTCGATAACAACCGAACCAGTTACGATGTTAGCTGTCATTGGACCCATATAAGTAACAACAGGTAGAATTCCGTTACGAAGTACATGGCGGCTCAGAATAGCCATCCAGCTCAATCCCTTTGCTTTAGCCGTTTTGATATAATCCGCATTCAAAACTTCAAGCATACTTGAACGGGTCAAGCGGGCGATAAAGGCGATCGGCTGTGCCGAGAGCGCGGCCACGGGTAAGAAATAATAGATTGGCCCTTTAAAACCTGAAACCGGTACCCAACCCAGTTTGAAAGCAAATACATACTGCAGTAATGACGCGACTACAAAGCTCGGAACCGCAATCCCCAGAACTGCCAGCACCATAGCTGCGCTGTCAATAAACTTTCTGTGATAGAGTGCCGCCAACATGCCGAGAAATACTCCGACAATAACCGCCACAACGATTGCGACGAGTCCCAGCTTCAGCGACGCTGAAAAGGTTTGACTGATCAAATGTGATACATCTTGATTTAGGCGTTTCATTGAGACTCCTAGGTCACCTTGGATAATATCACCTAAATACTTAAAATACTGATGAGAGAGCGGCTTGTCCAGACCATATTGTTCCATCAGACGTGCTTTAATTTCTGGCGGTACCTTCTTTTCAGAAGTAAACGGATCCCCCGGAATAGCTTTCATCAAGAAAAAGGTAGCTGAAATCAATACAAATAGAGAAACCAACATATAGAAAAACTTATTTGCGACATAACGAACCATCCCCATCACACCTCCTCCGACAATTTTTGATACACATAATAATGATTTTATGAAAAAAACGGATTTTTGTCTATTTTCTATATATGTTATTAATAACATTAATTAACAAATAGACAGGAATACAAAAAAAAGGGATATATATGGAATTCCACATATATATCCCGAAGTATTCTGCAACTTCAGTCAACTAACTATTCTGTTGTAATTACTAAAGCAATATCTTAGTGCTCAAGCAAGTATCCGCGAGTCAAGTCAATTGCACCACTAAAGTCAAGAGTAACACCTTTAAGGTACTCTTTAGTCAGGGAGTTGTTAGTGTAGTAGTACAAAGGAATCAGAACCATATCTTGCTCAATGAGCAATTTCTCAGCTGCAGCAAACTTTTCTTGACGTACTGCCAAGTCAGTGCTTGTTTTAGCTTCGCTGATCAATTTGTCATACTCAGGGTTAGCGTAACCAGTATCATTGTTACCGCCACCTGTTACCCACATATCAAGGAAAGTCATTGGATCATTGTAATCCGCAGTCCAACCAGCACGAGCAACTTGGTAGTTCAGGTTTTGACGGTTTTCAATAAATACAGCCCACTCTTGGTTAACGGTTTGTACGTCGATACCAAGATTGTTTTTCCACATATCAGCAATCGCCAAAGCGATTTTCTTGTGACCTTCACTTGTGTTGTAAGTCAGGGAGAATGTAGGCAGTTTATCCATACCTTCTTCTTTCAGACCTTCAGCAAGCAATGTTTTAGCTTGTTCTAGATCTTCAGTGAAGTAGCTATCTTTAACTGCTGTACGGTATTCACCATCAGCACCAGCGATACCCGGAGGTACATAACCGTAGGCTGGGAATTGTCCACCTTGTACTACATTGTCAATCAAAGCTTGACGGTTAATGGACATTGCAAGAGCCTTACGGATTTTAGCGTTTGTGAAAGGTTTTTCAGTGATATTGAATTCGTAGTAGTATACGGAAGCAATACCTTTACGGCTGAATTCGTTAGGAAGTTCTTTTTGCACGATTGGAATTTGTTCTGATGGAATTTCACCAGTTGGTCCACCGGCACGATCGTATTCACCGTTCTTGTAGCTGAGCAGCTCAGTTGCACCGCTGTTTACAAGGGAGAAGTCGATTTTGTTAAGTTTAATGGAATCTTTATCCCAATATTTATCGTTTTTAGTTACAACAAGTGTTTGACCTGTAGTCCACTCAGTAAGAGTGAAAGCACCGTTAACGATCATAGTATCTTTGCTTGTTGCCCATTTAGGATTACTCTCAATGGATTTGTGTACAGGGTAATAAGTGTAGAAGGAAAGCAATCCAAGGAAGTAAGGAGTTGGGGCTTCAAGAGTAACTTCAAGAGTTTTCTCATCAACCGCTTTGACACCTACTTGACTGAAATCGGTAATTTCCTTGTTGTAGAACTTTTGAGCATTTTTGATGTAGTACAATTGATAAGCGTAAGGTGCAGCGGATGCAGCAGCAGGATCGAGCACGCGTTTCCAAGCGCGAACGAAGTCTTCTGTTGTTACAGGATCGCCATTACTCCATTGTGAATCACGGAGTTTGAAAGTATATACCAGACCGTCAGCGGAAACTTCCCAGCTTTCAGCAACACCTGGTTCAGCTTGACCAGATTCAGCATTCATGCGAGTCAGACCTTCGTACATTGTTGTCAGGACAGTGTGAGCTTGGCTATCTTGAGCCAATCCTGGGTCAAATGTTGGAGGCTCAGAACTAAGGTTAATTCTCAATGTTTGGTCAGCAGCCAATTTTTCTTCTGTAGCTGCATTACCAGTTGCCGTGTTACCAGTGTTAGCATTGTTACCTTTATTGCCGCTGTTTGCATTGTTTCCGCCGCAGCCAGCAAGCACTGTGCCGATAACAAGTACTAATGCAATCATTAGCAATAGACTTTTACTCTTCTTCATCTAGCAGTTCCCCCTAAATAGAATGTGGTATATGGTTTATGATTATACAACCAGTGGTCAAAAAAATCTAGTGCAATGTTTTCAGAAAATATTTTTTTTAAAAAACTTTAAACTTTTGTGACGTTGACGCTTCACCGAAGCAGTGGAACGTTACATCGCTTGTGATATGTAGGTAATTAGCCCAACAAACATAAATAATAAATATCCGAAGCTCATAAAAAAGAACGAAAGTCTCCAAACTGCCCGAAATAACCGCTTCCCATCTACCTTTCCTTTCATCCGATTTTGAGCTCCGCCAATCAGTCCAGCGGATATTAATACAATAATTAGTATAAGGTAAAACCCAAAACCGGAATTAAAGATGTTATTAAACAATGCGGAGACCGACAATAATAAAAAAAATGTGGTCACGTCCATAGCGAGCATAAAAGTTTTCTTTTTATCTTTTTTTAAGCCCTTTCCAATGAAAAAAACAATCAAAAACGGCACAATCGGAATAACGCTTAAAGTAATAACCGAATCCATCAGCAGTCCCATAGCTTCACCTCTCCCCAGAGATCATACCCCAATACCTTCTACTAATTGGCAGAGCCAGCGATTTAATGGTGCCGACACTCCAGATCGTTCTGCCATTTCTACAAGACTTCCATTGATCCAACGAATTTCTGTGGTTCTTGAAGCAAGTACATCTGCCAGCATAGATGAAATATTGCCAGACGTTAACCGGCACACCTGAAGGATGTTATCCCAAGCATCCTTATCATAAGTAATTTCACAGAAATCATACACCATTATTGCTTCTTCAAAAACTTCCTTCATTAATTGGAGGCGTTGCTCTGAAGACAACAGCTCCCCATTTGGAATACGCCAAATCGCCGTGAGTGGATTAATAACGGCATTGATCAAGAGCTTCCGGTAAATCATGGTATCCACTTCATTCGACAAAAAGGCTGCGAATCCTGCCATTATGAGAACTTCTATTAAATTATTCGCTTTTAAATCATTATGTATGCTATGAGCTTGTCCATCCCCTAAGCTCCATTTTCCTATCCACACCTCCCCTGCTCCTGCATGAATGACCTCAGTTAATGATTTGCGCTTCGCAGCCTCCGTAGTCACAGCTACATATAAATTGGCGTTTGGCAACAAGCCTCCTAACATCTCCATATGTCCTGTACCATTCTGAAAACAAATCATATGTACTTGCTCTTCCTTAAGTAGGGATAGAAATTCAGGCAAATCATTATGTAGAGTATTCTGTTTAACCGTCACCACGATCCAATCACTCGGCTCTTCTAGATAAGCACCAGCGAACTCCCCTATTGGCGCGGATACAAACTGATCTTCCGAAATTGTTATCGGCTCGCGTCCATCCTCGTAGGTAACCGTTAAGCCATCACGCCCTAATCGTTGGCATTGTTCTATCCCTCGGCACCATAGCCTCACATCATTCCCGGCTTGGATCAGTCTCCCTGCCAGCAGCAGCCCGAGTGAACCTGCACCAATTATATCAATTTTCATATAACCCTCCTGCTGATCTTAAGCACAATTTTTCTAAGTATACCAAAAACCCCGCAAGTGGTGCTTAAAAAGCAGACCACTTGCGGGGTTGTTAGTTAACCTATCGTTTATTCAATGCGTTCTAAATTTCCGTTACCATCCATTTTGAAACGAGTCTTCATTTCTTCTTCTTCTTCATTTAAGAAAGCAAGCCTGCGAGCACGATCCATAATCTGAATTAAAGCTTTGTAATCATCGTTGACTACCCGGTAGTCGCTTTGAGCAAGATTAACCTCTTTAGACAACCGCTCATTCTCAGATCGTAATTCTGTTAATTCATCTTCCTTCTCGCGCAGATCTCTTTCCAGCATTTTCAGCTGACGTCCTGCTTCCTGGATCGTACCTTTCCATTGTCTTAAGAAACGAATGACCGCATCAATGGATAATGTGTTTTCACTTAATCCCTCACCGCGCCCAAATTCCTCATCGACATCACCCAGAATCAGACCAGCTACTTGCGCTCCTCTTACTGACGGCTGCTTTTTCAGGTAGCTACGCTTTTGACGTTGCCCTTTAGCAATACCGATTGCACCTTCATAACTTTTCCGAACACAACTGTTCCAGCGGAATCCGCAAGCGGCCGAAGTTCTGCCGATTTTTTCACCCACCTCTTCAAAAGCGGCAAGCTGTGTGCTGCCCTCCCGAATGTGTCGCAAAGTTACTTCTGCCAATATTAGATCATCTTCTGCACTCCAAGCGTCCTGTCTAACGGCTGTCATAAAGCCAAACCTCCTAACAACGTCATGAAATAACCATCTCCATAACCGGCAGTTCTGCCGGGTAGTGAATAGGGATAAAAGCTGCTTACTCCATTTCTATGCTTCTCATAGAGTTCATAGAATCTATTTGATACTAATTTGTATTTCCATTATCTGCGTACATCATACGCATAAAACTATAAATTCTCTTTTTTAAAGCACTAATCACTCAGGTCAATTATAAAAATCACATTTTTTGAAGATTAGTGCATTTTTTTCAATGAATTCGTTTACACATAATTATGTTGAGGGTATAATAAATCGAAGGAATATTCGTGAGATACATACTGGAAGGGGGACTCTCTCTTGGACCGCATGTTTCGGGTATTAGGTTTTTTCACATTAGCTATTGGATTGATGGCTTTCGCCGGAGGTCTAACAGAAATGGCCTTGCTTTTCTTTTTACAAACTGCATTTTTCGTAATACTTGGCTATATGAAATTTACTGAAAAAACTTATGTTCTTCTCTTCTGGGCATACATGATTCTGACTTTCACCGGATTTAGTTATTGGACGATCTTTCAAATGGGTCTTCCACTATAAATTGCAGTACTCTTTTGGAGCGGATGAGGTCCTTATCTTATAAGGATCACTTCCGTTTTTTTGTTTGTATGCTATTTTAGAAGGGTTAAACATATTATTAGTACATACATATATCATTTCAAAAAAAAGGTGGTGGTGTGGTGCGCTCCCGCAATTTACAAAGCCGCATGATTGCAACCATACTAATTCTCTTCTGCTGTACTTTGTTTCCGTTACAACCTGTGAAGTACTTGTCTGCCGATCCTAGCGCTGATTTTTTCAATTCTGCTATACCAGATAATGAAGAAACCCGTAAACTACTTGAACAGACCTTGTCTTCTGCAGAAATTGAACGTGAAATCATCAAGATTACAGCCGAACAAAAAGCACTTGAACAAAAGGTAGAAAGCCTGAACAGACAAGCTACCCAGAAAAAAACAGCCATTGCGGACCAACAGGAACGGGCAGGTGCAGTTGTGCGTTCTTATTATATGGGGGATAGAGATAATCTTCTGGCCGCGTTTTTTTCAGCAAAAAGTATCAGCAGATTCCTGGCTCTGTTCGATTATTATGAGATTATTATTGGAAATGACCGCGATATTCTCTCACAATATGAAGAACAATATAAGGATTTGAAGGATACCCTTCAGACTGCGAAGCGAAACTCGGAAGAGCTCGCCCGATTGCGTACGGCTCTGGAGGAACAGCAAGTTCGGGTAAACGCGCTCAACAAGGATATTGAGGGTGGGATTAAAAATAGCAGCGATCCTGAAAATATGAGTACTCTACTTAAAGAATTCACATTATATTGGGAGAATATCGGCCTGCACGAGGTAAAAACTTATTTCAAGGCGTTATCCTCCGCAATGAATAAACTACCACAGTTTGTTCAGAATCGAGAGGGTGTACTGACCCGAAAAGGAATGACTTATGAGCTAAACCTGAAGGAAGAGGATCTGAATGAATTTTTGCAATCGCAGAATTCGCTGTTTAAAGACTTCGCCTTTCATTTCAATGACGGATCGATTACTGCCACTGGAAAAAGCGGAGCGCTAGCCCTTTCACTGACCGGTCACTATACCATTCAGGAAGAACCGATCAACGGCCTTATATTCCAAGTCGATCATATTGTATTTAACGGTCTTGAATTGCCTGACACAACAAGAAAAACGTTGGAAGAAGAATTTGACTTAGGCTTTTATCCAGGCAAAATAGTATCTTTCCTTCGTGCCACGGCAGTAGATAGCCAAGAGGGCGTCTTGCATGTTAAGCTTTCCATTTCATTTTAGGCCTTCTTTTAGAAATTCTTTATAGCCTTCCGCATCTATCTGCCCTGTTAATAGTAACGATACAGCTTCAACAACCTTACTCCAGCCGCCCTGTGACTCATCCTCCGGGGCGGTTTCTTCTGTCAGCAATAGCTCAACATCGAAAGGAAGCTTGTATTTAAAAGCATGCTCCGAACGATAAAGAACATCAAGCGCCGGCAAGCTCCCCGTATTCTCCAACCAATCCAGCTGAGCATCCTCTGAGGTGATAAAGGTCAGCCAATTCACAGCTTCCTTTGGACTTTGAGATTGAGCTGGAAGGGCAAAAGATCGACTGTAACAGGATTCAAACCCACCCCCATTATTAGCAGTCAGGGCCGGTACAGCAGCAAGGGATGAATTTCCATGCTTCTGCCACTCGGATAACGGTAATGAAGCAACGGCGACACTACCTCCTTGTAGCATATCCCAGACATCTTTATTGTAGCGGCTGGTGAGATAAAAATAACTGCGGGCGTTCTGAATCCAATTCAACACCTCTTGGTTATCTGCTAACAAGCTGCTATTCATGCTCTCCATTACCGCTGACAATCCATAAGGATTGCGGGTATCCATCGCAAGTAAATATTTCCCTTGCTCTTTTAGCACATTCTGAAGCAGGATATTCCACTCTTCGAGGCTTTTGGGTAATGCATTAAAACCCAGCTCCGCCAGCCGTTGTGGGGAATAAACAAGCACGTAAGGATCTATATCTAACGGGACTCCCCAATTATATCCATTCCACTGCATCCAGGGGATCAACTGTGTTAACGGTGCACTCCCCGGAACGCTCTGATACACATCCATCGGCAATAAATATCCACGTGTGGCCCAGTCCAGAATGCTTCGTCCATCTGCCATGACTATATCCGGGCTGTCCCCGATCGTTAAATCATGCTTCAATACCTCATCGGCATCCTCCATATCCACATTGCTTAAAATAACCTTTACTCCACTTTCTAAGGTATAACGGTTGCTAAGGAGCTCCAGTTCACTAAATTCTTCGCTATTTAACGATACTCTTATGTGTAAGCTATCTATAGTTCCCTCATCTCCGGAAGAGGGATGGGTCGACTGACTTTGTGGTCTTTTCATAGGACGTGGATCGTTACTGGTACTCAATTCCATACTGGGCGACAGGCTTGTCAGCGATAGTAGTAAAATTGCAAAAAGCAGCCAATAATTTTTGCGTTTCAGCACGATTTCCCACCTTCCCTTTTGATTGGTCTCCCCTATTTTACCAAACCCTCCGGTACTTGTCTTTAGTTTGTGAAACCGTTCTCTTTCTATTATATGGGTGAAACGCCAGAGGCATTAAAAATAGGAAGGTAATCTGACCGCCATTACAAGAAAGCTTTGGACTTCCGATCGCTGTTATCCTCAGATTTCCTGAACTAATTACCGCATCATGCGGTTAAAATCCGAGGATAAAGGCGAACGCTTCGCTTCTACAGTTCCAAACTTTCTTTCCATGGCTCTAATCACCACAACCAACTTTAAATTCCTCTGCCGTTTCCGGGCGGGCAGGAAAAAGCCGGGAGTGTTTGCTTCTCCCGGCTGAAAATAGGATTGATGAACGGTTAGAGTAGATCCGCGGCCAATTGCGCCAAGCGGGAACGCTCACCTTTTTCCAAAGTAATATGTCCGCTAATCCCTTGCTGCTTAAACTTCTCGACGATATAGCTCAGTCCGTTGCTCGCAGCATCCAGATATGGATGATCGATTTGCTCCGGATCGCCCATTAGAATGACTTTACTTCCTTCTCCCGCTCTGGAGACAATGGTCTTCACCTCATGACGGGAAAGGTTCTGCGCCTCATCAATAATAATGAACTGCGATGGGATTGAACGGCCGCGAATATAGGTTAAGGCTTCTACCTGTATACTTCCTAGCCCCATTAAGATTTTATCGATATCGCCAGCTTTTTTGGTATCGAACAGGAATTCCAGATTATCATAAATAGGCTGCATCCAGGGTCTAAGCTTCTCATCCTTCTCACCGGGCAAGTAACCAATGTCCTTACCCATAGGAACAACCGGACGGGCGATAAGCAATTTTTTGTATTTATGTTCATCCTCCACTTTGAATAGTCCGGCTGCAAGCGCCAATAACGTCTTCCCTGTCCCAGCCTTACCCGTGATCGTTACGAGTGGGATTTCATCATTTAGCAGCAGCTCCAGTGCCATTCGTTGTTGAGCATTACGGGCGCTAATCCCCCAAACCGAATCATTGCCCAGATAGAGTGGCTCCAGACGTGTGGCATCACTATTCACTTTGAGAAGAGCTGATTTGCCAGTGCCAATCTCATCCTTGAGAATCACAAATTCATGAGGGTACAACGGATACGACAACGCAAGCTGTTTTACCGTCAGAGAGCGGTGACTGTAATATTCATCAATCAATGCGGGATGAACCTGCAGAGATTGGTAACCAGTGTATAGTTCATTTAAGTCTCCAGTACGATCTGACAAATAATCCTCTGGCGTAATTCCCAGAACATCCGCTTTAATACGAACCAGTACATCCTTGCTCACAAGCACAACGGGACGCGGATCGGGCTTCTCATTCTCTTCATTCAAATAATTGAGAGCAACAGCCAAAATCCGATTGTCGTTAGACACCTCGCCAAACATTTCCTGTACCTTCACAAAACTGCGATGGTTAAGTTCTACCTTCAGCTTGCCTCCATGCTCCAGTTCCACACCACTATGCAAATGACCTAGTTCCCGGAGTCCATCAAGCAATCGGGATACCGTACGGGCATTCCGACCGATTTCGTCAGCATTGCGCTTCTTGGAGTCGATTTCTTCCAGCACAACAGCCGGAATAACCACCTCATGCTCCTTGAAAGAGAAAATTGAATTGGGGTCGTGCAAAAGCACGTTGGTATCTAGCACAAATATCTTGTTCATATTATCCCCTCCACAGCGCCTGGTTTGATTGATCATACATAACTCTTTCCGCCAAGGGAAAAGATATGGTACAGAAACGATTCTTTGGCTGAAAGGAGTAATCACATATGAGAAAATCAATATGTCTGTTGCTGGTACTGCTGCTACTGACAAGCTGCGGTATCGCTAATAAAAAGACATCACCCTCTCCTCAGAATAAACAATCTGCGAATGCTGTAAAGGGTACGGGGAACCATGAGGTTCGGCAATTGTCCAATGATGGTGCGACTAATCCTAAAGCCACCTCAAAAGCTGGTCAAGCCGTCAATGTTAATGGAGAAAGTGAAATTGCACTTAAGGATCATTTTGAACAGTTGGCCAAAAGAGTTCCCGGTGTAAATGGCGCACACTGTGTAGTCATGAACAAAGTTGCCATAGTTGGTCTTGATGTAGAAGGTTCTCTGGGCCGTTCACGTGTAGGAAGCATCAAATATTCTGTAGCGGAAGCCATCCGCAAAGACCCAAGAAGTGTACGGGCGCTTGTCACTGCGGATATGGATCTCTCCAGCAGATTAGCGGAAATGAGCCGCCATATCTCCAAGGGACATCCGATATCCGGATTCTCATCCGAGCTGGCCGATATTATCGGACGAATCATGCCACAGCTGCCAGAGGATACCAAGCCGCAAAAAAATGCACAGTAGAGATTAAGAACAAAAGATGTTCTTTGAGTTCAAAAAAAGCCCAGTGATATTTTCACTAGGCTTTTTTCATGGCAGCAAATACTTGTCCGTCCAACTTCTCAGCGGCACGTCCATCATAAACTTTCGCATATCTTGGGGCGGAGTCAAGCTGCGCGCCGTAAAAAAGCGCGTTGCGGACCGCTTGAATTTCAACATCAAAACAGCACATCTTAAAAGGAACATCTTCTAGCGGGTCCTGCCTTACAGCAGCACTACCGTTAATGGCATAGACAGTTCCTTCACCAAACACAGTTATAGTTATTAATGGATTAACCTTCATATTATTCACAAGTCTTGAACGATGATCAATAGCCAAACGCACAGTACTAGGACTAACAGCATAAAGCCACGAAATAGCTGTGGATGTAGGACCGCCTGTCTCCGCATCAACTGTGTTTAGAAGAACAAAGGTTTCCGATTGCAGCATCGATAGTAAAGTTTCATTCAGCTGAGCAACGGCTTCGGACATAAGTACTGGCCCCCTATGCGACGTTAATTCATTCGATTTATTATATTATAGCACAGGCTGAAACTTGCATTCAATTTTAGCTATGGAAGATATTAAGGTCCTCAAGGCGTCTCAGCAGCTGTCGAATCAGCTCCCGTGGAAATTCCTGCAATCCGATCCTGCAAGCTTTTCTTAGCGGCCTCAAACTCCTCATCATTAATATATACATATGGACTTCGCCACGTTCCAGTAACCGGCTTGAATTCGATATTCTCTTTGGAAATCTTCCAATACGTCGCAATCATATCTTTGATTTGCGAATTTTCGATATCTGTCTTCATGTTACTGTCCACTGCATCAAGCACCTTGCCGATTTTTAATACGCCACCAAGCGATTGCATCTGATCCACCAGACTGTTCAGAACTTCGTTCTGGCGTTTGTTGCGATCAAAATCATCTGATGCGTTGGTCTTAGGCTTGCAATTGGATTTACGATACCGCACATAGTCCAGTGCATTTTTTCCATCCAGCTCTGCCGGACCCTTTTTCAGATTGATATTCGTGCCATCCACAGTGTCTGTATAACACATATTTTCACTAATATTTACTTCGACTCCCCCAAGCTCGTCCACTACATCACGGAAGCCCTGAAAATCAAGAATCGTTGTATAATCTACATCAATATCCAAATACTTACCCATCATCGTCTTCATCTCATCTTCAGCCAGTAGACCAGAGGATTTCTCCTTACCCTTGAAGCGAGCATAAAATTCATTAATTTTCGTCTTCTTATAGCCGCTTAGCTCCACATAGGTATCACGAGGAAGCGAAACAATAGTCGCTGATTTAGTCTTAGGATTAAGTGCTGCAACCATGATTACGTCAGTCAAATAAGACTCGTGTTTAGGTCTGTTATCCGTTCCCAGTATAAGCATTGTCAGTGGTTTTTCTGAGGCGGAATGCCCTGGAGCAACCGTACCCTCAACCCCTGCATTAAATACGCCATGCTCAAGCTTCCAATACAGATAACCGCCATAACCCAGCACGCCGAGGATCGCAATAATTAGCAAAGTTAACAATACTCTAACTAATCTGCCAAAAAAACCTCTCTTTTTCACTTTCTTTTTCGTTTTTTTCTTAGAAGCACCCTTCACAGGCTGTTTTCTATTAGTAGGTTGTTGCCCGTTTGCTCTTGGAGGTAAACCGCTGTTTCTTGTACTCATAATAGAATAAAGTCCTTTTCATTTCATTTAGAATTAGAATTGCTACATTAATTAGACGATCCTTAAGGTACAAAAGTTGCGATTACGATCTCTTCGCTGCTGCCGCAGCCTTTCTCTTCTGTCGAGCTTCTACTATATAACGTATCCGTACCATCAGCATTAATCCGACAGCAACCAACAGACACTGGATAATCGGAAGCTTATCATGTTGGAAAATGAGGAGCATGCCAGAGCCAATCGCCATCATTATGTAGAGCATGATTTCCTTGCCAATCGATAACTTTTGATTCACACGAAAGACTTGATTATAAACAAAAGTAAGCAATATAAAGATAACAATATAAGCGACGATTGGATGCTCAGCGAACCACACCTGCATAGATAACCGCACTCCTCCCAAATTTAAGATACGTTTACATTATATCATCAGTAGGGGAATTTTTTGTTTCTTATATTAAAAAAAGCCGCCGGATGCAATAATCCGGCGGTCTTATTCATAAGCATGTGTTTACGCGTTGGCTTGTGCTGTTTTACGTTGTTTCTCTACACGTTCGCGTTCGCCTTTGTTCAGAATCTTTTTACGCAAACGAATGGATTTAGGTGTAATTTCACAATATTCATCATCGTTCAAATATTCAAGTGCGCCTTCCAAAGAGAAGGTGCGTGGTGTCTTCATTTTTACAGTATCATCTTTTCCTGAGGTACGCATGTTGGTAAGTGCTTTTTCCTTACAGATGTTAACGATAATATCGTTATCACGGGTATGCTCGCCTACGATCATACCTTCATAAATTTCTGTACCTGCATCCAAGAAGAGAATACCACGATCCTCAACACCCACGATTCCGTATTGAGTTGTTGATCCAGTCTCACTTGCTACAAGCACACCTTGATGACGTCCGCCAACTTGACCAGCAACCAGTGGAGCGTAGCTGTCAAAAGCATGGTTCATAACGCCGTAACCGCGTGTCAAAGTCAAGAAGTAAGTGTTGTAACCAATCAATCCACGTGCAGGAATCAGGAACTCCAGACGTACTTGACCCGTACCGTTGTTAATCATATTGACCATTTCGGCTTTACGAGTACCCAGACTCTCCATAACAGAGCCCATGCTCTCTTCTGGAATATCAATCATTAGACGCTCAAGCGGCTCCATTTTGACACCGTCGATTTCTTTAATGATTACTTGTGGTTTAGAAACTTGCATTTCATAACCTTCACGACGCATATTCTCGATCAGAATACCAAGGTGAAGCTCACCGCGTCCAGAAACGATAAATGCATCAGGACTATCAGTTTCTTCCACACGCAAACTCACGTCTGTTTCAAGTTCTTTAAATAGACGCTCACGTAGTTTACGGGAAGTTACCCATTTACCTTCTTTACCAGCAAAAGGACTGTTATTCACTAGGAATGTCATTTGCATGGTTGGTTCGTCAATCTTCAGAACCGGAAGTGCTTCAGGGTTTGCAGGATCAGCAATGGTCTCACCAATGTTGATGTCCTTGATCCCTGCAATAGCAACGATATCCCCTGCGCCCGCTTGCTCTGTTTCAATACGTTTCAAACCTTGGAAGCCGAACAATTTCTCGATACGTGCAGTTTTGCTCTTACCATCACGCATAATAACTGTTACAGATTGACCTTGTTTGATCACACCGCGGTTAACACGTCCAATCGCAATACGACCCAAGTATTCGTTATAATCCATCAACGTTACGAGGAATTGAAGCGGTTCTTCAACACTTTCGGTTGGAGCTGGAATATGTTCAACAATGGTTTCGTAGAGCGAAAGCATCGTTTCATCTTGTTTCTCAGGAACCATGCTTGATGTACCATTAAGAGCAGATGCATAAACAACAGGGAATTCCAATTGTTCGTCATTTGCTTCAAGTTCGATGAACAAATCGAGCACTTCATCAATAACTTCCTTAGGACGAGCAGCTGGACGGTCAATCTTGTTCACGACAACGATCGGTGTAAGTTTTTGTTCCAATGCTTTACGCAGAACGAATTTCGTTTGCGGCATGCAGCCTTCATAAGCATCAACAACCAGCAATACACCGTCAACCATTTTCATGATCCGTTCTACTTCGCCACCAAAGTCAGCATGTCCAGGTGTATCCACAATGTTGATCAAAAACTCTTTATAAGTAATTGCTGTATTTTTAGCTAGGATTGTAATTCCACGTTCCCGTTCGATATCATTAGAGTCCATAGCACGTTCTTGCAAGTGCTCATGGGCGCTGAAGATCCCCGATTGTTGAAGGAGCTGATCGACGAGTGTTGTTTTGCCATGGTCAACGTGGGCAATGATCGCAATGTTGCGAATATCTTTTCTTGAATGCATGATTTGTATCCAAATCCTCTCATTTATCAAATTAAAACTGTTAAAATTCATAGCATGTCACGGCAGTCTCACAAAAGAAGCGCCAGGCAGAAAGCCGACGCTTCAACATAACATTAATATTATAGTGAAAGTACCATGAAAAGCAAGTCTTTTTATGAAAAAACAGTTACCAATTTCCGTTTTTTTTCACAAGATCCTACAGCAATTAGCTTCGATACCATCTATTCCGGCCACGTGCTCTGCCTCGACCGGTAATCAGCCAAATTCCTACAGCTATTAATACAATCCCGATCAGGTAGATCGCGCCGGTGCCCATAAGGCTGAAAATACAAAGCGCAAGGCTTAGTAAGCCTAATGTTACAGCAATTGCTGACAGGCCACCCGTCCGTCTAGGTTCATAGATGGAGTATTCATACAAGCCCACGGCAAGACCAAGCAACAGCACAGGCCATAAGCTGCTCATAAGCCCCCATCCCCAAATATTGCAGAGGCCAAACAACAAACCATACACCGTTAATATCCCGGCAGGAACCAATACCGAGGCCGAAGCACGACGGCTGAAAAATAACATGTGTAGTACTATTCCTGGAATTAAAATCACTAGAGGCCAAAGCGCGCGCCCCAAAAATCCGAAGACGCCCAGCTTACCTAATAAAATCACGATGCCAGCAGCAACAATAAAAATTCCTAGCTGTATATCTTTCTTTGAAGACATCCTTCACCCATCCCTTCAATTTCACGTCTACCTCATTTCCTCGTCACCTTATAGCCTGAAAGCGACAGGATTCTTACTCATATATTATCCGAAACATACACAAAATGCCATCACTCCCTGTGATTAATCAGTGTCGATAACCGCTTCTGATCACGCAAAAAAAACGGACAATTCCAATTTATGGAGATGTCCGTTTAGTATTGCCTTTTATTGCAATTTATTAACCTGCAGATGTTTTTCTGCGTTTTATTGCTCCCGTAACGACAACTAATATTCCTAAGGCAATGGGCAAATAGGAATGTGAGGAAGGGAACAAAAAGGAGAGCATCGTCCCTAATTTTGCATCCTGAAGCAACATATCCCCTGCTGTAAACGCCAATATATAAGCACCGATAAATACGAGCACTGGAAACCGGTGCAGCCAGCCTACAATAATGCCGCTTCCCCACACTACTATCGGAATGCTAAGGGCAATCCCGATGACAATTAAAGCCAAATCTCCTTTAGCTACTCCTGCAATAGCTAGTACATTATCCAGGCTCATAATGAAGTCTGCTACAAGAATCGTTCGGATTGCTTTCCAGACTGAGGATGATTCCCTTACTCTGAGATCCTCCTCTTCCTCCAAAAGCAGCTTGAACGCTATCCATAGCAGCAGCATTCCCCCTCCAGCCTGAATATAAGGGATTTTTAATAGCAATACCGCAACAAAAGTAAGCAAACACCGCAGAACAACTGCGCCTGCTGAGCCCCACCATACTGCAGTCTTTCGGTGCTTCGCCGAAAGATCCTTGCTGGCCATTGCGATAACCATTGCATTATCTCCGCTCAGCACCAGATTAATCATCAATATTTCACCAAGGAGCAATAATGAATCCATTCGCACTTACCTCCCCGAGTCACATGTAACTACTTGTATGTTCGGAAATGACAAGCTATGCTTCCTGTCCAACTTTTTTTGAGCGTGAACGCATGTTGGCTCCTTTTTTTGCGTATACAAAACTAAGCATATTTTGAAGCTCAATCTAACAAACTTGGGAGTGACTTCGCTTTGAATACATCCATTTGGGAGTTTATATTATCGCTGCTCAACATTATTTTTCTAGATCTTATTTTGGCGGGAGATAATGCCATTGTGATCGGTCTAGCGGCGCGTAATTTACCGTCAGACACGCAAAAGAAGGCTATCGTATTTGGAACAGCAGGTGCTGTAGTGTTGCGGATCTTCGCAACGATTCTGGTCGTATGGCTCTTGAAAATCCCCTGGTTACTGCTTGCCGGAGGGATTTTACTCATTCTGATTGCCTATAAGCTGTTAACCAGTGAAAACACTTCAACAGATATCAAGGCAGGTCAAAGCTTGTGGTCCGCTGTAGGGACAATCATTTTAGCTGATGCTGCCATGGGCCTTGATAATGTGATCGCCATTGCCGGAGCTGCCAAGCATAATATCTCATTGGTTATCATAGGACTGCTGATCAGTGTTCCCATCGTTGTGTGGGGAAGTACCCTTTTTATTAAATTAATCAACAAATATCCATGGATCATTTATATTGGTTCTGCTGTCTTAGGTTTCACTGCTTCAAGTATGATTACGGATGAACATCAGCTTGCGCCATTTTTTGATCATCATCCGCTGCTCAAATATCTGTTTATAATCGTGATCATTATAGGTATTTTGGCAGCGGGACATTGGAAACGCCAATCAAAACCAGAAGAGCCTCAGGAGGGCACAATCGTCTAAACCACAAAAAAACTGCCTCAGAACGTAGATTTCACTACGCTTCAAGGCAGTTTTTTGGTTTATTATTTTAGAACCATTCTTCCTGTAATCCAGCCTCGACACTTACAACATCACTAGGCTTCTCATCTCCATAGGGAGTGATTAACACGGTCTCTGTGGCTTCAATCGCCGCTTCCAAAAGTTCAGAATATCCCGGAAGTGTAGCCTCTATCTTATCCACAATCCGTAAATTCGGATTTGTTGTAGGTGATTTTGGAACAAATAAAGTACAGCAATCCTCATAAGGAAGGATAGACAAATCATAGGTACCGATGTTCTTCGACAGGTCCACAATATCACTTTTGTCCATCATTACCAGCGGACGCAGAAGGGGCAGGGTTGTCGCCCGGCCAATCACGTTCATGCTTGGCAAGGTCTGGCTAGCGACTTGTCCCAGACTATCCCCGGTTACAATCGCCAATGCACCTTCGCGCTCAGCAAGCTGGGTAGTAATTCTCAGCATTGCCCGTCGCATCAGTGTAATAATCAGATTATCCTGGCCGATGCCGGTAAAGGAAGTCTGCACTTCAGTAAAGGGTACCAGATGCAGCTTGATTACACCCGCATAACGTGACAATACCCGCGCAAGATCCACAACTTTTTGTCTAGCAAGCTCGCTTGTATAAGGATAACTGTAGAAGTGCACGCACTCCACTTCAAGTCCGCGCCGCATGGATGACCAGCCTGCTACGGGACTATCAATGCCACCGGACAGCAATAACATCGCTTTTCCATTAGTGCCTAATGGAAATCCACCTACACCGGCAATATTTTCACAGAAAATATAAGTATGTCCCTGACGAATTTCGACCCTCAGCTCTAATTCAGGCGATTTAACGTCTACGGTGAGGCCAGGATATCCTTGCAATAGTGGTGTCGCGATCAGTTTATTCATCTCAATGGATCCGTAAGGGAACTCTTTCCATACCCGCCGAGCATTAACCTTACATCTGGTGCCCGGAGCAGGCGCGATTATCTCCAAAAATTGACGGCTGACCGCTACAATATCCTCAAGCTCTGACTTAGAAACCTTCACTGGACTAACTGAAGCAATGCCAAATACATTCTTCAGTGCTTGTACCAATTCAATCGCAGATTCCCCGTTCAATTCCACGTAAATTCTTCCGAATTCCTTGCTCAGAACTACGTTTGGATAAGGCTTAATCAATTCCTTCACATGACGCAGTACGGTTTTTTCAAATCGGGTACGATTTTTGCCCTTTAAAGTAAACTCTCCAAAACGCAGGAGCAGCATATCAGCGTATTCTATACTATGGGCTCTGCCTTCTGCAGATTCCTTGTTCATCATGCTCATTTGTTACTTCATTCCTCCTTCAGCAATCTTTAAAGCTTGTACCGCAGTGGTTAATGCTTGCTCAAGCGCAGCGACATCCTCATCTGTATGACTGTCGCCAAGGCTAATACGAATCCCACCTGAAGCACTGGAGACATCTTTACCCATAGACAATAATACACGACTAGGCTCAGCCAGTCGTGAGGAGCAGGCCGAACGGGTGGAGACAGCCATCCCCAGTTCCTCCAGCTTGCGGGCGAATACCTCTCCCTTCATGCCAGGGTAAGAGAAATGCACAATATGGGGAGCTCCATCCTCTCTGCTGTTTATAACAAATTCAGGAACGGTGCGCAAGAAGCGTAATAATCGATCTCGGAGTGGAACCAACTGGGCAACGAAGGTTTCGCGCTGCTCACCACTAATGCGGATAGCTTTGGAGGATGCGACAATCGCAGGTACATTTTCAGTTCCAGCGCGTTGTCCTTCTTCATGAGAGCCCCCTGTAAGCAATGGGAATAGCTTAATTCCCTCTTTGATATACAGTAATCCCACTCCACGTGGGCCTCGAAGCTTATGAGGAGACAGGCTATAAAGATCCACCT
The DNA here is from genome assembly GCF_038007025.1 of Paenibacillus sp. FSL H7-0918. Classification (NCBI taxonomy): domain Bacteria; kingdom Bacillati; phylum Bacillota; class Bacilli; order Caryophanales; family Paenibacillaceae; genus Paenibacillus; species Paenibacillus sp. FSL H7-0918. The sequence goes on from NZ_JBBOWJ010000001.1 coordinate 1,485,376, forward strand.
GCCAATCCTTTAAGTCAACTGCAAGCTTACCATATCCCTGAACACCATCTACATGAAATAAGGTTCGCGGATTCACAGCTTTAATCAGCTTCCCCATCTCTTTAAGCGGTTGTATCGTTCCAATCTCGTTATTGACATGCATCACACTAACAAGCACTGTGTCGCGCCGGACAGCAGCAGCTACGCGCTCAGGATCAACAACGCCAGTGCTATCGGGTGCTACAAAAGTAACCTCCCAGCCCATTCGCTGCAATTGCAGGAAACTCTCATATACAGAGGGATGCTCTATTTCTGTAGTTACCAAATGGCGGCCTCTAGTCTGATATTGCAGAGCAGCGCCTTTTATCGCCAAATTATTGCTTTCCGTTGCACCAGAAGTAAATAGAATCTCCTGCGGTTGTACAGATAAAGCAGCAGCGCATACTTCACGCGACCGTCTGATCAGCTTACCCGCTTCACTGCCCGCACGGTGCAAAGAGGAAGGGTTCGCATAATGCAGCTTCATAATTTGTTCCATCGTCTGCACCACTTCTACATAGGGCGGTGTAGCGGCGGCATAATCCCAGTAAAGCATATGTCAAATGTCTCCTTTACTTCGTTGAGTGAACTTATTATCGAAAAAGGATCAAACGGTGTTTCCCGTTTGATCCTTTTTATTATACCGCGTATTGAGCGCGAGCGCGTTCTATTTTAAAGATATAAGATTGTGTCTCTTTTGGAAGCAGGCTAAGTTTCTCCAATAATTCCTGATCATTGGTTACTCCCAGATCTGTTACCCGTCCCGGCCCTGCGTTGTACGCTGCAAGTGCCATCTTTTCCTCTCCGCCAAAGCGTTTCAGTTGATAAGATAAATAACGTACGCCGCCATCAATGTTTTGCGCCGGATCGAACGAATCAGTAACCCCTAAGCCGCTCGCGGTCCCATCCATAAGCTGCATTAAACCTTTAGCCCCTGCCGAAGAGACCACATTAGGATTAAACGAAGATTCAGTATCAATCACTGCTTTGATCAGATCAATCGGCACGCCATATTTAGCACTCGCCTTCTGGATGAGATCATCATAGCTCGTAGGTGTGGAACCCGTTATTTCCCCGGAAATTATGTTATTGAAGGTTTCTGTTGTCCCACCTATCTGCTGCCATAACAAGCTGCTGACTGAAGTTGCATCCGGGAGAGAAGTCAAATAGCTTGAACTTTCACTACTCGTTGACATTGCCTGAAGCATTGTCGCAAATCCAGAAGCTGAAACTCCCGTTGACCGTTCATTTCCATTCGCGGAGCTAGTTTTTTCGGTTGTAGCCTTAAGGTTGATCCATTTAAGCTGCCCTAACCCGTCGGTTACAGCGGGATTGATCTGCATGCTGGCGCACTCCTTTTTTGTCCTACTCGAATCATATATAAGGTTTCGCGTTGAAATTTCGATGAATTACGGCTTAATCTTACATTTTATCTGAGATTATTGCTATATGTTGGAATGAAAAAACAGACTTCAGACCCTGATATTTAGGTCTAAAAGCCTGTTTAGATCAAAGCCATTCAGTTCTTTTTAGCGCGCAAAGGGAATCATCACGAAGTAACTTAGTGTCGCAACAATCCCTAAGCCCATTGCCCATGCCCCAAGCGTTTTTTGCTCTTTGACATAGGAATAATAACCAACTACGGCAGCGATGGGTCCGAGAATAAAGGACCAGATGAACAATGAGGCGATCCCCATCCCCAGTCCAACATACCCCATTACCCGGCTTCCACTATATTCCGCTTCACTGTCCTTGCGCTCTTCCACTATCCGCGGGGCATCCCGAACCTGCATTGGAACCGGATTTACCTCAGCAGCGTATTCTTCGCGATGCTCTCTGTCCCGACGAGGATAGTCCACTCTCCGCGGACGAAGAATGACTTTTCTCGGACCGGATTGTTCCCGTGATGAGCTTGATTCATTATCCTTTTCTGTGTCCATTCTGGCGGCCTCCTAAGCGTTCGGCTTAAACGTCAGACAACATGTTGCAGATGATGTACTGGCATGATCGCGGTGACCTTCATTTGTCATTTCTTCAGCATATTCTTCCTTATAACCATTGCCTACGTGCTTATCGATCTCGATGACAATTTCTTCAGCCCGGCATAAATTATGCTCGCCCCAATAATGACAATTGCTCACGCTACATTTTACTAATGGTTTTTCACTCGACATAATTATCACCTCGGCTTCATTATGTCCGCTCCATTTACCCGCTATTCGACAGAGTGGTTTCCAGTTGATGTATCGAGACAGGGCTTTTAATCCACGCAAAAAAGGACCAGCTCATCGTCATTACAAAATGACAAAGTGCTGATCCCTTTAGATCACTATTTAGAAGTTAAACCTGATTTTGCATACGTTTCTCGGTCAAATAGTCGTTCTCATAATAAATGAGATCATCGCGAAGATCTTCATACGTTTTGGTGATTTCTAGGATGATATCACGCGCGGGACGTACTGGCTTTTTGCGGAAACGGATTGCATCCTGACCTGTATAAGCGTAACGGCCATCTTCAGAATAGCTTTCATTTTTCGGATAAAAGAAGTTGTTCACGCCATAGTGATATACATTATAAAGCGCTTTCTGTGCAAAAGATTCATCGAATGTCGCACGACGCAGCGCAACGCCTAATTTCTCATATGACATTTCCGAGAACACTAATAGGTGACGAAGATCGGACAGAAAACCTTGGTAAAATTGTACGGTTTCCTCATCTCCCTCAACTACAAGCTGAGGCAATGCATGCTCATTTAGAAATACTTCCATTTTGTCGATTACCACTTTAAGTTTATCTCTCGTCGATTCACATAATTTCTGCACATTGGCTGCTGACATAGCGGTTGCTCCTCCTTATTATTCCCTGCTCTTGTAGTCAATAAAGTTAATCCTCTGAAAGAAACCGCCCTAAAGACGTATCTCTTTATTCTTGCAATATCAGGATGTGAACACAGAGAAGTCTAACCTTCTGAACAATTATTAAGAACAACATCTAATGAGGTATCTCTTACAAAATCAAGAAGACAATTCGAGATACTTATTCTCTCTGATATTATCATAAAAAACGTTAGGAAGGTATCCTTTTCTAAGATGCATAAAAGATACGCTCTCTTCTAAACCTATAGACATTACATTGCATAGAGGAGCGGAAATCATGTCACGAAAAAATCTAACAGTTGCAGGTTTGGTTACAGCAGCTTTTACAGTTGGGTTACTTACCTTTGCCCTGCGCCCTGCCACTAATGGGACGACCAGAGATGTCGCAAAAGTCGCTGTTCAGAATCCGGCTCCAACTTCAGCTTTGCATTCACCTCCAAATCCCTCTCAGGAAAAAACATTAAAGAAAACCTCCTTAAGCCAGGATGTGGAGGCAACAGATCATCTGAATAGAGTCGATGTCAGTAGACACTTAACTAAACTCCTGTCTGAAACAGACGGGATGTCTTCGATTCATGATAAATCAGTGTATGCGAAACGATTGCAGCAAGACCACGGGTTTATCTCCATGCTGATGTGGATCGATTTCCGCACACAAAAGACTGAGACCTTTAAGTCGTCTTTTCCAAAAGGAACCGAACAGGAGAACAAACAGCTTCTAAAATATCTCAATACGGCAAAATCAGCAATCCACGGTCATCAATCCTATGAATCTCCAACGTTTACAATCGGTAAAGAAAAATATTACTTTATCGCTCAGCGGAACAAACAGAAAAATGTAGGGATTATTTCTCTTATTAACCAAAAGGTGCTTGGGCGTGTGGCAGACCATCAGCTGAAGAACCTGCGTCTCATTCCGTATCCTAAGGAAGGCAAATACCATGTGGAATCAGTCCATACCGATAACTTAAAGGACATTACAGTCAAGACCGGCCATGATAACGAAAATGCCAGCCATTTTTATGAGAATGAAATTGTAGTCCGTTTTAAGGGAAATGCTCCGACTCAGGGACAGCTCCAGACGATAACCGCCGATATCCACTGCAAGCAGCCACGCAAGCTGGGATATGCCTATATCTTTCGCTCTGAGAAGATGACCTATTATCAGCTGAAATCCTATTTCACCAACAAATGGCATCCCGAGTATACGGAACCTCACTATATGTATTTAACCAATGATACCATCACTAAAAACGCTGAAGGAACTGTCACGCCTAACGACATGTTATTCTCCACTTACCAATGGAACCTCCCGGCGATTGAAACTGAGCTAGGTTGGAATCTTTCCAAAGGCAGCAAAGAAGTGGTTGTAGCCGTAGTCGATACGGGAGTACAGATTAATCATCCTGATTTACAAGGTAAGCTTTTGACTGGTTACAATGCCATTACCAATGGTTCCACACCCGAGGATGATGTAGGTCACGGTACACATGTATCTGGAATCATTGGCGCACTTGTTAACAACGGGGAAGGTGTAGCTGGCATCAGCTGGTACAATAAGATCCTCCCTGTAAAAGCGCTAGATAACTCAGGTGCCGGAACGACTTATTCCGTAGCAGAAGGTATCATATGGGCAGCTGACAATGGCGCAAAGGTTATTAACTTAAGTTTAGGGAATTATGCCGACTCGCAGTTCCTCCATGATGCGATTAAATACGCCTATGACCGGGACATCGTGCTTGTGTCTGCAGCAGGCAATGATAATACAGAACGGCCTGGATACCCTGCAGCTTATCCCGAAGTGATTGCAGTGGCTGCTACAAATGCTTCAGGGGAAAAAGCCTCCTTCTCCAACTACGGCGATTATATTGATGTCGCTGCACCCGGAGAAAGCATCGCAAGCACCTATCCGGACAGCCAGTATGCCGCTTTATCCGGCACGTCGATGGCCAGTCCCCATGTCGCTGCGCTGGCGGGTCTGGTACGTTCACTGAATCCTAATCTGACGAATAAGGAAGTTATGGACCTTATGACCAAAAACGCTGTTGATCTGGGAACTTCCGGCCATGATAAATACTTTGGCTGGGGTCAGGTCGATATTTATAAAACGCTACAAGCGGCAAGCGGCAATCAAGTTCCATTGCAGCTTTTTCCTCAACATGTACGCCAGCAAATGAATCAATTAAAACAAAGAACAAATAACACCCCATAACCGTGTCATTGCAAAAACCGGCCAAGTAAGCGCAGAAACCGCTGTAACCCTTCCTCCATTTCCGATTCCTTCATTTGCGAATAGCAAAGACGGATGTGGCGGGAAGGCGTTTCCGCAGAGTAACAGACATCACCGGGTAAAAAAGAAATGCTCTCCTGCTCCGCCAAGTCATGCAGGCTTGCGATATCAGGAGAAGGGGGCAGCTCCAGCCAGAGATTAAGTCCTCCCTCTGGTAGAATATAGTTCACTCCAGGCGGAGCGTACAGCTTCAGAAGCTTCGCCGCCTTTTCCATACGACCACGGAGTGTTATTCGTAGCTGTGCTGCGTAGGCGTCGTATTTTTCAGCGATGAAGGGTAATACGGCCTTCTGTGTCAGCAAGGGACTTCCTAGATCACTCGCAGATTTAGCGGCGATCAGCCGGGACAGAATATTTCCTTCTGCAGCCACACAGGCGATTCGGCAACCAGGTGCAAGTACTTTGCTAAAGCTTTTCATATAGACTACATGTCCATCGGGATCCATTGATTTAATCGCCCTAGGTGGTGGTGCATGGAAATATAAATCACTAAATGGGTCATCCTCAACAATGAGGCAACGGTAGCTGCGCGCTAATTCCAGCAGTCGTTGTCTTCTTGTGATGCTCATAGTTACGCCGCTTGGATTTTGAAAAGTAGGGATGGTATAAATTAGCTTTGGAGGTCTTTGATCACACATTTTTGTAAGAACATCCACTCGCATCCCTTCACTATCCGTAGGCACAAAAATCATCTCTGCACCTCGTCCCGCAAAAACATCAATAGCACCAGTATAGCTAGGCGCCTCAAGATAGACTGTATCTCCAGGACCAACAAATGTACGAGCCACCAGATCAATGCCTTGCTGGGTCCCGCTGGTTATCATCAAATCGGAAGAAGTTAGCGAAATCCCACGCGATTTCAAATGTTCTCTCATGACATTCCGCAGCTCAAGATCTCCCTGAAAATTCCCGTAGGTTGCCATAAGCTCCGGTTGCTCTTTGACCAAGGATGCGTAGGTGTCACCAATATCTTGAAGTGGCAGCAGCTCACTGTGGATGGCGGCTAAATGAAAGGGATATTTCACTTCTGAAACATCAAAATTCCGCCAAAGCTGAGCCCTCGGCAAATAATCATCATATAAATCCTGCCAGCAACCCTCTTCTTGACGTCTATTATGGGTTGGATCGGCCACAAAGCAGCCTTTGCCCTGTCTGCAGTATATAAGTCCTCGTTTCTCAAGCATATCGTAAGCCTTGCTTACTGTAACCTGACTCACGTTCAATGTTATAGCTAGACTTCTAACGGAGGGCAGCCGGACACCTTGCTGAAGCAGTCCTGATGAGATCCGCTGACTGAGGGTTTCACTGATTTGATGGGGCAGAGTTTTACTGCCGCTGCGATTCAAATCGATATGCATGAACCCTTCACCTCCACTGTTATATTCAACGCTTTACTGTTATACAGCACTCCTATTATGATAGCATCAAATCGAAAGGTGGAGAACTAATTTATGGATATCAAATACTCAACGGCAGCCAATCATCTAGGATCATCAGCAGTTCGGGAGATTCTAAAAGTTACACAGGGCAATGACATCATTTCACTTGCAGGCGGGCTGCCTGGGGAGGATTTGTTTCCCTTGGAGGCCGTACGTGATGCCTATAATCGCGTGCTCTCCAGCGACACCTCAGCGCTTCAATATGGGCTTACCGAGGGTTTTACTCCACTACGTGACAAAATTGCTGAAAGGCTTACCCGGCAAGGCATCCCGGTTACAGCCTCTGAGATGGTATTGACTACAGGCTCACAGCAAGCTATAGATCTGTTATGCAAAATATTGCTGGATCCCGGCGATGCAGTTTTTGTGGAAGCGCCCACCTATCTGGCAGCACTACAAGTGCTCGGTTCTTACCGGGCTGCTATTCATTCGATACCAAATGATGAACATGGCATTCTGCCGGATCAGTTGGAAGAGCAGATTCGGATACATCGGCCAAAACTGCTATACGCAGTTCCGACCTTCAACAATCCGTCTGGAGCAACATGGAGTAAAGAACGCCGCGAGAAGGTGGTTGAAATCTGCCGCCGTTACGGTGTTCTTATTCTAGAGGACAATCCCTATGGAGAAATAACCTTTGATGAAGATAAAACTCTATATCCACCCTCATTAGCCTCCATCGATAGAAGCTTCGGCGGGGATCATTGTGTAGTCTACACAGGGACCTTCTCCAAGATCGTCGCCCCTGCCCTACGCACCGGCTGGATTATCGGCGATTCCGAACTAATCAAGACCATCGCCAAGGCAAAGCAAGCAGCCGATCTGCATTCCAGCACCATCGACCAGCGTGCTTTAGATGAACTGCTGTTGCATTTTGATATTGAGCAGCATATCCGCCTCATCTCAAGAGAGTATTATTCGCGTATGAAGCTCCTGTCCGCGGAACTCAGATCACATAACTGGGAAGGAGCACATTTCCTCGAGCCAAGAGGCGGCATGTTCCTATGGCTTACCCTTTCCGAAGAGATCAATACTAAGGAATTACTCCCGCTGGCAGTGGAAAACGGAGTAGCGTTCGTACCCGGAGAGGTATTCTATTCAGCGGAGCCTCACAAAAACAAAATGCGCCTTAACTTCACACACACGCCACCAGAGCAAGTTCCTGTTGCTGTCCAGCGTCTAGAGAAAGCATTGGTACAATGGCAGCAAAATCAAAACATCGTTCGGTCGTAAACAACTGCTCGTAATCAATACCTACGATGGCAAAATAAAACGGCTTCTCCATCCTTTATTGGACGGGGAAGCCGTTTTTTGTGAGCAGATTTCTGAGCTTTCACTTTTGCGCATTTGCAGAATGTGACCTTTACGCATTTCTGCAAATCACATTTTTGTATTTTTACTTTTGTGGCACTACATAGCTCATTTCGTATTTTCACATTTCACATTTCACATTCAGCAATTTTTGCTCGTCACATTTCGTATTTCCATTATTCAGCGCCTCTGTACAGCTTATTTCGTATTTCCACATTTCAGCGTTCCTGCACATCTCATTTCGCATTTTCACATTCGCATTTCTACACATCTCATTTCGTATTTTCACATTCGCATTTCTACACATCTCATTTCGCATTTTCACATTCGCATTTCTACACATCTCATTTCGCATTTCCACATTCGTATTTCTACACATCTCATTTCGCATTCAGCAAATTTGCACGTCATATATTCCATTTCCCACATTTCGCTTTCCGCATCACCAAACATCCTCTAGTTACTCAACACATCTACCACTCAATTAACTCCGATTTCACAGCGAAGTACAGCCAGAGGTTCTTATTGATATGATGCTTCTGATACCAATCTTTCCGCAGAAGATTAGCCAAGCTCCGCATTGTTACAGTTTGCTAGCTACTAGTCTAATTCTGGCGTCAAAGTAACCATGGAGTTCAGGAGTTCTGGAGTTCTGGAGTTCTGGAGGTTTTTATCGGACCCCAGCGCTCTTATTTGCATCAATTCCGCTCATTTGGTTTGCTATCGGACCCCATAGTCACTATTCGATCCAAAACGCCCGATATCCACCCTATTTATGCCGAATAACGGCTCTCCAGTCCGAAACTCCTCCAAAAAGGCATAAAATACACAAATAGCTGCATCTCGGTCCGTTAGCATATCAGCTCATCAAACCATCAACCATCTATTCATCAACCACCAGCCATCTATTCATCAACCACCAGCCATCTATTCATCAACCACCAGCCATCTGCTCATCAGCCCATCAGCCGCTAGCAATTCTTCTAAAAAGTCTAATTTCTGCATATCACGTTCCAAATCCCTGCATGTTATCGCATTCACCGCTTTATATATATTTGCCGTATCCGCATTTGTTTGCAACAAAAAAGGCGGCGTAAGCCGGGTTACCGGGATACGTCGCCGTTTGTATGGTGTTGTTATTATAACGTTGCAGTTAGGAAAGTTTGCCGTAAGCCGGGTTCTGTGCTCGTCGTGGTTCGATCGGGAACTACCCTCCCACCATAAGCGACAATCATCTATCTAGGCCATACATTACTGCACAGCTCCAGCGACCAACCTAGACGCGCCTCAGGCTAAGGCTGCTTATTCAGCTGCGTCTCATTAGGTCTTGCTCCAGATGGGGTTTACCAGGAACGAAGTCACCAGCGTTCCTCGGGGTCTCTTACACCTCGGTTCCATCCTTGCCTGTGCCGCCCTAAGGCGGCCATCGGCGGTCCATTTCTGTGGCACTATCCTTCAGCTCGCGCCGACTGGACGTTATCCAGCATCCTGCCTTATGGAGCCCGGACTTTCCTCCCGTGACGTCTTCACGTCACCGGCGATTGTCTGTCAAACTTTCCGAACAACATTATATATTATACAGACATCACATGTCTGGCACAAGCATTATTAAATGGCAATTTTATAGGAACTTAAATGGCTCCGTATTCACCTGCGAAGCATGCACAGCTGTATCATACTTATGCTCGGCCAATTTTCCAGCCATCCACTCTGCTACTTTCTCTTTCATGATCTTCTCCGCATTATGTCCCGGATCAATCAGAGTGATTCCGGCGAGCGCAGCATCCTGAACTGTATGATAATCCAGATCCCCAGTAACCAGGACATCCGCACCGCGGAAAATAGCACTGTTATAATACTTTCCACCCGAGCCGCCGAGAACGGCAGCTTTACGAATCGGACGGTCCAAATCACCAACAACCCGTACATGGTCTACCTTCAGGCCTTTTTTTACCGTCTCCACGAATTGTCCAAGGGTTGTAGGCTCTTTGAGCTTTCCTACCCGCCCAAGTCCTAAGCTGCGGCCTTTAAGATCCATTGAGTACAAATCATAGGCAACCTCTTCATAAGGATGGGCCTTAAGCATAGCCTGCACCACTTTATTGCGGATGGAGTGCGGGACGATCGTCTCAATACGAATTTCCTCGGCACGTTCCATCTTACCTTTTTCCCCGATATAAGGATCCGTGCCTTCTCCTGGAATAAAAGTACCGTATCCCTCGATATTGAAGCTGCAATGACTATAGTTGCCAATTGCCCCTGCTCCAGCATTCAGAATAGCATCCAGAACCTTCTGATGATGATCCTTCGGCACAAATACTACCAGCTTTGATAATTGCTCGGAGTGAATGTCTTTGATGGGTACTCCGTTTTCTATGCCAAGAGCTTCAGCCATCCAATCATTCATTCCACCTTCGGTGACATCCAGATTCGTGTGGCTGATGTACACCGCAATGTCATTCTTAATTAATTTTTCATACATTTTGCCCGCCGGTGTGTCTGTCTGGATTCCTTGCAATGGACGGAAAATAATCGCATGATGCGCAATAATCAAATTGCAGCCTAGACGAATCGCTTCTTCAACTACCTCATCATTCACATCTAAAGCAACTAATACATTAGTGATTTCTTTTTGCAGCGTGCCCAGTTGAAGGCCAATTTTGTCCCAATCCTCAGCTAAATGCTTAGGAGCCAGTTGCTCCATATACTGAATTACTGTTTGTCCCTTGGCAAACATTGTAGCACCTCCGTAATTTCCCTGATCTGACCTTGAATCTGTTTCCGTTTATGCTCAGCAGATTCGAGTTCTGAACGTGACAACGATGTTAAAATGCCTTCCAATTTCTGAATCTCACCCTGCCACTTAGCAAAAAACACAGTATTTGGCGCTTGAAGCAGCCATGGTCCCATTTGAAGCAAGGCCTCTTGCCCAAGGACTTTAGCGGAATCCCCCAAGGTTAATTCACGATATACACTTTCATTTGTAATTCCAGCTTCCGTATTTTCTGGTACAGCCGTCAATACTTCATATAGCTTCCCGTCTTCTTCCAAAATTCTCTCAGCTACGAGTACCCATTTATTATTTAATAACCAGCGGCGCAAAATATCCTCGCCTACATTCGGCTGAAGCAAAAGGGTTGTAACCTCTTTTAGCTTCCCCTGGCTTTGACCCCGGTCCAGAATCGCGGCAATTAATGCGCCTCCCATGCCAGCAATCGTGATACAATTGACTTCACCAGGTTCCAGAACCTCAAGGCCATCTCCACGGCGCACCGAGATCACCTTCCCTAGTCCAGCCTCTGCAACGCCCTTACAAGCAGCATCAAAGGGACCCGGGTTTACTTCACCTGCAATTGCAAACACAGCCTTACCGCTTTCGACAGCGGCCACAGGAAGCAAGGCATGATCGGAACCGATATCTGCTAATCTGCTTCCTTGCGGAATTTGCTCCAGCAATTGCTGAAGCCGATCTGATAATTTCACATTGTTCATGTTGCCACCCACGTTATCCATTTTTTTCGAAACCCAAACAACAAAGCTAACCCTGCTGCAATCTTTAGGATCAGCATCAATGAAATCCACTGCGGATAATCCTGTCTTAATAAAAGAGCGTCAAGCTCTGGCATGATCCAAAGCGATACTCCCACTGCAAAATAAACACTGGCAACACCTCTTACCTTATGATGCAAAAGCCAGCTTAACCATACCATCAGCACACACAATGGCAGCCATAGGAACTCCAGTTCAAATATAGAGGCCTCCGGGCTTCTTCCACCGAAGAACCCTGCATACAGTAATGCCCAAAAAGCAAAACCACAGTACTGCAACAAACCTATCCGGAGTAAAAATCCCAAAATACACCATAACAAGCCGCAGCACCCAATTAGAATAGGCCTCCAGAGCTGAGGATCCAGATCATGCAAATCAATCAGCCATAGCCCAAAACCAAGCGTTAAAACACTGCCCAGCCCCGCTAGGATAAAACTGATAACATTGTTCCGGTCCTTATAAACGGCGGAGTATCCATAACAAATAATTAATACAGATAGTGCGGTTGCAAGTTGCAAAGGCCAGGGAAAAACGCTAAAATAAAGACTAATCAAGAAAATCAAGGAAATAATTCCAAAAGAAAACAGCCAAATTTTGATGCTTCCTTGCTGTAAATTTCTCAGCGAAATTGGATTGTTATCCTTATTCGCATCCTCATCGTCATACAGATTGGTTAAGAAATCGCAATACTGCTCTGGCAGCAACCGGCTTTTTCTCCAATACTGAATCTCTTTTATAATGATGTCGCGTTTTTCCAAATTCACTGGCTCATCCTTCTTTCCAGATACACAAGGTCAACACATTTTTTACCAGCGTAAATTCAAATAAAAGAACCTCCTGCCACTGAGCAGCAGAAGGTCCAGTTCATGAAATACTATTCAAGGAAATCCTTAAGCCGTTTACTGCGGCTAGGGTGACGAAGTTTGCGCAATGCCTTGGCTTCGATCTGGCGGATCCGTTCCCGGGTAACACCAAACACCTTGCCGACTTCTTCAAGCGTTCTTGTCCGTCCATCATCAAGGCCAAAACGCAGACGAAGTACATTCTCTTCACGCTCCGTGAGCGTGTCCAGCACATCCTCCAGTTGTTCCTTCAGGAGTTCATAAGCCGCTGCATCCGCAGGAGCCAATGCTTCCTGATCCTCAATGAAGTCTCCTAGATGAGAGTCATCTTCTTCACCAATTGGTGTTTCCAAGGATACAGGTTCTTGGGCAATCTTCATGATCTCTCTAACTTTCTCCACCGTCAGTTCCATCTCAGCCGCAATTTCCTCTGGGGAAGGTTCGCGTCCCAGTTCTTGCAGCAATTGGCGAGAAACCCGAATCAGCTTGTTGATCGTTTCCACCATGTGTACAGGAATACGAATGGTACGCGCCTGATCCGCAATCGCACGAGTGATGGCCTGGCGAATCCACCAAGTCGCATACGTACTAAATTTGAATCCCTTGTTATGGTCAAATTTCTCTACTGCTTTGATCAGACCCATATTACCTTCCTGAATCAGATCCAGGAACAGCATACCGCGTCCGACATAACGTTTCGCGATACTTACTACGAGACGCAGGTTCGCTTCTGCAAGACGGCGTTTAGCTTCTTCATCGCCATTCTTAATCCGCATAGCAAGCTCAACTTCATCGTCAGCCGACAACAAAGGAACGCGTCCGATTTCTTTTAGATACATACGGACAGGGTCATTAATCTTGATCCCTGGTGGCAGCGACAGATCGTCATCAAAGCTGAAATCATCGCTGTCTTTATCCTCATTATCCTCACTTGGTCGGAGGCTGTTAACCTCTTCATCGTTCTCGTTTACAACCTCAATTCCCAAATCACTGAGTTGCTCGTAGAACTCCTCCATTTGCTCGGGGTCTTGATCAAACGGCGATAATTTCTCCATAATATCTTTGTAATTTAATGATGATCTTTTCTTACCTTGCTCAATGAGCTGATCCTTAACCTGATCCAAAGTAAATTCTGCTTCCAATTCAGTATGCTGATCGTTCGCCATAATTCGACTCCCTCCTCCCTAGGTACATCCTGTCAACATGTCATTGTCTCTCTAGGGCTATAATCTCACTTGCTATTTGTGCCGCACGCAAAAAGTCACCTGACTTTTCAGCCTGAATCATCTCTTCACGCTTCTGTTCCATTTTGCGTTGCAGTGGGTATTTCCGCACTTCACGAATACAATCATCTAGAACCTGCATATTCCAGTCCGGAGGGGTATCCATCATGGATATTGATGTCGCAGTTTTCTCCAGACGATCATCCTGAAGTGATGATAGAAACCGACTAATGCCGGGTGGTTTGCCTTGCGCGTAATAGGCATATAGATAAGCAGCAATTGCCGCATGATCAACGATGTTGAAATCTTCTCCGAGGCGTTCGCCTACATACGTGGCGGCTTCCGGGTCCTGAATCATAAAGGACAATAGACGCCGTTCCGCGACATGATAAGCGGGTAGTAAGGTCGGTGTCTGCACCTGCCCTTTTTTATGCCTACCATTATTCCACCTTTTGTCGTTATTATCCCCTTCAGGGATGTTTTTTTGCATCGATGCCCTAAGTAAATTACAATCCTGCTTCAAACTATCATAGGAAAGTTCGAGTTCAGCAGCGATTTCCTTCAGATAAACCTCTCGCTCTGTTGAGGAATGCAGTGAAGCAATAACTTCTAAGGCTTCCTTGACATAGGCGATTTTGCCATCTTCCTCTAGGAGTATATGGTTTTTTTTTAGATATATAAGCTTAAATTTTATGGATGAAACTGCTGATTCAATAACCTGATCTTTAAATCTTTCTCCTCCATGCTTGGAGATAAATTCATCCGGATCCACCCCGCTTGGCAGTAAGGCGATCTTTACACGCAGGCCGCTGCCTTCAAGCATCGGAATGGCCTTCATGGCTGCTGCTTGTCCCGCCCGGTCACCGTCGTAAGACAGTATAATTTCATCAGCCAGGCTTTTCATCAGTGCCACATGACCCTCCGTCAAGGACGTTCCCATCGTTGCTACGCCGTTATGCACACCCGCTTCCCAGGATGAGATGACATCTCCGTATCCTTCAAACAGGACGATTTGTCGAGTTTTGCGAATGGATGCTTTGGACTGGTGCAAATTGTACAATATCCGGCTTTTGTTAAACAACCTACTCTCCGGAGAATTTAAATACTTAGGTTGACCCTCTCCAAGTATTCTTCCGGCGAATGCGATTACCTTGCCTGTACGGTTGGCAATCGGAAAGATAATCCGGCCACGGAAACGATCCAAATAGCCTTTGCCCTCACCGCGGGCTGACAGAAGTCCGCCTTTCTCCATTTCCGCAAGATCAAAATTTCGTTTCTCCAAAAACTGCAGCAAAGTATCCCAGCGGTCCGGAGCATATCCGATCTGAAACTGATCAATCATTTTATCACTGAAGTTCCGGCCTCTTAAATAGTCCATAGCGGCTTTGCCGTGTTCCGTGTTCTTCAGCAAGTAATGATAGAACTTTGCCGACCATTCATAAGCTTGAATCAACCGGTCGCGTTCCGGATCAGGAGGAGACATCATACCTCCCTTACCTTCTGGAACGGGAATATCACTTTCTTCAGCCATTATTCTGACAGCTTCGGGGAAGGTTAATCCTTCGATTTCCATCCTAAATTTGATGGCATTTCCACCCATACCGCAGCCAAAGCAATGAAATACTCCCCGGTCGGGGGTAACAGTAAAGGAAGGGGTTTTCTCCGAATGGAACGGGCAGAGGCCCCATAAATATTTCCCCTGCTTGGACAAATGAACAACCTTACCGACTGTATCGACTATATCATGACGCGCAAGCACGCTTTCGATAACCTCTTCCGGAATATTGCCGTGTCCGCTAGCCACTTCAACCACCTTCATCTCTTAACAAATAAATATAATTCGCTATTGCTCCACATTCTCCTGCAAAAGTATTAAAAGTTTTGTCAGTTTATGTTGAAAATAAGTTTTTTCTTCTGCCGTTATGGGTTTTGGACCCTTGGAATAATGTCCCCGTCTTCGTTCCACAGCCCTGGCATGTCTACCCTCCAACATAAAATCCATCTTGAAATTGTCGTATTCCTGACCACGAAATGAAAGCACACTGCACCTTTTACCTAATGCAAGTGCCGCAAGACCATAATCTTGAGTCAATACCACATCTCCAGCAGTAATATGATTGGCAATATATAGATCGGCACTCTGATCTCCTCGATCCACCTGCACAACCGTTACACCCTCTTCAGCTTTCAGTGCATGGTCATAAGAAGATACCATAAGTACCGGAACACCAAAGGTGCGACCTACCTCAGCGATCTCTTTTTTGACCGGACAAGCATCCCCATCCACCACTATCGTTCTAGACTGGGACTTCTCCATGATCATCACCAATTTCCCGTGTAATATATATACGCCCTCTCCGCAAGAAATCCTTCTTTCTAAGCATAAATACGGAACGGATGTCAAATGACGCATTGGCACCGTTCCGTATATTTATACCCCAAACCAACATTCTATACCATAAGATTCAAATTTTCTTGATTAAAATTACCAGACAAGCTTCGCAAAATCAGCGAACGACTTGGAGTCAGCATCAATACCAGCAAGCAGAGCCAAACGGTTAGCACGCACTTGCTCGTCCTCCGCCATAACCATAACGGAATCAAAAAATGTTGTAACGGCGTCTTTTAGACCCGAAAGAATCCGAAGTGCTTCTTCGGCATTTTTTGCCGCCATAGCTTCAAGGTAAGGTGCGTGAAGCTCCTGCCATGTATTAAAAAGCTGCAATTCAGCATCTTCTTTAAGTAAAGCAGGATCAATCACTTCACTGGTTGCTTTACTTGCCAAATTACTGACACGAGTAAGCGAATCTACGGTAATCTTGAAATCTGCTTGGTCGGACACAGCAGCCATAAGAGCACGGCTTCTGCCCACAACATCTACCACGTCGTCAAAACCAGCCGCTGTAACAGCGTCCACAACATCATAGCGTACATTGTCAGATAAAAGACGTTTTACACGCAGACCAAAGAACTCGTACAGGTTTATACGTAGTTCATCTCCAGAATGTTTCGTATTTCCTGAATTTTCATGAATTTCAATCGCCGCTTCAAAAATTTCGCGCAGCGTAATTGGCAATTTATGCTCAAGCACAATTTGGACAATACCTGCAGCCTGACGGCGCAGGGCATATGGATCCTGAGATCCTGTCGGAATGATGCCGATGGAGAAGCAGCCAACAATCGTATCGATTTTGTCCGCTATGCTGACAACTGAACCTGCTTCTGTTGAAGGTACAGCATCTCCTGCAAATCGTGGCTGATAATGCTCGAAGATCGCTTTTGCCACAGTTTCAGGCTCGCCTGCTTTACGTGCATAATCTTCACCCATTGTTCCTTGCAGCTCAGGAAATTCATAAACCATTTGTGTTACAAGGTCGAATTTACAAATATCCGCAGTGCGACTTACTTCGGACACAGCAGAAGCTGACAGTCCAAGCTTCACAGCCAGACGATCAGAGATTTGGCGAATACGGCGCACCTTATCCCCTACGCTGCCCAAATCTTCATGGTAAACAATGTTCTCAAGCTTGGCTAACGCATCGTCAATCTTCATCTTTTGATCTTCTTGATAGAAGAATTTGGCATCTGATAGACGAGCACGAAGCACTTTTTCATTTCCCTTAGCGATAACATCCAAGGATTCTGCATTCCCGTTACGTACAGTTACAAAGAATGGCAGTAGCTTGCCAGTTGCATCAAAAACAGGGAAATAACGCTGATGCTCACGCATCGAGGTAATCAGCACATCCTGAGGAATCTCTAAGAAAGATGGATCAAAGGTTCCAAAGAGCACGGTTGGTGTTTCTACCAAGAACAGTACTTCTTCCAAAAGATCTTCTTTAATTGCAATCGTCCAGCTTTTCTCTTTAGCCAATTTGTTGATTTGATCCAGGATAAGCGTTTCCCGTTCCTTCACATCCACAAGTACATGCTGCGCACGCATGCTCTCCACATATTGCGCAGGCTCCGAGATTACAGTCTCTGTACCCAGAAAACGATGTCCACGGCTCACATTACCCGCTTTTACATCCGTAATTTCCAAATCAATGATCTCTTTACCAAAAAGAGCAACCATCCAGCGAATCGGACGAACGAATTTAAAATCGTAAGCTCCCCAGCGCATGTTCTTCGGGAAAGTCATTGCATTTACAATACCCAGAAGTCCTTCTGTGAGCAAAGAAGCAGTCTCTACACCCGCACTATTTTTTGTGGCATAAATATATTCCACGCCAGCTAGCTCTTTAAATGTAAATTGCTCTGGAGATACACCTTGACTGCGGGCAAACCCTAGCGCAGCTTTACTCCAGTCGCCGTTAGCATCCAGCGCGATTTTGCGTGAAGGTCCTTTGACCTCTTCGCTAATATCCTCTTGCTTCTCAGCCGCGTCCTTAACAAATACAGCGAGACGACGTGGCGTAGCATATGCAGTAACTCCAGCATGGTTTATACGTGCAGAATCCAACCACTTGGACATTCTATCTTGCAGCTGTTCCATCGCAGCACGGATAAAACGTGCAGGAATTTCCTCCAGACCGATCTCAAACAGGATATCTTTAGACACGGTCAGCACCTTCTTTCTTCAGCAGCGGGAAGCCAAGCTTCTCGCGTTCCTCAAGATATGTTGCCGCTACGGAGCGGGCAAGATTACGCACTCGGGTAATAAATCCAGTCCGTTCAGTTACACTAATTGCCCCACGCGCATCGAGTAGATTAAAGCTATGTGAGCATTTCAACACATAATCGTAGGCTGGAAACACAAGATGTTTCTCCATCGCTCTACGTGCTTCCTCTTCATACATGTTGAACAGCGAGAATAACATTTTTACATCCGATACTTCAAAAGTGTAGGTAGAATGCTCGAACTCCGGCTGATGAAAAACATCACCATAAGTCATACCGCTTACCCATTCAAGATCAAACACATTTTCTTTATCCTGAATGTAAGAGGCTAAGCGCTCCATACCGTAAGTGATTTCTACAGCAACAGGGTTAGCTTCGATGCCACCTACCTGCTGGAAGTAAGTAAATTGAGTGATCTCCATACCGTCCAGCCATACTTCCCATCCCAGACCCGCACAGCCCAGTGACGGATTCTCCCAGTTATCCTCTACAAAACGGATGTCATGCAAGAGCGGATCAATACCGAGTGCTTTCAAGCTATCCAAATAGATCTCTTGAATGTTATCTGGTGAGGGTTTGATGATTACTTGGAATTGGTGATGCTGATACAGACGGTTCGGGTTCTCTCCATAACGACCATCGGAGGGACGACGTGAAGGCTCTACGTAAGCCACTCTCCAAGGCTCAGGACCTAGCGAGCGTAAAAAAGTCATAGGGTTCATCGTGCCGGCGCCTTTTTCTGTGTCATAAGGCTGTACGATGATACAGTTCTGTTCAGCCCAGAACTGCTGCAGTGTCAAAATCATCTGCTGGAAGTTCATAATACCGTCTCCTTCGCTTTACAAGTTTTTTACAACAGCTTGCCTAAAACTTTCTACCATGGAGGCGGCACTTTTAGCTCCTGACAGCAACAAAAAGCCCCCGCCCCCATGCCTGATTAACAGACATAGGGACGAGAGCTTAACTTATTCTCCCGCGGTTCCACCCTACTTGATTTCATACCTTGTATGAGCAAGTTTGCTGCCAAGACAAGAACGAAATCCACTTTCATTCGCCGCATTCGTACTCCCGGGTGCCATGTTCATGAACGTTGTCCCGCTAGGCTTCCACTGCCCCCAGCTCGCTGAATAACGACAATACAGTCCACTACTTTCCCGATCAATGCACGCCTCTCCCCATTTGGAGCATAACGACGATCATATAATAAACTGATCCTATAGTAACGGAAAAATCAGCTTTCGTCAAATCTTGTACTTGTCGAGCTGGTCTAGGAAACTTTGTGACTTCAGCTTTAATCCGAGTTGCACATCCATAAAGGCCCGCATAATTTTTTTCAGCTCATCCCGGCTGCTTTCCTTTACATCCACATTGCCTAGTCTAGTCAGGTCAAGTCTGGCGAATAATCGCAGCAGCTTCAACGCACGAGCAGAGACCTCCATGGCTGGAGGGTCATTATGTTTACAACTGCGGCACAGTGCTCCACCAAGGCGAGGGCTGACCAGCAGTTGATCATCCGGCTTCTCGGCACCACAAATTACACAAGAATCGAATTCAGGACCATAACCGGCTGCCTGTAAGATTTTCATTTCAAAGACATTTATGATAACGCCGGGTTCCTTGTCCTCTTCAAGTGCATTAAGACAGGCCGTAAGCTGGCGAAACCAAAAGCTTCCCGTTTCCTCATCATGCAGAACACGATCAAGCAGTTCACACGCATAAGACGCATAAGCAGCTTTGATCAAATCCTCACGCAGCGGATGGTGCGACTTCGTAATTTCGCCAGAATTCAGTGTCCCAAGTCCTCCATTATTTCTAAAAAAAACAAATTCCCCAACGGTGAACAGTTGGATCAATGCAGCATGGCGGCTTTTGACCTTCTTTGCGCCACGCACCAGAACCCCTACTTTTCCCGCGTTCTCGGTGCAAAGCGTAATAATTGCGTTCCCCTCGCCGTAGTCCATGCTGCGGATGACGATCCCTTCCACCCTGTGTAGCATGCCTCTTCCCCCAACCATTCGGCAAGCAACCAGTCCTTATTGCGCTTCTTCATCACAGGCCTTCTCTTCCTCCACTAGCTGTAATCCACTATCTTCAAGCGGATGGCCAGCTTCCTTATACAGCAGGTAAGCATCGACGTCTCCTGTCATTGCAAAATACTTCCACGAAAAGTTTCGCATTCGTATTCATCCTTTCTTGGGAAAGACGATGTCTCTTATCAAGAATTAGGATGGTGCGATGGAGCAGGTTCTATCCTTGCAATTCCTACCAAACGAGGAATAACGGAATTAACTTAAAGGTCTTTATGGAAGCCCAAATCCCGCAGAACGCGGTCCTGATTGCGCCAATCTTTTTTCACTTTTACCCATAGCTCCAGAAAAATCTTCGAACCCAGCAGGTTCTCAATATCTGTCCGAGCCCGTCTGCCGACCTCTTTCAGCATTGCCCCTTGCTTGCCGATAATAATTCCCTTTTGCGAATCACGCTCAACAAAAATAACAGCTGAAACATGCACCACTCCATTAGGCTCAACCTTCATATCTTCGATGGCTACAGCAATAGAGTGCGGCACTTCTTCACGAGTCAAATGCAGAATTTTCTCCCGGATTAATTCCGCGCAGACAAATTGCTCGGGGTGATCCGTGATTTGATCTTCCGGATAATACTGAGGGCCTTCCGGCAAGTACTTGGCAACCTGCTCTAACAGCGTGTTAACATTGCTGCCCATCTTCGCAGAAATCGGAATAATTTCGGCAAAATCATGCAGCTTGTTATATTGAGCCATAAGCGGGAGCAGAGCTTCCGGCTCTATTTTATCGATCTTGTTGAGCACCAGAATCACCGGTGTCTTCAGACCATTTAATTGCTCGGCAATGTAACGGTCTCCACCGCCCAAGCCCTCTGACGCATCCACAAGGAATAACACAGCTTCTACTTCACCCAGTGTACTCATTGCAGTCTGGTTCATGTAGTCGCCTAGCTTGGACTGTCTTTTATGAATCCCCGGTGTATCCAGGAATACGATTTGTGAAGTGTTTGTTGTGTAAACACCATGGATTTTGTTTCTGGTTGTCTGTGGCTTATCCGACATAATGGCAATCTTCTGGCCAATGACCTGGTTCATGAGTGTTGATTTACCTACGTTTGGTCTGCCGATAATTGCGACAAAGCCTGATTTGAATTTCATATTATCTTCCTTCCATACTTACCTTCTAAATTTGCGTTTGAAAATCTTTTAAGATCTTTTTCGATCCCCCTAAATCCCCCTTAGCCAAGGGGGACCCCAAGGGCCCCGGCCCTCTGGACACCCGGAAATGGGCGTAACTGCAACGTTAGGCTGGATTAGAGGGACTATGGTGCATGAGCGCTTTCCTCCCCTATCGGGGACACGCTTCACTGTCGCTTATTCACACGGTTCGCATTGCCCTCACCATGAATAAAGATTACTGAGATGCAGCTTACAGTCAGGGTTCAAGTTACGATGTGCAAAGTATCGCTGGCGGCTTTTGCCGTGGCGCTTACCTCGTAATGTTACTCTAAAAACACATAGTTTGCACCAGTTTAGCCTAACTTGGTAGAACTAGAACACTTTTAATTGTACTTTGTACAACTAATTTTAGTTGAGTTTATGTTTTTGGTGTTTTAGTTGTATTTTGTGCAATTAAATCCTGTCTTAAGAGCCAAATATGGGCTTTATCATAAATTTAATTGTACTATCTGCAACTAAATTCATTTTTGTCGCGAAAGAGTAGCAATTTAACTGTACATTGTGCAATTAAAGTAGCAACCTTCGTCTAACTATGCCTGATTTGCCCTTAAACAGGCACAGGCATTAAATCAAATCCTCATTTTATTCTGGAGCTTGTCCTTGCTTCAGATCTACGGGACCAAAAGCGCCTGGAAGCAATTCTCCCACCGTAGTCTCAACGATATCACCCTTCATGTTCCCAAGAATAACCTTCATATCCGGCGAACACAACTCAATCATTACTTGCCGGCACACACCGCAAGGTGAAACGGGGCCGTCAGAGTCAGCTACTACGGCAATTGCTTTAAAAGAACCAACAGCGTGTCCATCCGCAATCGCACGGAATAGTGCTGTCCGTTCCGCACAGTTGGTTGGTCCAAAAGCAGCATTTTCCACATTACAGCCGTGGTGAATATGACCATCCTGATCAAGAAGGGCAGCTCCCACTCCGAATCGGGAATATGGAATGTAAGCTTTTGCTCGTGCTTTAATCGCCTCTTGCATAAGAAGAGTAGAATCCATATTTTGTCCTCCTAAAGTTTGTTGAGTATTGACTTCATTGATTTTTCTTCGCACAAAACTCACTTCGTAAACATCTAATTAGTTTCGTTTATCGTTATTTTCTCAGCGTGCGCTAAATTTTATCAGTGTACTTCATGAGATATATTCGGGTACATAACTCACTTCAAATTATTCAGTAACGAAAGAGACGGAATCGCAAAACGCGGGTCCGCCTCTCCCCTGAATTGATTTTGTATCCTGATTATGACATAAGTCCGCTAATCCAGTCCATCACAGGGTGATAAAAAACATAGATCCCGACTAAGACAGCAAACACCGCCGTGAGAAGCACAGCTCCTGCGGCGGTATCTTTTGCTCTCTTAGCCAGTGGATGAATCTCTGGCGAGATCAGATCAACCGTCGCTTCAATCGCCGTATTGAGCAATTCGGCAGTTAGGACAAGCGTGATCGAGAACAGCAGCAACATCCAACTGGCCAGCGGAAGTCTGAACACGGCAGCGGCTATTAGCACAACCACCGCTAAACAGCAATGCACCTTCATGTTAAGCTCGGATTTGAATGCCGACACTAAGCCTTGCGATGCAAACCGAAAAGAGTGCCAGAACTTCTTGTGCCCTACCGCCGTGTTCTTCACCATTAGCGCGTCAACCCAACCTGAGATAGTACTTTTTCTTGCTTGGACATCATCTCTGCTTCTGAAGCTTCATCCTGATGATCATATCCTAACAAATGCAGAAATCCGTGAACGAAAAGAAAACCAAGCTCTCGTTCCAGTGAATGGCCATATTCCAGCGCCTGCTCCTGCGCACGAGTTACGGAAATGATTATATCCCCAAGTACGTCTGGAACATCTTCCAGCGCCTCGCCTTCCTCTACCTCGTATATAATGTCCAGCTCGTCCTCTCCGCTTTCATTCATAGCAAAAGAAAGCACGTCCGTCGGACGGTCAATTCCCCGATACTCCATATTCAACTCATGTATACGAACGTTATCGACAAAAGTAAGAGCTACCTCGCCCCGATCGATCCCTTCCGCTTCACCTGCTTTTTGCAAAATGCTCTCCAGCAGCGTAATGAGATCGTCCTTTATCTCGTATTCTTCCTGCTCGTTATCCCAAACGATCTCCAAACTCATGGGTTAGGTGCCCCTTCCTCTTTTTTCGGCTTACGCACATCTTCTGGATATTCGATCCGTGAGTGGAAAATTCCCATAACCGTCTCCTTCAGAGTCCGTGCAATAATATCCAATTCTTTAATCGTCAAATCACATTCGTCAAACTGATGATCATCCAGTCGACTTTTAATAATCTTCTCAATCATCGTTTCCACCTGCAGAACAGTTGGCTTACGCAATGATCTCACTGCAGCCTCGACACTGTCGGCAATTCCCACAACGGCCGCTTCCTTCGACTGGGCTTTCGGTCCAGGATAACGGAAATCTTCCTCGGTAAAATCAGGATCGACACCTTTTTCTTCCGCCAGCTTCAGTGCCTTATGGTAAAAATAATGCAGGAACGTTGTTCCATGATGCTGCTCCGCAATATCACGGATTGGTTTTGGCAGCTTATATTCTCGTTGCATTTCCACCCCGTCACGGGCGTGGGCAACGATGATAGATTTACTAAGTTTCGGTTCAATAGAGTCATGTGGATTTTCCATATTATTTTGATTCTCGATAAAATAAAACGGACGTTTTGTTTTACCAATATCATGATAATACGATCCAACCCGGCATAATAAGCCATCTGCTCCAATCGCTTCCGCGGCAGCTTCTGACAGGTTACCTACCATTACACTATGGTGATAGGTTCCCGGCGTTTCGGTAAGCAGTTTGCGCAGCAGCGGGTGGTTTGGATTAGACAATTCTACCAGCTTCAATGCCGATAGAATACCAAAGGTTGCCTCGAAAAAAGGCATTAGCCCAATCACAAGTACAGCCGTCAATAGTCCCCCTGCAAAAGCAAAACCAACCGAATACAAGGTACCTACCTCTTTCCATGCTCCTCCACCTAACAGTATCTGCATAAAGACTGTCAGACAGCCAAAAAGCGATACCATAATCCCGCCTTTAAGGAGCGTGGAGCGTTGACCCGCACGGTGAGTCGCAAAGATAGCCACGTACGAAACCACGATGGCAAAGAAACCAAAGTTAAAATCAAAGATTGAGTTCTGCTGCACATTCAAAATAACACTCGCCAGTACACTGAATAGAATGGAGCAAAAATAGGCCAAAGGCATGTCCAGAAGCATTGCAATTAACATTGCGCCAATCGCCACCGGTGCCAGGAATCCGATATAAGATCGGACATCGGTCTGCAAAACAGCGGCCAGCCGCATAGAGATAATAGTTATAACAAATACAAGCACCAGCATCAATAGCTGAGAATTGTTGTACTTAAAGCCTGAGGTGCCGCCTGAATAACGAATGAACGCAAGCAAACCGACGGAGAGCATCGCAGAGAGAATCAATAGGCCTAACTGTGGCCAGTAATTCACCTCATTGCTTAGTAGTCCATTCTCATCCAAAAGAGTGTAGAGCTCTGGAGTAATTAGCTGCCCCTTAGCAACAAGCGTGTCCCCTTGCTCAATGAATACATCAGGTGTGTTCTCCCGGGCTTGTACCTTCGCTTCCTTGGTAGCATCCTCATCGTAGAACTTGTTACTTGTGATCACAAGACGCACAAGCTCCTGAACAACCTCACGCGCTGTACGCTGGCTTAGAGAACTAATACTGACCTGTTCCGCTACCTTGGCGCGAGCGGTCTGCGCATCTGTAATCTGATCATTCATCAGCCTAGTTACAATATCTCGGGCGACAGGCTTCATCTCGATAATGTCCTGAGAGGTCAGGCGCGGAATCTTAATGTAAGTCTCTTCCGGAATGACATAGGTCTGCTCTTTGATGACAGATTGCATTTCATCCAAGAGGTGATCTGAATATGTAGCGCTGCCCCGATTGGAAGCTACGAAATTCAAGATGAAATCGCTGGCTCTCTGCGGGATTTCATCACGATAAATCCCCGTCTTATCGCTTTGCGAGATCAGATCATCCTGATTGAGGCGATCTATCCGGTCCAGCAGCGAGGTCACTAGGTTGTCTGCCCTCATCGGGATAATTTTGTACTTGGGAGATACGCTTTCGGCCGCTTCCTCAGCTGCTTTTAACGTAGCTTTGGTGTCCTTAATTTGTTTCGGTGCCGTTATTTCCTTTGCACTGTAAGTATTCTCTTTAATATCATATTTCTTAGGTAGCAATTCTGGCGACAAGCTGAAGTAGAACACTAGTCCGAGTAACAGGAAAAGAGCATAGCGTGTCACTGCGCTATACTTCCATCCGTTGTTCGTATATACAAATCCGCTTAATTTAGATGGTTGCTTTGAAGCCATGAAGACAATCCCCTTTATTGGAGGTTTTCGGCAGAGCGGTCATAGGCAACGATAATTTTCTGCACCAGGGAATGCCGTACTACATCCTGTTCCGCGAAGTAGACAAAGCCAAGTTCTTCTATGCCGGATAAAATCGCTTTGGCTTCAATCAAACCGGATTTCTTGCCGCGGGGCAGGTCAATCTGGGTAACGTCACCTGTAATCACCATTTTGGACCCGAAGCCGAGTCGAGTCAGGAACATTTTCATTTGCTCAGGTGTTGTATTCTGCGCTTCATCCAAGATGATAAATGAATCATCCAATGTACGTCCGCGCATATAAGCCAGCGGAGCAATCTCAATCAATCCCCGTTCAAGTGCCTTAGCCACCTGATCGGGCCCCATAACGTCGTATAATGCATCATAAAGCGGACGCAGATATGGATCTACCTTTTCTTGCAAATCCCCTGGAAGGAATCCTAGACTCTCTCCTGCTTCTACTGCGGGACGCGTAAGAACAATACGCTTAACCGAACCTTCTTTCAGTGCCGTAACTGCAAGCACCACTGCCAAGTAGGTCTTCCCCGTTCCTGCAGGACCGATTCCGAATACAATATCACGCTTCTTGATCGTTGTCACATAATGCTTCTGGCCGACCGTTTTGACACGGATAGGCTTTCCGCGAAAAGTTGTAGTAATTTCTCCTTTGAACAAATCGAGCAATTGATCAGCACGAAAATCTTTCGCCAGTTCCACAGCGTACTGCACATCACGTTCAGTAAGTATGTAACCGCTCCGAATGAGGGACAGTAGCACATTAAACAATTGCCCCAGCATGTCTACTTCCCGCTCAGCTCCACGAATCGTTAGCTCTGCTTCACGCGAATCAATAATGGCGGGAATTTCACTCTCGATGATTTTTAAGAATCCATCCTGCGGGCCAAACAGCGATTGCGCTTCTCCCGCATTTTGCAAAGATATACGAATGCTTGCAGTCTGTTCTGACAAGTAGCCTCATTCTCCTCAATTGTTTACTATTGGCAGTTCTTCGGAAATTTTTTCTTCTACTTCAAAGATCACTTTCATATAAACTTTACCATTCTCTTTCTTCTCATGCAAAACTTTTTGACTTTTGATGACGCTATCAACACCATATCGAGCTAAAATATCATTCTTCGCCCGCTCAATTCCCCTCGCTACTCCAGCTTCTGGAGTTATCGTATCCTTTGTTTCATTGATCTCCATTTCTTTCTCAGTCATCAGGCCCAGCGGCAGCTCAATAGAGCGCCAAGATAGCGGATCATGCTCTGTGAGCGTCTTTGAATTCTCAAAGGAGGATTTGCCATAACCCCACAGCTGAATAGCCCATTTCCCCAACACGAGATAGGTGCGATCCTTACGCTCCCCAGTGTAGGTGCTATTTGTTGTTTCAAGCGGAACCTCGATATTGTACTCATGCCAAACCAACCCCTTAACCTCACCCTTGGCTACCACATACTCTACATTTTCTTCGTCTCCAAGAGCACCGGAAATCAGGATATCCCCTTTTTTCACACGCGAATTACGCGCTACTACCGGTCTGCCCTGCTCCGCATATATTTCTGTTACCACCGCATCTGTTCGGCTAATTAAATGCCGTTGGCTAAGCAAAGGTTTGATATCGGGCTGTTTAGCCTCTACAACCTGAATTTTGATGCTCGTCCCCGTCCGTTGCAGCCCTATCCAAGAAACACCCGGTAAATGGGCCAGCAGCCCCTTAGAGAGCTTGTCCGGCTCCTCCAGACGCCATATCCACTGAAAAGGATACACACCCTCCTGGCGAGCGGCAGCCAATATATCCTCAGAAGCAATTTTTTCATTCCCTTCGACTCTAATACTCCATACCATCGTAGATAACATAAAAAGTGTAATTCCAAACATTAAAATACCTATGCCAAAAAATTTCCTTTTCCACAGCCGCGCCATAAGAAATGGAAGTCCGCTTCTACCGGTAACGTGCATACGACAGCCTGTCTTTTTTAAAATCGGCCGGAGGACATAAAAATCATCCAGAAGCAGCTTAAGGGAAGCGCCGCCCTCAGCGGGCCTCACATCCCAAATCATGATTCCTGCTTCAGAAATGAAATTAATAAATCGCTCCACCTGAGGTCCCGTCACATGCAGTGTAACGAACCCCCGCAGTGATGACAGAGGTGGCTCCTTCATGATCTCTCCTCGCTTTCGTTATATCTGATCTCCCCGATAACGCCTTCTACAGCCAATTCCTGGCCTAGAATATTTCGGATGACAAGTCCCTCGCCCGTGATTTCAAGCGATCCTTTAGCTAACGCGAGCTTAAGCTGACCAGAGGAAAAATGCAGCACGCCGCGATGATTCTCAATATGCAGTTCCTTATTGCCGATCAGGGTGATCCGGGGCA
This sequence comes from Paenibacillus sp. FSL H7-0918, assembly GCF_038007025.1. Taxonomy (NCBI): domain Bacteria; kingdom Bacillati; phylum Bacillota; class Bacilli; order Caryophanales; family Paenibacillaceae; genus Paenibacillus; species Paenibacillus sp. FSL H7-0918. The sequence goes on from NZ_JBBOWJ010000001.1 coordinate 1,513,595, forward strand.
TTTCCTGTAATAAGTCCTGTGGTAGATCCAGTACCCCGTTTGTCCATCCCCGCAGCCTGCGGCCAATACGGGTCATAAGTAGACGTTCCCCCTTCCTGCCTTCTGTACACCTTATGCGGCAACGCTTTTTTTTATGAGAAGAAGTAACAAAGGAGGACCCTTCAAGTGTGAAAAAAGCAAAAAAAAGCCCCGTCAACCTATCGTAAAGATAGGAAACCGAGGCTTTATTGTTACTATGATCCGTAAATATTATCTTCGGGTGGAATGCGGCTGACGAGAACGCGGTGGTCCCAGAATCTCTGCCCAGACTACACCATTGCGCAGGTCGTCACGACTCCCTGTTCCATGTGTCTGGTCTGCCGCAGAGGGTGAGTTTGTGTTTTTAGTCTTATTTGATCTTTTGGTATCTGCACCCGCTATCCCGTCAAAAGCAGATTGAAGGCGCCGCACCTCTTCTTGCATTCTTTGTGTGCGTAATTCAACTCCGTCATCGGCATGCTCCAAAGACATTCCTTCTCCAGTAGAATAATCTGGAGTTGGTATATACGCGGGTTCTGGAAAGGCAGGAGAGGCATCATACTCCCGGTTATCCTCTGACCTCGACTGCCGGGAAGAGGTGCTAACAGGAGCAGGAAATCCACTGCCAGACTCCGCTTGGCGCCCTCCATCGATATCCGGGCGCTTTACCCGGCGGAGCGGAGAATCCTCTCCGCCCCCAAAAGTGGGCATTCCCCCGCGAGGAGCTCCTTTGGGCTTGTTTTTAGTTGCTTTATTCACATTGGATACGATCGCGAATATAATAACCGCAATAATATAGATCCAGCTCATGGAGATTCACATCCCCTTTTATTTATTATTGTTAGGACGGTTATTATCGTCCTGATCATTCATTTTGCCGAGAGAGCCCCGCATTTGGGTATCTGCCTCGATGTTTTTGATATTCATATAATCCATCACGCCGATTTGGCCATTTCTGAGCGCCTCAGCCATTGCCATAGGCACCTGAGATTCAGCTTCCACAACAAGCGCCTTCATCTCTACTACGCGCGCCTTCATCTCTTGCTCGTGAGCGACAGCCATCGCTCTGCGCTCTTCCGCTTTGGCTTGGGCAATGCGTTTATCTGCTTCTGCTTGCTCGGTTTGTAGATAAGCACCGATGTTCTTGCCTACATCGATATCCGCAATATCAATGGAGAGGATCTCAAAAGCAGTACCTGAGTCAAGCCCTTTGGACAATACCGTCCGCGAAATCAAATCCGGGTTCTCAAGGACATCTTTATGGGAATCACTCGAACCTACTGTCGTTACAATCCCTTCACCAACACGGGCAATAATCGTTTCTTCACCCGCACCACCCACGAGGCGGTCGATATTGGCACGAACAGTTACGCGCGCTTTTACCTTAACTTCAATCCCGTTCTTAGCAACAGCCGCAACAACCGGTGTCTCAATTACACGAGGGTTAACGCTCATTTGCACAGCCTGCAGCACATCACGTCCTGCAAGATCAATGGCTGCTGCGCGAGTAAATTCCAAAGGAATATCTGCACGTTGTGCTGCAATAAGCGCATTAACAACACGGTCTACGTTACCACCTGCGAGATAGTGACTCTCCAGTTGATTAATGTTCAGTCCAAGACCTGCCTTAGTCGCTTTAATCATTGGGTTAACGATACGACTTGGGGTTACACGACGCAGTCTCATCGCCACCAGCGTAATAATACTGATTCTAACGCCCGATGCTAATGCTGAAATCCAGAGCATAACCGGGAAGAAACTTAAAAACACGCTCAATACAATAATCACCACTACCGCGATGAACAGAATAGGAATCAAAGATGCTTCACCCATACTATATAACCTCCGTAAATTTATTGTAGAACTATTATTGGTTCCAGTGTTTACCTTATTCCTTGATTTCTTTCACAACAATCCGTCCGCCCTCTACTTTAATAACAGAGACCGGTGCATTAGCACTAATAAAACTACCTTCTGTAACAACATCCACACGTTCGCCGCCTATCATAGCCGTTCCTGAGGGACGAAGTGGAGTAATACTGGTTCCTGTAGTGCCTAATAAGCTAAGCTTCTCTTCTACAGGCACAAATCCCTGATCTTTAGTAAGGCTTTCCTTCAAAATAAATCTGTTCCATATCCCTCGTTCTTTAAAAATGACCGCAACAATTACTACAACTATAGTCGCAGCTACGAAAGAGATACCTAGACTGAGCAGTGCATGCTTATAGCTGTAAGCAGCTCGTACAACACCCGCTACAAGGCTGACAGAGCCTAGCAGCCCCAATATTCCGAAGCTAGGCACAAAGAGCTCCAGCACAAGCATGACAAGCCCAATGATAAACAAGAGCCAAGTTTCCGCTCCGGCGAATCCTGCAACATAGTTGCCGAAGAAATATAACACAAAAGCCAACGTCCCGATAATTCCTGGCGCACCAAAGCCTGGAACAATCAGTTCAATGACAACGCCTGTAATCCCAATGAACAGCAGAATCGTCATAATAATCGGATTGGTCAGAAATTGCGACATTTTTTCCGCACCGGTATGCTCTATGCGAAAGATGTCGTCTGTAGTATATCCAAGCCACTGAATTGCTTCTTCAGGGGTATCTGTAATTTGATCAGCGTAACCAGCTTTTAAAGCTTCTTCACTAGACAAGGCAATGATTTCTCCCTGTGTCTTAGTCACTCCAAGCTCTGGCTTATCCACGACCAAATTACTATCCACCATTCCAGCAGCAATGTCTGGATCACGATCATTCAGAGCAGCAGCGCCGATCATTTTAGATCTCCAGTAGGATATCATTTTGGCATCATCGACTTTTTGACCATTCATGTCTACCAAGGAAGCGGAGCCGATCATACTGCCCGGCTTCATGATTATTGCACCTGCATTAAGTGCTATGTAACTGCCTGCAGAAGCGGCATCACCTTTAATATAAGCAGCTGTTGGTATTTCACTCTCTCTTACCATCGTCCCAATCTCTTCTGCCGATTTCACCAGCCCTCCAGGTGTATCGACCTCTAGTAGAATAAGGACTGCTCCATAATTAGCGGCTTCTTCAAATCCTCTTTCCAAAAAGCTTTGCAAACCCCGTTCAATCTTTTGATCTACCGGAATAATAAACACGGGACCTTTTTTCAGCTCACTGTTCGTAACCCCCGGTGTTTTCGGGGCTGTCCCGTCAGCGCTTACATTCGTTGCAAAGGGTGTCAGGAGGAGTAACAGCAGGACCACAGGAAAGCTAGCTAACAGTATTTTCCGTAATCTTCTCAATGATTTTACCTCCCTTCTTTAGCTTGACCCAGAACTCATAACCTTTAATACGCTGAAATTGGATTTACGTTTCATAACATAGAAAAGCACCCCTTTTGCAAGGGGTGCTAGTGCTATATTATTGCAGAAATTGCAGAACCGCCTGGTTCACGAGTTTACCATCAGCGCGACCTTTGACCTTAGGCATCAGTGCGCTCATGACCTTCCCCATTTCGCTCTTCGAAGAAGCACCGGTTTCCTGGATGGTCTGCTGTACAATTACTTTAATTTCTTCTTCGGAAAGTTGCTCGGGAAGATATTTAATAATAATCTCGATTTCTGCTTTTGTACTCGCGGCAAGCTCGTCGCGACCCGCTGATTCAAATTCTTGGAGGGCATCTTTGCGCTGTTTGATTTCACGACTAAGGATATCAAGCACTTCGTTGTCGTCCAATGTTCTCTTCAGATCTATTTCAAGATACTTTATTGTAGAACGAACCATTCGAATCGTGGAGAGCGTGAACTTGTCCTTACTCTTCATCGCTTGCTTCATATCTTCGTTCAATCTCTCGCTAAGATTCATGCGTGGGTAATCCTCCTAAAACTTTCTCTTACGAGCAGCCTCAGACTTCAGCTTTTTCTTAACGCTCGGCTTTTCGTAATGTTTGCGTTTCTTCACCTCAGCCAAGACACCATCTTTTGCGATGGAACGTTTAAAGCGACGAAGTGCAGCATCAATTGTCTCGTTTTTGCGAACTTTCGTTTCAGACACAGGTTTCCCCTCCCTCCGACCATACCGTCCAAGAGCATAACACGGTTTATCAAACTCCATTATAGGTCAAACGGAAATAACGTGTCAACCTTCGTGCTATTCTTTTTTCTGGCAAGTTCTTCAACATTAAATGATTATGCTATGCGTGCGAAGCTGAGTTTCCAGTGAGCGCACCCAGCTTGGCTCCACCCAGCAGGTGATAATGAAGATGAGGCACAGCTTGTCCACTATCAGGTCCGCAATTATTGATTAAACGATAACCAGACTCAGCAATTCCAAGGTCTTTGGCGATCTGTTGGGCTACACTGTGGATTTCAGCAATTAGCGGAAGATCCTCAGGTGTAACATCATTCATTGAAGCAATGAACTTCTTGGGAATGATCAACACATGTACCGGTGCAGCCGGCTCGATGTCGTAAAATGCAAGAATACGTTCATTCTCAAATACTTTTTTGGAAGGAATAGTACCCTCAATAATTTTGCTAAACACGGTCTCCATAGAGTGCTTGCCTCCTAAAAATTGGTGAAATTCCACTTCATCATAAGATAATCATACAGGATAATCATCAATTACGAAAGCAGCAAGCAAACTCAGCATAATCTGCCCTAAACTGTATCTGTTACAGAATGAACCATTAAATAAAAATATCAACACCGTTAGGCCTAAAAAAGACAAAAAAAAGAGAAACACCCTTCACAGCTTATAAAGCTGATTCGGCGGCGGACGTATGAAAAGGAGTTCATTCCCTGCCATACGTCCGCCGAGGTGTTTCTAAAGTAATGTCGGCTTAGCTGTATTATAACAGCGCGTTGATACTGTATCTGTGATAAGAATCACACACATTATAGATCTTCACATTTTTTCCAAAAGGATCCGAGATCCCCCTCCACCCTGTTCAGCAGGTACTACTACCAGCTTGCGTGGCAGTCGTGCCCGAAGCTCTGGAACATGGCTGATAATGCCGACAGACAGTTGGTCGTTATGCAGTCTTTCCAGTGAGGTAATTACCGTATCGAGCAATTCCGGATCCAGCGTACCAAAGCCTTCGTCCAAAAAGAAAAATTGCAATGGATACTGTCCCCGCAGCTGAATCTGTGCCGAAAGAGCAAGTGCAAGTGACAAGGAAGTTAAGAACGTCTCTCCGCCGGAAAGCGTGGAGACCGGTCTTCTTACACCACCGTTTCCATCATCACGAATTACAAAGCCACCACCCGAATCAACCTCCAGCGCATAACGCTGTTTGCTCAGGAAACGAAGCCGCTGGGAAGCAGACTGGCATACCTGCATCAATTGTTCCTCCGCAATATACTCAACAAAAGCATTTCCACGTAAAACCGTCTGCAATTTGGACAAATGATCCTGTAGAGAAGCATGTTCTAGCCGCTGGGCTTCGAGCTCCATCCAGCGAATATGCCGATGCCGCAGATCCTCCAGATCTCGCTCTGCGCGCGCTCTTGCTTGCAGCGACATTTCATCCTCTGACTTACACACGCTTAAGCTCTCCTGGCTAACTTGCCACTCCTCTTCACTTAAGCTGGCTCCGTCAAGCTTCTCTTCAATATTGCGCAGCTGCAATGAAACTTCAGCTTCTTCAGCACGATGAGCACGTACCCGAGAAGAAGAAATTTCCCGCTCTTCAGGTGCGAGAGCTGCTCCTTCAACCTCAGCGGCGGAACTAAAAGGTGAAGAGGTTAAGCTTTGCTCCCACAGATGGCTTGAAGTCACATAATGCTCTCGAGCAGATTCTGCAGCCTGGCGGGTAATCGCTGCCTCCTTGATCTCATGCTGCGCTTTTTCCGCTGCCGTGAGATGTAATCGTTGGCTGGTCTCCACAGCTGCTAACAATTCCTGCAGACGACGCTCACACTCTGCTAGAAGAGGGGCAGCAGCGCGGCCATTAGTCCACTCTAAAAGACGCCGTTCTTTTTCACGCTGCAATTCTTCTTTGCCTTCCATCTGTGTATTCCACTGAGTAAGCTCTTTATCGAGTCCGGTGATGGTCTCCTGAAGATTCTGCACCGAAGCGCTTTTCTCATCCAGAAACTTGACACTGATTTCCAGTCGGGATCTAATTTCCTCAGCTTGAGCATCCTTGGCTAACAGCTCACGATAAGCTTTTTCTACCTCTTCCGGTGCCAAATCAGGGAACTGCTGTACCCAGTTCTGCCGCAAAGCGGTTAGTTGGCCACTCAGTTCCTCGGCTTTGGCGGTTAGGCCTTCTACCCAGCTTCGCTCACCTTCGGCACCCGCTGCTTCTTTGAGGCATAGCTGCTGAACTTCCTGCATTGATTGCTGCCACTGTATCGCTGTACGGCGCAGTTCTCCAGACTGGCTTTTTAATGCTAAAAATGCAGCATCAAGTTCTGCCAAAGCCTTTTCATCTGGGATGGACATATCGGTAGAGGAAACCTCAGTAGTGCTGACTTCTGAGCCTGCCGCTGCAGGATGATTTACCGTATCAAAAGCTCCATCACCAAACACTTGCTCCAGCCAAACCAGGTCCTGCTCCCGCAGACCACGGAACATATGGCGTGCTTCCAAAGCACGTCTGGACAACACCCGAGCCTGTTGAAGCTTTAACTCCAGTTCCTGTTGCTCTACGTTATCCTGCAATACAGCAGGGGCCGGGTGGTGTTCGCTGCCACATACAGGGCAAGGTTGTCCTGCTTCCAATTCTTTAGCCAATCCAAGCGAGAGTCTGTGCAACTCATGCCCCTTGAGGGCCGCTTCCAAAGAACTGATATGTTGCTCCAGACTTTCTGCTGCGGTGCACGCAGCTTCTTCTGTCGCCAGCAGCTTCTCTTGATGCAGCGCCGCCTCGCGGATCAGCTGCCCGCGAGAAGCTTCCTGCTGCCCGCGACGGCCCTCGGCCTCCGCGAGGCGCGCCTGCGCAGCCGCGAGTGCAGTGGCACGCTCGCGGCGCTCCTTCTCCGCCTTATCCCACTGGGATTCAGCGGAGTGCAGCCCTTGCAGTCTCTGCATCGCTTCTTGCAGAGACTGCCGCTCCTGGGAGCGGACACCGAGCGGCTGCAAGCTCTGCTGCAGCTCTTGCTGGCGCTTTTGGCCCTTGGCCAAAAGCTCACGCTCCCGGGCCATGCCCTCCCGCAGCTCCGCCAGCTTGCGGGAGGCCTCTTCGCGGCGCTCGCGCAGAGCCGCGAGTTCGCGCCGCAGGGCGCCGAGCTCGGACTCGAGCTCGAGCGCGCGGCGGTAGGTGTCGGCCCCCTGCCGGAGGGCCGGCTCTTCCGCCGCAAGCGCGGCCTGCGCAGCAGCCGCGGCCGCAGCGGCACGCGCCGCCTCCTGCTCAGCAGCGGCGGCCAGCACCTCTTGACCCTCCGCGCGGGTCAATCGGCTCTTGAAGGCATCTTCCGCGCTTCGCCATGCTTTCAGCGCGGGAAGCCTAGCCTCGGCCTCGTCAGCTTGGCCGAGCTTCCGTTCAAGGAGGAGAATCTCCTCCTCCTTGGAGAGCAGTCCCTGCCGCTGCAATTCGCGGCGGGTCCGTTCCTTTTGCAGCTCGCGAATGCGCGTGAAACGCTCCGCGACCTGCAGCGCCGCCTCCAGCTTGCGGCGGCATTCCGCAGCATGCTGGGCTGCTTGTTCGAGGCGCTCCGCCGCTGCCTTTACATCCTCTTTGCCTGCGCTGCCAAGCCCCTGCTGCTCCGCTTCGAGCGCGCGGAGCGCAGCCTCATTCTCCTTCACCCGTCGGCTAAGCTTCAACGCAAGCTGATCGCCATACTGTTCCAAATGGAACAGGCGCTGCAGCATTTGCCGGCGGTCTACGCCCCGAAGCGATAAGAATTCGGCGAATTTCCCCTGCGGCAATACAACTGCTCGCGTGAAGTCATCCATCTTGAGCCCAATATGCTCTTCCACACAACGTGTAACATCTGCGAGTTTATCCGCCATAACGTTATCCCCGTCAGGTGTAACTTCAATGAAACGGCTAATGGTGTTACTGACTGTTTGCTCACCTGTCCGCTTGAACTTACGTTCAACGCGATAACGATGTGCCCCAGCGGAAGAAGTGAGCTCAAAGGTAAACGCCACGCTGAGTGAATCCTCAGAGTGATTCATAATCCCCTGTGTTCCATTAACGGCGCGCTCCACTTTGCCGTACATCGCCAAAGTAATAGCATCCAGCAAACTGGACTTGCCGCTGCCCGTAGGTCCAAAAATCCCAAACAGCCCGGTCTCACACAGACTTTCAAAATCTATTTCCTGCATTTCTCTATAACTCTGCAATCCTGCAACTTTTAATAAAATAGGCTTCACCTTAGTTCTCCTCTCCTTCCTCCGGCTGCTGCCGTTCTTCTTCGGTTAGCTGTAAGAACAGCTCAATCAAACGATCCTCCGGCTCCGCCCCGCCCGTCTGGCGCTGATAGAATTTACGGAACAATTCTTGTACAGGCATACGTGAACGGGAAATCTGTTCGAGCTCCAGCTCCATTTGCGGATAAATCGGACGAATATGAATGATCCCCTCACGTGATTTACGCAGGCGCTGAATATCATTCATCGACATAGCTTCACTGAGCCGAATCTCCAAATCTATAAAAGCGGAAGCATCTCTACCTTCATCCAACCAGTTATATACCTCTTGCAATCCCCCCGTAGAGCTCCATCTTACAAGTGGACGCCCACAGCGAAGATAGATTTCTTCGAAGGTCGGCTCACCGCCCGGCGCAACATCAATCAGCGTCACCGACTTGGCTTGTCCTGCTTCCGAAAAGCTATATGCCAGCGGGGATCCGCTATAACGGATCATCCCTTCCCCTTTTACACGCTGAGCGCGATGAAGATGGCCTAGTGCAGTATATTGCGCTCCACAGGATAAAGCAGAAGGGTCTACAGTGTAAGCCCCGCCCACCTGAATCGGGCGTTCCGAATCACTCTCTACACCTCCAAGCACATAAATATGGCTCATCGCCAAATTCACGGTTTGTGGCGTAAATTCCCGTCCCAACAGTTGCATAAGTTTGCCTACCCGTGCGCTGTAAGCTAGTCGAAGCTCCTCTTCCCCGCTGTCCCCAGCAAGCAACTCACCGAGACGTGCCTCAGAGGGATAGGGAAGGGCTGCGATTTTGGCAATCTCACCTGTCCGCGCAGCATGAACTGTCACTGGCTCTGAGGTTGGAAGTCCTACCAAGGTAATCCCCTGCCTTAATACAAGCGGGGAGACTGAAGATACGCGCTCCGGTTGGTCATGATTGCCGGCAATCACCACAAGGGGCCTGCCCCCTGAAGTCAGCCTGGCAGCAGCCTCATAGAATAATTGCTCCGAAGCCGCTGGCGGATTAACGGAATCGTACACATCTCCCGCCATCATAATCAAATCCACCTTATGAAAATCAGCGATCTCCACCAATTCATCTATGAACTGCTCTTGCTCCTTCTGGCGGCTTCTTCCCTCCAGCGTACGGCCCAAGTGCCAATCCCCCGTATGCAATATCCGCATCTTCGTCCTCTTTCCCCGCTCCTATGCGGCAATGAATAATTTATAATTTCACAGCATGATCGCCGTCAAAAAAGTACAGCCAAATCTCGCTGATCGGTTCTCCCAAAATATCATGTAATGCCTTGCTGTATAACTCTAGCTGAAAACGATATTTTTCCTTAAGTGCCTCTAAGCCGCCCTGATGTTCTAATACAGAGTCCGTCTTATAGTCTAGCAGAATAATCCGGTCCTCTTCACGGAACAGGCAGTCAATGACCCCTTGAATTAGCACAGCCTCACTAAAGCCTTCCTTATTGTTCTCAGGGGAAAGCTCCGAGACGGCTTCATTCATATAATCGAGCCCTCGATAAGCCTCACCTGCGGGAACCATATAACTGAACGGCATTTCTCTAAGCTTCCAAGAAGAAGCTATTAATCTACGTCCCAGTTCATTAGTATAAAAAGCTTCTATCTGATCGGGAGCTACAGCCTCCACCTGCTCAGCAGTTAGAATAGCCACTCTCTGAAGTCGGGCTAAGGTTTCTTCCACAACCATAGGATCAACCGAGCCCTCCAGCGGAATATGCTGCATGACTGTATGGTATGCTGTCCCGCGTTCCGCTGGGGTTAGACTGCGTTTTTCCATAAATTTCGGACGCCGCAAATGAAGACTGTCCGCACCTGCAACACTTGGACGTTTATCGTTTTCTATTGAGGTTGTAGAATTGCCTTCTTCCAGCAGATCAAAAGAGGGCTGCTCCTGCAACGACAACAACGCTTTTAACTCCGTAACAGAAGTTTTAGCCGGAATACCTGAGGCTGCCGCATACGGGTAATTCCATTCCAGTCTTCTAGCAATTTCATCGCTAGTCTCTGTTCCATATATATTTACAGCTTCACCCTTATGCAGTGCTTCGAGTACAGCTTGCCGTTCCTCTACCTTCTCCTCATTCTGATCCGTTGGCAGGAACGCCCCAGAATTAAGTTCGGAAGCATTTTGCACACTGATGCTCCAGTTGGAGACATCGTTGTGCAGCACCGTGGAGACGGTACCTTCTGAACCGCCCAGCTTACGAAGAATCGCCGCCGCAGGGTGCCGGATCAATGCCGGTCCAACCCAGTCCAAATAGCTGCGCCCTCGGGCCAGCAGATGATCTGCAAGCAGCAGCTCATCCCGGTTCTGTACGCTGCTCCAGCTAGCGATTTTGCGCGGCAAATCTCTTACAGTGCCTACTAGAATCATTTTATCTCTCGGACGAGTTAACGCTACATATAATACACGCATCTCCTCCGCTAATAATTCAAGCCGTGTACGCCGGTTAATAGCCAGATAAGGAAGTGTTGGGTAGCTAACTCGCGTTTCCCGTTCCACAAAACGCGGCCCAAAGCCAAGCTCTTTGTGCATAAGAAATGGCGAATGCAAATCTTGTCGATTGAACTGTTTTGCCATCCCGGCTACAAAAACAACAGGGAACTCCAGCCCTTTGGATTTATGGATGGTCATGATTCTGACGCCATTGCCTTCTTCACCGCCACCGCCAGCTACACCCAGATCTCCGCCGTTCTCACGAAGCCGTGAAATGAACACCAGAAAACGGAACAATCCACGCGCTGCGGTGTCATTCTCAAATTGCACAGCCCGATCATACAAAGCCTTAAGATTGTTCTGGCGCTGCGAGCCTCCAGGCAGTCCTCCAACCCATTCCAGATAGCCGCTCTCCCCATAGATACGCCAGATCAGCTCACTGAGACTACCTTGTCTAGCCGCATTTCTCCAGCTTTCCAGCTGTTCTAGGAAATGTCTAAGCTTGCGCTTCAGTTCTGGACTGATCTGCGGCAGATCTTTATCAGGTAAAACATTATTTTCGACGGTGCTTGCGGATTCAATCACATGAGCCGAGAAGAGGTCATACTCTTCTTCAGCCTCTTTTTCATCTTGCATCTCCACCGCCATCTGTACTGCTTGAAAATAAGGACCCTGACTACACATACGCACCGTAGCCAATTCTTCTTCCGTTAATCCGACCACAGGTGAACGAAGTACGCCAGCCAGCGGAATATCCTGCTGAGGATTATCAACTATTTTTAAGAGGGAAAGTGCAATTTCCACTTCTGTAGCTTCAAAATAACCTTTATTCAGATCACCATAAGCAGGGATTCCTTCCATCCGAAGCTCTTCGATGATCAGAGGGGTCCAGATTCTTGCCGAGCGAAGCAGGATTACGATATCACCGTAAATAACCGGGCGCATAATCTTGAGTCCTTTATCGTAGATAAGCAGCGGCGATCCACCGGTCATCCCCGTCATTTGTGAAATACGCCGGGCAATTGCCCGTGCTTCCAGCTGCGCCGTCTCGCTCTCAATAGCTTCACTCTCCTGAAGTGGCGCCTCACCGTCTTCAGAAGTCTCTTCTGACTTCCCTGCTGTTGAACCACGATCTATCAATAATAACTCCGGTGCAAAAAAGGTATCGGGACCCTTCTCTGCTGCACCTGGGAAATTCGCTCCGTAAACAAGCTCAGCGCGTTCGTCATAATTAATCTCCGCTACCGTCTCATTCATAATCTGCCGGAAGATCATATTAACGGCATTCACAACCTCCATGCGACTGCGAAAATTACGGGCCAGATCGATAACCGAACCGCTAGACGATTCATTAGTAATTTCAGATGGATCATCGATTGGGTGTGAGCCAAAGCTGCGGTATTTATCCAGGAATAGCCCCGGCTCCGCCAGACGGAATCGATAGATACTTTGCTTCATATCTCCGACCATAAACCGGTTACCGGGTGTTTCACGGGATATTAGCCGCACAATCTCCTCTTGCACACTATTCGTATCCTGATACTCATCCAGCAGAACCTCATCGAATTGAGCACGGTATTCCATAGCTGCATCAGAAGGCAGGGAATGACCGGGCGTAGAGTCCGGATGGCGTAGAATTTGCAGACAATAATGCTCCAAATCACTGAAGTCGACTAGACCTCTTCCTGCTTTTTCAATTCTATAACGTTCACCGAATGCTATCACTGTCTCTGCAAGCTCTGCCATCAGTGGAGCCGCTTCGTTCAGCTCTTTCAAAAAAACCTCAGGCGGACGGCCAAACAATGCTTTCTGAAGATCTAAAATACTCTTCTTCACACTGTCGCGCAGTTCCTTCACCATCTCCTGCAGTCCAGGATCTGTCGAATCCTTCTTACAAGCCTTTAATTTTCCAAAATATACTTCCATAAAAATATCATATAATTCTGCCCAAGGTCGTTCGTTTACGGCATCCTGCAGTGCATTTACCATCTCAAGATCAGTGGTTAAATTCTCAGCATAGGGTGCCGGACCACCCGGTTGTAGTGCAATCTCCCGGCCTTGCATCAGCTGACTGGCTGCACCCGCAAGTGTCAGCTTCGCTTCTTCAAGAATGCTCAGCACCCATGGCGTTCCACCCAGACTTTCGGTGTCTGGCAATGAGAAATCAGCTGCAGTATCACGGAGCCATTGCGCTGGCCAAGGATGGCTGCGGGCGTAATCATGCAATCGCTGTATGAGCGCATGCACTGCATCATCACTGCGTTCACCACTGAACCAATCAGCGAGCTGCACAAATATGCTATCCTCGCCATCCGCACCTACCTCACCGTACTTTTCCTCCAGCAACTCTTCGAGCAGCTCCTGCCGCATCATCTCCGCTTCATGCTCATTTAATATGCGGAAACCCGGATCAATCGGAATCATTTGATAATAACGCCGGATCACTTCCAGACAGAAGGAGTGCAACGTTGTAATCGAAGCTTTGCCCAGCAGGGATAGCTGACGGCGCAAATGGTTGTTCTCCCCGTTCTCCTCCAGCTCCCGATCAAGGGCTTCCCTGATCCGCTGCCGCATTTCGGCAGCCGCAGCTTTGGTAAACGTGGCTACTAGTAGCCTGTCTACACTGAAGCCGTTCTCTTCCTTACTGATCTTTCGAATAATCCGTTCTACCAGCACCGCCGTCTTGCCGGAACCTGCTGCCGCAGCAACGAGGATGTCATCACCGCTCTCCGCAATGGCGCGCCACTGGTCATCACTCCATATACTTCCTTCCGGTTTCGCTTCTATTTCAGCCTTCATACTCAAGGTGTAGTTCCTCCTTTGCGGGACAGCAGATCCCATATAACGTCCTTCCCTGGCTTACCCAGATTGTTATAGCTGTTGCCTTCCACAGCTTCATCGAACTGGCAGACAGGTCTAAAGGAACAGAATGTACAGGCGGTCTCCTGCCCAATTCGGTACGGCTCAATCGCCACATCACCCTCTGTAATCCGTGTCCCGATATCCGAGATCGTCCCTCTAACGGAGGATAATAGATGGCTCCACTGCTCTGGTGTAGCTACTGAAGCACTGCTATAAAAGCTGCCGTCAGCTTTTACTGCTACAGGCACGATAGAAGAATACCCTTTGTCTAAAGTGGTATCCATGAGGGAGACAACCTCACGATCAGCTGTAAGCAGTCCTTTCATCTTGAAGCGTTTCAACAACTCTTGCTCAGCCTGTTCCTTGTTCATCCCGTTGGATGAAGTTAACAACGGATCATGCACATGGAAATAAAGTGTGCCTGCTGGAAGTGCCGGCTGCCCCAGCCATTGCTCCGAATATGTCAGCAGCACATCCAAATAAGTCAGCATTTGCAGCGACAATCCATAATACACCTCATGCAGCTTGAGATCCTTTTGACTCGATTTATAATCAATTACCCGCAGAAGAATTCCGTTCTCTCCACGAGCCATGTCTACACGGTCAATCCGGCCAACGACCTCCATCACACAGCCATTCGGCAGCGTAATTCTTAAAGGCGGCAACTCCTTATCCGGTCCAAAATCCAGCTCCAGCCCTACTGGCTCAAAGCTGCCCCGGCGGGCGTGCTCGCCCAGAATCACAGAAGCACGTCCAACAATATTCTTAAGCTTACGGGAGATGTACCCGTAACGTTTGGAGCTCATTAGAATTTCACCCTGCAACATCGGAGATAGCCGTTCTACTGTCTCACTGGCCTCACGCCGACATTCATCCGGAGATAAGCTGCCCCAGCCCCGTCCCTCTTGTTTCAGTCTTATCGCCATATCACTTAGCGCAGCATGGAACAGCTGTCCAATATCAGGTGCTTGCAGCTTATATAACTGGCGCTCTTTCAGTCTTAGTCCGTAGGACGCAAAATGGGAAAATGAGCACGCAACAAATTTCTCCATCCGGGACACACTGCCCCGCAGTGTTGAGCCACCATACAATCTGAGGCTTGTGCCACGCTTTAGCTTCGTTCCCTCATTACGATAGAACAGTGAACTTAGCAAACGTTCCAGTTGAAATTTACGATCTTCGTTCTTAGTAAACCAGTTATACACATCCCACCATAGCTCCGGAATTTCTGTTCCTTGGCGCCACTGCCGCAGCTGCATAATCAATGCGCGAAGACTCTGTTCTGGTTGACCAATGAAACCGAGATGGATAGGATTTTCGACTTCTATAGGTAGTCCCGAAGGGGGAAGTGCTGACAAGCTGTGCTCTTGAACCCTTGGGAACATTCTATGCAAATGCCGGATAACCTCAGAGGGAAGGAGAGCTTTGCCCTCATCATCCGCTGTAGCGTAGCTAATCCAGAGCTTTCGGCTTCCTGTCGTTAGTGCATTATAGATCAGAAACCGCTCGTCCAGCAGTTTACGAGAAGCGCCGGGAGCAAGCTCCATTCCAGCATTCTCTAGTACGGAGCGTTCACCTTCCGAGAGAATTCCATCTTCCTTAAACTGCGCAGGCACAACACCTTCATTAAATCCAAGCAAAAAAGCGTATTTAACCCCCGTTGGGCGAGTCCGATCCATATTGCCGACCAATACTTGATCCAGTGCGGGCGGAACTAGTCCCATTTTAAGTTCAGCAAGACCTGTCTCTAGAACTCCAGTGAACACTTCAAACTCAAGTCTTTCATTGCCCATCATTTCTACTATCTGATCTAACAGATCAAGTACCGCACCCCACAACTGGCTATGTTCCCTAGCCTTCTCGGGTTGGCCCTTCTCCATAGACTTAACACTGAGTTTCTCTAGCTTTCGTGCAACATCCGTCTCTTCAAGCAGCTTGTACATTGCCGTACATAGTTCAAGGCCGCTTCGGCTTTTCTGGATTCGTTTCTCAAAAGCAAATAATGGACCTGTTATACTAGCACGGCATCGTTCCATAGTAGCAAGCAGTTTATCATCCATCTGTCTGCCGCCCTCCAGCGACAAGCTAGGAATACCTTTCCAGGAGCGGCCATCTGTCCAGCGGTACCCCTGAATCCCACAAGCCAGCACATAGTTTTCTAAAGCATCCATATCCTCACGCGTAATACTATCGTCTAGCGGAAGCAGAAGCTCCGTCTTTACACAACGGAATACATCCTCGTAACGCCAGCGACGACGCACTACATCCAACGCGGAACGTATAAACTCCACTAGCGGATGATGCAGCTCATTCACCTTCTGGTCCAGAAAAAATGGCACTCCATAATCTTGGAACAACGGCTGAACCAGCTGCTCGTAATCGCCAATATTGCGCATCAATACGGCCATTTCGCCATATTTTGCACCTTCATCCCGCGCCAGTCTAGTCATTTCGCGCAGGGCTCCCTCAACCTCTGCTCTGTGCGAAACTGCGGCGCCTATGGATATAGCCTCTCTTGCCAGTTCATCCGCATCTATCCAAGCCTTCCGGCGATCATATCCCCGTTCAAGGTGAGCAAGTACTGGACTTTCTTCAAAACGTGGAAGAACCATTGGCTCCAGCAGCTCGTCCCATACATCAATGCCCAGCTCTTCAGCAATTCCACGCAGTTTAATGTAAGTAACCGCAGTTGGGTGAAACAATTCAAGCTCATTCAACTGATCTCCATAGGGGTAAGGACGATCAATTGTAAGCGAAACCGTCAGCTTCGAAGCTTGCTGCATCAATTCTCGAAGCACTACGAATTCCTGCGGAGTAAATCCATGGAACCCATCTACCCAAATCTCTGCCCCGCGAATGTAGGAGGAATCTGGAATATGCTCAGCCAGTTCTGCTAAACGATCCTCTTCATCGATATAAAGACGGGACATTTCCTTCTCTAAATCGCTAAATACCAGCTGCAAATCATCCAGCTTACCCTCAAGAATAGGACTTCTTGCAATAGCTCCTCGCATAGCGGACAGCTGTTCCTCTAAATCAGTGGAACCCAAACAGCAACGTTTCATCTCCGTGTGCAGTTGGTTCAGACGTTCCACAAAACCCGGTCTGTCTGCTGAGGCACCGAATAATTTCAGTTCCTCTTTGCGGCGACTGATGATTTTGTAAATTAACATTTTCTTACCTTCTTCACTGATTGGCAGACTTGCACTGCCACCAGTTTCCTGCTTCACACGATAGGCAAGCCGCGAAAAACTCAGTGTCTGCGCCCGAAGGCTTCCCTTCACATTCCCTACGGTCAGAAGCCCCCGTTCTGCTCCAAAAGAACCTTGCTCTGGCACAAGAATAATAATCGGCGCACCAAGCGGTTCCTTTTCTAAGGAAGAAGAGATAGATTCCCATATTTTTGTTGTCTTGCCACTGCCCGAGCGGCCTAGTAAAAAGGTTACCGGCATAAATGATAGACTCCTTCCGTAGCGGAGAAAATATATAGAATACAGGGTGAAATATCCACCCATTGATTACACTCCAATTAAAAAAGTTCAGTGATTCCTCGTCCCCTCAGTATATCATAACCACACTAATCGGAACATGTGTTTGCTAGTATTTTCTAATGTTTTACAAAGGATAAACAGCTATGAGTACAAATAAAAAAAGCAAACCTCCGGATTTTGGCGGCTTGCTTTTTAGAGTGTTTAGTTTGTTTTTAATGCCAGTTGTGCAACGTTAGATAGGAGCTGCCAATGTCGGAGCGTAGGGTCAATGTTAGACTGTTGGCGTTCAGCGTTCAGCGTTCAGCGTTCAATACTCAACACCCCGCACTCAACATTAGCACTCTACGCCGATCGTTTTGTAATCCGCATTCCGCATATCATAATTCAATAAGCATCATTCGTTGTTTACTATTTAGTATTCCGAATTTAACACTCAACATTTCGGCTAGGCTTGTTTCATTAATTACTTAGGGACCCAGGAGCCGTTATTCGTGGATTCAGTGCTGTTATGGCAACTTTTCGGACCCCACTGACGCTATTCTTCGAAAATGTGCTGCATTACGGGTGTTATTGGGGCAATAGCGCCTTTAGGGTCCGTAAGAATTCAATAATGGGCTGTTTACACTAAATAGAGTCATCTGAGTCCGTTGGCAACTCCTTGCCTTACAGTCGACTCACGGCCACCCTACGACCAGCCCTTTTATCTTATTTGTTACTTGGCACTGTAAACCTTTTTGACCTTCAGGCTTATTTTTTACTCCGCACTTCAAAAATCGCAAACTTCAGATAGTGTCCTTCGTTAACGCCAAGTATTTGTGGATGGTCTTTGCCTGCGGCCCGCCATTCTACAAGTCTCAACACCTTGCCAGCATCTTTAGCTGCATCGGCAATCGTTTCGAGGAACAGATCTGGCTGCATATGGTAAGAACAGCTTGCGGTAACCAAATAGCCGCCTTCGTTCACCAGCTTCATCCCGTGCAGATTGATATCCTTGTAACCACGGCAAGCGCCAGCTACTGCACTTTTGGTTTTGGCAAACGCCGGAGGGTCCAAGATGACTACATCCCAAGTTCTTCCTCCACCTGCCGTCATCGGCTTGGATGTGTCGGTTTTGGCTGTTTTGCCTCCGGATTTAGGATTTGTAGCAGCTGCTGCCGTATCTGTTCCACTGGCAACTGTCGCCCGTTCAGAACGTTCCTCTAGTCCTTTAACCTGATTCCGTAGATATGCAAAAGCATCATCCACTACGAATTCAACACGATCGCTAAAGCCGTTCAGCTCCACATTCACTTTGGCACTCTCAATGGCGTGTGCTGAAACGTCAAGGCAGGTTACTTTTTTCGCGCCATACTTGCAGGCATGCAGCGTGAAGCTGCCCGTATGCGAGAAGCATTCCAGCACTGTCGCACCGTCCCAATAAGGGAACGTTACATGTTTGCCGCTCTTATTAACTGGTAAGGTCTGTAGTGAACCATCCTCAGTTTCAATTTCCTGTAGCGTAATGCCGCTTCGTCCTCCCCAGCCTTTCATGAGCGGAGCAATGGAAGCTCTATTCTCACGTTGGTCAAAGAAGTAACCTGTCTTCTGGCCCTCTTCAATATCAACGACCAGCTTCAGGCCATTCTCGCTCACGGTTACATGCCTTGGACATTCCCCGTACAGCACACCCGTTGTCTGCTCCATACCTTCAAGCTCGCGCACACTAACATCACTGCGCTCATAGATTCCGCGCGGTGCCATAACCTGCACCAATGCTTCGACGATTTCTGCACGCCGCTTGTCCATTCCGAGGGTAAGCAGCTGCACAACCAAAATATCTCCGAATCGATCTACAATAAGCCCCGGCAAAAAGTCCGCTTCACCATAAACCAAGCGATAAGCATCCGCACCCGGAAGGAACCGGTTTCTGTGTTGCAGACAATTCGCAAACCGTTCTGCAAAAAAGGCTGTATCCATGATCGCAAGGGGTCCCTGCGATACAATTCTTACCCGAATTTGTGACGCTGGATTGTAATATCCTACGGCCAAAAATCGGCCCTGATGATTAAGGACATCTACTAATCCCCCCGCTTCCGGATTTCCTTCTACCGATGCGACTTCACCTGCATAGACCCACGGATGGCCCTGTTCCAGTCTTTTTTTGCGATTGCGTTCTAAAATAACCGATGGCAATGACTTCAACTCCCTGTTTTTCTAAAAATGTTTTTATACATGTCCCATGCAATACATTCATATATTGGTGTACAACCCTCGTCCAAAGGAGTATGCCCTATGTTCAGTGATTTGCTGTTCCCTATCATATATGGTCTTGTTATCTTTCTAGCCGGCATGAAGCTGATGGAAACGGCGTTGTCCAAGCTAGCAGGCCCTCTATTAACTACAAGCCTAAATAGAGCTACCTCAACCCCTATTAAAGGAATGATTGCCAGCAGCCTGTTGTCCGCCTTACTCCAGAGCAGTACTGCTGTAACGGTGTTGACTATCGGCATGGTCAATGCCGGCCTGCTTACCTATGCCCGCACACTTGGCATTATCCTGGGCAGCAACATCGGCACCACATTAACTACAGAATTGATCGGACTTCAGATCAATACCATGGCCATGCCCTTGCTGGCAGCCTCGCTCAGTCTGTGGGCAGCGGCAGTTATTGCAGGCGAACTGCCGCCTACATCACGAGTGGCAGAGCTCTGCCACAAAATATCCCCGCCGCTGCAATTTATCAGTCTGGCTGTATCAGGCTTCGCCCTCGTCCTATGGGGCATCGCTGTCATGCAGTCTATCGGCGGAATACTTCAGGAAAGTGGCTTATTCCTCTGGTTCCTAAACCATGCCGCTACTAGTGCCTTATGGGGGCTCGCCGCTGGAGCGTGCCTAACAGCCATGCTCCATAGCAGCGCTGCTGTCATAGCTATGGCTATGAGCATTGCCGCCTCGGGTGCCATGCCGCCTGAGCTAGGTATAGCCATTGTGCTGGGCGCCAACGTGGGCACCTGTGTTACAGCGGTCATCGCTTCCATCGGCGGCACGCCATCCGGCGTCTTCGTCGCTTGGTCCCATGTTGCGCTTAATGTAGGTGGTGCACTATTATTCTTGCCCATGATCGGGCTGCTACAAGCAAGTGCTGCATGGATTGGTGGAGGCCCTGCTTCACAAATCGCCCACGCCCAGACCATTTTCAACGTAGTCTGCTCACTTCTAGCACTGCCATTATGCTACCTGCCTATATGGTCAAAACTGGAGAAACGTCTTCAGTCTTAACAAAAAGGTGCCGTTTATTATAATCCCAGTTTTCCACAACTGTACTATTATACTTCAATCGAAAATATTATAAAACCGCGAACCGTCGTAAAAAGTGATCACCGTCGAGAAAATTCCAATCAGCGCAAACAAAGCCAATGCAAAATAATCGTCTCTCGTGAACGGGCGACGGCTATACCAAGTTCGTTTGGTCTCAGTGCCAAAGCCGCGCAGCTCCATAGCGGTACTGATATTTTCAATCCGCTCGATACTAGTCAGAATTAGGGGCATCAGAATCGAAATGATATTTTTTAGCCGCTTAGGCAGCTTTTCTTTTCTAGAAATATCTATTCCCCTTGCTTGAGCAGAGAACGATATATTCTCATAATCTCGTTGAATATCCGGAATGTACCGCAGTGCCAGCGATACAGAATATGCAATTTTATAGTTCACTCCAACTCTATTTAAGGATGCTGCAAATTCACTGGGATTGGTCGTTAGAAGAAATAATAATGCCATAGGAATGACCACCGCATATTTCAGGGCAATATTGAATTGATAAAATAGCTGCTCCCAAGTTACCGTATACCGGCCTGCAATATGCATAATATCATGACGTGTCCCGTAAACACGTACGCCCTCCAAAGGAGAAAAGATAAAGATAGCTATATGATTAAGCAAAAAGAAAATCAAGATGAAATATAATACGAAAGCATAATCCTGAAATTGAACTTTGGAAATTCTAAAGGCAAGCAAACTAAATAACAGCATCACAATTAGACATCTTGTATCATATGTAATCATCCCCGTCACAGACCACACTACAAATAAAATCAACTTCGTAGCGCCGGTAAGACGGTGAATAGGTGAATCCTGCTTCGTAAAAGTTAACATTTTAGCCTTCATCCGCCTCGGCTCCTCCTATCATACGCAATGAACCTTCTTACGAACTCCTCCGGTTGTTTCAATCCAGCTTTTATAGCTAGGGCAAAAAGCGAGGTTTCTTTCAAGTTCGCTTTTTTCACCACATCAGTATTCGTTAATATTCGCTCAGGGCTATCATCCGCAAGCTTCACGCCATCAGCTAACACTATAGCTCTATCGGCATATTCCAGCATCAAGTGCATATCATGCGTAATCATAATGACCGTCATCCCCTGCCCCCGCAGCGTCAAGAGAAACTCCATCATTTCGTTATAATGCCTGTAATCCTGAGCAGCAGTCGGTTCATCCAAAATGATCACTTCCGGCTCCAGTACCAGAATGGCGGCAATCGTGACCCGTTTCTTCTGGCCGTAACTGAGCGCCGAGATCGGCCAGCTGCGAAAAAAATAAAGTCCGCACACCTTCAAGACTTGATGGACGCGTTCACGAACGAGCTCCTCAGGGCAATCTCGGAGTCTTAGTCCTAGGGCAACCTCATCATATAAAAGTGTCTTAGAAATCATATGATTGGGATTTTGCATAACAAAACCAATCCGCTCTGCCCGCTCCTTAATCGTGTCCTGAGCAATATCACGCCCATGCATCCGTATCGATCCGGAAGAAGGCTTATAGAAGCCACAAATGAGCTTAGAAACTGTAGATTTCCCAGCCCCATTTCGCCCCGCTATACAGACCATCTCTCCTTTATGAATACAGAGATTGAGATTATCCAGCACCTGCTGATTTTTTTCGTATCCAAAAGAAATATCTCTTAGCTCAAGGATGGGTGGGTTCTCCAGCTTATCCTGGCGTGACTGATTGCACTCATACCAGATCTTAAGTTTATTAGAACACGCCTCCAACTGAATATCGTTCACATGCTGCGGATTCATATTTGCTGTAATCGAACATCCGGCATACTTCAAAGCCGTTAAATAGAGAGGTTCCCGAATGCCAACTTCTGAAAGCAACGTTGTGCTCAACAGTTCTGCAGCCGGCATATCCGCCGCAATACGTCCTTCATGGATCACAATAATACGATCCACCGCCCGATGCAGCACCTCTTCAAGACGATGCTCGATCATAATAACGGTTTTACCTGTCTCTTTATGCACTCGATCAATAAGCTCAATCGCTTTTGTACCTGTATAAGGATCTAAGCTTGCCAGCGGTTCATCAAAGAGCAGGATGTCCACATCACCTACCAGAACACCTGCCAAGGACGTTTTTTGCTTTTGTCCACCCGATAACTCCTGAGGAGAAGAGGCCAGAAAGTCGTGGATATCCACCGCTCTTGCGGCAGCCGCCACTTTGCTCTTCATTTCTGTCTGCTGAACCACATGGTTCTCTAGACTGAAGGCGATATCCTCACCAACCGTTAATCCTACAAATTGTCCATCCGGGTCCTGCAATACGGTACCTACCTGATTGGACAGCTCTGCGATACTCAGATCCTTCTGCTCCTGGCCTATAACCCGTAATGAACCTGATATTTCCCCTCTGTAAGCAAAAGGGATGAGACCATTAATGCAATGAGCCAGTGTACTTTTCCCAGAACCTGAGGGTCCCACGATAAGCACCTTCTCCCCTTCAACAATCGTTAAGTTAATCCCCTGTAGTGTGGGTTCCTGCTGGGCCCGATATTGAAAGCTGAAATCCTTAAATTCAATCATTACTTTTTTCATCTGAGACCTTCCTCTGGGTTAATGTGAAGAGAAAAAAGCCGGTGATTT
This sequence comes from Paenibacillus sp. FSL H7-0918, assembly GCF_038007025.1. NCBI lineage: Bacteria > Bacillati > Bacillota > Bacilli > Caryophanales > Paenibacillaceae > Paenibacillus > Paenibacillus sp. FSL H7-0918. The sequence goes on from NZ_JBBOWJ010000001.1 coordinate 1,536,623, forward strand.
CCACCGGCTTTTTAGCTTGGATATGTATTCCACTCAAGCTTCTCTAGTCAAGCTGCCCTGTTTCGTTCTTGTCTTAGCATACGCAATGGCTAGTAAAGATCCGATCACTGCCACCGAAGCTATATTTAATGCACCTGCGGTCAGTCCTTGCGTAAATACTTTATTAGCGGGTTCTGCATAGATCAGAATATCCAACACTGGGGCTACAAGGAACCAAGCTACAGCATTCGCTGCAATCTGAGCCAAATTAAAGCGTATTATTTCCTTCCGTCCGAATTCCCCGTCATGAATAGCGATTCTAGCTACTAACAAGCCAATAACCAGCCCTACAATTCCTGATGATATGACCCAACTGAACCATGGCGATCCATAAGATATCGTATCCTTCAGGGTATGCCCGATCAGGCCTATAAATAATCCGGCAAACGGGCCGTACAATAGGGAGAACAATGCCAGTAATGCGTATGTAGTCTCGATGTTAGTGTTTGGAATACCCGAAGGAATCGAGCCGAATCTCCCCAATATAACGAATAAAGCAGAACCAATACCAATCGCTACAATCGTCTTGATCGACAACACCTTTTGTTTTGCCATGTTTTCATCTCCCCCAACGCATCTATTATGTTTTAAGTGATTATACATCGGAATAGTCGGAATTACTATAGAATCTAAATAAAAAAATCTGCAAAGCAACATAATGTTGGCTTTGCAGATTCATAGTTGATAATTCAGATCCTATTCTCTATTACTTCACTGTCACTGATACTGTAACTGTTTTGCCGCCTAGCTTTCCTTTAATGGATGTCGTTCCTTTACTCACAGCTACAATCTGACCACTTGCAGATACTCTCGCTACAGAAGGCTTGGAGCTAGTCCATACCGCACTTCCAGTAACAACAGCAGTCTTACCAGTATCATACTGTGCAGTCACAACTACATTCTGAACGGCTCCCGGAGCCATTTTCAGTCTGCTCTCATTAACGGTCAGCTTTGTTAATTTAGGAACTACAGTAATTTTGACACTAGCAGCAATCCCTTGGTAAGATCCTGTCAACGTAGCAGTACCTTCTGTTACTGCTTTAACGGTTGTAGCTTTAACCGTAGCAACCGCCTCGTTTGAGGACTCCCAATTCATACTGCTGGAGACATTCCCTGTCTTACCATTAGAATAATAAGCCGTTACCTTTATCGCTTTAGAGCCTTTAATGTTCATTTCGATAGCAGTAGGTTCTACAACTAGCTTAGTAACCTTTTGTTCAATGGTAACTGGGATACTGATGGTTTTATTAGCGTAAGTTCCCTTTAAAGTAGCAGAACCCTTCACCAGTCCTTTGATTACCTTACCGGAAGTTGTTGTCTTGATAATCGCATTCGTACCGGTAAGCTCCCATTCCATAGTTGCAGTAGCATCAAGTTCACTGCCGTTTTCCATCACAGCTTTTACTTCAGGAACAGCCTTCTCTTCACCAGTAACAATCACCAGGTTTTCTTCTGGTCCAAGCAAGACAAGGACTTTATCTTTCACTGTAACCTTTACTTCAACACTTTTTTCTCTTACAGCAGTTTTTGAAGTCGTTGGGTTTTCTGATTTTATTTTACCGATAACCTTCACAATACCTGCCGATTCAGCTACAATCTTGCCGTCTTTAATGGTGGCAATCTCATCATCCGCAGAGGTCCACTCAATATCACTACTAAGATCTAGCTTTGTTCCGTCAAGCTTTGTACCATTTACTTTTGGAAGGCTTACGGTGTCATCTGTGTAAAGCTCCAATTCCGTCTTGTCGGCTGCCAGTTCTGTGATCGTAGGATACACTGTCAGCTTAAAGCTTTTATTAATTCCTCTGTACTCTGCTTTAATAACCGAAGTTCCCACTGCTTTAGCAGTCACTGCCGCAGTATCGCTACCAGGCGTAACGGTTGCCGCCAATTGGTTATCCGAAGTCCATACTGCGCTGCCTGAAATGTTCGGAGTAGAATTCGCAGCATCGCGAACCTCAGCTTTAACGTTCAGGGTTTCGCCCATAAACAGGAATTGATCTCCTGTAGGAGTAAGTAGTAGCGCTTCATAAGGAGCACGTACATATACGTCTACTGTTTGTGTAATCCCTAGATAGGATACTGTAATTACAGCTTTACCAGCAGACAACACTTTGATCTCGCCTTTGTCTACTGTAGCTACACTAGCACTAGAAGAGGACCATTCTGCTTTCTCTGAAATATCATTTGCGCTGGATTTTGTAGTTTCTTTAGTCTCTGCAACCAACTTCAAAGGTGCATCTCCGACTAGCATCTCTAGTTCTTTAACGATTTTGTCGTCATGTTTAAGCTCAATTTCAGAATAAGGCAATTTCACTACAGCCTTAAAGGTTGCTGTTAAGGTCTTGTATTTGGCAGTGATCGTTGCTGTACCTTCACCAGCCAAAGTGATCTTACCTTCTGCAATGGTCAACACGCTTGTGTTGGAGCTGCTCCAAGTAGTATCAGCCGTTACATCCTTAGCAGAAGTCGCTGTTTCTCCACCAATCGCATTGGCTTTGACCAGCAGTTTATCCTCATCATCACCCAATTTGTAGTTCCCTTCAGAACTATATTCGAGCTTCAGTTCTTTAACAGGATGGGCTACCTCAACTTCAATGGTAGCAAGTGCATGATTATAAGTCGCTGTAATAATAGCTTTTCCACTGTCAATCGGAGTCAATAGGCCATTTACTACCTTTACAGCGTTTGTGTTAGAAGAATTCCATACAACTGCACCTGTCACATCTTTTTTAGATGAGGACCCTTCCACATTCGCATATACCTTAAGTTGCTTTGGCGTTTGTCCAACCGTAAGCTCTACTTTAGCGGAGCTTTCGAATTCAATCGAGTTGATATCACCGGTCGCTGCAAAGACACTTACCGGAAAAACCGCAGTAGCTAACAATATCATGATGAGGAGCATTTTCGTCATTTTCCTGTACACAGTCATTTGTTCTCTCCCTTAGGCTATAATGTCGTTCGGTGGTTTATCCCCACACTCTTTTACTTATATCGACAATTGTACCCTAAGTGTTTACCCCCTGGCTCTATAAAGCGAAATTCGGGACTTTCAGACTAGATAATACGGTAAAGGTTGATCAAAATATTAGGAAGTAATATGCTAACTACTAAATTCTTTCTTGAAACAAGGGGGCTACGATGAGTGCAGAGAACGTCCAACTAGAAGCAATCCCGTCTCCTAAACAGGAAGATAGCTTCCTTAAAGGGGTAAAAGATTGTATTCCCACACTACTAGGCTACTTAAGCATCGGACTTGCAGCAGGTGTTGTTCAAAAGACAGCCGGGCTCAGCATTGCTGAGATTGCCTTAATCAGCTTGATTCTTTACGCGGGCTCAGCTCAGTTTATAGCTGCTGGAATGATAGCTGTTAGCAGCTCGCCTGCGGCCATTATTATTACGATATTTATCGTGAATCTTCGCCATATTTTGCTTAGTGCAGCTCTTTCACCTTATTTCCGCCATCTTTCCCCACTGAGAAATATGCTGGTTGGTTCTTTATTGACTGATGAGACCTTTGGAGTTGCCATCAATCAAGCTTTGAATAAGCAGCAAATCAGTGAAAAATGGATGCACGGTCTAAATCTCACCGCTTATTTAAATTGGTTTCTTGCGAATGTAGCGGGAGCTTTTTTAGCTCAGTGGATCTCAGACCCTGATCAATTCGGTTTACAGTTTGCCTTACCTGCGATGTTTATTGGCATTCTTGTAATTTCCATGATTGACCGTAATAAAATCAAACTAGATTTGGTTGTCGCAATCCTTGCCGTGATCATAGCAGTAGGAAGCTCCTTCCTATTCTCCAGCAGTGTTGGAGTGATTATCGCTACAGTCATTGCTTCAACGATAGGGATGGTGTTTGAAAAATGGAAGTAAGATGGGATGTCTTTCTGATCATTCTAGGAGCAGCTTTTGTGACCTTTATTCCCAGGGTGGCTCCGCTCATGATCCTTAGCCGGTTTGAATTGCCAGAATGGGGAATGCGCTGGTTAAACTATGTTCCTATCTCTGTTATGGCAGCATTAATAGGTCAGGAGATATTTTTGAATGATGGGAAATTTTCGTCTTTAGCTAATAACATTGAGCTTTTTGCGGCATTGCCTACTTTTTTGGTTGCGATAAAAACCCGGAGCTTGCTAGGCACTGTACTGGCGGGGATTGTTTCAATCATGATCCTACGGATGTTTTTTTGATCCACTTCTACGCGTTGAAGTCACTATCGGACACAGCTGACCTTATTCGCAGCATTATCCCACTTTTGGAACACTAACGGACACCATAGTCGCTATTGTCATGAAAAACACCTATTAAGAACCACTTTCTGAGGAATAGCTGCACTGGAGTCCGAAACTAAGCATAAAAGGCAAAAAAAATGCAAATAACGCCAGCTGGGTCCGAAAGCATCAGGAGATTGTTATGAATTGGTGGTCTAGGCAGCAATAACTAAAAACAGAGCAGCCCTTCCCCGCTAACGGGAAAATGGCTGCTCTGTTGTCTTTTACTAATATCTATTGCTTAACGGACAGCCTGCTGAAGCCCAGTCTGACTAACCCCGACCAACTCACCGCGGCATTCGTTCACGCCAGCTTCCGTTATCTTCACCTGACAAAGTTCTCCTTGGAGTGAATCTTCTCCATCAAAGAACACCTGCAAATAGTTGTCGCTAAATCCATGCTGGATATTGCGCCCCGGAGCCCCTTTTGCGGCTCTTTCCGGAATAACACTTAATGTCTGACCTACAAATTTGCGAGCATAAGCTATTTGCATTTCTTCCGAAAGATCAATCAATTCCTGCACGCGTACATTTTTGATTTCTTCGTCGATCTGATTCTCCATCCGCGCTGCTGGAGTGCCCGTCCGCTTGGAGTAAGGGAATACGTGCATCTCGGAGTAATTAATAGCTTTCATGAAGTCGTAGCCGGCACGGAACATTTCATCGGTCTCCCCCGGGAACCCAACGATAACATCCGTAGTAATCCCGACATCTGGCATCGCCTGACGGATCAGCTGCATTTTGGCGTAATATTCTTCTGTCGTATATTTACGGCGCATCGCTTTCAGCACATCATTATGTCCGGCTTGCAGCGGGATATGCAGATGACGGCACATTTTAGAGGAACGGTTCAGCACCTCCAGCAGCTTCTCATCGATCTGGCTTGCTTCGATAGAACTGATACGTACCCGCTCCAGTCCATCCACCTTATCTAGATCCCACAGCAAATCGGCTAGACGGTAATTATCAAGATCGTCACCGTAACCACCGGTATGAATACCCGTGAGAACAAATTCCTTATACCCTGCTTCTACTAATTGATGTGCCTGGGTTACGATACTTTTGGGATCACGGCTGCGGGAAAGTCCACGCGACCATGGAATGATACAGAATGTGCAGAAGTTGTTGCAGCCATCCTGAATCTTCATAAAAGCACGCGTCCGATCCGCAAAGCCAGGTACATCCATCTCTTCAAATTCACGTGTCTTCATAATATTACGAACAGCGTTGACCGGCTGACGTGAGGCTTCAATGTTCTTTACATGCGTCATGATCTGATCGCGGTCCTGGTTACCAATAACAAGATCGACACCAGGAATATCAAGAATCTCACCAGGAGAGGTCTGCGCATAGCAGCCAGTAACCGCCACGATAGCTTCCGGATTGCGGCGAACGGCACGACGAATCATTTGACGGCTTTTTTTGTCACCTGTATTAGTTACAGTACAAGTATTAATCAGATATACATCGGCGGGTCCCTCAAAATCGACCTGCTCGTAACCTTCATTTTTGAATAGCTGCCAGATGGCTTCAGTGTCATAAAAATTCACTTTACAACCTAAAGTATAAAATGCTACGGATGGCATCTCTTAAGCTCCTCCCATTTCTCCCGATTCATATAAAATACAAGCAGCGGCAACCATGCCCGCTGTCTCACAGCGCAGAATACGCCGTCCTAGTCCTACGGAAACCGCACCAGCTTCTTCTGCCTTTTGGCATTCCTCTGGTGTAAAACCCCCTTCAGGACCTACCACAATCAGTACCTTCCCACCAGCCTGCGGTGAAAGCGAGGATAACCAAGGGGCAACACTGCTGCGAAGCTGCAAGCCTTCTTCTTTTTCATAACAGAAATAAACAGCATCATACTCACTAAAAGTCTGTAGCAGCTGCTTCCAGGATAACGGTGAGCCTACAGCCGGAACGATGTTCCGGTGTGCCTGCTCGGCAGCTTCTTTACAAATTTTACGCCAGCGGTCCAGCCGCTTACTTTCCTTGCGTTCATCGTATTGTACAATCGTGCGCTCCGACAGAAAAGGAATAAAACCAACGGCTCCAATTTCTGTACACTTTTGAATGACAATTTCCATCTTATCGGCCTTGGGTAAGCTCTGAGCCACTGTGATTTTTATCCGCGGTTCATGCGTCATCTCCAGGGTTTCCAGGATGTTCACTGTCACTTCCCCTATTTCGATCTGAGCAATCTCCACTAACGCTTCACGGGAGACGCCATCGCTGACAATAAGCTTGTCCCCAGCCTTACCGCGCATGACTTTGGCAATATGCCTTGCATCTTCCCCGTCAATTCTAACGTTATCTGCACCAAACTGCTCCGGTGTAACAAAATATCGCTGCATCTCTTCATCATCCTGTTCATGAATTCAGTAAGAAGAAACGGTAAAGACGCCTTAATAAAGACGTCACCCGTTTCTTACAGAAATATAACTATGGATCAGGCGAAATTTAACTATCCTATTTTTCAACAAATTACATAATACAATGTTTAAGCAGGGTTGACCAGACTTCAGTCCCTACCTTAGCTGCCAAACATTCTTAGGAATAGCTGCACAAATGTTCTCGACATTTCACTAGCCCAGTGGCCAAGAGGATCAATGGTATAGGTTCGTAACCCTGGAATAAACAGAATTAATAAAAAGATAAATACAGCCCATTGCTCAAATTGCTGTAATTTGCCCCGAATGGAGCGAGGAGCAATATCCTCCACAATCCGGTAGCCATCCAGCGGAGGCAATGGAATCAGGTTGAACAAGAATAAAAAGAAGTTCCATTGAATAAAGGTGCCAAAGAACAGATACACTGCTTCTAAAACGCGATCATTGGAGATCGACTCTAATACACCGGTTGCCGCAAGCACCCCATATATTAAAGCACCAATAATCCCTAGTAACAGGTTACTGATTGGGCCCGCAGCAGACACAATGACTCCCATCAGACGGGGGCGGCTAAAGTTATCGCGGTTTACAGGAACCGGACGCGCCCACCCGAAACCAGCAACCAGCAGCAGTAAAATACCAAAAAAATCGAAGTGTACAGCAGGGTTAAGCGTCATGCGTCCTAATAATCTAGCCGTAGGGTCACCGAACTTATTTGCGAAATAAGCATGACTGAATTCATGTACTGTAAAAGCAATTAAAATCGTAATAAGCAGAAAAGGAAGCTGATCCAAATCTACACGTATTATACTTTGCAATATATCCATTTTTACCTCTTTCCGGCTGTAAATGCCACCCAATCTTCTTCACGGGATACTTCCATAATCTCAAAGCCGGACTCTTGTAGTGCGTTAGCCACAAGCCCTTCTTTATCCTTGTAAATACCAGAGGTAATATACAAGCCTCCTGGCTGAAGTGCACGATACACATCATCCGTAAACAATACGATGATTTCTGCCAAAATATTCGCAACTACAATCTTCACCGGGAGTGTAACGCCGAGGCTATCCTCTGTTACTTGCTCCGCAGGTGTTCCCTCAAGAGTGTGACCCGGTCTAGCGGATGGCCACATTTCTCCAGCAGCCGTGTCAGCTACACCTTCACCGCCTAGCAAGGAGAGCAGGTCGCTTTCTTTTACCGTAATGAACTTTTCAAGTTTATTCAGTGCTACATTCTCGCGCGCACTTTCAACAGCTACAGGGTCCAAATCTAACGCCAGCACGGATTTCGCACCGAGCAGCATTGCACCTACAGCCAATATTCCTGAACCCGTACCAACATCGATTACTTCTTCGCCGCCGCTAATATTCTTCTCGAGCGCACGCAGGCACAAAGCTGTTGTAGGGTGAGTCCCTGTACCAAATGCCATACCAGGGTCCAGCTCAATGATTGCTTCATCTGGGCTCTCAGGTGTATATTCCTCCCAAGTTGGTTTAATCGTGAGACGCTCCGATACCCTGAGCGGTTTAAAATATTGCTTCCAAGCATGCGCCCATTCGTCTTCATCTACGGTTTTCCAAGAAATCAGCGATTTGCCCGGATCAATGCCGTACTCACGCAATTCTGCTACCCGTGGAGTCAGTTCTTCTATAACAGCATCCATATCCGTGGAATCGGCATAATAACCTTTGATTACCGCTTCCCCTTCTGGGATATCATTCAAGGGTTGGTCGTATAATTCACCGTAACGCGTATTCCGTTCTTTACTGAGTGTTCCGGATTCTTCAATAGAAACCCCACCCGCTCCTGCTTCATATAAAAAATTCGAAATCATTTCTTGTGCATCTTCTGTTGTATGTATCGTCACTTCATGCCATAACATCTTTATGTGATCCTCCTAAAGTTTTGTGAGCGTTAGCTTCATTGATTAACTTCGTGCAAAACTGGCTTCGAAAGCATAGGCTTAGTTTTGTGAGCGTTAGCTTCATTGATTGACTTCGTGCAAAACTGGCTTCGTAAGCATAGACTTAGTTTTGTGAGCATTCGCTTCATAGTATAACATTTCTTCTTGGGGTAACGCCAAACTACAGATCAACGCTCTGCCATGCCCGTGCTGTTCCTGCAAAAGCAATCGAGCGAATGATCATCTACCATCCCCGATGCCTGCATAAAAGCATAACATATGGTAGAGCCGACAAACTTCATGCCTCGCTTTTTTAATGCTTTACTCATTGCGTCAGACTGAGCCGTTGAAGCAGGGACATCCGCACGTGTCTTCCAATGGTTAAGTGTAGGCGCGCCCCCCACAAAGCTCCAGAGATAATCTGAAAAGCTGCCTGTTTCCGCACTAATTTGCAAATATACTTTTGCATTACGAATGATAGAATCAATCTTTAAGCGATTTCTAATAATCCCGGGATCGTTCATCAGCTCAGCAATTTTCAGCTCATCATAATGCACAATTTTTTCCGGATCAAATCCATCAAATACCTCTCTGTAATGTGCCCGTTTTTTTAAGACGGTGTACCAGCTTAACCCTGCCTGCATGCCTTCGAGCATAAGTAATTCAAACAGCTTCCGGTCATCATACAGAGGTTTGCCCCACTCTTCATCATGGTATGCGATATATAAAGTATCCTCATTAACCCAAGCACAGCGAGTGATTTCCATCCTTTTCTCTCCTTTACGCTAATCCTCGCTGAGTCCACTCAGCATCTACTCACTGTAAACGAAAAAAAGGGAAGAACACAAGGTTCCTCCCTAAAAAAGATTTTCTATGGCCGCAGCTGCACTCTTGTTTCTTTATCCGGATCGTCAGTCGTATAGAAGAATATATAAATAGAAGCTTCTGTACCTTTGAAACCCTTGTAAACATCAATGGCCTTATTGTTTCCATCCCCAGTGAAATTAACGGTCAGAGGTTTACCTAAAATACGCTCTTCCCCCAGTCCGATATGGGTCTGGTTAATTCCACCGAAGCGAGCATCTTCACTTTCAGTCTCTACATAAAGATCGGCACCCTGCATATAGTACGTCCATTTTACCGGGTATCCGCTAAGCTGCTGGATAAGCGTCTGTTTCTTATCAGATATATTCGTCAACAGAAGTGGTGTTTTTTCGTCCTTGTTAATTTTATAGCTGCCGTGCTGAGTCACCTTGTATTTAGCAACAAAGGTAATTGGCGTCTCTTCTGTGATTTCAAGGTCAACTGGCCGCTCAAAACGAAGCACTGTTAATTCCGGCTCACCTTCTGGAGATCTCCAGAAATTGCCCTCCAGCGTCTTGCCTGCTACTTCAAGAGTAGACTTTTGATACGGGAAATTATTGCCTTTCTCTTTACTTCTAATAGCGATTCGAATTTGAGTAGGCGTCACTACCATTTTCTCCAGCGTGTAATTAGGTTCGCCCTCTTCTAGCGGCAGATTCAATGAAGTATTTATGGTTCCGCTCTCCATCTGCTTTTTGCTTAATTGAAGATCAAAAGCTAGGGGCCCCTCAACCTTTTTCTCTTGTTTCATGTACTGCAGCTTGTAATTCACTTCTCCGCTGGAAATATCAGCCGCCTTAAAATATTGCTGGGACGTATATTCCCCGTTTTCTCCCGGTGTACCGAAAGCACCTCCAGCCAGCGAATTTATGAGCGTTCCGTTTTTGTAAGCCACTATATTTGGAAAGGCCCATTCTTTTGTTTCTGGCTGATCAAAAATGATTGCTGAAGAGAATAATATTTTTTCTTGTCCTTGGGTAAAAGGTTTCACCTCTATGCTGCGCATTCCTTCCTGTCCAATAGGAAACTTTTGTGTCTCCTGCGATTGGATATCCAGCGGTAAATCTAACTCCTGTGTACTAAAGGCTTGCAGATTATCTGCAACTAGTTGCACATTCACAGTATCCTTTTTCGGTGTCCAATCACTCTCGAAATATCCGTTGTAATGTTGATTTTTCTCATCCCATAACACATAACTGAACTCACTAGGACCATTCGCCCCATCTGCGCCCTTCAAAGTCATTCCATTAACATTCCAATTTTCATTTTCCAAGCGTTTTCCTACATCCAAAGTGAATAAGATAACCGTCCGATTCTCATCCACAATCGCTGTATGTAGCTTCAGAGTTACTCCATCCTGCGTCACTGACTGGTTCAGTTGTTGTCCGAGATTTTGGGCCAGCGCTGCTTGAACGCCTCCTCTTCCATGGAGCAAATTATCCCAATCATAATGCACTGCTGCATATACGGGTGCCGCTGCAATAAGTACTGAAAATGAAGCCACCACAGCTATTTTACTCCAGTTTCTCCCTCTGTTCCCACTACCATTCGCCATACGAAGTTGTAGGGGAGTCATTGTACTGTTTTCTTGCTCTAAACGTCCCCACATGCGTTCAAAATCTGGATAAGGCACGCCTTTATCTTCATTTAAACGATGCTCCAGCATATTTTCTAACTTTTTCAAAAGCTTCGCCCTCCTTTAGTTCAAGTTGAACCCCAGCCTCCTGCAGGATTCTCCTCATTACCGTTAGCCCTTTATGCAGCCTAGATTTGGTCGTTCCAAGTGGAATGGACAGCAGATCCGAAATTTCAGCCAGACTGAAATCATGCATATACCTAAGTGTGAGCACCATCCTAAGTTTGATAGGGACCTGGCTCATATATTGCGCCCACTCGACCTCCGTCTCACGCTGCTCAATCTGCTGCTCCACAGCTGTTTCTGCCGTTTTATTAAAGAAATGAAGGTTGTCCGTAATCTTCTGTTGTAAAGTCCGTTTTCGTTTCAAATGATTGAGGCAATGGTTGACCGTTATTTTCATAATCCAAGCCTTGATATGCTCCACGTGCTCACGATTACTGCGAAATACGGTAATAAAGACATCCTGAGTCAAATCCTCTGCATCCGCCGCGTCATGCACCATATAGTAGCAAGTCCGGTATACATCTTTATTGTAGGTTTCAAATAACTCCCGGTTACTCTCCAAATTTTACGCCCTCCTTTCTTGACTGAGATATCTATATGACAACCAATCCTTGGAAAAGGTTCGTTTTTCTGAGCATAAACTATCGCTACTCTTAAAGACATAGAGAAAATCAAACAGGCTTAATAATCTGAATGAAGCAAATGGCTAAAGGACAATGACTCTTTTAACTACTGGTCCGATAGAAAACAATGTTAACTCAGAAGACAACACAAGACTTACACAACAGGTCACTGTCAAAATTGCTAATGGTAGCGGTCAGATTGCTTCCACAGTTCTGATCGAAGGCTACTACATAAATGAAGAGAATTCAATATGTAGGCGATCTGCTAGATGTGATGCCAAATCAGGTAATAACTAAAATTATTTTGCGGATTTTGATACCTTCGAATTTTTTTCACAACTGCTAGTTTGCCAGACCATCCAATCCAAATCTCATTTTGGGGTAAAGACAGTGCAGAGAAATTAGTAACCCAGCATCGATTAGCTACAGCAGAATTACTCGGATATGGGGCAACTGGGGGGACGGGGGGCTAAAGGTGGGACTGGCTCTGATGGGGCGATTGGGGACACCGGAGTTACTAAGGTTAGTGTTACTGTAGACGGAGTCATCACAAATCATAGATATATGATTCCTACCTTGATTGTTAACAAAATCGGATAATACCAACAATAAAAGGGTCCATCTCTTTCAAGTAGGAGACCGACCCTTTTTTGCTGATATTCAATCTATCAACATACATATTAACAATTAAAGGATATCCATAACCTCGCGCGCTTGTGTGTCGAGATTTTGTGCAGAAGAAGCAATCTTCGAAAAATCCTCCAACGCTACCAGAACCTGCTGCTGACTATCTTCTATATTTTCTTGCACTTGATTTGTTCCTATAGAGATCTTTCCAATTTCCAGCGTGATCGCATCCACACTATCCCGTACCTTTATGATCGAATCTTGTACCATGGAAGATAATTTTCTTACTTCTTTTGCCACTACGTCAAAACCTCGGCCATACTCCCCCGCATGAGCTGCTTCAATAGCTGCATTTAGGGCTAATAATTGCGTTTGCGAAGCAATATCGCGAATCGTTTGCACGATGCTATGAATCGATACAGCTTGCTTTTCAAGATTAGCTAGAGTATGTGTATTTTCTATCGATACTTCGGCGATTTTGTTGATGCTTCGTAATAATTCTTGACTGCGCTCAATACCTAAATCTGCTCTTTGATTCAAGCTGTCTGCCATCTCTTGCATCCGTTGGACAACATTACTCATGTTGTTTTGTCTTTGGGTGATATTAGTTGCTATTTTAGATACTCCGATGACTTGTTCATTGCTTTCATCAAATACTGGCATGTAGGTAGCTTCAAGCCAAACCGCATTTCCTTTCGAATCCATTCGTTCGATCTTATCCTGAAAACTCTTCCCTGTAAAAAGATCCTGCCAAAACCGTTCGTAACATGGGCTATCTGCGAAATGTGGAAAACAGAACTCTTTATGATGCATTCCGTACATTTCATCTTTTTTATATCCCATGGAATTTGCAAAAACTTCATTGACATAAGCTACCCGGCGATCAAGGTCAAACCGGATAATAGCTAAATTTCTTTCTAAAGATCTAACAACAAGCTCATCAGTAACTCCTTGAGAGTGTACCAGCCCCATTCTAATTCCCCCTGAAAAAATTCAATAGTTGATTGGTCGTAGCTAGTATATTCGAACAATTATACATCCTTAATCTGTAGTGTGATATTAGCTATATTACTTAAAATATTTATAACTTCTGCAGACGTTAATATACTTGAAAGTGATGATAATTAGGGTAAACATCCCTAATGATGTGCAAGATTCGAAGGTTGATCTATCATTTAGGGAAATACTCCCCAAAAACTCATGAAATCAGGCCTTTTTCTATCTTTTCAGGGGATTTTCAGGGAGGTTTGCCCTAATTTCATTTTCCAACAGAAAAATATCTACAGCTACGTCGACTATGAGACCCCCAAATTCTTCTTAGCGGTAACCTTACTTATAAGCTAAAAAATTGCCTAACTCAGTTCATTTTTACTGATCTAATAACAAAAACCCCAGCTGCAATACCAGCTAGGGTTCAAACTCTCAATTTCATTTTCAAATTCCTATCATTCTCAATCCCATGTAGCAAAGTATGGAAGTTCCTCCGATTCAAATGCACTCCAGCCGGACTGCGGCGCAGCAAGCCACGCCTACCCTCGCCTTCATGCAACAGTTGTCTGCGACCTGTACGAATATTTTTCTTTTCCCATTGTACACACATTCAAAATTATCTTACTTATTGGATTTATAATCTTTTATTTTAATCCCCAAAACCATATCCTTCTGATATGCGGCAGCTTGCTTCAAACCAATAATCCTTGGGTCTGAAGGGTAGTGACGTTCAAGATATAACAAAAATGCGTGATGAAACCTAATTTCGGCATCCAATTTATTCAGTTCATTCGGATGATTCTCTAGTTCGGTTAATTCTGCTTCCCATCGATACAAATCGCTCGCCTCAGAGCGCTCCATACGAACCTTCTTTGTCAGCTCCCGCAACTCAAGATAGGCGCGTTTTACTTTTGGAGAGTACAACTGCTTCTGGTTCAAATAGGTTAATAATGCGATCAATAAGGCTAACCCTGTCCACAAAATAACGTTATCCATCTTTTCCCCCCACACTTAAGCTCTTCGCCCTAATTATACATGCCCAAACGCAAAAATACCCCACAAAGTGAGGTATCCGCCTTAGCTTTTTTAGCTGCTATTCTTTCTTCATAATCTCATTCAGCTGACGTTTGTCCGCTTCTTGTGCGCGATCCTGAGCTTCAATATCATCAAAATCGGCTTCCGCCGCCGAGAATTCTACATCCTCCGCTTTAGCTTCGTATAACATTTTCAATTTCTCCGTCTTGGAGAAGATTTGTGAGTTCTCTCTATCCATTGTTCGTCTCCTTTCTTCTTACTTAATGAAGTGCCTGATCAGACCATCCCGCCCGCTTCTTCAATTAAGCGCAGAGCCTGATCGTAGGACTCCGTATGCACAATAACCGTAAGCAAAATATCTCTCCCCGTTGGACCACCGTTACCACCATGACTCATCCCGCTAGAGCTGGTGTCCGCAGCTGCAAGTATGCCTGTGTGTGCATACTCAGCAGTCATGGAGTCCATTCTGGCCACATTGCCTGTCACCGGATTTACCCCTGAGCTAAAGCTGGTACCTCCATATCTACTGAAGCGATCAATGGAAACTTCAATGGCCCGAAGTGCACGAAGCTTGCGCGCGACGCCTTCGGCTTCCTCTGGACTTTTAAAATATGCCAAAATATATCTTTCCGACATCTTATCCCCGCTCTCGCTTGAAATTCAGATATCTGTTGCATTCATTTATATTGTCTTAATTTCATTTGTTTTATGCTCTGATTTTCTTATATTCCACTTATCTACTGGGAATTCGACATTTTCCTCAACGCTTCGCTGCAATATGGTACTAAAGTTGTATATTCGATTTGAAGTTATAGCTGTAGAATAAATTTAATTTTCATAATTTTTTACATTTTATTTTGAGGAGGAGAACCACAGACACATTGCAATACAAAAAATTCATTTGGGAGGATGAACTTATTTGAAACGTACCTTTAAACACTCTATTCAAAGATTCGGTATTGGAGCGGCAAGCTTCGGACTGGCTGTGTCTGTTCTTTTTCCATCAGCTGCATTTGCGAACTCATCCCTTGAATCTTCAACCCTGGTTACGGATGTACAGTCTCAAAGTGTAACCCCTCATAACTATGCTGGAATACTCAAAGGTTCAGCACCAGTTTCAGTAATTGTGGAATTGACTAATAAACCAGTCAGTGTGTATGTAAATGAGGCAAAAACTTATTCTTTACGATCCTCAGTCTCCTCACAACGCAGTAAAATTATCTCAGAGCATAAAAGCTTTATTTCCTCAACACAGAAAATCGATGCCGATATCGGTTTTGAATACAGTGAGATTTTTAACGGGTATTCCATTACGCTGCCAGCCAATCAAGTAAACAAGCTGTTAGAGCTTCCAGGCGTTGCGGCTATCTATCCAAATGAAGAAGTACATGCACTAGCAGACAGTGTTGAAGTAGCGACATTACCTGTTACACGTTCCTATTCAGACAGCGGCAAGCTAATAGGCGCGGACAAACTACATGATTTAGGTTACACAGGCAAAGATATACAGGTAGCTGTTGTCGATACTGGTATTGATAAGAATCACCCTTTGTTAAAAGATAATTATAAGGGTGGCTATGATGTATATGATCAGGATGATGATCCGGCTGAAACAGCCCCTGATGCTAACTTCCCTCCAAGAGCAGGTACTCCTTACGAAACCTCGCATGGTACACACGTTGCCGGGACAATTTTAGATGTGGCACCTGAGGTAGAATTGTATGCGTATCGCGTACTTGGTCCCTATGGATCTGGTTCCACAGCGGATGTAATTGCGGGTATTGAGAAAGCAGTCGATGACGGAGCAGATGTTATTAACCTTTCTCTAGGCTCTAGTGTCAACCAAAGCTATTCCGCGAGTTCAATCGCGATAGACAATACCGTAAAATCGGGCGTGAACGTTATTGTTGCCGCCGGTAACGCTGGTCCTGATGCAGGAACACTGGGCGAACCCGCTGGTGCCCAACTCGCGCTTAGTGTTGGAGCTTCTACCACTCCGATAAATACCCCTTTCTTTGATATTGGTGATGTTAAAAAGATTCCCGGGACATTAGCCAGTTACTCCCCAGATTTAATCGATAATATTGCTGGCAGTAAGATCGTTTTCGCTGGTCTTGGGAGTCCTTCCGATTACAAAAATCTGGATGTCAAAGATAAGGTAGTGCTTGTTGATCGGGGCTCGCTGAGCTTCTCAGACAAATCTCTTAATGCCAAAGCTGCTGGTGCGAAGCTTTTGCTGATTGCCAATAATGAGCCTGGTGAAATCAGCCCCACCCTTGGTGCGCCTGGGGATTACATTCCTACCTACGGAATCAGTCAAGCCGATGGCAAAAAAATAAAAACTCAGATGGCTGCTGCTAAAGATATAATCAGTTACTATATAGCGCTTGAAGTAAATCAGTTAGCAAACTTCAGTTCTATGGGTCCAGGGATGCCCGATTATCTAATAAAACCTGATGTTGTAGCGCCCGGAGTCAATATCAACTCGACGATCCCTAGCTGGGATGGGAACTATGACCATGCTTTCGGCTTAAAAAATGGTACTAGCATGGCAACCCCACATGTTGTAGGAGCTGTGGCTTTGTTACTGAGTAAAAACTCTGATCTGAAGCCAAATGAAATTAAAGCTCTGCTGATGAACAATGCTGATCCTATTTTTAACCGTGATGGGAATTCTTACTCCTTGTACCAACAAGGTGCAGGTTTAATTAATCTGGAGAAGTCGATAAACGCTAAATCCATTGCTAAAGTCGGTGAGATCCTTAACAGCGGTCTTCCGGGTACTGTTGAAATTCCTTATTACACAGGTTCCTTATCCTTCGGCTTACAGCCAAAGGGTGTTACTGTAACGAAAGCTGTCTATGTAGAGGACTTTAAAGGGAATGGAGAAACATACACCCTGTCCACCAAATGGCTGACAGAAGCTCCTACTGATATTAGTATTGATTTTGCACCAAACAGCGTTACCTCAGGGGCAGATCAATATGCACAATTTACACTCAATGTATCTAAAACAGCAAAAGAGGGCGCACATGAAGGCATCCTGTTACTTACCTCTGATACAGAAACCCTTCGTCTGCCATTTAACGTTGTTGTAGGTGACCAATTTAATGTAGCACCTATTAATCAGCTCTCTTTTGAAAGTCCACAAATTTCACCTAATGGTGATGGTCGCTCAGACGACACCACCTTTACCTTTTCTGTCAATGAAGAGCTGGAAGGCATAAGTTTCGTTGCCTCTTCAAAAGATGCTCCCGCAACAGTTTTAGGTGAAGTTTATGCGATCGATGAGAAGATCTATCGTGGTGTATACGAAGTTCCAAATTGGGATGGAACATTAACAGACCTGGAGACCTCCGCCAAGTCTACTTTAGCAGATGGTCACTACTACATCATTCCTGTGCTTCCCAATGGGCAACTGCTCGAGAAACAAAAGACCGAGTTCACAATTGATACCGAGAAGCCGCAAGTTTCTGGCATCACCATTGAGGAGTATGAACGTGAAGCGCCAACCGATCCTGGCGTGGCACAAATTAGTGGTTTCATTGATGATGACCTAATGGCCTATTATATTTCTAATACAAACCCTATTGGAAACTGGTTTACCGTATATGCCGAAGGCAAACATTATGATGGGAATGCTTATAAATTTGGCGGTGTGATTGCAAATAACGGTGCCTTTACCATTGATGTTCCTGTTAACGAGGGGCTAAATGAGTACAAAGTCCATGTGGTCGATAAAGTTGGCAATGGTGCAGACGACGATGATTACGTTCAGCGGCTGCTTTATAGCACAGGGGACGGTACTTTCACAGTAACTCCGGCTCTTTCTGCATCCACCATTGAAGTAGGACAATCTGTGACCGTTAATTTAGATTATTCCGTGACAGATGAGGTTTATGGCGTCTATGGGGCTTCATTCGGTGTCATATACGATGATTCCCTTGAAACACCGGTAATCCAGCCAAGCGTACAGCTGGTTACGTATCAAGAGGAGCATTTCTCTAGTGTTCCACTTACAGAATATTCACAAACGTATGATCTTGGAGACGGCCACAAACTGACACAATATAGTGTCAATCTGTCAGGAGGTGCTTATCACGGCTCTGGCTCACTAGCCCAAATAACCTTCGAACCAGCAACAGCAGGAGATTATTCCTTTGAGCTATATGATGTCCAGATTTGGAATGATGCCACAACATCAACTATCCCATCTGGTTTGAGAACAGTAAGTGTAACTGTAAACACACCTGAAAAACCTACACCAACGCCGACACCGACACCAACGCCAACGCCAACGCCAACGCCAACACCATCAGCAACGCCAGATCCAACAGAAACAGAAACACCAACACCGACACCAACACCATCGCCTACATCGCCTCCATCTTCTGAGTCGTATGTACCTACAGCAACCAGCACTCCCACTCCTGGACCTTCTTCCAAATCCGGGAAGCTAGTAGAGACAGCCGATCCAGCTGGTGGTAAAGCTTCAGCGGTGTTTAATATCTTAGATACTGCATTAACAAATTCGATTCAGAATGCAAAAGATAAGACTTCTGTACTTGATCTTAGCGATGTGAATTTCAATAAGTATAGCCAAGTCGTTATTACGCTTACCCCGGCGCAAGCTGAACAGTTGAAGAAATCGGAGAATGCACTCAGCCTTAACGGTAATGGATTCAATGTTCTTATTCCAGCGGCAACCCTTCCGGATTTCATTAGCAGCAGTGGTTTGTTGCTTACGATAAGTCTGGCTGATGCTAGTGATGCAGCAGTGTTATCAGAAAGCTCAGCTGCGATCAATATTGGTTCTTCCATTCTTACCATCAAAAATGGTTGGACAACCGGAAAGCCGGTTACCCTTCAGCTTAATCTAAAAGACAGCAGTCTACGTGATGCTCGAAAAACTGCCGCCTATGCAGAAACAAAGGATCATAAATGGTCCTATCTGCAACCTGGATCTTTCTCTAAAGAAGGTATTCTACAGTTTACAGTTACTGGCGACGGCTCTTATAGCGTGGCATCCCGTAATGTAAGCTTCAAGGATATCGGCACACACTGGGCTAAAGGCGATATCGAAGTTCTTGCTGCTCATGGCATCATTGCCGGCAAAGGAACCGATGGCAGCTTCAAACCTGCTGACACCTTAAATCAAGCGGAACTGTTAACGCTCTTCGACCGTCTACTCGGAAAAGGTGACACATGGAATACTCGTATCAAACAAAGTGGTTCACGCGATGTGCTGACTCGCGAAGAAGCAGCCCTTATCATTGCTGAGGCCCTAGGCGCTGATCTTACAGTAGCTAAGACTCCTTTGAGCTTTAAGGATGCCGACAACATCGCTGCAGAAGCACGTAACGCCGTAGCCTATGCTGTAAGCAAAGGTTATCTCAAGGGCGTTGGTGCGGACAACTTCAATCCACAAGGCACTCTGACTCGTGCACAAGCAGCAACCATTCTGAGCCGTGTGTTTGAGGACCTACGTTCTTAAACAGTATCTAGTTGAACTCTCAAAGAAAGCCCCAGCAGCCATTTGGCTGCTGGGGCTTTCTCGTCTTAAGGTCACATCTGCGGCGTATACGAGGCAACTATCGGACACAGTTGCACTTAAACGCTGATTTATGCGACTTTTGCCATGCCAACGGACCCCATAGTCGCAATTAGCACGAAAGACACCAACTTAATCGATATTAGCACGAAAGTCACCAATCATGAGGGCTTTTCTGGGCAATAGCTGCCCACACGAAAAACACCAATCATGAGCACTTTTCTAGGCAATAGCTGCACTGGAGTCCGAAACTTCGCTCAAAAAGCGATAAATTTGCAAATAGCGTCAACTGGGTCCGTATGCCTCCAGCGTCTTCCGGGTCCTATCCACGCAGAAGATTATGCTCGGCACTATCGGACACTGTTGCACTTAAACGCTGATTTATGCGACTTTTGCCATGCCAACGGACCCCATAGTCACTATTAGCACGTAAAACACCAAATATGAGCACTTTTCTAGGCAATAGCTGCACTGGAGTCCGAAACTTGGCTCAAAAGGAGAAAAATGTACAAATAGCGTCATCTGGGTCCGTATGCCTCCAGCTCTTCTGGGTCCTATCCACTCGGATGATTATTCTCAGCGCTATCGGACACAGTTGCACTTAAACGCTGGATTATGCGCTATTTGCTATGCCAACGGACCCCATAGTCGCTATTAGCACGTAAAACACCAAATATGAGCACTTTTCTAGGCAATAGCTGCACTGGAATCCGAAACTTGGCTCAAAAGGAGAAAAATGTACAAATAGCGTCATCTGGGTCCGTATGCCTCCAGCGTCTTCTGGGTCCTATCCACTCGGATGATTATTCTCAGCGCTATCGGACACAGTTGCACTTAAACGCTGGATTATGCGCTATTTGCTATGCCAACGGACCCCATAGTCGCTATTAGCACGGAAAACACCAAATATAAGCACTTTTCTAGGCAATAGCTGCACTGGTGTCCGAAACTTGGCTCAAAAGGAGAAAAATGTGCAAATAGCGTCATCTGGGTCCGTAAGCCTCCAGCGTCTTCTGGGTTCTATCCACGCAGATGATTATTCTCAGCGCTTTCGGACACCGTTGCACTTAAACACTGGATTATGCGCTATTTGCCATGCCAACGGACCCCATAGTCGCTATTAGCACGAAAAACACCAAATATGAGCACTTTTCTAGGCAATAGCTGCACTGGAGTCCGAAACTTCGCTCAAAAGGAGAAAAATGTACAAATAGCGTCAGCTGAGTCCGCAAGCCCACCTAGATAATTCAAAGCATATAGTGTGTTTAAAAAAGCTGGAGACCAGTCGGGGGTTTCAAGGTTACAGGGTTCGCGGTTCGCGGTTCGCGGTTCGCGGTTCGCGGTTCGCGGTTCGCGGTTGCCGGGCTTGTCGGGGTCACCGGGGTCACCGGGGTTACCGAATTTACCGGGGTTACCAGGTTTACCGAGGTTACGGGATTGGCCGAGTTAGCCAAACACGCAGAATTTCGCAGGTTCAAGCATCACAGCTCCTCCAAAGATTTGCATGAGGTTAGTTAACTGGCCCTGCCCTAATCTCATGCTAAACAAAAACGCAGAGCAGCGATCCCCCAATAACGGGAGATCGCTGCTCTGCTGTCTTTTTCTATTCATTTACTGAATGAATGAGTTAGGATATCAGTCCCCGCGAAACGCACGTTTCACACGATCAAAGAAGGACTGCTCGTGCTCATGTGTGTTTTCTCCGTTCAGAGAAGCGAACTGGCGTAGCAATTCTTTTTGCTCTTCATTGAGCTTGCTAGGTGTCACAACAATTACCCGTACATGCTGATCACCTTGGCCAGATCCACGCAGACGTGGAACACCTTTACCTTTGAGGCGGAAGAAAGTGCCTGTTTGCGTTCCGGCAGGAATCTTCAGCTTCACTTTTTCGGTTAAGGTTGGAATTTCAATCTCATCACCAAGTGCTGCCTGTGCAAACGTAAGCGGAACCTCGCACATAATATCATCGTTCTCACGCACGAAGAAATCATGCGATTTAACACGGATAACAATATACAAGTCTCCAGCAGGACCGCCGCGTAAGCCGCCTTCGCCTTCGCCAGTCATGCGCAGCTGTGCACCGTCATCAACACCGGCCGGGATACGCACATGGATCTTGCGTTGCTTTTTAACCTTACCCTGTCCGGCGCAAGTCGTACATTTTTCCTTAATAATCTTACCTGTACCACTGCAATGTGAACAAGGACGACGATTACGCATCTGTCCAAGCGGTGTATTCTGTACGAATTCCTGTTGTCCACTACCATGACATACGGAACAAGTCTCTGGTTTAGTGCCCGGTTTAGCCCCGGAGCCGTAGCAGGTATCGCAAGTTTCTGTACGTGGAATAGTAATATCGGTTTCTTTGCCGAATACCGCTTCCTTGAATTCAATGGTCATGGTATACTGCAAATCCCCACCGCGCTGCGGTGCGTTAGGATCACGGCGTCCGCCGCCTCCAAAGAACATATCAAAGATATCGCCAAGCCCTCCGAAGTCGCCACCACCGCCGCCTCCGAAGCCGCCCATACCTTGGTTAGGGTCAATATGGCCATATTGGTCATATCTAGCTCGCTGTTGTCCATCACTAAGAACATCATAAGCTTCTTTTACTTCCTTAAACTTAGCTTCAGCGTCATCTGCTTTATTCACGTCTGGGTGATATTGGCGCGCCAATTTCCGGTACGCTTTTTTCACCTCATCGTCTGAAGCATCTCTACTAAGGCCAAGCACTTCATAATAATCGCGTTTATCTGCCACTGCTTTCACCTCCGTGCATACATACTCAAATTCCTTATTACCTGTCAAACAAACCATTATACGATAAAACCTCAGGATCTGACCATCCAGATTCAGCGATGTTTATTCTTACAATATCAGAAGGCGCATTCGCAAAGAGTGTGCAATCTGATATTACAAAAGGAAAGTCAAAACACGGGATGACCCGGTTTTGACCTTCCCTTCTAAACTATATAAGAATTTATCAGTTTCCTATTACACTTATCGTATAAGGTTACCCTTGATTCTTATCTTCGTCAACAACCTCATAGTCAGCGTCAACTACATTATCTTTTTTAGGAGCGCCTTCAGCGGCTCCAGCGCCACCTTCAGCACCTTGCTCAGCTTGAGCAGCTTGTTCGTACAGCTTCATGGACAACTGTTGTACAATCTCAGTCAATGCTTCTGTAGCTGCATTGATTTCTTCAAGATTGTCAGTTTCAAGTGCTGCTTTAACTTTATCTTTAGCTTCATTTGCTTTTTCAACATCAGAAGCATCAGCTTTATCGCCAAGGTCTTTAATTACTTTTTCAGTAGAATACACGAGTTGGTCAGCACCGTTCTTCGCTTCCACCAGTTCTTTACGCTTACGGTCTTCCTCAGCGTGAAGCTCGGCATCCTTCATCATTTGTTCTACTTCTGCGTCGCTCAGGCCGCTGGAAGAAGTGATAGTGATTTTTTGGCTCTTGTTCGTGCCTTTATCTGTTGCAGATACATTTACGATACCGTTGGCATCAATATCGAAAGAAACTTCGATTTGTGGCACGCCACGTGGTGCTGGTGGAATCTCGTTCAGCATGAAGCGTCCCAGTGTCTTGTTGCCATTTGCCATTTGACGCTCACCTTGCAGCACGTGAATCTCTACGCTAGGTTGGTTGTCAGCAAAGGTTGAGAATACTTGGGATTTGCTTGTAGGAATCGTAGTATTACGCTCGATCATCTTCGTGAACACGCCACCTGCAGTTTCAATACCCAGGGAAAGCGGAGTTACGTCAAGCAATACAACGTCTTTAACATCACCAGTCAATACACCCGCTTGAACAGCAGCACCAAGAGCTACTACTTCATCCGGATTCACACCTTTGTGTGGTTCTTTGCCAGTAAGCTTTTTGATAGCATCTTGTACAGCTGGGATACGTGTAGAACCACCAACCAGAACGATTCTAGTAAGGTCTGCAGGGGTCATGCCAGCATCAGACAATGCTTGACGAGTTGGTCCCAAAGTACGTTCTACCAGACCAGCAGTCAGTTCATCAAATTTCGCACGAGTCAAGTTGATCTCTAAGTGCTGAGGTACGCCGTCAACCACAGTGATGAACGGAAGCGATACAGTTGTTGTCAGTACGCCTGACAATTCTTTTTTCGCTTTTTCAGCTGCATCTTTCAAACGTTGTACAGCAGATTTATCTTTGCTCAGATCAATGCCTTGCTCTTTTTTGAATTCGGATACCAGGTAATCCATAACCACTTGGTCAAAGTCGTCGCCACCCAGCTTGTTGTCGCCGCTTGTAGCTTTTACTTCGAAGAAGCCATCACCAAGTTCAAGGATGGATACGTCAAAAGTACCGCCACCAAGGTCATAGACTAGAATGGTTTGATCTTCGGATTTCTCCAGACCATATGCCAAAGCTGCTGCTGTTGGCTCGTTCACAATACGCAGAACTTCCAAACCTGCAATTTTACCTGCATCTTTGGTAGCTTGACGTTGGCTGTCATTAAAATAAGCAGGAACAGTAATAACTGCTTGAGTAACAGTTTGGCCAAGATAAGCCTCTGCATCGGATTTCAGCTTTTGCAGAATCATTGCCGAAATTTCTTGTGGGGAGTAGTCTTTACCATCAATGCTTTCTTTATGGTTAGTACCCATGTGACGTTTAACAGAGCTGATCGTACGATCAGGGTTAGTAATCGCTTGGCGTTTAGCCGTTTCGCCGACGATACGCTCGCCGTCTTTCTTAAAGCCTACAACCGAAGGGGTTGTACGCGCGCCTTCTGGGTTTGGAATTACTACGGCTTCGCCGCCTTCCATAACGGCAACGCAAGAGTTCGTGGTTCCTAAGTCAATACCGATAACTTTACTCACAATAATTTGCCTCCTCTAAAGTTATATGGAGCCTAAGCTCAATAAATTTATAAAAATATCAAAAAAATTCGATTGATAATAAACTATCCGGGCAACAGCCTGCAATCGGATAAATAGTAGGCAAAAGCACTGCTGCTTTATGGCGAGCAGAAACTGCCCGTCCTATATAGACAGACTACATGCTGACTTTGACCATGGCCGGACGAAGAACTCTATCTTTCAGAAGATATCCCTTTTGAACCTCTTCTGTAACGATACCCTCTTCGTACTCCTCGCTCTCAACCTGCATAATAGCCTGATGGTATTCAGGATTAAAAGGCTGTCCTACTGTTTCCATAGCTGTAAGCCCCTCAGCCTTCAATACCCCATCCAGCTGACGGAAAATCATATTAACGCCCTTCGCGAAAGCTTCGGATTCAGGATTAGCTGGAGTAGTGACTAACGCACGCTCGAAATTGTCCAGCACGGAAAGCAATTCCGTCAGGAGCTTGGAGGTAGCATATTGAGCCAACTCTTCTTTTTCCTTCTGGGTACGACGACGGAAGTTATCAAAATCAGCTTGTGCACGCAGTGCACGACCTTGATATTCATCAGCAAGATCCTGTAGGCGTTTCACCTCAGCACCTGTATCTGAAGCACCTTCACTAACGTTTTCAGCTGTAAATGAGTCGGCATCTGAGACTACTTCAGCCA
This sequence comes from Paenibacillus sp. FSL H7-0918, assembly GCF_038007025.1. Taxonomy (NCBI): domain Bacteria; kingdom Bacillati; phylum Bacillota; class Bacilli; order Caryophanales; family Paenibacillaceae; genus Paenibacillus; species Paenibacillus sp. FSL H7-0918. The sequence goes on from NZ_JBBOWJ010000001.1 coordinate 1,562,114, forward strand.
CAGGCTCCTCATTGATCAATTCCTCTTTGAATTCATTAGAATCTTGAACTTGTTCCTTTTTCAAGTTGTCTTCACCTCCTTAAAATCATTCACGAAATCATGTTGACTCTGTTCACTTATACCAGTGCGCCAGCATCGCTGTCAAATCTCGGGATAAAATGCCCAAGATCCCCATCACTCTTGCATATTCCATACGGGTCGGCCCAAGGATCCCAATGCTTCCTAGTGCCTGCCCATCAAGTGAATAAGTGGCGGTGATCAGACTACAGTTAGCGAACGCTTCGTGATTGTTTTCTGTTCCTATTCGTACTTGAATACCTGTGCCACCCACTGTAGGGGCCAGCATTTTGAGCAGTGTCGGTGTCTCTTCCAGCAGATCAAGAATACTCTTCACCTTGTCTACGTCTTTGAACTCAGGCTGTGTCAGCATATTCGTTGCTCCGCTGAGATAGATGCGCTGCTCTTGATCGCTTTCCAGCGCGGTGTCCAGCACCTGCATTAATTCTTCATAATGTGAGATGTGACGCTGCATTTCTTCGCCAAGCTCGGAATAGAGCCGAGTCTTCAGCTTATAGAGTGGTACATTGACCAGTTTACTATTCAGTAGGTTAACCACTTTCTCCATCTCGGAAACAGAAATCTCCGGCGGAATGTTCACCGTACGATTCTCAACTTGCCCCGTACTTGTGACGATAATGGCCACAGCGGTTGTATCATCTAATGGTAACAACTGAAAATGACGCAATGAAGTATGAAAAACCTCCGGTCCCAGCAGGATGGAAGTATAATTCGTCATATTGGAAAGAATCATCGCCGCATGTTGGATTACCTGCTCCATTGCATTTAGCTTCTCGGCAAAAAAAGCGCGGATCGTGCCCATTTCTGCCGTTTCGGCGGAATTCCACGGTACCAAATGATCCACATAATATCGGTATCCTTTATGGGAAGGAATTCTTCCCGCCGATGTATGAGGCTGCTCGAGATAACCTAAATCCTCTAGGTCAGCCATTTCATTTCGAATCGTAGCCGGACTGTATCCTACATCTCCCCGTTTAGAAATGCTGCGAGATCCTACTGGCTCTGCCGATGAAATATAATCATCCACAATTGCATTTAGTATCATTCTCTGGCGATCAGTTAACATGTTATTCCCTCCTATCGGCTGTGGCTCCGATTCGTTAGCACTCGACTCAGATGAGTGCTAACCACTAATACAAAAATACCAAACTGACATTGACATTGTCAAGTCAGTTCAGTATCTTAAGCACTGCTATTTCATCGCAGGCATGCTGCTTTTTACAATTCACGCAATCTGTCCATACTTTTTCAGGGAAAATCTCTTTCTGGACGACTTCAAATCCATTTCTAAGAAAAAAATCAACAGCATAGGTTAGTGCCATTACCTTTGGGATTTTCTGGTTCCTAGCTTCCTCGACCAGCTTCGCCAATATCATGGAGCCTACGCCTTTACCCTTGCCTTCATCATTCAATCCAATTGAACGAATCTCTACGAGATCATTCCCGAGCTTGAAAAGTGAACCACAGCCTACGAATCTGCCTTCGATTTCGGCAACTACGAATTGATCGATCTGGCGTGTCAGCGCCTGCCGGGAACGGGGCAACATGATGCCGCGCTGGGCATACTCTTCTATCATTAGATACAATGGCTCAACGTCTTCTACCACAGCATTTCTACAAATCACCTGTGCGTCTCCCGCTGGAGACGAATGGCGAATCATTTCCGTCTTGGCAAGCACTTTGGTTCACCCCTCTGTTGATAATATGAATAAATATACAACAGAGTGAATTACAATTCAAGGGGTATTTTAAAATTAAACTTCTGTCAGGGCGCCTACAAATTCAGCAAAAACATCGTTCCCAAACAAGATTCCTTGCTTGCTGAGTCGGTAAACCCCTGCTTCTTGTTCCAACAGCCCTGCATGCAGCATTTTATGCAAGGATTTCTCGAATACTTCCTCTATTGAACGCCCGAATTGCGCCTGAAAAGCTTCATTAGAGACGCCCTCATGCATACGCAAGCCGACCATCATAAAGTCTTCCATCGCTTCTGCTTCTGAGATTGGGTATGCATCCAGTCGTGGCAGCCCTTTACGTGTGGCTTCTACATATGGATTTACGCCCTTAACATTAATATGCCGCTGACGTCCCACATATCCATGCGCTCCTGCTCCTAGACCATAATAATCTTCATTGCGCCAGTAGGTGATATTATGGCGGCTCTCCATTCCTGGTTTCGCGAAGTTACTGATCTCGTATTGATTGTAACCCGCTTCCTTCATAGAGGACATCAACAGGAGGTACATTTGCAATTCATCTTCTTCATTAGGAAGAGGAAGCTTGTTCTTATTAAACAGCGTGTGAAAAAGAGTATTCTCCTCCACCTTCAAGCTGTAAATAGAATAGTGGGGTAGATCCAGCTCCAACGCCTTGCGGATACTTTCGCCCAACATCTCAACAGTTTGATTAGGCAGCCCAAACATCAGGTCAACCGAAAGATTATTTAGTCCAACTGCACGTGCATTCTCTAGGCTCCGGTATACATCATCTACATTATGAATCCGGCCGATGCCTGTGAGCAGCTCGTTCTGAAATGCTTGAACACCAAAGCTCACCCGGTTCACGCCGCCTTCTTTCATAACCGTCAGCTTGTCCAGATCCGTTGTTCCAGGGTTAGCTTCCATAGAAAACTCAATATCTTTATCCCAGTTGGGGAAATGCGTGCGAACAGACTTTAAGAAATAAGCCATTTCATCAGGTTTTAAAACAGTGGGTGTGCCTCCGCCGACGAAGATCGTTTTGATAACACCCGGAGGGGTGTTCTTGACGGTCTGCTCCATCTCTCGATCCAAAGCTTCGAGATAATCCATAACTGGCTGATCCTTGAGTACATAGGAATTGAAATCACAATAAAAGCACTTATTGGTACAAAAAGGGATATGAATGTATACAGCCTCAGGGGGACGGCCATTAGTCTTCGTTGTCATTAGCTGTCTCCTTTATATAAAAATATCGTTTGAATAGTGTAATCTAAAAAACAAGAAAAGGGAAGCCTGACGGCTTCCCTCCGAGGGCGTTCATTTATAAATGAACTCTATTTTATAATATAAGAAAGTATAAGTTTTACGTTATCCTATATATTTTGTATTTCCCGCAGAAACGGATACCGTCCCTATAAGGACGGCAAAGCCGTTACTTCTTGATAAATCCGCATTTCCACAAGTTCGGCATGTACTCCACCGTTAGTTTCATGAATAACGATCCGGACAGCATCTGTAAGGACAGGCTTCTCTAATCGATGAACATTTTTCCGGCGATGGTTATCTTTGACACGGAGCATGACTTGCCACGCGCCATCAATGAGCAGCTCTACATCATAGTTCTTTACCAGTTCAGGAATCACTAGAAATGGCGTTTCATGATGATGTAAGTTGATGAGATCTTCATTGACATCATCATTAAAGGTGAAATGGATTTCGGAGACTGGAGCAGCATCCGGGAGACGCGCCTCTACCCACTCCGATCTACCCGCGGTCATCGGCTCAGAAACCCAGCTATGTGGTCCAGCGAAAGGTCGAACATACCCATCAATGACTTTAGATGCAGCATATGCCGATGTTTCTACTGCAAAGCAGAAATGCCTGCGTACAAGTTGTTTCATGCTCCACTCTATCACCGGCTGATCTGGCTGATGATCCTCCAGCGCTGAATCAACAACGGATTTAGCACCTCGCTCAAATGTAATGACACCAGTGATTGGGGTTTCTGAAATATGCAATTGAAGGTGTTCATTAGCTCGAATAATAGCGAAGATATTACATTCACCGATAAGACTACATTTCTCCTCTTGTATCGGTACTTCAATCCATTGCTGCTCTCCAGCCTGTACTGTTATAACATCAACCTGTTTGCACTCCGCCGGCACGTAATTTTCCGCGCGTCCAGTCGTCCATATCTCCACGGTCAGCTGCGTCTGAATACTTGCTGACACAAGCAGCCTTAACCCACGGATACTTCCTTCAACCGGAAACAAAATCCCTACATCATGAGAAAGCTCATAAGCTTCGGCTGGACGATCCAGCAGGATACCATTCAACGTGCTGGATGCATGAATCTCGCTTTTTCTGGCGAGGTCCAGTGGATCTTCGTTACGTAATCCAATAATCGAAGCATCTTGCTTTAACATCACCTGTTGCAATTCATGCATATGCTGCTGGCGAATTTCACGTGGGGTCACACCTTTGATGACGGATAAAGCTGCACCTGCTCCAGCTGCTTCACCCATGATCGCACAGGTTGCCATAACGCGTGTTGTTCCAAAAGCCACATGAGATGCACTGATATTACGACCCGCGAAGAATAGATTCCGCACATTCTTCGAATATAGCGAACCAAATGGAATATGGTAGATCCCGTCCGCATGCAGATGCTTGGAGCCACTCTCTTGTGCGTACATCCCCTGTGGGGGATGTAGATCAATCGACCAGCCACCAAATCCAATACGGTCTGCAAATTCACGCTGCGCGAGAATATCATTTTGCGTTAGAATCGTATCGCCAATAAATCGTCTGTATTCACGTTTACCCGGAATCGAGCCAACCCACTCAAGCGTCATATTCTCGGCATCAAAATGGCCTGAGTTTTTGATATAATCCCAAATCCCATAAATAACAGAGGATAGTTCATCACGTATACGTTCATTCTCATCCACCGTATCAAGCTCGCCGCCCCACTCAATCCACCAGTAGTGACAGCCTGAATCCCCACTCCGAATGACCCGGCGGATCGGGATAGACGTTGTTGTAATATCCTTCGCGAATGAGGGTGCAACATAACGTACCGGTTTTCCAGTATCCTGTGTATAGAATAATAATGTACTGCCTAATGTAATATTATCAGGCACTTCAGGTGCCCATTCCTCATTAAATTCATGGCGGGCTTCACGTCCTAATCGGAAATCCGCTCCTGCTAGGAAGCCAACCAAACCATCACCCGTGCAATCGATGAACGCCTCACTCTTGAACGTAATCAACCGCTCAGATCCCATCATCCAACCAATCACACTGCGAATCGTCCGATCCTCTGCCTCACCTTCCGCTTCCACTTCACGTACATCGGTATTTAGGAACAAGCTGATATTCGATTCTGCCTTCACCGCTTCGAGCAAGGTTAGATCCCATAGATATGGATTCCCTTCCGGGTTCCGGTATTGATTCTCGATGAACAGCTCACCCATAATGCCTGTCTCACGTGCATAGCGATTTACACCATGTCCTGTTGCACCACATACCCATACCCGAACCTCTGAACTCGAGTTACCACCAAGTACAGGACGATTCTGTACCAGTGCTACCTTTAACCCAAGACGGGCTGCAGCAATCGCCGCGTTCATCCCTGCAAGTCCACCCCCGACCACTGTCACATCGGATTTAACCGTTTCTGTTCTCATGTCAGTATCCCTCCTATAGTTAGCCTTTCACAGCCGAGCTAGAAATTCCTTGAATAATATATTTCTGACCTATGAAGAAGATAACAATCATTGGAATGATCGCAGCCGACGAAGCGGCCATCATCCCGTTGTAATCCACATTGTTCTCAAGAATAAAATTCTGCAATCCAAGCGGAATGGTATATAGCTTAGGGCTCTGCAAAAATACAAGCGCATTCTCATAATCATTCCATTGCCAGGAGAAATCAAGAATAGCAAACGTAGCGATTGCCGGCTTCGCTAATGGCAGAATTAAGCGGAAAAATATTTTGTAATGACCGGCTCCATCCAGAAAAGCAGATTCCGTAATTTCCTTAGGAATGCCCATAAAGAACTGCCGAAGCATAAATACACCGAAGATCGAGAACATGGCTGGAAGGATTAGGGCCAAATGCGTATTGTAAATCCCAACCAAGTTAAACATGATAAACTTAGGAACAAAAAGCACCTGCGGTGGAACCATCATCATGGATAGATATATGACAAATAGGCCATCCCGCCCTTTAAACGAAGTACGTGAAAATCCGTAAGCGGCAAGGGCAGATAGAAACACAGCTCCCGCAGTTCCAATAATCGATATCTTAAGTGAATTTAAATAATACGGAACAAAATCATAACTTCCTGTCCACACCCGAATATGATTGCTCCAGTTGAGAGATGAAGGCAGCCATTCGTTAAACACCTCGGCAGGTGTCTGAAAAGATGTGCTGAGCATCCATAGAAAAGGCACAATCATAAATAGTCCTAGAACAAACATGATGATCGTTACTGGCAGCTTCACCTTCATGTTTCCTGCTTTTTCATTCATACCGCCTGCTCCTTTAATTTATGGTTTCGGGGTCCCGCAAAGCACCACTTTGTAGGGTTATTTAGTAATGAACCCAGCGCTTTTGGCCGATCCACTGAATGACTGTAATGACGAGAATGACGGCGAACAAGAACCATGAAATGACTGAAGCATATCCCATATCGTAATAACTGAATGCTGTTTTATAAACGAATAGTGATAAGACCGTCGTACTTCCGCTAGGTCCTCCAGCCGTAATGGCTTGAATAATCGAGAACGATTTCATCGTCATAATTAATCCGGTAATCATTAATAAAAAAGTTGTTGGACTAACAAGAGGCCATACAATTTTCCATGTTGTTTTGAATGTGCTTGCACCATCGATCCGGGCAGCTTCCAGCTGTTCTGTCGAAATTTCCTGTAGTGCTGCTAAATATATGATCATATTGTAGCCAAGCATCAGCCAGATCTGTACGATATCAATGGCATACATTGCGGTTTCCGTATCCGCAAACCACCCTGGCGGCGATGTTATGCCAATCCAGCGAAGCAGTTCATTGATGGGCCCCTGTGAAGGCTGAAATAGCAGCATCCAGACAAATGCAACGGCTACTCCACTAGAGATATACGGCAGGAAAAACATTCCACGCAATAATCCTTTAAGATACACACTGCGGTTTAGAAATAGCGCCACAATAAAAGCGAGCACCATCGATACTGGAACCGATATCAGGAATATCACCGTATATTTGATCGAGGCATAGAAATTATCGTCATGGAACAACCGTTTGAGATTATCCAGCCCGGTAAATTGCCAATTCGGATTTGAAAATTGATAATTCGTAAACATCAGGACAAAGGAAAAGATTGCAGGAATCACAAAGAATAAGAGAATACCAATCATATTCGGGAGAATAAAAGTCATGCCGATCCAGCCTTGTCTGTCCATCCAGCTTCTCCGCTCCACGGTATCGCCGCCTTTCGTATGCTGAAAAATGGGTACACGAAAGAGAAGAACGAAGAATTCTTCCTCCTTCTCTTTTGTGCCAGCTATTTCTTTATTTCATTAACTCTTGCGAACGGGTTTGCATATTTTTCATCGTGGTATCAATATCTTGCTTATTTAAGAAGTATTTTTCATACTCTTCTTTACGTGCATCAATGGCTTGTTGAGGTACATTTAGCTGGAAGGATGGGAATTTGCCGAATACAATATTATTCATTGAATCTGTATCATATTTGTCTTCTACACCATTCAAGAGAAGGCTCATCGCTTCCTTACTGTCCACACTCTTAGAGGCTGGAATACGCCCCCCGCTTGCCATTGGCAGCATACCGCCATCCGCATACCATTTTGCGAACTCCCAAGCCGCATCCAGGTTCTTGGACTTTGCATTAAGAGCAAGCATGTCGCCCACACCGCCCGAATATTTATAATCCTTTTGATCTTTATTCACTTTTGGAATAGCGGCGAACGCGGTTTTGAAATCATGCGGATAGTCCTTCAAGTTGTTCGCATTGCGGAAAATAAACTCACCTGCTGCCAGCATTGCCGCTTTGCCTTGCAGGAACATGGTGTCAACCGGCATTTTACTGGTCAGCTGCTCCCCATATTCCGGTGTGGATTTGTCCACGAACATCATGTTATGCAATATTTCCAGTTGCTGTTTCCAGAGATCATTTCCAAAGTTTGAAGTACCATCCGCCTGTTTCACACCCATTCCAGCAAGCGTACCGTCCATCGTTGTTGCGAAGGAGGAATCTGCCTGCAATAATCCGTACACACCAGGTTTCGTTAGCTTCTTCGCATACTCCTCAAGATCTGACCAAGTCCAGTCCACCGCAGGAATCGGTAATCCTGCTGCATCCAGCATATCTTTGTTCAACCATACAAACGCCATGTTTTTCTTTGTAGGAATCCCATAGTATTTATCATTGATTTTCCACATCGCTGCGTCCTCGCCGATCTGGCTGTCGATATCATAATCTGTTTTCGTGCTTAGATCCAAGGCAACGCCTGCATCCATACGTTTCTGTAAATGAGCAAGATCGTAGTTCATGAAAAGGTCTATGTTTTGATTGGTCATCAAAGCAGTGTCCAGCTTTAAGTTGCCTGCATCGTCATTTACATTACGGATATACTCGACTTGAATATCTGGATGATCTTTATTCCAGTTATCAACTACAGCTTGAGGCCCGGCTTCTGCAGGAACTGCCCCCCACATCGTAAGCTTTATTTTCTCCTTTGCTGGTTCTCCATTTGCACTGCCCTGCGATTCATTACTTCCACCACTCCCACAACCAGCCAGCATCGTACCTGCTAATAAGACAGAAAGCACTGCAGGATACCACTTTTTCTTCATAGATAGCTTCCCCCTTGGAAGGATTATGTGTTGTGCTCTACATCTATAACTTTATCATCAGAGCGGATTCTGGGGGATGAACTACATTTGGGAACTTATAGAACGTTTTTTGGTTCTTTACGGAATTCATTTGGCGTGACACCACACCACTTTTTGAAGATTTTTATAAAATAATTATCGTTCTCAAAGCCTACTTGCTGCCCAATCTCGCTAATTGTTAGCTTCGTTTCTGCAAGCAGCATTTTCCCAGCCTGAATCCGACGCTCTTGAATATAATTGGTCAACGTTTTCCCTGTCTTTTTCTTGAATAAGTCACTTATATAGCTGGCATCCATCCGGATCAACTCTGACATGGATTTGAGCGAGATGTCCTCAGCATAATGTTCTTCAATATAAGCTATAATTTTGTTCATCTCCACATGATCTGTCGGTCCCGTTTGTTGCTTCTCAGGAAACCATTTATCGGCCTTCTTCATCTTCACCATTCGCTCCAGCTCGGCCTGGACCTTACCCATAGTCTGCTTCAAACCTTGGAGATCTAAAGATAACTTCAAAATGTAGTCCGAAGCCCCAAATACGAGCGCCTGCCGGGCGTATTCAAATTCACTCAATGCGGTCAACATTACAAACCGGCAGTCGAAGCCTTCCTCTCGCGCAATTTGAAGAAGCTTCACCCCATCCATCACCGGCATATTAATATCCGTCACTACCACATCAGGCTGCAGCTCACGAATCATTTGCAAGCCTACTTCTCCATTCTCCGCCTCACCTATAATTTCAAACGGGATTCCAGCCTTTAAGAATAGCTTCCGTATACTTTTAACCGCAGGTTGTTCATCATCCACAATTAACGTTCTCCACATGTGAGCTTACCTCCATCGTAAGGTTTTGAAATAAGAAGTGGAAAATGGATAATCACTTCAGTTCCTGTGTCTGATGATACAATGTCCATGCCTGTCCGTTGATTCTTGAACAACAGCTCTAAGCTCTCCCTAATATTCTGAACACCGATTCCTTGTCGTTTCCGTGCAGTCTTATTCAGCTGTGCTCTATCTATCCCCATGCCGTTATCTTTAACCTGCAGATATAGTTGCTGTCCAGTCACTTTAGCGGAGATATCAATTCTCCCTTGTTTTACAGACTGACCGAAGCCGTGAATCAAGCTATTTTCAATTAAGGGCTGCAGACAAAATTTAGGGATTAATGCGTATTGCAGTTCCTCGTTGATATCATATTGAATTTCAATCCCATGTCCAAAACGTTGCCGCTGTATCTCCATGTAAGATTCTATTAGTACGATTTCATCCTTTAACAGGATCAAATCGACTTCAGTATTTAAGGTTGTCTCCAATATTTTTCCTAGTGCAACACAAATTCCATAAATTTCATCATCATCTTTATCTAAGGCAATGCTCTTTATCGTATTCAATGTATTTAGTAGAAAATGCGGGTTCATCTGCGAAAGTAATACCTGAAATCGAACGAATTGCTTCTGTTTTTCTTCAAGCTGAAGTCGCTGCAACAGCTCATTTAAATCATGGATCATGATATTGAAACTCTGAGTCAGGGCAAGAATCTCTCCCCGTCCCTGTTCGGGTAATTTCATTTTGAGATTCGTCTTAGCGGTCATTTCCATCTTCTTCTGTAGCTTCTTAAGCGGTACTGTAATCGTCGATGATATGAAATAAGTTAATAGAACAAATAGCAGCAGAATGATTCCAAATCCACCAAAAAACCGTCGTTTCTGCTTGTCTACCTCAAGAAATAGCTGTGCTAGCTGCACCTTTTTAACAACATAGCCATTTAACTCCTCGATGTAGCTGTATGTGTATAAACTTTCCTCCTTCAGGTCGACAATGGATGCAGCACGCCCCGTCTGCCGCTGGTTGGCGCTCTTCACAATACTCTGCGCAATATCAGGGGAAAAAGTCTCATCCTTAAGCGGATTAAGCATCACACCCCCCAAGGCATCGAGTAGAAATAAAGCCCCTTCCTGTTTACTCCCTAACGTTGATCTGGTAAACCACTCCTCATAATCGATACTTAATCTTGCATAGGCATAAATATTCAAACCATTATCACGCATAACCTCATAGAGACTAAGCATTTTCTTACTTGTTGTACTTTCCCGGACCACATTATTCTTGTCATTCGGATTCCATATATATCGATTCGTTCCTTCTCGCTTCAAGGCTTGAACCCAATCCTCCGATTGGATTTCGTCGTAGCTCAAGGTTTCCTTTGGCATAAAGGAAGTGTATGCGTTTCCATGAAGGTCGATTAATGTATAGTACACCGTCGCTCCACTCATAAAGAATGTATTTTCAATCGCTCCAAACTTGTTTTCAACGAGTTTTTTTCTCGTGATTTCATCAGATTGCTCGGGATTCTTCATTATCGATAAAATCGTCGTATCTTGTTCGAGTAATGACCCTGTTTTCATCACGAGACTCATGAGATCAACAAAACCATTCTTAATACCAATAAGCTGCTCTATGTTCTTCGTTTCCGCATTATCCTGCAGCATTCGTTCTGTCTCTTTAAAGTTATATAGAACGAGTATGGCAATGGGTGTTAGTACCAACAGCAAGAAGGCTAACAAAATCCGATTCTTAAAGGTACTTGGCGTAAGTTTCAAATATAATCGCTTCACGAGGACTCCCCTCACTTTGTATGTGCTTACAATCCTTCCCCTATTGTAATCTGCTCCTGCTTAAAAAAATAGAGCCGGGATATTCTCCCGGCTCTACCTATTTTCTACTCATCGATCTTCAGTACTGCCATAAACGCTTCTTGTGGTACTTCTACACTACCCACTTGCTTCATGCGTTTCTTACCTTCTTTTTGCTTCTCCAGCAGCTTCCGTTTACGGGAAATATCGCCGCCGTAACATTTAGCAAGTACGTTTTTGCGCATCGCCTTAACGGTTTCACGCGCAACCACCTTCGTACCCACAGAGGCTTGAATCGGCACTTCGAACATTTGACGCGGGATAATCCCCCGCAGCTTCTCACAAATGATACGTCCGCGGTTGTAGGCACGATCGCGGTGAACGATAAAGGACAAGGCATCGACCTGCTCATTGTTAAGCAAGATATCCATCTTGACCAGATTCGAACGACGGTATCCGCAAATTTCATAGTCGTAAGAAGCATATCCTTTCGTACCGGATTTCAACTGATCAAAGAAATCATAAACGATCTCTGACAGCGGAATCTCGTACGTAATCGTTACACGATTAGTATCTAGATATTCCATATTTACGAACTCGCCGCGTTTGTTCTGGCACAGTTCCATTACAGTACCCACGAAGTCGTTAGGCACAATGATCGCTGCTTTAACATACGGCTCTTCAATGTAGTCAATCGTACCGATCTCCGGATAATGTGACGGGTTGTCGATTTGGATCATTTCGCCATTGGTCAGCATAATTCGGTAAATAACACTCGGCGCTGTTGTGATTAGCGGCAAATTGAACTCGCGCTCAATCCGCTCTTGAATAATCTCCATATGCAAGAGTCCAAGGAAACCGCAACGGAAACCAAATCCAAGTGCGCTTGAACTTTCCGGCTCAAAGCTTAGCGAAGCATCATTTAGCTGGAGCTTCTCCAGTGCCTCACGAAGATCGTTATAATCGGAGGTCTCAATCGGATACAACCCGCAATATACCATCGGGTTGATCTTACGGTAACCCGGAAGCGGCTCAGCAGTAGGATTCTTTGCGTCAGTGACAGTATCACCGACACGGGTATCTCCAACATGCTTGATCCCAGCTACGATAAAGCCAACATCACCGATGTTCAATTCATCGACAATGGTCATACGCGGCATAAATGCGCCAACTTCAATGACCTCGAAGGTCTTCTCAGTTGCCATCATCTTAATCTTCGAACCTGCACGGATCTTCCCGTCCATTACGCGCACATAGACAATAACGCCTTTGTAAGGATCGTAGTGAGAGTCAAAGATCAATGCTTTAAGCGGCTCTTCTGAATTACCGGATGGCGCAGGAACCTGCTTCACCACCTGCTCCAGAATTTCCTTGATTCCGATACCGGCTTTGGCAGATGCCATAACCGCTTCACTGGTATCCAGCCCGATAACATCCTCAATCTCCTGCTTTACCCGGTCAGGGTCAGCGTTTGGCAAATCAATTTTGTTGAGCACAGGTAGGATTTCCAGGTTATTATCCAGTGCTAAATACACATTGGCCAGCGTCTGTGCTTCAATTCCTTGAGCCGCATCCACAACCAGCAGTGCGCCTTCACATGCTGCAAGACTGCGGGAAACTTCATAGGTGAAATCGACGTGCCCCGGTGTATCAATCAAGTTGAGATAATACTCTACACCATCGTCTGCACGATAGGTTAAACGCACGGCTTGCAGCTTTATTGTGATACCACGTTCGCGCTCCAGATCCATCTGATCGAGTACCTGTTCCTGCATTTCACGCGTGGTTAGTGCCCCCGTGTATTCCAAAATGCGGTCAGCTAGTGTCGATTTACCATGGTCTATATGTGCAATAATCGAGAAATTGCGAATTTGTTGTTGTCTTTTCTGAACGTCAGTCATTCCTTACCCCCACAGACAGCCTGATATTAATCCACTTATTATAACAGTACAAGCTTACTCCATCAATCCCGCGCTGGCCCAAAACAAAAGAAACAGCTATACACGATCCCGTGAAATAACCGTTTCTTCTAAATTTGCTGTTAATTTTCTGCCGAAGCGAACAATGAAACTACCCAGCGGATTCCCTTCTGGGAAGCCTGCTGCAAGAGACCTGCCGTCTTATCTGCCAGAACATCAACTGTAGGCTTTTGCTCCTCAGGAATTAGAATTTGCTCCGGAGATTTCGTACTATAATCATCCACAACTTGCTGAGGAGGATCTGCGGCTGGCGTTGTATTGCTATTTTGAGGCAAAGGAGAGACGGCCGTATATGCACCTGTGACAGGATCGATCACCATTGGCACATATACATAAGTCTGCCCACCCTGTGTCACACCATTCTTTTGCAGTTGTGGCTGTGGCTGCATGCCTGTTACTTGACTGGTGGGTGTAGTCGGGCTGGCATTCCAGCCGGGCAGAATCTTAGAGACTGTTGAACCACCGCTTCCGCCGAACTGCATCCCTAAGAGGATGCCAATCCCTGCCCAAATCCCGACCATAACCAGTTTTTTTCCAAAACGCGACATGTACACCACTCCTTTTTAATCCTTGGTAATTTATTTTAAGAAGCTCCGTTTGATTTCTTTGGTGTTGTAGTGGGATTCGCCACTTTTTCAGGTGCGTTCACCTTCTCAGCGTCATGACTGCTCCAGTAAACATCAGCGATAGCATCCGCCAAAATATCAGCCGTACGCTTTAATTCCTCAGCCGAATTATCAATTCCGCCCACTTCAATCAAAACACTATTAGGAGAGAGGGTCTGATTGTACTCCCCGTTATTTCCTTTACCCGCAGCTTTTCCCCATATCCCACGAGATATTCCCGGGTAATTCTTTTCAAGCTGTTGATGAATCTTATTGGCAAACTCTTCGTTCTTCTTCCAGTCTTTATTTGCATGTCCAATGATAAAATAGACCTGTGCATAGCTTTTCCCGTCAATAACAGCTGTTGTTTTGTTATGACGCTGCGAATCGCGGTGAATGTCGATAAAACTATCCATTTCCTCATTTGCGCTGAGTGCTGATTTAACCAAGATCCGGGAATATTTATAGGAAAAGTTCCAGTTATAGTCGGTGATTTTGGTTGGAAAATCTTCTTTGGCATGAACCGTACCAATCCCGAGCTGTTCCAGTCTTTTCGTAATATATGATCCTACCAGCATTACATTTTTAGTTGAAACTCCGGAGCTGGGATTTTCATTTGCTGCCCCTAACAGAGGGTTGTAGGCCTCTCTAGGATGTGAATGATAGATTAGAATCCGTTTGATCGAGGTATCCTTAGTGCTGTCTGTGCCGCTTTGCAGATCACTCTTATCCGTCCCTTCCTCCGCTGATGGTTCAGGGGATGGTGCAACCGTCGCTTCAGGCTGCTGTGTTGTAGTATCTCCATGCTTGTCCCCTTCGTCCGGAACAGAAGTTTCTGCATCTTCACCACCCTCAGCCAGTTCATCAGTCCCAGGATGATAATCCACTGGTGCTCCTGTAGATCCACCTGAACCTTTCCGCAAAAGAAATGGATCATCCGCCGCCATCCCCGGCACTTCACGAGAGACTAGACTCTTAGGGTCGCCTGGATTCACGCTGGTCAGCAACTGAAATACGAAAGAAGTTACCTTTTCACCTGAAAAAGCGGATGGCTCTTTACCCTGCGGTAAATGCGGCACCTCCATCCCCAGCAGCTCCATGAAAAAACCACTGGACAGGGAGGCGGCAAGCCCCTTCATTGAAGGAATGGGTGAAGAGCTAAGCTTCTGTCCGGCCAATCCACCGGCTCCAAGCAGCATAAAAAATACTAGTGAACCTCCGGCCAACAGCAGCATCGTTCTCCCCAGCGATAAAACATCCAGCATTTTTCCCCTTAAACGGCCGATGTTCCAAAGCTGAAACCATTTTTTATTCATTGTAGTTATGTCCTCCTCCAGCCCTCTGTAATCTCTTATACTCCAAATCTATGAGCGCAAGAGCAATACTAGAACCGAAAATGAGAGAATAGACATAAAGCCCGTACAGGATACCTTAATTCAGCATCCCGCCGGGCTAAACAAACCATAATTCAGTTAGTGGGTATACGCGCCAACATTCTCAGGATCAACCGCATCATGTAAAGCCGCATTCAGACCACTGGCCACAATATTCGCGATCCCTTCAATAAATTCATCGATTTCCTTGGGAGTGACGATCAAATCGTGCCCCAGAGGTTCAAGCACTTCCTTCACTAATGACAAGCGTTCCTGCTCAGAGATATCGTCCAGCATCCCCATGATTTCCTTCGTATGGTTTGCTCCTTGCCCGAAGTGATTTTTCATCATCTCCAGCACATTATTCACAATAGTTGAGGCATAGCAGACAGTGGGCACTCCGATTGCGATACAAGGAACACCCAGAATTTCTTGGGTTAATCCACGTCGCTTGTTGCCAATCCCCGAACCGGGATGGATCCCAATGTCGGCAATTTGAATCGTCGTATTGATACGCTCCAGTGACCGGGATGCCAACGCATCTATGGCAATAATAAGCTCAGGTTTCGTCCGATCCACGATTCCCTGCACGACTTCACTCGACTCAATTCCAGTCAGCCCAAGCACTCCAGGAGCAATAGCGCTCACCTTACGATAACCAGGGGAGATCTGATCCGGAACCAGCTCATAGAACTGCCGCGTAATGAGTGAGTTCTCCACCACCAACGGACCCAGTGAATCCGGTGTAACATTCCAGTTACCAAGACCAACAATCAACACAGATGCATCCTTGCCAATCCCAATTCTGATCAAAAAGTCCTCAAATTCGCGGGCAAAAACTTCTGCCACCTTTTGCTGCAAGCCTGTATCTCCGCCACGCAGAGCAGGTACCTCAAGGGTTACATAGTTGCCAATTGCGCGTCCTATTGCCTGCGATCCGGCAGCATTAGCTACACCAAGACGGGTCACTTTAATCCCATCAGACTCTTCCACTTCTTCGTTCACACCAGGGATCGGCGTTCTTTGTGGGCCTTGAGCCATTTCCTTTGCCTCTAATGCCAAATCGGTGCGCACAGAATATAGCTGCAGATCCGGTTCCATTGTGTACCAGCCTCCTAAAAGTTTTGTAAGCATACACTTCCATGAATTACTTCGAACAAAACTCACTTCGAAAGCGGCTGCTTAGTTTTGTAAGCATACACTTCCATGAGTTCATCCTCATTTGGCAAGCTTCTGCCTATGCTCTTTTGTCGATAGTGTGCGAGAGAAAGCCAATGTTTATGCAGGATACGGAGGTTTAATTTGAAAGCTTTAAGTATTGCTTTTTGCTACCGGTCATGCTAAACTATTTTAAGTTGTGAATCATTTGATAATGATTTCGAATGTCTTACAGGAGGTGAATGCAATGCCAAATATTAAATCCGCGGTTAAACGCGTAAACACGAACGAAAAACGCCGTGCACTGAATGCTTCCCAAAAATCCGCGCTTCGTACAGCTGTGAAAACTGCTGATGTAGCTCTGACTGGTACGGAAGTAGAAACTGCTCAAGCTGCTTTCCTAGCTGCTTCCAAAAAGCTGGACAAGGCCGTAAGTAAAGGTCTGGTTCATAAAAATGCGGCTGCCCGCAAAAAATCCCGCTTGGCGAAGAAATTGAACGCTCTTACGGCTCAAGCCTAAGACGACATTCATAATGAGCAATTGAAGAACCTGACCGCTATGCTTCATACGGTTAGGTTTTTTTGTGTCTATTAATTAATAATAAGTAGTATTAGTTACTTTTAAGAGATGTTTATTAAATGAAAGAAGACCGCCTCAGAGAGGCGGTCTTCTTTCATTTATTTATTCTCTTTTTTCATTTCATAATAGTTACCATCCCATAAAAAAATCATCGTTTGATCGTCTTTAACAATAAAACTGCTGCCGGGATTCGTCCAATTATTTATAGATACCGTCTTAACCGATTCCGTCTCGATGCCAAGGTCACTTAATTCATTTCTGTATTCGTTAAAAAAGTCATCCTTTGTAATGCTCTCTTCTTTATATTCAGGGTTCATAATTTCATCTTTATCAAAAGATGCCTTTTCTTGCGAATAAGTTACCCGCATGCCAATAAGCTTTTCATCCTCCGCTGCCGAGACAGGTGTAGAACCTACTAGACCTTGTACACTCCATTCCCCAAAATAAGAAGGTGCATCTGCAGAGGTATTCGAATTCGCAGGCGACTCAGAAGCTGAACCTGACGGTGAATTAGTATCCGTTTTGCCACAGGAACTAATTAATAGAACGAGTAACAGCAGTGCCGAATATTGAAATATTCTTTTCATAGTCAGATCATCTCCAATACTTTTCCCCTTCTTAGCTCAGACACCTAAACGCAGCATGAACAGCTCCAGCCCTAGCACTTTGTCTATAGCCCCTGTTTTCATTTTATAATCCAGATCCGCCAATGCACTTAAGATTTGCCGCAATCGTTCACTGGAGAACTTATGGGCCTGCTCCCCAGCAAGCTTAACCGCATATGGATGCAATCCGATCTGTGACGCAATCTGTCCCTGCGAATAACTATGTGCTGATAAATCCTTAACCTGCAAAATAATGCGGAACTGCCGCGCAACCAACGCTGCGATCTTGATCGGTTCCTCACGCTGCTTCAGCAGCTCATATAAGGTATCAAGTGCCTTATCAAGACGCAGATTAGCGATATCCTCAACAAGCGTAAACACATTTTGTTCTGTACCACGGTGTACCAGACTCTCTACGGCCCCCGCATCCACAGTGCCGCCCTTACCAGCAAATAAACAAAGCTTGTCCATCTCTGCAGATAAACCTTGCAAGCCTGTGCCTGCATTCGTTATAAGAATTTCTGCCGTGCCAGGTGCCATTACACAACCCCGCTCACGAATTCCTTTTTCCACCCAGCGCAGCAGCTCTTCTGCTCCCAGCGGATTAAAGGCTAATACTGTGCCCACTGATTTGACAGTCTTCACAATTTTTTTACGCTCATCCAGCTTATCATTATTCACCATAAAGACGATTACACTGAAGTCTACAGGATGCTGCAAATAGTCACTTAAAAGATCTATACGATGCTCCAGTTTGGCATTTTCTTTGCCCGCTGTAAATAACGAGGCATCCCGCACCAGCAATAATTTACGTTCTACCATAAATGGCACAGTCTCCGCTTCTTCTACCACAGCCTGCACCGGCGTCTCAGAGAGATCAAAGGGAATAACTGCGAAATCACGATCCTCTTTAGCAATCAGCTGTTCTTCCAGCAGTGCCGTGAATTCATTCATTCGAAATTTCTCACTGCCATATAAAACATATAACGGTGAGATCTTCCCTTGTTTGATTTCTTTTATCGCCGTTTTGGCATCCATCCCGCCACTTCCTTTTCCATTCATCTAGCCCATTTTGTCCAGAGTTCTATTGTAGCAAAAAAAACTACAAAAATGCATGCAAAAACGGAGAAACTCTGGCAGCCATGGCCAAAGCCTCTCCGTTTAAGCGGCGCATCTATATAAACGACGGAGTGCGAAGCTCTAGAAACTCCGCATCCGGCGGTCATACCGATGTTCTGCAAAACCTATACTTTCTAGTTCCTGTCCTGTTGATATAGTATATTCAGAAACTTCGAAAAAAGTTCCAACCCCACTTTAATTTGTTGAAGATGAGGTTGGAGTGTTCGTTGGTGTCGCCCCAGGGGATGCAGCCGGACTTGAAGAAACTGCTTCCTGTACAGTGTACACCTTGGTTACATTCACACCATCTTTTTCAGTCACGTACGTAAACTTCGAGCTGTCCGCAGACCATTCACCAGAAATCCAATTTCCTTCCAGCGGATAAGAGTTTACGGCTAACCGTTCTTCCGTTGAGCCCGCTGGCGACTTCTTATAAATCACAAGCTGCAGCCCAACAAATTCTATAGCATACTGACCATCAGGGGAAGTCCAGGTCTGCACATTAGATTCATCAGAACTGCTTAAGCTCATAACTTCCCGTCCATAGTCATAAGGAATCTTTAAAGAATCCTCCATCAGCGGAGCAGAATCAGCTGCGCTGTCTGAATTCATATCAGCAGTTTGCTCCTTATTATCCACCTTTAGCTGATTGCTACTGGCATTACTAGAATCTGAATTTTGAGATTTCGTGGCGACATCCTGCTTTGGCGAAACAATTTTCTCTGTAGGCTTAGGATCTGCGCTTTGAGGCGGTTCGGTGATCGACCGCCCTCCAGCTCCAGCTCCCGCATCAGCTGCATCCGCCGGTGCACTTGGCATCGAGGTAGGGTCCACTGGTCCCGTCGCTCTATCTAAAGCGGCGTTATCTTCGTTCATCTCTGTTGCATCCGTCTTATACTGGGCAGCGCCCTCGTTCTCTCCACCAGCTGCAGGTGAAGCTCCATCAGAGTTAGCAGTAATAGAAGCTTGTGATTCCATTGCTGTATCCTTAGTATCATCGCTGGCTGTTTTAGCACTATCCTGCATCCTTTGTTCTACTTCTGCCCCAGGCATTTTATCGGGCATATTAAATATTGCGATCCCTAATAGAACGGCAGCTGCAATAGCTCCAATGCCTGTCCGTGTTGCTATAGAGGTTCCCTTGGAAGGTTTACCGCGGGAGCTTTCACGTGAAAATGGAACAACAACCGGCTCCTCAGATCTCACAGCACTTTGTTCACGACTGCTTCGATCCAATTCTGCAAGCTGAGGTAAAATAGAGTCAACCAGACTAAACGGGGGTTTCACGTCTGGCAACTGCTCCAATTCATTGGAGAGAAGTGTCAGGCGCTCAAAGACTTCCGCGCAGGAAGGACAATTATCGATATGACGGAACATCTCAACAATCTCATCTTGACTCAAATCTTTGTCTAAATAGCGGTGCATCCATTCCATCACCTCCGCGCATTTCATCCCGATACACCACCTTTCTGGTACTCCTGAAGTCTATTCTGCAGTTGCTGTCTAGCCCGAAATAAGTACGATTTCACTGTATTCAAGGGCAAATCCAGACAATCTGCAATCTCGTTGTAAGAAAAATCCTGTAAATAGCGCAGGACGATGACTGTCCGATGATGCTCGGGCAATTGATCAATCGCTTCGCGTATATCCTCAGCTAAATAAGAGGATAGAACCTCACGTTCCACATTGTGTTTATCCTGAAACACCATTTCATGTTCATCAATAGAAACTGTAGGTTTAGTTCTTCTGAATTTATCAATGCAAATGTTAGTGACGATTCGCTGAACCCACGTTTTGAACTGGGCCTTCTCCTCATATGAGCCGATTTTTGTATAAACCCGGATCAAGGCTTCCTGAGATGCATCTAACGCATCTTGTTCATTATGCAAAATGTAGAAGGCCGTTTTATATACATGTCCTTCAATTTCTCGCAATAGGGTGATTAGAGCGTCGCGATCGCCCGCTTGAGCGGCTCTGATGAGTCCCTGCTCCACCACGAAGGTTCCCCCTCTCTATGCAATCTTACTGACGCGCAAGACTGCGAATTTGTTGCAACCGTGTAATTAATATTTTTAGAATACCAAACTTTTCTTAGAACGTCATGTTAAGCCAGCCGTTACAACGCGCTATCCCGCATTGCACAGCCAATAATTCCTACTAAGCATACAGGGGAAACAACAATCATTCAAATACTCTTTTTCACTATCTTAGTAACAAAAATGACATCAAAAGAAACGGCCTATCCCCTTGTCGGAAATGAAGCCGTCTGTCTTAAATATTACCCTCCGGTATCGAGCAAGAAACTCTATTTATAGAGCGCAATTTTGCAGAGCATGAAGACCGCGTAGTTTTCCCTAGTCTCATCATCCACCACATAGGCTTCTCCATTCTCAAATAATTGAGGGTTATTGTAATTGCGCTCTAATCTGTAGATCTGCCCTTCCGTCACCTTACAACCATGGAATGCCGACTCAATTTCTACGTACTCAGCATCATCTTCATCCGCTGCTTGATACAGCTTTTTATCATTATAAGCAGGCATATACTCACTCCCGGCTGGATAATAAATCCTGACGTTCAGTCCATGTATCACTACTCTTCTATTATATAGTTTATTATCTTTATCCCGATTCTATACTTTCTAAAAAGCATAGAATAAAAGGAATATGGACAGCTCAAAGAAAATCAACATAAAAAGGCTGCATGGCCAACGTCTGTCAGCCACACAGCCTATAAATAAAAACGCGAATCTGGATTTCAATCTCCGTTCGAACTATACATTAAATCCCTTTTATCTCTTTAAACTTCGCCACATATTGGGCAGCAAGATCGGTAATCTGATCATATCGGCCATTCTTCGCCGGTGCAGTCAAATTCCCCCCAATGCCCACAGCCATGCAGCCGTTTGCAATCCACTTCTCCATATTGTTCAAATCCACGCCACCGGTCGGCATAATATTTACATGTGGCATAGGACCTTTAACCGCTTTTACATAATCCGGACCGAAAGCACTGCCAGGGAACAATTTAAGCACATCCACGCCGTACTTCAGCGCTTCCTTCATTTCATTTAATGTCATGCAACCAGGCATATAGGGAATGCCGTAAAGATTACACATCTTAGCTGTCTCCACTTCAAAGGAGGGACTAACGACAAACTCTGAACCTGCAAGAATGGCTATTCTAGCTGTTAAGGGGTCCAAGACAGTTCCGGCGCCAATCACCGCACGACTTCCGTACTCAGCAACCAATCTCTTAATCGCCACATCCGCGTCTGGTGTAGTAAAAGTTACCTCAATATTATTTAGACCGCCTTCTATACAAGCAACGGACATCTTAAAAGCTTCCTCAGCACTATCTGCTCGAATAACCGCTACAACCCCGACGGATGCCACATTCTGCAATACTTTCATTTTCTTCATCAGTAGACTCCCTTTCTCTTGGTACGATCATAGATAAACAGGAAATACTTTTTTAGATAAACTTTTTTATTAAATTTACTAATTATTGCGTTTTGTTCTATAAGGAAATAGTAATAACAATACGATTAACAGTCAATACATTTTTATTACGTCAGGTGGAAATAAGTAATAAAACCTAAGAAAAACCTTTATAAAACAAGGGTTTATGGAAACATTATTTTCTTTTTACGAAAAAAGTTTTTTGGTTAACAATCATTCTTTTATTGTACAAAACCGATTTATGTGATAATTTCAAATTACAAATCATTATACTGGGATAAAATCATTACCCTAGGAGGAACTAAAAATGAGTAAACAGCTGGATGCCGTCACTTTCGGGGAGCCGATGGCGATGTTTTATGCGAATGAGGCCGGTCCTCTGCATGAAGTATTTTCGTTCTCCAAAGCATTAGCAGGTGCAGAAAGCAACGTGGCTACAGGCTTGTCGCGTTTGAATCATCCTACAGGTTATGTTACGAAGCTCGGCGAAGATAACTTTGGCACATTCATTGCTCAGGCGATGAAGAACGAGAACATTAATACGGACAATATTACTTTTACTAAAGAGTATTCAACAGGCATGCTTATCAAATCGAAAGTGGTTACCGGCGATCCAAAGGTCGAATACTTCCGCAAAAACTCCGCGGCCTCCACGCTTAGTCTGGAGGATTTCGACGAGGCCTACTTCAATTCCGCAGGACATCTGCATGTTACAAGTATCTCCGCCGCTTTGTCCAAGAGCTGTCATGAATTTTCTATTCACGCTATGGAATTTATGAAGAGTAAAGGAAAGACGATCTCTCTGGATCCTAATCTGCGTCCTAGCTTATGGCCGGATACAGAAACAATGGTGAGTACCATCAATGATCTGGCTACACGCTGCGACTGGTTCCTGCCGGGACTCGGTGAAGGTAAAATCCTTACCGGACTGAGCACACCCGAAGAGATTGCAGACTATTACCTGGAGCGTGGCGTAAGCTTAGTCGTCATCAAGCTTGGCCCTGAAGGCGCTTACTATAAATCCTCTGCTGGGGAAGGTTACGTGGACGGATTCAAGGTGGAGCAGGTTGTTGATACGGTGGGTGCAGGTGATGGATTTGCGGTTGGCGTAATCAGTGCGATGCTGGAAAAGCTTCCGATTGCTGAGGCCGTCAAACGCGGCAATGCGATCGGTGCGTTAGCCGTCATGTCGCCAGGCGATATGGACGGACTTCCCATCCGTGAGGAACTTGCGAAGTTTATGCAACAAGAAGTCTAATAATCGCAAAAAGACACAGAGCAGCGACTCTCCGTTATTGGAGGAGCGCTGCTCTGCTTTTTGGGTTGCTGATTGGCTGCTATGGCTATGCTTTGGCTTTGGCTTTGGCTTTGGCTTTGGCTTTGCTATGCTAAGCTTTTGCTATTGCTATTGCTATTGCTATACTTCAGCAGTGTAATCACTTACCTCAGGGCTTTCGGACCCAAAAGACGCTATTTGCAATTTTTTTACCTTTGCGGCGTAGTTTCGGACTCCAGTGACACTATTCCTTATGAAAAAGGGCATTTAGCATGTTTTCCATGCCGATAGCTGCGATGGGGTCCGATAGTACTCCAAATATGGGATTATACCGCATATAAGGTCAGCTGAGTCCGATAGTGACTTCCTACGCGAAAATATTACCCAATCAAACCCAAGTTTAGTGTTTAGATAAACTTAGGTCCAATAAAAGGGGGAGTGCCCAACAAGCTAAGAAATAGCTGCTGGGCACTCCCCTTTTTATAGTTCAAACTTATTTGTAAGACTTCACCGACTGCCCTTGCTGCAAGGTCGGCGGGAAACGATATGTAATTGGAACAGAAGCTCCCTTATCCTCGATACAAGAGAGTATAATCTTGGCAGCCTGCATCCCCATCTCGTAAGCAGGCTGACGGATTGTCGTAATGACCGGATTATAAATTTGCGCGAATTCCGCATCATCTATCCCGATGACCGACAACTGTTCTGGAATAGAGATGGCATTTCGATTCGCATATTTCAGAATTTCCGCTAGTGTGATGTCGTTCGTAGCCAGCAGTGCAGTTGGCGGCTCCGGCAGTGCTAATAAGTGTTCCAGCCCCGAAGCTAATTCCTCTTTGGATACACTGCAAATATACTCCTCACGCAGCGTTATGCCCGCTTCTTCCATCGCTTTTTTGTAGCCACTAATCCGCTCTTTCCGAGGGGTAATCGCATGCTCCCCAATTGGAAGGGACACCAGAGCAATCCGCTCATGGCCTTGCTGAATTAGCTGCCCTACGCCTATCTTTGCCGCCATTTCATTATCCAGCAATAGACTCTGCGTGGTGATTCCATCTACCAGACGATCCATAAAGACTAGCGGGAATTCAGCCTCTACCAGCTTGCTATAGGCAGACGGGTTATTCCCTGTAGGAAAAATAATCAGCCCATCCACCTGACGAGCGATTAAGGTTTCTACATATTTGCTTTCTTTCTCCGCATTCTCATCTGCGTTGCATATGATCACTTGGATTCCGTGATACTGCAGCTCATTCTCAATCGCCCGGATACATTGGATTGACAGCGTGTAGTCAATATTAGCTACGATGATCCCGACCATATGCGTCCGGTTCTGCTTCAGACTGCGCGCCAGACCATTTGGCTGATAATTAAGCTCCTCAATTACGGCCTCAATCCGGTTTTTCGTCGCTTCGCTCATATATTTAAAACGTTTGTTCAAAAATTGGGAGACCGTACTTTTCGAAACTCCCGCTTTTTGAGCCACATCATCAATCGTTAACTTCTTCATCGCTTCGGCTCCACTCTTCTCAAAAGAAAATACTTTATCAAAAAGTATAGCTTTTATTTAGTGATTTATCTACTAGGGAGTCTGACTGTAAAATTCCTGATACAGCTCATTTTGTCGCTCTTCTGATAAAAATGCCCAATCTTCATCTAACCACCCTGGTCCACCTTTCGTAAGAATATCAGCTTTATAAAGTTCTCCATTCATCTCATATTCCATGGTTAACGATTGTCCATTAATGTCTCTAAATCCAATGGTCGATGCAGGTGTTTGAATGCTTAAGGTCTCCATATCATAAAGCACTGTTTTGTCTTGGTATGTCTTATCTACCGGGTATTCTAGGTAACTAAATACGATCTGGTCATGCTCCTTATCCACTGCGATTATTGACTTATATTCTAATAGCTCCCAATCAAAGGACGTAAGCTCTTTCGGTACCACTGATTCTCCTGTCGCTGCTTTTTTAACATTTAGAATAAAAAATCTACCATTCTCCATAATGCCTGAACCTATAGTCTTCGTATAGGTAAATAGCAGAGCGTAATCGCCCGCTCCAAAAAATCCACTCAAATATTGATAAGTACTTGCCCCTCCTGCAAAAAGAGGTAAAGTATAAATCCTAGTAGCTGAAGAAGCCGATAATTCCGTCTGGTCCTTCGAGCTCAGGTAAAGAGTGAACGGTTCTGTAGGATGTGTGTACTTTGGCTTCTTGTAGTCCACCATCGGGGGTGGCGGCGACCAAAGGATTCCCGCTGTTGTCTCAACGGCATACGCTTTACTCTTATCTCTGTTCATTGGCAAAGGCATGTAGTATTTCTTACCGCTAATCTCAAATTCTACTGGACTTGTCGGAGGCTCTATCGCTTTATCATTAGTTGCAGGACTAGAAGAAGGCAGTATGCCTGCGCCTTGTGACTGAACGGATGACGAATGGATTGGCCCTGTGTTTTTCCATATGCCCATAGGGAAGGTAAGCGCACCTATCAACAAAATCGTAGCCAGACTGGTCAACACCACATTTTTATTTATCCAATAACGTTTGTAAGCTGAACTTTTATTCGCAGCAGCCTGTTCGATCCGCATCATTAACTCAGGCGTAAAACCATCTTCAATGAAAGGATTTTTGCCTGCTTGCGCATACCAATCCGTCTGCCCGATCATCACTGGATTACTATCATCGGCGTTGCGTTTCATTCCCTCTCCTCCTTCTGGATAGCCTCTTTAACCTTCTCTCTCGCCCGCGCGAGCCGAGATTTCACGGTTCCTTGTGCTACATTCAGCAAATCTGACATTTCGGCAATGGATAATCCATGTTGAATATCTAGCACAAGCACCTCTCTGTTCTTCTCTGGAAGGGTCATAATAATTTCCCAGATCCGGTTCGCATACTGATTGCCAAGGGCTTCTTTTTCCGCAGAAGGTGCATTAACAGCAGTAGGTTGATCACCCAAAGCTATGAATCTGCGCCAAAAGCTATTTTTGCTCCAACTGAAGGCCGTATTTCTGGTAATCGTAAGCAGCCAGGTTTTCATCGAAGATTGCCCCCGGTATTTCCCAACATTCTTGTACGCCTTCAAAAACACTTCTTGGCTGATATCATTTGCCTGCTCTCGACTTCTAGTTAAGAAAAAAGCATAATTCCACACATCCGAGCCATACGCCTCCATCATTTCCCGCAAACTCATTGCGGGCGCGTACGCTGCTGTATATGGTATATCTTCGCTTAGCATGTTTCGCCTCACCCCTTGCCTAATAAGACTTTCCAAATTTGAAAAAGTTCCCTCTAAAATAAAAAATAGGTCATTCATAAAAAAACACCACCGATGAACGTTTAAGCGTTCACTAGTGGTGTGTGGATATTTTTTAAAGAGAGCTGAATTTCTCCTGTAGCCGCCGTGCAAGCTCATCGTCCGGTAACGGATTACGATGCGTATTTTCCAGATAGATATGCTTTTCGGTCTCGGGCATCAAATATTCCTTATACCATAAAAACATATCCGGACTATCCCCCTGAATCCGCAAAAATTTACGGGCCGTTTCTACATGATCTATAGTGTTGGCAATATTGGTCAACCAATCAGCCCGATAAAAATGCTCCCACTGGCCGATCTCTGCCCGTAAAAGAGCCTGCTGGCCCTCCTTATAATCCCAAACCGCATGAGAAGCTTCGATAAACGCCTCTGGAAATCGCTCTTCTTGGTAACACATATACGCCTGGCAAAGAGAGGATAATCCTCTGCACCCGCTCCAATGCAGCTCAATTTGAACTAGCAGTTGAACATGCAGCCTGTTTCGCTCTTTTTCGGGTAAAAGTTCCATCACCTCTAGGCACTGCTTTCGCAGCAGATACCAGACTAGTACAACTCGCTCAGCTCGATCCCTGAACCATCGAACCTGCTCTACAAAAGGAACATCCCCTGCGGCCCAGCGCAGTCGCTCATCGCTCTCCGTCTTATTTTGCAGCCAATGCCCTATAATCTGCCTTGCCGGATGATGATAGAATTCATCGCCTGCGCGGTCGTCAGCATTAGGACCATATACTATGGTGTTTTTGAAGTAGCTTTTGTACAATTGTGCAATTCGCCCCTGCTGCGCTGTGTAGAAACGGTTAACGAAGGTCTGAAGCTGTTCATCAGCATCTGCTGTTCCATCCATCCACAACTTTGCTGTCAGATCTAATGTATAGAGATGAGGCAAAATATTCCCTGAATTCACTAGCAGATATTCACTAGCCCCTGCCGCAAATGCCCCCTGTAATTCCTCCACTATAAAGGACGGATCCGTTGGGAATTGTGTTAGATGATTGGAGGCCTGCAAGTCGTGGAAGGTGACGTGGTAATATACCCCGTTTTTGCCTTGATCTCCTGCCTCGGGTAGAGCAGGCACGCGCAGATTCAGATGGCCATGTCGTCGCGACACCATTTTACCGTATCCGTTATCCGCCCATATTTTAATAACACCTTCTGGCACTTCGATCTTTCCTTGTTTATACAGCTCCGCAATTTCTCCGTACATCGCCATACAGCACACAGGCTGGTCCACATATTCACAGATCATATCGTATTGCTTGCGAACTACAAATGAGATCAAATCGCCCCGTTTCTCCGGAGTATCAAAAGAGGGATCATTCTCCCAAAAAGGTTTATCACCCTGTCCGCGGAAAGAGAGCACCCAGAGTGTTTTTTCATCTTTTTGCCGCTCAATGGCCTCTCTCCACAGCTGTTCAAATAATTCTGGATATTCTTTATAGCTAGCCTGCTTGCCCGGAAAAGCACGCAGGAACATTTGCGCGCCAAGCGGCTCCGCATGATGATGTGTGATCCACAGTCCCATATCCACCGCAAGCTGATGATGAACTCCGTCTCTCGGCAAATCCGTCCCGGGGATTACCATATTTCCACCACAGCGCAGCAGCGCTTCAAAAACAGGCTCCCATACCTCCGCCGTCGGAGGATAATCCTCCTTCCAGCCGATAAGACACACTTCATCATTCACGAACCAACCTCGGTAGCGTACCTTTGGCTGAATGCTGTTGTAATCAGAAATAGGTAAATTGATCGCATGTTTCTTAACAGGAGGAAGCTCCGCCCAGAACCAGAAGGGATCGACACCAAGCACGTGGCGGCTATAATGAAGCATCCCATAAATAATGCCCAATTCATCGCGGCCGATAATATGCAAGATCCGATCCTCTTCACTACCTGTAAAACGCAAACAAAAACCCTCCGCCCATTCCGGGCAGCCATCATCCTCTGTCGCATAACGAATAATTACAGTAGCTGCTGCTCCTTGTACCGGAGCTTTTCCGAACACCTGCTCATGATCCCTGGCGATCATCCGCCAAGCATATCCAATTGGATTACTGCGTTCCACTTGAACATCATATACACTTTCCGTTGTGACTCTAAATTCTGCATATGTATTCACTATCGCTTCATCTCCTAATTCGCTACAAAACACGGAGGACACAAGCTTCTCACCACCGCACTTTGCAACATAGTTTAAGTAAGCATAGAGTTTACCAGAATCTTTCATCTCTATTATAAAGCGTTTACATAGATTGTGCATGCGTAATAATTACTGGAGGAGGACAGCGGCAACTGGATTAGAGCAGCTGGTGCTAGAAAGGACAACAGTTACTAGCATTAGAGCAGCTGGTGCTAGACAGGGACAACAGTTACATACTTAGAACAGCAGGTGCTAGAACAAATGGACTGGGATCATCAGCAAGTAACAGGAACTTATGTGAAAGTTAGTATCGCTACAACGATAATATGTAACTCAGGTGCTTTGATATGTTCATATGGAGCGTTTAGTTGCACTTTGTGCAACTAAAAAAGATCTTTCCAGCTCATAAAGTGATTTAGTTGCACTTCATGCAACTATTTCTGCTCAAATTTAGAAAAATAGGTGTTTTTCCAGATTTTAAGTGTACAAAGTGCAACTAAATGAAGATTCAGCTACTTTAAGGTGCGATCTATTGCACAAAGTGCAACTATACAAGGTTTTAGATTTTATAGTGGTGTAAAAGACCACGAAAGGAGCTTTAAAGGGGCCTTAAAGGGGCTTTAAAGGGACTTTATAGAGTCTGCGAAAATTAACATACACCACCCAGCGCTCAATCACATTACTCGACTACCTCCCTAATCCGCTCCCTCCGCCAACTTATGACGCACAATAATCCCTTCGGCCCGCACACGCATCTGAATCTCTCCCTGCTGATCCGTTCTATAAATAGCAGCTTGATTAGCTTTCAAACGTTCCAATACCTCAGCTTTCGGATGACCATATAGATTATTTACTCCTGCAGAAATTACAGCAGCGGCTGGGTGCCAAAACTGCAGCCAAGACTCGCCTGTTGAAGTTTTGCTCCCATGGTGAGCTACTTTCAAAACGTCAATGACAGGTCCTGCGTTAATGCGCTTTTGCAGGGCTTGCTGCACAATCTCGTCCTCGGCTTCCAGATCCATATCTCCGGTAAACAGAAAATTTCTTCCGTTCATCTCTAGACGAAAAACTACAGAATCGTGGTTCTGATCCTCCAGCAGTGGGATGCTATTCAGCATAGAAGAACCTGACGCTGCTCCCTCTCTATCTTGTTCTTCCGGCCATAAAAAGGACAGCTCCGTCTTATCATCCGGGGAAAGCCTCATTCCCTGATGTACGGCATACAGTTGAACATTGTTCTCCAGCGCAGTCCGCATCATCTCCATATAAGATTCACGGTCAGCGAGTGTGCCATTAAAAAGCAGTGCCGAAACCGGAATCGCCTCCATAACGGCTTGGAGTCCCCCGGCATGATCCTGATCCCCATGAGTCAAAATAATCGCGTCCAGACGGTGGATCCCACGTTTTTTAAGCAAAGGCACCAACACTTTAGCCCCTACCTCGAACGGGCTGCGGCGAATGCGCCATTCTTCTTTTTGCCCAAAATTTAACGTTCCTCCACCATCTACAAGAATATGAGCTCCTTTTGGTGTAGTGATGAGGATACTGTCGCCTTGCCCGATATCCAGGTAACTAATCGTCCCTTTACCCGCCTGACGTTCTGACTGATAACCCTTGTACAGCATTAGGCCCAGTCCAACCGCAGATAGTAGAACAATCGCTCCGCTCCAACGTACAATCTTAGGTTCATCCAAAAAATACTGTGCGCTCCCCGTTCCCCCAAACCCGCCGTGCTTGTTCACAGATAAACCAATCTCAGCTAACGGCCTCGTCTCATCCTCCATATACTGAGGTGTTGCGCGGGCTTCTACTCTTAGCTTGGCAGCATACAACAGCCCATACAATAAGACATAATACACTCCAATCCACAGCAGTGAAGGCGAGCGCCAAATCAGAACTCCACCAGCAAAACCATTAATCCATTCAACCGCATAAAAAGTAACGTTATTCAGCAGCTCCGTAATATGTGCCAAAAAAATCGCGGCATCTCCCCACAATCGTCCAAGCACTAGCGCAAGCGTTCCTAACGGCAATACGATAAAAGTAATAAAGGGCACAAAAACCAGATTAGCCACTAAAGACAGGAGAGAAAATTGATTAAAATAATAAATCGTCAATGGAAATGAGACCAACTGGGCAACTAGAGTCACAGAGACGGCGCTTTTAAGCCAGCGTGGCAGTGCGCTCAGCAGAGGGTCCATAAGCGGAACGTAGACCATTAATCCTAAGGTCACCAGAAACGACAACTGGAAACTGACACTGAGCAGCATGTAAGGATTCCAAATCAGCATAACCAGTGCCGCTGCAGCCAAAATATTCAGTCCATCCTTCAGCATGCCAACTCGTGCAGCGAGCAATGCAATCATACTCATTAATCCCGCACGCACGATAGACGGACCCGCACCTGTCAACAGGACGTATACAGGAACGAGCACTAAGGTGACTGTTAGCGTGGTTTCTTTTGTCATCCGTAAGCGCCTGAATATAAATAAAAGAACACCAACATACACCGCAACATGCATACCTGAAATAGCGAGGATATGTGTCAAACCAAGTTGTGAGAACTGCTTAAAGGTATCCGGATCGAGATCATCCTGCATCCCAATCACCAAACCCTTCATATATCCAGAGTGGCGCGCTTGAAACAGCCGATCCGTCTCCGCTCCAAGAATTGCCCGCGCTTTATCATTCCAGCGTAAGATCATTAACGGATTCCATGAATCTGGAGCAGTTGCTTGCACATTTTCTGCACCTTGACTCTTTAGAAGCCAGTGAATCTTCTGCGTATGCAAATAGGCCCGATAATCAAACCCTCCGTAATTCCGCGCTGTTGCTGGCTCTTCTAGTACACCGTTTAGCGACACCTGATCCCCTCTGCGCCACTCCGCAGCAATAGCGATTTCTTGCTCGGCAAGAAGTTTGATCTGCACCATAATTAACTCCCCATGCACTCTTTTATCTTGTTCATCCCGCGGATCAGGTGAAGCGGCATCTTCCTCAGTAATCAACAATAACTCTGAGAGCTTCATCGTGAAATCAACCCGGTCCCCGTCCCGTTCCACAACGGAAACTATCGTCCCCTTAGCCTCCACGGCAGTCTCATTCAACTCCGACAATAATCTCCCTAGCGCTTCAGGCAGGTGACTTAAATTACGGCCTTCATTCCATTCCCAATATCCAGCGGATAAACTAATCGCCAAACAAAATATCGCCAGCTGTTTCCAGCTCATGTTCACCCAAACTCTCATACTAACCAGTAAAATTAATAAACCAGCCCACGCCAACCACGTTCTAAACCCTGAACCTAAACACGCTGCTGCGCTTCCAGCAATCCAGCACACTGTAAAACTTAATAAGGGTCTCTCCTTCATGCCTCCACTCTCCTCCTTTCGCAAGATTTAACAAAAAAAAAGAACCTCTGCATACGCCATAAAAGCGCACGAGAGGTTCTTCCTCAAGCCATCTTATTCAATTAGGGTTGTACAATACAGCTACTCCGCTACTTTAATCATCGTTTCACTTGGCGGCTCATAGTTCTCCAATTGGCGAAATACGATGCCTTTGGCAGCCATCATTGCTTCTACCTTTTCCATATCCTTACGGTAAGGACGATAATACACAATCTCCACAATACCGCTATTAGCCAGCATATTTGCACAGGTCCAGCAAGGCTCATCCGTCACGTAGACGGTACTGCCTTCCCGGTCAATCCGGTCTGTGAATAGCAAAAGATTCTGTTCGGCATGAATCGTGCGAATGCAGCGCTGTTTCTTCACCATAGTCTCTACGCCATCCACGATCTCCATCTCATATTGCTCCGAGAGCATACAACCTGCCTCTGAGCAATCAGGTACGCCCATTGGCGCCCCGTTGTACGCGGTACCAAGCAGCTTCTTGCCTTGCACCAGTACAGCACCTACATGTCGTCGTGAGCAACGTGAACGAGTTGAGACCATACAGGCAATGTCCATGAAATAAGTATCCCAGTCTTTACGATAGGCAGTAGTCATAATCAATCTCCATATCCTTCTAAATAGTTGTTAACTATTGTAGCACATCCCCGCAAGTTTTCACTAGGACAACGGTTGTGGCACTTCCAACGATCTTCATTTCTTATTATCTTCAAAATATTACTAAAGCTTTTAACTTCTCCAGCATTTTAGGTCCTATCCCCTTTACCTTCCCCAGATCAGACAGGCTGCGAAAGGTCCCTGCACGGTTGCGGTAATCCATAATTGCCTGAGCCTTCTTTTCTCCGATGCCCGGAAGATCCATCAGCTCCTTAACACCCGCAGTATTCACATTTACTTTACCTTCCTGTGAAGCTGCTGATATGGAAAGCTCAGTTGTCTCCTTAGCCGCAACAACTTTATCCCCTGCCGGCGTTTGCTTCCCTGCAATGTTTGGCATTTGAACTTCTGCCCCTGCTGGTGTTTGGCCTTCTGCCATTGGCGTTTGGCCCGCTCCTTCTGCTCTCTCCCCCGCAACTGCTGTCGAAGCTTTTTCATCTGCCGAAGTTTGGACAGCTTGTTCTGCTTGCGCAGCCACCTTAACCTTCTCACCGTCTTCAGCATTCCCAGCAGCTTCAGCCTGCCCTGCATCTTTCTCTAAATGTAGCTTATTTCCCTTCGTCTGATGACCTCCCTCACTGCCCCCAGCAGCTGGAGCGCCACCAGACTCAGCGATTCCAACCGCTTGCTCCATACCAACATTCAAAGTCTCCCACCCGGCAATCCCGGAATCGCCCTTGCTCCCTGCCGCCCATAAAAGCCCACTTCCTATTACAGCAGCAGCCACTCCGAGTACGATACTTCCTTTATTCATATTACTTTCCTCCTCGCAAAAATTCTTCTTATGCCTTTTTGTGAATCTTCATACATTCCTGCGGCTGGAAACTCCTTTAATAATTCATACAAAACCTGTCATCTGTCCAAGTCTATCCTGCATACATATAACGAAGAGCATTCATGTCAGTTAGTAAATAAGCAACGCTAGAAAGGAGGAACCACAGGTGAAAGTTGGATTTATCGGAACAGGCAGCATGGGCAGCCTGCTGATTGACGCCTTTCTTTCTTCCGGAGCCCTGAATCCGTGCGATGTACTCGCCAGCAACCGCAGTCTGAATAAACTGCTGGAGCTAGAAGATCGTCATCCCGGCATAAACTTATGCGGAAGCAATAGTGAAACAGCGACTGGAAGTGACATTGTTTTTTTATGTGTAAAACCGCTGGAATTCAAAACCTTAACAGATGAGATCGGCCCTTATCTCCGTAGCGATCAAATCGTCGTATCCATTACAAGTCCCGTTCAATTGCAACATCTGGAATCCGCTTTGCCGTCCAAAATAGCCAAGATCATCCCCAGCATTACACACTGTGTCAAAAGTGGGACATCACTGTGCATATTTGGCAGCAGGCTTAATAAAGAAGACAGGCTCGTGCTGCTGCAGCTGTTGTCTTTCATAGGTGTTCCTTTGGAAATTCAAGAGGCCCATACCCGAATCGCTTCTGATTTCTCCAGCTGCGGACCTGCGTTCTTGAGCTATTTCATTGAACGCTGGATTGAAGCTGCGGTGGAAGTTACCGGGATTGAAGAGACGTTAATCAGCCGGCTTGCAGGTGAAATGCTGCTTGGAACAGGCAAGCTGCTAACAGAAGGAGAATTCACCCCGCAAGAGCTTCAAGAACGTGTAGCTGTCCGTGGTGGGATTACCGCAGAGGCACTGAACCATCTTCGCATTAGCCTTGAGGGCGTATTCGAACGTCTCATCATGACTACCCATGATAAATACGATGAGGATGTTACCAAGCTGGATGCATTATTTGGGCATGACGGTATTATTCAAAGTCCCGTAGACCGTTAGAAAACAATAAAACCCGCAGCACGGAATTCTCCGTTGCTGCGGGCAATATTGCGTTCTTCGCTTAACCCACTACGATATTTACAAGCTTGCCAGGAACCGCAATGATCTTGCGTACGGTTTTACCTTCTACTGCTGCACTCACATTCGGGAGTGACAACGCATGAGCTTGCATCTCTTCTTGACCCATATCCTGCGGGATCAATGCGCGTTGTACGATTTTACCATTTACCTGAATAACGATTTCAACCTCAGCATCCACCGTCCATGCTTCATCATACGTTGGCCAAGCCACGTAGCTGATACTTCCTTCGTGACCGAGCAGCTGCCACAGCTCTTCAGCGATGTGAGGCGCCAGTGGTGACAACATTTGTACGAAGTGTTCAGCAGCTTCTTGGGACAAAGTTTCTTGCTTATAAGCATCGTTAATAAAAATCATCAATTGGCTAATTGAGGTATTGAAACGCAGATGCTCGAAATCATCAGTGACCTTCTTAATGGTCTTGTGCCAAGTGCGTTTGAACTCGTCAGTGCCACCGTCTGCTGTGATTTTGGTGCTCAGCTTACCATCTTCACTCACGAACAGGCGCCATACACGGGACAAGAAACGGTGAACTCCTTCTACACCCTTTTCATTCCAAGGTTTGGTTGCTTCCAGAGGGCCCATAAACATTTCATACACACGCAGCGTATCTGCACCAAATGCTTCCACAATCTCATCAGGGTTGATGACATTTCCGCGTGATTTACTCATTTTTTCATTATTATTTCCAAGAATCATACCTTGGTTAACCAGCTTATGGAAAGGTTCTTTTGTTTCAACTACGCCGAGATCATAAAGCACCTTGTGCCAGAAACGTGCATAGAGCAAGTGAAGCACGGCATGCTCTGCTCCACCAATATACAGATCTACTGGAAGCCATGCTTTTTGCTTCTCAGGGGAGCAAAGCTCTTGATCGTTTTTCGGATCAATATAACGCAGGTAATACCAGCAGCTGCCCGCCCATTGCGGCATGGTGTTCGTCTCACGGCGAGCCTTCATGCCAGTCTCAGGATCGATAGTTTCCACCCACTCTGTTACATTCGCAAGTGGAGATTCCCCTGTACCCGAAGGTTTGATTGCCTCTACATCTGGCAGTACCAGCGGCAGCTGATCCACCGGAACAGTCTTCATTGTGCCGTCTTCCAAATGCAGAATTGGAATGGGCTCTCCCCAGTAGCGTTGACGGCTGAACAGCCAGTCACGCAGACGATAGGTTACTTTGCCTTTACCTACGCCCTTCTCTTCCAACCAAGCAATCATCTTAGCAATCGCTTCTTCATTCTTGAGTCCATTCAGGAAATCAGAATTGACATGCGGACCATCTCCGGAATAAACCTCTTCTTCAACGTTGCCGCCTTGAACGACTTCCACGATATTCAGGCCGAATTGTTTAGCAAATTCCCAGTCGCGAGTATCGTGACCCGGAACTGCCATAATTGCTCCCGTTCCGTAACCAGCAAGCACATAATCTGCAATCCAGATTGGCACCTTCGCACCATTCACAGGATTAATTGCATATGCGCCTGTGAAGACACCGCTCTTCTCTTTCGCCAAATCCGTACGCTCCAGATCGCTCTTACGTGAAGCTTTTTCACGATATTCTGCCACAGCAGCAAGCTGTGCTTCAGTTGTAATCACATCAACAAGCTCATGCTCTGGTGCCAATACGCAGTAACTTGCTCCGAACAGTGTATCTGGACGTGTAGTAAACACGGTCAGGTTAGCTTCGTGACCTTCAATGTTAAAGTTCACTTCTGCACCTGTTGATTTCCCGATCCAGTTGCGCTGCATATCCTTGATGCTTTCGGACCAATCCAGCTCTTCCAGATCCTCCAGCAAACGCTCAGCGTACTCTGTAATTCTCAGAATCCATTGACGCATCGGTTTGCGCACGACAGGGTGACCTCCGCGCTCACTTTTACCATCGATAACCTCTTCGTTGGCAAGTACCGTACCCAGTGCCTCACACCAGTTAACAGGTACTTCTGCTACATAAGCCAGGCCTTTGTTATACAACTGGATAAAAATCCATTGTGTCCATTTATAATAATCCGGATCTGTCGTACTGATCTCGCGGTCCCAATCGTAGGAGAAACCCAGCGATTTGATCTGACGACGGAAATTATCGATGTTCTTATCGGTAAAATCACGTGGATGCTGGCCGGTATCCATCGCATACTGCTCAGCCGGAAGTCCAAAAGCATCCCAGCCCATCGGATGCAATACGTTGAAACCGCGCATCCGTTTGTAGCGAGAAACGATATCCGTCGCTGTGTAACCCTCTGGATGACCTACGTGCAGTCCTGCACCTGAAGGATACGGAAACATATCCAGTGCATAAAAATTGGGTTTTTCAGGATCTTCTCCTGTCTTAAAGCTTTTGTTCTCATCCCAGAACTTTTGCCATTTCGGCTCAATAGCCTGCGCCCGGTAACCAGTAGCGGGTATGCTATTTGTTTGGTTGTCGCTCATTGTCTGCTCCTCCTTGGAGTGTTACTTCTTAGATTTCTTATTTCTTAACCAAGCATATTCGCCCTCGGTGTCCATATAAGGACGGTAAGCATTTATGCGGGAAATATAAGACATGAAGTATTGCGTGAAACGTATACTCTCTTATATTTACAAAAAAACCTCCCATCCCTAGCGTATTATCGCTAGGGACGAGAGGTTATAATTCCCGTGGTACCACCCTAGTTAGCGGCTGAATATACTTTATTCTGCCACTCACTTTGCACCCTTTAGCGGGGGTGAGGCGACGGCGGTTCATTCATGACATCCATTATCTCTTATGGATATCCTGTAAACTTGCACCGTTACTCCGAGGTGAGTTCACTCTGTTCCGTTAACCGACTCGCACCTTAGTGCCGGCTCTCTGCAATAACGGTATAGAATTAATACTCCTCATCATCGAACAACTATATACTGAGTCATCAGTAATATTCCCCAACATTATATACAAAACTGTTATCAATAGTCAATGATTATCCCTTTATACAGGCTTTCGTTTGATTAAAAACGCCATAAAGTGTTGAATAACGACTTTTGCAGCTGCAAAGAACGGTACAGCAAGGATCAGTCCAATCATCCCTGCCAGCTCACCACCTACCAGCAATGCAAAGATAATAAGCAGCGGATGCAAATGTAGCGTCCTGCCTACTACCTGTGGAGAAATAATATTGCTCTCCACAATTTGGCATAAAGTGTTTACCACAGCAACCAGTAGAACTAATCGAAAAGAGACGGTCGAAGCCATCACAATGGCAGGTGCAGCCCCTAGAAAAGGACCCATATACGGAACAATATTAAATACTGCCACCACACTGGCGAACAGTAAGGCATAAGGCATTCCGACGATAGCATAGCCGATATAGGCGAGCACACCTATAATGATACAGACCAGAAATTGTCCGCGAATGTAATTGCCGAGCGCGGCATCAATATCTTTTAACAAAGTAACAATAGACTTGCGGCGTGCGCGGGGCAGACAAGAGACCACCGTCCGTTCAAATACGTCAAAATCCTTCAGAATATAGAACACCAGAAACGGCACGATAAAAGCATTGAACAGCAAGTTAATCGTTGTCCCTATGTTATCGAGAAAATGAGAAATCCCTTCGGCCAGACGATTCTCCAGTTGAAAAAACCAGTTGTTCATCCCCATTTCAACCCCAGGTGGTATTAGCCTTGTATTCATATGGCTCATCAGGCCTTGGGCTTGCAGTGTAATCTCAGGCAGATGTTCATTTAACTCTTCAAGCTGCTCAATAAACATCGGGATAAGGTTGATGGCGATCACGGTAATCGCCGTTAGAAACACTGCATATATAAGTAGAACAGCTACGCTACGCGGCATCTTCCGTCCGGCCAGCATACTAACCACGGGATTCAGCACATAGGAAATAATCATAGCTGCCAGAAATGGAGCGAGGATTGCCTTTAAGAATACAAAAATCCCCTGCAGCATCGGACGAAGCAACCAAACAAAATACAAAATGATCAGGGATAGCAGCACTCCGATCATCCAGCGGAACCATTTACTTTGGGACCATTGTTCCATGAGAGTACCCTCCTGCGGTAGAGCCTGGACTAGCTTCGTAAATAAGTATATGTATGGCCGCAGCAAAATAACCATCAAACACACAAAAAAGCGTCAATAACCTTGCAACTGATTTCAGCTGAAAGGAAATTGACGCTTAAGTACATAGAGCAGTCTTGCTTACAAAGCAAGATTCATAGTTAAGACGACGCATGAATTTGCGGGAAATCCTGAGTCATATCATCCCCGGAGAACAGGTCGTCCAGTGAGCTTAGTGTGCCGTCTTCTTCAACTTGATAAACCGACATTTTCTCGCCATTTACCGTCAATTCGATGAAACAGCCCCAGCAATAAAACTGGTGGGAACCGATCTTTCCGATATCTTTGGAGTTGCAGTTTGGACACTTCATATAATACATTCCACCTATCCGTTAACAATATTAATGGCTTTTTGTAGCCGTTCTTCGCTCATCGCAGGAACCATTAATGCATTCTCACCAATGGACATCTCGTCAGAACAAGGCAGCCATTTGCGGCCTTCGATCAAATCAGTGACAAGCCCGTCACTAATTTCCAGCGCTCCTATTGTGTTTCCCAACTTTTGGTCAAAATAAACATCAGATATTCGTCCGAGTATAGTTCCAGTTGTAGTTAGCACTTTTAAATCCTTAAGTTTGTTCTTTCCAAGTAGAAAAGTACAAGGTATATGATCGGCATCTATCTTATCAATCGACTCTTTACTACGAATCATGACAGCATCCTCGCCGTAGGCCACAATATCTTCCCATGCCACAAATTTCACATGGCCACCAAAAAAAGATTTGCTTTCCAGTTCAATACCCGTAATATTCCAGTTTGAATCGAGCAAAATATCGACAATTTTGCCGATTGCGTTACCCTCTTCAACTTCATATACAGCCAAGCCGATCAGATCTTGAAGTTTCATGGCTGCTCGGTCTCCTCACTTTGAGTGTAATTACGAGTTCTCAAAAAGTGAAAGCCCGAATGATCAGGATACCTATCATAGCCTAGAAGTAACTAGTCTCTGATACGCAGCCGATTCAGAATGGTTTCAACTTTTCGAGCAACGTACTCAATTTCTTCAGTAGTATTACCCAAACCCATGCTAAATCGAATCGCGGACCCTAAAATATTTTCTGGAAGCTCCATTGCTCTCAGAACATGGGATATTTCCAGTGATCCTGACGTGCAGGCTGAACCGCTTGCTGCCGCAATCCCGTCCATATCCAGGTTCATCAGCATAACATCTGTTCTAGCTCCCGGGAAGCTCAAATTCAGTATACTTGGCAAAAAATGCTCGGTATTGCCGTTAATCGAATAACTTTCCCGGCCAATCAGCGCATCCAGCTCTTCAAGTAGTCTATTGCGCAGGAGCTGCACTTTTTGTCGACGTTCTGATAGACCTGTAACTGCTATCTCAACAGCCTTGGCAAATCCAGCAGTACCTGCTAGATTTTCTGTTCCGGCTCGTCTGCCGCGCTCCTGAAGGCCACCGTGGAGTCTTGGATGCAGCGGTGCTCCACTCCGCACATAAAGGCCACCGATCCCCCCAGGTCCATTGATTTTGTGAGCTGTAAAGCTCATGTAATCTACCGGAAGCTCCCGCAGTGTGATCGGTAAGGCACCAAGAGCTTGTACAGCATCAACATGGAACAGAATTCCCCGCTCTCTGGCAAGCTGGCCAATTTCCTGAATCGGCTGAACGGTTCCTACCTCATTATTGGCATACATTACACTGATTAGCACCGTGTCTTCCTGCACCGCTGCTTCTACGTCTGCAACGGATACTCGGCCTGTAGAATCCACAGGAAGATAAGTAACCTTAAAGCCTTCCTTCTCCAGCTCTTCGCAGGTATGTAGCACTGCATGATGCTCTATCGCAGAGGTGATAATATGATTGCCTTTCTGGGCAACAGCAGCGACAGCTCCATAGAGGGCTAGATTGTCGCTTTCGGTTCCGCCGCCAGTGAACACCCACTCTTCCGGCGAGCAGCCTAAAAAGGCGGCGATAGTATCGCGCGCCCCATTTAATATTTTCTTGGCTGAACGTCCGAACTGATGTACACTGGACGCATTTCCATATTGTTCTGTCATTATATTCAGCATGACCTTGGCCACCTCGGGATGAACCGGAGTTGATGCGGCGTGGTCCAAATAGATGGTTTTCATCATTCATTTCTCCACTTCTAGGGTATAGTACAATAGTTCGTTTTTAAGAACTATTAAATTATACCGCGCGAGAAGTTAGTTTTCCACAAACTAAAGAACACAATATTGTAATCAATTCCCTATATAGGCTAGGATAATGACAGCCAATTCTCTTCAGAGGTAACTTCTATGCCGTTTTTTCTAAGTAAAGCCGCAGTCACGCCGTTGCCAGCGATCTTCTTCCCTTTGAACTCTCCGTTATAAATCATGGTGCTGCCGCAAGAAGGACTGTTTTCCTTGAGGACTACCATCGTGGCTGAAACCTCTTGAGCTTTTTCAAGCGTAATATAGGCCCCTTTTAAATATAGTTCTGTTACATCTGTTCCCGACCGGTCCACTACTTTTGCCGTTCCTGCAAGCACATCCTCACCATCCCCGCCGACAATTTCAGCTGGCTCTCTAGGCGTAGAGAATCCCCCTAATAATTCCGGACACACAGCAATAGCCTGATTCTCATTCAATAGCTTCTGAATTTTCTCATCCAAACAATCCGTACCATTATATCTTACCTTCATGCCAGCTAAACAAGAGCTTACCAAAATCACCTATATGCACCGCTTTCTTCATTCATTGTGCTTCGTTTATAATAAGATACAACCCTCAACAGCCGTTCAAGCTAAGAAATATTTCGAGCATAACATGCTGATTACAAGCTGTAAACAAATCTAGCCTCAAAAACGACCGAATGGGAAGTGTATAAAATGTGCGGACGATATACAATAACAGTCACCATGGAAGAGCTGATGGTCAGATATTTTGCCAATGATTCTACCATTATCCACTA
This sequence comes from Paenibacillus sp. FSL H7-0918, assembly GCF_038007025.1. Taxonomy (NCBI): domain Bacteria; kingdom Bacillati; phylum Bacillota; class Bacilli; order Caryophanales; family Paenibacillaceae; genus Paenibacillus; species Paenibacillus sp. FSL H7-0918. Next base: position 1,604,004 of record NZ_JBBOWJ010000001.1, read on the forward strand.
TGCTCCAACATATAACGCAGCACCCATGCAGCAAATTCCGGCAGTCATTAACACAGGGTCCAGCAATAAACTTGGGGAACTGCGCTGGGGTCTGGTTCCTTCTTGGGCCAAAGATGATAAAATCGGCAGTAAAATGATCAATGCCCGGGCAGAGTCACTCCTTGAGAAGCCTTCTTTCAAGCGATTAGTAAGCTCCCGCCGCTGCATCATCCCTTCTGATGGTTTCTATGAATGGAAGGCACAGGGCAGCAGCAAACAACCCATGCGAATCGTGATGCGCGATGGGGGTATTTTTTCAATGGCCGGATTGTATGATATTTGGATGGACCCTGAAGGTAATAAATTAAGTACCTGCACGATTATAACGACTACCCCAAATGAACTTATGGCTGAAATCCACAACCGTATGCCAGTTATTTTGAAGCCTGAGGATGAGCCTGAATGGCTAAGCCGGAGCAATCAGGACGCAACTTCGTTAATAAAGCTTCTTAAACCCTATGATCAGCATCAAATGAGAGCCTATCCGGTTTCCACTGCAGTGGGAAATGTCCGGAATAATACGAAGGAATTAATCAATGAGATATAGACAGGAGGAAGTCATATTTATAAAACACATTTAAAAAAGTGGATCGTAGCAGGGTTAGTATTTCTGAGTTTATTTAGAATTCTGTTCTTTATATTAAAAGAGGTTATCTTTTCTTATGTCACTCTCCCTGATCCCTATAACAATATTATTCAAATGGTGGGAATGATTGTCACCCTTTTATTGACACTAATTCTGACCTCGTTGTTAATCCATGAAAAAACATCTTAACCCTGCAGATTAACCGCAGAGTTAAGACCAGCGCCGCTCAATTTGAATTCTACGTCCCATCAATTGATGATACATCTGTAGAAATCTGTCTGCATACAGCTCGGAGGACAGGTTAGTCCGGATATGCCATTCTCCATTCATCCTGATTCTGGCCCGCAGTGCCGGATCATCCATTAAGGATAGAGCAGCATTCACAGCTTCATCCAGCTGCCCTCTCGTGTATATTTTTCCAGTGTGATTGTTAATGACGAGTCTTCGAACGCCGTCAGAATCTGTAGTAAGTACAGGACAACGGCACAACATCGCCTCAGCAACCGCATATCCAAATCCTTCCAAAATCGAGGTCGAAAGGAGCAAACCTCCCGAATCACCAATAATGCTCATATAATCTGCCATTTGCTCATGAGGAATATTGGAATACGAAATTAATCGTGAAGAAATCCCTGTCTCAGCTACAAATTGATCAAAGCTTTCTTTTTGCTCTGGATCAAACAACGTATCATCCTGAAAAATCCATAAATAAAGCTCGGGATGGATCGCCAGCAGCCTTTGCCCGATTTGCAGAAATTCCCGCCAATTCTTATTCGTTTGAATGCGTCCTACCCAACCGAGGATAGGGAAACTTTTCGCGGGATAATTGGTATATCCAAACTGATCGCAATCGATCGGATCATCAAAACAATATTGTGGAATGGTTGGAAATCCGCCTTTGAAAAGCGCCTGCAAATGGGTTGTTTCCGGATACAGCAGTGCATCGGTGAGCCTGTAAATGCGCTCTGTAAAATTATTAACGACCTGCTCAGCTTCATCTAAGGTACCTAAACCCTGCACTTCAAAAACAAGCGCCCCTTTATACCCAAACTCTCGAATCCGCTCTGCTAAGTTAATATCCGTACACACTACAATTAAGTCAAAAGCTTCCCGAGCAAGCATTGCCCTGATCTCGTCATCACTATTGGTAATATGCGTTTGAATGTTACGGATATTCTGCTGTCCTTTTCCATGGTGTGTATACAGTAAATGGCACTCTACACCGCGAGCATATAACGCTTGGCAGCGAACTCGGTTCAGAGTTTGCATACCACCACTCGGGTTATAAAAAGTGAACAAAATCTTCATCATGATCACTCATTCGCAAATTATTTTAGGTAAAAGAGGTCTTCAACAAATCATACAAATCCGCGCTGCGAAACAGCTCATTATAATAGTGGCTTTTGGTCGAGGGGACATGTCTGTGTCGAAATCCAATCAAGCTATGATCATCCGTGTAGTAGTTGGAAATCGTATCCCCACCCGTAGTAATCAAAGCTTCCAGCATGTACTCAATATCGAGCGCTCCTATAAAAACCTTTGGACCTAAAACTATCGTAAATGGGGTGGATAGCTGCTCAATAGCACTGCAAATCGCGTGTGACTCCACAGCCCCAGGCAGCCAAGCGAACGCTGTCGCAGGATGAGGTATGGTTTCCAATAGAGCTGATGGCTGACGTGTAGTTGATAAATCCAGCACCCGGCATTCATAATTGCTATACGTTTGTTCGTACAGATTCTCTATCCTCGTTATTTCATCCGCACAAGCATTCACTACAGGATATAAAACGGTAATCATCGCCGGAATCCCTCTGCGAAACCGCGCCTGATGGCGGGTCAAATGATAGGCATATCTCCATCTACGATGATTTTCAACCGAATGTAACTGGGCAGATACACTAAAGGTAGAATCTACACGATAATTCACCAGTTCCACCGGTATAAAGCGAATCTCACAATGTTCAGCCAGTCTCAGCCAGTAATCATAATCTTCCACCGGTTCCATTCCATAAGCTCCAACAAGCTTCGCAATCTGTGTTTTGTACATAAAAGATACGCCAATGAGCGAATAATCCAGCAATCTCTCTTTGGGCTGTGACTGATAATTACGCTGCGTAGCCAATTGATGTTCGTTGTGAAGAAACTTTCCCTCGTTATCGATGCTTTGAAAAGAACTGAACACGATGCCTAACTCCTGTGGACCTCTAACTAGCGCCCCCCGAAGGATTTCGAGGAAACGGGGTTCATAAACATTGTCGCTGGAAACCCAACTCAAATATTGAATACTGGGCTCACTAAACAAAAGATCAAAGCCAGTATTCAGTGCATGTGCTATACCCCTGTTCTGTGCGTAAGAGATAACCGTTACCCTCGGATCTTCGACAATAATGGATCTCACGAGCGGTTCCATATCTGGTGCTCCATCGATCACAACAACCAGCCGAAAATTGGTAAAAGATTGGTGTAGAACAGACTGCAGAGCTTGCCGCAGAAACTCCGGCTTTTGGGTATACACAGGCATAACTACTCCTACATCCGCCATGATTTTTACCTCTCTCTACATTGGAGTATAAAATCAGTATATTTTGATTCCTCTCATCTGATTGTGTGAATGCCCCTAAAATACTTTATTGCGCCTAAAAAAGCAGCAATCGCCCTATTTCTTTCAGCGACTGCTGCTTAATGGTCTAAACGTTACTATTATATAGGGATAGATAATGCGGTAATCTGCGTCAATTCAGATTGAAGCACTCGCTGATCAGTAACTAGATTTCCGAACTCGTCCAGCCCATACACGGAGGTAACTACTTCTGCCAAAGGAAAAGGACTACTAATTTGTACCTCGTAAGCCAAATTGCCCCCAATGAAAAACTCTCTAATATCAGAACTCTTTGCAGGAACGTAATACCCTGTGACATAAAGCGGAGTAAGAGCTGGCATCGAATATGGAACACCAAAAACTTCGACGATCATCATTGCACTCGCATTACTTGTGTTACGAACACTGACTACTACATTACTTGCTGCAGTACCAGTTGCTCTTGTATTTGTAATAAGACCTGTTGTATAAGGCATTTCCTCACTCCTCCTCTTGGTTTCTATCAACTTATTCACCAGGAAGCCGATAGTTGTGAGGCAAGAGGAAGGGGAAACTCGTGGAATAACAGCCAATTAGACAGGTAGAAGATTATATTGATATCATTTCCGTTCCGCTTTGAGGATATGTCGACGGGTGATTTCTGCCTTCTTATAAATAAAAAATAAGTACAAATGTTCGCATATAAAGAATAATAGTGTTAAAATAAAGTTATACTATTCCTAAACTAAAGCCTAAGGAGTCTTGCCTAATGAGTCAAAGAGTTGCTTACAATGAAGTTGCACCTGAGGGTATGAAAATCATGATGGATATGGAGATGTACACCAAAAAATCTACGATTCATCGGACTACAAGAGAACTTATCAAAATCAGAGTTTCTCAAATTAACGGATGTGCTTTCTGCATAGATATGCATACATCCGAAGCTCGTAAAATGGGTGAAACCGAACAACGAATTTATTGTTTAAATGTTTGGGAGGAATGTACTTTTTATACACCTGAAGAGAAGGTTGCTCTAGAACTAGCTGAGCATATTACGCTGATCCCTTCCAAAAGAGTTCCGGATGAGCTATATAAACAAGTACGTGAACATTACGATGAGAAACAATATGTTGATCTTGTGCTGATTATTAATCAAATCAACAGTTGGAACAGAATTTCTATTGCAATGGGAAATACCCCCGCAGCACAATAATTAACATTAATTAACCTTAATGAACACTTTAGGGTGTTCTTTTTTTATTCTCCGCTCCGCACGTTCCACGGCTCCGTTGATATATGAATCATCTCATTAAAATGCCCTGCCAGTATAATCACTAGCAAGGCATTTTTTCATGCGATCGTGTTGGGTTAGTTCAATAACAATTTCTGATTTTAGTACTCTCTTTTATTTCCCTTCTTTACGTATTCCCACTCAACCTCAACATTTTTCCTAACTCTTTGCAAAAGTTGAAACAAGACTTCCGTTTCTTTTTCAGATAATCCTGCTAACGCAACCAAGTCGGTATGGTCCCCTTCTCTCTTCAGAAAAGAGTAGGCTTGTTTACCTTTTTCAGTTGTGAATAACCTTTTTATTTTTTTGTTTGTTTCATCGTCTTTCTTTTCAATAAAACCTTGGATTTCAAGCTTCTGAATCGCACGTGCAGCTGTTGTTCGGTCCACCTTTATCATTTCCGACAGCTTTTCTTGAATAATGCCCGGATTCTCATATATCCGGACCAGATATAAATACTGTCCCTTTGTAAGCTCTAATTCCTTGAACTCTATATTACTTATGGAATCTAATGCCCTCGCTATCATTCCAACTTCACGAAGGATCTCTTTCATTCAATCACCTACCAGTTCCAATAATGTTGTATTTACAACAATATTGATTGTATATATACTTATAATTGTCGTTAATTCATTATGACGTTTTTCCTAAAAAAAACAAATACAGAATGGAGTAAGCAAGAATGAATCTTAAAAGAATTACACTAATCGAGGAACTTGAAGCTGCATTTTCAATCAGAAAAAAAGTATTTGTTGAGGAACAATGCGTTCCCCTTAATGATGAATTTGATGAATTCGATACACTGAATGGAGAATGTGAACATGTCCTGGCCTATTATGATGGGCAACCAGTTGCCACAGGAAGGATCCGCGTTCTTGATGGTATAGGTAAGTTAGAGCGTATTTGCATCCTAGAACCTTATCGTAAATTTGGAATTGGGAAAAAAATCATTTCTGCATTAGAAGAGATCGTGGTGGAAAAGGGGCATCAAAAAGTTAAATTGCACGGGCAAACTCAGGCGGAGGGCTTCTATAAGAAACTTGGTTATCGGGCTTCATCTACTGAATTTATGGAGGATGGCATCCCTCATCTTTTAATGACTAAAGATCTTTCTGCTTCAAAAGAATGAAGAAGTTTAGTGTAACTACGTTTTCCATTTTCACTTGCGGGATTTTCATCTTAACCCTAGGCGTTTCACTAACAATAATCTCTGACCTTGGAGCGTCACCTTTTGATGCACTTTTAGTGGGTCTATCCAAAAATGTCGGTCTTACAGCAGGCAGTTGGGAAGTGCTGATCGCATGCCTATTGATTGGATGTAATTCATGTTTATCCAAGCAAAGACCGGAATTATTAGGGCTGGTAACTGCATTCATAGCAGGCTTAGGTATTGATATGTGGCTTTTTTTGTTTAACCATCTGATCGAGCCTAATCTGTGGATCAGTAAAATTGCTTTTTATGGTTTAGGCTTAATCGCAATTGGATTAGGTACATCCATTTATTTATACGCAAATTTCGCACCGATTCCAGTGGACCGGCTAACATTAGTACTGCAAACGATAACTAGGCTTAGTATACTATTTACTAGAACAATCATTTATCTTGTTTTCTTATTTGCCGCCATTATTTTCAATGGGCCTATTGGGATTGGCACTCTACTTACCATTTGTTTAGGCGGCTTAATTCTTAATTACTTTATGCCACTTACACAGAAAGTCTTGGACCGATTGCTACAACATTAATAGCGAACTCCGCTAAAGAAACTTGATTTATACAACAAACCATAATCTTATCATTGGGAGTGAATAATTTGGAGATTAGAATCGATAACTTAACCGGAACCGAAATCATAGCATTGATCAGTGAACATCTTCAGAGCATGTTTGAGCAATCTCCCCCAGAGAGTGTACATGCGTTGAATTTAGATAAATTAAAAACACCTGAAATCACCTTCTGGAGTGCCTGGGAGCAGGGCGAACTCTTAGGTTGCGGTGCTCTTAAAGACTTGGGTAGCCATCATGGTGAAATCAAATCCATGCGTACTTCTACCAAGCATCTTAGGAAGGGCATTGCATCTAAAATGCTTGCCCATATTATTAAAGAAGCTAAGCAACAAGGCTATCGGCGGCTGAGCTTGGAAACCGGATCCACTGAAGGGTTCGAAGCGGCTAGAAAACTATATGAACAATATGGGTTTGAATACTGTAGTCCGTTTGCAGATTACATTGAAGACCCCTATAGTGTTTTTATGACGAAAGAATTATAAGTACTGTAGAGGTGCTTACTTGACTACTAATCAATGGATACCGATTCTCGCAGCGTTCATCGGAGCCTTTTGCTGCTGGATTACGCTCCTTAATAAACGTAAGAACAAATAGAATCACAGATAATAAAAGATAAAAAAAGATAAAAAAAGACTCCCAAATGGGAGCCTAAAGGTTGACACATTATTTTTTTGGAATGTATTTCCAAATCTTAAATGTAAAACATGTAATTGTCAGCCAAACTCTCTTCTTTGTAGTTAATCAAATCATAAAGTGTTGTGGAATCCAGCACATCGGCAATACTGTCGCGAATACGCAACCATAAATCCCGTTTCGCTGCATCGTCCTCTTCCGTGAAGTCTACAGGAGAGATAGGACCCTCCAGCACACGGATGATATCACCGGCAGTGATAGCATTCGCCTCACGAGACAAAATGTATCCGCCATATGCTCCACGAATACTTTTTACAAGTCCTGCATTGCGCAGAGGAGCAATTAGTTGCTCCAGATAATGCTCGGAAAGACCATTTTTCTCAGCGATACTCTTAAGTGAAGTTGGTCCTTCACCAAATTTCAGTGCAAGCTCCATCATAATTGTTAGTCCGTAACGACCTTTGGTTGATATTTTCAAAGGGGCACCTCTTTCAGTTTAATGTCTGATTATTGTATACTATTGATTCGGCAAGTCATTTGGATTGTCATATCAAGGTATTCCGATAATTACTCTCAGTTTATGTTATCATATCCGAAGTCACAAATGAAATGGAAAACAAAACATTTTACGAGAATGTTCACCCCAGGTGGACATTTTGTTGTTTCCAGTCTCTTATTTCAGAGGTTTAGAGTAGACAGGTATGTTATAATACATTTTGAGCCGGGTGTTCCATGAATGACCGGTATTTTGGGTACAGAAATGGTGATTACGATGACAAAAGCAAAACAAGACACCCGTGTCGTCGTCGGCATGTCCGGAGGGGTCGATTCCTCCGTCACGGCGCTTCTGCTCAAGCAGCAGGGCTATGACGTCATCGGCATCTTCATGAAGAACTGGGACGATACCGACGAATTCGGAGTATGTACGGCCGAAAGCGATGCAGAGGATGTTCGCCGCGTATGCGAGCAGATTGATATTCCTTACTATACCGTTAATTTCGAGAAGGAATACTTTGATAAGGTATTTTCTTATTTTCTCGATGAATATAAGGCCGGCCGGACGCCAAATCCTGACGTCATGTGCAACCGCGAGATTAAGTTTGGAGAATTTTTGAACAAAGCTCTTCAGCTTGGTGCCGATTATGTCGCAACTGGACATTACGCACGTGTTATAGAAGAAGATGGTGTGTACAAGCTGCTCCGCGGCGTAGACAACAATAAGGATCAAACCTATTTCCTGAATGCACTGGGGCAACATCAACTCTCTAAAACAATGTTCCCTATTGGACATCTGCCGAAACCTGAAGTGCGGAGAATTGCTGAAGAAGCAGGACTTTACACTGCCAAGAAAAAAGATAGCACAGGCGTCTGCTTTATCGGCGAGCGCAACTTCCGCGAATTCCTCAGCCAATATCTCCCGGCACAAGCTGGCGATATGGTTGACATAGTAACTGGAGAGATCAAAGGCCGCCACGACGGACTTATGTATTATACGTTAGGCCAACGCCAAGGCCTTGGTATTGGTGGCTCTGGCAACGGCGAACCGTGGTTTGTAGCTGAAAAAGATCTTAGCCGCAACATTCTTTATGTAGTACAAGGAGACAAGCACCACAGCCTGTACTCCACTAGCCTGATTGCTTCCGGTGTTAACTGGATTGACGGTCAAGCGCTTGGGCAAGAGCCGCTGAAATGCACCGCCAAATTCCGGTATCGCCAGCCAGATCAAGGCGTGACCCTTACAGCGCGTGAAGATGGAACGATTAATGTAGCCTTTGATGTTCCACAAAAAGCGATCACACCTGGTCAAGCCGTTGTCTTCTATCTCGGGGAGCAATGTCTCGGCGGCGGAACGATAGAATACGCGGAGAAGGTTGTTCCTTCAGCACAAGTGTGAATGTAACCCAAGTTTCTATAAAAGCTTGATCTACAAGTAATCGTAGTAACTCACAATATCTAACTAACATACCAAAAGCACGAAATAGTTGTATTTAATACAGCTATTTCGTGCTTTTTTATTTCTTTTTGGGTTTTAGTTGCACATTGTACAGTTAAACTGAGCTTATATCTCAATAAGTATCCATATACTGATAAATAGTTGTATGAAGTGCAATTAAATTACGTTGACGCGGCTAGAGCCTATTTTAGTTGTAGGAAATACAATTAAAATGGACATGAAGCCACAATTAGTCGAAGTGCAGTCGCTAACCAGCCAATAACAAAAAAAGCCCCAGCCAAATGGCTAGGGCTTCCCTCATTTAGACTTTAAGGCTCAAGTCCCCATGCTAGAGCACCATTCAAGTACAACGGCACATGATTCCATTCCGTGTACGATGTTTTGGTAGGGTCATAAGAGTAGTCTCCAACCTCGTTGTAATTACTCCAGTCCGTTTTGTTGACCCGGATCTGGATATCACCCGTGTTGGCTCCCGGTGCAAGACTGCCTGCACCTGCGCCGAAGGAGATTTCTAAATAATAGTCCGCTCCAGTTTTGGCAGGGTCTACCTTCACGAATGTTCCCTGTATATTACTTCCACCGATGTTAGCATAGTCAACATTAAATTGTTGAGGTTTATCGCCATCAATCGTGTAATAATACCGCAGCTTTACATCGCTAAGCGCTACAGCCGTATCCCCATTGTTAACAATTTGCAGCTGCGGGCGGAACTGATTATCTCCCGGATTGGTATCACTTGTCCGGTACTTCACCACCAAATCTCCTTGTGCCGGAATCGGTACATCCATAGGCTTGGCGTGAACCTCAGGCGAATTCGGGCTCTCTCCAACCACGTTGGAAGCACTAACTACATAGTAATAATCCGTACCGTTAACCACGGAAGTGTCACTGTAAGTAGCTTGAGTGACAACAGCCACATCGCTGTAAGGGCCACCAGTTGTTGCAGCTCTTTTCACAGTATAGCTTGTAGCTCCAGTTACGTTGTTCCAACTAAGATCTACAACTTGGTTACCAGCGACCGTACTTGGTTTGGAAGGTGCTTTTGGAGCTACTGGCTCAGTAGGCACGCTGCTGTTGATCAATCGATCGTATTCTGCATAAGCAGTTGCCATATCTACTTGCGACCAGAAGCGATGGTAGGTAAATTCAGGGGCTCCATTGTCCCATGTTTTAGTCACTTTATTAAAAGAAGTATTGTATTTGTCCAGCAGATATTGCCACTTAGAGTCATTTACGATATTTGGACGGATATCGGTATAGCTTGCATATACCCCATTTCCGCCTTTAGCAGGATCGGAAGGCACTGTTGATGTACCAGGGATCGTATTTCCTTGGCCGAATGTACCTGTCCAGCCGCTTGGGAAATAGACTTCTTTAGTGAAATAGCGAGAATAATCTGCACGGCTTTCGGTAGTTGCAATACCAATTCCATCGTTATAACCCCATGCCGTGTCTAACAAAGATTTAGCCAGTACCTGAGCTTCTCCTCCCAGAGTACTGTAGCTGCCATGTTCAGCTTTGGTGCCAGCCGCATAGAAGGTAAGTGCCTTAATATAGCTGCCCAGTACACCTGTATCTTGGCTTGGACTCTTAGTTACGGCTTTCAGGTTACTGTTTGCGGCAGAACCACTGAAGCCATTCCACGTATTAGGTTGTCCTGTCCATTCCACATTACCTGGAATCCAGAATTCTCCTGGTGCAGAGACTGTAGCCACTTGTGGATTGGCGCCTCCAAGAATTCGATTTCCTTGGCTGTTCAGATAGTAACCTTCTGCATCCGTAACTGGACGTTTGTTGGCAAAGGCATAATCTTTAGACCAATCTACCCAATTTTCTATAACTTGTTTTGCCATTTGGAAGTTTTCAGATGTAGTGTCTCCGTTAGAAGCAAGGATATAGTACAGCTCCGCTACCCGCTCCACACTCCATGCCTGCATTCCGAACCAGTTATTGGATGGAGGATCGTGGTAGACTGGAGCTTCGTCATAGGCCATGCCATAAAAAGTACTGGTTCCAGCTGGATAAGCCTTGTAGGCGCCTTGATAACTATTGGTCGCTCCACCGGCAATTGCCCCTTCAGAGGACTGCAGCCAAGTATAAAATTCCAATTGACGTTTCAGAGAGTTTTCCCAATCCTGCCCAGCTGTAGCTGATGACGGAATCAGACCACCATCCGAATCAGAAAGTGCGTAGGCAGCCACGACATTCTGATACCCTTGGTGGGCATGGCTCGCACCGATTCTCCAAGCCCAGTTTCCTGTTGCTCCAAGTCCACCGCCCCATGCGGTATACCAAGCCAGAAGATATTGATTGGAATCTTTGCCAGTCCCGGCATCAGGGGTGCCGTCAGTAGCTGCACTTCCTACTTTTTGGAAGTATTTATCATACATACCGTACCGCAGGAAATCGCCCATTTTCTTAGCTTTATTCAAATACACTGTATTGTTGTAGCCGAGCTCTTTAGCCCAGTACATTGCTTGCACTGCCCGTGCATCGGCATCTGTAGCATTCGTGTAACGCCATTGAGCGGAAGGCACGTTAGCTTCTTTTGTGAACAGGCTCATGAAGCCTTCGTTTGCTTTTCCGAACGTTTTGTCATCTTGAGACGGGTGAGGGACCGCCTCCCAAACGGACTCTTGTTCACCCCGTTGGAATGTATTCACATAAGCGGCTGTATGCGTAGGATTCAGCAAGTTGCCGAAGCCGTACCAGTTGTCCACGTCTACCAGCCAGTGCATCAAGTAGGTCTGGTTGTTGCCATACGTCGCCTTCAATTCAGCATCTAGCGGATCTTTACCTGCTGTATACTGGCCACCTAGCTGACTTGGATACTGATCCGGCTGAGCATGCTCCGCTGCATACGTAGCCGGGCTGTTCGGATTGTAATAACTCATGGTTGGCTGTTCTTCCTTGCCATCACCTTCGTTAATAGGAATGATATATTTCTCCATGTTGTCCCAAGCTGATTCCAGCTTAGTCCAGTCCCCTGTGTGATAACCATAGAGTACCTCAAGCCACATCCAATAACTGTAAGCTTCCGAGGTCGTCATATGTCCGTAATCAGGGGCTTCACTCATCAAGGTCTCTACCGCATGATAAGGTACTCCTTCGGCAGAGAAATAACCATTTGCGGGGTCTTTTAGCTGCGCATATAATTGCAGAAATCGCGTCTGCTCCGTAGTTGAAGCGTGAGCAGTCTGAGGTCTAAAATTAAATAGACCGGTCATGAGTGAGAGAAACAGGACTGCGGCCATTATTACAGAAACAGGCTTCTTTATTAAGCTCAATTTCATCATCTTAGGCAAGCTCCCTCTCTTGGATATATTTATGGTTCTAAGCCCCATACAAGTGTTTCACCTTGATAAAGTGTAACCTTATTCCAATCGGCAAATGTCTGCTGAACCGCGCTGTAGGAATAATCATCCGTTTCATTATAAGCCGTCCAGTCCGTCTTATTGGTGCGAGCCTGAATCTCGCCGCTATCTCCACCAGGCGCTATACTTCCAGCCCCTGCACCAAAAGAAATCTCCAGATAATAATCCGCGCCCGTACTGGCGGGATTCAGCTTAACAAAACTGCCGCTTAAATTACCACTGCCCACTACAGCATAATCACAATGAAACTGTTGTGGTTTATCCCCATCCACAGTGAAATAATAACGCAGCTTCAAGCCGCTAAGTGCCACAGACTCGGTTCCTGTATTCATAATTCGGAACTGAGGGCGCAGCTGTCCATCACTGGCATTCGTATCATTCGTACGATATTGCACCTTCAAATTTCCCGTTGTGGGCTGTGTCGGTTCTTGGGGTTTAGCACTAACCTGTATAGATGGCAAGCTCGCCCCTACACTATTCGTGGCAGTGATCACATAATAATAAGTGGTTCCGTTCACCCGTCCACTATCCATGTAATCCGTTCCCGTGACATTCTCAAGCACCGTATACGGGCCTCCACTCACTTCACTGCGTTTAACGGTATATTCACTGACCCCGCTAATCGCATTCCAAGTCAAATGGACAGTCCCATTACCTGCTACAGCCTGAACATTAGTCGGACGTGCAGGGACTTGAGGTTCTCCAGGTTGTCCGCCACCCGCTGGAAGTTCTCCATACATGTGCACACCTGCTTCAAACACCGGAATGTTCGCTGTTTTTACAGGAGTTACTCCTTGAGCTGCCACCCCTTGGAATGAAAAATCATTAGCATTATTCCAGAAGTTAGTGTTCAGCGGAGCTGCAATTCGGAATTGAATCTCCTTACGATGAGCAGATTGTCCACCCGGATAAATCAAAGTACCTGTAAAATCAACCTTAGTATAGTAGATATGGTTAGCTGCATCGTAAGGCTGAAGTGCAGACACCGTTCCACCCTGATTGTAGCCTCCCGCTGTAACCGTAATATCCTCAGGACCATAACCAGCCGCTATCGCTTCACTAAGATCCACATAATAGTTAAAAGACATCTCTTTACTGGCCCTTGCCGGCCAGCCCGTACGGTTATTCAGCAATGCTCGAATCTCTACAAAGTTGCTGCCACTAGCATTCACAGAGGCTTCGACAAACATCTCATCTTCACGTGTCTCTGCAGGTGGAAATTGTGCAAGGGGCTGTTGCCCTTGTCCATGCAGCAGCACCATTTTTGCAATAGCTCCTGTAAAAGCTGCATTGTAATCGGTTGCAACTTCATTCGAGACATAATCGTTAATGGAGTCGGTGTAGCTGTCTGTTTTGGACGGGCCTCCAACTAGCGCTCCGTACAAGACATGGCGATGATTTACCGGAACGCTCTGACTATCATTCCATGATCCATGTGAGGTTCGATGATGGGGATGCTGAGGAGAATTGTTACCAAAACCGATAACATAACTGCTGTTTCGTGGATTGTCGCCAAGCATATACGTAATTTGTCTCTCCGCGAAAGAGCGCGCCGTATCTTTCTTCACCGGATCGCTCACCCAGTCTGAGTAAACGAAGGCCATAAAAGCCTGATTGGCTGCATAACGCAATGCGCCCCATTGATCCAGATGGGCTAGTCCGCCAGGTGTATAGGCAACACGGTCACTTGTTCCACCCACTCCAGTCGTCCAATACTGCATATTCCGTTCAGTGGATTGAATGAACTTGGTCTGCCCGGTGATTCGTGCCAACAGTAATTGAGCGCCATAATGCTTGTCGTCCCAAGACTGTGTCCACTGATACCCCCAGTTTCCAGCCTGATTCGTTCCCCATTGATCGCTTGCTGCAATAGCCTTATTGAGATACTGCTGATCGTTAGTCGCCAAATACAACCAGACAGCCCCCCAGCTCAATTCATCCGCGTAACCGCTCCAAGAATTATAATATTGTTTGACGTCGGTAATGCTGTCGGAATAGGAGCCGCGATAAGTGTCTGCAAAATTGTAAAGCTGTTTAGCATGCAGCAGCAGCTTGTCCGCGTATACGGCATCCGTATCCCTGAAAATAATGGATGCTGAAGCTAACGCTGCAGCTGTTTCTGCGGCAAGATCTGATCCGGGATGAGTGGCATCAATTTTGTAGGAAGGTCTCTGCATCTGCATGACTTCTGCGGGTCCCCACCAATTATGATCGGTTGTTCCGTTACCAACTTGTCCCCACAGCTCGTTAGGAGCGGTATGAGCTTTCACAAAATAATCGGTTGCCCAGCGAATATTGTATAAAATTTCCTCCAGCTGCCCAGACCCCTCATATCCTTGCTTGTACTCATAAACTGACCATGCCAGCATCGTTGTAGAATAAGCCATAGGCAAACCGAATTTAACGTGATCACCGGCATCGTACCAACCACCAGTCAGATCATGTCCCACATCCGCCCCGTCCAAAAGACCGGAATCGCCCCGCCATTCCACCCGATTGTTATCTGGCAATTCACCAGACCGCTGGGTTTCGTAGAAATAAATAGATTTTTGTAGAACCTCCGCATAGTTGTAGTCTCCGGCCGCTGCCTCTGCTATCGCCGGTTGAAATGCAGCATTTGAACAAAATGTAAGCGTAAACAACAAACTGAACACCAGTCCTTGTTTCCTATACCTCTTGATCATTTCTACTGCCCCTCTCTTCAGTGAATGCCACAAGAAAGATTACACCTCAGTCCCGTAACACCTCCCTCACTTGAATCAGGTACCTGTCATTGCGATCATCCACTCACCTCACTCTAAGAGCTATATTTAAGCGAAAGTTTCGCTCTCATCCAAAATATACCATATCTTTCATTAAAACACTATATTTTTACAGTAAATAATGCACAAAATATAGGAATAATTGTTAATTTAACGGAAAATAAAAAACAGCAGCTCAGGATTTCTCCTTGAACTGCTGTTCATTAATCCCCTCTTACTGAGCCACCGCAGCTTTATCTGCAGAAACCGCAATGTCGTTATAATAGAGTCCGGTTCCATCACCAATTGCAAAGTTTAGAACACGGTTATTAACCGGCACAATCACAGCACGATAAAGTGTTGGGAATACTGGAATCTCATCAACCATAAATTGTTGCCACTCTTTATAGATTTCTTTACGTTTGTCTACATCAAATGCAGCCTCAGAGATCCCTTCGGCGAGCAAACGATCGTTCTCTGCACTGGAGTAACGTGGGAAGTTATAGATTGCATCTTTGCCATACAGACCTGATGGGTCAACGTCAATCCCTACCCCCCAAGCACCTTGGTACACATCAACAGTAGGATCATCCTCACCATTTTGACCTATGCGATCATAGAAGGTATTAAACTCTACCATTTCCAAAGTTACATTCAGACCAATCGCTTTCCAGGATTGTACATAATATTGAGCCAGCGGCTCAGCAATGTCTCCACCAGTCATCGAAATGAAATTAATCTTCAGCTCGCTGCCATCTGGATTCGTTCTAAATTCACCGTTTAATTTGTAACCAGCGTCATCCAGGATCTTTTTAGCTGCTTCTGGATCAAAAGCTACGCCCGGATTGGTAGTATCATGGAATTCTGGATGGGACGGTGGAATCAAGGTAGTCGCATTCCAACGCAGACCATTATAGAACTTTTTACCAACAGTATCATTGTCAACCGCAGCCCACATTGCTTTACGAAGATTCACATCCGCCATTTTAGCTTTAGGATCGGTAACAACCTCTTTTTTCGTTGCATCCCATTTGCCAAGCTTAAATCCAATATACGTATACGCACGGTCAACCGCCCCGAGATACTCAACATTTGATAGCTTCGCATTATCTGGGAATTGATCAATAGGGAAGGAATCCACCAAGTCAACTCCACCAGATTTCAGTTCTTGTACAATCGTTGTTGGGTTGATAACCTTCAAAATTACTTTATCCAGTTTAGGGGCTCCGCGCCAGTAATCTTCATTCTTAACAAATACTACAGACTCACCAGGAACGATACTCTCTACTTTAAAAGCTCCGAAGCCAATTGGCTTTTGGCGGACTTCAGGGGAAGAGGAGATTTTGGCAACATCCATGCCGCCAAAGATATGTTTGGCTAATGGATAAATCCATACGCTACCCGTTAACAAGGAAGGTGTAGATTGCTTATAAGTAATTTGCAGTTTCTTATCACCCAGCACTTTAATCCCGGATATGGTTTTGGCCTTACCGGAATGGTACTCATCCATGCCTTCAATATTAGTGAAGTCAGAACCGTAACGAGGACCATCATAAGCAGGATTACCAATAACTTCATGGGCGAACAACCAGTCTTCAGCCGTTACTGGCTTACCATCCTGCCAGTTTACATTGTCGCGAATCGTAAAGGTAAAGGTACGTCCATCTTCTGCAACTTCATAAGTAGCCGCACCATCATTAGTATAAACATAGTCTTTATCCCAAGTTAACAAACCTTCATCAAACCAGTTCAGAACTTGAGCATCTGGATCTCCAGAATAGAAGTTCCAGTTCAAAGTGCCTTCAAATGGACTATCGGAAACAAGTCCAAATGTAATTGTCCCTCCGTCAATAGCTTCACCTTGGTTAGTCTTAACGTTACTGAAATCTTTAATGTTATAAAGTCCGTCTTCTGCCTCAGGCGCGGCCGTTGCTTCTGCGGTTGCCGCAGGTGCGCTGGCGTTAGGAGCTGCTGTTGATTCAGCCGCTTCGTTGTTGTTCTTGGAGCCGCAAGCCGCAAGAGCGAACAACATTACAAACATTAATGAAACTAGTAAAGCTTTTGAACGAATGGCTTTTCTCATTTAATCATTTCCTCCCTTATTATCCTTTTCTTTGTCTTGCGTCGGTCGCACGTTTTAGCGCTTGACCCACATTATTTATACTCAACATCAATACCAGGATCAGCAATGATGCGGGTAACCAGATCCACCATCTGAACTCAAGAGTCTGCGGATTTCTCGCATAACTTACTAGAGTACCCAGACTGGGTGTACTTTCTGGAAAACCAAAACCTAGAAAGGATAGGCCTGATTCCAATCCAATATTAGCTGCCAGATTCAAGGTCATTGTTACGATAATGATTGAGCTTAAGTTCGGCAGAACTTGCGTAAACATAATTTTTAGATTGGAGGAGCCTAGGGTCTTAGATGCCTGAACATAATCCAATTCCTTCTCTTGTAATGTCTTGGAACGAATGAGCCTGGCAATCCCCATCCAAAGAAATGCTGTCATGATAAAGGAGAAGGTCAACGTATTGTATTTAGGAACTGCGCTGACAAAAGCTATAACAATCATTAGAAAAGGTAGAATCATGAAGAAATCTACAATACGCATCGCGACATTATCTACCGTTCCCCCAAAGTAACCTGAGACTAAACCTACCAGAATACCGATAATTCCCGTAAAAAATGTAACCATAAAGGCAATAGACATGGAATTTCGTGTTCCTATAATTAATTGACCGAATACATCCCGTCCTCCATAATCAGTCCCCAGCCAATGCACAGCCGAAGGCTTCTCATATAGGGCGAACAAGTCAACCGTGACAATTTCTTTCTGATCTAAAAATAAGGAGATCCCATATACAGCAGCAATAATCGTAAATAGGAAAATCAACGAGACCAGTGCCAGCTTATCCCGCACCATCTCCCGCCAAACAATTTTGAAGCCCGATGGACTTTTATCAGTTTCCTGCAGCAGAGCTATCTCTGCGCTCGTCTTTGCCATTTCATTCACCCCAAAGTGTTCATCTTCTTATTTAATCCGGATACGAGGATCTACGATACTTAAAATAATGTCTGATAACAACGCACCGACGATGGAAGCAACCCCATACAGAAGAACGAGGGCTGTTACCACGCTGAAATCCCGAATCGTTATCGAACTTAGAAACAGCAAACCCATTCCTGGATAGCTGAAGATCGTTTCAACGAACACCGTACCACCGATTAACCCAGTGATCTCATATCCAAAAAATGCAGCGATCGGCAGCAAGGAGTTTCTCAAAATATGACGATTGTATACGCGTGACTCCGAAGCCCCTTTAGCTCTAGCAGTGAGAATGAAATCTTTTTGCTTCGTATCAATGATCTCATTTCTCAGATATTGTACGGTCCCAACCGTTGCAATTAGCGCCATAGATAGCGCAGGCAGAAGCAGATGATAGAATTTACTCCAGAAGTGACTTAGTGTACCTGGAACTTCCCCGGGACTGACACTGCCGCTGGTAGGAAACCAATGAAAATGAAATCCGAAAACCCATACCATTAAAAGTGCAAAAATAAACAACGGTGCAGCAAATCCAATATAGGTATAGCCAGTTATCAAGCGATCCAGCCACGAATCGTTATAACGTCCGCTGGTAATACCAAGCGGGATAGCAATAAGGTATGTAAGAATCAGCGTAACAATGGCCAGCCAAAGTGTATTCATCAGGCGTTGTCCGATTAGCTCTGAGACCGGCATTTTGAAACGGAAGGACTGGCCGAAATCCCCTTGTATCGCTTTAGTGATCCAATCCCAGTACTGGATGTACCATGGATCATTTAGACCGAGCTTTTCTCTCATCGCATCAATGGCCGCCGGATCAATATTCGGATCGAGCATTCCTGAGAGTGCGTCACCAGGCATCGCCTTCGCCATAAGAAAAACAAGAATACTTAATAGAACTACCTGAGGGATCATTATAAGAATTCTACGAACGATAATCTTCCACATATTCTCAACCTTTCTCAGGCAAGGCTACCAGATGAGTCTCGGAAATTGATTTTAATGGATAAGCCATGCCTTCTTCATCAAAATAATTCCGGTGCGCTTGTTCATATTCCTTGCTTACTGATTTTCTGAATTCCGTCTGCTTTTCTCTCTGTTTCGGATCAATATCAGGAATGGCGGCAATGAGTCGTTTGGTATAAATATGCTGAGGATTGTCAAAAATATCTTTAGCAGTCCCTTGCTCCACATGTCGTCCTTTATACATAATCCCTATGTGATCGCACATATGCCTGATGATCCCGAGATCATGACTGATAAATAGAAAAGTAAGATTCAGCTCTTTTTGAATGTCCTGCATGAAGTTAAGCACCTGTGCCTGTACTGAGACATCTAGCGCAGATACCGGCTCGTCAGCAATAATAAGTTTTGGCTTGAGTGCAATTGCTCTGGCAATTCCGATCCGCTGCCGCTGGCCGCCAGAAAATTCATGCGGATATTTCAGGATGTTCTCAGGACTTAAGCCTACTTGTAAAAGCAATTCCTGCACCCGGCGTTTTTCTTCCCCTGGAGACATTTTTTCGAAATTACGCAACGGTTCTGCAATAATATCGAGTACACGCTTCTTAGGATTTAAGGAAGAGTACGGATCCTGAAAGATCATCTGAATGTCTTTGCGGACATTTCTTTGCTTTCGTACACCCCTCAAGGCCAAATCTTGCCCTTCAAAAATCACGCTGCCGCTAGTAATAGAATTAAGACCTATAATCGCGCGACCCGTTGTCGTCTTTCCGGAACCAGATTCACCAACCAGACCATAGGTTTGCCCAGCTTCAATGGTAAAATTAACATTATCGACAGCCTTAACTACGCCAACTTCCCTTCGAAAAACACCGCCGTGGATCGGAAAATGTACTGCTAAATTTTTAACCTCAAGAAGTCCCATTGTGGATTGCCTCCTCGTTAGTATCAGGGAAATGGAAATTGTTATAACAGGTGCAGCGAACGAAATGTCCGGGTGCGACTTCATGCAGCTGTGGGTTCTCCTCATGCTCCGATTCAGGAATCCAAGGCGTCCGTGCCGAGAAACGGCAGCCCTTACGCGGAAGGTTTTGCAGTGGTGGAACAATCCCCTGAATCACATGCAACCTGGATTTTTCTTCTTTTGCCGTTGGAATGGAGTTTAATAAGGATCTCGTATATGGATGTTTCGGATTAGACGTCAACGTAAAAATATCTGCGATTTCGACGATTTGTCCGGCATACATCACCGCAACACGGTCAGCCATTTCGCTTACAACCCCTAAGTCATGAGTGATTAAGATAATGCCTGCTTCCATATCGTTTTTTAATTTTTTAATAAGTTCAAGGATTTGTAATTGGATAGTCACATCTAGTGCTGTGGTAGGCTCGTCGGCGATCAAAAGCTTGGGTCCATTGGCTATCGCAATGGCGATAACCACCCGCTGCCTCATGCCACCGGATAATTCGTGGGGGTACTGCTGATATGTATGCTCTGGACGGGAAATTCCAACCTTGGTCAAAAGATCAATGACCTTCTCTTTTCGCTGTTTCTTAGAAAGCTTGGAATCATGTAGGATAAGTACTTCTTCAATCTGTGAACCGATGATCATTAGCGGGTTTAAAGCGGATAAAGGATCTTGAAAAATCATAGACATTTCTTGGCCGCGCAGCTTGTTTAGTGCAGCAGGAGACATAGTAACGATGTCCTGGCCCTTGTATTTGATTTGTCCGTCAATTCTGGCTCTGGTATGCAGCCCCATAATGGAAAAGGCGAGCGCACTTTTTCCTGAACCAGATTCTCCAACGATAGCCAGAATTTCATTTTTGCGAACAGACAGGGTAACATCATCAACCGCAGCATAATAGTCGTCTGCAATTCTGAACGATGTCGACAAATTTTTGATTTCTAGTAGTTCTTCGCCCATATTCATCACCCTAACGACAAGGATTTCAAAATTAACACAATGAAAATATTATGTAAATTTTGATATAAATAGTGTTGATTTTCATGAAACATTTTGAAATAACCAATGTGATGATAATTAACACTGTTAAGAATACTACCAGTAGTTCAATCGGAAATAAAAATGAACATCTCGTAACTTTGTAGTTCATTTTAATTAACTTATGGTAAATTATCAATCTTTTCCTATAAAAAATTTTCAATCGATGTGATTAAAAGTAACGTAGGCAACAAAAAAACGGCTCTAGGCCGCCTTTTTTTGGGAATTATTTAGTTCGACTGAAAGTTAAAATCTTTGGCTTTCCAGCATGAAATTGGAAGGTATTACAGTCGCTAGCGGCTCACTGCTCCCGCCGAAGCTTTTGATTATGACGAATCTTAATCTCATTGCCTTGCTCAGTAGCTTGATAAAAAACACGCTGAGAAATCTCCTTAGGCAAATACTCTTGCTTCACATAATGCCCCGGAAAATTGTGCGGATATTGATATCCTTCATGCCCTAACGCAGTTGCACCTTTATAGTGCGTATCACGCAGATGCAGCGGTACCTCCGCTGATTTGATCTCATCCATACTTGCCATTGCATTGGAAATAGCCATAACCACAGCATTAGACTTCGGACTTTCCACTGCAAAAAGAATAGCTTGGGCAATGTTCAGCTTCGCCTCTGGCCAACCATTGTTTCGATACGCATCCAGCGCACTCACCGCTTGAACCATAGCTTGGGGATTAGCCAAGCCGATATCCTCACTGCTGGCTGCAATCAGGCGCCGAATAAAAGTCATAGGGTCCATTCCAAGCTTTTCTACCGCATACAGAAACCAAAACAACGCGGCGTCGCTGGAACCGCGAATACTTTTATGAAAAGCGGATAGCACATCATACTGCGTAGATTCATCAGCCTTCACAATGGGGCGCCGAATGGATTCCTCCGCCACCTCCAGCGTGATATGAACACTTCCATCAACTTGTGGTGCGGTAGTCAGGGCTGCCAGCTCCAGTGCATTTAGTGCCCGCCGGATGTCTCCATTAGCCATTGTTGCAATATGCAACAAAGCCTCCTCATCGACCTGAAGCTCCATAAATCCAAGACCTTTCTCTTTGTCCGCCAAGGCTCTGCGCATCGCGATCAAGCTGTGTTCACTCGTTAATGCCTCCAGCTGAAATAAGGTGGAGCGGCTCATAAGCGCCCCATTAACATAATGGAACGGGTTCTCTGTAGTCGCTCCAATGAAGGTAATAGTCCCTTTTTCTACTGCTGGCAAAAGCGCATCCTGGCGTGAGCTATTAAATCGATGCACCTCGTCCAGGAACAGGATCGTCTTAGTGCCGTACAATGTTTGATTGTTCTGAGCTCGCTCAATAACCTCCCGTACATCCTTCACGGTAGCTTCCACCGCATTCAGACGTACGAACTCTCCTTGCGTGTGATGAGAAATAATATGCGCGAGTGTCGTCTTGCCGCATCCCGGGGGGCCATAGAGCAAAATCGAAGAGACTTGATCCGCCTCAATCGCTCTTCGCAGCAGCTTCCCCCGACCTATGATATGCTCTTGACCAATATATTCATCAAGATTCTCCGGTCTCATCCGGTCCGCAAGCAGCCGTCCGCCCCCGGTGTCCTCTCCGAAAGAAAATAAATCCATAACTCCACTTCCTTGCTATATTCTTGTAAAAGCTCAATGTAAATCCTCTCTATCATACCATATCACAGGGAAGGATTAGGATGCCCTGCCGGGTCAAGGTAACAGTATCAGCATAGACTTATTTTACGCCAAAATAAAAAGAGCATGATCTCGTCTTAGAAAGGCGGGAGCCATGCTCTTTTTTCAAAATATAAGAAAGTATAGGTTTCACGCTATACTTTATCCTTATGATTTCTCGCATAACGCTTACCGTCCTTCTAAGGACACCAGAGGCGTTTATGCTTGAATTGCAAGCTAGCAATTTACTGCCAGCCGCATTTTTGATATGATTTTACGAATGCTTTCTTCCGATAGATGGTACTTCTTCTGAAGTTCCGCTACGGAATCACCGCTTCGATGACAACTGAAAATTTCCTTGTTCCGGTTCGCTATTTCTTTCCTCGAACCGCTGTTCTCGCCCCATCGAACCCGCTCTTCCGTCTTCTTTGGGATGTAGAGCAGTTCACCTTGGATGTATCCCTGAAGCTCTTCGAGCAAGCCAGGGGGGAGCACATCCTTCCCATTTACATAACTCAACTTGCATTTCCTCCTTCAACAGGTGTGTCCCTATGCGTCGGTCAACTAAGTTTTTAGTTATAATCACGTCACCTGCCTCCTTTCTTCTCCTCATATTTGGAAAAATCCGTAATTTCATTATATAAAAACCTTTTGGTAGCGTCTACATTCGATTTCATAAATTTCGTTCTTATGGATAAGTGTGGTACTTCTTATGTTAGTAATAAGGAGGCCGTAAGGCCTCCTCGCTTTAAGCAGGTTTCCGTCTTAAACGGAAACCACCTCGTATACTGAAATCATTTCAATCAGCCTCCTTCCAGAAGTGTTCTTGCCCGGCCGGACACTTATTATTAAGCCATACCTATGGGGGAGTTACAAGACCAAGAACAGTTATAACCATTCTCCACCAGTCTTACTCTCCCTCAGAATCGCTTCCAGCCGCCGTTTGCACATAGGAAGGAACTTCCCCATTATGGAGCAGCCACAGCTCATGGAGAGCACGTGTACAGCCGACATACATCAGCTTCGCGTCCCAAGCCGTCGCTCCATAATGGTCTTGATCGGCATCTGCTAAGATCACCGCATCGAACTCCAAACCTTTTGATAAATAGACAGGCAGCACCGATAACCCGCCCTGATATTGCGTCATA
Organism: Paenibacillus sp. FSL H7-0918; assembly: GCF_038007025.1. NCBI lineage: Bacteria > Bacillati > Bacillota > Bacilli > Caryophanales > Paenibacillaceae > Paenibacillus > Paenibacillus sp. FSL H7-0918. The sequence continues at coordinate 1,627,815 of NZ_JBBOWJ010000001.1, forward strand.
CTGCCATCAATCAGATGAATATCTTCAAAATGCTGTGCCAGCTCCGCATATAGTTCTGCAGCCTCATGAAGATTTCTTGTTAGGACAGCCACCGTACGGTATTCCCTTCCTGACAGAGACTTCAGTGCAGAGGTTATTGTCCGCAAGCGAGCTTGCTCATCAGCCACCAGTTCCCCGGCATCCTCGCCATAGGCGATCATACGCACGGGATCTCCACTACGAAACACAGGAACAGCCAGCAATGAGCTCTCCACACCTGAAGATAGAATTCCATTAGCGAAGTCTATAATTTCCATAGTAGAACGATAGCTGCGTGTCAGCGCGTGATAAGCCGTGTTCTCAGGGGCAAACAACGTCTGCATCTCTTCCCACGCGTGTACGCCTTTATAGGCATGTATGCCCTGCGAGAGATCACCCAGGATCGTAAAGGAATGGCCTCGCACATATAAATCCAGAACGGCAATTTGGAAAGGTGAAAAATCCTGAGCCTCATCGATTACTACATGGTCAAAGCGAGTAACGCCCTCATCACCATTCAAAAGATAATGGATATACAGCAGCGGAGGTAAATCCTCTTCACGTATGATGCCTTTTTTCAGCTCTTTTGCCGTTTCCTTCAACACAGCTGCCGGAATTTCCTCTGGCGGTTCAACCGGCCAATCCTCAGGAAGTTTAGCTGCTCGGAAAATTTGCTTATAGATCGTTAATGGATCATATTTAGGCCATTTGGCACTATAAGCCTTCTCTCGCTGCGCGCCTTTTTTCTTGCGATCCTTCATAGCAGCAGCTGAAGGACTCTTCTTCAGTTCCATCTCAATCCAGCGATGAATCCGCGCCATTACCCGTTCCTTGCGCTTGGCTGGAGGATAGGGAGCATACTCCTCATTATGCCAGCGCAAAATCATAGAACGGCGTAGCACCGCACCCTCCCACGGGCTAAAATCACCCTCAGGTACAGAGCTGCTTTCTAATAGCTCGATGCTGGAATCTATGATTCCCATCAGCACCGTGGAACCCTTGAAGCGCCCTGGTGTCTCTTCTGTAATTACCGGCATGCCGCCAGGGGTTTCGAACCAGCGGTTCATCGTCTCTGTCGCATCCTGTTCCGGCAATTCCAGTCCTAGTACATTAGCCGCCCAATCCGGAAATGTACTTTGAGCAATATTACCTACCCCGAGCTCAGGCAATACGTCCGAGATGTAATCCAAAAACATCCGGTTTGGTGCAAAAATGATCATTTTTTCCGCAGAAACCTGATCCTTGTATTGATACAGCAGAAAAGCAAGCCTGTGCAGTGCAACGGTTGTTTTACCGCTTCCTGCCACGCCCTGAATGATTAGCGCTGTATTTTTGGCAGCACGGATAATCTTGTCCTGCTCCTCTTGAATGGTCGATACGATATCCCGTAGACGATTATCCTTGTTCTCCCCAAGTCGATAGACGAGAAACTCATCTGATACAATCGGTGCATCGCTTTCCCGATTGTACGTATCCGCGACCCGCTCCAGAATTTGCTTCCGAATCACCACGTTGCGTTTGAGGTATACCAGCCCCTCTATTAATCCCTCAGGAGCTTCATAGGAGGCTGGCTCGGTACCGCCGGTAAACGAATAAAACAGGCTTGCTACCGGTGCGCGCCAGTCGATGACTAGCGGACGGTCGCTTACCTGCTCGCGGTCTACGCCGATTTTGCCTATATAGAGTGCCTTCCGTTCATTCTCATCATTGCCTTGAAAATCAAGCCGTCCGAAATAAGGCTCCTGCCTAAGCTTGGCAAGATCTTTGCGCTTCTGATCACGGTTCGCTTCCAGCACCTGTTCCGTATAGTCATGTCCCGTGTACACTGGTGTCTGCTGGAGCTTCTCCAGCAAAGTGTCAATTTCAGTAAGCGCTTGATTCAGCCTGTCTTCTTCCTCTTGATAGGCACTTTGAAAGTTGTCTTCCAATTTCAGTTACCTCCTAAAAGTTTATCGAGCTTAAATTTTCATGCTCCTACGCCCATTTCTCACGCAAAAGGATACCCATTGTAGCACAATCAGCACTTAAATACCAAATCTTTCAAATGATTTGACTAAACTTATAAGTTCTCCAACCTAAAGCACTTTGGTGCTCCTTAGCTCGCACAAGCGTCGAATGTTTGGGACAAACCAAAGGCTTTTTTGCCTTTGGTTTCAGCGTTCGCACGCATTTAGCTCCGAGCAGAGGCTTTTTTGCCTTTGGTTTCGGCGTTCGCACACGTTCGGCTCGAATCAACGGCATTTTTGCCTCTGTTTTCGACGTTCGCACACGTTTAGCTCGAATCTGAGGCATTTTTGCCTTTAATTTCAGCGTTCGCTCACATTTGGCTCGCATCAGAGGCATTTTTGTCTTTGATTTCGACGTCCAGGCACATTTAGCTCGTATCAGAGGCATTTTTGCCTCTGTTTTCGGCGTTCGCACACATTTAGCTCCGATCAAAGGCATTTTTGCCTTTGATTTCGACGTCCAGGCACATTTAGCTCGCATCAGAGGCATTTTCTCCTCTGTTTTCGGCGTTCGCTCGCATTTCGCTCCAATCAGAGGCATTTTTGCCTTTGATTTCGACGTCCAGGCACATTTAGCTCGCATCAGAGGCATTTTCGCCTCTGTTTTCGGCGTTCGCACACATTTAGCTCCGATCAAAGGCATTTTTGCCTTTGATTTCGACGTCCAGGCACATTTAGCTCGCATCAGAGGCATTTTCGCCTCTGTTTTCGGCGTTCGCTCGCATTTTGCTCCAATCAGAGGCATTTTTGCCTTTAATTTCGACGTCCAGGCACATTTAGCTTCCATCTACGGTATTTTTCCCTTTGTTTTCGAGGCTTCCACACATTTAGCCCCATTCAACGGTATTTATCCCGTAGATTTCGTCGTCTACACGCATTTAGCTCCAATCAGCCGCATTTATCCCTCTGTTTTCGACGTCTACGCACATTTGACTCCAATCAGCGGCACACGCATTTACCTCTTTGATTTCAACGCGGGCTAATAGAGCTAATAAGTGTGTAACAGGTCCCTCGCAATCAAAGAAACCGGATGCCGCACTATAGCACAGCCTGCAAAATAAAGTTAGCCACAAACAAACCAGCAATTCCATACAACGCAGGTGGCACTTCCTTCCCTTTGCCCAGCGCCAGCTTCACAATTGGGTAGGTAATAAAACCAAAAGCCATACCGTCCACGATGCTATAGGTGAATGGAATCATAACCATGATTAGAAAAGACGGGAACAGCTCGGTCAAATCACTTAAGTCCATCTCACGCACATTTTGTACCATTAGTCCGCCGATCACAATCAGGATCGGTGCGATCGCACTGTCGGGAATATAGGATAACAGCGGTAGGAATAAGAAGGTCGCCCCGAATAGAAGCCCTGTTACCAGCGAGGTGAGACCCGAACGCCCGCCCGCAGCTATTCCTGCATTAGATTCTGCAGCGGCCACGACCGGACTGCTTCCGAAAAGGCCTGCGGCGATATTAGCAAGCGAGAGCGCACGCAGGCTGCTTTTGAAGCGTTCTGGACGGCCTGCCATCATCGTCTGCGAGGCTACAAGACCGATATTTTCAAATACAACGATTAACAATAACAGGAATACAGCAATCCAGAACACCAGGCTCACAATGCCGCTCCAGTCCATTCCGAAAAATAGGCCGCCATAACCTGAGAATACATGCCCTGAGGCCTGTTTTTCCGGTGCATGTGCAGCTCCCAGCAGATAGGCTAGTCCTGTACCAACCAGCATACTTATCAGCAGGCCTCCGTTAGTTCCCCGGATAAATAACACTAAAGCCAGCAATAAAGTCACACAGGATGTAATAACTGCAGGATCACTAAAATGTCCTATGGCAACAAAAGTAGTCTGATGGGCAATCACTATCCCACTCTTTTGCAGCCCTATAAAGGTCAGAAACAGCCCTATACCGACTGTAATGGCATGCTGCAGGTTTTGGGGAATTGCCTCACTAAGAATACGATAAAGTGATGTGAAGGCCACGATAGCGAATAACACGCCTGTTATAACGACTACAGTAAGCGCCTCTCTCCAGTCCAGTTTCATGGAATGAACAAGCGTATAAGTGAAAAATGCGTTAATCCCCATCCCGGGAACTACGATGATAGGCGTCTTCCCGCCAAAAGCCATCAGCAGACAGCCGGTAATTGCGGTCAACAGTGTAGCCACCATTGCCGGTCTAAGCGGCATCCCCGCGTCATGGAGAATCGTCGCATTCACCATAACAATATAAACTGAAGCAAAATAGGAGAGAATCCCTGCAGCCCATTCCCGTTTCCAGTCATTCTCAGGCGCAAGCCCCACACTATTTCGCCAAAAATTCGATTTCATGTACAAAAACCTCCACTGATATTAAGTTCCGCAGGCGGATATTACCCGGATTATAAATCTAATAATCAGCCGTTGATCCCGGTTCAGCTATTATGCCTATTTGTGGCCTGCTTCTTGCAGAACCCGCCTGTTTAACGACAACAAAAGGGCGTACGCAGCCGGATTCCAGCTACTCGCCCTTTTGTCCATTACTCTAATCCTATAACTATAATTGAAACAGCCTCAGCTCAGCAATTCACTTACAAGCTGACGCCTCCAGCCTCAAGCAAATCCCGCACGGCAACGCTGACCATAATTAGGCCGGCTACCGGTGGAACAAATGAATTGCTGGCTGGCGGTTGTTTCGCTTTACGTCGATCCGGCGCATTCTCCGGAACAATCTTGTCCGTAACATCCTGACGTGGCTTCATTGGCGGCTCCGTAGAGAAAACCACCTTCACGCCTTTCTTAATCCCATCCTTACGCAGCTTCTGGCGAATGACCCGGGCAATCGGATCATACGTTGTTTTAGAAATGTCCGCTACCTGGAATCTTGTAGGATCCATTTTGTTGGCAGCACCCATGCTTGAAATCATAGGAATTCCACGTGCCAGACATTCTTTAATCAAATGGACCTTGTAGATAATCGTATCCGAGGCATCGATCACATAATCCGGTTTCAGCTTGAACAGTTCCTCATAGGTTTCTTCCGTATAGAACATGTTCAGCGCAATTGCTTCACATTCCGGATTAATCAGCTTCACACGGTCTACCATCAGTTCGGCCTTCTTTTGCCCAACCGTTGTAGTAAGTGCGTGGATCTGCCGATTCACATTGGTAATGTCGACGGAATCCTTATCAATCAGAATCAGTCTGCCGATCCCGCTACGAGCCAATGCCTCAACAGCCATACCGCCAACACCGCCGATACCAAGTACCGCTACTGTGCTGTTCTTCATAATCTCCAGACCTTCCGGTCCGATCGCCAGTTCCGTACGTGAGAACTGATGCAGCATGAGGTCAGCCTCCTTCAAAAGCTATGGCGAAGCAGAAATCTGCCTCGCCCGCTTTATTTAATTATTCTTTTTCTTTTTCTTTCTTTGGTTTAAGAGCCAGCTTAATATGCAGTTGCTCCAATTGTGAACCGTCTACTGGTGCAGGTGCATCCATAAGCAGGTCCGTTGCACTTGCCGTTTTCGGGAATGCGATGGTTTCGCGCAGATTTGTACGACCCGCCAGCAGCATAATTAGACGATCTAAACCGAAGGCAATACCACCATGTGGAGGTGTACCATATTCGAACGCATCCATCAGGTAACCAAATTTCTCGTAAGCAACCTCATCTGAGAAGCCGAGAGCTTGGAACATTTTTTCCTGTACTTCACGTTTGTAAATCCGCATGGAGCCGCCGCCTACTTCATAACCGTTCAGAACAATATCGTAGGCTTGTGCACGAATTGCACCTGGATCTGTGTCGAACAGATGCAGATCCTCTTCACGTGGACGAGTGAACGGATGGTGTTCTGCTACATAACGTTTCTGATCTTCATCATAACCAAGCAATGGGAAGTCAGTCACCCAAGCGAACTTGAACACGTTATCGTCGATCAGACCCAGCTGACGTCCGATTTTGACACGAAGGGCACCTAGAACGTCCGCTACAACCTTTTTGGTATCAGCGGAGAACAACAGTAGGTCGCCTTCTTCAGCGCCTGTACGCTCCTTCACAGCGGCAATTTCTTCTTCAGTGAAGAATTTGACAATCGGCCCTTTGAACTCGCCGTCTTTCACTTGAATCCAAGCCAAACCTTTCGCTCCATAACGCGCAGCATAAGGTCCGAGATCATCGATTTCTTTACGAGTCCAAGTCCCACAGCCTTTAGCATTTAGACATTTCACTTCTCCGCCTTTTTCGATCACGGAAGCGAATACCTTTACGCCACTTGTGGCAACAATATCGTTCATTTCTACAAGCTCTAATCCAAAACGCAGGTCAGGTTTGTCTGAACCGTATTTGCCCATAGCCTCAGCATAAGTCAAACGTTGGAATGGAAGCTGAATATCCGCTCCTACAGTTTCTTTAAACAGACGTTGCATCAGGTTCTCCATCATGCCAAGCAGCTCATCCTGAGACAGGAATGAAGTCTCGATGTCCACTTGTGTAAATTCCGGCTGACGGTCAGCACGCAAATCTTCATCACGGAAACAACGAGCAATTTGATAATAGCGTTCAACGCCACCCACCATCAATAGCTGCTTGTAGATTTGTGGAGATTGCGGCAATGCGAAAAATTCGCCTTCATGCACACGGCTTGGCACCAAATAATCACGAGCACCTTCCGGTGAGCTCTTAGTTAGGATTGGTGTTTCTACATCAATAAATCCTTCACTGTCAAGAAAGTCGCGGAAAATCTTAGAAGCTTTCGAGCGTAGCAACAGCGTTTTTTGCATTTCTGGACGACGCAGATCCAGGTAACGATATTTCAGGCGAAGAGATTCGTCTACTTCCACTCCATCTTCGATGAAGAATGGAGGGGTCTTAGCAGCGTTCAGCACTTCGATATCTGTAATTTGAACTTCAATCTCACCTGTTGGCAGATTGCGGTTAATGGTTTCTTCATCACGTTTAACCACTTTTCCTTTGACAGCCAAAACATACTCACTGCGAACCTTATCCGCAATTTGCAGTGCTTCGCCGGAGTAGTCCGGGTTGAATACAACTTGCACAATACCGCTTCTATCACGCAGGTCAATAAAAAGTACGCCCCCAAGGTCGCGGCGGGTCTGGACCCATCCGTTCAAGGTTACCGTTTGTCCAATATGTTCTGGTGTTAATTGCCCACAGTTATGACTTCTTTGCATAATTCACCATTCCCCTTTTTATTTAAAAATACATTTCTACTTAAAAAGTCTTCTTCTATACCAACGCCTGAGCCAGCTCTTCGAGCTTCACAGTCTGCTGTTCCCCTGTGCTCATCGACTTCAGCGCAATTACACCATTCTTCAGCTCGTCTTCGCCAAGAATCGCAGTATAACGTGCCGACATACGGTCAGCTGACTTCATCTGCGCCTTCATCTTCCGGCCGAGGTAGTCGCGTTCTGCCGAGAACCCTTGGCTACGCAGAAAGTATAGCTGCTTGGAGATTTCAATGTCAGCCTCTTCGCCAAGAGCTACAAAATACACATCCAGTGGCTTCGCAGTCTCCAGCTCAACCTTCTGATCTTCCAGAATAAGAAGAATACGCTCCAGCCCGATCCCAAAACCAATACCCGGTTGATCCGGTCCACCGATTTCTTCAACTAAACCGTTGTAACGGCCTCCGCCGCCTACGGTATCAATAGAGCCAATGCCAGCTGCTTTATATTCAAACGCAGTATGCGTGTAATAATCCAAACCACGTACAAGACGAGGATTAATCGTGAACTCCACACCCATGATGTCGAGATGCATCTTAACCTTCTCAAAATGAGTTATGCATTCATCATCCAAACTGTCCAAAATGGAAGGCGCATCTGTAAATTTATCCTGATCCACCTTGCAATCCAGCACACGAAGCGGATTACGCTCGATTCGACGCTGACAGTCACTGCAGAGGTTATCCTTCATCGGTCTAAGGAATCCCAGCAGCTTCTCCCGGTAAGCCGCACGGCTTGGTGCATTACCCACGGAATTAAGCTCCACTCTTACATCCTTAAGACCTAGATCCTTATAGAATTGATAGCCCATAGAGATTACTTCTGCATCAATAGCCGGATCCACGGCCCCAAACGCCTCAATCCCAAACTGATGGAACTGGCGATATCTTCCGGCCTGCGGACGCTCATAACGGAACATAGGTCCGATATAATACAGCTTGCTTACATCAGGTTCACCGTATAGCTTGTTCTGAACGTAAGCCCGCACGACACCAGCCGTTCCTTCTGGACGAAGAGCCAAATCACGGTCGCCTTTGTCCTTGAACGTATACATTTCGCCTTCCACGATATCCGTTGTTTCGCCTACTCCACGTTCGAATAACCCTGTGTGCTCAAACATAGGTGTGCGAATTTCCCGGTAGTTAAAACGGCGGCATAAATCTCTGGCCTTCCCCTCAATATACTGCCATTTCTCCACAGCACCCGGAAGCACGTCCTGCGTTCCTGTTGGTTTCTCGAATCTTTCTTTAGCCACAGTCTATCCCTCCTAAAAAATAACCCCTCTAAAGCTGTTCTCTTCATCTGTTTCTATTGCAGAAAAAGCAAAAAATCCCTCGCCCTGTTTTATAAAAAAACAGGGACGAGGGATTATCATAACCAATAATACACCACGTGGTACCACCCACATTCCGGATCAGTAAAAATATACTGAAGCCGCTCAAAGCGGTTAACGCCCGCCTACGCGTAAACGGCTACTGATCGCGGCAATCAACACTGCCCACTTTCGCCGTACGTTCTCGGGGAGGTCATTCATTCGCTCATCAACAGAATCCTTGCAGCCAAGCGATACCGGTTCATCATCCACTTAAGTAGATGTCATCCGAATCGACAAGGGATTCTTCTCTGGAGTTGTGGGTTCTCGAATTACTTGGTCCCGTCATCAAAACCATATGATAAAATCGTATATTGTTAATATTCTACTGAACTACTGCATTAAAGTCAAGGAAGTAAAAAGGATGCCTGGTATAAATTTTGACAGCTTCCGAGTTTTTTATTCAGCAATTATATTGTAACAAAAAAAATGACCTGCAGCCGAATGCTGCAGGTCCATCATCATATATTATTAAAAAGGGGGTCATGCCTTTATTATAAACACGCTATATTAAGGAATCATGTACGTAATATTACGATTATATTACATTCCATGAAAGCGGTTTATTTTTAATAGAATACTATTCGAATTGTTCAACATAGGCCCCTTTGCCCCGAAGGATTTCCACAACTTCATTATAATTTTCTTCTGCTATACTTAGCTCCATCACATAACGAAGTTCACTTAAATCCCCATCTTCGAGATCTCCTTCTGCCACGTTCGCACTAACCTGATCTTCATTCACACTATAATGTGTTTCAGGGTCAGCCCGAGTGTCGGAAGCGGCAATGCCAGGAACCAGCATAGCTCCAGCTGCAGGTGTGCTAGCCGTTCCAAGCGTTCCAGTTGTGCCTGCGACTACAGATGCACTATCCAGTGGAATGATTGGAAACAGAATATTACGATCATTGCCGATAGGGTCTGTGAGTGGCCAAACCTCCAAGCCATCCACCTTATAGCTAATCAATGCTGTTTTTGCGCCTTCTGCTTCATTTTCAGTTCTGAAATACGCTTGGATTTTTCTGCTCATTGCCATTACCTCCTTGGATTATAAGACTCTAAAATAAAAAATGCTTATTTATTTCAGGACCTTCAATATTTCACGAACAAATGCAGGCTCATCTTTTGGTGTACGCGAAGTAATGTAATTGCGATCAACCACTACTTCCTCATCCTTAAACTCCGCGCCGGCATTCACAACATCATCCTTCAGCGGAGGATAAGAGGTAATGGTGCGTCCCTTAAGCAAAGCTGCACTGATCAGAATTTGCGGTCCGTGGCAAATAGAGGCGATAGGCTTGCCTGCTTCATTTGCTTCTTTTACAAACTTCAAAATATCAGCATTTTGCCGTAAATTCTCGGGGGAAGAACCACCCGGGATGACAATCGCGTCATAATCACTTGCTTGAACATCGGCGATCGCCTTGTCTGCTGCGTAGGAGACTTCTTTCTTTTTACCTAGCAAGGTCTCCCCTTTTTTCAAACCAATAATGTCAGCTTGATGTCCTGCCTTTATAATTTCATCATAAGGAACCTTCATTTCAGAATCTTCAAAATCATTAGCCAGTAAGAAAGCAACGTTACTCATGTAATAGTTTCTCCTCTCTGTCTTTAGCAATTAATGATGTTCTAATTATTCTTTCTTGTGGTCTATTACCCTTATGAGGATGCTTTCTAACCTTTAATCGGAAAAAAGGCTTCCTTCACAACACCGAAAAAGCCGCATTTTCCACCCGCTTCAGGTACGCGGCAAGAGATTGCGGCTTCTTCCTTTCATCACTAGTGGTTCGGTCTCGCCGTCTAGCTTTTTGGCTAATGCACAGGCTTCCATAGGACTCCCAGTCGGTAGTGCCGGGATACTTCTCCATACCCATGCCTTCTGTGATTGTCTCATTCTTAAACTCCTGCCTTATGCGTGATATCTGCCTGCATTTAGTTTATCCAGCCCAAAGAAGCTCTATCCGCATAAAAAAAAGATGTCGAAAGTTAGCTCCGGCCAGAAGCAATCTTCGACATCCTCTATTTCGTTAGCTGCGGCTATCCAGAATGAGAGTAACTGGGCCCCAATTGGTCAGCGACACATCCATCATCGCTCCAAATATGCCCGTCTCCACCTGAAGACCTCCAGCTCTAAGCTCTTGATTAAAATAATCATAAAGACGCTCGGCCTCCGCAGGAGCTGCAGCTCCCATGAAATTCGGCCGTCTTCCCTTACGGCAATCTCCGTATAAAGTAAACTGGGACACTGAAAGAATAGCTCCGTTAGTATCCGTGACACTATAATTCATTTTGCCAGCATCATCTTCAAAAATACGCAGTCCAGCTATTTTATCCGCTAAATATTTGGCATCCTTCTCTGTATCTTCATGGGTAACGCCGACAAGCAGCATCAGGCCATTGCCAATCGCTCCGGTCACTGTCTCATCCACGGTTACTTTGGCGTCCTTACAACGCTGTACTACAACTCTCATCGCACTACTTCGCTCCTTGCCTTATTGCATGATCCGATTCACTGTATATACATCCTTAACTCGTTTCACTTTATCTACAACGGATTGTAGATGCTCCGTATTACGAATAAGGATGGTCATATGAATCATTGCCATCTTATTCTTGTCAGAGCGCCCAGTGACCGCTGAAATGTTCGTTTTGCTCTCGGACACAGCCTGCAGTACTTCATTGAGCAGTCCATTGCGATCATGGCCTGTAATCTCTATATCCACACTATAGTTTGCTTCCATCGTGCCTTCCCATTCCACTTCAATCACTCTAGCTGCTTCTTCTCCGTCACCTTCACCCGGAATGTTAGGACAATCCTGGCGGTGTACAGATACGCCCCGGCCCCGTGTAACATAACCTACAATGTCGTCACCCGGAACCGGGTTGCAACATCGTGCAAAACGAACAAGTAAGTTTTCAATTCCTTTTACACTAACGCCATTGGTGGGTTGATTTCGTCTCTCGCCGGAAGACTTGATCTCCTTCATCTCTGAAGTAAGCTCCAAGTGGTTAGCAGCTTCTTCCTGCTCCTTGCGCAGCTTCTCCGTCAAACGGGAGGCAATCTGCGAAGCGGTAATCCCACCAAAACCAACGGCAGACAACATATCCTCTACATCATTAAAAGCAAATTTTTTCGCAGCTTCCAACAGTTTTTCATCAGAAATCCACTCGGAAACTTCAACATTCAGGCGCTTCAGCTCACGTTCAATCGCTTCGCGACCTTTTTCGACATTTTCCTCACGTTTTTCTTTTTTGAACCATTGTTTAATTTTGCTTCTTGCGTGAGAGGATTGTGCAATTTTGAGCCAGTCACGGCTAGGTCCGTAAGAATGCTTAGACGTCAAAATCTCAACAATATCGCCCGTCTTCAGCTTGTGATCAAGCGGCACGATCCGCCCATTCACCTTGGAACCAATCGTACGATTGCCCACTTCTGTATGAATGCGGAACGCGAAGTCAAGAGGCACAGAACCGGCAGGAAGCTCAATAACCTCACCTTTAGGAGTAAATACAAACACGAGGTCTGAGAAAAAATCCATTTTTAGTGATTTTACGAACTCTTCGGCATCCTTAGCTTCATGCTGCAGCTCCAATATTTCGCGAAAGAAAGGCATCCGATTCTCCGGATTAGCATTATTACTGCTGCCTTCTTTGTATGCCCAGTGTGCGGCTATCCCGTATTCTGCCGTGCGGTGCATTTCCCAGGTGCGAATTTGCACCTCAGTAGGCTCTCCGCCTGGTCCTACCACAGTAGTATGCAGAGATTGATACATATTGGCTTTTGGCATAGCTATATAATCTTTAAAACGCCCCGGCATTGGCTTCCATAAGGTATGAATAATTCCAAGGGTTGCATAACAGTCCTTAATATTATCCACAATGATACGAATGGCCAGCAGGTCATAAATTTCATTAAACTGCTTATTTTTTGTGCTCATTTTGTTATAAACACTGTAAATATGCTTCGGGCGACCGGAAAGATCACCTTCAATGCCCATTTCATCCAGCTTGGCACGAATACGGCCAATTACGCTGTCGATAAATTGCTCACGTTCAGCCCGCTTCTTATGCACCAGATTAGCAATCCGGTAATACTGCTGCGGGTTCAAGTAACGAAGCGCAATATCCTCCATCTCCCACTTAATCGCGGAAATCCCCAGCCGGTCAGCTACAGGACAGAAGATCTCCAACGTCTCATAAGAAATACGGCGCTGGCTCTCTTCAGATTGGTATTTTAACGTTCGCATATTATGCAGACGGTCCGCCAGTTTAATGACAATGACCCGGATATCCTGGGCCATAGCAATAAACATTTTGCGGTAATTCTCGTTCTGCTGCTCTTCCTTTGAGCGAAAGCGAATGCGTTCCAGCTTCGTTAAGCCGTCAACAAGCATTGCGCAGGTATCGCCAAATTTAGCGCGGATTTGTTCCAGTGAGACCGTCGTATCTTCCACCACATCATGCAAAAGCGCTGCAACAATAGATATAACATCCATTTGCATATTGACGACAATATCTGCCACCGCCAGCGGATGCAGAATGTATGGCTCCCCCGACTTGCGGATCTGCCCGTGATGAGCCTGATCGGCAAATTCATAAGCTTCCCGGATGCGGAGAAGATCTTTATCTTTTATATAGGCGCCAGCCTTATCAATTAATCGCTCAATGCCCATTCTCGTCGTATCCGATTCCTTTCTATAATAAAATGAACCCGCAACTGTTCAAAAATCTGCAGGTTCCAATCATTTCATTTGTCCAAGCTTACTTACGCCCTTATTCAAAGTTGTCTATAATTATGAGGCTTAAGGAGGATTACGTCAACACTTGCCATCTCATGGTATTCCAGAAGTAAAAGTAATTAAATTCGGACAAATTAATAACACTTGTGAAAATGTTGTTGTAAAAAAGCCAAGTTCTATTTAATCTAGTAAAGGCGGATTTTCGCCGGACAACCTAATATCAGATAAGAAAGAGGAGTGAACTCCATTGCAACGCGAAATTCAAGTTAACGAAAAACTTCCATGGGGCCCAGGCTTTCTATTAAGTCTCCAGCATTTGTTTGCCATGTTTGGCAGTACAGTGCTAGTGCCTAACTTGTTCGGGGTCGACCCTGGAATGATTTTGCTTATGAATGGTATCGGTACATTGCTGTACATTTGGATCTGTCGCGGTAAAATCCCTGCGTACCTTGGTTCCAGCTTTGCCTTTATTGCACCGGTATTGTCAGTACTCAGTCGTTACCCAAATGATCACATGAAAGGATACTCGCTTGCTTTGGGTGCTTTTATCGTCACTGGTATTATATTCGTGCTCGTGGCATTGATCATTCGTTATGCAGGAACCAAATGGATTGATGTTGTTTTCCCTCCAGCAGTAATGGGAGCGATCGTAGCTACGATCGGACTTGAACTTGTACCTGTTGCCGCACGAATGGCAGGACTTATTGCTCCTGAAGGCGTTGCAGTTGCAGACTGGACTCCAGATGGCAAAACAATCGCACTTTCTATGGTGACACTTGGTGTAACTGTAATTGGAGCTGTACTCTTCCGCGGTTTTCCAAAAATCATTCACATCCTTATTGGTATCGTCACTGGTTATGGTTTAGCATATATTTTGAAAATGGTGGATACCGCTGCTATCTCTAATGCAAAATTTTTAGCGCATCCTTCCATTGTTACTCCTTCATTTGATTGGAATGTAATATTCACTATTATCCCGGTATCATTAGTTGTTATTGTTGAGCATATTGGACATTTACTAGTTACAAGCAATATTGTCGGCAGAGACTTGGCAAAAGATCCTGGACTTGACCGCTCTCTGATGGGGAACGGGATATCTACAATTATCTCCGGTTTTATCGGTTCTACTCCAAATACAACCTACGGTGAAAATATCGGGGTTATGGCGTTGACTAAAGTATATTCGGTATATGTAATCGGCGGCGCAGCGGTGATTGCTATTCTGCTTTCATTCTCTGGTACTTTCTCCTCCGTCATCGCTAATATTCCAACCCCTGTAATGGGTGGTGTATCCCTGTTGCTGTTTGGTGTAATTGCGGCTTCCGGATTACGTATTTTCGTTGAGCAAAAAGTTGATTTTTCCAAGGCTACGAACATGATCATGGCTACGTTGGTACTCGTTGTCGGAATCAGTGGTACAACCCTTACTATGGGCAACGTTAAACTAAGTGGTATGGCGCTGGCTACAATTGTTGGTATCGTATTGGCACTGTTCTTCAAACTCATTGAAGTGCTTGGACTGTCTAATGATGGCGGAGAAAGTGATAAAACTGCCCATTAATCGATTGTAAAAATAGAATTTTAAAAAAGCTGCTCCAACATCCATTTATGGACTTGGGCAGCTTTTTTTATTAACTCAGATACAAAACAGCAACTCTCCGCCACAAGGCAGACAGCTGCTGTTATTATCTTACATTTTCCAATTAATGTTTAACTTCCACACTTTGCGTCACGCGCTAATCTTTGCACTTTTCAGCATAATTCGAGCGCCGAATCCCCGTTTATTTCCCGGGAAAAGACAAACTTCACAAGATTAATCCTCGTAATTCACCAAGGAAAGAACTTCAACTCCAGAAAGCTTATTACGCCCAGCAAGCTCAACCAGCTCAATCAGAAAAGCAGCACCTACCACTTTACCGCCAAGCTGTTCTACAAGGTTAACCGAAGTAGCAATGGTTCCACCAGTAGCCAATAAATCATCAGCGATCAATACTTTTTGACCAGGCTTGATGGCATCTGTATGAACAGCAAGGGTGTCCTTGCCATACTCAAGATCATAACCTACCTCTATAGTCTCATATGGAAGCTTGCCGCTTTTACGAATCGGCACAAAACCTACTCCCATCGCATAAGCAAGAGGTGCTCCAACTACGAAGCCACGTGCTTCTGGTCCAGCGATAACGTCGATTTCCAAATGCGCTACGAGAGCTTTCAACGCGTCAATCGCTTGGCGGTAAGCCTCACCGTCTTTAAGCAATGTGGTGATATCTTTAAAACTAATACCTTCTTTAGGGAAATCAGGAATCACACGAATACTATCTTTAAAATCCAAATTTATCATCTCCTATAAGTTTTGTAAGCATAAGCTGCTTTGATTTCAGATCGACAAAACTTGCTTCGTAAGCATTCGCTTTGTTATATGAGCGTTGCATTTTTATACACCATTGGGTACGCTCAGCAGCTCATATTTGCATGGATTATGATACGCCTAAACGACGCGATAACATCCAGTCCTGTAACTCTGACAGGCTGCCCTCCATGAAGTATTGCTCCATCTCCGCCATCTGTCCCAGTCTAACAAAATGACTCGATGCTGTCAGACTTTTAGCTACTGGCTGAGTAATAAACGCCACACTTCCCTGACTTCTTTTAATAAAATCAAGCTCCTCAAACACATCAAGCATGTTGTTAAGCATGCGGATACTTAACGAGGACTGGCGGCTTAACCGCAGCAAGACTTCGTTCTCAGGCGTTGCAACTGAGGTGATCGAAGCCAACAGTTTATATAGTATTTTGAAATGATCCCGCGTGGGAGTAATAAGTCGTTCTCGGCCATCCTTGATAGAATGCAATAACGCAATATTATCAGCATTAGGGAAGGTTTGGAGCAGCGCATCCAGTTGTTCAGGAGTCTCCGGCATATCCAGTATGCATAACAGAGAGACATGCCCTGACTCCTGAAGGGGCTCATCCTTAACAGCAGCGCTAATGCCAGCTTCTTTATCATATACCCATAAAGACATTCCTATCAATTCACTTGCAGGCGTACTACGTCCGTTCTGAAACACTGCAGCAGCTCGATACGGACCCGCACCACTATAAGGAAGAAGTAGTTCTCTAATATGTGCGGCTTGTCGTACGGCGTCAGCAGCACCACGAAGATCGAATAACTGGGCATCCTGCACAGATAAATCCTGCAGCATCAGCTGTGATTTGCGTGAGCCATTCCATTCATTGATCGACAGCTCAGCTAACACGTTGATCGTAGTACCCGCCGGTAGCAGCCTGGATAAAGCGCCTTTACCAAACGCCAAGGCTTCAATGCTGTTTTTCCCCTGCTGCAATACAATCTTCAGGTGTTTTCCATCTTGACCCATTGTACGTGTCTCTTTCACGGTAGCCCCACGAATAATAAACTTCGGCAACGGATTAGACATTCCGAAAGGTGCAAGCCTTTCCAATTCTAGCGCGGTCTGCAGTGATAAATCCGAGATTGACACCTCTGCATCAGCGGAAGCAACAGGAACGAAATGCTCTGGCGTTAACACCCCGGATGCATATTCATTTAATGCTGCAGCAAAGGCTTCTAATCCATCCCGATGCAGGCTCATTCCCGCAGCGGCTGGATGACCTCCAAAATGATCCATTAAATCAGAACAAGAAGAAAGTGCAGCGTAGATATCAAGTCCAGGTATGGAGCGAGCAGAACCTTTGCACATTCCGGTCTCTGGATGTATATCCAGAATGATCACAGGCCGATAATAACGCTCCAGTAGTTTGGAAGCCACTATACCTACCACACCTACATTCCAGCCATGATCAGCAAGAACAATGATGTCTGGGATTTCGCCACCCTGTGTCATTTGCTCCAGCTTGGCAGTGGCCTCAACAACAATTCTTTCTACCACCAATTGGCGTTCTTTGTTAAGCAGGTCAAGCTCTCCAGCTAGCTGCTCTGCCTCAGCCGCATGCTCGGTAGTGAGGAGGGACACAGCCCGTCCAGCATGATCCAGGCGACCACTGGCATTGATGCGCGGCGCCATGCCAAAAGCGATATTGACCGCACTCACAGTACTCATATTCACACCGCTGACAGCGAGTAAGGCACGAATCCCCGGGAAACTTGAATGCCGCATACTTTCCAAGCCATTTCTAACAATCTCACGGTTCTCGCCAAGCAGCGGCATTAAATCCGCAACCGTTCCTATCGCTGCAATCTCTGCCCATTCTGTGGGAGTCTCTTCCCCTAGAATAGCCTGAGCAAGCTTATAAGCCACACCTACACCCGCTAATCCTTTGAACGGATAAGGGCAATCTGGCAGCTTGGGATTAATAAGCGTATAGGCCTCTGGCAAAAGCTCAGGAGGTTCATGGTGATCCGTAACGATCACATCGATCCCCAGTTCATTAGCGTAAGCAACCTGATGATAAGCGCTAATGCCAGTATCTACTGTAATGATTAAGGAGACACCTTGCTGTAAAGCCCAATCCAGGGCATGATTATGCAGCCCATAGCCCTCATTAGAGCGGTGTGGGATATAAATATCAAAGGAAGCGCCTAAATAGCGCAGCAGATGAATCATAAGTGCTGTGCTGGACACCCCGTCGGCATCATAATCGCCATAAATAAGAATATGTTCTTCATCTTTTAAAGCCTTTCTAATTCTAGGAACCGCTTCAGCCATTCCTTTGAGTAGGAACGGATCATGCTGTTCTTCCTCACTGCCATCCATGAAGCTTAGAGCTTCATGAGGCGTGTTCATTCCTCTATTTACTAATAGTGAGGATAAGAGTGGAGAAATAGAAAGGCTCCGGGCCATATCCCTAACTGTGTCGGGATTGGCTGCCGGAGATTGCCATCTTGTTTTTGAATAAAGCAATAGAACTCACCTTTCTCTCACCTTGCAAACTACTGAAGCAACGTAGGAATATCATTATCCGGCAATTCATAATTGCTTTTGTACGGATAGCCGGGATCATAAGGAACAACGTCCATATGCACCTCACCGACATGAACAAACCGGTGCTGCAGCAGTTTCCTAGCGCATTCCGAAATATCCTGTGCTTCCATCACCGTAATCCGCGGATTTACACTGATTTTCACTTGAAGATTCACATAATTCCCTTGCTCAAGTGCCTTCAAATGTTCTACGCGAATGACGCCATGAACACGTTGCACTGTTTCAATAAAATTAGCGGCTTCCTCCGAAGGAAGCTCCTGCGCATTTTTAGTGTTAATAGAGCTAGCAATGAGTGAATAGCCTTTACGAAGAATTAAAACTCCGGTTAAGAGTGCAGCAATAGGATCCATATAAGATAGAGGATGCCAATAGGTACCACCCATGGATAACGAAATTCCGACTAATACTGTGATAGATGTATATAAGCTGAAACGATGACTATTAACATATGCAGCATGACTGCCATCACCTATTTTTTTAAAGTAGCGATATTGATATTGAAAAACAGCTTCTTTAAACACAATAGATACTAAGACGGTTACAAACGCCAGCTGTCCGTGTGTAGATGATTTTCCATCTGTTAAGTCGCGGATTGCAGAGAATGCGATCTGCAGTCCCCCCATAAGAATAAATACCGAAAAAAGTATAGCCAGCAGCGGCTCCTTAGTGCCCCGCCGTTCTTCGATCCGTTGCTTACTCTTTCTCCCTTGCTCAGAGCGCCACGGAAGAATATCCGCCAGTTTAGCTGCTGCATCTGCTCCGGAATACAAAGCATCCCCCATTAATGCCTTGCTCCCTGAAATATAGCCAAAACTCCCCTTAGCTACTGCCAAAGTAACATCGCTAATGATCCCTGTCCAAGCAACCGTCTCGCTTTGCGGTGATCGTTCTTTATTCATACGAGGCCCTCCTTACCAATAGCAAGTAATCTCATGATGATTCAATACACATGACATGACCCTAAAGATTTCGAAAGCCGCGTCGCATTTGACGCGGCTTTCTTAAACGTATAAGAAAAGTAGAACTTCGATGCTAATTTCTTCTAACCTTTATTCGGGCTGCTCTTCACTTTAACCTTCTCACGCTTTTTAAGCACTAACCAGAGTGGACTTGCAATAAAGATGGAAGAGTAAGCTCCGAAGAGCAAACCGATTACCATCGCAAGCGAGAACATCTTAATCGACTCGCCTCCGAACAATAACAGGAAGAACGCCGCAATAAATACGGTAAATGCAGTATAGAGAGAACGCATGAGCGTTTGAGCCACACTTTTGTTCACAAGGTGCTTCAAGTCTTCATAAGTCTTCTGTTTACCAAAACGTAAATTCTCACGGATACGGTCAAAGATAACGATCGTATCATTGATGGAATAACCGATGATCGTAAGCACCGCTACAATGAACGTCAAATCCACTTCCAAGCGGAAGATAGAGAAGAGCGCGACTACGATAAAGGCATCATGGAGCAAGGCCACAATCGATGCCACGGCGAAACGCCATTCAAAACGAATACTTACATAAATAATAATCCCCAGACAAGAAATCAGAACTGCATAAATAGCATTACGTGCCAATTCTTTAGCCATTTCAGTGTCCACGGTGTTAATTTCAAATGATGCTTTGTCATCCAGCTTAAGGATTTCAGCTTTTAGGGCTTCATCTTGAGCCTCATCAAGAACTTCGTCATAACGAATATTCACACGCTGATCACCAAACGAAATCGTCGGTTCATGATCGACATCGATTGCACTAGTTGCAGTCTTAACCTGATCCAAGTTCAAATTCTTGGATAGGGAGATGTCCACATTAGATCCAGCTTTAAAGTCAACGCTGTAATTCAGGCCAAATGTCGCCAGGAAAATCAATCCTGCTACTGTCAATGCGATAGAGAAAATATAGAAATATTTACTCAAATGTACGAAATCAAGCTCTTTCTTAAAGCGCACGGATTTCACTCTCCTTAACACCGAAGCTCTTCGGTTTGTTCAGCTTACCCGCTTTGACAAGCTGGCTAAGCAACCAGTGGGAGAAATAAAGATTCGTGGCGATACTCAGCACGATTTCTACAATCAGCACCAATGCAAAGCCTTTGACCGCACCTGTACCGAAGGCAAACATAACTGCTGCTACAATAATAGTAGTCACATTGGAGTCCATTACTGTCCGGAAAGAGGATTTATTCCCTGCCTTAACGGAGGACAGTATACTTTTTCCACTGCGCATTTCTTCCCTTATCCGTTCGTTGGTAATGATATTGGCATCGACCGCCATACCTATACCCAGAATAAATGCGGCTATACCAGGCAGCGTCAAGGTGAAGTCCGCGAAGACGAAGACCGCAATTAGCGCCCATGTATGCAAGAGCAAGGCAAAACTAGCCAAAAGACCTGGCAAACGATACATTCCGATCATGAAAATAAGGATAATCACAGAAGCCAGCAGACCTGCTCGAATCGTTTGATCAAGCGATTGCTTACCCAGGGTAGCACCCACACTTTGGGAATATTTCTCCGTCAGCTTCAGTGGCAATGCACCTAGGTTAATCGTGTCTGCAAGTTCGCGCGCTTCCTTAATTGTATAGTTACCAGAAATAGAAGCACTGCCATCGGTAAGTACTGCTTGTACCGTAGGGTCAGATAGTTTGTTCTCATCCAAGTAAATTGCGAGATTCTTTCCCAAGAGACGTTTAGTAATCTCTGCAAATTTGTCCTTGTCCTTAATCTTGATGCTGATGATTGGCTGATTCAGGTTATCCCGTCCAACTTCTGCAGCACCTTCAACAAAATCACTACCTACCAGTTCGATTTTGCTGTAAGTTCCCTCAGCGTCACCTTCAGCAGCACTACGGAAAGTCAGAACTGCAGGTTCCTTCATTTTTTTACGAACCTCGGCTTCATCCGTTACGCCCGCAATTTTCAAACGGATACGGTCCGTACCTTCAGTAGTTACCTCTGGTTCACTTGTTCCGAGCGCATTCGCCCGTTTTTCTAAGCTTTCCGCTGTCTTCAGCAGAGAAGCTCGGGACAATGCTGCTCCCGCTTCCATAGGCTCAGCATGATACAAAATCTCAAATCCGCCTTTCAGGTCAAGACCAAGTCTAACCTTGTCCAGCAGTCCAGGAGTAGTAAATGCCATAACGCCTGTCAAAACGAGCACGGTAATAAAAAAGCCCATTAGTCTCTTCATGCTCTAGCTAGTTCCCCTTTCATTAACTCAATATTCCTATTATAGCTACACGCGAAATGACCGTCAATTCACAGCATTGATAGAGCTATACTCACACAAAGAAACGGCCGCCCCTGCCTAAATCAGCAAGACATCCGTTTTAATAGGAGATGTGGAGTTATTATTCTCTTACTTTACTGCTTTATCAGGCAGTTCGCAAAAAGAAATATGTGGTTTATTGTTCAGTTCAACCCCCGATAGGCCGCAATAGTCAAATAATTCATGTAACTATTGGCTTTCAAGGAATAAATGTCGTTTACCAGCTTATGTAGGGGAGGCAAGCCTTCCTTATCATAATTACGGCTGATGCAATCCCAAATATCCTTGCTGGTTACATACTCATAGCCGAGGAGCCGGAATTCTTCAGCTTTGCTGCGGCACATGGCTTCGATTTCTTCACTATGTTGATCATGATTCCACTGTTCCGATTCCACGTGTTGACACCTCCAAAGATCGCTCATGTTCGTATGCTCACCATAGATATTCGACTCTTGTTCTTCGCTTTCCTTCTTCCGTCACAAAAAGTTAATGCCACTAAAACAAGGCATGCCGAGATAGGGGTACAGCATATCCATAAGAATAGACAAGTTCGCCAGCGTTTTATTTCATTTTGGGAAGAAGGCGTGACCTTTGAAGAAACAGAGCTTTATACAAGGAACTTTAATCTTGCTAGCCGCCGGCATCATTAATCGGATGCTTGGATTTATTCCCCGGATTGCTTTACCCCGTATTATCGGAGCAGAAGGTGTGGGTCTGTATCAGCTCGCGTATCCTTTTTTTCTTGTGCTGGTTACTGTCATTACAGGCGGGATTCCACTGGCGATAGCCAAGATGGTGGCGGAAGCAGAAGGAGAGAATCGGCCTGAAAAATCACGGCTGATTTTACGTACTGGACTTGCTCTTAGTATTGGACTTGCAATCTTCTTTACATTGGTTGCTTTGGTAAGTGCCTCATGGGTCTCCAATGTTATCTTAACAGACCATCGAGTTTATTATACGTTTATTGCCATGATCCCAATGATTGGGATTGTCGCCGTATCTGCAATTTACCGCGGTTATTTCCAAGGCAAGCAGAACATGATACCATCGGCGCTCTCCTCCATCTTCGAATCTTTAGTTCGAATATTCTTTATGCTCTGGTTCTCCTGGTTGTTGCTTCCTAAGGGTATTGCTATGGCGGCGGCTGGAGCGATGTTAGGTGTGACGGTAGGAGAAATTGGCGGAATGTTAGCGATTCTGTGGCAATATTATGTCATTACTAAAAAAGATAAAAAGCAGACAAATCCGACTCCAGAGCAACCCGCTCTCGAGCCGGAGGTTATCCCATCTGATACACAAGGTGTGAAAGCCAACTCCCCCATATTACGGCGGTTACTAGGCATATCCATTCCCGTTACGGCAAGTCGGCTTGTAGGCTCTTTTTCTTATCTGCTGGAATCTATTATTACTGTGCGCAGTCTCGCCTTGGCAGGTATAGCCGCTGCTGCCGCTACAGCTCAGTACGGGTCTTTACAAGGGATGGTTGTTCCTTTATTGCTGCTGCCCGGGGCATTAACCTCTTCACTAGCCGTGTCTCTGGTTCCTTCCATATCAGAAGCTGCGGCAAGAAAGGACTTGCCCACCATTCACAAGCGTATGCATCAAGCGTTGCGGCTTGCGCTGGTAACAGGGGCTCCTTTTGCTGTTCTTATGTATATCCTGGCGGTTCCGCTATGCAATTTGTTATATGGAAACGCGGATACAGCTCCTATGCTGAAGCTCATGGCTCCATTCGCCTTGTTCATTTATGTTCAAGCTCCTTTACAAGCTGCGCTGCAAGCTATGGATCGACCGGGCAGGGCACTCATCAATACCTTAATTGGAGCAGTAGTCAAAATCATTCTGATCGTAATACTGGCATCGCAACCTGAATATGGAATTTACGGCGCCATCATAGCCATTATTGTGAACAGCATTCTGGTTACGATGCTTCACGGATACAGTGTGGTCAGTCTTATTTCATTATCTTTAAGAGTAACCGAAACCATAAAAACCTTATGTGCAATGGTCATTATGGGAGCGGGCGTGCATTATGTATACACTTCCATTCCCATTGCAGATGTACAATGGATTCAATTTATATTTGCCTCTGCGATAGGAATGGTCCTGTATTTCGGAATCAGTCTGTTAGCTGGCCTTATCTCAATTCGTGATTTGGACCGTCTGCCGTTTATCAAACGCAGGCTCTAAAAAGCTATCTGTTGTCCAAACGGTCGACATAAATTCTGCCCTTATGATCTATGGAGCATAGAAATACATTTTTGAAATCAGATACTCCTTTTTGACGAATTTGAGTTCTTAACCAAAATCTGGTTTTTCCAATCATCTCTAAATTCTGATCCTGCACCTTGCCATCCATAATCAGAGGGATTGGAAGTCCTTCATATCTGATCTTATTCTTCGGCAGCTCTATCTTACGGTTCTTATTTCCTTTGTTATCGTCACTCTTTTTATGCTCAGCAGCTGCACTGCTATTGCCTGATGGGTTAGAGGATGAACTCCCCTTCTCTTTCTCGAATACGGTTAGCTGTCCACTAGGCTCCAGGATTGCAAATTCCACGTCAGCAGGACTGGCGATGTTCTGTCCACGCAACTGCTGCAGCAGATCATCAATATTATATCTCTGCCTACGCATTTCGCCCCGGTGCAGCTTGCCGCCAGAAATGAGTATGCTCGGTTTGCCGTCCATTAAAAGTCTGAGCTTTCTGCTCTTAAGACTGAGCTGAGCCACAATTACCTGTATCAACACCAATGTTGCCATCGGAACGACTCCTTCATAGATCGGCCGATTAATATCCTCAAGCACAAAAACAGCAATCTCAGCAATCATGATGGAGATCGTTAGATCAAATACAGACAGCTTACCTATTTCCCTCTTCCCCATGATGCGCATACACAGGAATATGAAGAAATACATCAGCACGGTCAAGAAAATATGGGTAGAGATATGCTGGAACATATAGCTTCGCTCCCCTCCATTCTCACCCGCAGACTTGTTTCCTCGGGTGGATTAATGTAACCCTATTCTGACCGCTCTGTGCAGGGAACATTCGGAAGCCGGCATATTAATTAATGGTAAAAAGGCTGCAATGCCCTTTCTTGTACTATTGGGGCAAGCCATCCCATACAATGAATAATAACTATGTTGATTCTTTTTCCTCAAAAAAACTTTAGGAGGTTGTACCATGTATTTAATCCGGCGCATGTTCTCGTGGAGAATAGCCAATCCTGTGTTATCTGGCCTATGTCGATCATTCCTTTGGATGCTGATGGGTGCGTTTGTCCTCTCACTTTTGTTATGGGGCAGCAGTCTGAAGGAGCAGGATCTCTCAATGTACACGTACATTGTACACGGCATAGCTGCAGCATTCGGAGGACTAACCGCCGGTCGCAGAGCCACGAGCAAAGGCTGGTATCAAGGAAGTCTTACAGGCGCATTTTATGGGATTATCGTTCTGTTGATCGGTTTTTTGGCACTGGACAGCGCACCCTCTGGTGTGGATCTGCTATGGGTTCTGGCAGCCGCAGCAATTGGCGCTCTCGGCGGAATGTTTGGCGTTAATTTACAAAAAAGCTAAAATTATAATTCCATTAAATTCGAAACATTCCTTGAAAATATGTTAAACTGTGATCATCTGACTTCATTAAGAGATCAAGGAGGCTTCGATTGCTTTGTTTTACCAATCAATGAACCATATTGTTTTGTACACAGTTGCATTAGTAGTGATATTAGTATGGATTGGCGCTAAACGTAATCCACTCATGGCATTGGTTGAAATTGGGAAAGAGATGCTGCGATCCTATAAGTTTTTGTTGCTGATTGCAGGAATGTTTGGCGTATTAGCCATAAATAAATATGAACTGCAAATTGAACAAAAAATGCATCTTACCTCTGATTATACGCCGTTTATATTTGGTCTAGAGGGTCATTTTGTCCAAGCCGTTCAGGATATATTCTACAGTCCATGGTTAACACCGATCATCGTCTTTTTCTACATTTTCATGCTTCAGTCTGTTCTAGCAGCATCATTAGGAGTCTATCTGTTAGATAAAAACCGGGTGATGTTATATGCCACCTGCTATGCTATTATTATCAACTATGCCTTGGCGATTCCATTCTATCTTTACTTCCCGGTAAACGAGGTTTGGTCCTATCTGCCAGCGGGCGTCAAATTTACTATGCTGGATGTATTTCCGAAATTCGAACAGGAATATAGACCGCTATCCGGTCTCAATAACTGCTTCCCGAGTCTACATACGTCCATATCTGTTACAATGGCACTTCTGGCCTTCCGTTCAGGGAACCGCCGCTGGATGGCCATCACTAGTATTTCCGCAGTTGTAATCGTCTTTGGAATTTTCTATCTGGGCATTCATTGGCTTACAGATATGATTGGTGGAACCTTGCTAGCTGTACTAGCCTCTACAGTTGGCGTTCAACTCGCCAAATTAACTTTGCGGGGACGTGAAGAGTCGCTTACCGTTCCGAGCCGCGTAACAAATGTACGTTAAAGTTAAACTGCTAAATCTTAATAACCTTAAAGATCAAAAAAGCGGTGTCCTCTCCAATGAGAAGACACCGCTTTTTATGTACTTAAATAACTCTATACTTTCTCTTCGACATCCGTCGCCACAGCGTGGCTGATGGAACCGCGATCAAAAGTCAGCTTAGTTACATCGTTGACCCGCAGAACCACGATATCATCGGAAATCTCCATGATCGTACCGTGAAGTCCTCCAATAGTAACGATTTTATCGCCCTTTTTCAGAGCTTTCAACATTGCGTTACGAGTTTTGGTCTTCTTTTGTTGCGGACGAATCAGCAAGAAGTAGAATACTACAAACATAAGGACAAAGGGACCTACCAGGCCTAGTATACTACCTCCACCACCTGCGCCAGCTGCATATTGAAACGATTGAATCATATTTCTCCCCCCTTTCAAAGTACATTAAAGCATGACTCTTAAATCAAACCCTAAAAGCCTTTAAGATTATCATATAATCCGTATTTGGCAAAAAACTCATCGCGAAAATCAAGCAGCCGATCTTCTTTGATGGCTTCACGCACTTTACGCATTAAATCCAACAAGAAGTGCAAATTGTGGTATGTCGTCAATCGAAGTCCGAAGGTTTCATCGGCTTTGATTAGATGGCGCAAATAAGCGCGGGAATAATTCCGGCATGTATAGCAATTACACTCCGGATCAAGCGGCCCAAAATCACGGGCATACTTAGCGTTGCGTACAACGAGTCTTCCCTGACTGGTCATCGTTGTTCCATTACGGGCAATACGAGTAGGCAAGACACAATCGAACATGTCTACTCCTCGGATTGATCCTTCCAGCAGCGCATCCGGTGAACCCACGCCCATCAAATAGCGAGGTTTGCCTTGTGGCAGCAGGGGAACTGTATAATCCAGCACTTCATACATTAGCTGCTTGGACTCTCCGACGCTGAGCCCCCCAATAGCATACCCCGGGAAATCCATGGAAGTCAAATCAGCCGCGCTCTGACGGCGCAGATCTTCATACATGCCCCCTTGCACGATAGCAAAAAGACCCTGATCGTTAGGACGAGCATGACTTTTCAGGCAACGTTCTGCCCAGCGCGTGGTGCGCTCCAGTGATTTTTTCACATAATCATATTCGGCCGGGAATGGAGGACATTCATCAAATGCCATCATTATATCTGAACCCAGAGAGTTCTGAACCTCCATCGCTACTTCCGGAGACAGGAATTTCTTATCCCCATTTAAATGGGAACGGAAATGAACTCCTTCTTCCGTAATCTTGCGCATGTCGCTTAACGAGAATACTTGAAACCCGCCGCTGTCTGTCAGAATCGGGCGATCCCAGTTCATGAACTTGTGCAGTCCACCAGCTTCACGAACAATATCATGGCCTGGTCTTAGAAACAGATGGTAAGTATTGCTCAAAATAATATGGGCATCCATCTCTTTCAGCTCTTCAGGACTCATAGTCTTGACTGTAGCTTGTGTGCCGACTGGCATAAATGCTGGTGTCTCAATCACACCATGTGGAGTGTGGACTCTTCCAAGTCTGGCTCCGGATTGTTTGCACGTTTTGATGTGCTCATAAGTAATTGCTGCCATAAGTTAACCCATCCTCTTACCTTAATAAATAAACATTGCATCTCCAAAGCTAAAGAATCGGTACTTCTGCTCTATCGCTTCTTCATAAGCAGCTAGAATATGTTCCCGACCTGCCAAAGCGCTAACCAACATAACCAAAGTAGACTTTGGCAGGTGGAAATTGGTAATTAGCGCATTTACTACACTGAACTTATACCCTGGATAGATAAAAATATCCGTCCAGCCGCTGCATTCCACAAGCGGACCACCTTCACATTGTCTTCCGACCGTTTCAAGTGTCCGACAAGACGTTGTACCAACTGCAATAATACGGCCGCCTCGTGCCTTAGTAGCATTTATGGTATCTGCCGTTTCTTGAGACATTACGAAATACTCAGAATGCATAACATGCTCTTCAACCTTCTCTACAGACATCGGACGAAAAGTACCGAGACCTACATGAAGGGTGATATAAGCGATATTTACACCCTTAGCCTCAATCTGTTTCAGCAATTCTTGGGTAAAATGAAGCCCTGCGGTAGGCGCAGCGGCCGATCCCTCATGCCGAGCATACACAGTCTGATATCGTTCACGATCATCCAGTGTTTCCTTAATATAAGGTGGCAACGGCATCGTTCCCAGCCTGTCCAGAATTTCCTGAAAAATACCCTGATATATGAAACGAAGCGTACGGCCACCCATATCAGCTTCATCCTCGATAACGGCACGAAGCTCATCACTAAAGATGATCACCGCGCCTGTCTTGAGCTTTTTCCCTGGCTTTACAAGTGCTTCCCAGCGATCATCCCCAAGATTCTTCAGGAGAAGCACTTCCGCCTTAGCACCAGTATCTTCTTTCACTCCAAACAATCTCGCTGGAATGACTCTCGTATCATTTAGAACAAGCGTGTCTCCGGGATTAAAATAATCAATAATATCGGTAAAATGCCGGTGAGCCAGCTCTCCATCCTCCTTATTCACTAGAAGCAGTCTAGAAGCACTGCGATCAGCGAGAGGTGTCTGGGCAATCAATTCTTCCGGCAAATGAAAATCATAAGCATCTACATTCATGGTCTGTCTTCATTCCTTAACTATAGTAACGTTCTTATAATAGTGTTGCAATATTTGCTTGTAATCATACCCGCTGTCCGCCATGCCTTTCACGCCCCACTGCGACATGCCTAGACCATGGCCGTTGCCTTGTCCAATGAACAGAAAGCCCGAGCTGTTAGTGATCACTCTGGCCGCAGAATCTCCGCCCATCACTACAGTTCCACTGCCATTCACATTAACCTTCCCCGATGCGGAAAGCACGCCAGCACTCTGCGAGCTGCTAATTGTGGCGGTAGCGCCGTCAGCGCCTAATACAGTATAACTTCCGGGTGCCACAATATCAAACAATGTACTAGGTAATCCATTAAACGCGGAGCGGAACATATCAGGATATTTCACATTCAGAGCCTGACCATTAGCTTTCACCTGAATCGCTCTTCCAGAAGGACCGCGCTGGGTGACCTGCAGGTTAGAGATGCTGGAAGGGAGCGTGCTTGTTGTTTTACCCTGCAGGCTTTTTAGAAGTTCAGCAGAGGTATACGGCCCTTTGATCCAGCTATAGCTGCCAGACTCATATACTTTATCCAGAGCCACAGCGTTCTCACCCGGATTCAGCTTTCCGACTGCACTAACACTGCTCTCAATAACTGGCAGAGGACGTATATTCACATCTTTGGTTGTAGCGGTAACTATATCGAGTCCGGCAGCGGTTTTGCTGCCCGTCAATTTAATATTATCTTCACGTGCATAACCAGAGGTACCATTCGCAAGCAGAACATAATACCACTTCTTAGCAGCAGCTGCCGAAACATCTTCAACGCTTGGAACACTAGCAAATACATCGCCACCATTCGCCCAAACCTCTGAAGGGTCAGCTGTCATACCTCCACTATTGGAAGAAAATACAGCCTCAACAACTTTACCACCACTCATCAGCACTTCACCAGCAGTAGTATCTACAGCTTTGATAATGGAGGGAGCTTCAGACCCGATTCCGTTATATACCTGACTAAGAGTGGTATCTACTACATTCGCTACATCAAAACGGTTGCCTTGGGACAGCGCATAGCTGCGGGCGGCGACAGCCTGAGCTTTTAGCGCTTCTTCTGGCCAGCTGGAGGAAACCTCTCCTCCAACTACGGCATACAAATATTGCTCCAGCGGCACTACATTAATTACAGCCAGCGATCCGCTCAAATTGCTCAGTTCCAAATTTCCGCGATATGTACGCTTGGATCTTTCCACTAACTGAATCCCAGCCTCGCTGCCTGCAGCAAGAAATTTAGCATTGCTTCCAGAAACCAGATAATGATCGGCTTGAGTTTCACTGCTAAAATCCAGTCCGGCATCCTTACGCAGTATTAATCCGGGCGAGGTCGCCACCGAAACCGTAAATTGTGGTGCCGCCGTAGACACAGCGGCTTGAACAGCTGTTAAATCACTATCGTTGGCAGCTTCGCCTACCCATACCTCTACTTGTGCACTGCCATCGTTTCCTGCCAGAAACACCTTCCAAGCATCCAAACCAGCTGCAGTGAGGCTATTAAGCGCCACATCTGCTTCCTGCTCCGAAGAATAGCGGCCAGCTGATAAATGTTTATTACCTTTCACCGCTGGGGTTTGGTCAGCAGGAATACTCAACCCTGCTTTGACTACACGGGTAAGCCCATCCTTGGCAGCTGCTTCACTAGCATAGACGCCCGTGTACAACTGATACACAGTCGCTCCATTTCTGGAGATTGCAAAAATCTGCGGTTTATCGGAGGTGGATTGGAGCTTTTTAGCTGCATCCGCTGCTGTCTGCCAGCTTGAAACCTCCATCACCTTAACTCTATATCCGTCCAGACTTATACGAATTTGCTTCTGTGCTGGGACAGATACCAAAGGAGCACTTCCTGCTTGATCCGACAGCAAAGTAAAGCTTTGCGTTGATTGCAGTGTTACTACTGGCACAGTTGATTTATATTTACTTCCAATATCAGCATAAAGAGCAACTCGTATCGTGCTATTAGAATCGGCATGACTGGCACCCGCAGGGATCAGGAAACTTCCTACAGCAAGCGCAGCCGCAAGCAATCCTTTGCTTAGCGGGGCGACCCCTCTCCATTTCCTCTTCGTATGCTTCATCCAGCATCCTCCTTTATAATTGTAGTGACGAACTAGTGCTGCTCCGGAGGGAGCGGAAGCCCTAAATGATGATAAGCGGCCGGGGTTACAATTCTTCCACGCGGACTCCGCTGCAAGAACCCTATCTGTAGCAGGTACGGCTCATATACGTCCTCAATCGTCTGACTTTCCTCACCAATCGTAGCTGCAATCGTATCCAGTCCTACAGGACCGCCGCGAAAGCTTGAAATCATAGCACTTAACATCTTGTGGTCAATACTGTCCAGACCACGTGGGTCCACCTGAAGCATCTTCAATGCTTCCCCAGAAATTTCAGGAGTTATAATTCCATCTCCGCGCACTTGAGCAAAATCACGGACCCGCTTCAATAAGCGGTTAGCAATCCGCGGTGTGCCCCGCGAACGAAGCGCGATCTCTTCTGCTGCATCGCCAACAATCTCAATGCCTAAAAGATCCGCATTTCGAGAAACAATGTAACTCAGCTCATCTATGTTATAGAATTCCAGGCGACTGACCACTCCGAAACGATCACGCAGTGGCGCAGACAGTAGTCCTGCCCGGGTTGTGGCACCTATCAGTGTGAACGGCGGCAAATCCAATCGTACCGAACGGGCACTTGGCCCTTTGCCGATCATGATATCCAGCGCGAAATCCTCCATCGCAGGATACATAACCTCCTCGACCGTGCGGTGCAAACGGTGAATCTCATCAATGAAAAGCACGTCGCCTTCCTGCAGATTCGTCAGCAGAGCGGCAAGATCGCCTGGACGCTCTATCGCAGGGCCGGAAGTTGTTCGCAGGTTCACACCCAGCTCATTGGCGATAATATTAGCGAGCGTTGTTTTGCCCAGACCCGGAGGTCCGTACAGCAGCACATGATCCAGCGCTTCGCTTCTCATTTTGGCCGCTTCTATATATACTTTCAGGTTTTCTTTCACCTGAGTCTGGCCGATATATTCTCCCAGATAACGAGGACGCAAGCTTAGTTCTACCGCCTGCTCATCCATCATCAAATTCGCGGATATAATCCGGTCATCCATTTCCTATCGCTCCCTTTCTTTAGGATGTGTACGGCTTTACTTAGCTATATATAGCAGCCCTAGTGCTTTCTTCATCAGCACATCTACAGTTCCTGTCTCTGCTCCCTCTTTCTTCAACGCGAGCCACACGCGGTCCAATTCGCTTTCGGTATAACCCAGCCCCTTAAGCGCATCCCGCGCCTCTTGCCATGCCAATCCATCCGTTGCTTCCTCCGTTGGCACTGCAAACAATCCCGTTTGCATTGAAGCCATACTGAGTCCGTCCAGCTTGTCCTTCAAATCAAGGATCATACGCTGTGCCGTCTTTTTGCCAATGCCCGGTAATTTCGTTAAGAACGTTATATTCTCTTGATAAATCGCTGAAATCAACTGATCCGGTGTTCCACCTGTCAGGATTCCAAGCGCAACCCTAGGACCGATGCCAGATACCTCTATCAGCTTGCGGAACAATTTTTGTTCCTCACGAGTCGGGAACCCAAATAATAGCGTAGCGTCCTCACGTGTTTGGTAATGAATATAGATCGTTACAGGTCCTTCTACTTTAGCAAAAGCATAAGGATTCGGGCAGAATACCCGGTATCCTACTCCCTGCACATCCAACACCACATATTCCGACTCCAAATGAACGACGGGTCCTCTTAAGAAATCTATCATTTTCGCAATACCTCATTTAATTTAGAATTAAGACTGCTCGAATGGGCATGGCATACCGCTACCGCCAGCGCATCCGCCACATCATCGGGTTTCGGAATCGCCGATAGCTTCAGCAGCAGCTTCACCATTTCCTGGACCTGCCGTTTCTCAGCCTTACCATAACCCACAACAGCCTGCTTTACCATCATAGGTGTATATTCCGAGACGGGGAGACCCCGCTGTACTGCAGCTAATATAGTCACACCGCGGGCCTGCGCCACTGGCAATGCTGTAGTAACGTTGCGAGCGAAAAACAGCTTTTCTATCGCCACAGCATCGGGTTTATATTTATCAATGAGCTGACCCATGCCTTCATAGACATGCAGCAGTCGTTCTTCTTCAGGCGTATGAGCCTCAGTCTGAATACAACCATATTGGACGGGGGTCAGTTTATGTCCTTCCTTATCCACAAAGCCAAAGCCGACGATCGCCAGCCCCGGATCAATTCCCAAAATACGCAAACACGATCTCTCCTCTATAACAGGCAGATTATTCCACCGTTTTCATCCATTCCTCCGCCATGAAGCGAACATATGTATTCCTTCTAACCATTATAGCAAAAATCGCCCTTGCGGGAGAAAAAAAGTTTACCGTTTGCAGCGAAATGGCAACTTTAGGCCTACAGCTTAGACTCTTCCCCGTTTCATTTCACACAAAAAAGCTGCCCTCAGCCATTAATAATGACTTTAGGACAGCTTTATCAAAGCTATTGCTTGTTCTGCATGACATGCTCAGCAGCTTCGCGGGCATAATCACTGAAGGTAGACAGCACACTGTTGTACTCTTCAATATCCTGAACACGAATCCCCTCATGAAGCTCTTTCCAAATATTTTCCGGCAATGAGGATTTCAGGGAACCCATATCCATTTGAAAAAAAGTCTTCAGTACCTTCTCCTGAACTGGCGGACCTTTAAACAAGGTCAAATTCCCAAACGCATCTACACCAATGTAAGCTTCATTTTTTATCATTGTCGATAAATCATTCACTTTTTGTTCCAGCCACAAATCCCCTTCTGAACTAATCCAACCGCTCCATTCAGGGTGTTCATTGATTATAGTCTTCAGCTGAAGCGGGTTCTTTACGCCCGGCAACGTCTGAATCTCTTCTCCGGACACATAGGTTGTTTTTAAATGAACGGTTCTGCTGAGCCCACTTTGGGTGATGGTTTGCAGCAGTTGTTCATTATTTAAAGTGCCCTTCTCTTTTGCCTCATCACTGTCCTCGCCTACTTTAAAGACAGCTGCGGCCAGCTCACTATCGGCACTATCCGCCCAGCTAGAATTCGTCAGCAGTCCACTGATTTCCTCAGGTACCTGCATACTGCGCCAAGCCAGTACAGTAAAAGCTATACAAGCAGCTCCTACCCAAAGCGCCTTTTTCCAACGTCTCCATCGCCGCCAAAGTTGTTTTTTTAAGCGAAACGCGTTCACGTTAATCCCTTCATTCTGGTTTTTCCCTATTGTGACCTAAGAAGGGAGCATTTATGCGCTTTTCTGTGAATAATCGACATTTCTCCAAAAATACAAGGTTGACCTTGCAGTATAGTTCAAGATTTATGGTATAACCAATAGACTATTAGTTCTTAGTGCGCTATGCCATTGGATTGGGCGATGGCGTTTGGGATGGTGGCGATGTAGGCGTTCTGCGTTTGCGTGCTGGGAGTATGTGTTCTGCGTTTGCGCGTTGTGCGGAGTGGATCTAAAACTAATTAGGGAAAAACTCCCTGAAAGTAGGAGAAATTTGCTCTAAATGAACGAAACCAGGGAATTCCTCCCTAATAAATAGGCTGTTTTCCTTATTTCCGGGGAATCAGACATAAAATTAGGGAGTTTTTCCTCAATTATATGCCTGACGACCAGAATCCTAAGAATTTCAGGGAGAAATTCCCTAATCGCTCTATAAGAGTTTTACTTTTCGCTTCAATTGAAGCATAAGCTCATTCTTCACTTTTTGTTTCACCTAGGCCGCACTCGGTGTTCACTCAGTACTCTCTCGGTACGTCACTTGAAGCATCATTTGTCATCAAATGCAGCTTCAGCTTCAAGTGTTAATTCCCTTTACCTTTGTTCAGCCCCTTCTTCGTATTAAAGTCACATTTAAGCGTTAGGAACCACCGGCAGCTTCACATGGCTCGGATACTCACGATTATGGTAAACAGTCTGCAGCACAGTAATCGCTTCTGAATCTTCATACGGATTACTGCCTGTATTTGTATTAGGGAAAGCAACGAATTTACTGGACGAAGTAATCGAGAACCGAATTCGGTGTCCCACAGCAAATCTATGGGCAATATTCGGCATGAAAATATCATATTTCTCCACCTGCCCAGGAATCAGCAGCTCAGGCGCTTCCAATCCATGACGGTATTTAGCTCTGACAATATAATTGGATAACCGGATAGAGTCCCCTTGTTCATTCACGTCACTAAGCGTAACAACCCAATCCGTATCTTTGCCAGTGCTGGCAGCATAGATAACCGCAGACAATTCTCCGGCCACAGTCAGCTCATCCGTCAGAATATCACTAGTGTAGACAAGGATATCATTGCGCAGCTCGTATTTTCGCAAATTCTCAGGCTCTCGTTCACCGCTATCATTCATAGGATCATGAGGATTATAGATATAAGTATCTTCAGGAGAATGTTCCTCAGGCGCTGCAAGCAGTTGCCCATCCCCTTGTCCTGAATTCGCTCGCCCGCCGCTGGAAAGGTAGAAGGAAGAAGTTGTGGCTTCAGCAGGTGTCCAATCCGCAGACGTTCTCCACTGATTTTCACCAACAACATAATAAGAGGCTCTAGGCTCCTGATCTATTCCATTTGGAATGCCTTTGAGGAAGCGGTCGAACCAGCGCAGCACAGAAACATCGTAATCA
This sequence comes from Paenibacillus sp. FSL H7-0918, assembly GCF_038007025.1. NCBI lineage: Bacteria > Bacillati > Bacillota > Bacilli > Caryophanales > Paenibacillaceae > Paenibacillus > Paenibacillus sp. FSL H7-0918. The sequence continues at coordinate 1,663,283 of NZ_JBBOWJ010000001.1, forward strand.
TAGACTACAGCATCATTGCCGAAGCTCACACCTTCATAGTCTCTGGCTCTGTTAGGCCCGTGCTCCCAAGCGCCCAGACGGATTTTTCGATTAGGCACATCATGTTCTGTCAACATTCTCCATGTTTCCGATACGCCGGCGCTGTCGCCGTCATACCAGCCTGAGATAACATACATAGGCACCTGCACCTGATCACCGCGCTCGGTAAAAGTACAGTTTTTCCAGAAATCATCATACTCCGGATGCTGGCTCCACAGATCCCATGGACCTGATGTTTTGCCAATCATTTGCTGAGGGATCTCTTTAATCGGTCTTGCATCAACGGCTGCTTCCGGATTCACTGTAATGCCTCCAAAGATATCAAAATCCGTCCGAGTACCCACAGATTGAGCAAGAGTCCAAGAGAGCAATGGCCAAGAACAAAGGGTTCCCCCTTTGCGAACGGTATCAACAAATGGAGAGCCCACGTTCACTTCATCCACAACCGCCTTCAGATTCGGGTGCCCACTGGTGGCCGCCGCCACAACAACAAAACCTAGATAGGATGCGCCCCACATGCCGACGTTGCCATCCGACCATTCCTGAGCAATAATCCAGTCAATCGTATCATAACCGTCATCCCGTTCATTATAAAAAGGAATCAGTTCGCCTTCCGAATCTGCCCGACCTCTAACATCCTGCGATACTACTGCATAACCTTTATTGGCCCATCTCATAAAAATCTCTTTTTTTCCGTTGCGGTCATAACATGTTCTTACGAGAATTGTCGGCAGCTTAGTTCCCGGCTTAATGCCCTCTGGTAAAAAAACATCTGTCGCCAACTTCACCCCATCGCGCATCGGAATCAGATCAGTACCCAAATCGTTCACACCATATTCTGCCTTGGATAGAAGAGGATCGTCGTAGACCACTAACGGAGTCAGCTTCTCATAACCTGCTTTAACCATAAGCTCAATACCATACCGATTCGGCGTTAAAAAAGCGATAATTTCCCCGTCCAAAGTCACAATGTCCAGAGCCGTCTCTTTGCGCAGCGCCCATACTTGTGAGGTCAGTTCGCGGCCTTCAATCTGCGCCTGATACTGGATATGCTTTTGATAGATATCGCCATTACTCAGCACTACCTCGTCTTCTGCCCATTCTGCATTAGCATAAGCATCCAAATGTTTATGGATTTTTTGAAGCGGGAGTACGGTCTTGAACTGTCCATCCAGCACATTGTCCTGCATTTGCGTTCTTCTACGCGGATCGACCTTAGCTAGCATGATCTGTTGCTCTGTAAAATGAATTTTGCCTGTATAAACACCAGAAAAGTAGACGTTAAATGTAGATGTGTGTAAGTAGGTTGTCATCTGTTTATCCCCTATCCGCAAATTTCTTCAAATACGCGCAGCCAGTTGCCGCCCATGATCTTAGCAATATCTGCATCCGCATAACCGCGGACAACCAAACCTCTAGTAAAGTTAATAAAATAACTATATTTCTCAAGTCCAGCAACGGTTTCTGTAGAAGGTCCGTCTCCTTTGGCGAATCCAAGCTTGGGTGCGATATGTTCTTTAAAATAAACCAATGACCAGAGCACATCGCTCATCGGCCAATCCGTTCCAATTCCGACATGATCCACGCCTACAAGCCGGATTACATATTCGATATGATCCAGCACATGGTCAATAGTTGTATGTTTAGGATCTTCATGAACAAACCAAGGCATAGCAAAAATACCAATAACTCCACCCGTCTTGGCTATCGCGATAATCTCCTCATCACTTTTACAGCGCATATGCGGATAGATCGCCTCTACACCCGTATGTGAAGCAATCACCGGAGTTGTGGAATAAGCGCAGGCATCTAACGTAGTCTGTTTCCCGCAATGCCCCGTATCTACAATGATCCCCAGCTTGTTCAAGCGTGCAATGAATCTTTTTCCGAAATTAGTGACCCCGGCGTTTGATTGTTCTGCACAACCCGCCCCAATCTGGTTCTGATTGTTGTAGGTCAATTGTAGAATTCTTAATCCGAAGTTATAAAGTACATCTAATTGATCGAGATTCGTGCCCAGACCATCCGTTTCTTGTGCTGTGATAATGCCCGCTTTATAACCATTACGCTTGGCAGCACGTATGTCTTCGGCAGTTAAGGCTTTGATTAACCAATCTGCAGAATCAAATTGCAGCTGTACCTCTGCCATGCTTGTAATGATGCTGTCTAAGGATTCCAAATGAAGTTCGCGGTTCCCTGCTGTAATTCCAGACTTGTACCACTCTTCTTTATACTCAGGGATCTCTCCGCTCGCAGATAGCTTTGTGATGATTTTTGCAGGCATACTGCTGTATACCATTGGCTCATCTTTATAAGGCTCACATAATTCTTTGATTCTGTCAGAGATAGAGTCTGGAATCGCGCTTGGAGATAAGGGACCTTGAAACAGCAGATCGATAATAATGTTCTGCTCATGCAAGCGTTTAGCCCGCTCCTCCTCTTGCTCCGTCAACTTGAAATCATACAGGCCTTCATAAGTGCTCATCGTGTAGTCGCTCCTTAGAATGCAATTTCAGTGCCTTTATGTAATCTAACAGCTTCATTATATATAAAATTAGCTGCTGCTAAATCCTCTATGGCCAGCCCTAATCCTTTAAAAAGAGTTATTTCAGCCGCGGACCTTCTGCCCTCCATAGTGCCACTGATCAGCTCACCAATCTCCCCGACAATATGATCTGCTGTGATTTTGCCTTCGTTCAGCGGGATTAAATAATCCCCAGATTCATTCTGAGCGGATTCCAGCCGATCTACATATAACTTAGCTAATTGGACGGTCTCCGAATCCAGCTCACGATCATTTGGTCTACATGCGCCAACAGCATTGATATGTACACCCGGTTTCAGCCATTCTCCCTTGAGCACAGGTTCGGTGGATGCTGTCACGGTACAAATGATATCCGCTGCGCTGACTGCCGCTTGAACTGTCTCGGCAACAATGATCTGCACATCATATTTTTGGCTCATCTCCATTTGAAAATCCTGTGCCTTTGCGAGTGTCCTGCTCCATACTTTTACCTCGCGGATGGGTCGAACCCGCAACATCGCTTCCAGATGACTTTTTGCTTGTTCCCCAGTTCCAAGAAGAGCAAGGATTTCGGCATCCTCTCTGGCCAGATATCGGGTTGCTGCTGCACTGACTGCCGCCGTACGAATGGCTGTAATCTTTTGTCCATCCACTATAGCTTTCAGAACACCCGTAGATGAATCGAATAGGGTAACAAGACCTTGATGAGAAGGCAGGCCTGAACCATGATTGCTGGGAAATACACTGATGATTTTGGCACCAGCTACCTCTTCATGCTGCAAATAACCCGGCATTAAGCCGAGCAGATTGCTCTTTTGTAAAGGAAGCACTTGTCTTAAGCTTTGTACCGCTTGTCCAGCGGAAAGAGCCTTCAAAACAGATTCCATAACGGAGATGCAAGATTCCATAGCTAACAGTTCGGCCACTTCATTTTGATTAATGACTAGCATAAGACGGACCTCCTTCTCCTCATCATGATTGCACGAACGCGAATATAAAATTTTTCTTACTATCATAACTTATCCGGTTTAAATATTCATGTATAAAGCTGGAAGGCAAAATTTGTCCTGACCCGAGTTATTCTCTATACTTAATATAGTACGTATTATATTTTAAGGAGCTGACTATTGATTATGGCTAATAAAATAACTTTAGGAAAAACCAATCTGCAGGTTCTCCCGCTGGGTCTGGGTGCCAATGCTGTTGGCGGGCATAATTTATTTCCGGGTTTAAATGATGAAACCGGCAGAAATATTGTGCGCAGCGCTCTGGATCATGGGATTAATTTTATTGATTCCGCCTTTATTTATGGACCAGGAAGATCCGAGGAACTGATTGGCGAAGTGCTGAAGGAAAGAGGCGGCCGCGACAATGTGGTCATTGCTACTAAAGGCGCTCACGTGATTACCGGTGACAAGATTACACTCGACAACTCTCCAGCCTTTCTAAGACAGTCTGTAGAAGACAGCTTGAAACGCCTCCAGACCGATTATATTGATCTTTACTATATTCATTTCCCTGATGAAAGCACACCTAAGGACGAAGCTGTAGGTGAACTTAAGAAGCTGAAGGATGAAGGGAAGATTAGAGCCATCGGGGTGTCTAACTTCTCCATTGAACAGCTGAAAGAAGCCAACAAAGACGGTCATGTGGATGTTCTTCAATCCCACTACAATCTGCTGCATCGTGATGCGGAACAAGATTTGCTGCCTTATACGCAGGAGTATGGCATTTCTTTCGTGCCCTATTTCCCACTTGCGTCGGGTCTGCTGGGCGGCAAATATAAGCAAGGCGATACATTCAGCGACATTAGAAAAAATGACCCGCTATTTCAAGGGGAGACCTTTGCCAAGAATCTGGAGAAGGTGGACAAGGTTCGTCAGATTGCCAATGCTAAAGGTGTCGAAGTCGCACATGTCGTACTTGCCTGGTATTTGACCGTACCTTCCATAGATGCGCTTATTCCGGGCGCCAAACGTCCTGAGCAGATCGTTTCCAACTTAGAGACGCTGAAGGTGCAGCTGACACCAGAAGAGATCAAAACTATAGATTCCATATTTAAGGCGTAATCTAGCCTCATTAGATTAAGGGGTTGTCCCATGGCCACGAAATGGCTGCTGGGGCAGCCCCTTTTGTGCTTGGGTTCATCGGATGATTCGGGTTAGATAGTTCGATTGCCACGATTCGTAAGATTCGTCATTCGTTCGTTTTATTTCCTTCGTACGTTCGGTCGACCTATCACAGCTCCCCGCACAATGCCCCTATCGGACACAGTTGACCCTTAACGCAGCATTATTGCACATTTGGAATTCCAACGGACCTCATAGCCTCTATTGGCACAAAATACACCTAATATGAACCTTTTTCTAAGCAATAACGTCTCTGGGGTCCGAAACCCTGCTGAAAAGGCGATAAATTTGCATATAACGTCATCTGGGTCCGTAAGCGGCAGCGGATGGCAGCCGATCGTAGTGGAGAGCAATCATTCTTCTCCAATATCCTAAATTCTTTGTATTAGTAAATATTGTTTGCTATACTTTCTCTGAAGTAACATTGGACTTTAATTTTTATAAAAAGGGGAATTCCTTGATGATTATTCAACCTAAAACTCGCGGATTTATATGTACAACAGCCCATCCAGAGGGATGCGCCAAACAAATACAACAACAAATTGAATATGTAAAAGCACAAAAGAAAATTGAGGGACCTGCTAATGTACTAGTCATTGGCGCTTCTACCGGATACGGACTAGCTTCCAGAATTTCAGCCGCTTTCGGTGCTGGAGCCAACACTATTGGTGTTTTCTTTGATAAAGCTGCTGAAGGTCAACGTACAGCTTCTGCTGGCTGGTACAACTCCGCAGCTTTTGAACAACAAGCAGCGCAGCTTGGACTTAAATCTCACAGCATAGTTGGCGATGCCTTCTCCGATGCTATCAAAGAGAAGACCATTGAATTGATTAAAGCTGAATATGGCTCAGTTGATTTAGTTGTCTATAGTGTCGCTTCACCACGCCGCACTCATCCGGTAACAGGAGAAACCTTCTCCTCCGTCATTAAACCAGTGGGAACCGCTTATTCAAACAAAACCTTGAACTTCCACACAGGTGAAGTTTCCATGACCACTATTGAGCCTGCTTCAGAAGAGGAAGTACGTCAGACCATCGCAGTTATGGGCGGCGAAGATTGGAGAATGTGGATCGATCAGCTTCAAGCAGCTGGCGTGCTTGCCGATGGAGCTACAACCGTTGCTTACTCCTATATCGGGCCTGAAATCACTCACCCTATCTATCGCGACGGAACGATTGGTCAAGCCAAACATGATCTGGAACAAACAGCGATCCAACTGAATGATCGCCTGTCCACTCAAGGTGGACGTGCTTTTGTTTCCGTGAACAAAGCTCTGGTAACCCAATCCAGCTCCGCGATTCCTGTAGTCCCTCTTTATATCTCTGCATTGTATGAAGTAATGAAGGAAAAAGGGCTGCACGAGAACTGTATTGAACAAATGTACCGTTTATTCTCTGAGCATCTTTACAGTGGGGACGAAGCTACTGCTGACGGAGGCTGCTTGATCCGAATTGATGACTGGGAAATGCGTGAGGATGTTCAGACTGAGGTTATGAAACGTTGGGACGAGCTGACAACCGACAATGCAGGTGAGCTTGCTGATCTTGAAGGCTACCGCCAAGATTTCTTTAACCTGTTTGGTTTTAGAACAGAGGGTGTAGACTACGAAGCTGATATTGATCCTAATGTCGACATTCCAAATATGTATTAATAACTGATCTATAGACAAATGAGGTTATCTCTGAAGTAGTGAATTCTACTGACGAGATAACCTCTTTCTCTTTTAGATAGACATTGGCTTACCTCCCCTCTTTATGATATGGTTTGATTGAATACTGCATGTTCTACTAACATTCGAAGGAGTGAGTCACTTTTGGTTAAAAAAATTAGTGTAGCAAACGGCGCACTTGAGGTGTCACAAATTTCGCTTGGCTGTATGCGGATTGCTGATTTATCTGCAAAAGAAGCAGATACACATGTACATAGTGCCCTCGAGCTCGGAATAGACTTTTTTGACCACGCCGACATCTACGCAGCTGGCAAAGCCGAAGAAGTATTCGCAGGTGTACTGGAGAACAATCCGGGTATGCGTGATAAAATGATGATCCAAACCAAATGCGGAATCCGCAACGGTTTTTTTGATTTCTCCAAGGAACATATCCTGCAATCCGTGGAAGGCAGCCTTAAGCGCTTGAAAACAGACTATATCGACGTCCTACTGCTTCACCGTCCTGACACGCTATTTGAGCCAGAAGAAGTCGCTGAGGCTTTTGATATTCTGGAAAGCAAAGGTATGGTCAAACACTTTGGTGTCAGCAATCAGAACCCGTTGCAAATCGAGCTGCTTAAGAAAAATGTAAAGCAACCGCTGCTGTTCAACCAGCTGCAATTGAGCATTATGGTCACTGGCATGATTGATACAGGTTTCAATGTGAATATGACTAACTCCGGTTCAGTTGTTCATGATGGCGGGATTTTGGAGTACAGTCGCCTGCATGACATGACCATTCAGCCTTGGTCGCCTTTCCAATATGGCTTCTTTGAAGGCGTATTCTTAGATAACGATAAGTTCCCTGAATTGAACGAGGTCATTAACCGCTTAGCAGCTGAAAAAGACGTAACCAATACAGCGATTGCCATCGCATGGATTCTCAGACATCCGGCAAATATGCAGCCTGTCGTTGGCACAACTAATACGCAGCGCTTGCGTGATATTGCCAAAGCTTCCAATATTACTCTCACTCGGCAAGAATGGTATGAAATCTACCGTGCTGCCGGCAATGTCCTTCCATAAACACCTAAAGCCACGAGGTACGTTATTAACGTACGCCGTGGCTTTTTTACCAGAGAGCGATTCAATCCTCACGTTCTAGTAAAACTAGATAGACAGCGTCAAGATATTCGTATACTCACAAAAAGAACACAAAAAATAATAACTACTACCGAAATACTTAAGATCATAGTTGTTCTTTTGTTATCCTTTTTCATAATACATCCTTCCTCTCTATAGATGCACATCTCTCTTTTCAAAAGAAATTAAAGCAACGCTCAAGCAAACTCCTATGATTACAACAGGGATTAGGATCATACGAACACCCTCGTTTAGGGTATATATTTCATGTGAATTTACAGCAGAGAATTTAAAAATTTGCGTCGTTAGCGTATTTTCAGAAATCACTCTCAGATATACATACGAAGAGTCTTTCAGATAACCACTGAGCAGAAAATCGCCAAATACAAAAACAAACGTGGCAATAACAGCGGTAGCCGATTTTTTCATCAATACTCCTAACAACAGCACGACAGCGGAATAAGCTGCGAGATACAAAATATTGAATCCAATAGCCCCCATAGCAACGATAAACTTCCCCTCTAAGCTTTCATTTCCGATATGGGAACCCGTAACAAGCGCTGCCAGCATATACAATACATAAAAAAGACCAAAAAATTGAATTACCCACCATAATACAACTTTTAATTCGGTCAGATATTTTCCCAGTAAATATAATGACCTGCTCTGACCCGAAGCGATAATGGTTTGAACCGACCCATACTCAAATCCCTCGGTAGCAAAAAAACAAACGTAAATCGGAATAATGAAATACAGAAAAAAAGATAACTGAATGCTAGTAATTAAAGGCTCTAAAGGACCGTCTATATCAAATCCTACTTGTACCCCCATCCAAACCAGTAATAAGGCGCTTCCAAACAGCAAAAGAAGACTTATCCCCTTGAACATGGGATCCTTGGTTACATAATAAGCTTCAGCCTTAAGAAAATTCCTCATTCGTTACCTCCAGCAATTAGATCCATATAATAGTTCTCAAGATTTGGTGCCGACAGGTTAATCCCTTCAATATGGATGCCCCGCTTTAGAAAAAAAGACATCAGCTCTTCCAGATTTGTACTCTCTTTAGGAATTTGAATTTCTCCAGCTTCGCTGATCGTAATGGTTTCTAGTTGGAGTTCACTTTTCAAAATCTGAAGTGTCGCTGCGGGATCAGCCGTTCGAATACAGATCTTTGTTTCCGCCGTATGTAAGAGTTCCTCCGCAGAAGCTTCTTTGATTAACCTTCCTTTATGAATAAAACCGTATTGGGTCGCAAGTAGCTGCAACTCACTTAAAATATGACTGGATATTAGTATAGTCACTCCTTGCTCTTTGGATAGCTTCTCCAGGATCTTTCGCACTTCTACAATGCCTGACGGATCAAGACCATTAATAGGCTCGTCCAATACCAGAAATTTGGGATCGTTAAGTAGAGCAATAGCCAGACCTAAACGTTGTTTCATCCCAAGGGAGTATTCTGAGGTTAGCTTAGAACCGGCATCTGCCAGAGAAACTGCCTGCAATACTTCCGCAATTCTGCTCTTATCCTTAATTCCAAACGCACGGCAATAAAACGTAAGATTTTGCTTCGCATTTAGATTAGGATAAAGCGCTGGCCTTTCAATTAGAAATCCAACCTTTCGCCTCGCCTCGTGAACAGCTTTTTTTTCCTTTTTTTCAAAAAGAGAGATTTCGCCATGTGTCGGATGTACCAATCCGCCTATTATTTTCATTAATGTAGTTTTACCTGCCCCATTTTCGCCAACAAACCCATAAATATCTCCTACCCCAATCGTCATATAGACATCCTGAAGCGCAAAAGACTCTCCGTATTGTTTGCATAAACCTCTGGCCTCAAAGATCGTTTGAGTCAAATCAAACACTCCTCTTTTCACTTTTCCACATCCTAACATGTTGTCATGGACACTACATTCAAACTGTAACAATCAAGTTAGTTAATGTAATTATTAAGAAGGATTTGTATAATGTGACTTATATGGTCGACAAATTCCCGGATATTTTGGACAATTCTTGTCGAAAGGAATGATAAAGTGATACGTATTGCTGTCTGTGATGATGACTTTCCCACTACTGAATTAATAGAGAGACTTATTCTGGAGACTCAAAGGAATTTCACAAGGAAAATAGAGGTGTCGATCTTTTATTCCGGAGAAAGCTTCACTAAGGCCATTCAAGAAGCCTGCTCGTTTGATATTATTTTTATGGACATTGAAATGGCGGATATGGATGGAATAAAAGCTGGGTATGTGCTGCGGGGAAATGATGAAAATGATCTAGTGCAGCTTATCTATGTCTCTAGTCATGATGAATATCATCTGCAACTCTTCGATGTTCAGCCCTCGGGATTTATAAAGAAACCTATCGATTCAGAGATATTTAAGCAAAAACTGATTTCTACGATTGAAAAAGTAATTCGCAAGCTGCAGCAAGGCAAAAAAAACTTCTTATCACTACAGCAAAAAGGAAAAGAAATTCTAATCCCCTATCGAAATATCATCTATCTGGAAAGCAACCGGCGGAGAATTATTCTTTATTCCTGCAAGGATCAACTCGACTACTACAGTACACTAAACGAGGAAGAGCAGAAGCTTCCTGTGAGCGATTTTGTCCGAATCCATCAATCATACATCGTTAACTTTTACTTTATTAAAGAAATCAGCAACCAGGGAGTAATTCTCCTTAATGGCGAAGCCTTACCCATTAGTGCAAAATACAGTGCCGATTTCAAGAAAAAATATCTGAAATTCAGGGGGAGTCTTGTTGGATAATATCTTTCTGGAGGAGTTATTCTATCTAGTAACGCTTCCACTTTTACCTATCATCATTCATTACTTCTACAGCCATTGTTTCGTTAGCCGACTTACCACCAAAGCCAATCTTGTTATCGTGTACTCCCTATATTTCCTCTGTATTGTCTTTCTGCACTATAGCTCACTGCCAGGCTCAATCCTACTCACTCTCAATATTGGCCTGATTGCTCTCTTATCTTTTTTTTACAATGGAAATATCAAATGGCGGATCGTTGCCGCTCTTTTTCTGGTTGCGCTTATTACGCTTAGTGAGTTATCACTGCCCCTATTTTACTCGACAAAGGGATATATTCTGAACCAGTTTCTTTCCAAGCTGCTGATGTTTATATTAGCTTTTGTATCCGTGCGCGTAGCTAAAGCCTTTGGAAATGGCGGGTTATCTAAATGGTATTGGGTTCTATTATTTATTTGCCCTTCTATAAGCACACTAGGGATCTACAGCTTCGCATCCAGCCTTTATATGCAGTCCTTCCCTACCCTTGTTCCAATCCTATCCACAGGACTACTCATTATAAATTTATTGATATTTATCTTATGTGACCGTATGTTAGTTATCCAATCTGCGCAGAACCAAAGTTATTTACTTGAGCAACAAAATGCTTACTATGTAAATCAATATCTTTTGACAAAAGAAGTACAGGAAGAATCTTTTAAGTTCCAGCATGATATTAAAAATATTCTCATAGGTTTACGCGCAAAGGTACAATCCGGTGAAGCTGCCAATCTAAATGAGTTGGACAACTTACTGGGGCAAATAGACAATCCAATAGGCGTCAGCAATAGCGGGAATACGATTATTGATTCCATTATCAACTACAAGCAGCAGGTCGCTGAGAAGCATCAGATCCCCTTCAAGTTAGACTTGAACATCCCTGCACAGCTGACGCTCGACACCACAGTTATCAGTGTGATTTTAGGAAATGCACTGGACAATGCCATTGAAGCTTGTTGCGATAAAAGAAATGAAGAGTGCTATATAACCATACATATGCATTATCTTAATGAAAGCTTGTTCATCCGGATTCAGAATCCTTATGTGAATGAAATTCATACGAATCGTTTTGGCGACATCTGCTCCACAAAAACTAATAAATCCGGTCATGGTATAGGCTTGAAAAGTATCCAGAAGGTCGTAGAGGATAGTAATGGTTTAGTAGATATTTCATATAACAATAATCTATTTCAAGTCGAAATTGTTCTTTTTATGGTCCCCTGTAAAAAAAGGATTTAGAAGCTTATCATAAGCTTCATCATAAACCCAAGTGATTCCTTCATCTTTACTGGTAAGATATATAGTTCCTGCCACACCGGTATCTTGATCAATTAACGAGATAGGGAACAGTCCTTCCTTTCTATTAAAGATAGGAGAAAGGGGATTTTTTTTATATTTATCAAACTTTTCTGGAAGCGATACAGCAAGCCTTTCCCAAGTTTGCCCCTGATCTTTGGTCCAATAAATTACAGGACCCTCATCCATATAATATCTGTACCCTAAAAACCCGATATCCGAACTAGAAAACCCCACGCCGGTCAAATGTTCCGAATAAATATCATTTGGATTGCCTATCTCTTTCCACGTCTTACCTCCGTCAGAGGTTTGATATACGTAATTCAGCGCACTCCCAACTCCTTGTGAAGCACCACTGACCAGCCAACCATCATTTTTATTCGTGAAACCGATAAATTTTGTTTCATATCCCATTGCTCCAGGAATAGGATAGTCATTCCATGTCTGTCCCTTATCATTACTGATTAAAACATGCAGCGGCAATGATTTTCCATCTGCAAAACCATAAACAATAGCTGTTTTATCCTCGGATATAAAATAACCGGTGTTCTCTTGCCCCATTCCCAGAACCCCTCCGGTCGTATCCAATTTTAATGGCACATTTGCTTTAACATCTCCATTCCGATATGAAACAGAAACGTTCCCCTCTGCATCTATGGAGTACGAATTGCCAGCATCATTAACAACAACTTGCTCCCCCTCAAAGCCAATGGAATAAATCGTGCCGGGTTTGATGAATTCGCTGCCTTTTATATTAGTGCACGCCGTCAACACGCTGATTACCCCGATCAAGAGCAGGACGGTATAAAATAGAGTGATGCCGTTTCGTTTTTTCTTCGTATTAAGAATAGATATAAACCGCTCTTTCATGGAAATTCCCCTCCATATCTAATATTTCCATTTTGCGAATAGTTTTTGCTAAACCATAGAGATCAGATATTTCTAAATCTGCATCAGGTAGCTTCTTAATTTCATTATTCATGAATCAATCGACTGATCAGACAGTTGTATAACCGTTTCTATTATACAACTGTGTAAATGAAATGCAAGTGATCTGTCCTTCTGTTTCTCTATATCATCGAATGCGAAGCTAACGGTATATACTAGAACTTTGGAAATAGGGTAATTCAGAAGTAGTAGTAGAGGAAAATCTAATGCTCCTATTAGAAATTCAATAAGCTCTGAAAATGAAAAAGGTCTATAAAATCGCTTATTAAGCAATCTTATAGACCTTTTTAGTATACGGTGAGAGGATCGAACCTATCGATATTTATTTTGAACGCATTAATAGATATAGAAAATAAGGCACACTCAGCATTGTTACAATAATTCCTGCGGGAATATCTGACTTAAAGCTGACCGTTCGAGCAATCGTATCCGCTACAAGCAGCAATAGCGCACCAATAAGCGCTGAAGTAGGTAGAAGCACTTTGTAGTCGTGACCTACCAGCTTGCGAGCCACATGCGGACTAATCAATCCAATAAAGAAGATCGAGCCCCCGAGCGCTACACAGCCAGAAGCTATGCCTACAGCCGCAATCGCCAAGCGCAAAAATTTCTTCTTTACAGCGACTCCTAATCCTATCGAAATTTCGTTGCCTAGCACCAAGACGTTCAATGTCCTGAAATTAGAAAGAATATATGCGAATAGCAGCAATACCCAAGGTGCCAACAAGCTGATATAAGACCACTTGTCCCCCCATAAATATCCTGCTTGCCAACGCTGCGCAAACTCATACTTCTGGTCATCAAGCTTTAAAGTCAGGAATAGCGACAGCGCACTAAACCCCATATTGATTGCAACACCAGTCAAGACAAGTCGTGTAGAAGAAATCATACGACGTTTTCTATAGGCTAGAACATAGATCAGAGCTGCTGCCAGCAGACCACCTAAGAATGCCATAGATGGCAGTAATAATGTTATAGCGGCGCCTTGAATGCTTACCGTTGAGATAATCAGCAACACCATAAGACCTGAACCTGAGCTAATACCAAGCATGCCGGGATCAGCCAGATCATTGCGCAGCAAAGCCTGCATAACTGCACCTGCCAGTGCCATCCCAAATCCAACAAGTATCGCTAATACGATCCGAGGAAGACGAAACTTATAAACAACGAGATTATGCTCCTCTGGACCTTGTCCAAGCAATACTTGAAATACTTCAAGTGGATTGAGGGACACCTTTCCCATATTAAGACTAAGAATAGCTCCTGCAATAAGCAGTATTAAAAGAGATAGAATCCATATTGTAGCCTTATGCGATTTAACAACATTCATTTGAAGGCTCTCCTCTCTTTGCTCGCAATTAGCAAGAAGAAAGGAACACCAATCATTGCAAAAATAATGCCCAGTGCTGTCTCTGCCGGACGATTAATCAGCCTTCCTGCGATATCCGCTACAACCATAAGTGCGCCGCCGTAAATGGCTGATGCCGGAATAATATAACGATAATCTACCCCTACAAAAAAACGCATAATATGCGGAATAATCAACCCTACAAAGCCGATTGGCCCTACAAGTGCAACAGCTACACCCGCTAGTAAAAGGACCGCAAGCGTAGCTATCATCTTAACGAGAACGATCCGTTGCCCGAAGCCTTTCGCAATCTCTTCCCCCAAGTTTAAAACAGTGATAGAGCGTGCAATGAATAGTGACAAAGCCAGTCCACCTAAGAACCAAGGTATAACTAGCCTAATTTCCACCCATGTTGCTCCAGCCACACTACCCGAAGTCCAATAAGCAAGGGCACGACCAATTCCATAGTTTAATGAGATAAATGACCCCACAGCTCCAAATAGCATTGTAATTGATATTCCAGCTAGCACCAGTCGTTGAGGTGTCATTCCTGAACGATTCAATGAAGCGGCAAGATACGTTAATCCTGCTCCAAGTCCTGCGCCAATAAAGCTAACCAGCAAGGTTGTTGTCTGCAGTTGTCCTGGAAGAAAAACCAGTGTAACGGCCATTGCAAGTGCTGCTCCTGCATTTACTCCCATTAATCCGGAATCTGCTAAGGGATTTCGCGTATAGCCCTGCATAACCGCTCCTGCTACCGCGAGACACATACCTGCAATAATATCAGCTGCTGTACGCGGAATACGAAGGGCATGAATAATCTGATGCTCGGTCAGTTCAGGATCAAAATTAAAAATCGCTGTCCATGCCATCTTCAGGCTCATAGAAGCAGAGCCAAATGAGATAGAAGCTGCTACTGAAAGCAGCAGCAGCAGTATCCCTAGGAGTAGAAACAGACCGAAATACGATTTCCCTCTTAAATCAGGGATAACGGTTGTTCTATCATCTAGCTTTCTATTTTTTTTCATACGCTGACACTAGCTTCTCAACTACAAAATCTAGCTGCTTATCAAGAGAGTAGATATCGGAATAATATGAAAAATCAAACCCAATTTCGATCAATCTACCTTCTTTGATTGCTGGAATGCTGTTCCAAATTGGATTGTCTGACAAATCATCAGCCCCATCCCATACAGAGCGGAACACGAAGTCTCCTATATACTCAGGTAACACCTCTAAGGAAACAAACCCTCCAGTAGCCTTCTCTCTGCCATCAATCTTTTTCTGAAGAATCTCTGGTGCTTTTAGCCCTAAATATTCATAAATGATCTGAGAGCCCCTTCCATAAAGCTTGCTATCGATCACCGCCATCTCTTTTTTGCCGCCTTCGATAATGGTTACTGTCTTATCCAAAATTCCAAGTTCATCAAGCTGCTGCTTGCTCTTCTCCAACTTCTCGTGGAAATTATCTAATAGAGCTTGTGCCTCCTGCTCCTTGCCAAATACCTCGCCAATCTTCATTACACGTTCATCCGTCGCCATTTTTTCATAAGGAATTGGAACGGTCGGTGCAATATCCTTAAGGATTTCGTAAGTTTCTTCAGAAGCAGCTATGATCAAGTCCGGCTTTACTGCCATAATAGCCTCTGGATTAGGCTCATACCATGAACCTAGATCTTCAATCCCCCCCAGCTCTTCTGCAAAGGCCGCTCCTTCAAAGACACTCGAAGTCCCTACTGGCTTAATGCCGAGGGCCACAAGATCCCCTTGAAGGTATAACACGACAACCCTCTTTGGATTAGCTGGAACAACAATGTCTCCCTTTATTGTAGAGATAGTTCTTGTCTGAGCCTCCTTATTGGCATTGTCAATTGCAGTTGAATTATTTGCTGGTGATGATGTAACTTCAGAAGCTTTGGATCCATTAGAATTTGTGGCATTAGAACCAACACTTGCAGATCCACATGCACTTAATAGCAAGGTAAAGCTAAGCAACATCGCTACAATAAAACTTGACGTCTTTGTTAATCTCATAGGTGAAGACCCTCCGGTTATTTCATTTTGATAATAGTAATGATAATGATTATCATACTCAATAACATTATATCGGGAGGATATGTGCTCGCCAATGGAGAATTTGGCGGTGGTAAATGGACGATTGTCCGATGAGCTCACCTGCCTGCTTTCCTTGCGGAACCGGATGGGAGATTGACCATTGTATTTACTGAACATGCGACTGAAGTAATATACATCGTTATATCCAACTTCTTCTGCAATATCGCGAAGTGGAGCATCGGTACATCGTAATAGCTCTTCTGCATGTTTAAGCCGGAACCGTATCAAATATTCAATCAAGCTAAACCCTGTCTCCCCTTTAAAGCGGGTTGATAAATGACGAGGGCTGTAATTAAATTGCTCCGCTATAGATTCTAGTGATAAATTATGACGATAATGCTCCTCAATATAACGGACAACCTGCCCAATGACATCCGGTTGCCTGAGGTTAATTCCATCCTTTGTAAACTGCTTTAATAATTCATGTATAAACTGATAGAACAAGCCTTTAACTTGAATTCTTTCCAATTGGCTTCCTTGTGCCCAAAGTTGTTCCATTGCCATTAGTTGATAGTGCAGTGGTAATGGCTCCAAAGACTCGAAGCTATACTGCATCCGAAATGGATTGCTGCGTTCTAAAAGTCTTGCTAAATCCTTTCTTCCTGGCAAGGAGGCTCTATAGAATAATAAATAGTATTCAAACAACTTCCCTGTCTCTATACTTAGTCTCATGCCCTTGCCACCATGCACAATAAAGTGACGGTCTGCGTCGTAATCTATGCCGTTGAGATTCAAGCTGGCCGTACCCCGCACACAGTAGATAAATCCACATGCTGGTAATACATAGCCTTGCAGCTTGTCCCCAGGCTTCATCACAGCATGTCGAATATCAAGTACTTTAACAGCGGCATAATTCCATGCGAAAATATGATCTTCCAGCTTCATCTTTGCCATACACTCCGATCTGCTCCACAATCTATTTGAATTAATTATATTTCACAATAAATGATAATGATTATCAATTAGTATTAGGTAGTTCCTCTATTTTGTCAATCGCTGTTTAGTATCATGATTGCTTATAGCTTTCGAAGTGGAGCTTCCTCAGGAATGCCTCTATCTCATTCACATATCCTCTTACATTAATCTTTCTGGGTACAACTAAGTCCAATTTCTTATTCATACTTGAAGGATGTATCAAAAGTTTTCCGGCACAGGCATGAACGGAATTGTAAAAAAACAAACAAAAAAGTTCATCAGATATAGTATCTAATGAACTTTGAGTTGATTTAGTTGGTACCGGTGAGAGGACTCGAACCTCCACGGTTTCCCTCTCGATTTTGAGTCGAGCGCGTCTGCCATTCCGCCACACCGGCAAAGTATTAAGTTAAAATATGGCGCGCCCTGAGAGATTCGAACTCCCGGCCTTTTGATTCGTAGTCAAACGCTCTATCCAGCTGAGCTAAGGGCGCAAAATTTATATGGAGCGGACGACGGGAATCGAACCCGCGACCCTCGCCTTGGCAAGGCGATGCTCTACCGCTGAGCCACGTCCGCACACGGTATGTATTGATGTCCGACTCACTAAAGAAGTGAGCCATGAAGGACTCGAACCTTCGACACCCTGATTAAAAGTCAGGTGCTCTACCAACTGAGCTAATGGCTCATAAAGCAAGAAAATGGCGGAACCGACGGGATTCGAACCCGCGGTCTCCTGCGTGACAGGCAGGCATGTTAGGCCAACTACACCACGGTTCCAGAAGAATAATTGCTTAATGAAAATTGGTTGCGGGGGCAGGATTTGAACCTGCGACCTTCGGGTTATGAGCCCGACGAGCTACCGGGCTGCTCCACCCCGCGTCAGTAAAAAAGTATTAATTCCCTTGGATTCCTCGGAAAGTATCCGGAATCCTTAGTGAAGCATTAACTTCACTTTTGGGGATGTGTTATGGTGGAGGCTGAGGGGATCGAACCCCCGACCCTCTGCTTGTAAGGCAGATGCTCTCCCAGCTGAGCTAAGCCTCCATGTAAAGAAGCAACTTAATTATCATAACATAATCAAATCTGTAATGCAACCATTTTTTCTAGAAGTCTGATGCTGTTTCAAGAAGAAGTGGTGACCCGTATGGGATTCGAACCCATGTTACCTCCGTGAAAGGGAGGTGTCTTAACCCCTTGACCAACGGGCCGTTTTAAAAACAAATTGTTTTGACAACAAAAAAGATTATATCATGTATTATTAAGTATAGCAATACCTAAACTAATTATTTTTCTTTTTACTCTTCCCTAGGTAATAGATTGATATGAAGCTTTTGAGATATTATCTCAACGATTTCACCTATAGTTCTATCATTCGTGTCTAAATGCTGCTTAAATACCTCGTGACAAGCCCTCTGATGCACCTGTCGATCTGCTGAGCAGCCCAAGGGTCTTTTCCTTCACTCTAACGCTTAATCTCTTAAGCAAGGTCTCTCGGCAGGCACACAAACTAAAAAGATAAAGCTCTATACCTCCATCAATGAACTTGCCGATGATTTCACTGCAATAATCTAGATTCATTATGGTCATAGGCACGATAATTATTCCATTATATTCGCTAGCTATGTTTTTCTTCTATACATTTCATATGCGGTTTGTGTCTTCCCTGAACCAAAAGCACCATTGATCCATATAATCATGATCATTTGCCTCCATGAACTAATTTTCATTCAAAATCCACTTCACAGTGATTGCCTATCCTTATAATAAGCTGCTAAATATCGTACAACAAAAAAACCACTGTCGATTACTCAACAGTGGTCTTGCGTGCTTGGCAACGTCCTACTCTCCCAGGACCCTTCGGTCCAAGTACCATCGGCGCTGGAGGGCTTAACGGTCGTGTTCGGGATGGGTACGCGTGGAACCCCTCCGCTATCGCCACCAAACGGGCATTTGCGGTACAAATGCATTATTCAGGTCTCAGCATCGCCAAATGCTGAAAACAAATTCATCATCATACAGTCACTTGGACTATATAAATCTGAGCTTGATGCCTGAAAACTGAATCCGAAACAAATCTGCATTCTACGTATAGGATAAGCCCTCGACCGATTAGTATTGGTCAGCTCCATGCATTACTGCACTTCCACCTCCAACCTATCTACCTCGTCGTCTTCAAGGGGTCTTACTAATTGGGAAATCTCATCTTGAGGGGGGCTTCACGCTTAGATGCTTTCAGCGCTTATCCCGTCCGTACGTAGCTACCCAGCCATGCTCCTGGCGGAACAACTGGTGCACCAGCGGTACGTCCATCCCGGTCCTCTCGTACTAAGGACAGCTCCTCTCAAATTTCCTGCGCCCACGACAGATAGGGACCGAACTGTCTCACGACGTTCTGAACCCAGCTCGCGTACCGCTTTAATGGGCGAACAGCCCAACCCTTGGGACCTACTTCAGCCCCAGGATGCGATGAGCCGACATCGAGGTGCCAAACCTCCCCGTCGATGTGGACTCTTGGGGGAGATAAGCCTGTTATCCCCAGGGTAGCTTTTATCCGTTGAGCGATGGCCCTTCCATGCGGTACCACCGGATCACTAAGTCCGACTTTCGTCCCTGCTCGACTTGTAGGTCTCGCAGTCAAGCTCCCTTATGCCTTTGCACTCTGCGAATGATTTCCAACCATTCTGAGGGAACCTTGGAACGCCTCCGTTACTCTTTAGGAGGCGACCGCCCCAGTCAAACTGCCCGCCTGACACGGTCCCCGTACCCGGTAAGGGTACTAGGTTAGAACCTAGATACGATCAGGGTGGTATCCCAACGGCGCCTCCACCGAAGCTTGCGCTCCGATTTCTACGGCTCCCACCTATCCTGTACAGATCGTACCCAAATTCAATATCAAGCTGCAGTAAAGCTCCATGGGGTCTTTCCGTCTTGTCGCGGGTAACCTGCATCTTCACAGGTATTAAAATTTCACCGGATCTCTCGTTGAGACAGCGCCCAAGTCGTTACGCCATTCGTGCGGGTCAGAATTTACCTGACAAGGAATTTCGCTACCTTAGGACCGTTATAGTTACGGCCGCCGTTTACTGGGGCTTCGGTTCATAGCTTCGGGTTACCCCTAACCACTCCCCTTAACCTTCCAGCACCGGGCAGGCGTCAGCCCGTATACTTCGCCTTGCGGCTTCGCACAGACCTGTGTTTTTGCTAAACAGTCGCTTGGGCCTTTTCACTGCGGCCCCCTCGTGCTATTCACACTACCGGGGCACCCCTTCTCCCGAAGTTACGGGGTCATTTTGCCGAGTTCCTTAACGAGAGTTCTTCCGCGCGCCTTAGAATTCTCTTCTCGCCTACCTGTGTCGGTTTGCGGTACGGGCACCTTCTCCTGGCTAGAGGCTTTTCTTGGCAGTGTGAGATCATGACCTTCGCTACTACAATTTTCGCTCCCCATCACAGCCCAGCCTTAATGATGTGCGGATTTGCCTACACATCAGCCTCACTGCTTAGACGGACATCCATCAGTCCGCGTCACTACCCTCCTGCGTCACCCCATCGCTCATAGCGGATTACGGTGGTACAGTAATTTCAAACTGTTGTCCTTCGACTACGCCTTTCGGCCTCGCCTTAGGTCCCGACTTACCCTGAGCGGACGAGCCTTCCTCAGGAAACCTTGGGCTTTCGGCGGATCAGATTCTCACTGATCTTTTCGTTACTCATACCGGCATTCTCACTTGTGTAGTGTCCAGCGCTCTTTTCAGTACACCTTCAACCCCTACACAACGCTCCCCTACCCCAGATACATACGTATCTAGCCATAGCTTCGGTGGTGTGTTTAGCCCCGTTACATTTTCGGCGCAGAGTCACTCGACCAGTGAGCTATTACGCACTCTTTCAATGGTGGCTGCTTCTAAGCCAACATCCTGGTTGTCTGTGCAACTCCACATCCTTTCCCACTTAACACACACTTGGGGACCTTAGCTGATGGTCTGGGCTGTTTCCCTTTTGACAATGGATCTTAGCACTCACTGTCTGACTCCCGGCAATAAGTATATGGCATTCGGAGTTTGACTGAGCTTGGTAATCCTTGCGGACCCCGCACCCAATCAGTGCTCTACCTCCACTACTCTTATACCGAGGCTAGCCCTAAAGCTATTTCGGGGAGAACCAGCTATCTCCGAGTTCGATTGGAATTTCTCCGCTACCCCCACCTCATCCCCGCACTTTTCAACGTACGTGGGTTCGGGCCTCCAGTGCGTGTTACCGCACCTTCACCCTGGACAGGGGTAGATCACACGGTTTCGGGTCTACGTCCACATACTAATTCGCCCTATTCAGACTCGCTTTCGCTGCGGCTCCACCTTCTCGGCTTAACCTTGCATGTTAAACGTAACTCGCCGGTTCATTCTACAAAAGGCACGCCATCACCCATTAATAGGGCTCTGACTTTTTGTAAGCACACGGTTTCAGGTTCTATTTCACTCCCCTTCCGGGGTGCTTTTCACCTTTCCCTCACGGTACTGTTTCACTATCGGTCGCCAGGTAGTATTTAGCCTTAGCAGATGGTCCTGCTGGATTCATACGGGGTTTCACGTGCCCCGCACTACTCGGGATCCGTCTCGGAGAGAACACAGTTTAGGTTACAGGGCTTTTACCTCTATCGCGGGCCTTTCCAGACCTCTTCACCTACCATATTCCTTTGTAACTCCATGTGAGACGTCCCACAACCCCTAAGAGCAAGCTCTTAGGTTTAGGCTGTTCCGCGTTCGCTCGCCGCTACTGACGGAATCACTATTGTTTTCTCTTCCTCAGGGTACTTAGATGTTTCAGTTCCCCTGGTCTGCCTCTACATTTCCTATGTATTCAGAAATGAGTAACTGCGAATTACCACAGCTGGGTTTCCCCATTCGGACACCCCCGGATCAAAGCTTGCTTACAGCTCCCCGAGGCAGTTTCGTTGTTCGCCACGTCCTTCGTCGGCTCCTGGCGCCTAGGCATCCTCCGTGTGCTCTTATTAGCTTAACCTTGATTCTTCCGAAGAAAAATCTCACTAATAACATTTACTTGTTTGCACAAGTTGCTAAAAGATGTTCTAAAACGCAAATTCGTTTCGGTATCCAGTTTTCAAGGATCAAGTCTTACTTGAGAGCTTAAACTCTCAAAACTGAGCAACGAGTGAGTAACAGGCCTAAACCTGAGTTTTGGAAGTTAAACTTCCGATTTGAATGTCCTCATTGCAGAGAACGATTCTCCATAGAAAGGAGGTGATCCAGCCGCACCTTCCGATACGGCTACCTTGTTACGACTTCACCCCAATCATCTACCCCACCTTCGGCGGCTGGCTCCCTTGCGGGTTACCCCACCGACTTCGGGTGTTGTAAACTCTCGTGGTGTGACGGGCGGTGTGTACAAGACCCGGGAACGTATTCACCGCGGCATGCTGATCCGCGATTACTAGCAATTCCGACTTCATGCAGGCGAGTTGCAGCCTGCAATCCGAACTGAGACCGGCTTTGATGGGATTGGCTCCACCTCGCGGCTTCGCTTCCCGTTGTACCGGCCATTGTAGTACGTGTGTAGCCCAGGTCATAAGGGGCATGATGATTTGACGTCATCCCCACCTTCCTCCGGTTTGTCACCGGCAGTCACTCTAGAGTGCCCAGCATTACCTGCTGGCAACTAAAGTTAAGGGTTGCGCTCGTTGCGGGACTTAACCCAACATCTCACGACACGAGCTGACGACAACCATGCACCACCTGTCTCCTCTGTCCCGAAGGCCGCTGCTATCTCTAGCAGATTCAGAGGGATGTCAAGACCTGGTAAGGTTCTTCGCGTTGCTTCGAATTAAACCACATACTCCACTGCTTGTGCGGGTCCCCGTCAATTCCTTTGAGTTTCAGTCTTGCGACCGTACTCCCCAGGCGGAGTGCTTACTGTGTTAACTTCGGCACCAAGGGTATCGAAACCCCTAACACCTAGCACTCATCGTTTACGGCGTGGACTACCAGGGTATCTAATCCTGTTTGCTCCCCACGCTTTCGCGCCTCAGCGTCAGTTACAGCCCAGAAAGTCGCCTTCGCCACTGGTGTTCCTCCACATATCTACGCATTTCACCGCTACACGTGGAATTCCACTTTCCTCTTCTGTACTCAAGCCACCCAGTTTCCAGTGCGACCTCAGGTTGAGCCCAAGGTTTAAACACCAGACTTAAATAGCCGCCTGCGCGCGCTTTACGCCCAATAATTCCGGACAACGCTTGCCCCCTACGTATTACCGCGGCTGCTGGCACGTAGTTAGCCGGGGCTTTCTTCTCAGGTACCGTCACTCCGGTAGCAGTTACTCTACCGGACGTTCTTCCCTGGCAACAGAGCTTTACGATCCGAAAACCTTCATCACTCACGCGGCGTTGCTCCGTCAGGCTTTCGCCCATTGCGGAAGATTCCCTACTGCTGCCTCCCGTAGGAGTCTGGGCCGTGTCTCAGTCCCAGTGTGGCCGTTCACCCTCTCAGGTCGGCTACGCATCGTCGCCTTGGTGGGCCGTTACCCCACCAACTAGCTAATGCGCCGCAGGCCCATCCCTCAGTGACAGATTGCTCCGTCTTTCATTCTTCTCTCAGGAGAAAAAAGAAATTATCCGGTATTAGCTACCGTTTCCGGTAGTTATCCCAGTCTGAAGGGCAGGTTGCCTACGTGTTACTCACCCGTCCGCCGCTAAGTTATTTTGAAAGCAAGCTTTCAAAATAACTCCGCTCGACTTGCATGTATTAGGCACGCCGCCAGCGTTCGTCCTGAGCCAGGATCAAACTCTCCAATTAGTATTGAAAAGAGCGATATGCTCATTTTGAAACATCTGACGAGAAAATTAATTCTCTAATTTTGGATTTCACTTACGTGATTTCCTACTCACTCGTTGTTCAGTTTTCAAAGATCAAGTTCTCGTTGGCGCCGTTTAATGTCTCAGCAGCAACTCTTATAATATATCATGCTTTCTGATTTATTGCAACTCTTTTTTTTCAAAGTTCTTTGCAATCTAATTCAGATTAACATTCACCAACCGAAAGCTTTATAGTTCCTCTTTGCGACTGGATTTATAATGTACCATATATCCCTATATAAAAACAATACTTAAAAATTTATATTTTATAAATAAGTGCTTTTGCCCCACTTTATTTAACATCTTTTATCCCTATTTACCTATAAAAAAACGTGTAGATTCTAAGGATACAGAATCTACACGTAAGTCAAACAACGGCTTAATATATAAATTTATTAGTTTGAAATCCAAGGATTTCTACGTTTTTTAGTACTCGCTGCTGAACCTTGAGATTTCGTAGCAGTTTTGCTTTTCTTGCTACTAGGTTGACCTGAGGTCTTTGCTTTTTTGCCTGTTGCTGTTTCCTTTGCTACATTCCCCTTATTCTTGAGAGAAGCGTTAGAAGTTGACTCATCAGTCTCTGTTCTAGCCGTTTCGGGAGATTCCTGCACGAACGCTTCAGGTTCTTGAATTTCCGGCACCCGATTATGCTGCGAATAATTACCTATCCCTGGATACTGCGGATTGGATGGAATATTAGAGTTATCCGGTCCACCAAATGCTCCAAGCGTAGAAGTAGGTACCATTCCCTGATTAGGCATTCCTGCTCCATATGCGGAAAAAGCGTTTGGATTCCCATATTCAGGATAGGTGTTATATACAGGCATGTCATATGAATAAGTTTGCACTGGTTGAATATGCACGCCTCCGCACCCACAAGTTGGCCAAGGAAGGTTCGGCGTCTGTCCTCCATATTGAGGAACAGCATACGGGGAGAAATCCCCGCCAACATTCATGCCAGCAACATTAGCCTCCATCGGATTCCACTGTCCTGGACTCATATTAGGGGCAGCATTGGGATTCCATTGCTCTGGGCTTATGTTTGGCGCGGCATTGGGATTCCATTGTTCTGGGCTCACGTTAGGCGCTGCATTGGGATTCCATTGCTCTGGGCTTATGTTTGGCGCAGCATTGGGATTCCATTGCTCTGGGCTTATGTTTGGCGCGGCATTGGGATTCCATTGCTCTGGGCTTATGTTTGGCGCGGCATTGGGATTCCACTGTTCTGGACTCATATTAGAATACATATTGCCCGAAAAATAACATGGTGAAATACATTCTGGTGCATAAGCCATTGGCTGAACATAACTTGGTGCCCAGTTCATGTTCATATTAGGGCTATTTTGATATGAATCATAGAGATAAGGATTTCCTCCCAGGCCCGGGTATCCGTTGGAATTATCCCATGTGCAATCATTGTCTGCTTTCTTCTCAGCTTTAGGTGCTTCTTGTTGAGCAATCGGTTCTTGATTTGGAACCGTAATCTGAACAAATAAACTCTGCATTTCAATTTCTTGCACTGGAGCAACTTCCATTTGCATATTAGGCGCAGGATTGGGTGCAATATTTTGTGTATTAATAGGGGCGATGTTTAGCGATGGGTGTGGTGCAGAATTGGATTCAGGTGAGATATTTGTCACTGGTTTAGGTGCAGGTTTAGCTTCTGGCTTGGTCTCTGGTTTTACTTCTGGTTTAGTTTCTGGTTTAGGTGCAGGCACTACTTCAGCAGCAGGCTGTTCTTTGGGACCTGTATATTCCTTGCCACCCACCTGCGTTTTCTCTGACGCGTTAGACGGTGTATACCCAGGCTGTGTCGGTGAGGTATTGGATACTTTTTTAGGAATATTAACTACTTCCCCTAACATAAGTACATTTGGATTCTTTAGTTGGGGATTGGCCTCAACCATATCCTTCAAAGGAATTCCCCAGGCTTTAGATAATTTCCACAAGGTATCTCCTTGTTTAACGGTGTGCTTGTAGTAAACTTCACTGTTCTCCGGTACGGATACAGGGGCCGTAGGTATTTTTACTTTGTCTCCAACCGCTAACACATTCGGATTACTGATCTGCGGGTTTGCTTCAATAATTTTTTGTAACGGCACTCCGTACTTTTGCGATAATGCATACAAACTATCGCCTTGTTTGACAATGTGTATTTTCACGTAGCATTAACCTCCTAAAAGTTTTGTGGAGTATTGCTTTCTTTACAGCTACACAGCAAAACTGACTTCGAAAGCAAACACCCTTTTCATGGAACATTGCTCTCTTACAAAGTTATATGCGGTACAGCCGCCTCCTTCGTTACTACATCTTATGCAGCCCATGGGCGAATGACATCCCCGAAATAAAAAAAATCCTTTCATGATCCATGAAAAGATTAACCGGAGACTCCCGTTTTCTTCTGCATGTATGCATAAAAGGACTTCTGATGCGTATTCAATGCTATTTACGTTGTATGATTAGTCTTTATTCCCAAACCTTATAGCCATCTTTATCAACCACATTACGGAACTCTTCGAGCAGCTTCAAAGTGATTGGACCCGCTTGTCCTTCACCAATGATCCGGCCGTCAATTTCACGTGCAGCAATAACCTCAGCAGCTGTGCCAGTGAAGAACACCTCGTCCGCTATATAAACATCATGCATTGTGAACGGTTCTTCTTTCAGTTTAATACCTAATTTCTCGCAGAGCTCAATGATCGCCAGACGGGTAATTCCTTCAAGGGCTCCCAAGTAACATGGAGGAGTGAAAACTACACCATTTTTGATGATGAAAATGTTATCGCCCGATCCCTCAGTAACATAACCTTGAGCGTTCATCATGATGGCTTCGTCGGCTTCTGCCAAGTTGGATTGGATTTTTACTAGGATATTGTTTAGGTAATTAAGCGATTTGATCTTTGGATTGAGTGCATCCGGAATATTACGGCGTTGGGACACAGAAACTGCACGAAGTCCGTTCAAATACGCTTGTTCTGGGTAAATAGCCAGTTGTTCAACGATAATAATTACACTAGCTTTTGGACAACGGCGTGGATCAAGACCTAAGTTCCCTGGTCCCCGGGAGACGATCAGTCGAATATAACCGTTCCGCATGTCATTAAGACGAATCGTTTCAGCCATAGCCTCCAGCATCTCATCATACGTTAGCGGAATGTCCAGCATGATCGATTTTGCCGAATCATACAGTCTGTCCAAATGCTCTTTACATTTAAAAATATTGCCGTTATAGATACGGATACCTTCAAAAATACCGTCTCCATACAAAAAACCGTGATCAAAAACGGATACCTTTGCATTTTCCTTCGTTACGTGTTGTCCATCCAAATAGATCCATTGCTCAGCCATGAATTTACTGCACCTCCGCTTTCTCTTCCTCATAGGTGTATGTGGGATACGAGCCCAGAATCCTTACCTGACAGCCTAAAGCACTAATTTCTTCAATAGCCCCTGGCAGCAGAACAGATTCTATCGGTTCCAGCACATCAATATAAAAATAATAAGTACCCAGCTTCTTCTTCGTTGGTCGTGATTCAATACGCGATAAATTCAGTTTCCGCCAGGAAAAAGCAGCAAGCACCTGATGCAAGGCACCTGGAAAATCCTCTGGCAGCGTTACTAGAACACTCGTCTTTACTCCTGTGCTGCTCCGCGGAAGATCTATCTTCTGTGGACCAACCAGGACAAACCGTGTGTAATTGTTGTTGTGATCTGTAATTTGCCGATCTACAATCTCCAGCCCATGAGTAGCGGCGCCAAGAGCGGTACCGATAGCAGCCCAGCCCTTGCCGGGATTGTTTTTGACGATTTCCACAGCTTCAGAGGTACTTCCAACCGACTCCAGTTCAGCCCAAGGGGCATGCTTACGAACAAATTGCATACATTGCGCCATTGCTACGGGGTGCGAAAGGATTTTTACCATCTTGGTGAAATCCTTGTTGCCGTCTGTATCTGTGAATTCCCTTGGGTTACCGATAAGATTCTGTATCGATGGAAAAATCCATTCCGTCTGCATTGGCAGATCCACTTCATTGATGAGCCAATCGATGTGAAGACTAACTGAGCCTTCAATGGTATTTTCAATCGGAATCACGCTGTAATCGGTGGTACCATTCGCCGTAGAGAGAAATACATCGGAAATTAACTTGTGATGCACAAGCTTTACAGGTTCACCGTTAAACAAATGCAGCAGCGCTTCGTGGGATACCGAGCCCTGCGGCAATACCGCTATTGATTTCATGACCGTACTCCTTTTATCATATCCAAAAATGATACGTTTTGCATCTCGTTTATTTCGAACAGCTCTGTAGTAACTCCAGAAGCACAAGGTGTTAACCAGCAGGTCCGAGCGGAAATGCCATGTTCCTGCATCGTATTCTTCAAGAAGGCCTCAAGCTCACTCTTACGGGTCTCTTGGCGATCCACTAAACATAGCAGAGTCGGTCCAGCACCGCTAAGTGCGATCCCTAAAGCACCGTGTTCAGGAGCTTCTGCGAGCAGCTTCTCCATGCCCGGTATAAGCGGTGCACGATACGGCTGATGCAGGCGATCCTGCATCGCTCTGCTAAGCAGGTCAAGCCGGCCTGATGCCAGCGAAGCCGTCAATAGAGAGGTTCTGCTGATGTTGTACACAGCATCACTAACTGAGATTTCTGTTGGAAGCAATCCCCGCGCTTTTGTGGTTTCCAGTTCAAATTCAGGAATAACCACCAGCACCTCAAGATTTTGTGGTGGTTCTAGCCGAACATAATCCGCATGTTCACCATCCCACACGGCAGTAATAATGCCGCCAAACAAGGAGGCACCCACATTATCGGGATGTTTCTCAAGCTGGGTAGCCATATCAAACAGCTTAGCATTATCCAGCGGAGAGCCAATCATTGTGTTCGCTGCGGCCATTCCGCCAATAATAGCTGAGGCACTGCTGCCGAGTCCACGCGTAAGCGGAATCTCCGAGTACATGGTTATCGATAATTCAGGCACCGTAACGCCTGCCTCTGCAAATACCATTTGAGCGACCTTATAGAGTAAATTGCTCTTATCCTGAGCCACTCCATTCATCTCATCACCATATAGATGAAAAACAGTCTCCTCTGCTTCCTCCATCTCAATCCAGGCATATAGCGGCAAAGCCATACCCAGAGTATCGAAGCCCGGACCAAGATTGGCAGTACTAGCAGGCACTTTAACCCTAGCTCTTCCGTAAATACTCATAACAGGTACAATCTCCTTACTATGTTTTGAAATATGAAAGTATTAGTTCAGTGGCTTGGTTAACCTTCCACACGATAATGGCTCTTAATCCGGCGGATGACTTTCAGCTCCTCGAAATGGCGCAGCACTTTGTTCATGCTTGCTTTACTAGCGTTATGAGTGACAATAATGATCTCCGCATCAGGATTATTGGGATTGGCTTGCTGAACTACTGAATCCAAACTTACATCATATTCGGCAAACACTTGAGTAATCTTAGCCAATACCCCTGCTTTATCATCAACATGCAGAAGCAAAAAGTTTTTATAAAAAATAGCTTCATCACTCTTAAGCTTTTTCTGCTTGTAAGGTACTTTTTGCTTCAATCCATTCACACCTAGTTTAAGGTTCTTAATGACAGCTACCAAATCAGCTACCACTGAGGTTGCAGTTGGCATTGCGCCCGCACCCGCACCGTAGAACATGGTCTCTCCCACTGCTTCCCCGTATACGTAAACTGCGTTGAACACGCCATTGACGGAAGCCAAGGGATGACTAGCCCGAATCAAGGTTGGCTGAACACTGATGCTGAATTCTTCATCCTGACGTTCAGCGATGCCTAACAGCTTAATTTCATATCCGAGACGTTTCGCAAAGGCGATATCCGCCTTACTCACCTGAGAAATCCCACTCACACTTACATCATGCAGCTCCACATTAGTACGGAAACCTAAGGTTCCGAGAATCGCCATTTTGCGGGCAGCGTCCAGGCCTTCCACATCCGAGGTTGGATCAGACTCTGCGTATCCCAGATCCTGCGCTTCTTTTAACACATCATTATAGGATGCGCCTTCTTGGCTCATTTTGGTTAGTATGTAATTAGTCGTTCCATTCACGATACCTATAATCTTCATAATCTTATCTGAGGAAAAGCCCTCGATAAGTGTGCGGATAATCGGAATGCCTCCTGCTACGCTAGCCTCATAAAAGACATCACATTGCTTCTCCTGCGCCTTAGCAAGAATCTCCGAGCCGTGCAGCGCCATCAAATCCTTGTTCGCAGTTACGACATGTTTACCGCGTTCCAAAGCTTCAAGAATATATTCTTTGGTTCCCGCGATTCCCCCCATAACTTCAACGATGACATCAATTTCAGGATCACGAATCACATCCCATGGATCTGTCGTTATTTTAGCAGGATCAACCTCGATTTCGCGTGGTTTATTAGAATTATTCACAGCTATACGTTCAATGACAATTGAAGAGCCTACCTGGCTGCTTAAATCCTCTTGATTCCCTTCCACGATACGAACTACACCTGTGCCTACTGTTCCCAGGCCCAGCAACCCCACTTTAACCGGCTTCATCTGTCTCCTCCTAAAAGTTTACGAATATAGTTCCTATCCCTGTCCAACGATTAAAGCACGCTTCACTCCTGGAATCTCTTTCAGACTATCCAGCATCTCTCCGAGCTCCTCATTTAAGTGTGAAATTTCTACGGAGATCACCACATTTGCCCGGCCTTGCAGCGGAATACTCTGGTGAATCGTCAACACATTAGCCCCATGTCCTGCTACAGAGCCTAGTACCTTGGAAAGCATTCCAGATTCGTGCTCCAAATCCATGGAAATCGTAACGATCCGCTCTCGTTCGAGCTGATGGATCAAGTGAATTCCATCCTTGTATTTATAAAAAGCGCTTCGGCTTAATCCCACCTGCTCTACACCTTCATTTACGGTCTTCGCATCCCCGGCCTCAAGCAATTGTTTAACCTGCATAGTCTTAAGTACAGCATCAGGCAATATGTCCTCCCGGACCAAATAATAGCGTTCTCTCACGAACGTCCTCACCTCAAAGACTTTTGTGTTTTCTTAGTGGACATTATATCGGAAAAGGCTTGTAAAATGCAATAACTTTATCTGGATGCTCCAAGGCCGGGTAGTTAGGTGTAGTAAAACCCCCGGATTCCCGGGGGCAGAAGGCAATCGTATGTACACTAACTGTATGGAATCGTCGTCCCGCAATAGTCACAGATTTTATCCTGCCCTGGAAGTACTCTACTCTTAGCACCGCAACTCGGACAAACGATGGATTTCGGCAGTTGGACAGGTGGCTTAGGCCTATTCTCCGGCAATGACTGCCGTCCAGATGATGGCTGGTTCTCTGTTGCCGCGGAGGGCTGTGCCCGGTCAGGATGTACAAGATTGGGCGGTTGTTTATCTAAGAGCTTAACACGTCCTTCATAATAGACAAGATCAGAAGCAAGTAACCCCCATCTCACCAAATACCGTAGGTCTCTACGTACATCATCTTCACTTTGTTTCGTGATATCAGCTAAATTACCAATATGCCTAACATCATCCACTACGATCAGCATGAGATACTTCTTGCACAGAAAATCAAAGTTTTCTGTTGCGAAGGTAGCCCTCCCTGCAAAGCTGTCTGCCGGAATTATAAAGATCACGTAGAGGACCACCAGAATGATCAATAAAGTGTACCACTTAAAATCCCCTTTGTAGGTCCCCACGGCGAAGAGGACAGCAAGTTCCATAAAAGCTCCCATACATACATGATAGAGCAATTTGTAGTTAAATGATTTCCGCTCATTCTTATAATGAGTGCTTACAAAACGAAGCATCGCAAGTACAAACCCAAGCGGAGCAAACAAATAGGCAATCGCCATGATGATTCGATCAAACACTGTCTGGTCTCGTTTGTTACGGTAGCGAAGGTTATTCTCAGGCGCACGCACCAGTGCTTGTGCCCGTTTGGAATAAATAAGCTTCGGCGGCAATTTCACAAATGGATTGTCTACACGTCCTTCATAATAAACAATATCTGGAGAAAGCACTCCCTGATCTTTTAAATATTCCAAAACCTCGCGGACATTCTCTTCACTGAATCCGCGGATATCGGATAGGCTGCCGATATGCCTTATGCCGTCCACAAGAACCAATGCGATATAGTCATTGCAAAGATAGGTGAATCCCTCTCTCCATCCTACGGCCCTAACGGATAATTTGATGGCGGGAATCCTAAACAATGCGTAGATAATCACCAGCCTGATCAAGAGTGCGACATAATCGATTTGACCGAGTAGCTTGCTAATAATGAAATAGATCGCCAATTCTACAAAGGCACCCATACACGCATGATAAAACAGGTTAATATTGCTTGCTTTGCGCTGTCTCTTGGAATGTGTAGATAATAACCGAATGGCAGCCAATATAAAGCCAACCGGAGCAAATACATACGCAAACACAATAGTCGTATAATCAAACGCCGTCCGCTCATATTCATGCTTGTACACAGGTTTTCCCGATGTCGGCGGCTGTCTGCGTATATCCAATCCACTCATTTTGTCTTTAATCCCCTTATTTATGTAATCCTATATGCGATGCAGCTAATCTGTTGGTTGACGGCATTAATTGTACGGGATCTTCGTTCCACAGTAATCACAGCTTTTAGATTGGCTTGGGAGCACAGTATTCTGGGCTCCGCACCCCGGACAACGGATAGACTTAGGCAGTTGCGGCGGAGACTGAGGCTGCGCAGGTATTTGCTGCCCCGATGCTTGGGTTCTCCCCGTTCCTCCAAAGCCCGAAGTACTTTCAGGGTAACCTTGATTAGCTGCTGATGGTTCTGGCGTCTGGCGCCCTTCGGATAATGCGACATCAATATCAAGCAGTCCTTTATCCTTCAGATACTGGACATCTCTCCGTACATCACTTTCACTTTGGCCTATTCGTTCAGATATACTGCCAATATGCCGGATATTCTTATTTTGAATCAGCTCTATATAAGAAGTGTTAAGCTTAGAAAGGGTATATTTAGCTTTCGCTGTCACACTGGCCAGTATAAAAGCTGGAGTCAAAAACATGATTGCAATTAAAATAAGCGTTGATACTAATTCAGAAGTTCCAAATTCCCCATTGAGCGCACTAGAAAACATGGCAATAGAAAGTTCAACAAACCCACCAATAAATACATGCATCAGCAGATTGAGGTTAGTCGGTCTGCGGTAATTTTTGTAATGCGTTGTCATCAAACGTAACAAGGCAAGCACAAGTCCAACTGGCATCAGCAGATAAGCAGCCGCGAGAATAACATAATCAAACCCGGTACGTTCGTATTTAAGCCGGGGAACGGTTGCATTTCCTCCCGGGAGCGGTGACGGCTCTTGTAGGTTCAAACTGTTCATGTAGTAAACTCCTCCTATTTAAGTGCCGCTAATTCACGGTTACGCCGCTGAAGTGTAGACTTTATACTCTCTGACATCTCATTTACTTCTACCTGCCAGCCCTCATGTGGCTCTTGGGTCGCCAGCAGTAGCTTCACGTGATCATGTAACAGAGAAATCTGCTGCTGCAGAATATCCTCTGTAGCATATAAAGACGGTTCTGATATCGGATCACTGTACTTAAATTTTTCCTCCAACATATCTAACACGTTCACTAGCTGCTCGGATTCGGAATTCTTCCAGCTACTAGCCAGCTCACTCATTTCAGTTAATTCGTTCTGATACCGCCGAAACTTTTGTAAAGACCTTTTGGCTTGCTGTTCCCCTGCCCCAGCATTCCACCCGTAAAGCCCTATCGCGGCCAAAGTGATCGCTCCTAACACAAGAATCAGCAATTGTTCGGCTGCGTACCACAAGGCGGGTAACTCCAGCAGCCAATCGAAGAGTAAGGCCGATACAAATACGATGGCTGCATAGATTCCCGTAATGATTGCGCCGCTGATAAGAACAGGCGGAGTCTGCTGAATGCTACTTGCAGTTCGGAGCCAAAAAATACAATAGCCATAGATTACACTTTCTGCTAACAGAACCGCGGATAAAGAAATTATGAACCGAAACAGTGAGTCGGAGAAACCTAATCCAATAAACGAGAACACTGTCAGTACTATAGCTACCGCATAAATGATGGTAATAATGTATATATATCTCCTGCTTTTGTTCATTAGGTCCTCCTTAGCCTGCTTTTGTTCCGCACTCTGCACAGAATTTTTGTCCAGCTTTCAGCTCATGTCCACAGCCGCTGCATTTAATCACCATGCTGTCTCCACAATGAGGACAGAATTTCACCCCTGGCGCTACCATAGTCCCACATTTACCGCAAGCTTTAGGCATTTCTTTTCCACAGGAGACACAAGAAGCCGCTCCCTCAGGATTATCTGCTTTACAGGATGGGCAAGGACGATAAGGATTCCCGCAACCTGGACAGAACTTAGCTCCTGCATTTAGTTCATGCCCGCATTCAAAACATTTGATCTTGTTCGCAGAGGGAGAACCTTGCGGGTTGCCTCCAAGCGCCTGCCCACAACCGCTGCAGAACCGTCCCTCTACTGGATTCATAACTCCACACTTAGAGCAGGAACGCTGCTCTTGACGTATAACTGTAGTCCCTGAATCCAAGTTCATCCCTCTAGTCATACGGTTCACCATATCCATAGCGGGTCCAGCAAATCCCATTCCAAGTCCAAGCCCCATCCCGGTGTTCATCATGCCCACTCCAAGATTGCCGGGATTACCTGCCGCTTCTTCCATCGTGTCAAAACCACGCTCCTGCTGATAGGTGAAGCCCATGATATCCATTTCCGCTTTTTTAGCCAAAGCTTCCTTCAAACGAATCGTTGCCGGATCATCCTCTGGAATATTGATCGAATCAATATAAAAATTATTCAGCTCAATGCCATTATCCAAGAAAGCCGAGGCTAGTCGGCCCTGAATATGTTTGGAGATCTCTGCAACATAAGCATTAATCTCCAGTATGCTGATTTGCTTGTGCACAAGGTAAGAAGAAATAAGTTCATTTATATTCGACATCAGCAGTCCGCGGAAATAACTGATAAGCGTTTCATGATCAAACTGCGGGAGTGTCCCTACGAGCTTCAGCAAGAATTTTCGCGGATCATCGATTTTTACACCAAACTGCCCAAAAGAACGAACAGAAATCATAATTTTGTATTTGGGATCCTGAAGCTGTAAAGGTGAGCTTGTTCCCCATTTGACATTCATCGAATTCGTCTTATTCACATACCATACTTCAGCCGTAAATGGTGATTTTCCACCAAAAGGAAGATTAACGATATTGGATAAAATAGGTATATTAGCGGTGCTTAGCGTGTGCCGCCCAGCTGTAAAAGAATCAAGCGCTTGTCCGCCCTTGAATAGAATTGCTTCCTGGGATTCATTAACGATTAGTTGTGTCCATGTCCCCAGCTCCTGGTTAGGGTATTTCCATGCAAATATACCTGGAGGACCGTCATACTTCACCACTTCTATAATTGCCATCTGCTATTCCTTCTTTCATTATCTTATATATAAATAACGTGTACGC
This sequence comes from Paenibacillus sp. FSL H7-0918, assembly GCF_038007025.1. Classification (NCBI taxonomy): domain Bacteria; kingdom Bacillati; phylum Bacillota; class Bacilli; order Caryophanales; family Paenibacillaceae; genus Paenibacillus; species Paenibacillus sp. FSL H7-0918. The sequence continues at coordinate 1,698,592 of NZ_JBBOWJ010000001.1, forward strand.
TCCCAAATGGGAATTAGTGTATTTCGATATTTATTGTATACGATATATATCGTGTTTTGGGTTCTTTTATTGAAAAAAATTACTGATCTCCTCACAAAAAAAGCGCCAACTATGCTATCCCTTTACAGGAAAACCATAGTTGGCGCTTCATAGTCAGCTAAATATTAATAGTAGCTGCTGTTCTCAACGAATTCGAATTCGAAATCAGCGATACGGACAATCGTTCCTTCTACAGCACCGCGTTTACGAAGCTCTGCATCTACACCCATATGACGCAAAGTCCGTGCCAGCTTGAGAATCGCATCATGTGTGCTAAGCTGCATGCGCTTCAGCATACGTTCGATACGTGGGCTTGTGACCACAAACGCCTCGTTATCCCGTGTAATAGTAAAGGAATTATCCTCTTCTGCTTCCAGCTTATACACCTTACGTTCAGTAGTTTCAGCAACTTCCTCAACCACCGGCGCAACCGGAATGCTGTCGAGAATATCCGTTGCACGATATAGGAGCTCCTGAACACCCTGACGGGTAAGGGATGAAATTGGCATGATTTCTAAATCCGGCCGCACCTCAGCTACGCGTTCGCGGAAAGAAATAAGATTCTCTTCTGATTCAGGCATATCCATCTTATTCGCCGCCACAATCTGCGGACGATCGATTAGACTAGCATTGTACTGCTTCAGCTCATCATTAATTAGAACCCAATCCTCAAAGGGATCACGGCCCTCAGAGCCAGACATATCAACTACATGAATGATGATACGCGTGCGTTCAACGTGACGCAGGAATTCGTGACCCAGACCTATGCCTTCACTAGCTCCCTCGATTAATCCAGGCAGATCCGCCATCACAAAGCTTCGGCCATCCCCAACATCCACTACCCCTAAATTCGGTGTAATTGTTGTGAAATGGTAAGCTCCGATTTTGGGCTGAGCTGCGGACACAACCGACAGCAACGTAGATTTACCCACACTCGGGAAGCCTACAAGCCCTACATCAGCCATTACCTTAAGTTCCATAACAACATAACGCTCTTGGCCTTCTTCACCGTTCTCCGCAAGCTCTGGTGCAGTATTATTAGCTGTGGCAAAACGGGTGTTACCCCGGCCTCCACGGCCTCCACGTGCAACTACAACCTGTTGTCCATGACGCGTCATATCGGCAATGATCTCTTGCGTATCATCGTCAATCAGAATGGTTCCTGGCGGAATACGAACGATCATATGATCCGCATTCGCTCCATGTTGGCTTTTGTTCCGTCCTTTAATCCCTTTGTCAGCTTTGAAGTGGCGCTGATAACGGAAGTCCATCAACGTGCGCAGTCCCTCATCTACACGGAAAATAACGTCGCCTCCACGGCCTCCGTCACCACCGGCAGGACCACCCTCCGGTACATATTTCTCCCGGCGAAACGCAACGAGACCATCCCCGCCGTCACCGCCTTTAACATAAATCTTAGCTTTATCTACGAACATAAATGTTCACCTTCCTCACATTTCAAGCGGTAATCGCAGCTCTACATAAGCCCTGCTAGGCTTAAACTGCTCTGCTTTCATGATTTTTCCTTGTACTATATTATAAATTTGCCCTTTGAGCAGCTCGGGATTGCCATGCTCCCCCTCGCCTTCGAAGGAGATAAGAATGTCTCCTCCATCCTGAAAAAAGCCAAGGCGCAGCTTGCGCGTCTCCCCCTGAGGAGCCAGCCCGTTGTACTGATAAGCCCGTATGGTCTGCATAATCACTGAAGTCAGCTCATCTCCTGCTTCTGGATTTAGCTTGTCCTCTAGCTGCAACCCTTCCTCCACCTGAACTTCCAATTCCAGACTAGACCTGTTAGTTCGGAAGGATTGGATATAGAAAACCAATGAAGGAATGCCCAACTTAGCGATACGACTATCAAGTGCTATGCGTTCCTTTATTCTTTCCACACACTCCACGGATTTATTAGGCTTTCCAAGCTGAATATATCCGTATAGAATCTGCAAATCGTTCATCCAATCATGTCGATGATGATTCAGTGTCCGAATCGCCGCCTGTTGCAGAGTGTTCTCTTGTATACGCAGCTCCCGTTCATAATGACGCTGGCTCCAGATAAAACTGAAAGCAACGATTGCCACTACCCAGACTCCGAGTAATAGACACGTCAGAAGAGAAGTATGCCAATACAAAAGACCTAAAGGAAGCATTACGGATAACATGACTGCCCAGATTGCACTTTTCCAGGATTTCATTCTTTCTCCCCGTCCCTCAGTTCGCAAAATTCATGACTTCGTTTAGATAATTTGTTTTGTTAGTATCATTTACCATTTCCTAGTATAACACACGCGTTCACTGTAGTTCACCAGAGATAATAACGAGAATTTCACATCTATCTAACCATTCCAACTTTGCAACACAAATAATTATGAATATTCTACAAAAAAGCCTCCGGCACTCATGCCGGAGGCTTCTACTTGCTCATATGGTCCGTAAGCTTACGCTTCCAGTGCCGCTGCTACCGGAGCGACATCAACTGGGTACACGCTCACTTTTTTGCGATCGCGGCCCCAACGTTCGAACTTCACTACGCCATCCACCATTGCGAACAAAGTATCATCTTTACCGATGCCTACGTTAGTTCCTGGGTGAATTTTTGTTCCGCGTTGACGAACCAAGATGTTACCGCCGGTTACTGCTTGACCGTCAGCACGTTTCACGCCAAGACGTTTGGAATGGGAATCCCGTCCGTTTTTTGTGGAACCTACACCTTTTTTCGATGCGAACAATTGAAGATTCAATTTCAACATGTTGTCAACCTCCTTCTTTAAATATTTACTTGCTGTATTTGAATATACTTCCCGTATGATTCTGCGATATCATTCAGCATCACGACCATGGATTCAAGCAGCAATTGTACCTTCGCGGAAGTATCGAAATCTTCAACAGAACTTAATGTTCCACTTAAGAATCCGTTCTTCATGGATGTATCCATGGAGATTCCGGTCAAGGTCTCAATCGAATTGACGGTTCCAACTGTTACAGCGGATACCCCGGCACATACGATATCTTCGCCACGCTTCGCATAACCCGCATGCCCCTTAACCTCAAAGCCAACGATAGTTCCTAGATCCGATAATCGTGTAATCCGCACGCTAATCATTAACGCACCTTCTTACGCTTGAATCTTCTCGATAGTTACTTTCGTGTACGGTTGACGATGACCTTGTTTCTTGTGGTAGTTCTTCTTAGGTTTGTATTTGTAAACTACAACCTTAGCGCCTTTACCATGTTTCTCGACTTTAGCTGTTACAGACGCGCCGCTTACTAGCGGAGTTCCTGCAGTCAGACCACCATCATTAGAAACAGCCAATACACGGTCAAAAGTTACACTTGCGCCGTCTTCAGCTTCCAACTTTTCAATGAACAAAACGTCGCCCTCTTGGACTTTGTATTGTTTACCACCAGTTTCGATAATTGCATACATTTTACTTGCACCTCCTCATGTCTCAGACTCGCCTAGTCTAGGTGGCAGAATTCCCGTAGGAACTGCGCTTATGTACCCGATCGGAGCGGTTACAGCATGTGCAGGATCAACTGCATCAAACACATACTTGAAGATAGTATCATACTTATGACTTATCGTCAACTCATTCCAGCCATTCTCCAACTTTTCCGGTTCCCCCGCAGCACTGGCAAATCACAGGCGCAAAGCTGGCTGAATCATGCCTTGCCTTCTTTCTGGTCATCTCGAGCAGCCCGAGTCTTGTCCACCCCAAAATATGTGTTTTGGTGCGATCCTTGCAGATCACTTTCTCTAATCGTTCTGTGACCATCTTGCGGTGAAGCTCTTGTTCCATATCAATAAAATCGACAATAATGATTCCACCAGTATCGCGTAACCGGATCAAACGACCGATCTCCTCAGCTGCGAGCAAATTCGTATTAGTAACCGTTTCTTCAAGCGATGCTCCGCCAATGTATTGAGCGGTGTTGACATCAATTACGGTTAACGCCTCTGTCTCATCCCAGATCATTGTTGCTCCGCCCTCCAGCGTGATTTTGCGGCTGAAGCTCTTGAGCAATTGATCCTGAATACCATAAGCAGCGAAAATAGACTCCGCTCCATTATAAAGACAGACTGGCTTGTACCCTTCAGGAGCCATGTCGTCCAGAAAGGCTGTTGCTTCTCTAGCTGCGGCAGATGAATCAATAATCAACTGATCCCGTTGCGGATTAAAGGCATCTCTTATAAAGCGTTGGACAATACTAAGATCACGATGTAGTAAAGCGGGAGCCTCTACCGTTTGTGCCTTACGTGTAATATTCTCCCATTGGGCACGCAAAAAAGAAAGATCACCCTCCACAGCTTCATGTGGCTCGTCCTGAGAAACCGTCCGCATAATAAGCCCTTCTTCTTTCATTCGCAGACGTTCTCCGATTCCTTTGAGACGACTGCGCTCTGCATCTCGGCTTATTTTTTTGGAGACACCGACGTATTCTGCAAAGGGCATGTACACCATCCAGCGCCCGGGCAACGTATAATGAGTCGTTACACGCGCGCCTTTTCCGCCGCTCGGCTCTTTCCGCACTTGAACAACAATATCCTGTCCCGGCTGCAAAAGCGTCTCGATAGAGGGCTTCACATCAGGCTGTTTATCCAAATTAGGATGCAATACATCATCAACATATAAAAAAGCATTCTTCTTCTGTCCGATATCAACAAAAGCAGCCTGCATACCTGGAAGTACGTTAATCACACGGCCCTTGTAATAACTGCCGACCAACCCTTGCTGCTGATCGCGTTCAGCCGCGTACTCCACCAGCCTTCCGTTTTCCAGAAGAGCCATTCGGGTAATGTGCTGCGTGCAGTGAACGATCATCTGTTTCATGGCTTCACCTCTGGTTTCGTTCGTTCATTCCTTCACATTCTCTGCATAAATACACTATATTCCGAAGTAGGTTGATATTAAGCGCTGTTCCGGCACAACAGCAACAACATTTCCTTTACCGTTTAACACATAGATAAAATGATATTGATTACGTTTAAATAGACGCAATATATCATCTAAAGGTTTCGCAGATAATGCAACTATTGGACGAGCTACGCTTCCTGTTCGCAAATGATACTCATAAACAGCCTCCCGATTCATCAAAAAAGCAACAAACCGGTACGGTAAATTACGATGGTCGGTGAAATTCGAATACAGCAGAAAAGCTCCGATCATGACCATATTCAGCCTAAGGCCTCCACCCGCTCCAAGAGGCAGCAGCGCATATATAATCACAAGGACACTTGCGGCTACACTCACCCGTCCAGTCCATAACAAAGTGTAGTAATAAGGAAGTACTAAACTAATAGTGGCCTGAAGCACTTTACCTCCGTCAAGCGGCAGCACTGGCACTAGATTAAAAAGCCCAATAATGGCATTGGCATGAATAAAATAGGTCAGAAATTCCTGATTGCCATAACCGGCTTGTTGAAGTCCAAAAGCAATAACGATCATAATTCCATTTTGCAGTGGACCGGCGAGGGCTATTCCGATCTCACGACTGGCTGTAAGCCGCCCATGATCTTCAATAACAGCCACTCCGCCAAACGGAAGAAGCTGAACCGACTTAACTGTAACACCAGCCAAAAGAGCCGCAACGACATGTCCCATTTCATGAATGAAGACAATCGTAAATAAGGTGAGCAGCTCTAGAAATTGTCCCGTGACCACGGAGAATAACATAATGATCACGAACAGTGGATGTAGTGACAGTTCGATACCAAAGATCCTAATCAAACGATACCACTTCTGTAGGATCAATATAAGTCTTGTCTTTTATCACTGCGAAAAATAGTGTTGAAGCTGAGGATACGTCCTTCTCCATCATCCAACCGAGTGAATCCCCGCTCTGCACCCAGTCATCAACCTCCAGCTTGGTGCCGCTCAAATGTCCGTATTCTGCAGTGACACCGCCTGAATGCTGAACAGCAATTCGAATGCCCCCTTCCAGCTCTTTAGAGATGGAGAGAATACGTCCCATGTCTATACTTTTCACCGTCACATTTAAGGTTGAATCGATTTGAGGCATAATTTCCACCCCTTTTAGCGTAGATGCAAAAGGCTGGACAATGCTCCCAGCTATCGGAGCAGTGAGTTGATGATGAGCGGCCACTTTTTGAGCAGGCTCATCTTTATCCCCAAATATCGGAATGAACGCTGGAGCTCCGTTAAAGTTCTCCTCATACCAGACTCTCACAGCCGTGAAATCCATGTCATTGCTTAACGCATCACTAATAAAAGCTTGCATCTTATAGGACCATGGCTGATGTACCGCAAAAATCCCCCACACTGCTCCAAACACAAGAACACTAGCAACAAAGCGCCGAATAAAACCGGCAGTAAAATTTGAGCCTCCACCGCCGTTATCCTCCCAGCCTCCACGACTCTTTTTCCACATCACCTCTGGATCGGGCTCTACAGAGGATTGATCGGCATTCTTAAATCCTGTTCCCCATTCCTTAAAGCTCGTACTCTTATCCGGCATAATAAATAAAGGGGGAGCCTCCGCTATTTCTAGTTCCGGGACTTCCGAAACTCCTGAGACTGCTGAGACTTCCGGGAGTTCCTCCAATAAACTACGAATACGCTCCTTGCGGCGATTCTTGATATCTGATTTCTGATCCATATTTATCCCTCCGGACGGGCTTGTTTTACTTCCATTTTATGAAGCACGGAAGTCTCTTTAGAACAAGCCCCTCCAAGACAGACCATTTAAATCCCGGAAATGCCATACATTCATATTTATTCAAAAAAAATAAGCCCCACCATAGATTTCTCTACTGGTGGGACCCGTGTATGCTTCTTATCATAGGATTGCTTAGTAAAAATTAAGCCATGCCGAAAAATTTCTTAAGTTTCTTAAATGCTCCCGGTTTCCGGTCAAGCTGCATCAGGGGTACAGCATCACCTAGAATTCGGCGTGCAATATTGCGATAGGCAATAGCAGCTGAAGAATCGGGATTCATAACTGTAGGTTCTCCGTTATTTGCGGCTTTAATGACTAATTCATCATCCGGAACAATTCCGATAAGATCAATGTTCAGCACCTGTAATATATCCTCAATATCAAGCATATCCCCAGACTTCACAAGACCTGGGCGAATACGGTTTACCACCAATTTCGGCGATTCCACACTCGACTGTTCTAATAGTCCGATTATACGATCGGCATCCCGTACAGCGGCATGCTCTGGTGTGGTAACCACAATCGCTTTATCCGCACCGGCAATCGCATTGCGGAAGCCGTGCTCGATTCCTGCCGGACAATCGATCAGAACATACTCATATTCCTTCTTTAGTTCAAGAATGATATCTCTTACTTGTTCAGGAGAGACAGCCGTTTTATCCTTTGTTTGAGCTGCAGGCAGCATATACAATTCATCAAAGCGCTTGTCTTTAACGAGCGCTTGATTAAGGCGGCAACGTCCTTCCGCTACATCCACAAGATCATAAATAATACGATTCTCAAGCCCCATAACTACATCCAGATTACGCAGTCCAATGTCGGTATCGACGAGACATACTTTTTTGCCCTGCAGTGCAAGTGCGGTTCCAATGTTGGCTGTTGTGGTTGTTTTGCCAACTCCGCCTTTGCCCGAGGTTACGACTATCGCTTCTCCCATGGAGGCTACACCCCTTTAAACACATTTAAATCCTGACGTAATTTGACCAAATTATGAATCTTATCGATCTGCATAGCTCCGTTTGTTAAATATGCAAATTCCATACTGCTTTCTCGGGTTTCCCATTCATCGGGCGGACGACTAATAATATCGGCAATTCGCAGCTGCGTTGGAGACATTAAAGAAGCAGCTATAATCGCTTCCTCATTCCCGTCTACTCCAGCATGCGCCATCCCTCTTAGCGAACCTAGTATATAAATATCGCCTGAACAGGTTATGGTCCCCCCAGGGTTCACATCCCCCAGATATAGAAGATTTCCGTTATGGTGCAGCACCTGACCGGAACGTAGAATTCCGCTCATCAGAAACAATGCGTCATTATCCTCACTGCCGGGCGCTGGAAGCGCCTCTATAGATCGAATCAACAGATTTCCCTGTCCCTTAAGAATCTCCAGCACAGCTTCCTTGTCTTCCTCAGTTACGGTACGATTGCCCAGCTTTATGTCCACATGTACAATCGGTCCAGTTAAAATATTTTGATGGCTGTGCTCCAGCTTATAGCGAAGCTCGCTCAGAAGATCTTCAAAGGGACATTTGTCGTCTAGCAGGAATATCAGGCCATCCTTGATGCCCTTAATCCTTACATGCTTGGATTTTACTGTCATATGCCTGGCCCCCTATCCTCATTCATTCGTGCCGGGCCCCTTAAATTCCTGCTTTGTATAGAAAGAAAATAGAAGCTCTTTAAGCCGCTTCTTCCTTATTCGTTTCTTTCTTGATTAGCTCAAGCTGGCGCCGAACCGGTATGTAGAAGAGTAGCCCGATGGCAAAATGAAAAAGCATCGTCGGCAGCATGTGATTCAAAATCGCCCAGCTATAAGGTTCTTGATTAAGATTAAATACACTATAGATACCAAATAGTATACTATCCCCAAGTAGACTTCCAAGCAGAACCACAGTCATCATAAGGGGCAGCGGAGCACGTGGAATCTGAAATAAAAGGCCGATTAAATAAGCCGACAATCCCATCGCAAAAGAGTGTGCTCCAAGAATTCTGCCGTAAAAAACGACATCATGCAGCATTCCAAAACATAATCCCAATATAAGTGCTGTATGCCGATGATGATATATAGTCACGAACAATAACACTACAAAAACCAAATTCGGAATGATTCGCATCTGCCACACATCTGGAATCAGCCAAGGTAAGATGGTTCCCTCCACAATAAATAAGAGGAACAGTATCAGAATAAGAACTGATCTGCGCATATTCACTATTCAGCACGCTCCTCCGTAAACACAACAATCAAATGCTTCCAGTCCTGAAATTCTGCTGAAGGCTTTATCACTGCTGTGGAGGTTAATCCAAATTCACCAACATCGACGCTTTCAACTGTGCCTATTGTCAACCCCCTTGGATACAAGCCTCCAATACCGGAAGACAGAATAGTATCCTCCGCTGCAATAGGATCACCCGGTGGAATCTTGGTCATCAGCAGTCTGTTCGTCTCTGGATTATAACTCTCAATCATCCCAAAGGACTTACCCTCTTTATTAAAGGCAGTTGCCGCAATAGGCGGCTGGGAATTAGGATCATTAGTGTCCATCATGGTCATCAGTTTCACAGTAGAAGTGAAATTGCTAACTTGACTGATAACACCTACCAGACCATCGGTTGAAATAACAGACATATTAGGTCTGACACCATCTTTGGAGCCTAAATCAATTACAATGGTGCTGTTGCTTGGTTCTGTAGTCTGGCTAATTACTTGCGCAATACGATATTCATACTTATACAAATTCTTCTGTTCTTTAGTGAATTGCCATTTTTTTTCCAAGTCTTCATTCTGTGCTTTAATAAAATTATACTGGGCTTTATCACGTGCATACTGGGCAGCCATAATTTTAAGCTGTTCATTTTCTTTAGCAAGATCACTCAGATTTCCAATATCTTCAAACAAGCCCGCTACATATCCAGCGGGCTTGTAGAACATTTTTTGCACGAAACCAGTCGAATCTCTGAGAAAGTTCTCCGGCCAGGACAAGCCTTTCCTTGTTGCCAAGCTGAAGCCCATTACCACAATGAACAGCACCAGTGTAATCAACAGAATAAACAGACGTTTATTGCTTAAGAGTTTAAACAGTTTCAACACCCTCTAACAACAGTATTTCTCCCATAACAGGGGTTGACTTACACAAGTGGTAGAACATCATCTTATCTCTTCGAACGAAGACTGGATCCGCTGCGGCTCTTGAACAAATGAATGTTCTCAAGTGCCTTACCGGTTCCAATAGCTACACAGTCCAGTGGATTCTCAGCAACAATAACCGGCATTCCCGTCTCACGTGCAAGCAGCTTATCCAAGTTGCGAAGCAAAGCTCCCCCACCTGTCAAAACAATTCCACGATCCATAATATCTGCTGCAAGCTCTGGCGGACATTTTTCCAACGTTACTTTAACAGCTTCAATAATAGCATTCACTGTGTCAGACAAAGCTTCACAGATTTCATCAGAAGTAATTGTAAGTGTTTTTGGCAGACCTGTTACGAGATCACGGCCGCGAATTTCCATGGTTTCAGCCTTTTCAAGAGGAAGGGCAGAGCCAACATCCATTTTGAGCTGCTCCGAAGTACGTTCACCGATCATCAGATTGTATTGACGTTTGATGTATTGAATGATGGACTCATCCGCCTCATCACCTGCAACACGCACTGAACGGCTAGTAACAATACCGCCGAGCGAAATTACAGCAACTTCAGTTGTACCTCCACCGATATCTACAACCATACTACCTGTAGGCTCCCATACTGGCAGATCCGCGCCGATAGCAGCAGCAAAAGGCTCTTCGATAATGTAAGCTTCGCGAGCTCCAGCTTGTTTGGTAGCATCTTCTACCGCACGTTGCTCTACAGCAGTAATGCCAGATGGCACGCAGACCATTACATTAGGATGACGCTGGAACATAGAACGCTGTTTCTGTGCTTGACGAATAAAATATTTAATCATCGTAGCCGTTGTATCAAAATCAGCGATAACGCCATCTTTCATCGGACGGATCGCACGGATGTTTCCAGGTGTACGACCGATCATTTTTTTGGCGGATTCACCCACAGCTTCAATCGTCTTAGTATCAGTGTTAATGGCTACAACGGAAGGCTCTCTTACAACAACACCCTTACCGCGTACGTAGACAAGCGTATTCGCTGTCCCCAAGTCAATTCCTAAATCTTTTGTGAAACCACCCAACATGCTAATTTCTCCTTTTCCTAAGTAAATCTACATTTATATTACATATGTCCTTTTTCTTTCAAGCTTACGAAACTGCTATCTCCGATAATTAGATGGTCCAGCACATCTATTCCGATAATCTCACCTGCCTGAAGCAATCTAGCAGTTAGGGAAATATCTTCTGGACTAGGTGTTGGATCACCACTAGGATGATTATGCGCGCATATAATAGAGGCGCTACTGCATTTTATAGCTGCTCTGAATACCTCACGAGGATGAACGATCGAAGCATTCAGGCTGCCCATGGACAATGTTTCTTGTCCAATCACATGATTCTTCGTGTTCAGAAACAGACAGACAAAATGCTCCTTTTGCAAATAACGCAATTGCTCAGTCAGAATCTCAGCAGCGTCCCCAGGACAGCGGATAATGACCGGCATATTGAACCTGGAATTCGCAAGGCGCCTTCCCAGTTCGATGCCTGCTTTTAGTTGTACGGCCTTGGCAGGACCGATACCGTTGATTTTGGTCAGTTCTTCGATGCTAAGGTCAACTAGCCCACGCAGGCCACCGATCTTCCCCAGCATCTGCTGTGCAATATGAATAGCCGACTCGCGGCGTGTTCCCGTACGCAGCAGAATGGCTAACAACTCCGCTTGACTTAATGATTCCGCCCCATAATGCATCATGCGCTCTCTAGGTCGTTCTTCATGGGGGAGGTCCCGCAGCATAATTGGTTGCGACTCCATCCCTATCCCTCTTTCCCCAGGCTTCCTACCGGCTCAATACAGTTATACCGAACTCGGATAGCATTTCGCCAAGAAGCGACAAAGGCAATCCGACTACATTGAAATAACAGCCTTCAATTCGTTCCACCAAAATGGACCCAAGCCCTTGTATCGCATAAGAGCCAGCCTTATCAGCGGGCTCTCCCGTAGCTATATAAGCAGCAATTTCCTCTTCAGTCATTGCCCTCATCGTTACGGAAGTAACACGGTGCTCCACTATAGTCTTCCCATTCGGGAGTCCGAGGCAGGCTACACCCGTGTATACCTTATGAGTTCGGCCCTGAAGTCTGGTAAGCATCGCTTTGCTGTCCAGCTTGTCCACCGGTTTGCCTAGCACAGTATTATCTAGTACAACAATTGTGTCGCTTCCTATAATGACTGCGTTACGCTCTCCGGCTGTAGCTACTACGGCTTCTGCTTTTCGCAAAGCTAGACTGCGCACGATTCTCTCCGGCGTCCAATCCGGCGGTGTGCTCTCATCAGCTTCGCTGGTAATGACCTCAAAGGGTAAACCCAGTAAGGATAACAGCTCACGTCGACGCGGTGAACCTGAGGCTAGAATAATGAGTGGTGAGTTGTCCACGTTGTAAACGTCCCTTCTTGCTCAGTAACGAGAGTTACAGTCTGCGGTACAGCCATACAGCTGTAATAATACCGGCGAGACTAAGCATGCACAATTTCAAATGAATAGTGATGTCATAGGTTATGATGTCTAAATCGGCTCGCGGAGACCATTTGAGCACAGTCGATGTTGTTAGAAAAGACAGAGCCTTTACGGGCTGCAGCAGCTTGGCGATCCAGGCTCCAGCCAGCCAGCCTAGAATTAGAAATAACAGCAGTGTTCCTACATTTTTCTTCTTCATCTCAGTCTTCCCTCGCCATTTTTTGACACCCTAATTATTATACGGTGAAACGGTGATCAATACAAACGTAAAATCCCCTACGGTAATGTTTACCACCTTTTGCCCTAAAAGTTGCGGAACGATACCCCTCTCCGAAAAAAACAACAAGCCCCCAATTCCCCGGAGACTTGTTGTTATTTTGAATCCGCAATCCAAGCATTCAATTCATAGCAGACAGCAGCTGTTTTTGGCTGGTCAAGAAGCTCAGCATGGATTCCTGCACTTCCCAAAGCAGGGCTTGCGCCTTGTTCTTGTTATATTCACTCAGTGCTGAAATTCCTTGGCTCATAGATTTCTCTAGCGCTGCGCAAATGCTTTTGGCTTCAGGCGTTATGCCTTGCTCCAGAGCTTTAACAGCTTCACTCCATTGGAGATGAAGATCACTCACAGCTGAGGTATTAGCTGCCGCATCCGTTTGTCCGCCACTGAGTAAAGAAGCGGATTGACTGCTTAGTTCACTGAGCAACTGTCCACTCACCGCAAAATAACTATTCACAGCCTCCGCATTTCCGGCAAATCCTAATCGTTCCACTCCGGGAAGATCCACCTCTCTTACATAAAGCTCAATCCCTTGATTCTTCAGTCCACTGCTGAGCAGCTTAGCTTGTTCACGGTCAGAGGACATTCCGGCATATACACGATTTCCGTCAGCAGGGTCCAAGCCCGCAGCCAAGCCAGCGTCCAACAGCTCTTGTCTAGCTTGTTCCGCGCCTGCCGGCGTACTGAATACGCCATACTGCAGCAGGTAGTAGCTTTGCGCAGCCACTTGAACAGGAATACTGTTTTTGCCAGCATCATCTGTGCCCGTAACCGGCAATCCCGAGGTTCCTACACCTGCTGGATCATTAGCTCCGGAAGTCTGCCCTGAAGTAGCCAATGTATCTGTTATCCCGGTTCCTGAACTACTATCCATGTTTCCTCCATAAAAAAAGGAAAGCGCCGCATACCCAAGCAGTAGACCTGTGCCGATGGCCCCCACCACAGACAGGGATAATTTCCACCAATACGATGGGCGACGAGTATGATATGAGCCCCCATAACCTCCCGTGTAAACCTCTGCTGATTTATCTCTGTCATCTAGTACCAAATCTGAGAGCAGATACGATTGCTGCGTATTTCTGAAATCTCTATCCTGTTCGTCCCATTCTTGCTGGCGTGGATCTACAGTTCCTGAGTAATAGTCGTAAGCATCCTCCGGCGGTGCCTCACGCGTAGAGCGTAGATCAGGTTCTTGCACCCAAGTATGCTGCTGTGCTGGACCGACCTCCTTGCGCAACTCCTCTGCATATTCTTCAGCTGTACCCAGTCCGCCACTGGACCAGCGCTCCACTACCTGCGGTTTTGGCTTAGGCTCGTCCTTATTCACGTCAAATCGGAATGTCATTCTTCCGTTATTCAACAGTAACACCTCACCTCATCTAATCTATATGGAAATATATGATAGACAATAGAGAGATATGCTATTTTTATAGCCAAATGAATAATGAAAGTTATACGGATTCAGTTTACATTACATGTAACTTTTATATACTATATAAAAAGAGCTAAAAGTGTGCACTATACTAGTTAAGCTAGAAATAGGATTTTAGTTCATTACAGTTTAGGAGGGCTTTTTCTGAAACAAAAAATTCAAGCAGCAATTGTGGGCTACGGTAATTTAGGAAAAGGTGTACGTAAGGCTATTAACCAAAGTGAAGATATCGAGCTGGTTGCGATCTTTACGCGCAGAGAGCCTGGACAACTGGAAGCTGGTGAAACCGGTGTGAAATTCGAGCATATCTCTGCCGTCGAACAATATAAGGGAAAAGTAGATGTTATGATTCTGTGCGGAGGATCGGCTACCGATCTGCCAGAACAGACACCAGCTATTGCCCGGATGTTTAATACCGTGGACAGCTTTGACACTCATGCCAAAATCCCTGAGTTCTTTGCGACCGTTGATGCCGCAGCTAAACAAGGCGGAACACTCAGCGTAATTTCTACGGGCTGGGATCCAGGCCTGTTCTCCATGAACCGTCTGCTAGCTGAAGCTATTCTGCCACAAGGTAAAGAATATACTTTCTGGGGTAAAGGCGTCAGCCAAGGTCACTCCGATGCCATTCGCAGAGTAGAAGGCGTTAAAGGTGGCGTACAATATACTGTTCCAGTACAAGAGGTTATCGAGGCCATCCGTGCGGGTGAAACACCAGAACTTACTACTCGTGAAAAACATCTTAGAGAGTGTTTTGTAGTAGCTGAGGCTGGTGCAGATCAAGAGCGCATTCGCGAAGAAATTGTGAATATGCCGAACTATTTTGCAGATTATGATACTACGGTTACTTTCATCACTGAAGAAGAACTGGCAGCTCAGCATAGCGGTATTCCGCACGGCGGGTTTGTTATTCGCAGTGGGGTAACAGGAGAAGGCACGAAACAAATTGTTGAATTTGGCCTGAAGCTGGAGAGCAATCCTGAATTTACAGCTAGTGTGCTTGTGGCTTATGCCAGAGCTGCTCAGCGTATGAGTCAAGAAGGTCAAAGCGGAGCGCGTACTGTATTCGATATTCCACTTGGGATGTTGTCTCCGAAATCACCAGAAGAACTGCGCCGCAACTTACTCTAAAATCCTGTCGACAAATAACCCGCGTAGGACTTTTAATGGTCCTCGCGGGTTATTTGTTGTCCAGAGGGGCAAGCATCATGTCTGACAACCCTCTATACAAGACTAAGAATCTTACTCTTAACATGATTCATTTCGTAATTCTTCAACAAAGTCTCATGCGCACGATCCGCAATAATGGCGCCAAGCTCAGGATTTTTCAGTAAATTCAGTACACTTCCAACAACCTCAACTGAGGTATTAGCCAGCAAAATATTTCGGTTATGCTCACAATTCAGCTTCTCACACATGATTGAGCTAGTAACCACCGGGGTTTTAAGCGCCCAGGATTCCAGTATATTTCTAGAAACTTCGCAGCCTTCAAGGATAGGCACCAGAACAGCTTTAGACCGTCGTATGTATTCAGTAGAGGAATTTACTGGTCCAGTGACTATGACCGATTCATCTTCCTTAATCAAAGTCATGACCTCTGGGTGAACCTCTGAGCTGATAATGTAACTTTTGATATCAGGCACTTGTTCTTTAATCATGGGATAGGTTTTTTTAAAGAATACTCGGGCTGCATCTATTCCCAGTCTCATATTCATATTCCAGTGCAGCACAATTGAATTTTCTTTAGTCACAGGCTCTGCAAAAGTCTCATACTCATTCATCTTGATGAAATGGGGGACAACATGAACCTTACGAGCATCGGCAAATGATAGAGATTTGAACGCTAGTGCATCCCATTCCGAGGTTGCTAAAAGTAGTCCCGTCTTATTCATTAATCGCCGTTTATTCCTACGATCCCATGCAGCATTGAGTTTATTATATGGATTCTTCCTGCTTAACTTTCCTGCCTCTCCGGCAGATCCTCCGCTTCCGTTTGCAAAACTATAGGTATCTGTGATCACACTGGCTTCTGGAAGCAAGTTCCGCACCATATCAATGCATTTACCCAATAGGACATGCGATATAAATACATGCTTGTAATTATTCGAACGGCAAAGCTCCAAAATAGTGTTCTTCATATCTTTATCTATATGACTTAAATTTGAGAAATTCCGCAGTTTATGTAAGGGGCGCAGCATTGGCCTCCAGGTCGTATAATCTTCATTAATGTTATGAACCGTAAGTGCCGTCCGCTCATTTATAGACACGGTTTGGTTGGCACTGCCGTACGTCAGCAAATCTATATCAAATTTCCCAAGCAAAATCTCGAGAATACTCCCTGTTCTCATTTCTCCTTCTAGATCCTCTGCGCTTTGATTCTGGGCTGATAGGAACAGCATTCTTTCTCGCATGACTCTGGCTCCTTGTATTTTGTAATAAAAACCCCCATCTACTAACTGAAACTTTAGATGCAGTTCAATAGTAACTCATTTCAATTAAAAGTTTTGTCGATTTATAGGAGAAGTCTAAAATTTTTTAAGTTTTTTTCTGAGTTCCCAAAATTCTATCACGATTTACCCTTATAAAACGCCACATTTTCTAAAATATAGACTAAAACCCCTTTTTTTACGCCATACATAATCATGAATTGCTCTATGGATAGAAATCGTAATCTTTAGGTAATATGTACTACGCCTCTTTGCATACAAAAAAAGCATCTCCCTCGCTTAATGTCGAAAGGAAGACACTTTAGTTGTCATAGCTTCTAACTACACAGTTCCGGCCCTTTTTCTTAGCCTGATACAATGCAGTGTCACTAAGTTTGTAAAGAGTGTTCAATGCGTATCGTTCACCTGAATCCACCGTGATGATGCCAACACTTATCGTGTAATGCAAGGGCACACCATGAATGACCGCCCCTGTAACGGCTGTGCGCATCCGCTCTGCAATCATATCACTGTTTTGTTCATCGGCTCTATGCAGCAGCACAGTGAACTCCTCACCACCGAATCTTCCGAACAGATCACCATTGCCAAGCTGCTGTTTTATTTTATGAGCCAGATCCTTCAGAACATGGTCGCCGGTATTGTGGCCGTAGGTATCGTTTATGCGTTTAAAGTGATCCACATCCAGCAGTAAAAAAGAATACGGCAGCTTCTTCATTGCTGAGGCAGCTATTAAAGGCCGGGCGCGCTGTACAAAGGATCTGCGATTCAAAATACCTGTCAACACATCATAAGTGGCCACCCGTTCCAATTCTGTAAAGGAATCCTCCCTATAAAGCAGCATGATTCCTGCAGTTCCTAAGAACATAAGCAAATAAATCCCCAGATAAAAAAATATCTGCAGCCAGTGAGAGGTCTGTGCATTCCATCCTAACATCGAATAAAACGGTTCAAGTCCCTTGCTAACCAGCGCTAAAATTACAACAAAGTACAACAATCCTATGGTTCGCTGGAGAGAGGTCTCTCTAATCTTCACAGCTAATATATAAGCTGGCAACGCTAAGATCATAATCCCAAATAGACAAGTTGCAGCCATAACCAACCGCTCATCTGGCATAATTATATGCAGTAGCACTACGATGACAATGGATACTCCGAACAGGATCGTATAATATCGTTCAATCCTACTCCCAAAAACTCTGAGAAGCATCAGAAGCGCTAAGCTTTCCAGCGTACCTCCAGCTAAAGCAAGCAGCATACTGATTGGAATGGGAAGTCGTGAGTCTGTGAAATCATTCAGCAAAAGGAGAATTAAAGCTGCCAGCTGCAAATATTTTGCCGTGACAAACAAGGTAGAAGTCCGTTCCTGCGCGTAACGCAAACGATAGACGACAATAAGCAATACCGTAAAGGATTGCCACATAAAGAGGCAGACCAGCAGTGTCTTGAGATCCAGATGCATGTTAGTGAATTTCACCCCCTGTATTCTCTAAGCTCAATAAATATAATTGTATCTGACCACTCGGTTTCTTCCTTCTTGTTTGGCTTGGTATAACGCTTTATCGCTCAGCTTGTACAGCTTATTTATCCAAATCTCCTGATCCGGTATGATTGTAATTACACCTATACTAACTGTATAGCCTTGTAAAAGTTTTTGTGTAGGCGTCTTCATTACTGCCTTTCGTAACACTTCAGCTTTCCGGTCACAGCTAGCTTCATCCAGCCCGCAAAGGATAACTGCAAATTCCTCGCCGCCCAGCCTGCCAAATAAATCGCTGTTTTCGAGGTTGTCCTTAATCGTCAATGCGAATTCTTCCAGAACAACATCGCCGGTATCATGGCCGTATGTATCATTGATTTCTTTGAAATGATCCAAATCCAGCAGCATAAACGAAAAGTACTCTTGCTCAGCAACTGCCTTCTCAAGCCGTACCTCAGCTTCCTCAAGAAATGCTCCACGGTTAAGGATTCCAGTCAGATCATCGTAGCTAGCGATTCGTTTCAGTTTTACAAAGGAATGCTCGTTAGAAAGTAGAATAAAGCCTGCGGCTCCCACAATCAACAATAAATACATCCCCAGGTAATATAAATACTGCGAAAGATTAGTTGTGAACACGTTCATCTCTGGCTCCCAGATCAATGCAACAATCGCGCGGAGCAGCATAATCCCTGCAAAAGCGTAAAACAATATTCCGAGTATCTTCTGAAGAGGGGTGCCTTTGGGGTTCACCGTGAGGTGGTAAGCTGGATAGACAATAAACAGTATCGACCATAATGAGGTACAGGCTATGCGCCAGCTGGAATGATGAAAGAAGATCGCAACAATACTAAAAGTAATCGAACTAAGTATGGAAAGCGTTATGTAATACAACTTTATCCGCTGACCAAGGATTCCCATCATCAGCAATAAAGCAATAATCTCCAGACAGCAGCCTAAAAGAATCAAAGCGTTGCTAAGTGGAATGGATAAAGCGCGGGGGATATGACCCCATAATAATAATGAACACCAGAAGAGCAGCTGCACCGCCTTTGAGCGTATGAATAAGGTGGATGCCCTGTCTTTAGGAGCGCTCCTCCGGTAATTGGTTATCAGCAGCAATATAAATAGATTTCCAAAAATAAATAAATACACTAACGTTTTGATATCAAGCTGGGAGTCCATGAGTCACCACCTACACGGAAAAATTGATCCTCTACTGACAGCACTATAGCACTCAATGGCTGGTTCAGCAAATACCCTATTTATTTCATTTTTTAGAATGTACATCCACCGCTTAAGTATACAAAAAAGCACTTCCCCCTGCACGGAGCTCGGGGGGAAGTGCTATGGTCAAGAGAATATGAATATTCTCGTGTAGGCCTGTGTTTGTATTAACGCTTCTTCAAGCCGTCCGCCAATGCGTATCCAACCTTCCAGATATCGCCTGCGCCCATCGTAATCACTAGGTCACCTGGGGCAATACGAGGTTTCAGATCAGCAAGCACATCTTCTTTGGTTGGCAGATGTCTTGCACCAGCGTTACTGTTCTGCACAATAAGCTCAACCAGCTTCGCAGATGTAACCCCCTCAATCTGCTTCTCACCTGCCGGAGAGTAGATGTCGGTGATGATCACCTCATCTGCTTCGCTAAAGGCGCGGCTGAAAGCATCTAGCAGGAAGAACGTACGTGTATACCGCTGAGGCTGGAATACGGCAATAATCCGTTTCCCCGTTGCCTTAGCAGCACTGATTGTCGCCTGAATTTCAGTTGGGTGATGCGCATAATCATCGATGACCAGAATGTCATCGACTTCTCCGAGCACTTGAAAACGGCGCTTCGCACCATGGAATTTCACGATCGCTTCAGCGATTTTCTCAAAAGAGATTCCTGATTTCAGACAAGCGATAACCGCAGCCATTGAGTTATACAGATTGTACTGACCTGGCACGGACAGTTCAATTTGTCCCAATACTACGCCATTATGGTTCATCGTATACGAAACTTGACGGTCGCCAAGAACGATGTCTGTGGCAATATAATCTGCTGTCTTCGACTTGATGCCGTAAGTAATCACCTTACCTGACACTTCAGGCAATAAAGAAATCACATTCTCGTCATCTGCACACACAATCGCAGTGCCGTCTTCACGGGTCTGGTTCATAAACTGTACATAAGCAGCCTTGAGACGGTTAAAATCTCCGCCGTAATTCTCCAAGTGATCTGCTTCCACATTCGTGACAATTCCAAGCCAAGGGTGATAGTGCAAGAAAGAGCCATCACTCTCATCCGCTTCCGCCACTACATAATCGCCTTGTCCTGCCTTTGCATTCGTACCGACGTTCATAATCTCTCCGCCGATAATATACGTAGGATCAACTTCACACTCTTCCATTACAAGTGCGATCATAGAGGATGTAGTTGTTTTACCATGCGCTCCGGCAACGGCTACCCCTTTACGTTCGTTCAATAAACGGGCTAACATTTGTGAGCGGTGCAGAATTGGAATCTTAAGACGCTCTGCTTCCACCCATTCCACATTATCGCTGGACAAAGCCGTAGAGTACACGACGAGATCCGCACCTTTTACTTGTTCTGCTGTATGCCCAATATAAA
Organism: Paenibacillus sp. FSL H7-0918; assembly: GCF_038007025.1. Classification (NCBI taxonomy): domain Bacteria; kingdom Bacillati; phylum Bacillota; class Bacilli; order Caryophanales; family Paenibacillaceae; genus Paenibacillus; species Paenibacillus sp. FSL H7-0918. The sequence goes on from NZ_JBBOWJ010000001.1 coordinate 1,719,171, forward strand.
TCTTGGCACCTTTAGCAATCAATTTATCCGTCAATTCTTGGGCAGCCACATCGGAGCCCGTAACCGTATATCCCATTTCTAGCATTACTCGGGCAATCGCGCTCATACCGTAGCCGCCGATCCCTATAAAATGCACACGTTCAGTAGTATCCAACAGTCGTCACCAGCCTTTTTCAGTATCGGGTTGCTGCAAAAGTGTACCGCGCACGTCAGAAATCAAATACAGCGTACCAGATACGACGGCAAGGTCATCCTCCGCTGTAATCGACTTCAGTTGTTGCAGCGCTTTTCCCCAATTATGTTCTACTATGATTACCAAGTTTTCCTTGGCATATTTATCCCGCAGACTTTCTGCGATAACCTGCAGATGCTCCGCGTCCATTTTGTTCTGGAAATCCGGTTCGGTCAGGATGAGCGTATCCACTATAGGCAGTATATGCTTAAAGTAGGATTCATGATGCTTATTTGCCATCATTCCCATAAGTAAATTTAATTTACCGTATTTATAGAGCTGTGGCAGGCTTTTGGCAAGGCTCTCCGCGCCTTCCGGATTATGTGCTCCATCCAGTACGATCCTCGGAGATTTACTTACCTCTTCCAGCCTTCCAGCCCAAAATGCATGACGCAATCCTTCCAGAACATCTTCATCCTCTAGCATGAACGCCATATACTGGCGCAAAACTTCAAGAACCATCATGGCTCCCGCCGCATTGCTAATCTGGTGTTCGCCTTTCATCACAATCCCAAGTTCAAGCGAACGGAAGGGACCCTTAAAGTTAAAGGTCTGCACATCCCCATGGATTCCAGTAGCTTCATAGCTAAAATCTTCTCCGGCAAGATAAAGAGTAGAGCGGCAAGCCGCCGCTTTCTCCTTGAGTACAGCCACGACTTCCGGTTGATTTACGCAGCTAACAACTGGTACACCGGGTTTGATAATCCCGGCTTTCTCCATTGCAACCTTCTCAAGCGTATCTCCCAGAATATCCATATGGTCATGGCCGACATTTGTAATCACCGACACGATCGGAGTAACGATGTTCGTTACATCCAGCCTTCCCCCAAGCCCAGTCTCCCATACGACAACATCCGGACAAGAAACACCCGCAAAAAATAGAATGGCCACAGCTGTAGTTACCTCAAACATCGTTGGTGAGCCAAATTCCGTTTCTGCAATCTCATCTACCAAAGGACGAAGGGTATTCACTAGCTCAAGAAGAGTTTCTTCAGGAATGTCCGTATTATTATATTGGAACCTGTTCGTGAACTTCGTAATATACGGAGACGTGAAGGTGCCGACAGAATAGCCGCTTTGCAAAAGTGCGCTTGTCAAAAAAGCACAGGTGGAGCCTTTGCCGTTGGTACCCGCCACATGAATAAATTTCAGCCGACGGTGCGGGTTTCCCAGCTTGTCCATCAACATCTCAATTCTGTCTAAACCTGGCCGGATTCCAAAAGGAATCAGGCCCTTGATCCAGTTAACCGCTTCGGTATATGTCGCAAGAGGGGCGGTGCTCCCGCCCCGATTTAGGTCATCCATGTCTCTTATCCTCTCAGCTCTGCTATGCGGGCAAGTACTTTCTCACGTTTGGCAGAATAATCTGCCTGCTTCGCCTGCTCCTCTTCGATAACTTTTGCGGGAGCTTTGGCCACGAAGCCCTGATTGCTCAACTTTTTCTCTACGCGTTCTACTTCGCTGTTCAGCGTCTGCACTTCTTTTTCCAGACGAGCGATTTCTTGTTCAATATCAATCAGCCCCGACAAAGGCAGAAGCAGTTCCGCTCCCGTTACTACAGCGGACATTACCTTGTCTGGCGTTTCCGGATTCAGGCCAGCTTCGAAAGAAGAGGTATTGCAGAAACGTCCGATGTAGTTGTCGTTACGAGTAATGATGCTCAGTGTTTCCTCATTGCTCGCTTTAATAATCAAATCAACCTTTTTGCTCATCGGTACATTTACTTCAGCACGGATATTACGAACTGCCCGGATTACATCCATCAGCAGGTTCATTTCCGCTACCGCTTGCGGGTTCTCCAGAGCAGCATCATACTCAGGCCAAGCAGCCAAAGTGATTGTCTCTCCTTCATGCGGCAGATGCTGCCAGATTTCCTCCGAAATAAACGGCATAAACGGATGGATCAAGCGCATCGTGCGGTCGAGTACATAAGCAAGTACGGACTGTGTCTTCGCTTTGGCTGCGGCATCCGTTCCGTAAAGCGACAGCTTCGCGAACTCAATATACCAGTCACACAAATCGTCCCAAATGAAGTTGTACAGCTGGCGGCCGGTCTCGCCGAACTCGTACGAGTCAATTAGACGCGTAATTTCACGAGAAGTTTCGTTCAGACGGTGTAAAATCCAACGGTCAGCCGTAGTTAGCTCCCCAGTAATGTCAATATTCTCGAAGCTAACTCCTTCAAGATTCATGAGGGCGAAGCGTGACGCATTCCAGATCTTATTAGCGAAATTACGCGCCTGCTCTACCTTTTCCCAGCGGAAGCGTAAATCCTGACCCGCTGTGCTGCCGGTAGAAATCATATAACGCATAGCATCTGCGCCATACTTCTCGATAACCTCAAGCGGATCTACACCGTTGCCGAGTGATTTGGACATTTTTTGTCCTTCAGCATCCCGTACCAAACCATGCATCAATACGTCCGAGAATGGTTTCTCTCCGGTGAATTCCAGTGCCGAGAAGATCATCCGCGCTACCCAGAAATAAATAATATCGTAGCCCGTTACGAGCACATCGTTCGGATAGTAACGTTTGAAATCTGCACTGTCTTCATTCGGCCAGCCTAGGGTTGCAAACGGCCAGAGGTTGGAGCTAAACCAAGTATCCAGAACATCCTCGTCCTGTTTCAGGTCGGTTAAGCCGCTGATCCGGCGCGCTTCTTCCTCGTCATTCGCCACAACCAGCTCACCGGTAGATTCAGAATACCAAGCCGGAATACGATGCCCCCACCAAAGCTGACGGGAAATACACCAGTCGCGTACGTTTTCAATCCAGTTCAGGTAGGTTCTCTCGAACCGTTCAGGTACAAAGTTAACCCCATTACCATCCTTCTGTGCATTGATGGCAGCTTCGGCGAGCGGCTGCATCTTCACGAACCATTGTGTGGACAGGTACGGCTCAACAACCGCTCCTGAACGTTCACTGTGTCCAACTTGATGCACATGATCTTCAATAGAGATCAGAACGCCTTGCTCCTTCAGATCCGCCGTGATGGCCTTACGGCATTCACTCCGGTCTTGACCTTGGTAAGGTCCTGCTTCTTCGTTCATCGTACCGCTCTCATCCATTACGTTGATCTGCGGCAAATTGTGCCGTTGACCTACCTCGAAGTCATTTGGATCATGAGCTGGCGTGATCTTAACCGCACCGCTACCAAACTCTTTATCTACATACTCGTCAGCGATAATTGGAATCTCCCGGCCGATAATCGGCAGGATCAGGGTTTTACCAATCAGATCTTTATAACGATCATCCTCAGGATGAACAGCAACTGCCGTATCACCCAGCATCGTCTCCGGACGTGTGGTCGCTACAGTGATATGTCCGCTGCCATCTTTAAGGGGGTAACGCAGGTGGTACAGATGACCGTTAACTTCCTTATATTCAACCTCGATATCCGACAACGCCGTACGAGCCGCCGGGTCCCAGTTGATGATACGTTTACCGCGATAGATCAAGCCTTTATTATAAAGCTTAACAAATACCTCGCGAACTCCCTTCGACAAACCCTCATCGAGGGTAAAACGCTCGCGGGAGTAGTCAAGGGAAAGTCCCATTTTTGCCCACTGCTCATGAATGGTGTTCGCGTATTTGTCTTTCCAATCCCACACCTGCTCCAGGAACTTCTCACGTCCGAGGTCATGTCTAGAAATCCCCTGCTCGCGCAGCTTCTGCTCTACCTTCGTTTGTGTTGCAATACCTGCGTGGTCCGTACCTGGCAACCAAAGCGTATCGAAGCCCTGCATCCGTTTAGTACGAATCAGGATATCCTGTAATGTGAAATCGAGCGCATGCCCGATGTGCAGCATTCCCGTTACGTTTGGCGGCGGGATCACAATACTATAGGCTTTAGCATCCGGACGCTGGCCTGCGCGGAAATATCCGCCCTCTGTCCAGTAGGAATACCATTTCTGTTCTGCTGCCTTCGGATCATACGTTGTTGGCATCTCGTTTTTAGATTCATTCGTAGCAGCAGCATCTGCCGCTGTTAGATGGTTTTGGTCAGCCATTCTCTGATACCTCCACTAGTTTACTTGTAGTTGCTTATAGTTGTTAATAAAGTTGCTGTATAGAGCACACAGGTCTCTGAAAAAAACAAAAAGACCCCTCGTCTCAAAGGACGAAAGGTCATTCTTTCGCGGTACCACCTTTGTTTCGCGCCAATGAAAAATAAAACTACACTTCTTACCCTACGGATTCAGAAGCTTAGCGCGACACTCGTACAGATAACGGCTGCTACCGGCCACAACCTAACTTATCCTTCACAAATATGAAGATAAGCTCAGAAGGGCGACTCCGGGGCGACTTCGGGGGCTGTTTCCTACGGAATGTCACAGCACTTGCAATTCCGCTCTCTGAAGGGCTGACCGCCTACTCTTCCCGTTCCCAGTCTTTACTTAGATATTGCTTACTCCATAATACATTTTGAGCCCCCCCTAGTCAACCTGGATACGCCTTTGCAGCGGGACTTTAGGCTGAATTTCGACTTATTTCTTCTGAAGCATCCCTTCCAACAATGAAACAGCAAAAATCCCGATCCTAATACCTGATCGGGATTCACCTATTCATGTGTGTACGCATCACGATTCGATTACGGGATGTACAACACTTGACCTTCCTCTACACTCTGCCCGGATAAGCGATTATACATTACCAGCTCCCGCGCACTTAGCTGATACTTCTCTGCTATGGTATCCAGTGTTTCTTCACGCTGCACAATACACAGCCGAACTTTGCGGAACATGTTAGCTCCATCCGCGCTGGCAATGAATCTGCTCTTCCATTCCGTATTATTGCCAACCTCTGGAACGTCCACTGCTGCAGATGTGTTTCCTTCCGACTGCAGAGCTTCCTGCTCTTTACGGACACGACTGGAGCTTAGTAAAGAGGAGAAGGTGAGATGTTCTTTTTCCGGAATTTCTGCTTCTTTTTTACTGCCCAAGGCGATCTTAAGATCTTGTTTCTCCTCATGAGAAGCCACACTCTCTTGTGAAACAAAAACTTCGTTCGCATTCTCATTAATCGGCGCAGTATTCTCTTCTTGCTTAGAAAGCGCATTATTAGCCTCATTTTCAGAAGCGAATACAGGGATATCCTGAATTGCATCTGCACTAACGGCTGGAACAGCGGTCTCTCTAGGAGTAAAATATTCCTCTGCCGACTGTTGGTTCTCTTCGCTCACATTGCTTGCTTGATTCAGCTGAGACACCTCAACCTCTTTGTTCTGGGCCTCGGCTTTAAACCAGTAATCGGATAAACCCGCTTTAGCATCGTCAACTTGGGACTCCAGACTATGTGTCCGTGCTTTAGCTCCCTTGTCCTTCTCCTGACCGGATGAGAAATTGACTACAGGGGACGTATGAGCGACTCCACTTGAGACTAATGATTCTTCTGTTTCCTGTTCATTCGCTTCGGCATGCTCATGTTCTTCTACAGCAACCTGTGAGGCATCCTCACCGAAGGTCCACTGAGAATTTTCATAAAGTGCATCATTTTCCTGTTCTTGTAGCTCCGTAGTAGCTTCTACCCTGTCATCATTCACAGGAGAATAGGCGACTGTATACTCCTCTTGCTGCCAGGCTGGTTGAGGTTGAGGGTCCGCACCACCGATCCCCCGCAGCGATAATACGCCTGTTATATTCACAGTGCGCATCGTGAGCAGATCGATATCAAAATTCTCAATCTCTACCCCAATATCTTCAATCGAGCTGACGCGTGTAAGCGGAACAGTGATTTCCACGGGAATGGCATGCTCCAGACGTTGTGTTCGGTCATCTTCACTCCGGTAAAGCCCGGTAAGCAACAGCTGACCATATAACTCGGCCCGATCCTCCCGCTGAATCACCTGAATTTCCGGAAGTAGTTCAACCTCCTCCAGCTCAGCTATTCCCGGAAGCTCTTCCGAAAGGTGAATGCGTTCGTAAATATCAAACCGCAAGCCGTGGGACTGATCAAACACGGGATATGTCCTCCTTCTTGGCATAATCTAACCCTGAGACAGGCCCAGAGCATAAGCCCAAAATGTTACTCCCCACATGTATATGCTTCAAACAGAGAGGCATGACAACTTTGGTAGTACTAACCGGACAGGATGCTAATAAATTTCATGAATTTAAGAGCTCACCAAACCTTCAGCCTGCTGATAGATGCACTACTTCGTAAGAACAAAGTATTATATGCTGCTTTTATGAATAAGACATGGATAGATGTTTTTTTTCTGAAAAAATAGAAAAAGAACAGCAGAACCAGCTTTTGCTGATTCTACTGTTCCTTAGCCACTTACGTATCTGTCAGGGTGCTTCAGACAGCAGCTCTCGCAGCTGCAGCATATCCTCCGGCCACGGATCGCTGACTTCCAGCTGTTCTCCGCTCCAAGGATGGCGGAAGGACAATGCCTCGCCATGCAGGGCATGGCGGCCGGCAGCGCTGGAAGCCCAAACCGGACCGCCATATAGTTCATCCCCATACAAGGGATGACCCATATGGCTGAGATGAACGCGAATCTGATGCGTCCGTCCAGTCTCCAGCTGCACATGCACTAGGCTTCCGCCATGCAGTGCCTCGCGCTCGATGATTCGCGTCACGGCAGATTGTCCGCCGGGCGAGACCCGTCTGCGCGCAGCGTGATGCCGGTCGCGCCCAATCGGGGCATCGATCACCTTAAACGCAGGCGGCACGATGCCTTCAACGATCGCGGCGTAGTGCCGCGAGATGCTTTTTTCACGCATATTCTCGTCCAGGACTAACTGTGCGAACTCATTTTTCGCATACATCACCGGACCCGTTGTATCTTTGTCCAAGCGGTGAATATGGCGCACAGCCACATTTTCGCCGGAAGTGATATAATGCGCAGCTACGAGGTGATCCAGAGTTACACCAGTTCCACTGCCATCGGGATGTACCGCCAGCCCAGCTGGTTTATGAGCTACCAGGCAAAAATCATCCTCATACAGCACCTCAAGCTCTTCCCATATCGGTTCAAGCCCCGCTTCACGATCGGGAAAAAGCGCCAGCCGAAGCCGGTCGCCTTTCCACTGAATGCCTCCCTCGCGGCGTAACCGCAGATGAAGTTTCTCGGGCATGCCTACAGTTTCTAACAGCCACTTGTCAATCGTTGCTTGCGTATCCTCGGCTCCAGTAATGATTTTGCCGGGTGTTACCTCCAGCCACTCTCCACGCCGGGTCCAAGCGCCACCACCGGTTCTTTCTCCGGCTCCGATGCTCAAAGGGCCTTCAGGGCATTATAATGGCCCTCAATGGTATCATCAATATCTTGCTCACTATGTGCAGCCGATATGAACATCCCCTCAAACTGTGAAGGTGGCACACTGATGCCTTGGTTTACCATATGACCAAAATAACGACGGAAAAGATCCGTGTCACTGGACTTAGCCGTTTCAAAATTGATTACAGGTCCTTCAGTAAAGAATGGGCAAACCATCGATCCCACCCGGTTGATAGTGAGCGGAATGCCAGTCTCAATTGAATTCTTTTTCAAACCCGCTTCCAGACGTGCACCCAATTGTTCCAGACGATCATATACTTCCGGGGTCAACAGCTTGAGCGTAGTATATCCGGCTGCCATCGCCAATGGATTACCACTAAGTGTGCCCGCCTGATAAATCGGTCCAGTAGGAGCGATTTGCTCCATGATCTCTCTTTTGCCGCCATAAGCACCCACTGGAAGTCCGCCGCCGATAACTTTGCCAAAACAAGTTATATCCGGAGTAATCCCGAACAAGCCTTGAGCACAGCCACGATTAACACGGAAGCCTGTCATAACCTCATCAAAAATAAGCAGCGAACCATTGTCAGAAGTTAATTTACGAAGCCCTTCCAGGAAGCCTGGAAGCGGTGGAACCACGCCCATGTTGCCGGCAATCGGCTCTACGATCACTGCGGCAATCTCATTGCCAAAACGTTCGAAAGCAATCTGAGTGGACTCCAAATCATTGTAAGGAACCGTAATGGTATTCATTGCAACGCCTTCTGGGACACCCGGGCTATCCGGCAAGCCCAATGTAGCTACACCAGAGCCAGCCTTAATAAGCAGACTATCGGCGTGACCGTGGTAGGAGCCTTCAAATTTCAAGATTTTGCTGCGCCCAGTGTAACCACGTGCCAAACGAATCGCGCTCATCGTAGCTTCCGTTCCAGAGTTAACCATGCGCACGATATCTACAGATGCCACTCGTTCAACAACAGTTTTTGCCATTTCCGTTTCGAGTAGCGTTGGAGCGCCAAAGCTTGTCCCTTTTACCGCCGTCTCCTGCAATGCCTTCACAACCTCAGGATGCGCATGACCCATAATCAGCGGACCCCATGAGAGCACATAGTCGATAAAGCTGTTGCCGTCGATATCAAAAATTCGCGAACCTATCCCATGATCCACATAAATCGGAGTCAGACCTACGGATTTAAACGCCCGTACAGGGCTGTTCACCCCGCCGGGAATATATTGTTTTGCTTCATCAAAAGCCTTCCGGGACGCTTCCTCTTTACGCGCCATTGGCACATTACTCATGTATCTTCACTCCTATTCTCTTCTTGGTTACACAAGCTTGTACAAACATATATTAGCTGCCGCGATGTCGGTGTGATGAAGATTAGCCGCGCAGCCAGCGGGCTGCATCTTTTGCAAAATAAGTAATAATAATGTCCGCACCAGCACGTTTCATGCCCGTCAGCATTTCCAGCACAACGGCTTGCTCGTCGATCCAGCCTTGCAATGCCGCTGCTTTTACCATGGAATATTCTCCACTCACATTGTAAGCCACCAAAGGAAGATCAAACTGATCACGAATCGTACGAATCACATCTAGGTAAGCCAGAGCTGGCTTCACCATTAACATATCCGCGCCTTCCAGCACATCGGATTCTGCTTCACGGAGTGCTTCGCGCAGATTGGCAGGGTCCATTTGATATGTTTTGCGATTCCCGAACTGTGGTGCTGAATCCGCTGCTTCGCGGAAAGGGCCATAAAACGCCGAAGCATATTTGACCGAATACGACATAATCGGCACATGCTCAAAGCCGTTCTCATCAAGTCCCGCACGAATTGCGTGAACAAATCCATCCATCATGTTGGAAGGGGCGATAATATCTGCTCCAGCTTTTGCTTGGGATACCGCCGTACGAGTCAAAAGCTCCAGCGAGGCATCGTTGATAACATCGCCATGGACCACACCATTCACCGTATGCGTATGCACCATTCCACAATGTCCGTGATCCGTAAATTCACAAAGGCAGGTATCTGCAACGACCAACAGCTCTGGGTACCACTGCTTGATCAAGCGAGTAGCCTCTTGCACAATTCCATCCTCTGCAAAACCGGAAGAACCGATAGCATCCTTCGTCTCAGGAATCCCGAACAATAATACAGCCGGGATGCCTAGTGCGGCAATCTCGTCCACTTCTGCTTTTAACGTATCCAGCGAAAAATGATACACACCCGGCATCGAGCTAATCTCATTCTTCACACCTGTTCCATAAGTCACAAAAATAGGCTGTACCATATCCAGCACATTCAGTATCGTCTCCCGCACCATGCCACGAATTCCAGCAGAACCGCGCAAACGGCGGTGACGTGTAATTGGAAAGCTCATTTGTTCATCCTCCTGAAAAATAAAATATAAAACCAAATTATGTGTCTGGCAGCAAACTACAACTAGCCACAGCCAAGTCTAAATTAGCCGCAACCAAACCGCCGACCACTGGCTAACTACGTATAGTTGTAGTTTGTGCAACTATCTCGATGTTTTGTCCTAATTGTAAGCTTTAGTTGCATTCTCTACAGTTATTTATTACAAAAGTGCGAAGATTCCTCATTTAGCGGATATTTAATTGCACATACTACAACTAAACTCGGCTTTAGCTGATATATAGGAAATTTAATTGTATAAAGTACAACTAAACCTAAACCTCAAGCAGATCTGCTCACATTAACCTACTGCATATTCTCTACATACCAGTTAGTTTACAACCAAATATTATCCTCCGAACTCCATAAGTCACTACGTTCGGAGTTCAATTTATATGTTACTTGAAGGTAGCGATGTGGCACTTTTGAGCGTAGATATAACGGCGAGTAAACCAACAAATGTTAGTTAGTAAAAGTAACCGCGAACTCATTAATAACTACCCACTCACGTGTAACCACGAACTATTTAGTAACTATGAACAAACTCTAAACTCACATGTAACCACGAACTATTTAGTAACTACCAACACACATGTAACCACGAACTCACATGTACCTACGAACTATTTAATAACTACCAACTCACATGTAACCACGAACAAAACTCTAGCCTGTAATCTAACTAAATATAAGCTGAGCGCTATATTTCTACGCAGGCCCTGCCTTTCTCCTTTGAACAGCTACTACTCTCCCCGCAGAGTAATCAGCTTCTACCTTCCCACCAGAAAGTAAGCTAAGCACACCTGTAAACTATTGCTTCGTTCTATCCTCGATCCGAGCGCTACTGCAGCTGAGTCTCCGCATTCCAGCGGCAGAGCTCCTGCACCAAACCGTCTATGGTTGCCTCTTCAGGCAAGAGTCCCGGTGTCAGTCCCGCGTCTACCGCAGTCTGCTCCGTTAACGGGCCGATGCAGGCGATTTTCACATTTGCAAGCAGCGGGAGCGGATCTTCAAGCCCCATCCGTTTCAGGATGTGTATGAAATTACGCACGGTTGACGAGCTGGTGAAGGTTACCGCGTGAACGCGACCTTCCTCTAGCAGCTTCAGCAGCTCGACGTCATCCTCACCCGTGACAACCGTCTCATAGGTATCCACGTCTGTCACCTGAAGGCCAAGCTCTCTCAGCTTGTCCGGCAGCCAGTCCCGCGCCAGATCGCCGCGCGGCAATAGCACGTTCTGCCCCGGCAGCAGCTTGGGACCGAACGTCTCAATCAGACCTTCCGCCTGAAACTTCGCCGGAAGTTCCTCAGCAATCACCCCGCGCTGCGCCAGCGCGGCGGCTGTGCCTGGCCCCACCGCTGCAATACGCGCGCGGTGTAGCCCGCGAATGTCCGCCCCCAGCTCCGCCAAGTGGCGCCAAAAAAACTCCACGCCGTTCGGGCTAGTGAAGAATACCCAGTCGTACGATTCCAGCGCGCCAAACGCCGCTGCAATCTTCGCCTTCTTCTCTGCCCCTTCTGGCATGATCGTCTCGATCACCGGGAACTCGTAGGGTTCCCCGCCGAGTTCTTCAATTCTATCCACCAGCTCGCTTGCTTGGCTGCGAGCCCGTGTCACCACGATGCGTTTGCCGAATAACGGCATCGCCTCGACCCACTTCAGCTGCTCACGCTGCAGCACCACGTCACCGACGACGATGACTGCCGGCGGCTGAAAATCCGCCGCCTTCACCTTCGCCTCAATATCGGCGAGGGTTCCCGTCAGCGTCTCCTGATCCGCGCGGGTGCCCCAGCGCACAAGTGCCACTGGTGTTTCTGGCGGCCGCCCGTGCTTGATCAGCTGAGCGCTGATATAACCTATTTTAGCTACGCCCATCAGAAACACTAACGTTCCCGTGGCGTTCGTTACTTTATCCCAATGTATGGAATGATCCAGTTTATCCGGGCTCTCATGCCCGGTGATAATCGACAGGGAAGAGGCATGATCGCGGTGCGTAACAGGTATACCCGCATAGGCAGGTACACTGATCGCTGACGTGATGCCCGGTACGATTTCGTAATAGATCCCATTTTTGCGCAGCAGCTCCGCTTCTTCACCCACCCGGCCAAAAATCGTAGGGTCCCCACCCTTAAGCCGCACCACTGTTTTCCCCTGTAAAGCCAAATCAACTAACAATTGATTAATCTCTTCCTGCTTCATCGTGTGGCGATCCGGCAGCTTGCCTACATAGATCTTCTCCCCGCCGGGTTTCATGCATTTCAGCAATCTAGGACTTGCCAAGCGATCATACACCAGCACGTCGCTTTTTTGGATACACTCGAGGCCTTTCACAGTAATCAGCTTTGCGTCCCCGGGACCTGCACCTACCAAATAAACCTTCCCCGTCAATCCACTCATCCCCTAACGTCTGACAGTATCTTCTCCGCTCCTCTTGCAATCAGCTTTTTAGCGACTTCTTCGCCGAGCTGTACCGGGTCAATCCCCGTGCAAGTTTCTTTCAAAATCGTTGAACCGTCCGGTGTTCCCACCATCCCCGTTAACGAGATTACTTTGTGCTCAGCGGTAGCAGCTTTGGCGGCTGTGTCAAGCACCGCATGAGCACCAATCGGCACTTGGCAGCCGCCATTCAGCACGCCAAGGAACGTGCGCTCCGCCGCTACCGTCAATGCCGTATCGGCATCGTTGTATAATGCCAGCAGCTTCCGCAGGTCAGCGTCATCTGCGCGGCACTCGATGCCGAGTGCGCCCTGCCCTACAGCGGGCAGGCAAACCTCCGGCGGCAGGTAGGCGCTCACGCGATCCTGCCAGCCCATGCGCGACAGCCCCGCCGCTGCCAGCAGGATTGCGTCGTATTCGCCGCTCTCCAGCTTGCGCAGCCGCGAGTCAATGTTGCCGCGCACGGGCTCAATGACCAGATCAGGCCGCAGCGCAGCGAGCTGGCTGGATCGGCGTAGGCTGCTTGTGCCTACGCGTGCACCCTGAGGCAGCTCGTCTAGCGAGACGCCTCCGTTAGAGATCAAAACATCACGCGGATCGACTCGCTTCGGCACAGCACCATTGATCAACCCATCCGGTAGCTCGGATGGCATATCCTTCATGCTGTGCACCGCCATGTCGATTTCTTTTTCCAGCATCGCTTGCTCGATTTCTTTCACGAACAACCCTTTGCCGCCTACCTTGGATAAAGTAACGTCAAGAATGCGGTCACCTTTGGTGACGATCTTTTTCACTTCGAAAGTAAAACCAAAACCATGCTCCTCGCTAAGTCGCTCCAGATCAGCAATCACATGTCCCGTTTGCGTCAACGCAAGCGCGCTCTGTCTACTCCCCACTATAACCTTACGCATTTGTCCATTCCTCCTGGTAACGTTCGCCTCTTACTCTTCACCGCAGAACCTTGCACTAGAAATCCAAACCCAAACTAACCAATTAACTACTCTCACTCTAAAAAAGGCATTATTGCCTTTGAATTCGCTACTTCGGATAATTCCCGCCGAATTTGAGGCATTTTTGCCTTTCATAAGCTCCTTCGGCGATTGTTGCTCATTTATAGGGCATTTTTGCCTCTCTTTTTGCTAATTTGGCTGTTGTTGCTCAATTTAAAGGCATTTTTGCCTTTCTTTTAGCTCCTTCGACGACTGTTGCTTATTTTAAGGGCATTATTGCTTCTCTTTTAACTAACATGGTGGTTATTGCTCAATTTAAAGGCATTTTTGCCTTTCTTTTAGCTCCTTCGACGACTATTGCTCATTTAGAGGGCATTGTTACCGTACATTCCGCCATCCAAGCTACTTAAGCTCGATTCAACAGTATTTTTACCGTACATTCCGCCATCCCAGCCACTACGAGCCAACTCAGCCATTCATTATAGTTACTCAAAACCGCTCATCCACTTCATATCTTAATCTAACCCAATTTTCTAATCTTTACAGTGTCCACGCGCACTTTTACTCCACCCGTTGCTCAGCAATCCAAGCGTCCATATCCTCCGGGCTCCACGCTATGAAGGTACCCTTACTCATCTCGTTCAACACATCCAGCGTGCCAAGCTTCCGCAAAAGCCTTCCACGAACTTCAGCAGAAGGTTCTTTTTCCTTAATCCGGGTACGCATGGCATGCACAAAATCCAAATATGGCTCATACGCCGCATCCAGCGCTTTTTCAAGCACATTTTTGATCTTCGTTGCCGCAAGCGGGCCAGCACCCGAAGTAGATACAGCTACCGTCAAACGTCCCCTCCGAACCACTCCGGGCGTGATAAAGTTTCCCGCTTCCGCATGGCTGGCCACATTCACATGAATTCCAAGCCGTCTAGACTCCCGCGCAACCTCTTCATTAACCGCCCTATCGTTAGTGGCTGCATATACGAGAAAGGCCCCACGGAGATCTCCGGGAGCATAAGTACGGTCCATCCAGATCAGAAGACCTTTTTCAGCTAGAGAATCAAGCGGATCTGTCAAAGAAGGACTAATCACCTTAACCGCCGCTCCAGCTTCCAACAGCCCGCTCACCTTACGTTCAGCCACGACACCACCGCCAATAACCACACAGGGCAGCCCTTCACAATCCAGCATTATGGGTAAATAACGCGTCATGCCCTTCACTCCCCGCTCCAACCGTGAAAATCAGACCAAGAATTCAACAGAAAATTTAAGATAATAAAAGCATATCCTAAAATCGCCCAGCGAGCCATACTTACTCCACTTTTCCGCCCGGACTTCTTAAAGATAATATAAAATATGTAAATCCCAAGACCGATAAGAGTCGTTAATACTTTTAAATCCTTCAATAAAAGCGTCCGTCCCTCAGAAACTATAGATAAACCCGCCACCACCAGCGATATTCCCAGCAAAGGAGTGCCCACCAAAATAGCGGTATAAGAGTATTTATCTGTAGTCTCCAGGTTCGGCAAACGACGGATCCGGTCGCTCCATTTCTTGCTTTTGAGTCTAGTGTGCAGGAACAAGTACAATATTGCAAAAACCGTTCCTAACGTCAGTGCTGCAAAACTCAAATTTGCCAAAATCACATGCATCGTCAGCCAGCCATACACCGCACTCCAAGTCTCAAGCGTATGCCCACCCGCCGTCAGCCAGACCCGATTAAGCAGAAAAACACTAAAACCAGCCATACTGAGCAGCAAAATCGTAAACTCGCCTCCACGTGTAAAAGCCACCGCAAGCGAAGTCAGCACAATACTAAAAGCAAACCAAAACAAGAAATCATAAGGTGTAAAAATAGGCAGGCCTTTCTCCTGAGAGAAACGAATTCCAAGTCCTGCAACTTGCAAAAGACCCACAACAACAAGAAGCCCCGTGCCTAACCGCTTCCCACCCGGACTCCTTTTAAGGCAATCCGAGAAAACAAACAGCAGGCTCAGGGCATAGACCAGCAGAGCGGCATCATATATTCCGTTCAGCAGTTGCATATTATTCACCCACCCAGCAAGCCTGCCGGAGCAAGCGCCGTTTTAGGCACAGAGAAATCAGCGCTGCCAGCCGTACGTTCTCCAGAACTAGACTGCTTCACCGAGGCAATGTCTCCATCATCTGAATCGGATTTGAGCTGTTCCTGCAACGCAAAGATTTTGGAAAAATAATCAAGAGCTTCATTCCCTTGCTTACCGCCGGACAGCTCTTTAATTACATTGATCGGATCATGCATCATCTGGTTCACGATACTTTTAGTCAGGCGGCGGATCACTTTCCGCTGATGCTCGTCCAGCTCGGGCAGCTTGTTGAACAGACTCTCCATCGTTTCTTCATGAATCGTATTCGATTTATCCTGAAGCGCCCGGATCACCGGTCTTACCCCAAGCGTCTTGAGCCACAGCTGGAACTCATCCATTTCCTCGCTGATCATCACTTCAATCTTCGCAGCTTCACTTCGGCGCATTTCCAGATTATTCTCCACAATGCCCTCCAGATCGTCAATATCATACAAAAAAACATCCGGCACATTTGCCGCCGCAGGATCAATATCACGTGGTACAGCAATATCAATCATAAAAAGCGGCCGCGAAGGGCGGCGTTTCATAGCATGCGCTACCTTATCAGCCGTAAGCACATACCCGTCTGCTCCTGTCGAGCTGATCACGATATCTACTTCATTTAGAGTTGTTAACGCATCTTCAATCGTGCTCGGCTTACCCGAGAACTTCTCCGCCAATTCAATCGCACGCGACAGCGTACGGTTAGCGACAATCACTTCTGCCGCACCACTACTGTATAGATGCTTCACGGTAAGCTCGCTCATTTTGCCGGCACCGAGAATCAGCACTTTTTTCCCAGTAAACATGCCAAAAATCCGCTTGCCCAGCTCCACAGCCGCATAACTGACCGATACTGCGCTCTCGCCGATTGACGTTTCACTATGTGCTCTTTTGCCCAGCGTCACCGCTTGCTTGAACAACCGATTGAACCAAGTTCCAGTTACACCCTCAGCCTGAGCTGTGAGAAAAGAACTCCGCACCTGTCCCAGGATCTGCGTCTCCCCAATCACCATGGAATCCAGGCCGCAAGTCACGCGGAACAAATGCGCAATCGCCTGTTCGTCTTCATAAATATACATATGCTGAGCAAATTGCTCACTTTTCACACCAAACCATTGCTCCATAAAGCCGCGGATGAAATAACCAGCCATATGAAGGCGGTCCATCACCACATAAATTTCCGTACGGTTGCAGGTAGCTACTAAGACCCCTTCTAGCACACCCTTCGTCTTCATCAGTTGATGGAGCGCTGCCGGAAGATCACTTTCCGCAAAAGCAAACTGTTCCCGAACCTCCACGGGAGCCGTACGATAATTCAGGCCAACGACGACGATGTGCATCGATAGTTCACCATCCTAGTCTCTATAAGTTGCTGAAATCCAATTATATAAATTAATATCTTACATACCGTTCACTTTCACAACATCTCAAAACACTGTGTTAAGTATATCACACGAAAATAAGACTTTTTACAGATTTTTTGAACGCTTTATGAAATCCAGATAATAATTATTATAAATAAAAAACCGTAGGTTCGCTACGGTTAGGATGAGTTATTTTTAGCTAATTTATAAGGTTGTGATAGCAAAAAGGAAACATTAGGGCCTACTAGTTCTTAAAATCGTCAAAAATTCCGTTCTCCAAAAAAATAAGTCACTGCTCAGTGACTTAAAACTTCTCAGGTTTCTTAACTTTTATCGACGCTACTTCTCCACACTTTTTACAAAATGTGAAGATAACTGGTGAGCCAAAAGAGAAGGTTTTCCCAATAGGCATGACGTTAGCATATCCGTTGCTCATTTCGCCTTTAACGAATGTAGTTCAGAAGTCGCCGATGCTTAGACCAAACTTTAACCCAAACACGATTTTCATCATCCAGATAAAAACGAATATTCACTAATTTTAAAGGCGTCCATATCTCCTTAAAATAGTAATTTGGCATTTGGCGTCTCTCCCACGAGAATAATATTGATATAGTTATAAGTATAAAACTATTAAACAATATTGTTTGTCGTAATGCGCCTTAAGCCAAGATAAGAAAAAAACTGTTTTTGTCGGATTATAGTGTGAACGTTCTACAGCAGATTAGCGAAACCAGTTCTTAATCTGATCAAGAGTACTTTTTGCCTCCGGACCATTGTAACCAAAGGTGTTGCCGATCATTTTTACATACTCGTTGAACGTTGTTTCTCTACTCTTTCGGTCACTCCACCAGCGTTTAGCGTTATATCCTGATTCAGAACCCACATACGTCAGCTCAATCTCCGATTTTTTGTACACACGACCAAAAAGAAATTTCACCCTCCGCATGTGAAAGTCAGAGGAAACAACAATCGCAGATTTAAAACCGTATTCCTTCATTATAGGAAGAGTGTACTCGGCATTCTGATAAGTGCTATCCGCCGCGTTCTCGGTATAGATAACGTCCTGGGGTATGCCTAAAGCTAGGGCGGTTTGGACCATGTCACCCGATTTACTCGTTGCCTCTTTAGCATTGGAAAGAATTACATAAGGAGCATAGCCTGCTTTATATAACTCAGCTGCTTTTTCCACACGACCTTGGCCTCCGCTTAGGACAATGATGACATCGGCTTGCTTGGGAGATTCAGATAGAACTAAGAAACGGCCTGCACTGAATAAACCAGTAATTAACAATAGCAAGCATACGAAAAGGACAAATCTTTTATTCATTAAATTACCTTTTCTTTTCTTAACCGTTAAGTCGTGCATAAATCACTTATGCGATTCGTTACTAAGGATTTGTTGCCACCATTCAGCATTATCAATATACCATTGGATCGTCTGCGCAATTCCGGTCTCAAAAGTATAAGTTGGCTTCCAACCTAAATTCTCAAGTTTCGTTGGATCAATGGCGTAGCGTTTATCATGTCCTAATCTATCTGTTACAAATTCAATCAAATCTTCAGATTTTCCCAAGGTACTGATAATCGTCTTAACTACTTCAAGATTAGTTCTCTCATTATGACCACCCACATTATAAACTTCACCACTTACTCCTTCGTGCACGACAAGGTCAATGGCCGCACAGTGATCCCAGACATGGAGCCAGTCGCGAATATTTTTCCCGTCTCCGTATACAGGAACCTTCTCTTCATTTAATACTCTTGAGATGGTCAGTGGAATCAGTTTTTCAGGAAAATGATACGGTCCGTAATTATTCGAGCAGCGTGTTATGTTCATTGGTAAACCAAAGGTCTCATAATACGCACGGACTAGTAAATCAGACGCCGTTTTACTAGCACTATAAGGACTGTTAGGCTGCAAAGGTGTTTCTTCGGTAAAAAATACAGTAGGATCAAAATCGAGTTCACCATACACTTCATCCGTAGAGACATGGAGGAATTTAGTAATGCCGAATTTTTTAGCTGCATCCAGTAGTACCTGTGTCCCCATAACATTCGTACGAACGAATATCGCAGGATCACTAATTGAGCGATCCACATGACTCTCCGCAGCAAAATGAACAACATAATCAAATTTCTCCAACTCAAAAAGAGACAATATTGCCTCTCGGTCAGCAATATCAGCTTGAACAAACCGATAATTGGATTTGGACTCAATATCCTTATGTTTCGTTAGATCACCCGCATAAGTTAGCAAATCCAAATTCACAATATCATAATGCGGATATTTATCTACCATATACTGTACGAAGTTGCCTCCAATAAATCCGGCACCACCCGTAACCAGCATCTTTTGCTTACTCAATGAACGCACTCCCGATCTATTAGCTTTATTAGTTATTGTAAAAAAAATTCAAATTAGCATCTTTTAATAAAGGCGCCTTCTCATCCTTGGCAGATAATACAGGTGTAATATGAAGAGGCCATTCGATGCCAATAGAAGGATCATTCCACAGAATCCCCCCATCACATTCCGGGGCATAAAGCTCATCGCACTTATACTGAACCTCTACGTCTTCTGTTAGTGTCATGAATCCATGTGCGAATCCTTTTGGGATCAGCAGTTGCTTTTTGTTCTCAGCATTCAGTTCAATGCCGAACCATTTACTATAGGTAGGACTACCTTTTCTGATATCTACGGCTACATCAAAAATAGCACCACGTGTACAACGAACCAATTTCGTCTGTGCCTTGGGATGTAATTGATAGTGCAAACCACGTAATGTTCCTTTAGTCGCAGAGTAGGATTGGTTATCTTGTACAAACTCCATATCTATTCCATGCTCTTTAAACTTAGCTCCGCTATACGTCTCCATAAACCAACCGCGGTGGTCCCCAAAAACAGCCGGTTCAACGACTAATACGCCTTGCAATAAGGTTTCTGTAATTTTCATCACTGCCACACTTTCAGTTATTAGTATTGTATTTTACCTGTAGCTACTTTCATCAAATACTGACCATACCCCGTCTTACTTAACTTCTCCCCGCAATTCCACAAGTGTTCTTTAGTAATCCATCCATTAATATATGCAATTTCCTCCGGAGCGGCGATCTTGATTCCTTGATGATCTTCAATAGTCCGTACAAAGTTAGTTGCGTCGACAAGACTTTGATGAGTTCCTGTATCTAACCAGGTGAATCCCCGACCTAGAAGTTCCACATCAAGCTCACCAAGATTTAAGTAAGCTTCATTAATGGAGGTAATCTCCAATTCTCCACGTGAAGAGACCTCAACGTTCTTAGCAATCTCAATAACTCTGTTATCATAAAAATATAGACCAGTAATTGCGTAGTTAGATTTTGGCTGTGTTGGTTTTTCTTCTACGCTCAATACTTTACCTTCTTCATTAAATTCTACAACACCGAATCGCTCTGGATCTTGCACGTGATATCCGAACACCGTTGCTCCTTGTTGTTTTGAAGAAGCACGTTGCAACATCTTCCGCATTCCATTGCCATAGTAGATATTATCTCCAAGGATCATGGCAACTGAATCATCACCTATAAAAGATTCACCCAAAATAAAAGCCTGCGCTAAACCATCAGGACTTGGTTGAACTTTGTATTGTAATGAGATGCCAAATTGAGAACCGTCACCTAATAAGCTTTCAAATCTAGGCGTGTCCTCTGGAGTGGAAATAATAAGAATCTCTTTAATACCCGCTAGCATTAATGTGGATAGTGGATAGTAAATCATTGGTTTGTCGTAAATAGGTAAAAGCTGCTTACTTGTGACCATTGTTAATGGGTATAGGCGCGTACCGCTGCCACCTGCTAGGATAATGCCTTTCATAATAAGCCTCCACCTTTTATTCAATTTAGGAACGAAAGAATCATAAAATGTATTAATACACTAATCTATTATTAAATTTAAATCATCTAATTTACAAGTAGTATATTTATTTGAAATTCATTGATAATCGTTCAGAAACCCGAAAAATCACACAAATTTTTTCATTGTTGTAGTAATTATCTGCTTAAATAATTTAATTATCTTTCTATTAACAATAATTACTAACAGAAATAAAATTAACTCAATAAAAAATTCTTTAAACACAGTAAAATCAATAAACAATATAAATATTTGTATACTAATAAGCAATAAATTAAGCGTAATAATTCTGACATTAAGTTTCATATTGATATATTTTTTTGTATCATAATATCTTAAAACCCATACAACAAAAAAACTAATCATTGTTGAAATTCCGGCTCCGTTAGTACCCACTAAAGGTATGAAAATTATATTAGCAATTACATTCACTACTCCGCCAATCACTGAAGTTCTAAAGACTCCACCTGTTTGTTTAGCAGCTATATAATTCGTTCCTAAAAATCCCGAGAAACTAGAAAATATGATGCCAATTAATAAAAAAGGGACGAATTGCCAAGATTGATAGAACTCATTTGATACTAAAGTTGAAGTAATGAATTTTAAAACCAATAGAATTCCAGATGTTCCTAAAAATAATATCATTGAGAAATAACTAAATGTTTTAGAATAAAAATTCGATTTACCTTCATCGTTATATTCTTCGATAGCAGATAATTGCCAAGCTTGAAAAAAAACCGTATTCAATATAGAAAGTAGACTTGGTATTTTATTTGCAACTGCAAATAATCCATTTGCACTCGCTCCTACAAAAAAGAGAATGAAATATCGATTAGAAGCGTTTATTGTCCACCACATAAAAGCATTTGGTATGAGTGGTATACAGTAAACTAACATTTTTACAGTTATTTTTTTGTTTATTTTATCAAATCTAATATAACTTAATATTTTGGTGTAAAGTGTCAAATATAATATTGAAATTAGGTTTGCAATAATAATAGACAAAAAATATCCGTTAATACCCATGTTATATTTTACTAAGAAAATTATATTAAAGACTGCTGTAACCAATGTCATAATAATTCCATTCAAAGCGTACACTTTAATTTTACCAATTGCTCTAATGAATTGGGTCAGCAAAGTTTGAAAAGCTTGTATTATTAATATTGTATACATATATCCCAATAATCCACTTAGAACATTAAAATACATAAATATTGGATAAAATAATAAAGCAATTATAGAACCTAAAATTGTAATTATTAAGGCGTTTGTAAATACAACATCATTTGGATATTTTTTATCCATTACAAATCTTAATACAGCGTCAAATATACTTAAAGAAATAATCGGTAACAACAAACTACTGGTTGTTGTAATTATATCTATCGTGCCGTACTCCACTGCAGTTAAGTAATATGTATAAAGTGGAACTAAGAAAATTAAAATCAATTTACTTCCAAGGTTTCCAACGGCAAATATAGCAGAATTCCCAATTAATTTTTTGTATTTATTCAAATAGATTCACCACTCTTCAAACCTATAAATTTATCTAATTCCCAAAATTGTCTTTCAGATTTATCTAGAATGCTTTTGTTAACACCTTTGTTGTTTTCAAATTCAAACTCTATTTCTTCAATAGTTAGTTTATCTATTTCTTCAATAAAGGTCATTGAATTAGACAGATTATAATCTGAAATTATGTCTGAGGTTTTTTTACTATATATGATAGGGTAAAATCTGCTATTTAAAATGTAAGCTAAAATTAGTGAATGAAACCTACAAGTGATTAACTTTTCAATGGAAGATATCTCTTGAAGAAAACTTTCTATGTTGCCTTTATAAAATAATGTATGAGTATCAGCTTTATTGATCCTATTCAATATATCATTAATAATTTCTTCGTCTCCTTCTATCTGACAGAAAGAAATTAGTGTAACCCGATTTTTTTTTTCATTATAATGATTAATTATTTCCACCATTTTTTCTATATAAATTTCTTTATAATTCATTAAATCCAATCTATTTTCCAAAGAAATTAGGGATATACCAATCGAATTCTCAATCTTCTTTTGCGTGCTTGCTTCTAAGCTAAATATAATATCTGGTTCATTTCTAACATTATTTAATTCTGGGAACAACGAATAGGAATAAGAATCTCTGAAACATATATCCTCTAATTCCTTGAAAAGTTCATTATAACTCAGAACGAAATTTTCATCTTTATAAGGTCCGAAATTTGATCCAAGAACAAAATTCTTTTTGCCATTTGATTTAAACTTACTCCAAAGAAACCTTCTTCTTTCATACAGTTTTTTCCACCCTTTTATTTCCATGAAAATGGATCCACCGATGCTTACTGTAGCAGATAGATTTAATTTTCCCATAATATAATAGTGATAACTATTTAACAAATTTGTTCGAAATAGAACTGTATAAATGATTTTCGGCAATCTGATAAGTCTGACATTCTTATATTTACTTAGAAAATTTTTTTTATAAGCTTTATTTTGACAGAAAATATACCAAGTCACATTTGGATATCGTTCTAATATCATCTTCAAAAATAAGTCATCACCTAGATTTTCTGCCAAATATATTTCAAGTAATATTTTCATTAATTTTCTCCCTAATCCCTAAGAATTTAAATTCATCCTATGTAATTGTATTTAATCTCAATATTAATTTTCAAGTCATAAAATCCACTTTTTTATTTTTATAGTAACGAGTAATTAGATATCTATACATAGATTTATTTACATAAAACAAAGAATAGGCGAGTAGTTTAGCTTTTGATATTTTTTTTTCATTTAATAACTTTTTAGTCACCAAATTAAGAAAAGATACAACTTTTTCATATTCGAATTTATATTTTTTTTCCATTCTATGATATATGAGTACATTAAGAACACTAAAATATGAGGTGAATGCATAAGCATACGCTTCATTGACACTGCTTGTTTTTTTCTTTTTAATCTCTTCAATAATCATATCAGTGAATTTTAACATTTGAAAAACTTTTTCGTTGAAACCTATTTTTGTCGCTGATCCAATGCGAATGTAATAATGATATTTTGCTTCTTTGCAGCAGACTATAGTTTTAGAGTTTAGACAAGCTTCAAAAAGAAAAAAAGCATCCTCACCAACAGATAACCCAAGATCAAATTTATGCTTTATAATTTTCTTGTTAAAAACTTTATTACACACTGAATTACCAAATGTTTTCCTTTCCAGAAAAAAATCTGCACAATCTCTATCAGAATAGACTACACTATCATTTATCTGATGCTCTAAAATTATTTCAGTAGTACTATTCATAAAATAATTACAACATGAAATATCCGCCTTATAGTTTTCAGCGTTTTCAATAAGTATTTCAAACATATCAGGCTCAATCCAGTCATCACTATCTACAAAACCAATATATGTTCCAATTGAAGCGTCTAAACCAGTATTACGAGCAGACGAAACACCATTATTTTCAGTACTAATAATTTTTATACGGTTATCAATTGTTGCATACTTCTCGCACATACTTAAAGAAGCATCATTTGAGCCGTCATTAACTAAAAGCAATTCAAAATTTGTATAAGTTTGATTTAGAATACTCTCAATACAACGACTAAGGTATTGTTCAGAGTTGTAAACTGGTACAATGATGGTAATCACTTTATCCAATCCTCTCTTTTCTCTATTATTACTTATTTCCACATGCAGCATATTTTCGTGAATTACCGTTTAAACAATTGATGGATTGTATAAATAGGTTGAGAAAAAAGTCCTACTATAATTAACACAGATTTAAAATAAGTATTTATCCATTTTAATCAAACTGTTTAACAAAGATAAATATTAAATTATTATATTAAATTGTTCTCATATATAAGTTAACTAGTCAACTTATTTGAATGTTGAATACTGCCAAAAAAAACTATAGGGAACAACACCTTCTGACCCACTATTAAGCATGTAATAATAATAAAGGGTCAATAAAAAAAACATAGGCAAATATAATACACCACCAATACCCTTTAGTTTTATTAGTATTTTCGGAATAAAAATAATCATAAAAACACCAAAATAGTATGCCATCCGGCTAAATATAAATATCTTAGTACCAATTAAACCAATCACAACAGAAAATACCATGAAAATTGATAAATAAAACAATTCATTTCGATCAATTATCTCTAACAGTTTTTTTTCTTTTGCTAAAAAATAAATTGAGATTATAGCTAAACACAATTGGGATATCCATATAATATAAGTACCTCTGACAGCTTTTCCCGCAAAAAATTGCGTTCCTTGATATACGTCATAATGACTTAATAAATTTAAAATAATATTATTTGAAAACATTAATAGAAAACACAAACTAAACGAAATAATTGTTATGTAAATGAAATTTTTAGGTTTAGGTTTAATAAGCTTCAATGGCAAAATCAGTATAAATAATATTGAAGATAAATGAAACATTGAGGAGAGTAAAATAATTGCTAAAAAACTTTTGATTTTACCTTTTTTAAAAAAATAAAAAGAATTACATAATAATGCAACAGAAATGAATTGCCTTGATGCATTTAATGAGATACAAAAGTAGAAGGTAGTCAGAAATAAAAATGTTGTAATATATACATTATCAGAGTTGTAATATACAAATACTGCAAAAGCATAAATAATAATTGCACTCGTTAAGATAGTAATAGCTTGTGGATCTACTGTAAATCTAGACAAAATTTTATTCAGTAATAAATAACCATGTTCAGACCTATATACTTTAAATAGATTTGTAATGTCTATATTAGCTACAGTTGAAAATATTTGTTGATACTGTTTAGTGTCAGTACCAACATTTATATTTCTAAATCCGGATACAAAAAAAATGGATGTAAATGCTATAATTACGAATATTCTTTCCTTTACTCTATTACTTCCTGTCATATAAAATAATAAGCCTAATATAATTACAAAGGCCAAATTCATGAAATAAATGCTCATATAACTACTCCTTAATTTTATCTCTATATAAAAGTTAAAGATGCTTAATAACATTAAGTGTATATATCATAACTTTAATAACTTTATTTTCGAATACAATTGTATTGGAATTTTCACTAAATTGATATGTATACACAACAAACTCATTACAAATTTACGATTTAATGGCATAGGAGATTTTAATAAAAAAATATATTCACTTCTTAATTTTTGTGTTAGTTCTATTACTGTTTTATCTTTAAAGGATCTTTTATCAGTAAAACCATAAAAAGAAATTTTTGACAATAAAGAGAAATAAGATCTTGCTTGCTTCATTTTAGCGAGTTTTATAATCTCTTGATCACCAACTGTTAATGCTAATTCCACCATTTGATCTCCTACAATCAAAATTTCCAAATCTTTATTTTGGAATCCTCTTCTAGTAATACTTGCACCATCTTGAAAGTAGAAATAAGAAATTTTATTACTTTTAACATATTTTCTCGCTCTTTTAAGCAACATGAAATTCGTCGCTCCATCTTCATATAATTGTCCTTCGGGAAATCTTATCTCGTTAAACAAATGCCGTTTGTACAATTTATTCCATACAGGGAAATCTGCAATTCTTTTAGACATTCCTTCAAATAAATAATTATGTAAACTATCATTCCCCTCATAACATTTAATTTCTATTTTTGATTGTTTTATATTTTCCTCACCTTTTGATAGAATATATGAAACTGACGATACATCACAATCATATTCTTCTATTAAATTTAATAGGTATTCAAACATGTCATAGGTAATCCAATCATCACTATCAACAAAACCTATATACTCTCCCTCCGCTACTTCAATCCCAGCATTTCTAGCCGAACTTAAACCACCATTTTCTTTATGGATAACTCTTATTCTCTTATCTTGAGCAGCGAAAGAATCACAAATAATACCGCAATTATCAGGAGTTCCATCATTCACCAATATTAATTCAAAATCCTGATATGTTTGTGCAAGTATTGAATCAACACATCGTTTTAAATATTTTTCTACTTTGTATACCGGTACAATTATACTAATTTTCGGCACTATGTAATTTCCTCCATAAATAATCAATAGTCTATATACATCAATTTCATTAATTTGAGTTTTAAATCATCAAGATTCAATTACCATTCACTGTGGAGTCTAATTTTACTCTCCCTAATAAATGAATCGCAAATCACACAGAAGAATACCTAACCCACTTTTTTGTAATATCGTTATATTTTTTAACTACTTTTGCAGGAGATCCGACTGCAATACAATTTTCAGGTATATCTTTATTAACAACTGAATTTGCACCTATGATACACCCATTCCCTATACTAACCCCCGGTAAAATACATACATTTTCACCAATCCATACATTATTACCAATCGATACAGGTCTTGAAAAAATAGGTCTTTCATCTGGAGGAACATCAGGTGTAGAACTCAAGGAAGAATCAGAGTAGTTGCCATGACTAATATCACTTATAAATATTTTAGAAGCAAGTAAACAATTATTTCCGATTAAAACTTTCTCACCAGATGCAATATGGACATAATCACCAAATTTACATTTATCTCCTATTATAATTTTTTTGTTGCTTCCTGACCCAGAATCAAACATCTCAAACCGACAATTATATCCCGTTGTAAAACCCTGACCATAATCCAAAAACCTCTTACCTCTTACATATATTGGTCTCCGAACCAAACGTGCACCTTTATAAAAAATTCTAGTATAAATAAGAGAAATCATATTCTTTAATATTTCCCCTAATCCATAATTATTTACCATTATTCATACAACTCCTTGATTACGACATTCATTTTTTCATTAAATGCCACAGAGGAAAAAAAATCCTTAAATACTTTTTTGGTGTTTTTCCTCATTTCAACAAACTGTTCCAAATCAATATTTGTAATCTCATAAACTAATTCCTGAATATTTGTATCTGTAAGATTAAATCCTATTTTATATAGTTCCACAATTCCAGCAGTATCTGCTTGAATATTATTTATAATTGGTAAACCATGCTGGAAGTAATCAATTGACTTCATAGTTAGTCCAACGCAAACATCTTGCTTCATTATATTCAATCCAAAATGACATTGATCGAATATCAGTTGTTTCTCTGCTGCATCATAAAGTTTACTATGATACTTCACTAGCGCACCTGTACTATTAATTTCTTCAATAAGGAGGTTTCTATTCTCACCATCTCCAATAATATGAAGAGTCGTAGGCTTTACCTCATGCAAGGCTTTTATAAATTTTTTAATTAGTTGAATGTCAATTATATTATTTATTGAGCCTAAATAACATAGGTGAAATTCTCTTTCATTGAGAACAGAGTTATTTACAATTTTGATTTCTTTCTTTGCCAGGTATACTGTATCTTTTTTTGAATTTTTTAATAAATCTTTCAAAATTGATTGGTATAGATTACATTCTGTAATAATAAAATCAGCAAATTTCAAGCTATTATCTCGCATCAACCTCCAAAAAGTAAAAGGTGGAAAATACTTCATACTTCCAATCGGCATAGTTTCTGGCCAAAGATCAACTAAATCAAAAACTAATTTTACATCATTGTTATTTTTTTTATATTCACCAGCAAACTTAGCAATTGAATTTGCTGGAATAACCGCATATAACAATTCGGGTTTAAGATTTTCAACTAATTTAAATGCTTTTTTTGCATAAGCATAATGAGACCTTAATCTTGCTATTGATAAATTTTTATTATAAGTTCTTGTATTGACAAATATATATCCAGGCTTCTCTTCAATACGTTTCGACTTCTTAAAGTGCCTGAAATCCGATTGTATGATCGTCACTTCATCCCCTCTCTTGCAGAAGTATTCATGAAGTAAATCTATTCGATCTTCGTAGGTATCGAAGCAGGTTACAATAACAACTTTCATATCTATTGATTCTCCAGTTCAGTTGCCATAATTGATTCGCGCAAATTTTTTTTTCTATAATTCACTTTATATTCACTGATACTCTGCTCATAAACTAAATTCCCGAATATTTTATTTAAAACTTTAACATATCTTCTTAGAAGAAATAAAAAAGGATTAAATCCTTTTACTAACTTAATCTTTTTCCCATTTGTTTCAGCTATTATTTTCACCATCTCACTTGTATTTACATACTCATCGTTTTGTGGAAAAAATAATCCTTTTTCCTTATTTTCGATCATTAGTCTAATAAACTCACAAAGGTTATCTATATGAAGCATGCT
Source organism: Paenibacillus sp. FSL H7-0918 (assembly GCF_038007025.1). Taxonomy (NCBI): domain Bacteria; kingdom Bacillati; phylum Bacillota; class Bacilli; order Caryophanales; family Paenibacillaceae; genus Paenibacillus; species Paenibacillus sp. FSL H7-0918. The sequence goes on from NZ_JBBOWJ010000001.1 coordinate 1,748,043, forward strand.
ACGCTGGTTATCAACGTTAGGGAATATTGGTGAGATACGGGATATTTTCGCTAATTTTAAATAATTTCCTTTAGAGCCCTTACCATAAATCATTGGTGGTCTAATTATCACTACTTTAAAATCATCACTCTCTAGAAGAGAAATACCTTCCTCTGCCTGAAGCTTACTATTACCGTAAAAATTTGATGGCTGAGGTTTCGTATTTTTATCTATTATTCTTTTCTTGTTGATATGGCTACTGTCACCATAGACGATAATACTGCTTGTGAAAATAAACTGCTTAACGTGTTCCTTTTTTGCCTTTTCCGCAACTTCAATCGCCAAATCACGATTAACTTTATAATATTGTTGCTCCATACTTGGATCAGTAGATACATGAGCAATTCCAGCAACATGGAGTACTACATCATAAATTGAAAAATCATGTTCCTTCCATTCCGTACCTCTAACCGATAGCTCCACAACTTCGTGTTGATCTGGCCATTGTTCCAGCCACTTTATAAAATTTGTACCCACATAACTACCTTTACCAGTTATTAATACCTTTCGTCTACTCATCTTATAAAGTTACTCCTTTAGTAGAAGACACTTCCTGTTTTGTTGTTCCTTCTTTTACACCATCAGACTTCAAAACACTTAGAATCGTCATAAAAAATACCTTTATATCAAACTTAAAAGAAAGACTTGCAACATACTCCCCATCCAGACTCGCCTTCTTCTCAATAGGTAACTCATCTCTACCATTAATCTGAGCCCATCCAGTCAACCCAGGTTTGATATCATTAGCTCCATATTTATCACGTTCAGCAATCAAATCATATTGATTCCATAATGCAGGACGAGGTCCCACGATACTCATTTCCCCTTTTAGGATATTGATAATCTGAGGTAATTCATCCAAGCTTGTTTTTCTTAGGAACTTACCTACTTTAGTAATGAAGAAATCAGGATCTTCCAGTAGATGCGTCGGCATGTCTTGTGGTGTGTCTGTACGCATTGTTCTAAATTTTAGTATGTAGAATTCCGATTTATTTTTACCTAAACGTTTTTGTTTAAATAATATAGGGCCCTTGGAAGTTGTCTTAATTGCGATCGCAATGATTAAAAAGACTGGCCATAACACTAGCATCCCAATTAAAGCTAATAGAAAATCTATGGTTTGTTTTGTGTAAACATAAGGTCTCATAAGTTCACCTGATCCTTTTAGTTACTATTTCTCCATATATGTAGATCATCTCTATGCCAAATGAGCATAGAGATGATCTTCTTACTACTCTCTTAATTCGCCATCTTCTCGGCTATATCTTTACCCACCTGAAGCTGTGCCTCAAATTCACTTTTATATTGACTGATAATCTCCGTACTATAGCCATTGCTGTTCAGTTTTTGTTCAGTGTCAGCAACTATACTATTGAAGCTAGCAGTAAACGAGGCCAGTTGTTGCAACCCTTTTTCTTTAATACTTTTTTTACTCGCTTCATCTGTCGCTCCAAGATACTCAAACCCTATACTCATTAATGTCGATTGACTTTGATTTTTAAGCGCCGTGAGTTTAGCTTCTGTATCACTAGTGATAGTTTCATATGAAACCTTTCCAGTTCCTGCAGAACCACCACCTGTTGCACCTGTTGTATCCGTTGGCGCTGGTGTCGCTACTGGAGATGGATCCTTACCATTGTTTGCAGATCCATTAGTGGCTTGTTCCTGATAAGCCTTGGAAGCTGCAGTAATGGTCTTCGTCTTCTGATCCCAGCTAATGTTATGACCTACAAATTCCGATAAAAAACGTAGAGGCACATATAAGGAACCATTCAGAATAAAGCTAGATTGGCCTGTAGGCAAAGCCTTGGTTGCACCGTTAAATACATAACTTGCCTTAACTTGATTGAGGGCAATATTCTTCGCTGCTGCTGAAGTACTATTCCCGTTCGTTGCATTCATTAGGTATTCTTTAATCACAACTAGCTCTGAGCTGTTAGGCTCTGCAACTGTAACTTTAACGTTTTTAGCATCCCAAGCTACACTTTTTTGCAAAGCATATGACATAAACCGCAATGGAACATACGTTGTATTGTTGTACATGAATACATACTGACCTTCTGGTGGCTGAATACTCACGCCGTCAAAAATCAAATTCACGTTCATACTTTGCACTTTAATCGTATTAGTTGCAGCCTTAGTCGTTGCACTTGGTACCGCCGCAGCTGCCGATACAGATATAGGTGCGGATGCTGTTAAGGGTGCTAAACCAATTGAAGCAATTAATGATAAAGCCACGACTGATAGTGTTGCTTTAGACATATTTATTCACTTCCCTTTTCTTTCGCTTTTAGTCGTTCTTCTTCAGCAATAATTTGGTCACGTGTTTTTCCTTGACTAACTCCGTACTTTTTAGCAATTTGAGATAACTCATTGTATTGCTCATCAGATACTTTACCGAGAATGATACTGCGTGCTTCTCGCTTTTCTTCTACGGTTAAGCCACCTTTGGCTAATTCTTTTAGGCGGTTAATATCAGATACGCTAAGTTGACCAAGTACAATAGAAGCCACATCTGCTTTATCTTTAATCGTTACATTTTCTTGAATTTGCTTAGCTTTATCCGTGGAGACCTGTGCTGTATAACCATCTGAAGGAGCATCTTTTTGTCCTGATGATGGAGCTTTGGTCGGTTCACTAGTAGTAGAAGCTGTTGTTTCTCCACTAGGTTTAGCGTTATTTTCACTGCTTTGATTACTACTTCCCTCATCATTTGCTGGTGGAGTAGTAGGCACCGCGGACTCTACAGGATCGACATTACTATCATCAACTGTATCAGTCGGTGCCGTTCCTTGATCTTGACCACCAACATTATCCTCAGATTCCAGATCAAAACCATCTGCCATTGAATTCATCAGCTTATCGACAGCATAATTCGCGGCGAACAAGCCGCCAACACCCAGTACTACAATAACTGACAGCGTCCATAAAAGGATCTTTTTCCATCGTTTGTTGAACACTTTATATCCCCCTTCATGAAATAGTTAGCTAATAGCAACTTGGGCAACGGGCTGCATCGGTACAATCTGATTGATTATTTCGCGTATAACTTCTGGTTCCTCAGCGAGAACACGTTCCAAACGTTTAAACTCCAGCTCTAACTGGTTCAGACTTATTACATTAGGTCTACCAATGAAGATTCTTCCATGATCTGTAGAACCTAGATTTTCTTCATCTGTAAGCAACTCTTCATATAACTTCTCACCCTCACGAATACCGGAGAAATGAATATCAATATCCTTATAAGGTTCATATCCAGAGAGCGTAATTAAGTCTTCCGCCAACGTTAGAATCTTAACCGGCTCTCCCATATCCAGAATGAACACTTCTCCTCCTTTGGCGAAAGAACCAGATTGGATGACAAGCTGAACAGCTTCTGGAATCGTCATGAAATAACGCACCATTTCTGGATGAGTCACAGTCACTGGCCCCCCGGCAGCGATCTGCTGCTTAAAGGCTGGAATCACACTACCACGACTGCCAAGAACATTCCCAAAACGCACAGCAGAAAACTTCGTTTGACTTGTAGTGTGCAGGCTCTGCACATACATTTCCGCAATCCGTTTAGTAGCACCCATTACACTGGTTGGGTTAACCGCCTTATCAGAAGAGATCATTACGAATCTCTCGGCACCATATTTATCTGCACAATCCGCAACATTTTTGGTGCCAAAAACATTATTTTTAATGGCTTCCGAAGGATTACGCTCCATTAAAGGAACGTGTTTATGTGCTGCTGCGTGAAAGACCACATGCGGTCTATGGCCACTGAATACATCCATCATCCGACTGCGATCCTGCACATCTGCTATCACGGTTACAATGTTCAACTCCGGAAAACTCTTACGAAGCTCCATTTCAATTGTGTAAATACTGTTCTCACCGTGTCCAAGTAACATTAGCTTGTCCGGACCAAAAGGAGCAATCTGCCGGCATAACTCTGAACCAATAGAGCCCCCAGCCCCCGTAACTAACACCGTCTTATGATGTACATAACCTAAAATACTGTTCAAATCAGCTACGATCGGTTCACGACCTAATAAATCTTCTACGCTAACATCCCGAAGTTTCTTAACTGATATTTTTCCAGCGATCAGATCATTAAGAGCCGGTATAATCTTCAGCTTTGCTCCAGTCTTTTTGGCAAGATTAATAATTTCAGAAATCTCAGTACGTGAAACAGAGGGCATGGCGATGATAATCTCATGAATTTCTCTTTCTTTCACAATAGCTGGGATAGCATATCGATTACCTAATACAGGAACACCCAATATATACATATGGTATTTATTCGCATTATCATCAATGAAACCGATTAATTTGGTATGTGCAAAAGAGGGTCCCATCATTTCCCGAGCAATTAATAACCCACAATCACCAGCACCTACAATTAGTGTATGGGTCTTAGTGTCTTTGTAATTGATTCGGTCATTATGAAGTACTCTCCATAAAAATCGAACTCCACCTACTAATAAAAGAATAGTCTCCATGGACCGAACTTCTATGGCAAGAGGTACTCTATCCGGCAAAATTAGATACGCCAGTGCAAATGAAAATAAAGACCCTACTACAATAGCTTTAGAAACCGATATAATCTCACCGATACTGGCATATTGCCACATTCTTCGGTAAAGACCGAAGTATATCAGGCTTCCACCAAATGCAAATGTTGCAATCAAACCAAATTGCAGCATCTGTACAACATATTCCTGAAGAGCATGGTTAGGGTACCGAAACAAATAAGATGTCACAATACTGAACCAAATGATCGCAAGATCAATGAAGAATAAAAGAATCACTCTAGATTTCGCTGTCATTTTCAGTGCCTCCAAAAATAACATTTTTAATTATGAATAAATCAATTTCCATAGTAGTAGTAATAGTACCCTTCACTAGCTTTACGTTTTACATTATTGAGAACAACGCCGAGCATTTTTGCACCTACACGATCTAGATTAGCTTTAGCTTTTACTGCGATATCGCGTTTTACCTTACCATAGCTGACAACCATAATAACGCCATCACTCTTCGAGGCCACAATTTGTGCATCCGTAACCGCTAATAGTGGTGGAGTATCAATAAGAATGACATCATACCGCTGACGCAAATCCTGTAAAAGAGTGCTCATCCGATTAGATGCCATCATTTCCGCCGGGTTGGGCGGGATTGGTCCAGAGGTCATGATTGAAAGATTATTAACACCGGAGTCTTGGACAGTGTCCTCAAGAACTGCCTGTTGAGACAGTAGGGAGGATAAACCAAAACGGTTGCTTAGTGTAAAAGTCTTATGTGCCGTTGGCTTCCGCAAATCGGCGTCAATCAACAATACTCTTTTATCTGCTTGTGCGTAAGCTGCCGCCAGGTTAGCAGATACCGTAGATTTACCTTCTTCCGGCCCGGAGGAAGTGACCATAATCACTTGAATAGTCTGATCTACAGAAGAAAAATCAATATTCGTGCGCAATGCGCGAAACGCTTCAGAGACAGGAGAGCGTGGGTTCGTAACGGTGATCAGATGGCGTTGTTTATTTGGAAGCTGTGACATGTTCGAGGTCCCCCGCCTTTCTGGATGATTGTTTCTGAGTTTGTGCGGCACCTTGCTTGCTTTCATCTTGACCCAATCTTGTAATCATAGCTATGGTAGGCAAACCAAGATACTTCTCAATATCAGCTTCTGTCTTCAGAGTGTCATCCATATATTCCAGCAGGAAGGCAATCCCTAATCCAATCATCAAAGAGACGATAAAAGCAATAGCCATGTTCAGTAAAACATTCGGTTCTACCGGCCTTGGCTCAACAGTTGGATTCACTTTAGCTTCATTCAGAATCGATACATTTTCCACATTAAATAGACTTGGAATTTCTTCCTTGAACACAAGTGAAATGGCATTCACGATTTCAGCAGCCCGCTGATAAGAATTATCTCGAACGACAAGTGTCATCACCTGCGTATTATTTACGGAACTCACATTAACCTTTTTTAATAGCTCTTCCGCAGTAATATTGAATTGCGGATAATCCTTTGTAACAATATCAAGGATGGCCGGAGTCTTAATAATTTCCTTATACGTATTAATTAATTGAATATTGGTATTAATCTGGTTTAAATCAAGCTGCCCCACCGCTGACTGCGTCGGTGTTTGGTTAACGATAATCTTCGTGGATGCCTCATATACCGGGTTTTTAATATACAGACTATATACACCAGCAATACCGCACACCAATACAACTATGCTGAAAATGAGCCATAGTCTCTTCCTGACGATCTGAAAATAATCGCGAAGATCCAATTCTTGTGATGACAAGTGAAATTACCCCCAAGCTATTTCTGAAATATTTCGATGCCTGTTCAAATCTTCCCTATTTGCAAAAAAATCGCCTCCTCTCACCTACATGAGAGGAGGCTGTATACTATAAGTTTTATTTACTTGAAGTTAATAGTACGGTAGATAATTACTGCTGCTTCAGCACGGGTAGCTGTATCGTTCGGGTTGAACTTGCCAGCATTTCCGATAACCAGGTTGTGGCTTGCTGCAAACGCTACGCCATCTCTTAGGGATGCGCTGATCTTAGCAGCATCAGAGAATTTGCTGATTGCAGTAGAATCTGTTTTTGCATCAGGATTGATAGATTTCAACGCACGGGAGATCATTGTTGCCATTTCTGCACGTGTAATAGTTGCATTTGGATCAAATTTGGCCGCACTGCGTCCAGTAATAATCCCTTTTTCTGCTGCAACTGCTACATATGGTGCATACCAAGCAGTTGAACTTACATCGCTAAAGCTTTGTACAGCAGAGTTGTTTTCCAGGTTAAGCGCACGAATCAACATTTTGGAGAACTCAGCACGAGTTACGTTGCTCTTCGGTGCAAATTTACCTGCTCCGACTCCTTCAATCGCACCTTTAGCAGCTACGACTTGAATTTGTCTACCAGCCCATGCTTGTACAGCAGCAATATCATTAAAGGAGACTTTATTCTCAAGTACTGCGTAAGAAGAGAATGTATCACGTGGTTCTACGATGAAATCTCCATCAAGAACTCCACCTTGGAATTGCAGGTCGCCGTATACAAGCTTACCAACGGAAAGCAATTCTTTATCAAGACCATCAGTATTCTTAAGTGGCAGTTTGATAGTAATTGGTTGTTTAAATGTGCTTTGTACTACACCGTTCACACTAAGTGTGAATTCATACACATCCGAAGCCAATTTCAGCTTGGTAACGGAAGTTACAACTTCTGGTTTAGCTGTAGTTACTGTCAATGAAATCGCTGTGCTGAATTGGCTTACAGGAATCGTTACAGTTACACCGTTGAAAGTAACGGCGATATTCGCAATACCTTTAGCTTTTGCAGCTTCAATAATGGCTTGGGAAAGTGGAACTTCAACTGTAGTAGCGTTTACTGTTCCCAGATTCAGGGTCAAAGTAAGACCAGTTTTACCAGGGTTCGCTGCAACTAGTTTATCAAATTCTTTAATTACATCAGCATCAACCAATTTCAAGGTTGCTTTACCGTCAACAATGCTTACGAGCTTAGATACGTCATAGATTCCTGGAGTTTGAACAGGAGCTACAGGCGTTGTAACACTTCCATTCCCGCTTCCACCGCTACCAGGACCGACTCCGCCGCCAGTACTAAATCCATAAGCTTTAACGTAAGCAACAGCAAGTGATTTTGCCGCAGGTTTTGCGGATTTAATATTATTGTTCAGGTTTTTCAATGTTTGCTTAACATCATTAGCAGTAACTCCAAGCTTGTTCAAAGCCTGACTTACTGTAAGAGCTCCTGCACCTGTAGTGTGGTTCATCACTTTCGCAATGGCTTCATCCAACAAAGTCTCGTAACCAGATTCAGATGTAAGAATTGCCAACAAATCTGCTGATGACTTGTTACCTACCAGTTCACGAAGTTCTGTTTCAATACTGCTCAAGAATTCAGCAACACTATCAACAGTAAGTCCAGACACACCCGCTTTAGCTGCAATTTTGCTTACCAAAGCAATGTTTTTGTCATCGTTACGGATCACTTGGATTCCGGAGAAGTCATTTCCATAGACATCGTAGACTACACTAGTAACGCTTTGGAACAATTTAAGTGATGTTTTTGTTTCTTCTCCATCCAGTGAAAGCTTGTTCAGTACTGGAGCAAAAATTTCTGTAAATTCTTTCTCACTCAGTGCTGCAACCTCAGTCTTCAAATTGTAGAGATAAACTGCATCTGTTGCGGTCAATTGTTTGTAAACAGCAAGAACCTTATCCTTAACTGCTGCACTGCTACTAACTGTAGCCGCAGATGCTGTGCCTACTGCTCCAAGGCTTCCCAACGGAAGACCCGCTACGGATGCTGCTACCATACTTGCTGCTAATGTTGATACTACTAGTTTCTTTTTCAAAGTCACTAAATATCCACCTCTTCTTATGTATTAAAATACTGTACTACCATAGACCTAGAACAATTCGCCCAAATGCTACGCTATTACGTATAGCATTAAATCACCCAATAAAACCCATTCTACCACTATTAGGTAGATTAGTCAGCCCTTTCGGAAAAAAAATCCAAACAATTTTTGTCGGTTTCCCCTTGTTTGTACGTGTTTTCCATGAATAACCTCGCCATTGGTCATAATTTGCTGAGCATTGCCGCGAACATAGTCACGCATCTCAGGGCCTAATTCTTTCTCCATAACCACATAAGCAGCGTTTAATCCAAAAGGACGATGAACACTGTCATGTGCATCAGAGGCCAACACATGTACTGCATTTCTACGGCATAGCTCCAGCGACAATCTCTGTAGCTTATTCCCGAAAACGCCTGCAAGACTCTGTGCGGTTACCTGTCCAAGTGATCCTAACTCTATCAATCTCTCTAGTTTAGAAGGATCAGCAGCTATTTCAGCATTGCGCTCCGGATGGGCGATGACCGGAACGAACCCTTGAATGATCAGCTCGTGGCAGATTTCTTCCATGTTACGTGGTACTCGTGAAGAAGGCATTTCCAGTAAAATATACCGCGAATCTGCAAGACTCAGCAGTTCCCCCCGCTCCAGATCATTCAGCAGATCACCGTAGATACGGATCTCTTGACCTGGAAGAACAAGCAGTGGATTACCAGCCTGACGAAGTCTCTCATTCATCATCTCCACAGCTTCTTTAATCTTGGGGGCATTATTCATATATTGACCGTTGGCATGATGTGGCGTGGCGATGACTGAAGTAATCCCTTCTCTGTGGGCGTCTTGCGCCATGGCAAGAGCAGCTTCCCAATCAGAGGCTCCGTCATCCAAAAAGGGTAAGATGTGGCAATGAATATCTATCATATGTTATCTATCGGTCCTTTTCCATAGAAATTTTAGTTTTATCAACAAAAAAATACAACCATTCCCACCAGGAATGGTTGCTTGATTTTAAATGAGTTCATATCTTACGCTTCGGTTGACTCCTCTTGCTGAGATTCATTTGCTATCATTTCAGCATCCTCTGAATCCGGAGATTCATTCTCAGAAGGGCGAATATACCCATCGATTAAGCCCCAAAGCTCGTCTTTGCCGAGACCAATTTCCGAGGAGAATGGAATAAAATTATCCCCTGGCAGCACGCCCAGCTCCTGCTTCATGGTCTTGATATGCTTTTGCCAGCGTGTCTTAGGAATTTTATCCGCTTTGGTCGCTACAACGCACATAGGAAGATCATAATGCTTCAACCAGTCGAACATCATCTTATCATTGCTGGTAGGCGAATGCCGCAGGTCCACAATAAGCAGAACAAGCTTCAACGTATCGCGCTCAGAGAGGTATTTCTCAACCATTTTACCCCACACCGCGCGTTGTGTCTTGGAGACTTTGGCATACCCGTAACCTGGAAAGTCAACAAAATACATGCTGTCTTCATTGATACGGTAATAGTTCATGTGTTGTGTCTTACCAGGCGTGGAGCTTGTCCGAGCCAGATTCTTACGGTTAATCATTCGGTTAATGAGGGAAGACTTCCCCACATTGGAACGCCCTGCCAGAGCAACCTCTGGCAAGGAATCATCAGGGTACTGATCAGGGCCAACGGCACTGATAATAAATTCGGCAATATTAACTTTCATAGGACTTCCTTTCTAATGCACACTACTCGGTGGCTCACTGCTAATTTCATTATGATGCTCAACTAACGCATGATGCAAGACCTGATCCATATTAGATACAGGTACGAACTCAACATCATTACGTACGCTCTCAGGAATATCTTTCAAATCCCGTTCATTGTCTTTGGGAAGAAGGATCTTTTTATATCCAGCTCGGTGAGCCGCAAGGGATTTCTCTTTCAATCCACCAATGGGCAGTACACGTCCCCGCAAGGTGATTTCACCTGTCATCGCCACATCCTTCGAAACATAACGTTTCGTGAGCGCGGAGATCAATGCGGTTGCAATCGTAATCCCTGCAGACGGACCATCCTTCGGAATTGCACCTTCCGGGATATGGATATGAATATCAATCTTCTCATAAAAATCGGGCTGGAGCCCCAGCTCCTCCGCCTTCGAACGAGTATAGCTGAATGCTGCCTGTGCCGACTCCTTCATTACATCGCCAAGCTGTCCGGTAAGGGTTAGTTTACCTGTTCCCTGCACAACCGTAACTTCGATCAGCAGTGTATCTCCACCGACCTCAGTCCAAGCTAGCCCAGTGACCGTACCGATCTGATCTTCAAGCTCAGCCATACCGTAACGATATTTAGAAGCCCCAAGATAATCCTTGATGTCGTCAGGAAGAATGACCACTTTCTCTTTTTCCTCAGACACGATTTGTTTCGCAGCTTTGCGGCATAATGCTGCAATCTGCTGTTCCAAATTACGAACACCGGATTCACGGGTATATTCGCGGACAATGCGTAATAAGCTATCGTCTTCGATAATCAGTTGATCTTCTGCAAGACCGTGGTTTTTCTTCTGCTTAGGTAATAGATAACGGCTGCCGATTTGCAGTTTCTCCAGTTCCGTATATCCCGGAATGAACAACATTTCCATTCGATCCAGCAAAGGACGCGGAATATTATGCACTACGTTCGCTGTTGTTACAAACATTACGTTCGACAAGTCGAACGGCAGCTCTACAAAATGATCACTAAACGTGTTGTTTTGTTCTGGATCCAACACCTCAAGCAGCGCTGAAGATGGATCTCCACGGAAATCCGCAGCCATCTTATCGATTTCATCCAATAGGATAACCGGATTAATCGTACCCGCCGTCTTCATGCCTTGGATAATCCGGCCCGGCATCGCACCTACATAAGTCCGGCGATGTCCTCGAATCTCCGCCTCATCACGTACACCACCTAACGAGATACGGACGAACTTGCGGTTGAGCGAGCGGGCGATGGAACGAGCCAGTGAGGTTTTCCCCACCCCCGGAGGACCTACAAGACATAAAATCGGACCCTTAAGCTTCTTAACCAGCTGCTGAACGGCCAAATATTCCAATACCCGTTCCTTCGGTTTTTCCAAACCGTAGTGATCCTCATCAAGTACCTGCTCGGCCTTTTTGATGTCAAGATCATCCTCTGTCTGTTCACTCCAAGGGAGACTAAGCAGCCAATCTACATAGTTGCGAATGACGCCGCCTTCCGCAGAGCTGACTGGCATTTTTTCCAGCCGATCGATTTCTTTCTCCATCTTTTCTTTCACACGTTCTGGAACATTTTTCTCTTCCATTAGCGTCCGCAGCTCTTCCGCTTCTCCTACCCGGCCTTCCTTCTCGCCGAGTTCTTTCTGGATCGCTTTCATTTGCTCACGCAAATAATATTCCTTCTGCGTCTTTTCCATCTGCTTTTTGACACGTTGATTGATCTTACGTTCAAGCTCCAGCACTTCACGCTCATTATTAAGAATATCAAGAAGCTTCTCCAGCCGTTTACTAACATCAATCGTCTCGAGAATTTCTTGCTTATCCTTAATTTTTAGCGATAAATGACTCGTAATGACATCCGCAAGTCGACCAGGCTCTTCTATATCGGATACAGCAGCGAGGGTCTCTGGGGTCACTTTTTTGGATAACGTAATATAGTGTTCGAACTGATTGAGTACTGTACGCATCAGCGCGTCACATTCTTGATCGCTATCTTCATCTTCCGGCAGCTCACGCGCCATAACCTCATAGTACTCATCATTATCGATATAATTAATAATTTCGGCCCGTTCTACACCTTCAACCAGTACACGTATCGTACCGTTTGGAAGCTTCAGCATTTGCCGCACATTGGCGACAGTACCGACCCGAAAAATATCGTCCTGACCTGGCTCTTCAATATTCACTTCCGACTGGGAACAAAGAAGAATCAAATTATCTTCAACCATAGCTTTCTCTAGCGCCCGAACTGACTTCTCACGGCCCACATCCAAGTGAAGAACCATGCTTGGGTACACAAGAAGCCCTCTTAGCGGCAATAAAGGAAAACGACGACCTTTTGTTTTATTTGTCATCATCGCTTTCGCACCTCCCATGGCTCTCAATTAATCTCATATGCATTCATTCTAACAAAAGCAGCCCCAAAACACCAACAGAGTCCTTAGATTTCAAGAAGAACCGACTTGCTTTTCCATAAATAGAGACAACGTTTCTTGTAGCATTTAAAAAGGAAGCAGCAGAATTGCCTGCAGCCTCCTTTATTTTACAGCGACAAATCTCACCTTATTCTTCGAATTAGGGATCAATTTAGTTTAACCCTTTGCAGATTCACCAGCCGCATCGGCCTTCAGGAGTGAAGGTGCAGCGGAGAACAGCTCTCCAGCAACTGCAGGCAACCTTACATCTGCTGTATCGGCACCAAACAGATGACGGAACACCTCTTCTACTGTTTCCATTGGAATAACGCGTAATGGCGCGAGGTCAGCGAAGAGAGACTGCCAGTTTTCTTTTGGAATAAGCACTGTAGTGGCACCAGCTTGAAAAGCAGCTTCTACTTTGGCAATTACACCGCCCACTGGCTTAACTCGACCATGGATGCCTATCTCACCTGTGATCGCTACCGTGTTATCCACGGGAAGTCCACGAATAGCGGAGACAATTGCTACTGCCATCGCTACTCCAGCAGAAGGTCCGTCAATCGGTGTACCCCCTGGGAAATTCACATGTAGATCATAACGATCGGGCTCCAGATTCATCGTACGCAGTACGGTCAATACATTCTCAACTGAGCCCTTTGCCATACTTTTTCGCCGAATCGTGCGGGAGCCTCCACCGATCTCTTCTTCATCCACCACACCTGTCACGTTCAATCTGCCTTGGCCGTTCACAGCAGGCGCTGCGGAAACTTCGATTTCGAGCAAAGTCCCCATACCCGGTCCATACACAGCAAGACCGTTCACTAATCCAATCTGTGGTGCCGAAGGAATCTTGCGTTCCGTACGCAGCGGAAGCTGGCTGCTGCCTGCCACCCATTCCACATCAGCAGCATTTAGTGTATCTCTCTGCTCAGTTAAAGCTAACCCAGCAGCCAGCTGGATCATGTTAACTGCCTCCCGGCCGTTGGTTGCATACTGTTGCACCACAGTGACTGCTTCCGGACTTGGTTTAAGCCCAATTTTCTGTATCGCGTCACGCGCGATGACGGCAATCTCATCCGGCAGCAGCGGGCGGAAATAAATCTCCATGCAGCGCGAACGCAGCGCAGGTGAAATCTCATCCGGAGAGCGCGTAGTAGCGCCAACTAGCCGGAAATCAGCAGGCAATCCATTTTGAAAAATATCATGAATATAAGCCGGAGTATTATTATCCTCCGAATTATAATAAGCGCTCTCTAGCAGGACCTTCCGGTCTTCAAGCACTTTAAGCAGCTTATTCATCTGAATAGGGTGAAGCTCTCCTATCTCATCCAGAAAAAGAATCCCGCCATGCGCCTTAGTGACCGCGCCCGGTTTCGGCTGTGGCACACCCGCCACACCCATGGCCCCTGCACCTTGATAAATAGGATCATGCACAGAGCCGATCAACGGGTCAGCAATACCACGCTCATCAAAACGAGCGGTAGTGGCGTCAATCTCTGTGAATTTAGCGTCACTTTTAAAAGGAGAAAGCACATTCTTTTTCGCCTCTTCCATGACAACACGCGCTGCCGCAGTCTTGCCCACTCCCGGCGGACCATAAATAATCACATGCTGCGGATTAGCGCTGCAAAGTGCGGCTTTCAGGGCGCGCAGCCCATCTTTTTGCCCGACAATATCTCCAATAGAAGCCGGACGTGTTTTCTCCGACAATGGTTTAGTTAATGTAATCATCCGCATTTTCCGTAACTTGTCTAGTTCCTTGCGCGACTCTCGTTCCACCGCTGTCTTATTTGTCTTCTGACCCCGCAGCAGATTCCAAAAGTATACGCCGATAACCAGCGCGAAAAAGAGCTGCACGATCATCACAACTATACTTAATTCCATAGGTCATCCTCCTGTTTCGTTCAGTCTACCTTTCCACCCTTGGCTACTATTAGGTAGTATAGCCGTTTCGGTAATTAGTAAACGCGAATTTGAGGATTTGTTGAATTGTTGCAGTAGGATAGACTCTGATAATTAACTATAAGGGCATTAATGAGTATGGGGAGTACGAATGTAGCTTAGATAATTTTAAAAAAAGGAGATTGTTGAGGAGGTTGGAGAGGAAGTTGGAGAGGAAGGAATGCGGAGGAGTGAGGAGGAGTGCGGAAGTAAAGGAGGGATGAAGAGATGAAGAGGAATGAAGGAGGAATGCGGAGAAATGAGGGAGAGATTAGTGGAAAGGGAATTTGAGTAACTGTGGTGTTAAGGGGAATCGTCATACTTAGTAACTGAGTATCGTGATCGGTGCTACGTGGGGGTAAGGAACCTAGTTGTGCGTAGCGCAAAGGGTAAGGGCGTCTGGAGTTTCCTGTAGACGTTTATTTTGTTGAGTTCGAGGAGGTACTTTTAGAAGCTGAGTTAGCTGGGGACGGTGAGCTACTTCTAGAGGCTAAGTCAGCTGGGCACGGTGAGCTTCTTTTAGAAGTTGAGTTAGCTAGGGACGGTGGGTTACTTCTAGAAGTTACGTCAGTTTACCTCTAAGATGCAGACTTAACTTAATTTGCTGAACATATCCGTTTGTATCTCCTATGTTCTTAGAAACATCCTATTCAGTACAAAAATCTAAGTATCATTGGTACCCAGCCAAATAATTAGGGAAATCCTCCCTATTTATCAGTGATTCACGACCTCAAAGCTGCCAATTAGGGAAATCCCCCCTGATTATTGGACGAATCACACATAAATGGGAGAAATGCTCCTTTTATTAGGGAGTTTTTCCCTAATAAGCTTGATTTTGAGCCATATCTCGCTTATTTCAGGGAGGATTTCCCTAATTGTTGCGTTTTACTTCATAACGGACTTCACATCGAGCTCCTTCACATACCTTCTTTTCAAATTTCCGCCTTCAGCAAAAGTCATGGCCAACATTGTTACGCCTATATGATCAGCCCCATCAAACCACTTCTGCTACACCTGCTCCATCAACCACTTTTACAACTTTATCCACTTCAAAACATTAGCTACGTCATCTACACCAGTTACATCAGCTACAATAGCACCACCAACTCCATAAGTTTCACCAGATACATCAATTACATCTAAACTGTTATATTAATTACTCTATAATTACTCTACATAAACTACTTCAATAATATAGCCTCCATCAGCCACCAGCCACCAGCCTTTACAAATATCAATCCCAGTAATAAAGAACATCACGAGCCAGCTTATACTCAACATTTTTGACGCCGATTCCCCTCTTCACAGGAGTAAGCCAGCCTTTTTCACAGAGATTCTTTAGCATCATGCGTACTGTTTTGGGATCTAGCGTGAAATAATCAGCGACTTCTTTAGGGCGTATCACCCCAGCTTGACGCACCACTAAACGCATGATTTCCTTCTCAGCGATTAGCAGTCTGCCACGCGGTGCATCTACAATTTGGTAGCGGCTTAGCGCCAAACGCAGCAGTGTAACACATAACTCAGGGCGCTGTTCAACATCATCATAGGCAAATGAAATTACTTGATAACCCATTCCGTACAGAAAAGTTTCACGATTTAGCTCATTACAATACTTCAGCCTATCCATGTCTCTTACATGAGCTGCATACCCTTTGATCTCAAACAAAAGCTTGATCGGCCCCGGCAAAAAAGCAAAATCAGCAAAATAAGCTCGTCTTTGTAAATCCAGCACCTCATACTCCGGATGAAGATTATTGAAATCACCACAAAGCGGCCACCAGACATTCTGCAAAAATAATTTCTCGGCGTGGCCATGCCCTCTCTCCAGCCTCCCCCGACGTTCGCCCGTTCTGCTTGCAAGATGCTGCGCAATAAATTTTTCATGGGCTTGTTCATAGTTCATGTTTACTCATCCCTTCCTCCAAAATGGAAATAAACGCAAAAAAAACGCCCCATGAGCCCCGGATATACCGGAACTGCACAGGACGTTCTTCGCCACTTAGGTCACTACTTACCTAACGTCGCCCAAAATTACTATACGATGCTAAGAAGTGTTTATACTATTATGAGATTGAAAATTCTTATAAATACCATTCAGACCAAGTTACTTCGATTGCACCGGAGGTGCAAGGTTAGCGTGGGCGCGGCCTGGGATTTCGCCCGTTGCCTCGTAAGCCACCACGATCGCATCAATTTCCTTCTTCAGCTCGTTTACGAGTTCAGCTTCAGGCACTTTACGGATCATTTGTCCGTAGCGGAAAAGCAAACCTTCCCCACGAGCGCCAGCAATACCGATATCTGCTTCACGTGCTTCACCAGGACCGTTAACAGCACAGCCAAGGACGGAAACTTTAATAGGCACCTTAAGCTTCGAAATGTATTCTTCCACCTCATTAGCGATGGAAAAAAGATCGATATCCAGTCGTCCGCAAGTCGGACAAGAGATCAGCGTCGCCGCGTTAGAGATCAGACCAAACGTCTTCAGCAGCTCACGCGCCACCTTAACCTCTTCAACCGGATCGGCACTAAGCGAGATACGCAGTGTGCTGCCGATGCCCATAGAGAGCAGTGCACCAATACCTGCGGAGCTCTTCACTGTACCAGCAAATAATGTGCCAGATTCTGTAATCCCCAAGTGCAGTGGATAAGGGATAACTTCCGCAGCCTGACGGTAAGCTTCGATGGCCATTGGCACATCGGATGCTTTTAGAGAAACGATAATGTCGTGGAAATCCAGTTCCTCCAGAATCCCAATATGGTATAACGCACTTTCTACCATGGCTTCTGGGGTTGGATATCCGTATTTCTCCAAAAGGTGATTCTCCAAAGAACCAGCGTTTACACCAATCCGAATCGGAATTCCTTTTTCTTTACATGCTTTAACTACCGCTTCTACCTTTTCGCGACGACCAATGTTCCCCGGATTAATCCGTACTTTATCGATGCCGTTCTCGATAGCCATCAACGCTAGCTTATAGTTGAAATGAATATCCGCTACGAGTGGGATATGAATCTGTTTCTTGATCTCCTTGATTGCGGCAGCCGCCTCTTCATTGTTGACAGTTACGCGTACTAGCTGGCAGCCTGCTTCCTCAAGCCGCAATATTTCAGCTACAGTAGCCTCCACATCAGCGGTTTTGGTTGTACACATGCTTTGAATCGCAACCTCGTTGTTTCCCCCAATAATGAGCCCGCCAACATTGACCGGACGGGTTTGGTGTCTCAAGAACATGATTTTTCTCCCCCATAACGCCAAAGCTCCACCCCTTCGCTCCCGCTAATGTGAAGCGGGATAAGCGGAAGAAAGGTGGAGACTGTGACATGTATTGTTAAGGAAAAGCGGCTTACGCGCTTTCCTCTTTCTTCTTGTCTTTCTTAAGGTTGAGCTCAGGCAAAGCTTTCTCCTGAACGACCTGTTCCGTGATCACACAATCCTTAATATCATCGCGTGAAGGAACTTCATACATCACATCGAGCATGATGCTCTCAATAATCGCGCGCAGTCCACGGGCTCCCGTATTACGTTTGATCGCTTCCTTGGCAATTGCTTCGAGTGCCAATGGTTCGAACTTCAACGCTACGTTGTCCATTTCCAGCAGCTTGATATATTGTTTAGTGAGTGCATTTTTAGGCTCGGAAAGGATACGTACAAGCGTATTCTCATCAAGCGGCTCCAAAGTCGAGATGACTGGCAGACGGCCTACAAATTCAGGAATAAGACCGAATTTGAGCAAATCTTCAGGCAATACCATCGACAAATATTCGCCAGGCTTCAGATCCTTTTGTCCTTCAACTGCTGCGTTGAAGCCAATGATTTTTTTACCGATACGGCGTTTAATCATTTGCTCCAGACCGTCAAAGGCACCGCCAACGATGAACAGGATGTTCGTCGTGTCGATCTGAATAAACTCCTGATGAGGGTGCTTACGTCCGCCCTGCGGAGGCACAGAAGCAACAGTTCCTTCCAGAATCTTCAGAAGCGCTTGCTGTACACCTTCGCCGGAAACATCACGAGTAATGGACGGATTCTCGGATTTACGTGCTACTTTATCAATTTCATCAATATAGATAATGCCGCGTTCGGCTTTCTCCACATCGTAATCTGCAGCTTGAATGAGTTTGAGCAGAATGTTCTCAACATCCTCGCCAACATAACCAGCTTCCGTTAAGGAAGTAGCGTCTGCAATAGCAAAAGGAACGTTGATAATCTTCGCCATCGTTTGTGCTAACAAGGTTTTACCAGAACCTGTTGGACCGAGCAAAAGGATATTACTCTTAGTCAGCTCAACATCTTCGATCTTGCTTTGGCTGTTCACGCGCTTGTAGTGGTTATAAACCGCTACAGAAAGAGATTTCTTCGCTTGCTCTTGACCGATTACATATTGATCCAAAATATCACGAATTTCCTTTGGTTTTGGAATATCCTTCAGATCAAGCTCTTCCTCATGACCGAGCTCTTCTTCCACAATTTCCGTGCAAAGCTCGATACATTCGTCACATATATAAACGCCCGGTCCTGCTACAAGCTTACGAACCTGCTCTTGTGATTTACCGCAAAAAGAACATTTCAATTGCCCTTTTTCATCATTAAATTTAAACATCTAACCACCCCTTTAAGATTTCATCGGTGAAGAAAGAACCTGGTCAATAAGCCCATATTCCTTGGCTTCTTCCGCGCTCATGAAGTTATCGCGGTCTGTGTCCCGTTCGATTTTTTCAAGGGGCTGACCTGTGCGATCTACATAAATTTGATTCAGCTTCTGTCTCGTCTTGAGGATCCAGTCAGTGTGAATCCAAATATCAGACGCTTGACCTTGAACACCGCCGAGCGGTTGATGAATCATAACTTCGCTGTTGGTCAGCGCATATCTTTTGCCCGGCGCCCCAGCTGTTAGAAGGAGCGATCCCATGCTTGCTGCCATCCCTACACAAATGGTTGAAACATCCGGTTTGATATATTGCATCGTATCGTATATACCCATGCCGGCTGTTACTGAACCACCGGGTGAGTTGAGGTACAAGTGAATGTCCTTCTCGGGATCATCTGCTGCCAAAAACAGCAATTGAGCAATAACCAGATTGGCGACATCATCGTCAATCGCACTGCTTAAGAAAATGATGCGATCCTTGAGCAATCTGGAATAGATATCGTACGAACGTTCTCCACGACTTGTTGATTCCACAACCATTGGTACCAGACTCATGCCACCAACCTCTTTTCTCTGTACAGATTAGTCTTATCGTTTCAGAAATATTTTAACACGTTCACGGCGCGATGTCATTTTTTCACTACAGTGGACAGTCCGCTGCTTGTGAATTGTGACGTTACCGCCCCTATTACCTTATTGCCATACGTTCATACGGATACCTATGTAGTCACATATATTTGCGGCCGAGGATAAAAATAAGGCACGTAACGAAACTTACGTGCCTTATCATATCTGTATGGAGGCCGTGTAACTTGGCCGTTCTAGGTAGTGTCAAGCTAAAACGCCTTCGGCGTCCTTTTAAGGACGGTAAGCGTTTATGCGAGAATTATAAGAATAAAGTATAAAGTGAAACTTATACCTTCTTATAATTTTAAAATATCCTACTCAGCTTTAGTGTCTTCAGCAGCTGGTGCTTCTTCTACTGCTTCAACTTCTACACTATTGCTAACAAGGAAATCAATGGTTTTACGCAACGAAAGCTCTTCGTTCAAGCTGCCCAGTGAACCGTTAGCTGCCAAGATGCTGCGAATTTCTTCTGGAGTACGTTTGTAAGCTTCAGCCATAGTAGCCAACTCTTCGTTAACTTCTTCTTCGGAAACTTCAATGTTCTCTTGTTTTGCGATAACTTCCAATACCAGGTTGTTGCGAACGCGTTTTTCAGCATCGCCTTTCATTTGGTTCTGCAAGTCTTCACGAGTTTGGCCGGAGAAGCTAAGGAACATATCCATGTTCATACCTTGTTGACGAAGACGAGTGTCGAAGTCACGAACCATATTCTCAACTTCACTGTTGATCATAGCTTCAGGGATTTCAACTTCAGCGTTAGCTGCTGCTTTATCAACAACTGCATTCTCACGAAGGCCTTTCAGTTCTTCCTCTTTACGGGATTCGAGTTGAGCCTTCAAATCTGCTTTGTACTCATCCAAAGTTTCGAATTCACTTACATCTTTAGCGAACTCATCATCCAATGCAGGAAGTTGTTTGCGTTTGATTTCGTGCAGCTTCACTTTGAATACTGCTTTTTTACCCGCAAGGTTCTCTGCATGGTATTCATCAGGGAAAGTAACTTCAACATCTTTGAAATCTCCAGTAGCCATTCCTACCACTTGCTCTTCGAATCCTGGAATGAAGGAGTTGCTGCCAAGCTCAAGAGAGTGACGTTCAGCTTTTCCGCCTTCAAACGGTACATCATCAACATATCCGTCAAAATCGATTACAGCGATGTCGCCGTTAGCTGCTGCTTCTTCTTCAACTACTACAAGCTCAGCATGACGTTCTTGCAGACGAGCAAGTTCAGCACTCAACTCTTCTTCAGTCACTTCAGCTTTTTGTACTGGAACTTCCAGACCTTTGTAATCGCCGAGCTTCACTTCAGGTTTAACCGTGATCTTCGCTTTGAAGATAAAGGATTGGCCTTTAGCAAATTGCTCAATATCAACTTCAGGACGGTCTACAGGGAAGATGTCAGTTTGTTCAACTGCTTCACCGTAAGCTTCAGGAAGAAGAATGTCGATTGCATCTTGGTACAAGCTTTCTACACCAAAACGGGATTCAAAGATCGGCCGAGGTACTTTACCTTTACGGAAGCCTGGTACGTTAGCTTTTTTAACGACTTTGTTAAAAGCTTTATCAAGTGCTGCTGTTACGCGTTCTGCGTCTACTTCTACTTCAAGAACTCCAAGGTTCTTCTCTATTTTTTCCCATGTTGCTTTCATATTATACTTTTCCCTCCAAAATATAGGTTCACAAGTTTACTTCAAATAATGATACAATCCACGCACAGAATAACCATTATATTATATACAACATTACTTTATTTATCAAGTAGAGAAGTCTTTACAAAACCCTTGAGAGCACGATAAGCTCCCTCAAATTGAAAGCGCATGCCGTCTGTGATGCCATACATTCCACGTGTCTCTTCCTCTTGTCGGGAGCCGTTTAAACTCTCAGAAACAAATTGGTGCAACGCTCCTGCCCAAATATCCAGCAAAACGTCTTCGCCTTCCAGCAATTTCCGATATTCATCCGACCCATAAATCGACATGATGAACTGGCCCCAGAGCTCTTGTGCAAAATAATACAGCGTAGGCTCATGCACCTCAGCCTGCCCGGCTACCCGCTCCAGCACATGACTCACCTGCGGAGGAAAATCCTCCGTCTGCAGTGGCACGCTCTCGATCTCTACAAGTACCTTTTCATGGCCGCGAATCAGCTTCACTGTTCCCTGCATCCCACGCCGCTTAAGCGTCTGCAAGGTCCGAAATTGCAGCAGTGGATGAACATTATCCCCCTGTAGCCAAGTGGTCAGCTCCTCGTCAACGCCGCCACCTTCCAGATAGGATAGCTGCTCTAGTGCAAGTATTGTCGCCTCAGACAGAGGCTCGTTCATCACCCGCTGCAGCAGCTTTTTGGGATACCCCGTATCCTCGTTCATTTTGGATTTGGCCAAAAAGCGGGCCATATCCTCTTCCCTTAAATCTTCGTCTTCGGGGTGAACAGCTCCCTCCGCATCTCCATTCTGGGACGCGTAAGGAAATGCCGTTTCGAGCCATTCCAGCAGGGACCGCCATTCCTCGTAATTTCGCTCTTCCTGTCCTTGACACTGCAGCAAAAAACGAAGCAGCTCCATCGCTTCCCCGTAGCGTTCACTTTCCAGCATCACCGTCAGCTGGATTTGATAATAGTCCAGTGTCTTGGGGAAAAGGACGATATTCTCTTTGGTGGCGGGGGAATCCGAATGTTTAATGAGGGCACCTCCTTATGTCTACTTATGTGAATGGAATCCTAACCATTATAAAAGTTATTAATACCTTAAGCTTCTTCCGAAACTTAATAATTGTAGATTATAGCATACCCCGTACTCTTTTTAAAAAACAGCTTGAAAAAAAACACCCCATATGATATGATAATTCCTGCTTGCTTTTCTGCCAGCAACCATGTCCCGGTAGCTCAGCTGGATAGAGCATGCGCCTTCTAAGCGCACGGTCGGGGGTTCGAATCCCTTCCGGGACGTCATATAGAAACAGCCTTCCTTCGGGAAGGCTGTTTCTGTGTTCAGGGGAGGGGTTGGGCGGAGCTCAGGGAGTCACTGGGACGAATAGACGACTGAATGACTGAGCTTAAAGATTCGCGGCTCTAGATTAGCCGAGTCTCAGGGGTTCATGGAACTTGGATTCGAAGCTCAGAGCCTGATGAAAACTTAGCCTCGTCGGAGCTCAGGATCCGATAGAGCTTAGCATTCGAAACTTAGAATTCAGTGAAAACCCATGCCTCGTCGGGCAATGAGTCGATGGAGCTTAACTTTTGATGCTCGCTCGGACTTGGTCACACTTAGAACTCATTGGGGCTCAAGGTTCTGTGAAGCTTAGCAATCGTTGATCAGTTTTTATGAGTCAGTTCCACATCATCCCCCGCCGCATTAGAACATTACGGCTAATTTTCCGGAGAAACGCCGCTACATGCTATCTAATTGCATTTTCTGCAACTAAAAGTACCCTTTTACCTCCAAAACTCGCTTTAATTGCATTTCATACACTTATATTCTCAGATTTACGCCTAGAATGGCCTTTTCACCATTTTTAACTGCACAAAGTACAATTAAACCCAAACAAACCTATCCCCCTTAAAAATAAGTGCATAAAGTGCAATTAAAAACCACTCACTACTCATCGACTATTACTCTTCACATTCCCATTTCTGATTTTTAAATATGGGAATTTTTTCAGTTTTCTATAAGCTAAGCGTGGCCAATCCAATTACTCAAAAGACACGCGCATTAGCAATTTTATCGATGGATGGAGCACCTTGTTTATTTAATCGGGAATAAAAAAACTGTTCACGGCGATTTCTCGCCGAGAGACAGTTTTTTATGCATGTCTTCCTATATTAGCGGAATCAGCGCCCTTTGCGGCGATTTCCGAGCCAGAGCGGAAAACGGAAGGCAAAGTTAATAAACAGAACTACAAATACGAGTACTGCCGCTGATTTGTCAGCGATTTGCCGCGCATCTTCTACAATTGCTTCAGATTGTACATACCATAGATGCACTGCCAGGGTTTCTCCCGGCGAGAACAGATTAAAGTCCCACATTTCGCCCGAGGTACTGAGGCCAGCGGTAAGGATAATAACCGCGGACTCCCCG
Source organism: Paenibacillus sp. FSL H7-0918 (assembly GCF_038007025.1). Classification (NCBI taxonomy): domain Bacteria; kingdom Bacillati; phylum Bacillota; class Bacilli; order Caryophanales; family Paenibacillaceae; genus Paenibacillus; species Paenibacillus sp. FSL H7-0918. The sequence continues at coordinate 1,771,905 of NZ_JBBOWJ010000001.1, forward strand.
AAGGCGCGCCCAGCAACGAGACAAATCCCAGTAACAATGGCTGACATTGCAACGGGTAGAACTACTGTGCGGATCACATGGAATTTAGTCATGCCCAGTGCATATCCAGCTTCACGCATCTCACCAGGAACAGCACGAATCGCTTCCTCCGTCACACGTGCAAGCATAGGCAGATTCAAAAGCGCCAAGCTTACCCCACCGCCAAGAATCGTCAGGCCGATTCCAAAATATTCAGCAAATATCGCAAGTCCAAGCATACCAAATACAATTGAAGGAACCGAAGAGAGAGCTTCTACACATATACGCAGGCCGCCTGTAAAAGCATTATCCGGAGCATACTCCGCCATATAAATCCCCGCACCTAAACCGATAGGGACGGAAATAAGCAGCGAGATGAACAAAATATAAAAAGAGTTGAAAAGTACAGGACCGATCCCGCCACCTACGTCAATCTCTTCAGGCTGTTTAATCAGGAAGTCAGGCCGCAGCGCTGGCAGACCTTTACTAAGAATCGTGAAGAGCAGCCAGAAGATTAGCAGCATAACTAAAGCCCCAAGCGTATAAAACCCTATAGTCGCCATCTTATTGCGTCTCTGAGCACGCGCTGTATGCTTTGTACTTGCGAATCCGTTCACGCTGCATCCCTCCTTTTTCTACCCAGCACGCGGATGATCAGAATCAGTACAAAGGAAATCACCAGTAGAAGAAAGGCCATCATATGTAGGGCATAATTCCAGGTTGATTCAAACTCTACATTCGAGATTTGCATAACGATGTTACTAGTCAAGACCGAAGCAGGTGTAAATAAGGTTTTCGCCAACTGTGGTGTGTTTCCGATAACCATAACTACAGCCATTGTCTCCCCCACAGCACGAGTCATCCCGAGAATGACCGCGGAGATAATTCCTCTGCTAGCCGCAGGCAAAACAACACGCATAATAACTTGCAGACGGGTAGATCCAAGAGCGTACGCAGCATCCCGATATTTGCGTGGAACAGCGACAATTGCATCATCACTGATTCGGCAAATTGTTGGCAGGACCATTAATGCGAGCACGAGGGCCGCAGCCAGTAATCCATCGCCCAAGCTCTCCCCACTAATTCTACGAAGAAATGGAAGTAATACCGTTAAGCCTAAATAACCATATACTATAGAAGGAATACCAACGAGCAAATCGAGCACCGGGCGAATGAAGGTCTTCATCCACTTCGGAGCAATCTCCGCACAGAGCACGGCCATACCCACAGAAATAGGTACTGCGATCAGCAGGGTCAAAGCCGTCAGTGAAAGTGTATTTACAATGAAGGCAGCAGCCCCAAAGGAGTCCTCTTCAGGCGTCCAGTTAAAAGAAAAGAAAAAGTCCGCAGGCGAGAGATGACCAAACAGAAGCAGCGCCGTTTTGCCGATAAATAGAATTACAAGTCCAAGCACGAAGCAAAGTGCAAGAATGCTGAATAAGAAATAAAAGCGGAATAATCGGTTGCTAAACATATGTCTACTGTGACGTTTGGAGTTGGCGCTAACTTCTGTAACGCCCTCCTTAACCTTAGTTGCCAGGTTGTGGACTGGTGCCCCCATACTTTCCCTCCTGTAAGCGGCCAACCCCGTATCAAAATCGGGGCTGGCCGCTGTTACCGTTCAATATGATCTTCAGATGTTATTAACCCTTCATTGCTGCGATCGGAATGAATTTTAGCTTTTTCAGAGAACCTTGTTGGAACTTTTTGCTTTGTACGTATTCGATAAATTCTTTAGTTGCGCCAGTAGGTTGACCTTTAGTCATGTAGTAACCATAAGCCCAAATCTTATAAGAACCGTTAATTACGTTGTCTGTAGTAGCTGCGATACCGTTGTGTTTCACTGCTTTTACGTCGCCACTTACATAAACAAGGTCGATATAACCGATGGAGTTAGGAGTAGTTCCTACTGCTGTTTTCATGTCGCCGGATGAACCTGTTTCTTTGTAGTTCTTAGCTTTTTTAACGATATCTCCGCCATCCAAGGCTTTAGCTTGATAGTTAACGCGGGTACCAGAACCGAAAGAGCGAGTGATGACAACGATATCTGCATCTGCGCCGCCTACTTCTTTCCAGTTGGTGATTTTGCCAGCGAAAATGCCTTTAAGTTGTTCTGTTGTGAGGTTATCTACACCCACATTTTTGTTTACAATCGTTGCAAAAGGAATAACAGCTACTTTGTTCGCTACCTGTCCGTCAAAAGCTTTGAAGCCTGGTACGTCGATGCTAGCATCCCAGTCGCAAGCGCCGATATCAGCGATGCCTTTTTTCACAGCTTGTGGTCCAGTTACAGAACCTTTACCAGATGCTGCGATTTTTACTTTAGGGTGCAGCTTTTGGAATTCTTTTGCCGCTTGCAAGGTCAATGGAAGAAGTGCGGTTGAACCGTTAACGGTGATTTTGCCACTAAGTGAATCTGCTGCTGCTGCAATCCCTGCAAAAGATGCGGTTACCGCGATTACGGCTGTTAAAGCCGTTACTGTTAATTTCTTGAAGATTTTCATTGTACTATTTTCTCCTCTCGGCTCTAGGCCGTTAAAATATGTTTGGGATAATCATTATTTAGTCAGTTGCAGCCCTTTACCGCCTTGGATAACCCATACGCTGTCGCCGCTCACAATCGCAAGCTTGCTTCCATCTTTAGATACAGATACTTCAGATACATCTTCAGTCGTACGGAACAGTTCGGTCTTTGCACCACTACCATCGATAGAATAGATCACTGTGCTTCCGTCTGCCGTAGTACCTGCCACTACCAAACCATTGCTAACGCCAGTGGACCAATTCACTTCGATATCAAGTGCAATATTAGTGCTGGTTGCGTCCGCTTTTACAAGCTTCAGGGTATTCTTCGCATTGCCGTCTGCATCTGCGCTCAGGTATGCCACATTTCCATCAGCCAAAATCTCTGGGTAAAGCTTGTTATCCGCTGTGGTTGTTAATGCAGCTGGTTTAGCATCTTTTGTAGCCAGATCAAGCTTGTAAAGCTGCTCTCCTGCCGAGCTAAAGTCTACCGTAAGAGAATCTTCTGTGCTGTCTGCATCATTTTTAGCAACACCCGTCAAATTAACGATATAAACGGCACTTTTTTCGTCAGCAGAAATGCGCAGTTCAGATTTATTCTCAACCTTGTCAGCCAATACGGATTTAACATCACCAGTCTCTACTGAGATTTTAGCGATTTTTTCTTGCTTGTCTCCTTGGATGAAATAAATGCTTTTCCCATCTTTGGACCAAACCAGATCTGTCTTCACGCTATTGTCGGTGCCTAGTGTTTTAACAGCTCCGCTAGACAAGTTAATCAGATTCAGCAAACCTTTCTCATCATTAAAAGCTCCCCACTGTTGATCCGGCGATACTGCAAAGTCCACCGCACTGTCATTTGACGAAAACACTTCATAGTTACCTGGTTCTGTACTGAATTTGATAAGCTGAGTAGTTTCAGCATCACTTTTGTTCGCAATCAGGTTACCAGCTGCCGTCCAGTGCAAAGTATCAAACAATCCTTCCGGACGTGCAAAGCTCAAAATCGTGCTAGCATCAGCGTCCAGCTCTCCACCTAATGCAATAACTAACTTAGTCAGCTCTACATAAGTTTTACCGTTATAAAACACTGGAGCCACTGTGAACGATTCGGAATTACCATCTACTTGATAGCTCTTTGAGCCTGTTTTGAGTTGCACATTATGTAGTCCTTTGCTGTCGTTAAGTTCAAACCCGCTTGTTCCCAGTACTACCTTAGCCCCAATTTCACCAGCTACCTGAGTCAGCGAGTAAAGCTTGTAACCACTGCTGTTAATGGTGTTAAACACAATCGGCGTTCCGTTTACGTTCCAAGTAGTTGTACCTTCTTTAACTGCTGTAACAGCAGCGACTTGATTGGTAGCTACAGATTTTACATTACTGCCGGTGCTAGCTGCAGATACACTTCCAACGCCTACTGTTGCAAGAAGTGCTGAAGCCAACGTTGCGCTAATCCATTTACTGTTTTTCAATTAGATTCACCCTTTTCGTATAGGTAACTGCTAATGTCATTTTCGTCTACAATTGTCAATTCTGTTGCAGAGGAATGTAATGGAAATATTAACTAGTATTCTTTTTTTAAAAAAATCAGGTATATTAGCTCATTTAACAATTTTCTTGCTCTAAACCAAATGAACTAAACAGCAAAAACAGCCTTTTTTCGTAAAAAGGTGCTTGGTGTGGCTACCTTATTTAGTTGGAGAATTGTTTGGGATTTGGTGAGACGTAGGGACTAATTTGAGATTGTAGGCGGGTGGGGGGAGCTTGTTGCCGAGGTGGGCGGGTGGAGTATATTGCAGAGGCCGCTTGGGTGTGTGGGGAAGCTTGTCGAGGAGGTCGATGGGCACTTGGAGTATATTGCAGAGTTCGCTTGGCGCGTGGGGGAAACTTGTTACTGGGGTCGATGGGCACGTGGAGTATATGTGGAGTTCGCTTGGGTGCGTGGGGAAGCTTGTTGAGGAGGCCGCTGGGCACTTGGAGTATATTGCAGAGTTCGCTTGGCGCGTGGGGGAAGCTTGTTGCTGGGGTCGATGGGCACGTGGAGTATATGTGGAGTTCGCTTGGGCGCGTGGGGAAGCTTGTTGCTGGCGAGAGTCTGCTATCAATTATGTGGCTGCTGCTTACGATTTAAAAACTACCTGGTCTGTTGGGGCGGTTTCTGCGTAAGGTTAGGAGATTCGGCTCATTGTGCGGGATTTATACCGTTCTTTTACTGACTTCAGTCGGATTGAGCTCTTTGTGAGGGATTTATACCGTTCTTTTGCTAACTTTAGCGGGATTGGGTACATTGTACGGGATTTATACCGTTCTTTAGCTTGATTTATCTAAATCATGCCTATTTTGTGGCATTTATGCCCTTCTTTTGTCTGGTTTAGGTAAGTCCGTGCTATTTTGAGGCATTTATGCCTCTCTTTTAGCTGATTTAAGTGGATCGACGCCATTTAAGGGCATTTATGCCTTTCTATTACCTAGTTTAGGCGGACTGACGCTATTTAGTGGCACTTTTGCCTTTTATTCAAATCATCTCTATATACATAGTAAAAGGACATGTTGAATTAACAAACGTCAATCGGGATTAAGCTAATACTGTGGGATACCTTTGTATAAAATATATGGTTTACAATTCCTAACTTTTGATGCACAGTAATGAGTGAGTACTCACTCATTATATAATTAGAGTGTTTAACGCAATGCAGTTCAACATCAACATCAACATCAACAACATCAACACCTTCTACACTTCTACACTTCTACGCTTCTCCCTACTACCTTCTACACCATCTACACCTTCTACACCTTCTACACCAGCAACATCTTCAACTTAAGTAAGTATCCCAGAACATTCAGAATCGAGGAGATAAACATGGGTTCAGAGATTCCAGTTATTTCAGTGAGCCATGTCGGGAAAGCGTTTGGAGAGAAACAGGTGCTCGAGGATATTTCGCTTCAAGTGGAACGTGCGGAAACCTTTGGCATACTAGGACCATCGGGCTCAGGAAAAACAACATTAGTGAAGCTGCTCACTGGTATCAATGAGGTAACCTCCGGCGAGGTGAAAATACTTGGCGTAACGATGCCTAAGCTGACTATGCTGCAACAGATTGGGTACATGGCCCAGTCTGATGCCTTGTACACGGAGCTTAGCGCGAAGGAAAATCTGGAGTTTTTTGCAGCGCTATATGGACTAAAGGGGGAGCAACGCTCCAAACGCATCACAGCCGTAATGGAGATCGTTAATTTACAAGATCATTTGCGAAAAAGAGTAGACCAATACTCCGGCGGGATGAAACGCCGCTTATCATTGGCGATCGCGCTGCTGCATGAACCGCCGTTGCTTATTCTTGATGAACCTACAGTTGGCATAGATCCGGTATTGCGGCTATCCATCTGGAAAGAACTAAAAGCGCTGAACCAGAAAGGCACCACCATTGTGCTGACCACGCATGTCATGGATGAGGCTGAAAAATGTGACCGGCTCGGAATGATCCGTGATGGCAAGCTACTTGCCGCCGACACGCCTGCCGGACTGCTGCAAGCCACCGGTTCAGCTTCTATTGAAGAAGCCTTTTTATATTATGGAGGTGTGCGTTCATGAGAATCCGAGCGATCACCTTAAGGATTTTGCGACAATTCATTCATGATAAAAGAACAATGGCATTAATGTTCATTGCACCACTCCTCGTTCTAAGCTTAATGAGCTTGGTCTTCAACGGTGACGCCTATGAACCAAAAATCGGTGTGTCCGGTGTACCTCTAAATATGTCAGCTGCGTTAAAAGAACAAAATGCCACCATCAAAGAATATGCCAGCGCAGAGCTGGGAAAAGGCGCTTTAGTAGAAGGAAAAATTGACGCTTTGATCACTTTGAACGGAACCGCCGGAGATTCGCAAGTTACGCCTCAAGTGCTGTTAGAAGGTAGCAACCCTACAGCCAATAAGGCAGTAATCATGACGCTGCAACAAATCTCCCAGAAGCTTCTTCCAAGCACAAAGGAACAATTACAGCCGCAGATCAGCTATCTTTACGGTTCTGAGAATATGAAGACGATCGACCGTTTCGGTCCCATTATGATTGGCGTATTTGTTTTCTTTTTCGTATTCTTGATTGCAGGTGTATCCTTCTTAAGGGAACGAACCACAGGCACGCTTGAACGCCTACTTTCGACTCCATTGAAAAGATGGGAGATTGTGCTCGGGTATGTATGTGGTTTCGGCATATTTACCGTTTTTCAGGCGCTATTGATCTCATGGTATTCCATACAGATTCTTGGCATTATGATGACAGGCAGCTTTGGTTACGTATTGCTGATCACATTACTCCTATCGATGACAGCGCTGACGTTGGGCACACTGCTGTCGGCTTTTGCAGCCAATGAGTTGCAGATGATACAGTTCATTCCACTCATTATAGTGCCACAAATCTTCCTCAGTGGATTATTCCCGCTTGATACCCTTCCACTGTGGCTCCAGCGCGTTGGCCTCGCTACACCGATCTATTACGGATCAGAAGCTCTGATGGACATTATGGTCCGTGGCAAAGGATGGAGCGCAATTGCACTGGATGTCTATGTACTAATAGGATTTTCGCTGCTATTTATGCTGCTGAATGTATTGGCACTGCGCAAGCATCGCAAAATGTAACTTCACAAAAGCTGTTATCATTGAAACAAAATGAATCAAGCATGGAGGGTTATTGTAATGAAAGAGGAAGTTTCTACGGAACAAAATATAGAAGAGCAGTGGATAGAAGAGCTGCTGACCCTTGGCAAAGACGAGAAACTGACACCGAAGCAGATTTCTATTCTACAAGCGGCGATTGAGGTGTTTTCCGAAAAAGGATACTCTGCGACATCCACGAGTGAAATTTCTCAGAAGGCGGGCGTGGCGGAGGGAACGATTTTTCGCTATTACAAGACTAAAAATGATCTGCTGCTTGCCATAGTAGGTCCTACCATGAGTCGCATGCTTGCGCCTTTTGTGCTGCGGAATTTCAACGGCGTGCTTGATATGCCCTACGACAGCTTCGAGGAGTTCCTGCGGGCATTTATGATCAATCGGCTGGATTTCGCCCGCAAGAATTTTAAAATTCTTAAGATTCTTATTCAGGAGATTCCTTTTCAGCCAACAGTTAGAGCGCAGTTTGTAGAGAATATTCTTAGCAAAATACTGGAGCGCGTGATTGATATTGTTGAACATTTTAAGGAAAAGGGTGAAATCATCGAGGTGCCTACACCCACACTTATACGCTTCACACTCTCGTCTGTCGTAGGTTATTTGATGAATCGCTTGCTGCTGCAGCCAGATAAGGACTGGAACGACGAGGAAGAAATCAACCTGACGATCGCTTTTATCATGCATGGAATAAGTAAAACAACACCCCCTATTTGATGCGCACGCCCGTTCTGTTATCATAAGTACTATATTAAATTCGGACTTTTCGAGATCAAGTTATGAGGAAGGAATTATGTTATGGGCTTTAGTGTATCAGAACGGGTAATCAAACTGCTGTGCGGCAAGTCTATTTTTGAAAAAGGATTAGCTTATTACCAAACTGAAAGTGTCGATATAATTGAAGTTGAAGAATACAATGACTCCATTCCAGATTTGCCCCGCTCTCGATATGAAGCCATTGTTCAGGGGGCGATCGACTATGAAGTTATGGTGGTCATTGATATTGATGGGGATGTCCAGGCAGAGTGTAATTGTCCAGCCTACTCCCATGGGGGGCCATTCTGTAAACATATCGCGGCTGTGCTGATCAACGTTGACGCCCTTAAAACTGGCCGAGATCGTTCAGAGCCTACCGGAGCTTCGCACCTGTCCTCTATAGAAGATACTGAGATTCTAACCCCACGTATTTTTACAGATACTGCGCAAGACAACGGGGGAAAGTCCAGAGATCAACAGCTCGTGAGCAGCCTACTGGGGATGTTCAGCAACCATACACCGCGTCCTAGCGGTACGGGGGCTTTTGTAGATAACAGACTTCCTCTAAATATAGAGTTTACATGCAAGCCGTTCACTTATAGTTACAGCCACACCATGCTGGGTATAGAAATGAAAGTCGGTCCAAAACGTCTATATATTGTTCAGAAAATAAGGGGATTTCTAGAAAGCGTACACCGCGGAGAATCCTTTGAGTTCTCGAAACATTTTATCTATGATCCTGCCATTTACAGCTTTCGGAAGGAAGACAATGTTGTTCTACAGAAGCTGATTGATATTGTATTAAATGAAAAAATGTACCGCGATAACGTAACTCCTTACTCACCTTATGGGGGAAGTATTGGGGGAGATCGTTTGCTGGCCGTCCCTCCTTTTTTCTGGGAGTCGCTTCAGCCTGCGCTTTCAGAGGTCTCTTCGGTATTTTTGCAACAAGAAGAGGTGCTGTACGAAGGCATCCTTGTGTCTAATGAGGCGCCTCCACTCAGCTTTGAATTTGAACAGGCAGAAGAGGATGGATATCATCTGGATATTCAAGGACTTGAGCAGATTTCGGTCTTAGAAGATTACGGGATAGTACTATCGGAAGGTAAGTTGCTGAAGCTATCCCCTCAAGAATGCATACGCCTTGCTGAAATGAAAAAAATGCTGGATTCCTCCCGCCGAAATGGTATCGATATTGCCACCGAGCAAATGGAGTCTTTTATGGACAAGGTTATTCCTGGTCTGAAAAAGCTAGGCAACGTCCATATCGCCGATTCCATCGCGGATCGGATTGTCCAACATAGGCTTATCGCGAGACTTTATCTGGACCGTGTGAGAGATCGGCTGCTCGCCGGACTAGAGTTCCAATATGGTGACATTGTGATCAATCCCTTAGATGAAAAAGCCCATGTTCGCGGGACGAATTTGATTCTTTTGCGAGACGGGGAGGGAGAAGCCCGCATTCTGGAGCTGATGGAGCACGAATCCTTCGCTAAAACTGAGGGCGGATATATTATGACAGACGAAGAGGGCGAGTACGATTTTTTGTACCATACCATTCCGCTGCTGGAACCGCTGCTTTCGGTCTATGCGACCTCCGCAGTCAAAGCAAGACTGTTCACGAGCACTACACCCCCAAAGGTGAGCATTAGTTGGAATGAAAAGACGGACTGGCTTGATTTTAAATTCGATATGGGCGGGATTCCAGAAGCTGAGATTGTTATGGTTCTGAAATCCCTGCAGGAAAAACGCAGATACTACCGCTTGCCTGATGGGGCCCTGCTACCACTGGAGAGCGAGGAGCTTCAAGAAATCATTACCTTTATGAATGATATAGGCATCCGGGAAGGTGAGATCAAAGGGGTGGAATTTTCTCTGCCCGTTGTTCGCGGGTTACATTTGACCTCCACGGATGCTAAGAGTGACTCCATTAAGCTGGGCAGATCCTTTAAAAGGTTACTTGCGAACATGCGGAATCCTGAGAATCTTGATTTTCCTATACCTGACAATCTGGTTCCTGTGCTAAGGGATTATCAACAGTATGGGTTTCAGTGGCTGAAGACGTTGGCCCATTACCGTTTTGGTGGTATTTTGGCGGATGATATGGGGTTAGGCAAAACGCTGCAAAGTATCGCTTTTCTCCTGTCAGAACTTCCAGAGATCCGTCAGAATGGACTGCCTGCCCTAATTGTCGCTCCTGCGTCTCTCACTTATAACTGGCTTAATGAGCTTAAAAAATTCACACCAGAGATCAAAGCTGTCATTGCAGACGGTAGTCTAATTGAACGCGGGCGGATTTTAAAAAATACAGCAAAAGCTGATGTAATCATCACTTCTTATCCGTTGCTTCGCAGAGATGTTCAGCTGTATGCTAAAAAGTCTTTTCATACCCTGATTCTCGATGAAGCACAAACTATAAAAAACCATACTACACAGACAGCCCAAGCTGTAATGGCGCTTCAAGCCCGGCACCGTTTTGCACTTACGGGTACTCCCGTGGAGAATGCGTTGGAAGATTTATGGTCCATTTTCGGCACCGTGTTCCCTGGGTTGTTTCCAGGCAAAAAAGCTTTTCATGATTTACCAAGAGAAACGGTTGCGAAGCGGGCGCGTCCCTTTTTGCTGCGGCGCTTAAAGAGTGATGTGTTAAAGGAACTTCCGGACAAAATCGAATCCGTACAAGCATGTGAACTGCTGCCGGAGCAAAAAAAGTTATATGTAGCTTATCTCGCCCGTTTGAAAAAAGAGGCGCTTAAGCATTTGACCCAAGATAGCTTCGGCAATAATAATCGGATCAAAGTTCTGGCGGGACTAACTCGTCTGCGCCAGTTGTGCTGCCACCCTGCTCTTTTTGTCGATGGATATGAAGGAAGCTCTGCTAAATTCGAGCAGCTGCTCGAAATTATAGAAGAATGTCGCAGTTCGGGTAAACGTATGTTAGTATTCTCACAATTCACAGAGATGCTCGGCCTGATTGGACGTGAACTAGGATATCAGGGCATTCCATACTTTTATTTAGATGGTCAAACGCCTGTTTCTCAACGAGTAGATTTATGTAATAAATTTAATGAAGGAGAGCGTGATATTTTCTTAATCTCCTTAAAGGCCGGCGGGACCGGGCTCAACTTAACTGGGGCAGACACTGTAATCCTTTACGATCTTTGGTGGAACCCTGCCGTCGAGCAGCAAGCTGCGGATCGGGCTCACCGTATCGGGCAGAAAAATGTAGTGCAAGTAATTCGTCTCGTCACCCAAGGCACCGTAGAGGACAAGATGTATGAGCTGCAGCAGAAGAAAAAGAACTTGATCGATGAGGTCATCCAGCCAGGTCAAGAAAGCTTGTCTACCCTCACAGAGCAAGACATCCGGGAGATTCTAATGATCTAAATAACAACGTTGGAGAAAAAATCAGGATATCCTGCAGCCCATAGGGCTATCGGGATATCCCTTTTTCTTCAGATTATGCGATTGTAACTCCTGCACTAGCATAGCCAGCAACAGTTGTTGCAACGTCAATGCCAGCCGTGACCGTCGAAGTGAAGACCAACAACAAGCGTTCTCCCACAGTTACAGGGATGCTCAAACCTGTGGTATTACCACTGCTAATAGTTCCAAGAGCAATTAATCCTGTAAGCGGAGGACTTAACGTAACTAAAGCCCCAGGTACTGCTGTGAAGGTATTGTTAGGTGTAGTAGATCTGTATAATTGAGCCGTGATTGTTACCGTAGTCCCCACTAAACTAACGGAAGCTGTCGCACTGAAATAGGCTGCCATAGACGTAATCGTTCCAGTTCTAGGGACCGAGAACGCAAAGTTCAGCAAGGTTCCAGCCGCTCCGGTGAGATCTATAGTACCGCCTGTAATACTGATATTGGTTGCACTGCTACCAAAACCAACTGCACTTGAAGTATTCAAAAGCCCCCCTAATACAGTGGTCATTGCTACTGGAAGACCAGAAGAATATGGAATAATTGCACCTGAACCAGTAGCACCTGTTGCTCCAGTTACACCAGCACCTGTTGCTCCCGTTGCTCCAGTACTTCCTGTCGCTCCAGTTACACCAGCAGTTCCTGTCGCTCCAGTTACACCAGCGCTACCCGTCGCTCCCGTTGCTCCAGCACTTCCTGTCGCTCCAGTTACTCCAGCAGTTCCTGTTGCTCCCGTTGCTCCAGCAGTTCCTGTTGCTCCAGTTGCTCCAGCACTTCCTGTCGCTCCCGTTACGCCAGCACCTGTTGCTCCCGTTGCTCCAGCAGTTCCTGTTGCTCCGGTTACGCCAGCACCTGTTGCTCCCGTTGCTCCAGCACTTCCTGTCGCTCCCGTTGCTCCAGCAGTTCCTGTCGCTCCAGTTACACCAGCACTACCTGTCGCTCCCGTTGCTCCAGCACTTCCTGTCGCTCCCGTTACGCCAGCAGTTCCTGTCGCTCCCGTTGCTCCAGCACTTCCTGTTGCTCCCGTTGCTCCAGCAGTTCCTGTTGCTCCGGTTACGCCAGCACCTGTCGCTCCCGTTGCTCCAGTGCTTCCTGTTGCTCCCGTTGCTCCAGCAGTTCCTGTTGCTCCGGTTACGCCAGCACCTGTCGCTCCCGTTGCTCCAGTGCTTCCTGTTGCTCCCGTTGCTCCGACGCTTCCTGTCGCTCCAGTAGCTCCAGCACCTGTGGCTCCGGTTTCGCCAGTACTTCCTGTCGCCCCCGTTGCCCCTGCACTTCCTGTCGCTCCCGTGGCTCCAGCACCTGTGGCTCCGGTTACGCCAGCACCTGTCGCTCCCGTTGCACCAACGCTTCCTGTAGCTCCAGTAGCACCTGTAATTCCTATATTTTCTCCATATAATTCAGAGTAGACAAGGCGATGAGCAGTCACTAATTGACCTGTGCTACTCTTCCCCCAAACTGAAATTTGAATGGGATCATCAATCGTAATAGGTGTTGTGAATAGAAATTCAAATGAATCAAAGTTTGCATAATAATCCCTATTAACCACTTGATTAGGAGCTAAATTAACCTGTTCACTTACATATAAAGTTCTTGTCCCATTCATATAATAGCCTTCGACTTGAACCGTTGACGGAGTATCATCACTCTGATTGACAATTTTAAGAGTAACAAGCTGAGTAGGTCTTACACCGCCTACCAGATTATTTTCTATAGGACCAGTAGATAGTTGACTCAATTTTCAACACCTCATTTTTTATGAATTTTAAAATACGCTTATTATTTGAATTGCGAAAATCAAATCAACCGAACAAGATTCTCCTCAATAGCTTTGTAAAAAACGTGGTTTTATCTATAATCATTCCTCCTACCTACTCTAAGTTGATAATCTATGAGCCTAGAAAATTAGTTCCTATTTTTTGGCTCTTTATAGTATTATTCTTATTTTGAATTAAGGTGTGGACATCCATTTAAAAACTACTATTACACATATTTGATTTATTAAAATAAGCTAAAAATCTGTAATGGTTTAATAGAATAAGAATCTAATAAGCAACGTTCCAGTCGACTTATAACATATGCCAACAAAACAGAGGGTAACCCGAGAGCCACACTAACGGCTACCGAATTACCCCTGTTATAAACACTGAACTTGAAGATAAATAAGCTTAAGTTAATTCATGAACAGACCAGACGATACCTGCTGAGTTCGCTCCACCCAAATTCAAAGGAACCGTCAAACCATTTGCCACATAGAACAAGCCAATCACATCACCTGCGGTTAATGCAAATTCTCCAGCTAGCGTCACAGTACCACTTCCCAAAATTGCTCTCAAATCTAATATAAGCGCTACATTCACATCAAGTACTGGGAACAACCCACTTACCAGATTTGTTGCAGTAGGAGAAGTTCTCTGAACTACGAAAGCCGGATTAACTCCAGCACCAAGACTGATAGAAAGTGAGGCAGTTGTGGAATAATTGATAGTCGCTTCAATCGAATATCTACCAGTTGTCGGAATGGTATAATTTCCACCAACTTCGTCGAAAGACGGGCTATCATAAAAAGGTGTTGTCACAGTCCAGCCAGTTAATTGTGTAGATGTGGAAATTGCCAATGAGGGTTTGAAAGCAGAAAACCCTTCTTGTTGAATATTCGGACCTGTTGCTCCAGTTACTCCGGTAGCTCCGGTAGCTCCGGTAGCTCCGGTTACACCAGCTATTCCAGTCGCTCCTGTTACTCCAGCTACTCCTGTTGCTCCCGTTGCTCCTGCTACTCCCGTTGCTCCAGTCGCTCCAGCTTCACCCGTTGCTCCGGTTGCCCCAGCTACTCCTGTTGCTCCAGTTGCTCCGGTTACTCCTGTTTCACCCGTTGCTCCGGTTACACCAGCTACTCCTGTTGCTCCGGTTACACCAGCTACTCCTGTTGCTCCAGTTGCTCCTGCTACTCCAGTCGCTCCGGTCACTCCAGCTTCACCCGTTGCTCCGGTTACACCAGCTACTCCTGTTGCTCCGGTTACTCCTGTTTCACCCGTTGCTCCAGTTACACCAGCTACTCCTGTTGCTCCTGTTGCTCCTGCTACTCCAGTCGCTCCGGTTACTCCTGTTTCACCCGTTGCTCCGGTTGCTCCGGTCACTCCTGTTTCACCCGTTGCTCCGGTTACACCAGCTACTCCTGTTGCTCCTGTTGCTCCAGCTTCACCCGTTGCTCCGGTTGCTCCAGCTACTCCCGTTGCTCCGGTTGCTCCAGCTACTCCTGTCGCACCAGTCGCACCAGTCACTCCATCGGCTCCGGTCGCTCCTGTGGCACCCGTTGCTCCATCGGCTCCCGTTGCTCCAGTTGCACCAGTCACTCCATCGGCTCCGGTCGCACCAGTTACTCCGTCTGCTCCTGTAGCTCCAGTCTCTCCTGCTCCGGTAGCACCCGTTGCTCCAGTTGCTCCGTCTGCTCCCGTTGCTCCCGTTGCACCCGTAGCTCCAGTCTCTCCTGCTCCGGTCGCTCCCGTTGCTCCATCGGCTCCCGTTGCTCCTGTTGCACCTGTAGCTCCATCTGCTCCTGTCGCCCCTGTCTCTCCTGCTCCGGTCGCTCCTGTAGCACCCGTTGCTCCGTCTGCTCCCGTTGCTCCAGTTGCACCTGTAGCTCCATCTGCTCCTGTTGCCCCAGTCTCTCCTGCTCCGGTAGCACCCGTTGCTCCATCCGCTCCAGTTGCTCCCGTTGCACCAGTCGCACCAGTCACTCCATCTGCTCCTGTTGCCCCTGTCTCTCCTGCTCCGGTCGCTCCTGTGGCACCCGTTGCTCCATCGGCCCCCGTTGCTCCAGTCGCCCCAGTTACTCCGTCTGCTCCTGTTGCCCCTGTCTCTCCTGCTCCAGTCGCTCCCGTTGCTCCGTCTGCTCCCGTTGCTCCTGTTGCACCTGTAGCTCCATCTGCTCCTGTTGCCCCAGTCTCTCCTGCTCCGGTCGCTCCTGTTGCACCCGTTGCTCCGTCTGCTCCCGTTGCACCAGTCGCACCAGTTACTCCATCTGCTCCTGTTGCCCCAGTCTCTCCTGCTCCGGTCGCTCCTGTTGCACCCGTTGCTCCGTCAGCTCCCGTTGCACCAGTCGCACCATCTGCCCCTGTTGCACCTGTCGCCCCAGTCTCTCCTGCTCCGGTAGCACCCGTTACTCCATCCGCTCCGGTTGCACCAGTTGCACCTGTAGCTCCATCGGCACCTGTTGCCCCAGTCTCTCCTGCTCCGGTCGCTCCTGTTGCACCCGTTGCTCCATCCGCTCCCGTCGCCCCGGTTGCACCAGTTACTCCATCTGCACCTGTTGCCCCAGTCTCTCCTGCTCCGGTCGCTCCAGTTGCTCCGTCTGCTCCCGTTGCACCAGTCGCCCCAGTCACTCCATCTGCCCCTGTTGCACCTGTCGCTCCAGTCTCTCCTGCTCCGGTAGCACCCGTTGCTCCATCGGCTCCGGTCGCTCCCGTTGCACCAGTCGCACCGGTCGCACCAGTTATCCCTTGCGTTACACCAAGCAATTCTGCATGTACAAGTCGATGGGCAGTCACAATCTGGCCAACGCTATTTTTTCCCCATACTGAGATTTGAATCGGATCATCTACCAGACTTGTAGTTGTAAAAATAAATTCAAACGCATCAAAATCGGCATAATAATCACGTGTTATAACTTCATTAGGTGCTACATTTATCAGCTCGCTGACATATAAAGTTCTTGTCCCATCCATATAGTATCCTTGAACAAGAGCCATTGATGAATCAATGTCACTTCGGTTATCAATTTTGACAGTAACATGCTGAGTAGGTCTTACACCCCCTACCATACTATTGTCTATCGGTCCGGTAGATAAATAACTCAATTTCTCATCACTCCTTTAACGTTAACTGTGTCACAAAAATAATTATTAAATTAATACTGCCTGCTTCTCCCACGCAACTATGCGATGAGGATCTACCAATGCCCCCGAGTTCTGTTTTCCCCAGACTGAAATCCCAACCTCTGCTTCAACTGCTTCTACTGTTGTAAACATAAATTCAAATGCGTCCAAGTCGGCAAAATAGTTCTTAGTTAAAACTTGATTAGGTGCTAGATTTACTGTTTCATTCACATACATCGTTCTTGATCCGTTAAGAAGGAAACCTTGAATAACTAGATTATAAGGATTAAGAGAATCCCGATTAACTACTTTTACGGTTACCAGTTGCGACGGTCTGACCCCTAGGATTGGGCTGTTATCTATAGGTCCAGTAGAAAAGATAGCCATGTTTTATTCACTCCTCCCTTCCACTACAAATTGAAAGATTAGTGGCTCCGTATAGTAATATTCCTTGGCTTGAGTTAGCGTGTGGACTGTTGTGCAAAGGAACAGCTGGTCCTATAACAAGACAGCCTTCTTTTTCCAAATTTATAATCTACTAATCTGATAAGCTAACAACAAAGAGCAACCAAGATTGTTAAGAAGCTAACCACTATTGCTTTTTATGAAATATTAGGTATACTGGTAAAAATTAATTAAGCATCGATGAGCGGGAGAGTAATTAACGAGATCTAGTCCTCAGCGAGCCGGGAGAGTGTAAGCCGGTACAGATCCCTTTAATGAAGCGCACCCGTGAGATGGACTTCTGAACCTTAGTAGGAAGTCCCGGCTGAAGGCCGTTATCCCGTAAGGTGGCTGAACAACTTGTTCAGCAACGAGAGTGGTACCGCGAGCGCTAAAGCCCTCGTCTCTTTTGAGACGAGGGCTTTTTTGTATTTTCAAAGGAGGGTATACCATGTTAAATCAAATCATCAAAGACGGAATCGAGCACAGTGTACAACGTGTATTCAATACCTTAGGAGCTGACTATCCAGAGGACATTGCCATTCTGATCGAACAGCCAGCAAATCTAGAACATGGTGATTATTCATGCAATATCGCTATGCAGCTAGCCAAAACTCTACGTAAATCCCCAATGGTCATAGCAGAATTAGTGAAAGCAGAGCTTCAATTCCAAGGGCGCTTCGCCGGTCTTTTACAAAAAGTTGAAGTCGCTGCTCCCGGATTTATCAATTTGTATATGAATTGGCAAAGCTGGGCTGAACATTCCTTTGAACTGCCTGCCAGCACTGGGGAAAAAGTCATCATCGAGCACACTTCTATCAACCCCAACAAAGCCGCTCACGTAGGTCATCTAAGAAACGCCTGTATCGGCGATACTCTAGTCAGAATTATGAAAAGAACTGGGTATAACGTAGAGGTCCATAACTACATTGATGATCTCGGCAATCAGCTGGCGGATACAGTTGTTGGATTATTAAATATATCTTTAGAAGGGGAACACCAACGTTTCGGTGATTTTTGCTGGGATCTTTATGCCAAAGTGAACAAAGAATATGCGCTGAACCCTGAGATGACACATAAGCGCACAGATATACTGCACTCCCTTGAACAAGGGGGCGGTAACGAAGCCTGGCTGGGCAACCTTGTAGCTGAACGCATCGTTAGAGAGCATGTAGAGGAAATGAAACATTTTGGAATTTATTATGATTTGCTGGTATGGGAGAGCAGTATTTTAAAAGAGGGATTTTGGGCAGCCGCAGCTGAGCTGCTGAAGCAGACAGCCGTTTTTGTACAAGAGACTGAAGGTAAACTCGCAGGCTGCTGGGTGCTGAAGCAAGGAACAGAGGCTAACATTGGAGCGGATTCAGAGGAGCATCAGCTCGATAAGGTGCTGGTGCGTTCGAATGGGATTTTAACGTATACAGCCAAAGATATTGCCTATCATCTCTGGAAATTTGGTCTTTTGACCAAAGATTTCTCCTATAGCGAATTCTCGTCCGGTTTATGGACAACTGGATTAACTGGAACCCAAGAATCTTATGGGCAGGCGGACAGAGTCATCAATGTGATCGATTACAGACAGGAATATCCACAACAGATGGTTAAGCAAGCCTTAGGGGTACTAGGTTATAACGAGCAAGCAGACAAACTCCATCATGTGAGCTATGGTGTTGTATCTCTTAGTCCCGCTTCGGCGGCCGAGCTGGGTATAGATATTTCAGAAGGCAAATCTTCTTATGCTATGTCCGGACGTCAGGGAATCGGGATTAAGGTAAGCGATCTGGTGGAGCTTATGGAACAGAACATTGAGCACTCACGTTCCGATAAAGACGGCCTCTCCAGCCGATTGATTGCCACTGCTGCGATTCGCTACTATCTGCTGCGGTTTAATTTAGGAACGGAAATCGTGTTTGATTTCAAACAGGCTACCGAAATATCCGGCAATACCGGAGTTTATCTGATGTATACTTTTGCGCGTGCGACAAGCGTTTTGAGTAAAGCTACGATCCCAATCCTTACAGCTGCCGCACAGCTTCAGTTCCCTTCCGAATTGGAAAAAGCAGAGCTTGCGCTGCTAAGACAGCTAAGCCTCTGGCCCGAGATATTACATTCAGCAAGTATAGAGTTAACGCCAAATACGCTCTGCACTTACGCACATACCTTAGCTACACTGTTCAACAACTTCTATTCTGCATGTCCGATTCTAAAAGGCGATCCAGCTACGATCGAATTCCGCCTCTGGCTCACTTCAAGATTCAAAGACATCTTGGGAGATGTGCTCGAAGTGCTTGGGTTACCGACACCGAGCCGAATGTAAAAAACACAAAAAAGGCAATCTCCGCGCTTAACGCGGAGATTGCCCTTCTATATATATGTTACTTATAAATCTCTATCACATTTCCAGCTTCCGTGCTGAGACGATCAAAGTCCGCACGTTTGATGCGAACACCACCACTACGATAGCGGTTAGGTGTACCTTCTGTTTGCACTTCCGTACCGTTGATAGTAATTTGACTAATCTCACGACCTGTAAGGTGATAGATAAAGTCTACCTTAGTGCCTGCATATTCAAAACTAAAGTGCATTCCATCCAGCGAGTCCGGCAGAATAGGGTCAACAATTAAGTCTCCACCTTCCGTACGGATCCCCAGTGCATTCGAGATTAACTGGTTCATATAGATCCCAGGACCGCTGGAATAGATTCTCCAGCCACCTTTAACAGCTACGTCACCATTGCGCAGTTTATCGAAATTCTCCTGTGCCTCATAACGGGTGTTAAATTTACCATCCGAGCTACTGAAATAGGAGTTAGCTTGACGTAGTTCAGCGTTTGGCACCACATCGCGGATTCCGATCGGATTAATCGCTGCCAGACCCTTCCAGACCTGATCGGTTTTACCGAGCTTGGCCATAGCCTCTACATAACGGATATGTGCATGCACATACTGAAGTCCAATTTCCCGGCCAAAGTTAGCCGCTTGCTCCGCACGTTTGAAATGAGTGCTGACCCCGCCAACATATTGAGCTGGACGATTCATCAGACGCACACCGTCAGGGCAGAATAGTTTATCCTGAATGACATCATAGTGTGCTTCGGCCTGTTCCGGAGTAAGCAGCTCACTGATCATACTGCGCGTCATAGGCAGCAGACGGTACTGAATACCTGTTTCTGTGTCACTTGGGTGCACCATAAGCTTAATCTGCTCAGGGTCCTCCATATACAGGAAGCCAGGAATCACTTCGGATTGAAGCATATGAGTATGGAAATCCTTACGGATTCCTTCCACCATCGCCTTCAGTTCCTCTGCCTCAGCTTGATCAACTGAACGAAGCACCTCTGAGAACTGATTAAGTGTCTGATAGGTAAGTGCCACTGTCCAACTGCTGACCATATACTGCTTCAGCTGTGGATTTGCAGGCTGGAGCGTATCATCCCAGTCTCCATCACCGTAAGAAGACAGATGTGTGTCATGCAGGAAATGATCCTTAATATAAGCAATTTCCTTCCGTGCGTGATCCAGCAACGTCGCCTTTTCTTCTGTAAAGTCAAAGCTGTGCTTACGGGTATACGGTACTGTTGCTCCCAAGATGCTGTAATCCTGAGTTACTGCCAAGTAGTCTCCAAGCACCTTAAGCGGCCATACAATAATATCTCCATGACTTTCTTCTTGTTGTATCTTCGTGTATTTATCAAACATGAACCACTGTGGCCAGTTGCCATCATCTTCATATTGATGACTATACAGCGTCAGCAAAATTTCACGAACCTGTTCGTATTTTTGCGTAGCCATGAAATATTCCACAGGTCCCTGACATACATCCCGGGTTCCCCAAGCAGCGCCACCATATTGCTCTAAACCATGTGGAACCGAATAGTGAACCAGCATGTTATGTGTGTACCACCAAGTCAGAGCGTTAACCTTAAACAGTTCACCTTCTGTTCCGTCCCCAAGCGTCAGGCGGAAGCCATTCATCACACCAGCATAAAACGCGCGATAAGCAGAAATCTCTTCCTCAGCTGAACGATTTCTTGGAGCAAGTGACTTACCATCCAGAAGGCCTTGAATATTCAAGGTCCATTCACTGCTGGCAGACAGCTCCAGTACTGCTAACGGTGCTTCAGTTGGTTGAACCGGAGAGACAAGTCTACCTTCATCCTGCAGAGTTAACTCCGCACCCTGTACCTGTAATTTATACTGTAAGTCGGGATATTCACCAGCACTTAGTGCGCTTCTGTCAGCGGAGAAGATTACTGCTCCACCTTCTTGCTTAGATTGATATGGAAGCTCGTATTCATTAACGTTCATGGTGATTTGATTAGTGACTAAATAACGATAAGCTCGTCCGCTTTCCGAACGCACATTCAGGAATATCTCCGGCGAATCTTCGGTGGTGTAGTTCGTAATAATGAAGCATTCACCATCTGTTCTGTAATACCAACGAGCATAGTTGAAACCAACCTCAAATAGAGAAGGCATGGTCAGCAAACGATATTCACCGTTCCACTCTACATAAATGCGTTGTCCTGAAGCTTTTGGAATGTTAAGCGCATTTCTTGGATTGGACATTAGCTTGTTGAAATTGGTATTTCCAATTACCACTTGGGAGTTAAAGATCCCGTACATATAAGAAGTTGTTGTGATGACCTTATCATTAAGTCGAGCGTTATCCCCACTCATCAGGATATGGCCGTGTGGCCGTTCTACGCGCATTTCTTTCTCTTTTAATACTACGTGCTCATAATTCTCCGTGAAAAAGGAAAGTAGTGTGTCTCCTTCTCTCTCCTCCTGATAACGAATCGGAAACAAGACCTCGATCTCTTTCTCTGTCAGCGAATCTGCAGCCAGCGGTGCTCCCAGCTCCTTCGAGAAGAAAGAACGTTCAAGTGCTGCTTCAGCTTCTAAAGGTAAATCTTTAACAGCATCCCAAGCCGCAGCAATATCATTAGCAAATTCTAGCGCAGTGATCGCTTCTGGATGATCTTGCTTAAACAATCCGTAGAACACAAACCGTGTTTCCCCGCTCAGCTTCACCCGTTCCGATTGCAGCGCAGTATATGCGAATTCATATTGATAGATCTCATTACTTAATTGCTCACGACCCAAGCTCTCTGGTTGGTTGGTTTCTTTATAGGACAGTCCAAAGAATTGAAAACCGTCTGTTGAGAAGCTTGTTGCCTTGGTAAGTGAACCCTGTTGCAGATATGGGAATTTCCCGCCCTGCGGCTGATTCTGTCTAGAGCAAACAACGTACCCGTTGGATTGATCCTCAAATACCGCATGATCGATATACTGTGACAGGTAAGCTTCATTACTGCGGACAGCGGCGATATCAGCAATCCCTACATCCTGTCCGTACACGAGATCTACCTCTGCATTTTGTCCAGTAAGCTTCACATCCCAGAACCAAGCTCCTCCTGCAGTAGGGGTGAAAATAACTTGATATTCAATATTTTCCGCAGTACCTTCCCAAACCAAACGGTTTCCAGCCTTACGTACAGTGCTTGAAGAATGAATGCCCAGCAAAGGAATGGCTTGAATGTTTCCATCATTGTGCACTCGCAAATATAGATTGGATAATGAACCATCCACAATGCTTGGCAGCAATTGATTGATCATTGTCCGTTCGTGGAGGACTTGGAACAAGTCCCCGCTGTTTGTAAAAGTGAAGGATAGATCCCCGGCGTTTAAACGGATGTTAGTATTCAAATTAGTAGTCATATTATACACTTCCTCCATTACGGCGTTACTGCCGTATATATTCTACTTATGCTAATGTTAAGCAAAAATCCCGTTCTTTAACCTCATTGCTGTTCGAACCGACGAATAATTTAAATCGTCCCGGATCGCTGCTAAAGCTTAGATCGCTATGATAGTAACGAAGCTGCTGTTCGGTAAGTGTAAAGGTCACTTCACGACTTTCCCCTGGTGAGAGGTTGATTTTGGCAAAATCCTTCAGTTCCTTCATCGGTCTGACGACCTCTCCGGAAATGTCTCGGATATACAGCTGCACTACCTCTTCCCCATCTACTTCTCCAGTATTGGTCACCGTAACTTTTATTTCAATAGGCTGATTTTCAGTCATAATTTCACCGGACAGAATTGGTTCACTATAGCTAAATGACGTATAGCTCAGTCCAAAACCAAATGGCAAAAGCGGCTCATTAGGAATATCCAGGTATTGCGAGACATAACGTTTGTCGGCACCCGGAGCATGAAGTGGGCGTCCAGTGTTGAAATGATTGTAATAGACTGGAATCTGCCCAACGGATACCGGGAAAGACATCGTTAATCTTCCTGAAGGATTCTCATCTCCATAAAGTAGACTGGCAATTGCCGCTCCGCCTTCACTGCCCGGGAACCAAGCTTCCAGAATGGCATCTGCATGCTCGTACACACCGGCCAAGTCTAGTGGACGTCCATTAAACAACACCACCACGATAGGCTTATTCAGCTGTTTCAGACGTTGTAAAAGCTCAAGCTGCGCTTCCGGCAAACGGATATCTGAACGGCTGCCCGCTTCTCCACTCATCTCTGAATGTTCACCAAGCGCCAGTACAATCACATCAGCTTGCTTAGCAGCCGCTTCCGCCTCCAGCCACTGTTCCTCTGTAAAGCTATCGACTCCAGAACCTTCTGCAACAGTAATCTTACCCGCACCTGCGCGAGCTTGAAGTGCTGGTGCAAGACGGCTTGCCTCTTCCGTTGAACCCAACCACGACCACGGTCCAAGAATATCTCCGCTAGTAGCAAACGGTCCAATTAGCGCAATCCGTTGCTCTGCAGCAAGCGGCAGAACCTGATCATTCTTGAGCAGTACGCAGGATTTAGCCGCCAACTCACGCGCCGCATTTCGATGATCTTCACAGAAGATTACCTCACGCTCTTTCTCGACGTCAGCTCCGCGGAACGGATGCTCGAACAAGCCCAATCTTTGCTTCAATTTCAAAATACGAAGCACAGCTTCATCAATAATCTTCTCATCTACTTGTCCATCTGCAACAAGTGCCGGAAGCTGATGAACGTAACAAGCCGTCATCATCTCGATGTCTACACCAGCTTTGATGGCTTTAAGTGCTGCCTCAGCCTCATCCTCGGCGACACCATGTGGGATCAGTTCCTTCACTGCACCCCAATCCGAAATCAATACGCCATCAAACCCCCATTCCTCACGAAGCAGCTGGCGAAGCAGCTTGACGTTGCCGCTTATCGGAATCCCATCAATCGTATTAAATGAAGTCATGACCATTTCTGCACCTTCATCCAGTGCTGCACGATAGGCCGGCAGATAATATTCACGCAGCTGCCGTTCCGATAAATCCACCGTATTATAATCACGACCGCCTTCGGATAGACCATAGGCAGCAAAGTGCTTAATACAAGCCGCCAGACGATCCACATCACCAGTCAAGTCGCTTCCTTGAAATCCGCGCACAAACGCACGGGCAAACCTACCATTCAAATATGGATCTTCTCCTGTAGATTCCATTACTCTTCCCCAACGTGGGTCCCGTACAAGATCCGCCATTGGCGCATAAGTAACGTGCACACCGGAGACTGCCGCTTCTTTAGCCGCAATCTCGGCGCTCAGCTCTGCGCGATCCATATCCCAAGAGCAGCCAATTGCCAGCGGGACCGGAAAAATCGTCTTGAAGCCATGCACAATATCCGCCATCATCAGCAAGGGAATGCCCAATCTATTTTTGCGTAAATGGGCTTCCTGAACCGCGATGACTTGCGCTGCACCTGATAGACCAAGTACAGAGCCGCTGCTCTCGATCATGTGGTCCGTAATTCCCATGGATGCCATAGGGCCAGTGATTTGTCCTCCATCCTCTGCCCCTTCATAGAAATTAGCGGCTAGCTGCTGCAATTGTGCAATCTTTTCTTCAAGCGTCATCTGGTTCAACAAGGTAGTCAGTTGCTGCTCATTCATTTCAAATCCTCCATTGTTCAATTCTGCCGATGCCTATGAATGGAAAAACCCGTGTGCAAGAATTGCACGCGGGTCCTGTAGGTTCATTCCTACATGCATAGGGCGAAAGCTATTTTTTTAGATTGTTTAGTTCATCTAGAACCGGCTGAACGAGGGATTGTTTGCTCTTAACCCATTCTTTCCAGTTCGCCTCTAGATCGCCTGGTTTCAAAATCAGGTTAGTGTATTCTGTAGCATAGTCAAAGGAAGCCTGATTTTTAGCCTTGGAATCATACAACTGGTAGTCCCAGTCATATTCAGCCGTTGCTTTGTCTTTTAACGCAAGCTCAGCTTTTTCCTTGAACAGTTCTACAGAACGATCGCGATATTCTTTTTTGATCGCAGGGTTCACGACACTAAAGTCATCCGCCAAGACATACAGTCCTTCAAAACGGTTCGGATATTTCTTATCCAATGTTGTTCCTTCAGGGAGTAGGCTGATTAATTCGCCATTTTCGCCTTTTTTCCAGTCTGTTCCTTCAAAGCCCAAGTTAACAGTCAATTGACCTTCTTTACTTGTTGTATATTCCATGAAGTCCATAATCCGTTCAAATTTCTCTTTGCTAATATCTGGCGAGAAGATTACAGCAGACCAGAAGTTAACTTGATCAAGGTTACGATATTTACCGTCATCGCCAAGTACAATAGCTGTGTGTACTAGGTCATCACTATTTACACCTAGGTTATCTTTCATTTTAACGTCCATGTCTTTTCTGTAAGAAGCCAAACCACCTAGACTCGTAATACCGGAAACACCGTTAACTGTGAACTTTTGGCCAGATTCACCATTTTTCCAAGTATAAAACTCAGGGTGCAGTAATCCTTCTTTATAAGTAGTTTGAAGTTCTTTCAGTGCCGCTAACGTTTCATCGTTGGCTGGACCCCATTGGTATTTGCCATCTGCATCTTTATAGAATGCTGACTCTACTCTGGAATGCACGCTATTAGCCATTACAATATTAGTCAAAGCATCGTTGATGTCATAAGAAATAGGAATGAGTTTATCTCCTACCTTGCCAGGGTCTTTCTCTTTAAGCAATCTAGCAAATTCCATCAGTTCTGTAGTAGTGTAAGCATCCTTCAATTCAAAACCAACGGCTTTAGCCCAGTCAGAACGCAGAGCAATTACTCCGATTTGGTTAATGAGCGGATCTGCCGGCTTGTTCTCAAAGTATACCGGTCTTGGCAGAACATAAGTGCCACCTACCGCTTTCTCCAATTCATCGCCAAGTCCTGTCAGCTTATAAGCGGCTGCCACATTCGGCCAGCGTTCTTTCCAGTCATCTGGCAGCTTGTACAGCAGCCCTTGATCAATGTAATTAAGCGCATCACCGTGAACATAGTTCCAGCTTGCTACGTCAGGAAGATCACCAGAGTTAATCCATAGGCGAAGCTTCTCAGCCCATGAATCCCATTCAATATAGTTGTAATCCCATTTAATATTGAACTTATCCGTAAAATATTTATGATACACGTTATCAAAATCAGATTCTGTTGTCTTAATGGTACTGGCTAACGAAATCTTCAACTCATCTTTATATCCATCTGTTGGATTGCCTGAATTTCCGCTATTAGCATTGTTGTCTGAGCTTGAGCATGCTGCCAACATGATTGGAGTAAGACATAAAACACCGGCAAGGATTGACTTTACAGATTTTCTTTTTAAAATATTCATTTTGTCCTCCTTAAATTGTGTGACTGACCCTCTTTTATATGGATAAATCATAAACCACTAGGTCTTGATAGCCCCTGTAAGTACCCCTTTGGCAAAGTGCTTTTGGAGCATTGGGAAGAAACACATAATAGGAACCATGGTAACGAATACTGCCGCCATTTTCATACCCATGGAGAATGATTGTTTACCCACTGCGTCAACACTTGTGGCATTCGATGCATTCACTTGGGCTTCCATAATGATAGATCGCAACACGTTCTGCAGTGGCATCTGATCCGCTTTCCGCAGGAAGATCATGGCGTCATACCATCCATTCCAGAAGGCTACTCCGTAGAACAATGTGATGGTAGCTACGATTGGAGCAGATAATGGCAGGACTACAGAGAATAGGATTCTCCATTCCCCAGCACCATCAAGTCGCGCAGATTCCATCAGGGACTCAGGCAGACTGCTAAAATAGTTCGACATCAGAATCAGGTTAAACGCACTGAAGCTTCCAGCCAGAATAACTGACCAAAGGTTGCCTGTCAGATGCAGATCCTTCATCACCAGGTACAAAGGTACAATCCCGCCATTAAAAATCATTGTGAACAGGACAAGCATAAAAATCAGCTTTTTACCCGGGAATTTATTGCGGCTAAGGCCGTAAGCCATACTTGTCGTTAAGAACAAGCTAAGCGGGAGTCCTAAGATTAAGATCTTAAAGGTATTCCAATACCCTGTCCCGATCCGCCCATCAGCAAAGAGTGCCCGATAGGATTCCAGTGTTGGGTTCTTCGGAAATAACATCATAGGGTTATCAGCGTATTCTTTTTGCGTAGAAAAAGAAATCATAATGACATTCCAGAATGGAATAAGAATGGCCAAAGCGCCTACACTCAGAATTACGAAAATCACATAATCCATAGCGGTCATTTTTTTATGGTCTTGCATAATGGTCAGCTTTTTTTTACTCATACATTTGCACTCCTTTCTTACCGGAATAAACCGTCTCCGCCCATAAGTTTGGCAGCTCTGTCTGCCAGAATCAGCAGAATCATATTAACAAGTGAACGGAACAAACTGACTGCAGTGGAGAATGAAAAGTCTGTTGAAGACTGGAACGTGATTCGGTAGATATACACATCTAGTACTTCCGAGACGTTTTTCGTTGCAGCGTTGCTCAAGTTAAAGATTTGGTCAAATCCAGATGACATCAGGCCACCGACAGAAAGGATAAACATAATCGTAATCGTCGGAAGAATGTTAGGCAGAGTAATGCGGAACATTTGCTGCAAGCGTGTAGCACCATCAATCTGTGCGGATTCATATTGGTCTGTATCAATACCAGAGATAGCGGCCATAAAGATAATGGCTCCCCAACCTGCTGATTTCCAGATATCCGTAAGATACAACATCGGAACGAACATTTTTTCAGAACCCAGGAAGTTAATGCCTGTCCCGCCAAACATTTGAATGAGGCTGTTGACCAGACCATCATAGGAAAGCACATTGATAACAACCCCGGATACTACGATCCATGACAGGAAGTTCGGAAATGTGAACACCGTCTGTAAAGCTTTTTTGTAACGATTCATGCGCAGTTCATTCAGCAGCAATGCCAATATGATTGGAAAAGGGAACTGAATAATCAGCTTACCGATGTTAATGGTTAACGTTCTCCATACGGCGTCAATAAAAGCCGGGTCACGGAACACATAGGTGAAATTCTCGAATCCGCTCCATGGGCTGCCCCAAATTCCTAAATTCGCTTTAAAATCTTTAAAAGCCAGAGATAGACCACCCATCGGCAGATAAGCGAATAGGAAAAGCCACACTAGTCCAGGAAGCACCAGAGTATAGACCATTCTGTTCTTCCAGACTTCTCTTAGGAACAGTTGGAATCTGCTGTCGTTCATTTTTTTAGCCGGTATTGCAACTTCGGATTTCAATTTGCATCTCCTCACTCTGCTTATGTCTTTTAGTTGTACAAGAAATCAAAGGTTGTCTTCAGATGTTCCTCCCAGAATCGCCATTCATGAGTTCCAGGGGTCTCAACATACTGAAATTCATAAGGGGTCGTCTCCAGGTAAGCTGCGAATTCCCGATTCATCTCCACAAACGGATCTTCCGAACCACAGCAAGTCAGAATCGAAGGCAGATTACGTTTATCGTCGACCAATTTAGCGGCTAAAGCGTACAGATCCTGATCCGGTTTAATTTGTAAGCGTTTTCCAAAAGTACCCGCCATCTCCCTCGCCATGTCCTTGGACATTTGCGGATCGTTTAATCGTTTCTGGAGATCGGTAACTCCTGATAACGAAACCACTTTGCTGTAACGCTCGGGATAGGTAAGTGCACATTTCAGAGCGCCATACCCGCCCATCGATAAACCAGCGATATACGTCTTCTGCGGATTATCATCCAACCTCATCATTCGGCCACAAAGCTCGGGAAGCTCATGGGTCACATAGTGGAAGTAATCCAGTCCGTACTCCATGTCTGTATAATAGCTCCTGTTTACTTGGGGCATTATGACTGTACAACCATATTGACTTGCATACTGCTCAATAGTAGTCATCCTGTGCCATGTACTGGCGTTATCACCAGCACCATGCAGCAGGTAGAGCGTTCCTCCAGACATGTTGCCTGAATCGACGGGGGAGATAATACTGATGGTCGTTGTCATTCTCAAGGTAGGAGAGCCTGTCTCAACTGTTAATAATGCCATGAGTTATCTCCTTTTCGTTCTTATTCATTTGTTTATTTTCTTGCAAGATCCCCGCTTAACCAGTACAGATTCGAATACCATATGTTTGTTTTGCGAATCACCTGTGATCAGGTCAAACAAAATTTCAACACTGGCCTTCGCCATATCCACTCCGGGTTGGCTGATCGTATCCAGAGATGGATGATAATATTCTGCCATTTCAATCCCGTCGAATCCGATAATCGAAACATCATTTGGAATTGATAAGCCCAAGGACAATAACGCCTTAGCCGCCCCAATGGCAATCGTATCTGATGCAGCAAAAACAGCAGTGATATCTTTTTTCTTATTGAGCAGACGTTTGGTAGCTGTAAAGCCTGAGCTTGGACTATATTCACAGTCCTCTACCATTGAAGGGTCGTACTCAATTCCATGCTCCTCAAGCGCCTTGATATAACCCATAAGCCGCCGGTTACCTGTTGTATTTTGCACCAGAGGAAATCTGGCCAAAAAACAGATATTGCGATGTCCTAATGAGATTAAATAGCTGACAGCCTTATAAGATTCCTGAAGATCATCAATGATCACGCTTGAAAAAACAGCAGGATCGACTTCTTTTGTAGTCGTGATGGTAGTCAGAACAAATGGAATTTTTAATTGTTTGAATTTATCTTCGGAATGATCATACGTTCCGCCCATAAAAATTACGCCATATAGATTTTTTTCTTTTACAAGCTGTAGAGCGATATCGATCTCGTCTACTCCATCTTCTACATGCTGGATCATTAGCGGACATCCCCGTAGGTTCACCTGACGTTCAACTTCTTTGATCATGTCGGCAAAAAACGGGTTTGAGATCCCTTTTACCATTAGCGCTATGGTATTGGATCGCGTTTTTTTCAAGTTGCTCGCATTACCGTTTGGAATATAGTTATGTTCTCTAACAACCGCCATCACTTTAGCTCTAGTTGTATCGCTTACAACACCGCTATTATTGATTACTCTGGAGACTGTGGCGATACCCACGCCTGATAGCCTTGCAATATCTTTGATATTCATATTTACCTTGCTCCACTCCTATGATGAGTCCCCCCTTCACCCGATGAAAATCAGGTTGTGGAAACGCATGAAATGATGGGAAACGTTTCCCACGACATCATTTTGAGTCCTTAGCGCGTTTTTTTCGCTTACTTCGTCCATTATGAACAGGTAATTTTTATAAGTCAACTAAAAAGGCAAAAAAAATTGTGATTCATCACTTTTTATTTGGTTAAAATTACAATAAGTCTATAGTTATTCAATCTACAAATTAGAAATAATTGGTATTTATATATCAAACAATAGTTTTCCTTGTTTTATTGACTTTAAAATAAGAATGGAATACCATCAATTTAGCGATTTTTATCGCAATAACAGAAAACGTTTCCACTCATTTTTCTAGTTTTTCTTTTTGTCACTTCGCTATCCTAGCTAGGAATATCAAGAGAAAGAAGGACTCTTTTTATGTTGAACATGGCTCCATTCGCAGCTAAGGCTCGTGAACGAAACCTGAATATTTTCAATGTTCGTGTGCTTCAAAACGGAAACCTTGTGGGAAAACTGGATCTCACGGAGGATATTCGGCGCTTGCAGCATTCCGTCAGCAAGTCTTTTACTTGTATGGCAGTAGGTTTTGCCATTGATGAAGGGAAGCTGACACTGGAAACAACGCTTAAAGATGTTTTTCCGGAGTATGCCTCTCCTCTTAAACCAACACCTCCATCCATGCAGCCCGGGGATATAACTTTGTTCGATTTGCTGCGAATGAGTACAGGGCACGACTCCCCTCCATTTTGGGCTGAAGAGAGATTAGCCTTGAAGGATAAAAATTGGGTGCAGCATTATTTGGCTCTGACTTTAGACAGAGCTCCCGGAGAGAAATTTACATACAGCAGCGGAGATACCATTATGATCTCTGCAATGGTGCAAGCCCGCGTCGGGCAAACCGTAAAGGATTATCTGGTACCTCGTTTGTTTGCACCTCTGGGCATAAACAATGTCGATTGGGAAACAACACCTCAAGGGGTAACCCTTGGCTGTGCCGGACTTCAGATTAACACGGAAGAGTTAAGCCGGTTTGGACAGCTGCTTTTACAGCAAGGAAAGTGGCAGGGCCAGCAACTAATTCCCGCAGCATGGATCGATTTTGTTACACAAAAACAGATCGATAATGATGGAAACGGCGACTGGGGAGAAGGATACGGCTGTCAATTCTGGCTCTGCTCCCACGACGCTTACCGTGCCGATGGCGCTCATGGACAATTCTGTCTTGTGGTGCCGGACGCTCAAGCAGTCATTGCAATTAACAGCATGGAAGATAACATGCAGGGAATCCTGGATACCGTCTGGGAGGAAATCTGGCCGCTTCTTTAGGAGCGGTCTTTTTTTATGGCTTGAGGTTAGCGTGCGCATAATGGGTAATTTACATTCTTCGGCGATTAGTACTTAACACCGCCAAGTAACCAGCGCTGTCTCAGGCTGAGGAGGCTTGCGGACTCAGATGACGTTATTTACTCTTTTATCGCCTTTTGAGCAACGTTTCGGACTCCAGTGCAGCTATTCCTGAGAAAGCGACTCATTTGGGGCACGTTTGGCACCAATAGCGACGATGGAGTCCGATAAAATCGCAAATCCCGCACTTTTCAGCATTTAAGGTCCTCTGGGTCCGATAGCTGCTGCATATGTGCAAATGTGGGCTAGATGATGGAAGTTTGATGTTCAACGATGATAAGTAACTAAACACGCCCAAGCGTTCACACCAATAAATGCTC
The DNA here is from genome assembly GCF_038007025.1 of Paenibacillus sp. FSL H7-0918. Classification (NCBI taxonomy): domain Bacteria; kingdom Bacillati; phylum Bacillota; class Bacilli; order Caryophanales; family Paenibacillaceae; genus Paenibacillus; species Paenibacillus sp. FSL H7-0918. The sequence goes on from NZ_JBBOWJ010000001.1 coordinate 1,803,765, forward strand.
AAACCGTAAGTCCCCACCGCCTACAAATAGCTCAACCCACCAAGTAACCAGCAATACTTAGACTGAGGAGGCTTGCGGACTCAGATGACGTTATTTTCTCTTTTATCGCCTTACGAGCAACGTTTCGGACTCCAGCGCAGCTATTGCTGAGAAAGTGGCTCATTTGGGGCACGTTTGGCATCAATAGTGACGATGGAGTCCGATAACATCGCAAATTCCGCACTTTTCAGCATTTAAGGTCATCTGGGTCCGATAGTTGCTGCGTATGTACAAAATATAAGTAACTCATCACACCAAGTAACCAGCACTTTCTGAGACTGAGGAGGCACGCGGACTCAGATGACGTTATTTACTCTTTTATCGCCTTTTGAACAACGTTTCGGACTCCAGTGCAGCTATTGCTGAGAAAGTAGCTCATCTGGGGCACGTTTGGCATCAATAGTGACGATGGAGTCCGATGACATCGCAAATTCCGCACTTTTCAGCATTTAAGGTCATCTGGGTCCGATAGTTGCTGCGTATGTACAAAATATAAGTAACTCATCACACCAAGTAACCAGCACTTTCTGAGACTGAGGAGGCACGCGGACTCAGATGACGTTATTTACTCTTTTATCGCCTTACGAGCAACGTTTCGGACTACAGTGCAGCTATTGCTGAGAAAGTAGCTCATTTGGGGCACGTTTGGCATCAATAGTGACGATGGAGTCCGATGACATCGCAAATGTGGCACTTTTCAGCATTTAAGGTCATCTGGGTCCGATAGTTGTTGCGTATGTACAAATGTAGGCTAAGATGCTGGAAGCTTGATGTTCAATGATGGTTAGTAGCTAAACACGCCCAAGCGTTCACACCAAGAAGTACTCAAACCGTAAGTCCCCACCGCCAAACATGCCATGCAGTCAACACCAATAGATGTACAACACCAAGTAACCAGCATTACTCAGACCGAGGAAGCTCGCGGACTCAGGTGACGTTATTTACTCTTTTATCGCCTTTTGAGCAACGTTTCGAACTCCACAGCAGCTATTCTTGAGAAAGTAGCTCATTTGGGGCACGTTTGGCATCAATAGTGACGATGGAGTCTGATAACATCGCAAATTCCGCATTTCTCAGCATTTAAGGTCATCTGGGTCCGATAGTTGCTGCGTATGTACAAATGCGGGCTAGATGCTGGAAGTTTAATGTTCAACGATGACTCGAATTTCGACGTTTAGATCAAGAAGGAAGACAAAGCACCCCGTGTGTGACCTCGAACTAAAACTCGCGCACGCAAAAACAGCCTTCCCGAAGGAAGGCTGTTAATTGACGTCCCGGAAGGGATTCGAACCCCTGACCGTGCGCTTAGAAGGCGCATGCTCTATCCAGCTGAGCTACCGGGACATATAAGAAATAAATACTATGTATTGACGCAACGATATTTATTATACCTTATTCAGCGGATTTTTCAAGTCAAAACAACTTAGAAAAATAATAAAAGTGTTTCCGGTGCAGCTTTTTCACACATCAGCGTAACCACAGGAAATGAAAAAAACGGCATTTCTGCCGTCCTTTTCAGCCATTCCAGTGTGCGTTTTACAAACCTTCGCTATTTACTCCAGCTTTCGAAAACGCTTCTCCAGCTGCTTTTTTAAATCCCCAAAAGTGAGTAATTCTCGTTGAAACTTGGAATGCTCATCTTCTGGCGACATGAAGTTACTGCCTGTAAATGCACTTGAGGTCACATCTTGAAAAGCGTCATGCATATTGTTATCAAACCAATCGGTGGAGGTATCAGCATCATTAGTCAGAATACGGACAATCTCATATCCTTCTTCACGCCGATCCTCAACGATATACACCAAAAGCGCAGGATCACTAACAGCACCCGGCAAAACACCCACTTCTGCACAAGGCGCACCATCGTACTCCATCATTCTGCGAATTTTGGCGTCTTTAATATAATACACCTGTCATCCTTCCCTCCTGGCAAATTCCCCTCTCCCCTAGTGTTCGGATAAGGACATACATTTTATGCCTTCCTTCGGCATATATCTGTATTACTTGGCAAAAAAGTAAGGACAACAATCGCACAAAAGAGAGGATGAACCATCATGTGCGGAATAACCGGATTTATCCAGTGGCGCGGAGATCTCACTCAGCACTCGCAGCTGCTGGTCAAAATGACTGAAACTTTAGCAAACCGCGGCCCCGATGCAGCCGGAACCTGGATCTCAGGCCCCTGTGCTTTCGGTCACCGCAGACTTAGCGTTATCGATCCGGAGAACGGTGCCCAGCCCATGATCACCCGCCATGAGGAACAGGTATACGCGATTGTTTACAACGGCGAATTATATAACGCCCTCGAACTCAAACAGGAACTTAAGCAGCGAGGGCATCAATTCCGCACCCAGTGCGATACAGAAGTGCTGCTGCATTCCTATATCGAATGGGGGCCGGATTGCGCAGAGAAGCTCAATGGAATCTTTGCTTTTGCAGTATGGGACGGTCTTCGGGACCAAGTCTTTTTTGCACGTGACCGTTTAGGTGTGAAACCCCTGTTCTATAGCAAGGTTGATGACGTCCTAGTTTTTGGCTCAGAGCCTAAGGCGTTGCTGCAGCATCCCAAGGTACAACCAATCGTGGGTCCTGAAGGTCTCGCAGAAATCTTCATCATCGGTCCAGCGCGTACACCGGGTCATGGTGTTTATAAGGATATGCAAGAGCTTCGTCCAGGTCATGCTATGATCTATAGCCGTGAAGGTCTGCGCAGTTATGCCTATTGGAAGCTGGAGAGCGCAAAGCATACTGACAATGAAGCAGAGACAGCCGCTAAGGTGCGTGAACTGCTCCAAGATACACTCGAACGCCAACTGGTCTCAGACGTCCCTGTTTGCTCTCTTTTGTCGGGAGGGCTGGATTCCAGTGCGCTGACGGCACTTGCAGTGGATTACTACAACCGGAATGGTCAGGGACAAGTGGATACTTATTCCGTAGACTATGTAGATAACGACAAACATTTCAAAAGTCATACTTTCCAGCCGGGAGCAGATGGGCCGTGGATTAAACGAATGGTCGATGAATTGAATACAAACCACCACTACATCTCGTTCGATACCCCGGAGCTTGTAGAAGCGCTGGATAATGCATTGTACACTAGGGATTTACCAGGGATGACCGATGTGGACTCTTCTTTGTACTTATTTTGCCGGGAGATTAAAAAGAACGCGACAGTAGCTATTTCCGGTGAAGCGGCGGATGAGATTTTTGGGGGATACCCTTGGTTCCACCGTGAGGAAATGCTCTCCTCAGGCACTTTTCCTTGGTCAGTTGCTCCGAAAATGCGTGCAAGTCTACTTTCCCCAGAAATTAACGAGTGGATTCGTCCACTGGAATATTTGGGTGACAGATATAGTGATGCGGTGGCTGAAGTTCCGAAATTGGATGGAGAAACAGGAAAACAAGCACAAATGCGCGTAATGTCCTATCTGAATATCACCCGCTTCATGCCTACTCTGCTAGACCGTAAAGACCGAATGAGCATGGGCGCAGGGCTAGAGGTACGTGTTCCTTATTGTGATCACCGACTCGTTCAATATGTATTTAATATTCCGTGGGAAATCAAGAATCTGGGGGGCCGTGAAAAAGGGATTTTGCGTAAATCTCTTGAAGGCATTCTTCCAGACGATGTGCTCTACCGCAAAAAAAGCCCTTACCCCAAAACTCATAATCCTGCCTATTTAAATGCGGTACGAACTCAGGTATTAAACATTCTGGATGACTCCACTTCACCCCTACTTCCGCTAATTGATGCTGCCAAAATCCGTGAGATCGCCGCTTCCCCGGAATCCTCAACCAATCTGCCTTGGTTCGGCCAGCTCATGTCCGGTCCTCAGCTGTTTGCTTACCTCGCCCAAGTGGATCTCTGGCTGCGTAAATATAACGTCTCCATCCAATAAGCGCGTAGAGAACTGAGGTAATCGACAAGCCAAACAGCAAGTCCCCGTATCCGGTGGCTTGCTGTTTGGCTTGTATTTGCAATGATTACTCTACGATCTTATCTGAACGATCTTTAAAAGTTAAAGTTGTCCGGGTCCGGGCCAAATCGATGGTCTTTGTTCAAGCCCTCGATAGCTTTGACATCCTCGTCACTAAGCGTAAAGTCAAAGAATCCGGCATTCTCCTTGATTCGATCCGCATGTACGGATTTAGGAATCGTAATGACACCTTGCTGCAAATCCCAGCGAAGTACAATTTGAGCAGGGGTCTTGCCATACTTCTCAGCCAACTCTTTTAAGAGCGGTAGATCAAGATTCCCCTGCATTAATGGACTCCATGCTTCAAGCTGAATACCCTGTTCATTGGCATATTTCAGCAGCTCGCGCTGAGTCAACAGCGGATGGAATTCCACCTGATTCACCACAGGCACCACTCCGGTATCCTCGATGATATCTTTCAGATGATGAACCTGAAAATTGCTCACGCCGATAGATTTGATGAGGCCTTCTTTTTGCAGATGAATTAAGGCCTTCCATGTCTCACGATATTTCCCTGCCACCGGCCAGTGTATGAGATACAGATCTAGATAGTCCAGACCCAGCTTGCGCCGGCTATCCTCGAACGCTTTTAGCGTAGATTCATAACCTTGATCAGGATTCCGTACTTTAGTTGTAATAAACAACTCATCCCGGGCCACTCCACAATCACGAATAGCTTGTCCTACGCCTTCTTCGTTATTGTATCCGGCTGCCGTATCAATACTGCGATATCCTAATTCCACTGCGGTTTTGACCGCATGAATAACCTCTTCGCCATCTTTAGTCTTATACACGCCAAGACCCAGCCACGGCATGGTCACCCCGTCATTTAAAGTAGGACCACCCGAGAACGGTGCATTCAATTCACTCATCGCTTAACCCTCCAAGCTTATTGTTATTTCGTTAAACATACTTAACCTATTTATCCACTTAAGAAGCAAACGCTACCATAAAAAGTATAGCAGATGGCTTCATCATTCCCCAAATCCTTATAAAAAAACGGAGGCGTAAGCGCCCCCGCTCTTCTTTATTTCTCAATTAGTTTGAAATCATCAAAATGGAATTCAGGAGAAACAATACAGGATACCAGCGTCGGCTCTTTGCCTAACGAGCGCGCGGCCTGCCATACTCCCGCTGGAACAACCACTTGTGGCTGCTGGCCTGCAGCAATATCGAGACCCAGAATAACTTCCTGCACATCCTCAGGCTTATCTCCATTACCTCCGAGACTTAGCACGATTGGACTACCGGAATGCCACAACCAAACTTCATCGGACAATACAGTATGCCAATCAGATTGTTCGCCTTCGTGAAGTAAAAAATAAATTGAAGATGCCGAATGACGTGATCCAGAATAGCTATCGCCTAACACTTCCTGCGAAATTTCAAATTCCGAATTCCAAAGTCTTTTGTACCAACCACCCTCAACGTGAGGCTGTAATCCAAGCAGTTCAACTAGCGGTGAAATTTCTTTTTGCGTCACAGTAGCTTCTCTCCTTCAAAGTTAGCATGAACAACAATAGCTTCTTATGCATAAGGTTGTTTTTGCTTTTTACTTTAACGGAATAAGCTCGAATTGTAAAATCTATTTACTGTCCTTGCTCGCTTTGAAGACTTCTGCAATCGCTCCAAGACTTCCCAGCGTTTCAACAGCGCTTGTTGGCAAGAACACTTTATTAGCAGGACCTTTGGCAATCTCAGCCAGAGCCTCGAAGGAACGATAAGCCAGAACATGCTCATCCAGACCTGCCGAACGAATTAGCTCAATGCGTGATTTTTCTGCTTCTGCCACGGCTTGAATCGCTTTAGCCTCACCGTGTGCTTCCAGCTCTTGCGCCTGGCGAGAACCCTCCGCTTGACGGATACGCGCTTCTTTATCGCCTTCTGCTTTTAGAATCTTACTTTGTTTATCCCCTTCAGCGCGTAGGATCATATCCTGCTTGGCAGCTTCCGCCTCCAAAACAATGGCACGTTTGCTCCGCTCTGCTTTCATCTGCTTATCCATCGCTTCCTGAATATCCAATGGCGGTTTGATATCGATAACTTCCACACGCTCGATCCGTACGCCCCACTTCTCAGTAGCTTCATCGAGAGCAAGACGGATATCCGTCGAAATCTTTTCCCGTCCAGACAAGGTCTCATCCAATTCCAGCTTACCGATGATTTGCCGCATTGTTGCCGTCGAAATGTTTCTTACCCCATACACATAATCAGAAATACCATAAGTAGCTTCCTCTGGTCCAACCACCTGGTAGAAAATAATCGTATCAATCTGCACCTGCACGTTATCCTTTGTAATTACCGTTTGTGGAGGTACATTCGCTTGTTGAATCCGTAAATCATGGTACGTGCGCACCTGATCAATTACAGGAATCAGAATGTTCAACCCCGGTGTCAGCAGACGATTAAATTTACCGAGCCTTTCCACTACGCCTACCCGTTGCTGTGGTACGATTTTGACTGTTAATGCCACAAAAACTACGACCACTACAATAATAATTGCGATAATTGCCCATTGCATTAGTTCATTTCCCCCCATCGTTCTACTTCGATAATCGTCGTGCCTCTTTTCACTACTCTTACAACCTCATCCTTGCCCAGATTCTGATCAGAGCTCGCGCTCCACGTATCTCCGCCTACCTTCACTTGCCCGTAACGTCCCTGCTCTATCGGCTCAACAACTACTCCTTGCCTACCGATGATTTCTGTACCTGTATCCTTGAACCCACGTGAATGGCGAAATCTTGAAACCAGTGGTTTCGAGAATATAGTCAGACCAAGTGCGACCAGTGATCCGAGGACCACCTGAAACAAAATGGCTTCGGGAACAATCAGCGACACCAAACCTGCGGCCAAAGCACCAATACTAAGCCACAATAAATAAAAAGTAAGCGTCATCATCTCAACAACGAACAGGACACCGGCTGCGATCAGCCAAAACACCCACACAACCATCGGTGAGCCCACCACCTTCCGTATGATACTACTATAACGAAAAGAAACATCGATGCGTTGCATAGTTCCATAAATAAATATTTCAGGCATGTATATGATTTATATTCATTACATCGGTGGTTATGTGTTTCTTCATGAGTTTCTTGATAAAAGGCGACTATACAAATCCAAAAGGGTTCACTTTTTGAAGAGTCACTATAAATTAGAAAATTCTCCCCCTATATCACCTGATTTTATCCCTAGCGCAATTGCAAGCTATGCTTGAGAATAAGAGTTACCATCACCCATTTATATCTAATTCATCCTAATTATCCAACTTCCAAACAACCTCCTCTATTCATTCAAACCATACACAGCATGTTACATCTTTTAAAATCCAAGAAACAGCAGCACACAAAAAGCATAAAAGAAAGCGCTTACTGATTGGGTAAGGCTTGATTTGGACCGCTGCTTTTTTGCTGCTGAATCTACGAATTGAACTTCAATAGAATGATAGGGACGCCAAGGGTGATGGTGCACTACAACCGACGGGAGGTGAAGGTCAGGACATCTTGCCGAAAAGAATTTCGAACTACACTTTGAATCTAGGAGGTAGAAATTCAATGATCTTCACGAAAAAAGCTTCACGCAAAACCTTTGCAATTGCGATGATCGCCGCGCTTGTTCTGACACTCTTTTCCACCCTGGGCGGCAGTCCCAAAACAGCCAACGCCGCACAGGATTACAAACTGGTTGGTTATTACGCTTCATGGGCCGCTTACGGGCGTGCTTACAATGTAACTGATATCGATCCCACCAAAATGAATGTCATTAACTACGCTTTTGCGGATATTTGTTGGAATGGCATCCATGGCAATCCCGACCCCACCGGACCTAATCCGGTGACCTGGTCTTGCCAGAATGAGCAAGGCCAAGCCATCAGCGTTCCGAACGGTACGATTGTTCTTGGTGACCCGTGGATTGACACTGGAAAAAGCTTCGGGGATGACAAATGGGATGATCCCATCAAAGGTAACCTGAAGCAGCTATGGAAGCTGAAGGAAAAGAACCCGAACCTGAAGACCCTAATCTCCGTTGGGGGCTGGACCTGGTCGAACCGTTTCTCGGATGTAGCTGCGACAGCTGCGACCCGTGAGGTTTTTGCCAATTCCGCGGTTGATTTTATTCGAAAATACAAGATGGACGGCGTGGATCTCGACTGGGAATATCCAGTAAGTGGTGGACTCGCAGGCAATAGCTACCGTCCTGAAGATAAAGAAAACTATGTACTGCTGCTGCAAAAAGTTCGCGAAAAGCTGAATACAGCCGGCGCGGCGGATGGAAAAACCTATCTGCTGACCATTGCTTCCGGGGCAGGACCAACGTATATCAACAATAATAATCTGGCCGGCATTGCTTCCGTTGTCGACTGGATCAATATTATGACCTATGACTTTAATGGGAGCTGGAACACCACCACCGGACATAATGCTCCGTTGTACTATGATCCCGCAGCTTCCACTTCGGGCTTAACCGAACCGCAAAATTTTAACATTGATAAAGCGGTAACCTCCTATCTTGCGAATGGTGTACCTGCGAACAAGCTTGTACTTGGCATGGCTTTTTACGGTCGTGGTTGGGGCGGAGCTCCTGCTTCAGGAAACGGCCAATATCAGGTGTCCGCTGGCATCTCACCAACGGGTACATGGGAAAAAGGCAGCTATGATTTCTATGATCTCGAAGCCAATTATATCAACAAAAACGGTTATACCCGCTATTGGAATGATACATCCAAAGTGCCTTATCTCTATAATCCAACAAATCAAACCTTTATCAGCTATGACGACGTAGAATCCTTTGGCCACAAGATCAGCTACCTGAAGTCCAAAGGTCTTGCAGGTGCTATGTTCTGGGAAACAAGTGGTGACCGGAACAAAACACTAACCAATAAACTAAACGCCGATCTTGGTGGCGGAGTGGTGCAGCCGACACCGACACCATCCACATCACCAACACCTACACCAACTGCAACCGCTACACCTACTGCAACTCCAACTGCAACACCAACACCAACGCCAACTGCAACCGTGACGCCAACCCCAACGCCTACACCGGGACAATGTTCGGCAGCGACCTGGGGTGCAACAACCGTATACACTGGCGGACAGCGTGTCTCCTACAATGGCTCAGTCTATGAAGCCAAATGGTGGACGCAAGGGGATCGTCCTGATCTTAGCGGAACTGATGGGGTCTGGAAATTCATCAGCGTATGCGGAACAGCGACACCAACACCAACTGCAACTGTGGCCCCAACTTTAACACCTACGGTAGCACCAACGCCTACCGCAACCGTTGCACCTACGCCTACTTTAGCGCCAACGCCAACTGCAACCGTTGCACCTACACAAACTCCTTTACCTACCGCTACGCCTACTTCGGAAGGGTCTAGCTGGGGAACAGGCGTTGCGTACAAAACAGGTGATGTCGTCGCTTATAACGGAAAAACATATACCTGCTTGCAGCCCCACACTTCACTTCAGGGCTGGGAGCCAGCCACCACACCTGCGCTATGGAAGCTCAATTAAAGACTTGCAGGAAGCATCGTTCCTGAAATAACATTATCCCCCTTTGGAGGTATATTAAATATGATTGCAAAAGCACGTGCTAAGCGCAAAATATCCATAAGTTACCTTGCTGCGCTAATGAGCCTAATCGTTCTGGTTCCACTTTACACCGGGACAGGTGCATCCTTACCAGTGGCCCATGCCGCGGAAACAACACCTTCCGCTCCCGCTCCAGCAGCTGATCACCCTCGTAAAATCGTTGCTTACTTCCCAGAGTGGGGCGATCAGGAGAACAAAGGATTTTACACCGTAGACAAGATTCCGTGGGATAAAATTACCCATATTAACTACGCCTTCGCCAAGGTAAATCCTCAAACGAACAAGATTGATCTCATGGACCGTACAGCTGCAATCGAAAAAGACTATCCCGGTCAGCTGACCACCCTGCCTTTTAAGGGGCATTTTAACCAACTGGTTAAGTACAAACAGCTCTATCCTGATGTCCGCACCCTGATTTCTGTTGGCGGCTGGTCGGGTTCCGGAGGGTTCTTCAACATGGCGAATTCAGAAGCCGGGCGAGAAGCTTTTGCCAATAGTGTTGTGGATTTTCTGCGTACCTATCAGTTCAACGGAGTAGACATCGATTGGGAGTACCCTTCTGGCACTGGGCAGTCCGGTAATCCTAACGATTTTGCCGTGGCAGAACCGCTGCGTACCGTAAATTACAACAACTATGTTCTTCTTATGAAAAAACTTCGCGAAAAGCTCGATCTGGCAGGTTCACAAGACAATCAGAAATATGACCTGACCATTGCGGCCACCGCCTCTTCCTGGATTCTTGGGGGCATGAAGCTTGGGGAAGCCAATCAGTATTTAGACTGGGCGAACCTTATGACCTATGATTTCCATGGGGCTTGGAATGGATATGTTGGGCCGCATTCTGCACTGTACCCGGATTCCCGCGATACTGAAACTGCTGCGCTGGGTACTCCGGTTCTGAATACCGACTGGGCGGTCCGATACTATCTTGGAACGCTTCCTCCGGAAAAAATCGTGATCGGAGTTCCTTATTATTCACGAGGCTGGAAAAATGTGAATGGAGGCATCAACAATACCGGCCTTTACGGCACAGCTCCGACAACCGGTGGGGGAGCAGATGGCCAATACGGGATCTGGAATGATCCCGCACCAGAGCAGCCTGCTGGTGCAAATCCGATCTGGCATGTGCTAAATCTGCTCAAAGATCCAGCGAATAAGCGTTACTTCGATCCTGTTACCAAAACACCGTACTTATTCAATGCAGACAAGAAGATTTTTCTTACGTATGAAGATAAGGAATCTCTTGGCTACAAGCTGGATTACATCAAGCAAAAAGGCTTGGGAGGTATGATGTTCTGGGAACTAACGGGCGATTACTCTGAGCAGAGCGATGGCACTTATACGTATGGCAATTCTCTGACCGATTTTGCCTATGATCAGCTGAAGACAGCCTCGCCGCCGGGCGGAGCTCCTAAGCCGCAGTTGCCTGAACCTAAAAACTTCAACCTCAGCTTCAGCGGCGCCTATGATCATCCGAACTATACCTATTCATTAAAAATAACGAACAATACCGGCACCGATATTTCCGGTGGCTGGAAGCTGGAGTTCGACCTGCCAACAACTACAACCCTAACCTCGGCATGGGGAGCCGGTAGCGTTGAGCAAATCTCCACGGCCTGGGATTTCAACCGCTACCGTATTACAGGTACAGCTACTCAAACTATTGCGAATGGAGCTTCACTTGAAATTCCGGGTATGATGAAGCTGAACTTTTCAGGCGGTCCACAGCGAATCACCCTGAACGGAAACTCGTCCCAACAGGAATACGATAAACTGTACGGAGGCATTACACCTACGCCAACACCGTCTGCATCACCGACACCGACACCGACACCGACGACTACACCAACAGCAACACCAACGGCAACACCAACGGCAACACCTACAACAACACCGACTCCGACGGCAACCGTGACGCCAACGCCAACTGTAGCGCCAACACCTACTCCTACGCCGGGACAATGTTCGGCAGCGACCTGGAATGCGGCAACCGCATATACTGGCGGACAACGCGTTTCCTACAGCGGCTCACTCTATGAAGCCAAGTGGTGGACACAGGGAGACCGTCCCGATCTTAGCGGACCGGACGGTGTCTGGAAATACATCAGCGTGTGTGGAACAGCAACGTCAACACCAACGGCAACTGTAGCTCCAACAGTAACACCGACTTCGACACCTACGGTGGCACCGACGCCTACTGCAACCGTTACTCCAGCGCCTACGGTGGCACCAACGCCCACCGCAACCGTAACACCCACGCAAACTCCATTACCGACTGCTACACCTACTTCGGGAGGGTCTAGCTGGGTAACAGGAGTTGCCTATAAAGTAGGTGATGTCGTCGCCTACAGTGGAAAAACGTATTCCTGCTTGCAGCCTCACACTTCACTTCAGGGGTGGGAGCCAGCTTCCACCCCTGCTCTTTGGAAGCTGATATAATCCGGTACTTTCCTTGATTCCAACAAGGAGAACATCCCATTATTAGTGCAGAGGCATTCTCATCCTTTGGGGCTTACGTTACGGACCCAGTTGACGTTATTTACAAATTTCAAGCCTTTGGAGCTGTGTATCGGACTCCAGTGCTGCTATTCCCTATAAAATGCTTCTTTCGGGGTGTTTTTCGTGCCCATAGCGACTTTGGGGTCCGTTCGAATCTCAAATATCGGATAAAGCTGCGTTTAAGGTCAGCTGTGTCCGGGTAGCCGCTTCATACGGTTGAATGTGCTAGAATCGAACGAAGTTTGATGCTTTGTTTAAGGGGAAGGAATAAAAAACGGGGGTGCCCAGCAGCCATTTTGCGGCTTTTGGACACCCCCACTTTTATATAAAAATCTATTCCTGCGATAGGCCGCCTTCGGCTGCCAGTTTTTTCTCCAGCTTTGCCGTCAGCAGTCGCAGTGCAGTTCCTCGATGGCTAATCTGCTGCTTCTCTTCCAGCGTAAGCTCGGCCATAGTTTTTTCATGTTCAGACAGATAAAATAGCGGGTCGTAACCGAAACCGCCAGCACCTGATGGTTCTGAAGTAATCCAACCTTCGACCGCACCTTCTGCGGTTAGCTCCTGCTTGGAAACTGGATCGTACAGCGATAAAGTACAGACGAACCTAGCCGTGCTCAACAAAGGCTGATCTGTGTCTTCCCCCTGTTTCAATCTCTCTAGCTCGCTAAGCAGCTTCAGGTTATTTTCCCCATCCGTAGCGTCTTCACCGGCAAAACGTGCAGAGTACACACCCGGTCTGCCATCCAAAGCATCTACACAAAGACCCGAATCATCAGCGAGTACCGGAATTCCAAGTGCATCACCTACGGCTTTGGATTTTTTAAACGCATTCTCTGCAAAAGTAGCCCCGTCTTCCACCACATCGGGCAGATGCGGATAGTCATACATACTCTTAACTGTCAGGCCCAGCGGGGCAAAAGCGTGCTCGAATTCGCGCACCTTCCCCTTATTCTTCGTTGCGACAATGAGAATATTGCCCTTGGAATTCATGTTACACCTCTTGGCCCGGCTGGCCGGAAGGGATTTTCAGAGCAATCGCTCCGAGCGCTTCTTTTTGCGCCGCAATCAGTTCATAAATTCCCTTCTCACCTAGACCTAATAATAGGTCCAGCTCTTGACGCGAGAATGGTCTTTCTTCGCCAGTCCCTTGTACCTCAACAAAAGCACCGCCGCCGGTCATGACTACATTCATATCCACTTTGGCTTTAGAATCCTCTTCATAATTCAGATCGAGCAATGTTTTATCTCCTACAACACCTACACTAATTGCTCCCAAAAAGTCTGTTATAGGAAAAACAGCCAGCTTGTGCTGTAGTGCAATTTTATTAATAGCAAATGCCATGGCAACAAAAGCGCCTGTTATCGAAGCCGTCCGAGTTCCCCCATCCGCCTGAATCACATCACAATCCAGCGTAATACTGCGTTCACCTAACGCTTGTAAATTCACCACGGAGCGAAGCGCACGGCCGATCAGCCGCTGGATCTCCATTGTACGTCCGGTAAGTTTACCGCGTGCAGCTTCACGTTGATTACGGGACTGGGTGGCCCGAGGAAGCATCGAATATTCGGCAGTTACCCAGCCTTTTCCTTGTCCTTTAAGAAACGGAGGCACTTTTTCCTCTACAGTAGCCGTACAAATAACTTTGGTGTCTCCCATCTCAATGATCACGGAGCCCTCAGCATATTTATTCGTTTGGGTCGTTATTGTCAGCGGCCGTAATTGGTCGTCAGTTCGCCCGTTTGATCTCATCTTTTCTGCCTCCTACATCGTATAGCTAATAGTTTAGTGTGAGTCCCGTTTCCCTGTTGTTCATTGCGGCAGTTCACCGTTCGGGACGTTACGTCTTTTTGAGCAACTTTTATTCTACCAAAGAGGAGGCACAAAAGCATCTTTTAAACCTTAGAAGGTCATTCTATAACGGGAGCTCGTTCAAAAATTCAGGTGCAGAAACAGGTTTGCTATAATCCACATTGTCAGTGTCAGTAATCGATTGTTTGCCGTTCAAACGAATTTGAACCAGAGCATCTTCCGTATTTTGCGCAACAGTCAGAACAACCGATTCCAGCAATTCGGCAGGAACTTCCTTCCCATCTGCGAACATATCGTCAGTCAAGGATACAGTAACAACACCGTTTTGTCCGGCTTCAACCGAATCAAGTGATGTGCCCTGTGTCATAACCATTTCCAGACCGTCTCCGGATTCAGGTCCCGCAATCAGTTCATTGATAGCAGCAGTCAGCTGCTCTTGCCCTGCGGGTACAAAGCGCGTAACCGGAACATAATATTGGATACCGTCAGGAGATGTTGTGGAAAAATAAACAGTAACCGCACTAGAGTTCATCAAAGATGGACCTTGTTTTGGCAGGTTAATGCCCATTGTGCGGGACAGCGGGCGATCCAGCGGAGTGCCTTGAAGCGGCATTTCCGTAAGCTTTTTACCATCTACCCAGAACTGCACACCTTTAATGTCATCTTGACCGGTAAGTGTCCAAGTGATCGCTTCAAGGATTTTGCGTTCATCCGCAGCATCATAGTTGTTAAATTCCGAATTGAACTCAACAACTGCCAAATTCGACTTGTCTACCGTAATGCTTTGCACCTCAGTTCCAGCTGGTAGAATGCCTTGGAAACCTTCTGGCAATGAGGACGCATATTCTCCCTTATTCACTAATGCCATTAAAGAGTTCTTGAGCGTGCTGGAATCTTTGCTTTTTGGCAGATTTAACGACACTGGAGCGAGTAAGCCGTTTCCATCTTCCAAATATACGGTCGTCCGGTCACCGGAAACCGTTGCTTTATCCGTTGCTTTAGCGGTTTTGGTGCTGTCCTTCACAACTGCTTGTGCATCATCCTGAGCCACTGGACCAAATACACCTGAATCCAAAGTATTATTTCCCTCTGTCTGTAACATCTGCGCTTCAACCTCAGGTGGCGGAGCATCAATCGATGCTGATTCCGAACCGAACAAGCCACAACCGGACAGTGCCAGTGGAACTGCGAGTAGGCAGACTGCGGAAATCCCGCGGATTTGTTGCATTGTTTTCATCATTTATTACCCCTTTCAAGGTTAGATAGCATTTGTACTGCTATGTATACGAGACCTTTGTCCAAAAAATAACAACTGCTTATCCTAAATTGTTGGAAAAGCCTGTGCGCTTTATTTTCAGGTTAGGTTGGATCTAGATTTTAATTCACATAGACTCCGTTTTCTGGACAAATACTTTTTCTAAACGTACAATCTGAGATAACACCAGCGCTTAACATCATGCTAACGAACGTTGTAATGCAAAGACTTAACTTACGAGGTGACTAATCATGGCTGATGAACCAATCGCAAAAATACCTTACAGTCTGAACAGCAAGGCAGTCGCAGATGCGACCAAAATGTGGTTGAATAAGCGTGGAGTAAACCTGCAGGAAATCGCAGAGCTCGTTATGTTTCTGCAAAAAAAATATTATCCAAACTTAACGATGGAAGAATGTGTCCATAACGTTGAGATGGTACTCAGCAAACGAGAAGTGCAAAATGCGGTACTTACGGGCATTCAATTGGACATGCTCGCGGAGGAGGGGAAGTTGTTTCCACCGCTTCAGGATATGATCGAAAATGATGAGGGATTATACGGAGTGGATGAGATTCTGGCTTTCTCCATCGTAAATGTATATGGCAGCATTGGCTTCACCAACTATGGTTATGTGGACAAGCTTAAGCCAGGCGTTCTTGAACGGTTGAACGACAAAAACACCGGGCAGATCCACACCTTCCTCGACGATATCGTCGGCGCGGTAGCCGCTGCAGCTAGTAGCCGAATCGCACACCGTAAGCAAGCGGAGCGTGAGATAGACCTCGAACTTCCGCATTCACCTGAGGATCGCGAAGAAGCTGCAAGGAAACTTGCAGAACATGAAAAACAACCGGAGTAACCGGTGTTTTGGGTACACTCTGAGAATTAAAAAGCGATTGTTTCGTAACCCTTGCGGGTTATGAGACAATCGCTTTTTTTAAGGTTGGGTTGGGACAGTTTTAGGGAAAAACTCCCTAAAAAATACCGAAAATCGTTCAAAACCTAAGTTATTAGGGAATTCTTCCCTAATAACTCTACGAAAACCTTAATTTATAGCTACATTCGTAGATTATTAGGGAGAAATTCCCTAATATCCGCTCTACACCCCCACAAACCTCGAAAAACAGGGAGAAATTCCCCAATTAGTCAATACCAACACTTAGCTACTCGGCAAGATGTGTTTCTACCCACGAATAGCGGCATCTGAGTCCGAATGATCTGTGTGAAGCATGAGTAAAGTAATCAAATATGAATCCGAATGCTCAGCGTAACGCATGAGTAAAGTAATCAACTGGTAGTTGGTAATGCGATCGGACTCAGGTGACCCTATACTCACATATCCCCTTTGATTTGGACACTTTCGGACTCCAGAGTCGCTATTCACTCAAAAATGACCAATAACTACCCTCTGCACTAGCAATAACGCCTCTCCGGTCCGATACTCACCTCAAAAGTCTCAAAATCCACGAATAAGCTGCATCTGAGTCCGAATGATCTGTGTAACGCATGAGTAAGTAATCAAATCTGAACCCGAATGATCAGCATGATGCATGAGAAAAGTAATCAAATGGTAGTTTGGTAATGCGGTCGGACTCAGGTGACCCTATACTCACATATCCTCTTTGATTTGGACACTTTCGGACTCCAGAGTCGCTATTCACTCAAAAATGACCAATAACTACCCATTACTCTAGCAATAACGCCTCTCCGGTCCGATACTCACCTCAAAAGTCTCAAAATCCACGAATAGCGGCATCTGAGTCCGAATGACCAGTGTGACGCATGAGAAAAGTAATCAAATGTTAGTTTGGTAATGCGATCGGACTCAGGTGACACTATACTCACATATCCCCATTGATTTGGACACTTTCGGTCTCCAGAGTCGCTATTCACTCAAAAATGACCAATAACAACCCTCTGCACTAGCAATAACGCCTCTCCGGTCCGATACTCACCTCAAAAGTACCAAAACCCACGAATAGCGGCTTCTGAGTCCGAATGATCTGTGTGACGCATGAGTAAAATTATCAAATCTGAGCCCGAATGATCAGCATGACGCATGAGTAAAGTAATCAAATGTTAGTTTGGAAATGCGTTCGGACTCAGGTGACGCTATTTCCATAAAACACCCTTGTTTTAGTGACTTTCGGTCTCCAGAGTCGCTATTGACTCAAAAATGACCAATAACAACCCTCTGCACTAGCAATAACGCCTCTCCGGTCCGATACTAACCTCAAAGTCCCAAAATCCACGAATAGCGGCATCTGAGTCCGAATGATCAGCATGACGCATGAGAAAAGTAATCAAATGTTAGTTGGGTAATGCGATCGGACTCAGGTGACACTATTTCCATAAAACACCCTTGTTTTAGTGACTTTCGGACTCCAGAGTCACTATTCACTCAAAAATGACCAATAAGAACCCATTACTCTAGCAATAACGCCTCTCCGGTCCGATACTCACCTCAAAAGTCCCAAAACCCACGAATAGCGGCGTCTGAGCCCGAATGACCTGCATAACGCATGAGTAAAGTAATCAAATGTTAGTCCAAATGATCAGCGTGACGCATGAGTATGTAATCAAAGGTTAGTTGGGTATTCGATCGGACTAAGGAGCTCAATATTCATATAAATAGCACCGAATTATACTCTCTACCTAGTCACTAAAACCAAAACCCAAAAAAGAGCAGTCCCAATAACACAGGACTGCTCTATACCTCTACTAGATCATAACCTTCACATCTCAATTCATTTCATCATTCATCATCATCGCTCATCATTCATTTCATCACTCTTCGATCGCGCTAGAAACTCTAACTAACATGGTCACCAGCACTTTCAGATGCTGCAAACAATATAGCACCGTCCGCCTCTATCATCACTGCCCGCTCCCGGCGCATCAACTCCGCTAGATGCGCCAGTGTCTCACTCATCGCAAAGCGCATCTGGTGAACGGTGGTTACCCGGCTGCGAAAAAGAATTTCGCAGACGGCGAAGCCGCTCAGCGGGCCGTTTGCGAGCAAGGCTGCCGTGGTATCCAGCCGCTCCTCATGATGAGCGAGCAGGCTGCTGACCCGATGCGCGAAGCCCGTGAACGGTTCCCGATGACCCGGGAACGCCATGCTGACCGGGTAGCTCCCCAGCTCCCGCAGCCCCTGAAGAAACGTCTGCAGCGGCTGTGGATCGCTGCCTGGAAGCAGGCTGACATTGGGCGAAATCTGCGGCAGCACAGCATCGCCGCAGATCATTTGCCCGCTGCCCGCATGATAGAAACTCACATGTCCCGGTGCATGTCCGCCAGTTACAATCAATTTCCATTCACGGCCACCCATCCCGAAAGGCTCTACCTTATTCAGATAAGTTACAACCGGCTGTGGCTCCACTTGCGCGTCAAAGCTCTCCAAATGCGCTTTAATTCCACTCGACCATTCCTCCGACATTCCGTGTCTGATGAAATATAACGGCAAAACTTCATTGATATCCGTGTTACCGCCCCACATCAACATCGCTTCGGCATGAGCACGTTCAGTCATCCATACTTTACATCCGGTCTGCGACTGCAACCATCCCGCCAATCCATAATGATCGGGATGATGATGCGTTACGACGATATCCCGCACGTCCTTCCACGACAATCCCAGCTCCTGCAGGATCGCCTGCCAGCATTTTTCTGTCTCCGGGCTACGCGGACCCGGATCGATAATAGTAATTCTGCCATCCTCATCGGGAAGAATATAGCTGTTCACTTGACGAAGCGGCGAGTCCATGGGTACCGAGACCTGAAGAATGTTCTCGTCCCATGAAGTGATATCCGCCTTAGACATGGTGCGATCACCGCCTTTGAATCTTTTTCCTGATACCATTACGATCGAATTCCACTAAAAATCATCCGCGTGGAGCTTTCTGCATTATAAACCTCATCTTCATAGCTGCCATGCACAGCTTCGAGCTGTAAACCCGCTTCCTCGATCATTCCGCTGAATTTCTCCAATGAATACAGCTTCACACGTTCATGATATTGACGAGATGTAGAATCATTTTTAGAGGTTAAAATGATGTCCTTCTTCACATACCCATCCTCGATCCGCCGCGACTCATCAATCAGATTCTTTCCATCCTCGCGGGTAGAATGCGGCACCAGATGACGAATCACATACGCAGGGTTCAGATAATCAATAACAAACTTGCCACCCGGCTTCAACATCCGATAGATTTCACGCAAAACCTTTACCTGCTCCTCATCCTCTTCAAAATAACCAAAGGAAGTGAACAGATTAACCACAGCATCGAAACCTCCTATTAACGGTAGGTCCCGCATGTCAGAACGCAGCCAAGTTACCTGCTCCGCTCCTTTTTGAGATCTTGCCTCACGCAGCAATACCTCTGATAAATCTACTCCAGTTACCTCGTACCCTGCTTCCGCAAGCGCCAGTGAATGACGTCCCATCCCACAACATAAATCCAGCACTTTGGAGCCTGGCGGTAGTCCCAGCCACGAGATCATTCGTTCAACTTCTTTACGAGCTCCACCAAAGTCTCGATGTTTGTATACGACCAGATAATCCTCTCCGAAGCTCTTTTCATACCATTCAGTCATGTTGTCTCTCCTCCCACAGGCGTCTTCCTGTAACTCCACTCTATGTATGTTAATGTATCGCCATTGTACAGTCTTTTACTCACAAACTCAAAGAAGAGTTGTCACAGTGGAGCGCTCAGCCCCTTCATGACAACTCATTCCTGTAGCTTCCCTTACACAAGCTGCTGCAAATATACTCGTGCTTCATAAGGACGAAGTTTAAGCGGTTGGATCTGCTCATCTTTTTCCACGGAATAATTAGAAATTAACAGCTCAATATTGTCTGGTTGGAACTCCGCTGGCCATTCGAATACAGGCTCTCCATCATAAAAATTCAGAATAACCAGCAGCCGCTGATCTTCTAATGTCCGAGTATACGCATATATCTCTGTATGCTCTGCGAGCAGCAGCCCGTAGGCTCCATAAACGATGACTTTGTGTTTTTTTCTCAGGGCAATCAGCTGTTTATAGTAGTTGTAGATGGAATCGGGATCTTTAATCGCATTGCCAGCGTTGATCTCCATATAGTTGGAATTTACTTCAATCCAAGGAGTCCCCGTCGTAAAACCACCTGCGTGACCATCGTCCCACTGCATCGGGGTGCGGGCATTATCCCGGCTTTTATGATGAATGGCAGACATAATCTGCTCTTCTGGAACGCCGTTTTTTCGCTTTTCTTCATAATAATTAAGCGTCTCTACATCCCGGTACTCATCAATGGATTCGAAACAGACATTCGTCATTCCAATTTCTTCGCCTTGATAAATATAAGGTGTGCCTTCCAGCATGTGAATGAAGGTCGCTAGCATTTTAGCCGAAGGAATCCGGTAAAAAAGGTCGTTCCCAAACCGGGACACTGCGCGCGGCTGGTCATGGTTGCAGAGATAATTCGCATTCCAGCCTTTGTCATGCAGAACCGTCTGCCAATTACTCATAATCTTTTTCAGCTCCAGTAGACTCCATGGGACGACATCCCATTTCCCACTACCTGCCGAAGCGGCATCCAGAAACATATGCTCAAACTGAAAAGTCATATTCAGCTCCCGGCGACCATCACCTACATAATCAAGCGCCTGCTCCGGTCCAAGTCCTGAAGTCTCTCCTACCGTCATAATATCGTAGAAATAAAGCACTTTATCATATAAATTCTGTAGCAGGGTATGCACATCTGCCAGATTGGAGAACATTCCATAAGCCCTTACGGTAGGTGTTCCACCTGGATTATCCGCATCCGGGTAACCTTTCGTCTTCACGATATGTGCAATGGCATCAAAGCGGAATCCGTCCACACCCTTCTTCAGCCACCATTCCACCATCTCATGCAGCTTATCAATGACCACCGGATTCTCCCAGTTCAGATCAGGCTGATATTTGGAATAGAGGTGAAGGTAATATTCATCGGTCCGCGGATCATGCTCCCACACCGAGCCACTGAAATAAGACTCCCAGTTATTCGGGGGACCTCCATTTTTTCCTTTTCGCCAAATATAGTAGTCCCGTTTCGGATTGTCCTTCGACGATCTGGATTCAACAAACCATGGGTGCTCATGTGACGTATGGTTCAGAACCAAATCCATCATCAGCTTCATCCCACGTGCGTGCATCTCCCTCAGCAAATGGTCAAAATCATCCATCGTGCCAAATTCCTTCATAATGTCACAGTAATCACTGATATCATAACCGTTATCATGGTTTGGTGATTTATAAATTGGGCAGACCCAAATCACGTCTACACCTAAATCCTGCAGATAATCCAGTCTGGATATGATTCCTTGCAAGTCTCCAATCCCATCTCCGTTACTATCCATGAAGCTAATCGGATAAATTTGGTACACGACACTCTCTTTCCACCATTTCGGGTTCATTTCTCGGTTACCTCCTATTTAGCTATATGTAGAGTTTAACCACACAAAGCCTAGTAGATAACAATTTACCCCTACTTCCCTAGTCCCTTTTGATATTGTGAGGGCGTAAGTCCGGTCCATTTCTTAAAAGTAGCACTGAAGTGGCGTTCTTCCCCATAGCCCACTAACTTTGCAACGGCGTACATTTTTAAGTTTTGGCGGAGCAGCTTTTTTGCCTCTTCTACCCGGTATTGATGCAAGTAATCGAGAAAATTCACACCCAGCTCCTGGCGGAACAGTGAACTTAAATAAGTATTAGATACATAAGCTTCCTTCGCAACATACTCCAGAGATAGATTGGTATTATATTTGTTACGGATGATCTCAAGCGCTGTAACTACTGTTCGATGCAGAGGGCGATGTTTAGAAAAAGCCTCCACCACATTCTGCATGATCTTATTCAGGATCGTAGATAATTCTTCCAGCGTCTCGATCTGTGGTGCCTGCTCCATCCAATTGACCAAATGCTGCTTCCATTCAAATCCAGCTACTTGTTTTTCCTGCGCAAGCCTCTTAAGGCGAACGACAAAAGCGGTTGCCCGAATATTCACCTCCTGCTTGAGGCATCCGGGGTTTCCGCGAAAACGTTCCAGCCATTGCTCCAGCAGATCGAGGGCAAGCTCATTACTTCCTGCACCTACTGCCACAAGCATCTCATCCTCCAGCACATTTAATTCAGGATCATCTAAAATCCCGATCTCCTGTACGCCACCCCCAATAACTCCCGAGCCTTCTGTATAAAAATAAACGCCGCCTTTCCCATTCAGAAAGCGGGATTCCATGGCCTGAAGCGCTTCTTTATAAGACAGGTGAGCTTCCGAAATATCCGCACGACAGGAGCCTACAGCAATACTGATTGACAGCTTGAGGTATTTCTCCAGGTTGCTTTGCAGCATCCCGATCTGCTCTTTCAAATAGATGGGGGTTCGGTAAGACTTGCGGGAATCCGTTCCAGCTAAACCACTGCCGATCCAGAGCAGGAGATTGCCATCATGAAAGGTCTCTATTTTTCCTTTATAGATAGGAGACAAGGTCTCACTAATAATATTTAGGGCCGCGTAACGTAAAAGTACAAAATCCTGTCCAGACCCACCGGCAGAGGGAGGATCAAAATCAAAGCTGACCAGCCCAATCTGCGGACCTTCGTGACTAATAGCCATAGCTAACTCACCGATCAGCTCCTGCCGCCGCTCCAGCGGAACCGGAGGATGATGAATCCATTGGGACAGCACTTGGCTTTTGACAAGCGGTGCATTTTTATGCCAGGAACGATCTCTTTTTAGCTGCTCATTCTCCTGACAACGCTGCCTTTCAATTAGCTCCTTAGCCTTGAGTACCGTCTTCAGAATTTCCTCCGGCCGGCACGGCTTCAGCACATAATCGACAACCCCCAGCGCAATCGCTTGTTTCGCATAAGAGAACTCATTGTAGCCAGATAAAATAATCGAGCGAAAGTCGTAACCGCGACGCCGTCCAGCTTCGATTAGCTCCAGACCATTCATCTGCGGCATGCGGATATCCGTTAACAATAAATCCGGCTGTTCAGACTCCATCAGAGCCAGCGCTTCACTTCCGTTCCCCGCTTCGCCCATTACCTCAATCTGATGCGAATTCCAGTCAATCATATTGACGATACCCTCACGGATGGTGTCTTCGTCTTCAGCAATCAGCAGCTTCAGCTTCATCATTTAGGGACCCTCCACAGTGATATGAATGATAATACGTGTGCCTGCTCCTTCTACACTCTCTACTTGCAATGAGGCTCCGGCAAAAAACAAAGCTAAACGTTCCTGTACATTCGAGAGCGCAAACCCCGAACGTCCAGCATTCTCCTCTTCCTCCGAGATAGAGCTTCCTCTCGCTAAACGCTGATGTAGCTCCTGAAGTCTTTCCGGCGTGATTCCCACCCCGTTATCTTGAACTTCGAGCACAATGGTCCTATCTTTGCGGAAGGCGCGAATCGAGATGAGTCCGCTTCCAGCCAGTGGCTCGATCCCATGAATCACTGCATTTTCCGCCAGTGGCTGGAGCAGCAGCTTAGGAACTGTGAAATCCTTGATACTCTCATCCAAGGTAATTTCGAACTCAAAACGTTCTCTAAACCGATTTTTTTGCAGGAACAAATAATTCTTTACAAGCTCTACTTCCTGTTCCAATGTAAACGTATCCCGCCCATCATTTAAGCTCAGCCGGAATACTTGAGAAAGCGAATAGACCATATCCGCTATTTCTTTGTCGCCCTTCTTCTCAGCTTCCCAACAAATCGTATTCAGCGTGTTATATAAAAAGTGCGGCCTGATCTGTGCCTGAAGCGTTTTCAATTCTGCTTCCTGCTGCTTCAGTTTGGAGGCATATACATCATTGATGAGCGATTTGATCCGCTGAACCATTAGATTATAACCATGGCCCAAGAGACCAATCTCATCATTTCCTTCAAAAAATACGCGCTGCGTGAAATCCCCTGTCTGGAATCTGCGCATGGAGCGGGAAAGCTTTTTCAGCGGTTTCGTTATTGAGGCGGCGGCGAGCCAGGTAACCATTAAGCTAACTGCTAAGCACAGAAAAGCGATCGTCACCGTGACCTGTGAAATCTGCCCCAGCTCTTTGACAAGCTGCCGTTTGGAATGCACCACCACTACATACCAACCCGTCGTTTCTGACTGCAGATGCGAGACAATCCACTGTTTGTGATCCGCTGTAGACTCCAGTCTCTGCTCTAGGTTCAACTTAGGATCGCTGTCCGCAAAATACGGAAGATCAAGATCTCTTTTGCCGATCCAGCTCCGGTTAGAAGCCGTAATGATGAGCCCGTCTCGATCTACCACAAACATATCTACATCATCTTCAGAGTTGTCTAGATATTGGCTTCCAATCTTACCAGCATCGACCCCGATCACCGCTAGCCCTGCCGGTTTTAAAGTATATACATTCTTGATAATTCTGGAAAGTACAATCTTATGATAATGATCACCAACAAATATGCCATCCGTGGGTCTGGACAATCCAAAGGTTGGACTGCCTGCGGCTTCAACGGCTTCCTTGTAGTACGAGGTTTGGACAAAGTTAGAGAACTTCATGCCAGTCGTCAATCCGGCTTGGTTCGCAGCAAAAGGCTCCGCCCCGTTATTCTGGTCTTCCAAAGAGTATAGAATCAGGGATTGAATCGAATTGCCAGCGACCATCAGGTTGGTGACCGTTTTAAATACGGAATTACGTTCTTTTTGTGCTTCTGACGACACTAAGAGCCGCTGCACACTTTCATCCAGAAAGAGTGTATTGGAAAAAGAAATCATTCCCCTCACCATCTCATCAATCTGCTCTGCTGTTTTCCGGGTCAGGTGATCCTGTGACTGTTTCATTTTCTCCACCACCTGCTGCGAAGAAATCTGATAGGAGTTCCACCCCATAGCAAATATAGTCACGAGAAGCAGCGGCACAAACCATAATAACAGCTTAAACTGGAGCGGAAGATGGCGATAACGGCTTAATAAGCGGATGTTTCGATTCATGAGAACCACCTTCATGTATAATCAATAAATGTGTAAACCAAGTATAACTGAAATCATTAAACCCTGAACCAGCTTTTTACAATCACTGAAAAATGCCTACATAGTTCTTAAATATGGACCATGTTTCTATCGGTCATAAACTCTTAAGATGGGGATGCAAGAAGAAACGACATTGTCGTCCTCGTTTGATGACAGCCGTTCTCGTGGAAATATATCTCATAAAAAAGGTGGGTTTTTGATGAAAGGTAAAGGAATAAAGCTAGCACTTATGAGTCTAATGCTACCAGCTCTGCTGGCAGGCTGCGGTGGCGGAAATAACAATGCGAAAGCTACCAATGCACCTACAAATGACAAGGCCGAAGCTACTGCCGAAGCAACAGCTAGTGCAGGGGAAAACACACCCGCCGAAAAAATCACACTGAAGTTCTTCACCGCGCTCGCGGATCGGGCCAATGGTTCAGGTAAGGTAGAGCAAGACATTATCGATGCTTACATGAAAGAGAACCCTAACGTCAAGATTGAAGTGGAAGCGCTTCAAGATGAGCCTTACAAATCAAAAATCAAAGTGTATGCCTCCAGCAATCAGCTGCCTGATATCATTCAAGCCTGGGGTCAGCCCTCCTTCCTGAGTCCGCTGCTGGATAACGATCTGCTGCTTGAACTGAACAGTGCTGACTTCGAAGGTAATCAGTTTGTGTCCGGATCCATGGACGGTTTCAGTAAAGACGGTAAGCTTTACGGCTTGCCGCGTGGTGCCGACTACATGGTGATGTACTATAACAAAAAAATATTTGCTGACAACGGCATCGAGGTTCCAAAAACAACAGATGATTTGCTTGCCGCCGTCAAAACACTTCGTGCCAAGAAAATTAACCCGATCGCTATGAATGGTATGGACGCTTGGACACTGCCTATCTGGTATGAATTTGTAGCCCAACGTCAGACTGGCGATTTCAATACAATGGATGAAGCTGTGGCACGTAAAATATCCTTTACAGATCCTAGTCTGGTTGCAGCTGCAACTGAAATGCAGCAATTCGCCGATGCTAAAGGTTTTGCCGATGGCTGGCTGACTGCCGATTATGGTGCTGCACGCAACTTGTTCGGACAAGGGCAAGCTGCCATGTTCTTTATGGGCGCTTGGGAGTCGGGTCTGGCAACAGACGAGAACTTCTCTGAAGAATTCCGCAATAACGTAGGTGCTTTTGCTTTCCCAGCTTCAGCTAAAGGTAAAGCAACCGATGATGCCGCTTGGTATGGTGGTGGATATGCAGTCAGCAAAAACTCCAAACATGCTGAAGCCGCTGTTGATTTCTTGAAATATTTCTTCGCTCCAGAGCATTGGTCTAAAATGCTATGGCAAGCTGGCGCGGGTACACCTGCGCAGCAATTCGATCAATTCCTAACGGGTAACGAAACCCAGCTGCAAAAAGAATTGATTGAAGTGTTCAGCTCCATGACCTCTTCCAGCGGTACTCCACTGCAGGATGTGGGTGACGATGAGTTCAAGCAAAAGGTAATGGAGGCGCATCAAAGCCTGCTATCTGATGCGATTACCCCTGAAGAATTCGCCAAAGCACTGGATGCTGCATCCGATAAATTCGCTGGTAAATAAACCAGAGAACTACAAAAAACATGAACCTTAGCGCTCCTGAAGTAAGCTTATAGATGGCAGTGCGCAAACCCCGGCTTCCCCCAGAGGCCGGGGTTTTGTTTTCGAAAAAATGTATACACCGATCTGAAATTTACGGCATGTTCCGGTGCCTGGCTTCCCGTTACGATGGTAATAGATAGATTACTCTTTAAAAGGACGGAGATTTCCATGCACAGAGTGTTAAGCGACAAAAAAGCGATATTCTTACTCATCGCACCTGGACTGTTCCTATTTGCTTTTATGATCTGCATCCCTATCTTCATGAGCGCTTATTACGGTTCTACGGATTGGGGCGGAATCGGCAAATACAATTTCATCGGCTTTGATAACTACCGCGAAATTCTATTTCATGACAAAGTGTTCTGGAGATCGCTGGTCAACGCCCTGCTCCTGACCGCCGCCACTGTATTTTTACAACATCCCTTTGCCATTCTCATGGGGATATTCCTAACCAATTCCGGCAAATACGAAAAAATATTCCGGACGATCTTTTTTATCCCCGCTGTAATTTCCGTCGTCGTTACAGCCAAGCTGTGGACCGGAATTTTCCATCCGAACTACGGACTGCTTAACAAGCTGCTAAGCGGAGTTGGATTGGATGCACTTACACATGATTGGCTCGGTGATCCAAAGACGGCCATCTGGTGCATCATCATTGTTGTTATGTGGCAAGGCTTTGGGTATGCACTGCTGCTGTATTATTCAGGTCTGCAAGGCATTCCGGAAGATTTAAGCGAAGCCGCAAGAATCGATGGCGCCAACAACTTTACCCTCTACACGCGTATCATCATTCCGCTGCTTTCGCCGATGATGCGGGTTGCCATCATCATTGCCGTCACCACCTGTCTTAAGCAAATGGAAACCGTATTCTTAATGACCAACGGTGGCCCTGCAAATAGCACACAGTTCCTAGGGAACTATCTGTACAAAACCGCCTTCTCATCATCGCTATACGGCTATGGTAATGCCATTTCCATTCTGTTTATTGTGTTCTGCCTGATCCTAACCGTTATCCTCAACAAGATTTTAAAGAAAGATATCGGAGAATTTTAAAGAAACCCTGTAACCGGAGGAAATCCTATGAATAATTCCTTATCGCCTACCGCTTCACCCCCTAAGCTAAACCTTCACAAACAAGAACGCAGAAAGCCTACAACTGGCAAAATCCTAATGATGGTGTTCCTATGTATCATCGCGTTGATTCAGTTATTTCCGCTTATTTGGTTGATCGATTATTCCCTGCTCAAGAGCGGTGAGTTCTTTGGAAGCTCATTTCTGAAATGGCCCTCTCCACCCCAGTGGGAGAACTATCGAAACGCTTTTACCTACGGGCGTGTGCCACGTTATTTCGCCAACAGTCTTATCATTACAGTGATAACTGTTATGCTCTCTGCGCTGGTGTCCCTGATGATGGGATATGCGTTTACCCGGATGAAATGGAAGCTAAGTGGCATTGTCCTCTCTCTAATCATGTTAGGCATGATCATCCCGATTCACGCCACATTGCTGCCAAACTTCATTCTGTTTAACAAGCTTGGGATGCTGAACAATATGTACACATTGATTTTGCCTTACTCAGCCATTGTCATCCCCATGAGTGTCCTGATTATGACCGGGTTCCTGGAGACCATCCCACGGGCTATTGAAGAGTCCGCCGTTATTGATGGCAGTGGCATTTACGGGTTAATCTTCCGTATCATCCTGCCCATCACCAAACCCGCGCTGGCAACCATCTGTGTGCTCAACTTCATCAGCACGTGGAATGAATTCATTATGGCGAACACCTTCCTCACCTCGGAAGATCTTAAGACAATTCCCTTCTCCATTATGAAATTCACTGGTGAGTATTCATCCAACTATGGTGCACAGTTCGCGGTTATGACGATCATCGCTATCCCAACCATCCTGATCTACCTGCTCTTCACAGAACAGATGACCAAGGGAATTACCGCTGGAGCGGTTAAGGGCTAACACAATAAACTTAATCCTAACAACATTAAAAGGCTGACAAGACAGGTTTCGTACCCGTCTTGTCAGCCTTTATTCATTCTTACTAATATCTCTTACGGTCGTTGCCAATCCTCCCTCAGCCATTCAACCAAGAGGAGCTCTGGCACATTCACTTTATTAACTTCGGCATAGTCTCTCACCCGTTCAAGCAAACGTCCCGCGGTTCCAGCACTAACCTCTAAACCATGTGCGTTCAGAACATGCATGATTCCACCACTTCCGGAATGTTTACCTAACACAAAATGATGTGCTCTCCCCACCTCTGTGGGATCAAAGGTCTGGTAGGTGGCTGTTTCTTTCAACAAACCGTCAACATGTATCCCAGATTCATGTGTGAAGGCGAGTGATCCGACGATTGGTTTGGCATCGCCGACACTTCGGCCCGAGGCTGTGATCACCCTATCCGCCAGCCCCTTCAAACACTCCGGACGTACGCTGCTCTCTCCGCCATAAAGATAACGCCAAGCCATTACTACTTCTTCCATTGCTGCATTCCCGGTACGTTCACCAATCCCTGCTACCGTAGTGCTTGCCCAGACCGCACCCGCGGCAATACCGCTAAGTGTGTTTGCAGCCGCAAGACCAAAATCATTGTGGCAGTGTACCTCAAGCTCTACATCTACAGGAACAGCACTAAGTAATGTGCTTACCCGCTCTGCCATTTGACCCGGATGATGAGCAGATACCGTATCTGCATAACGGAACCAACGAATGCCTTCTTTATATAATGTATTTACCAGTTCAACCAGGTACTCCATACTTGCCCTTGAAGAGTCCTCCATCCCCACCGACACAGTCATTCCTAGCCGTTGGCCATATTCCGTCGCATGCAGTAATCTTGTCAGACCTTTGGCAGGTGTTAAACCTAGCTTACCTTGTAATTGAATTTCCGAGACAGGGATCGATACATGACTCCAGTTCACACCCGTCGCCCAAGCTTTGTCGATATCACTTTCCAAAGCCCGATTCCAAGTCATCATCTTCATAGGTAGACCTAAATCAGCGATAGCCGCAATATCTTCTTGCTCTTGCTTGCCCATGGCAGGAATTCCTACCTCTGCTTGCTCCACTCCGCATTCCGACAGCAACCTTGCGATTTCCAGCTTTTCTTCCCTCGTGAATGAAACTCCAGCCGCCTGTTCACCATCCCTAAGTGTCGTGTCACATAGCCTGAGACTTTTCACGGTTTACCTTCCTCTCCGCAGCAAGTGCAATTCGGATTACGGGTAATATGGACGCTGTAACAGGCGAAGTCGAGTGAATTGAAGCGATGCATTACGCCCGCATAAGTCGTCCCTACCCTTGTAACCCATTTTACGGCTTCCAACGCAGCCAGACAACCCGCAATTCCGGAGGTTGCTCCCAATACTGGAAAGCCAAACGGTTCCCATTCTGGATTCACATCCGGATAAAGACACTCTAAGCAAGGGGTTTCACCAGGTATAACCGTTGTTAGTGAAATCTCAAATCCATACATCGCCGCCTCTACCATTGGCGTGCCGGTTTCTACACATAGGCGGTTCAACGTATATCTTTCCGGAAAATCATACCGTGCATCAATCACTATATCGGCTTGTTCTACCCAAGGTTTTGCCATATTATATTCAATCTTCGAATTAAATCCTTCCATTTCAACATTTGGATTCAGACGTTTTAGCTGCTGAATGGCTGTGCTCATCCTTTCCATACCTAAATGATCACTGTCCATCAATATCTGTCGATTTAAATCTGGAGGCACAATGTTTCCTTCATGCGCCAAGATCAGCTTGCCGATTCCGGCAGCAGCTAAATAAAGTGCGGCAGTGCCTCCAAGCCCTCCAATTCCAGCAATCATCACTGTAGCTTCTTTTAGCGCTTTCTGCCCGCCCTCTCCAAGCAGCTTCAATTGGCGAGCGTATCGTTCCAGTTCGGTGCCGCCTATAAGCTGCTCCATGTTGCTCCCTCCCTGTGGCTGAGCTGCATCATTGGAATCTAACCCTCCAGACCATCCGTTCCATAAAGAGCTGTCATTTCATTAAATTTATCCATAAAGGCTAACCCTTCTTCTACACAAGCAACGCCGTAGCGAATTACTTTCTCCTCAGAGGTAAAAGGAAACGGAAAACCTGCTCTCAAGCTTTTTAACACAAGAATAATCCGATCACTATATAAAAGAGCACGCCCAAATCCTTCCCCGTTTATTTCAGATGAACTCTGAACCAGAACCCCACTCTTCTCCTCGATCACGCCCGCCACCGCCTGAAACAAGAGAGGAACCTGCAAACGGACTTTTGGAGAAACCGCGCAGTTAAAATCAGATTTGTTCTTATCTTCAGCGGAAGCGAGAAACAATCGTTCGATCTTCTTCTGTGGTGAAAGAGAAGCATGTCTTCCAAAAAAGTCTTCTGTATCAAGCAATTGACACAACCGCCGTATGAACATCTTTGCTATATCTTTATCCAGCTCTTTCTCCGTGGTTCGACTACGGCGGTTTAATACTGCCGCTTCCGGAGCAACCCGGCCCATTAATGCAGCACTCTCATTAGCTATGGGATCCATCTACACTCGCCCCTTCCGCTTCATTTTCAGCATGTAATACCTTGGCTAGCCACATCGGTGGTTTGCCCTGTAGCATTTCAACAATCCGCTTCACTTGCTCATCAATAGGACTGCCTGGTGGAACCTTTACCGGCATAATTTTACGACGTGTGACTCTTGCCGCTGCTGAGGCTCCAATCTGCATGATGAATATTAGTGTGCAATCCTCTACCACCTCCAGACGACTCTCTATTTTGCCTGCTTCATCCTGATTGAGAATCGTTGGCAGTTTACGAAGATCTATAAGCTCCCCGCCACTTTTGGTAACTTTATAAATTGCGAACATCGGACTCTGCCCAAAATGGGCATTCACTCTAATTCCATCCTCTGTAGCGAATGCTACTTTCACGATGTTCCTCCTCCCTTCGCATTAACAGATTCGCCGCTTTATTCGTCCACTCCATCGCTCCCCGATACCCTACAGAAGTGGCCATATAAGCACCAAGCTCATTCCAAACGGGAAATCCAGCCGCCATAAATGCTGCATCTAACCGCGCCGCTCCATTTATCCCATGTGAGTTACCGATCCATAAATCTGCACCTTTACCCAAAAACTCAACATCATCCAGATCACCGACCCATACCTCTCGTTCCATCTCAACCACCAAAGGAGTTTCATAGGAAGTGACCAGGGCCTTTTGCTCCACCCCCAGCTCTTCGAGCCAAGAAGATACGGTATACAAATGATCTGGCTCCAGCGCAACAAGTGCAGACATTCCCGCAAATTGAAAATGAGCATCCAGCATGCTATCCAATAAATTCTCTCGTTGCCAGCAATAACGAAGCTGTACCGGCTCCCCGCTAATTTGATGCAGAAATTGCAAAATATCATCCGTTGCTTTAAGCCCCATAGCACTCTCGAATACTTTGTAGGGAGTTCCCAGCGCATTATGCAGTCTTCTAGCTGGACGCTCCATACTTCCGCCGATGGCAAGGGTTAGACCCGAATGCAAGCTTTGCAGCATCGAATCTAGAGGCACCCCACCTCTTGTTAGCGGTGAAAATCCTGTCAGCAGATGCCCAGACAAAGAGGTCGATATATCAGGTACAGCAATTACCTCAAAACCGAAGGAGGATATCATTTCTTTCAGCTCCATCACATCACCCGGCGTCAGAAACGATCCCGGCAAGAGGGTAATCTGACGTGAATTCACACTCCTTGAACCCCGATGGCCTACCTGCTGAATCATCTCATCAAGCATCGCCTCCACGGTAGAACTGAACCCCGATTCCAATGAACCACGAAAGTCAGGTAAGGTGACGGAAAAAGCAAGCCCACCCCGCATGTTCCGCTCCCTTTTATAGGTCTTGAGCATGGATTGATAATCCACTCCAGCCACATCCGTCAGCTCAGTCCCAATAATGCCTATAATGTCTGGTCGGTGTTTACTGAGTATGGTATTTAGAGCTTCCTCTAAATTACGATTCGCATCAAAGATTACATCCATCTCCTGCAAAGCAGAGGTCTGTACGGCTATTGGCTCGCGAAAATGCCGGGTAAGCAGCGCCTTCGGAAATGCGGAACAACCTTGCGCGCCATGCACAATAGGCAATGCCTTGTAGCAACCCTGAAATGCCAGTACGGAACCAAGGGATTGACCGATTTTGATTGGATTAACTGAAGTAGGTTTACTCCTTTTGTTAACGGTCATAGGAAGGTTCCTCCTTATCCCAGGGAGCGGCACTGGCAGCCAGCTTCCAGATTGGATTAGCAAGAGAATACGTCAGCTCCTTAGCCAGCCTTAGTAAACCTTCGTAACCAGCATAGGCCTTGTGTCTTTCTTGATTAATATCGATAAACGGAATCTGCTCTTTCATTGCCACATACATATTCCGTCCGCCAGCAATCATAATATCTGCCTTACGATCCCGGACGGTTTTGATAATTCGGCTTGCCCCGCCCTCCGGGATATATTCGGTGTCATCACCAACACGATCCGCTATACGCCGTATATCATCTTCCGTGCTTTTGTTCGTGCCTACACCTACCACCTGAACGCCTAACTCCTTCAGCGCGGAAATAATCGACCAGCTTTTTACTCCACCCGTATAGAGAACTGCTTTCTTTCCTTTAAGCAGCTTGCGGTAGGGCCGCAGCTCCTGAATCAGTCTGCTTTCCTCTCGTTCCGTCAACCGATCCACACGCCGCTCCATCTCACGGTCATTCAGCAAATAAGCCATTTGACGTAAGGAATAAGTTGTCTCCTTGGCCCCATAGAAGGAGCCTTCGAAATAAGGAATGTGGTATCTTGCCTCCATTTCTTTTGCCAGACCTAACAATGCACGGCTGCACACAACCATATTCACTTTTGCATGATGTGCCCATGTAATTTCCTTATATCTTGCATCCCCTGTAATTCTGGACATTAGCGTAATTCCAACACTCTTCATTAATTTCTCGATATCCCAGATTTCACCCGCGATATTGTACTCCCCAATCAAATTCACACCTAAAGGAGTCACCATTTCTGGTTCACCTGTGCCAATGACATATTGTAGCAGCGCTTCACCAGCCAGCCGATTTCCAAGATTCTTACTGCCTACGAATCCGGGGCTGTTCACGGGGATCACAGGAAGCCCCAATCTGCCTGCCGCTTCCTTGCATACCGCATCCAAATCCTCGCCAATCAATGCTGTCACACAGGTCGCATATACAAATATTGCCGGAGGCATAAAGCGCCCGGCAATATAGTCAATGCTATCTTTCAGTTTTTTTTCTCCACCAAAAATAATATCGTTATCGTTGAGATCTGTAGTGAATCCGTATTGTGAAAGCGAAGGCCCGCTTGACAAAGCCCCTCTACTTTCCCAGCTATTCCCGGCACAAGCAGCCGGCCCATGGACAAGATGCGCAGCATCCATGATCGGCAGCAGCGTGATTTGGGCTCCGTCGAAGGAGCAGCCCCCAGCCGCTTCGCCCGGCTTGGGGCGTGGACATGGTTTCGATTTCGGAGTTAAGCTCCCGCAAGCTTGCGCGTCGAATACATCGTTTCTGATGGACTCCATCGTACCACCTCCCGTAACTGAATACTCCTTACGCTTAAAATGCTCAGTTATTCAGTGTCACTACGATAAATATTGGACTTCCGGCCGCTCCCCAACGCTCGGCTCCGTATGAGGACGAGCGAATGAATCGGAAGTATACATTCGGCTTAACGTTCTCCTACTAACGAACAAGATCGTGGTTGAAGCCAGATGAATCCTCATCCAACCCCTGCAGGATTGTATTTACTATAGTAGTTAACAAATTCAAGGCACCTTGATAACCGATAATCGGATAACGATGCAGATGATGGCGGTCAAAGATAGGGAAGCCTACACGGATCAACGGTACGTCGGCATCTTTGGCAGCAAATTTAAGATGAGAGCTTCCAATGGCCAGATCCACAGGATCATCAATTAGCAGAGAGCGCATATGCCACAAATCATTTCCGATATGAACCGTTGTTTCTGCTCCGTAGGGGCTGGCAGCAAGCAGAGCTTTCGCTTCTTCTTTAAATCCGTTTTCCCCATTAGAGCACACAATATGAATAGGCTCTATACCGACTTCCAGACAGAATTCAATCAGGCCGATCAGCAAATCCGGATCGCCAACTAAAGCCACTCGTTTGCCATGCAGATAAGGGTGGCTATCGAGTAAAGCATCCACTACCCGGCCACGTTCTTCCACAAGCTCAGGCGGAATGGGCAATCCCGTTAATTCACTGATAGACTCTATTAGCCGATCTGTGGCATGAATGCCCAGCGGAGTCGACATCGCAACGGTCTGTTGTTTCCATGTGCCGCTGATGTATTCCAATGTTTTTTTGACAGAATATTTCTGAAGTGAAAGAGTTCCCAACGCATTAGCTGCCTTCGGCACATCCGCCAGCTTCGTTCCCCCATAATAATAGGAATATTCTCCCGTAGCCGGGGAATCAAAATTTCCGCTGTGGTCACCAAGGAAGGTGTAGCCTGTATCAAACGCGGCAAGGATTTTTCGAATTTCCGCAAAATTCCCCGTATAAGGCTCAAACCCTAAAATGACATTCAGCTTCTCTCCAGTTCCCTCTCCACTGCCAGGGGTAGCTTCAATCCCAGAGCGGATGAACAAGGTACTGAGGATAGACTTTAACATGGAATCGTAACCTGTAATATGTGATCCGGAAAAACTTGGCGTGTTGGCGTAGGGCACTGGAATTTCGTTCGAAATTGCACCCTTCTGGCGGGCATTGGATATAAAAGCCTGCAGATCATCCCCTATAACCTCAGCCATACATGTAGTGGATACAGCTATCATCTCTGGCTTATAGAGCGCCACACTATTTTCAAGACCATCAATAAGATTGTTCATCCCTCCAAACACCGCACCATCTTCTGTCATAGAGGAAGAAACTGCGGGGGTCGGCTCCTTGAAATGACGGCTTAAATGACTACGAAAATACGCAGTGCAGCCTTGAGAGCCATGTATAAACGGCAGAGTTTTCTCGAATCCCAGCGCAGCCATCAAGGCTCCTAGGGGCTGGCATGCTTTATGAGGATTAACTACCAGTGAGGTGCGGGCAAAATTCTTATCCTTATATTCAGACGACTTCGAGTAGGCTAATGCTTCTGCTGTCTCTTGCTCACTGCAGGGTGCCTCGAATGCTTTTTTCCCTTCACGTTGCTTCACATAGGGTTCAGTTTGAAATAATGTATTGTAATCTGGGATCTCCAGTTTGTCCTTCATACGCCCGCCTCCTTTTTAGGGAGTGATCCTGTTTTCCCTGAATTAATCAAGCTCCACACTGGGCTGTTAATGGTCATGTCCATGTCCTTAGCAAAAATCTTAAACCCATCATAGCCATGGTAAGGACCACTATAATCCCAAGAGTGCATTTGCCGGAAAGGAATACCCATCTTGTGATACACATATTTCTCCTTCACACCCGAGCCCATCAGATCAATATCAAGTCTTTGCGCAAGCTCTTCCAGCTCGTAAGCGGTTGGATCATCGTAAATAATAGTGCCTTCCGGAAGTTCAGGAAATGTCTTCTCGTAATCATCCTTGTGAGCGAACTCATAACCTGTGCCCACTACCTCCATCCCCAGATCCTCATAAGCCCCCAGTGTATGGCGGGCACGTAATCCGCCTACCAGCAGCATGACCTTTTTACCTTCCAGCCGGGGTTTAAATTTAGAGATTATCGCCTCCATTTGTGGCGTGTACTTAGCGATGACTTTCTCGCAGTTTTCCTGAATATATTCATCAAACCTTGCGGCGATGGCTCGAAGGCTTTCAGCGGTTTTGGTCGGCCCGAAAAAGTTGTATTCCAGCCAAGGAATCCCATATGCTTTCTCCATCGTCGTTACCATATAGTTCATGGAGCGATGACAGTGAATCAGATTGAGCTTCGCCTTATGCGCAATCGCCAATTCATTGATGGTTCCATCCCCAGACCACTGCGCAATAACACGCAGACCCATTTCCTCCAGTAAAATGCGTGAAGCCCAAGCGTCCCCACCGATGTTATAATCTCCGATAATATTAATATCGTAAGGACCACATTCCGCAAGCTCCTTCTTCCCCATCAGAAAATCACGGATCGCATCGTTAGCAATATGATGACCCAAGGATTGGCTAACCCCACGGAACCCTTCACAACGAACGGGAATGATCGGGATACCTAGCTCGATAGACATTTTTTTGGACACCGCTTCAATATCGTCTCCGATTAGCCCCACAGGACACTCTGATTGGATCGAAATTCCTTTAGCCAGTGGGAACATTTCTTTAATTTCACGGCAAATGACTTCAAGCTTCTTGTCACCGCCAAATACAATATCTGTCTCCTGAAAATCACTCGTCACCTGCATAGCCGTAAAGTTATCAATGCCCAGTGTTCCGTTGGCATAATTCCGTCTTGTTCCCCAGCTATATTGCCCACAACCTACAGGACCATGGCTGATATGCACCATATCCTTGATCGGGCCCCAGACCACGCCTTTCGAGCCGGCATAAGCACATCCTCTTTGGGTCATAACCCCCGGACGGGACTTCATATTCGATTTGATGGCGCATTTGCCACAGTTTATTAACTCTTCATTATTGATTTCAAAATGCTTCTGACGATCCTTCCGTGCCTTTTCCGGGTAAGCCTCAAGAATCTCTTCGAGCATCTTTTGGTTATCTTCGATATTAAGCCCCATTCTGAACCCTCCTCATCCCTCAGAGTGATCCGGTGAACAGCCGTCTCTCCACTTCTGTTCACCGGACGAACCTAATTATTGGCCAGATGCCTTCAGCTTTTTCAGCGCCGTCTCTTCATCCTCAATCACACCAAATTCCATGAGTAAATCCTCCAGCTCTTCCATAGAAATCGGGGTCGGGATTGTCATCATATTGTTATTCAGAATCTTTTCTGCCAAAATCTCATATTCTCTCGCTTGCTGATGATGAGGATTATATTGGGCTACGGTCATTCTTCGCAGCTCTGCATGCTGAACCACATTATTCCGCGGGACAAAATGGATCATTTGTGTATTCAAACGGCGTGCCAGCTCCATAATGAGCTCATCCTCACGGTCCGTATTACGACTGTTGCAGATCAGACCGCCCAATCTTACGCCACCGCTGTTGGCATACTTTAGAATTCCACGCGCAATGTTATTGGCCGCATACATAGCCATCATTTCCCCGGAGCATACGATATAAATTTCCTGTGCTTTATTCTCACGGATCGGCATTGCAAATCCACCACATACCACATCACCAAGTACGTCATAGGATACAAAATCCAATCCTTCATAAGCCCCTTGCTGCTCCAAAAAATTAATAGCTGTAATAATCCCGCGGCCGGCACAACCCACACCCGGTTCAGGTCCACCACACTCCACATTAAGAATGTCGCCATATCCCAACTGAACTACATCCTCAAGCTCCAAATCCTCAACCGTTCCTCTTTCTGCTGCCAATTGGAGCACTGAATTCTGAGCTTTAGTGTTCAAAATCAGCCGTGTGGAGTCCGCTTTAGGATCACAGCCTACGATCATTGTTTTTTGACCAAATTTAGTGGCGAGCTGCGCCAAAGTGTTCTGCGAAGTTGTGGATTTACCGATACCGCCCTTACCGTAAAAAGCTATTTGTCTCATCATTCATCATCCCTTCGAAATCGATATATTTTCAAAATAAGAGCTGAATTTCACACTTTCTAGAATCGCATCCTGTATTTCACCTTTACGCACCAGAGGCAATACTCCGGCTTTATTTAAGCTGGCGCGAGGGACATCGCCAATACCAGAACAGAGCAATATTTGACAGTCCTGTAATATAGAAATAATTTCTTGTAGCGCGGCATTCTTATCCCCATTACAATCCGCTTTACCGTGGCAATAGGCCTGAATCTTTCTGATACCTAGCAGTTTCACGTTTATTCCATCCGTTTCATAAACCATGAACTCTGTCGCGTGGCCAAAATGTTGATTGACCTTATCCCCACCACGTGTAGCAACAGCGACTTTGGTGGTGTGCTGCCCTTGCTGGAAAGAGTTCTGCCTTAGCTCTTTGGCTTTGACACACTGACGGATTTTGGCATCGAGTTCACGTTGAAAGAGCGCTCTAGCTTGCTCATTAATAACTGGATTTTCATCCATCTTTTCTAATATAAAATCCTGATTACAATCCTGACCTAGCAGCCCAATGGCATCAGCACGGCATTGCCGACAATGGCGCATGACCTTCATCCCTTCGCGCCCAAGCACTTCCTGCAGGTTGTGCAGTTCTTTAGGACGCGGCGCCTTGCGCCCATCCCGTTCATACTGACTTCCCGGTGCGATAATTAAAGGCGTCACATTATGCAGAGTTGCCCCGAGCGTTTTAATTGTTCGCGATACTTCAGGGAGATGATGATCATTGACCCCTGGAATCATAACGGAATTAACTTTAACAAGAACACCTTGCTGCGCCAGCTGCTCCAAACCTTGAAGCTGGCGGCTGATCAGCAGCTCCGCTGCTTCTTGTCCTTCGTACCGGATCCCTTCGTCAACAACCCATGGATAAATTTCACGGCCCACATTGGGATCAACGGCATTGATGGTGATCGTGACATGACGGATACCTAGCGCTAGTATGGCGTCTACATGCCTGTAAAGGGTCAATCCATTAGTACTCAGGCAAAGGGTAACATCAGGGACCTGCCGCTTGACTCGTTCGAACGTGTCAAAGGTTCGTTCTGGATTCGCCAGCGGATCACCCGGACCTGCAATCCCAACTACCGACAGTTGCATCAGCTGTGCGGCTACACCTTTCACTTTGCGTTCAGCTTGCTCTGGAGTTAGCACTTCACTAACTACACCAGGCCTGCTTTCATTCACACAATCGAATTTTCGGTTGCAGTAATTACATTGGATGTTACAGGCGGGAGCAACCGGGATGTGCATCCTAGCAAAAAAACGATGAGCTTCCTCACTGTAGCAGGGATGGCGGCTGAGCTCCTCCTCTGCTTCAATGGATAACCTCGATGACGCCTGCGGCATTTCCCCACCTCCTAAAAATTTTATGCAGCATGAACTACTAGTACTTCTTCGCAGTAAAACTCACTCTGATAGAACAACTGATGTGATTTTAGTTAACACATTTCTCGCTTGATTGCTTTGATTAGTTTCATCATATTTTCATCAACCTACATCGTCAATCGAGTTTTCCCTTTTTAAGTCCTGTTTTTCCTTATGTTTGCAGTTTCGTCATATTAAATGTTAGTTTATATAACCTATATCTATCATGTTTCCGTTTCCATTTTATTCAATCTCTGTTGATTCTCCGTCATCATGTCATGTTTCTGGCCATTTTAAGGATTCTTAAAAGATAGAATCCATTTATTTCTGCAACTTTTATTGACAATGACTTTCATCTCGTATATGATCTCTTTAGGCAAGAACACATTGAATAATCTTAAAAATTTAATATATCCCGTAAAGGGGAGTAGCTGTTAAATAAAGTCGTCAATACGAGAATATGAGGATATTCTCCGGCTTTATTGGCAATTCACATTGTTAGCGAGACCTTTACCAATCAGGTTAGACCTTTATTCCAAAGGCTAATCTGTTTGGTAAAGGTCTTTTTTATATAAATTTGGTTAAAATGGTAGGGTAGATATCTTTTGGTAGATATTTGCATTCAAAAAGGGAGGACAACAGTAATGGATTGGGGATTATTATTAGAGTACGGTTGGGTATTGCTTGTTCTGGTAGCACTAGAGGGACTACTCGCCGCAGATAACGCATTGGTATTGGCAATTATGGTTAAGCACCTTCCTGATGAGGAAAGAAAAAAAGCGTTGTTTTACGGATTAGCAGGAGCCTTCGTGTTCCGATTCGGTTCGCTATTTGTCATCTCCTATCTGGTCGATATCTGGCAAGTACAAGCCATCGGCGCGATTTATTTATTATTTATCGCGGGTAATCATATTTTCCGAAAACTGTTGTTTAAAAAGCCCGTCACAGATGAAGCTGCTGAAAGCGGCACTGACGGTGCGGTCAATAAAAAGAAATCCAGCTTTTGGTTTACTGTTCTGAAGGTAGAAGTTGCTGACATCGCCTTCGCGGTCGATTCCATCCTAGCCGCAGTTGCACTCGCGGTTGCGCTTCCTGCAAGTGGTCTTCCAAAAATCGGAGGCCTTGATGGTGGACAATTCCTCGTCATCTTTGCCGGTGGATTTATCGGTCTGGTCATTATGCGTTTCGCAGCTTCCTTCTTCGTTAAGCTGTTGCATTCCCGTCCAGGACTTGAAATTGCAGCCTTCTTTATCGTAGGTTGGGTGGGTGTTAAGCTGTCAGTCATTACATTGGCGCACCCTTCACTTGGTGTTCTGTCCGAAGATTTCGCTCATAGTACCTGGTGGAAAGCCACCTTCTACGTTGTGCTCGTACTCATCGCTGTAATCGGCTGGTTTATGAGTAGCCACAAGGTTGAAGAGAATGTTGGCGAGAATCCGGTTCGAGAAGTAGACAAACAACTCGGTAAATAATCGTTAAAATACAGCCACAAACCATACCCCGAAAGATGCACCTTCTGAACAGGTGTCCGTCTTTCGGGGTATGCTATTTATCCTCGTTTTTGCTCTCGATATTCCTGCGGCGTACAGCCAACGGTTTTTTTGAAGAATCGAAAAAAATAGTGCTGATCACTAAACCCGAGCTGGCCGGAGATCTCGTGCATTTTTAGAGCAGTTCCAAGCAGCAGCTCCTTACTCAGCTCCACTTTTTTCTCCAGAATATAATCAGAAATCCCCTTCCCTGTCGTTCTTTTATACCAGCGTGACAGATAGGACGGATTAAGTGAGACTTCCTGCGCAATCCGGGTTAAGGACAAATCATCGGCCAGATGGGATTTAATATATTGGTGGATCATGGACAGGATATTCGATTCATCATGTTTATAGGTAGCGCTTCTGTTCGAGATAATCCATTCAAAAAACGTGTGATAAAAAGAGATGACATCCGACCAGTGTGTATTGATATTAAAATATAACATGCGTGATAAATTCATACCGCTATGTGCTTTTTCCGTTAAACCTAATTCTTGTAAAGTCTGCAGCAGGGTGTTGCTGATCCCAGACATTAATCTTAATCTCAAAAAAGGATCCTCCGGCCCACCTTCCCCCGAGAGCTCCACCCATTTGCGAAAAGATGTGCCCCAATCGAGATCACCTTCAAGCAGCCGTTGTTTTAAATAGTCGAGCAGTAGTTCCGCTGTTGCATTTCGATTATGCATAGAACCTGGACTTGGGCTCACTTCCTTGGTATTTATCCTCAGCAGCTTTTCCATCCCAAGTCCGGGGCTATCAAAAATGGCTAATCGTAAACGGTTCAAGGCATAGTTCAGCTCATGCCAATGCACTTCCTGATCACTGGCGATGATAGACACAGATAGTTGCAGACATTTGCCACAGGCTTGCTGAACGGATTCCATTGTTCCGTGGACGAAGCGCAGCGTTTTTAACCAGAGCTCTTCTTCCTTGATTGAGGATACACTTTCACTTTTAGGCTGAACAAAACAAGCTATCGTCCCCGGATCCAGATCCACAGCCTTAACTTCAACCTTGTCGCTGAGCAGCTCCTCCGCAATATTGGCTACCGCATAACGAATTAAACTCCGGTCTGAAGCCGTTTCATAATTTCGCCAAGCCTCCATCCGCAGAATAATAGGCAGGACGGATCCATCCGCTTTGAACGGGAGCTGAATGGCATCGAATTCAACCTGCAAGCTCTGCCGGTCTATCCGTTCGGTGCGTCTTAGAATATCGTGTAATAACTGCTGCTGTAACTGGGGCAGCGCGCGCGGGAGCTTGTCGCGAAGCCACTGGCTTTTATAGAAATAATCCTCTTCTGAAGATATTTTCTCCAAAGTCAGCTCCACAGCGGCACGAATTTTATCCATCCCCTCTGTCTTCAATAAATAGTCAACTACACATGGATTTCGGATCGCCTGATGGGCAAAATCGAATTCATTATGTCCTGTCAGCAGAATTACTTTACAACGTGGCCAGCGGTCGACAATTTCCTGAATTAACGCCATCCCATCCATACCTGGCATACAGATGTCACTAAGCACAATATCTATTTTTACGGTATTAAGCCAGTCTATGGCATGATCCGCTGAATGAACCTTTATGATCTCCAAATCTTTAAAATCTGCCTTTACAAAAAATTCGTACAGCCCATCCAAAATATTAGGCTCATCATCAACTATCATCATTCGTTGCATCCTGCACGTCCCCTTTAAGCGGTAAATTGACTCTTACACAAAGTCCGCCCAAACTGCTTCTCTCTGCCATCAAGCCATAAGGGGAACCAAATTTGATCCTCAATCTCTGATTTACATTTAATAAACCCGTGATCTCCCCCTGAATGGCATTCTGCTCGGAGAACTGGCGCTGCAAGAGATTTAACTTGTCCTCACTAAGTGAGTCACCGTTATCTTCTATTATAATAGTCAGCGTATGCTCAACTTTTTCATAACTCATTTTTAATAGGCCATTGCTGCTTTTTTGCTTAAGCCCATGCTCGAATACATTTTCAATAATGGGCTGCAGGAGAACCCGTGGGACTTTGATGTCCCGGCAATCCGCTGCAATCTCATCTACCTCAGCTCTAATTCTCGCTCCAAAACGAATCCGCTGTATAGCCAGATAGACCAAAGCATGCTCCTGCTCTTGCTGCAAAGTAACCTCCTGGGCGGAATCCCGGGTCATGTACCGAAAATATTGCCCTAAATAATCAGAGAACTCCTTGATCAGCTCTACATTTTCCACCTCAGCCATCTGTTTTATGCTAAATAGACTGTTGTAGAGAAAATGAGGGGTGATCTGCGATTGTAAATGTTTAAGCTCCGCTTCCCCTGTCCGGATACGCTGCACGTAGTTCTCATCGATTAACGTATTCAGATGCTTAAGCATCTCATTGAAACGAGAATATAGATACCCAAACTCATCCCTGCGGGAGTGAGTAATAAAGATCCCCGTCTGCCCCTGCTCCGCTTTCTTAAACCCTCTGATAAGAATAGACATCGGGCGATGAATCATCCTGTACGTCCATAAAGAGAACAAGATAATGATCACTATCGAGACAACGAACAACAGCCACAGCAGCAATGAGTAGACTTGAATCGGCTTC
Organism: Paenibacillus sp. FSL H7-0918; assembly: GCF_038007025.1. NCBI lineage: Bacteria > Bacillati > Bacillota > Bacilli > Caryophanales > Paenibacillaceae > Paenibacillus > Paenibacillus sp. FSL H7-0918. The sequence continues at coordinate 1,847,802 of NZ_JBBOWJ010000001.1, forward strand.
ATGAGCACCGTGTTGGGAATATTTGCGGTCAGCCTAAAGTTATTGCTGTGATCGTAGAGCGAATAGTAAAAAGAATTATCAAAACGATACCGCTGCACACTTACAGTCTCTTCACTATTTAGAGGTTTCTCTATGGGAAACAACCTGGGCTTCTGGTCAGAAGTTGATATCACATAATCGTTATTGCCGAAGGCTAACGTAATATCGCTCCCCCCTGATACCGCAAATTCTTTCAAACGCAACTCAAGCTCAGGTGAGGAAAGCTTCACTCCCAGCAAAAAATTAGGTGAAAGATTGCGATCCAGGTTATAAGGATTACTACGCAGTAAATATAAGTCGTCTTCGTATTTAGATAAAGCACCCTTCAGATTACCCATAGTGGCCAGCAGACTTTGCCATTCCTCGTTGGTGACATCCCTAACCCCCACCGCAGCGCTAACCCGCTTATTAATTTCCGGTACATAATACACAACATCACTAATATAAGGACTGGTTTCTTTGATTTGTTTTAGCTTGGTGTATATATTGTTCAGATTAGAATCCACTTCGTACCGGCTCATAATTGGAATACGGGTACTGAAGGTAGCCAGCGTTTCATCCTGAGAGTACTCCGTGACTAAGCCCGTTATCCGTTGCAGCTCAAATTCAAGATGGCTATAGTAAAAATGAACCTTCGATTCGTTCGCCCTCTCCACTTCAGCTTGCATTTGGTTGGAGCTATAGTAGGTAATAGATATACTCAGCGCGCAGAGTGGAAGCATGACCAATAGGAAAGCTCCGATCAGCTTGATCACAATGGAATCGGGGTTCCACCCGATGGAGAATGATTTCATTGGAATGTTCTCCCTCTTCTATCGAATAATAATAAAGAAGGAGCCATGTTCAGGCTCCTTCTTATTTTTAGGTCCAGTCCAGTTTAACCCTTTACACTACCCACGACTAGTCCATGCACAAAATATCTTTGCAGGAACGGATAAATCGCCAGGATCGGAATGATAGACAAGAAGATCTGGGAGGCTTGCGTTGTACGGTCTGAGATTTGGTTTAATAACGCAGCTTGTTCAAAGGTAATATTTTCGGTCTGGATCGATACCTGCTGAAGTATGGATTGTAAATAGGTGGCCAGCGGATAATGTTCCGGGCTTCTCATATAAATCATGCCATCGAACCATGCATTCCAGTGACCCACCAAAGCGAACAACGTAATGGTCGCAATACTTGGCATAGATACCGGCAGATACACACTCCACAACGTACGTAAGTGTCCTGCGCCATCCATCCATGCGGCTTCCTCCAATTCTTTGGGCAAACCTCTGAAGAAATTGAGCATAAGCAGAACATTAAAGATCGGCACCGCGCCCGGTATAACAAGCGACCAGATGCTATCCAGCAGCCCCATTTCTTTTACAATTAAATAGCCAGGAATCAGACCCCCGCTGAAGAGCATCGTGAACACAAAAATCCAGGCATACACGGTCCGTGAGCGGAAGGACTTTGCCTCTTTAGACAGCGGATAAGCTACTAGAATCGTAAACAACAAGTTAACGGATACCCCAAGCACTACCCGGAGCAGACTAGTTCCGAAGGAGTGAATGAACTGGTTGTTCTGAAGGATATATTTATAGGAAGAAAGAGTGAAATCCACAGGCCAGAAGGTTACGCTACCCGCGTTAACAGCTGCGCTGGAGCTGAAAGAGATCGCCAGAATATTCACGATTGGAAAAAGACAAAGCACCGCGAGCAAAGTCAGAAATACATAATTGCAGCGGAGAAACCAACGATAAGCAGTTGAAGTATGGTGCATTTAGTCCACTCCTTTCTCTCTAAAAAATCCGATATTTAGCAAAACGATACGCCAGATAATAACCCAGCCCGATAAATACGAAGGAAACTACCGATTTTATCAATCCTAGTGCGGTCGATACAGAGTACTGAGCATCCTGTAGACCAATTCGGTAAATCATCGTGTCCAAAATATCACCTGATTCATACACTAGCGGATTGTACAGGTTGAACACTTGGTCAAATCCCCCGTTCAGGACGTTGCCAAGGCTGAGTGTAAGCATCAGGATCATAATCGGGCGAATACCCGGAAGCGTAATATGCCAGGTCTGCTTCCATCTTCCGGCACCATCGATTACAGCAGCTTCATAAAGAGAGGAGTCAATGCTGGTTAAAGCCGCCAAATAAATAATCGTCCCGAATCCAAACTCCTTCCATTGATCTGTGATCACTAGTACGTATGGGAACCAGCTATTGTCCGCTAGAAATTGAATAGGCTGCATGCCTAGTGCTTTTAAAAGCATGTTGACAATCCCGCTGCTCGGAGACAGTACATCTACGATAATCCCGCCCAAGATAACCCATGAGAAAAAGTGCGGCATATAAATAATCGTCTGAATCGAACGTTTGAAGCCGTTTACACGAACCTCATTAAGCAATAAAGCCGCTATAACTGGCACGGTCAGGCCAGCAATAATTTTCATGACGGAGATAAATACAGTATTCCATACGACCTGACCAAAACCGGGAAGCTCAAACAAATAACGAAAGTTTTCGAGCCCTGTCCAGTTCATATTCTTAAACCCTGAAATCGGGGAAAAATTCTGGAAGGCAATTACAAGGCCAGCCATTGGAATATAACTAAAAATAATGATCACTATTAAGGCAGGTAAAATCATTAAATGGAGCGGAATATTACGTAGAAATTGCTTAGTATTAAAGTGCATATGCTTTCTCCTCCTTGTATCTCAATTATAGAGCAGCCCCAAATTGCCTTAATAGTGTAGCGTATTGACTTTAAGTATCTTTTGTTGACCTGGCTATCGAACCGAATAGCTGTTCAGCCAAAAAAAGAACTGCCCGTTTGTCATTATCATGACTAGGGGCAGTCCTCTTCTGCGTCGTTTTTACTAGTTTGCTTTTACGATATCATTTACTTCTTTCGTTATTTGATCTCCACCGAGCTTTTTCCAGTTGGCTACGAATTTGTCGAATTCATCGATAGGAAGACTTCCGTAAATGATTTTGACAAAGGTCTCTGCACGCAGTTTATCCAAGGTAGCCGCTTTGCTGTTCATCGTTTTAGTTGGGGCATAAATGAACTCATTCATCAACACCAAGTCATTGTCGCGGTAGTGTTTGATAACCGATTGTGAGCTAAGCGGCCCAAAGATCCGTTCCATATGCCATTTATCAAGATCTCCACCGCGGTAGCTTTGAATATCATCATAGAATAATTTAGCTTCAAGGCCCATGTTTGAGGTATCTCCCGATTCAAGGGCTTTTTCCACTTCATCCTGTGCTTTTACATTTTTGTTCGGTGGCAGGTTGGATACAACCGCATTTTGGAAGCCCAGACCTGTGTCCCCGTTCAAATATTTTGCCCGTTCCGTTTTAGCGGACTCCCCAAACATTTTCTCTGCTTGGAAGTTAAGCAGCTTGATCAATGCCTCCGGATGCTCGTAGCCCTTACGGACCGCGAATACGCCTCCAATCGTAAGATGGTTTTGAGTTTTGGCAGGTTGGTCATCAATAGATTGTACTGGATAAGGCACCCAGTTAACATTTTGATCCTTTTTAATCATGTCCTTTACTTGGAAAGGGGCCCATTGCGGCAAAAATAACATACCGGATTTACCAGCATTCACATCCTCCATCGCTTTGGCAAAGTCTTTTACCCCAAACTCTGGATCAATGACTCCTTCCTTATACAATCTTTGCAGCTCCGCAAGTCCAGCCTTTACCTCCGGTTGAATCGTACCATTCACAACCTCGCCATCGGCGTTTTTGATCCAAGTTTCCAGGTAAGCATGGTACCCGAGTAGAAACGCATTGATTGGCAAGTCCTTGTTCAACGAAATGCCGTAAGTATCCTGTTTGCCATTTCCGTCTGGATCTTTAAATGTAAAGTCTTCTGCAATCTTAATAATATCCTGCATGGATGTTGGCTCTGCCAGATTCAGCTTGTCCATCCAGTCTTTTCGAATCCATATCATATCAGAGGAATCCAGCGAACCCGGGAAGCTTACCATCGCCATCAGTTTTCCATCTTTCGTAACCGGCTTAAGCCCTGCTCCGTCCTCTTCAGCGTAATATTCTTTGACAAGATCCGAAGCATATTTATCAAATACCCCGGTCAAATCCTCCAACATGCCAGCTTCATAAAGCTGCTCGAATTGCACCGTGGACACCTTTAACAAATCAGGTAAATCCCCGCTCGCCAAGGTAACATTCATTTTATCGTTATAGTTAGCATCAGCCACAATCCAGTCATAGGACACTTTAATCCCAAGCTCTTCCTCGTATCCTCTGGTCCAGATGTTATTGGAATGTGTATCGCCCTGCGCCAACGTCTCTTTGCCTGTTTCGTTCATCGTGGAGCGAAGTTTGATCGGCGGATCATATTTGGTTAAAGGGCCGCCTTCCATTTCCGTTTGCGCACTAGTGTTTCCCTCTGCGGTACTACTACTGTTTCCACTATTATTGCTGGAGCAACCACTGAAAACTAATGATAAAACAATGGCCGATGCCATTAAAGGCAAGCCTTTAATCTTTCTTTTCATCTATTGAACCTCCCTTATTTTCTATATCCTAATTGTAAGAAGAAAGCGTTAACACAGCGAGTGTGAACCGTTTACATTCGGTATCTTTTCTTTACCTATTCATGTTCGCCTAACAAAGCTCCGCTTTAGGGTCACTCTGATTATCATAATACTGTGAGTTTGTAAGTGTCTATGTATTGGTAATTAATCACACAAAAAAGAGGCTGATCCTTATGCTATCCCTTAAGAATCTTAGCCATCAAGATTACCTATATAGTGAGCCGGCGGTGCATAGTGTAGGCGGATTGGACTGAGGATTGCGCGGAGGATTACGCTGAGAATTGCGCTGAGGATTACGCTGAGAATTGCGTTGAGAATTGCGTTGAGGATTGCGCTGAGGATTACGCGGAGGATTACGCGGAGGATTACGCGGCATTACGCGGCATTACGCGGCATTACGCGTTTAATTGTATTTAGTACACTTATAATGCATCAAATCACTCGGCCAAAGGATATAAGTGTATTCCGTACACTTATATTCTTGCTTTTCTCGCCAGTAGGTGAATTCTCTAGTTTTTAGTTGCAGAGAATGCAATTAAAGATACACATTCACCTTTTGCATAAGAAATAGCTGTATAGAATGCAGTTATTTTGCGGATTCCAGCAAGAATCGGCGCACAAAAAATGCTGAGAGGATACTGGAAACTGCATCTGCCAGATAGAGATGCTTTATTCAATCCGCCGCGCTGCAAACTAAAAAACCAGGCAGCGATTCTCCAATCGTCGGAGAATCGCTGCCTGGCTGTCTTTTTAACACTTATTGACCTATGATCTGATCGGTCTTTCCTTGCAGCTCCACTAGCTTCATGATCACCGAAGCCGCCAGCGCTTTTGTTACATTCTGCTGCGGATTAAACTTGCCGTTGTCATCCTTTAAGAGTCCCAATTTCACAACAAGAGCCACGGCCCCTTTATTGTTTATAGCTGAGCTATCACTAAACTGACTTACAGTCACATCTTTATCAAGATAAGCTGTGAGTTTATTGTATTTCAAGAAATTAGCCAGATGAACAGCAAGCTGTTCCCGGGTTAACTTACTCTCTACTTGCAGGCTTTCATCCTTATTGATCCATTTACGATCTGCTGCAAAAATAACTGCATCATAATATGAATTCTCTGGCTTCACGCCTGCCACAGTTTTTCGTTCATTATTATTATAATAATTGGTGAAATTTGGACTAGAAGCTTTGGCAAGATAGGATAACCAATCACCGACAGTTATTTCTTGATCCGGGTTCACTTTGCCATCGGCATCCGGTGTAATCACATGGTGGTTTACCAATTCTGATAATTCCCGCTCTGCTGCATGACCTTTGATGTCCGTTGCAGATAGTTGAGCATCCTGCTGACCGAGGTAATCATACACCGCAACCCATTTTCCAGTAGCTGCATCCAAAACCTGATTCAATCCGTTAGATTCATCAAAGGTTGTATCATATACCAGCTTCACCTTCGGTGCGACATAGTTACTATAAGTATTGTATCCACCAACCTGAGTATATTTCAGCTTAGTCTGATATTTAGGCTTATAACTTTCGAGCGCTTCTTTCTTGGAAATTGTTGCATCAGGCGATAATGTGATTCCATCGATACCGCTTATCCGATTCCCCATGTAAGAAGTCAGTCTGCCGTAAAGATCCAAACTTACCGTAATGGTGCTGTCACTCACAGGAATTCCTTGATGATATCTAATAAACTGGTATCCATATCCTGATCCGTCTGAAGTCAAACTCGAATTATCCCCGTATTCTACCAGCTTTAGCTTCTGGCTCGCCTGAGGATATAGACTATTAATTATACTAAGCGCTTTCACCTTCGCTTCAGCCTCACTAAGCTTCTTACCTCCAGCAGGTGCCGGCTCTTCCTTCTTCTTATCCTGAATAGCACCATAAGCTTGAACCTGGTACTGCAATACTTCACCGGTCTTTGCATCGATCTCGGCAGAGGATTGTTCTGGAAAGCCAGCACCAATGTAACGATCATTTCCATTACTGCCCCAGTATAGCTGCCAGATTTTTCGATCTGAATCCTGATAGTCATTTCTCAAGGTTTGCGAGATCAATTTACGATCTGCCGGGATATAAGCAACCTTCTCTACAAGCTGTGCTGCTTCTTTTGCAGAAAGCTCTGTACTAGAACTTCTTGCCTGAAAAACATCCTTGCTCTTCGCTACTTCTGAATACACGACTGAGGTGGATACGGATTCTTTTCCTTCATAATCTATCCGCTTGCCCGTTAATGCATCGATAGGATATAGAGACTGATCTATTGGACGCCAGCCTAGGATCCAGTTGTTAGGTTTTCCGTTCTTATAAATAGGAATGTAAAATAGGCCCACATCAAACTGTTCCGCAAATTGCTTCTGTGCTTGCTCCAAGGTAATCTTGGGCTGTGCAGACGGGTACTCAAGCCCTTGAGAAGACTTAGAGAATTGCGTTACAGTTCCGTTACCATCCACAACTATGTTAATGCTGTCCGATCCAGAAGGAATACCATTTTTCAGAATACTGAAGTTATATCCATATTGAACAGGACCGAATAATGATTCCGAAAAATAACTATAACCAACATTCTCATTTAATTGCAGCTCACTGCTCTTAACCGATGAGGCTGCCTTAGCCACAAAAGTCTTGGCGATCTCCAATGCCTGAGTCTGCGATACTTTCGGTGGATAATAGGATTCGTTCTTCTCCTGGGAGAATGAGAGATAGGTGTTGATGATATCACCATTAATGGCGTCTACCTCACTGCTAAAACCATATCCTATATTCCCTTCTTGAACCTGCCACTGAATATGCCAGATCATTTGATTTGCTGGAGCTGGGTAGCTTTGGTTAGATCCCAGTTGAACATTGTTTACAGTTGCATCTTTTAGAGAAGGGAATAGTTCTTTTAACTTTGCAATGGCTTGCTCCTGCGTGAATTTCACTTTTGCAGGATCAGCCTCAGATTTCGTAGTCGTAGCTGGAGCCGCTGATTGCGTACTAACCTGCGTTACGGAAGTGTTGCTGCTAACAGTTATAGAATCGGCTGCGGCTAAGCCAGGGGGTAAGAGTAACGCGAGTGCAACGGAAGTGATTAATACCGTTTTAGCTGTTTGATGAACAAAAAGAGTACTATTGCTTTTCAAAAGAATTCATCCTCCTCTAACACGTGATTCATATTATTATACAGATATTTTCTTGTATTTTCCATAATTATTTAACGACAGGAAATTACGACATTTTTGTGATGTGAGCTATAATGGTAAACAGTTGCAGCTATAATTCATCTAGAAAGGGGGTCACCGACATTACTGAATGGAACCTTCAGCCGCTTATTGACGGCATTACTAACCTAGACATTCGCAGTTGTCTAATCGTTCAACATGGAGAACCCATACTGGAGCATTACCGCGATCCACAAATCGCTGAAGAGCTTGGCAAAATCAACTCGTGCACCAAAAGCGTACTCTCCGCCTTAGTTTGCATAGCCATAGATAAACAAATGATTCCACCTCCAGACACACCTATTTCTTTATTTTTTCCTTCATTAAAAGAAGATCGTGACCCACGTAAAAGAGAGATCACTATCGAACACTTATTAACGATGACCGGAGGCTTTAACTGGACAGAGTTTGGTGGGCAGAATTCTTTTCCGGCCATGACTAAAACCGCAGACTGGATAAAATTTGTGCTTGCACAGCCATTAGCTCATACACCAGGAACCGTGATGACTTATAACTCAGGCTCCTCTCAGCTCTTGTCCGCAATCCTGCGTAATTGTGCTGGACAGGCGGTTGCAGAATTTGCCGAAGATCAGCTGTTTCAACCACTTGGCATTCAAAGCTATCACTGGGAGAGTGATCCGCAAGGCATACATACCGGTGGGTTCGGACTTCATCTGAAGCCGGAGGATATGCTGAAATTCGGCTTACTTTATTTGCAAGAGGGACGCTGGAAGGATCAGCAGATCCTTTTTTCAGATACAATTCAGCAATCTACTCGCCCTTACGTTGAAGCCAATCATCCGCAAAAAGGATTCTACGGCTGGCATTGGTGGGTATCCCAATTCAATGCAGGTTCAGAGCAACAGCCGAACGAGATCCCTTATTATTTTGCACTCGGCTTTAAAGGGCAGCATATCATTGTAGTTCCTGCTTACGAGCTGGTTGCCGTTATCACCGCGGATAAGTACAAAAAAGGCTCTCCTGCAAATGTTTTCGGCCGATTTATTGTGCCAGCTCTTCTAGGGCAGTAAGAACCAGGAATCACATGCAGTTCTATGTGTGGATACCACACAATCCATAAAGCAGCCGCAGCCATAGACTGATAAAGTCTTGGGCTGTCGCTGTTAGTTTTGTACAAATGATCGCTATTAATTTTTCTTCAACTCGTTTGCTACAAGCTTAAATGACGCCAAATTTCTTTAATGCGTAGGCTATCCCGCCTTCACTTGCTTTTTTTGTAACAAAATCGGCTTTTTGTTTTAACTGTTCCGCACCGTTTCCCATCGCAATGCCCAATCCCACATACTCCAACATGTCGATATCATTCCCACCGTCACCAAACGCGATAGCCTCTGACTTGCAAATATTCAGATAATCCAGCACCTGTTTAATCGCCGTTGATTTAGAAACTTTTGTTTCTTCAAGCACATTCATAACGTATCCGTGAAAACGTTCGAACCATAATTCAGGAAATCTTGGGATACTTCTATCAATTTCACTCACTAGAGTACCGTCCACATCAAAAAATACAATCTTATACATATTATGAAATAAGCCTCCCCGTTCGATCGTAACTAGATAGATTATATTTCATGGGATCTAAAACAAGAAGGAAGCCGATCACACGGATCGGCTTCCTTCTTGTTTTCTTATTCAGCTTCAGCACAACAAGCTTACGTCGTTAATTTTGCATATACCACAAAAAATAACATCATTTCACCAATGATCAGGTAATTAGGTATAAGGAACAACAAATCTACTGCGAAAAAAACACCAAGTAAACCTAATAATAACGTCAAATGGAATATCCCTAACCGTTGCTGTATACGTCTATATTTATGGAAGACCAGTGAGGTAGAGCAGAAGTAGAGCAGGACCGATCCAAAAACAAAACACACCATAAATATATAATTTAATTGATCTAAAAATAACAGTTGGATCGAAGCTGCAATCATACTCAAGGATACATAAATAAATAAATGCCCGTAAATTATGGTTTGCCCGGCAGTCTCTATAGTCTTATCCACTTTCTTTTCAACATTATCAAAATATTGCCACCACATAGCTATAATTAATAGAAAAGTTAATAATGCAAATACAATAGATTGCCATGTCCAGTGGCTAGACTGTAAAACCGCAAGGATACTGACCACTGATTCCCCAAGCAGAATAAGCGTAAACAACGAAAAGCGTTCCAATAAATGATGAGTATTGATCGGACTTTTTACCAAGTATTTCCGGCCTACTAATGGAAGCAGAATGTCTACAGTAATTCCCGCATACAAAACTACATAACGCATCCAAGAGTCAAAGAAAAGTGATAAAGAAGAGATCACTAATCCAATCCAAAATCTGCTTCCCAAATACCGGGCAGTGCCCTTTCTATCAGCCGCTTCATTCTTATTTATCGTAAGATATTGAATGGCTGTCATAGCTCTTAAACCAACATAACCTATTAAGAATGGCATATAATATTGATCAAAGTTAACCGATAGGCTCGCCGTCATTATTAATACAAAAAATAATTGTAGAATCAAGAATATCCGATGTGAAAAGATATCTTGCCCAAACCGATTCACAAAAAGCGATTGCCCTACCCAAGCCCACCAGATCGGAATAAATATTAAGATAAATTTGGATAAGTATTCAAGTGGAATTGTACCCGCCTCTACATGCAATAGGACATGGCTCGCTTTTGAAACTGCTGCTACAAAAAGCAGATCATAAAATAGCTCCAGCCAAGTAACTTTCTTCTCAGCAATGGATACTGTACTGTGCTCAAATCCCGATGTGTGTTTATTCATCGTCTGACTCCCTTGGTTTGGATGTGTATTTCTAATACAGTTTATCGGATACTTATCCATCTTAACCGAATTGATATACTAATTTGAAGACCCTTTACCTAAAAATAAAACCAGCAAGCCTCCACACAGGGAGCTTGCTGGTTTTTAGTAAATAAAGTTATTCCCCGGCAATACCGGAGCGTTCCACACTTTCTACAAAATGACGCTGTACGAACAAATACAGAATCAGAATTGGCAGAATGGTTAGAATACACGCCGCCATAACCTGATTCAGTCCAGTTGGGGCCATCCCAATAGAACCCGAAGTCATTTGCGACATCGTCTCCGCTGCCTGATTATTGGAACCATAAAACATCGCTAATCGCTGCGACAGATTATAGAAATCCGGTGTTGTTAAATACGTATTCGGTTCAAAGCTGTCATTCCAGTGCCATACCACAGAGAACAAGAATACGATCAGCATTGCCGGCTTGGCGATAGGAAACATGATTTTCCAGTACGTTCTGAATGCGCCTGCACCGTCGATACGTGCTGCTTCCTCCAACACTTTAGGCATGCCGCGGTAGAACTGAATAAAGATCAGTACGAATAATGCCCCCTTCAACCCGTGCCCAAACATAGAAGGAACCACAAACGGCAAATGTGTATTAATCCACCCCAAGTCACTAAAGAACAAATACAGTGGCACAACAATCGTCTGCGGTGGAACTAGAAAAGTAAACAGTAGCAGAACGAAACACACTGCGTAGCCTGGAAAACGGTATCTGGCAAAACCATAACCGATTAAGGAACAGCTTAAGATTTGCAGAACCGCACTCCCGAAGGAAATAATCGCACTATTTGCGAACCCGGCCCAGAATTTAAGCGAATCCCATGCCAGAAAATAGTTGCCAAAACTAATCTTTTTCGGAAGCCATTGCACTGTGGCATCGGCCACGTCTGTTACTTGCATCATGGATTTGGATACCATGTATAACAAGGGATATAGGAATACGAACGTTAAGCTGAGAATAACCAAGTAATAAAAAGCGATATTCAGCACCTGAAGCGAACGTTTCACGACCCTGTCCAGCTTGCCGCTTGCTTTTAGACGAGTTGTCAGATGTTCCATGTTCGTTGTCCGAACCTGCTTTACGGATTCCTTCAACATCTTCTACTTCCTCCCTTCGGTGGCACCGAGCGACTTGCTGAATAACAGGAAGACCAAACCCAGAACCAAGAAAATAAACACAAAATAAATCCAGCCCATCGCTGAGCCATATCCAAAATCATTATTCTTAAAGACGACATTCAAAATATGACTCATGATTTGATTATCTGCCTTCGTGAATGAGCTGACGATACTAAACAATGTGTTTACGAGCATCATCGGCATAATCATCGGGAAGGTGATTTTCCAAAAGCTCTCCCACGCGGTTGCTCCATCACATTTGGCCGCTTCATACAGTGAAACAGAAATCGTCTGTAACCCCGCTAGAAAAATCAGAATTTGCACGCCAGAATCCCACATCACCAGCGTTAAAGATTCTGCATATTTCAGCAACGACTTCAAAATGTCGCCGGGGATAAAGTTATGGAGCTTATCATATAAATCCTGGTTATAAAAAATAGGTAAATTTGCGGCACCCTGATCCATCAATTTGCCCAGGATCGCCCCTGAAGCAATGATGACCGGCAAAAAGAATACGCCACGGAAAAAGGTTTTTCCTACGAGTCCGCGATTTAGCAGAATCGCACAAAAGAGCGAAAAGATAAGAATTAACGGAACCTGAGTCACCGTCGACACCATCGTCGATTTAAGCAGAGGCAAGAAATTAACATCTGTAGTAAAAGCGGCGCGATAATGCTCCATCCCAACAAAAGTGGCCAGTAAGCCGCCTTTGCTCACTTGGAGATCCTGAAAGGAATAATACAAGGAACGGCCCAGCGGAACAGCCATAAACACCAGAAATCCGACCAGCCACAGGCCGATGAAGGAATATCCTTCAACGAAATAACGCGCTCGCATCGATAGCTTTGATTTTTTCACTTCATCATCCTCCTGTTACCGCATAGCTGAATGCCTCGACGGTCTGACCAGACACGTCAACGGACTGCTCATTATAGTTGACTATAATGCTCAAACCGTTTGCATAAGTCGTCCGAAAGACCTTACTTTGCAGCTGCTCATGATTCGTCATTTGCTGGTTGCTAATGCTGTCATAGACCTCTTTCAATGTGAGATAATTCTGCACAGAAGGTGCCAGCCAGTTCTCAAGACTAGAGCTGAACAGCCGGTCTGCCATGGTTCTCTGAAGATCGCTAGTCGGAGCATAGGTTAATTCATAACTTGGAAGGGCTCCATATTCCAGCGCCCGTAAGGTTTGGTTACGGGAATCATCGTACAGATTAACCGGGCTTGCTGTATAAGGCACTAAGCCGTGTAACACTAGTTGATAAAAAGGAATCGCCCGATCTGTATAGACAAATTGACTGGAGTCGAGCGGCACCTGATCAATCCGGTTCACATGTCCTAATGTATAGGCAAAACCATAATCTACTGCCGTGTTAAGCTCACCCTTACGGAAGTTATCCAATGCATTAACATAAGTATCTTCTGTAAGCTGGCGGTCCGTATTGGATTTATTATCCTCATCGGAGTATAGCAAGCTTCCAAAGTGTTCAAACTGCACACCCTTCACACCCAGATCCTGAAACTTGCTTAACTCAGCATTACTGCGTTTTGCGATAACACTAGGTTTCATTAAATAAAAATAGTCATCCGTATTCCACCGGGTAGAGAGATAATAGACGTACTGCTTCAAGACTTCACGATTAATACCGCGGACAGCATCTCTGCTTGCCTTCACGCCGTTGCTATCTTGGTAAGGTTTCACGTAGTTAGCTTTCAAATAAAGATTTACGCCCTTGCCTGCGGCATATTCCTGAAGCTCTTTTAGTCCCTTATTGCCTCCCAGCTTCTTCTCAACAGGGAATTGTTCTGGCTGGTTTCCGTATAAACCATTTTTGGACCATCCCTCGATCGTAATCTCTAGCTGAGTAACACCCTCTGCCTGATATTGATCAATCATGTCCTTGATTTGTTTAAACGTAGCTGCTTCTATAAAAGTTGAACCGATGACTTCATCACGTGAAATCCCACCGAGCACTTGAAGATACAATGGCGTGTTCTCAAGAACTACTTCCTTGACCTTTTTCTCCTCCATTAAGTAATTACGGTATTCCTTCGCCATCCCAACGTAGTTGGCTTCCTCACCTTGGAGCAGAACATAACGTACGTTACGATCGGTTTTGATCATCTCACCCTGATAATAAGGAATTTGGCCGGAATTGCCGACAAAAATAACATCATCCTTGCGCAGGGTAAATTCACTTGATGCTCTATAAAGCGAAATAGCGCGAATGCCTGATGGAACACCGTTGATTTTAGCGTCGGTATCTCCCTTAGTAACAATTGCTAAATATCCTGTGTCTCCCTGATAGATCCCAAACACTGGCAAGGCGATAGCTTTTTTAAGAGGTGCCGCCTTTTGCCAAGAGTTATCCGTAATTTCATGATTTTGTTTCACGAAGGTTTCGTCCCCGCCGTAAATGTATTCAGAATAACCTTTCAAATAAGCGGGATGATCTTTCCGAAACTCCAGCAATGCCCCTGAACCATCTGGAAGCATCATTGCCCCCTCTGCATCTTCTCTAGCCGCATGAAAAAATGGCAGCACCTCCAGACTCGTGAATTTCGCATTCCCCTCTTCCTTCAAATACTCCTGTGGAATGGAAGCCTCAAATCCATTAGCAGTCAGTCTGTACTCCAGAGCAAAAGAAAGCTTCAGGCTAATAAAAGCAAACTCCGCGCGGACGACATCTTGCTCAATCGTTACGGTAACCGTGGAGTCTTCATCTTTAAGTGGGTAGACCTGTGTAATGTCAGCCCCCTGTGTGTATCTGGCATAAATTGGCGCGGTCGTATATTTCTTAATATTTGGCATGGCTGTTCGCTCCAGCTGTGGAGATCCAAGCCACTCCTTGTTTGTGATTTTGTCTGTGATGCGAAGATTTCCCGATTTCTCATCTACATATAAAATATAGCGTTCGTTCTCCAATGCTTTTGTTCCAGGCGTGACCGGCTGTAGCTCAACCTTCTGTACAGGTGCTGCTACAGCGGCTGGAGCCTGCTCTTCTGCCGGAGCCGTGGTCTCCTTTTCTTGCACAGCAGTGGCCTGCCCTTCAGCTGGTTCAGTCACCACCGATGTTTGCTCTTGCCCAACCTCTTTGCTTTCTTCAGTCTGAACAGACTGCGCAGCGGTAGACGGATCGGCGGAACTGTGTTCGGGTTGAACATTTATCACTGCGAACAGCATCATCACAACAATACAGAGAATGGCCCGCACTTTAACTTTTTTTCTCATCGTGTTACCTTTCCCTCCTTACGCGCGCAATCTCAATTCTTTGAGCAGATCGACAATAAATGAAACAAATTGATTGGAAATACCAAATAGCAAAATGCCTACAAACCAGATAATGGCGATCCCTATTACACTGATTATGGTGATAAAAATAACCTTGCGAATCTCAAAATCATGCAGGATCTTCACCTTCATTAAAATCAACCAAGCCACCCAAAGAATCACAAACTTGTGCAGCAGATTGAAGGTTGAAGCCTCATCCAGCGAAAGGACCAACGTTAGCAGTGTGACTGGGATGATAAAGAGCATGTATGGAACAAGCGCAAAGGCACTGCCCACAAAAATCTCTTTAAATTTCCCCTCACCATCCATAATCGTACTGACACCCCAGTTCGAGACACACCAGGTCAACCAAGGAACGATAAGCCAAATAAACTCATGAAACATAGAGATTTCATGCGGCTCTCTAGTTTGAAAAGCATACCCTGTAATCAGAATCGAGATCATTCGTGCCACAAAGGTCAGTAGAACGATGGCAATCCCCTGTATCCAGCGGATACGCTGCTTTCCTTGAATATCGTTATAGAACTGATAAGGATGAACTACAACCTGATGAATCATTCGCAAAGTGTTCATCCAATCTCCCCCTTTGCCGGTTCCAAAACTGCCTTGTTTCCTCTATACAGCCAGGCATGGAATCTCCGGTATAATCTCGGCGCACTCCAGAACAGTACTAAGAACAGTCCAATTCCGCCGGCAAAGAAATAAGTAAAGTGCTCCCGGATATACAATTTACGATATTCGCGGAAAGCGGATGAATAGTCAGCTTTGGAATTTGAAAGCTTGAAATAGCTCATAGATTCCTTATATTGCTCTGCTTTATAAAGCGCTTTGCCGATAGCCTGATAAGCCATATCATAATTGGCGTTTAATCGCAGCACCTCTTGCCATAAGGATTGCGCTTCGTCATAGCTGCCATCTACATATAGCAAAGATGCCTGATGAACCAAATCCGCAAACGGCGTGGTCCGGAAGCGATCGATTCTGCCCCGTCCTTTATCCACTACATAGATCAGACCATCAGCGGTTTGATCTACGGCGGAAGGAGTCACGAAGAGTCCATTCTGATCCCCGATCCCGCCGAAGCTGAATAACAAATTCCCCAGCTTGTCATATTGGAAGACTTTACTGGACTGCAAATCCAGCGCGGTTATAAACCCGTTCTTATCAATACTGATGCCCATAAAAGAAGCCATACTGAATGGACCCTCGGAGTAATAATCGCCGTACCAGTGTTTACCAATGTTCAGCGTATCTACGCCTACCGGAGATAACCGTTTGATCTGGTTATACTCTTCGCCCAGGGTCGTGCTGTAGATAAATCCTTCTTCATCCAGATCCACGTTGGAGAACTCAGAAGGTTTAACGGTCGCCAGCTGGTTCTGCTGCTCTTTGGTGGCCACCAGCTTAATTAAGAGTCGTGTCCAGGAGAAGCCTACATGGTTCGCTCCATAGAACCCCTTGAACTTACCGCCCGAGTCAATTTGCAGCAACCCCTGCGTGTTACCATCGCTCACCACATACATATAATCACGCTTATCTACAACTAATTTAGAAGGAGAATAAGAGAAATTAGCACCCAGTAATGGGCTATCCGGTTTTAGAAACTCTTTTACAAACTTGCCATTTTTATCAAAAATAGCAATACGCGCGTTTTTTGTATCTGCTACATATACCGTTCCATCCTCTTTCACGAATACACCCTTCGGCTCCTGCAGCTTGCCGCTGCCTTCCGTATCACCGATCAAATTTAGCAGACGACCGTCCTTATCCATATGAACAATCCGGCTATTGCCCGTGTCTACTACGTAGAGTGAATCGTCATCACTAATAAAGAGAGATTCCGGATTTTTGAAGGACCCCGTATCTGTTCCTGTTGGATCGATAGAAGAATCGTAGAGATAACCATTAATCGAGCGGACCTCATTGCCGGACTGATTCCACGTATACCCCTCATACGGGGCTTCGCCAGCTAGCGCCTGCCCTGGAAGCAGCAGCACTGGCAGTGTCAGCGTCACCAGTAGCCCTGTTAGCAGCATTTTTTTCATATTACGTCCTATCATCATGACTCCCCCTATTCCTTCAGCCCCGAATGGGCCATTGTCTGAAGCACCATCCGCTGCGTTAATATAAAGACAAGAATAGTCGGGAGAATCATCAAGAAGCTTGCTGCTGCCAAAGTGCCTACCCTAGCAACGACTCCGGCTCCACCACTGATGGTTTGGATGGCAAGCGGCAATGTCTTCATTTCCTGAACAGTCGTATAGACCATTGAAGGATACGGATCATTCCAAGCAGAAATGAAGCTAAATAAAGCAAAAGTCGAAATCGCCGGCTTAAGCATTGGCATCACAACCACCCAGAATACCTTCCATTCTGAAGCCCCGTCTATGCGGGCCGCCTCTAATAAAGCATCTGGAAGCTGCCGCAGGAACTGGGTCATAAGAAACATTCCCATTGGTGCAGCCAGATAAGGTAAGATCATTGCAAAATACGAATTCATTAATCCGCTGCGGCTAATCAGCAGATATTGCGGTATTTGCAATACTAGGGGTGAGAACATCAGCGCCGCCACAATCATACTAAAGATAGCGCTTTTAAATGGCATATTGTGCTTGGCAAGCGGATAAGCCGCCATTGCTGAAATTAAGACACCCCCGACCACAATCCCCGATGTAACGACCACGCTATTGAAAATAAACCGTGAGAACGGCACCGCCGAAGTTCCGGTAATTAACAGCAAATCACGAAAGTTCACCAACGTCGGATTCACTACGAAAAACCGCGGTGGGAACAGGAATAGTTCGCTTGTTGGTTTTAAAGCAGTCACTGCCATATAGACAAGTGGCAGCAGCATAATTAGGCCAAACACCGTTAAGAACAGATATAAAAAGATGCCGCCATAGTCAATACGCCGTAAATTTATTTTGTGCATCTTAATCCCTCCCCAGCACTTTGAAGATGAGACGGTTGAGCCCAAGCATCAAAGCGAACAGTAATACAGCAATCGCTGACGCATATCCCATCTCAAAGCGGATAAATGCGTAGTCGAACAGATGCGCCATAATCGTATGGCCTGCATAAAGGGGACTCGGAAATCCAACAAGCCGCATACTGACGTCAAATACGGTAAGCGAACCGACCACCTGCATCACCGCACCGAATAACAGCTGCGGTTTGACGCATGGAATCGTAATGTACCAAAGCTCCTGCCAGCGGTACTTGACCCCATCAATTGAGCCAGCTTCATATAAATCTGTCGGTACATTTTGAAGTCCGGCCAGAAAAGCAAGGAAACCTACCCCCATACTCATCCATAAGGAAACTATGATGATCACCGGTACGATCGAATCTACATTTTGTAGAAATAAATAAGGTTCATTGATAATCCCCAGCTGAATGAGCCAGTGATTGAGCAACCCCTTGCGGTCGCCGGCGAACAAATACAACCAAACCACGGACATTGCTACTGCACTTGTAATCGATGGCACATAGTAGCATAGGGTATAGAAAAAGCGGAACTTCTGCGGAATCTGGCTAATCAGCCAGGCCAGCAAGAAGGCCATAATATAACCTATCGGACCTGTAATAATGGCAAATTTTAGCGTAATCCCAACAGCTTTAAGAAAGATATCATCGTCTACAAACAACAGCTTATAGTTAGAGAAGCCAATGAATCTCGGTGTCTCAATAATGTTGTAATAGCTGAAGCTTAAAACGACGGACATGATAATAGGAACAATAGTAAAAACGGTGAATAGAATCAGGAAAGGGGCCAAGAAATAATAGGAAACTTTATTTTTCTTGATATCCAACCAAAGCTGCGCCCATTTCCCGGGAGTTTTCGTCGGCTGCATCTGTACGGCTTCGTTCTGTGCCGGTGTGATTATTTCACTACTCATTTCTGACCTCCTTCCTCTTTAGCGCTTGAAGTCTGGGAAGTTTCAATTCCAAACTCTTCGCGTTTCTTACTAAGCTCTTTATTGATTTCACGCACACCTTGCTCCATCGCCTCCCGCGGGAATTTACCGTTGAGCACAATTTCATTCCAGATGTTGGCGATATGCCGGGTCGTGTAATATCCTCCAAGCACCACTTCGCGCTCTTTAAACCACTCCCACTGTTCCATAATGGCGTCGATATCATCTTGCTGCCACGGCAGACGTTTGAGCGCTTCAACATTGGCTGTATTCCAACGAGCTTCAACACCCAGCAAAGACTCAAGCTCTGAGCCGAAGTTCTCCTGTGCATCCGCACTGGTCCACCATTTCAAGAACTCCCAAGACTCTTCTTTCATATCCGTATCCTTAAAAATAATTCCTGTCTGTGCAAGCCCGCCTGTAGAACGGTTAATCTGTCCATCGGCTTGTTCAATACCCGGCATTGGTTTCATGCCCCACCAGCCTGTCAATTCAGGTGCGGCAGTAGATAACAGGATGTATGTGGAATAATCAGCAACGCCGATTGGCATCTCTCCAGAACGGAAACGGTTATAGAAATCCGCTTGTTTCTGCAGCTTGTAGTTCGTAAAGAGTCCCGTCCACATTTTCATAGCTGTCAGAGCTTCTGGTGAATCCAGATCAGACAACATCCCATTATTCTTATAGAAATCTCCACCATACTGGAATAAGAACGGCGCAAACTCATTAATGGCTAGACTCGGATTGTTCGGGGCATGTGGATAATAGAAGTCCATCCCGTTTTGTTGCAGCACAGGAATCAGTTCCATAACCTCTTGCCACGTATTCGGAATATCCTTCTCGCTAATGCCCAGCTGTGCCATAATATCTTTCCGGTAAAAGAGCATCGTGAAGTTCTGATTCTCCGGCAATGCGAAGTCTCCGTTATCATACTTATAAGGAATCAGTGCGCCCGCTCTGAAACGTTCAGCAACCTCTTGATAATCCGAGAATTCATTCAGATTCACGAGTGAATTCCGCACCGCGAAGTCAATCGGCACTTCACCCTCAACCCCCAGTGCCACATCGGGAGCAAGTCCGGCAGTATTGGCTAATAACAGAATCTGCTTCTGATCCGCTGCAAGCGTAGGAATAATATTGACGTTCACCTTGATGCCCGTGTTTGGTGTAAAGTCCTCATCCACCATTTGCTTAATGATCTCCGCCCAATCACGTCCACGAGAGATCCAGACATCCAGCACCTTTTCATTTTTGTACGTATTTCCTATGCCGCTGTAATCCTTTGTAAAAGAACTAAAGAAGTCATACGTCATCGTCCCTACACGGGTATACCAAGGAGCCGCGTCTTTAGGCCATGGCTGATCTTCCGACTTCACTTCAATATAGTCCATTACAATACTCTGCTTCATTAATCCGTTGACCCATAAGCCAAGCGATGACTGCAGATCCGTAAATTGCTGAAGACGACCTGGAATACTTGAGGTATCCTTCGCCATTTCCAGGAACCGATCACGTGCTTCATAAAGCGTACTCAGCTCAGAGCTTCCATCCGCAACGCCAAAAGCATACATATCCTGCACGGCATCATCCAACGTCCGCGCCATCAAATGTAAACGTGGCACAAGATTAGGAATGTTCTGCTCCAGCTGCCAATCCCCGTTTGGATCGGGGTTCGTTCCCGTTACCTGCGTGATTTCACGTCCCAAAAGAGACATTTTATGTGTAGTGTTCAGCACAGCTTCAATCATTCCGCCTACACCCGATACTTGAACTTCCATCCGCAACGTATGCTTGCCTTGTTCGAGATAAAAGAAGTATTCTCCGTCCTCATTCCCCAGCTTGTTTACTTGCCATTCCGCTTTGTAAGGGAATTTCAAGGCATTCAGCTCTTGGAACGGTACCTCGCCATCAATCATAATCCGGCGTTCCACCGGTATCCCGTTTAGGAACCACTGGCCGTAACGAATTGCGATATTGTAGAGCCCTGACTCAGGAATCTCGAAATTCCATTCCGCCCATTGTCCACCCGTACGCCACCCGACACCCCCAAAACTATTAAGCACAATAGCATCTTTGTTAAAAGGTTCGGTGAGTGGCTCCCGGTCCTCGATCCGCTTCAGCGTTGGATCTGAACGAAGGGAGGATTCTTCTGCCTGAATTTTGATCACTTGATTCTGAACAGGCTTGTAACCCTTATTCTCATACTCCTGCTTCACTTCCGCATAAGTCGGGAGCGGTTCTGGAGAAAATATTCTCAGTTCACTAAGTGCAGCCGGTTCCCGGATGGCTTCCAGCTTCACCGTATGCTCCCCTTTGGTCAGATAAAAGCGAAAGGGATCCGCAGTTCTGGCCTCGGCATCTCGAAACTCCCGATATTGCCAGCCTGTTACCTCTTCCCGCTTGGGATTAAATTCATTCCCTTGATTGTCCAGCCATGGCTCTGCACTTTCCTTCCACATCCGCTGGAATTCCATTTTTTTTACTTGAGAGAATAAATACTCCCCATCAATCTTTACGCTTCGAATGATCGAGGATCGTTTACCAGGAAGGGCATAATACTCCATCCCCATCTGATATAACCCATCTGCCGGAACCGTAAATGTATATTCCACCCAGCTATCCTCTGCTTTAAGCGCTAGTACCTTGCCGGGTTTTCCACCAAGATCCGTCATTACCTCTGTACCTTCAGCACTAATGGCCGTATAATCCGCCGAAGGAATAGCAAGCGTAAAATCCGATGAGTCCTTTGCTCCATCCTGCTGTTTTTCCTCGTAATAGCTTAAGTAAGAGGCTTCGAGTTTTGAATTCACACTATCGCTTTCTAAAATAGAGCTTTCATCAACATCCGCATAAACGGGGATGCCCTCCATCGCTGAATTATCAAACCCTCGTGATTGATTCCACCACACTAGGGAGACTCCTAAAAGTACCAGTAACAACAAACTAATCTTATATTTTCGCAGTATGCGTAACACGCATCGGTCTCCTCCCATCTTTACGGGCCTCTCGGACTTAAGTGAATACAAGCAGGGCAGCTCTGGCAATTGCAGGCTGCCCCTCCTGTTATTAGATTTCCTTACGGCTGCATTCCCATTGCCTTTTTAAAGGCAGCAATTTCTTTGGAAGCTTGCTTCAAGACATCATCACCAATTTTTTGAATAGCCGTCTTGGAATCTGTGTTCTTAGCCAGTGCATCACCGATCGCCGCTATAAAGATTTCCCAGCCCTTGTTATCTACTGGTGTAAGGTGTTTGACTGGAATATCGTTGCTTAATTGCTCATATAGTTTAAATTCCTCTTGCCCACCCAGATATTCATTTTTAGTGTTTGCGTACCAATCAAGACTGGAAATATCCTTGTAACCCGGCTGAATGGAATGTTTTGTCCAAATTTTCCAAGCATTTTCACTTCTCATGCTCCACTGAATGTAAGCCCATGCCGCTTCTTTATTTTTGCTTTGCGAAGGAATAACAAAGCTTGAGCCGCCCATTCCCACGTTAATTCCTATTGGCAAACGGGTTACCTTCCATTTTCCGGCAAGCTCAGGGAATGTTTCCTGAAGTCCGCGCGCTCCAAATGAACCCGATACGACACCAACTAAATCACCTTTCAGAACTAGCTGTTTACCTTCGTCTGAGCCATAACCGATATGAGGTGCCCAGCCCAGCTGTTGTCCACGTTTTGTAATATCAAGAACTTTCACCATTTTGTCCGTATTACGTGTCCAGTTCATATCCTTATCAAAGTAGCCGACTTCATCTCCTGCCCATACGATCGGGCCATCGCTCCACTCCATGAAATATTTACCGTTAGCTTTCAAAATTTGAGCCAGGTTCAAGAGATTCTCTTCATCTTGCATGTATTCACCAAGCTCAGCAGGATCACTTGGCAATCCAAGCTCTTCAAAAATGTCTGCACGGTAGTAATAAACCCCCGGTGTCATATCCCAAGGCATACCAAGCAGCTGTGAGCTGTCTGGTGTCATCCAACGTTCCCAGTTATATGGAGCAACCAGATCTTTATATTTTCCAGCGTTATAAGGCTCTTCCAAAAGATTCTCCAGCACATTGCCCGCCATATAACGGTTCAACTGGTACATTTCTACTTCAGCTACATCCGGCGCTCCACTACCTGCGGCGATTGTCGTTTGCAGCTTGTCATGCAGGTCGCCAAAGGGCATAACTACCGTCTTCAGCTTGATTCCAGGATATTCAGCCATAAATGCAGCGCCGACTTCCTCGAACACTTTTTCATTAAAGGCCCAAACGGTAACCTCACCTTGAATATCTTTGCTTGGCAGGTCGTTGGCAGGATCTGCTGCTTCCGTGCCCTCAGTAGCTGTTGCATTGGTTGGCTCACTAGCATTATTAGTTTTTTCAGTGTTCGTTTTACCGTTGTTAGCTGCATTTTGATTCGTCGTTGAGCTTCCAGCGCTGCTACAGGCTGACAGAATAAGCACAAAAACCATTACCATACATACGACTAAACTGCTCGTTTTTCTTTGCGAAATCATAACCTAACCTCCCTCTTAAATTGAACAAATAAATGCTTGTTTATAGTGAAGGAGTGAACCTCCCTCCGTGACCGGCTATTTCCCCCCTTCCTTTAGTCTTAACACGGTCACGGAATATTTCGGGAATTCAAACTCCAGACTACCTTTGTCTACACTTACCTTTTGAGTTACAGGTGCCACCTTGTCAGGTTCAGCGAAGCTATTCTCAGCATTTAAATCGTCCGACTGAAGTACGGTAGCTGTTCCTTCCAGACTTGATGTGGCAAGTCCGGCAAAAGAAACATCCGTGCGCTGAGCAGTGTCACCCGCATTAACGACTTTAACGATCAGCTCACCTGTGGCAAGATCACGGCTCGCAGTTTGGAACAGCGGCCCTGCTGGACTTTCATCGTTCACCTCTTGTATAAGCTCATCGTCGAGATAGAGCCGGATATTAGCACCTGATAATTCAATGCGAATATCGTACAATTTCCCAGTCTCAATCCTTACAGGAACCGTTCTTCCGATGACTGCTCTTGTTCCACCTACTGATTTTTCAATCGCGCTCTGCGTATTTCCCCAGCCGCCAAGATTCCACCAATAGAAGTTACCTTCATCTTTAGAGCCGAACATAATGAGCATGCCTTCTGCTCCGCCAGTCTTTTTCGCCTTAAGAGAAAGTGTATAATCACTCCATGAAGTCTCACCGGCAACTGCACGAATATCAATATCATTAGAAGTCTGCTTAAAAGTACCCTTGGATTGTTCCCAGTCCCCATTGTTTAGAGTCCAGGCTCCGGAATCCTTCTTGAAATGATCTTCAAAAAGAACGTCATCACCTTTCGCTACTCGTACATCGCTGTACTCTACCTGGGTGGCCCAAGTCCCCAAACCAATTCCACCTTGAATGGATTGCTTACCGGAGGTTTCTTCTTGACCTAGAGCCACAAGTGAGGTTGGAAGAACTACATCCCCCTTATTGCTTCCGAACATCTGCTGCACATGATAAGAAGGTGTTCCGTAGCTAGTCGATGAATCAAACACAATAGCGTCCGGGTTCCAAGTACGATCCTTCGTATTCACAAACAACGGGGCATAAGAGGACATTTTTACGATATCAGAATTCCGTTCCATGCCCATCATAAAAGCGGCCTCGCCGATTGCAGCGTTCAGATTGCCTTCTCCGGCACCCTTGGTTACCGCATACTCACCAACATAAATCTCAGGACCACTCCGGTCATAAGTATCGTATCTGTTCGAGTTGCTGAGGAACCATTCAGTGGTTTCATAGTAATGCTCATCAACCATCTCGATAGGCTCACCTTCAACTGCCGCATTGGCAATGAGATGAATCTCTGGATACTTCTCTTTAATTGCTTTATAAAACAAGCCATAACGCTTAATATATTCACTCATCTGGAAATTGTTTTCGTTACCAATCTCTACATATTTCATATTAAAAGGCTCCGGATGACCATTAGCGGCTCTTTGTGCCCCCCATTTGCTAGTAACCGGTCCGTTTGCATATTCAATGGCGTCCAGCGCATCTTGTATCCATGGCTGAATTTCACTGACTGGAACGGTATTCTGCTTGGCTATAGGATCTCCGTTATGTGAAATCCCGATATAAGCTACATATAATGGTTCCGCTTTCAGATCTTCGGCCCATTGCAGATATTCGTGGAAGCCCAGCCCATCTGAGGAGCGGTAATCCCAATATCCCTTATGACCGGGACGCGTTTCAATCGGACCAATGGTGTTCTTCCATTGATAAGCATCAGTTGGCGTTTTCCCTTCCACAAAACATCCCCCCGGAAAACGAACGAATGCGGGTTTCATCGCAGCTACCTTTTCAGCCAAATCGATGCGAAGCCCATTCTCCCTGTTGTTCCAAGTCTCAGGAAACAAAGACACCATATCGAGATAAACAGTCCCTACATTGGCAGCAGAGATTACAATTCGTGCGTTTGCTACAGTACCTGTAGAAGTCAGTGTGTATGTATATGGATGCCATCCTTCTTTTAACTTATCAACGGTCTGTTCTGCATATAGCTCATTGCCATCTGGGCTCTCTAACGTTATACGCAGTGGCATATTGTCCCCTGGCTCTGGCCGCGCATAGAAAGACAACTTGTAACTGGCCTCCTTCGTCAAAGCAATCCCCCAGTAACCATTATTCACAGCAGATACCGAACCACCCTCGGCAGCTGATGATACTGTTAAAGCCATTGCCTGGGTCTGAGCATCGTTCAAAAGCTTAGTGCTGGTCAGAGCAAGCTTCCCTTTACTCCCTCCTTTTTCATCCATCCACCAATTGAACAGTGTGACCGAACTATCCTCAAAGGAACGATTGGAAATCAGCTCTGCATATAGCCCTCCATCTCCCGCATGATTAATCTCTTCGAAAAAGGCTCCGTACAACATCGGGCTGATCTTAGCTCCCGGATTCCCCGTATCCACAGTCAACGTATATGCGGTTCCACTACTTGTGTTAGCTGCTGTCGCCGTTGGAAGAGTTTCCTTTCCCGCTTCACCCGTTGCTTCTTTGGCAGACTCCTGAGACAGTGTTGCTGGGTTTTCGCCCTTAGAAGCCCAATAATACGTCAGCCCGCCAATCACAATCACGAAAATCAGCACCGTAAGCCATAGCTTCCGTCCATATTTATTCAAAGATAATTCCCTCCAACCTTTTATTAGCGTTTTCATTTTTATGAAGTGAACAGATCCTTCCATTCGTAAAAACTTAAAATCATTTCACAAAACCTAAATGAATACGTTTCCATTGATAAAATACCATACTAAAATCTGGTTGTAAATAAATTAAACTAAACCTTTTTATACTTTTATGAATATAATTTCCAATAGATTTGCAAGAAATCAAGAGATTTATTAGTTTTTTTAAAACAAATTCCCTCTTTTCATCTCACCATTTTTATATTTTTCTAAAATAAACGGGGGTTTACAGCCCTAAGTAAGTTTAATTTTCATTTTTTTCTTCATTTATTTTACTGTTTTATTTTTCCATTCAAATAATAATGAAACTAAAATTAATTGTATTGCCCCCAAAAAATCATATAAAAAAAGCTCCCCCTTGCCTAAACTCAGGCAAAGGAAAGCTATAGTTCAATCTCCAACTAAATTTAGTTCCGCCACTTCATAAACTTGTAATCAAGAAAATCAACAAGCAAGAAGAGAATAAAACCGACCAAGCTGAACAACATAATTCCAGCATACATCTCCGGATAATCTAATCTTAACCACGCATCCATGATGAAAAAGCCCATACCATGCTCTGTTCCATAGATCTCCGTAAAAAACAGTACAGATATCGCCGTTCCAAGCGAAATACGAATCGTACTCAGAATTACTGACAATGCACCCGGCAGTGTCACATGCCAGAACTTCTGCACAGCGCTGGCACCTATACTAGTTAAGACATCATAGGTATTGTCCGGAATAGCCTTAACCCCATCCCTTACCGAAATGATGATCTGAAACAATAAAATCAGCATGATCATTAGGATTTTGGACGTCTCCCCAAGCCCGAAGAACAGCATCACTACTGGAAGCAGGGCAATTTTGGGAACAGGATAGGTCAAGTAAACCACAGGGTCCAGCAGTTTGTTCCAGGTCAATGAACGTCCCATTAGAAGACCTATAAGCAGTCCAATAATTAACGCCAGTACCACACCTGCAAAAATTCTGAACAAGCTATACCCTACATTTATAGCAATATCCTGCGCCCCTAACTGAAACATCGCCTTATATACAGCAAAGGGACTTGGCAGAATCGAATAGTTCATAAGTAAAAATGCGATATACCAGACTACATTCATACAGACAAATACAAATAGAAGCCTTACTAGATGATGAAGTCGACGTTTGTTTACCATATCTCCTGCATTACCTTTCTAATCCGCTTAGTCTGCTCAAAGAAATCCACACTGTCCCGCTTATCCTCATGCCTCATATGAAACACCAAATGATTATCAATAATTTCAGGCGTAGTTTCTTTGTTGGACGGCATGACGATAATCTTTTGCCCCAGCAGAATCGCTTCTTCCACATCATGAGTGACAAATAACGTAGTCGTTGGGTTAGCCAGCCAGTTCTCTAAAAAGAGGACCTGCAGTGTTTCCCTTGTTATCGCATCGAGTGCAGAGAATGGCTCGTCCAGCAACAGAATAGTAGGCAAAATGGCAAAAGCTCTGGCAATCGCTACTCTTTGCTGCTGGCCTCCACTGAGGGATAAGGGATAACGTTCTGCTAAATCAGAGATCCCCATCGACGAAAGCCACTGCTTAATCTGCGTCTCCCGTTCTTGCTTGGATGAACTTGCCGTATGCGTAATCTTCATCGCTATCTGAATATTATCATGTACAGTCTTCCAAGGAAGAAGCCCGTAGTTCTGCGGCACCAGCCCGATTAACGTTTCTTTCTCATGTACAGATTTCTCATTAAAAAGAATTTGTCCCTGATAGCTAGGCAGCAAGCCCGCAATCGCCCGTAATAAGGTTGATTTCCCGCTGCCAGAGGGTCCGATAATGGTGTAGATCCCATGTTCCGGCAAAGATAAATCCACCTGACCTAAGGCTAATTGTCCGCTCTTATATTCTACTTTCAGATCCTTTATGACGAGTCCTTTATTTCTTGAATTGGACATCAGAAATCACATCTTCAGCCGAGATATTTTTGCTGAGCAAACCTTTTTCCCGTGCCCAAGCAAATGCAGCCTCTACTTCCTTCACATCCACTTGATAAGCTGGTACATAATCCGGTACTTTGATCTCATCTTTTAATGTCTCTGGATATCCTACTTCTTTGATTACAAGATCGATATATTCAGATTGCTCATGGGATTTCATATAAGCTACTGCTTCATCATATGCAGCATACATACTGCGGATAGCTTCTGCTTTGGCATCAATTGCAGTTTGCGGGAAAGCTAATACGAACGGATTTACTCCCGCAGTTAGCGTTGAGCTCAGTACACGCAGGCCTGAGGTTTTGCCCATCGTTACAAAAGGTTCTGGCAAAATTGCCGCATCCGCCTTATTATTCTTAAGCAATTCTAAACGGGTCGGAATCTGTGGAACCTCTGTCACTGTAATATCAGCTTCGGTCAGACCTGCTTGTTTCAGCATCATGGCCACTGTATATTGTGTGGAGGTATTTTTGGACAAAATCACGGTTTTCCCCTTCAAACCCTTCACATCCTGGATCGATTCATTTCCAGTCAGCAAATCAAATTCCCCAAAAGTTGTACTGGTGATCTTCACATCCAGTCCAGCCTCATTGTAAATGGAGATCGCAACCAGGTCAGCACTTAGACCATCCAGCTTGCCTGCTTGAAAAGCTACATCCCGATCTTTGGCGCTTTTAAACGTCTGGATGTCCAGATCCACACCGTGGTTTTTATCGAAACCTTGTTCATGTGCGATGATAAAAGGAATAGCATCAATCGAGGGTAATAAACCGAGCGACAAGGAGGTAACTTCTTTTGCAGCCTCTGGAGCAGCTCCCTCTGACGATTCTGTATTTGTATTATT
The DNA here is from genome assembly GCF_038007025.1 of Paenibacillus sp. FSL H7-0918. NCBI lineage: Bacteria > Bacillati > Bacillota > Bacilli > Caryophanales > Paenibacillaceae > Paenibacillus > Paenibacillus sp. FSL H7-0918. The sequence continues at coordinate 1,876,842 of NZ_JBBOWJ010000001.1, forward strand.
TTTCGAACCACAACCGACTGCAAGTGCAGCGATGACAACAACCATCATAGATAACAACAACATTCTCTTTAGACCTTTATTCTTCATTTAACTCTCCTGCCTCCATTATTCTTTCTATAGTGTAATTCTCTGTAATATTCTTTGCTCACTCATAAATGTGCATGCAAAAAAATCCTTAAGCTCTACAAAAAAAGCTTTAGGCATGTTAAGTTTACCACCAATCTTTATATTTTGTATATTTATAAATTTAGATATAAGTAAATAGAAGCGACGCAAAAAAAGCTGACAGCGGAATGGTTCCACTACCAGCCTCAATCTCTATGTTATGGAGTTAGTAGATTTGTGTGGATTTTAATGACAGCTTTTTTAATCTGCTGCCCCGGTTGACCCATACCCGGTCTGTGAACATCATGAGGGAAAAAGACCGCGAACATTCCAGGCTTCAAAGATAACAATATTTCATCTGCTGATGGGGGATAAAGCGCATATTCTCCTTCGGCATCGTAAGGCTTAATGGGCTCGATCCCTTCTTGCAGGGGTGCCCAGCCAATCGTTTCTTCACCTTCGATCAGATAATGCACATCAATATAAGTCTCATGCTTCTCTGCGGCTTGTTCCTCCAGCGATTTTGCCTCCAAAGCCATAATCGAAGCATACATTTCGTTCCCGCGGATTTCGATTCGCCCAAGATCAGGATCATGTTGTAAGATTACTTTCAATTCCTCAATAGCCTCAACAATGACAGGATTCTCATACTTGATATGCTCTTCCCAAGATGACAAAGAACCTAAGATCATAACTTCCCATTCCCCTCACATCTTAATGTGCTAAACCAGTTTCTCACTGACTGCTGAAGCTGTAGTTTCTTTATTGATTATGGATTGCTCACTAGTCTTCTTGAAATATTCTACATATAAAATATCAAGCAGATAGAGCTGCGATATCTTTGCAGATAATGAACCCCCTTGCAGCGGTCCTTCATTAGCACCACATAGCAGGGTCAGATCGGAGTACGAGGTTAACGGTGACTTTTCAAACCTGGTAATGGATATTACTTTGGCTCCTCGTTCCTTTGCTTTTCTCGCAACCTCAATGCTATCCTTGGTCGAGCCGGAATAAGAAATCACAACAGCGACATCCCGGTTAGACATCAACGCTGCCGACATCATCTGCAGATGTGAATCCATTAAACATTCCGTTTTGTTCGTAATGCGCATAAATTTAATCTTGGCTTCCATAGCTGTGACTAGAGAAGAGCCCACACCGAAAAACAATACACGTTCTGCATTAATCAAATACTCAATGGCCTCACTGATCTTCTGTATATCAATTAAATTATAGGTCTCGTTGAGTGCACTTACATTCGTGGTCAGCACTTTAGAAGCAACAGCTTCAATCGTATCATCCATCAGAATTTGATCGGTAAGCTGCGGGATCTCATTCTCCACAGTGATGCTATGTGCCAATGCGATCTTGAACTCTTGATACCCTTTATAACTTAAAGATTTGCAAAATCGAAATATACTTGATTCCCCAACATCACATGCATCTGCAAGATCAGTAATCGACATGTAGACTACACTTCTCGTATTCTCCAGTACGTAGTCCGCTACCTTCTTCTCCGTATTCGTCAAATTATTGTATTTAGAATGAATTGAAGAAAAAATACTGATTGTCCGCAAAAAAGCCCCTCCTTTTCAATAAATTAATGTACGAATAAGGAGGAAGCTCCCAGCAGACCTGCCTTATTCCCTAATGAGGCTTTAACAATTCTCACTCCCGCAAAGCTTTCCATAATCAAAGACTTCGTGCGTTCTTCTACCCTTCGAACCAAATCTTCTTGTTCCATTACGCCGCCACCAATAATAATCGCGGATGGATTGAAGATATGTGTGATAGAGGCTAAACCCACAGCCACTTCAGTAATCCATAGATCTAAAATACGTTCAAGCTGCTCATTTCCGCTCTGTATTTTATCAAATAAAGCTTTTCCGTCCGTGCATTCGGGATCTGCCAGCTGAGCCATCTTCACTAAAGCTGTAGTTGAAGCGTATTTCTCATAATACGGCAGTCCTTCTACTCCGGATGGGGCCGACAATGGGTGAGTAAAGATATGGCCAAATTCAGCCGCTACCCCATTAGCCCCTTTATAGATTTGACGATTAATGACGATCGCACCGCCAATGCCTGTGCCAAAGGTTAGACATAAGAAATTGTTAAAGCTCTGAGCAGCTCCATAATAAGCTTCGCCTAATGCTGCTGAATTCACATCGTTCTCTACCATAACAGGTTTATGAAAATGATGGGTGACAATATCCTTAATTTTCATTCCAGTATATCTAGGTATATTTTCGTTAGCATAGACAATAAATCCTTCTTCTGCATTAACTTGGCCCGCGGTGCTTATGGCAATGGCATCAAAATGATCGTATTCTGCAATCTTTTCCAGCATTCTCGAGATTACATGGGGTCCCCCCAAGTAGCTTTCTGTTGTATACTCCTTGAAGTCATGTACATTCCCCTGTTTATCGCATATACACATCTTGGTATTGGTACCGCCAATATCTACGGCTACAATTCTCATTCCCATCTACCCTCTCTGGTGTTCTACTGAATAGCGTTCACAAACCGTTTCGTAATCTCCATCGGTCTCGTGATCGCAGAGCCAACCACTGCTGAATACACACCTAAATCAAACATGGTCTTTAATTCTTCAGGAGTGGAAACCCCACCTTCAGCTATAACGGGAACAGAGAAGTTGTTGACGATTTGCTGAACCAATTCAAAATCTGGCAAGTTGCGGCCTTTAGTGGCCTCGGTATAACCGCTCAAGGTAGTTCCTATCAGATCAAATCCCAGCTCAACAGCCTTCGCAGCTTCCGCAAATGTAGAACAATCCGCCATAAACAGTTGATCTTTATAGGTCTCTTTTAAAAGTGGAAAAAGTTCAGAAATAGTAGATCCGTCCGGGCGAATACGGTCTGTAGCATCCATAGCAATGATATCTACCCCTTCGCGGTACAGCTCATCGACTTCCTTTTGAGTGGGTGTAATAAAGACTTCAGAGCCTTCATACACCTTTTTGATTATCCCAATGATCGGCAGATTCACTTGCTTTTTGATTTCTTGAATATCCGCTACGCTGTTTGCCCGAATTCCAGAAGCCCCGCCTAAGTAAGCAGCATAAGCCATTCTCCCCATAATAAACGGGCTATGCAGCGGTTCTTCTGGTAAGGCTTGACTGGAGACGACTAGTTTATGTTTTATTTTTTTAAGTACATTATTTTCAGTATTCATCAGTAACCCACTCCACATTTTTATTTATTCTTTAACTGCTCCTGCCGTAATCCCATTGGTGAAGAACCGTTGGAATAACATGAACACTAGCAACATCGGAATTGCAGCGATGGTAGCTCCGGCCATTTTATAAGCGAAATTAGGATTCAAATCCTGCATTAAGGTCGCAGTACCAACCATTAATGTTTTCATTTTGTTCTCTTGGCCTATAACCAGCTGCCACAAATAATCATTCCAGACTTGCACGAAATTCAGAATAAATAAGGCTCCAATACCAGGTTTGACAATAGGCAACATGATGCGCGTGAAGATTCTCCATTCATTTGCACCATCTATTCTCCCGGCTTCTCTTAAGGCATTAGGGGTTAAATCGAAGAATCCCTTTAATAGGAACACTCCAAATGCACCCGCCACGTTCGGCCAAATCATACCGTTATAACTATTTACCATTCCAAATTGTTGGGTGATCCGGAATAAGGGTACTATCATAATTTCTTTAGGAATCATCAAACTTGATATAAAGATAATGAAGATTATATTTTTACCTTTAAAATTAATCTTTGAGAACGCATAGGCGGCCATAGAGCCTACAACAATAACCAAAATAGTAGAAATACCAGATACATAAATACTATTAAACGTCCATCTTAAAGCCGGCTGGTTCTGAAATACATCCACATAGTTGGAGAATGTAATCGATTTGGGCCACCAGTCTGGAGGCATCTTCACAACATCCGAGCTGTTTTTAAGTGAACTTGTGAATAACCAATATAGTGGAAAAAGATTAAGGAGTGCGAAGAGGATAATGATCACATTCGATATCACATCAAACTTCTCTCTCTTTTTCTTGTTTTTAATCTTCGACATGTTGTATTCCCCCTCACTTCACCTTAATCATGCTTCGTAGCTGTGGCACAGACAATATCAATGTAATCACGAACATGATAACCCCTACCGCAGAAGCTACACCGAGTTGGTTATATTTAAAGGCATTATTATAAAGGTAGTACATCAGCGTTACGGAGGAATTGTTCGGTCCGCCACCGGTCAATAACTGAATAACTACAAAGATTTTTAATACGGCAATAATATTGATAATCGTAATATAAGTTGTTGTAGGTCCTACCGAAGGAATCAGGATCTTTGTAATCACTTGCCATCTGCTAGCACCATCGATTTCTGCTGCTTCAAAAAGCTCTTTCGAGACACCAATCATCGCAGCTATATACAGAATAATTGCCTGGCCCACGTTAGTTGCGAAGGTTACAAATATCACGACTGGCAGAACCGTCTTTGGATTTCCCAGCAGATTAATCGTCCCTAGTCCCATGTCTTTATATAGATAAGAGATAAGTCCGTTAGCCGGATTCAGCAAAAAGCTCCAGACCATACTCATAACCACCATGGACACCATTACCGGGATATAATAACTTCCTCTAATAAAGGAAACGTACTTAGCATTCTTATCAAATACCGCAGAGGCTACGAACAATGCAAACCCCACTGTAAGTAGAACGATAAATATTACGAACACAACGGTGTTGATGGTAGCCTTAAAAAATACCGGATCATTAAACAATGTGGTGTAATTGGCAAAACCCACAAACTTCTCGCTGTCATAATTAATCTGGTATAGACTCAGCCGCATCCCTTCTAAGATCGGATAGACAAGAAAGGCTAAGAATACTATCATCTGAGGTAAAATAAACAGATAACCTGTAATATTCTCTTTTAGGTAATTACTACGTAGTTTCATATCGTTTACCTTTCTAATTAACAGCCCTAGAGTCTCTTCAGACCCTAAAGGCTGTCAATCGTGTATTGTTTATCTGGTCTTAGATTATTGGAAAATTACAGAGCCAGCTTTATTGGTCTCAATCACCTTGTTGCCACTTGCCTGATAATCTTGCACAAACTGTTCCGGTGTCTTAGCTCCCATGTAAAGTGCTTGTAGCTCTGGATATAAGACCTCTCTTAATTGGCTGTATCCTGGAACGTTGCCTGTGAAGTTGAACAAATATTTAGAGTTGGCATCGTAAGCTGCAAACAGTGGATTCTCCGCTTTAAGCGCTTCGGCTACAGAACTTCTTACAGGAATACCATTCTTAGAGGATTTAACTAACTCAGGATCGCTTGAGAAGAACTTCACGAAATCCTTAGCTACTTCAGTCTTCTTAGCATCTTTGGACTTGAATACACTAGCGCCTACTACATAAGTAAAGGATAGAGGATCTCCGCTTTCCGACGGAATATTAGCAAGTCTCATATCGAATTTCGCTGCCGTACCGTCCGCCATATTTGCTTTCGTACCATTAAACAGAATTGGGTTAGTGAAACTGATCGCTAATTGCTGATTTTGGAACATAGCATTGGCATCATTAGAAGAAACAGATTCTGCGCCTGGATTTGTATATCCGCCGTCATATAGGTTTTTCAGCCAAGTTGCAGCTTTAACTCCGTTCTCATCATTCAGGACAATGTTGCCTTGATCATCAAAGAACTTATTGCCGAACATTCTCATATAGGCAAGGTTCCATGTATCGCCCTGATTATTTACAGCGAATAATGCCATTGGATATGCATTGGAATACTTATCCTTCGGCAGATTGTTTTTGAGACCCTCAAGAATTTGTTGATATTCATCCAAGTTCCAAGTTTTGATTTCGGATTCTTCACCCACAAACTTTTCCAAGCCTGCTGCTTTAAACATGTCCGCGTTGTAAACCAAGGTGCCTGGGTTGTGCTGGAATGGATAGAAATAAATATCTTCTCCGAACGTTACAGCGTCCCAGTAGTTTTGAGCAATATCGCTTTTCGCGTCTTCATCAATGATGTCGGTCAAAGGAACCAATGCTCCACGGTGAACGTAATCCCCCATCGGGAATACACTCTCAAAGAACACATCTGGAGGTGTTCCTCCGCTTAAGTTAACGTTAAGCAATTGATCGCGCTGATCTCCAGCAATGACCTCTATTTGAATATCTGCATCGTATTTATCATATTGTGCTTTGAATTTCTCAGCGGCGTGCTTTAGGAAGCTATCATAGTCCGCACCTGCCTCCGTGGCATCCACAACACCCTTCCACTGTGGAGTCAGCCATACTCTGATCGCCACTTTTTCCTTCCCAGACGCAGAAGAATTATCGGATGTATTAGAGCTCGCAGCATTGTTACCTGAGCAACCTGAAATTAAAGAAATAATCACCATTAGCGCAAGCATTGCCGAGAGTAAACGTTTTTTCTTCATTTATAAACCTCCCTAAAAGTTTTGTGAGCATTACCTTCTCTGAATCGCTACGTACAAAACTCGCATCGAAAGCATACGCTTAAAGTTTTGTGAGCATTACCTTCTCTGAATCGCTACGTACAAAACTCGCTTCGAAAGCATAGAACCTTTAATTTAAAATCCGTTTGGCATGGTATTGCACTAAATCGGCCATGCTGCGATGTCCTTGCGGATCAAGATGCATATAATCAATTTCATTCATCGATACATGGTCTCTGGAATCTACAAAGTGGATACCAGTTCCCGTTAGCAAAGCTGCAAGATGCTCAGCGAGCTCCATAGACTTCTCACTACATCCGCTACCCATTGGTTTGCCAATAGGGGTATGAATATACTCTGCTCCAATCGGAGGGGGCGCGATTACTAGAACCTCTGGAGCCTTCCCCTCAGGTCCTGCACCGCTACCTTTAGCTTTAAGAGCCAGCCTAACAATACCTTGTGCGATGTTATAAGAAGTTAATCCAAACCTTTCTTTGGTATCATTGGTCCCAAGCATGATCACAACCAAGTCTAATGGCGAATGTGACATCAGGCAGGGATAGATATAGGAAATTCCAGAAAGTCCTTCAAATAGAGGGTCCTCACTGACACTTGTTCTGCCCGGAAGCCCTTCTTCGATCATACGGTAGGCGTCACCCAATTCTGTATGAAGAATTCCCGTCCAACGAATATCATCCTTAAATCTGCGGTCTGTCTCTGCGTCGTAGCCCCAAGTATTAGAATCGCCAAAGCATACGATGGATTTCTTCATTTGTCTTAACCGCAATATCTTTCAATAGCTTGATCAATCAATTTCATAATGTCTGCGATCGGACCAGCATCTTCAGCGGCTACTGCCTCAAGCGGTGCTCTTACGCTACCAATATTTACGCCTCTTAATTTTAGAATCTCTTTTATTCCGGCATACATGGCACCTTTCAGCGAACAAAGGGCGATGATAATATCGTTGATATCGCTTTGAATTTGTCCAGCTTCTTCGAACTTACCAGCCTTAACAAATTCATTTGCTTGCAGGAACAGCTCAGGCATAACCGCATAGGTTCCACCGATTCCCGCATCCGCTCCCATGATTCTTCCCGCAACATATTGTTCATCCGGTCCATTAAATACCACTACATCTTTTCCACCCACTCTTTTGAATCTTTCAATATCCATAGTCGGCATGGAGGAGTTCTTCACACCAATCACCTTTTTGTTCGCAAGCAGCTTCTCAAATAGGGACGGAGTCAGTGTATATCCAGTAGTCTGAGGAATGTTGTAGATGATGAAGCTTAGAGGGGTTGCCTCCATAATCTCGCTCCAATATTTATAGACTGCACTATCAGGTAACTTGAAATATATAGGCGGGATTGCGGATAATGCATCGTATCCTAAGGTTGCAGCATGTTTCGCTAACTCAATACTATCTCTAGTGGAAGGGGCACCCACGTGGGCAATCAGTGTCATTTTACCTTTCAGGTTACTAGCTACGTAGCTTAGTACCGCTTTGCGTTCGTCGAGACTCTGGTAAATACATTCTCCTGAGCTGCCTCCCACATATACACCTTGAACTCCTTTTTCAAATAAATAATCACATAAAGCATGCGTCCGGGATTCCGAAATATTTCCTTGATTGTCATAGCAGGCATAAAAGGCAGGTATAATTCCGTGGAACTTTGTGAGTGTCATTGTTAATCCCCCTTAAGTTGTGAGCGGTTTCTTTTCTACATAAACAAAATATCATTATATTTTGCTTTTGTAAATTATTTTCTCTATTTTTTGAAAAATAAAATTTATTTCCACCAATCTTATTTATGATTAGCAAAATAATGGTTTTCAGTGCAACTCGCAGCTAATAATCATTTATTTTTCCATATTCATTAGAAAATAATCCTGTAAATTCTCCACCCTAAATTTATTTCTTCAGGGCAGTATTTGTTGGATATACGGATGTAAAATAATTTAAAAAAGTGGTACTAATGAGTATCCTTTCAGCTTCGTTAAAAATGTCTCCTACAGGGAGACACTTCTCTCCAGATGAAGCACAAAACCTAAATAACACACAATGTTCACTGAATAATCTGTGTTTTTCAGACGGACACACCTTTTAAAAAATGGAGTTTAGGATTATAATGAAAGCGTAAACAAAGAACAACAAAATCTATTTTGTTTCTTCGCCAAAGGAGGCTGGAGGAAATGCTAGCAGGACTTAAGGAACTTAAAAATTGGGTGACAGAAAACTGGAATCCAACATTGAATACAGGTAATGAGGACTACCGGAAAATGGAGTACTCCGTGGAGCGCCATCTGCACACTCCGCAATCTCCGAAACCACTTAGCTATGAAGAAGAGGCTCGCATCAAGACCGTTAAATTTCATTAACTAACCCTTCAGATAAAGATTGATTCATAACGAAGACATCAGACCGCCAGTTCTGGAAGCAATTTCAGTGGATGCGGTCTTTTATTATGCCTTGTAGTTGTATACCGAAAAAACCTCCTCCACCCTTAAGGGTGAAGAAGGCTAATAGGTTACTTTCGAGGACATGCAGTAGGTTATCAATCCAAACGTCTTGTTTAGTTCATCCTTCGATAAACCTCAGCGCGCGTTCCGATTGATAATCAGCTAGGCCTTGGGCGAATTGTTGATCAGGAAATCCTCTATGCAGCAGCTTTAATCCACCTGAAGTTAAGGAGACATGATGGTGGAATTGATAAAATAACAGCCTATCATAATCCAGAGCATCGTTCTTTAAGTACCGATAGAAATCCCCAAATCTCATCTGCAAAAAACTATGTTCATGCTCAATATCATAAAACATTGCCCCTTCGATATCGATCAAAAAGGGCTCCAGTTTATCATTAACCATAACATGGTCAGGACCCAGTTCCCCGTGAATAAACCCATATTGCTGTCTGGGTTGAATTTTTGATTCAAGCTCGTACAACTTATCGAGCAGTTTGCTTTGATTAGACCTGATCTTCTCAATATGTTGGGAGGCATAGGCTAGCTGTACTTTCGCATTTTCCATTTGTAATAAATGACATTGCCCCATGCTGCTCTCGTTAGCATTTGCTTTCCCAAAAACATGCCTCTCGTGGGTATGCATAGCAGTAAGCATCTCCCCCACACGCTTAAAAACTTTATCTTGAACACGTAACTCGGGATGATGAAAATAGGTTTCTGCCATTCTTCCATCTATATATTCAACCAGAGCATAATCGAAAGAGTAACGATCTCTTGCCTTATTCAGATCATAAAGAGCAGGGGTCTGAATTCCATGTTGTGTTAAGTACCTGTTATTTAATTCGAATAAATGACTTCCATAGGATTGTTCATTTATATCTTCATTGGCTTTTTCTTCTTTAAAATAATTCATGGAAAGATCCCACACATACAAAACGCAGGAAAATCCATTACTGCACTCAATCTTGTAGACCACCTTTTGTGCGCCGCCATGCATGCGCGAAACACGAGCAACGAAATAACTGCTGCCAAAAACCCTACTAATATAATCCTGTAAGTCAGCCTTATCGAGATGACAAGTAACGTCCATTAACAACACTCCATTGATTAGGTTTTGCCGGCTTCACAATAGTAAATAAAATCCAGCCGAAAGTATAGACTTATTCTTTCTGATCAATTATGATGTTGAATAAGGTCTTGAAAAAAACAAGCATACAAAAAGCCGTTGGAATTCATTTCAACGGCTTTTTTTTATGAAATATCTAAACAAATATAGAGGAGTACTTTCACAACATGTTCAAACGACTAACTGCACTATTTTCGATTCCCTCTTATGGCTTACTCTTTTTATGTATGTTACTGCAGGGGATGGGGATTTCACTCAGCGCACCCTTTTTATCCATTTATTTTACGGAACAGCTTGGAGTATCTGTCGGGTTGTTTGGTGTTTTTCTGGCCACCACGTTAATTGCCGGGATATGGATCAGTACACTAATCGGAAGACGCTCTGACCTCGGCTTAAATCGAAGAAACATTTACCTTGTCTCCACGCTCTGTAATGCTCTGGCTTATAGCGGATACTTGCTCATTGGGGATTTTACGATCTTATTCATCTACATGATTGTGTTCACCGCCCTCGGTGCACCAGGGATGCCTCAATTGTTCGCCATAGCTAGAGAAGCAGTGAATAAGAGCGATTTTACGGATACTGCGTTTGCAAATTCTACCTTGCGTTCTGCTTTCTCTCTCGGCTTTATTACAGGTCCTTTAATCGGTACTCTGCTAATTGCTGCTGTTGGGTTTAAGGGGATCTTCTCGGGCACCATCGGAGTATTCCTGCTGGTTGCCTTACTTATTTCGCTATTCCTGAAATCAAATACAGAAGTGAAAAGCAGTACTGCAGAAGTAAAAGTAAAAAGTTTCCGGTTGGGTCAGAACCGTAATGTTCTGCTTCCTTTTCTGATTATGATACTCATGTATGTAGCCCACTGGACGAGTAGCATCAATACTGCCCTCTTTATTACCAACAATCTAGGGGGAACAACAAGCGATGTCGGTTTAGTCAGCAGTATTTGTGCTGCGCTGGAAATTCCTTTTATGATCATGCTGGGACTACTTAGTGCAAAATACAGTAACCGAATCCTGATGATGTGCGGAGCCATTTTCGGAGGAGCTTATTATCTCGTCGTCATTACTTCAGGCGCGATGTGGCAAATGCTTGCAGCCCAAATTTTGCTTGCCTTTTTTGTTGCCGTTATTTCAGCGATTGGCATTAGCTACATTCAGGATCTGCTTCCAAACATGCCTGGGTATGCATCCACGCTCTACTCTAATTCATCCACGATCGGCAGACTGATTGGCAGTCTTGTTGGCGGGTTATTAGCTAGTGTTGTTGGGTACCGGTATTCATTTGTGCTCTGTTTCATACTCGTCATTATTTCTACAATCATGCTTGCGGTAAGCGGACGTTACTCTGTAGATGATCCACAAAAACTAGCGATTTAATCCGCTTTTTCGGGCTTCATTCAGCCCTTGAAACTTCTCCATATTTTCTCGCGACTAACTAACATATCCTTAAAAAGGTGGGGTTAGATGTTAAAAACTATTGCAAGAATGCTCATCTTGATGTCTTTAATCTTTCTGGCAGCATGTGCAGGGGATGTTAAACCCATCGAGGAGCCGAGCACAGGAGCAAATACGCCAACTCATAGTCCAGCGATGAATACGCAAAAGCCGCAAAACACAGAACCCAAGCAGCCAAATGAAACCAGCTTTAAAGCAGAATTGTCAATAAATCTGAAATCATATTCAGATCAATTGACAGAGTATGATCTCCCCGCGCTTGAAGTGCTGGAAAAAAACCTAACCGCTTTGGTTGAGCATGACCACACACTTTTCCAATCCGGGTTCGTAAACAAAAAACTAGCAGATGCTATGGAACCTTATTATGACGAACAATATCAGTACAAATTCACAGACATCGAAAGCATCGATTCCATGTTACCCAACGAACATCAGGTGAATATAACGGTAATCGGACAACGCTTGGATATGGCCGCAAAGACCGTTGAAAATGTAAAAATGCTATACGCTATTCGGCCAACCGATCAAGGGGAATGGGTCATTTATATCATTGATTGATTGACTGATTGATTGACTGATTGATTGACTAACTGACTGACTAGCTTTTGAAAATCGTCGTCCGATTCCTGACAGGGAATTTGAACGACGATTTTTTTGTGAAAAAAAACCAATTTCTCCCCTTGCTAGCATTGCGAGATGCGGAGAATGGAATCATGTTTGTGGTAACCTTCTAGCTACCTACCCGATCTAATATTTAAGTAACGTTACGAACATCCTAAGACTTCTAGTCAAGAAAGCAGGTAAATCTTTGCATATAGATCCTATTGTCGTCAAAGCCAAAGCTGGAGACCCTGAAGCATTCGTGCAGTTGATGCAGGAGATAGAGTTACCTTTATACAGAACTGCAAGGTCCATCGTCAACAAAGAAGAAGATTGTGCAGATGCCCTGCAGGAGACGATGCTTAAAGCCTTTAAGAACATCCATACACTCAGAGAGCCCGCTTTTTTCAAAACGTGGATCTTCCGGATTCTGATTAATGAATGCAATAAAATGCTCAAAAACAACTCAAGAGCCCTCCCTTATGGAGAGCTTCCCGAAGTCCCTTCCACTTCCAAGGATTATGAGAAAATCGAATTATGGGATGCCATTCAACATCTTGAGGAGAACCTCCGGATTGTCATTCACCTTCATTACCTACAGGACATGCCGATCCGTCAAATTTCCGACATTCTCGAAATTTCTACGGTTGCCGTGAAGACCCGGCTGCATCGCGCCCGCAAAAAGCTAAAGCATTCATCTCAATTCAATCAAGAAATGGAGTTGCGACATGGTAAACACTAAGTTAGAAGAACAGTTAAAGAACTGCCAAAGCCTACTTCCCGCTCAGTTATCGGATATTGCCCGCTCCAAACTGAATGAGACTTACCAAATCATCAGGGAGACCGATAATTCCACTTCCCCCATTCAGAGAAAGATGGATACATCAAGAACTTTTAATAAGTGGTTGATTTCCACTGCAGCCGCTGCAATTCTTGGAGTTACAGTCCTTGCTTCCGGCTTTGTATCGCCCGCAATGGCTGGTGCACTCAAGCAAATTCCGGTTTTGGGACAAATCTATTCATTATGGGGCGAAAAAAACTTAGATCCCGGTGTTCAACAAGCCGGGGATTTCATCACAAACGTAAACCAAAGCGTGACCCATAGCGAGGTGACCATGAATATCCCAACGTTGTTATTTGACGGAACCCGAATTCTTATGAACCTAACCACTCCTGGAAACCGTTTGGCTTCGGAGCCCAATTCGCCGCCTTCAGATGCCAATAAAGGCGCGGTGGATAAGTTTGAGGTTCTCTATAAAGGTCAACCTCTGCTCTGGAGTTACGAACACATGGATGGTGAGACTGCTTCCAGCATAATGGTTCAGGTTTTGAACACTTATTATGATCCGAGCACAACAACACAGACTGTCCAGTTCCCTGATCAGTTTGACTTGACTGTAAATGTAACGTTAAAGGGTTACGATGTCCCGTTCGAATTCGTTCTGCCTGTTACCAAATCAACGCCTGTTACCGCACTAACTTCAGAGGAGACCAAGCATCACGATAACATTAACTTGCAGATCAGTAAGGTAGAAATCACCCCAATCACAACGCAGGTATCCATTGAGTACAAAACCAAACCGGGCCAGAGCGTAGAAGAAATGCTCGCTTCTATCCCTTCGAAATATAAGGGTGCTAACGGGGGCGTCATCGCTCTTCAATTTGACATTGTGGATGAACGTGGCGTTCAACTGAAGCCCATCGGTGCTCACCCCTTAAGCGAATCTTATAATGTTCGTTTTGAACCCTTCAAGACTATACCGAATACCGTAACCATCAAACCGTACTTAGTCGTTTCCGAAGGTCAAGCCCCAGCTGGGACTAAAGGACTGTGGGAAGACAACAATATGGTCAAGGAATATATCCCTGAGCTGGAGACTGTACTTTCGGTCCAATAGTTCATTTGTAAAAGGGTATGCAAGACTACAAAAGACGAAGCCATAATAGGCTTCGTCTTTATATTTAGATGGCTTCAGGTAGGTTCAATCCAATAAGGTTATTTTGATGAAGCCAGCTTCGATAATTTGTCGGCAATATCTTCGGCTTGTAATAAGGAGGAGTATGAATCTGCTGCAAAATATTTTTCCATATCAATCTCAATCATTCGATTGTTTTTGACCGCATCCAACATCTTCCATGTCGCTGGCAACTTAGGCGGTTCTTTGTCCTTTACGGTAAGGACAATAACGTAGTCACTGAAGCTAGAATAAAAAGTGGACAGTAGTTAACAGACTGGCGATAATGAGTCCACGGAGGTGTGTTCACATGGGAGAACATCGACAACGGCATAACGAAGAATTTAAAAACAGACAGTGCAGTTCATTCAAGAGCAAACAAAGACAGTGGGCGACTTGGCGGAAGAGCTTAACATCCCAAAAAGTACCCTGCATCAATGGAGTATATGTTGCTGTTTACTCTGTCTACGTATCACATGTTGGCGAATATCCACCAGTTGAACCGTACATTTCACCGTTCCAGCCACTTCAGCTCTTTTCTACGGGATTTATACCGTACATTCTACCGTTTCAGCTATTCATGCAAAATAATTATGAAGTACGCTCGCAACTCCAGTTTTCGTTGCCCTATATAATAAATTCGGCCTCTTGAATGAGAGTCCATTCCCATAGATAACCTACGCAAATTATCTATATCGGCAAGATTTAGGGCCATCCTTTTACAGGATGGCCCTCTCATTGATTAAGTTGCAATTTTGCTAACCTTAATACTCTCCTTTAATTACAAAAAACGAACCCCGAATTGTTCCGGCTAGCTTGGACTTCTGCCTAGCAAACTTAAACTTCTCTTCTAGCTCCTTTGGGATCTCCATCCCCTCAGAAAGCTTAAAACCAACAGCCCGCTTCTTAGGGTCATCCACCGTATACATAACGTTCACCGCAAGACCATCCTCATAAAAGACATAAGCGAATTTAATATTTTCCACTTGAAAACGCGATGTTTCTAAAGGCTTGGCCGCAAACTCAATATCGCGTTCTTCTTCTAAAATTCGGTTCACATAATCAAGGGTCTCCTGACTTTCGCTGGCTCGTACAACCGTAAACTCATGTTTGTATTTGTTCATAAAGTAACGGGCCTCATTAGCACGCAGACCAGCAAGTGCATCTACTACAGGTGAAGATTCTAACCCAACCGTAGACACATTTTTAAAATCAACGATATAGGACATTTCCATCTCTCCTTTTCTCTCATTATTACCAAAAAAACTTATCGTTACTTAGGATACGGTTCGCGTGTTGTCTGTAACAGCAAGTTTCTGTGTTAACTGCTGTGCTCTTTTTCTATTAAAGTGACCATCTCACGCTTCCACTTTTCTCGCTCCTCTGGCGGGATCGGCTCCCCTTTGTCATACAGAAATCTAATCATATAGAACCCATCCTTCGTAAGCAGGCTGGTAACAAGTTCATGTTCTAATACATTATTGTTCATCAACTGCGTCTCCACTATAGAGCTATTATCAGTCTGATGCAGTACTTGAGCGGTCAACAAGGTCTCTTGGGAGATATAATCCGCTGTATGCTTCTCTACAGAAGATGCCTCTATCTTATCAAAATAATTAATCGTGAACGTATGCGAAGGTTCGTACCGATGGTATTCTCCTAACGGGTAATATCCGATAAATTGACTGTTACTGTAGATATGGAAGGTTGCAGGTACATAGCTATCAAGCTGAAAATACGGGATGAATCGCGCAATGCCTGAATTGATCTCTTCTCCAGGAGGAATGACCGCATCCACACCACTAAGGAAATCACCCTTCTTATCTACAAAAATCGTGCTATAAGGGCTGTACCTCGTAATCCAAATTGAACCATTCTCCTTCACAGCCTCAACGTAATAACTGATAATTTGATTTCTTTTTTCCTCACGTTCATCGGCGGGGTTGATACAGGTATGAATGTGCTTCCGAGTGTATGTAAAGACTGCTTTAGTGGCATCCATTGACAGCAATTCAAATTCGAGAATTTCAGATTTTATATTATAGATTTGAAATGTCATCATTAATTGAAAGTGATTTAAAAAGGACATTCCCCTTTTATCTGGATGAAATCTTTTGCTCAAACCTTCTTCATCCTTATCCATATAAGCCTGCTCCAAGCCTTCAACCAAGGCCTGTAGCTCCTCTTTTGTGATGCCTTTATTTTTTTTAAAGAAAAACATGTCTTCTCTCCCCTCATCATCAATCTACTTCCAATTACTTGCTCCTATTTATTATACGGGCATACCTGTGTACTTTTCTAGTTATGAAGAAACCATCCCTGACAAAGAAATGGTTTCTTTGAGTAGGTATACCTTTCGGTCATCCCTACATTTTAAAATGTTCACGAACTAACCTAAATTGTTCTTCTACGCTCATGTTTGGTGTTCTATCTATGGTTTTGATGCCCAGCTTAGTGCATTCTCTCTTCCGGGATAAACGGTAATATAAATTCAGGCATTATTCCTAAATCTATTAGGATTGGTTGGTCATCAGGTAACTTCAGCAAGTCAATAATAAGAATTCCATCATCTCTTCGACCACTTGAAATAACCATTGGCTAGAGATCGTCCTGTAATGTTTGAAAACCTAATTCCTCTACAAACTTCTTGGTTTAATTCTTCTTTCAAATAATTATTATTTATCTTCATCCAACACACCCCATTTATATTTCAAAAAGCTTACTCTGACACGTTGGTTGTGAGGGGTTGGCGGATTCTTATCTTTCTAGATAAAAAAAGCCTTCCCCACCCAAAAGGGTGAAGAAAGCTTAAATGTGTATCCCCAAAATATGGGCAGCTATATTAGGTTTTCGTACCCGAGGGTGTCTTAGTCAATTGCTCCTCCAGCCACCTTATCGCCTCAGACTCTCCAGAGAAGGCGCCTCCGGGGCAGCCGTAGGTTCTTTTAGTGGACAACGCTGTAACTGGCTTGTAGACAGCAAGCAACTTTGCATTCTGCATTACGACCGCGATGCCTGAACAATATTGGGCGATTTCCCGCTTGTTCATCTTGCACCAGTTCATATACAGCTGTGTGACCGCACGCTCTGGACGTGTGTTTTTCTCAGCAGAATGCACCATCAGCAGGCCGAAGGCAGATCGGCGCGCGAGCAGTTCTTCCCAATAAGCGATATATTCTTCTACTGTCTCCTGATCAAACGCCTCCCCCAAACTAAGGCTTATGATCGGCCAAGCGGATTCATCCTTTGTTATAGCCATACGTTTCCCTCCTAAAATGTGCCGAGCATTGCCTAAGATGTGATGCGGAATCCAACGGATTGCTGTTGCAGCTTCCAGAGCCGGTCGTACAGTCCGCCGCGCAACAGTAAGGCTTCATGTCGTCCCTGCTCGACCAGCCGACCGTCTTCCAATACGATAATGTTGTCCGCACCGCGTATGGTTTTCAACCGGTGGGCGATAACAATGACGGTTCTGCCCGTAATCAACGCATCAATTCCTTTCTGGATTTCGGCCTCATTCTGCGGGTCAAGCGATGCAGTAGCTTCATCCAACAGCACAATTGGAGCGTTCTTGAGAATCGCACGGGCAATGGAAATTCGCTGCTTCTCCCCTCCGGACAGCGTACTGCCGCCTTCGCCTACCGGCGTGTCATAACCAAGCGGTAATTTCATGATGAAATCATGGCAGTGAGCCATTTGCGCTGCCTGCTGAATATCCCGCTGCGACGCCCCCGGCCGCCCAAAAGCAATGTTGTTCCCGATGGTATCTTGGAATAGATACACATCCTGAAACACCACCGATACAGATCCTAGCAGATGTTCTGGATCAATATCCTTGATGTTGCGCCCACCTAGCAGAACGCTCCCTTCTTCAGGATCATAGAAACGTGAGATCAGGCGCAGCACTGTACTCTTGCCGCTGCCTGACGGGCCCACAATTGCAGTCAGTGAACCTTGCGGCATTTCCAGACTTAAATTTTTGAGAACAGGCTCTCCTCCATAGCTAAAGGTTACATTGTCAAACCGAATGGTGCTGCTTTTAGGAAGAGGACTCGTATTACCTGTCATTACCGGCTGGCGTAGCAGGTCTACTATACGTTCACCCGCTTGTTCGTTATAGCGGAATTCGGCATAATTGGCTAGCGCTGTGGTCAATGGATCATAGATACGTGTGCCGACAATAAGGAATACTGCCAACTGCAAAATACCGAGCTCCCCCCCTAATAATAGATGAACACCTACGTATACCATTAAGGTCAGTCCCGCACGAAGAAGAGCCATAGCGGTTAGAATAACCGGACCGAACATTCCTTCCAGCTTCACACTTTCCTTCATCAAAGTTTTAAAAGAGTTATCCAGACGGACAAATCGTTCTCCCGTCAGGTTATAGGCCTTCATCACCCGTATACCGTTCAAGTATTCTTGCAAGCGGTTCGCAGCGTTCAGCTTGGCCTTCATATGATCCGCTCCGAGTCTCCGCCGCAGCTTGCCCGATATATACATGATCAGGAGAGCAACCGGCAGCGCTACGAACATAGAAAGCGCCATCCGCCAGTCCAGAAACAGTAAACCAGCAAGTGCAAATATCGGCAGTACAAAAGCTCCCGCAAGCTGTGGCAGCAGATGTGAAATGCCCGTCTCAACGAGCGTGAAATCGCCCATCATCATATTGGCTAAATCACCTGGGTCCCGGCGAGTCAGGTAACCCAGCGGAAGCTTCCGCAGATGTTCTGCTAATTCCGCACGTCCCTGTGCAGCAACATTGTATGCCCCGCGGTAAGCGGTGCGATAGGCGGGAATCTCACTCAGGAACATCAGCACCATGACGGCGACAAGCCCTGCGCAGATCCACCAAAGGCGTTCTGTCTGAAGTTCTGCGCCTACAGTAATATAAGGAGCAAAAATCAACCGCACCGCCTCAATTACAAGCGCGAACGGCAGCACACTAACTAGATTAGCCAGCAAAGAAAAAAGTACAGGCTTCAGCAACTGCTGCGGTTTACCGGCAGTAATATTATGCAATACCTTCATAGCTGATCCCCTCCTTTTTCCATATGCCAATCTCCGGCGTCACTGTAGGCATGCCACATTTTTGCGTAAAGCCCCTTCGCCTCAATCAAACCTGCGTGCTCTCCACGTTCCACGATTTCTCCATCCCGCAGCACCAGAATTTGTGCAGCTTCACGTATAGAGGAGAGTCGGTGAGCAATGACAATAACCGTCTTGCCGCGCATAAGCTCCGTAAGTGCTAACTGCATATGAAACTCATTTTCTGGGTCGGCAAAAGCAGTCGCTTCGTCGAGCACGAGCACTGGTGCATTTTTGAGAATAGCCCGAGCTACTGCAATGCGCTGCTCCTCACCACCCGAGAGATAGACACCGCCTTCACCAATTAACGTATCGTATCCCTGCGGCAGCCGAGTAATGAACTCGTCGCATTGTGCCGCTCTGGCTGCAGCCTGGACTTCCTCCAAAGTCGCTCCCGGTTTGCCGACAGCAATATTCTCATACAAAGTGTCATAGAATAGGAAGGTTTCTTGAAATACAAAAGCAACTGTATTCATTAATTCATGGATCGCCATATGGCGAATATCGACTCCACCGATGCGGATTGCACCCACTTGCGGGTCCCAGAACCGCGGCACCAAGCTGGCCACCGTCGATTTTCCCGAACCTGACGGGCCTACCAGTGCTGTAACCTTCCCTTGTTCCGCACGGAATGAGACTTCGCTGAGCGCCGCTGCAGTCCCTGCATCTTCACTGTAGGAGAAGGTTACATCGACAAATTCAACGTCAAAAGTATGCGGAGATAGCGGTTCTGCTATTTCCGGTACAGGCTGCTGTGCCAAGAGACGGTCCATCCGCTCCACGCCTTCGCCAATATCCCGAGTGCTTGAAGCCAGCAGAAGTAGCTTGTAGAGCGGAGATGAAACACCGGGTGCCATAATCAGAAAGAACAACAGCACAAGCGCAAAGGACATGGAATCCGGCCGACCGCTTAGCATGAAGACGCCCACCGGCAAAATAAAGGTAAATGGTGACGCCAGCAATGTTTTGAATAAGATATAACCTGTTTGATAACGGTCCGTATACTCCAGACAATAATCGCGGTAGCTGGTCATATCACTGTAGAACTTTCTGAAAGAATGCACTGTCTGCCCGAACACCTTAACCGCGGGCATCCCCCGTACATACTGCACCGCCGAAGTATTAATCTGCTCCAACGAATCATGATACTGCTTCACACTGGCCTTGCCTCTGCTGCTCATCATAAGTGCTGACTGCACACCTAATCCTATAATTATCGGTAGCAGGCAAGCTACCGCCAACGGCGGACTAAGCCAAAACATCGCCACGATCATCAGCACCGTAGAAGCCAGTACGCTGACTAAATCGGGAAGCTGATGCGCTACGAAATTTTCCACTTTGTCGACATTCTGCTCTAGCGTCTTCTTGACCACGCCTGTTGAAGTCCCGTTCAGGAAACCAAGCGGCAATCTGCCCAAATGCTCGGTCATTCGCACACGCAAATTATATTGAATACGAAAAGCCGCAATATGCGAGCACATAATACCACAATACGAAGTCACCAGCCCTCCGATTAACCCTCCAAGTGCAATCCACCCCCAGCGGATCATATACGCACCGTCGACCTGTCCAGGCGATGAAGCATGGCGCAGCAGCTCTGCCAAAATGAAATAAACAGACAAAAACGGAATCAGCATTAATACAGCGCTGACAGATGACAATATTCCGGACAAGAGCAGCAAACCTCGCTTCTCTCCGGCGATCTCCAGCAGCCTTGGCATGCCGGTTTTGGTTTTACTCACAGCCGTTCCCCCACTCTTGGTAATTACGCGCAAAAAAAGTGCACTGAGAATGATTCTCTGTGCACTAGTGTATAGGAACGTTGTTCACGATTGCTACCGTTTAAGGGATTATAATTAACCAAATCAGGAGCATCTGTGCAGGATACGGACTTACAACTTAATACCGAAGAGACGCTGCCTGCCGCTGATCAGATATTCTCCTGGACGCACACCGAACTTTTTGCGGAAGGCTGCCGAGAAATGACTCACATTACCGTATCCAACTCTGGAGGCTGCTTCACTTACAGTCATACTCCCTTGTTCCAGCAGCTGCTGCGCTCTCTGCATCCGTTGTTCGATAACGTAGGCATGCACGGTATAACCAAACATTTCCTTAAAGCCCTTTTTCAGCTTGAACTCATTGAGGCATATAATGCGAGAAAGGCCTGCAAGCGTCGGCGGGTGCAAATAATCACGCTGTAAAATCTCCTTAGCGAGCCGCAGGCTCTCCATATCCTCTCTGGACAGCTTGACCGAGCGTGGAATCCGGTCTGCTTCATATAAAGATTCATTGAGATAGACCGCCATAAGCTCCAGCATTTTGCCCTCCAGATAAAGTTCACGCATGCCATGGTTATAGGAACAATCCGCAATCTGCGATAGAATGAAGCGGATGGATGGTGTGATGTTATTTTTTCCAAAAAACAAACCCGCACCAGCTCCGATGCGAAGCCGTGTATCCTCAGTCAGACCACTGGTCATCCGCTCAAATTGTGCAGGGCTCATATCTATGCTGATGAATCGGTACCCCGCTCCACTCAGGTATGTGCAGTTTTCACTTCTTACTCCGCCATGAAACAGCGCAATTTCTCCTGTATCTATAACAAAATAGTCCGATTTCAGCGAGGTCCCCCACTCAATGCCATGCCCCATGCAGAATGCCAGCTCTGTACGCGGAGTGCTAAAATTGCCCTTCGCTTCGATATCCCGATTAAAACAGAGATTAAAATCTGTCATCTGGATATACCCATGGCTAAGCAGGCTGCGGCAACTGCCTTCCCCTATTTCGACTGGAGGTTTAATCTCAAAATGAGCCCCATCAAAACGATAATTATAATCCACCCCTTCACATGTAAGCGTCTTATGGGCATCAATCGTTTCTGCTTCTTTCAGTCCATTGCTTCGCTCCATGCACATCCCTGCTTCCTCTTACTTTGGGTTAATTATATATGCAATGAGAATGATTATCAATTAAACATTACGATTTCCTCTTCGTTCAGACTGAGCAGTTGGGCAAATACACTGGATTATAATCAAAAAAACCTTTCCCACCCCGAAGGGTGAAAAAGGCTTATATGTCTCACTTCCGAAGCCGTATCTAGCCTTCATAGCTACTCTCGTTTCTTCCCAACTGCCCCAAGATAGATAACAAACTCTTCATCGCCGTCTAATTCTAAAATCTCATCTATCAACTTTTGATCATAGATTCCAATTGCGCAAGCACCTGCACCGATGGATTCGCTGGCTAAATAAAGGTTCTGGCAGACATGTCCAACATCGATGAGGATTTTTTTGTGAGCAGAAATATCATACTTCCATTCGGAGCGGTAGGGTGTGGTACTCCAGGCAAACAATACAGAAGCCTTTTTGGCAAAGTTAGGGACAAAGGGCTGATCCAAAGTAATAGCATCAATCTTTTGTTCAAGTTGATCTAATTCAAACATAAATAAGAGCTTATGTTCCACAGGCAGGTATCTATAGATCCCTTGCCCAATACCCTCTACACGCATAATCATTAAATAGGTTTCAAAGGTGTGCGTCGCCCCACTGCAGGGTACAGTCCGCAGCGTAAGTCCGTTCTTATTCATGCCGCTAATCCCTTGGGTAGCCCATAATAAATAGGATAACTCCTCCAGACTAACAGTATCCTCAGAATAGAACCGTGTACTTCTTCTTTGATCTATACAATCAAAAATATTATCTTTACTCACAACGTCTTTGCTGACCTTGGGCAAATCAATAATTAGTGAATCTGAATCAAATGGCTTAACAATTGGCGGTTGTGCAATTCCCTTGATCTTATCTGTTTTGATATGTTTGAATTCATGAAAATTGGATTTCAGAAAATTTCTTTGTTGTTCATATCTGGTCATAACAGATCCTCCTGAACTACCTTAATAGCTCTAATTTATCATGTCATAAAAATCATACGGTGATCTAACTCACTCTTCAGTTGTTTTGGTGAGTAAACAAAAAACCTTCCTTTGCCCCGAAGGGCAAAAGAAGGCTTAAACGCGTCACTTCCGAAGACATGGCCAGCTATATTTTCAGCTCCCCAAGCTTGATCAGCTCGACAACCGCTTGTGAACGGCCTTTAACGTTTAGTTTTTGCATTACATTGGAAATGTGGTTTCGAACTGTTTTTTCGCTGATAAATAATAAGCCAGCGATATCACGAGTCGTTTTGTCCTGCACGAGAAGCTCAAAAACTTCGCGCTCACGATGAGTCAACAGAAATTTGCTGTGGTGTTCGTTCCCCTTCAATGGTGTCACCCCTCCTTGCCCTGGGTTTGTTTGGTATAACAAGGTAAAGGGATACAGTCAAAACATATTATGTAGTGTTGATGTTAATGGTGCTGTCACAATTATAAAATGGGCTTAGTTCATTCAAATGCAAAATCCTGAAATTTTCATGAATAAGAACATCTTTTTTCAGGGCAAACTACGGTTTGTTGTTCCTTATTAAAGGAGGTGTATGTATGAGCCATTCAAAAAACAATCAACCTACCAAAGCAGAAGTACAAACAACGAAATTAAACAAATTACCACTCGTAGGTAAATTCGAACCCGAATTTTCTGCAGAGGAAGCTGCAGAAGTGTTCGAAAACCAACCCTCTGCAGATCATGAATCCCATAATGAACGATAAAAAGCGGATGACGCTTTGATCTTATTCTTAAGCAGATCAAACCTTTAAAGAATGGAACTGTCACATTAACAGCTTAATTAACTATAAATGAGACGGTTCCCTTCATTTAAACATCGTAAACGACTTAGAGCAGCGATTCGCCATTAATGGGAATCGCTGCTTTATGTTGTAGGCTGTTGGCTGCCCGCTTCTATACTGTATTCATCAGCCCCAACTGAGGCCTTCGGACCCAGATGGCGTTATTTGCAAATTTATCGCCTTTTGAGCGAAGTTTCGGACTCCAGTGACACTATTCCTTAGAAACAGGCTCATATAGGGTACTTTTCAAGCCAATAGCGACTATGCGGTCCGATAGCGACTCAAATATCGAATAATGCTGCAATTAGTGTCATCTGGGTCCTTTAGTTACTGCTTATGCGCAAAAGTTTGCTGGGGCGGTTATTGCTGCGTTCACGCAAAGGTTCGCCGGGGCGGTTACTGCTGTGTGCGCACAATGGTTCGCTGGGGCTTTACTGTGCATACACACACTGGTTCGTTAGGTCGGTTACTGCTGCGTGCGCGCAATGGTTCGCTGGGGCGGCTACCCGATCCAATTGTGTATTCACCGCCCCTACTGAGGCTTTCGGACCCAGATGGCGTTATTTGCAAATTTATCGCCTTTTGAGCGAAGTTTCGGACTCCATGAAGCTAGAATAAAAAGTGGACAGTAGTTAACAGACTGGCGATAATGAGTCCACGGAGGTGTGTTCACATGGGAGAACATCGACAACAGTATAACGAAGAATTTAAAAAACAGACAGTGCAGTTCATTCAAGGGCAAACAAAGACAGTGGGCGACTTGGCGGAAGAGCTCAACATCCCAAAAAGTACCCTGCATCAATGGATGAGCCAGTATCGAGAACTAAAGAATGAACCGGCAAGCTAGCGTGGATCGAGTACGGGAACTCGAGGCACAGTTGAAAGAAATGAGCCGTCAACTTCAAGAAAAAGATAACAAGATTGCCGATGTGGAAGAGGAATTAGCGATCGTAAAAAAAGCAGTGCACATCTTCAGCAAACCAAGGAACTGAGATTCCAGTTTATTGAAAAACATCGCTCCGAGTTTCTCTTGGAGAAGATGTGCATGACCCTACATGTGTCACGGAGCGGGTACTACAAGTGGCGGACAGAAAAAACCAGTACGCATATGCTTCGTAAGGCTGCGATAATGAAGCGAATTCAGTATCATTTTGCAGACCATCAAAAGCGGTATGGGAGTCCGAAGATCACCCGCCTGTTACATCAAGAAGGTTATACCGTTACCGAACGCACGGTGAGTGTGTACATGCGACATATGAAGCTTCGCTCCATTGTCTCCAAAACGTATCGCGTACAGACCACCGACTCCAATCATGACCATCCGATTGCCCCGAATACGCTGAACCAGCAATTTAAAATACTCAAACCCAATTCAGTATGGGTTACCGACATTACGTACATTCCTTGCCGGGGAGGGCGCTTGTACCTGGCTAGTGTGATGGACCTTTGCACGCGCGAAATCGTGGGGTGGCGCTTGGAGAACCATATGGAAACCAGCTTGATTTCGGGCGCTTTACAAGATGCTTACGAAGCTAAACAACCGGAAAAGGGTCTATTACATCACTCCGATAGAGGTTCTCAATATACTTCTCATGAATACACGAAGCAGTTGAAAGCGTATGGCATGGAGTCCAGCATGAGCCGCAGAGGTAACTGTTATGATAACGCCTGTATCGAGTCGTGGCACAGCATTTTGAAAAAGGAGCTCATTTATTGTAATCCACGATTCAAAACTAAGGAGCAAGCCTACCAAACACTTTTTCAATATATTGAGTTTTACTATAACCGCAAGCGAATGCATGGCGCGCTGGGGTATCTTTCTCCAGTTCGTTTTGCTGAGCAATTGACTAGAATGTCTGTTGCGTGACTGTCCACTTTCTTGACAGAGGTCCACCAGTGACACTATTCCCTAGAAACAGGCTCTTATTCGGTACTTTTCAAGCCAATAGCGACTATGCGGTCCGATAGCGACTCAAATATCGAATAATGCTGCATTTAGTGTCATCTGGGTCCTTTAGTTACTGCGGACGCGCAAAGGTTCGCCGGGGCCATTACTGCTGCGGACGCGCAAAGGTTCGCCGGGGCTAAAGCTGAGTTCGTTGTTGCCGAATATGCGAAGAGAATAGTTGGGCCGATTACATACTACTGTGTACGTTCACTTGTTCGCTGGGGCGGTTACTATTCTACTTTTTCAATTGTAATCGGATACATTGCTACAAACTATACTCCCACACCTGGGAGTTTTTTTGTCGTGCAATTATTACAATGAGATACATCACATTTTTATATTGACAGTAATTGTATACGGACTTATGATAAGTCCAGTATAATTGATAACGATTATCATTTAGATATAAAAAAAGGGGTGTTTTTTTTAATGAAATTTACTTATGCTGTCTCTGCAAGTCTACTTGCGGCCTCCATACTGTTCACCGGATGTGCCAATAATAACAATTCTACAAATACTGCTGCCAACAGCACTACAGCCACCAATGCACCGGAGACTGCTGCGGCTACCAATGCGCCGGAGACTGCCAGCGCTGACTTCACGTCAGCTATAGATCAATATCGCACATACGTCATCCAGCAATGTGATGAATTTGTGAAGCAAACAGAGAGTTTCACCAACGCTGTAAAAGAGGACAAGATTGATGAGGCTAAGGCGCTCTACGCTCCTGCCCGCATGTATTATGAACGGATTGAGCCTATTGCAGAAGCACTTGGTGACTTGGACCCAAACATCGATGCCCGGGAAAATGATGTAGATGCGGCAGAATGGCGCGGTTTCCACAAGCTTGAGAAAGCACTCTGGCAGGACAATACAACTAAAGACATGACAGAAGTTGCTGACCAATTGCTGAAGGACGCACAGCTGTTGCGTGCGAAAGTTGAGACCGTTGAGATCGACGCGAATCTGCTCGTAACTGGTGCTGTTGAGCTTTTAAATGAGGTCTCCTCCTCCAAAGTAACCGGAGAGGAAGAACGTTACTCGCACACAGACCTGTATGATTTCGTCGCAAACGTTGAGGGTGCACAAAAGATATACGAGCTGTTAAAACCAGAACTAGCTAAAAAAGATGCCGAGCTTGAAAAAACCATTGGTGAACGATTCGCTGCCTTGCAAGCCGAGCTTGCCCCCTTCAAATCCGGAGATGGATATGTTTCCTATGAAGAGCTGAAAGAAGATGAAGTACGTAAACTGAGTCAGAATTTGGACGCCTTGGCTGAGCCATTGTCCAATATGGGAACTATTCTAGGAGTGTGACCCTCATGAATAAACATAACAAGTTTACTGGAGTACCAGGTAATCCTGAAAGTCCCGCTCTTAATGATCAATCGAAGAATGATCCTATATTTGGTAAAAAATTAAGCCGCCGCGATATGCTGCGGCTTACTGGCGCCACTGGCCTTGGTCTTTTGTTAGGGGGCGGAGGTGTCGGTGGAATTATGGCTGCGCGTAATGCTGTAGCTGAGCCAACGAAAGCCGCAGAAGGTGATTCCAGTTCCATTCCTTTTTATGGGAGCCATCAGGCGGGGATTTTGACACCTGCACAGAACTTTATTTATTTTGCTGCCTTTGATTTCACCACAACCAAACTGGCCGATGTGAAAAAACTAATGCAAGCATGGACTACTGCCGCTGCCGCTCTTACTACTGGCGAGCTTATTGGTGACGTGAATGACAATCCCAATCTTCCGCCCTCAGACACCGGGAAGCGGACGGGCTAAATCCTGCAAGGTGTACGCTGACCTTTGGTGTTGGCCTCTTCCTTTTTTGATGAAAGATTCGGCTTAGCTTCGAAACGCCCAGCCCTATTGGCCGATCTT
The DNA here is from genome assembly GCF_038007025.1 of Paenibacillus sp. FSL H7-0918. NCBI lineage: Bacteria > Bacillati > Bacillota > Bacilli > Caryophanales > Paenibacillaceae > Paenibacillus > Paenibacillus sp. FSL H7-0918. The sequence goes on from NZ_JBBOWJ010000001.1 coordinate 1,904,650, forward strand.
CCGGCATTTGCGGGTGACAATCTTGATCCGAAATGGTGTGGCGGGGATATTTGTGTGCAAGCCTGTGCGGATGATCTGCAGGTCGCATTCCATGCGATCCGCAATCTGGCTCGTATCGCCCGGGGACTGCTGTACTGCGCTGGACACAGGAAGGTTTTCAACGCACTGGAGCAGCGGATCCCAAGGGGGCTACGCCACGCAATCTTTTGGGTTTCAAAGACGGCACGGGCAATCCCGATACAACCGATAACACTGAAATGAACAAAGTGGTCTGGAACAGCAGCAGTGACGGTCCTTCTTGGATGAGCGGCGGCACTTATATGGCGGTACGCCGGGTACGTCTGCGTATTGAAGTCTGGGATCGTTCTTCGCTAAGTGATCAGGAGGCTACCTTCGGGCGTTATCGTCACACCGAGCTCCACTCGGAGCTAAGGATGAATTCGATGATCTGGATCTTTCGGCAGCGGACGCTTCCGGGAAACCTGTCATTCCGGCGAATTCACATTCCGCATTGGCGCATGGTGACGGTACAGTCAAAATGCTGCGCCGCTCCTACTCTTTTTCCAGCGGTTTGGACGTCACCACGGGACAGCTTGATGCAGGTTTGTTATTCATTAGCTTTCAACGTGATTTAATGAAACAATTCGTTGCCATTCAGCAGCGCCTCTCTAAGACTGATCTCCTGAACGAATATATGACTCACACCGGCAGTGCGGTATTTGCCTGCTTCCCAGGTGTCCGCAGTGGCGGCTTTATCGGGGAATCACTACTAAGCTAAATTTATGGCTGTCCATTATTGAAGGGGGATTATCCCGATGTTATCTCTTACGCATCCTAAACGGCAAATGCCAAAGGTTGCCTTGCTGATTCTGTTTGGCTTTTTGTGTATGCTTTTGCTCTCCAGCCCCGCGGGGGCGGAGGGCGATGGCACGGTCGACGAGCTCCTGCCGCCGGTCGGCAGCGCGCTCGTCGAAGCCGCCAGAGCCGCTGGGACGCGGCCGCGGCCGATGTAGAAGTGTTCGCTGCGCTGTGGCGCACCGCGAACACAGGCACGCCGGACCCGGCACTCGCCGGTTCCGCTGCTGCCGTTGACGCCGCGCTTGCAGACGCGACGAAAGCCCTTGCGGCGGGCGGCGGCGAGCCCGCCAAAACCGCACTGTCCACGCTCGCGAGAAGCGTGGACGCGTACGTCACCGCCGCCTCCGGCACGGCGGCGGTGACACTGGAGCCGCCGGACGCGAGACGGCGGCGAAGCTTTTGCCCGCGGCGGAACGCACGCGGGATGCGGCGCGCAGGGCCGACTGGAGCGCGGCAGCGGCAGCGTACCGCGACATCGTCAGCGGATGGAAGCCGGCGGAGCGCAACATCCGGGCGGACGATTCCGCCGTCTACAGCCTGCTGGAGACGCGAATAAGCCTGCTGCGGATTGCGCTGCAGGCTGAACCGCTTCGCGAGGCATCGGCGAAATCGGAAGCAGAAGCTCTGTATCAACTGCTGGCTGATTACAGTGAAGGCAAAACCATTGACGCTGGGGATACTTCCAGTGAACCAGCTTCTATAGAGGGACTAATCAGCTACCTGAACAAAGCATCCTCCGCTGCCAAAGACAATAACAGCACAGAAGCCGCTAACATCATGGAGCAATTCATCGTAGCCTGGCCTTCTGCCGAAGGGCAAGTCCAGATCGCCTCACCAACAGTCTACAACAATATCGAAAATGAGAGTGCGGCTGTCACAGGTTACCTGCTCTCAAATCCGCCTAAACTGGATCAAGCTTTAACCATCATGAACAATATGCTTAGCGAACTAACGCCTTTGGCTGGTGAAACCACTTATAATGCTTGGGATGCCGCTTTGATTCTCTTGCGCGAAGGGCTTGAGGCTATTCTCGTCTTGTCAGCTCTTCTTGCTTACCTGAAACGTGATGGGAACGCCAAAGCGCAAAAATGGATCTGGTCCGGTGCAGCTGTCGGCCTCATCGCAAGTATCGGATTGGCTGTTGTGCTCACTTATACCATTTCTCGGGCAGCTTCCGGGGGAGCACGGGAGATGATTGAAGGAATTACTGGTCTTGTCGCAGTAGTTATGATGCTCACAATCGGACGCTGGTTACATAGCAAATCAAACACTGCAAATTGGAACAACTACGTGGGTAGGCAAGTTGATGGCGCGCTGGCCAAAGGAAACCTTTGGTCACTGTCCTCCGTTGCAGCGCTTGCTATTTTACGTGAAGGTGCAGAAACTACAATTTTTTATGTGGGCATGGCTCCATCCATCAAGCTGTCTCAATTACTGCTTGGGATTGGATGTGCTCTGATTATTCTTGGTATTGTAGGTTATGCAATTATTGCCTTGAGTGCAAAATTACCGATTGCCGCCTTCTTCCGTACAGCTACAATTCTAATTTATTACCTAGTATTCCGCTTTCTTGGGGAGAGCATTCACTCGCTTCAGGTTGCCGGCAAACTTCCTGCACATGTACAAGAGGGCTTGCCTTCAATTAACTGGCTTGGCATGTATCCCACTTGGGAAACCTTGCTTCCACAGCTGCTTGTCCTGTTGTTTATTGTGTGGGAGCTGTTTCGGAACAGATCGCCAAAGGCTTCACGAACAGCTTAGTTTTATTAATACAATAGATATACCGGTCCGTCACGCCCTTGTGGTTACGCCGGTTTAGTCCGGTAATCTCTTGCATTTACAGTCTAATTTATGAAATGGATTCCATAGCAAGCTTTTTATTTGGGAGGTAATTTGCGGACAATATGATAAAATAAAATGACTATACACAAGCACAAAAGGGAGGCTGTTGTACTCTAATGGCTAATATTAAAGAAATTGCCCGTATGGCTGGTGTTTCCGTGACAACAGTCTCGCGGGTGCTCAATAATCACCCTTATGTAAGTGAAGTCAAACGAACCGCAGTCCTAAATACTATTGAAAAATTAAACTACACGCGTAATATGAACGCCGTGCATCTGATCACTGGGCGGACTCAAGCTATAGCTGTTATTATTCCGTATACCAACTTATTTTATTTCTCAGTCATTATTGCAGGCTTGGCTCAAGAAGCACTGCTGGCTCAATACCGGCTCGTTCTCTGCCAAACCGATTATCGTACGGAAGAAGAAATTAAGGTGCTTGAGATGCTGCGGAACAAAGAAATTGACGGTGTAGTTATGGTCTCTTCAACAATGAGCTCAGAAGCTATTGAAGAATATACAGCTTATGGTCCTATTGTGGTATGTCAGGATAGGGGAGAACGCCAATTTTCTTCTGTATATATTGAGCATTATTCTGCTTTTCGCAGTGGCCTTCAATATTTGAATGATAAAGGTTACCGCCATATTGGCTACTGTGAAGGAAGACCACACGGCAGCAGCAGCTCTATCCGCCAAATTGCCTTTAGAGACTTTCTAGAAGCTACAGATCAGCCTTACAATGATGAATGGATGATCTATAACTGTCTGACCGAAGAGGACGGTGCCCGCGTACTTCACCAACTGCTGCAGATGAAGAATCGTCCTGATGCCCTGATTATTTCAGCAGGCGATCATATAGCGGCTGGTTTAATCATCGAAGCTTGGAAAAAGGGTATCCGCATTCCTGAAGATTTGGCCGTCATTGGATTTGATGATCAGCCTATCGGCCGAACGTTAGGTCTGACCACTGTAGATAATCAGTTAACTGAAATGGGCATATCCGCTTTTCGGATTATCTATGATCAGATCCAGCGAAATGATGGACAACCCGTTCACCGCAAGCTTGAGTACCGTATTATAGAACGCAATACAGTATAGTATAGTATCCTTTTCATCTTATATCTCAGTAATTACATCATTTTAACGGTCCACTTTGCAGCCTTCTGCGAATAGACCGTTTTTTATTTTTGCATATTCCCCTTTAGTATTCATTTTTATCCCTTGCTTCCGAATGGAATTTGTTTTATCCTAAATATGAAAATAATTTTCTGCATTTAGTTAATAATCATAAAAATAATTTCAATACCCCATTGAAACGAGGTGGATGAATGGATGTCCCCAATACTGCATGCACTCGAGCATGAGAAGGCCAAGCTCTCTCAAATGGAACGAAAGCTGGCTGAACGAATTCTCTCCTCACCAGGCGAAATCGTTCATATGGGCATTACAGAATTAGCAGAACAATGCGGAATAAGCCCGGCAACGATCACACGTTTCTGTAAGGTGCTTCATTTTAAAGGCTTTCCGGATTTCAAGGTGAAGCTGGCAGCAGAAATTGCTCATAGTGATGCCGCGCCGCAGGATGGTGGCTCTTCTTATCAAGATATTGTAGCCGGCAACCCACTCTCCGTGATTGTGGAAGCGATGCAGACGAACCATCTGACCTCCATCCGGGATACTACCTCACTGTTAGATCTGGAGCGATTGCAGGCAGCAGTTCATTTATTGTGCCAAGCACGCCGCGTTGATCTATACGGGATGGCGACCTCTTCCATTGTCGCTCAGGATTTCTATCAGAAGCTGATCCGCATAGGCGTAAATTGTACTGCTTTTGCTGATTCCCATATGCAGATTACCTCTGCTTCATCACTCTCCGAAGGTGATGTCGTATTTGCAGTATCCTATTCGGGAGAGACTCCCGAGACCATTGATGCCTTGATGTGTGCGAAGGCTAGCGGAGCAAGCACTATCGCACTAACCTCTTATGGCAGCAGCACCTTGGCTACTCTGGCGGATATCCCCCTATTCTCCTCATCTTTGGAGAAAGGCATGCGCCGGGGAGACATGGCCTCACGCATAGCTCAGCTTCACATCATTGATATTTTGTTCACTGGAATGGTCAGCACCCGTTTTGGGGATTTTATTCCTAGACTGGAGCAATCTTATCTCAATGTCCAACAATACCGAAACAAACGAGGAGGACAATCCTAATGAATATTCTAAAGTTCCATAGTGATGAAGATTTCGTACAAACGGGTGCGAATCTTATTGCCAGCCTGCTGCAAAGCAATCCTAAAGCCGTGCTCGGTCTTGCAACCGGAAGCTCCCCAGTTGGGGTTTATGCCAAATTAGTTGAAATGCACCAAAAAGGACTTGTGAGTTTCTCTAAAGCAACTTCCTTTAATCTGGATGAGTATATCGGCTTGCCTGTCGACCATCCACAGAGCTATCGCAGTTTCATGAACGAGCAATTATTTAACCATATAGATATTGATTCAGGACAGACACATATCCCTAACGGAAACGCAGCGGATATGGAAGCAGAATGCCTTGCATACGATAAAATGCTGGAAGAAAACGGACCCGTTGACTTGCAGATTCTCGGTATTGGCAGCAACGGCCACATTGGATTCAACGAACCCGATGCTAACCTCAGCAGCAAAACCCATGTCGTCGACCTGCTTGAAGATACCCGGGAAGCAAATGCTAGATTCTTTGACAGTTTGGATGAGGTCCCTCGGCAAGCGATCACAATGGGCATTGGAGGCATCCTAAAAGCACGCCAAATCCTCTTATTAGTTCGTGGTGCTGGCAAAGCTGAAGCCATCCGCAATGCTGTTGAAGGCCCGATTACAACCCAATGCCCTGCATCTTTGCTGCAGAGCCATCCAAATGTAATCGTTCTCGTAGATGAAGGAGCAGGCAAATGGCTGAAATAAATAAAGAACTAGAACAGTTGCTGTTCGGTAAGGTACTGACTCCCCAAGGTTTAATTGAGCACGGTGTGATTGCCGTATCTGGAGAGCAGATCCACTATGCTGGCGATGCGGCTTGGCTTCCAGAGCGTTACGCGCATTGGCCTGCCAGTGGTCAAGCAACGGATCTTCTGATCCCCGGATTTGTAGATGTACATGTTCATGGTGGAGCTGGCCACGACTTTATGTACAGTGATACTGAATCGCTGAATGCCATCACTAAGTTCCATAGTTCCCAAGGAACAACAACAATGCTGGCTACAACCATGACCGCTTCCAAGTCTGCTATTGACCAAGTATTCTCCGAAGTCAGCGCTTATCGCGCTGCTGAAATGCCTTACACACAAATCGCAGGCATGCATTTGGAAGGACCCTTCATCAGCCCGAAATGGTCCGGCGCACAAAATCCAGAGCATATTGTTCCTGCCAATATTGAGTGGCTAGCACAATGGGAGAACGATTATCCAGGAATGATCCGGCAAGTCACGCTTGCTCCGGAACGTGAAGGTGCCCTCGAAGCTATTCTCTGGCTGCGCAAGCACGGTATAACTGCAGCGCTCGGGCATACGGATGCCTCCTTTGAAGAGGTTATTGCCGCAGCAGATGCTGGACTTAACCAAGCCGTGCATATGTTCAATGCGATGACACCCCTACATCACCGTAAGCCTGGAGCGGCTGGAGCTATTTTGTTCGATAAGCGCATTCGCGCAGAGATTATAGCCGACGGGATTCATGTTCATCCCGCAGCCATTTCTATATTGACCCGTCTCAAGAAAGAGAACAATTTATTACTGATTACTGATGCCATGTCTGCAACTGGACTTAGTGATGGTGAATATACAATCGGTGATTTACCTGTACTCGTTCAAGATGGCATCGCTACCCTTAAAGATAATCCCGCTGCTCTAGCTGGAAGCACACTAACGATGATTCGCGGCTTCCGTTATCTGATCCAAGAGGTAGGACTCACCTTGGAAGAGGCCTCCCGCGCTGCAAGCCTTACGCCAGCGGCGTCCATTGGAATGGAACGAAGCATTGGCTCCTTGGAGGCTGGAAAACGCGGCGATATCCTACGCCTTGATGCTGAATTTAATATTCGCGGCGTATGGATCGGCGGACGTCCAATCACCACTTAATAAAATTAGCTCCAAACAAAAAAGCAACAATTCTCTCCAGATGGTGAGATTGTTGCTTTTTTATTTAGATCACAAAAATCATTAATAATTACGAGTTGGGAAAATTCGTTCAACCATGGTGCGGAATTCATCCACAAATCCTTTTATCGGATGACCGGCACGAGCCTCTTCAGCATAAACATTGGCGCGTTCCACGAAGTCAGGATTTGCTGATACGTATACATCCTTAATTCTCGCATCATGTTTTTTAACTTCCGCAGCAATTTTATCTTTAATTGCTTTGGTAACTGTTTCTGTTTCTCTTGTATTTATGGTGTTATTTGTGTTATTCGTGCTATTGGTGTTGTACATATGCGTCGAATTACTTCTGTAATTCGTATCATGGGTACTAGGAGTGGTACTGCGCATGCCCATTCCCATTCCAGTTCCCATACCTTTTCCCATCCCCATATCTACATCATGTTTCGAGCCATTGCTGTTCAGCAGAGGACCATTATTATAAGTATGGTTTCTTGTCGTACCTGTTCCCATAGTACCTGTACCTGTTCCTGTTCCCAACATATCCGCTCCCAAATTACCCATGCCATTGATTCCATTTCTGGTTGCCGGTCCAGTACTTGTTGTACCAGGAACTGTATTTACAGTACCTTTTAAGGCTCCGTTCATACCATTGGTTACGGCTCCAGTATCATTCATTCCATCACGGCCAATTTTCACTCTTCCTGTACCAGACATTACGCCAGTCGGTCCGTAATTGTGAGGAGTGGTTGAGGATTTTGCCCGATACGATGGAGTCCCTTTGGCACGCAGGCCAGCAGTTGCATCGTTTAAAGTTACTGCTACATACGCGCTTTTCCCTGCAAGCATTACATTCGCTGAGCGGACTTCAGGCATTGCAGCAATCCGGTCTGCAAGCTCCTGACTAACTTCCATCTTAGTGATGTTATGCGTGCCACCGCGTACGGAATTCACACCAATACGCCCATCATTTACTCCCCGGACACTATTGGTTTGCACATTCGATTTTTCTGCCGTATTGGTTCCACACCCTGTAATACTCACCAAGCCGAGAAGCAATGCAGCTGAGACTGACATACTGATCTTGGATCGCAACATGAATTCATCCTCCATCTCTAATGTTGTATGTGTGCAGTGTACGATCGTTAGGATGACCTTCTGAAGAACAAGCTATCCTGAAAGGATTTGGAACTATGCCGCTTTGACCGTCACCCGCGAGTGCAGATTGGCGTATCTTATAAACAGTAAGCCATATCTCAACAAGTCGGTATTACTCCGCAAAAGTCAGGAGGCTTGTGCATGAAAGTTCTATTTACGTTTTATGTACCGAGTGGCGGGGTGGAGACATTAAATAAGCTGCGATGTGAAAGTCTCCAGCGAAGTGGGATCGAATGCCATGTTTTATATCTAATGCCGGGTTCAGGCCAGAATACGACCAATTTTCCGGTATTTGTCTCATCTTCAGATGAAGAAATTAAAAATTTGCTGGAGACCCATAATTACGATGCCATTATTGTTACATCTGATTATTTATTACTGAAACGTCTGCGTGAACTCGGTTACCGCGGTATTATGATATACGAATCTCAAGGCCTTGGAAAACGCAGTCATGCGGAAACTCTGATCAGAGATGCCGTCCCTTATTTACGTTCTTATTGTAATGCGGTACTAATCCCGCCAACCGATCATTTATTGGAGCTGTTTATTGAAATCTGTCCCTGGCTGCATCGTTATGTAATTCCGAATATTGTTGATGTCCAGTCCTTTCAGCATATCCCTGCTGAACCTCCCGCTAATCCGGTTATCGCTTGGGTAGGCCGGCTAGAGAGCAATAAAAATTGGCGGGAATATTTGAGAATCGCCCATGATATTCGCCTTTATAAACCAGATATTCATTTGTGGATGTTCCATGATCCTAATTTAGCCGCAGAGGATCAGAAACAATCCTTTCAGGAGGAGCTACACGCCCTAGGGCTGAATGATCGTCTAAGTACTTTTACCAATATTCCTAATCATGTAATGCCCATTTATTATTCCTCGATCGCTAATTCGGGTGGATTCCTGTTAGCTACCTCCATTACAGAAGGATTTGGATATGCTGTTGCCGAAGCGATTTGCTGCACTTGTCCAGTACTTAGTACAGATTCCGATGGTGTCAGATCCTTTATTGTTCATAATGTCACGGGTAAATTTTACCCGCTTGGCAATATTCCAACTGCCGTCAACGAAGGACTGGAGCTTATGAACAATATTCCTCTGCGAGAGGGTCTCCGCCAGCAAGGAAGAGGATATATGGTCTCACGCTTCGGAACCGAGAAGTATGCGCAATCTTTTCGTGAAATGATGAATTCCTATGCCATCTTCTAACCGATATCATGCAAAAAAACCTTCAAGCCACTTCTCACGTGGTATTGAAGGTTTTTTATATTTTAAGGACATATTATTAAGAGTTCCTCGCTACGATCTCAAACAACGCATTCTGAAACAATTGTGTGCTTTTTTCCCAAGTGAAACGTTGTGAATCCTGTTCACCCCTACGAGCAAGCCGCTGGCGCAAATCAGGGTCTTTGATCAAGGTTATGATATCATCCGCGAGCCGATTCTCAAACCGGTAGGACATTAAGCAGTTATGGCCATGCCTGCCATATTCCATATTCCCACCGGAGTAAACAGTAACGAGCGCTGCTCCACAACGCATAGCCTCGATGCCTGGTAGCGATCCCGTATCATACGTACTTGAGCTTACAAAAATATCGCTCTCACTATAATGGTAACAAAGCTCAGTATCATTTGCAGGAGTCCTTATATGATATCGTTCGTCCGCTAATAAAGTTTGCAGGGTAGTCGACTCAGCAAATTCACCAGGAGGAATGATCAAATAAAGTTCAACTTCTGGATGAAGTCTTCTGACCCGATTTAACTGTTCAAGCAAATAGTCTTGTTCACGATGGCCTGAGAATCCACCCTCTGGCTTTCGCATAACCGCGGAAACTACAAGCTTATTTTCAGGTTCACGAATGTTCAAATTTCTAAAAACAGGATTCACACCAATGGGCACGATTGTCCCCTTAATCCCATGATTCATCTGGACGATTTCTTGCTGCCAACGGGATAGTACAAGCAGATTGCTGGTTAAACTATAGGATGCAAAAGAACGGCTATTGTCAGGTAAAAAAGTGGGCTCGTAGCAAAGCGCTAAACGAATATGAATCCCTTTTCCCTCATTACTTGCCTGCTGCGATACCTCGACTGTGGTATAAAAGTTGGAGACAATCACGTCCCCCACTGGAAAATCGCTGGCCGACAAATCACCATCTGCCGCATAACGCAATTCACAATTTATCTCGTATTCAACGACACCATCGCTGGGCAAGAGGATCGTAATTTCATGACCGATCTCTGACAGACGATTAGCCAGTTCTGCCAGCATCCGTTGTGCTCCGCCCCTAGATAGAGTTAGAACAGGAAATATTAATTTCATTCCCCTCTCTCCTTTAGCAGCAGATGCGATAGAACCCCATGATGGTTTGCTTGTACCTGTTCTATCTCTCTTTTCTGCGCCTCACTATAAATCACTGAGCCCATCTCTTGATGCACTCGATAATCAAGCTGCGGATACTCAATATAAGACCAGCTAAAATGCGGTAAAATACGCAGCCATAAATCATAGTCTTGAGTATATAACAACATTTCATCGAACGTTCCTACAGCACGAAATATATCCATATGAAGAAGAACTGTACTCCCATTCACCGGACAACCCAACATCATAGTCTCAATAAAATGGGCTCTGCTGCTAAAAAGCATACTTACCGTATCTGAGATCCGTTCTCCCTGCTCATTTATATAATAATAGGCTGTATAGTTAAACAAAGTACCCGTACTTTTGAGCTTTTCTATTTGGTTTTTGATTTTATCCGGGTGAAATTGATCATCTGCACTGAGCCAGGCAAAATACGTTCCGGTAGCCACTTCTATCCCTTTGTTCAAAGCAGAAGCCGTCCCTCCATTACTCTTTTGTATATAAATGATTCTGTCACGGAAGGGGGCCAACTTCTCCAGCCATAGGGTAGAACCGTCATCGACTACAATAAGTTCTATATTCGGATAGCTTTGATCCAAGACACTTTGGATGGCGAGATCCACATACGAACAGTTATAAAATGGGATGATCACCGATACTTTAGGTTCTTCACTCATACGCGCTCACCTCCTTCACCCGGAGCTCAACTTTTATACTGTTTTACAAGCAAGCAGGGCATCTACTGGTGCATGGCCCTCCCCGAATGCTTCACGAAACGATGGGTTTTGGGCATGATGGAAACCTTTAAGTACCGTTACCTCATACCCAAGTGCAATAAAATCCTCCGGCTCCCATCCGCTCCGATGCTTTTGAAAATACTCTCCCTGCAAATGATAATGATCCATACCCTCCTGTGGAAAAAAGCCCCGAGGGGTAAATACAACTACTCGGTTATTGGCGATTCTTTCGGCCATCCCTAGCAGAGTCTTCGCTTCATTTTTATTAAAGTGCTCTATTGAATCAATAAAGGTAACCGCTGAAAATGTTTTGGGGAGGAATAATTTATCCATATGACTGGCATCTGCATGTACCGGAATAATATGAGGTGACTTATATTGACGATGCAGCAGGTACGGCCTGTGAATTTCTAATCCAAGCACTACTGCGGCTTCATATCGTTCAAGCAGGGTACCGGTGCCGCTGCCGATATCCAGAATACTCTGGCAGAATTTCAACTGTTCCAGTAAGACTGGCAGAAAGTCATTCACTTCAATTTCCCGGTACATTACCTTCAGCCCCCCATAGAAGAAATCAAGTGCTGCAGCGAATTCTTGTAGCGGGCATTGGTCGCAGCTGCCTCTGCCATAATTACATCAAAATATTTGATCGTTCCCATGCCCTCATGCGTCCGGTAAGCTGTGAGGGATTGATTCAACATCACCGGTGGATATCCGTTCAGAATGGCGCGGAACCATAAGTCATAATCATGGGTGTAAGGAAGTGATTCATCAAAAAGCCCGATGGCTCCAAATACCTCTCGTTTAAACATCACCGTACAGCCATTAATGGGATTACCGTGTAAAAAACAACGTAAGTAATCCAGGTGACTAGGAAACAATGGCGCAGCATTCAGCTGAACCAGCTGCGATTGAGCGTTAATATAATTAAAGTTGGTATAGGAGATTAACAAGTGGTTCTGCTCCATGAACAGAACCTGATTGTTGATCTTATCCCGATAAAATAAATCATCCGAGCTAAGCCAGACCACATAGTCACCCGTTGCATTCAATATGCCGTGATTCAGTGCGGAGGCGGTTCCCCCATTGCCTTTGCCCAAATAATGAATTCGGGAAAGATACGGTGTAATTAGATTGCTATGGGCATGCGAGCCGTCATCGACAACAATGATTTCGTAAGGTTCCCAAGACTGGGAGAACGCACTTTGCAGGGCGTGCTCAATATAAGGACAATTATAAAAAGGAATCACTACCGAAACCTTCGGTCTCATAACAACCTCCCCTCCCCGCTAACTCGGTAATAATTCAAAATATCCATTAACGATTGGTTAAGCCCAATTTCCGGAAGCCAGCCCAGTGAAGTCACATCAGCCTCAGGGGTTGATGCTTCTGAATAAACCTTCTTATCCGCTGTGGCTGCGATCTCTGAAATAGCCCGTTCAGCATCTGCAGGTCCCCAGTCCATTGGCACTGGACCTACAGAATGACTGAGCAACTGCTCCGCGATCTCCCCGAGTTCCCGCTGCTTCCCCGAATCGATGCGATAGATGGTTCCATTTGTACCTTTACGCAAAATGTAATCATAAGCTCTAACGGCATCTCTTACATCTAAAAAATCACGCAGCGCATAACGAGAAGAGAGCTTAAATGGAGGTATTTCCTCTTCTGGCTGGCCTTCACTTCGGACAATGTGCTGTGCTAATAAAGAGCAGAAGCCGGTGGAAGGACCGGGACCAATCAGATTACAGGGCTCAGCCAGCAGAACCGGCTGTTTAAATAAGGTGCCCCAAGCGAGGGACACCAGCTCTTCTATTGTTTTGCTAAGACTGTACGGGTGTGGTGGCCCAGCCACCACACCCGGTTTGAACTTAAGTCTGGAGCCAGCCACTAGAATCCGACTGCTCGGCAGGCTTCGCATGGCCTCCAGTAAATATAAGGTGGCCATCACATTGGTCTCCATATAAAGCAAGGGATTAAGCCATGACTCGGGTACGGAGTTCTTCCCAGCCAAATGAAGGACAGCGTCCGGTGTAGTTTGCTTGATCATCTCAGCTACTGCTTTCCGGTCACTTAAATCACAAATATATATCTTTACTCCTTCTGGAAAAAGAGTGGAGGCAGCTGTCGATTGCGGCCGCAATACAGCGATAACCTCAGCCCCTCCTGCCGAAAATAATCGAACGGCATGTTGCCCGGTAAATCCACCGGCTCCGGTAATCAGAAGTCTTTGACCTGTCATAAATACATCTCTGACTGTTTCATCCAGTCAGCCAGTTCCTGCAGCATTAAAGGATATGAAGGCAGCGGCAAGAGGACATCCGCTCTTGTATTCACTAGTGTACGATCCTGAATATGTTCATCCTCAGGGATGATCTCCACATTTTCTTTATGAAAAGCCACCTGAATATGCTGAAGCAGCTCATATTTACTTACCGGCTCTGGATGCGCTAAATGGATTAGCCCCGATACGGGGGAATCCAGCATTACATCCACTGCTTTGGCTAATTGGAGCGTTGTGACCCCGTTCCACATCACCCGCCGGTATCCTGAAACTTTACCACTCTGCGCCAGGAACCAATCCATCAGACCAATACCGCCTGAGCGGATTTCGGGACCAATAATGGAAGTGCGAATCGTAAGATGCCCGGGTTTTTGCACCTCACCGAGACTTTTCGAAATTGCATATACAGAGGTTCCATCAGGAGCATCCTCTTCGGTGTACCCTCCGCGTGTTCCTTCGAACACGCAGTCGGTACTGATATGAATGAGCCTTGCCTGAACATCCTCCGCCTTTCGCCACAAGTGATGAGGGAGAAAGCCATTCACGTGGTAAGCCCCAATTTTGTCACGCTCCGCGAATTGATTGAGAACCCCCATTGCATTGATAATGCAATGAGGGGAAACGATATCGACCAGCTTCTCAACTCCGGCTATATCATTCGCATCTACATACAGCCCGCCAAGATCGCTCTTATCCCGGGTTGTATGGAAGACGTGATGCTTGCCCTGGCGGCGAAAATAATCCGCCAGCATATGCCCCGCCATACCGTTTCCACCTAGGATAAGCAGCTTCATTGCAGGAACCCTCCCCGGATCAAGATGCTTTTGATCTCTTCCCGATCCATCAGATTCGTCTCTGAACTGAAGCTATTGAAAGAGACATGAGGATAAGCGCTATAATGTGCCTTTAATTCCGGCATGTTCAGCGTAGGGAGAATTACTAGATACTGTTCATCGTAGACAACGGTAGTTAAGCTTTCGAAATCGCTCATCAGAATCTCGTGGATTTTCTCCCCCGGACGAATCCCGGTCTCAACAATACTCACATTGGACTCTCCGGAAGCCTCAATCAGCACCTCAGCAAGATCGATAATTCGGCAGGTAGGCATAGTCATTACGAAGATTTCTCCACCCAAGCTAACCTCAGAAGCTTTAAATAATAACGTAATAGCATCGCGTAGGGTAAAAAAGAAGCGGGTCATTTTCATATCCGTAATGCGTACCTGACCCTTATCCTTAATCTGCTTCATGAACAAATGCACTACGCTGCCGTTCGTTCCGAGCACATTACCTCCGCGTACAGTAACGAACCGGGTGTTTGAGCCAATCAGATTGGCATAAACGAACAATTTTTCCCCGATCGCTTTGGTCATTCCATAGAAGTTGGATGGGTTCGCAGCCTTATCGGTAGAGATGTAAATTGCTTTCTCAACGCCATTTACAATGGCAGCTTCGATCACATTTTGAGTTCCCACTACATTGGTTTTGAGTGCTTCATAAGGCTGATCTTCACAGACTGGAACATGTTTGAGCGCCGCCAGATGAAAGATATAATCAACGCCACGGCAGGCTGCAATCAGCGCATCCTTGTCACGGATATCGCCAATGATAAAGCTGAGACGTTGATCTTCAAACTCCCGGCTCATCGCCACTTGAGCGGATTCACTGCGGGAGAATACGATGATTTCCTTAGGATTTTGTGGCAGAAGTTGCCTAATCAGCTCATGCCCCCAGGAACCAGTTCCGCCTGTGACCACAATCCTTTTATTATTGAACATGCAGGTTCCCTCCAAGCAAGAATTTAACTACCTTGACCGAAACATCCGGAGTCATGTATCCTTCCGGTGCCTCCCAATCCCGATTGAGCGCCGTCATCAGCTTGACGCTGCGCAGAATACTTTTCTGATCTACACCTGAGACTACATTGCTGCCACAATCCACTGTTTCTGGACGTTCCGTCGTTCTGCGAATCGTAACTGTTGGCACTTTCATCAAGCAGCATTCCTCCTGTACAGTCCCGCTGTCGGTGATGGCACATAAGGCGTGCTGTTCCAAATAGACAAAATCAAAAAATCCGAAAGGTTCATGAAATTCAACTAGTGGGTTCATTGGAAGGGAAAATTGCTCGGTAAGTTTGGAGCGAGTGCGAGGATGAATGCTGCATATTAAACGAATTCCAAAATGCTCAGCCACTGCGTTAAGACCCGACATAATTTGTACAAGGGACTCTGGATCATCTACATTCTCAGCACGGTGGGCCGTGACTAGGAAATACTGTCCTGCGGTAAGCTTCAGCTGCTCCAGAATGTCGCTGGTCTGGATTTTGTGCTCAAAATGGGTCATGACCTCATGGATCGGATTTCCTGTTAACACGATACGCCTGCTGGGGAAACCTTCGCTGATTAGATGTCTTTTGCTCTGCTGCGTATAAGGCATATTAATGGTCGAAACGGCGTCGATGACACGGCGGTTTTTCTCTTCTGGTACTTGGAGGTCATAGCAGCGGTTGCCCGCTTCCATATGCACCACCGGAATTCCCATACGTTCAGCCAAAATCGCGCATAACGCGCTGTTCGTATCGCCCAGAAGCAAAACGCGATCTGGCTGTTCTTTTAGTAAAATGCTTTCTAACCCTCCGAACATGGCGGCAAGCTGGCCGCCTAGTCCTGCTTGTTTATCCTGCAGCACATAATCCGGTGCCCGCAGTCCCAGCTCAGCAAAGAAAATGCCGCTGAGACTGGCGGTGAAGTTCTGGCCTGTATGCACCAGGATGTGCCGCTCAGCATGTTCGTCGAGAAGCGGAATGATTACACTGAGGCGAATGATTTCAGGCCTCGTGCCTAAAATCGTCATGATCTTCATGAGTTCACTCCCCTGCCTGTTTAATTATGGTCTGACTTGGCTCAGTCAGCGGACTGTGCTCTGGTTGCTGGATTGAGCTCATTGAGCGGGAAATGTACCGTTCATTTGGCTCAAGTTGCTGGATTGAGCTCATTTAGCGGGATTTATACCGTTCATTGGGCTCAGGTTGCTGGAATGAGCTCATTTAGCGGGAAATGTACCGTTCATTTGGCTCAGGTTGCTGGAATGAGATCAATAAGCGGGATTTATACCGCTCATTGGGCTCCGGTTGCTGGAATGAGCTCATTTAGCGGGATTTATACCGCTCATTGGGCTCCGGTTGCTGGAATGAGCTCTTTTTGCGGGATTTATACCGTTCATTTGGCTCAAGTTGCTGGAATGAGCTCATTTAGCGGGAAATGTACCGTTCATTTGGCTCTGGTTGCTGGATTGAGATCAATAAGCGGGAATTATACCGCTCATTGGGCTCATCTAGCTAAATTCGCTGCATTCAAGGGCATAACTGCCTCTCTTTGCGCTCAGCTTGCCGAATTCGACGCATTCTAGGGCATTTATGCCTCTCTTTGCGTTCAGATTACCGAATTCGACGCATTCTAGGGTAGATTTGCCCCTCTTTGCACTCGGCTAGCTGAATTCGACGAAATCTAGGGCATATATGCCTCTCTTTGCGCTCAGCTAGCTGAATTCGACGAAATCTAGGGCATATATGCCTCTCTTTGCGCTCAGCTAGCTGAATTCGACGAAATCTAGGGCATATATGCCTCTCTTTGCGCTCAGCTTGCCGAATTCGACGCATTCGAGGGCAAATATGCCTCTCTTTGTGCTCAGCTTGCTGCTTCGCTGCAATCGAGGCAAAGCCGGCGACGCTGCGGGTAAATCAGGCTGGACAGCAGGTGGTTCCACCACCACCACGCTGTCAGCCTCGCGCACCGCAGGTGCGCTGCAATAGCGGAGGTTCCACATCTCCGCAAGACCCTGCAGGCGGCTCCGATAAGCCGCCGGACCATATACGGCGTCGACGCGCTCCCGCGCTTGACTGCCTAGAGTTAACGCCAATCCCGGCTGCGCCAGCATGACGTTGACTCTTTCTGCCAGCGCGGAAATGTCCGATGCTGGCACGAGATTTTCGCCGCAGCCCGCTGCGTGCAGAATTTCCCGCAAGCCCCCAGAGTCGTAAGCGATCACGGGCTTTCCAAAAGCCATTCCTTCCAAAGCAGTCATACCGAAGCCTTCGCGGATCAGACTAGGAACCACTAGCACATCCATGGCGCAATAGGCAGATGGAAGACATTCAGCATAACCAACAAATTTAAACCGGGTGTACAGTCCCTCAAGCTTTACCTTGCGGACACAACGCTCATAATAGCTTTTATCGCCAGCTGACCCAATGACAACAAATTTCGAGCTTGGATGAACCGCGTGCACAAGCACAGCCATTTTCACAAAATGTTCTAGACCTTTTTCTTTGTTGATAAAAGAAGAAATATAACCGATCAGCTGTTCATGCGGTTTAACCCGCAATTCCCGCCGCCGTTCGCTCCGAAGCTTGCTCCAAGCCTCAATCATCATCTCTTTATCATTCCAAGAGGGAGGCAGCTGGATCACTTTTTCCGCTCTCACGTCCTCTGGAAAGCAAGCTGCAGCTGTTTGTGAAATAGCTAGTATCTCATCACTATTCCGATGAATCAGCCCTACACTAATAGGTGTATATTCATTGTCTGTTATCGTCTCTGATATTTTCCATATCACCGGAATGCCCAGTGACTTTGCAGCCATTGCTGGCAGAGCATGCACACAGGTACTTGTAATAACAAACGCCGGGCGCAGGGAATTCAGCCAGTCTGTTAATTCGTGATACTCCCTGCTTTCCTGGAATTTCTGAGCATCTGCCTCCAACCCTGCATAAGGAGTGTACATTCCATATAAAAGAGGAATCGAAAGCAACTGTACACTTATTCCACAGCTTCGAGCCTGAGAAGTCAGCTTGCCGTCCTGAGGCGCAACGAGAATACAATTAAAGTACGGAGAAAGCTCCTGAGCGAAAAACAACAATAGCTTCTCCGCTCCCGTAATACTGCGTGTATTGGATACATGTGAAAAGAGGACGATTGTAGCTTTGTCAGCCATGGCGTTTCGGCGCTCCCTAACGAGGGGCCTGGAGCAGCCATTCACCTCCTTAAAAAATTTACAAACTTTGCGCTAAGTTCTATCCTTCGCAGTAAAACTCTCTTTGAAAATGGTCGCTCCTGTGACTCGCAACATCGCTTCCGCTTCGCTCTAGAATCTCGTCAGTCAATTTCAATTCGCTCCCGAGCTTCGCCCCTTCACTTCCACTCTGCTCTCGAATCTAGCCAGTAGCTTCCGCTCCGCTATACAAGCCCGCTCCAGACGTTGCTTCTTTTCATCAGGCCACAGGCATAAGCTGAGGTTCGGTTCTACAGTATATCGGGGAAAAACAGATGCCGGCACGACACCTGTCCCCTGGTAAGCGCACATTTCCGTTCCATTTCCGGGCATATGACCTAGCCATAAATTACTGTTAACAGCTGGTGGATACGTTTGGTGTAGGTGTGATCCTTAAGCGTCCGTTCAAAAGCGCGCAGGGCAATCGCACGGCGTTCTTCCTCATGAGTCAGGTAATAACGGATTTTATCCATCATTTCTTGAGGGCTTGCAAAAGTCTCAATTTCTTCACCAGGTTTGTAGAAAGATCCCATATCATCTCTGGCATCCACTAATTGCAGCGTACCCGTAGCCGCGATTTCAAAAGTACGCGGATTAGGAGATACCGCCGGAATCGAAAGCGTATTGTTGTTCACTACTTCATCAATGTGCGAGCGGTGGAGGTTAATGACGATTTTGGATCCGCTGTAAGCTACCGCTGTTTCCTGTGGTGACATCCACTTGCCAATCTCAATTCGATCTCCATAGAGTGCCGCCTCAGGCAGACGGTCCCACCAGATGCCGTTAATCACCGTGTTATAGTTCATCAAATCCGGAAGAATCTCACGGAAGAAATTAACCCGGTTCCAATAGGCAGAGCCAATAAAACTAACTTCGCGATTCAATGGTGAACGTGTTGTAGTTGGACGGTAATGCTCGCGGTGAGCGGCAAAAGGAAGATAATGAACTTCAGGGCAGCCAAGTCCCTTATAAAAATCAATACAATTACGCTCAAGCGTGAACACAAAATCGTAATGCGCCACAATTTTAACTGTAAAATCAGTGTAATAAGGATCATCTGTAAGCCAAATAGCTGTCTTAATCCCGCTAGCCCGAAGAACGGAGATCTGCTCAAGTGGTAAATCCATACCATCCAGCACAAGTACCAGATCCGGTCTTTGAGCGGCGGCTAACTCCACTAAGTTTTGACGCACATCTGTTATCGTGACTTGTGTGGTTAATTTTTGCAGCGCGTAGAGGACTGCATCGTCTAATGGAGAGTAGGGATATCCTTTACCAGAAGCCACATACATTACATGAATATTCCGTACAGGAAATACTTCTTCTGGCCGACCATCTAAAATCGCAAGCCGTCCCCGTAAATATCCCTCATCATATCCGCCCTTAAAACCACTCAGACGACCACGAAGCTTTTCTTCCTCTGGAGGTGTCAGTGGTAGCGGTGGTGCAGGCATAATAAATTCATTGTTGTTTATCATCATCCTCGCTCCTTTATCCCGTTATAGATTTCATACACTTGAAGCAATCACATTCAGCAAATGAGGCAAACGCGCAGTGAATGTATGGTTCCGCATGGTTGTCTGTAGTCCCCGTAAAGCGTAAATTCGGCGCTCTTTTTCATGCTTCAGATAGTACTCAATCTTCTCCTGCAATTCCTTAGCAGAGCCAAAAGTATCCAAGTCATAACCTGGCCGATAATAATTGCCCAGATCCTCACGAACATCCGTAAGCTGCATAGTACCGCAGGCACTGATCTCATAAGTACGTGGGTTGATAGAGCGTGATGGTAAACGGAAGCTATTCCGGTTATCCTGCCCCTCCTCCCACGGACGGTGAATATTAATGACTAGCTTTGCACCACTGTAATAGTTCGCAGTTTCCTCAGGTGGGATAAAGCCATTGCTAATAAAAGGAGCAAGCTGGTCATAAGTCGCAAGCCGTTCCCAGAAGCCGCCAGCGATCAGCACCTTCTTATCCTTTAAATAGGGGGCAAGTTCATCAAACAGCGCTGTCCGATTATGAAATGCATTGCCTATAAACACAATGTCGTACTTATACTGCGGTGCCGTACGGCGCGGATAGAACATCTTTGGATTGACGCAAAGCGGTAAATAATGAACGGATGGAACTCCAAAGGATTGATAAAACTCCACACAACCGAGCTCATGCGTAAAGACGTGATCATAATGCCGGCAAATCACTGAAGTATCCTCTGTAAAATAAGGATCATCCACAAACCAGATCGCAGTCCGAATGCCCAGCTTTCTGATTTCTGTAATCTGTTCTAAATGATTTTCCGGAAAAACATGCAGTCCATTCATAACCAGCACTGCCCCGGGCATCTCCCGAGCCGCGGTCTCCAGCATAGTTTCTGGAGTGCTTATCACAAGCTCACTTACAAGCTGCTGAAGCGCCTCAATTACCCCAGTATCGATTGCATGGAACCCTTGAGGAACATACATTAGCTTAAATGGCCGACAGGCTTCGACCTCTACAGTACTCCGACGCTGCACAGCCTCACACATGCCAAGACGATATCCTTCGTGATAACCGTCGCGATAATCTCGCGGACGCTTGTGTTTTCTCCTTTTCGCTTTCACGGCCTTCACCCTGCCCCGTTGTATTCTCAAGACAGTATAACTATATGCGGAGTCAGCACTCGCCTCATGGACATCTGTCATTACTAAAACTAAATTGGCAGATGTACCCTGTCTTTTGCCCGGCTTGCCCGAACCCCGTCAGATTTCATCCACTCGCTGGATGCTGTTATACTATAAAGGTCTAGCTAGAGGCACTAAACTTGTCATCTCTGTCCAATCTGTCCGAAGATGATTACTTTTTGAAATTCACAAGGGGGGAACTATGAATAACACCACGTTGTATTTGCGACACGCGGAGCTGCTGCGTGATCTGGTGCCATCCTTTCAAACCTATCCATTTCATCTGCCTGCTGTTCGAACGCTGGATCGCCTGACTTTTCAAAAACCAGTGACCTTTCTTGTTGGAGAGAACGGCACGGGCAAATCAACCTTGTTAGAGGGAATTGCTGCTGCTTGGGGCTTTAACCCTGAGGGTGGAACGCTAAACTTTTCTTTTAACACTCGTTCCTCGCATTCGAATCTTTATGAGTATTTTAGAATTGCTAGAGGGGTTAGACGGCCGAAGGACGGCTTTTTTCTGCGTGCGGAGAGTTACTATAATGTGGCTTCTTATATTGATGAGTTGGATGAACAACCCGGTGGCCCACCGATCAAAGACTCCTACGGAGGCAAATCTCTGCATGAGCAGTCCCACGGAGAGTCTTTTTTAGCTACATTCGTTCACCGTTTCGGCGGCCGCGGCCTTTATATCCTCGACGAGCCTGAAGCAGCGCTTTCCCCCTTACGTCAAATGTCTCTGCTGGTGCGTATGCATGAGCTGGTCGGACAGGATTCACAGTTCATTATCGCAACTCATTCCCCCATTCTGATGTCCTATCCCGGTGCTGAAATTTTTCTCTTGGAGGGGGAGGGAATACGGTCCGTCGCCTTGGAGGAAACCGAACATTATACCGTGACCAAACCGTTTATGAACGATCGTCAAGGGATGTTGCGTGAGTTATTTGAAGATGAATAAGCATACACGACTTCGACGTCCCTTTAAGGACGGTAAGCGTTTAAGCGAGAAATATAAGGATAATTTACAACATGGAACATATAAATTCTTATATTATAGGCTATGTTAAATTCTAATGTTGATATTTGACCATAAGAAAACCGCCTTCGTCGTTGAAAAGGCGGTTTATTGCTTATCGTGTCCCGTTAGCGCAACGACTTACTCTGTTGAATTTCGTGTTCCTCAACATAAAGCGGCATCAGAGAAGGCGGATCGTACCTTATCGCGGCCTTTAAACGACAAAATGGTGCCGATAGCCATAGCCCCATAGCCGCAACGAAATAATAAGCCTAATCCGACAGTGCCCGCATGATGTTGGATTTCGCCTCTGCCGCAATTGCTTCATTCCCGTCATCGACCGCTTGCATTAAGATCAGTATGGGGATGTATACCGCGATTAGCCGCGCCAGCAGCTTCGTTTCCTCGTCCGCTCCTCCGTACGTTTCGAAAAACACGCCGCGAGCGTAAGGTGGTAAAAAGCTATAAGCAACGCTCAAATCGCAAGCCGGATGGCCTACGCTCAGATCGCCCCAATCAATGATGCCGGAAACGATCCCGTTCTCATTCACAAGCATATTTTTGAAATGAAGATCGCCATGTAGCAGTGCATTCACCGCCTCGACACGGTCCTTTTGCAGCCTGCTAATATACGCTTCGATCACACCGGACTCCTCCGGCGACAAGTGTTCAACCACCTTCGATAGAAAGCCCTCCAATTTCACTTTGCGCGATGCTATGTCCGTCAAGTTTCGATGATCTTGCTGAACTCCGCACTCCAGCGCCGCCTGCACCGGAAACTCATGCAATCTCCGCAAAAATTTCGCCAGCGTCTCTGCCGATAAAGCCCGGCGTTCTTCCGTCAAACCGATTGGGAAATCTCCTAGCACGTAGTCATAGCCAAGAAATGGTGCCGGGTATTCGTCACTTGCTTCGCCATAAAACAACGGTTTCGGATAGGGGATGGTTATATATGTCTCCAGCTTTGGCAGCAGCTTCCCTTCCATACGAATCGAGCCAACTGCAATCGTTCTTCTTGGAAACCGGAACACGTACTCGTCACCGATGAGAAAAACCGTATTGTCCCAGCCCCAGCCCAATCGCTTCACTTGCTTCGATGACAGCTGAGGGAATTGTCTGCCGATCAGCGTCCGCGCCTGCTCTTCGTTAACCTCCCACTCCGCATCCCATACATTCGTTCCTCCCATGAATTGTCTGCCTCCTCGTTCCTTACGTTATTTAGATGTTTACATTCCCTAAAAGTGAAGCGATCCATCCATTTCTTCAAGCGGCTGTGGTAGCTGTTTACGTTTTGGATATGGTACACGCCTTTCACACGTTGTTTTCCGTCGGACTTGAATCGGTAATGAGTCATGCCTTTTGAATTCGCATAGGAGCTAAATGCCCTCCATGAATCAGTGCATAACACGTTTGAGTCAGATAGATGACCACCAATCGCTTCGTCTAATTTTGTAATCCGAATACGTCCACGCCCAAGTCCGCCAGAGTAAGTCATTTTCTGACGGTCACGGGCAACCAGCACGCACACTTGATCGTGGCTTATACCACGATATTTCGCTTTGCCGCCACGTTTACGTGGCTTGCGTTCGGTAATATTCCGCTTGCCCCTTTCCGAGTAAAGAAAGTAGGTCTCGTCCATTTCAACAATATCTTGAAATGCTTCGGTTGGAATCTGCTTCAGAGCGGAAAGAATCTTATGCCGCCAGTAAAACAAGGTGACATGCGTGACTTCATCGTTTAACTGCTCTGCACATTTTCTCAGAGAAAAGCCCTCAATCATGCATTCGATAAAACGAACCCACATATGAGGTCGCCTCATTCGTTGCAGAGGGGTGTTCGTAAGGTCATTGAATGTTTGGCGACAGGACTTACAACGGTAACGTTGACGTTTAACCTCTCCAGTGCGTGTTCTTACAGCCTACTTTCCAAATCGAACAACAGAATGGTTTTTGCAATGCGGGCAAACAAGTCCATCTTTATGCTTCTGCTCTTGAATTTCATCAATCGCTCGAACTGGAAGTGCCACTCCCTTGGTTCGGGACTGCAAAAAGTAGATAAGTTCTCGCTTACCATTATCGTCCAACGTATCAGCAAGCTTTTTCAGTTCCTTTAAATCCATGGGCAAATCATCTCCGAACAGTTATATCGCCTTATTATAGAACACTTGTTCGTAATTATCAAACATCAACAACAAAGTTTAACATAGTCATATTTATAAAAAAACAGCAGGTCTCCAAATCGAAAACTTGCTGTTTGCTTTGTGTTATTTTGTGTTTGATAGGTGCTTGCTTGAAATTAGCGTCTCGCAATCCCCGTCAGCTTGTGTATAATCCATCCAAACATGACTACAACCATCATATCGAAGCACACATTAAACAAGAATAAATGCTTACCGATGTCAGCCCTTCCGTCCCCAAGAATCGGAACCAAGAAGGAGAAAATCCCTATTAGCCCTAGCAGCATCAGCAGCTCGCCGGCAACTTTGCCACGAATATCTCTGCTGCGGAAATACTGGAACAAAGCTCCCGCAAAATACACCAGATAGAATATGGAGAGAAATCCGAGCGTGTGCGGAATATGTTTGTTTTTGAATTGGCTCCATGCACTGTAAGTATAGGATAATGCACCTGCTGGTTTATTCTCGCTTTTCTCGTAGTTTCCTAGATAATACGGGCGAATCGCCATGCTGTTACTCGCAGCATATTTCATATTATCTATCAACCGGTCCGGATGCTTCAGATAGAAGAACAATACATCTTTATGAGATACACGGTCATAGAAGTCCGGAACCAGCGAAGGATCATCCTGCTTAATCACTGTATCGGTCTGAAAATAATTTGTACCCGCCAGTACCTCCAGCCGCTCCGGCAATCCGAGATCCTGCAAGTCTCCCTTCACATCCGGCGATTCGTTTAAGATCCCAAAAAACACCGTTTGATACAGATTAATATGCTTCAGATCTTTTGGCGCTGCCACATACAAAACGATGGATACAAGAAAGATGGCAATCGAAAAACGTAAAGCCAGCTTCCTCCATTTGCCCTCTCCGTCAAGCATCATAAACCGCAAGAAAATCAGAGCAAAGGCAATCCCAATCGGTGCATTCTGGATTTTGGAGGTGACCAGAAACAGAATTGCGATAAAAAACAAAGTTAATCCTTTAGTGGTTGGCTTCTCTTGGCTGGTTAATCTTAATCCTAATGCAAATGTCAGCAGCATAAACACCATCGACACTGGTTCTCCAAACAAGGAGTTGAAATAGGCCACATACCCGATATCGTAAAACACAAATAAGATAGCTGCTCCCAACAGCAGCCCTGTAACATAAGAGCCACGAGCATTATACTTCACCAGCAGCCAAGTTGCCGCCAGTAAAAGAAGCCCATAAACTGCACCCAGCAAACGAACATCAAAAAAGCTGCCATGGATGAGCCCGCCGATCAATCTCGGCACAAGTACTATTAAAATCTGTGAGGAAGGATAAAAACCTCTAAATAAATTTTCATAAGCAAAACTGGAATGACTAAAATTGAAAAACTGGTCGGCATACGATGCTCCAGTGTCATAGTAGTTCAGACCGATGGTATTCATCATACGCAAAAAATCTCCGTTATCGGCAACACCAATAAAAGGCCCTACGAATAGCAAATAAATAATGATACCGCAGCCGGCAAGGCCTACGAGATACTCCGGTTTCCAGAACTTTTTCATGATTCCCCCTATCTCTGTGGTAACAGCTTCACATATTCGTCGGACAAATTCATTAGCTTCAAAATATACTCATAATCAGTCTGATATTTTGTGAAATCCGATACTGGCTTAAGCGTATCCAGCGACACAGCTTTACCATCAGCAAAATCTTTACCAGGCACATAGAGAATATCATCATTAAAGAAAGAACCAGAAGGCAAATAATACCGCATTCCTAACACATTACGATCAATGTTCAAGAGATCATGACCAAATGCTGTATAACCTTCTTCTTTTAAAGAAACCCCCAATAGGTTAGCTATCGTAGGAAGAATATCCAACTGTCCACCTGTTCTCTCTACTACCTTCCCTTGCTCCATTCCTGGTACATGTACAATCAATGGAATATTAAAGCGACTGATCCGGGAATCGTATGGAATCCCCAACGCACTTTCTACTTGCTCCGGTAGCACATCCTGCGGCTGCAAGCCAAAATGATCGCCATACATCACCAGCACAGTGTTATCCCACATTCCATTTTTCTTCAAACCCTCTATTAAAGTTCCAATGGCATAATCAGTATAGTTAATAGCAGTCAAATAATCGCCAAGCATCGTGTTTTTTAACTCATCAGGCACTGAAATCTTCTTAAAAGAGTCCGGAATTTGGAAGGGATGATGGCTGGACGCCGTCACCATTTGTGCGTAGAAAGGAGTTCCTTTCTTCTGCAGCTCTGCCAATTTCTCGACACCCGTAATATAAAGCTGTTCATCGGAAGCACCAAACGCATTAAAATGATCATTGGTAAAATAATCTTTATCATAATAGCCGTTAAATCCAAGTGCAGGATATAGCTCATTCCGATTCCAAAAGCCCACTTGATTCACGTGAAAGGTGTACGCCTCATATCCTTTATCTCTCAGCAAACGTGGTAGGCTCGGCAGTTCTCTGTCCCCGAATCCAGTGGACATTGCCAAGGTCCCGATTGGATAAATCGACGTGTTGCTCATAAATTCAGCGTCAGAAGTATTGCCCGGACCAATCTGCTGGTAGACATGGGGGAAGTAAAATCCCTCATCTGCCAACTTGTTCAACACTGGAGTCAGCTCTTGACCCTTCAGGGATTGATGCAGCGGGAAGTTTTGGAAAGCTTCCATTTGGATGACAATTACATTTTTGCCCTTTTGCGAGCCAAAATAATCAGGTGCTGTGCCCGCGGCCTTACTACTATAAGGATAGGAAGCTTGCAGTTCATCAATCTTTGCGATGGTATCCTTAATATCTCCGGTTCCAATGAGATTGTTATCTTCCTTGACCTTAATTGCGGCAACGACCTCATAATTCAGGAATCCGGCACTTTCTGCCTGCACAAGCTCATTTGTAATTCCCCGCGCAGAATTGACAGAATTGGCCGATAAAGCAAAACCTCCAAGAATAGCCACCAGAATCACCATCATATGTGCCAATCGTGTGTTCCGGGAGCTGAATCGCTCACGCTCACGCGGATAGGCTTTTCCATGCTTCCATCTGCGGATCAAGACATAGATTGCCATGATCACAAAATCAGCGAAAAATAAATAATCAATAGTCTGTATCGTTGATTCTACGCTTGCCTTCACTTGAAACACCTGATTCAGTTCATATAAAGCCAGATACGTAGGAACAGAACCAAAGTGATTGAAATATACACTGGCTGCGAACAGCAGCAGCGATAATATCCCGTTAAATGTCCAATAGACAGCTGTTCTCACCCGCGAAGGAGTAATGACTGTCAGTATCCCCATGATGAAGAGGACTGGAGCAACATCTGCTGCAATCCACTCCCAAGCAATTCTATCAAAGAACAGCACTCTCAGCAGGAGCAGCTTCAACCATAGCAGCAGGACAACAATATAGAACTGAGCTCGATTCGGCCCGTGCTTTTTCACGTTTTAATCCCCTCTTACCTTTTCATTTGTTCTGATTATGAACTCTATTCATCTTTTCTGTAAAATATCAGATTGTTCTAGTATAACAATACTTACTTTTTTTATCAAAAATGTGCACCTTTCGCTCCCACTACAAATAGGGAAATCCCACGCCTTTTCGGCTGTGGAACCTCCCTATTTAAGCCTATTATGTTATGCCTTTCAATCTAAGACTGGCTTGCTGGCAAATCCTCTTTTACCTTCCAGATCGTTAAATCACTATCATAATATACAGTGATCTCAGGACTGCCAAGCTTATGAAAGGTGAGATTCCCGGGCTCCTGATCTCTTTTAAGCAAGCTATATTCGCTCACATCAGCAACGCTAAATATCTTAGTCAGCAGAGGTGCTGCCTTCTCACGTAGGCGATCCCCATCAATTAGAGACAACTCCCGGTCTAATACCGTTAGTTGTTTGGGATCTGTTTTATCACTAGCACGAGGATTTGTATCACTAATCTGCTCAACCCTTCTAGTAACAGTATCGAACGTAACCGAAACCTTTGATCCGTATTGCAGCGTAAGCGTATCCTGATCCTTGTCCATAGCCCGAAATACTAAACTAAGCTCTTCATCACCTCCGTTACCTCTCAACACCTTCAATGCCTCTTCCCCAGCTTGACGCATCTCTTCTGAAACCGTCGAGGCCTCAAGCGTGGCTGATGCGTAATCGAATTCACCATTTACAAATCCGATACGCCATTTCTCCGCCCTAAAGTTATTCTCAATTTTCACGCCAGAATGTTGTGTAACATCATATTCAACGTATCTGAGCACTTCATAAGCTGAATCATTCGCATAACCCAGTTTGCCCTTGATCTCTTCCGCACGGGTATTCATTTCAGCGTCGATCTCCGCAGCTGTCAGAATCCTACTCATCTTCGTTTGCACCAGTTCTCCTGTCTCATAATTGATCCAGATATATGCGGAGTCCTCACCTTTCTGGTAAGAGTAAAATATCTGCTGTTGCTCCTTAAGCCATTCCCGGTGATCTAGCGGATAAGTCTTTCCAAGTAAACTCTGCATCACCTGATCTGCGTTCCGCTGTAGCTCAGCCTCCGTGAAATGCGACGAAACCTCAGTTTGCGCAGGGTTGCTTGAATCATTACCGAGGAACCTTCCGTTCAGAAAGAATACACCTAAGCCCAAGAATACAATAAAACTCGCCACAGCCAACAATTGCACAGGCAGTCTTTTTCCTGAGTAAGATTTCGCTCCCTGTTGATCTTCTTGAATTCGGCGAATGACGTTGTCTGCATGCCTCATAGTAAACTTTTCATTTCCAAAAGGTCCTTTTCGGGCCTGAGCATACCATTCCGGTTTATGATCCTCCATCATTCTACCCCCTTTAATTTGTTCTGAATTTTTTGCCGCGCTCGGTGCAATCTTGATTTTACCGTTCCGTGACTCAAGTTCATCAGTTCAGCTATTTCTTTTATAGAGAGCTCATATTTCAAATCCAGGACCAATATTTCGCGCAGCTTTGGAGACAATGCCATAATTAGATCCCATATCTCACCAATGGACTGATTACCCAAATACTCCATCTCCGCAGATCGGGCTACGCCAAGAGGTTCGATAGTTTTTTCCCGCTGCTTCACATCAACCGTGGACAATGGCTGTACACCACCCCATAAGCCCGAACGAAAAAAGCGCGATTTCCGGTGCGAAAAAACAGTATTCCTGGCAATCGTAAGCAACCATGCTTTAAATGAAGAATTCCCCCGGTACGTTCCAATCCGGTAATAACATTTAATAAATACTTCTTGAGCCAGATCATCGGCTTGTTCAGAATTTTTGGTAAGATAATAGATATAATTCCATATATCCTCTCCGTAACGGCTCATGATTTCTCTTAGTTGCTGTTCATTCATCGTCTCGCTATGCTGAAGATCTTCCAGTTCCAATTAGCTTCACCTCACTTAATACGACCTCATAAAAGGCACTTTAGTTCCCTTATGTTCATATTTTCTCATAAAAAAACAGGGGGTCCAGTGATGATCCCCTGCGAATGATAAGATATCCGAATCCGAATCGACCTTTCCCCTCAAACGATCGAGGTATGCGTGAGTAATCTTTTAATAGAACGGTTAGCTTCATTTAGTACAATTTCTTTATCCACAGTCTTTAGCAAACCTCTTTCCATCACGATCTCCCCGTCGATTATCGTTGTCTCCACATCTGCCCGCGTAGCGGAATATACAATTCTAGAGATGGGATCTACGTCGTAAGAGGGGAAGGTATGAAAATTGTAGAGATTCAGGAGCACTAGATCTGCTTTTTTGCCTACCTCGATACTCCCGATCTTATCCTCCATCCCTACGGCCTTCGCCCCACCAATAGTAGCCATACGGAATACACTGCGGGCATCCATGGTTGTGGGTCCGTGATGAGGCTTTTGAATAATCGCCGCCAATCGCATCTCATTAAACATATCCAGATTGTTATTGCATGGAGCGCCATCCGCTCCCAGACTAAGAGAAACATGCTCATGAAGCATCCCTGGTGTGTCCGCAATTCCGGAGGCCAATTTCAGATTGGAACCCGGGCAATGACTTACATGCACCCCTCGATCCCGCAAAATCCGCCGCTCCTCAGCATCCAGCCACACGCAATGCGCCAGTATAAGCCGTTCATTGGCTAATCCTAGATGATCCAGATAGACGATGTTACGCATGCCAGTCATGGCCTGCACAATCTCAATTTCCCCTAAATTCTCAGACGCATGAGTATGCACCTTCACATCGTATCTTGCGGACAGATCTCGCACCTCGGTTAATAAAGGCTCTGTACAGGAAATCACAAAACGTGGAGAAAATGCATACTGAATCCGACCGTTTCCATAACCATTCCATTTTTCCAGTAGATCGACACTTTCCTGCAAAGAAGATGCGGTATCCTCCTGCAGCGCCTCAGGCACATCTCCCCCTTTTTGATCCATCATCACCTTGCCGGACAAGGCCCGGATTCCACTTTTAGCTATAGCCTGAAACGCAAAATCCGTATGATGGACAGTCTCCATATCCACAATCGTCGTCGTGCCGCTGGTGATCAGTTCGCCGATGCCAAGCATAGCCGAATAATAAAGGGATTCTTCATCATGCGCGGCCTCTAATGGCCAGATTCGTTTGCGCAGCCAATCCATCAGCTCCAGATCGTCCCCTTTACCACGGAATAACGTCTGGCATAAATGAATATGAGTCTGGATAAAACCCGGAATTAATGTACGGTTCGTAGCATCAATGATCTGTTCGTCGCCCTGCGGGATCAGGCCAGTGCCGATTTCAACAATGAGATCATCCTTAATCCGGACATCCCCGTGTATTATTTCCTCTTGCTTGTTCATCGTAATGATTTCGGCATTTTTGATCAAAATATTTCCCATAGCCCTTCTCCCCCTCATTGAGTTAATTCCAGTACAACCTCACGCATGTAGCACAAAAAGGCCACAAAAATATGCCTGAGCATATTTTCGTAGCCAGAAATTTACGGTTTCCGGTAGAGACCCTTAAACCAATTATTAAGGATATACGAAAAAAGGCTATTCATTTGTAATTTGAATAGTCCAATAATAATCTAAAGACAGGTTATATGTCAATATATATGACATTTAAAAATCGATTTCGTTTTATTAATACTGTTTTATAAAAGTGATTTAGTATTTTATGTTATGTTAAATAACATAATTCGATTTATGATCACGATTATTCTGTTTGAAGAAAATTTCGATCACGATACCCTGTACTTTGCGTCAGATTTACTGTCAGGAAAACATAAAAAAAAAGCTATCCGAGAGCTATTTCATGGCTTAAGAGACAGCCGTTTCGTTCGATTAGTCGGCCATTTCGCACGATTAGGTCGACCATTTCGGACAGTATCTCTGCTTACTCTAACGCGTTGTGCTAAACCACTGCCTGCATATAGCGCAATATGATAAACTGGTCAGAGCCCGCTAGTGCATGCCTAGCTCTATTCATCTAATTGACCTATGCCGACCCTACTGCTACTCAACTGCTACTCAACTGCTACTCAACTGCTACTTCTGCACTGCTTCGGCTTCTACACTACTCCTACTTCTGCGCTTCTACTTCCTCCCTGCGCCTACTCCGTTGCTACGTCTACTGATACTGCTTCTGCTTCTGCTTCTGCTTCTGCTTCTGCTACAACTACAACTACAGCTCCTACACTACTCCTACTTCTGCACCACTACTTTCCCCTTGCGCCTATTCCACTGCTACCTCTTCTTCACCGCTACTTTCCCCATGCGCCTACTCCACTGCTACATCTACTTCTGCTTCTACTACTCTACTCCTACTTCTGCACGCACTTCTACGTTCCCCTTGCGCCTATTACACTGCTACGTCTACTGCTTCTGCTTCTACTACTGCCCCTACACTACTCTTATTTCTGCACTTCTACGTTCTCCTTGTGCCTACTACACTGCTACGTCTACTGCTTCTGCTTCTACAACTACAACTACAACTACAACTACAACTACAACTACAGCTCCTACACTACTCCTACTTCTGTACCACCACTTTCCCCTTGCGCCTATTACACTGCTACGTCTACTTCTGCTACTACTACACTACTCCTACTTCTGCACTTCTACTTTCTCCTTGCGCCTATTACACTGCTACGTCTACTGCTTCTGCTTCTACTTCTACTATTGCCCCTACACTACTCTTATTTCTGCACTTCTACGTTTCCCTTGTGCCTATTACACTGCTACGTCTACTGCTTCTGCTACAACAACTACAACTCCAGCTCCTACACTACTCCTACTTCTGTACTTCTACTTTCTCCTTGCGCCTATTACACTACTCCTTCTTCTTCACCGCTACTTTCCCCATGCGCCTACTCCACTGCTACATCTACTTCTGCTTCTACTGCTCTCGCTACGTCTACACCACAGGTGAATCATAATCCTCCATACTTTCGGACCCAGATGACGCTATTTGCACATTTATCGCCTTTTGAGCAGGGTTTCGGACTCCTGTGACGCTATTCCCTCGTAACAGGCCCATATGCAGTGTGTTTTATAGCAATAGCTGCGCTGGAGTCCGATAGCATCCCAAATGTGGGAAAATTCCACGTTTAAGGTCATCTGGGTCCGTTACTATCGAGTCACACTCAGCCACTGATGCTTTCGGACCCAGATGACACTATTTGCACATTTATCGCCTTTGGAGCAGGGTTTCGGACTCCAGTGACGCTATTCCCTCGTTACAGGCCCATATGCAGTGTGTTTTATAGCAATAGCTGCGCTGGAGTCCGATAGCATCCCAAATGTGGGAAAATCCCACGTTTAAGGTCATCTGGGTCCGTTACTGTCGAGTCACACTCAGCCACTGATGCTTTCGGACCCAGATGACGCTATTTGCACATTTATCGCCTTTTGAGCAAAATTTCGGACTCCAGTGACGCTATTCCCTCGAAACAGGTCCATATGTAGTGTGTTTTATACCAATAGCTGCGCTGGAGTCCGATAGCATCCCAAATGTGGGAAAATTCCACGTTTAAGGTCATCTGGGTCCGATAGTGTCGAGTCATACTCTGCCACTGATGCTTTCGGACCCAGATGACGCTATTTGCACACTTATCGCCTTTTGAGCAGGGTTTCGGACTCCAATGACGCTATTTGCACATTTATCGCCATTTGAGCATGCTTTCGGACTCCAATGACGCTATTTGCACACTTATCACCTTTTGAGCAGGGTTTCCGTAAGCGCAAATGCTACCTAATCAAACAAAGTTTTTGATTAGAGAAAGGTGTTATTTTCACGAAAAAAGAGGATATCCCAGCAGCCATTTGATGGCTCATGAGATATCCTCTGGTTCTCTTGCTATGTTAAGCTTCCGAATTTCCGTGCTTTTCTAGAACCTTCTCGAACACCGGAAAATTAGCGGTGCGCCCCGGAAAAGTTACTTCACCCCTGCGATCATAACCTAACTTGGGATATAGGGCGAGTGCCCCAGTGTTCTTAGCATATGTATCCAGACGGATACTGGAATAACCATTCTGGCGAGCATATTCTTCTGCATAAGTGCTAAGACGGCGTGCAATTCCCTTCCCTTGCACTTCGGGATGCACAGCCAATCTATGCATAATTAAATGAGGCCCTTGCGTTTCAGTCCAGTCAATCTTCCCATACTGCTCAGATTGGTGCTCGTCCAACACTAGAATGCCGGCCACCGCATTGTTCTCCTCACATACCCATAGATTGCCACGTTCAATATCAAGGGAGATGATCTCCCGGTTCGGATAATGCTCGTCCCACTGATCGCTGCCACCTGCTTGCATCACCTGTACGCATTTGGCAATCAGCTCCATAATTTCATCAATCTCATCTTTGCGTGCTCTGCGAATCTCAGTACCCATGAATCATCCCTGCCTTCATCTTAACCTCATATTATTTTCACTTTCATTATGAAGTTTATCACATCGGCAGCGCAGCAAACCAGTCCGCACGAAAACCCCAAGACCCGCTCACGGACGGAGCGGATCTTGTCATCTGTGTCTCCTAGCTGAATTCCAGCTTATGCCCGTCCTCGAAGCCCTTGGCGAAACCGGCGTCGAACCCCACGTTGTATGCTTCGGTGTAGCCCTGTTGAAAGGCGTCTGCCGGAGGCGTTTCCGGCGAAACGCCCAGCTCCGGGGGGAGCGGAATTACCTGTGGAGCAGGCGGAGCCTCGCTCACGGGTACCACAATCACCGGTGGCTGCGCAACCCTTACTTTACGAACAAGCTTGCGACGAAGTCTTCTTTTCTTGCGTAGCAATAGGCC
Source organism: Paenibacillus sp. FSL H7-0918 (assembly GCF_038007025.1). Taxonomy (NCBI): domain Bacteria; kingdom Bacillati; phylum Bacillota; class Bacilli; order Caryophanales; family Paenibacillaceae; genus Paenibacillus; species Paenibacillus sp. FSL H7-0918. Next base: position 1,939,180 of record NZ_JBBOWJ010000001.1, read on the forward strand.
TTTCTTTGACTTCCCATAACGAGCAGTTTTTCGGGCAAGAACTCTGCGGGATTTACGGGCTAGCCCTTTACGAACTTTTGCTTTCCGCGAGAGCAGCAATGTGCGTCTACGGGTTCTGCCTGAACGTAGCGTTCTGCGGCTTTTTTTCTTCATGCTTCTACTCCTCCTGTGCTCCATGTTCTCTGGAGGTTCCTACGGCGTATGCCTTGCTCAGCCATGGCGCAGCAGGAATTCCCCGTTTAGGACGATGTAGTGAAATCCCGGACATCATCCGGCACATCGCACTCTGATACCCACTTAAAATCCTGATATTGTCGCTCAATTTGCGGGCCGTCAACTCAGATTGCTCCGTCAATTCGGCGATGCTCTCCAAGATGGCCGCCAAAGCAGCCTGACTGCGCGAAATGGAGCGAATCATCTCCAGCTTGACGGCATGTTCAGAGAGACGGTCCCCGCTCATTTGCTGTCTTCTCCAAAACTAAAGCCATCACCTGACATGTCTCCAAAACCTTCCCCGCCACCATCGTCTTCACCACTGCCCAGCACTGCTTTTAAATTGCTGTAGAGTCCGTTCTCCAGTTTGGTCAGCCCTTCGACCATCTCCACGATGACCTCGTGTATAGAGAGGGACTCCTTCAGTTGCTCACTGTGGGAATCAAAGGCTCTAGCGTGGATATGATGCTGTGCCCACTGCTTTACCTTTTCAGCTTCAACCGCCTTAGCTTCCAGAATCAACGCAACGTTCCACTGGATGGCGGCGGTGGACTCCAGCATTTGCAGATAAGCCTTTTCTCTGCTCATCTTCCGCCTCCTGCTCCTATAGCGTTACTCTTCTTCTTGACCGTTCAATTCCTTAATCACTCTGCCTACCCCATCAGCCATCGCTTCTTCCAGATCTGCAAGTGCATTCAAGTAAGCAATAATGTTCTTGTTTACCTGAGTTGAGCTTTCGATCATCCCGCTGATCCCATCAAAATCAGGCTCGGCATCTGGCAGATCGTGGACAATTTGCGACATACGGACAGCCACATGGCGCTCAGCATCTAGAATCCGCGCCATCTGTTCGTGCGTATGGGCCATGTGCTGCAGGACTTTAGTTATTTTACTCTGCACCTTCATGTCTCCTTTGCTCAAACGCCCTGCTACAGCATATGCGGCAGGAGCCGGGACGGTGCCGGGATCCTCGACAAGTTAAGGCTCTATTCGTGACTGGAATGACATAAAAATTACGTTATTGCTAAGTACATTTAAAAGGATTAAAATGTGAAATGCACAATCCTGAGTTTACCAAAGGTTGGTGGGGAATATATGAAGCTTGAAAGCAAGCGTATCGATCTAATACCTTTAACTGCCCCAGAGCTCACGCTAGCAATAAATAACTATTCGGAGCTACAGCAGCAATTAGGCTTAGCTGCCATCAGTGCGGCGCTTGATGATGAAATGCAATATGCTATGCAGATCAGGCTAAAAAAGGTGCAGCAGGACCCCGACCATTACCTATGGTTAACGAACTGGGCCATCATCCATCGGGAAGATCAATGTATTATAGGATTCATTATCCTTAAAGGTTACCCGAATGAGAAAGGCGAGGTTATTCTAGGGTATGGGATTGATGAGAAATATAGAAGAAAAGGGTATGCAACAGAGGCACTACACACAATTAATGCATGGATTTTCTCCCATCCCCAAGCTGTCTATGTAATCGCTGACACTGAAAAAGATAATACAGCCTCCCACAAAGTATTGGAGCGTCTAGGCTCTGAGAGATACAAAGAAACTGAGGATTTAATCTGGTGGAGGATTTCTAACCCTCGAGCTCTCTGAGTAACGTGTGATTTCAAAGCCCTTGCAGCTATCTATAGTAGGATTACAACAAAAAAATGCACTGCCTTATGGCAGTGCATCTTTTAACTTTTCCCCCGCCTCGTGTAAAGACTGAAACGTTCCCGCATCACTCCACCAATCCTTAAGCACATCATAACTAAGTCTGCGATCAGCGGCGTATATATTATTTACATCGGTAATCTCCAGCTCCCCCCTCTTGGAAGGCGATACCCGCCGGATGATATCAAATACAGCTTCATCGTACATATAAATACCAGTTACACAATAATTGGTCTTCGGATGCTCAGGCTTTTCTTCGATATAAGCAATCCATGCCGCATCTTGACTATCAAATACAGGTACACCGTATCTGCGCGCGTCCTCCACCGGCTTCAGCAACACCTTTGCAGTGCCCGCTGGCTGACGAAGATAACTCTCCACATAAGGCTTCAGATCATCCATAAAAAGATTATCCCCGAGCAATACAACAAATCGTTCCCCTGGGAAAATGAACCCTTCTGCTAAATCAAGCGCCTCGGCAATGCCTCCGGCAGCTTCCTGAATTTTATAGGTCAGAGATACACCAAATGCAGCACCGCTGCCTAAAAAATCCGTGTACAGGCCAGCAGACTGCTTGCTTATGACCAGAAGAATGTCGGTAATTCCTCCCCGGCGAAGCCGGTCTATGCCGTAACAGACCATAGGATATTTGCCGACCGGAAGCAAATGTTTGTTCATAAGCCGGGTCAGCGGTTGAAGTCTAGATCCTGTTCCGCCCGCCAGTATGACTCCTTTCACTTACTTTCCTCCTCTTTATCTACGTCCTTTGCCTTCGGATCTGCACTTCATATAAAATTAATAGGATCTACATTCCATTTATCTATAAAGATCTTGCGATTTCGTTCCACCAGTTCTTGCAGTCCGGTATTGTAAACTTGCTTGAAACTTGCACTTCCTTCATGGTGCACCAAGCAATCCCCGGCGATAAGCAGCCGATATCCCTTTATCCTGGCGCGATAACAATAATCATCATCTTCGTAATGTCCAGGTGAGAATCTCTCATCCAGTAGACCTACGGAAGTTAGCAGTTCTCTTTTGAATAAAAAACATAATCCTACCAGCCGTCTCGTCTCCAGCCATTTCTGGGGATTTGGAAGGTTCACCCTCTCAGCAGCCTGATGAAAACCTATCAGACCTTCATAATCGGTCTTCACCTGTTGACGTCCACTGGCATAGTTTGTGACTGGTCCAACAATACCTACATCAGGAGCACTATATAGAGCCCTCTTCAGATTAGTTAACCATCCTTGAGACACCACTACATCGTTATTCAGCAGCAGGACTTCATCACCTGACGCTAGCTGTAGCCCCAAATTGCATGCAGTTGGAAAGCCGCGATTGTCTGGCAATGAAATAAACGTTATATGATTCGCACGGCAATAGGTGTCTGTTCCGTCCGTTGAAGCATTGTCCACTACGATAATCTCATAAGGCGGCGGAGTGTAGGCACGAATAGATTCCACACAGGCCCGCAGCAAGGGCAGCGCATTGTAGGTTGGAATAATAATACTCGTCAGCGTCATATCCGATTCCTCCAAGCGGCTACCTGTCTGCGGTACTCACGCTGTGTTTCACTACTTAGCAGACCGCCAGCTTTTCGCCGGGAAAGAACCTCATGTAGAGCCTCAGCATGATCTCCTATGATCAGTTTTTCCACAGCATTTCCAACCCCTGTATTTGCCTTGCGCAGCCGATTATGTTTAATAACATTTACCGTTCCTACCTTCTCCACCCGTAACTTTTCTAATACAGAGCGAGCTTGGGCTTTAGGTGGAACCATTAATTCACGGTAGCCTATGGTCTCAAGCGCATGCCGCGAAAGCGCATGAGGAACAGCTGTCATAGAGCTAACCCCGAGATCGTACCTATCCAGAGCATAATTCAAAAACAGTTTGCTGCGGGTGACATCATCACATAATCCAAAGGAAGGCATCAGTGAGTCTAAATCATTAAGAGCTACATCAATTCCGCGATCTACAGCTGCCGTGAATGAAACGAGCTGAGAGGCCGGAATGACCATATCTCCATCCAGAAAAAGCAATATATCCCCGCGACTCAGCTTTGCACCGATAGCCCGGCCCACATCATGTCCGACAGACTCTGGGCAGTGTACTACAATGGCTTGACGATGTTGTCTAGAAATAGGAAAAGAGTTATCACTGCAGCCATTAAGTACGACGATAATTTCTGCAGGTTCAAGCCGTGCAACCTGATGCAGCAGACGGGACAAGGTCTGCTCCTCATTACGCGCGGAGATAATGACTGACAAAGTCCCGCGTAACTTCGGTAATTTCAGAGTCTCCTTGCCTGCCTTCGATTGCCGAGACAGAAGCGGGCGAGTAGCAGCGTTGGCTTTTACAGAGCGATTGGCTGACCTGTGACGGATTGGGCGTTTCTTTGCCGTTCGAGCTGCTGTGCCTCGTAAAGTTGCAACCATCATCTCACCATCTCTCTGCGCCGGGCTCCGTCGCCAAAGCCCGCTCTGTTCCCCCGATGTTCCAGCAAGAGGGATACAGCCTCCATATGATCCGCTGTAATCAACTGCTGCAATGGATCTATGCCGTCTTCCTTGCGCCTCACCGCATTTAACTTCCCTACAGGTACTTTGTGAGCGGCTACCACATGCAGTCCACTAAGAATTGCCTGGGCATGCGCCAGTGGAGGACGTGATAATGAATCGCTCCCTAGAATATCAAGTGCTCTGCGGCTGATTGCGTGCGGAACTGCCGTCATCGAACATCCCTTCAGATCTGGACGGCCAAGCAGAATATTCAGTGCATGTTTAGACAGCACCACCGGATGGGGGGACAGCTTCCGGACCGGACCGGAATAATCATTAAGCGCTATGTCCACTCCACCACTAACAGCAGTGACGTAAGGACGCAGCCCCGAAGCAGGTATCACCAAATCTCCATCTGTAAACAATAGGATTTCTCCCTTGGCTGCCTCAGCTCCCACACTACGGCCAGCGTCGTGTCCAAGCGGCAACTCATAGGAAATAACACGCGCACCTAGCGATTGTGCAATCCCTGCCGTTTGATCAGTGGATCCATTCACGACCACAATTACCTCGCAGCGCGGGTGGACCCCTCTGGCTCCAGATATCACTCCCGCAATGGTCTGAGCTTCATTCATGGCTGGAATAATAACCGAAACATAGGGATTAGGATGGTTAACTATAGGGACTACAGCGACTTGCCGCACTGGGCGTGAAGTCCGCCGCTTCATCCGAGAGACCCGCCGCCCTGTGCGGCGGGCAGAAGTTCGTTTGGGCTTCATGCTCATCCACCTTCCTTACAGAGCCAATTCTTCAGGCTGAGGGTTACATCACAGTTTATGTACTATAACGCACAGGGTAACGGCAATTGTCTCCTGTCGTTCTGAAAACAGGACAAATGTACTCCCCACCAAACTTCGGCTTAGATACATTGCGCATAGCCAGCTGCCGCGGACACAACCTGCGGCGGTAACGAACGCAGTAATGCAGCAGGGGGATTAGGTTACGACGCTATCGGACACAGCCGAATCCACATCAGGTAATTGTACTTTAGCGCTATCGGACACAACCGAATCCACAGCGGATGATTATACTTTGGCGCTGTCGGACACAGCCGAATCTGCAGCGGATGATTATACTTTGGCGCTATCGGACACAGCCGAATCTGCAGCGGATGATTATACTTTGGCGCTATCGGACACAGTTGCTCCTATTCGCCGCATTATCACACTTTTAGATTATTAACGGACTCCATAGCAGCTATTGGCATCAAAAGAACCCAATAAGGCTCTATTTCTATACAATAGCGTCACTAGAGTCCGAAACCAGCCTCAAAAGACAACAAACCTGCAAATAACGCCATTTGGGTCCGTAAGTAGTAGCAGATGTTTAGAGTACCAGGCTATCGGACAGAACCGCAGCCACAGCGATTGATTAAACCCGGCGATGCTGACAAGTACCGTTCCCCACCAAAAAAACAGAGCAGCGATCTCCAATAAGGAGATTCGCTGCTCTGCTGTTTTTAAGAGGAATTGCTTAAGGTTCAATCAAATACACGATCATCTGCTGCCGGTTTAGCTAAGGGAGCACCTATAGCAATCCAAGAGATAACCCCATAGAAATGCGGAGTTTCGCGCAACCGCACCACTTGAATCACTGCTTCTCCATTGGCTCTGCTCTTTAAGGAAGCATAGAAGTAAGGCTGATTGGTCATGGCAACAAGCACATAACCCGTATGCCCAAAGCTCTCATCAAACGATACGGTCACCTCTACACTCTCTGCATCCCCATTGAACATAAATGCTGTCATTCCAAACTGCTGTAGTGCTTCTCGCTTCCCAGCTGTCTGAATCGGACTGAAGGACAGATGATCTGTATTTACAGAGTTCGGTGCCAGATGAGTCCCGTTTACTGCACCTGGGGAAATATGATATTCCTGAACACTTTCTTCTTCCAGATGGCGGGCTTGAATCGCAAACGAAGAGATTTTGGATGCTACTACTGCTTCATCCTGAAGCTCTGTTGTCCCTACTGCACCTTCTGTCAGATGAGCGGACTCGATGCTGCCTTCCTTCAGCTTAGCTCCGTTGATACTGCCATCCGGGAGCAGGGCTGAGCTGCGTGTTTCATCCGCAAGATGCTCTAATTTGATGATGCCAGGCTGCAAATGCCGATCTGCCACGATCTTGTCAGCAAGATGCTCTCCGTAAACACTCCATGGTTGTAAATGTGAAGAACTCACGGAGCCTTCAGCGAGTTTTTCTTCCGTAATGCTGCCATCCGGCAACAAATCCGCACTGCGTACCTCTTCTGCCAAATGCTTCAGCGTGATGCTGTCCGATCGAATATGGCGGCCATCCACCGCATCCCCGGCCAAATGACCTCCAGAGACGCTGCCTTGGGCTAAATGGAAAGACTGAATCGTCGCAACTTCAATCTTCTCGCCTGTAATACTGCCTTCCGGCAATAAATCAGCGCTGCGCACTTCTTCTGCCAAATGATTCAGAGTAATGCTTCCAGCACGGATATGGCGGCTATCTACCGCATTCCCCCCTAAGTGTCCCCCATAGACACTGCCAGGAGCCAAGTGGTAGGCAGTAATAGATCCACCCTCCAACTTTTTACCGGTAATGCTGCCATCCGGCAGTAACTCGGAGCTGCGTACCTCATCCGCTAGATGTGCTAGCTTGATCTCACCTTTTCCAATATGGAGACCTTCTACTGCAGACGGACTCAGATGAGTTCTATCTACACTTCCAGGCACTAGATGAATTGCTTCTACGGAGGCTTCCGCCAGCTTCTCCCCAGTAATGCTTCCGTCTGGCAGCAGTTCGGAGCTGCGTACCTCATCCGCCAGATGCGCTAGCTTGATCTCACCTTTTCCAATATGGCGTCCTTCTATTGCAGACGGACTCAGATGAGTTCCCTCCACGCTTTCAGGTACAAGGTGATTTGAATTTATGGATGCTTCCGCCAGTTTCTCCCCAGTAATGCTACCGTCTGGCAGCAAATTGGAGCTGCGTGTTTCTTCGGCCAAATGAGCCAGCGTGATCTCACCATATCGGATATGACGTCCTTCTATTGTGTCCGGACTCAAATGACTGCCATCTACGCTTCCAGGCACCAGATGATTAGAATTTACGGATTCTTCCGCCAACTTCTCCCGAGTGATGCTACCGTCTGGCAGCAAGTCAGCGCTACGTGTTTCTTCGGCCAGATGAGCTAACGTAATCTCACCTTTTCCAATATGGCGCCCTTCGACAGAACCTGAGCTTAGATGAACGCCTTCCACACTGCCAGGTACTAGATGATTTGAATTTACGGAAGCATGTGCCAGCTTTACTCCAGAAATACTACCGTCTGGCAGCAATTTGGAGCTGCGTGTTTCTTTTGCCAAATGAGCCAGCGTGATCTCACCGTATCGGATATGACGTCCTTCAACTGTGTCTGGTCCTAAATGGCTGCCATCCACACTGCCAGGCACTAGATGTATAGAACTTACGGATTCTTCCGCCAGCTTCTCTCTAGTAATACTACCGTCTGGCAGCAGATCAGCGCTTCGGGTTTCATCGGCGAGATGAGCTAGGGTAATCTCACCTTTTCCAATATGACGTCCTTCGACGGAACCTGAACTCAGATGTCCGCCTTCCACACTTCCAAACACTAAATGAATAGAATCTACGGATGCTCCCGCCAGCTTCTTCCCGGTAATACTGCCTTCAGGCAGCAAGTCGGAGGTATATGCATCTGCAGCGAGATGAGCAAGCGTGACCTCACCCGGTAGGATATGTCGACCTTCTACAGAACCCGAGTTCAAATGGCTTCCGTTCACACTTCCAGGCAGGAGATGGTTGGAATCTACCGATCCTTCTGCCAGCTTCTCCCCAGTTATGCAGCCGTCTGGCAGCAATTCAGAGCTACGTACCTCTTCCGCCAGATGAGCCAGCGTGATCTCACCCGGTAGGATATGACGGCCTTCAATCGTATCGATACACAGATGGCTGCCGTCCACACTACCAGGTGAAAGATGCTGAGAATCCACGGCACCTTTTACCAGCTTAGAGCTATTAATACTGCCCTCTTGGATTTGAACTGCAGAAATAGAATTCGGAAGGATATGACCATTCCCGATAGACAACGGCCGGATATGCGCCCCACTGACACTGCCAGGATTCAAATGTCTACTTTGAACAGCACTTTCGCTTATGGTTTTCGAACTCACAGCATTTACCGACAAATGCTCCGCTTGAACTGCTGACGCCGCCAGTTTACTGGATTCTATGCTGCCGTCTGCCAGCTTAGCCGAAGTGACTGCTAAATCACTGATTTTATCCGTTGAGACACTTTCCGGTGAAAGCTTCAACGAGGTCACTGCATGATCGGCCAGATGATGAGGCTGCACGGCTCCTGCTGCCAGGTGAATTTCTCTCACCGCAGCGGAAGCCAGCTTATCTCCTGAAACTGAGCCCGACTGAATCGCAGCGGAAGTCACACTATTTTCACCAAGATGTCTTCGTTCCACGGCTCCCGTGGCCAAATGATCCTTATTTACCACAGCATCCTGCAATACACGGCCGCTCACACTGGCATCCGCCAGATGTTTTTCCTCCACTGTACAAAAAGCGATATGTTCACCACTGACTACTTCACGCGCAATCGTGCTGCCAATCACTGCACCCGCTGCCAGCTTAGCTGCATTTACACTTCCATCTGCCAACTTGGCTGAAGTAACGCTCTGTGCACGAAGATGCTCCCCACCCACAGATTCTGAAGCCAGCTGTTCTCCAGTCACAGCACCGGAAGATAAATGTTGAGTCTGAATAGCTTCTTCCTTGAGCTGCTCCGAGCCGACCGCTTCCGCAGCTATATGCGAATGATTCACTGCTTCGCGTTCCAGATGAATAGAAGTTATGGCTTGCATAGCAATTTGCGGTCCGCGAATGGCGGATTTAGCAATATGTCTTGTGGTCACTGCTTCGTCTGCCAGCTTATGTGGGAGAATGCTTTGGTCAGCAATTTTGGACGAGGTTACCGCTTGCTCCACTAACTGCGCAGTCCCTACTGCACCCTCAGCCAGCTTTAAAAAAGAGATGCTGCGGTCAGCCAAATGCCGACTTGATATTTCGCCATCACCGATATGATTACCATTCACACTTTCTGGGCTTAAATGTACGCTTCTTACGACATCTGCACCAAGTTGCTTAGAACCTATAGCTCCATCAGCTAAATGCCCGCCTTCGATAATACCCGACTGCAGCTGTTCCTTACCGATCAATTTGCTGGCAAGCTGATCAGAACCAATCGCTCCCGGGGCCAGATGTCTGGCGGTTATCAAAGCGTCGCTAAGATGGCGGCCTTCAATGACAGCATCCGCTAGCTTTGAGCTGCTGATTTCACCATCAGCTATTTTATCGCCAGATACCGCTGCATCGGCCAGCTTGGAACGGTCAACACTGCCGTTTGCTAGGTGGCGGCTTGTGATGCTGCTGCTTCCTATTTTGTCACTAGTAACGGCTCCATCTTCCAGTAAATCCGCAGTAATAATCAAATCGCTTAAATGGCGGCTCTCAATAGCTTTATCTGCAATTTGACCGCCGCCTATAATCCGATCAGCCAGCTTCTCTGGACTAATACTGCCATTTTTCAGCTTCTCTCCACTGATCGAATGATCCAGCAGCTTACCGCCACTAACGCTTCCTTCTGCTAAATGCTCGCCCACTATCGATTCTGGTGCGATTTTTGCAGAAGTGACTGCCTTGTCCGCGATATTGATACTCTGTACAGCGTAATCTTGCAGCCAAGGTGTACCAATAATGCCGAACTTTAGCTTAGAACCGTCAATGGTACGTGGAGCGATTTTGGCTCCGGTCACCGCTGCATCCGAAAGATCATCTGTATAAACGGGCTGAAAACGTTCTTTCTCTGGAGGAGCGAACCATACGGTTTCAGGAAGATTATCCGCCTGTTTCTGAAGCTGCGCTTCCTCTATAAGCTCCGGCTCCAATTGTAGAACTGGAGCAGAAGTTGGCTCCTCTAGAACGACTTCAGCTATTGCTCCCCCACTTACCTGAACTTCCGCGATCTCTGCTTCACTGACTCCGTCACTGTTATTCCCCGAGCTTCTAGAGCTGCTTTTGGTATCCAGCATACTCAGTTCCTCTTTATTGGGATTATCTACAAAATAGAGTCGTTTCTGTGGACTGCGCGGCTGCTTTTTTTTGGAACCCCTCACAAGCAGTCTCCTCCTTCCATCTAATGTTTCTCCTAGGCATCATATGCAGCGGTATGGGCTTATGACACCCTTTTGCGATGAGGCCTTCATAAGATTATGTATAAAAAAAGGCATCTGCCTTCGCGCATTCGTCCACCCTGACACGCGGGTACAAACATACTATGACAAGAGTAGAAAAAGCAGGGATCATGTAACCGATGAAACAGGAGGAACAAACATGGGGCATAAGCTCGTTGGAATATTACTAAATGCCGATATGCACCGGGGCGTTCCCCGGCTAAAAACAGGACAGGAGTCTCTATCCAACTATGAAGAGGCCGCGGCGGCATACGGTTTAGTCCCTTGCTTCCTGAAGCTCGCGGACATCGATACGGACACAGGCTTTAGTGCCGCCTATATAAAGGGAGTTAATGGATATAAAAGCGTAGTTGTTCCTACGCCTGCTGTTATCCATAACCGGGCAATATACAGCAAAAACAGCCCTGGAATGCAGCGTCTGCTGAAGCACTATCCCCTGATTTTCAATACATGTAATCGATACGGCAAAGATGAGATCCATCAGCTGCTTGAAAAAAATACGGAGCTTCGCGAATATTTACCCGTAACAACGAGAGTCTCAGGCATAAAAGAAATGATGAATCTTTATCCCGATCTCATTCTTAAACCTTGCCGGGGAAGTATAGGGAATGGGGTCATGCGGCTGGTCCGCAAGGGAGCTCAGCGTTGGACCTTGAGCTACCTCTCCCCTTCGATGCAGCGCTGGAGAAGTATTCCCGTCAATCAGGCGGCGTTGCCACAAGCGCTCCGCGCACGCCTAACCTCCGTGCCTTATCTTGTACAAGAACGTATTCCCCTTGCTGAGATTGGAGGACGTCCCTTTGATCTACGCGTCACCGTTCAGCGCGGCTGGGGAGGAGATTGGCAGGTCACTGGGCTCTTCGCCAAACTGGCTGCCCCAGGAGGCTTTGTCTCCAATATAGCCCGCGGAGGAGAAGCGTTAAGCTCCTCCCTCGCGCTCGAAAAGGCCTTTTCAAGATCCACAGCGGCCCACATCCGTATGTCTGTCGAAATACTTAGCCTTGCAATCGCACGGTGTCTGGAGCAAGACCTTCCCGGACTGGCCGATATCGGACTGGATATAGGCATTACTAAGGACGGACGACTCTTCTTCATAGAGTGTAACGGTCGTGACCAACGCTACGGATTTCATAAAGCCGGCCTTACGGAAATTTGGAAAGACAGCTATCGCAGACCTATGGGATACGCGCGTTTTTTAATAGAAACGAACAGTACGGTATATAACAGTTATTGATTTGTCTCCTATTCTATGTCAATATAATGCAGAGCAGAGACGACCCGTATACAACCGTACTGCTGCATTATGGAAGGGAGATGGGCATGGTAAAACAATTGCTACGGCTGATGACCGAGCTATCCTCACACCGGTGGATTTCACGGTTAATGGGATCTTTTTCTCATAGTAGAATCAGCCGTTTTCTTATCCCGGCATTTATTAAGACTTATCAAATCCCCTCCGCTCAAGCGGAGAAAAATCCTGGAGAATATCTCACTCTTAATGAGTTTTTCAGCCGCCGGCTGAAGCCGGGCATGCGGCCTATTGCAACCGACGCTGACGCTTTGGTTAGTCCCGTAGACGCAACGATTACTGCTATGGGTGACATTAACGCCGGTACGATTATGAATGTAAAAGGGCAGGATTATAAGATCGAGGATCTCCTTAATCACTCCCCGCATCTGGAGCTGTACAAGAAGGGTTTTTTCTTCGTTCTTTATTTGAGTCCTACCGATTATCACCGGATTCACTCTCCCCTTACCGGACAAAAGGTGGAGAGCGATTATATTCGCGGACGGGCCTATCCTGTCAACGATTTCGGAATGCGACATATGAAGGGTGTCCTGAACCGCAACGAACGTCTCATTACGTATATTGCCGGGAGTCACGGAGAAACCGCGGTAGTAAAGGTAGGCGCAATGAACGTCAGCAGTATTCGTTATACGGATGATACCGCTGCCGAGTGGCAAATAGGCGATGATCTGGCTTATTTTGAGTTTGGCTCCACCGTAGTGCTGCTCACGGAAAGCGGTACCTTTACCCCGAGACCCAAGCTTGAGGTCAACTCAAAGGTAAAAATGGGCGAACTACTGGGAACGTTGCATCGACCTTTGTAGGGAGATTAAGGCGAATTCCCAGAAAAATTAGAGGGTGCCTCAAAAGCCATGAAATGGCTGCTGAGGTGCCCTCTAATTTTGGGGACTTCGTGTGGAGCACAGTTGCGGAGGCGAACGCTCTAGCTATCGTCCAGCTATCATCTACCTATCGCTAGCCAACGTATACATATCGTCTAGCCATCGTACACCTATCGCTAGCTATCGGACCCAGCTGACCTTATACGCGGCTTTTTCGCACATTTGCAAATCTATCGGACTCCACCGCAGCTATTGGCATGAAAAACACCCTATTTGTGCGAGATCTTAGGCAATAGCGGCGCTGGAGTCCGAAACTCCGCCCAAATGGCGATAAATGGGCAGATAGCGGCGGCTGAGTCCGTAAGCATTTGCAGAGCTTTGGGGGAGGTTGCTCGAGCGTTAGTTGAGGGCTAGTCGAGTGTTGGTTGAGGGCTGGTTGAGAGCTGGTGGAAGGTGTGCGCTCGCCGCTATCGGACCCAGCTGACCTTATACGCGGCTTTTTCACACATTTGCAATTCTATCGGACTCCACCGCAGCTATTGGCATGAAAAACGCCATATTAGAGTCGATTCTCGGGCAATAGCGACGCTGGAGTCCGAAACTCCGCCCAAATGGCGATAAATGGGCAGATAGCGGCGGCTGAGTCCGTAAGCATTTGCAGAGCGTTGGTGGAGGTTGGTCGAAAGTTAGTTAAGGGCTGGTCGAGCGTTAGTGGAGGGCTGGTCGAGCGTTAGTGGAGGGCTGGTCGAGCGTTAGTGGAGGGCTGGTCGAGCGTTGGTCGAGAATTAACGGAAAGTTGGTGAAAGGTTAGCCTCAGCGCTATCGGACCCAGCTGACCTTATACGCGGATTTTTGACACATTTGCGATTCTATCGGACTCCACCGCAGCTATTGGTATGAAAAACACCCTATTTGCGCTAGATCTTAGGCAATAGCGGCGCTGGAGTCCGAAACTCCGCTCAAATGGCAATAAATGAGCAAATAGCGGCGGCTGAGTCCGTAAGCATTTGCAGAGCGTTGGTGGAGGTTGGTCGAAAGTTAGTTAAGGGCTGGTCGAGCGTTAGTTAAGGACTAGTCGAGCGTTAGTGGAGGGCTGGTGGAGCATTGGTCAAGATCTACGGAGAGTTGGTGGAACGTTAGCATTCAACGCTATCGGACCCAGCTGACCTTAAACGCGCCATTTTCGCACATTTAATTGGTCACAAACACACTAATAACAAAAAGGACAGCCCCAAGGCTGTCCTTTTATCTTTTCATGTAACCCACCTATTACACCTGATGCGCTTATTTAACCTTTACGCCCCGTTTTGCTTATTACTTTACACCCGTCATACTCAATACACCTGCTACGCCTATACGCTTATTACACGCCAATTACACATGTCCCTGCTTAGCAACATCAAGCGCCTTGGCCGCTACCTGTTCCGGATCGCCTAGATAAAAGCGACTGATAGGATTCATGTCCTCATCCAGTTTGTACACGAGCGGTACTCCGGTAGGGATATTGAGCTCCAGTAATGCCGCTTCATCAATATCCTCCATAAATTTAATCAATGCACGCAGCGTATTGCCGTGGGCTGAGATAAGCACCCGTTCTTTTTTACGCAAAAGAGGTACGATCCGGTTTCCCCAGAAATCGCCTACACGATGTACAGTGTCCTCCAGGCTCTCTCCACGCGGGATATCTCCCGGACGAACACTGCTGTAGCGAATATCGTTTCTGGCATACCTAGGATCATCAAGCTCCAGCAACGGGGGTCTCACCGATAAACTCCGCCGCCAGATATGCAGCTGCTCATCTCCATATTTTAGCGCTGTCTCGCTTTTACTTAATCCCTGCAATGCCCCGTAATGGCGTTCATTCAATTTCCAAGACTTTTGCACGGGAATCCACAGCAAATCCATCTCATCCAGTACATAGTTAAGAGTTTTAATCGAGCGTCTGAGTACCGAAGCAAAAGCCAGATCAAATGTATACCCAGCGTCCTTCAACAGCTTGCCAGCAGTCTTTGCCTCTTGGATACCCTTCTCAGTTAAATCCGGGTCACTCCAGCCTGTGAACAAATTCTGTACATTGTACTGGCTCTCACCATGACGTATAAGTACGATTTCGTACATTTTCTCTCTCTCCTTCCAACTATGGACCTTATATATTCTACCGACGAACAACATTATGCGAAACGTATCGCAGAAAGCTCTCACCTTAGTAATAACCCAATCGTAGAAATAAATATCTACCGCTACCTCATAGTTAGGCCAATTAAACATCCTCAAAGGTACGTGAATGAGGCGTGCATGGAGCGTGAACGGTGTGTGGATATTGCGGTAAATGAGCGTACGCTTCATTGCAGAATGTGCAACAGAAAATCTTAACTTTCACTTGAAGATACATTACATTGTACTTCGTGCAATAGATTATCGTGATAATCTCTAGAAAGGCTGTTTCTGCTGAATTTGAATGTAAGATGTGTCACAGAATTCAAATTCGACTGCTATTAGAGTCAATCTATTGTACAAAATACAACGTGAGGCACGATGAAATGCCCATCAGTTACTCTAATCTTCGACTTAAGTTCATTATATATATCATTTTCTAACAACACAAAAAAACCGGATGCCTCACGGCCCCGGCTATTTATATTTTTAGTCATATCAGGCGATTCTATGCTTGCTTGTTCAGTTTAGAACCAGCTATCCACGACAAAAGTATTCGCCTGCTTTAACCGTTTTAAGCGGTTTCTAAAAATACCTCCGCCTCCACTCTTACAATCCGTGTTGCAAATTCTGCGTCTGATGATCATGCCAAGAGTCTCCTTCCAAGAAGTTATGTAAATTCTCTGTAAACTAAACTGCAAAGTATTTACCCTTGGTTGATCAAACTGAAACAAAAAAAGTGAATCAGCGGATCTCAGATGGACTTTTTCCGGTATATTGCTTGAACTGGCGGCTGAAAAAGAAAATGTCACGATATCCAAGCGCATCTGCTACCTCAGTAACATTCATTCCCGCGTACAGCAGTAAATGCTGAGCACGCTCAATCCGGGCTCGGATGACATAAGACTGCACAGAAGAACCCGTAAGCTCCTTGAACTTAATTGAAAAATACCGCGGTGAAAGCCCCGCACGAGCAGCAAGATCCTCTACTCGATGTGCAATCCCCGGATGCTGGCTCACATAGTTCGCTATTTCGTGAATGATTTCTGTCAAATGGTTGCTAACATAACGTTCTACTGGCTTCACACGGTCCTCCCTCAGCAGATGAATCATCAGCTGCTTCAGTACAAGCTGCCCTTCTTCTTCAGCGGCGTAAGTATCCACCAGAAATAGTCGAACGTACCTAGCAAGCAGATGTTCAAATTCAACGGTTTCTGTAAGCTCACGATAGGGCAGCGGAATATCCGTCACCTCTTCGGAGACATCAAAATGAATATATGTAAGTACAAGTGGCTTTTGCGGATTATGTGTAGCACTTGTATGGTCACCCGGACGAAAAAGGAAGCAGCTTCCCTTACCTACTTGAAAGGGTTCATCGTTACGCACAACCGTCCCTTCCCCGCTCCATACATAAAATAAATCATAATTTTGCAGCGACTTCTCTCTTTTTTGCCATTTCCAGCCCGGCTCGCATACAATCTTAGCCAGAGCCGGCAAAATAACAAAAGAGGACGGCGATGCATGCAGCATAACGTTCCCTCCTAAAAGTTTTGTTAGCATAACCTACTTTGAACTACTTCGCAAAACTTGCCTCGTAAGCATCCGCTTTGTTTTGTTAGCAAAACTTGCCTCGTAAGCATCCGCTTTGTTTTGTTAGCAAATCTGCTCTTTCTGACTTCGCAGTGTTTATATAGTTTTGTTTAGCTTAATCTACTCCGAGTTTCTTCGTCAAAATTCTTAAGCATTCGGTTAGTTTTGCATTTCATCTTCTTTATCATACCTTGTCATGTTGCATTTTGTACATCTTCCCACGCCAGATGCAGGCTTGTTATCCCTTCCTCCAGCTCCACGGCATTCAGATGGGCAAAAGAAAAACAAGCGGCCGGCGCTCCCGGTGATAGCTGATATAACGCGGCATCTCTAAAATCCGTGCCGCGCCTAAGCGCTGCCGCTCGGAAAGCTACAAACTCTTCGCTGCTGCGCAGCCAGCGGGCATATACATGCAAGCCCGCATCACCAGGCAGCAGCTCGAAGAGCTCCTTAAGCCGTTCCGACAGCAGCGTCCTGAGGATGCGTCCGCGTTCACCATAGATGCGTGTCATCCGGCGCAGATGACGGCCATAGCCGCCTGTATTCATGAACCGCGCCAAGGCTCGCTGCTCCAGCAGCCCTACCGGCAAGGGCTCATATAGTGCCTTGGCGGCGATAGTCGGCTTTACTAAAGGGGGCGGAAGCACTGCAAAGCCGAGCCGCAGGCCTGAAAACATCGTGTTTGAAAAGGAGCCCACATATACGACCCGCTCTTCACGATCCAGTGCTTTTAAGGGCTCGATAGGACGCCCAGCCCAACGGAACTCACTGTCATAATCATCTTCAATGATTACTGCATGATGCCGCTGCGCCCATTCCAACAAGGTTCGGCGTCGTTCCAAAGGCAGTACCACACCCGTAGGAAATTGACGGCTCGGCGTAACAAACAACAGCCGGGCATCCCAATCCTCCGGAATAAGACCGTTGCCATCCAGCTCCCCTGCCAGCAATCGGCCTCCGGTGATCTCTACGGCTCGGCGAATCCCGTGAAAGCCCGGGTTCTCAACGACCGCTGAGCCTTCTGCATCCAGCAGCAGCTGCGTCAAAATAACGATGCCTTGCATCGAGCCGCTGAACAATACGATATGCTCTGCATCCGCGCGAATCCCGCGGGTAATCCGCAGATGTGCAGCGATAGCTTTCCGAAGTCCTTCATCGCCTTGAGGTGGACAAGTGCTTTGCAGCAATCCACCTTCCTTCCCTCCGGCATAAGAGAGCGCACTACGCCATTCGGAGTAAGGAAAATGTTCCATCCGCATACCACTACTCTGGAAGCTCACTACTTTCTTGTTACTCTTTCCATAGAAGGGTATCGGGCGCGCAAGCAGCCGCTTTCCCCATGCCGAGATTGGAATCGTAGTCTCGCTTGCACAATCTCCTCCAGCAGCATCTGCGTCTTCACCCAAAGCCCGGTTCTCACCGTCACTGCGACTGGCAGCTGAAGCAAAGCTATCTTCCGATACGAATGTCCCCCGCCCCGTTTCAGTCCTTACATAACCATCAGCGAGCAACATTTCATACACCTGCGAGACCGATCCGCGCGACAGCTCATAGTGCTTAGCAAGACTTCGTGTAGACGGCAGCGGAGTGCCTCCCGGAAGTGTTCCTTCCAATATTCCTGCGCGGAGCGCGTGATATAACGCTAAATATTTGTAGCGGTGTATCGCCAGATATTGATCGTATGCCAGCGTGATATTCATCGTTATCCTCCTTGACCAGCAAGTGGTCCATTAAAAACTATCTTAATTGGTCCTTTTTAATTGTCAACCACTCTACTATTCTTTAAAGAACATTTACATTGGAGCAGACGCTCTAGACTAAAAAGAAAGAGGACGTGATCCCTATGCGCAGAAAAGAATTTAAAGTAGATCAGGAGGAAGAATTGGTCTCTTTTCTAAACGGAATGAGTTTTGGTTTTCTCGGAACAAGCGATGAGCAGGGGCAACCGCGGGTGACACCGTTGAATTTTGTATATACAGATGGTTGTTTCTATTTCCATGGCAGTCATGCTGGTGGCAAAATGAAGTCGATCCGCAATCAGCAGAAGGTCTGCTTTACGGTAGCGGATGAGTATGCCCTTATCCCGTCTTATTTTAGCGATCCCGAGCTGGCCTGCCCAGCAACCGCCTATTTTAAAAGTGTGACCGCCTACGGCACAGCCGAACCTGTTGAAGACATTAGTGAAAAAGCCAGTGTACTCTCCTTATTTATGAAAAAGCTCCAGCCCGAGGGGGGTTATGATTCCATCGATGCAGAGGACCCTAAATATCGTCCCCGTCTAAAGGGAGTTGCCGTTGTGCGCATTACCCCCGAGGAGATCACTGCGAAGTTTAAGTTTGGGCAAAACCTAAAAGAAGAAGAGCGCTCCGGCATCATTTCCGGCCTGTCTGAAAGAAATAATCCGCGTGATGAAGAAACGATAGAAATGATGAAAAAATACTGCCCTTTCCACGCTGAATGATATTTTTTAAAAATCGTATCTTTCCAAGTGACGGTTGCAATTGGCGGTGATATAATGTTAGGCAATGTTAACAGTATGTTATCCCCAAAGAACCCTGGAAGGATGAAACTGATGAATCCACTAGCTGGACAATTAAACGAAAGTATCAAAGCAGGAAATGAACATGTGTATGATATGCTCTCTACGCTTGGCAAAGAGATTTACTTCCCAAAAGAGGGCATCCTTAGCCAATCCGCTGAAGCAGGAGCTCACGCCAAGAAATACAACGCAACCATCGGTATTGCTACTGAAGGTGGCGTACCTATGCACCTCGGCGTCATTCAGGATAAACTCTCCGCTTACAGTCCTAAGGATCTTTATAGTTACGCCCCTCCGGCAGGTAAACCAGAGCTGCGTACTGTATGGCGTGAAAAGATGCTGCGCGAAAATCCATCGCTAGAAGGTAAAACCATCAGCAATCCCGTTGTAACCAATGCCCTGACTCACGGGCTTAGTATTGTCGCTGACCTCTTCGCAGAGCCAGGTGACGCGATTATCTACCCGGACAAGAACTGGGAGAACTACGAATTAACCTTCGGAATCCGCCGCCATGGGGAGACCGTTAACTATCCGCTGTTCACAGAAGAAATGACGTTTAACAGTGCAGGTCTGGAAGACGCGCTGCTTGCTCAAAAAGAACGCGGCAAAGCGATTGTGCTGCTGAACTTCCCTAACAATCCTACCGGATATACTCCAGGGATTAAGGAAGGCGATGAGATCGTTGCAGCTATCCTTCGTGCGGCTGAGGAAGGCATCAACGTTGTTGTTGTAAGTGATGATGCATACTTCGGGTTATTCTTTGAGGATTCACTTAAAGAATCGCTGTTTGGCAAACTGGCTCATCTGCATCCTCGTGTGCTTCCAATCAAGATTGACGGTGCGACCAAAGAAGAATTTGTCTGGGGCTTCCGTGTGGGTTTCATCACTTATGCCTCGGAGGACAAAGACCTGCTGGCAGCATTGGAGCAAAAAACACTAGGCATCATCCGTGCCACCATTTCCAGCGGTGCGCATCCTTCGCAGACCTTCGTACTAGACGCCTTGAAATCTCCGGAATTCGAAGCACAGAAGGAAGAGAAGTTCCAGATCATGAAAGGCCGTGCGAATAAAGTAAAAGCACTGCTGGATAGCGGCAAATACGGCGAGGATGTGTGGACGTATTATCCTTTTAACTCCGGTTACTTTATGTGTCTGAAGCTGCACACAGTTGCGGCTGAAGATCTCCGGCTTCACCTGATTCATAATTACGGACTAGGCACTATTGCTTTGGGTGAAACTGACCTACGTATTGCTTTCTCATGTATCGAAGAGGAACAGCTCGAAGATCTTTTCGATCTTGTATACGCAGGTGTTCGCGATTTAGAAAAAGCCTAACTGAACTTTATATAGCTTACAATCAGCTCCGTTTTCACGGAGCTGATTTTTTTTGTACACGAATCCGACATTGGCCTATACACGCCCCACTCTCCGCACATACAATACGATGTACTCAAGTACAACACACACACCGAAAGGGGAATGAACATGAGCGAAGAAGTTAGAGGCGGATATGGATGTTGTGGAGGTGGCCCATTCACTAGCACTGGCGCCATCCTGGTTCTCTTTATCTTGCTGGTTATCATCAGCCGTTCACTTTTTGTCTAACCATTAATGACAGTCTCGGGAGAGAGCTCTAAGCTCTTTCCTATTTTCAATCCCTTTTTTTCACAATAGACGTGGGTGTCCAGTAGGTCATGATAATGGCTGCTGTGACGTCTGCGTCTTTTTTTAAAAATTCCACCTTGTTCTTAGCACCAACCGCACCAACCTTTGTTACCTCAGATCACATTTGCCCGCACAAAAGCAGCTATCGGACACCGCAGACCCTAAAGGCAGTATAATCCCATATTTTACTCACTTACGGACCCCAAAGCCGTTATTGGCATGCCAAACCCCAAATATGAACCTCTTCATAGGGAATAACGCCACTGGTGTCCGAACTTCCCCGATAAAGGTTGTAGATTTGCAAATAACGTCAACTGGGTCCGTAAGCCTCAGGGGATAATTATGATCGGCGGCGGAGGTGCGGGCTTAATGTAGATCCAACAACCACACCTAAAAAAGGCTGTCGCAAACGTAGAAAATCTACGGCTGCGACAGCCCAAAAGCTTAAAGTATCTTTACAACTGATGTATTACAGATTGTACAAGTTGTAGATCAAAACCGCTGCCTCTGCACGGGTGGTAACACCTTGTGGATGAATCCGCAAGCCGTCTCCCTTGATCAGGCCAGCACGTATTAGTGCTGCCACACTGTCACGTGCAAACGCTGATACTTGCTGGCTATCCGTGAAACGGGTCATTGAAGCTCCGTTGCCGGCTGGAAGCTGTCTGCCGGCTGCTGCAATCGCTTTTGCAGCCAATGTCATCATTTCCTGCCGCGTAACAGAAGCGTTAGGATCAAAGCTTCCATCTGGACGACCAGTGGCGATCCCCAACTGCTTCGCTATAGCCAACGCTTCATATCTGTAATCGCCAGGCTGCACATCTGTGAAGCTTTCTGCACTAACGCCTTCCAAGCCAAGCGCTTTTATAAGCAGGAGCACAAAATCTCCCCGCTTCACTTCCGCTTGAGGCACAAATTGATCCTCTGTCATTCCGTTGATGATGCCTTTGGAGCCAAGCACCTCAATCGCATTGCGGGCCCACTCAAATTTACCGATATCCCGGAATGTCTTCTCCGTAAAGGTGATACTGTACGTACCAGAGAGAATTCCTGTAAAGGAAACCATCCCTGTAGCAGCGATATATCTGCCACTTGGAACAACCGTTGGAATCCCCAACGGATTCAGACTATGAATCGTTATATGTCCTTCTTTACCACGTTCTTCTGATCGTGGAATATACGGTAGGGACACCTTAACCCGCATGTCAGGACTGTTCCATACGGCTTCCTGGCCATTGATAGTTACGCTCAGTTTAAATTCTGGACGAGAATCTGAATCCACCTTGGTTATCGTAATTACCCAAGGGGTTCCTGCCTCTTTTGCCGCTTGTTTCAGCAGACTACCTGGCAGCTCCAGCACACCAAATTCAGTATGAACGACCAATGAAGTCTTATCATCTGCAAAGATTATACCGTTTGGCAATTGCAGCTCATAACCCTTAGCTTTAGCTACTGCCGGTATATCAACAGTAACGGCTGAAGTTGCTCCACTTAAGCCTGCTGTAGCAGCCTTTTTCAAGCTCTCCAGGTCTACACTTGCTCTCGCCGCACCGGTATTACTGTTCAGCACAGGTGTTGCTGTAAGGATCTTGCTGCCGGTTACACTGCCTGCATTTCCGCTTGAATTCCCCCCTGTTGTTCCGCTGTTGCCACCCCCTATGGTACCCCCGCTTCCGGAAGTTGGTGCTGTCGTTGGCTGAGAAGTCGGTTCAGTGGTTGGACTTGGGGTTGGTTCAGGCGTTGCTGTTGGTGTTGGTGTTGGATCAGGTTTATCCGCAGAAACAATATATTCAAAACTGGAAATATCACTTGGCTTCCAGCCCTCTTTTATAGCAATCGCCTTAATCGTCTTGCTCTTGCCTACATAAATCACTCCACTATACAGTTCGCTGGCTGCTGTAGGTACAGTGCCATCCAACGTGTAGTGAATAGACGCTCCAGCTGTAGCTGTAGTTAACTTCACGGCAACCTGCCCTGTATAAGTTCCCCCGGCAGGATCAGCCTGCGGTGCAGACACCGTTTTCATATCAACCACTCCGCTGATCACATACGTGAATGGAGCTACAAAACTGTTCTCCATGCCCTCTTTTACCGCTATCGTACGAAGAACTGTGACTCCTGCTGCGTCAATAGTTCCGGTAAAAAGTGGACTGTCTGCTGTAGGCAATGACCCATCGGTTGTGTAATGAATCTCTGCTCCTGATGTCGCTGTAGTAAGGCTGATCGTTTGTAATCCGCTGTAAGCTCCCGGCTTCAAAGAAGAAACGGGTAAGGAAACCTTTGAATGAATCGGCTGCTCTCCTTCTTCCGTCCGTTCCAGCGTAAACCAATCTAGATTGGCACCGTCATTATTGAAGCTCATCCGTACTACCTGTTTTCCTTGCGCAAGTTGTACGACACCACTCGCCAGCGTGTAATTCGACCATCCACCTGTAGTAGGCATAGGCACTGTTGAGAGTTTTGTACCCTTTACAGATAACGTAGTGCTTACCCCGCCTTGTGCTGTAGCATACCGATATACGATTTTATAAAATCCGGCTTCAGTAATATCAAGGACATAATCCATGGAACCCCCTGCAACGGTAAACCCTACATTTCTAAAGTCCAGCACACCGCCAGTCATGGTACTCTGAATTCCATTGGGTGTAGCATCGTAATAATTCTCGGCTTCCACCTTTAAAGAACCAGCGCCATCCATGATTTCTTCAGTATAAGGTTCTATTTGAATACCACTGAGCTCGTATCCTGCTGATCCAGCTTGCAGGCGCAGCTTCTGTTCACCCGCCTTCAATTGAAGAACGGTGCGTATGCCAACGGTTTGCGAGTAAAGATTCGGCACATCAACGGTTCTTAATGTCTTCCCATCCTCCGTTTTATAAATAATGCCCTTAGGAGCACCATTCGCGGAAGTCGCGGTAAGCGTAAAAGCATAGTTTCCATCCTGCGGCACATTTACCCAGTAATCGATGCTGTCTCCAGCATCAATGCCGGTCAGCTTCGCTCCGCTGCCTTGACCGCTGACTGTGATCCCTTGCAGCTGGTAGAATTGATCCAGTGCGTTCAAGCTTGTGACTTCTATAGGTGCTGTAGCACTAGTTGTTCCTAAGAGCTTAACCTCCGCACGCAGCACGCCGCCACCACTTGAATCGGCATAAGCATTTGCTGGCACATTTACGGTAAGCTGCAAATCACTATAATACGGGGTATGATCATTCCATGCCAGCGTCAGCTTCACATGGGTAGGGTCAAGTAAGGCAGCTGCCCCAATACTTACATGCCCCTGATCCTTACCTGGGCCCGAGACAGAAATGCTCTGAATGGCATCAGGATTAAATGTCCCTCCTGAAAGGCTGACTACCAATTCATTCCCGTTCACTTGATAAGGCAGAGTACTCGGAGAAAGACTGATGCTCTCTTCGTCGTTGATTGCTGTAACTATAAGAGGCAATTTCAGAACACGTACGCTGCCAAAAGACTGATTTGATTCTGTCTGATACACATCAGCGGTAACCGTAAGAATACGATCCGTGTCGAAATCAATAATTCGCGTACCCGCTAATACGACCTTCGCTGTATAATCATCCACCCGGTATACGCTATCGACAACTGTACCTTCGTAACCTTCAATAGACCAATAAGCGGTGTCCAGTTCAGGTGCATATTTGTCATTTACTAGCTTGACGATAACTTCTGCACCCTCCTCATTTCCTTCTACCAGAGCAGTCTCCGATTGAAGCGCGGGGCCGATCGTAAGCGACTGCAGATGAAATCCTGCTCCATTTACTTTCATGGTCAGCGTCTGCTCCCCGGCAGGCAAGGTTACCGTTCCATTAGCTATTTGCCAATTGGACCATCCCCCCGTCTTCGTCAAAGCATAAGTAGCTGCCGTTACCGTTACTCCATCCTCTCCCGTCAGCAGTTCCAGCTCTGCATCATCCTGATTAGTAGCATAGGAGATCAGGAGTGGGTAGGTACCGCTGGCAGGTACATTAATCTTGTACTTCACCCAATCGCCGGGGTCAGTATAACCCACTGCACCACCCGTTACTAATACACCTGAAGCTGTCGTGTAGTCTTGCCCTTGAAGCACAGCAGGAAGCTCATGTGATCCGGAAGGCGCTTGGCGTAAAGCTAATGAACGGATATTATAACCGTTCCCGTTCGTCTTCAAGGTGAGCTTGTGAATGCCCTTGTTCAGAGAGATCACGGATTGATAATCTGCAAAATCGGTCAGACTCTCCGTCTGCTGCACAATTGGAAGCGTAGCAATGACCTTACCATCTTCACTAATCTCCACCGATTTTCCGGCGCCATCGCTGAATTGAGCGGCATGCTTAAATTGAAGTGAATATTCACCGCTCTCTTTAACATCAATCACATAGTCGAAGGTGGACGATGCGTCTGGCGAGAACCCGCCAATATAACCCTGCTCATTCACAGTGTAAACCCCTTGCGCTTCTTCAAAATCAACAGCATTCACTACACCCGGCACCGCCTGTATACCATTCAGACGTTCCCAGCTATAAGTGCCCACTGATTTCGCCGGCAGCACAGCACTAATTTGCGCACCGTCCACTAGCAATTTAAACGGCTGTGGATCCGACGTCTGGTTGATTACTACCGTCACAATCTCTTTTCCATCTGGACTAGCAAAAGCTACGTTCGTTACAGTACTGCTTAAGCCGTAGTCACTATCAATCCGCACGTACCCCGGTTTAACGAATTTTGTATATTGGCCCATCAGATAATATTCTGGCAGCAGCCAGTAATGGTTACGGTCTCCCGAATCCTGCACAATCGGGGTTGGGTCTGGCGTTCCGGTCCACTGATGGGAGGCAATATCACTGTCCAGCATCGCTACCCAGGAGTTATAGCTGCGGGCCCAATTACGGAAATATTGAGCAATGCGGTCTGCGCCTGAGGTACCCCAGACTGCGCGTTCGGTCAAATATACATTTTTGTCAGGATAGAGATTATGGAGTTGGGTCATCAGACCAAGGTCACCGCCATAATCATGAAAAGCAGTTCCGTCCACCGCATCGTAGGCACCTAATTCAGGATTGCCTAGGATTTGTGCTGGATAGGCCATCGTGTCACCAGGATTATGATCAAATGTCCACAGCTTCACGTCTTTGAAACCATGTTCATCTAATTCCTTCCGCAGCAGTTTAGCCAGCTGGGCTTCTTGCTCCCACGGCATTTTGGTGCTTGGATATTCAATTTCCAGCAAAGGTTCATTCTGCAAGGTCAGACCTTCAAAGGTAATTCCCAGCTTCTCGTACTCCTGTACGAATTTAAGATAATATTTGGCCAGTACAGGCAGATATTCATCCTTCACTTGGCCTTTGATCATACTGTCTGTAGTCTTCATCCAACCGGGCGGGCTCCAAGGTGAGGCGAAAAACTTAATATCCGGATTGATGTTTTGAATTTTTTTAACCGTGCTGATGATATGGTAGTCAATGTCCTTTTGGATGGAGAAATTCTCCAAATTAATGTCAGTTTGTCCTGGAGGCATATCATCGTAGGTATAAAATTGTTTATCTGTAAAGTCAGCCGTCCCAATCGTCAACCTGAGCATACTCATTCCGATCCCCGATACAGGATCAATCATTTTCCGCAGCAATTCCTCCTGCTTCGCCGCAGACATCTTCGCCAGATTATTAACCGTCGATTCCTCCATAGAGGTACCGATCCCTAGAATAGATTGATATTTCCGGTCAGGATCAATATGGATCTCTGTACCTGCCTTCACGTCGGGAACCACAATATCCAGCTTCGCCTGCTCTTCCAGCTTCAAATCACCCTCTTGATAACGGTCAGCATAATACCACTTCCGATCGGAAGGATCTCGCTCACTCGATACCCAAGAGCTAACTACATCTGACTTAATAACATGTTTAGTGCTTTCCCCGCCATCTCCGGGATTCGATGGATCTACAGGCACATCACCTGTTCGAGTGAAGCTTACCCAGTTCAGGTTGATATCCCCACCGGTAAATTCCAGACGGATCTTTTGCAACCCTGCCTTCTTAAACACAACATTTTCTACAGCTTTCGTCTGCCAATTCTGCCAGCCACCTGTTGAGGTCACGCTTAATGTTCCTAGCTTAGTTCCCTCTGCTGATTTGATGTTGACGCCTGTAGTGCCACTATTAACGGAATAGCGGAAATCGGCTTGATACGTACCTGCTTGCGCCACATTCACGTTATATTCGAGCCACTGGCCAGCCGAGGTATAGCCGACATTGAGACCGCCACCTATATCCTGCGTATTTTCAGTCTGCAGTCCTGCGCTTTTGTTCAAAAAATCCTCTGCTTCAATTTTGCCGGGAATCGGCAGAGAAGGAATCTCTGGAGCTTCCGGATCGACAGGAGCGGTTGGAAGCTTTGGTGTTTTCTCATTTTTGGTCAAGCCATATCCCGTTTTGAATAACACATTTGTACTGTTATTGTCTGCCGGATAATTGTTCAAAGTGAATGGCCAACGAATCGGATTTTTGCCTACAAAATCCTTAGTACCAAATAACACATCAGCTACTCCAGCACCCTCTGTGCCTGGTAGCCAGGCTGCCACAAGCCCATCCCAATCTTCCAATTGGCTGGCTATCGTCATTGGACGTCCAGACACCAGTACAACGATAAGCGGAATATTAGGATCAGCAGCACGTATATTCGCAAGTGTCGCCAGATCCTGCTCATCCAGATTCAAGCTGGTCCGGTCGCCATCGGTCTCGGCGTAAGGTGTCTCACCGATAACAGCGATCGCCGCATCATAACCCGCAGCCCCACGCCCATTAAGGTTATATGTGACCGTTGTAGAAGCAGGAACAGCCTCCTTTATCCCTTCGAGGATCGTCGTGCCTTCAGTTATATTGCCCGACTTCCCTTGCCAAGTGATCGACCAACCACCGGCTTGGTTACCGATATTATTAGCGTTTTTACCCGCTACGAATATTTTATCCATCCCGCTTAATTGCGATAGAATTGGACTTCCATTTACCTCATCGTTCTTCAAAAGAACAAGCGACTCCGCCACAGCTTGGCGGGCTAATTTGCGGCTTTCTGCTGAGCCAAA
This sequence comes from Paenibacillus sp. FSL H7-0918, assembly GCF_038007025.1. Taxonomy (NCBI): domain Bacteria; kingdom Bacillati; phylum Bacillota; class Bacilli; order Caryophanales; family Paenibacillaceae; genus Paenibacillus; species Paenibacillus sp. FSL H7-0918. Next base: position 1,967,027 of record NZ_JBBOWJ010000001.1, read on the forward strand.
AGCACTCAACAGCTCCGGTTCGCTTTTGGGATGCTCGAACAATCCTGAAGCGATTTTGACCTGCAGGATACGTTCTGCCGCATCATCTATGCGCTCAGTAGAGATTTTACCTTCGCCTACAAGTTCTGTGATGTACTTAATCGTATCCTTCCAAACGGTCGGCATCATGAACATATCGACTCCGGCGTTTACGGACACATTCAGCTGGTTCTTCAACCCGCTAACAGCTTTGCCCTCGCTATCCACTGTGATTTGCTGCACAGCGTTATAATCCGAGATAACGAAACCGGTAAAGCCAAGTCCGCCATTTTTCTTGTCACCCTTCAAAACATCGGTCAGCAAATGTTTATGGGCATGCATTTTAAGACCTTGGATGCTGTGATAGGAGGCCATAACCGTCTGCACCCCTGCGTCTACAGCTGCTTTATAAATTTTCAAATCCTTATCCATGATCTCTTGCTCGGTATATTTAGTGATGTTGCCTTGATTTACACCATTATCCGTATAACCTTCACCTAGATAATGTTTTGCAGTTGCCGTGATTGTATCTGTCCCTGCCAATGCAGCAGCAGTCCGTCCTTGCAGACCAAACACATAAGCCGCACCTAGTTCTGCTGAAATATCCTGATTATCACTAAAACCTTCATAGGTTCTACCCCATCTTGCATTATGAGGGGAGGCTATCGTTGGGGCAAACGTCCAGTTCGCTCCTGTTGCGGCTACTTCCTTAGCAGCAGCTGCACCAATAAGCTCAGTCAATGCGGGATCATTAGCAGCCCCTAGGCCAATATTATGCGGAAAAAGCGTCGCGCCTTTGACATTGTTATGTCCATGCACCGCATCCACCCCATAGAGCAGCGGAATGCCTAATCTGGTAGACAATGCACCATCCTGATAGCTATCAATCAAACTTCTCCAGTTATCGCGAGTGCTGTCACTTTCTTTTCCGTTAGGGAATGAGCCTCCCCCGCTGAGTACAGAGCCAAGAGCATATTTCTGTACCTCCTCAGGTGTGACGGCAGCTCTTTCTGCTTGAACCATCTGCCCAATCTTCTCTTCCAGCGTCATTCGGGATAATAGATCCGCAGTGCGCTCCTCCACACTTTTTGTGGGATCATAGTACACTGGAACTCCTGAGGCATCCGCTGCGGCCCGAGGTATACCCGCCTCAAGCACATTCAAGAATAAGGATGATAGTAAAAGCGCCACCATGAATATTGATAATCTTCTTTTCACGCCTGAATCCTCCCCCAATACTGTTTTGTTGGTACGGATGACTACGCCTATAAATGGAAGCGTATACATGATGTAAGATACAGGCTTATTATGCTGGAGCCATCTGGTAAAAGACATACAGCATTTTTTAAATACTCTGTTCCGTTTTTGCAAATTTAAGGACTTGCCCGCTCAAATTATGCTTCCAGCAAAAAAAGGCTCTCTCATTCGTAGAATTTCTCTACTGTGAGACAGCCTTTTTATTGTGAATATGAAATTGCCTTACAGATCGTCGTCATCCAATCGTGCCGCTTTGCGGGACAAGTATCCTTTAAACAGAAAGACTACCACAATACCTGCCGCTAAGGTAAAGATCACTGGCATCAGACGGTCACCTATGGAAGCTAAGAAAGGTAATCCAAGAACCAATGCCACAACCAGATGCGCACGGAATACAAATTGTGTTGTGTTGTCCGCCTTACTGCCTTCAGGAAAAGGATACACTGTCAGCCAAAAAGACTCGCTATGCAATTTGCGGAGTGCCGACAATTGAACACCAATGATAAACAGGAAGAACAAATAAATTCCGGTGCCAAAGTAACTATCACGGTTCCACCAATTCAGCAGCAGAGCCAGCACCGATATCCGCATAATGATTCCAAAGATATCGCCCCGGGCAAAGCTTTTGGTCAGCAGATACCGATAAGCAGTATCCTTGCGCCAAGGCAGCTTAGCGCCCCATTTGGAAAGATAACGGCGGGAATACACCCGTTGCTCACGGCCCGGCACATCCACGAACCAGCCCAGAACCATCAGCGCACGTGCACCTTGATTGTTTTCCATGGCGATCAGTCTTTCCCATGGCACAGCGTGACGTCCGGGCACAGACAGTGCAGCAAGATAGGCTGCTGCCAATAACACCATAAATATCAGGCTCGGGCCGGCAGGCTGCCACAACCAAGCGGCAATAATCAAACCTCCAACTGCCCAGCGCAAGAAAGCATACACACCTGCCATCGGACGTGACAGCATAGCTATCTCTTTCCATAATCCATAACTCGCGATCAGCTTCACAGCAATCAGGATCAACACTGTAAATAAAAGTCGCTTGGGAGAATCATCTGTACGTATGTACAACGGCCAAAGGGTGATCAGTACAAATAACAAGCGAATGATCTTCCACACGTTTCCACTGACCCAGGATGGTGCAAAATATTCCTTCATGCGGTGACCCTGAGGCAGCAGAAAGATCGTATCCGGGGTCTGCAAATAGGTTCGGAAGCCGCTATGCACTGTCGCAGGCAACAGTAATGCTAACATAATCCAGCGAATGGGAATGCCTTCAGGTACATTTTGTAGCAGCGATGTATACCAAGCAGAGAAGACAATCAACACGAACAGGAAGACCATGGCTACGCCGCTTTGAATGATATATCCCACATAAGGAAGCATACTTCCCATGAATCTACCGCGCCGCGTGCGCCGCAGCTCTTTCAAATCCATATTATTTCCCTCCCTGAACCAGCTCGTAGAACAGCTGCTCCAAAGTCAGCCCCTGATGCCCGGCAGTTGCCGCTATTTCCGCCAACGTGCCCTGTGCAATCACCTTACCTTTATGCAATACAATAAAACGGTCGCAATAATTCTCTATTGTGGAAAGAATATGAGAGCTTAACAGAATCGACGATCCAGAGTTCTTCAGATCCATCATGAAATCAAGCAAGGAGCGGATCCCTAGCGGATCCAATCCTAAAAAGGGCTCGTCGATGACATATAAAGCAGGTCGTGCAACGAAAGCGCACATGATCATAACCTTCTGTTTCATCCCTTTGGATAGATGGGTCGACAGGGTGTCCATCTTATCCTCCATATGGAACAGCTTGGCAAGATGCGAGGTGCGGGATTCATAATCCTTTTGATCTACCCCATAAGCTCTGGCAGTAAATTCAACATGCTCACGAACCGTCATTTCGTCATACAGCAGCGGCGATTCCGGTACAAAAGACAACGCATTATTGTATCCAACGGGATCTTCAGCACGCGTCTTGCCCTGTACGGTGATATCGCCCTTATGGGGCGACATCAATCCTAGAATATGCTTCATCGTCGTACTTTTTCCTGCTCCGTTTAAACCAATCAATCCAACCATTTCGCCAGGCTGCACCTGAAGTGCAATATCATGCAGCACTGGCTTATTCAGGCTGTACCCACCACTGAGACCCGTAATTTGCAATACGGGAGCATTATTCATTGACCGTCACCTCTCGGAGTTTTGTCTTTCAACCACTTTGGAGCTCCTTTATTTTTACGGTTCTTCTCACGTTCCGCATTGCTGCTGCGTTTGCTCCGTGCAGGAGTCGCATCTCCGCGTGCTCCCGCAGAAGGATTCGCGCTGCGCTGTGAATCGCGTTGTTGTTCTCCGCTTGTTGTTTCACTTGTGTTAATCGTAGCCATTCTTTTGGCAGGCGGTGTACCTGCTCCAACGGATGGCGACTGAACATTGGAGGCTCCAGATGTGCTAACAGGCGGCTTGCCGCTGCGTGGAGCGGATCCATCACGGCGTTGCCCACTGCCTTCATTACTCCGTCCCCGTCCATTGTGCAAAGCGCTGCGTGCTTCATCTGCTGCAAGCACCTTACCACCGACCATCTCCCGCTCCTCAAGCGCAATATCCAATTCGCGGGCGAATTTCCGCATGATAAAGGTCTGTTGCTCTGTAACTATTGTTACAGATAAGCCGCGGCGTCCCATCCGTCCGGTACGGCCTGCACGGTGTACATAATGTTCAGAATCAAAAGCCGGATCGTAGCTAACTACCAAAGAAAGATTCTCAATATCCAGTCCTCTGGCAGCTACGTCACTGGCAACAAGCACACGAAATTTGCCTTCCCGGAAACCTTTTAATACATTGCTGCGCGTTACCTTATCGGCATCTCCGTAAAGTGCTGCCGCAGTAAGCCCAAGATGATTCAGCTTAGCCTCAACCTCGGCAATATCATCTGTAGCATTCACGAACACAATCGCTTTATCGGGATTGTAATGGCGAATCACCCGGCGCAGCATGTCCATTTTGTTACGCTCTTCAGCAACAACATAATGATGCTCCAAGCTTTCAGCAGTCATTACACCTGGAGCAATCCCGACCTCTGCCGGGTTCTTCATTTCACGATTAGCCAGCGCTTTCGTCTCTGGTCCGATCGTTGCCGACAGCATAACAAGCTGGCGTGAACGCAGCGCACTGCTAACAATTTTTGTGACTTCGCCGGCTCCGCTAAGCTGGAACATTTGGTCCGCCTCATCCAGAACAATAGTACTGACTTCATGCATCTTCAATTTACGAAGTCCAATCAGCTCGCGGATCCGCCCAGGTGTTCCCACAACTAGCTGTGGATGCTCACGCAGCTTGTCAATCTGGCGTTTGATTGCGGCCCCGCCAATAAGACCCATAACTCGGATTCCGCGCTGTTCACCATAACGTTCCGCCTCGCGTAAGATTTGCATCGCCAGCTCCTGTGTAGGGGCGAGCACCAGCTTTTGGACCACCTTCTGCTCCGGATTAATCGCTTGAAGCAGCGGCAATAGATAGGCCAGCGTCTTACCCGTTCCAGTCTGGGAAGCTGCAATAACATCTCTTCCCTCTAGTAGAAGCGGTATTGTCTGCTCTTGTACCGGGGATGGAGCGTTAATGCCGAATTCCGACAACCGGGCAATGAGGTCTTCCTGAATGCCGATAGCCGCAAAAGAAGCTTTATTCATAAGTGTAATTCATCCTTTTCGCTTGAGATAATATCTTCATTATATGCCAAAAAGGCCTCTCCACCAAATGGAAGGCCAATAAAGCTGACAACAGGGTCTATTTTCTGTTCATCGCATTATAAGTAAGCTTGTCCGCCAGGCGAGGAAACAGCCCGTAAAGCCGTATGCCAAACCCTGCCAGACCCGGAAGATCGAGCTCTTCTTTGCCGGTCTCCATAACCTTAACGATCTTAGAAGATACGTGCTCTGGGGTCATCATCATCCGGGCTACACTCTTCTCATAATTGCCAGAGGGGTCAGCCGTTTTGAAAAAATCGGTGGCGATCGGCCCCGGGTTCACAGCCGAGACGATAATTCCACTCTTCCGCAGCTCCTGACGGAGCGCATTTGTGAATCCGAGTACAGCATGTTTGGTAGCCGTATAGGCTACGGACTTGGCTGTGCCTATCTTCCCTGCCATGGAAGCCACATTTACAATCTGGCCGCTTCCCCGCTCCAGCATATGTGGAACAACAGCCTTCGTGCACCGGACAATCCCCATGTAGTTAACATCCATCATATCGTCAAATTCATGAGGCTCCATCTCTGTAAAAGCAGCAAATTTGCCGTACCCTGCGTTATTTAGCAAAATATCAATTCTGCCGTATGCCTCCAAAATTTGTGCGAAGGTCTTCTGAACACCCTCAGCATCTGTTACGTCACAGGTGTACAGTCCAAAAACGCCCGGGATACCGGCCGCTGTTTCTTTCAGCTTCGCTTCGGAACGTGCTACCAGGACAGGGATTGCCCCCTTTTTACTAAGCATCTGTGCCGTTAATGCACCAATGCCGCTGGACGCTCCTGTAATCACAACAACCTTATCTTTGAGTACCATGAAAAGTATTTCAGCTCCTAACTCTTGCCTAAGAGATCATCACCTGAATATCCATCTCTCCAACCCCATCCATCAACAACGGAATACTAAGCGCTTTACGAGGCATAAAAGACATGCTTTCCATCTTCATAATCTGAGGAGGACTTATATCCACCGAAACACCTTGATTATATAGAATGGTACTGGCATTCCCACTGATCATATTGCTCAGCTCTGAAATTGCACTTTGACCCATCTCATCCATCTCGGTGATCACAAAGCCACCCATCATAATCGATACCATTCGCAAGGCTACCTGCTCCGCAATACCAAATATAATATTTCCGCTCAGTTGGCCTGTCATCCCTACTTGAATCCATATATGATTATCGATCAGTTCAATTTCTTTAATGCCTAAACTCCCCGTAGAAGGCGAGACCTGAATTACTTGTTCTATAACAGTCCGTGCAGACTCTAGAAACGGATTAATTACTTCTGCTTTCATGAATGTCTAGTCTCCCCCTTTATCGTGCTTTGGTCATATACCAAAAGTCCCAAGCAATATGGATATATTATACTTTATATATCGGCACAATTCAGCAAAAATTAATGCATATGTCGAATTCAAACCCAAGATAGTTTACGCAGCAACATTGCTCTGCCGGGTATTATCTCCTATAATTTAAACAAATGCCAACGTGGAACGTAAGATATTAACGCAATTACACATCCAATTCGATGGTCCAAAGGAGGTATTCCATGAACATCAGCCAGCTGGAGACACTAATAACAATTTCCAAAACGATGAGCTTTCGCAAGGCCGGAGAACTGCTTAATCTGACCCAACCAGCGGTTTCAGCACAGATTAAGAGCCTTGAAGAAGAGTTCAAGACTCAGCTGGTTGACCGAAACCAGCCTGTTACATTAACGGATAGAGGGACTGTCTTTCTGGAGCATGCGGAACAAATAGTGAGGATTGTCGAGGAACTTAAGGAACGGCTTGCAGATCTTGATGAAAATCCCCAAGGTCATATAGTTTTAGGCACAACTACCTCAATCGCTATTCAAATTTTACCGCGTATTCTATCTTATTTTAAAGACCAGTTCCCCCATATCAAAACATCAATTTCCTCTATGTCCTCATCACAAATTTATCAGCATGTCGAAAACGGCATTGTTGATGTCGGCATCGGTTATTTAATTGGACGTAGCCCGGGCATGTCTACTTCCATTTTGTATTATGATACCTTCGAACTGGTGGTCTCTCCCAGACACCCTCTCGCTCAAGTGAAGACCGCTGGGATAGAAGCCTTAAGCAAAACCCCGCTGATTCTGCTCTCACCAGACACAGTGGGCCGTAAATTTGCGGATGAGGTTCTGAACAAACATGGCATTCAACCTCAGGTCATTATGGAGCTGACCAGCAGCGAGGAAGTGAAACGGATGGTCGAGCTCGATTTGGGCGCCGCCATTATTTCCAAGCAGTCAGTTACCGCTGAGGTTCGAGCCGGCACTCTCAAAATTGTGCCAATTATTGAGTTGGAGGTCACGCATCCTGTTGGTGTGATCACGAAATCAGGAAAATACGTAAACTCTGCTATGAGGCAGTTCCTAAGCGATCTTAAAGGCATGCCAGAAACCCAATTTATCGGGTCTGAATAAATCCCACCCACAAAGTGGAACCGATTACTTCTGAGCTGATTGCATAACCTTGTTTAAAGGAGATGTTCTTGATGAAATTTGATTTACACACCCATCATTTCCGCTGTGGCCATGCTGACGGAACGATTAGAGATTATATCGAAGCTGGGATTGCCGCTGGATTGGGCGTTATAGGTATTTCCGATCATACTCCCTATTTCGGAGATCCATCCGATCAGGCTTTTCCCAAAATCGCAATGGCTAAATCCGAATTTGCTAATTATGTAGATGATGTTCTCTCCCTCAAAAAAGAGTACGAAGGCGTTATCGACGTCCTGTTAGGCATCGAATCAGATTACTTCCCCGAACATGCTGAGATATACCGCAAAACATTATCCGCCTACCCTTTTGATTATGTGATTGGATCGGTACATAGTGTTGGTGGAGTCAGCATTTTTAACAAAGGGCGCTGGAAAAACCTTAGCAAAAATGAGAAGATCCGCGTGAAGTCTGAATATTACCGGTTGATTGCTGATTCCGCACGCAGTGGTATGTTCCAAATACTCGGGCATATTGATGCGATGAAGGGGAATTATCCTGCTTTTTCCGAAATTCCTGCACCTCAGCCGATTGACGATTGTCTGCGTGTAATTAGTGAATGTGACGTGGCCATCGAAATCAATACCTCAGGCGGAACTAAGCTGGTCGGCGGCTGGTATCCCTCTGAAGATATTCTGGAGCGGGCACTACATTTTGGCGTAGAGGTTAGTTTCGGTTCGGATGCACATAAGCCGTCCCGGGTCGCTGAGGATCGTGATGCGGTAGCTGCACAGCTCAAAGCAATAGGCTTTACACACTGGGTTTATTACAAGCAGCGCCAAAAAGTCAAAGTTTCTCTGTAATCAAGCCTAAACGCCTTCAACGTCCCTATAAGGACGGTAAGCGTTAAAGCGAGAAATTAAATAATGCACCAAGCGTTATTGGTTTAGGGGCAGGGTTCACCCTCCGTTAAACCAATCTCAGCTTGGTGCATTTTTTTGTTTATTTACAGATTATCACAGCTAAAACCTTGTTGTTTCAGCGTACGTTTCGCATCTCCATATTCCGGGTTGATCTCATAAAAATGAGCAATCGTACTGGTCCAATCTCTCTCCGTCATCCCCTGCTGCTGCAAGTATTCACGGTGGGTTTGATTATATGCCTCCAGGAGGCCTTGTACATCCGGATTGTATTGCTCCTCATGAAATATAGCTTCCAGCGGCAGCCGCGGCTTCTGAGAAACCTCCTCCGCTGGGTATCCCACGCAGAGACCGACGACAGGGAATACGTACTCCGGCAGCTTCAGCAGTTCAATCACACCTGCTGTGTTGCGGCGTACACCTCCAATAGGAATGATGCCCAGTCCCATGGATTCCGCCGCTGCAATCGCGTTAGACAATGAGATTCCCACATCTGTAGCTCCAACCAAAAGCGCATCCACATCTTTTACGGCTTCAAAAGACTTGCCTTCCAGCTCACTAGCTACTTTAGCTCTATAAAAATCCATGCAAAACACCAAAAAAACCGGTGCTGCCGCTACATGTTTCTGATTTCCGCACAAAACTGAAAGCTGCTGCTTACGCGCAGGATCTTTGATGGCGATTATCGATACCTGCTGTCCATGAACCCATGACGGTGCGGCTTGAGCCGATTCAATCATTGTTTGTAGCTTCTCTGGCTCCACAGGCTGGTTTGAATATTGCCGGAAAGAACGATGATTTTTTAATGTTTGTACCACTTCATTCAAAATGTTACGCCTCCTTGGTCATTCCACTCCATAGTATGTTAATCATAAACGATCGGATTCGGTACTGCCAATCACTTACGCTACTCTTTTCAAACAAAAAAAATGGACCCGAATCATCGGGTCCCAAAGCAGTATATTTTTAAAAGGGGGTCATGTACTTAGTTTAACCGCACACTGTTAGAGTTTGATAACGGCATTATTTCATTTGTGTAACAATGTGAATACTTTCATTACATCGTCCAAGGAGCCGACTTTGGGCATCACCCGCTCCAGCTTCATACCGTTCTTGAGCATCACACGTTCCGATCTAATATTATCTCCTGTGCAGCGTCCTTCGATCCTTGTTATCCCAAGGGTATGAACACTATAGTTCAAAAACAAACCCACGGCCTCCGTCGCCAGCCCGCATCCCCACCATGCCGGGTCCAGCATATATCCTAAGGTAGCTGTGCCCTCACGGCGGTTCCAATTCTGCAAAGCCACTATACCGATCAACCGCTGCTGCCCCTTTAAATAGATCCCGGCATGCAGCGCACAAGGATCGAAGGCAAATAACATCCGGTTTACCAGCTTCTCCACCTGGGCAGATACTGATCCAGGGCCGGAGCGTACTAGAATATGGCGCTGCACATCTGGATGGGAGAGCAGCTGCCGCAAAGCTAAAACATCCTCAGGCATGATCAGCCTCAGATCTACCGCTAAACCATGTTGTGTCTCTAACAACACTGCTCCATAGGTGCTCATCTTCTCTCCCCTTCCGTGCAGCTAAAATTCCAGCCTAATCAGCTCATGGACCGATGCAGCGTCAGAACCGTTAATTCTGGCCTACACAATAACCGAAAAGGCATGTATGTCTCTCCAAACCCTCTATTCACATACACAGGCATGGCTTTGTCTTCTGTATAATACAATCCATTTATGTATTTAAGAGATCCATAAGGTGTAAATGGCGCACCTATAAAGGGCAGGCGAATTTGTCCGCCATGACTGTGCCCGGAAAGCTGTAGATCAAATGAATAGGCCTGTGCGGTATCCGCATAATCCGGCTCATGCATCAAAAGGACGTTAAAGGTTCCTTCAGGAACACCAGTAATTGCTTTCGCTGGGTCGGGTTTACCGTGTAACAGATCATCCAGACCCGTAACCGCCATGACTGCCCCGCCTCTTTTTAGAAGGTAGGATTTGTTCCTTAGCACCCGGAAGCCCGCAGACTCCAGCAGCTCGGTAACCAGCTGGGTATTCTTGTAATCATGATTGCCTAATATCGCAAATTTACCCAATGGCGCACTTAACGCTGCCAGCACCGGTACGGCTTCAACAAGATCCTCAGGATCGCTGTCCACAATGTCACCCGTGAAGCAAATAAGATCCGGTTCAGATTTACTTATATGTTTAGCGAGCCGGGCCAGATCCCTGGCATCCTTATTAAATCCGAGATGCGTATCACTGAAATGAACAAGCTTCATCCCTGAAAAAGCGGAAGGAAGCTCCTTGAAGCGCAAGTCCAGCTTAGTGACCTCAATCCAGTTTGGCTCCCCCTGCCATGCATATCCGCTTGTAAGCAATCCTGCGCCGATTACAGCAGCCGCACCCCGAGTCAGGAACTGCCGGCGGGTAATTGTAGACTCGCCACCAGAATGCCCCTTAGAGGTGTCCTTGTGGATCTTATCGCCATTCTTATTGGGAGAAGCCCCAGACGATTGTATCTTCATAGGGAGATTCTCCTTTCTTTACCTTTTCCCCGAAAAACAGATGGTCCAAATAATAACTTATATATTATTTCGGGCAGTTAGAACAATCCGGCATTCTTTCTCCGGAGTTTCGCTGTAAGCGCGTGCAATCCCTTTTTTTGCGATTTCTGATTTTTGAACTCGTCTCAGCATAAATGCTACTTCCAGCGTTTTTTCAAAAGGAAACGGTTCAAGCATTAACGTTGACTTATCCTGCCACTCCGCTGTGATGACACGACCTGACGTAAAACTGAAATCTTCAGTACCTGAGAACCCTTCACGCCACCATGGATGCTCCTCTGATTTCGGACACCCTGGCTCATTTAAGGCCAAATACAAGGACAGATCATCGCAGAATTCTAAAAGGCGGGCATCATAATACAGCTCATCTTCCCCAATAGGCTTGGAAGCTTCAAGCTCCCGATGGATACGTGCTCTGCGTTCCTCTTCATGTTCTTGATATAAAGTAAGCTCTGGATAATCGAGTCCCGCAATCTTAATAAGCCGCTCAAAATGCAAGCTGCACAGCAACGCTCCGTACGGTGTGTGTTCCTCGATCTCATCTAATCCACGCTTATAAAAGGTCAACTTAGGCACTACAGGAAAATCAATAAAGGTGTAGGGTGCTTGCTCCGCATCATTCCAGAAAGGGGTCTCATCCAGATCAATCCAGCCCCTATCATGCTGTGCTACTGCCCACAGTACCTCTTCCCGGCGTCCTTCAGTTGGCACATGCTGCTCTTTGAACCCAATGGCCAGCTCTCCGGCAAGTTTCCCGTGATCATGCTGCTTAACCATTACAATTGCTCCATCTTGCTCCCGACAAATCACGATTATTCCTCCTTGTTCCACAGCTAACATTACGTTAACAATGGATATTATAGCATAAATTGGTCAATGTTCTGAACCTGCTCCAGCCCTGCAAGACTTTCCCGCCACAAGCAGATAAGAGAGTCATAACAACATAAAAAAAGCTACCCCCCAGCGAATGGAATCCACTTTGAGGATAGCTCAATAGATAAACATTTGGCGGTACTATTAATTACACACCTAACCAACGTTTGAACATATGCTTCGTTGTTTGCTTGTTAATTTCTGCAATGGATGTCGTAAGAGGTATTCCCTTTGGACAAGCGCGTACACAGTTCTGTGAGTTACCACAGCCATCGATCCCGCCATCCTCCATCAGAGCATCCAATCTTTCGTCAGCGTTCATTTCACCTGTAGGATGAGCATTGAACAGACGTACTTGAGAAATGGCTGCCGGTCCGATGAAATCCGTCTTTTCGTTGACATTCGGGCAAGCCTCCAAACATACGCCACAGGTCATACATTTGGATAATTCATAGGCCCACTGCCGTTTTTTCTCCGGCATCCGCGGTCCCGGTCCAAGATCGTACGTACCGTCAATCGGAATCCATGCTTTTACCCGTTTTAGCGCATTGAACATCCGGGTACGGTCAATGACTAAGTCACGCACCACCGGAAATGTCTTCATAGGCTCAATTCGTACAGGCTGCTCCAGATTGTCTATAAGTGCAGCGCAGGCTTGGCGGGGTTTGCCATTAATCACCATGGAGCAAGCTCCGCACACTTCTTCTAAACAGTTGGAATCCCAGCATACGGGAACTGTGCTGTCACCTTTGGCATTCACAGGTTTACGCTGAATTTCCATCAAAGCACTGATCACATTCATACCTGGACGATAAGGAAGTTCAAATTCCTCGACATACGATGAACTTTGTGGATCGTCCTGGCGGGTGATGATAAACTTTACGTTTTTGGGAGCTGCAGCTGTTTCCGCCATAATGGTTCCCTCCTAAAATTGCCTGATTTTATTTCATGAAGCTTGCCTCGCAAGCTATTCTGTTTCTGGAAAGCATTAATCCTTCGAATAATCGCGTACCCGTGGAGGAATCAGCGAGACATCCACTTCGTCGTAGGAGATTTGTGGACCCTCTGCAGTCCAGGCTGCTTTTGTGGTCTTCAAGAACTCCTCATCATTACGATTCGGGAATTCCGGTTTGTAATGTGCACCACGGCTCTCATTCCGCATAAGCGCCCCAAGTGTCATCGCTTCGGACAGCTCCAGCATATTCCAGAGCTGGCGAGTGAAGGCCACACCTTGGTTATTCCAGCGCGATGCATCATTCATATTGATCTTGCGATAACGCTCCTTAAGCTCTTTGATTTTGCCAATGGTCGCTTCCAGCTTCGGATTGTGCCGCACCACGGTCATATTAGCGGTCATCCATTCGCCCAGTTCCTTGTGGATCACATAAGCATTCTCTGTCCCTGACATTGCCAATAGAGACTCATATTTGTCCGTTTGCTTTTTGTGGAAGCTATCGAATACGGAAGAAGAGATATCCTGCGATGATTTCTTCAGGCCTTTAATGTATTCAACAGCCTTTGGTCCTGCGACCATACCGCCGTAAATAGCAGATACCAGAGAGTTGGCGCCTAGACGGTTCGCTCCGTGATATTGATATTCACATTCTCCGGCTGCAAAAAGACCCGGAACGTTCGTCATTTGATTGTAATCAACCCACATGCCGCCCATAGAATAGTGCACAGCCGGGAAGATCTTCATTGGTATTTTACGGGGATCATCCCCCATGAATTTTTCGTAAATTTCAATAATCCCGCCAAGCTTCACGTCCAGCTCTTTTGGATCCTTGTGAGAGAGGTCCAAATACACCATGTTCTCGCCATTAATGCCCAGCCCTTGATCCACACACACATTAAAAATTTCACGTGTAGCAATATCGCGCGGCACCAAGTTACCGTAGGACGGATATTTTTCTTCTAGGAAATACCACGGCTTCCCGTCTTTATAAGTCCAGATACGGCCGCCCTCGCCACGTGCCGATTCCGACATCAGGCGGAGCTTGTCATCTCCCGGAATAGCCGTTGGGTGAATCTGGATAAATTCTCCGTTGGCATAATGTACGCCCTGTTGATACACCGCACTTGCGGCTGTCCCTGTATTAATAACGGAGTTCGTTGTTTTGCCAAAAATAATACCCGGCCCGCCGCTTGCTAAAATAACAGCATCCGCAGGAAAAGTCTCAATCTCCATCGTCTTAAGATTCTGGGCACTGATGCCGCGGCATACACCTTCGTCGTCGATGATAGCTGAAAGGAACTCCCAGTTCTCGCGTTTAGTTACGAGACCTTCAGCTTCCCAGCGGCGCACCTGCTCATCCAACGCGTACAGCAGCTGTTGGCCTGTAGTCGCGCCGGCAAAAGCTGTACGGTGCCGCTTCGTTCCGCCGAAACGACGGAAGTCGAGCAGACCTTCCGGTGTGCGGTTGAACATAACGCCCATCCGGTCCATAAGGTGAATAATACCTGGCGCAGCTTCACACATCGCTTTAACCGGCGGCTGATTCGCCAAAAAGTCACCGCCATAGACGGTGTCGTCAAAATGCTCCCAAGGGGAGTCGCCCTCACCTTTGGTATTTACAGCGCCATTGATGCCGCCTTGCGCACATACGGAGTGTGATCTTTTTACAGGAACTAATGAGAATAAATGGACATGCGCACCGGCTTCCGCTGCCTTGATGGTAGCCATCAGGCCGGCCAGGCCGCCGCCCACGATAATGATATCGGATGTTGCCATGATAGTTCACTCCTTTTATCGAAAATATCAGAAAGGATTCTTAAATTAAATGAAGGTCTTTATGGACTGGGCAATGGTTGCTGCAGTTTGAAATTCACTGTCACGGAAAGTAACCAGCGAAATCAGGAACATGAAAGTTACTAATACAAATATGCCAAGACAGAGGTAAGAAGATACCCGCTGTGCACGTGGACCTACGGTGATTCCCCAGCTGATCAAGAAAGACCAGAGACCGTTCGAGAAGTGGAAGCATGCAGCAACGATACCGATAATATACAGTGTCAGCAGAAGTGGCTGAGTCACGATATCATGCATCAGACCGCCTAATTCTTCGTGCTCCACATTACCCACCGCCACCTGAACCCGTGTTTGGAACAAGTGCCAGACGATAAAGATGAAGGTAACAATACCTGTAATCCGTTGCAGGGTATAACGCCAGTTTCTTTCAATGTTGAAACGGTTCAAGTTCGGCTTGGATTGATACGCAATATAAAGTCCGTATACCCCATGGTACAGCAGAGGAAGCCATATACCGAACAATTCCAGGAAGAAGACGAGCGGCAGGCTGTTCAGCCATAACACGCTGTCAGTGAAACCGGAAGCGCCACCCTCTACAGCCGCAAAATTCGTCATCATGTGCTCAATGAAGAAGGCTCCAAGTGGGATAACGCCTAGCAAGGAATGAATCTTTCTGGAATAAAATCCTTTCATACAAAGTAACCCCTTTCCGATTAAAACAGCGTTTTCATTAATGGGTATTCACCGCCGGAACTACATTTGACACAGGATAACGTTGACAATCCAATGACAATAATTCCTTAATTTACCGTTATCCTAGAGTTTACCGGACTTAGTTTTATTTTTCACAAAATGTGAATATCTTGTGTCACTTTTCATGTTACTCTTTTTTCGCTTATAAGGGAATTGCAATCTAATTATTAAACGTTATACAATAAACGCATAAGAATAGATTTTATATGATAATAATTCTCATTTAGCAAAACTACATTTTCCGACATAACCTGATTTTCCTTATGTAATAAGAACAGTTACTCTTACGGCTATGAATTTCATCACTACTGATCGTACATCGCATTAGGAGAGGAACTCAATTATGTTTGACGATTTAGATGTTTTTGCAGCAGTTGTGGAACATTCCAGCTTAAACCGGGCCTCACGCCAGCTCAATCTATCCCAGCCCGCCTTGTCTCGCAAAATTTCTAAACTCGAGGAACGTCTGGGGGTCGCACTGTTTAATCGTTATGGCAAACGACTGGAGTTAACCGAGGTTGGGCGTCTCACTTATTCCTATGCGCTTGAACAACGGCAGCAGCGTTCGAAGTTTCTGGAGGCTCTTTCCAAATTCAAAGAGGGGGAGCCAAGGCTTGTCACCTTGGGGGCTAGTCTTACCTCCCTGCAGACCACGCTTCCGCCGCTGGTAAACGCTTATATGGACAAATATCCGACCGCAGAGCTGAAGCTGATCACAGGCCGAACGCATGAGATCGTATCCTCAGTTAGTGAGGGAAAATCAGATGTAGGTCTGATCGCTTCCTCTATTCAAGAACCCGGGTTGCGCTGCATTTCTCTATTTGAGGATCAACTGCGACTAGTCGTCTCAGAGCAGCATCCTTTAAATTTATCTTCCAAGCTAACCATGGATAATCTATCCCGGCTGCCTATGATTCTCTTCTCAAAGGGGACCTGGTACCGGCGTCTGACGGACGATCTATTCCAGCGCTGCGGGATTGATCCCGATGTGCGCATGGAGATTGACTCCTTCGAAGCCATCGTACGGCTGCTTCCGACTGTCAAAGCGGCTGCGTTGCTGCCAAAGTCTTATCTGCGTCCAGAGCTGCTGAACGGCGGCGGGCTGGTGTCCTTACATATCAAGGAGCTGGAGCAGACTCAACGGACCACCTGCCTGATCTACCGTGACGATGGAAGCATGAGCACGGCGGCTCGCAGTCTGGTGCAAGTTACCGAAGAGATGTTTCTGACAGAACGTGAGCAGTAAAGCCGGACCAAATGAATCAAGGGGCGCACCTAGTGATCTCCAAATGAGGCAATAAGTGAAGCACTTATCGACGAATTAGGGGATTTCTCCCTGAAGTTCAGAGATTTCTGTTCAGCAGACTTAAAATTAGGGAAAACTTCCCTAATTTTCGGCCGATTCAGTAACTAATTAAGGAATCCCTCTGTTTATTAGGGAGGAATTCCCTAATGTCGTTCATTTAGAGCGAATAGCGGCTATTTTCAGGGAGTTTTTCCCCAACTAGTTTAAAACCCACTCTGTACATCGCACAAACAAAGAACACATATCGCTTTTCGCCACACATATTTCACCGTCACAGATACCACAAATCATCTAATTGCAAGCCGTACGATAACCACACCTAGCAAGTCGCGCACCGACCAAACCAACATTATAGAACACTACGCATGGTCCATAGTCATATGGCATATTAAAATCCAATACGTTTCCTACTCTTTACTCCATAAAAAAGAAGCTGCCCCCAAGTAGAATTCACTACTTTTGAGTCAGCTTCTTTTCCTATGATTCTTGGTTCACAACTTCACTCTCAAAACGGTCAATACTTTCATTAGGACCAATGAGTACCATAACATCGCCTTCACTTAAATAATCATGGGCAGTTGGAGCGACGATTATTCCACTTTCCCTATTTAGGGCAACAATACTGCAGCCATATTTAGCTCTTGTATTTAAATCAGACAAGCTTCTGCCGTTCATGCAGGACGGTACGGTCAGCTCGACAATTTTATAATCCTTGGACAGTTCAATATAATCCAGCAAATTGGGCGTCACCAGCTGATGTGCCACACGAATCCCCATATCCCGCTCCGGAAAAATAACCCGATCAACCCCCAGCCGCGACAGTGCGCGGCCATGAAGGATAGAGATTGCCTTAGCCACCACTTGCTTGACTCCAATCTCCTTCAACAAAATGGCCGCCAGAATGCTTCTCTCCATATTGTCACCAATCGCAACAATCCCACAATCAAAGTTCCGTACACCAAGCGAGCGCATAATTCCCTCATCTGTAGCATCTGCTACTACCGTATGCGTCAGCTGATCGCTCATTTCCTCCACGCGTTCTTCATGGTGGTCAATGCCGAGCACCTCGTAGCCCATTTCCATCAGCTCAAGCGCCAGGCTTGAACCGAAGCGACCTAAGCCGATTACTACAAATTGCTGTGCTTTCATTTCTAATTAACTCCTATCCAATAATTATTTTACCTTCCGGATACTTATACAGTGGTTTACCCTGTTTGGGACCGAGTGCATACGCTAAGGTTAGTGGACCTAGCCGACCTGCAAACATCGTCAGACAGAGTAGAATCTTACCGATCGCTGACAGTTCCGGAGTTAGCCCCATAGTCAGTCCTACCGTAGCAAAGGCGGAGGTCGTCTCAAACAAGATTGCCAAGAAATTACTGTCTTCAGTTGTGGAGAGTATCATCGACACAGAGGCGATTAACAACAAAGCCAGCAGCGTGATCGTTAATGCCTTGTAGATGCGCTCTTGAGCCAGCCGATAACGGAACAACACAACATCTTCCCGTCCACGCAGCATAGCAATTACAGCACCAATCATCATCGTAAAGGTTGTTGTCTTAATCCCCCCGCCCGTTGAGCCCGGAGAAGCACCAATAAACATAAGAATCACTATAAAAAATTGTGTAGCCTGCCGAAGTCCAGCAATATCTACTGTGTTCGCGCCAGCCGTACGGGGAGACACGGATTGAAAGAAGGCCGATAATATTTTACCGCCGAAATTCAGTGAACCCAGGGTACGAGTGTTAGTAAACTCAAATATAAAAATAACCAAAGCTCCGATCAGAATCAGCCCTGTACTGGTGGACAGGACAACTTTACTATGTAGAGACAGCCTGCGGGTTACCCGAAACTCCACCAGATCTGACATTACAATAAAACCAATCCCGCCGGAGACAATCAGAAACATCACAATAATATTCACAAGCGGATCATATACATAATCAGTTAAACTCCGAAAATCCCCAAAAATATCGAACCCCGCATTATTAAACATAGACACCGCATGAAATATGCCATAATAAATCGCTTTTCCCAACGGCATATCAAAAGCCCAGCGAATAGACAGCAGCACAGCGGCACAGCCTTCTATGACAAGAGAATATATGAGGACTCTCCGGATCAGTCGCACAATTCCTTCCATAGAGCCTTGATTCATGGCTTCCTGTAGGATTAGCCTGTCCCGCAAAGATATTTTACGCTTTAACACCAGTGAAAATAGAGTGGCCATGGTCATAAAACCTAAGCCGCCGATCTGGATCAGAATCATAATTACGGTTTTCCCAAAAATGGTGAACGAAGTTCCGGTATCCAGCACAACAAGCCCTGTAACACAGGTTGCCGACGTTGAAGTAAATAATGCATCAATAAATTCCACGGAATTCCCGCTTGTGCTTGAGATGGGCAGCATAAGCAGCAAGGCCCCTATCAGAATGATCGATGCAAAACCAAGCACCAGTATCTGCGGCGGCGAGAGCTTCAGAAACTTAAATTCAGAAATCCTGCGAAACTGTGAAGCCACTTTGCTCACCTTCTTATCAAAAATTCCAACAAAAAAAGCACTGGAAAACCAATGCTGACTTGGTTCCTGCAGTAAATTAGCCTACGAGGTTAGCTGTCGGATTCGGACTGTGCAGGCTGCCCTATTCGTTCCCAGAAAGAAATTCACCCCTGATGAAAGTGCCATTTATCGTGTACACTCCACTTTTCATCACTTCTTATGGTTCCCCCGTTTTCACCAGAAATTCGGCTACTATACAATTGCATACAAATTATATACGTTATTTAGTGAATTCACAAAGACACAATTAATGCTCATTCACATGAAAAAATGCGGTTTAAAGAGACTGCATCAAAAGGAGTGCCTTTTCTCATCACTTTTCCGTGTTTTCCCTGCAATTACACCGATTCTCATCATTCGTGCAGAAATGAACACGATAAAATTCATGGTATAAATTCACATGACTATTCTATACTATCTCTATTACCCATAAAAAGAACATATAATGTTTTTTGTAA
The DNA here is from genome assembly GCF_038007025.1 of Paenibacillus sp. FSL H7-0918. NCBI lineage: Bacteria > Bacillati > Bacillota > Bacilli > Caryophanales > Paenibacillaceae > Paenibacillus > Paenibacillus sp. FSL H7-0918. Next base: position 1,986,728 of record NZ_JBBOWJ010000001.1, read on the forward strand.
CCAACCAGGCACTAATACTATAATGGAACATAACATTGTCACAGTACATAACAAGGAGGCGTTACATGAATCCCGTCGGCCAGCCCTTACAGCAACGTGCCCTCTCCAAGAGGCTCATCATCTCGGGCATTATCGGTCTTATTCTATTTATTATGTTTCAGATTTCCCCTTCACTGCTTAGTAGCCCTACAGGTGAAGATACCACCGTCATTAGCAAGGCAGAAGCCCGTGACCAAGCCATATTATTTGCAGAACAAAAGCTCAACTACACCGAAGCACCAAACGATCAATGGAATGTACTTTACCAGACGGACTCTTCCTTTTATGGTTATATGTCTCGCGAGAAGCTTGTGGAGGACTACACCAAGAAAAAATTGGATCAAAAATATCCTTTTGATGTCTTTCGGGCAACGCTTACTCCTTCAGCGGAGCAAGAGCCGCAAATCATCGTTGACCTCAATATGTATAACGGTAAGATTGTCGCTTTCTCAAAGGCTGCAAAAGTTACCTCCGAAGAGGGGTTAGGCATCGCTTCCGTTGGTGCAAAAGAGGACAAGGGAGCTGACCTCACTCTAGCGCAGAAGGAGAATCTTGCTCGTCCTTGGCTTCAGGAATGGGAAGTAAATCCTGCCAAGCTACAAATTGAATCGAATACAGGAAGCCATGGGCTAGTGTATACGGATAGTACTGTTCAGGTCGGCGAATCCTTATTGCACTATTATTTTGATTTCAGTGGAGAGCAGGTATCCAGCTTTAATGCCGGATTCACTGCACCGGCTTGGCATACCTCCTACGTACAAGGACAGACCTCTTTAGCGGAAAAGCTAACATTATTCGGTTACGGTATACCCACACTGATTTTAGGAATTCTGGCACTCGTCTACAGTATTCTTAGAAGAGAGCATACTTCCTTTAAACGTGGAGTATTCCTAAGCTCAGCCTATTTTGTAATCATGATGATCAGCACCTATAATATGCTGCCTGAATCAACGGGCGAAGGGCTAGAAGCACAGATTACCTCTGTCATTATGTTTATCATTTATGCTTTGTACAGCCTGCTGATGTCCTCCTTGCTCTACTTTTCTTTAGTGGGCGGCAATGGCTTATGGCGAAAAGAGGAAGACATGAACCCTTGGCCCCGCGCCAAAGAGCCCGGCTATGGACAATATGTGTTGGACAGTATCCGGGCTGGATACATCTGGGCTTTCGTTCTGCTAGGGGTGCAGACGGTTATGTTCATCATATTATCGTTTACCTTGCACAATTGGTCTACTACAGACGCCACCCAATCTCCTTATAACATGAGATATGCTTGGCTTCTGCCTATCGTCGCATGGCTCGCTGGTTTATCTGAGGAAGCCATTTATCGCTTTTTCGGAATTCCTATGCTGAAAAAGGTGTTCCGGAACACTTTTATCGCTTGCTTGATCACCACGCTGGTTTGGGCGTTTGGCCATACGTTATATCCGATCTATCCCATCAGCTCCCGTCCCATTGAGCTGACCGTAATCGGGCTGCTGTTCAGTTATATTTTCCTTCGTTACGGATTTATTGCTGTCATGTTCAGCCACGTCGTGTTTGACAGCATCCTGATGGGCGCTACGCTGATCTTTATGAAGGAGAGCGTAAATGTAGGCGCGGGTATCTTCGCGATTATTATGCCGTTCATAGTCGCTTACATCGTCTATCGATTTAATCCACCACAGAAGCCTAAGCCGGTGGAGCCTTCTTCTTTGATTTAAACTAATGTGAAGACGTAATGAAATTAAAAAAGGGCATCAAAGCAGCTTTAGTCGCTGCTTTGATACCCTTTTTCTTTTGTCACCATTGCTATGAGGTTGGCTCTTCATCCTTGAGCGCATCAAGAATTTGTTTTGCCAGCTTTTCTCCAATAGAAAGTGTACGGAAATCATCCACGGAGGCTTCTTTAATTTTCTTAAGCGACCCGAAATGCTTTAGCAGCGCTTTACGGCGCTTCTCACCTATACCAGGTATAGAGTCCAGCTTGGAGGTAACCATGGACTTCCCGCGCTGTTCACGGTGGAAGGTGATCGCGAACCTATGGACCTCATCCTGAATCCGCTGCAAAAGGTAAAATTCCTGACTGTCCCGGGCTAGCGCGACAGGCTCTGGCGGATCTCCAACCAAAAGCTGAGCCGTCTTATGCTTATCATCCTTAACAAGGCCGCAGACCGGAATGAATAATCCCAGCTCATTCTCCAGAATATCAATAGCAGAGGAGATTTGCCCTTTCCCTCCATCGACCACGATAAGATCCGGTATCGGAAGATTCTCCTTCAATACCCGCTCATATCGCCGCCGAATGACCTCGCGCATCGTTCCATAATCATCCGCACCCACCACCGTACGAACCTTATATTTACGGTACTCTTTTCGTGCAGGCTTACCATCAATGAAGACAACCATCGCTGAGACCGGATTAGTCCCCTGAATGTTCGAGTTATCGAACGCCTCAATACGGCTCAAGCGTTCAAGCCCCAAGCTCTCGCCTAAGCTGATCGCTGCTCCAGAGGTACGCTCTTCATCCCGTTCAATCAGCCGGAATTTCTCGTCGATAGCCACTCTTGCATTTTGGCAAGCCATGCCAACCATCTGCTTCTTAAGACCGCGTTGTGGCACAAGCACCTTAATGCCCAGCCACTCCTGCAGAATGGAGGCGCCGCCAGCGGCATCCACGATCCCAGCTGCCGCAGCTTCCTCCGCCGCCGTCGCACGTGCCTCAGCCTCTTCAGCCGATTCAGGAGTATCTTCACCCTGTTGTAAATCCGCTTCTGCTGGAGCAGCTATGGCGATCTCGGGTTTAGTCTCTTTATTAGCCAGAGATTCCTCATCGAGCACATCCGGCAGCAGGATCTCCTGCGGCAAAGCGGGATTATCACTATAATACTGCGTCACATAAGACATAAAGTCACTGTAGGCTTCACCATAGAACGGGAACACGGAGGAATGGCGCTGAATCATCTTCCCTTGTCTCATGTACAGAATCTGTACACACATCCATCCCTTGTCTACAGCATAACCAAATACATCCCGGTCCTTAGTATCTGTAGTGTTGATCTTCTGCTTCTCCATCAATGCATCGATATGGATAATCTGATCCCGCAGTTCCTTCGCCCGCTCAAAATATAATTCCTCAGCTGCTTCCTGCATTTTTTGCTGTAAATCCTTTTTAACCGCCTCATGACCTCCGCCTAGAAAAGCAGCGATGTCCTGCGTAATCTGCTCATACTCGGATTTCTGAACCTCCTTCTCACACGGTGCCAAACACTGGCCCATGTGATAGTAAAGACAGACCTCCTTTGGCATCACGCCGCATTTACGAAGCGGGTACATACGATCTAGGAGCTTTTTTGTCTGCTGAGCAGCATAAGCATTAGGATAAGGGCCAAAATATTTTGCTTTATCTTTAATCACCCGGCGTGTAACCTCAAGGCGCGGGTGAGTTTCATTCGTTATTTTTATATAAGGAAACGTCTTGTCGTCTTTCAAAAGCACATTATAACGCGGCATATGTTTCTTAATCAGATTACACTCTAGAATGAGCGCTTCCATGTTACTGGACGTAACGATGTATTCGAAATCAGCAATATTAGCGACAAGCCGCTGCGTTTTACCATTATGACTGCCTGTAAAATAAGAGCGTACCCGATTCTTAAGTACCTTCGCTTTGCCCACATAAATAATAGTGCCTTCCTGATTCTTCATCAGATAGCAGCCAGGCAGATCGGGTAGTAGTGCCAGTTTATTGCGGATATTGTCCAAAATGATCCCCTCCAGCTAAATTGGACCCATGATTAGTTGGCATTCAGCACACAAAACGCCTCCGGAATGAACCGAAGGCGCTGAGTGGCAGGGCCGAGGCCCGAACAGTAGCATCTATCAATTATTGATGTTTTGCTACGATATTTTTCAGGGATTCTTTGGAGTTCAGTCCCACAACTTTATCTACCGGTTGACCATCTTTGAAGAAGATCAGAGTTGGGATACTCATAACACCAAAACGGGAAGCCGTTTCCGGATTCTCATCCACATTCAATTTTGCAATTTTCACGTCGTCTCCGAGCTCTGTGGACAATTCATCCAAGATTGGAGCGAGCATTTTACAAGGACCACACCAAGGAGCCCAGAAGTCTACTACTACAGTACCTTGACCTTCCACTTCGTTACTGAAGGATTGGTCAGACACGTTCACGATAGCCATGATATTGTTCCTCCTTTAAGTTTTGCGAAGCATTACGCACATCTTAAGCCAAAGCTTAGTTCATGGAAGCTGCTCCGAAATATGAGTTAATAAATTGTTTCATGTAATATGATAACCAAATTACCACTTACCGACACATTACAAGTATAACATATCTTTATGGGATATGTGAAATATCACTCGCAATTATATTGCCTTCAATGTATTTTTTTTGCGTACTCTTTTCTTTACAACCTCCCCAGCATTTCGGTATACTTAAAGAAAGCGCATTAATTGTCAATGACTTATTTCATAAACTAATGTCAATTTGCATCTAATAATATGGGGCTTGTCCCTGTAAGGAGGCAGAAACTATGGATGTTAACGCGCAAGTACGGGACCCACGAGAACATATCAACGAAGAACCCCGCAATGATCTTGGGGATTTGATGACCGGATTTTTCGGAATGACCACGTTTATGACGGTTGTCTTTTTCGGAATGGTCATCCTTAAGTTCATTCTCTCGGAGTAAAGGAATCTTCGCACAATAAAAAGAAGCTGTCTCAAAAGTAGTGAATGCTACTTATGGGGCGGCTTCTTTTTTTAGAATAATGAGGGAAAACCTCCCTGATTATAACCGATATTTGCTATAAATGAACGAAATCAGGGAATTCCTCCCTAATAATCGGGAGAATATCTGTTTTCGCTGACGAATCAGTTCATTTTTAGGGAGATATTCCCTAATTATCGATCAGATTCAGTATGCCCGCCAGATGCTGCAACCCGAAAGTGTGTTTGAACAAGTGAAAAACAATCAGGACTTAAGGCGATCCTGCTTCGTAGCAGGGAAAAAGCGGCGTTTGAGTTCGAATAACCAAAAAAAACGAAGAGCAGCGATCCTCCAATAAAAGAGGAATCACTGCTCTTTTGAATTTTACATTATGAATATTCCAGGCTTATCTATTGGCCCCTCTTTGATTTTCCCCATGCAGTGGAAGAACATCCACAAAAGGAGCAATGCGATCCATTAGTCGTTGGCCTTTATAGACCTCTTCACCATCTTTGCTCGTAAAGCTAAGATGTTTCTCCAAGCCATCCAACGGATAATTCGAGGTGTAGAAGGTTGGTTTGCGGTTCATCCGATAATTCAAGATCGCCCCAAGTACATGATCACGAGCCCAAGGATTCAAATTTTCCGCACCAATGTCATCAAAAATAAGTAAATCGCAGTTTTTCATCGTATCAACAGTTTCCTTCATCTTCTGGCCATCCATCATGATCGATTTCAAGTCCTCTATAAAGTCTGGCATGTATACGATCACTCCGGTATATCCAGCAACAGCAAGCTCATGCAGTAAATAACACATCAAAAAAGTTTTGCCTGTTCCGAAAGAGCCATGTAAATAAATGCCGCGTGAAGTCAGGCCTTCCTCTTTAACATTCGTGATATAATCAAATATTTTATTCACAGCCGAGACCCGGCGCGGGTCTTTGCCCATAATATCTATCTCATCATAACCGCCGTTAAGTACACGCTCGTCCACATAAAAGCTACGAATACGTTTGCGGATGTTATCCTGATTATCTTGTGCCACTTTAAGCCGGCATGCCGTCTTGCGTTCATATAGATCCACTGAACCATTCACAGTTTCTACCGTTAGTTTACTATAATGGCCAGGAAAATCATTTGGACACTTCTCTAGTCCTGGGCAGTTCGCACAGTTTCGGCTTTCCTCTACATATTGATACAGGCGACTCATATGAAGCCGCAGTCGTGATTCGTCCAGTTCAGGATGTTCGGACTGTAATGCCTTCACAAGTGGATGATTGAATAACCCCTGTTCAAGATCGCGTTGACGCTGCCGTAGAGTTGGATTGTTGATCGAACGAAGTACATCGCCCATAGACTCCATTGTTCCACCTCTCTTTCATTAAGGCGTTTGCGATACGCCTTTTTTCTTACTAGCCTTAATTTCTGCTGCTTTCTTCATCATCGCCGCGAATTCCTCTTCCGATACTGTTCCAGCACTTCCATCATCCAGCACAATCGGAATTTGCGGTTTATTGGAGCGGCCTGTATTTTTGGCATAAGAACGTGATCGTGTTCCTCCAGCAGCATTAGCCGTTGTCCCCTTGCCCTTCACTTTGGACTGATCTCTAATATATCTTACAGCCTTCTCGTAGGTGTTCACTTGTTTAACCAGCATATTGGAGGCGATAGCCTCTACAAAATTGCGGTTCATCCGCTGTTCTCCACCCGAGGCTACCATAGTCATTAAATAATGAATGAGTACATTAATTACTTCACCGCTCAGCTTATAGTTCAGATCTATTTTCTCGAACATATCCATCAGATGGCTGGGCACTGCACCCGGGAAAAAGGTTTGTAGCAGTCTCGTATAAGGTTCGTTCCGCAGCATCATATTATATTGGTGAATGTCACATTTGGACAAAAATTGTGGCGGTACTTCTACATAATACTCCATCTCAACAGATTGCTCTGGTGGTGCTATAGAATCATCATTCTCTTCGGTCGCACTGGACCGGATAGAAACAACTTTCGCAGCTGCAATTTCACGTTTTTCCTGTCGTTTCATATCTTGCCTGAAATGTTGGCTCGCTTTATATTGCAACGCATCCAGCATGACCTCGCCCTCCGGTGAGAACACTCCATCCTCATCCAGCAAACGACATAAATCCTGCGGACTCAGTTCGTATTTATGAGCAACATAGTTAATTACACCCATTTGAGTATGGTCAAAGCGCAGTTTTTCTACATGAGCCCGATTCACAGACTCCCGTGGAAAACGCAAAATAATGTCACTGTATCCAATTGCCTGCTCTCCGGATTCAAGCGTGCCGGGCTGTCGAACAGAGGCTACCTCTGCCAAAGCTTGCTCCAGCTCATAATCAATGACATGTGTATTAAGTTGAAAAATATCATAAAAAGGCACGGAAATATTCTCTTTGCCTATAGATCTGCGACTCCACTCTTCCGGCTCGCGATTCCAGAACTGTTCCCGTAAGGACAGCACAGCAAATTTGCCAATCTTATCACGTAACAGCAAGGTTAAATGCTGAGTGGCAAAAAAGTCGGCTGGCGATAGCGGCGGCATTAGCTCATATTCATATAAATAATCATCTGTTTCCGGCACATAGATTCGACAGGTCTGCAATAGACCCACTGCTTCTAACCGGGAAGCCTGATCAATTAAATATTTGCGGCCTTTCTCATTGGGTTCAACACCCAAAGTCATAAATAGCCTGCGCTGTTGCTCCACTCCAGAATAGCCAATGCTATCTGCTGGCACATGTTCAACCAGCAAGCGATAGAAGCTGATTGCAAAGGCTCCTACCATAGGTTGATATACAGAGCTAAGCATACGTCCATCTATAACACTAAGACCAAATTCGCGGGAAACGCAGTACCGATGATGTTCGGTGAAATGATGTAAGTTACTCATCCGCATCTACGGATACCCCCTTGTTTACACGAATTCATACAGGATTCTATTCTATCACAAATTAACATAGCGAAAATGTAAATAAAATCCCAATTTCGACTCTTTTCGCAATATAATCAACTTCTTCTTACGAATATCTACCTCTATTAAACAAGAAGAAACGGCTTCGCCGTCCTCTAAAGAGGAAGGTATCCCGTTTCTCGCAGAAATATAAGACTGATTCATAACATAGGCTCTTTCAAATCTTTAAAACATCTTGTAACCGCCAAAGCGCAGCTTTTGAATGGTCCATCCACTAAGTATAGCACCTGCAAGACCAGCGACACCTGTAAGATAATCAACAAAGTGGAAACTGGAGAGATGCTCCCAGAGCGACATCGCGTTTCTATCCCAAATAGAATAGATTACGACGGGTAGAATAATAAGTACGAATAGATAAGCGGGAAACCAGGTTGTCTTCATTAACATGTTAAGAATAAAGCCGATACCAAACATCATCACAAAGAATAAAACGGCTAGGATAAACACTGGAATAAATCCCATCTTACCGTCTCCACCCCTTTCTATAAAGAAGCGCACATCTTTTACAAGCTAGTAGTAAGTTTACTAGAAAAAATGTCACGAAGCAATGAACTTTATTCAAATTCACGCACTAATTCGCACACTTAGAGGATGCCTCCGTTTGCTCTTGGCGGCTTGATTGCGATACAATGCAAGTAGATTAATCAGATCATACATAGCCTATGAAGCAGATGCTTCGTAAGACTAAGTTTATGCTTTAATTGCGAGTTTTACGCGATGTTATTTCAGCGAGGCTTATGCTTCGTAAAACTTTTAAGGAGTGAGATCATGATCGAAGCCGCTTTGACACTGGAAGGCTGGTATGCACTGCATGACTTCCGCTCTCTGAACTGGACCGCTTGGACGGCAGCAGATGATGAAGAACGTGCCGTTGCCCTGGAAGAACTACATGCTTTTATGCAGGAATGGAGCCCTGTTGAGGAAGCTAAAGAAGGCAGCACCGCAGTATACTCCATAGTGGGCCAAAAGGCTGATTTTGTAATGATGTTTTTGCGCGAAAGCCTAGAAGCTTTGAACCAACTTGAGACCGCCTTTAACAAAATCGCTTTTGCTCAATATACAACCAAAGCTTATTCATATGTAAGTATTGTTGAATTAAGCAACTACGCTGCTGGTGGCAGTGGCAGCGACGGCAGCGACCCTATGCAGAATCCGCATGTTGCCGCACGTCTAAAGCCTATTTTACCGCAAGCGAAACACATTTGTTTCTATCCTATGAACAAAAAACGCGAGCTTGCCGATAACTGGTACATGCTTGATATGGACAAACGCCGGGAGCTCATGGCTTCACACGGGTTAATTGGACGTTCATATGCAGGTAAAGTGAAGCAAATTATTACCGGCTCCGTCGGTTTTGATGACTGGGAATGGGGCGTGACTCTGTTCGCTGAAGATGCACTGCAATTCAAAAAGCTGGTATACGAAATGCGTTTTGACGAAGTAAGTGCCCGCTACGGCGAATTCGGACCTTTTTATGTCGGCAATCTGCTGACTGAAGAATCTTTTGAAGAAATGCTCAAGCTGTAACAACAAAAAAAAGGGTGTGTCTCCAGTTCGCATGGAGACACACCTTTTTTACTGCCATATTATTAGATTAAGACACCGAAGTTCCTGAATCCTCATCTTCGTTATCCTCATCATCTTCACGTAAACTTTCCAGATATTCAGCCGTGGCCCGATCCCGAGCGCGCCCTTTATCCTTCAGGCGTTCGATACCAGGGAGAATGAGCAGATCAATTTCCTTCTGAACGATATAAGCCAGATCATACTGGTTCTGATCCTCCAGATAAGATCCAACCTCTATCAGTCCGTTATAACGGTCCAATTCTTCCCGAGTCAGCAGTCCGCGTACCTGTACGCTGCAATGGCGCATCTTATAAGAATCTTCCTTTTTTCAGAACCAGCGGAATTCCGCCGATAATGAACAAGTAGCGCATATCTACAACTTTTTTCAACTGAGCTGCAGTCCAGCCCTTGTAAGTTTTGCTGCCTACTACAGCGATTCCTTGGCCTTTGCCTAGGGAAGCTACGGTTCCTTTATTGCTGAATGCGAATTTCTTCGGCTGTTGATTGCGGATTGCTGCCACCAAATTATGCGCACAACATTCACCCTGCTGCATAGCAATTTGAGCGGTTGGCGGGTAAGGGCGTCCTTCCGGATTAATCATAAGGGAGCCATCACCAATAATGAAGATATTCTCTTGGCCCGGTGCACGTAGATATTCATCTACCTTCACGCGCCCACGCATAGCTTCAAATCCGGCAGCCTCAATAAGACGATTGCCACGGATTCCGCCTGTCCAAATAATTGTGGAGGCTTTGATTTCTTCGCCTGATGCCAGAATTACCCCGTTTGGCAGACACTCCTTGATCGCAACACCCATCTTGAAGGTAACTCCCTTTTTGGTGAGCAAGTCCATCGCATACTCCACAAGCTCAGGAGCAAAACCAGGCAGTGCTGTCGGAGCAGCCTCTACGTTATATATATTAACCATACTTGGATCTACGTCATATTCTTTACACAGTCCAGGGATACGGTCAGCTAATTCAGCTACAAATTCGATACCGCTAAAGCCGGCACCACCGACAACAAAATTAATATGCTCCTGAGCATTGTTCTCGTTCTTGTACTTAGCGAATTGATATTCAATATGCTCGCGAATTAAACGAACGGAATTGATGCTCCGGATTGTCAGTGCGTATTTATCAAGTCCAGGAATACCAAATGTTTCAGGCTCTCCACCTAAAGCAATGACAAGATAATCGTACGATAGGGTACCATCCTCCAAAATAATCTTTTTCTGCTGAGTACGAATTTCCTGAACAGATGACTTCACGAGGTCGATCTTGAATTCATCGATTAGTTTCGAAATGGACACCCGGGTGTGTTCAATACTGTCCGTACCCGCCGCAGGCATATGTAGATGGGTAGTAAAATAGTGGTACTCGTGACGGTTTACAAGCGTGACATCCGCTTCATTATAATTCAAAGCCTTCTGCAAGCGCTGTGCGGTCAAAATACCCCCATAGCCCGCGCCTAAGATAACGATTTTGGGAATACTACTCATGTTCCGGCTCCTTCCAAGAGGTAAATCTGTCTTTGTATTTTTTATTGAAACAATGTACGGTCCTTTTTGTGAATTTATACACTTATATTTAGAAGAAATTCCAATCAAACTTGAAGTATTTCTAAATTGACCATATCCATTGTAAACCTTAGTGTAGCATTAATCAAACATTAAAATACTAAAAAACGTCACACTTTTATTGACTTCTAAAGTCTTTCTTTGCAGGTATGTGTCACAATGATTATAATAAGTAGGTACACAAGTATGGCAAAATGAATATATCAACTCGGAGGTGTAATATCCCGTGACCCAAGAGCAATCCAGCGTTCCTATGAGCGACCTTTTAATCATAGGTGGCGGGCCAGCTGGCATGTTTGCCGCATTTTACGGCGGAATGCGTCAGGCATCAGTAACCCTTATTGAAAGTATGCCCCAATTGGGGGGACAACTTGCTGCCCTTTATCCAGAAAAATACATTTATGATGTGGCAGGTTTTCCAAAAGTAACAGCACAAGAATTGGTCGACAACCTGTCTCGGCAAATGGATATGTTCCAATCCAATATCCGGCTGGAGGAGAAAGTGATTTCTGTTCAAAAACGGGACGAACGTCATTTTGTGGTTACAACCGATGTAGCCGAATACCACAGTAAGGCGATCATCATTACAGCTGGTGTAGGTGCATTTGAACCTCGTCGTTTGGAATTACCCAACGCTGGACGTTTTGAAAAAGCAAACCTCCATTATTTTGTAAATGATCTAAATGCCTTTAAAGATAAAAAAGTTCTGATCAGCGGTGGCGGTGACTCTGCAGTTGACTGGGCGCTCATGCTGGAACCCATCGCTGAACAGGTAACCCTGATTCACCGCCGGGATAAATTCCGTGCGCATGAACATAGCGTTGAGAACCTGATGGCTTCCAAGGTTAACGTAGTTACCCCTACTGAAATTACAGAGCTGCATGGTGATGAGTTCATTACCAAGGTTACATTGTCAAATATCAAGACCAAAGAAACTCAAGAAATTGAAGTGGACAGCGTTATTGTTAACTTCGGATTCATCTCTTCCCTAGGTCCTATTGCCGAATGGGGTATTGATATTGAAGGGAACTCCATTGTTGTTGACTCGCGTATGGAAACAAGCATTCCAGGCATATTTGCTGCCGGCGATATCACAACTTACCCTGGTAAGCTGAAGCTGATTGCTGTAGGATTTGGCGAAGCTCCAACGGCTGTGAATAATGCTAAGGTGTACATTGATCCAGAAGCGAAGCTATCACCGGGTCACAGCAGTAATATGAAACTCTAAATCTATTAACACAATAAAAAAGGGTATTCTTACAGGCCTGTTGATAACAGCCTGTGAGGATACCCTTTTATGTTTGTTTGTGCCTCGCGGTTTTATATATGTAGCCTGCTACAAAGTTATCCTTTGCGCTTTTTTAATGAAGAACCGCATGTACTGGAGAGTGTAAGTTTCGTTTGCGAATTTCAACGAGTAGAAGAGCGATGAAATCATGCTCTAGTTGCAGCTCTATTGCTCTATGGTAAGAGTCAAGCAGCATCTCATCCGACAATTCAACCATAAACTTCATCTACCTTTCCTTTATTTGGATCTGAATCTATCATATCAAACTATCATTTTTCGAACAAGCGTTCGCGTTATCCACAAGTACATGTGGAAATCCTGTGTATAAAATGTGTGTAAGCGTTATAAAGGTACTAGCTACACAGTGGACTATGGGGATAATAGTTATACACAGGATTGAACCACTTGTATAAAGCAAAAAATATATTTTTATTGTAAATAAATTACAATGTTATTTACCCCAAAAGAACGCAACTAAACGCAATTTTATCTTACTACTCTATTATCGTCAATTCTTAAAATAATTGTTAATTTATTGAGGTCTTGTATTAACCTCCAAAATCCATATTTTCCCCGAATAATCTACAGCATAATCAAAGCCCAGCTCACCTATTCCCGGAAAATGCCGTTCCATAATTCCGATACATACATGGGTTAGTCTCCGCATTTCTGCTTTCTTCGCTGAAGCTTTAATCCGCGGCAACGATCTACGAAGTCCTTCACGACATGATAGCATCGTTCCCCCTTTACAAAGATTGGTTACGAACAGACCTGGCCGAGCCAATCTCCCTACCATGGAGCGAAATTCCCAAACCTCACCATTCTTAACTACTTTGACCCGATAATCAATAGGCCGTCCACCGATTCTCGCAAGGGAAATCCCTTGTTGAATCAAATATCTGCGTCTTGCCTTCACAGTATTAAGCGCACGTCTCATGGATCCAAAATCCTTGTAAATTCGAGTTCTGTCCATATAGGTGAATCCATAACCGCGACTATCCCGAAAAACTTTGATTACACCGTAACCTCCGCCACCCACAATAGGTTTAATGACAACATTTCCATATCTACGAAGCATTGCCAGGAGCGTTTCTGCCCTGTACCCCCTCGTCATTGGGATATAGGGTGCAACCCGAGCGTCGGTCAGCAACGCCTCTGTCTTCAGCCACTTACTGGCCAATTGTCTTCCTGCCATCGTCCTTTCCCTCCCTTCACAATCCAGCCTACCCTATACATTACTCAGAGAAGGTCTCGCCCTCTTGTATGATTGTCCGTGTAAGATGCCGCTCTTAGCAAAAAGGGCTTAGTGTTTAGCACAGCATCAGTCGACAGCGACAGGGTACAACCGCGGATTTTGTAGATTCAGTTCTCAAGAAATTCGACATCAATATCTTAATGGATGAGTTCACTATAACTAGAATAATCTTCAAAATCGTTGTATTATTAATAGCGGTTACATTTTCAATTTCTACTATTATAGTGAGTACTAACAGAATCACTAAAAAGCACAGCGCGGGGAGGGCTCAGAATGGCACAGTTTTTTGAGGTTTTATATTGGGTGGCTATGCTTGGGATGTCCATTGTATTGGCTGGAACGACTATACTGATCTGCGCCATTGGCTTTAAATTTATTAAAGACAAACGCAGAGCACTGGGTACGGGCTGTATCGCCTTCTCCCTTGGAGCTGCAGCACTCATCGTATTTATGATTAATTACAAGTTTATTATTCCAGCCTAATGTACGCAGGGACTGCCTATAAACAGCTTATTTCTATGCACAGACGGTCCGACCATCGCAAAAAACAACAGAGCAGCCATTCTCCAGTTATGTGGAGAATCGCTGCTCTGTGTTTTTAAACAATAGCTATCTGCTTCAACAGTGTCGTTAACCCATGAGCATTTCGGACCCAGATGACGTTATTTGCAGATTTTCAACCTTTGAGGCGTGGTTTCGGACTCCAGTGACACTATCGCTTAGAAAGAGCTTCATATTTACTGATTTTCATAGCAATAGCGGCAATGCGGTCCGTTGGCACCACAAATATGGGAAAATGCGGCGTTTAGGGTCCTCTGTGTCCGATACCTGGCTTGCGATACATGATTAGCGATATATCGTTTGCTTCCTATGTAAAAGAATAAAGAGCTACCCCAGCGCCCATTAAATGGCTTCTGAGAAACTCCCCTATTACTCATAAATCCAGCGACAGGCGTATCATATCTATGACTTGAATCCCATTTTCAAAGATTTCTTCACTGTAATGCCTAATAAAAAAATCTCTGTCAATGCCGGTGATTCTGAATCCACATTTCTGATAAAGTGCCAATTGTCCAACGCTCGAATTTCCTGTGCCAATTTCAATGGTTTTGGCTCCAAGCAGCTTGGCATTCTGAATCGCATGGTTCAGCAGCTGCTTACCTATTCCTTGCCCGTGTTTATTTTCGTCGACGGCGATATTTACGATCTCTACAGTCTCCGGTCTTGTCTGCAGCACAACGTAGACTCCGATGATGCTGTTATCCACCTCAGCCACACAACATAACCCTCTTTGTAAATATCCGTTAACTAAGCTCTCCGAAGGATCTGCTAATAGAAGTAATTCTAATGGAGGCTGTTCACCAGCTTTTAATTTTCTGATTTCCATTTCCATTTCCGAACTCCTTGTGATGATTTTTGTCATTGAGAATAAAAAAACTCCAAGCCTGTGTTGTTAGAATCCAACACAGGGCTTGGAGCCGTGATTGCTGTGATTAGCAAGGCTCTTCGTTAGGTTTCCCTGCATCCGTAGCTGTACGGAAGCTTGAACCGCAGCCGCAAGTTGCAGTAGCGTTAGGGTTGTTGATGGTGAAACCACCCGTCATGCCGGATTCTTCAAAGTCGATTTCAAGACCGTCCAGGTAACGAAGGTTCTCCTTCTCCACAACCACTTTCATGGCTTGAATGTCCATATATACGTCCTGATCGGTTTCATTATCATCAAAGCCCATAGCGTACGAGAATCCACTGCAACCGCCGGGCGTTACTCCAATACGGAGGAACATGTTCGGTACTTCTTGTTCAGCAAGCATCGCCTTTAATTGTTCTGCTGCCTTTTCACTAATATTAATCATGATCTCATCCTCCTACAAATTTGTCTCCCTTCATAAGCGGAAACTTATGTTTAAGGGACCTTCCGGCCAAAAGTTATTTTTTAAAAATATAAGAAAGTATAAGTGTTGCACCTATTCTTTATGTCTTATATTTCTCGCTTAAACGCTTATCAACTTTATAAGGATGCCAATGACGTTTATGCTTGATAAATTCAGTATAACCGACTATTCCGTTACCCTCAAGTCACAACTGCCTTAGGCATGACCCTTCACAGCAAAAAACACCATCAATATCAAGCTGTTGATACCCTTAGGAGAGTAGGTTTATAATAGGGAAGGCACTCTAAGTAAAAATTCGGAAATTTGTCACGGAGGCAAGCTCGCCTCTTTCTTTTTTAGAATGAACAGCTACCACTTGGGTACGTCTGGAATTTATCTTCGAGCAATCTGCTCGTAAACTTTCAGGAGGAAATCATAATATGTCTACTCTTTTTACCCCCCACACGGATGCCCGAATGGCGAACATTATTGATAAGGTTCGCAGCGGCGAAAGATTGAATTTGGAAGATGGCGTTTATTTATATCAAAGCAACGATTTACTTACCATTGGCCAGCTAGCGAATGAAGTCAATATCGCCAAGAATCACAACCGGGTATATTTTATCGAAAACATGAGTCTATATTTCACCAATGTTTGCGAATCGCACTGTGCATTCTGCAATTTCCGCAAAGATGATGGAGAAGAGGGAGCCTATACCCTTTCCGGTCAGGAAATGGTGCAATATGTCGAACAGCATATCCACCCAGGCGTACGCGAATTCCATATTGTTGGTGGCCATAACGACAAGGTTCCCTTCCAATATTATGTGGATTCTTTAAAAGCTTTGAACGAACGTTTCCCTGAGGTTACCTTAAAAGCCTACACTGCCGCTGAAATTGATTTTTTCACCCGTATTAGCGGTTTGAGTATTCGTGAGGTACTGGAACAATTGCGTGCTGCTGGACTTAAAACACTCACCGGTGGTGGCGCAGAGATATTATCCGACCAATATCGTAAAAAAATGCGTGTAGACAAAGCTAATGTGGAAGAATATCTGGAAGTCCATCGGACAGCACATCAGCTTGGGATGAAGACCCATACCACTATGCTGTACGGCTCCATTGAATCTCATGAAGACCGTATCCGCCATATGATGCAAATCCGTGATTTGCAGGACGAAACCAATGGCTTTATGGTATTCATTCCATTGTCCATGCAGCCTAAGAATAAAAACGCTGGCATCATGCGCCGCAACTCTGCTTATGAGGATCTGAAGACCATTGCGATCAGCAGATTGATGTTGGACAATTTCGATCACATCAAAGCGTACTTCATTAACATTGGCCCTCAGCTTACTCAAGTTGCGCTGAACTTCGGTGCATCAGATGTGCATGGCACAATTCTAAAAGAACGTATCAGCCACGCGGCTGGCGCCTTAACACCGGAAGGTCTGACTCGCGACGAATTGATCTGGCTAGTGAAAGGTGCTGGACGAATTCCTGTCGAACGTGACACTTTCTATAATGAAGTTAAGGTATACGAATAAGAAGACTACCTGAGATTTGTTATCCCATATTGGAAAGGAAGTTCGGTCAGCATGAGAACAATACTCGTTCTTGGCGGTGGCTACGGCGGCCTAGCCTTAATTCAAGAATTACTCAATAATCATCTTCCTCATGATGTTGAAATTATCTTAATTGACCGAATGCCATATCAAGGAATCAAAACGGAATATTATGCGCTCGCCGCAGGTACCGTAACTGATTATCACCTGCGCATTCATTTTCCGGTTCACCCCCGGCTTACTGTCCGGTACGGTGAAGTGAGTTCCATTGATTTGGAGAGCAAAATAGTCAGTATGGAATCCGGTGAGATTGTATCTTATGATCTCCTAGCCATTGCTCTTGGCTGTACCGACAATTACCACAACATCCCTGGTGCTGATCAATATACCTGCAGCATCCAGACCTTTGCTGGTACTCGGGAAACCTACCGCCGTTTAAATGATGTGAAGCCTTACGGAACGATAAACATCGTAGGTGGAGGATTAAGCGGTGTTGAATTAGCTGCAGAGCTTCGGGAGAGCCGTCCAGACCTTAACATTGCTATTCTGGATCGCGGTGAACGTGTTTTGTCTGCCTTTCCGGCAAAGCTGTCACAGTACGTAGAGGAATGGTTTCATCACCATCAGGTGCAAACGCTAGGACGAATCTCTGTATCTCATGTAGAGAAGGATTCGATTTTTAACGGTACCGAGGAAATCCTTTCAGATGTGACAGTATGGACCGCAGGGATTCAACCTGTAAAAGTAGTTCAAGATTTGAATGTGTCGAAGGACCGCGGTGGACGGATTATGCTGGATGAGTATTATCGTATACCGGATTATCCGGAGGTATATGTGATTGGTGACTGTGCCAGTCTGCCATTCGCACCAAGCGCACAAGCCGCTGGAGCACAGGGTGAGCAGGTAGCTCAGGTTATTCAATCCACTTGGCGCGGTGAGACTCCTAAGCTTCATCCTATTCGCCTGAAGGGTACTTTAGGGTCACTAGGCAAAAAAGCAGGATTCGGACTTATGGGACAACGCTCCGTCAAAGGACGGGTTCCCCGCATCCTCAAGAGCGGAGTGCTCTGGATGTCGAAACGCACTTTAGGATAAGCCTATGATTGGTTCATAAGTATTAAAGGAAGCTACTCTCAGATAAACACGAGAGTAGCTTTCTTACGTTATTGGTGCGTATACCCTTCGGACTCAGATGACCTTATTCGCAAATTTTCAGCCTATGAAGGAGAGTTTCGGACTCTAGTGAAGTTATTGCTAATAATAAGGTTCATTTATGCTGTTTTTCAGGTGAATAGTGACTATGGGGTCCGATAGCAATCCAAATGTAGGAAAACACTCAATATAAGGTCGCCTGAGTCCAGTGGCACCTTCACGGTAGCCCCTGCACTCTCCAATATGTTGCCTAATCGATCAAATTGGTGGATTTTGTTCAAGTAAGGTTCCAAAAAGAGGGAGCACTCCATAATTTAGATTATGGAGTGCTCCCTCTTTTTTTCTCGAGAAATTTAGTCAAGATCTATATTAAACCAAGCCTCAAGCTCTTTGATCTTGGCCTCAATTTTCTCTTCTAGCTCTGCAACAGTGTCTGCTGCAATAATGTCACCTTCAACCATGGCGAAAGGCATTAAATAACACTCTCCACAATTGTTCAGACATCCGTATTCAATAACATCATAATCTGGATTTTCCTCCAGCTTATGCATTAGCTTGTCTGTTCCGTGACCCATGTTGCTGGAACAAAATTCAATAATTGGTCTCATGATGATCTCCCTATTCCGCCTAACCATTTTATTTTTTAACTTTTTGTACTATAATGAACTTACGAAAGGAGTGATTGAGAAATGAGTGAGAATGCACAAAGCACCGAAATGTATGATGAAGTACTAGAAGTGCTGGATAAGCTTCGTCCGTTCCTGCAGCGCGATGGCGGTGACGTAGAACTGGTCGATGTGGAAGACGGCATCGTTAAGTTGAAACTTATGGGTGCCTGCGGCAGCTGCCCAAGCTCCACGATCACCTTGAAAGCCGGGATTGAACGCGCCCTCCTTGAAGAAGTAGAAGGCGTTGAAGAAGTAGTTCAAGTATTCTAAATCCCGTTCAATAACCCTCCCGATTCTCCTGTATAGGAGATCGGGATTTTCTTATTATAGAGGATTTAACATTCTCTCACAACCTTAGAACATAAAACCCGCAAGCCAACTTGGCTGCGGGTTCTTGTTATGACTATAGACGAATTTAGCTTCATTCCTTAAAACGCTGGAATGATCGCACCTTCGTACTTTTCTTCAATGAAAGCTTTAGCTTCTGGAGAATTCAGGGCAGCAACCAGCTTTTTGATGGCTTCGGAATCTTTATTGTCTTGACGGGTTACCAAAATGTTAGCATAAGGGGAATCTACACCCTCGATGAACAATGCATCTTTAGTTGGCACAAGACCAGCGTCTAGTGCAAAGTTCGTGTTGATCAAAGCAAGGTCTACCTCATCCAGTTGACGTGGGAGCATAGCTGCTTCCAACTCAATGATGTCGAGATTTTTCTTGTTTTCAGTGATATCTGCTTTTGTTGCAGCAATGTTTGTATCATCTTTCAAGGTAATCAGACCATTTTTTGCAAGTAGGATTAGTGCACGGCCACCGTTAGTAGCAT
This sequence comes from Paenibacillus sp. FSL H7-0918, assembly GCF_038007025.1. Taxonomy (NCBI): domain Bacteria; kingdom Bacillati; phylum Bacillota; class Bacilli; order Caryophanales; family Paenibacillaceae; genus Paenibacillus; species Paenibacillus sp. FSL H7-0918. The sequence goes on from NZ_JBBOWJ010000001.1 coordinate 2,006,246, forward strand.
CGTTCGGAATGGCAACTTTTGCACCATCAGCCAACTCATCGATCGATTTGATTTTTTTGGAATAAGCCCCAAAAGGTTCAACGTGAACGGATGCAACAGAGACCAGGTCGGTTTTATTATTTTTGTTTTGGTCATCCAGATACGGTTGGTGTTGGAAAAAGTTAGCATCTAACTCCTTCTCATCAAGCTGCACGTTAGGTTGAATATAGTCAGTGAATTCTTTGATTTCAAGTGTAATTCCATCTTTTTCAAGCAATGGAGCAATAGCCTTCAAAATTTCAGCATGAGGAACAGGTGAGGCACCAATAACCAATTTCACTGGATCTTTAGTAGGTTCACTTGTTGCTTCTGCGTTTGGTGCTGTTGTAGCAGCCGAGCTCCCAGCATTATTAGATGCATTGTTGTTACCGCAAGCCGCAAGCACCGCAACCAGTGTCAGGCTAAAAAATGTAAGTAGTACTTTTTTCATTGTAAATCCCCCTCTAATCTATATTTTGTATTGAATAAGGATATATATGGATGTACCTTATTTCCGTGTGTAATGTTTTACGAGTCGGTCACCGGCCATTTGTAGCAATTGCACCAGTACGACAATAAATACTATAGAAACAATCATAATCTCCGTCTCATAGCGGTGGTAGCCGTAACGAATCGCCAAGTCACCTAATCCGCCGCCCCCAACCATACCAGCCATTGCTGTATAGGAGACCAGTGTAACCAGTGTGATCGTAACTCCAGCGAGCAGACCTGGACGAGCTTCTGGCAAAAGAACACGCATAACGATTTGGTTCGTCGATGCTCCCATACCTTGTGCGGCTTCGATGACTCCGCGGTCTACCTCTCTTAACGACGTCTCTACCAAGCGGGCAAAAAACGGAGCTGCACCAATCACCAGAGGTGGAATCGTACCGAGTACACCAATGGAGGTTCCAACAACGGCTTTGCTGAAAGGAATTAGAGCCACCATCAAAATGATAAAGGGTACGGAACGTAGAATATTTACAAGTAATGATAAGACCGAGTAAGTTACTCTGATTACTATACTATTCGATTTCCCCCATAAATACAATAGAATTCCGAGTGGTAAACCAAGAATAATTGTGAACAATCCGGAAAAAAATATCATTTTTATAGTAGCAACCGTAGCATCCATCATTTCTTGCCAATTTAGATCTGCAAAATTCATTACGAAATCACCTCCACATCAAGGCCTTGAGCAATTAGCCTGGAGATCGTTACAGCAATCGCCTCAGCTGGCCCTTCGAACCGCACAATCATCTGTCCATAAGGCACATCTTTAATCGTTGAAATGGTACCATGTAAGATTGCAAAGCTTACACCCGTATCACGCACGACATCGGATAGTGCCGAGCCGTAAGTTTTTTCTCCGAAAAAAGTAATTTTGACAGCTTGAGAGTTATCCCCGGCAGCAGCATCAAGCGCCACTCGAAGAGGTCCTTCATTCTGTGTCTCACTGCGGATGAAATCGCGTGTAACCTCATGCTGCGGCTTGAGAAATACCTCTGTAACTTTGCCTTGCTCAACAATCCCACCACCATGAATGACCGCGACACGGTCGCAGATGCTCTGGATTACATGCATTTCATGTGTGATCAGCACAATGGTCAAATGGAATCTTTTATTAATATCGAGCAGCAGCTTAAGAATGGAGTCCGTTGTCTGGGGATCAAGCGCAGAAGTGGCCTCGTCACACAGCAGTACATCAGGGTCACTGGCTAGTGCCCGGGCGATGCCGACCCGCTGCTTTTGTCCTCCAGATAACTGAGAAGGATACTTACCTTTATGTTCTTCGAGCCCAACTAAAGCGAGCAAGTCTTTCACTTTTGTATCAATAGCTGTTCTAGATGTACCTGCAAGGCGCAGTGGAAAGGCAATATTATCGTATACGGTCGCCGAAGACAGCAAATTGAAATGTTGAAAAATCATCCCAATCTTGCGCCGCTGTTCCTGCAGCTGACCTTGGTTAAGACTGGTTAGCTCAACACCGTCTACCCAGACCTCTCCTTCTGTCGGACGTTCCAACAGATTAATGCAACGGATCAATGTACTTTTCCCGGCTCCAGAGTGGCCGATGACTCCGAATATTTCACCTTTCTCGATGGACAGATTCAATCCAGAAAGTGCTGTTGCCGCATTACTCCCTTTTCCATAAACCTTTGTTATCCCTTTTAGATTAATCAACTCTCGTCGCCCCCCCTTTATACTTCACTTATTCTATACAAAAAAACCTCCAACGATCGATGCAGATCGCAAGAGGCTCTGTGGGTTTATTAAGACAATGCCTTCTCATCTGCCAACGACCGCAACCTGCGCCATTGTAGGAATTAGCACCATGACATTTGTACAACGCTTCCCGCGCTGGATACAAATCGGTTGCCGGGCTTCATCGGGCCTATCCCTCCGCCGCTCTCGATAAGATAAAGTTATGAAATTATATTTTTTCTGAAATCGTACATACTTTAATGCAAGCATAAGTATAGTGAGTTTATCTATTTTTGTCAAAAGGAAATATATTGAACAATTACGATTTTATGCTCTTTGCCTTGCTTATTTCCTTACGCAGCTGTTCATTGCTGTAGCTGAATGCCGCGATTAATGTCTTACAGTTCATTTCGAGCGATTGTTTTAAATCCTCAAGATGGCTATCCAGATCCTCGAGCTGAATTTTGTCATGCAGACCTTGGTGCCGCTGCCACAAATCATCCTGCATTTCGGAATTCATATAATGAATTTCAGCATTTCTGCGCTTGCGTAAATTCTCCAATGGATCGCGGTAGGAGTTCTTAATCTCTTCCAGTTGATCCGCTAATGCAGGATGCACATTCAATAATTGAAGCTGACGCAGCACTGTAAAGTAAGAAAAGTGCGTTTTTAATTTGGATGTTTTGAGATCATAAAAATGATTCAGTACCGTCCCAAGCTTGTCCAGAAGAGAGAAAACCCGGATAAAGCCATCTTTATAAAAATAAACATAACGTGCATAATCGCCCTGTTCCACCGGTGTCATATCATCCATATAACCCGCAATCACTAATTTCCGGTAAAAAGCGGCCGCGAACCAACTTTGCTCCAGTTCATCCAGAGAGGAAATCAGCCCACGTGTCCAAATCTCCAGCTTGCGGTATTCATGGTCATTATCCTCATGGGCACTCATTTCCTTGCGCAGCAATGCTGCAAAAGTGGCCATATTCTCCATCGCATCAGCCAACACACCGCTGTTCTTTCGAGGCGGCTCTCCAAGTAATACCCGCAGCATATCCCAGTCCTCCTAAAGTTTTGTTCAGCGTCTGCTTCCATGGACTGCTTCGTACAAAACTCGCGACGTAAGCATCGGCCAATCAGCTCCACGATATACCGATTTCCACTTTATTATTCCGCGGGTGAAGCGCCTCTATCCACGGAGGGAATGTTCTACCAAGGCGGTGGAATCATTGGGTTCGTTACATTTTTTCCAGACACGACACTACTCGCGCGATTTAGCTGCCAGACTCTTACACTCATATAACATAAGACACCAAACAAACTGGCAATCAGCAAAATATGAGCCAAAGCGGCAAATATGTACAGCCTTTCATTATCTAGAGTGTAAACCACAGCCGCCCCACTAAATACCTGCATCAAGCATAACAGCACTGCAGCTATACCTAGCGCTCTAAGCTCTGGATAATCCTTATGTTTCCAAAATGCTAAATGCCCGAGCAGCGCAGTAAGCATGAATAAGATTAAAGCCGCAATCCGATGCGTAAAAACAACACCTACTCCTCCGGAAAGCTCCGGAACCCATTCTCCATTACAAAGCGGCCAACCCGAACACCCGCCTTGTGAATCCGTATGACTTACAAAGGCTCCAATATACACGACAATATAAGAATAGATGGCAGTAAAACAGGTTAAATTGCGAAATACCTTACTTACGGGCTTCTTTTGAGCCTCCAGCTTATGATCATACTCGCGCGCTTCATGCCATCTCTTGGTTCCAAGAGCCAACATCATAGCGCTTGAAAAGGCGATCAAAGAAAAACCCATATGCAGCGCCATTACAGCGGCGGATTGGGATTTAATTACTGCAAGCGCTCCCATACCACCTTGAACGATGACGAATAATAAAGTCATAAATGCATATCCCAGCAAATCGCGCCGAGTACGGGCATAACGCCAAAAAGCAAACATCGAGGCAAGTGAGAATAACCCTGCCAAACCGCTAAACAAGCGATGGGTGTATTCAATCATCGAACCTATAGTATAAGCCGGAATTAATTTTCCATGACAGAGCGGCCATTCATTTCCGCATTCCAAGCCCGATCCAGTCTTCGTCACTACCGCTCCTCCGAGTACAGCGAGGAACATGATAAGGCAAGTAAGATAACTAAGCCATTTCAACTGATTTGTCGTCAAAAATATCACCCGCAGTTTTTAGTAATGAAGAAGCAGCCAGACTTATATTTCAAAAAAACCACCGCTTTGCACAAACAGGCGAAAGCGGTGGTTCCTTAGGAATTACTTTTGAAGGCTTTGATGCACTTGGACCGCTTTATCAAGGAAATTCTCAATCTCTTCACGGGATTTGCGCAATTTATTAACGAATCTAACCAATTCCCGTCCATCCGAATATGCGACGAAGCTTGGAATACCCATAATATTTTGTTCTTGGCTAACATCGCCCACGGCATCAACATCTACCTCAACCAGTGTAAGGCGGTCTGCATAAGACTGCTCTACCTCTGGGATAAAAGGATCGATAAATTTGCAATCCGAGCACCAGTCAGCCTTGAAGATGGCCACTGTTAATCGAGGTGATTGAATGGCTACCTGAAATTCAGCAGGAGAACTAATTTTGTCCATGATTTACTCAGTCCCTTCTTCAATATCTGTCTATTTTCTACTCTTTAAGTGAAGCAAAATGCAGTGTAGAAGTCAAACCTATTCTCTCATACGAACACGTGCAGGCTGTAACTTCATCAGCGGATTCAATAATTTTTGCAGCGCCCGCGGATAACTGGAGATTTCCTGTTTAGTCAGCACACCCAGCACAATAAGCAGTACTAGATAAATAACAACAACGGCTGCCCCTACAACAAGACAAGTGATCAGAAACGCCAAACGTGCCGGCATCAGATCCGTTAACAAAATTCCAGCTTCATTCAAGCCATAACCAATCCCGCCGGACACAAGTACCGCAATCGCGAAACCGCCCCAACGTTTGCCCATAATTTCAAATGGCACAATCGATTTCAGCATCCGTAAGTTAAGCAAAGTAATGACCACGAAACAAAGTGCTGTTGCACCGATAATTCCGTAGATGCCAAATACCTTACTAAGTAATAAGCTTGCCACTAATTTTACAATAATACCCGCTAACACATAATACATGGAAATTCGCGATTTGCCCATACCTAACAAAATAGAGTTCGTTGTCATCATCGTAATCTGAAAGATCGTTCCTAAAGTAAGCATGGCTACGATACCACTGCCATCTAAACTACTGAATAAGAGACCATTAACTGAATATGCAGCAACTACGAGTGATAGAACAATCGGTGCTCCTGTTAAAATAGAGATACGAAGCGCTAACGTCACTTGCCCTTTTAGATGTTTCTCATCCCGACGGGCATATGCAGCTGAAATAATTGGTATTAGTGAAGTGCTCAGTGCTATAGAAAGAACCGGCGGAATCCCGGCGACACTCTGTGCCCGACTCCCGAAAATACCCAAAGCACGTGTGGCATCAGCTACACCAACTTGTCCACTCAGTAACGGTACAATTAAAGATGTATCAATAAAGTTCACTACTGGAACCGTAACTGAAGATAGAACGATAGGAATGGATAATTTAAATATATCCTTATAAATTCCAAATAGAGGAAGCTTCGCTTCATTCGTTTCGTATAACGCAGTTTGCCCCTCACTACGCCGTAATTTCATAGCGTAATAGAGCATTACACCAAAAGCACCAACACTACCAAATACACTACCGAATGATGCTCCAGCAGCCATCCAAGTGTTGTCGTACCCTTTTTGTAACAATACAAATGCCAGAAGAACAGCTGTAGATACCCTCGCGATCTGCTCCACAATTTGAGAGATGCCACCAGCCATCATATTATTCCGCCCTTGAAAGTACCCACGCATCATTGCTATAGAAGGGAAGAGTAGGAGTGCCGGAGCTATGGCCCGGATCGCCAAAGTACTTTCAGGAACTTTTGCATATTCTGCATAATAAGGAGCACCTATGTATAACAATGCGCTCATAATTACGCCAACTACAACACCAAAGATTAATGCCGCCCGATACACCTGCTGAGCTTCATTTGGTCTATTCAGTGCATAACGCTCAGATACCATTTTACTTAATGTACTTGGAATCCCTGCTGTAGCCAGCGGTAATAACATTAAATAAACTGTGTTTGCCTGTGTAAATGAAGCATTACCAACATCATTAAATAAATGCTCCAGCGGCACACGCTGGACAAGCCCGAGTACCCTTGCCACCAAAGCTGCAGCAGCAAGGATAAGCGTGCCTTTAACAAAAGACTCTTTCTTGGACAAACTCTTTCCCCTTCTTCACTGTTAAATTAAAACCGGGCGACCCATATAAAAAAGAGGACGACCATAATTACCTGCAACACGATTTTGACCAAGGTGCTGCTAAATAAGCCGAGTATGGAGCCAACACTTACCTTAGCAGCTTTAGACGGGGAAGATCCCACGATCAGTTCTCCAATAAAAGCCCCTAGAAATGGTCCAATGATAAGACCAAAAGCGGGAATAACAAAAGGTCCCAAGATCAGCCCGATCGTGCTCCCGATAATCGATGAACGTGAACCGCCAAATTTTTTGACACCCCACGCTCCTACAACATAATCAGCAACAAAAAGAACTACAACGATCAGTGTTTGAATAATCCAGAACCAAACCCCAAAGGGCTCAAAAGAAAAGAACCAGCCGTATACAAAAAAGGCAAGATAGATCGCTAACGCACCCGGCAGTATGGGATACACAGCCCCTGCCAATCCTACAGCAAACAAAACAATAATAAGAATCCAACCCAGGATCGTCAATTCCTTAACCTCCTACTAGCATAATGCTCCATGGATTCACTTCGCAGTACTGCTTTTATTATTTGCTGCCTACAGAGGCTGCAGCTTCGGTAAAGATATACTTTTGGATGACCTCGGCAATCCCGTCTTGATTATTGGTCGCCACCACAACATCAGCCTCTTGTTTAACCGTCTTTTGCGCATTGCCCATGGCAACCCCAAGCCCAGCCTGCTGGATCGCCGCCAGATCGTTAAGGCTGTCGCCCACAGCTACAACTTGCGACATTTCTATTCCCAGCAGCTTGCAGACTTCCTTTATTCCTGCTGCCTTATTCACGCCTAGAGGATTAATCTCCAGATTGTGCGGAGAAGAGTTCGTGATCTCCAGTCCACCCATATCTTGAAGACGAAGCAACAGCTTATGACGAAGCTCATCATCTTCAGTGTGATAACCGAATTTAAGCCATTCTCTACCCGTTACATCCCCATCCCAGTTATCCTGTTTAAGAACTTCGTCCAGAGAATAAGCCCAGAACCAGATGTCATCTGCTTTTGCAAGATCATACATTTCTTGTACCAGCTTGGGATCCATTAGTGATCTCCGGTATATTTCATGTGGCGCTCTCCACACCTCACTGCCGTTCACAGTGATCATCGGTGTCTCTAAACCTAGCTGCTCTGCATAGGGTAAGGCACTTACAAATGCCCGGCCTGTCGACAGACAGACATGAACGCCTGCGTTGACCGCCTTTTGAATCCATTCCACCGTTGTGGGTGTAATTATCTGATCATCATTCAGTAGGGTTCCATCCATATCCAATGCAAGCAGGCGGTATTTGGCAATCATTTGCCACCCCTCCATTCTTGTATGCTCTCTATTGAGAAGCTGTTTATTTTTTAGATCTTAGCCATAGGGTCAGAGTTACTCGGTACCTGTAGTCTCTCCCTCCTTCGCATTATCATTAGTATTATTGCCAGACTGGAGACTTTTCTTTGGAACTCCATCAAGCCCATATTCCCAATCATAGGCATCAAATATTTTACGTGCGACTGGTGCCGCACTTTGTGAACCAAAACCACCTTCAGGGATTACAACCGCCACAGCCAACTTAGGATTATTACGTGGAGCATATGCAATAAATACCCCATTATCGCGAATTTCACCCTTAGCTACTTGCTGAGAGGTTCCCGTCTTACGGGCAAAGTCATAAGGGAAATCAGAAAAAGCACTAACTTCACTTCGCATCCCCTGCTTAATTTCATTCCAGTAGGACTTATCGAAGTTTGTTACTTCATCGAGCACCTCACGTTTAAACTCTTTGACTATATTTCCATCTGCATCAGTAATCTTGCTAACCAATTGAGGTTTAATCCGCTGTCCTTCATTAGCAAGTGTTGTAACATACTGCGCAAGCTGCATTACTGTATAACTTCCTTGTTGTCCGAAAGAGGCATAGACCAGTGCGGACTGCGCACTACCAGCAGCTTCTATATTGGTATAGTTTCTTTGACCCAAGAATTCATTTGGCAGGTCAATTCCCGTAGATACACCAAGGCCGAACTCTTTCATATAGACATCCCAGATGTCTATCCCCTTGCTTTTATATTTGTCATACAATCTTTTACCGACCATATCGACCATAAATGCATTCGAGGATTTCTCAATGGCTCTAGCAGGATCCAAAGAACCATATACGTGGTTAGAAGAGTTTCTTACCTTCGTTTCATGCCCAGACTTACCAAAAGTCGCAAAACCTTTATCCTGATAATACGATGAAGTTGAAAACAACCCTTCATTCAGGCCCACGAGTACACTCAAAGGTTTAATCGTTGAACCTAGAAGCAATACAGATCTTAGTCCATTCCCTGAGGTTCCTGAAGAAATAGGAGTTATCGTGCCGTTCTGATAGTTATCCATAATACTGTTCCAGACATCTGCAGATAAAGAACCCGTTGTCCAAACATTCGTATCATAGTCAGGCATACTCGCCATAGCAACAATATTGCCAGTATCTACTTCCATCGCTACTGCATATCCCGTTAAAGCATTCGGATGCGTTCTGCCTTGTACGGTATTAGAGTGCAACCATTTGAGCTGATCTGTTATCGCCTGTTCTGTCTTCATCTGAACGTTCTTATTAATCGTTGTCCAGATGTCATTTCCTTTGACAGGCGGAACGACACGCTCAATTTTCTCCGCCATATTCTGTGGATTGACGGAAATTTCCTGATAGCCGTTTTGCCCGCGAAGCTCACGCTGATATTTCAGCTCCAGCCCATCGAAGCCAACAAATTCATCATCCTTATACGTTAGCCCTGGCTCCGGATTGTTTTTCATAGCACTTAGAATGTTTTTATAAATATTAAGACTGTTCGCGGATTTGAAGGGTTTGATATAACCAATCGTCTGTACAGCAACCGTATCTTTATCGTAATGACGAATGCTCTCCTCGACAATCTCAAGCCCCGGATATTCTCCTTTATGTTCCATGAAATAAGCAACTTCTTCAGTAGTCAGATCAGCCTTAATTCGCCGTGCCATAAAGCCAAGTGATTTACGAAAATATAAATCCAACACATCAATTACATCTTTCTCCGTCATCTTCTCTGCATTTGGATCCCCATATTTATTGAAATCAGCTACCAGCTTGGCTGCCAATGCATCAGACTTGGCCTTAGCCTCTGGGGTCAGCGTTGTTTTACCGGTGACTTTATCTGTTTCCTTAGCCGTATACTCTTTATTGAGTGTGATATACAGCGATTGAACAGGTGTGGAATAAGCTAGCTTCTCACCACCTGCAGCGTATATAACCCCTCTCATGGAAGCTAACGGTACATTTTTAGTATCTCTACTCGTCTCTACCTCAGTTAAAGTTGGACCTTCCACGAACTGCAGAACAGCTAGTCGGATGATGATTACGCAAAATATAACGAACGTGCTAAAGAAAAACACGTTGAGTCGCAGGCCAATGGAACTTTTGCTGCTGGTCTCGTCAGGAGGTGAGGCCTGCTTACGGAAAAAACTCACAGTTTTTCTCTCCTTTTTCTCTAATTTAAGCTTATTGTTCTTGAACGGGATCTGCCACAGGTGGAATATTCTTCTTCGGAACCCCATCCAGCCCATATTCCCAATCATAAGCATCAAAAATCTTACGGGCAACCGGAGCTGCACTATTGGAGCCAAAGCCGCCTTCCGGAATCACAACCGCTACAGCCAGCTTCGGATTCTCACGTGGAGCAAAGGCAATAAAGACCCCGTTATCACGGTTTATATTTTTTCTATCCGTTTTTTCAGAGGTTCCTGTCTTACGGGCAAAATCATAAGGAAAATCGTCAAAAGCACTAACTTTACTGCTCATTCCCTGTTTGATTTCTCTCCAGAACGATTTATCAAAGGTTACGCTATTAAGCACTTCTTTTTTAAATTCCTTAACCACCTTACCTTGCGCATCAGTAATCTTACTTACAAGCTGCGGTTTAATTCGAACACCTTCATTTGCAAGTGTAGTAGCATACTGGGCAAGCTGTAATGTAGTATAACTGCCTTGCTGGCCAAAAGATGCGTAGACGAGCGCGGCCTGTGAGCTCCCTGCAGCCTTGAAATCTGTATAGTTAATCTGACCTGGTGATTCACCGGGAAGACCACTTTGTGTTGACACACCCAGTCCGAACTTTTTCATATATTCGTCCCAGACCTCTACACCTTTATCCCCCAGGTATTTCTTGTATAGTTGCTTTCCGACCATATCTACCATAAATACGTTAGAGGATTGCTTGATAGCATCAGCCGGATACAGTTTTCCATAGACGTGACCTGATGAATTTCTAACCGATGATTTATCATCCTTACCGAAATAGGTAATCCCCACATCGGGATAGGTGCTCGAGGTGTTAAAAAACCCTTCATTTAAACCAATTAATACACTTAACGGTTTAATGGTCGATCCCAAGAATACAAGTGAGCTAAAATCATGACCCGATCTCCCGGAAGAATTCGAGGTAATTGTACCATTCAGATGATTATTCATAATTTTATTCCAGACAGATGTAGGCAGCGAGTCCTTTGTCCATACATTCGAATCGTAATCAGGCATACTCGCCATAGCGACAATATTCCCAGTCTCTACTTCCATTGCTACTGCATAACCTGTTAAAGCATCAGGATGAGTTTCGCCTTGAACAGCATTGGTATGCAGCCATTTAATCTGATCCAATATAGCCTGTTCAGTCTTCATCTGAACATTCTTATTAATGGTCATCCAAATGTTATTGCCTTTTACAGGGGGAACGGTCTGTTCTACCTTCTCCGCCATATTTTGAGGAGTGACCGAAATGACCTGATAACCATTTTCTCCGCGCAGTTCGCGTTGATACTGCATTTCCAGACCATCAAATCCTACATATTCTTCCGTTTTATACATAAGTCCCGGTGAAGAATTGTCCTTCATTGCACTACGAATATTTTTGTACATCGCTATGTCTTCGGTTGATTTAAAAGGTTTACCAAAACCCACCGTCTGCACAGCTACCGTATCTTTATCGTAGTGGCGTACGCTTTCTTCCACAATGGTAATGCCTGGATATTCATCCTTATGTTCCATGAAATAAGCTATTTCTTCTGAAGTTAGCCCTGCTTTTATACGACGCGGTACATAACCCAGATACTTTTTAAAGTCCAGATCAAGTAAATCCAGCACGTCCTGCTGCGTTAACTTAGGGGCATCTGCACTTCCATATTTCTCAAACTCCGCTACTAATCTTGCTGCAAGGTCATTAGACTTATTTTTCGCTTTTTCCGTTAGTGAGGTTTCACCCGTTACTTTATCGGTAGTTTTAGCTGTATATTCCTTATTTAGGGTAAGATAGAGCGACTCAACAGGTGTAGAATAGGCTATCTGCTCACCCCCGGCAGCAAAAATAATCCCTCGCATGGCTGCCAGCGGAACAAACTTCGTATCCCGTTTGATCTCTTCTTCTGTCAGCAAAGCTCCCTCAGTAAACTGCAAACCTGCAAGACGCACAATAATGATACAAAAAATAAAAAAAGTGCCAAAGAAAAACAGATTCAATCTCAGACCTACAGAATGTTTCGAAGATTTCCCGTCCGCAGGCGGGAGCTGCTTCCCAAAGCTCACCAGCTTTCTTCCCTTCTATATAAAAATAATGTCTGAATTGCCTTAGCCAGCGACATTGCTCTTATAATGAAGGTGATTTCTAAGAAGCTGATTGTGAGCATTGCACTCGCATTTGTGTTAGAGCGGTTGGTATGAGTTTATTGTACCACACGGAAGGAGTGCGGCGCCCTCACTCAGAGTGCGTTCTCCCTAATATGCGTATCGTCAAAATCCTTCGGATTAAACCAATCCCCACTGCTCGCCCAAGTGGGATCCAATGGAATCCAAGCTTGCCGGTCACTTATATAAACTTCATTCCAGGCATGTGCGCCATACCCGCCTCGACCATCATAGCCTTGACCCGTTACAACGCGCACCTGCAATCCTTGGGAGCGGGCCATTACAGCGTAAAGACGTGCATAATCAATACATACCCCTATGCGTGTGTCGAAGGTATCCTGCGGGGTCTGTTCATGCCAAATTCTATTTTTTTCATAATTTTCCGCTTTGGCGTAATCATAAGTTACTCGTGTTCCTACCCAATCATACAGTAGTCTGGCTTTCTTCTCGTCTCCTTGCGCTTGTCCAATAATATCTTCAGCCGCACCCACAATATCTTGTGGAATGTCATGATCAATAACTTCATATTTTCTGCGCAGGATATCATTCATCTCAGCTGCAACGGTCTTCGTCAGAATAGGCAGCTTTTTCTGCACGGTCTCCCCAACAAAGGGCTCAAATACAGCGGCAGCGCTTTGACTGTAGATCGGAGAAGATTCAACATAACGGCTAAATTGACTTTCTGGATTTAGGCCAACACAAATGAAGAGAGCAAGCACAATAATTAAACCACGAGTCAAGCCTATAATTAATCCTATGATAGCTCCGCCCATACGGCTTACTTGCGTAATCTTTCTGTCCTTAAATGTCTTGGTGCGCCGTAGCTGATGGAATGGGAGCAGCATAGACAACAATCCCAGAAGCATGCGAATTAAGATATAAGAGAGCAATAACAACAATAGAAACCGCACCAGCGGCGATTCCGCCAGCACAGACACAGCCGTATAATAAATTTGCTGCCACTGGGTCAGCTGTTTATCAGGCAGACTTATTCCTGCTGCCCAAGTCTGTACATGAGGATTGAGATAAGCCGCAGCAGGAATGGCCAGCACCAAAGAAGCTATTGTATACAGTCCTGTTCCCAGCAGACCGAATAATCTTCCGGTAGCACTTGAGAACCCTCTGCTCCAGCCTTGCAATAGTGAAAAGACTACTACCAGCAGGAGGGCGATGGAGATGATATTTGCATCACTAAGACTAGTCAACCAACCGTTTATCATATCCAATCTCCCCTTTCAATCGCCCGCTTGCTTGTTTTTGATAATAATTTAAACTGAAGCCGTTTATTGATGTTTCCGAGCTTCCTCGATAAATGTTTGTGTGGTATCAGTAATACTCCACTTTCCAAGACTAACTCCGCGGAAAGTAACCTCTACCTTATCTTCGCCAGTAGTACCTTTCACTTCAATATTCGGAGTTGTAATCGTAAATGTTCCGTCACCATTTGAAGTGTACTTCGCATCCTGCGCCTCTTTAAGCATAACCTCTTGTGCTTCCTTCTTCACCGTACTTACCGTTCCATCTGCCACCTTATTCACAGCGTTACCAATTTGGTCCATTGTCACACCACTATAGATGAATAGACCTACAACGATAATAATGACAATCGCCCATTTCAACATCGTTTTGACCAAATTAACAACCGCGAACAACAGAATGAGCGCAATAACAATAACTAACCAATTCTCTCTAATAAACTGTGACCACACCTCTGGATCCATCAACCTCACAACACCCCTATCACCTAGTTTCGTCCTAAGGATTATCTCCTCTATAGACATGACGCCAATATTAATTATTATACATGAATGCCCATCATAATTCATGGTTCCACAGCCAGAGAAAGGTATACCTGCTTATAGGAATTAAAAAAGCGGTATAAGCCCTCTCTGTCCCACGTAAAGTACAAGTAGTTGCTTAAATTTGATCTTCTTAAAATCCGCCTTCCTGCATTAATCTTTATTGTAGGTGGCTCTCGGAGGTGTTTCCCTGTGAAAACTGCGCTGTGGCTGTACCTGTTTCTTTTTCTGGCGTTTTTTGATTTACATGCACAGTATCCTATTCTAACGCCCTTTGCCATCTCTCTTGGTGCGGGACCCGCCTTTATTGGCTGGATGATGGGTATGTATTCGTTAACCCATCTTCCTGGCAATTTGCTCGCAGGCGTACTCGTCGATCGTAATGGCAGCCGCCGCTACATCGTCTTTAGCCTTGTTACTGCGGGAGCCATTCTACTGCTGCAGGCTCATGCTCAGCTTCCGTGGCATTTGCTGATGCTACGAGCAGCAAGCGGGTTCGCGCTCGCCTTCCTCTCTCCAGCGTGCATGACCTTGCTGGCTTCATTATCATCTGATGCTACTGAGCAGGGGAAATATATGTCCGGACATGGTATCGTTCATACCTTAGCTTCAGTGGTATCCCCGGCAGCGGGGGCCTTTATCGTAGCTAAAGCTGGCTATTCCGGCACCTTCACCACATTGGGATGGCTGCTTATCGCTACAGGCATCATGGCTTTTTTCAGTGTACCGGCGCCTGCCCGGCGTTTAGTACGCCCTGTAAACTCTGCAGCACCTCCTTTAAAAAAACAGGATCTTCCTTCGGTCCCTATATCCGATGCCAATCCAGTTTCCAAACGTTATTATCTGCTGCCTTTTTTCGTTTCTTGTTCACAAGGGGTTCTGTTCTTTGAACTTCCTCTATCTCAGACCGGAAGTAATAGCATTGTTTCCACAGGCATTCTTTTATCGCTCCTTAGCTTAGGGGCTTTGGTAACACTCAGTTTGTTCTTCCTGAACCGCTTTTCCCCAGGAGGAAGAATAGCCGTGGCCTTGCTAGGAATGGCCCTTTGTTTTTTTGCGCTTGCCTCACTTCACAGCATTCCCGCTTCCGTTATTCTCTTTATGCTGGGTGCAGCCAAAGGAATATTATTTCCCGCAATGGCATCGCTCTTTATTAGTCTAGGTGGACCAGGACGTATGGGACGCACCTTCTCCATGCAGTCGATAGCCATGTCACTAGGCGCATTCGCAGGCCCTGTGGCCGCAGGACAATTAAGAGCCGTTGTTTCGCCTTATTTCATTGCCTTTCTATTGCTAATGGTTGCACTATTACTGCTTTCGCCAAAAAATTCAACCAAGCTGTCTACCTACTCTTCCAAATGGAATGGGCGGGCCGCATGATTTATTGTTTTTACGACATTTCCCGGGGAATGAAGATTTTCCTGTAGAAACAGTTGTTAAAACTGCTCCTCCTTCGGTAAACTATAATGAGTCTGTAAGTTCAGACTTCATTTCCGGAGGTGATTGTCAGCAAATGTCCATTACGATTATTGTCGAAGGCAAAAACGATCGCAGCAGATTACGACGCGTGCTGGTACCGGAAGTCGAAATCCTCTGTACCTTTGGTACATTAAATACGCTCAAACTCGAGTCCCTGCGACAAAAAGTAGGAGATGGAGAAGTATATCTTTATATGGATAACGACAGTTCAGGCAAAAAAATACGCGGGATTCTCCGCGATGCCTTTCCCGATGCTGGTCACATCTATACACGCCGGGGTTATGCCGGAGTGGAAGGCACTCCAGATGAATACAATATCAATCAGCTTGAAAAAGCGGGTCTGGAAGAGTTCATCATTTACCCTGAACCCATTCCTTTTTGATTCGCGATATATTGCCTAAGAAATTAAAAACGCCCTTTTCGTTATCCTTCAATAAATGGGATTCGAAAAAGGCGTTTCTGTTATGCGGTTATGTTCTATTCACGAGCCAATTCATTCAGCCTATCGGCAAGAAATTCAGGCGTTATGTTATCCGTATCCCCTGCGTCATACAATGCACGGAGACGATTGTCCCGATCAACCAATGCTATGCGATTGGCATGTACGAAATTTTCTTTACTATTCCCTGCAATTAGTACTTTAAAAGAATCAGTTGCCAGCTTACGAATGACTTCCTGATCCCCCCGTAAGAAGTACCAACCCTTATAATCTGCCTGGAAACGGTCCGCAAAGCTTTTAATGGCTTCACGCGTATCATTCTCTGGATCAAAAGAAATGGAGACGAACGCCGTATCTTTTCCAAAGCTGCCATCGTCGACCAGAATTTTCTGCGTCTGAGATAACAGAAACGTAGTTATAGGACATACATCCGGACATTGTGTGAAAAAAAAGTATACCAGCCGCGCTTTACCTTGTGTATCAGCCAGAGTAATCTGGTCTCCATCCACATTTTCAAGTGAAAAGTCCTGCACTTCTCCGATTACCGGCAGTTTTTCTTTTCCTAAATTCAAAGAATTAACTGCCAGATAACCAGCCATTACCAAAGCAAGCAATAGTAGAATCCAGGTCCATTTATAACGCTTAAAGGTCTGCACGGACAATAATACCCTCCCTCTTCTTAACCGTGAATCGTATTCAATACAAGTACGATCAAACTTACCGTTAGGTAGTTAATGGAGAAGAGGAAGTTCTTCTTCGCCCAGACTTCGTCATCTTTTGCTGCAAAGCCCATCAAGGTTATGATTAACCAAGCCAGGGACAGCGCTGTTGAAATCACCAGATAAAAAATCCCTGCATAATCGTAGGCGTACATTAACACTGGAATAGGCAGCAACAGTGCTACATAAGGAATCATTTGAAACTTCGTACGACGTGTTCCTTTGACTACAGGCAGCAGCGGAAATCCAGCGGCTCTATATTCTTCTTTACGTCTAATCCCGAGTGCCCAGAAATGGGGAGGTTGCCACAGAAACAACATCGCAAACATCAGCCAAGCCCCTAGATCAACTGTCCCCGTAACTGCAACGTAGCCAATTACAGGTGGCATAGCTCCAGAGATCGCACCTACTGAAGTGCTCCATGTTGATGTCCGTTTCAACCAAAGGGTGTATACTACAACGTAAACGAACATCCCTACAATCCCGAACAGACCGGCTAAAACTCCGGAAAAAGCAAACAGTACAATCAAGCCCGCAATCCCTAGCCCAATAGCATACAGCAATACGGTTTTGGGTTTCAGTCGTCCTGTAGGAAGCCCCCGATCGCGCGTTCTTTCCATCTTCATGTCCAGGTCACGGTCGAAATAGTTATTAAAAACACAGGCCGAAGCCATAACCAGCATTGTACCGAGCAGAGTCAGAACTAATCTGCCGTATTGAACATCCCAACCTGAAGCCAGCCAATATCCTGCAAAGGCAGCGATGAGGTTAGATCGGATAATACCGGGTTTTGTTACGGTAATGAAATCACGCCAACTTGCACCTTCCGGTGGAGATTTTGCAGACATAGCTGCAGAATCGGAAGAAGCTTGAAATGTTATATGATTATCCACACCAAATGATCCTCCTTCTAAACGAACTTCTAACGTTCTAGCCGAAGCACTAAATAGACTTCGCTGTTAACTTTATCATATCAAACCCGAGGAGACTTTGACAGTCATGGCACAGTATGTTCATGAATTTGACAATTACGTGACAATATTTATTTCCAGCCCGTTAATAACCTAAGCTGTATTTGGGTAATTATTAATAATGTACTTCCGAACAACAAAGGAGAACTGACCAATGGACACCGCTACACATTTAGTTATGGGCATAGGGTTAGCCGGACTTTCATTCGTAGATCCTGTCGTTGCTTCTGACCCTAAACTGGCCGGGGCCGTTATGCTGGCTACGATTTTAGGCTCACAAGCTCCTGATGCCGATACCGCATTAAGACTAAAGGACAATGCAATATATATTCGTAATCACCGGGGAATCACACACTCCTTGCCTTTTCTAATTTTGTGGCCCGCTCTGATTGCCCTAGTCTTAGGGCCTCTGTTTGGATTTACTGATTTGGCAGCTTTAAGCCATGTTGCACTCTGGGGTTTCATAGGCGTAGGCGTGCACGTCTTCTCTGATCTGTTTAACACCTATGGAACCCAGGCCGCCCGTCCATTTACTGAGAAATGGATTGCCTGGAATATCATCCACATTTTCGATCCATTTATTTTTGGCAGCCATATCGCAGCTATTCTACTCTGGATCACTGGGATTGTGCCGCCCAAACCTTTATTTATTACGCTTTATGCCTGTACCATTCTTTATTATATTTGGAGAACGGTTGTTCATGCCCGCCTTACACGAAACATCAAGCTTAAAGATATACACCATAATGCTGGTGAACGTTATATTGTAATCCCTACAATTTCACTTAAACGCTGGAACGTAGTTAAAGTGAAAAAAGACGGCAGCTATGACGTTGGACAGCTACTGAACAACCGCCTGGAATGGTTCAAACATGCGGTCTGCTCGAATCATCCCGCTGTGGAAATATCCAAGTCGCATCCAGATATTCAGTCCTTTCTATATTTCACCTCTTATGCGGTTGCCGAAGTGGAGGAGCTTCCTTCAGGATATATGGTGCGCTGGGGAGACGTTCGTTATTTACACCGCAAACAATACCCTTTTGTGGCTGTATTAGTTATGGATAACCAATATAAACCTTTAAATACTTATGTAGGCTGGCTTAGCAGTGATAAGCTCGACAAACGATTTTCCATCGACCCTGGTTCTTTACGATGAAACTGTAGACTTACTGAGAGATCTATTCTATAATCACAAAAAATCCCGGAGTATTTTATAATACTCCGGGATTCATTTTAGCAGACACGGAAAGGAAGGCTCTTAATGGGTAAAGGACTCTCACTTTGGTTCGCTTGTTCTTCTATTCTTATTCTCACTGCCGCTTCAATCGCGATCAGCTATAGCTTCTGGCTGGCACTTCTGCTTGGTTTTCTTTGCGTAATGAATATTGGCTGGGGATTTATCCTCAAAGCCAGAATTAGACGCAAACAGGAAAGCTTAAGCTCTGACTAAGATTAACGAGCTGGCAGAAAGCCCATCCGCTCTTTTACGCCATTCAACGTCTCAGCTGCAACAATACGTGCACGTTCAGCACCTTCAGCAAGAATATCAGTGATCGCACCTGAACTGCGAATTTCATGATATCTTTGTTGCAAAGGCTCAAGTGTGGATACAACCACTTCCCCAAGATCCTTCTTAAAGCCACCATACATTTGTCCTTCATAACGATCGGCAATTTGCTGGAGGGACATCCCAGAACATTCCGAGTAAATACTCATCAAGTTACTAATCTCTGGCTTGTTAGCCGGATCAAAGATCACTTCACGTCCAGAATCAGTCGTTGCGCGGCTGATTTTTTTACGGATCACATCCGGTGAATCCAACAGGGCAATATAGCTGCCTGCATTCGGGCTGCTCTTGCTCATTTTTTTAGTGCCATCATCCAGAGACATAATGCGTGCGCCCACTTCAGGGATATACGGTTCAGGAATCGTAAAGAATTCGCCAAAACGGTTATTGAATCGGCCAGCTAAATCACGGGTCAACTCCAAGTGCTGCTTCTGATCTTCACCTACTGGCACAAGATCCGCATTATAAACAAGAATATCTGCTGCCATTAAAGAAGGATATACGAATAGGCCCGCGCCAACTGAATCCTTACCTGATGATTTATCTTTGAACTGTGTCATACGCTCAAGCTCGCCCATTGCCGTCAGCGTAGTCATGATCCAACCCAATTCCGCATGCTGAGGCACATGAGACTGCATATATACATTCGAACGCACAGGATCAATTCCTGCCGCGATAAAGAGTGCAGCTACAGCTTCAGACTGCTCACGCAGTGCCGCAGGATCTTGAGCAACGGTGATCGCATGCATATCGACAACCATAAAGAAACATTGATGATCGTCTTGCAGCTTCACAAAATTTTTCAGCGCTCCGATATAGTTACCCAAAGTTAGAGAACCGCTCGGTTGTATGCCTGACATTACTTTTTTCAACATAATATAGACCTCCGTTAGATGTAATTTCCGATTTCCGAGAACGCAAAAAAAGCCTCATCCGCAAGGGACGTGAGACCGTGGTGCCACCCTTATTCGCTGCTTAACCTTTGTATAGTCAAAGGGAAACAGCCTTAGTCTTCCGTTAACGGGGAAGATCCGGCCGGTCTACTAGGGCATCTTGCTCCCGTTCAAGCGCGGCGCTCAGGGGTCCATTCATCAGGAGTGTCCTACCGGTTCGCATCAACCACCGGCTTTCTGAAGGTGCATTTCCTGTCTACTTGTCCCCGTCATCACATTCTCATCATAATTTAATGCCTTCATCATAGAACCATAAAGAGAAGTTGTCAAATCACTTAACCACTTCCGCATAAATCTGTTATGATAAGGTTATCCATGTTCTATTCGATTACAGTTACGATAAAGGAGCATATCTCATGAAACAGGTGACCAAAGGGCAGTGGGGCGGTTATGATACTTATATTTTGCACAGCCGCGAACTGGAAGTCACGCTTTTGCCGCGACTAGGAAACAACGTGATTTCATTGTTTGATGTAAAAGAACAACGGGAAATTCTGCGGCGGCCTGATGAAAGCGATCAAGCTTTCTTTATGCAAAAACCTTACCATTTTGGCATCCCGCTCTTAATTCCACCCGGAAGAATTCGTAAAGGAAAATTTCAATTCGAGGGTACAAGTTATCAATTTGACCAGAATACCGCTGGTGACAATCATATCCATGGTCTACACCGGACTCAATCCTGGTGTGTCAGCGATATTGAAGAAGACGAGGACGGTTGTGCAGTCACTACTGAATTCCTTACTGAAGATGATCCGCACTGGATGGAGCAATTTCCCATTCCACTCAAATTCGAAATGACATTCAGGCTTCAGGATGCCCGGCTCAGCCAGACTTTAAAGGTTACAAATCTCGGCGATCATCGTATTCCCTTTGGGATCGGCTATCACACCTGGTTTATGATCGATGGAGAACCTGAACGCTGGAATCTCAAGCTGCCCGTAAACAGCATTTATGAACTAAACGATGAATTGCTCCCTAGCGGCAATCTAATTCCACTTGGTGATCTAGATTCACTAAACTCTGGAATCAACCTCCAGGGAACTAATTTTGATACTGCTCTACGTATTGGTGACAAGCAGCCCGTAGAAGCCTTGCTATTACGCGATGATGGTTATGGTCTTCGTTATACAGCTGACGAGAATCATTTCCGTCACTGGGTCCTGTATACCAAAGGGCCGCTCGATCAATTTCTGTGCATCGAACCTTACACCTGGCTCCCGGATGCTCCTAACGTTTCCGATGACCCTTCCTTCACGGGCTTGCTGAAGGTAGAACCAGGTCAAAGTCTTGAGCTGTCCACTATGCTGGAAATGATCTATCCCGAGAATTAAAGCAGATATACATTATATCGGTCTTCCCTTGCGTTTACGTAAGAGAAGGCCGATTTTTTGTGCGAGCTTAGTTATTTGGGCTTTCTACCCTTACTTTTAATCGACTAATAATTACCATCCTTAAAACCTTTCGATAGCATGCATGAATTAGCCTCTTAGCGCTCATACTATCTTCACAACGGGCGAAGGAGGTGACACACATGGGTCAAGCAGGTCAAGGTCGTAGCAGCCGTTCCAATAACCTTGTAGTTCCTCAAGCAAATGCAGCGTTGCAACAATTGAAATATGAAGCAGCACAAGAGCTTGGAGTAACGATCCCAGCTGACGGTTATTACGGGAACTACACTTCCCGCGAAACTGGTTCTTTGGGAGGTTACATCACTAAACGTCTAGTACAACTGGCAGAACAACAACTGTCCGGTCGTCAGTAACATCGTTATCTTAAGTGTTTTATCCGGCAGAGGTCTTAAAAAGCCTATTGCCGACTAGCTTTCAAACCTCTCACACTTCTTCTAGAAGCTGTGGGGGGTTTTTCTAATTTATAGCCTATAGTCCCAGCTGCAAACAATTTTTATGTAAAACGTTTAACTTAAAAATTGATCAGCACTCTCGGCGTAAGCATTACGGGGAGATCGAATCATCAGATTCGCCATATTATAATTAGACTCCAGCGTAGCATCTACGATTAGCTTGCCTTGTCTTATAGCAAATTCATAGCTGATCTCACCATGAGTCCAACGGCGTTTGTATTTCAGACTCTCCAGTGCCATTAGACGAAAAGAAGACAGCTGGCTCTCCGTTATTCCTTCCTTCACTTCTGTGAATCCACCCCCCCGACCGGCTAAAGGATGATGACGTATGCCGAATTTGCCAATGGTATTATTTCGTATTTGCACAAATACCGTACCGGAAGATAGTCCTGACAATTCCTCTTGCAGTTCCCTAAACACCAAATCCATCTGTCTTGCTAATGATAGCTGTTCTGTCTTAAGCATATCTTTCCTCCTAAAAGTTTTGTGAGCTTAGCTACTTCGAGTTTACTTCGTCTTATAAATCGAACCCTAAATATTTGGGCTAAGGGTCCGTCGCTACTGCGGGGAATGTTTGGACTTCCAGCCGCTGTTGTCTCCAAATTTCTTGAATTCTTACGCGTATAGCGGGTGAAATTCGGAGACAAAGGCAGTCGCTCCCGCTCTTACAGTTCCAAAATTCCCCTCCGCCACTCCTTCCCCTTTTCCCAAGTTTCTGGTTCGATTTATATCGTTTTGTGAGCTTAGCTACTTCGAGTTTACTTCGTACAAATCGGCTTAGTAAGCGCTTACTTAAGCTTTTTGAGCTGAGCTCATTTGTCTTCCATGCAAGCCTTTTATAAGGCTCAAGGCTCATTATAGACCCCTTAAATACGTCAAACAACATTATTCTACAAAATTGGGTTATTATCCCTAGTAATGCGCAAAATTCATGGATCATTCGTATATTAATTTTTATAAACCGGGGGTTTTCGACATTTAAGCATTAAAAAAAGACCCCTTAACCGGGGTCTTTGCGTGTTCACACTGAAATTTCGTTATTTTTTGTGTCCTGAAATTTGTCTTATTTTAGACATTTCACGCTAAATGCTCTGTCATCTCCAAGAACTCGTTAATATCAGCCACGATCAGATCTGTAGCTCCTTGCCAGAAATCCGGTTTTGTCAGATCCACACCCAAATGTTTGAGCACCAAATCCTCCAATGTCATCACGCCGGTATCCTGCAACAAGCTATCGTATTTGTCTGCAAAGGAAGCTCCCTCTTGTAATGCCAGACGATATAAGCCTGTACTGAACATATAACCAACGGTGTACGGGAAATTATAGAAAGGTACATCTGTGATATAGAAATGCAGCTTCGACGCCCAGAAGTGAGGATGGTATTCAGAAAGCACACCACAGAAAGCTTCTTTCTGTGCTTCCACCATCAGAGCGGACAGTTCCTCAGCATTTACAAGACCTTCCTTACGTTTCTCATAAAAGCGAGTCTCGAACAAGAATCGAGCGTGAATGTTCATAAAGAATGCCACACTGTTCTGTATCTTCGTTTCAAGCAGAGCCAGCTTCTCCTCTGCATTGCCCGCAGCTTTAACCTGAGCATCAGATACAATCACTTCTGCAAAGGTTGAAGCGGTCTCTGCAACGTTCATTGCATAATTCTGATTAAATACAGGTTGATCATCAAGCAGGTAGGAATGATAAGCATGTCCCAGCTCATGGGCCAATGTTGAAACATTGGAAGGTGTGCCGCTGTAAGTCATGAATATCCGTGATTCTTTACTCTCAGGGAAGGAAGTACAGAATCCACCAGGGCGTTTGCCATTACGATCCTCAACCTCGATCCAGTTATTATCAAAGGCACGCTCTGCAAACTCAGCCATCTTAGGACTAAATTTACGGAACTGTGTGACGATATCCTTCGCAGCTTGATCATAAGGGATCTTGCCGGAGGATTTGCCTACAGGAGCTTCGACATCGACCCATGAGAGAGAATCCAGCCCCAGCAGCTTGGCTTTACGCTGAAGGTAGGACACAAGTACAGGTTTGCTATTCGTAATCACGTCCCACATTGTATTTAAGGTGTCCTGTGTCATACGATTGATGCTGAGCGGATCTTTCAGAACATCGTCCCAGCCTCTGCCCTTATAGAGCTTCAGGCGGAAGCCTGCTAAGTGATTTAAGGTATCCGCGCAATTATCTGCCGCTTCAGTCCAAGCCTCTTCCCATTTATGGAACATCGTTTGACGCACTTTTGGATCTGGATCATCCAGCTTATTAAAAGCTTGACCAGCAGATAGCAGCTTTGTTCCTTCTTCATCCTCAAATGGGATCTTGATCGAGCTCACAATCGTATCATAGTGCCCGCTCCATCCATGATATCCGTCAACAGCTAATTCCAACGCTAAGCTTTCCAGCTCAGGGCTCATCTTCTCACGGGCCAAATCACGGCTCTCGCTCAGTACGAACGTTAAAGGAGCAATCTCTGGACGAGCCATCCACTCAGCCCATACCTTGTCCGTAGTCTGACGAAGGACATTGCTAAATTGCGAGCTGATCCCTTCGAATCCGGCGCGCATGCTTGTCACTTTGGCCGCCAGCCTTACCGCACCCTTGTCCATCTGATTCTGAGCGCCTAGACAGTCTGCGAAGGAAGTGACCTCCACAAGTCTTCCTGAACAGCTCTGAAGCAATGCTATAACCTCATCCAATGCTTTTGTAGACGCAACATCCGTTGGTGCCACAGCATCCTTCACAAAGCCTTGCAAGGATAAAATATCTTTTTCAAGCTTGCTCAAGAACCCTTCTAACTCTGCAGACGAAGAACCCCCCGGAAAAATAGTATCAAGTTCCCAAGTCAGTGATAACGGTTGTTTCATGTGTACTCACCATTCCTTTGCTTTCATTTGACTTTCTTTGTAATTGTCTTAACACCATGGTAAAGTGAATAACGATATCTGAACATTTATAGCCGATAAACTTTAGGAGGGCATCCATATGAAGCCACTACAAATTTCACCGGAAACAGCCATTACGTTATCCAAGCAACTAGGCGTTCCTTTGGAACACTTGATGCATATGCCCCAACATATTTTACTACAAAAAATAGCGGAGCTATCCAAAAAAGAAAATCCCCCACAAACTGAGGGCGAAAATGAAGAGACTCCTTCTGGGAAGGACTCACAATGATTCCATTTAGTCATACCTGGCCTTATGACATCATTCTAGGCGATATGTATGTGCAATACTGTCCATTCTGCAACTCAGAGAATGTGCTTCTGCCTATGAAGCCTAAAGAATTACAAATCGTTCGTGACGGCAAGAAAAAACTGCTCGTCTTCCCCTGCTGCAGCGCCAGTCCTACAGTTATAGATAATGACGGCGATTACCTTTTGTTCGATCGAGCTGTCAGATAAGCAAATCCTAACATTTTCTTTCTACAAAGCGCAGAGGAGAATTTAAATTCTCTTCTGCGCTTTTTGTTGTTCGCAAACATTATGAACTTGAAGACAAGCCTTCGATATCAACTTCAACATCTAGAGCCTCAGCACGCATTTGCTCCCGTAAAATAACCCACTGCTCACGTGCCGCTCGAATCATCGCCGCATCCATGATCTTCTGATCATTGATCAGACGGGAGAACCACATTACAGCCACTGAGTATTCTCCGATCCGCCGATTAAGTTCGCCGATCAGGTACATGAGCCGGGCATCATTGCCGGCAATGCCATCTATTTCATAGACCTTAACATACTCGTCCAAAGAATAGCGTAAAAAACGCTTCTCCTGCTCAGTCTCCCCTTGATAGCGATAGAGCCAAGCAATATGATGCAGCAGACTTGCGATAATCCGATCTTTATCGTTAATACTTTGAGCACATAAAAGCGCCAGCTTATAGGTCTCGAGCGCAGTTTCCCAGTCTCGTTTCTCTCCAAAGTCCCGGCTCTTCCAGCGTTTCCCTACCTGTTCATTAAATGCCTTGCGCTGGCGTTCCGTCAGCTTGTCAGCCGAATTTTCTGTGGAGGCAAACCCGCAATTGGGGCAGACCCGTACAACATAATAATCCGGATTCTCATTTTTATAATACGCGCAGAAATCAGCATCACGCCGAATAGCCTTTTTTAGACTAGGACGTACCCGCGAGGTTGAAAATTCATTTTCACAGTTGCAACACTTGACCTTAATAGAATATAGGGGTATTAACTCTGTCAAGTACTCTCATTCCTTTCAGGATCAACCTGTCCCTTATTATTCCTGGGGCATGTTAACAAAATGATGTGCAGGACCTGCAAGGCGGCTAAGCACGAATGAACGCAGTGGTTCTTCGACTCCAGTCTCCACCAGTGCCTCTTTCATACAATGTAACCACTCCTCAGCACGTTCTGGAGTAATAGGAATATGCATATGCCTTGCTCTCATCATGGGATGTCCATGTAATTCCGAATAAAGTGGACCCCCGCCAAAAAACTGTGTCAGGAATTGATATTGCTTCTCCAGAACTGGAGTAATATCTTCAGGGAACAAGGGTCCCAGCTGCGGATGAAGCTGTACCTTGGCATAGAACACTTCCACCAACCGATGTAGTGCTTCAGCCCCCCCTAGATTGTCATATATACTCTCATTTGGATTCATTGAGGTTACCAGCCTTCTTCCATATTAATGAAACGTTACTTATTTTATTATACCAAAGATAAGCATAACACGGATATCCGTCGAAAGTGCTCTCTAAACTACAGAAAAAAGGCGCTAAACTATAGTTCAGCGCCTGAAGAGTAAGGTTAGTAGGTCCTAAATTCCTCATCACCAGGAGGGACGAGAGAGACCCGGATTACATATACAAAAGCACAAACGAGAACTCCGGCTATAACGCTCATCGCCATCACTCCATCCCATTTAATCGTGTAACAGAGGGTGCATTTATTTATTACATAATATCATAATTCCTGCGAAAAAGCACAGATAATTGTAACCGCTTTCTCCATTTTTTTGTGCTGTTTGTCCCTCTTTTTGCATACATCTAACCATAGACCAGGAGGCGTTAATTATGACTTTTAAAAAGATTGGCGGCCCGCTGCTGGGATTCATATTGGCAGGTTGTATGCTGCTTATGTTACTTCATCCTGAAGCATCTCTTGCCGCAGCCTTACGTGGCCTGGCCATCTGGTGGGACGTGCTCTTCCCTTCACTGTTTCCCTTCTTCGTCATTTCTGAAATCATGCTAGGCTTAGGCATTGTCCATCTCTTCGGCGCTTTACTTGATCCACTGATGCGTCCCCTCTTCGGTATACCAGGCAGCGGTGGTTTTGTCGCGGCCATGGGATATGTATCAGGATATCCCGTTGGAGCCAAATTAACCGCTAAGCTGCGGGAGCAGAAGCTGATCAGCAGAATCGAAGGTGAACGCCTTGTAGCATTTACAACCTCCTCCGATCCTATTTTTCTATTAGGGGCGGTATCCGTTGGGTTCTTTCGCGATGCTTCTTTGGGGCTAATATTGGCACTAGCCCACTACGGAAGTGGCTTAATGGTTGGTCTCCTAATGTCATTTCATGGACGTAAGGAACAAAAGACCCCCACCCAAGACCCAACAAAAAGTAGTTCTGACGTCCCCTCTGCTCCAGCAAAACAAGGATTCGGCAGAATACATGCCGCACTCCTTGCGATGTCCGAAGCCCGGCGCAAGGATGGACGTAGCTTCGGGGAGCTGTTAAAAGGAGCGATCCAATCCTCGCTACAGCTTATTATTGTCGTAGGGGGTCTGGTTGTATTCTTCAACGTGCTAATGGAGCTGCTTGCCCGTGCCGGAATCCTGCCCTCACTATTTAGCCTGGCCGGATCTCTCGTCTCCCTTGTTGGAGGGCCTCCCGAATTAGCTCAGGCCTTGATCAGCGGATTATTCGAGGTCACCATAGGTGCCCGTTCTGCTGGTGAAGCCGCTTCTTCCATCCCGCTTCAATTCAAGGTCGCAGCAGCTGCCTTTATTCTCTCTTGGGGCGGATTATCTGTACATGCCCAAGTCGCCAGTATTTTGAACGGTACCGGGCTGCGTTATCTGCCGTTCTTAACAGCGAGACTAATACATGCCGTACTCGCAGCAGGTCTCGTGGTGCTGCTATGGAAGCCTGTGATGGGATCAGGATTGTCTTCTGCCTGGGTCTCTCTGCCAGCCTCCACCGCCTTTACACCTTCAGCCTCTGGTGTCACTGCCAGCCTAGCTCTACTGAGTCTTATACTGGCCGCTGCTCTTCTAGTGTCACTGCTTATTCCTGTCTTTATGGCAATGCTCCGATTGATGCGCCGAAGTTGATTACATATTGTGTTCCGGGGCAAGATTGATTATGATCGGTGTATGACGGAATTATATAAAGGAGCTTGTACATCTTGAGATATTATGTTCTGGACCGCGGTGATGAGCTGTCAATCAAACTTGCCGAGCAATTTCACAAGCTGGCGGCGGAGCGGGATTTGCAACTGGATGCCGAGTCTCCGGAAATCGTCATCTCGATAGGTGGAGACGGCACAATGCTGCACGCTTTTCATACCTTTATCGATCAGATTCCCAACTTAGCCTTTGTAGGTGTGCACACAGGACACCTCGGCTTCTATGCGGACTGGCAAGCAGAAGAGCTGCCCACCTTAATCGACTATATGTGCGGAACCGGTGATACTGAGCCGCAGAAACCGCGCATTGTGAAATATCCATTAATAGAGCTGGAGATTCACAAAAAATCGGGATCTTCATCTCACATTGCCCTCAACGAATTTACCCTTAAAGGGGTGGATGGAACTATAATGATCCAAATCGACATCAATGATGTCACCTTCGAAATGTTCCGGGGCGATGGAATTTGTATTTCAACTCCCTCTGGCAGCACCGCTTATAACAAAAGCCTTGGGGGCGCTATGGTTCACCCTTCAATAGAAGCGCTGCAGATTGCCGAAATCGCGTCTATTAACAACCGTGTATTCCGGACAATGGGCTCTCCGCTACTACTGCCGAAGCATCATCATTGTGACATTTTTTCATGTAAAGACCAGCGTTTGCTGCTCACCGTAGATCATAACAACATTCCTGTTGATGACCTGATTTCAGTACGCTGTCAAGTTTCAGACAAAAAAGTCAGCTTTGCAAGGTATCGTCCGTTTCCGTTCTGGAACCGTGTCCGTGAAGCTTTCTTAGTCTGAGATCAGGGGATCAAAAAGCTGGAGATTTCAATATCTCCGGCTATTTTTGGTGTGACAAAACTAACACCAATTGATAGACATAGAGAGAAATCAAATGGTATAATGAGGCTATTTTACAAAGAGTTACATAAAAGGAGAGAGTACTGTTGAAAAAATTATTATCCCTCTTGAGCATAAGTCTTCTGGCCCTGATACTGGCGGTCCCGGCTTTTGCTGCTTCAAAACCGATTGATGTTTATATCAACGGCAGTAAGGTTTCCTTTACCGCAGGAACCCCATACTTAGCGAACAATTCTGTACTTGTCCCTTTCCGGGTCATCTTCGAAAAGCTTGGACTGCAGGTGCTTTGGGATGCCAAGACTGGAACAGTAACAGGTAAAAGTTCAAATCTGGCGATCAGCCTAAAAATTGGCAGCAACCGCGCAACCGTTAACGGAACCGTGAAAAAACTGACCACCGCACCAGTCTCCTCAGCTGGCACTACATACATTCCTTTACGTTTTATCGCAGAGGCAACCGGAGGCACAGCCGTCTGGAATTCAACCAGCAGAAGCGTGCAAATTACCACCCCAGTATCCAAAGATAAGGACGAAGCAGCGATTACAGCATTAATCCGTTTGTCTAATAAGTATTTCAATGAAGAAAAAGCGATTAGCTTCTATTCCCTTATGGATTCAGAATCCTCAAATGCGGAGTCAGTAGCGGATCTTAATGCATCCTTTGAGATTTTTGACATAAAAAATACTATTGAGAGTTTGGAAATCATTGATATTTCAGGCAATGACGCTACTGTCTATACACTGGAAAGCTCTCGCCGGACAGGTGGGGCCTATACGCCAGATACAGAGGACGAATACATGTATACACTTGTCCGCAAGAATGGAAGCTGGAAAATATCATCTGTGGAATCCCAAAGCTCCGTGATACTGCTGACTCGTGAACAAGCTCTAAAAACAGCAGCTAACATTCCTCAAAATGATGCGGATGCCATCAAAGGTAATATCACCAAATATTATCAAGCTATGAATGAACAAAATTCGGCCGCTGTTCTTTCCACCATGACTTCATACGGAGAAGAATATGATACTTCCCTTAAGGAAGATCTGGAAGATTTCTTTACTTCATATGACGTCATTTATACTCCAAGCGTTTCGAGTATCTACTATTTTAGCGCCAAAGAAGCAGCTATTTATGTAGAAAGCAAAGAGAAGGATGCCAGTGAAGAGGAAACTTTTGAGCAAGGCACGATCTTCATTTTATCCAAGTCGGATAACGGGGTATGGACTACTGATAACACCTACAGCGTTTACTATAAACTTGTGAAATCCTAACAACCATACGTCACAGAAAGTTAATTCGTGCAGTGTATACTTTCTTATCTTATAAATTATATAAAAAGGGCGTATGATTCCATGAAATCCAATAAAGTAATAAGTGCACTTCTGGCTTTATCCCTAACTTTTGCTCCAGTGGTGTCTGCTGCCGATGCCGCTCAGGCATCTACAGATAACCGTGATCTTATCAATGAAGTCATGAATATTCTGGAGAACTATAACCTCTCCGGTGTAGATAAGGATACCTTGATTCGTGGAGCCATTGACGGCATGGTGAACACCCTAGATGATCCCTATAGCCAATACTTCAATACCGAGGAAGCGGCACAATTTGAACATGATGTTGATCTGGAATACGTTGGTATTGGTGTTAGATTGCAATATACCGCAACTGAACTCTACATCGAAGACATAACACCCGGTTCGCCTGCAGAACAAGCAGGTCTGAAACGCGGCGATACGATAGTCAAAATTAACGGAATCCCCGTTGAAGAGACTGAAGGTGACGAGTTAAGCGGAGCCGCAGGCACCAAGGTCACTCTGCAGGTGCTCCGGAATGGAGTGTCTAAATCATTTCGTGTAACCCGGAATGAAATCAGCTCAACTTCCGTTACCGGAACCATTGTTGGACAGAAGATAGCCTACATCACACTGAGCGGTTTCACACAGAATTCCGATGAAGAATTCGCCGCCATGCTGAAAAAGATGCGCGCAGCAGGTATGAAATCGATGGTGCTTGATTTGCGTGACAACTTAGGCGGCTATATGGATTCGGCATACAACATTACCTCCAATTTTATGGATAAAGGCATTATGATGTATACCTCTGATCAAACCGGAGCACTTACTCCAGTAACGATTACCAGCGGCAGCAAAATAGGCGTACCCGTCGTTATTCTAACGAATGAGTACACTGCCAGCGCTTCTGAGGCGCTTACTGGCGCATTACGTGACAATAAGCTCGCTACCGTCGTAGGCACTCGTTCTTTCGGCAAAGCACGTATTCAGAGCCTGCTTCCAATGTCTAATGGAGACATGCTGAAGCTGACTACGCAGAAATACCTAACTCCAAATAAAGAAGACTTTAATCACATCGGCCTTGCACCGGATATTGAGGTTAAAGGCAAAACTGCACAGCTGATTACCGCTCTTCAGATTGCAGGAATGAAAAGCATTGAGGTTTCCGGTGATCATCATATCTTGAACGTCAACGGGGTTGCCTTTGCTGGTAATGTGGGTCTAATAAAGCAAGGAGATAAGACTTATGCTTCTTCGCTCGTATTAGGTGCTCTGATCGAAGGCGACATCACATGGGATGCCAAGAACAAAAAAGTCATCGTAACGAACGGGGCAGGTAAAGCGACCGGCTTTACATTGTCCTCCAAAGAGGCGCTTTCTCAGAACGGCGAGACCTTCATTGAATTAAATGCCTTTAAGAAGAAGTTCCCTGCGCTTGTATGGAGTTACAATGCAACACAGAAACAATTGAAATTATCTGTAAAATAGATCCTTAATCTCACTAATCATTAAGCTGCTGAATCAAGCACCAATGAGTAAAAACAGGAGTTGTCACATAAGCCATGAAATGGCCGTTGGGACAACTCCTGTTCTTTGTTTAGTTTGATAATATTTGCACCTACGAAACATCTGTAGCACCTATCGGACATGGATGACCCTAAACGCAATATTAATCCATATTTGTTATGCTATCGGACTCCATAGTCGCTATTGGTATGAAAAACACCATAATTACGCCTCTTTCTAACGAATAGCATCATTGGAGTCCGAAACACCGCTCAAAAGGCTGAAAATTCGCAAATAACGGCATCTGGGTCCTTAAGCCTTAGGGGATGATGAAACTGCTGGGTCAAGCAGCCAACGACTAACAGCAAAGAGCAGCAGAGCAACACTGAGCCACACAGCAACACCGAGCGGCACAGCAACACCGAGCCACACAGCAACACCGAGCAGCACAGCAACACCGAGCCCACAGCACAGAGCAGCACTGAGCAACACCGAGCGGCACAGCAACAGCAGAGCAGCGATCTCCAAGTAACGGGAGAAACGCTGCTCTGCTATTTTTTATAAGAAAAAAAGCTGGCTCATTCGTAGAAGGACTCTACTTATGGTTCAGCTTTCATCATTAAGGTTGTGAATTTTCTATGTTTTGGTTGTTTTGGTTGTTTTGAGCGCTTTGAGGTTTTGGTGTGTTTTGGGGCTTCTGAGACTGACCTTGTGGCGGTCTGCCTTGGAAATCCTTTTTGGATTTCTTGCCCTGTGAATCCTTGCCCCGGTGATTTCGGCTCTGATGTTCTCTCACAGGTCTATCCTTCGCCATATTGTCCTTTGAAGAAGTCATCTCTTTAAATGCCAATGAGTGATTCGAGCCTTGCTTAGAGGATGTTTCTTTAACAGAGAACTCTTTATCTGCAGCCGCTTCATCACTAGCTTCCCCTTCTTGCTCCAAGGCCTCTTCATCACTCGGCTCTGGTATTTCTTTGATTAAAATATCCTTGAACATGCCTTCCTGTGGTACCTCTTTCAATTTATGCAGCACAAAATAAGCGCAGCCAAAATTGCAATATTCATTAATATAATCAACCATACCCGAAATCGCTGTATCCCGATTCACCTTAGGATGGTTGTCCCGGTAAAAACCTTTCAAACGCAACTGACTGTAACCCCAGTCACCGATAATATAGTCGTATCTTTCCAGCACCTCGCTATATCTCCCGCGAAACGCCTCCGGATTCCAACCATCCTTATGATCCAACATAAGTTCATAGCCTTTTCCGCCTATTACGATCAAACCTTTTGTCGCCTGCCTTTCTTTGGGTATCGTAGCGTTGATTATACCGCCATCTATGTGGAATATTGGGCTTTCGGTCGCTGTTCTAGAACCGCTCCTACAGCACCAATATTCCCCTCCGATGACGCAAATCAACGATTTTTATGGGTAACCTAAGAGCAGAGATATCAGAACGCTGTCGCTTCTTCCTCCTCTTACTAACATTCTCTGTGAATTAAACCACAGAAAAGCAATAATTAGCTAGAAGAAACCGCACGCTCCTCGCGAGCTTGAGCTGCAGACTTCACCTGCTCATGCGCATGATAAGAGCTGCGAACTAGCGGGCCTGATTCCACGTGGCTGAAGCCACGCTTCATTCCCTCTTCCTTCAACAGTGCAAATTCCTCCGGTGGATAATATTTCTCCACATTTAAGTGTTTTGGAGTGGGTTGCAAATATTGTCCTAAAGTCAATATATCACAATTTACGGCTCGCAAATCATCCATTGCTTGTAAAATCTCATTCCACTCTTCACCGACACCAAGCATGATGCTCGATTTGGTTGGAATATTGGGTTTCATTTCCTTGGCTCTACGCAGCAATTCCAAGGAACGAGGGTACTTCGCTTTAGCCCGTACACGATCTGACATCCGTTCCACGGTCTCAATATTATGATTAAGAATGTCTGGATTACTGTTCATGACAATCTCAAGACTATTCCGGTCTCCTAAAAAGTCTGGAATAAGCACTTCAACGCTACATAACGGAAGGCGTTTACGAATCGCCGCTACCGTCTCAGCAAAAATCTGAGCGCCACCATCCGCAAGATCATCGCGGGCCACACTAGTCACCACACAGTGACGAAGATTCATTTTCTCTGCAGCTTCAGCTACACGTTCAGGCTCCTGCAGGTCCAGTTCTGTAGGCATCCCTGTATTCACTGCACAAAAACGGCATGCGCGTGTACAAATATCACCTAAAATCATGAAGGTAGCCGTACGGTTTGCCCAGCATTCATAAATATTCGGACACCTAGCTTCTTCACATACGGTATGTAAAGTTTTGGAACGCATCATGCTTTTGATTTCCTGATAGTTGTCACCGGTAGTTAGCTTAATCTTAATCCAATCCGGTTTAGGTTGCTTTGCTGTTTTATTAGACAAAATGATAAACCCCGCTTCCTCCTGAATGTGATGCTGCAGATGAAAGTTGCTGCCTCATATTATAACATGTGCGATTTACAATTGCCTGTTTTTGTGAAATATGCAGGGTGTATCATCTGGAGTTTCCAGCGAGATTTTTCTGGTACCTTTAGACAAGAACGGATAAAAAGTAGCATTTTGCACCAATCTATAAAAAAGCTTCATCCGAAGTGACTACACTCAATTTAATGCCCGGACAAAAGGAGGCTGTTATCTTGCTGGCCCTATTTAAGAATATTAAAGACCGGAGAACCCTGTTATGCCTGTCCGCGGCCGCTATCCTCTGGGGTGGTTTAAACCTTCCCGTTTCAGCAGCTGTAGCGCGGCCTACAATCCAACCGGTGATGAGCAGCGGGGATCCCGCTAGTGCTAGCAAAGAAGCGCAATGGTCTGGCCGAAGACAGCTTTATGAGCAAATGAGCGCAGCTACTGGTATCCCGTGGTTTAGGTTCGCAGCCATTGATCAATATGAACGCACGCTCGCCAAAAAGGGAGCCTCAGGGCAGCCTGTCTCCACGCGCCTTACAGCCATAAAGATCCCGGCACCGGTATGGGCTGGTCCACTCAATCCGGATCAAGGGGATACTTCCCCGAACTCCATTAGCTTCTTTGATGGTTTTGGCAGTGATGGCTCAGGAGACGGCATTGCTGATCCAGAGAATGATGCGGACGTTCTGTATAGTATGGCTAGACACTTATTGAAGTATGGACAATCCGCTAGTGATTTCAGTATCGGGGTCTGGGAGTATTATCACAATGGCCGCGCCTCGCAGCGCATTACCCAGTTCGCGAAGTTATATGAACATTTTGGACGGCTGGACCTATCCGGCAATGCCTTCCCGCTTCCCTTAAGTAACCTTTATTCTTATCGTAGCACTTGGGGCACTGGAAGAAGCTGGGGTGGAGCACGTATCCATGAAGGAACAGATTTATTTGCACCTCAAGGAGTGCCAGTCCGAAGCACCTGCTTTGGCTTAGTGGAGACAAAAGGCTGGAACCGGTACGGCGGCTGGAGAATCGGGATTCGCGATATTGAGAACCGTTACCATTATTACGCTCATCTATCTGGATATAACAAAACCATTTCTCGCGGAGATATAGTCACCCCCGGTGAAATTATTGGCTGGGTAGGCAGCTCGGGTTACGGCAATCCCGGAACTCAAGGGAAATTTCCTCCGCATCTACATTTTGGCATTTACCGCGATCGCGGAATTACCGAATGGGCTTTTGATCCGTTTCCGTTGCTGAAACAATGGGAGAATCAGGAATATAGAGACTTAAAGAACAAAAGAAGCAAAAAAAGTGCCGTAAATTAGAATAAGGTCCCTTTCCTTAGAGAGGGGCCTTTTCTTTTTTAATACAACATCAAACAGCCGAATGGTTCAATGCTGACCGTAAGCTTATTATTATTTTTAAAAATTACTCCAGACAATAAATCAGTTAATTCGTTCTTATCAGCTCGATATGGGCTAAGCTCTAGTTGGTAAGGGTTTGGAGAATTATTGATAATCAGCCCTATCTTTTCGTGCTCCACACCTCGTATGTAACCAAGCACATTACGAACTTCATCAGTAAACCAAGGACGGAAGGAGCCTTTGCGCAGAACCTCATGACTTTTTCTCAGAGAAATCAACTGTTGATACCACTTATGCAGCACTGCATTCTGAGCTTGTTCTTGCCATATCATAGCTTTTCTACAGTGGGGGTCCGTCGCCCCTTCCATCCCAACCTCATCCCCGTAATAGATCATTGGAATGCCGATATAGGTCATCTGGAAAAAAACAGCCAGCATCATACGTTCAACAGCGGTACCCAAGCGGTCCCAACCACGCCCACCTTCTTTACACGCTGTAAGAAACCGCAGGGTATCATGGCTGCCAAGCAACTGAAACATAGCTGAATTCGCCTGGTCATTATACAACGCCTCCTGATGGAGCAATTGCTCCATAAAGCGAACTGGCCCCGTCGATTGTTCCGCAAAAAATTCTAACACTGCATCACGAAGCACATAATTCATTCCTCCATCGAACTGATCCCCTCTAAGCCATGGCCCAGAAGCATGCATAATCTCACCGATCAGCAGGATTTCAGGATATTCAGATTTGAGTTCTTGCCGAAACCGGGACCAAAAACGCGGATTAACTTCATTGGCCACATCCAGACGCCAGCCGTCAATCCCTGTCTCGCGCACCCAATACTTCGCAACCTCAATCATGTAATTCGCCGTATCCGGATTGTCCATGTTCAGCTTTGGCATATGCGCTTCAGCTTTGGCAAACGTTTCATAATTGGGTACAGGGGTCTGCGTAACCGGAAAGGAATGAATGAAGAACCAATCTTTATACGGAGATTGCTCTCCTTTTGCCAACACATCCTTAAACGCGAAAAAGCGATCTCCCGAATGATTAAACACAGCATCTAAAATCACTTTGATTCCATGTCTGTGCGCCTGGCTGACCAGTGCCTTCAATCCTTCCGTATCCCCAAATACTGGATCAACCTTATAGTAATCGGAGGTATTATATTTATGTTCTGAAGGAGACTCAAATACAGGCGTCATATAAACAACGTTTACTCCTAACTGTTGCAGGTAGGGCATTTTGTCAGAGATGCCTTGTAAGGTTCCTTCGTTATAACTGCTGGGATAGATTTGATAGGTTACTGCATCCATGCTCCATGAAGGTAACTTCAACGCCTCAGAATGATGGAGATATGCATATTGAAAAGAACCCGCACGTTCCCGGTTCTCCGACGCCCCTCTCTCTCCATACCAGACATATTCACCAGCAGGATTAGTTACATGGAATAGATATCTGCATTTTTTAGTAGGGGTCTCAATGACCGCTTCATGTATCTCATAAACACCTGCCGACCCAATCCGCTCCATCTGCAAAGGAACTTCATGCCCCGGAGAATCATAACGGTCTGAGTAGATGACGGTACAGGATAATTGCTGTCCAGCTTGCGTGAACAGTCTGAGCTTCAAGATGCCCGTACCCATAGGATAGGCAAACGGATCTTCACTTGTATGATATAAAAACCATGTATGAGGCATAACTTCTAAACTCCTTTTTATGCTTTTATCGTTAAATCTATAAGACTCTTTGTAATTAGAGAGACTGCTAAATTTGTGTTATTATGGTTACAAATACCGTTCCGGATTATGAGGGGAAGACAATGAAAGTAACCATTTCTGATATTGCCAAAGCAGCCAATGTGGCTAAATCTACCGTATCCAAAGTATTAAACGATTCCCCCAAAATATCACAGGAAACGAAACACAAAGTTCGCGAAATTATGAAGCAGATGAACTATACACCAAGTAGTATCGCTACCGGATTAGCCAGACAAAGCAGCTGTAATATTGGTCTCCTGGTCGATATGTCCAAGGAAAGTGAATTTCTAAACCAGTTTTTCTACAACATCATCGGTGGAATAGAAAGTGTAATTGCGCCTTTAAAATACGAGCTGACTATTTCCAATGTACAGCATAGTAGTCCGGAAGGACATTTTCTAAATAGACTTGTATTCAGCAAACGTGTCGACGGAATCATAGCGAATAACTCCGTACTCACGGAAGAGCTTTGCGAAGAACTGAACCGCTTGGAGTTTCCCTACATCTCCATCGGCGAAATTATGACTCCCGGAAGCTGGGTTGATTTCGATAATGAAGCAGGCGGCAGCATGCTGACCTCACATTTAATAAAGCAGGGGTACTCCAAAATAGCCTTCATAGGCGGGCAGCAGCAGGAAAAGATTTATACCCATCGTCTGAGTGGATATTTGCAAGCATTGCAGCAAGCAGATCTTACCGATCAGCAGCAATGGATTATCAATTGTAAGGCTGATGAACATGAGAGCTATCATGCTGCACTTGAGCTTCTACAGAGCGAAGATCGACCAGACTCCGTAGTATGCATGAACAGCTATGTTGCCTTCGGGGTGCTTCAAGCTGCAAAATCACTGGATATTCATGTTCCCTCACAGCTCGGCATTGCCGCATTTGATGAATATCCTCTGTCCCGTTACACTACGCCTCCTCTAACCTCGCTGAATATCGACACCTTCCAGCTGGGGGTATCTTCAGGCGAGCTGCTGATGCAACGCATTCGTAATAACAACATACCTTCTAGGCATTTGCTTCTCGAGCCAGAACTCATTCCTCGTGAGTCAACTATGAGATCGCAGTTCCCGGCGGGAACGTAGTGAAGAGGCGGGAAGCTTGGTTGCTCTGAGTGCTGTTTCGGTTTGATTGTCTTGAGTAACTAACTGAGCTTGGTTGCGCTTGTATAGCTGACTGAACTTTATTGCGCTGCATGCTGTTTCGGCTTGATTGTCTGGAGTAACTGAGCTTGATTGAGCTTGTATAGTTGACTGAACTTTATTGCGCTGCGTGCTGATTCGGCTTGATTGTCTGGAGTAACTGCTTTAGCTTGATCGAATTTGAGTAGCTAACATGGCTACATCGGATTTAATTGCATTTTGTGCAATAGAAATCCTTATAGGATGGATAACATTCGATTTAATTGCACTTTGTGCAGTCAAAACTCATAAAATCGGTAAAAAACAGCCTTTTTCCTGAATTCTACTGCACAAAATACAGTTAAATCTTTCTACCAGCTTCAAACAGAAAGTTTAATTGTACTTTCTGCAATTAAAAAGCTTCATACTGCTTACCAAGGAGCGGCCCCATACGGGAGCCGCTCCTTGTTGTGTTTAAGCTGTAGATATTATGAAGCTTATAGATCCTTCCAGCGCTGAACCGTCAGATTTACGGTTTGTGCACCGCCTGATGGCGTAAGGGTTCGATTGGAAAGATCCGATCCATTCGAATTCACCTCCACATTAGTCCAAGCACCTCGTGTAACTTTGTATTGAATTGCTGTTCCCGCCGGTAGACTTAGTGTGATGGAGTAAATACCATCACTACCCTTCGTCAGTTGGTAGTTCGGATCTGCCGCATTCCAGCTATTGAAGGAACCGGAGAGATAAACGGGACCACTCACAGGAGTAGACGCAGGAACAGTTGCTCGGAATGTAACACTATCCGCTTGTGGCTCTCCTGCGGTGATGTTACCATTCACCATACTCCAGGTGCCCGCAGCAAAATGATAGTTATTGCCTCCATTGTTATCCCATGTGCCACTGCCATTATTAA
This sequence comes from Paenibacillus sp. FSL H7-0918, assembly GCF_038007025.1. Taxonomy (NCBI): domain Bacteria; kingdom Bacillati; phylum Bacillota; class Bacilli; order Caryophanales; family Paenibacillaceae; genus Paenibacillus; species Paenibacillus sp. FSL H7-0918. The sequence goes on from NZ_JBBOWJ010000001.1 coordinate 2,045,991, forward strand.
AGGCTGCGGTCAGCCCAGCTGCCGTGTCCAACTGAATCGTAACCGCCTTATATCCTGTAAAAGCAGAAGCTTGAAGCTGCTCGCCTGGAGACGTCGTCCAGACCGTTGAACCATCGAGCTTATAATGGATATAAGAGCTGCTATAAGCCGCATTCTTATAATAGATCGTTGCCGTACTGCCGACAGGTGTTGCCGTTGGTGTTGGCGTTACGGTGGGTGTCGGCGTTACCGTTGGCGTCGGTGTTGGCGTCGGTGTTGGCGTTACGGTTGGTGTCGGTGTCGGCGTTACCGTCGGAGTTGGCGTTGGTGTTACCGTCGGTGTCGGCGTTACGGTTGGTGTTAGTGTCGGCGTTACCGTTGGTGTCGGCGTCACGGGTCCACCCGATTGAATATTGCCAGTTGGTGTATAAGTCCAGGTGCCGGCACTAAATAAATAGTTGCTGCCCCCGTTACTGTCCCAAGTGCCGCTGCCATTGTTAAAGCAAGCTTCAAGCTGGCTGGCCGAGCCAATATTAATCGTTATTTTGTTGTAGCCTGCTACATCAGAGACAGGTATCGCCACACCCGGTGATGTCGTCCAAGTTCCTCCTGCAGGACGATAATGAATATAAGGCGAGGTATAGCCCTGCTTATAGTAAATAGTGACACTGTTCCCCGCTGGTGTTGTCACTGAAGCAATCGCGCTAAGGAGGGATAGATTGCCTGCTGCATCCAATGCTTTTACCGTATAGTCATACGTAGTACTGGCAGATAATCCGTTATCCGTATATGAAGTAGTTGCGGATGTACCCACTTTTACGCCGTTGCGATAAATTTCATATCCGGTCACACCTACATTGTCGGTGGAAGCGGTCCAGCTTACTAAAGCACTGGATGCATTTTGAACGGTTGCGGTCACGTTAGTGGGTACAGTTGGAGCAACTGTATCTGTAGGAAGCTGTTGTTTGGCATAGATTTTGGCTGCATTTGCACCCACGGTTACAGTGATCTGCTTGCCAGTTGCTCCACCCGATTGTACGGTTACCGTATCCGAAGTGTTCAACTGGTTATAAAGAACCGTCCCGACTGCCAAGCTGCTCTCTGCACGCAGTGGAATGGTAACGGTCTGCGAGCCGCTGGATTTATTACTGAATACGGAGATAACTTCCTGCCCCAGATTAGTTCCAGTGTCAATACGACGTGAAAAAGCATATAAGTTCTGTGCAGACCACATTTCACGTTGAGTGCCTGTACGGAGTGCCGGATTATTTTTCCGAATCTCATTAAGTTTGGCTACGTGCTTGTAGGTGCTGGCATTCTCATTAAAATAATTCTCTATTACATTGCCGTTTGCATCCCGTTTCACCATTGACCAGCGGTTCCAGGTATCGGCGATGCCTCCCGTCATAATCTGCCCGTTACCATTGCCTTTGTTCTGTTCCGTACCTTGGAAGACAACGGGTGTTCCACGCACTGTAAAAATAAAACTCAAAGCGTTCTGCAGCTTATCTACGCTTCCTCCAGCTTCTGTGAGAAAACGATTGCGGTCATGATTGTCGATAAAGGTAACCATGTGATTGGCATTTCCGTTATAGTAGGAATCCTGTGCCAAGGTGCTTTTAATATTGGAGTCAAAAGACTGCCCATATGCGAAGCTATTTAGAACGGAGAAGAACATTGGGAAATCAAGCATGCCCCACTCCTTGTTGTTGCCGACCCAGCGCGAGACAAATTCAGCATTGCCGTCAAAATTCTCGCCAAAGGTATTAACCCCCAGATAATTTTGCAATTCACCAATATCAGTCGGCTTCATCAGCTTGGCTGCGTCTACACGCGCACCATCTGCCCCTGTATAGTCAAACCAGCCTTTAATCGAATCAAATATGGCCTTTTTAGCAGCAGGGACATCGAAGTCAATGTCATCCAGTCCGCCTAGATCATGATTTTCTAAGTAATCCTGTGCCCATTGATCGTATCTTCCGTCTGCCAAAGACCAGTTGATATCTCCGTTATGGTGATACCAAGCCGGGTTATTGAAAGGAGCTGCTGGCTGCAGACTAGGGATATCATAGTAGGCTTGGGTACCCAGCATATAATCCCCGATATGGTTTGGCACAACGTCTATAACCACCTTGATGCCAACCGCATGTGCGGAATCCACTAACTCCTTCAGCTTCTCCTTTGTACCGAAGTAGGGATTGGCTGCGTTAGGGTCCTTAACGTTGTACCCGTGATACGCCGTGTTTTTACCACTGCCATTGTTCTCCCGATTCGTCATTTGCGGCTCCGCCACTGGGGAAATCCAGATCGCGGTGTAGCCCATATTTTTAATATAAGATAGCTTGTCGATCACTCCTTGCCAATCTCCGCCTTTCATATAACGGAAATCTTCTTCAGAGTTCTCGCCATAGCGAATTGCCGCTCCCGTAGCATTGTTGGAAGAGTCCCCGTCATTAAACCGGTCAACCATAATCTGATAAATGGTATCATTCTCGTTAATCGTACCGATGCTGGCTGCATCTGCCTGTTGTGGCGCTAAGACGAATAAATTAATCACAGTAGAAAGAAGAATAGATGTAATCAGAACGGGCACGTACCATAACTTACGTTTCATCGCGCGCATCTCCCTCTCTTATTAAAGCGTATTCATAACACACTAAAACCTACTTCTTGGATTAAAAACGACCTTTCCAGCGATGTTTTTGGCATAGAAACAAACGAATTTTAGGGAAACCGGTTTCCCTACTAAAAATTACCATGACTCCAGACGCGTTGTCAAGCCTTAAAATTGAAATGTACAACAAAAAAAGAGTTCCTATTTAGGAAGCTCTTGGAGTTGAATATTTACTGTTTGAGTTCAGCGTCCCGCCGTCTGAATAAACTGCAAGACCTCATTCATAATTCGGTCCTTCTCTTCACAATGGCACACCATATGACCACTGTTGTCGACCATCAGCACCTGTTTTTGGGTCGCCTTGATCATATGATGTCGTAGGTAATCGGCGCTTCTAGTCTTCACTAGATGATCTCTTTTTCCTTGCACGATCAGGGTTGGAGTCTCAATATGCGGATAGACAGAAAAGCTCTCACGAACCAATCGCTGGAACTCTCGAGTTGCTTTTGGAGGCGTTGAACTGAATTTACTAATATAAGTTTTTAGCATGGAAAAGCTCCCAAGGGTCTTAATAATTTCTACAGGATTCAGCGGAAACACAGGGGTAGACAACAAAGTGAGAGATTTAATCCAAGGTTTATAGCGCACGGAAAGATGTGAAGCAATAAGAGCACCGGTTGAAAAACCGATCAGATGAACGCCGTCATTTGTCTTTAACAGCTCTGTTAATTCATCCTCAGCACTTTGCTGCCAATCATGTCGATCCGAATGCAGTAGATCATTCCTGCTGCCCCCGTGCCCCTTCAGGGTAAATGTTCTGGAACGATAATTATGCTGCTCCATAAACTGGGACAAGGGAGAGATTTCATGCTCACCTCCGGTAAAGCCATGAATAAATAAACAACTTTCCATAATTGTCCCTCTTTTCACATTCCATACTGAATTCCAACTTTATTGTATAATGCCAATCCCCTTTATTTTCTATTCATTCCAACCTTCTATGTAAAACCTTAACCAAATGATGTCAAGGTTTACCACCGTTATAGGTTCAAAAAAAAATATAAACTCTATTGCTCCCACCAAAGAAGACCAAGTGCAGAAGTAATCGTTAAACCTACAGCCGAGCTAGATGAAGTTACGTTAGCACAAATAGCAGTCCCCGGCGGAACGATGATGCTGCCCGTAAAGTTCTGTGAGAAAGCGCCTGGAGCTAATTGATAATTGTAAAGCGTCGTCCCCCCGCTAATTGCCGCTGTTGAAGATTGAACGGTCATCGCACTTGTAGCCGCGCTTCCGAGATTATTATTGGTTGGTGTCAAGGTTGCAGGAGAGGTTAGCGTCCCTCCTTTTACAATTGTAAAGCTTCCAGACATAGCCGATAGCAGAGAAGATCCGCCGATACTGCCGCTAATACGTGAGATATATACGGTTTTCCCGCTACCAGCAGCATTACTAATCCGAATAGAAGTAATTGCAGAAATAAGACTAAGTACGACCAAACTAGACGCGGATGTGTTGGTAGAATACAAGACCGCAGCCTTCGAAGCACTTATTTCAGGTGGCGCGCTGATATCCGGAGATTGGAAGGTATTGACCATATCCACAAAAAGAGGTTGATCATTGTCGTTAAACACATATTGATTAGGCATGATTATCCCCTCCCATTTCTAATATTCCCACCAACTGATAGATGTTGTCGCTGCTGAAGTTCCCGATGCAATCGTGATGGACGTGGTTATGGAATTTCCGGGAGGAACAACGATTTGTCCAGTAAAATCAACAATGACGGGCCCCGCTGCCAGTAATAAAGATACTAGAGTGGCCGGCCCTCCCGTAGGGGCAGCAGTCGAGGTTCTGGCCGTCATCACACTGGTTAACGCACTTCCAAAATTAAAATTTATCGGTGTAACGGTAGTCCCGGTGACCGTAGCGTTCCTAAGTAGAGATAAATTAACAGCAGCTGTTGCCGAGCTAGCTGCAACACGGGATACATACAATGTACGTCCGCTGCCTGCCGGATTACTAATCTGAACAACTAACGGTGCAGCAGTCGTTACCGTAGAAGTAAAAGGGATTCCAAACAATAGCCCCGCCTTAGCCGCTCCTCCCTCCGGAGCTGAATCTATACCAGGTGCAACATACGTGTTGACTTGTTCTGTAAAGAGTGGCTGGCTACTCTGATTAAAGACTGAATCGTTTGGCATGCGCTATCCTCCCCGTACTTGAGCTTATCTTATTTTATGCCGCTCTAAGTAACAGGTTGTTTGGGAATGTGCGTATTTTTGCTTTCCCAGCCCAATCACCTCTTATTTTTCACCATATATTATTATCACCATTCGAATGGCTAAGGATTGTCCCTAACGGTTCGCGGCTTATTGAACTGCGGTTTATTGATGCTCAGGGCTCAAACGACGGTTAGGGTCCTTTTATGGACAGGGTTCCAGAAAACCCGTAGGAGGTGAATGAAATCCATAACGGTCTGGAACTAAAAAAGCGCAGCAAAATAAAACACTCAAAAAAACAGGGGAATTGTTCTAGAAATCCGCAATCATTTCCACCTCCAAAAGGTCGAAAAAACCGCCGTAAGGTGACGATCAGTCCTTTATTTTCCGAGCATCAATTTATCGGATTCCCCGTGTCCAGCTCCATTTCACCTCTGCCTTGGCAAAAAAGCGGAACCAAAACGATGATCTCTTACGCAGTTATGAACCAAGGAGACCACCCTGTTAGCGTCCGCTTGGAGATTAGTCCGAACAGTTTTGATTCTTTTATAGATTCAGAAGAGATCGTGGCTGCAAAAGAAATGAAGGTGCTAGTGCCAAGCAGATTTTTAAAGTGGACTCGGATATCCGCCTCCACGCAACAGTCAACGGGTTTAGGCAAAATTGATGTATACGTCCAAGCCCAGTCTATAGGTATGAGTTAACAATTTTATAAGAGAGGGACGAGGAACTTTGCCTAACTACAGCTCTTTTCAAGCTAATCCCGATAATCTACGAACGCTTATTTTTGGCCGGGATGCCTCGCTGATTGATCATCCGCTCACTACAGATCCAGGCGGAAATCTAACTACAATTATCCTAGATGGTACGATTTCCAATATACTCGGAGCTACCATCACTGCGGGTACTTTGTCCTCAGCAGGAACAGTTACCAACATTCTTAACGGGACCATTACTAGCGTACTCGGAGCTACCATCACTGCGGGTACTTTGTCCTCCGCAGGTACGGTTACCAACATTCTTAACGGGACGATCACTAGCGTACTCGGAGCTACCATCACTGCGGGTACTTTGTCTTCCGCAGGTACGGTTACCAACATTCTTAACGGGACGATCACTAGCGTACTCGGAGCTACCATCACTGCGGGTACTTTGTCCTCCGCAGGTACGGTTACCAACATTCTTAACGGGACTATTACTAGCGTACTTGGAGCTACCATCACTGCGGGTACTTTGTCTTCCGCAGGTACCATTACTAACATTCTCGAAGGCACGATTACTAGCGTGCTCGGAGCTACGATTACGGCTGGTACCATTACTAGTGTACTAGGCGCAACTATTACCGCGGGGACTTTGTCCTCAGCAGGTACGGTCACCAATATCCTTAACGGGACCATTACTAGTGTGCTAGGAGCTACGATCACAGCTGGTACCCTATCCTCAGCAGGTACCATTACTAACATTCTCGAAGGCACGATTACTAGCGTACTTGGAGCTACCATCACTGCGGGGACTTTGTCCTCCGCAGGTACGGTTACCAACATTCTTAACGGGACTATTACTAGCGTACTTGGAGCTACCATCACTGCGGGTACTTTGTCCTCAGCAGGTACAGTAACCAATCTCTTAAACGGGACCATTACCAGCGTACTTGGAGCTACGATCACAGCCGGTACTCTGTCCTCAGCAGGTACGGTCACCAACCTCCTAAACGGGACCATTACCAGCGTACTTGGAGCTACGATCACTGCGGGTACTCTGTCCTCCGCAGGTACGGTCACCAATCTCTTAAACGGGACCATTACCAGCGTGCTCGGAGCTACGATCACTGCGGGTACTCTGTCCTCCGCAGGTACGGTCACCAACCTCTTAAACGGGACCATTACCAGCGTGCTTGGAGCCACCATTACGGCTGGTACGCTCAGTAGTGTGACCTCTATTTCACAACGCAGCTTTATCGAACAGACGACGACGGGTATTGCAACTGCTAATGCCTATACTCCACTGCCAGCAGTGACTACGAGCGTATTGGGGACCTATTCCTTTTTCATCAATAACACTGGAGCTAACCCAGTCAACACACGAGTAGAAATCAGTGCTGACGGAACGAACTATTTCGTCGATACCACAGGAGATAATCCTTTAGCAGCAGGTTCTATCGATGTCATAGTTCCAGCCAGATTCCTGAAATATACACGCTTATCCTATCAATCAACGAATGCAGGGGCCGCCTCAACAATCAATGTAAGTTTCAACGCACAGGGAACGTAATGCAGATGCCCATCATATGTTGTAACGAAAGAGTGCATGGATATCCATGCGCTTTTTCTTTTGATAGCAAAAGCTGATTTCTACTTCTACATATGTAACAAGGAGGAAACAACGTGAACAATATTACGCTTGGCGTCCACCTCATCGTTAACAATGAAGCTGATCTTCTGCCCCACTGTCTCACAAGCGTAGCAGGTGTTGACGAGATTGTGATCATAGATACAGGCTCTACTGACGAATCCATAGCTATTTCCCAAGCGCACGGGGCTAGAGTATTCCAACGGGAATGGACAGAAAACTTTGCTGCAGCACGTAACGAAGGTCTCGATCAGGCGGATACCGATTGGATTCTAGTCCTTGATGCCGATGAACGCCTGCAAACTCCACTTCCGGAACTCCGCAGCCTCCTGCAAAACACGCAAGCTCAGGCTTTTACAGTACACATTGATAATTGGCTTGGCGTTCGGCCTGAGGATAAGGTAAAGCACAGTGCGGTTCGTATATTCCGAAATGGACAGGGTTATCGATATAGCGGAAGAATTCATGAAGGAATTGACGCTGCAATTCTTAAATCACATAACATCTCGGCGATTGTGCATAGTGATATTGAGATTGAACACTTCGGATATTTGCCGGAAATCATGGCACGAAAAAATAAAATCAAACGCAATGAGCATCTGCTGCGACTCGCTTTAGCCGAACAACCGGAAGATCCTTTTCACTCGTATAATTTAGCAGTCACCTGCTGTCAGGACGGTCGTCTTCAGGAAGCAGAGACATTACTTCGCCAGACCCTTCACCATGTGCCACTTGAAGCTTCTTACCGTCCTACGATGATTAGAGATCTCTGTAAAATTTATCTGACTCAAGGAAAAACCAATATCATAGATCCCTTGCTGTTGCCTGAATTGGAGCGTTATGAGGATTACCCTGACCTGCATTTTTTATTAGGCCAATCTTTGGAGAGTCAAGGCTTGTTAGAACGTGCTTTTCAAGCTTATCAGCGTGCAGCATCCATTTCTGGAGATCAGGTTAGTCAAAAATATGTATCTGAGCAAGGGATGAACACCTTCCGCCCACTTTATCGACTAGGCTTAATCTCAGAGCGGCTTGAGCTTCAGGAGGACGCTGCGAGATTCTACCACCGTGCGCTTCAACACCACTCTTTATATAGGCCTGCCTTGCAGGGAATAGCTTCTGCTTTTCAACGCTTAGCTGTACCCGACGAGGAGATTGCCAGCTTGCTGATACAACTCGTCCCCCCAACTAATGCTGCCCAACGAGCTGCAATCATTGACAGCTTATTTGCGATAAATGCTAATGAGACCATCACTAACTTATCCCGAGACACTTTTCCCTTGGAATTAGATACGGCAAATTGGATGATCTCTTCACTCCTGATCACCGGCAAGCTAGAGGACGCCTATGCAACCATAAGACAAATGACCTCCTTAGCTACGCAAGATAACCATGATTTAGAATATCTGAAAAAGTGGGCTACCCTCTGGGCTATTTGCTCTTGGGCGCTTTTTGGAGAATTCCACAATGACCTGCTAACCTATGCACCAGACGAACTCCGTTTCGGACTGCAATACATTCAGAAGTGCCACCAGCAACAAAAGGTAGATCCCGCTGAAGCAGAGGTAGATTCATTAACATTACATTCCTCATTCATTTCAGATTTGATCGAACAATCAGTAAAACTACACCAGCCCGCGTTAAGCGAAGCTTTGATAAAGCTGTTCCCTACCTTTCGGTCTGAATTAGCCGCAGCATTATATAAAGAAGGGAATAGGAATGCAGCCGGTGAGCATTTTATCAGGTTAGTTAGCGATCAAGCGGCTGATGCGAAGGTTCTTTTTTATATAGGTGAGATGGTCTTTGACAAGGGGCATTACACGGAAGCCAGTGAATGGTTTCAACAAGCGCTGGAGCAGATGCCTGAGCATGAGGCTGCCCGAGTGGGTTTAGCACTCTGTTACCTTCAGCAAGCGAAGCTTAGCATGGAGGAGGCACTGAACAGCTTGGATGCAGCTAACGTTCATGGTCCACTGCAAACGGATATTGGTGCCATCCATAAATCCATCTTTTTACTAAATCGTACACCGTGGCACACACAATGGAGCTTCCGCCAGAGTGAGGGGAGGACAGCCAAATGAGCATGCCAAGCCAAAAACCTCTGATTTCTCTATGCATGATCGTTAAGAACGAAGCAGATAACCTAAACCAATGTTTAAAAAGTGTACGTGGTGTCGCCGATGAGATTATTGTAGTCGATACTGGCTCTACTGACTCCACGCTACAAATTGCTCTAAGCTTTGGAGCTAAAGTTGTTCACCATCCTTGGAATGGCGATTTTGCCGCTGCCCGCAACGCGGGTCTTCAGCAAGCCCACGGACAATGGATTCTCATTCTGGATGGAGACGAGGAACTGGATGCGAAAAGTAAGGGGGAGCTGTTGCTGTGTGCGGAGCATTTGGAGTATGAAGCTTTTTTTCTGCGCATTCATAATCATAAAGGTTTAACCGCAGCTTCCCAGACCATTACTGTTAATCCGATTATCCGGCTATTCCGTAACCGCCCGCAGTACCGTTTCAGCGGCATCATCCACGAACAGATTGCAGAAACGATCGTAAGAGCTACACCCAAAGCAGCTATGCATTTAAGCAACGTAGTCATCCATCATTACGGTTATGCAGACGGCGTAGTAGCAAAAAAAGATAAGATCAAACGAAATGTAGAGCTGCTCAAGGAACAGCTAAAGTTAAATCCCAATGACCCCTTTCACCATTTCAATATGGCTGTTGAATATATGCGGCTTAGTGAATATCAACCGGCTCTAGAGCATATCAAAAGATCACTTAACGAAGCTCCACCCGACACAAGTTACGTTCATCTGCTGCACAAATATCAAATCCGCTGCCTGGCAGAATTAAAAGATTTCAACGCGGCGCTGGAAGCTTGCGACTCAGGGATAACCTTACATCCGGATTATCCTGACTTGGCTCATATCAAAGGTGTGCTGCTGTTTCAAATGGGGGCCCTAGCTGAGGCCAAAACAGCATTGCTGCAAGCCTTAGTCATTGGAGAAGCTCCTTCCGGTTACCATACCGAGTCCGGATTCGGATCTTATTTGACATTTTATTTGCTGGGACAGTTATGCGAAGAAATAGGCGATGAGACCGAAGCCTGTGCCTGTTATACCAAAGCTGCTCAGCTTCATCCCGAGCCAACGCCCATCATAACCCGACTGATCCGAGCCTTAAAATGTGCTGAGCGCGAAAATGAAATTTCGGGCTGGCTTCACGCTCATCTACCCGAATACACAGCTGTTAAAAGCGGACTTCTCTTAGATTTAATGCGGATTGAGGGATGTGAAGAGGCAGCAAAACAGCTGATGAAGACCACAGGGCAGTCCTCATCTAATGACTCGTTATTCAACCCAGCCTATCACCCAGGGCGTTCGGAGCTTTTGTTGGCGGATCGTCTGCTTGCCTCCCTCACTTCCTCAACCCCCTATTCTCCAGCGGCTAAAAGAGTGCGACTCGCACTTCCACTGCCCAGAGTTTCAGATTAGGAAGGACGTATTCCTATGACCACACCGGATATCACACTTTGCATGATTATTAAGAACGAGGCAAACCATCTGGAGAAATGCTTATCCTCTGTGCGCGGGCTAGTGTCTGAGATTATCATTGCGGATACAGGCTCAGAGGATAACAGTAAAGAAATCGCTCAGAGGTTCGGTGCAAAGATTATCGACATTCCTTGGGAAAATGATTTTGCCAAAGCGCGGAATATAAGCCTAGAGTATGCAACTTCCGCTTGGGTTCTGGTACTGGATGCTGATGAGGCTGTGGATCATTGGAGTGAGGAGCTGCTCCAGCCCTTGCTTGGTGCCGAGTATATTCATGGGTATTGGCTGCCCATTATCCACTATGTCGGTGAAATACCTGAAGCGGATTTTGTTACAGATCATGTCTGTCGATTATTCAAAAATGATAAAAGAATTATTTTTCGCGGAAGTATTCATGAGGAGATTGCCAGCAGCATTTGGGAGCTTCCAGCGGGGGAGATCGCTTATGCAGATTTGCGTATTTTCCACTACGGATATTTAGAAGATGAACTGCTGCGTAAAAATAAATATAACCGCAATTTAGCACTCATCAACAGGGATCTGCGGCTTCAACCGAACCATCTTTTTCTTCGTTACGCGTTAGGGGCAGAGTATTATCAGCAGGGTCAATATAAAGAAGCGGCAGAGATCCTCCTTCCGCTGCTCACCGATGTTCCAGCCCCTTCCGGTTATGTCTCAGATATTTACCTTAAGACGGCGTACGCCTTACAACTATGTGACCGAAAGCAGGAAGCCGAGGAAGTTTTTCGTACGGGGAGCGGTCTTTTTCCTGATTTCACGGATTTATTAGAAAGCTATGCCCTCCTATTACTGGAACAAGGGAAGCTCAGCTCAGCCAAGCACTTCTTGGAGAACGCACTTCAGAGCGGGAATACAGCACAGAAATACCCTTCTTCCTCAGGCAGTGGAACGTATCGGACAGAACTACTAGCCGGAAGAGTCTGTGAGAAGTTATACCAATATCCGGATGCGTGGAGACATTACGAGGCTGCTATACAACATAAGCCTGATTATAGCGAAGCGTGGAAAGAACTCGTCCCACTAAGCCTTCTATCTGGAGAGAAGGCACAACTACGAGCATTGACCCACAACTATCTTCACTCTTTATCTCCTGATACTTTGAGTTATCTTCTGCCCGCAGCGCTCAATGCCCGCGATCCGGAATGGCAAGCTGAGCTTTCTACAGCCAGCCAGTTACCCTCATCTGTTCAGGCTGCATTGCAGGCGATTCTGGAAATAAACAATCAACCGGAACATTTTCAGACACTCGCACCGCTTGAACAGCTGCTTCATGATCCTTCCCATCTTTCCAACCGATCCTTTGTACTTGGCTACCTGTGGGCTTTCTCTTGCCGTATTGGAGATACTGAGTCTGCCATGCGCTGGCTTGTCTGTCTATTGCCTTACAGACCGGGGATTTTATCGATCCATCATATTTTAGCGGGGAATTATAGACTTAAAGCTGATCTTTCGGATCTCAACTATGCAGCACAATTGCTGCTTCAGACTGGTGCTTGGAATAGTTTATTGACACTTTATCGCCATTCGGAAGGATCTTCCTTACAATGGTCCAGTCTGCCGCAGCCCTTACTCTACGGATTACTCGAAGCCCCTACCTCCATAAAAAAACAATGGTGCTCTATTTATGTCAGCAAGCACCCTCAATATCATACGCCTGCGGACTGTACCGAGTGGCATTTATACGCTGCGATATCCTACTCCTGCGGAGAGATGCCCATCCTTCATGTAGAGGATGAAGCCGCTTTGCGTAGAGTCGGGGGGGCTACCGCAGCCGTGAGCCTCGCTTATTACAAGCTGCAGCTCGCAGCAGAAGTATATCCGCAAGGGATACCATCAGCTCATATCCCATCTGCGCTGCTTCTGAGATCTGCCAGCCGGACTTAGCCGGTTGGCAGATCAGATGCGGATTTCAAAGCTCCTCTTGCCATTCCACCAGATGGGGCTGCTCATCAAGGATAGATTCGTACTGCTCCAGACTACCCCAGCGCCCCTCTGGATCAAGCTCCAGGTAACGCGAGTATTTTCGCCGAAGCTCCTCAGGGGATATCGCCCAACCATAATGTTTCACACGCAGCTCGGTAAGAAACCCCGGCAATACCGAATAAGAGAGCGGAAGTCTTGGCACATGATGATCCATTTTCGGAAAAAAATAATGAAAGTTCGGCAAATACCGGACTAGTGTACGGGTATGCTTCGTGTGGATATTCCAATGCTCATCTTCACGGTAATGTGTGGTGCCACCCCAAAAATCAAATAATCGGAAGGATACCCAGTCATACACATCCTGATTGATGAGTCGCCTCATCTCCCGTTTAGCAGACTCTTCATAGAATTCATCGGCATCCACAGACAGCAGCCAATCCGGATTCGTAGATACCGCCAGCTCCCACAATGTTTGCCGTAGCTCCCATTCACGGTTAAACAAAGAGCTTTGCAGGGTTACGAGCTTCTTAACTTTAGCAAAAGAGAGACATAACTGAGCCGTATGATCTGTACTTCCATCATCCACGATCACAATATCATCCACGAACTCACTTAATTCCTCCAGCACCTGCTCTAAATACCTTCCGGCTTCGTTCCTAACCTGCATAATAGCGGTCAGACGGTTGCCTGATGTTTTGCGGAGTGGCCCTCTATGACTACTCATCCTCCACTCTCCTTCTCAATCGTCTTACAGCCTCTTCGAGATCTGCCATCTCTGACAAAAGTGGCCATGCCTGATTGTCTTGCCCTCCTGCATTTAAAAAGCTGCGAATGGCCTCGTGCCGCCTGCCATACAGCAAGTGTATGGTGCCTTCCATGGCTTCATCCACATTTTCTTCCTGCTCATGTTGCAGCACTATTGCCTTTTCCCATTGAAAAGTCCGAACATAATTTTGCACCAGCAACGCTTTTGCCTCGGGAGAAGTTAGCGGACTTAAAATTCTTACCGCCGCTGCCTCATCCTCATTCCGGTGGAACAACTCCGCACGAACCAGTTCATCCTGCCCGGAATGGAGCCAGCCCTCCATCCTTTCTACTGCTTGCTTCTCCTCTGCGGTAAATGCTGTAATCGCAAATTGGCGGACCGCCGTTTCCAGATTCCCTGTCTTGGCTTCTATTGCAGAAAAAAACCGGAAGTGTGAAATAAGGCAATTCAAATATTCATACAGAACCATTAACTCAAAGGATTGCGCCAGATATCGATTCGCTGTGGAGTCCCCAAGCAAATACAAATAAGATGCTGCCAAATAATGTACAACAGGCTGGCTGGGCAGCTTGGCGCACATCGAAGTATAATAATCCGCCCTAAGCTGGAGTTGAATCCTAAACCAGTCCTTAGCAAGGAGGGGCTCCTCCTGCCATAAGCTCCCAATCGCCTTACTCCATAACACTTCATAATCTGTCAGAAAATAAATCCGCTCGCGCTGACATACAACTCCATAGGATTCCTGCTGATCCCCGTCGAGATAAATAATATTCTCCCTGCACAAGCTCTGCTCCAAATAGATCCGTTCTGATCGGGTTCCTACTAGATCGGCCTTTGCTCCAAGCAAGCCGCTGTATTTATCCCATAAGACCTTATTTTCTTCTTCCGGACAGCGCTCTAACAAAGCCACTATATATCCCGCTTGCAAAGAAAGAACCTCGGGCAGCCAATAGGGAGAAGAGACCAGAAGTGTGTACTCCCTCGCCTTGAGAGTATGAATATCCGCGATCATTACTGGCTTGATCTGGCTGTTAGTCTGCTGCTCAAGAGTCATTCTTCCGGCAAAACAGACCTCTTCCCGCTCGGGCAGAAGATCCAACAGTCTTTTATATTCGTATTCCTCCCAGGAGCCTCTGCTCAGAATTAAATATTTCATGATTGCGCCTCCTTGCCCCTGCTCCTATCTGCCTTTTTCCCCTGCGGTTCGGACAAATCCCCCACATAACCTATAGTTAGTGAAGCTTCAGGGTGAAGCTGCAATTGGTGCGAAGTAGACGCCTTACAGGTAATCACTCCAGGCACATTCCCGCCTTTATGAGCAACTCGCTGTAATGGAAAAACAATTCCCGAAGGGTCCCCCCTAAGCAACCGCCCCACCTCTTCGTCCATATCCGTAGATAAACTAACGATCAGATCTGCGGAACCTTGGGTGATCGCCTTCACTACCCGTTCAACGTAATATTTCTCATATCTGATAGAGTCTGATAAATACACAGTTATCTCACTCTCAAATAATGCAGATGCATTCCTCAAAGCCCGCAGCCAAGCCTCTTGACCACGAACTGTAATCACTACATCCTGTTCATTTACTGGCAAGCCGGGAGCTGTGTTCATCCAGCTGTCCTTGATCCAGATCCAGCGAATATTCTTGTAGCTCTGCTGCTCCTGTGTAGCTGCCCATTCCTGCGGAAGAGGGTCCCCATTCCCATCCTCTTCGCAATAAACAATCGCCGTCACTAATGGCGTTGTCAAGGATGCCTTACCGAGTGGAATAACAGGTTGTGTTGATTGTAAGAATCCATTCTTCGGTACAAGATGTTCTTCGGCTTCTAAGACATCTTCCAGCGCCCATTTTGTACTGTACGCCTGCCAGCCATCCGCAAGTGTTGGTCCGTTCAGCCTTCTCTGGCCCCTATCAAGTGAATGTATAGCATGAACATACACAGCATCACTTAGCGCCAGCTTGGCTCCAGACTGCCGGGCTCGAAGACACCAATCGGCAATCATAAGAGGCCGCGCTTGAAGCGAGGTGTCCAACCCTCCAATACGCTGAAGCAGCTCTTTAGAGAACAGGAGGCAAGAACCCGTTAGTACATCCATCTCTCGCCATTCTCCTTGATGCCGGCCAAGACTGTAGCTTACATGAGCAGCAAACTCATCATAGGTGCCGAAGTGAAGACGTTTCTTCCCTTCCCCTCTTTCGGTTGAAGAGCGAGGGGCCACCACCTTAACTGCAGCGTCATCAAAAGGAACCCACAATAGCTCACTTAGCCAGCCAGGCGATACCATGATCGAATCTTCAAGCAAAACCGCGAAACTGGTTTCGATCTGTGCCAAAGCCTGGTTAGGCATGTACTCCTCCTTTTCATAAGGAAGAAAGAGAATCGACTGCTCCGGTGAGAACTGTCCCGCTAAAGTTTCCATAGGAAAATCAGGAGTCATCGCCACAGCAATAATGCGCACAGACTCTCCAGAATGGAGCAGCAGCAAGGGTAAGCAAGCTGCGGCACATTCCAGGCGGCTTAGCTCAACTACAAGGGTAAGCCCATCTTTACTCGGCAGTGGAAGTAGTCCCGTGCGCTCCAAGAACCCATACCTTCCCGCCAAGCGTTCCACATTCAGAGATTCTTGCGACATTAGGATTCACGCTCCATTTATTAAAGCTGTTCTACCTATAGTCTATGAGCACTGAAGCATGATATCCCCTTAATTTCCTCCGCCCGCGCCTTTGTCTTCTTCCGTATGCTCTGCACCCGTACTCGCGGGATCGGTTGCCGCTGGAGACGAGCTGTTATCTTTCTGACTGTTACTGGAGGTATCCTTGCCCTGATCCACTACTCCACTCTTATCCCCGCCTACAGCTGGAGCAGGAATGGCAATTCCCGGAGCACTGCTGCCGTTAGCCCCCACAGGTTGACCTTGATTATCGTAATAATACATAGGTACATCTCCAACAACCATCAGATAAGACACAGGAATTTCTGTATCCACTACCTGCGGCTCCATATCAAAAGGAATGACGACTGCAACCTCTGTCACAATATGAATGTATACCTCGACCAGAATCATATTGATCCCAGCGTTTTGCTGGCGGGTGCTGAGTTCAACCTTAACCGCACCTTGTGGTTCAATCTTGATCGGAATATCGGGTCCATAAGAAGCAATAAGGGGACTGCCCAGCGCTTGCCCCAGCGGAATATATTCTGTTCGATTATGCAATTCCTGCAGCGTAGACTGAATGACCTGTGCCGCTTGCGAAGTAATACGCATATGCTCCGCGTAGTTGAGCATGAACCCTGATATTTTCCCGTTCTTATCCGTCTTCCAATCAATTAACTCTTCCGCATTCCCTCCATTCGCAACCTGAGAGGTAATCGCCTTGTTAATCGATTCCGTAGCGATTTGCTTCACACGTATTTGTGCTAAATGCAGGATGGGCGGCTTCATATGCAGCTCCACATAGCGCAAGGATTGCAGCACCAGCACAAGTATTACTAAGGAGGCTATCAGCCAAAATTTGCGTCGGCTTCTTGGCTTATGTGTTCTTCCGCCTGCAACCGTTACCTTACTCTCTGGCCGGCTGGATAACCTAAAGCGGCCTTTGCTACGTTTGGCTTCAAAGCGCGTACGCTGCGGCCTAACCGCTGCCCGGCTGGGTTTTGACTTGAATGCAGAGCTTCTCGCTGAGAATCTCCGATTCGTGTCCCCATTTATTTTTGGCAGCCGAAAATGGCCTAGATCAGGTATTCTCAGCCTTCGGTTCCCCCATTTTTTCAATCTGCCCATTGCAATAGTCCCTCCCGCCTTACGCAGAGGTCAAGCCACCTCCACTTAATTTAAGGTATTCGCTAAGAGGACAAAAAAGAAGAACGTTCCCTCCGGCAAACTGCGCCTGAAGTAACGTTCTTCATCCTTTAGATCATGAACTGGGAAGATGATATTAGTGCATTCTGCTCCGCTTATCCTCCTGCAAATGGTCCCAATGACGCCGAATAAAGATGCCAATGAGAATAGCTATAAACACCGCATACCAGGTAAGATAACCATTCCATTCTTCACGCGGAACAATTAGGGTGGATCCGATCGTACCGAATAACCATATATAAGACAAATTACCAAGTACGGTTCCCCATATAAAAGATGAGGCTTTAATCGGTGAAACAGCAGACATGAAATTGATTACATTATTCGGAATAATCGGGATCGTACGCAATAGCACCAGTGTCCAAATCCCATATCGATCCAAGTAACGTTGCCATTTATCATAGCGCTTCAGTTTGCTTCTCCATTTTCGGTCAAACCAGTTATACAGATATCGCCGAATGAGAAAATACATCAGTATTCCGCCCAGATTGCAGGCCAGCCAACTGATCAGCATACCTCCAATTACGTTAAAAACAGAGACATGCAGCACGATCAAAATTACGAATGGAAAAAATCCTAATATACTCTGCAAAAGTGCAAGCGGGATGGTCACGAATAAAATAGATGGCCCGCTAAGGCCCAGCGTTTGCAGCAGCCAATCAATCCAGGTATTTATGGTCTCTGTCATGAAGCAGTCTCCTCTCTTGACTCCTTGCAGCAGCTGCCTCCTGATTTACTTTGACAAAGCATAAGTCTAAGTGTGTAAACTAGGTATCCATTCTTATTGAAATATAAGCAGGGTACACTAAGAGCTTGTAATGCTTTGCTTATATTCCCAAGAAAAACACCCCTTACGGGGTGTTTTATTGAATGAGCTTGCTTATGAAGTGTAATGTGTAAAGAACAGTAGTTAGCGTACAAGTTACATTTTTGTTTCCATTTATTCTTCACATCATAACACAGTTTTTAATCTACTTACAATTCTATACCTGCAACCCAAGCATTCACTTTATCCGGATTGCTCTCCACCCAAGTTTTAGCGGCTTCTTCTGGTGACTTGCCACCCTGAACCTCAATCATTACTTTGGCCATATCTTCTGCTGTCCATTCGAATTGATCCAGGAATTTGTAGACATTCGGCATGTCATCTTTCAGACCTTGGCGAACCATCGTGTGGATCTGTTCATCCGCACCGTAAACCCCTTTTGGATCTTCCAGATATTTCAGATCCATATTGGCGAACATCCAGTGCGGTGTCCAGCCTGTAACAACGATTGGTTCGTTGTTGTCATAAGCCTTTTGCAGTTCCTGAGCCATCGCTGCGGATGAGCTTTCAAGAAGTGTGTAATCGCTAAGATCATATTCAGCGATAGCTTTTTCTGTGGTTGTCATAATGCCGGCACCTGGCTCAATGCCGATAATGCGATTGTTCAGCTTTGCTGCCATATCACTGTTCTTCAAGTCTTCAATAGAGTTAATATCCATATAGGCCGGAACAGCCAAGCCAACCTTAGTCCCGTTTAGATTTGCATCCAAATCTTCAATTTTTGCACCGTACTTCTCTAAATAAGCCGCATGGGTGCTTGGCAGCCAAGCTGCAACCATTCCATCCGCACTACCGTCTGCAACCCCAGCCCACATTGGACCAGCATCTACCTGCAGCATTTCAACGGTAGCTCCAAGCTTAGTTTCAAGTACTTCCTTTACTACATAAGTACTCGCAATTTCCGAATCCCATGCTACATATGCTAATTTTACCTTCTCTTTACTTGATGAGGAACATCCAGCAATAACAGCAATCATCATAATAACTAACAGGAATACCCCTATATTTTTCTTCTTCATTTATTTAAAACTCCTATCTTTGTTTTGGTTTTAGTGCGTTCTGTGTCAAACGGTCCAGCAGAATGGCGATAATAACGATCGCAATCCCTGCTTCGAATCCGTCTCCTGTCTTAGCCTGTGATACCGCACGGTATACATAGGCACCCACGCCCTGTGCACCAATCATCGATGAGATAACAACCATTGACAGTGACAACATAATGGTCTGGTTCACACCTGCCATAATTGTTGGTAAAGCGATTGGAAGCTGCAATTTAACCAATTTCTGAGTAGGTGTCGATCCGAAAGCATCTGCTGCCTCCACCAGTTCCTCCGAAACCTGACGAATTCCGAGATTGGTCAAGCGAATCGTTGGCGGAATTGCAAAAATAATCGAAGCAATAACCCCTGGAACTACGCCCAGTGAGAAAAAGGATACCGCTGGCAATAAATATACAAAAGCCGGCATCGTCTGCATAAAGTCCAAAATAGGCGTAACTATATTTCTAACGGTATTTCTCTGCGCACATAAAATACCAATCGGCACACCAATTACTACAGCCAATATCGAGGCGGTTAGAACAAGGGCCAAGGACTGCATAGAAGGTCCCCATAATCCAAGATTATCGATCAGAAGCAACCCAATGACCGCAAATAGTGCCATGCGCCATTTACCGATCCAATAAGACAAAGCTGCAATAAGCACGATAAGTACTAGTGCTGGCAGGAAGGTAAGTGCATTTTCAATGCCAGCCACCATACCACCGATAATCGAATGGATGAAGTCAAACAGGGGCCCACAATAAGTCGTCAGCCAATTTTCCAACCACTCGAGTGCCTTTCCCAAAGGCAGTTTAGGAATGTCCATTATAATCCTCCTTCCGGTACCGCGTTGCCGGCGAGTGCGGAAAGAACGGCTCCTTTAATCACAATACCCTTCAATTTATCCGCTTCATCTACGACGGCTACAGGCAAATGTGTCTCAGATATTAATTCAAAGAAATCATTGAGTAGCGTTTCCGGTTGTACACGTGGGATTTCTCTCCGCGTTACTTCCAGAATAGATTTATTATCATTCAGTGCCTTAAGGGCATCCTCAGCTGTAATAACACCCAGAAGCTTATTTTCCTTGTCCACTACATACAGACTGAATATACCACTGTCACGCATTAATTGAAGCGCTACCCGAGGCCCGCGTTCAGGTCTGACTGTTTCCGGCTGACGCATTACATGAGCTGCAGTCAATACCTTAGACAAGTCCACATCCTCCACGAATCGCTCTACATATTTATTGGCAGGTTGGATGAGGATTTCTTCCGGTGTACCAATTTGCACAATGACTCCGTCCTTCATCAGTGCGATCCGATCTCCAATCCGCAAAGCTTCGTCTAGATCATGAGTGATAAACACGATGGTCTTCTTCACTCTGGCCTGTAATTCCAGCAGCTCTTGCTGCATGTCTTTACGAATAAGCGGATCCAGTGCACTAAATGCCTCATCCATAAGCAGGATATCCGGGTCGTTGGCAAGGCCCCGTGCCAGTCCAACACGCTGCTGCATCCCTCCACTGAGTTGATCAGGACGATGATTCTCCCAACCTTTCAGACCTACCAGATGCAAGGCTTCCGTTGCCAGTTCAGTTCTTTTCTTTTTATCTACGCCCTGAACTTCAAGCCCGTATGCTGCATTCTCCAGTACGCTTCGATGTGGAAATAATGCGAACTTCTGAAACACCATGCCGATGTTCTTCCGTCTGAATTGGCGCAGCTGCTCCGGATTCATTTTCACAACATCTTTCCCTTTAAAAAGAACTTGCCCCCCTGTAGGCTCAATCAAGCGGTTCAACAAACGAACCAGCGTCGACTTACCGCTGCCGGACAAACCCATAATGACGAATATTTCTCCTTCTTCAATGCTGAATTCGGCTTTGTTGACTCCGACTGTCAACTTCAATTCCTGAGCAATTTTTTCCTTCGACATCCCTTGCTCTAATAAAGGAATCGCGCGTCCCGCATCATGACCGAATACTTTGGTTAGTTGTTTCACCTCTATAATAGCCATGCCGTCCTCCTTCTCCCGAAATGTTATCCGGGTTTAGTTCACTTATAGTAGTTTACCGGACTATTGAAAATTCATGCAAACACCATATACGGATAAAAATTAGTGTACAGTTTTAACTTTACGAACTTTATGTATGGAATACTCTGTTTTACGCCAAATTCCTTTATTCATGAATTCTTTACTTATGGAGGGGGATTTGATTACAATACATTGTATAAGGTTGCAGTCTATCGACCTATTCCTCAGGAGGGACATCATGAACGATTTAGAAGGGCTTACGCCCGAACAAATAGAGAAGATTAGTAAAGCCCGTGAACGTGTGATCGATTCTATCGGCAAAAACATGGATCTGTATGGCATTACCTTGTCTATTGGACATTTATACGGTTATATGTACTTCAATCAAGGTCCAGTAACACTGGATGAGCTCAGCAAAACAATGGGAATGAGTAAAACGTCCATGAGTACGGGAGTCCGTACCCTTCTAGATCTGAAAATGATCGACAAAGTATGGGGGAGAGGGACGCGCAAAGACTTGTTCACCACTGTGCCTGACTGGCATCAGAACTTCAGTGATTACTTCTCTATTAAATGGAGAAAAGCCGTCGAAGGTAATATGATCTCACTAGCGAAATCACTTGCAGAAATTAACGATATGAAAAAAGAGTATAGTGACGATAGTAAACTTATGCAGCTCTTAAATACAGATGAAGAAAAAATAACTGAATCCATTAACTACTACCGCTGGTTGCTGAAACTAATAGAATCTTTTGAGAGTGGCAAAATTTTTGAATTTATCCCTAAAGAAACTTAAATCAAACCCACAAAAAACACACAAAAAAACGACAGTGCTCCTGTAAAAGGAAAACACTGCCGTTTTTTTCGTTTACCCTTCGATCAAGCTTACATCATCCAAATAAATTGTACTGCCCGCGCTAATTTCACTATTCGTCTCCGTACTATTCCCATCTATAAGCCCTAGCAAAAACACCAGATGAACACCAGCGTCTGTTGCCCCATTCATTGTAAAAGTGTAGCTGTATTCGTCCATATTCTGGGTCAAGGCTACAAGCTCAGCTTCCATATATTTGGTGTAGTCCCCGCCTTTATGCTCCACAGCTACCTGAATATTGCGGTTTACTGTAGAACGAGCTTTAAACTTCAAGGTGTACGTTTTTCCCTGAACGAGCTTGAGATTTTCGTAATCCACCTGTGCGCTATAAGGGGCTTGCCCGGTACCTGTTAAGTTGATAGCAAATTCCCCCTCTTGAACAGAAGCAGATCCGATTCCGTCAAAATACTGGCTCCAGCCCGTTGCATCTACATCGAAGGTTCCATTATCCAGCGTACCGCTTGGCGGTATTACTGGTGGACCCCCTTGTACCTCCCTGACCACAATATCGTCAAAAGAAATCGTATGCGGCGTATTGTTAGCCGCAGGATCAGCGCCCAGCGTTTTGCCGATCAGATAATTAAGCTTCAGCGGGTTGCTGTTCGACACCGTAAATTGTGCTGTATAAGTAGCCCAATCCGCATGAATATCAAACTTAGCTTGCGCGGAAGCAGCTGAAGTATTGGAGTATTCTAACACAATTTGGCGCGGAACCGTTGATTTTGCTTTGAAGCTCACCTCATATGTTTTTCCGCCCTCCAGTGGAATACCCTCTTGGAAAAATTGTGTATGCCACGCTTCCCATCCGGCCGACGTAATCAGGATTTCAGCTACGCCATCCTTCACATTAAACGCGGAGACGCCACCTTCTCCGGACCATGTAGTCCAGCCCGTCTTATCGCTGCCAAACGAACCATTGATAACTAGATTGTTATCATTAGCTAGAATAGTCTGCGCGACAGTTGCAGTAACATAATGTTCAGCCTCAACAGTAATGGTATAACTTCCTTCTGCCGGAAATACTGCTGCTTCAATTGTGATTTTTCCCGGTTCAATAGTGTACTGCTCTGCATTAAGTGTTGTACCGTTAACCTTTACCGCCATGATTTGATTCCGCCAATTTTCATTATCGATAAAAGTAAGCTCAATCGGTTGCGAAACTCTGTTATTGCTGCTGTCGCTTAGCAGCTCCTGCGGTTTGGCCGGTGCATTTTTGATCTCAAATTTCACATTGTCAATGATAATATCATGGTTTTGAGGAATACTAATCCCCTCAACCTTCCCAAGCAGGAATTTAAGAGACAATGTATCCTTGCTGCCTTGCCGGAATTCGAATCTGTAATGATTCGTCTCCGGCGTTACCTCCACAATATTGCTGAATGAGGCCTGATACGTACCATTTTCTACGTTCACCCCGATTTTGCGGATTACGGTTGAACTGGCATCAAATTCAACCACATAATCCATTCCAGCAGCAGCTTTCAAGTTGTTCTGAAACAACATTACAGAATACGCCTGACTGCCGGTATTCGTAATGCTAAATTTTGCTGCTCCATCTGCAACCGTAGCGCTGCTCTGACCACCCTGCTCTGTCAACAGGCGATCCCAGGCGCTAAACCCAAAGTTAAATTCACCATTCAGGAGCGGGTAATATATTAGCGATGGATCAAAATAGAAGCTAGTACGTATCATCTGGAAGTTATCCAGAACGACTGTATCCGCTGCCCCGTTTAACAATAATACGAATTGTCCTTCATGATCGGTTGCACCTGCAAGATTGATAAAGGTGGCTTTAATTTTTTGCTCACCTTCGCTTAAGCTAACCGTTTGTTCTGCCTGTACACTTCCGTCTTTTGCTAGTAGTTGGACCGTTCCTGTGCGTGCAGAGGAGACTGAAACATTGAAGGTAACCTCGTAGTCCTGCCCTTGAATGAGCTGAATCCCCTTCTGAAGTAACCGAACCTCACCATTTTCACTGCCGCCAATCTGCAGCTTTAACTGGCCAGCGTCATTAACGTTTGATTCTACCGTGGCACCACCAGCTGCTTCCGTATGCCAATAACTCATCCGATTGGGTTCCCCAATATCGAAAGTACCATTGTACAGATGATTACCGTTGGCCAGCGGTTCCTTCGCACTATCATGCGGGAATTGAA
Organism: Paenibacillus sp. FSL H7-0918; assembly: GCF_038007025.1. NCBI lineage: Bacteria > Bacillati > Bacillota > Bacilli > Caryophanales > Paenibacillaceae > Paenibacillus > Paenibacillus sp. FSL H7-0918. The sequence goes on from NZ_JBBOWJ010000001.1 coordinate 2,070,221, forward strand.
TATTCTCAATCTCTTCTAATCTGACATTACCAAACCATACCGGTGAAGTATTGGTACCCACGTTGAACTCGACGCGTGCAGCAATATCTGAGTTCTCCTTCATTTGAAACATCGTTTCGTAATGCGTCATCGCTGAAGTTAGATCTACCTTAAGCGATGGAGAATACGCTGCAAATCCACGAGATTCTCCACCTGTTAACCGAACGCTCATACTGCGGGACATATCGGTTTTGGCATCGAAGCTGAGTTTATAGAACCTGCCTTTAGCTATAGATACGATAGCTTGGGGTTGAATCGAATAAAAATTCCCGCCCCCACTGCTGATATCTACCTTCACATAATTGCGCTCCCCAATAGGAACGGTAGAAACCGTAGCCTCAGCCCCTGCCTCTTTATAAAGTGCCCAATGTGCGGTATTCGGGATTCCCATACCGCCATCCCCCGGCACCTGCTCCGAATAATTGTTGTTATAAACCATGTTGCCGTCTGCCAGTGCAAGCTTGGAGCCTTCTGGATAGGCTTCCTTCTCCAGTGTAACTGGAATAGGCTCGCGGTACTCACGACCTGTCAGCTCGTAGACTCTAACGTAATCAATCTCCATCGATTTTGGAAATACGGTTTCGCTAGTCGGATCACCATCAAAGTTACCGCCTACGGCCAGATTCATCAGCAAATGGAACTTCTGATTAAACGGCGCTGGATACACATTATTGGCAGGCTGCCCATTGCTGATGCTGTACCAGTCATTTTTGGTCGAATATAATTCACCATCCACATACCAGCGAATTTCGCCCGGCTCCCACTCAATAGAGTACGTATGGAACTGCTCAATCGTAGCGTTATCCGGAAATACATATTCTTTGCCGGAGTATACATTGTTCGGCGCCATACCGCCGTAATGAATCGTCCCCGCTACCGTGTCTGGACGACTGCCCCAGCCTTCCATAATATCAAGCTCACCGGAAGCAGCCCAAGTCCCGTACACATCGTTCTCCGGCAGCATCCAGATCGCCGGCCAGTACCCTTTTCCAGTAGGTGCTTTGGCCCGAATTTCAAATTTCCCATATTTCTTACTAAACAACCCTTTAGTCTTAATCCGTGTAGAAGTATATTGTTTGCCAGCTTTTTCTTCTTTGTGGGCCGTAATGATCAGGTTACCGTCCTGTTCCTTTACATTCTTCTCATCGTTGGTATACCACTGCTTCTCATTGTTTCCCCAACCTGGATTGTTGTATTGCGAACCATCTCCAAGGTCATAGGTCCACTTTGTAGCATCAATCTCTCCATCATCAAACTCATCCCCCCACACCAGTGTCCACGGATCAGTGGTTGGTGTTGGTGTTGGTGTTGGTGTTGGTGTTGGTGTCGGTGTCGGTGTCGGTGTCGGTGTCGGTGTCGGTGTCGGTGTCGGTGTCGGTGTTGGTGTCGGTGTGGCTGTTGGTGTCGGTGTCGGTGTCGGTGTCGGTGTCGGTGTCGGTGTCGGTGTCGGTGTCGGTGTCGGTGTCGGTGTCGGTGTCGGTGTCGGTGTCGGTGTCGGTGTTGGTGTTGGTGTTGGTGTTGGTGTTGGTGTTGGTGTCGGTGTCGGTGTCGGTGTCGGTGTTTCGGTTGGTGTTGGTGTTGGTGTTGGTGTTGGTGTCGGTGTCGGTGTCGGTGTCGGTGTTTCGGTTGGTGTTGGTGTCGCTGTTGGTGTTTCGGTTGGCGTAGCAGTTGCCGTAGGTGTCGCCGTTGCTTCAGGTGTAGAGTTTGGCGTTGATATTGGACCTACATTCCCCGAACTGCTTGGCGCTGAGCTTGCTATTGGCAATGTTGTTTTGCCAGTGTTTCCTTTTTTTAATGCTACACCGCCAATCGTTACTCCATCGGCTTTGTTATCTATTGTGGTTACGCTTCCGCTGCCTTGAATTGTTGTACCTCCAGCGCTCGCAGATAGGATTAGTGCCGCCACTTGTGAATTGTTCTCCAATGTTAATTGGGTCGGACTTCCCAGAGTAAGGCTGCCGACAGTTCCAAGGATTCTTAACAAAGAACCGCTGACTGCTGAGTCTGCCGAACGAACCGCTCCAAATGTTCCGCGAAGCGAAATATTGTGAGGAACGACATCCATCTCAACATCCCCAAACCCTGCCCCGGTAAGATCGCTGCTTTCTTCCAAGATTGCCCCAGATAGCAGCTGCACAGTACCCACAGCTGTTGACCCGCTGGCATAAATCCGAACCTTACCATTAGGCTTGGCTACTTGAAGCAGTCCAAGAGAAGTATGGTGTAAGCCGATACTTTGCTCGCCGCCCCCGCGTACAAAAGTAGTCCCTGTTACCTTTACACCTTCAAGCTTTGCATTCCCGTCAGCTACCCCCTCGGTTAGATAAAGATTACCTTGGATGACCGTGTCTTTAAGAATCACATCAGCCCGATTTATGACTACATTGCCCTTAACTGTTCCTAGTGAAGTCTCTCCTGATTTCAGGAGGAGTCCCGAAACCATTCGATCAGCCAACTGAGCTAACTCTGCACGGGTGATCCCACCATCTGGCTTAAACAAACCTCCAGGATATCCTTTTACAAAACCTGCACTCGATAGAACAGCTATTGCTTTTGCGGTTTCATCGCTGACTCCGTTCAGATCGGTGAATGCTGCTGTACTGCTTTTGTCTGCATTGAAACGAAACACTTTCTCCAAGGCTAACGCCGCCTCAGCGCGCGAAAGTGCTTTTGAAGGATAAATATTGTTCTTCTGATCACTGCTTAAATATCCAGCTGCAATCCCTTTGGCTATATCATTTTTATACCAGTCTGTAGCCTGGACATCAGCGGGAACCTTATCCGATTGCTCCTGATAATTAAATATACGATTCATAATAGCTGCGAATTCTGCCTTCGTGACTTCCTTACCCGGACGAAACGACCCGTCGTCATATCCGCTTATGATCCCATTTGCGCTCCAACGCTGTAATGGGCCTGCGGCCCAATGACTTGGAGATACATCAGTAAACGCTTTCAATGCATTGATTGGTTCATTTTCCACTTTCGTTGCCGCTGAATCAGGTGAGTTTTCCTTTAACGCCTCTGCCGCTGAAGCATTCATGCTCCCAACCGGTGATAGCAGCCCGGTGACAAGGAGCATAGCAGCAAGCGCTGCTGTGAAATTCCTTTTCATCCTAAACATCACTCCTCGAATTTCGTAATATTCGTAATTCAAGCGAAAAATCGAAATCGGTTTCGACAATGCTATTGTTGCTTAGTTTTCTATTTTTGTAAAGATGTAATTTTGAATTTTTTTACATAGATTATTTTGGAATAAATCTGCATAGTGAAATATATATTTGACTTGTTTCGGCAATAATAATAGACTGAAAATAATTGAATTTTCATTCACCCTATTCATAATAACTCGCAAATAACCGCTCTAGAACAGTCTTTTTCTCAAATTTCAACTATTTAGCGGAGGGTGGCTTTATTAACTATGAATATCAAAATGATTGCCGAAATGGCCGGCGTTTCTGTCTCGACTGTTTCGAAAATTATGAACAATTACAGCGATGTTTCCGAAAAAACCAAGCAAAGAGTTTTGGAGATCATCGAACAAACCGGATATTCACCTTCCAACTCCGCCAAGACACTCGCAACGAAGAAGTCGAACCTGATCGGGGTTATTTTTGCTGGCGAGCTTAATGTCGAATTTACCCATCCCTTTTTCGTAGAAGTGCTAAATTCCTTTAAAAAGCAGATGGGCGTTCTGGGCTACGATCTCATTTTCTTTTCCAACGAGAAATTCATCAGCAGCGGCGATTATTTCGCTCGATCTGTTCATTTTAATGTGGATGGATGTGTCATTATTTCCGGGCAAAAGATGGAGCCTACCATCCGCGATCTGGATATGAGCAGTATTCCTTGTATCGGGGTCGACCTTGAGCTAAAGGGCAAAAAATCCGGCTTTGTGATGTCAGATAACTTTCAGGTTTCTTCCAAGGTCGTGGAGCATTTTTATCTACTTGGCTATAGAGAGCTTGGATTTATCGGAAGTGCAGCGGATTCAGATATTTCTAACCTGCGGGAATCCGGATATGTCAAAGCTATTGAAAGCTTCGGCCTCACTTTGAACCGTCAGTGGTTTGTTCATGGCGACGATTTCTTTGAGCCCAGCGGTTATACGGCTATGCAGCAATTAATTCAAGCCGGAAATTTACCAAAAGCCATTTTTGCGGCTTCTGATTTGCTGGCTCTGGGAGCCATCCGGGCTTTGAAAGAACACGGCCTCAGCGTTCCTGAAGATATTGCCATTATCGGTTGTGACGACATTGAAGCCTGTAAATATACCAGTCCAAAACTGTCGACCATCCGCCAGAACAAAGAACGGCTTGGCATCCTCGCTGCTCATATGCTCTATGACTTGATTAACAATCAGTCTGGCGGTGGATCGTTTGTAGTGGAGCCTGTGCTTATTGTACGTGAATCCTGTGGCAGTCAATTAAATACTCAGTAATCAACAAAAAAAAGACAACAGCCAATGTAAGCGGGTTTCCGCAAACGGCGTTGTCTTTTTATTGATTAACCGAAACGTTTCGTTTTAAACATTCATTGGACATTAACTCGCCAAATTCCACCTCTTAATATGGAGTAGGTATCCCTACCTGATGATCCAAATTCAACTCAATCAATTGTCCAGCCTGGGTCAATCCGGCACCAAAACCATACATCAGGATCTTTTGTCCATTTTGTACTTTACCCTCGCGGATGCCCAAATCGAGTGCTAAAGGAATCGTGGCAGCAGAAGTATTGCCGAAATTCACAAGACTGTGCAGCACCTGCTCCAGCGGATAATTTAATCGCTCGCATATTGGCTCAATCATACGCATATTAGCGCTGTGTGGAATATACCAGTCTACTTCCTCCAGAGTTACCTCCGCTTTTTCAAGCAGTTGTTGCACACCTAAAGGAACCGTTCTGACCGCCCAGCGAAACACTTCACGTCCGTTCTGTACCAGCATTTGTGTATCTACCAGCTCAATATTGTTTACAGTATGGGCAAGCCCCGTACGGTACACATGATGTGCCCCACCGCCATCACTTGCCAGCTGGAAGCCCAAAAATCCCGTCGACTGCTCATCACTTTCCACAAGCACAGCTCCCGCTCCATCCCCAAAAAGAATACATGTACTGCGGTCAGTATAATCCGTAATCTTGGAGATCGTATCCGCACCAATAACCAGGACCTTGCGATGCATTCCTGAAGCCACATAACTGTGAGCAGTATGCAGTGCATAGACAAAACCCGCGCATGCTGCACTCAAATCCATAGCACCCGCAGTCTGTGGAATGTTAAAACGATTTTGAATCAAAGAAGCTACTGAGGGAAAGGAAAAGTCAGGTGTGCTCGTAGCTACCAGGACCATATCGACATCCTGAACGCTTTTTCCATAACGAGTCATAAGATCCTGCACAGCTGCTGCACATAAATCACTTGTATACTCATCCTGCCGACTAATTCGACGCTCACGGATTCCGGTCCGTTGCACAATCCATTCATTATTTGTATCTACGATCTGTTCCAGATCGGCATTAGTCAGTCTTTTAGCTGGGACATAGGTTCCGATAGCGGTAATTTTTGCACCTGTCATTCCAATCACCTCTTCAATTAGTATCTGATATTAGTACTTGGTACTAATTATAACTCTGTGCCTGCTAAAAAGTAAAGAAGGCCGGTAAAGCATCCTAGCTTCCCGGCACTTCCGAAACCTTACGAACCCACTTAGAACCGTTTTCTATTACGCTGCTTTCTTTTTCTGATAAACAATATAATCGCAGTTACAATAACCACCACTAAAATGATAAGCACAATCACGATATTCCATACATTAGGCACATAAACCTGCATTTGAATTGGCTCTGTATCCGCTAGTGTAACATTCCAAGTAAGGGTTCTGCCGTCCTCCACATTTGCATTATTGTCTCCATATAAATCCACAGGTAACGTTAATTTAAAGTCAAAAGCCATGTTTTGCAAAAACGCCCGAATAATCGGCTTCGATAAGCTGAGCGATCCCATATTATCCATTATGGTGTCTATGTAACTATTTAATTTAGGCTTCGCCTCAACATCATATTTGGTATAAAACCAATAATCTTTGGTATCTAATTTCAGGTCCACAATATCCAAGTCACCAGAGAGTGCTTTCATTTCCTCAAAAGAGGCATAAGATTTCATGAATTCATAGACTGTAGATTTTCCATCTTGGCTTTTCTCTAGCTCAATCCCCTGATCTTTAAGTTTGTTTACCAGAGCATCTTCCATTTTTCCGCTAATCAACGCTTCTGCCCGCGAATTCACTTTCATATTCACTGCAAAATCTACGCTTCCATTCTTATTCACTGTGACATGCGCTGTTCCTTTAGAACAGCCTGATAATAGTACAAGCATTAAGAGCAGCCCTAGTAGCGAAAACCCTCTCCATTTTGACAACAACATTTCCCTCAAACCCTTCACTAACATGTATTTATATAACGGCTACCCATTCTATAAAGGCTACCTCATTTATATCATAGAATCAAACTCTATATGAATGAATAATCAAATTTGAGGACCGTCAAACTTAAACTTTATACGCGCATAAAAAAGAGGCCCTCACAGAAGTAATCATTTCTACTCATGAGGTAACCTCTTTCAAAAAAACATCAGCAAATTTGATGTTACTTGGAGTGCTCGTTGTCGCTTGGGTGCACGGTGTTACTTGGACTTTCAAAGTCGCTTTCGGACTCCAGAGCCGTTATTTCCGCACAAACGCCTCTTTTCATGAGCTATCGGACACCAGAGTCACTATTGGTGAAAAACGACCCCATTATGAGCCATTTCACGAGGAATAGCGCCCCTCCAGTCCGAAACTAACCGGAAAAGGCTCTAAATTAGCAAATAGCGGCAGTTGAGTCCGAAAGCACAACGCCAGACCTCCCGCAACCGCCCTACTGCCCCTAAACTAATCAATTTTTAAGCCACAGAGTTGCTCTATGTTACTTGAAGTGCTCGATGTTACTCGGGATGATCAAAGTTACTTGGAGTGCTCCACGTTACTCGGGATGCTTAATGTTACTTGGAGTGCTCGATGTTACTCGGGATGATCAAAGTTACTTGAAGTGCTCGACGTTACTCGGGATGATCAAAGTTACTTGAAGTGCTCGACGCTACTCGGGATGATCAAAGTTACTTGAAGTGCTCGACGCTACTCGGGATGATCAAAGTTACTTGAAGTGCTCGACGTTACTCGGGATGCTTAATGTTACTTGAAGTGCTCGTTGTCGCTTGGGTGCACGGTGTTACTTGGGCTTTCAAAGTCGCTTTCGGACTCCAGAGCCGTTATTTCCGCACAAACGTCTCTTTTCATAAGCTATCGGACTCCAGTGTCACTATTGCCTCAAAATTACCCCTACATGAGCCATTTCACGAGGAATAGCGCCCCTCCAGTCCGAAACTAACCGGAAAAGGCTCTAAATTAGCAAATAGCAGCATCTGAGTCCGAAAGCACAACGTCATCCCTCCCGCAACCGCCTTACTACCGCCTCCCGCAACCGCCCTACTATCGCACTACTGCAGCACTACTACCACCCTACTGCCGAAACAAAAACACTACTCCACAAACAACATCTGACTCTAAAACCACTACATTGCCCATCAAGCTAGGCTTATAGAGTCCCGCTTATGTGGTTAACGAGGCGCTTCTTTTCCCCGCTCCATGTAGTGAAGCATTCTCTTCACTCAAGCCGATATCCGCTTGGCGGAGAACCTTTCGCCCCCTCCAGCGCGCCAAAACAAGCAAACCTCTCACCAATTCGTCGGCTATCATACAACAATAGATACCTATGAGTCCCCAGCCGACGCTGATTCCTAACCAATAGGAGCAGCCCACGCCAATGAGGGACATAGACACGATGGAAGTATACATCGTATAACGCGTATCCCCGATGGCATTCAGCGCGTTGCCGAGGGCCATATTCAGCATTTTGGAGGGCTGAAGCAATAGATTTAGAGCTAACAAAGAAACCCCGATCGCAATAATTTTCGGATCAGATGTGAAATAACCGAGCAGCTGTTTTCCGAACAAGAATAATAACAACATGTTAGCTGACACAATGCTCAAACCAATAAAGAGTGTACGATACGCACTGCGATAAGCTTCTTTCAGTTTGCCTGCTCCGAATAAATGAGCAATCTGTATCTGCCCCGCCAGCGCAAAAGCATAACCAAGCGTGAAGCAAAAGGACTCCAAGGTGTTAAGATACGTGCGTGCTGCTAACGCTTCGGCTCCAAGTGCAGCCAGAAAGGAATACACAATAAGCTGGGAGAATACCCAACAGGAAGAATTGATCCCCAGCGGCCAGGCAATCTTCAGAATTTGCTTAAACAGCTTGCCATTGAATATCCGGAAATCTCTAAGTCTAACCTTGATCTCGAAAGAACGCCGGAATAAGGAGTAGAGAATAATCACTCCGACCAGTCTACTGACAATACTGGAGATCGCGATGCCCGCAAGGCCTAGCTGTGGCAGACCGAATACACCAAATATAAAAATATAGTTCAGAATTATATGGATGACATTGATTATAATCCCTGTGTACATCGGCCCTTTGGTATTCCCTGTGTTCCGGATAGCGGTACCGAGGGAAGCGATCATCCCGACCATAAAAAGTCCACCGCCGACATAGGAGATATAGACATTCGAAAGTGATAATAGTTCCGGTGCTATATTTAGAACCCCACCAATAGGGCCCGCATAGAAAAACAACACAATACTCACGACAATCCCCAACACGAGGCTAACCGATACTCCCATAATAGCAATCGTGCGCGCTTCACCAAAACGTTTGGAGCCCATTCTCTGTGCGATCAGAATCCCCGCTCCACCCGCAAATGTTGTAAAAAGTGTGGTCAATGCACCGAACAATTGATTGGAAATGCCGACTACGGCGACTGCATCATCAGAGATACGGCTGACCATTAATGTATCTACCGTACCCAGCAGAGTCTGTAGAAATACCTCTATAAATATAGGCCAAGCCAATACCCAGAGCCCAAAACCCTGTCTTTCTTTTTTCACTATACAAACCCTCCTCGTAAACCATGCCTACAGACTTAGCCTAAAAAATAACATCTTTATTCATTAGGTCAGACTAAATTATAGATGATATACTTTGGATGATGGTACAGATTTCAAACCAATTATTACATTATTCCAACCTCACAAAAAGGAGCCTCTGACATGAACATCTTGAACTTCACCGTTCCTCCGTTGCTGTACTACATTGTAAGCGGATTCCATACTTTCTCCCCCGGCCATTATCATATGAGCCGCCATAATACCCGGGTGTTCGATTTGCTTGTAGTTAAACAAGGCTGTTTATATATGAGTGAAGGCGGTCTCCCTTTTCAAGTAAAAGCAGGTCAGGCGCTCTTACTTCGTCCAGACAGCCATCATTTCAGTACGGATAGCTGCAAGGAATCCACCTCTTATTATTGGCTGCATTTTCAAACGGTGGGCGACTGGAATATGACCGAGGATACGACTGCTACGCTTGAGAAAGACAACGTCAAAATAGAGAACTCCCTGCAATCTGACGAATTTGATATCCGGCCGTTTAGCTTACGCTTGCCTCAATATACAACTCTGCTGCAGCCGTCCAAGATGGAAGAGCTGCTCTCGCAGCTGAATCAGCTTGTGCCTAATTCCCATTTAAGCGATACTCCATTTCAGCAGCAGCTGTTGTTTCAGGAGGTTATTCAGCAGTTATCCGCCTCCCTCAGCCATGAGCGCCCCTCGCCCTCCAAAATATGTGCAGAGCAAGCGGCCTCCTATTTACGCAGCCATTTTCGTGAGCATATCACTGCGCAGCAGCTCGGGGAAAGTCTAAGCTTTCACCCTGTATATATCGCTCGTTGCATGAAGAAGGAATACGGCTGTGCGCCGATGGAATATCTGCTGCATTATCGGATTCAGCAAAGTAAACTTTTGCTGATGCAGACTAGCTACACGATTGCCCGTATAGCCGAGGAAGTTGGCTTCAATCAGGCGCCTTACTTCAGCTCCAGCTTTATTCGAATAGAAGGAACCACTCCACGGGAATTCCGTCAACGTTTCTCGTAAATCTGAGTACGTTAAAGAACACAAAAAAAGGGATGCTCCCTGCCATTAGGCTTAAGGAACATCCCTTGCTACTTTTATTATTTCAAACCCTTCTCCTGCACATAAGCATCCCATTGCTTGATATATTCGGTCTGGATTTTTTCAAGGCCGGCTTGCTTAGCCTTTTCCATAAAGGTGGCTAAACCCGCATCAACATCCTCTACTAATCCAGCTTGCAATGGATACAGGTATTGCTTTTCCACCTGCTCTAGTGCTGCTTTTTCCGCCTGATAAGAGGTATAATCCTCAGCAAAACCGGTGAAAATATCCGGCTTCTGAATTTTGTCGAGCTCAGCGAAAATTTCCTTCACGCCATCATAGGATTTATCAAATAGCATGAACTCCGGATTCCGCCAGGCCCAGCCATTCATTCCCTCGCGTGTAAAACCGTTCGTTGAAGCATCTCCAATAAGTTCATAGTAGCCGTTCGCATCAATTTTATAGTTCTTTCCTTCCACACCGTATTGTGTCAGCTGATTATAACGTTTATCCATGACCATTTTTTCATAGAAGGCCAGTGCACGTTCAGGGTTCTTGCTGCTCTTCGGAATGGCGAAACCATTATGAATAGGATGAACTGGTGTTGCATAACCAATGGTATTTCCATAAGGATAGTAACCTAGATCCCAATCCGGATGTGCTGCTTTCACCTTCATCAACGTATCGTTGAAGCGAGTCGGATTATCTCCGAAGATGCTTGCTGCCTTGCCCGCGATAATCGGAGCCTGGATGGTATCCTTCAAGTTCAGGACGTTTTTGGAAATCAATCCGTTTTCCTGCCAGCGTCTCATCGTCAGCAGCTCTTCTTTATGTTCCTCCGAACCCCAATACAGATAAGCTTTTGAAGGATCATCGTACTTAATACCAATACCATAAGGCAGCGGACTGCCGACCTGTGCGGTAAGTGTTGAATATACATCATGAATGTTACCTCTTACATCACTGTTAAAAGAAGCAGGCGACATCTGAGGTTCATTTTTCTTGATTCCTTCCATGTATGCTTCATAGCTAGCCAGATCTGTCGGCTGAGGCAGATTGTATTTCTTGCGCAGATCCTCACGCCATACGAAGCCGTTCGTTACATACTCCTTATAAGTCGCTGGAACGGTGTAAATCTTGCCATCAATCTTCACAGCATCCCACATTTCCTGTGGTACGAATTGCTGGAGCTCTGGGGCAGCTTTGGGCAGCAGATCATCTATAGCTAAAAAAGCTCCCTTTTTCGCATAAGCCTGATATTGGGTCCAGTCCGCAGTGAAGATCAGATCGATTGATTGACCCGACGACAGCAGCAGCTTATATTTCTGATCCCAATCTGTCCAGGTTGTATAGTTGAATTTAACGGTTGCATTCAGATCCTCTTCGGCCATTTTGTTAATTTCCGCTTCAATGCTTGAGAGGTCCTTCGGCGCATCGCCTAGCATATAGAATTGCAGCTCGACCTTTTTGGAAGTGTCCAGTCCGGTCTTCTCCTCCGTCCCTGCGTTCGTACTTTGTGCTGTGTTTCCTCCGCTATTACTCTCTTTTACCGCCGCATTGTCTCCGTTTGCAGAATTAGAATTCCCCCCGCAGCCTGCCAGCAGCGTCAAGCCCAGTACTGACGTAAGCAGAATAGACATGCGTTTGCCCCGTTGTTTATTCATCTGAATCCTCCCTTTTCACTATGCTTCTATGTTAGCCGACTGTACCTTAACCCGGTAGTGGGCAGGTTGCGGTTCTAACCTTTTACAGCGCCGATGGTTAGGCCTTTGACAAAATAACGCTGAACGAACGGGTACAGAAAAAGAATAGGTCCCGTCACGACAATTGCCATCGCCATTTTGGTAGACTCAGCAGGGACCTCCGTAGCCAGTGACACCCCGGTTCCCGCCCCCATCTGTGCGATAAACTGTGCTGAATTAATAACATTGTACAGATAGAATTGCAGCTGATATTTATGCGTATCATTGATGAACAGTGAAGAGGTGAACCAGTCATTCCAGTAATACAAAGCCAGAAACAAACCGACTGTAGCGATGCCCGGCATGGAAAGCTTGAGTACAATCTGCCAGTAAATCCGGAAATCACCGGCCCCGTCTATTTTGCCAGAATCGAACAATTCCTCAGGAACTGCTGATTTGATGAAGTTTTTCATTAAAATGATCAAAAATGGCGTCATCAGACCTGGAAGCACCAGTACCGCATAGGAATCCAGCAGACCGAGGTATTTCGTAATCATGATGTACCACGGGACAAGTCCTCCCCCAAACAAAGTCGTAAAGTATATATAGAAGGAAAAGCTATTTCGATATTTAAAATCTTTACGCGCCAGTACATAACCCGCCATAGTCATGAAAAAAAGTCCCATTACCGTTCCAATAGCAGTTGTGCTGACTGTGACCGCATATGCCCGCAGCACCTCATCCGGGAAGATGAATACCGTCTTGTAGCCCTCCAGTGAGAACTGTGCCGGAATCAGATGATAGCCATCGCGAATAATGGACTCATTGCTGGTCAAAGATGCAGAGATAATTAGCAAAAAGGGCAGCAGGCAAGCGATCGATAAGCCAATAATGACCACATAGGCAATCCAATGAAGCATTCGCGTATATTTATCCTTTTGAATTTTCATTTCTTATCCTCCTAGAACAGGGCGTAGTCATCGTTTATTTTGCGGATAATGTAGTTGACCGTCATAATGAGGACGAAGCCGAACAAGGATTGATAGACCCCGGCAGCCGTTGCCATGCCCACATCAAAGGTTACTTTAAGCGAACGGTATACATAGGTATCAAGGATATCCGTCGTATTGTAGAGCAGCCCGTTATTGCCTATTAATTGATAGAAAAGATCGAATTGGCCCTTCATAATACTCCCGAGCGCAAAGAGCAGCAGCACCACAAAGGTTGATTTCAGCATCGGCACCGTTATATACCAAATCCGTTGGAAAATATTAGCGCCATCAATTTTGGCCGCTTCATAATATTCGTCACTAATCCCCGTAATCGCCGCCAGATAAATCACCATACTGTAGCCAAGATTTTTCCATAGATAAAAGATAATGATCAGAAAGATCCATGCCCAAGGTTTACTGTAAACGTCGACCGGATCAAGGCCAAATTGGGTAAGCATTGTATTTAAGAAACCGCTATCATAATTAAACAAGTTGTAGACAATTACGCTGAGAATTACAAAGGATACAAAGTAAGGCAGAAACATTACCGATTGGCTAATCTTTTTAAACCATTTTCCATTGAGCTCACTCAGCAGGATCGCACAGACAATTGCCAGCACATTCCCTAGTACAATAAAAGCAATATTGTATCCTATCGTGTTCATCGTGAGCTTCACCAGCGTACCGGATCTCCAGAGGAACTCGAAATTCTGTAATCCCACAAACTTGGAGTTGAACATGCTGCTGTTGAAGTCGAATTGAGTGAACGCATAATAGATGCCTACCATTGGAAAATAGGAATTCACCAGAAAAAAGATCAAGGTGGGCAGCAGCATCAGAAACATTACCCGATTGTGCACCAGCTCATACAACAATCCTTTCTTCTTTCTTGTCGTTCGTAAGCGTGCTCTACCATCAGCCTGGATGCCAAGTTCGACGTTTGAAATTCCTTTGGATGAGGTTTGGCTCAAGATCTCTCACTCCCCTTAATATAGAAACTGCATAATTCCACTATAGGGGGATTCTTCTGAACACAGAAGTGAAGCTTACAAGCCTTACTGCACAAACTGGCGAAACAGGAACTGAACAATCAGGATGTTTATGTAAAAGTCTTCGGAGACCCACTGAGCTTCTCAAGCTTCGCTAACTCCTTATAATCCTTGTAGAAAAGACTGTTTTGTACACGAATATTTAATTTGTTCACTCCCTTCAGATTGGAAAAATGCAGGATTCTAAGGTTGCTCCACTGTTCTGTTCACTCTTGGGGACTTATAATAAAGGAACTTCATAATATGAATTCATCCAGAGTCTTGTCCGAGTAAGTCATATGATGATCAGGGGGGACGGTATGAAGAATAATGATCTACGGAGAAAAAGACTACTGTATGGCAAGCTGCTCACCACCATAACCCTGTGCATATCGTTAACCCTTCTTATCTCTACTTTTGTTTACTATACGTACTACATCGGCGTCGAGAAGACGCAAACCTTTCGCTCCGATCTAAGGGATCTGACCCAGACTGGCAAAAAAGTGGTCAACATGGCTGAAGTCGCGCAAACGCTTTCATTTCAACTGTATCGAACCAGCACGATTTCTCATCTGTTGTTCTACAACAAGCCCTCTATTTATGAGGTAACCGCGGCGATGTCCGATCTCGGAAACTACTTAAATTCCATGCCTTATATTGAATCCATCTATGTATATAATCCGAATAATGACACGGTTTATATTTCGGCAGCACAGGGCCAGAATGGCGTATTCACCACCCGCGAACTGGTGGACACTGAAATTATTCAGATGCTGAATCATTATCAGGATTACAAAACATTTACGCCGATTCCGCGAACCTATTCCATAGATGAACCTGAGAAAAAAACCATCTCAGTCTATACTTACCTTTGCTATGATGCGATCAATTGGGACCGCTCTATTAACTCTGCGGTTATTGTTAACATATCCGCGGCTTGGATCAATAAAGAACTGGCTAACGGCAATACACCCGGTAGTGGCAGTACCTACATTTTGGATGACCAAGGCCGTTTTCTGTCGGGGAATAAGCTGACATTGGAGAAGCTCTCCGGGGATGAAAACAGTTGGCTGGAGCATCAAGTAAAAGCACGTTCTGCCGGCTATTTTACTGCCCCTTTTAGAGGGAATAAATCACTGGTGTCCTATACTTCGCCCGATTCGCTTGGCTGGCAATATGTGCGCATTACTCCTTATGAGGTAATTACTGAACAGACCAATCATATCCGCAATACTACGCTTCTGATTTCTTTAATTATTTTATTGTTCGGTCTTGTTATTTCTAGGGTACTGTCCAAACGGCTTTATCTGCCGATTGATTCGATCGTAAGCCGAATGAACACCCTTGAGGCAGATAAACGCAACAGTATGTTTACGATCAGGCAGAACTCATTACGCAATCTGGTGCTTGGCATTAAATCTCCTCATAACAGCCGGCAAAATGATGTTCAACAGCTGGGTATTTCTTTTAATTTAAACGAGGGCTACCGGCTAGTATTACTACGCATTGATGAGTACGAAGCTCTGCGAAAGGAACGAGGCTCTTATCTCCTTCCGTACAAGTTTGCCATCATGAATATTGCCTCAGAGATCTGTGGACAGACTTATCAGGTGGAAACTGTAGATATGAATGACGATAGTGTGGTCATGTTGCTTAGCAGCATGACCTCCACTGAGCATCTGGATACCGAGCTGATTGAAGTGCTGCTGCGGCAGATCCGTGTGGCCTGTTGTGATTATTTAAAAATCGGACTGTCGTTAGTGTACAGCCCTATCAGTGATAATCCAGATGTACTAAACCGGCTGTACAGTCAGGCCAGAGAAGCTTCCAAACATAGACTGTTTTATGGTCATGGCAGCCTGATCAATGCTGAGCGAATTAGCGAGCTTCAGAACAATCTTTACTCCTACCCGGCTGACAGCGAAAAAAAGCTGGTCGATGCGCTCACAAGTGGCAGAACAGACGAAGCCCGCAGTCACTTCTCCGAAATGGTACGTGAAATGGAGCAATATCCCTATCATGTGCTGGAACTTACTGTTTCAAGGGTGACGCTAACGATTAAACGAATTGTCGATAACATCAAGAAGCTTAGTCCTACCCCCACCGAAGGGATGATGGTGATGCCTTCGCTTGAACATTATGAAACAATAGAAGAATTTGAGGCAGCTTTTTACCAGCTTTTTGATCATATTCAGGAATTCCAAGCGGATAAGCGCAGCTCCAAGCAAAGCGATCTAATCCGGCAAATTAACCAAACCATTCAGCAATCTTACATGGACCCTTGCTTAAGTCTGAACCAAATTGCCGATGAACTTAATATGTCTCCAATCTATGTCAGCAGACTTTATAAGCAGCAGACCCTAACCACTATTGTGGATGTCATCATGGAGGTACGGATGAAGGAAGTATGCCGCCTGCTTGTAGAGAGTGATTTATCGGTATCGGATATTGCTGAAGTAACTGGCTTCACCAGCAGTTCTTATCTCCACCGGATGTTCAAACGCAACTTCAGCCTTACACCAATAGAATTCAGACGGACCAAAAACAGTTCATAACATGAATCACCTATCCCCCAAAAAGAAAGGTGCTCCAGCAGCCATTACATTGGCCTTTGGAACACCTTTCGATATCAAAGGAAATATTAAAATACCTTCGCAATATTTGCTTCATTCTCACCTGCAAGAATGGTGTATTCTTTGGTCAACAGATTAGCTTCAAGCTTCGCCACACTGTTTTCATTTTTCCAAGTGATGTTCAGCTCATTCTCACTACCTTGTTCAATCTTGATCTCACCATTAAAAGCTGGACAGCTATTTCTGAATTTCAACAATGCGAACAGCTTTTGAACAACAGGACGTTGTACCTCAGCAGCAATTTCATCTTTAGCATAATAATGGCGGTTAATATTGCGTCCTTCTTTTGTGCTTTCGAGCAGCTCAATATCATTCTCGCCAGCGAATAGACCTACATAATAAATCTGTGGAATACCAGGGGCGAAGCACTGAATAGCTCTGGCCAAAAGATATGCCTGATCATCATTGCCAAGTGCAGAATAATAAGTGCAGTTAATTTGATAAATATCCAGATTATTATAAGCGGCGGAGCTATATTTTTTCTTAACATTTGCTCCTTGACTATATAGGCTTTCTCTGGTCATCTCAGCTTCTTCGTCGGTCATCAGATCCTTAACATCCACTACGCCAATGCCGTCATGTGTATCCAGGGTAGTGAATTGTTTTCTCGGACAGATTTCCAGCCAATGCGCAAGCCGATTTACTTTTCCACTGTATAGAGCATGTAATACCAACATTGGCAGGGCGAAATCATAGACATAATAATCCTTGTCTGCAATCTTCAATTGAATGCTGTAATGCTCATGGATTTCCGGAAGAACAGTTACGCCATAAGGCTCCACTACTTCTTTAGACAAATTCAACATTTCCCAAATATCCGGTTCTACGAAAAAGCAGTTGGTACCCATCTTTTTGTTGGCATAGGCAAAAGCGTCCAGCCGGATAATCGATGCTCCTTTATCAGCAAGGAAGGTCAGATTGTCTTTTACAAATTTCTTCGTAGTTTCCGTAGTCACGTCCAGATCGATCTGCTGCTCATCAAACGTACACCAAACCTTTTCCTTCGTCCCATCTTTAAAGGTAACCTCTACGTATGGCGCCCGCGGTTTACGTTTATAAATTAAATCCACATCAACCTCAGTTGGTTCACCGTTAGGCCAGAAATCCTTGTAACGAATAAATAAATCCTTGTACTGCGATGCATCCTTCTTCTCAAGGAAATCTTGAAAGTATGGAGACTGCTGTGAAATGTGATTGATCATGAAATCATACATCATGTAGAACTTCTCGCTCATCTCTTCGATTTCCGCCCAGTCGCCAAAAGCCGAATCAACCTTCGTATAATCCATCGGAGCAAATCCCCGGTCGCCCGAAGAGGGGTAAAACGGCAATAAATGAACCCCACCCACGACTCCTTGCAAGTGTGTATCCAGTACTTCGTTTAGTTCTTTTAAATTGTTTCCCATGCTATCTGCGTAAGTGATAAGCATAGCTTCATTTTTAATCTGCATATTGGCGTTCTCCTTCTATTTCAATTTATACACTCTTGCTTTATAAGGTCTGAGAAATCATCAAACTAATGCAACTTATGAAAGCGTTCTCCTAACGATCTTGTTCCTCCCTAGATGAAGGTTTATTCAAAACCAATTTTATAGATGCGCAAATAATATGTCAAACGTTTTCATATAATTAAATCAATAAAATATGGGTATAATGATTGATTTTTAATATTATATCCATATATTTGTGGTAACGTATAACATACCTATTATAACTATCAAAAACTATCTATGCTTTTACAATTGTTAGTCTCGATTAGTGTCAACAATCCAAGAAAGTTGTAGAATATAGATTAGAGCATTTTATGAAACGGGGATGAGGGTATGGCAAGTATTAAAGATGTTGCCAAGGAGGCGGGCGTTGCTGTAGCTACCGTGTCCAGAGTAATGAACAACCGGGGATATATCAGCAAAGAGACGCGAAAAAAAGTTGAAAAAGCGATGGACGCCTTAGATTATCATCCTAATCAAATCGCCAGAGCCTTACAGAAGAATCAATCCTTTTTTATTGGGATTATTGTTCCAGATTCAAACCACCCTTTCTTTTCCGATCTCATCAAGTATGTTGAAATGAGTGCTAATGAAAAAAACTATAAATTGCTAATATGTAATTCTCTTGACGATCCTGAGAAGGAAGCCAACTATATTAGCATGCTTCGCCAGAATCAAGTAGATGGCATTATCATGTGCAGCCACACTATGAATATTGAAAGCTATAAAAAGGTCCCTTTCCCTATTGTCTCTTTTGACCGTTTTATTTCTTCCAATATCCCTTGTGTGGGATCGGATAATTACCGCGGTGGTGAGCTAGCTACCGAACATTTGATACAGCTGGGCTGTAAACGGCTGCTACATATCTCCGGCCCGCTAGATCTGGATATTCTAGCGAATCGCCGTCGGGATGCTTTTGTCATCACAAGTATGAAACATGGTGTAACTTACGATATTATCGAAGGCGCGCACAACAAGCTTACCTTTGATTATTTTTGGTCCTTTGTCACCGAAAATATCTCTCCGGCCCAACTTCGAGAATATGATGGAGTATTCTGCAGTAATGATATTGTGGCTTATGCTTTATACATTTATGCTGAACAGCAAGGCATTCGAGTGCCCGAGCAACTGAAAATCATCGGTTATGATTACCACAGCTTTACCCGCATGCTTCAGAGTCCTAAATTGACTACCATTATGCAACCTAGTGATCGGATCGGGGTCATGCTGACCAATACTCTCCTGCAAATGATCGAAAGTGCTGACGGAGAGCTAATCAACAACACTACTGTAGACGTAACTCTTATTAAGGGAGAGACTACTTAACGTATCTATTAAAAAGGTAGACTACCGTAATTAGCGGTGGCCTGCCTTTTTTGTATTACTTCATTAATAACGACTTTCAGGAATAACGGCTTTTAGGGCAATTTTTGTAACCACTTCCGCTTCTCAGAATATGCTGATTGGGCAGGTTCCCATTTTTTAAAGGAATGAACAGGAGAAGTTCAAGGAGGAGATATAGAAATATGCCTGATTACAGACCATTTAAAGGCGATGCTATCCTAAACAAGCATGGAAGGATCAGCAGTCCTATTAGAAAGAGGGAGTGTAACGCACTATTAAAAATAGTCACTGATCTCTCTGCAGTGGTGCCCCCCGTACTTACGAATCCCACAACACTTCATATTGCCAATCTCCAAAGAGTGTTAAGAGAACTATTGGAATTCTTGCATACCTCTAAGTTATGCAGCCCTTTTAGAACTGAGCTACTTTCTGTAGTAGAGATAACCATTGTATCGACCGAAGTCAGTCCCTTCTCTGTCGTAAGCGTGGGCACTAATCTTCAACTGTTGTTAGCTGAGTTATTATCTTTTATTCTCGCCACGAAGATTGACTCTAATTGTAAAGATCAGCTGATTATTCAGATCAGACATATTCAAGCTTCTATTACACAAGCAATTGGATTACCTATTAAAGGTGTGACTGGACCTCAAGGGCCACAGGGACCCCAGGGTCCGCAAGGAGCGCAAGGGGTTCCGGGCGCAAAGGGAACCACAGGGGTAGGGCTGCAAGGAATTGTTGCTTTTAATCCTGCACTAAGCCCTACTTATCCAGCAGGTCAAGTAGTAACCTTTAATGGCAGTACCTATATTGCTATTGTTGCTGGACCAACGGGAACACCTGGAAGTTCACCAGACTATTTATTAATTGCTGGTGGCTCCACAGGCCCCCAAGGACCGCAAGGACCACAAGGCCCTCAAGGCCCTCAAGGAACGCCTGGACTTCAAGGACCTCAGGGTCCGCAAGGGGTAGGGCTGCAAGGAATTGTAATCTTTAATCCTGCACAAAGTCCTACTTATCCAGCAGGTCAAGTAGTAACCTTCAATGGCAGCACCTATATTGCTACTGTTTCTGGACCTACTGGAATACCTGGCAGTTCACCAGATTACTTGTTAATCGCTGGTGGTGCGATGGGACCTCAAGGACCACAGGGTGTGCAAGGGATTCAAGGACCAACAGGTGCGCAAGGACCAGCGGGTCCAGGCGTAGGAGCAACTGGAGCGACGGGCTCGACTGGTGCTGCCGGCTTGGCGGGCCCTGCTGGTACAACGGGCGCGACGGGCGACCCGGGCGCGGTCGGCGTTGCCGGAGCTACGGGGGCAACGGGCGTGACGGGTGATCCGGGGGCGGTCGGCGTTGCCGGAGCTACGGGTGCCACAGGGGCGACGGGTGATCCGGGGGCGGTCGGCGTTGCCGGAGCTACGGGTGCCACCGGTGATCCCGGCGCGGTCGGAGCTACTGGCATTACCGGAGTCACTGGTGCAACCGGTAACGGTGCAATTATTCCGCTGGCATCCGGAGGACCTATTATTATGACCACGGTTTTAGGTGGTTTGGTTGGAACCACAAGCCTTGTAGGCTTCGGAAGTTCAGCCACAGGTATTTCGCTTGTTGGCGGTAATATTGATTTGACAGGTACTCTCCTTGGACCGCTTATCAATTTTGCATTCTCAACTCCTCGAGCAGGAGTAATAACTTCCATTGCCGCTTACTTCAGTAATACCATAGCTTTATCGCTGCTTGGTACTACGATAAATGTAACAGCGCAATTGTACCAATCTGCCACACCAAATAACACATTTACTCCTATTCCAGGCGCAACAGTCCCACTTCCACCTATCACCGGTACTATTAATCTTGGAACTTTTGTCAGCGGAATTACGAATGGTATCAATTTTACTGTAACACCACAGACACGTTTGCTTATGGTATTCTCAGCCACCGCTACAGGTCTTACCCTTGTAAATACAGTCACTGGTTATGCAAGTGCTGGCTTTACGATTGTATAATCACTAAAAAAAAGTTAAAAAAAGCATCTGCGATTCCTTTTGAAGGAGGTGGCAGATGCTTTTTTTGTAATATGCGTATTCAACTCTTGATCTTTCGGACTCAGATGCCGCTATTCGTTAATTTATCACTGTTTAGAGAGATTATCGGACCTGAGAGGCGCTATTGGGCAGAAATGGTGCTCAGTAGTGTCTATTTTGTACTAATAACGCCTATGGAGTCCTATAGCAACTCAAAAATAGGAAAATATTGCAAATAAGAGCGCCTGAGTCCGATAGCTACTCCGTTCACTGGGAACCATAGTCCATTCACTGAGATTCATAGCCCGTTTAGTGAGATTCGTACTCCGTTCACTGAGAGCCATAGCCCGTTTAGTGAGATTCGTACTCCGTTTACTGGGAGCCATAGTCCATTCACTGGGAGTCATAGTCCGTTCACTGGGAACCATAGTCCGTTCACTGGGAACCATAGTCCATTTAGTGAGATTCGTATAGTCCGTTCACTAGAATTCACACTTTGCCACTGTTTGCAAAAACGAACCTCACAACTAATACGATTTCAGCTTATAACAAATACACCTTCAGCTTATCGATGACCTCATCGATTTCCGCTGTAGTCGTATATCGTCCCACACTAAAACGAACCGCTCCCCGTCCAATATTCTCCGACACATGCATAGCCTTTAAAACAGGCGAAATCAACGTTTCACCGGAATGGCACGCCGAGCCAGTTGAAGCCGCCACAGCTTCCAGGGAATCGATAATTTCATGACCCACTGCTCCAAGAAAACTAACGTTAAGGGTGTTAGGCAAGCGCTTGTGTTTATGACCATTCAAATGAATTTTTTCGCCAAAAGACTCCTGCAGTCTTCCATAGAAATACTCCGTAACTTGCTTAACTCTTTTTCTAGAATCAGAGTCAGCAGCAAGCTCACAGGCTTTTCCTAAGCCAATAATGTAGGGTGTATTTTCTGTCCCCGCTCTTCGCCCCTGTTCATGGCCCGCACCGTGTATCAAAGGCTCAATGTGAATGCCGTCCCGAATGTACAATGCTCCAATGCCTTTGGGCGCATATAATTTATGGCCTGCAAGCGTTAGAAAATCCACTCCCAAATCCGCTACATCGAGGTCTACTTTTCCCGCAGATTGTGAAGCATCTGTATGAATAAGAATGCCCCGTTGGTGGCAGACCTCAGCTATTTCCTTGATCGGCTGGATCGTACCCGTTTCGTTATTAGAGTGCATGATGGAGACCAGAATGGTTTGGTCCGTGAGCTGCTTTTTCACATCGTCAACCTGCACCATTCCATACGAGTCAACAGGTACATAAGTCAGGTTGTAGCCCATCTGCTCCAGGTACTGACAAGGTTTAATTACCGCTGGATGCTCAATAGCAGACAGGATAATGTGATTACCTTTATGGCGATACGTTTGGGCTACTCCTTTAATGACAGTATTATTAGACTCACTACCCCCACTGGTAAAAAGCACCTCACCCGGCGCACAATTCAGGAAATCAGCCACCTGTGTTCTTGCCTGCTCTATTCCGAGTTTAGCTTCCCGCCCCAAAGAATGACTGCTTGAAGGATTCCCAAAATGACCGTAAAGATAAGGGATCATAACCTCTGCTACTTCCTTATCTACTGGTGTTGTAGCGTTGTAATCTAAATAGATCATATTAAGTAAAGCCCCCTTTAACCATAACGCGAAACTTATACTTCTTGATGTTTTAAAAAAGAACGCACAGCAGTCTCAGCTTCATCCAGATTATTCACTTTAAAAGTAACTCTCTCAATGCCTTCATACTGAGTGGACGTATAATCGTATCTAGGGTCGTAGTAATACTCTAGCAGCAGCGCCACAGCTTCGCCGAACAAATCTGCCTGCAAGCATCGCTCGATTTCTGCCGCAATAGGGATATGAATTCGGGATTTAATACTCCAAAATGCAGAAATACATTGTTCCTTGTATTCTTCTGGCCGATAATCCTCAAGGATTTGCTCCACTCTGGCATGCAAAGGCATCTCAATCCAGATCTGCGTTCCGCTCTCTTTTTGCTCGGCCATAAATGGGGGCATTACTACCTTACCAATCTTTTTGCTCTCTGCTTCAAATAGTACATAAGGAGAATCCCCGATCTTAATTAACTCCTCTAAAAGAAGACTATCGAACGTTTTTTGATTGTTCGCACGAAGGCCAATCTCACCAAAAATAGAACCACGATGACCTGCCATCCCTTCCAAATCCAGAACGGGGTAGCCTTGCGCTTTCAGGCGGTGTAACAGATTGGTTTTACCTGTGCCTGTATTTCCGTGAATCACATAAGACTTCGCCTTACATTCATAGGACTCCAATTCGTCGAGCACCCATTTACGATAAGCCTTATAGCCGCCTATCAGCCGGTAAGCATGAATATCCATTAAAGAGAGTACGGTCGCAGTTGTACGGCTGCGCATACCTCCCCTCCAGCAGAATACTGCTTTGTCTCCTTGAATCGCTGCAAATTCTTTGACAAAAGAAGGCAGTTTTGCCGCAGCAATCTCCAAACCACGTTCTTTCGCGGCCTGCACACTTGTCTGTTTATACAACGTCCCTACTTCAGCCCGTTCCTGATCATCAAAAAAGGGAATATTCAAACTATCCGGCAGCGTTGCATCTTTATATTCAGAAGGAGATCTAACATCAATAATGGTGATCTGCTTCTTGTTTTTTAACACTCTAAGTTCTTCCAGTGTAATGTCCTGAAACAATATGCTCTCTCCTCTGGTGGCTAACCTTCATAATTTGCTCTAAGCTGATATACAACAGTTATTCCACAGCAGCTATAACTGTAATCTGACCCGGATGCTCTTCCGTTACCTCTCCGATCAATGCCGCTTCTACCCCTGCATCTACTAACTCTTTTAGCAAATCTTCGCTTTGTTCAGGGGCCACAGAGATCAGCAGTCCGCCAGAAGTCACAGCGTCACATAGAATATAGCGGCTTAGTTGGTCCATCTCTTCCGGATAAAGAATGCTGCCTTCCAGATGGGCAAAGTTATTCTTAGTGCCTCCTGGAACAAATCCCTGTTCCGCAAGCTCTCTTACTCTTGGCAGCATCGGTACATCGCCTTGACGAATGATCAGGCCCGTGCCGCTCCCTTTAGCCATTTCCGAGGCATGTCCCAGTAGCCCAAATCCGGTAACATCTGTACAAGCATGTACATCATAAGGCTCCATGATTTCAGCCGCTTTTTTATTCAAAGTAGACATTACTGTCGTAAGGCGTGTGGTTTCTTCAGGAGATAGCTGATCCTTTTTAATGGAAGTTGTTAAGATCCCCACACCGATAGGCTTCGTTAGAATCAGCTTGTCTCCCACCTTGGCGCCCGCATTCGTTCTTACTTTGTCAGGATGCACAAGGCCCGTAACGGCCAATCCGAATTTGGGCTCTTTATCGTCGATGGAATGTCCGCCCACAAGAGTAGCTCCTGCTTCCTGTACTTTATCCGCTGCACCGCGCAAAATGTCACCGAGAATGCTTTTATCTAAAACAGAAATAGGAAAGGCCACAATATTAAGCACCGTAAGCGGCTTTCCACCCATCGCATAAATATCGCTTAATGCATTGGCTGCTGCAATTTGACCAAATGAATAGGGATCATCCACGATCGGCGTGAAAAAATCAACAGTTTGCACTAACGCTAATTCATCACTTAAACGATACACCCCTGCATCATCACTAGTATCAAGACCTACTAGTAGATCCGGGTTAGGAACAGTTGGTGGCAGACTACGAATAACCTGCATGAGATCGGCGGGACCGATTTTGCAGCCGCAGCCCCCTTTTGAAGATAATGAAGTCAGTTTTATAGTTTCAGCTTGAGACATCATGACTCAGCTCCTTTAGTATGAATTATCTTAATCTTACACGAGTAGATCGCATTGTACAAAATGCAAGAGTAGCAGATGCGTTGCTTACTACGCCTCCTTCTATAACTATTTAGAGTCTATTGTTCTTTCCCACGTCTGGTGAGCTATATTTGGTGCTGTGGTAGGGTAGGGACATTAAGTGGCGTTCTAGGTACAATATGCTTGTAAATGTTCAACATCCATCGGTTAGTAAAATAACCAAAGGCTGGCTCATTCGTAGATTTCACTACGGATGAGCCAGCCTTTAGTTAGATATCCATTATATTAGGGAAATTCTCCCTAATGTTCATCGATAATCGCTTTAAAATGAGGTTTTTAGGGAATTCCTCCCTAAAAATTCATGCAAATACCCATTTATGGCTAAAAACATCCTATTATTAGGGAGGATTTCCCTAATCTACGTTCTAGGAGCCATAATCTCCTTCATTTTAGGGAGAATTCCCCTAAAGTTCTTCCCAGAAAGACGACCCATAGCCAGCTCATTCCGCCCTGGCTATGGGACGCCTATTTTCTCACTTAAACGCTTCGCTTGTGAAGGTCTCCCTATAGATCAGCTAATCTGCTGACTGCCCTGCTGCTTCTCTAAGAAACGCTGAAGAATCGCATTGAATTGCTCCGGCTGGCACAGATTACTTGGATCTAATGCGTTCGGAATAATCGCCAACTGCGCCTGCGGCAGCTGAGACACCATTTCCTTCATACAATTCACTCCAAATTCATTAAAGTCCCCCACAATACATAATGCAGGACGTTTAAAAGCCTTTAAACATCTGGTGTAATCAACATGGCTCGTAGCCAGCCTTTGCCGATATAACTCCCGGGGGCGTTTGTCCAGCAGTCCTCTTCTAATCTCATTGTAGGCCAGACTCCAGCGCTCTCGGTACATCATCCGAATCGAAGGCAACACCAGCTCGCTTGGGAGATAATACATTAGTAAACTGCAATATGCTGCCATAGTTTGTATTTTCCCTACTATTGTTGATCCGTGAGTCCTACAAAAGCTATCCGCGACCACAATGGCTTTTACACGCTCAGGATATTGTTTGGCAATATGCTGAACGACTAAGCCACCATAGGCGATTCCTACAAAAACTGCTTCACGGATACCTAGGTCATTCAACAGCATAATCAGATCCAGACATTGCGTCTCAATAATCTCATGTGGGGCCTCCAGCAGTTTACCAGACTTGCCATTCCCCCGTAAATCGCACAAAATCACTTTATATTTATCGGAAAAATACTCCAGCTGTGGTTTGAACATACTGTGTGTTAATCCATGTCCATGGATAAACACAACCGGAGTGCCAGTTCCATTGATTTCATAATAGAGCGAAGTTCCGTTCAGTTTAGCGATAGGCAAAGGTAACACCTCTTTCATAATAAATTCTACGACTATATCTGCTTAAAAACGCAGCAAAAAACCACAGAGGGATTCTCTGTGGCTATTCATCACTAAACACGCCATTCATCCTCTCTCCATACGCTTACGAGGTTAGCTGTCGGATTCGGGCAGTGAGAGTTGCCCTACCTGCAGGGATGCATATTATGCACCCGGAACAGGATTCACCCCATAACCAGTGCCGACTCTCACATCGGCTGCCAGTTGTTGGTTCCCCCGCTTTCCAGAAACGGAAATTAAGCGGATTGCTTATGTAATTGTAAATTTAAGATAATTCTCAGTTCTGAGATGAATCATACTCTTGTAAGGTTTTCTTGTAAAGGAGGGCTCT
Organism: Paenibacillus sp. FSL H7-0918; assembly: GCF_038007025.1. Lineage (NCBI taxonomy): Bacteria > Bacillati > Bacillota > Bacilli > Caryophanales > Paenibacillaceae > Paenibacillus > Paenibacillus sp. FSL H7-0918. Next base: position 2,097,180 of record NZ_JBBOWJ010000001.1, read on the forward strand.
GGTCAAAATAATGTTGAAAGCAATGCTTTTCATTTCATATTAAGCATACTCTTCATTTTCTCTTTCTTTTGCTCTTGTTTACTCGTTTTCTTTAGAAAAACTGCTCTGAAGCAAGCGAAAAAGGGGGTGATTCACCAGTACTTTCCTATTTAATAAGAAACGACAATCTTCAATACCAATATTGGGCCAGTTTCTGTACCTTGGGGTGTTCGTCGTTTCTATGTCCCCGATCCGTTTGGCAAGCTTGTTAATATTATTTCACATGAACAGCACGAATGATTTCATAAAAAAGAAAAAAGCTAAGCAGAATCAGAGATCTCCCCCTGTCCACTTAGCTTCCTTTTACAATACTATGGCTACAAAAGATCGGCGTTTTTCAATGCATGCTCCCAGCTTGGAAAAAAGAACAGCGCACTTCTCATAAGCTCTGGGTCGCTTTGCTTTACTTGTTTTTTACTGATCGAGCTTCCGTCGCTTTGCAGCTTTTTGATCCGACTTAATACTTCATCAGCCTCCAAAGGAATTTCCATTGAAACACTCCTTTCTCAGTGACCTGTTTCCCTTCATTTTCTCCATAATATGTTTATTTATTCCGTACTCTTAATTTCCCCAGATTAAACCATCTGATAGATGGGTTGTTCAGCAATGAACCGGGTAGGAAGCATGGGATATTTGTCTGCTAAGATTTCAGCTAAATATTTCATCCCCGGTGCTTCACTCTCCGCATGACCTAACATGATGAGCGCTTTAGATCTGCCTTGGTGCCCTGCATCCCGCACATATTCCGGAGTCTCCCACTCTGGTCCCTCTCCAGCGATAATTAAATCAAGATTGTGATCATTAAAAAGCGGAATAGCCATCATCCCGCCTCCCCTGTAACCTATTAATATCCCTACGCGTTTGCAGGACAGAGACAGGTCACCAGCAGCGCGTACATAAGAGATGCCTAGCTTACTTTTAATATACTGAGCAGCTTCCATTACAGTCATAGCAGGAATAGTGAGAATCGTAGCAGCCGCTTGCTGCTCTTCCACATAGTCTGACCAATCCAGCTCTCGCAGCAAACCCATCATAATCCCATCCGGCTCTTGCCGATGCCAATAATCATGATAACGAAAAATAGCTATTGGGGAATGTTCGATCAGACTTTTTTTCGCATGATAAACCGGATCACCTTCTAACCACTCGCTCGCTGCATGATGGCTATAAAATACACCTTCATGCGTGATCAGCAAATTGGCTCCTAACGCTATTGCTTGCTCCACAATATTTTGTGTGGCAGAGAAGGCCGTAATAATCCCTGTGACTTCAGTTTCCGGTTCCCCTGGGTTCAGAATATCCACAGTCCCTTCTATCTGTTCCACAGTTCCCATTAAATCTTTCAAAATCGCTCTAATCGTGAGGCTCACTCCATCATCCCTCGGTTCAAAATCTAATAAATCTTTCTGCCTTTAAGATCCTCAATTCCGCTCTTACGGTAAAAATACGTATTGATCCGATCTCTCCATTCCTGCGCATGCTCTGCTTGCTCTTCAAGACGTTGCTTCACTTGCACATACAATCCACTATCCATGCTGCCTTCAAGTGATTCCCATGTTGCTAGAAGCTGTGCAGCCTGCTCTGCCCCTTCGAAATGAGTATCGTAGATATGTTGTATAACCGTTTGCCCCGATTGCAGAACATGCGTGTATGGAACATGATGGAAGAACAGCAGCAGCTCTTCTGGACAAGACGCTAGATTCTCATAATTTGATGCATTAAGACCCATATACTGTCCGCTATACCCCGTTCCCGATTTGACTGAACGATCCACACCAATGCCCTTATGATCCGCATAATGGTACGTTCCCCACTTGGCGTATTCATATCCATCCACATTCGGCCCATAATGATGATCCGGATTAACCATCCAGCCCACACCTAATGGAGCTGTGTAAGATTCGTAAATCCTCCATGAGTCCATTAACATCCCGCGAATAGCAGCCACTAGACCTTCATCAGTGCCAAAGGTAAGGCGAATCCATTCCTCAGCTATTTCTTTTGCCGTCAGCTCCGGATTCCAAATTAATCTCCCATATCCATACAGATTGGCTTGAGCTAACCCATGCCCCGTCCAGTTCATGTCATCCCCAACATTAGTTACAGCAGCCACACCATTATATTTATTTCCCCACACCGATCCGTCCACAATATGTTTCACAAGCGTAGTTTGCCCTTTGGCATAAGTATTGAAATCAAGGACTTCTTTCCACTCTGGAACGAGATAACAGAGATGCCGCTGCTGCCCCGTATATTCTTGAGCAATCTGAAACTCCATCAGATGATTGGTATGTTCCAGTGCGCCAAACAGCGGAGATACCGGTTCTCTGACTTGAAAATCCATCGGTCCATTCTTGATTTGCAGCACTACATTATCATTAAATCGGCCATCCAATGGTTTGAAATGATCATACGCTGCTCTGGCCCGATCTGTCTTACGGTCACGCCAATCCTGCTTGCAGTTATATACGAAACAACGCCAAATCACGATTCCGCCAAACGGCTCCAGTGCTTCTCCCAGCATATTAGCGCCATCGGCATGGTCACGCCCGTAAGTGAATGGCCCTGGTCGATTTTCTGAATCCGCTTTGACCACAAACCCGCCAAAATCAGGGATCACTCGATAAACCTCACCCGCCTTATCTTTCCACCATTGCCGCACCGCTGGGTCCAGTGGATCAGCTGTCTCCAATGCTCCGATCTGTATCGGACTGGCGAAGTTAGCACTGAGGAATAGCTTAATTCCGTATACGCGGAATATTCCTGCAATTAACGCGATATCAGGCAAATATTGCTCCGTTATAAATAGAGATTCAAGCTCATGAACATTCACATTGTTAATCGAAATCGCGTTGATCCCCACAGAGGACATCAATCTGGCATAATCACGCAGCCGCTTTGTATCGTTAAGAAATTGATTGGACTCGTAAAAAAAGGACCGTCCAGCATAGCCACGTTCAATACTGCCATCAAAATTATCCCAGTGATTAATCATTCGCAGGCCGTTCACCGGATTCATAGACAAATTCAGAGCGTCTATCTCGCTTTCTGTTCCTATCAGCCGTAACAGATGGAATACGCCATACAATATTCCAACAGGCGTTGAAGCACCGACAGCGATACATTGCTCAGTAGCATTTGTACGTATAAGGAAACCTTCAGGACCCAGTGAATCGGTTCGTTCTCCTGCGAATACTCTACTAATTAATGGATTCCCCCCTTGGAAGGTTCCTATAACGATACACGGTCCTTCAGGTTTCGCTGTGAGCAGTGGCGCTTTGCCCAGCATAGAGGTCATCCCCTGTATGAATTCCGCGGCTGCCGCCTGAATCGTCTCGTTGTCCTCCGTTACTACCAACTCAACACACCAATCTATATATTGATTGTATAGAGATCCTGATTTCAGCTGACCATAATTGAGCCAAGCCTCATAAGCGGTATTTGTCATGTTTATTCCTCCCGTATAAATAACCCGCCCTGGATTGAAAAGGACGGGTTCATGATTCGCAAGCTTGAGCAGGTTACCCGCTCTATGATTTGGTGACAGCGTTAAGCAATTGGTGATACGCTGGCTTAGGATTATGCTGCTCATCGAATAGAAATGGCCAATTTTTCCGTCCCCGAACAGGGAAGCCGTCCAGCCATGTATAGTCATCCGCTGCTCCCCAGAAAGTGACTGAGCTAATCACGTCGCGGTATTCTTTCAACAGAGCAAACATCGCTTCATAGCGCTCTGCCTGCAGCTCGAGCAGTTCAGCAGGTGCAACCTTTAAATCCATTCGTTTGTCATCGAAACGGAACATGGACACATCCAGCTCTGTCAATTGGAGCTGAATCCCTAAAGATGCATACTTCTCAATAGCAGCACGTATATCGTCTAAGCTCGGATCGTATAGATTCCAGTGGGCTTGCAATCCGACGCCATGGATCGGCACTCCTCGTTCCAGCAGCGACTTCACCATTTTATAGATTTTGTCGCGCTTAAGTGGATTAGACTCGTTATAGTCGTTGTAGAATAATAAAGCCTTAGGATCGGCTTCATGAGCGAATTCAAACGCTTTGCCGATAAACTCCGGTCCGACAATGTCCAGCCACTTTGACTGGCGAAGAAGTTCTTCTCCTTCATCTGCAATAACTTCATTTACAACATCCCAAGCATAGATATCTTCCTTGTAACGCCCAACCACGGTCTGAATATGTGATTTGAGCCGTGCAAGCAATGTCTCTTTGCTTACACACCCGCCCTTCTTATCCTCAAACAACCAGTCCGTAGTCTGGTTATGCCAGACTAAAGTATGCCCACGCATAGCCATATGATGTTTTCGGGCGAACGCAACCAACTGATCTGCTAGTTTAAAGTTATAAATGTCTTCAAGCGGATGCAGACTTTCAAACTTCATCTCATTCTCAGCGGTAATGCTATTGAAATGATAGGCGAGCAAGTGCTCCTGTGATTGTATCGTCATCGGGTTAACGGCTGCGCCAATTTTGAAATCCTCAGCAAATATTGTTTTTAGTGCAGGTTCTGTGTAATCACTAGCTTGTCTCAACAAGTTCCCTCCTGACAAAAGCATTTATATCAGTATTCGAATAATTAAGACTGATAATCGAACCAATCGAAGTAGGCAGGCACCTCAGCCACCTTGCCATGACCTGTTGCATATAATCCGATAAGAACACCCGTAAATCCATTTCCTTTTACGGCTTGAGGAGATAATGGATACGCTGCTGCTGTTGATAGCTTATTCCACTCCTGCCCATCCAAAGAATAAAGGAAGCTGTATTCGGTAAGCTCAGCCTGAACTTTCAAATAAATTCGCTCGGCAGTAGTTGGAACCTCTGCCGCTGTATGGGTTACTCCATCCATAGTCACATGAGCTGTAATCACTTTTTGCCCGTTTTTTTGAACAAGTCCAATTTCATAATGAGCATTCTCATCTAATCTGGCGCAAAGTCCAGCTTCCACATCAGCAATAGATGAAGGCATTTCAAGCAGCGTGCTCCATTCTGCCGAAGTATGCTGCTGTCTTCTGCCTACAAAAGCCACTTGGCCTACTTCACTGAGACCTGCAGATTGTCCTCGAAGAGATAACCATCCCTGTCTTTCGTTTAAGGACCAGCTTCCCTCAGCCGGATTCCGCAGAAAGGCTAATCCCAGCGGCAATACTTGATCATCAAAATCATATCTTCCACTAGTCTCAGGTTTTGGCGATTGACCAGGTACACGTGAAACCTTCATTTCCAGTCCAACTGTGTCTTCATTATTATCGATCATCGGCCATCCGTCTTCAGTCCAGCTTACCGGAGCAAGGAAAGTCTCTCTTCCAAGCACAGTGAATTTTGTATCTACTAGTCTTACCCCAAGGAATACGGCCCACCAATCCCCGTTACGATCCTCAATCAAATCGGCATGCCCTAAATACTGAATGGGATTGTCAGTACCGCTGTGCGTCAATATCGGATACGGCAATCGTTCAAACGGTCCATATGGAGAGGAGCTGCGGCCAATGATCTCCCGATGTTCCTTAGCCGTTCCTCCTGAAGCCGTCATGATATAGTACATTCCATTTATTTTGTACAAATGGGGTCCTTCCGTCCAAGGTCCGCCATCCCCAGTCCAGATAACAACAGGTTCTGTTAACGCTGCTCCCGTAGCAATATCTATCTCATATTGGATGGCATGGGAGTCATAATCTGCCCCCTGCTGGGTGGTTACATATACCTTTCCATCCTCATCAAACATTAGAGAAGGATCAATTCCTCCATAAGGAATACTAATCGGATCTGACCACGGACCCGCAGGGTCCGTAGCCGTAACATAGAAATTTCCTTTCCCGTGTACTTCGGTCGTTATCATGTAAAACGTTCCTTCATGATACCGGATCGTTGGGGCAAATATCCCCCCAGAGCTCTTGCTTTTACGAGTATCCAGCTGACTTACACGATTGAGCACATGACCTATTTGTGTCCAGTGAATCAAATCCTGACTATGAAAAATAGGTACGCCAGGGAAATACTCAAAGGAGCTGCAAACTAAATAGTAGTCATCCCCTGCCCGAGTGATACTTGGATCAGGATAGAAGCCTGGAAGTATCGGATTCGTGTATGTGATTGAAGATGGGGTCATAATTTAACAGACAACCTTCCTATTACTTAATAGTGATTGCAAGCTCCTTATTCCTTCACGCTTCCTACATTTAGACCGACCACAAAATATTTCTGCATGAATGGATAAACTAGCAAAATTGGAACCGAAGCAACGATCGTAACGGCTGCCCGTATGGAGATTGGTGTAACCATGGCATGTACCGACTCCTGAGTCATCCCTGTCCCGTTATTTACACTAGGGTTACTGTTCGAGTTCATAGTAGAGGATAGCAGCTTCATTAATTCATATTGCAATGTACTCAAGTTCTGGCGGGAAGAGGTGTAGATAAACGCATCAAACCATTGGTTCCACGCACCTACTGCAACAAAAAGGGCGATGGTAGCAAGAACAGGTTTACACAAAGGGAAGACTACTTTCATGAAGATCTTGAATTCCCCGGCACCGTCGATTCTTGCAGATTCCATAAGACTTTCATGTAAGGTACCAATATAAGTACGGATAACGATCATATTAAATGCACTTACCATGGACGGGATTACATATACCCAGAACGAATTGAGCAAATGAAGATCCTTCATAAGGAAATAGTTTGGAATCAGACCCGCACTAAAATACATGGTAAGGACGAATATAAAGGTAATATGTTTGCGGAAAACATATTCTTTCCGGCTTAACGTATACGCAAGCATCGTGGTTAAAAATAGATTCAGGATCGTAGATATCACTGTTCGTGCTACCGAAATCCAAAAAGCATTATAAATTGTACCTGAGGCAAAAACCGCTTTGTAGTTCTGTATGGTCCACTCTCTAGGCCATAAATAAATGCCGCCGCGGATGGTATCATTCCCCGCATTAAAGGAGACTGCTATAGTATTCAGGAATGGATACAAGGTAACAATAACTAGACAAACCATAAATATAGTATTGAAGGTGCTGAACACTACGGGTTCGAACCTCAGATTTTTCATCCGGTTTCCAGCATTACTTTTTGGAGATTTTTGAGGAATCAATTGAGTTTTTTCCATGATTATAACAGCCTCTCTTCCCCTAGCCGCTTCGCAGTCCAGTTAGCTAATAGCAGCAACGTTACACTTACGACTGTTTTGAAAATACCACCCGCGGTAGCTAAGGAATAATTCCCTTGCGCTATACCATATTTCAATACAAATATATCAATCGTTTCCGACCAATCTACGACAAGCCCGTTTCCTAACAAGTACTGAACCTCAAATCCAGCTTCCAGTACATGTCCTACGGACATTATTAACAGGATTACAATGGTTGCTTTCATGCCCGGCAAAGTTACATGACGCATTTTCTTATACCGGTTCGCTCCATCAATCTCAGCAGCTTCATATAAAGCCGGATCAATAGAGGCGATAGCCGCCAAGTAGATGATAGTACTCCATCCGACTTCTTTCCAGACGTGTGAAGCACCTACAATACCCCAGAAATACTTCCCTTCACTCAACCAAAGGATCGGTGAATCAATGAGATGCAATTTCATGAGCACGATGTTGATAATCCCGTCATTAACCGAAAGAGAAGTAGCTACAATGCCTGTTACAATAATCCAAGAGAGGAAGTGAGGCAAGTAGGATATGGTCTGAACGGTTCTTTTCCAAAATACATTTTTGATCTCATTAAGCAGCAATGCCAGTATTATCGCAGTCACAAATCCTAGAACTAGATTAATTAGGCCCATGGCCAACGTATTGCGCAGTACTCTCAAAAAGCTATCGTCCGTAAAAAGAAACTTGAAGTGTTTTAAACCCACCCATGTTTGTTCACTAAATGCTCTAGCTGGTTTATAATCTTGGAAAGCCATCGTCCATCCCCAGATGGGAACATAAGCAAATAGTATAATATAAAGCATTAATGGAACCGACATCCAAATCAGCTGTTTCTGATTCTTAATCAAGGTCATAGTAATCGGTTGCTTCTTTTTTCTTTTAGGATGCCGGTTAACTTTTTTCCCCGTTAATATCTCATCCATATATGTTTTCTCCCCACATCATCCATATATTTCAGAAAGTGGTTGGCCTAATAAGCCACCACTTTCTGATTTTTAAGCAAGCTCTAACTATTTAACACTCCAAGTATCAAATCTCCATTTAAGCTGTTCATTGATTTTGTCTTCATAGGCTTTGACATTCGCTTTACCAATTTCTCCAACAAAGTCATTCCAAACCTTATCGAATTCTGATGGACTGGCCAAGATTGCTTTTGGCAGGTATTTGGTTCGCAATTCATTCAGCTTCGTTTCGGCAATTTTGGCATCTGAGCCTTCAACAAGATCTATGGACCAAGCTGGATAAGCTACTGGATTCGGCTCAGGCTCGCTGAAGAAATCCACATAACTGTTGTAGCCATAAGCATCAAGAATTTCCTTGTCATACGGCTTGAGTGCAGCCCGGTATTCTTCTGGTTGAGCCGCAGCATCTGTTGAGTTTCCATCCTCAAAGAATCCTTGCAATTTCGGAGCTGTAGCATACCAAGCATCTGCTTTGTTGCTGAGCTTCCATGTAGCATCAACTGCGTTCTTCCGTTGTTCTTCATTTCTTATAAAACGGCCATTTTCCACTTGATAATCTTCACCTTCAATACCCCAAGTGAAGATTTTTTGCCAATCTTCTTGAATCAATGTATCCATTAGTTTAATAATTTTTTCAGGATTTTTGGCATTGATACTGATCCCGAAGCCATTATTCAAGTTCAGCGCTGGGCGATCCAGATAATAATCTTTAGTGCTGGTATCAAACACAAGTGGAAGTCCTACATAAGTTCTTTCATCTTTACCTTGTGTCCGGAGTGAATCTTCTGCTGAACCAAAGTTCCAGTGCTGATCAAACATTCCCAGAACGGCTCCACTAGACAGTTTCGCCAAATATTGATCGTAGTTTTGCACAAATGTTTCTTGGTCGATAACGCCCAATTGGTTCATTTCATTAAGCTTTTGATAGTACTGCTTAGCATAGTCTTTATCTGCGAAGATTTCTGCAACGTTATCATTAACTACTACCCCGCCATCATTAGGGTGTCCGATCAGATGCTGAGGAGCGTTAAACAACCCCCAGTTTCTCCAGTCGTTGTTAAGAATTTCGAATCCGATGGTTGGCGTTCCATCGATGGTTGGATTTTTTTCTTTATATTTCACAATGAGGTCAAAATACTCGTCCAAGGTCTTCACCTGTGGGTAACCAGCATCTTTCAGGATGTCCTTCTGAATCCAGAAAGCAGGACCTGCATAATAGGTTGTATTCACTTTACCGTTATACGCACCATAATTCGGAAGCGTATAAATATGTCCATCATTCGGGTCTTTCATCATGTTCCAGTAATCTGCGTAATGCGCTTTCAAATTTGGAGCATATTGTTCAATCAAATCTTCAAGCGGGATAAAAGCTTCCGCTCCTGTCAGCTTAGTATTGGCAGTCATCAAATCCGGATAATCCTGACCGGCAATCATTACGCCTAACTTCTGGTTAAGATCCCCAGCTAAGAATTCGAAATTGAAGGATGCGCCTGTTTTTTCTTTAATCATTTTATAAATTTTATTATCTGGTGTTGGTTGCTGGCCTGCTTCTCCAAGAAAGATACTAATTTCAAAAGGTTCAATCTTCTCAGAATCTGTTCCTGCAGCAGTTGAAGTGGCTGTTTCTGCTGGTTTGTCTTCCCCTTTAGCCGTCGTATTGTTGCTGTTATTTCCTCCGCACCCTGCTAAGGTAAAGCTTAGGGATAACACAGCAATCAGACTAAGTTTCCATTTGGATATTAACTTGCCCCCCATAAAGCACCTCCATATATTTGTTGGTGTAACAATGTTGTAAGCCCTTACAAGTTAAATTATAGAGGTGATAATCTTCTGAAAATACGCCAGAATTAAAGATGTACCCCCAAAAAGTTTAGGTATTAGTGTTTTTAAATTCGTTAGGGCTCATATGCAGCTTTTTTTCAAATTGCTTGAGGAACTGACTATAATTGCCATAGCCCACTTTTTCAGCGATTTCACTATTTTTTAATTTATTTTGTTGAAGTAAATGTACTGCCTCTTTTATTCGGAGGTTATGCAGCTGTTCATTGAAATTAATACCGTTCTTCTTGATCAATAATTGGCCCAGATATACCGGGTGCAGGAAAAAAACCTCTGATAGTCTCTTAATAGTAAGACATTCGCGAAAATGCTCTTCAATATAATTGTTAATCTCCTGAACAATCCCCTGTGATTTTAGGTTTTGTTCCTTAAGAAGGATATCGATACTGGCCTCGCCGCAGAATAGCAAATTACGCATTAAGTCCGTCAAGGTGATCATTGAGTCTAACATCGCGGGGATTCTAATTTGATTAGATAAGGAGGACTCATGAACTTCACTGGCTTCCGAGGTAAACTCAATAATCTTATACATCATATGAATAACAATTTTCTTCACAACCTCTGGAGCGATGCGCTGCTCACGGAAACTACGGGCTGCCGAGTTCACAGCCTGGTTAAAATCTGCGGAGTCCAGTGTGTTAATAGGTCTTATCAAGTCATCCATCAGTTGAATTTGATCATAGTGATAACTGAAGGGACTATCCTTAATCTCTTGATAAGTCAGGACCGCTGCATTTTCAGGATAATAAAAATAATACATTAATGCTTCTTTCGCCGTTCGGTAACTGTCCCCGATCTGAAGCAAGGAGCCTACGCCAGCGCCAGCTGCAATACACAAAGCTTGTTTTGGGTGTTCATTCAGCAAGGGAGTTGCGATCTGATCGATCACAGCTCCCTCAGTGGACAATGAATTGTATCCATATACGATTCCAAAACAATGACTCTCCAGATCCATCAGAAACATCGAATCTTTATCGGTTAGGAGGGCTGAGGCTTGCTCTCTGATCTCCGTATACAAAACCGGCTCTGTCTGTATCAAACAAATATTCCAATGGCTTTTCCCTTCCGATAGTCGGTTAAGGATCTCCTGATTCGACTGCTCAGCTTTCTCATGCAGCATTCCTTTCAGGAGAGAAACAGCCTCCTCTGCGGAGGCTATTTGATTTAAACTGCGCTTCTGAGCTTCCTGCTCCAGCTCCTGATATATCTCCAGCAATTCTTCTGCCGCCTCTTCGGGAAACACTGGCTTCATCAGATAATGATTAATTCCATAATGTATAGCTGTCTTGGCATATTCAAACTCACTATAACCACTTAGTATGGCAAATTTGATCTCCTTAATCTCAGCTTGTTGCCAAGCTGCGACCATCTCCAGCCCATTCATTAGCGGCATATTAACATCCGTAATTACAAGATCTGGCTCTAGCTGTTTCATTAACTCCAGTCCCTCTTTGCCATTGCTGGAGGTCCCACATACCTCAAAGCCAAGCTCCTGCCAATTAATCCACAGTTGCATCGCTTCAAGCGCACTAGGCTCATCATCGATCAATAATACTTTGTATTTCATAGGAGGTCCCTCACTTTCTAGCTATTCTTCCGTTCCAGGAGTTTTAGTGGAATGTCAAAAGTGACAATGGTCCCTTCATCCGGAACGCTGCTGATATCAAAACGGACCTGATCTTCATAGTACAATTCTAATCGGCGGTACACATTGCGGATTCCGATGTTCGTTCCTGATGACGCTTCATTTTGAACATTACCTAATAATTCTTGCAGCTTCTCTGGCTCTATCCCTTTACCGTTATCAGAGACGGTAACTTTTAATCGTCCCTCCTCCACTAACGTCTTCACTTTTATCACACCTAGTCCCTCTATGGCCTGTAGACCATGTTTGCAGGAATTCTCAACGAGCGGCTGCATGCTTAGCTTGGGAATCTTATATTGAAGCGACTGCTCATCGATCTCAAATTGATAGTCGAATTTATCCCTGAACCGGAATTTTTCAATTTTCAAATACATCTCGATGAAAGTCATTTCTTCTTCCAAGGTAACGAGATCCTCTTTCCAGCTCAGCAGCCGTCTAAGTAATTTCGATAAACTCTTAATGATATCCGTAACATCCGAGTAATTATTTTTAGTACAGACCACCAAAATGGCATTTAACGTATTAAACAGAAAATGCGGATTCATCTGACTTTGCAGAAAATTCAGTTCAGCTCTTACTCTTTCCATCTCCAGATTATTTTTTTGAATCTCCAGTTTATATACATCATTGATCAAGGAATTAATGGTAGTGGTCATCCTGTTAAAATTACGGATCAAGCCCCCGATCTCATCCTGACCTTCATCAATCCGAATCAGCTCAAATTTCTCATTGGATACTTTCTGCATATGTCTGGACAACCGTTTCACCCGATAATTATAGGATCTTAACATCACATATAAAAAAGCGGTTGTGATTAGCGTGACAATAGACGCCAAAATCCCTGCATAAATCCGAATCTCCATTATCGCTTGGGCAATACGCTCACCTTGTGTAATTCCTATTATCCGCCAGCCTTTTATATAACTAGCTCCGCCGACGGGTACAATATGCACATCCTCCTTGCGCTCATCATCCTGCAGCTTGAACACGGGATAAGGTTCCGTGGTGCCTCTTTGATACCCGCTTTGGGCAGACATAATAATCTCGTCCTGCTCGTTAACCAGATAAAGACTCAAGTAATCTTTTTCTCTGATAATCACGTCATATATTTTACTGAGATCCAAATCAATTCTAAGCAGCTTTTCAAATTTATTGTATGAGCTGTAAGCGTCCATTCGCTCAATAACACTCAAATAAGGCGCTGTAGAAATCACACTAGAGATGTCACTCATATGATAAGCGGCAAGAAACAGATGTTTATTCGCAGCCTTCGACTGCTTATACCATTCACTATTCATAACCTTTTCATTGATGACCTGATAGTTGCTGCCAGAAACAATGGAATCATTGTTCGTGAATACAGTAATCCGTTCAATCTGATTGTTCACCGGCATATAGCTATTCATGCGGCCTCTTAGCTGTTCATCAAAAGTGTCATAGAATTCAATAGAGTTCCCATACGTCCGCTCAAGCAATTCATACAGGTTCTTATCAGCAGAAAGCGTATAGCTGACAGCTACCCCACCTTCAATGAAGTCATGAATATCCTTTCGGGCTCTTTCTAAGGATATCTCTAGATTCTGCTGCTCTCTCGATTTGATCAGATCGGAAATCCGATCCAAAAAAACAAGGTTAATAATAATGATAGGGAGAAGAACACCTATGATATAAATAAGGGAAAATTTATAATTCAAGGGAATATCATTCACTACTTTTCTAAATCTGAATTTTTTTCTCTCCATATGAAACACCTTGCTTCCCCTAGAGCTGTTGGTTCTTATTCTCATTTTTATACACGGATGGTACTACCCCTACAAGCAGCTTAAACTTATCTATAAAATAATCAGTGTTAGAGAATCCCACCTGCACCGCTATATCCGATATCTTTAACTGTGTTCGCTTCAGCAGACTTTTTGCCTCTTCAATCCGTTTGGCATTTAGGTATTCACTAAAACCCTGACCCGTTTGCTTTCTGAACAGTTGTCCCAAATAGGTAGAATTAATATGAAATTGTTGTGCCAAATCCTGAAGCTTTAATTTATTCCGAAATTCCCGATCCACATACTGAATAACCTTGTAAATCGTATTTTGTTCATTCTGCTGCTCTAGTTCAGACAGATAGACGGCAGCCCGTTCACACAGACTTTGTACATAACGGCTTAATATAAAATAATCACTAAGCTCACCTAGATTTCCGTATTCTTGCTGAAGCTTAATCATAATCGTATCCGGGTCTCCATTCATTTGAGCTATAATTCTACAGATCGTAAGCTCTAAATGGGCCACTTTTGCTTTTACAACTTCAAGGGTCAGCAGATTCTCGACGAAAGCAGTGAACGCTTCTTTTACACAAGGCTGGATCTGTTCCGTATCATTCGTTTGGACCTTATGCAGCAGCTGTCTGAAATGATCCTCATGAGGTTCTTCCTTTTTCAGGCTCCTAAGCTCACTATAATAAAAGACCCCTCTTTTCTGCTGATGCGTTTTTCGTTTCCATACCTCAAGTGCCTGCCTATAAATCTCTCGAATCGAGCTCACCCCGACCATTCTGCTGCTAAGTGCTAGAAAGACCAGCTCCTGTGATTGTTCAGTGAGATCTGAATGCATCTGGTTGACGATAGTCTCCAGGCTCTCATTGCCGATAGAAGCAGACTGAAGAATGATCCCCGCTCTTCCCGATCCGTCTTGAAAGAAGCAGAAGTGTTCCTCGGAAAAATAATCACTTATCTGCGGTTGGAATGGATTCATAGAGGAGGCCGGTTCGATAAGAATACACATTAACTCTGCATCCGCTTGAAGCTTCAAGGTGTTTCGGGTTAGAAGCTCTAAATTTTCGTTATACTCCCCTTGGATCAGGCGGTTGATGATATTATTTACGATAAAAAATTGCTTTTTATCAAACTCCTCATTGGAAGCGATTTCATTTTGGATTATTGGAGTGATCCTGCTTAATAAAGCCTCTATTTCTTCATCATCAATGGGTTTTAATAAATATTCATTTACCCGCTGGCGCAATGCCGTACGTGCATACTTGAAGTCATCATATCCAGACAGAATCACAAATTTAGGAGGTTTCTCCATGACCTCATTCAACTTTGTAATAAGCTCAAGTCCGTTAATTACAGGCATATTAATATCCGTAAGAACCAGTTCCGGTTTATTCTCCTGGATAAGCCTCATCGCATCCGTGCCGTTTTGAGCTTCACCACAAACTTCATAACCGAATTTTTCCCAGTCGATCATCGTCCTTAGCCCCTCAAGAACCCAGGGTTCATCGTCCACGATCAGAACCTTAAGCATGATGTTCGCTCCAATCTTATTAAGTTAAGCCCGCGCTTTACACCAAAATATATAGATCATGCTATCATACTTGGATAATGATGTGAATTCATAAATTTTCCTTCTTTTGTTTAAAACAGTACTTTTTTTACTTGAAAAAACGTACAAAAAACGACGTATCCTATATTTCAGATACACCTTTACAAGGGCCCATCATTCCATTATTATGGTTTACATCGAGTAAAGAATTACATAGTGTAAACCATATGGGAGGGCTAAGATATGAGCAGCTTATCTAAGACTGCTAGATTTCCACTTTTCATTCTGATGTTGAATCTATTTATCGCTTTATTGGGGCAAGGTATGGTTATTCCCATTCTACCTGAGTATCTGAAGCTGTTTAATGCGTCAGGGGCTGCTGCCGGATATCTTATTGCAGCTTTTGGAGCAGCACAGTTTATTTTTTCACCTATAGGGGGACAGCTTTCGGATAAATGGGGAAGAAAATCAATGATCATTTCCGGAATGTTTTTAACGGTACTTTCAGATCTGATATTTGCTGTCTCTACGACATTGCCCCTACTCTATGTCGCTAGATTTATTGGGGGTATAGGTATCGGAATCATGGTTCCTTCCAATATGGCCTACGTCGCTGATATCACTACCCATGAAACCCGCGCTAAAGGTATGGGGTACTTGGGGGCTTCCATGAATTTGGGTATGGTGCTTGGTCCAGGGTTAGGCGGCATTATCGCTGGGTTTGGCATACGCATGCCTTATTTTTTTGCGGGTGGACTTGGGCTTATCGCTACGATACTTTGTTTTTATATGCCAGAGACACTCCCAAAGGAAAAACGGAAATCTGTTAACAAACAGGCCCCTCGCGAATCCATTCGTAATCAAATCGTAAATTCATTCCGGACGTCCTATTTCCGCTATCTTCTGCTCATTCTGATCATGACATTTGGTCTGATGAATTATGAAACGGTGTACGCCCTTTTTGTGGAACAAAAATACGGTTTTGATGCAACGAAAATCTCAATCATTATTACGGTTGGTGCTATTATAGGCATTATTGTGCAGATCTGGCTGCTTGATCATCTGATTAAGAGACTTGGCGAGATAAAGCTTATACGTATATCATTGGTGATGACCGCTATAACCTTATTGTTGATGATATTCAAAATCAATTTAGGTTATTTATTAGTTGTATCCGGTTTATTTTTTGCTTTTAATGCTTTTTTACGACCCACAGTAAGTACATTGATTGCCAACTCAGCTGGTGATCGGCAAGGATATGCTGCCGGATTAAATACAACGTATACCAGCATTGGAAACATACTTGGACCCATTTTAGCGGGATTGATGTTTGACAAACACATGGATATCCCCTATATTTTTGGGGCAATTATCCTGGCCTCAGCCTTTTTCATCACCTTACAAAAACCAAAAAAAGAACAAGAAAGGAGTGTAACCCATGACTGAGAATTGGCACCAGAATTTAAAAAACAGAAACCGGGAAGAATTGATTGCTGCGGCGAAGGATCTTTTTATGAAGCAAAGCTTTCTCAAAGTTAATATTAAGGATGTCTGCGACGTGGCTGGTGTAAGCCGGGTTACCTTTTATAAGCATTTCCAGTCCATGAACGAACTGATTTTTGAAGTCCAGATGGAAATCCTGGAGAGCATGACGCAATTTGTTAGAAGCGCACCTTCTTCAATTGAAATGAATGGTAAGCAAATGCTTGCTTCGATGCTTAATGCTTGGATTGATTATGCCCGGCAACACCCAGGTTACATCAAATTCATTCTTCTATTCGATTTGCATTTTGAAGCCTATGATTACAGTAAAGAACTCAAAGAAAATTACAGAAATTTTGTGATGCGGGGTAAAGAACGACATTTCTTAATGGATGCTCTGGAGGCCGGAGTTAAAGATGGATCATTAAAATTTGATACAGAACCCTTATCCACTGCTCATTTCATCTTCACGTCTATGATGGGTTTATTGCAGAAAATGAGCCTGATTTCCAAAGACGATTTCAACAACGAACTTCAGGATATTCAAATTGCTAACCGATTTGTGGACATGT
Source organism: Paenibacillus sp. FSL H7-0918 (assembly GCF_038007025.1). NCBI lineage: Bacteria > Bacillati > Bacillota > Bacilli > Caryophanales > Paenibacillaceae > Paenibacillus > Paenibacillus sp. FSL H7-0918. The sequence goes on from NZ_JBBOWJ010000001.1 coordinate 2,114,219, forward strand.
TAGTTCAATATTTAAGTACAGAAAGTGATGAATCTCCTGCCTTGAAGTAAGGGGACCCATCACTTTCTCCGTAATAGAGAGAAGTAGTTAAATGAAATTATTCTCCTTTAAGGAGCGGTTAGACTCATGTTTGATTAACCAATCTTTTCTGGCAAGCCCGCCTCCATAGCCCCCCAATTCACCATTGCTATTTATCACTCGATGACATGGAACCAAGATTGAGAGTTGATTGGTGCCATTCGCCCTTGCTACAGCGCGGCAAGCAGAAGGATTGTTGATTTTCTCTGCAAGCTCCTTATAAGAAGCTGTCTGTCCCAGAGGTATTTTCCGGAGTTCATTCCACACCTTTTGCTGAAAGTCTGAGCCCAAATAACGAACCGGCGTTGTAAATTCCGTAAGTTCACCGGTGAAATACAGCTTCAATTCCTCCTCAATTTGGTGAAGGACGGCTACCTTTTCAGGTAATATAGTTGCATTTAAGCGAGTGCGTAATCTCTTGATTTCATTTTCAAGTCCCTTGCGATCCACAAATTCCAGCAGTAAAAGACTCTCTTCATCGGAGATGGCCAGCATAGAACCCAATATCGTTTCTATCCAAGTACAGTACAGCACTTTAATCTGCTTGGAATGATTCGGGACAGTCCCCATCGTTCGTGAAAAAGCATCCCTAAACCCATTGCTCGAATCGTACCCGCTTTCCAGTTGTGCGTTAATGATTGAATCCCCATTCCTAATATGTTTGAATGCCAGTCCTAAACGTCTAGAACGTGCATATTCGATAAAGGTCATTCCAAATTGCTTCTTAAATTGGCGGCGTGCCGTGTTTGCACTAATAGACAGCTCATCAAAATCTTTATCTGTCCATTTTCGTTCCGGATTGCTCTCAATAGCTTCTACAAGCAGCTTTACTTCAGGAGACATTTTTGTTGGATTGGATAGCGGCTGACACCTTTTACAAGGTCTATATGAAGCTAATAAGGCTTCCTTGGCTGTAGCAAAAAACTCACAATTTTCTTTTAATGGCTTTTTAGCCGGACAAGTTGGCCTACACATGATGCCCGTTGTTTTCACTCCTACAAAAAATACGCCCTCATAATTCGAATTTTTCTCGACCAGCATCTTATAATATTTATCGATATCCTGCTCATTAGTTATCATAGTGTGGTTAGCTCATTTCTAAATAAAGTCCTGAGGCATCAAGCGTTTGCCGGGCATTTTCTTGGAGGTTATGTTGTGCCTGAAAGAAACTACGCGGTCCATAGCTAATCCGTTTCACGCCAATATTTTGTAATTCATGATTTGAAAGCATACCGTCCATAACCATAATATTCACAGGCAGTGGCGATTTTTTAACAAATTGTTCAATCAAGCTTGGATCAGCGAGCCCCGGTATAAAAATCCCATCCGCTCCAGCGTCTGCATAAGCATAGGTACGTTCTATAGCTTGATTCACTATATCCATCGAATGTTCCTTAGCCTTGAAAAAGATATCCGTTCTAGCGTTAATAAACACGCGCTTTTGCAGTTCGGAGGCTACTTGTTGTATGGTTTTGATCCTCCGGCTTTGTTCGCTGGTCTCCCATAGTTCATTGTTAGGATGATTTACGATCTGATCTTCAAAATTGATACCACAGATGTCTAATTGAAATAACTGCTCCATGTTATGCGCTAAAATATCCTCATCTATAGCATATCCACCTTCGATGTCTACGGTCAATGGAACCGTTACTCGTTCGGCAATCCTTGAAATCATCCAAAGCATAAGCTCAAATGTAAGCTGTTCACCGTCCGAATATCCCCACGCTTCCGCCATGGAATAGCTGCTGGTTGCTACCGCCTTTGATCCAGCTTGCTCTATTGCTTTAGCCGAGGCTACATCCCAGCAGTTGTACAGGATCAGTGGATTTTTTTGATCATGCAGCGTTTTAAAATAGTCATAGTTTTTAGTGTTCATAAGTGGTCATCTCCATTTAGTTAAGAATAGAACCACTATATATTAGACATCCATTATCGATACCAGAAAAATTAACACCAATCTTTTTTTCCACAAAAAAAACACCGATAGATAATCTAATCCTCTCAGGATCAGATCATACCATCGATGCCAGTTTGCCGATTAAAGTTCTACCTTACGGAGTGATTGTTTTGGTGATGGTTTGGATGACTTTTTCCCTGTCCCCATCGGTAGGATTTGTGGAGCTGCGATCCCGATCAGAACTACGATAATCCCGATCCAGCGAAGTAATGATACCTCTTCTTGCAGAACTAACACGGAGGCTACTACAGCTGCCGGTAACTCCGCTGCCCCTAAAATCGCGCCTAGACCTGAACCCAGCTTCGGAACCCCGATCGAAAAGAACAGAACTGGAATTACGATGCCCAACAAACCTAGAGGTAGGCCGTATTTCCAAAGCCCATCGGTAATCGCACCGTCATATAAAAACGAAGGCGAAAAAACAGTCATAATAATAACCATTGCACTAGTGGTCATATACAAGCTTTTATTAACGGCAGGCACCTGCGTAGCTACTCGTCCACTCACAAAAATATAGAAAGCAAACGACACGGCTGACATTAAGCCAAAAATCACACCAGTGGTCGTAATTCCACCTATACTCGGCTCAAGGATGCCCCCCGCTAATACTGTACCAATTAGAAGGATAACCATCGAAATCACTTTTTCCCGACTAGGAAGTTTTCGATCTACAACTGCCTCCAGAATTACACCGATCCAAGTAAATTGGAATAACAGTACAATCGCAATCGAAGCAGGTAATTGTTCAACGGCGAAGCCATAAAATATGCCAGTTAAACTGATGGTGATCCCAGCGGCTAATAATTTCCCGCCTGTTTTTAACCCTAATTTCTTTCGAGAAAATAATAAGACCAGCAAGAGCAGCATACACCATCCAAAAAAGTATTGTGATCCTACCAATTGTTTCATTCTAAAACCATCGTTCATTCCAAGCTTGACGATCGTAGAGAGTGAGCCATAACTACAAGCGCCTAAAAAAACTAGTAAAGCATATTTGAATAACTTCATATTCATCGTAAACCTCTTCCCTTTCTCTTGAGCAAGCTCATTAACATAATAAAGCCCCTTGTCATCGAAATGACAAGGGGCGATTGAAACCAAAGAATACATCTTTGACAAAATTCCGCCACTCCATCCACTGGATAGAGTTTGGTTTATTTACTTATAACAACTCCAATCATAATATGATAAATCACACAGGGTGTCAACTTGAAATTTAAGGATTTAGCTGGAACAATCGATAGACAATAACAGCTGCCTGAGCACGAGTTGTATTGGCTTTAGGTGCAAAGTTATCTTTGCCCACACCTTGAATAATCTTTGCTCCGCTCATGAATTGTACAGCCTCACGAGCGTAGGCTGAAACGTCAGCGGCATCATTGAAATTCACTGGCTGGTCCACTCCCACGACCGTAAGCTTAGCGAGCTGTGCTGCACGATAAGCCATCAACGCCATTTCCTCACGGCTAATCGTTTCATTAGCACCGAAGGTTCCATCAGATCTGCCCTGAATAATTCCTAGCTGCTGAGCAGCAGCAACGGAGCTGTAGTACCAAGCATCCAGTGAAACATCCTTAAATGTACTTGCCGCATTACCTTCCTCTAGCTCTAATGCAAGCATCAGCATCTTCAAGAACTGTGCCCGAGTTACATTCAGCTGTGGCCCGAAATTATGATCTCCGGTGCCATTCAGGATGTCTCTGGCGGCGAGGGCTTGAATGCTATTTTGTGCCCAGCCTAGTCCAGCGATATCCTTAAAGGAATTTTCCGCATATGCTACTGCGAATCTGCTGGAATTGTCTGGTCTAAAGATGATCTTGCCAGTTGTCAGATTAAACTGAGAGTTTCTAACCACCTCCACAGTCCCGTCTTCACGGATTTGGTAGACTACTATTTGTTCTACACCTGAAGTTGTCTTTGGTTTGTAATCTCGTTCAACCTTCAGTCCACGCCCAAAGCTGTCAAACTGTTTGCCATCAACAAAGAACTTAAACTCATAAATATCCCCGACATCTGTCTGAAGCGACAGTGTCTTCGCGTCAACTTTGCCAACTACAAGCTTAACGCTTACGGCGTCAGATCCTGCCATCGCAAGAAGCAGGTCAGCATTTATTCGGAACGTAGACAATCCCATGTCTATTTCTAAAAGTTGAATTGCTTTTGCTCCCGCTCCAGCCAACTCACGAGCTGGCAAGGTCAGTTCAACCACCGAGCTGGCAGAGGCTGGCTTCACTGTGATTCTCAATACTCCATTCTGCATTGAGCCAATTGCTTGTTGCAGAATCGCTGAGGATACCTCTGCAATAGCTTTACCATTCACATCCGCTGTCACGGAAAGAGTAACTCCATTTGCGTTCACAGTTGGTTCCGGTTGTTTCACTGGTTTGACTGTCGTTGAAGATGAAGTACCGCCCGATTCTGAAACCTGCGATTTTGCCTTAATCTCAATGGACATCGTACCTACAACACCGGAGCCATCTTTAGCTGTCGCTCTCACGGTTACCGTGCCTGCTGCAATTGCAGTGAGCAAGCCGGTATCCGTAATAGTTGCTCGCTCAGTAGCTGATCCATCCTCATTCACTACTGACCAGCTCACTGCTGGATCGGATGCATGGTCCGGCAGGATTACAGCTGCCATTTGCAGGGTTTGCCCTGACTTGATTTCGCTCACATTATCTTTGGAGGAGACTTTTATCTCCATGACGGATATAGGCATGACATGAACAACCGACTGTGCCTCATGCAGGATGTCAAAATCAACATCTGTGTTGGATCCCCGGAAAGAAATAAATCCAAGCGGCACGGCGATTTCACGGGTTGTCTTCTTCGCTTTGAAGACCATTTCTAAGAATTCCGCATCATCGGTCAGGATATTTCCTGCCTCCGTTCCAGCTACACTAACTGTTATTAGACCTGGACTGTCCTCATTAATATGAGTGATGCTGAATCCGTCTGGCAAGGTCTGAGCAAATACAAATTCCACACCAGATACGTCATATGCCATGGTAAAGTCTACAGCATACACTTCCTTGTAGACGGAGGTAGTAACATTTGTAATCCCTACACGGTAAGTGAAATCCTGTCCTGCCACCACTGTGACCGGTCCGTTCAGCGTTGCAGCGGGCAGATTACGGGCAATCTCATCTTGTCCGCTGATGTTAATCTCTAGGCTTCCGGATACTCCACTTCCATCTATAGCTCGCGCAGTTACTTGTACGCTACCGTTCTTTCTAGCTGTCAGCAAGCCCTTCTCATTAATAACCGCTTTATCCGTAGAGGTTACCCCATCTGCTTCAGTTACCGTCCAGATAACTTTAGGATTCGTCGCATTCTCTGGAAGCACAGAGGCTTGCAGCTGCAAGGCACCGCCCTTCGACTCAATGCTGCTAATTCCATCTTTACCCGTTACAGTAATTGAAGAGACATGTGCCTCAGGTATCTGCTCTTGACCCACTAAGATCTTGGATTGCTGTGGATTCCAGCCATCACTTCCACCAAGCACAGCTTCAATCGTATAGGCAGCCGCCTCTTCTGCTGTTAATTGTTTGGACCAGCTGTAACGTGAAGCTGCATTAGCACCCTCTCCGTAACTTAAAAACTCAGAGAACCGTGCAGTTTTGGAACGACCTTCATACCATTCATGCCAGCCAGTAGCACGAATATGAGCTCCCAGCTCCGTGTTAATGAAGGTAGAGCTGCCATATTCTCTCCATGGCCGGCCCAAATCAACGGTTCCAGCAGCAACGTCCTCACTGGCAGTTAGTCGATTATTGATGAACACATAACCAGGCTTACCCGCTGCCGTGGAAGGCGCAGTAACATAGCCAGCACCCGCACTTTGAATCACATTATTCTCGAATACAGCAGCGGAATTACCGAAGATAAAGTCCACTGTACCTTCAATATGGCTGTCGACGAAATAGGCTCTTCCCTTATCTGCGAACAGGGTATCCTGATATCCTAGAAGCTTAACATTTCTGTACACTCCCCGGTCTCCTTCAGCATATAAAGCGACTGCCTGACCGGCATCCCGCCCAGCACTGTTCTCAACCGTCATGTTCTCCAGTGTGAAATCAGTTGCAGCAGCCTTTAGTGTATAACTGCCGCTGGTGCCCATTTCTTTACCATCTGAGCCAATGGTTTTCGCGGAGTCACCGTTAATAAGTACGGTACCTTCCCGGCTCTCACCGATGATACTAATATTCATCTTACTAGAAGGTACAAGCACCTTCTCCTTATACGTGCCGTTCTTCACTTTAATAATCGTGGTTAGGGCACTATTATCAGGTGCTGCTTGAATAGCGTCATTAATCGTTTTATAATCTCCTGTCCCATTCTGAGCAACAATAATGACAGGAGCTGGAATTCCCTTGACCACCTCGGATGGAAGACTGGCACCCTTATCACCGATGGCGATTACCGCATATTGATAGGCAGTCCCGTTGCTCAAGCCTTTATCGGTATAATCGGTTGCTTCGATGCCGTCGGCCACGACCGCATAACTGCCACCGCTCTCCGAGCGTAGAATTTGATAGCTGCTAGCTCCATCAGCTACATTCCAAGTCAGATGGATATCAGTGTTGCCAGGCTCAGCACTAACTCCTTGTGGAGCCTGCGGCTGGCCGGAATTCTGGTATGGAACCGCTGAGGCAACAGCTGAATCTAGACTACTACGGGTACCATTTATTGCTTTGACTTTGTAATAATACGGTGTTCCGTTTACGAGCCCACTATCAGTAAAGCTTGTGTCTGATAAATCAGACCCGAGCACTTCATAAGGACCTTTCGCCGATGAGGCACGTTTGACAATATACTGGTTCGCCTCCTCAATCGCTGGCCAGCTTAGTTTCACTACACTGTCACCAGCTTCAATGGAAACCACAGGCGTTCCCAAAGGAGATTGCGGAGTAGCTTCAACAGGCGCTGATTCTTTTCCCTCTCCGGCCACATTTGTTGCAGATACGACGTAACGGTAGGTTTGCCCGTTGGCCAGACCTCCGACGCGGTAAGTTGTGCCGGCGATTTCTTTTGCCACGAGTTCATAGCTGCCTGAAGTCTCATTCCACTTCTTGATGCTGTAGCTGGCTGCATTCTCCACAGCATTCCAGCTGAGATCCAGCTGAGCATTCCGGCTTATAGCCGCGAACGATTCTGGCGCAGGCAATTTCACCGCCAAAGCGGATGGGGTAATACTAATTTCATTGGAATTTCCCGATTCACCAGTGGGCGCCATCGCCGAGATAACATAATAATAGGTAGTTTCGTTGGTAACTTCAGTATCAATATATGAGGTCTCTGTAATAGCGTTGGCAATAGTCTCATAAGGCCCCCCGCTCTTAAGACTTCTCTTAATATTGTAGGAAGTTGCCCCTTCAAGAGCAGGCCAGGATAGCTGGGCTGCTTGGTTTCCTGGAAGTCCAGTCAGTCCAAGCGGTGTTTCAATCGGCTCAACATAGATCTTTAAATTATCTAAGTAATAATTTCCTGAGCCGCCGCCCGGTGTCTTGGACAAAATACGCCCAATGCCATAGCTGGCGAAATTCGTGGTTGTGAACGGAAAAGAGCCCGCAGGCTGATCATCGATATATACATCCACTTTATCGTTGTTCACATCCACCTTTAGCTTCAGGTTATACCATTGTTTTAGGGAATAAGAGTTCATCAGTTGATGATACTGGCTGCTTCCCCTACTCATGGTTAGCGTATATTTACCTGTAGCTTCAGGAAGCGTTGGCTTTCTGCTCTCAATGGAGAATGCCGTTTTGCTTCCATCTGTACTCTGGGCCTGCAGGAACACCGAGGTTCCCGATTCTGTCGCAAACATAAAGTCAGTGTCAATAACGAGTGCACCCGTAATTGGCGCGAATTTGCGGATAAACTGCACGCTGCCGTTCGCACCATCGAACACATTCAACACTTGATCTGACGTATTCCCCTTACTGTCAGACGGTGTGGGAGATACAATAACCTTTTGAATTTCAGTCTGTGGATTTGGAGTCACATCATAATACTCTGGTGTCACACCCACAGCAACCTGCTCGAAGTCTTCATCCACATAATACACATTACCTGCTTCACCTTCAGCCGTAGCGCTGGCCTCATCGGAATCAAAGCTTTCACCAAGTTCATTCACTGCACTGACCACGTAGTAATAAGTTTTTCCGGAGCTGAGTCCGGAATCAGTATACAGGCTATCTTTAATTTCAGTATTGATCGTCTTGTATGGACCGCCTGAAACCTCACTACGTTTAACACTATACGACTTGGCAGAACCAACATCCTCCCAATTCAGCTTCACTTTTTCCTCACCTGCTGTCGCTGTAAGACCACGGGGCGCAGTAGGAAACTGATCACTAAGCGGTTTCAGCTCCACCTCACTGAAGACAGATGCATTATAACGATTAACCTCGTTATCTACCTTAGCGGCATCGGCTGCAAGACCAAAATAAACCGTATCATTCAGGTCAAGCTTCACCGTGCCTACCTTGCTCCATGTTACTTTATCCGGCGATACCAGACCTGTCACTTCATTACCAAGACGAACCAGTTTCACCCAATAAGGTGTATTGATGAAGCTGTCCGGTTCTGTTTTTACCACCTTGGCTCCTGTGGTGGAGCGGGTAATCATAACTCCCTTCTTGCCATATTTGACATAAGGGATTGCCAGCATTGTCATTTTAGAGTTCTCATTGAGATTATCACGAATCATGACACCTGCTTTGGCATAATCGTCAGTTCCCGTTACGGAGTCGATTCTAGCAATAATTTCACCATTGCCTTTCAGGGTTTGATAAGCAAACTGAAAGTTATCAACAGCCGTTTCGCTCTCTGATGTTGCTCCGATAAGTCCAGCCGATTTGAGCGTAATCTTCCCGCTATCCGGATGAAGCGTAGTCACTCCCGCTATCCCTGGATGGCCAATATCCACCGAAGTCCAAGGAAGAACGGATCCAGACGTGTTGACATGAATAGCCACGTTATCAGATTGTGTCTTGAGACCCTTATTGTCTATAGCCTGAACAACGAGATAATAGGTACCATCCTGCACATTGTTCCAATCGAAACTATAAGGTGCTGTGGTAGCTTCGGCTTGCTTCACACCATTAACGATAAATTCCACCTTAGCAATACCATCGCTATCACTGGCAGAGGCTGTAACATTCACATTGTTGCCCGACTCTATGATTTGGTTATTCACAGGATAATTGATAGCGGTTACAGGATTGTCTGTATGCTCATTCCCTGCTTTTCCCAACACAATCAGATCATTCAGATACACTTCTAGATTCGTATAGCCCTCCGCAGATAACGTCGTCTTCTTACCATCCTCAGAATCGGTAGGGTCTAGTCCATTAGCAATCTCCCAGTTGTCATCCATACCGTCATGATCCATGTCGATTACATTGGAAGCTGTCTCTGTATAGTCTGGGTAACCGCCTATTTCAATAGGTGAATTAATATGCTGTCCAGTGCGATTCTTCACATCATTAATGACCCGCGCATCGTAAGCATCACGCCTTGGCAGAGTGGCACCGGCATCAGCCATTACATTTACGTAGGCTTCCTCCGTCGACACTGCCGCATAGGGGTTAGGCATCTTTGCCGGCTCCGTAAGCTTAGAGATATCCGAATACTTTTGCACACCCTTCCAGTTGTCTTCAGTAACCTTCGGATTACCATCCATGATGTTCCCATCTATAAACAACCGGGTTTCTGGTGACACTTCCCCAAACAATTGATTTTTTACACTGGTGTAGGTGTTTGGACCATTTTTATAATAATTGTTAGTGATATTATATCGATAATCTTCTGCTCCCCCACCATAGGTCGAAGCGAATCCCCAGTTATAGATAACGTTATTAGACATTTCCGTCAGGTCCACCAATTTGGTCACCGTCGGCAAACGGGGGTTGCGGCTGGTGCTATGAGCAATCAGATTGTGAAGGAAACTGGCATTTTTGCCACCCCAGATTCCTCCGTAGCCGTGACGTCCCTTCTGGTGTGTCGTCATCAGCATACTTTCAGCGGATATCGACCATTGCACAGTAGTATTCTCGTTATCATACAGACTGACCACTTCATCCACCGACCAGCTGAATGAGCTATGATCGATAATGAGATCCTTATGGTACCTTGATCCAAAAGCATCATCTTCACTAGCTACCCGGTCGCCTAACCGGAAACGCATATAGCGCATAATAATATTGTCAGCTTCAACAGAGGTTGTGTAGTCGGCAATTGTAATTCCGTCACCTGGAGCCGTTTGCCCGGCAATCGTCAGATTTGAGCCGGTAATCTTGAGGGATTCCTTCAGATGGATGGTTCCCCCCACTCGAAAAACAATGGTCCGATTACTTTGGCTTACCGCATCGCGGAAGGAGCCGGGGATCGGAGTTTCCTTGATACCATAATCAGCCAACGTCGTTACTTCATACACAGGTTGAGCTCTTCCGCCGGTTACATATTTGCCGCCGCCTTCCGCGCCCGGAAAGGCAGGAAGCGCTTCCAAAGAAGCGGCCTCGACACCACCAAATGGCATACATGTTGCAAGAAGACTCGCAACCAGCGCCCCGGATAACCATTTTCTCTTCATACAAGACCTCCTAATATCTATTGGAATAAGAAGGGGGCCCTGTCCTCAGAGCAACCCCTTCCTTAGTAAAGCCGTGTGTATTATTCCTTGCCCTGATAACGGAAATATGCGAAATCAGCACTGCTCCCACCGAACTGCTGCATATCATGCGCCGCAATGCCAACAAAGTTCCCAGTGAAGCCTCCCGACAAAAAGCTGATATTCTGCGGATCGCCAAGTGGCTTCCACTCCGTATCGTCACCCTTAAGATAAACAAATTGCCCAGTCACTTCCTGCACCTCAACCGCGATCCGCACTGTCTCCCCTGCATTTAGTTCAATCATTACAGGCTCCGCAGTGAATTCATCCCGCTGACAGCGCATTAACCGCAGCACCTTGCCACGTCCTTCTTCATGGCTGATATACGCATAAAGATAGTTATCTTCATTCAGGTATAACAGTAGTCCTGCCATCTGCAGATAAGTATTCGGTTCATATTCAAGCGCTGTTTCGGCGCGGAAGCTTATATCCGTCTGGCGAATAGCCAGAATATGATGCTCAAACAGACTCTGCACGGACTCCCCGGCCCTGATTCTTAACCAGCCCGGTCTTTCAGCAAGGGAACACCAGCTTTCATTCCTAGGAATCCGCAGTGTATTCCAGTTCTTTTTCAATTCCGGACCATTAAAATCATCCTCGAATTCAAGCGTCCGCACTTGGTTCAGGAACTGTGTTCCTTTAGGTGCTGGTACCTTGAGCTGTGGTGTATTTCCGCCTGAGGTTAGTCTTAACCAGCCCTCCTCATTCCAGTGCACCTGCTGAACGGCAGTCTCTCTCCCCAGTATGGCGTATTCGCCTTCCAGGGGTCGCGTACACAAATGGGCCATATACCATTCACCTTCTGGTGTCTCTACCAGACTTCCATGGCCGGCACATTGAAGCGGCAGCTCGGGATTATCCCGTGAGGTCAACATCGGATTGAGCGGATCCACCTCATACGGACCAAGCAGCGCCTTGGAGCGCGCTACGGTTACGGCATGCCCCGATCCAGTGCCGCCTTCTGCCGTAATTAAGTAGTAATAACCTCCCCGCTTGTAAATATGCGGCGCTTCCGTCTTCTTCAGCGGCGTGCAATCAAAGATTTTCACAGGTTCACCTATTAATTGGCACTGCTCTGGATCGTACTCCTGAATTACAATCCCGCAGGACTTGTTGCCTTCCGTAATCCGGTAATCCCACAGCTCATTCAGCAGCCATTTGCGCCCATCCTCATCATGATACAGAGATGGATCGAACCCGCTGCTGTTTAGGTATACCGGTTCAGACCAAGGTCCCTCAATACCCTCCGCAGTGATCAGATAGTTATGACAGTCTTTAAAAGGCCGTTTAGTGCTCTTAACATCGGTATAAATCAGATAAAACAAACCGTCATAATAACTAAGCTGTGGAGCCCAGATACTGCAATTTTTCGGATTTCCCCGCAGATCCACCTGATGAGTCAGAATATCTGTGCAATGCTCCCAGTCTGCTAAGTCCGCTGATTGATACACCCTCACACCGGGCAGCCATTCAAAAGAAGAAACAGCAATATAGTACATCTCCCCTGCTCTTACAATACAAGGGTCAGGATTGAAGCCTTTTAATATGGGATTGTGAATAACTCCTGTCTGAATGTTATCTGTAATCATCTTCATACTCCTTCCTATTTCCATACATCCGCACCCTTCACCCAAAGCAAATCTGCAGTCTATCCTGTCAATTATCAGTCTGTCTGCTCACTTAGATCTTCCTGTGACGGGATAACGGTTACCTGCTGCACTAATTCTTCCACTTTACGGGTGTTTCTCGATTGGCAGCCGGTGATATCTACCGTTTCTCCATTTTCAATATAAAAAGCCGGTCCTTCATGATTCTCGATCGTCACTTGGCGGAAGCGAATATCTCTTACGTTGCCCAGATAGAACCCACGGTTGTTCATATCCTGGATTCCTGACATCATGGCTGGACGACCAGGGATTGCATTCTCTGCCATGGAAATATCAATATCGGAAAAGGTAATTTCTGAAATGTATTGCTCCGCAAGGCCGTAAAGAAAACCTGCAGCCGCGTGAACATTCCGAGCAGTAATATTAGCAAAATGAATCCGTCGGAAGCAGGGGGTCTCCTCCGTCACCGGATAAGGATTCTTATCCCATACATATTTGTCCTTACCACGTGGTCCGCAGAAATAATAAAGATTAAGAATAAACGGACAGATCACGTCCTCCATCACGATATTGCTGACACGAATATCTTCGACAACACCTCCGCGCCCGCGTCTGGACTTCAGCCGAATGCCGCGGTCCGTCTGCTTGAACACGCAATTGCTGATCACGATATTACGGATATCTCCGCTCATTTCGCTTCCCAGCACCACACCGCCATGACCATGAATCATCGTGCAGTTAGTTATCGTGATATTCTCGCAGGCAACCCGCTCCTTCGTATCCTCCGTCCCTGCTTTAATGGCGATGCAGTCATCACCCACATCGATATTGCAGTTGCTGATGCGGACATTCACACAGGATTCTGGGTCAATACCGTCTGTATTGGGCGAATCCGCCGGATTATAGATCGACAGATTATCAATCGTAACATCATGGCAACAGATAGGATTCACAGTCCAGCTTGGGGAGTTCACGAGTGTCAGATCTCTGAGCGTGACTCTACGGCAGTTGTCGAAGCTGATAAGCTTCGGGCGGGGATACAGCAGTGAATCAGGAGAATTCCGATGTTTATCCCACCAAGGTACGCCCCTTCCATCCAGCTTGCCTGCACCTGTAACCGATACATTCTCTAGATTTATTCCAAAAATACATGAAGCATGGACGTTCTGCTTCACACCCTCCCAACGGGAATCCACCACCGGATAATCGTTAGGATCAGAGCTGAAGCTAAGCACAGCTCCAGGACTGAGCTTCAGCTCAATATTGCTTTTCATGAAGATAGCACCCGTCTGATAGTGCCCGGAAGGAACATAAACTGTTCCTCCCCCTGCCTCGCTTGCTGCATGAATGGCACTGGCTATCGCTTCCGTTGAAGGCTCTGCACGATTAGGATGTGCTCCGTAGTCATTTATATTGTAGATAGACATGTGCTTCACTCGCTTCCTTTCGTCACGGCGGGATGCTGCAAATATTCATATTCTCCACAAGCCAGGAGGAATGCGCCAAGCCCCTTCTGATCATTGGTTACGATCGGTTCACTGATATAATAGGCGTAAGTACCATCTCTCCGGTCTTCACCACCGAGTCCAGCGACCTGGCAGTTTTTATTCAGGTTAACCCAGCCATTTTTGGTTTCCAGCACAAATTCAGCAATAAGGCCTTGATAAGCACGGTCAAGTGTCTCGAACCAACTATCATCGAGTACACCAATCCGAATGCCCTTAGCCATTGCATAGGTGATCATGCTAGAGGCGGAAGCCTCCAAATAATTGCCTTTACGGCCGCCCATGTTTACAACCTGATACCATACTCCAGCATCCGCATCCTGAACCTGACGAAGCGCTGTCAGCGTATCTGTCAGTATACGTGCCAAAATCTCATAATCCGCGTGTTCCTTAGGGAGCATGCCGAGTACATCCACTAGCGCCATCACATACCACCCCAGCGAACGCCCCCAAAAGTTCGGAGACAACCCCGTTTCAGGATCGCACCACGGCTGTACCCGCTTTTCATCCCATGCGTGAAACAAGAGACCCGTCTCAGCATCCTTGGTATGACGCTCGCACAGAATAAATTGCCGGGTCACATCGTCCAAACCCTTGCCGCCTTCATACTCAAGTAAATACTCCAGATAGAAAGGAGAGCCCATATACAAGCCATCCAGCCAAATCTGATAAGGATATACATTCTTATGCCAAAACGCACCTTCTGAGGTTCGAGGATGCGTTGTTATCTGCTTTCTTAATAAATCTGCAGCCATTTTATATTTCGCTAACCCAGTTTCTTTATGGAGCACAAATAGGATCTTTCCGTTATTTAAGTGATCAATATTATGTTCGCTCAGGCGATATCCCTTCACAGAGCCGTCTTCCTCAATAAAATAATCCATATTATCTTTGATGAATTGATAATATTTAACCTGCCCGGTCTGTCTCCACAGCAGCTCAAAACCCTTCAAGATGACTCCATAATCATAAGACCATTTTCCATGATATCCGTTATCCTCATATAATCTTGGCGTTCGCTCCATAATCGAATCTGCCATTCGAACACCCCAGCCCATACTCCTAAGTGCATTGTTGTCTTTCATTTTTTCCTCCTGTTTGAATAGATATGGTCCTAAACGCAGCCACCCCATTTAGGACCCCTCTACTATTTTCTTAGAATATAGTCTGTAGTACTTCTTAAGGATTTACAGCTTTATAAGCAGCTTCATATTCAGTAATGATTTTGCTGCCGCCGGATTTCTTCCACTTTTCAACCTCAGCTTTAAATCCGTCCAAATCAATTTTACCTAGGATATATTTATAAGTGGCATCTGTCATAATCTTCTGCAACTCAGATCCTTGAGTAGAATAGGTCTCAGATTCCAGAGAGTAAGCAGGATTCAGTACAGCATATTTAGCATTCTCAACGATCAGCTTATCAGCTTCAACTTTGAGTGGATCAGCATCATGGATAATGAATCCATTCTCTAATGGACGAGATGCCGAAAATGGCTGAACTTCTTGCTTCCAGAGATCTGTATCCTTAATCGTAACCGCTTGTTCTCCATCGATTGTATAGTGGACATCCTTAATACCATAAGTCATCAAACCATAGACATCTTCATTCATAAGATCATTAACAAATTTCAAGATCCGTCTTAATTCATTTTCATCCTTGACTTCGGATTTCGGGAAAGACAACAGTCCCCCAATTCCGTTATTACCAGCCCAGATGGCGCGATCCGCTTCATTACCGGTGGAAGTGATATCGTTAACCATAACCAAATCCATACCATCCTGTATGCCTTTAGACAGATTCAGCAGGTTCTTGCTGTCAAACAAGGCACCCACATAAATTCCAGCCTTTCCTTGCGCAAAATTCTGCTGCTGATCTGTTTTAGCCGTCACAGCGAAATCCTGATTGATATAACCACCATCATAAAGAGTCTTCATATAATCCATGGTCTTGACATAAGCCTCTGTATCGAACTCCGGTGTCATTTTACCCGCATCATCTACACTCCAATAGTTCGGTGTTCCAAAGTATGAGCCCAATGTCTTAAATGCTCCATATACAAGATCGCTGCGGTCCATGAAGCCTGTGGTATCCTTTTTGCCATTACCATCAGGGTCTTTTTCGGTAAACGCTTTCGCAACTTCCATCAACTCATCTGTTGTTTTTGGAACCTGCAGTCCAAGCTTATCCAGCCAATCTTTACGGAGAACAACGCCGTTTCTAGCCAAGGACTTCTGGAAAGGAACCCCGTACAGCTTACCTGCAATCGATGCCGATGTACGTGTATCCTGTGAAATTTTAGCCAAATTCGGGAACTCATCAAGATAAGGACTTACTTCCCAGAACATACCGGCCTTCAGTGCATTACGTACAGAAGAGTTATCAAGAATAGTCAGGGTAACGATGTCTGCTAGGGAATTCGATGCTAATGAAGTATTAATACGTTCTTCTTTGGAAGGATCCGGAATCCATGAGAATTCAATCTCTGTATTCGTCAATTCTTCAATTTTGTCCAGAATAGGACCCGTTGGTGTTGTAGACGTTTGTAAAATGTTCAGCCAGCTAATCTTTGCTTTAGCATCTAGCACATCTGCAGGTGCAGCAGTTGTTTTAGCCGTTGAATTCGTTCCCTCATTTGAAGAATTTGACTCCTTCGCGTTATTGCCTCCTCCGCATGCAGTGAGTACTAACCCGCTACACAACATTAAGGCTGCAATTTTTTTGTAATTGCGATTCATCAACATTACCCCTTTTACTAATGTATTTGTGTTGTATCTTCCACCTCTGCCCTTAAGGCAGAGGTAAGAATTCAGCATACTGTGAAGCCTAGTAAACACCATCTTCGCCGATTTTTTTGGCTAACTTGTTCGACAGCATAACGAGAATCAAGCCAACCACACCCTTGAACAGACCTACTGTGGTACTGAAACTCAATTGTCCGTTCTTTAAACCAGCTGTATAGATATAGGTATCGAAAATTTCTCCAACTTCGCGGTTCAAGGAATTGATCAGCAAGTACATATGCTCAAAGCCCAGATCCAGCGTGTGGCCAATCTTCAGAATAAGCAAGGTAATAATGATTGGGCGAATTGCCGGCAGGGTGATATGCCATGTTTTGCGCAATCTTGCCGCTCCATCCATCTCAGCTGCTTCATATAACTGCGTATCCACTACGGTAATGGCTGCCAAATAAATAATGGTTGACCAACCAATTTCTTTCCAAATGATCTGTCCGATATACACGGTACGCAACCACTCAGGAGAAGTCAAAAAGCTGATCTTCTGCATCCCAAGGGCCGCCAACATCTCATTCAGCACCCCTCCATCCACATTCATAAATACATAGGAAATGGAGACGATGATAACCCATGACATGAAATGGGGGATATAAATAATCGTTTGAATGGTGCTCTTAAATAACTTGTGCTGAACTTCGTTAAGCATCAGCGCCACTATAATAGGTAGTGGGAAGAAAATAACAATGTTTAATGCAAACAGGATAAGTGTATTACTCAATAGCATAAAGAAGGTAGGTTCTGTAAACAATCGGACGAAATGCTTAAACCCTACCCACGGGCTATCCGCTATACCCAGAAACGGCTGATAGTCCTGAAATGCAATGATAAGACCGCCCATAGGCAGGTACTTAAAAATAACAAAATACAAAAATCCCGGGAGTATCATCAGATACAATAACTTGTTTCTTTTTAAACTCAGCCAGCTAGGCCCCGTTCGCTTTTTTCTTACTGGATTAACTTTCGTGTTCAGCATGGTGACGTTTGCCTCTTTCACCTGATCGGCCTCCTTGATCGCGTTTCTTTACGATTCCCAGATTACGATCATTCGTCCATTACGTATATAATCATCAGATACTGATACTCCAAGAACCCTACAGCTATAAGGTTTTCCAGGCCCGTGCATCTTATAGTGATTACTACAATACATAAAGATCATCTATGCCTTATCACGCTTTTTCCTCCCAAAACAAAGCCCAAGCTAATGATTATATACGGAATAACAGACCCCTGTTAAAGTTTCAATGAAACGATTACAAGGAGGATATCTGCATGTCGCAATCATCTTTTAAAAAAGAAAATATGGGTAGCCGGCTGTTTACTATTGTAAATACCACACTGCTTACACTCATTGCCCTAGCCTGTCTTTTACCCTTTGTCAATGTGTTTGCCAGTTCCTTTGCTTCAACACAGGAGGTAGTAGAAAAAAGCTTCATCCTGTTCCCGACGACATTCTCTTTGGATGCTTACCGTTATATACTGTCAACGCCTACTATTTTTAAAGGGCTTGGCGTATCCATCGGTGTAACCTTAGTGGGTACAGTTGTCAGTATGGTTCTTACCTCTTTAATGGCTTATGGATTATCTAGAAAATATCTATACGGAAGAGATTTCATCAATTTCGTAATCGTGTTCTCCATGCTCTTCAGCGGGGGAATGATCCCTACTTTCCTGGTAGTTAAATATTTCGGATTAATCGATTCCTACTGGTCCATGATCATGCCTGTTGCGATCAATGCTTTTAACCTGATCATTATGCGTAACTTCTTCCAGGCGCTGCCGGAAGGGCTAGAGGAATCAGCCAAGATTGACGGCTCTAATGATTTTGGTGTATTTTTCAAAATCATGCTTCCGCTGGCGATGCCATCTATCGCGACCCTCTCCTTGTTCTACGGGGTAGCTTACTGGAACACTTATATGAGTGCAATTTTATATATGACAGACTCCACTAAGTGGCCTATTCAAGTCCTGCTGCGCCAAATTGTTATCGTCGCCAGCGGGATGCAGGGAGATAATGCTTCTGTTGATATTATCCCACCTGCTCAAACCATCAAAATGGCGGTTATCGTAGTCGCAACCGTTCCAATGCTGCTCGCCTATCCTTTCGTACAAAAACACTTCACCAAAGGAGCCCTGCTGGGTTCTGTAAAAGGCTAAAACATTGCAGCTGCACAAACAGCCAGCCCCGGTCTCCCGGGGCTGGCTGTTTGTGTTCAGCGCCTTACTTCTCCTGTTTCTGGGTTCGGTATGCACCTGGTGTTACATGTTCTTTTTTACGGAAGGATCGAATAAAGTTCTGCGGATTATGGTACTGCAGCCTTTCAGCAATCTCTTTAATGGTCATATCCGTTTCCACCAGCCACTTCTTAGCCATTTCCAGACGATAGTTCATTAGATACTCGCTAAACGTCATCCCGTACTCTTTTTTGAAAATACTGCTTAAATAGTTCGGACTGTAATGGAGGCGATCACCAATTAATTCTAGCGTTAAGTCCTGATCAAATTCCGAGCGGACAATCACCGCAATTTTATCGGATAAGAGGCGGAACTGACGGTCTGTCTTCTCCTTAACGCTGGTCACCATCGGATGGATAACTTCTTTGACCAAAATGCGTTCGATCTCTTCCGGATTACGGATGTCTAACAATCGGTGATACAACGTAGAATTGTCCTCTGTCAGCAGAACCTCTACACCCAGCAGCTGCTCCAGCTGAATCAGATTGTTGACGAAACGTATTAATGTGACTTCGAAATTCAAAGGGTTCTTACTGTGCTTCATCATTTCCCCGAGTAATGGATACAGAGAACAGGAGACTTGTTCTTCATCTCCAATCCGAATCGCGTCAAATAACTGGGACTCAAACTCAGACGGATAATGCAGTAGAACTGGACCCGAGATCACCTTCGATATATCCTCATAGAAGATGATAGACTCTTTGCCCAGATTTAAACGATGATGCAGCGCCTGCTTACTCATCTCGCAAGCTTCCCTACTAAACAATAAATTATCATAAAAATTGCTGATTCCAACGCTAATGGATAGTTTCAGGATTTCTCTAGCTGTTCGAATAATTGTCTTGGCATAGTCCAGTGCTATTCTCCGGTTCTCCTGTTCATTCGCTCCCTCAAAGATCAGGATAGTCGCTTGTGTACGGTCATTTAATAAGATAGGAATCATCCGCCTCTCCTGCGGAATCAGCTCTTCCACCAGTTTGTTAACCGCTACAAGCAGAAGATCCTTATCACTAGCCTGCCGTTCCCCATAGTTATCCAGCTGTATTAGCAGCGTTGCGTACACCGAATTCTGTGACAGCTCATAACCGAAACGAGGCAAACCCAGATTAAGCTCTTCTTGGGATATCCGGCTACGAAACAGATTTAGAATAAACTGAGTTTCCAACTTAGGCATCTCAGACTCAATCAGACCCTCTAGGCTTTCTTTCTCCGATAAGATGGTATCAATCGAATTAATAATCCAGTCTACCTCATTCTTAGGCTCTAGCTCCGCATTGGCAGGCAATAATCGGCGCTGAATCTGCCGGAATGGCTTGGTGAAATACAAAGAGATCACATAAGCGACTACCGCAATCAACAACGTAATAAGCAGTACCATCATCACAATCCCGAATCGGGTTGTCTTTAGTGCATCAGAAATTTCTGATTTATCCAAAATAGTTACGTAAATCCAATTATTATAAGAAGATTTAGCATAAATAGCTTTTATCGATTGGTGATCAGCCCGCTCCATGGCAATCGTCCCCAATTGCCCCCCGCCTCCGGCAACATTAGTGATATGGCTAAGTTGATTATTAGTCAGCAGGGACTTTCCAGTTTCCGACTCATATAAAAGCTCACCCTCCCGGTTAAGAATAAACACCGGTGTGTTTCCTTCGGTCTGAAGGGTGCTCTGCAAGGTCTGAAGGGATATATCAGATAAGGCAATCGCCTGTTTGGTCTGTGAGAATACCGGCAGGGTATTTACAAAGCGGATACCCTTATCCGTCTTAACCCAAAACAACCCCCGGCTACGGTTATTAATATAGCTCTCATAAAGTGTCCTGCTCTCTTCTTCCGTTAAATGTGAAAGCTTACCATTGGAAATCTGCCATTTCTGCTCCAAACTGATTAGAGAATAATTAACAAAATCCATCCCCATGCTGGCAATGTAGTTAAGCTGGGAATTAATCTCGCGATACTTTTCAAAATCCTGCTCGGTGATCGGATTTTGCACGACCTCCCTGAAGGAACTGGTGGTACTGTAAGTATTAAAAGCGTATTCAATGGTCTGAATTTTCTGTTCCAGGGTGTTTTTAATTTGAGTAATTAAACTCTGTTTATCATCCGCTACTCTTTCATTTACCGAATTAATCGTCGTCAGATAAATATAGCCACCGAAGCTAATAACCAGGCCAATTCCCAGCACCAGAATAGGAACAAAAATCTTGTAGAATATCCTGCCTCTTTTCATGATAGACTCCTTAAGCATGTAATTATTTTCAATTATAGCGCTTCCAATAGGTTAAACCAAATGTTTTAAATGTGTATAATCGCAACCCTATTTTTATAAAAAATAGAAAACAAAAAAACAAGGCAAAAAGCGCTTCATCAAGCCCAGTGCTCAATGAAGGTTTTTTGCCTTATATTATAATGCCTTTATTCACTATCCTTATATTTCAATCTCTTCCGTTGAATCCGAAAGACCGCCACTCTGCACGCCATTATTATTGGCTACCGCAAGAACATATACTTTATATTTAACACCTTTAACAATTAATGCACCATTAACATCTCTTCTCGAGGCTACAATTGTAGGATTCGTTCCGTTAGGCGTTATCGACGTATAATACGAGGATTTCACCTCAATTGCTTCCGCTGAACCAAAACCTTGTTTAGACGGAACCACCAGAATTCGATATTCCGAAATGTTAGACTCGTTAGAGGAACGGTTGAAACTTACTAGTATTTTACCCTCATCCACACTGTACGTTACATTGGTGACAGAGGTTACCGGCAGCTTAGTGGATAAAGTTATGGCATTCGACTCTGAGGACAACACATTAGTGCCTGAGTACTTGCCGCTGCCAATCGTTAACACATACACTCTGTAACTGATTCCACTCTTTATTAAATTTCCGTTTACGTCTCTGGCTGAAGAATCCAAGACTTGACTGGTGTTATTTCCTGAAGTGCCTACCGCTGTGTAATTGGAGCTAGAAACCGCATTTGCCTGGGTTAAACTAAAGCTGCTGTAATAGGAAGTAGGTACAATCAGGATTCGATACTGGCTAATGTACGTTTCATCTGTGGCATGGTTAAAGGATACTTTTAAATCCCGGCCGTCTTCGTAATCATTAACGTCCCTTACATCCAAGCTCGAAATAGGAGCCAATTTGTAATCTACATTCAACGTAATTAAAGGTGAACCAGAAGAAAGAACATTGCTGCCCGAGTAATTCCCGCTTCCGACGGTTAAAACATATACTCTGTAATTGATTCCACTCTTTATCAGGTTACCGCGCACGTCCCTTGATGACGAGGTTAACACTTGATTGGTGCTGGATCCTGTTGTGCTCACTGCTGTGTAGTTGGAACTGTACACATTATTGGCGTCAGATAAACTGAAGCTGCTGTAATAGGAAGTAGGTACAACCAGGATGCGATACTGGCTAATATACGTTTCATTCGTAGCGTGGTCAAAGGATACTCTTAAATCCCGGCCATCATCATAGTCATTTACGTCGCTCACATCCAAATTGTAGACAGCACTCACATTGTAGTCGACAGCCAACGTAATTAATGTTGAATCCGTTGAGAGAATGTTGGTGCCCAAATTCTTCCCGCTTCCAATCGTTAACACATACACTCTGTAAGGTGTTCCATTCTTAATCAAATTACCACGCACGTCTCTTGCTGACGAGGCTAACACTTGACTGGTGCTAGATCCTGTTGTGCTCACTGTTGTGTAGTAAGAGCTGGAGACATTATTCGCCTCAGATAAACTAAAGTTGTTGGAATAAGCTGTAGGCACAACTAGAATTCGGTACTGGCTAATATACGTTTCATCTGTAGCGTGGTTAAAGGATACTTTTAAATCCCGGCCATCTCCAAAGTCACTAACGTCGCTTACACTTAAATTAGAGACATTGACCGAGGACAGCGTAATCGCAGATGAAGCAGCAGACAATAAATTATTGGCTGTATTACTGCCACTATCTACACCCATAACAAACACACGGTAACCAACTCCCGTCTTAATGAGGGCTCCATCCACATCCCTCGCTCCTGACGATAGGATCTGAGTGATATTGGAGCCTGTTTTGTTGACCTGTGTGTAATTTGAACTGCTAACAGCATTTGCTGCCGCCAAATTAAAAGAAGAATAATTAGTAGCTTTGACTACAAATATCCGGTAAGAACTCACCTTGGATTCATCCGATACCTTATTAAAACTTACGGCTAAATCGCGGCCATCACTATAATCGCTCACATCACTTACTTGTACATTACTTGGAGCAACGACTACAGTATTAGTATTAAGCGATATAGTCGAAGAACTATACGAGAGAGCGCTGGTATTATTGCCTTTGCCCACTGCGAAAACATAAGCTACATAGGTTTGATTACCTTTAATGAGGTCACCATCCACATCCCTTGAATTTGCGGTCATTCTAATCGTAGGATTAGTGCCTGTAGCTAAAACAGTAGAATAATTGGCGGATGTAACCTTTTGTGCAGATGAGATATTAAAAGTGCTCCAAGCCTTTACAATCATTACCCGGTAATGATCCACAAGAGCTTCATTAGAAGATTGGGTGAAGCTGACCTGGAGATCACGGCCGTCACCGTTATCACTTACATCCTTTAACTGCACATTCGATGCCGGATTTACAGTTCCAGTTTTACCGCCGGAAGTCGTTATGGTCACTACTTTGGTGCTCGGATTCCAACCCACATCATGACCCAATGACTCACTTACAAACCGTGTAGGAACCATCGTTCTTCCTTTCAAATTCTGTCCCGGCACATCTAGAGTTACAGCTTTATTGTTAATCGTGGCTGTCTTTGAGCCAATCTTTAACATAATCGTTGTATCATCTTTAGTTGCAGTTACAGTTTGTGTTTTCTGATTCCACTTGATGGTGGCATTAAAGGCTTCAAAGATTGCCCGTAGGGGTACCATCGTCCGTCCATTTACCATCACCGGTGCTTGATCTGTGGACAATCGAACCCCGTCAATAAAAATACTGATGGGCGCAGTAGCAGCTTTCACTGAAGATTGAAACATCATCGGCAAAACTAATAAGCCCACTAAAATAGAAATCCATAACTTCTTCACAGATTCACCCTCCTGGAATGACGAATACATTTTTTTCCTAACCTTTTGACGCTCACACTAGGATAAAAGTTTCACGCTTTATGGTTACAATATTTTAATCTGGAACCCGTTCCTTCGATCCGCCACAAACCACTCTGTAAAAAGAAAAAGAAAGCGCAGTGTGCGCTCTCTCCTTTGTGTTATTCGCTGATACTTTTATCCACATTTTTCTTCGGAATTCCATCCAATCCGTACTCCCAATCATAAGCATCAAAAATCTTTCTCGCTACAGGTGCTGCACTGCTAGATCCAAATCCGCCTTCAGGAATAACTACAGCTACAGCAAGCTTTGGATTTTCACGTGGTGCAAAAGCTATAAATACTCCGTTATCACGGTTTATGTTTTTACTATCCGTCTGTTGTGAAGTCCCTGTTTTACGTGCAAAATCATAGGGGAAATCACCGAAGGCACCTTTAACGTCACTGTTCATCCCTTTCTTTATTTCCCGCCAATAGGATTTATCGAAAGTAGTCACTTCATCAAGCACTTCCCGTTTGAATTCTTTGATAACTTTACCTTTGGAGTCCGTGATCTTGCTTACTAGCTGTGGTTTGATTCGTTGCCCTTCATTGGCTAGTGTAGCCGCATATTGCGCCAACTGAAGAACGGTATAACGTCCCTGCTGCCCAAAAGAAGCATAAACAAGTGCCGACTGAACTGAACCCGCTTTAGCTTCAGCTTTATAATTCAGATCACCCAAGTATTCCCTTGGTAAACCTATCCCTGTTGGCACACCTAGACCGAATTCTTTCATATATGTGTCCCATACCCCAATGCCCTTAGACTTGTATTTGTCATACAATTTTTTCCCGATCATATCAACCATATATACGTTTGAAGATTTTTCAATGGCTGTATAAGGATACAAAGAGCCGTATACATGATTGGATGAGTTCCTTACATTAGTCTCATGTCCTTCTCTACCAAATGAGGTGATCCCTTTATCTTGATAAGTAGAAGAAGTACTTATAAAGCCCTCTTTTAAGCCAATTAACACACTCAATGGTTTTATGGTCGAACCGAGCAGCACGGTGGATTCAAAATTATGCCCTGATCTTCCTGATGAGTATGGAGTTATCGTTCCATTTTGGTAATGCTTTTCAATTTTTTTATACACCTCTGGAGAGATCGAACCCGTAGCCCAGCTGTTGGTATCATAGTCAGGCATACTTGCCATAGCAATAACATTACCTGTATCCACTTCCATGGCTACAGCGTAACCTGTTAAAGCATCAGGATGTGTTTCTCCCTGAACGGTGTGTGAATGCAACCACTGAATCTGATCTTTAATGGCTTCTTCGGTCTTCAGCTGAATTTTTTTATTAAGGGTAGTCCAGATAGTGCTTCCTTTGACCGGGGGTTCAATACTGACAATTTTTTCCGCCATATTCTGCGGATCTACGGAAACTTCCTTATAACCATTCTGTCCCCGAAGCTCCTTCTGGTATTGCAGCTCCAAGCCATCAAAGCCTACTAGCTCATCCTCTTTATAGTTAAGTCCAGGGTTCTGATTATTTTTCATCGCCTGAAGTACATCCTTATAAAGATCTAAACTAGTAGAGGATTTAAAAAATTTCACGTAGCCAACAGCTTGTACAGCCACCGTATCGGTATCATAATGCCTGCTGCTTTCCTCTATCACTTCAAGGTTTGGATATTCGTTTTTGTGTTCTAAAAAATAAGCGATTTCTTTCTTAGTTAAACCTGATTTAATTCTTCGCGCTACATAACCAGAGAGTTTTTTTGAATATAAATCCATAGACTCAAGGATCTCTTCTGTGGTTAGTTTTTTCTCATTAGGATCACCATAAGTTTCGAAGGCTTCTGCTAACTTGCTGGCGAGCGCCTTTGATTTATTATTTGCCTCAGCAGTTAAGGTAACTTTTTTCGTAGTTTTATCTGTTTTTGTTGCGGTATATTCCTTATCCAAAGTAAGGTACAAAGATTGAACGGGCGTTGAGTATGCCAATTTCTCACCATCAGCAGCGAGGATATTCCCTCTCAATGCCGATAATGCCACTATTTTCGTATCCCGATTAGCCTCAGCTTCAGATAACGTAGGTCCTTCGACAAATTGCAAGACCGCAAGGCGTAGGATAATCACACAAAAAATAATAAAAGTGCTAAAGAAAAAAATGTTGATTCTTAATTCGCCAGAGTTGTTAATAGTTTTGCTGTCGTCTTGTACACCTTTTCTGTCGAAGAGCCTCACATAATCCCACTCCTTATTTCCAAAATTCTACAGCATAAGATTAAAGTATAAACTAGCAAATGGAAATATACAAAATTAAGAATAATAGTTAAATAATTGTTCACAAATCGATAATATCCAATTAAAAAAGCAGCTTTCCCCGGTATGGGAGAATCGCTGCTTTTTGTTTATGGGCGTTGGTGGCCTGCACCAATAAATTGTCATCATTCGTTGAGGCCTACGGACTCAGATGACGTTATATGCGCATTTTTAGCCTTTGGAGCTTGGTTTCGGACTCCAATGACGTTATTTCATAGGAAGAAGGGCAAATCGGGTGCTTTTCATGCCAATAGCGACTATGCGGTCCGTTGTCACTTCAAATGCGAAATAAAGCTGCGTTTAAGGTCATCTGTGTCCGATAGCTGTAGCGTAAGGAAGGGGAATTTTAAACAGATGAAACGATGTTTGAGGCGTTCTTGATGGAGCAAGCTCTAATTAATCAGGGGGTGCCCAGCAGCCATTTTACGGCTGATGGGGCACCCCCTGATTTTTTCTTATAACAAAATCTACACTTTTCTAACCTGTGACCGGTACATTAAAAACAAGAAATACGGAGCCCCAATCAGCATAATAATAAGGCCTGAAGGGATTTCTTTCGGCGCCATTATGGTTCTTCCGAGCGTATCGGCAATAACGAGCATCAAGCCGCCAAGTAATCCTGACAAAACAATCGAGCGTCTCGTATGATGACCAATCATCATACGCACCGCATGCGGCGCCATGAGTCCGAGAAAGCCAATTGTTCCCACACTTGCAACGGCTCCCGCTGCAAGCAAAACGCCGATAATCATAGCCCAAAGCCGCGTTCCTCGAACCGGCAAGCCCAATCCTGTTGAACTCTCGTCACCAAATGCCAACAAATCGCATTTTCGGCCCAAATAGTATGCAATCGGAACAAGTACAAGCAGGAATACAAATAGGATGTAAAATTGATTCCAGCTTCGTCCATAAGTCGAACCCGTTAACCAAATTAAGGAGCTACTGCTCCATAAACTTCCTTTGACGATCATGACCTGGATTCCCGCAGAGGCAATAGCAGAGACTGCGATTCCAAGCAAGATCAGAACCGATGGATTCAAGGACCTGCGCCAGGCCATAAAAAAGACAAAAGCTGCAGCCAGTGCCCCACCCACGATTGCGGCAAGCGGAACTGCAAATACCGTCAATGCTGGCCAAACGGTCATTACGGCCAAAGCACCAAAGCCAGCCCCTGAGGTCACACCAATAATAGAGGCATCTGCCAGTGGATTTCGAACAGCACTCTGAATCAATACACCACTGATTGCAAGTGCGATCCCTCCTGCAGCCGCTACGAGTGTACGGGGAAGCCGTAAATTCAGCAGGACGGAATAGGATTGATCCCCCCTATGGAACAGACTGCTTAGCAATTCGCTGATCGGTATTTTTGTTCCCCCAAATGATAAGCTTACCAGGATAATAGCAATCAGCAGCACAGTCATAACTATAGCCGTCGGCACAAAGCGCAGACGCAGTCCCGCCCCACCGATACTCATCGATGATTGGCCAGCGCCTGAGCCCGATATATTTTTCATCTTGGTGAGTACCAGCCAAATGAGCCACGGGGCTCCAATAATCGCCATAACTGCACCAACAGGCATTTCTCCCACACTGCTTCGCACTACACGCGCTAGCGTATCCGCTGCCGTGATGAGCAAGGCTCCCCACAACGCGCTTGCAGGAATGAGCAGGCGATGCTTGCGAATTCCACTAAGCCGGACAAGATGGGGAGCCACTAAGCCGACGAAGCCAATCGGGCCGACCACGCTGACTACAACCGCAGCCATTAATACCGATAGGCCAAGCCCCGTCGCCCGAATTAACCCTACTCGCTGTCCAAGTGAACGGGCCGTTGACTCATCGAGCTCCAGCGCATCAAATTGTCTGCCGGCAAATATCGCTGCCAATAGCAGCACTACGACAAAAGGCCAGGCATATATAACACCGTCCCAATCCAACTGGATTAGGGAACCTGAACCCCATAAAAACAGATTTTGTGTTTCTGTTCTTTTAAAAATATGTATGGCCGATGTAAACGCTCCGAGCACCATGGAGACGATCATACCTGACAAAGCCAGCCGAACAGGTGTGGCCGCCTTGCCTCCACTCAATAAATAAGCGGCTAAAGCAGCAAGCAGTCCCCCTGCAACTGCCAACAAAAATGGAAACTCATGCTGCAAAGCAGGAAAAGCTACCATACCAAGCACGACCATAAAGTATGCCCCGGCATTAATCCCAAGTGTATCTGAGGAAGCAAGCGGGTTCTTCGTTATAGTTTGCAATAATGCCCCAGCCACAGCCAGAGCAGCCCCGGCCAGCAGACCAATAACTGTACGTGGCATGCGGATATCCCAGAGCAGATTATGTTCAATTATATCTTGGCGATTCAGCAAGCCATCTATTACAGTAGCTGCAGGGATCTTGGCTTCCCCAAAGCCCAAACTTAAAACGAACAGAATGAAGAGGACGGCAAAGCCGCCCCCAAATATTCCAATGATCCGCCAGTTCATGCCGATAGAGGCTTCTTTGCTACTCTTTTCGTTCATAACCGCACTCATTTCGTTAATGTATTTACAACTTCATCCACGATAACTTTGGAGGAGATCGGACCGCCGAACACCCAAGTAGTACTGCTCAATCCGAAGGTGCGATTCTCTTTCACAAAGTTAAGGCCATTCCAAACGGAATTATCCTTCAGTTCTTTCGTGAAAATATTATCATCCTCTTGGACGATATAGATCAGATTTGTATCCTGAACCGCAGGCAATGCTTCAACTGTAGAGGTGCTGAATCCGTAAACTTCGAAATTTTCAGGTTTCCAGTCGTTTTTCAGACCGATCCGATCCAAAGTTTGTACCGCAAGTGAATTATCTGTAAAAAGACGCATCGTTGCTGCATTCTGGTAGCTGTATGCTTGTGTCAGTACATAGTTCAAGCCTTCTTTGCCTGCATCAGCCAGCTTTGCCTTTGCATCTGCATAATGTGCATCCAAATCAGCAAGAACCTTATCGGCTTCTGCTGTTTTACCTACTGCCGCTGCAATCGTTTTGAAAGTATCTTCCATCAGCGTGTACTGATTACCTTCTCCTTCATTCGGATACAAGCCGAAAATCAGTGTTGGAGCGATACTTTTAAGTTGATCATAAATTCCTTCATGCCCACCCGTATTGGCAATAATCAGATCAGGCTTTAATGAAGCAATTGTCTCCAGATCTGGCTCGTCACGGGAACCAACATCAGTCACGTTTGCATCAAGTGGTGCTTCAGAAGTCACATACAGCTTATAGTTTTCGTTATCTGCGTTACCTACTGGCTGCACTCCCAGTGCAATAACATCCTCCGTAAAGGTCCATTCCAATACCACAACTCTTTGCGCAGGTTTGTCCAGCGTAATCTCACCTTTAGAATCCTTTAAAACAATAGGACCGCTTGTAGATTCACTGCCCGCGTTTTCAGCAGCTGGTTTATCAGTTGCTCCCGCGTTCGATGTTGAATTGTTCTTTTGGTTAGTACCACAGCCTGATACGACCAATATGATAGCAACAACCATAAATAAACTAATTAACTTTTTGTGCATTTACTTTATCCCCCTGGATTCAACGTTCGAAGTTTATTCTATGATAACAGTTATCAATCTATTGATAATGATTATCACAGAAAACATATTAGTAATCTTATACGCGATTCTCCCGAAAGTCAAAGTTAAAATTTAAGGCTTAACCGTCCCTACTCCATGATCTGGTTTGTAATTCTTTCAATGTGTATGGTCAGATACAGCATTTCATCATTTGTTAACTCCCGATTATATGTTTTATCAATATAGATTTTAATTTTCTCAACGCTTGCGAAAGCTTCCTTATACTGCTGCTTTACCAAAATAAATAAGCCATTCTCATTATCAGGAGGTGGAGTACCGTTGATGAGACGTTGTGCAAAAAATTTCAAATGAGTGATAAAACGGTAATAAGCAAGGGACTCCTCTTCGTACTCTAGCCTGAAATGGCGCTTCACGATATTTAGGATGTCGTTCATGATCTTGGTGATATTCACCATGTTAGGCATCTCTTCATTTAGTTCTGCATTCACCAGATGGAGCGCAATATGTCCGGCCTCATCTTCGGGAAGTCTGACTCCGAGCTTGGAATGTATAATTTGAAGCGCAGCTTTCCCAACTTCATATTCTTCTTTATAGAATTTTTTGATTTCCCAAAGCATGGCGTTTTTAATCTTCATCCCTTTTGAGAATCTCTCCAGCGCAAAACTGATATGATCTGTCAGACTAACATAAATACTGTCATCCAGCATTTTACCGAGCTGCAGTTTGGCGAAGTTAATAATCTCTTCTGAGAGCTCCATGTGCTCGATTGGAATCTCGGAAAGCAGCGTTTTTAGCTTATCTGAAAGTTTTTGATTACTTAAAGTGAATATCTTTTCAATTTTATCTTCTTCTAAAAAGTCTCCACGTTTTTTCTTAAAGGCCAGTCCTCTTCCCATAACTACTAGTTCAAAATTTTGGTCATCTATGACAGTAACAACATTGTTGTTTAACACTTTTTCGATCCGCATATTACAGCTCCTTACCTTTTCATCTTACGAAGCTAGCACTTTTTTATAGTATTCTATAATAAAAAATCGATCTCTAAGTAGCAGTACTAAGAGATCGATTCCATTCATACCTTATGACTCTTCAATAGATCACACTACAACAGTCAGCAAATCTTCACCCGGTGTAATAACTGTTTTATTGGTACCAATCACATCACTATAATTAGCCGTATTGGTAATAATTATCGGTGTTGTGCATTGATAACCTTCATTTTTTATTTGTTCAAAATCAAACTCAATCAATAGATCACCCTG
This sequence comes from Paenibacillus sp. FSL H7-0918, assembly GCF_038007025.1. Taxonomy (NCBI): domain Bacteria; kingdom Bacillati; phylum Bacillota; class Bacilli; order Caryophanales; family Paenibacillaceae; genus Paenibacillus; species Paenibacillus sp. FSL H7-0918. The sequence goes on from NZ_JBBOWJ010000001.1 coordinate 2,145,335, forward strand.
TTTAACGGTTGCTCCTTCTTGCACCTTCACATCAAAGTATTTACCTTTTAGCTTCACGGTTTCTATACCGATATGAATCAAGACCTCAACACCCTCATCCGATACTACCGCAATACAATGACCTGTTCTGAAAATAGTGGATACAACTCCACTTACCGGAGAATAAAGCTTACCTTCTGTGGGTTCAATTGCAATCCCCTTGCCCATTGCTTCAGAAGCAAAGGCAGCATCATTTACTGAGGTTAACGGGATTACGTTACCAGCCAGAGGGCTTACAACGGTTGAACTTTTAACGGCGTGAGGGAGGATAACCTCGCTTTTTTCAGTATTCGTTTTTTCTTCTACAATATTCACTTTCTTTTTATCTTCATAACCAAATACCATGGTAATTACCATAGCCAATACAATGGTCACACCTGCTATAATCGCTTGAACGACCAGCGGAGAGAATGCGGGAAGACTTAATACGCTCACAAATGCGAAGACTTCCATCTTCACTTTGAAAAGACCACTAAGTGCTCCACCTACACCGCCGGCAATGGTTACATAAATGAAAGTCCGTTTGTAACGAGTCAGCAAACCGTAAATAATAGGTTCTGTTACACCGGAAAGCGCGCCTGGTATAAATGTACTGCCGGCCAATGTTTTCAACTGTTTGTCCTTTGTTTTCAGGAAGATACCCAACGCTACACCCAGCTGCGCGAAGATGGCCATGCCGGCCATTGCATATATTGGATCTCCACCCTTAGCAATGTTCTCAAGAATAATTGGCACAAGTCCCCAGTGCAATCCGAGTACAGTCAAATACGTCCAAGCTATTCCCACAATTGCCCCTGTAACAATACCGCTTTTCGTACTGAGGAACAAAATAGCGTCTCCAATTAAATTCCCTACATTCACGCCAAACGGTCCGAAAGCCAAAATAGTTAACGGAACAATCACAATCAAACATAGCATAGGGACCAAGAACATCTGCAAATCCTTGTGTATAAACTTTCTTAGCTGCTTATCCAATAAAGCGTATATACAGATGGCGATAAAAATCGGAAACACGCTTGATGAATAGTCCGAAATTACTAAAGGAATACCTAAAAAATGTGGAGATTCAACACTTGCTAATCCCGTAATATTAGGTTCAAGTAAAGCCGCACCGATACTACCACCCACATAAGCATTAACACCCAGCCTAATCGATAACGTAATTCCTAAGAAAATAGGTAGAAAATAAAACACAGCATTACTAGCGCCGGCTAATACTTTGTAAGTTTCACTATCCGCACTTAGAACATGTAACGATGCAAGTACGGTTAATAGCGCTTTCAACATACCCGCACCTGCTAAAGCACCAATCAGTGGCGAAAAGCTTCTAGAAATAACATCAAAAATCAGAGTCCCTATAGGTTTCTTTACCTTGTTCTCGCCAGAGTCACTGTTAGGGGATATGGATTTGGCAATTTCTTTATACACATCAGCAACATGGGTACCCACTATAACTTGAAACTGTCCCCCTTTGCTAACTACCCCAATAATCCCTTTCATTTTTTCCAAATTTTCTTTATCAGCTTTTTGCTCATCGTTAAGTGTGAATCTTAGTCGCGTGGCACAATGAATCACATTGTTAATATTTTTCTCCCCACCGACAGATTGAATAATGTCTTTACTTAGCTGTTCATAACTCATTTTTATACACCCCTTTGTAACAGATCAATTAATCACGGTTATCAGGGAACACAAAAAAACCTAAATCACATCTATGTACGAGAGAGATTATCCCCGTAATCATAAATGAAACTTAGGTTTTGCCTGCTATGCAGTAGCAATCCTGATATCCGATTAATTTATTATTTACAAATTAACATGTTCAATTAATGATGTCAACAATAAACCAGAGCCTGTATAATATTGGATAACAAAAAAGACCCTGATAAATCAAGAATAACTTGATTATCAGGACTTTTTTTTTAGAACAGGCTTTGTCCGTTGGATTCAATTACTTCTTTGTACCAGTGGAAGGACTTCTTACGGTATCTCTCCAGTGTACCTGAACCATCATCATGACGATCTACATAAATGAAACCATAACGTTTCTTCAGCTCGGCGCTTGTTGCGCTAACCAAGTCAATGCAGCCCCAGCTTGTGTATCCCATAACTTCTACGCCATCAGCAATAGCTTCCGCTACTTGAACCAAATGATCTTGCAAATAATTGATCCGGTAATCATCGTTTACGATCTTCTCACCGTTCCCGTCTACAACCAGCTGATCGACGGCGCCAAGGCCATTTTCCACGATAAACAGCGGTTTTTGGTATCGGTCATAGAACATATTCATCACATAACGCAAGCCCTGCGGATCGATCTGCCAACCCCATTCGCTCGCTTCCAGATACGGATTCGGTACCCCGCCCAGCAGGTTTCCTTCTCCTCTGATCTGTTTCTCCGGATCGGCTGTTTCACATGTGCTCATATAGTAACTGAACGATATGAAATCCACGGTATGCTTCAGAATTTCTTCGTCCCCTGACTCGAAATGAATGTGAATTCCATTTTCCTTAAAGAACCGTTTCATATAGCCTGGATAATAACCTCTGCTATGAACATCCGCAAAAAACATATTTTTGTGATCACTTTGCATCGCCTTGATCAAGTCGTCCGGATGCGGAGTGAGCGGATAAATTGGCATGCTCAGCACCATGCAGCCTATTTTGAAATCAGGATTGATCTCATGACCGATTTTTACCGCCAAAGCACTTGCAATGAACTCATGGTGAATGGCCTGATACAGATCCTGCTTACTCAATTTTTCCAATGGAGTATTGATTCCGCCACTCATAAATGGGAACTCTAGGATAGAATTGATCTCATTAAAGGTCAGCCAGTATTTGACCTTGTTCTTGTAACGATTAAAGATCGTTCTCACATAACGCTCGTAAAATTCCACCATCTTACGGTTAACCCATCCATCATACTCTCGTGCCAAATGCAGCGGGGTCTCATAATGGGAGATCGTAACTAGCGGTTCGATGCCGTATTTATGACACTCGTCGAACAGGTCGTCGTAGAACTGCAAGCCCTGTTCATTCGGCTCCAGCTCGTCCCCTTTCGGGAAAATCCGGGACCAGGCAATAGACGTCCGGAATACTTTAAAGCCCATTTCCGCAAACAGCTTAATATCTTCTTTATATCGGTGATAGAAATCGATACCAATCAACTTCATGTTATCGTCGGTAGGAACTTCTGTAGGCGCAGACTTAATGCCATGCGGCATGACATCTTGGGTAGACCAGCCTTTGCCATCATCCTGATATGCCCCTTCAAGCTGGTTAGCGGCTACAGCCCCACCCCATAGGAATCCTTCTGGAAATTGTAAGTTCATATTTCTTCCCGCCTTTGCTATTGTGATAGTATAGGTTTACTGCTCTAATCCGAATCCTAACCCTTGGAACGCGTTACATGTCAAGGATTAATCTTGCAAAGGAGATAAGCCGATGTCCACACTTGACGAAATTGCTAAGCTGTCGGGCTTTTCCAAAGCTACGGTATCCCGAGTCCTGAACGATTCTCCCCATGTCAGCAAGGAAACTAGGGAGAAAATTCTGGCCATTATGAAAGAGACGGACTATGTTCCCAATCGGAATGCCATATCTTTATCCAAAGGCCAAACCCAGCAAATCGGCATGATTACCTTAGACCTCAACGAGCTTATTTTGTGCTTCATGAACAGCTTCGTCGAAATTTCCGGCCGTTACGGGTATCAGACGATTATTTATACCACCGGCGGTGATAAACAAAAGGAACTTCAGGCCTTCGAGGATCTCAAACAAAAAAGAGTCGACGCTCTGCTTATTCTGACCGCTGTTAACGATAAAAATGTCATAACTTCCTACTGCAAATACGGCCCGATTGTGTCTTGGCAACGCATGGACCATCCTGAAATACCGTCAGTTGCCATGAACCAATATGATGGATATGCACTCGCTCTAGAGCATTTGATAGAGCGGGGTTATACGCGTATCGCTAATGCTTTTGGCCGCCCAAGCAGCATAAATACCCAGAGTAGACGACTAGCTTATGAGCAAATCATGACCAAATATAATCTTCCCATCGTTGAGAAATGGTATTACTCCACGATTTATGGAATCCGTGACGGAGAGCAATTGGTGCGAACCCTAATTGGACAACCCGATCAGCCGGATGCTATTCTGTGCTCCAATGATTTGGTGGCGGTGGGCGTTCTGAGCGAAGCACGTAGACAGCAGCTGGATGTGCCCCGTGATCTAGCCATCGTTGGTTTTGATAATTCGGAGCTGTCGCAGACGCTCGGAATTACCACTGTTCGGAATCCGATTGCGGGACAGGCGGAGAACGCCTTTCTTCTGCTGGCTCCAACCCTGCTTGGACTGGATATGGAGCTGCAGCCCCTATCGTTCCAACTGATCGAACGGGAGACAACATAGGTTGCCCATTCTCAGAAGATTCCGACTGTACATTCCATAAAAAAACAGTAAAATTGTATTGAAAATTTTGATGAAGATAGGTGTTTTTTATGACAAATAATGTATTGAATCCTAGGGTTGATAAATTCTTAAGTAAAGCGAAACAATGGCGGGAAGAATATGAGCAGTTGAGAACGATCGTGCTTGATTGCGGGCTGACCGAAGATTATAAGTGGATGCATCCATGTTACACATTTGATGATAAAAACATAGTATTAATTCATGGATTTAAAGAATATTGTGCGCTTCTCTTTCACAAAGGTGCCTTGTTACAGGATCCCAATGGGATTCTAATTCAACAAACAGAAAATGTGCAGGCAGCGCGCCAAATTCGGTTTACGAATGTGCAACAAATCGTTGAAATGGAAGCTGTTCTGAAAGCCTACATTCAAAATGCCATAGAAGTTGAAAAAGCGGGTTTGGAAGTCGAATTAAAAAAGAAAGAGGATTACCTCATTCCTGAAGAGCTTCAGACCAAATTCGCTGAACTTCCTGGCTTGAAAACTGCTTTTGAAGCCTTAACGCCTGGACGGCAAAACGCATATATTTATCATTTTTCTCAAGCGAAACAATCCAAAACCCGCGTATCCCGAATTGAAAAATTCATCCCGCAAATCCTTGAGGGTAAGGGATTAAATGATTAGCGTTGCTGACAATGAGTCAATTAAGCCTTAGGGTTTATTGGCTCTTTTTTTAAATTGTCTTCTTTTAACTGCTTGTAATAATCCTCAACAAAGGCCTTGAACTTTTTAGCGACATTAGTCATGTACCGGTTGGTATACCATGAGATTTCAATGGTGCGGGTACTTATGGGTTCTTCAATGGGAAGAAGCACAACAGAGGATCCTTGAGAACCCCCCCAAGTTACAGCGGGGATAAAAGAAACCCCTAGTCCCGAACGGACTAGACTGCGTACCATCGAAGGCTCATCGCATTCATAAATGATACGCGGAGCAAATCCGGCGGCGTGACAGAGAGAATCCGTCGTTTCGCGCAGCTGCTTGCCTATTTTCAAACTGATAAAACCGTCTTCCGCGAGTTCATTCAGACGTACACTTTTACGGGTTGCGAGCCTGTGCTCATTAGGAACCGCCAGCAGGATTTCTTCCGTTAATACCGGTGTGGACACTGTTCCTGGAATCTTGAGCGGAGTAGAAGAAATACACAAATCAAAAGCCGGATAACGTGAGATCTCCTGATCCTGCTGCAATAGCTTGAATTGAGCTTCCGGGTACTTCTGACGAAATAATGTGATCATATCCGGAAGCAAATAGGAACCCGCTTGGATAAAAATCACTACAGTTCCTGTCGGTCGCTCAGACAAGTCCAATAGCTCTGTTTTCCCCTCCTCTAACGTTTGTAGGGCTAAATCAACTTTCACAAGAAACCGCTTTCCATATTCATTTAATCGAATGTATTTTCCTGTGCGATCAAACAATTTGACGTTTAATTCGCCCTCAAGATTTTTGATCATTTTACTAATAGCAGGCTGTGAGATTTGGAGTATTTCGGCTGCCAGGGTCATATTCTCAAGCTTTGCAACCGTTTGAAAGTACCGAAGCGAAAGTAAATCCAACGAAACCACCTCTTCTATAACCTTAGAGTTATGTATTTTATATATAATAATATATTTTTCATCATCATAGCAGAACACTATAATAAAGAGAATTAAAAATACATAAGAATCTGCAGGAGAAAGGGGAACTATAAATGAGCACACGAGAACCCATGGAAGAAATTATTACAGTCTCTAGTGGTCAGCTTAAGGGCATACGTCTGCCAGCACTTGGGGCGATCGCATGGTTAGGGATTCCTTATGCGGAACCTCCCATAGATAAGCTCAGATGGAAAGCACCGCGTGAGATAGAACCTTGGACAGGTGTATTGCCTGCATGCCATTTTAATAATAGCAGTGTCCAATTCATTCAAGGGGAACCTGGCGGCAGTGAAGATTGCCTCTTTTTGAATATTTGGCGACCGGATCATGCCGAGGCAAGCTTACCCGTATTCGTCTTCCTCCACGGCGGCGGAAATATTGGGGGTTCGGGACGGGATTTTCAAGGTGGAGAATTGGCGTGTAAGACAAATAGTATAGTGGTTACAGTGAACTACCGTTTAGGAGCAATGGGATTTTTCCGGCATCCCTCACTCCGAACCGGGGACCCCTTGGATGACTCAGGAAATTACGGTCTCCTCGATGTTCTTCATGCGCTAAAGTGGCTGCACAATAACATTATTTGCTTTGGGGGAAATCCAGGGAACATAACATTAGGGGGCCAGTCTGCAGGTGCAAGAAATGCATTAGCTGCTTACCTTTCACCGCTGGGCAGAGGGCTCTTTCATAAGCTTTTTATTATGAGCGGAGGTTTAACAACGGCTGTTACGGAGCAAAGCGAAGAAAAAGCAGATGACATTTTAACAGAGTTATTAATAAAAACAGGAATGGTCAGCACTCAAGATGAGGCAAGAGTATGGATTTCCACACAATCTGCGGATAAGATTTCCGCCTTCCTATATCGTCAGAATGCCTTTCACTTTGTCGAAATCATTCGTGAGACGGGGCTTCAGATGGCTGCTTTTCCCCATTTGATCGAAGATGGCACGGTCATTCCTATTGGTGGCTTCGACAATCTAAATAACCGCGATCACCCTTCCCTGCCGATCATCCTTGGCAGCACTGCCAGCGAATTCTCCGAGTTCACTTTATGGGATACTCATTTCTTCTCCCTAGTGCAAAAGGAAGAGTTAGCCGGAAATCTGGAAGAAAAGAAGCTCTATGAAGCTGCAGTCCAATATGGGAGCGATCTGTATGCAGAATTTAATGTAGAGCAGACTACAGAGATATTATTAAGTGCAATTCCGGAGATGCCCATCTATGCTTACCGCTTCGCCTGGGGGTTAAGAGACGGAGTGATCGATCCTTATATCCGTTTTCTTATGGGTGCCCCGCATGGTGCAGACATCCCCTTCTATACAGGTGACTTTTCCGGTGTCCAGGAAAGATTTCCTGCGGATGTAATTTCCGAGCATAACGAGCCTGGGCGTAACATGCTCTCTTCCCTAATGAGGGACTATTTACGGCATTTCCTATATACCGGTAATCCTAATGCTGAGGGACAACCTGCTTGGCAACGATACACCCCTAATCCCCGGTCTGCGGAAATTCTCTGGTTAGATGCTAGCCAGGATCAAACTATTGTTCAATCCGTCTGCAAACTTGTAAAAAAAGATATCCTGTCCCAAATGGACAATGATCCCCGTTTAGCAGCAGAACAGCGCAATTGGCTAAAAAACAATTTATTTGCGGGACGTTTTTTCTGGTAAGATAAATGATTGTAGAATTCACGTAAAGGAAGGAACATGCTGTTGTGCTAACTTACTTACTGCTCTTAGTCATCGGGCTAGCAGCTGGCATTTCCGGTTCATTGGTCGGACTTGGCGGCGGGTTCATCGTTGTGCCTGCGTTGGCTTTCCTTTTTCCTGATATGGAGCCTTCACATCTGGCTGGAACATCAATGGCGATGCTGCTTTTCAACTCCATCTCAAGTACGTATGTGTACGCAAAGCAGAAGAGAATCGATTATCAAGCAGCGCTCACCTTTGCCGCCGTTTCGATTCCGGGTTCAGTAATAGGTGCACTCTTTACCAAGCAAATGGGCGGGAGAATGTTTTTCGTAAGCTTCGGTATTTTCTTAATCCTTGTCGCTTTATTGCTCTTGTTCAAGCCGAATAAACCCATCCATTGGCCTTTCAAACCAACCGTGAAGCGAAGCTTTTCCGATAATAGCGGTGCTCATTTCGAATATGCTTATCATATGCCTACCGGCATAATCATCAGTTTTCTTGTTGGCTTTGTAGCAAGCCTATTTGGGATTGGCGGCGGGAGTCTTATGGTTCCGACAATGACCTTACTTCTCGGCTTTGCCCCCCATATCGCTGTTGCAACTTCTATGCTTCAAATTTTCCTGTCAGCTATCGTAAGCACCACAACACATGCCTTTTTATTGAATGTTGAATGGTTTATGGTGTTAGCCCTAGCACCTGGCGCAATTATCGGCGGTCAAATTGGCGCACGCCTGGCAAAACGCCTTCCTGCCAAGCTGCTTTTAAAGCTATTAGCCGTTTTTCTCATCATCGTTTCGCTTCGTTTGATGATGAAAGGGTAGGTCATTATGTAAAAAGTCCTGATGGATCAAGAGTTTCTTGATCCTCAGGACTTTTTTATTGTGACTGTGGGACTGATTCCTTGATATCAACGACATTTCAAATTGCAAGGCAGAAACGGATCCCTTCTTCTATCATAATTTAGCCCCCTATAAATAAGCGACTTGGCCAATCCTATCGAATTTTAAGTCTCTTCAGGATTTCTTTAGAATTCCCCCACCTAATTCCTCAGTTTTTTTAGTTAAGATTTCTGTATTGAAGTAAGCGAAGGAGGTGGCATATTGGCCAGTAATACCGTCTTAGAGCTAATCAATCAGTATGGATATCTGATTTTTTATCTTGCTTTCACGTTAGGCCCTTTTGGAATTCCAATCCCTAATGAAATTACAATCCTCACTGGAGCTACCCTAAGCCACATGGGGATTATCAATTCCTGGATGACTTATTTCTGCATTTTATCAGGGCTATTAACGGCCTTTACGGTTGCCTACTTTGCAGGTAAATTCTTTGGGCAAAAGCTGAAGTGCAAATTTGAAGCTAACAGACATTTTAAAAAAGCAGAGCAGATTCTAAAAAAACGTGGGTGTACAGCTATGTATATCGGCATGTTTATTCCAGTTGTACGTTACATCATTCCCATGTTGATCGGGCTCAGCGGTACAAGCTATAAACGATTTGCCCTTATTTCATATCCCAGTGCTTTAAGTTGGACCTTACTGTTCTTTTTTGTAGGAACGTACTTTGGAGATCACATCCTATCAAAATTAATAAACATCTAAATCAATTCTAAAATTATGGAGGAATTCCGAATGAGCTTCAATGAAAAACTCTTATTTTTAAGAAGTTTTATTCATGATCCAAAACAGGTAGGCAGTGTTACCCCGAGTTCCCGGTTTCTGGCACACAGCATGGTTAACCAAGCCCCTTGGCATGAAGTTAAAGCAGTCGCTGAACTTGGATCAGGTACAGGTGCAATCACCCGTGTAATCAATACTAAGGTAACTAGTACAACGAAAGTGTTACTATTTGAGATGGATAAAACCATGAGGCATAACCTGAAGACAAGCTATCCGGACTTTTCCTGTTATCATAATGCTGCTAGTTTAGTAGAAACAATTAAAAGTTCACATATTCATCAGTTGGATTGTATTTTTAGTGGGCTGCCCTTTTTCAATTTTGAGCCCGAATTAAGAAATACATTGGTTGAACAGATCTACCAATCCCTTAAACCTGAGGGATTATTTATTGCCTTTCAGTATTCACTTCAAATGAAGAAGCAACTCTCCGAATATTTTAATATTGATACAATAAAATATGTGCCATTTAATTTCCCTCCCGCTTTCGTCTACGTCTGTCGTAAAAGGGAAACATAATAAAATAACTATAGAAGAGGGGCAGCTTCCATTGAATACAATTCTTGTTGCAGATGATGATTCTGAAATTCGAGATGTGATTCATGTTTACTTAAGAAATGAAGGTTACCAAGTGCTTGAAGCTGCAGATGGTCAAGAGGCGTTGAGTACAATACAAACAACATCCATTCAACTGGTTATCCTGGATGTCATGATGCCTCAAATGGACGGTATCACAGCCTGTCTCAAAATTAGGGAAATATCAAATATCCCAATTATTATGCTCTCAGCCAAGCAAGAGGACATTGATAAAATCACGGGTCTAACTACCGGGGCAGACGATTACATGATCAAACCGTTTAATCCACTGGAACTACTGGCCCGTGTAAAAGCTCAGTTACGGCGTCAGTCCTTAATTGGAAAGGAAGAATTCAACTCTCTGCTTATAATTAAAAACCTGATCATAGATAAAAATAAACATTCCGTAAAGTTAAATGGAATGGAAGTTTCATTAACTCCACTAGAGTTTGCGATTTTAACCCTGCTTGCAAGCCGGCCTGGGCAAGTTTATAGTTCGGAGCAAATTTACGAGAGTGTATGGAAAGAGCCTTACGGATATTCTGACAATACCGTAATGGTTCATATTCGTAACTTAAGAGAAAAATTAGAGGAAAATCCAAGAGAACCTCTGTATATTAAGACAGTCTGGGGAGTTGGTTACAAAGTTGATTAAAATCATACGAAATCTACAAATAAATAAACGCATTCAATCCAATATCTTAATCAGGATGGTGTTGAGTTTCATAATTACCATTGCGATAAATACCTCACTTAGCATCTTGTTCTTTCATTTTGGAAATGCAACAAAATTGGATTGGGTGTTCAATTTTCTTGCCTACCTTCTTACTCCGATGTTTTTCATTATATTCGTGATTACATTTTTTACATTGACCCGGCGAATCGTCAAAGATTTAATTGTGCTGGAACAAGGACTTCAGATTATATCCGAAGGTAATTTGAGTTATCGGGTAAATGTTGTGCGCCAAGATGAACTAGGACTGGTGGCTTTGAACATCAACCGGATGGCAGAGCGCTTAGAGCAACAGATCATCAAGGAACGCGAAATAGAAAAATCCAAGATGGAGATGATCACGGGGATTTCACACGACTTACGTACCCCTCTTACAAGTATTATCGGGTATATTGAGCTTTTACGTACAGAATCGTACCAAGATAAAAAAGAATACACACGTTTTATTCAAAACACCTATAACAAGGCGCTTCATTTGAAGAAACTCCTCGATGATTTGTTTGAATATACCCGACTTAATTCGGTGGATTCCCGTTTAAATCTGGAGAGAATCGATTTGTCGCAGCTTTTGAATCAATTGTTATTCGAATTCGAACCGATCGCTCAAGAAAACAATGTCCACCTTATAAAAGATATAGATAAGAGTCCAATCATCACCTTAATCGACAGTGAGAAAATAGCCAGAGCCATAGATAATCTACTTATGAACGCCTTAAAATATTCCATCAGCCCGGGAAGCATTAGCATACGAATTACAACCGATTCTGAACACTGTACCATTGCGATTGAAAATAAAGGAACTCCCCTCTCACAGGATCAAGAAAACCGTCTATTTGACCGATTTTATAAGGTTGACCACTCAAGAAAAAGCCAGGGAATTCAAACCGGAGCAGGACTTGGTCTTTCGATAGCTAGGAATATTGCTGAGTTGCACAAGGGTACTTTAACGCTTAAACACACTCATGACGTCTTCACATTCCAACTGAGATTGCCTTTCGGAGAGGATTGCTAATTGATTATGTCTGAATACTTACTTTTCTTACAAGGCTTCCTCAAAGATCCAAAGCGGGTAGGAAATATTCTACCCAGTTCGCAATTATTAGCCAATAAAATAGTCCAGTCTGTACAATGGCATAATGTAAATGCCGTTGCAGAACTTGGAGCTGGTACAGGTGCTATTACACATCTCATGACATCACAATTAACGAATTCTACAAAAGTGCTTTTGTTTGAGCGGAATAAAAAAATGAGAGAACACTTAAAAGCAATTTATCCGGAATGCATTTTCCATTCCAACGCCAGCTACTTACTCAAGAAATTGAACCAGGAAGGCATCCGTGAGTTAGATTGCATAATTTGCGGATTACCATTTTTTAATTTTTCAATTGAAATGCGTGACAAAATCCTACATCAGATTGTTAAGTCACTTAAACCAGGCGGAATTTTAGTTGCATATCAGCACTCGCTGCACATGAAAAAAAGATGGGCTAAACAACTACTTATTGAGAAAATTGAATTTGTGCCTTACACTTTCCCTCCAACATTCGTATATATTTGTCGTAAAAAAGAATGACAGATGAATATTCGGAAAACAGTAATTTCTAAAGAATGTATAAGTATTGAGAATGGAAATGACCAGGCCAATATGCAGCCAATACTGTTGCAGGATTATAAAAAAGTCCTGATGATCAAGATTATCTTGATCATCAGGACTGGATTTAGTGTGAGAAAACTACGTTACAAACGGTGATAATTTATCCCCGCTGTCTCATTCCCTCAAACAGCAAAATCGTCGCCGCCATTGCGGCGTTCAGCGATTCCGCGCGGCCTGCCATCGGGATGATGATACTCTTGTCCACGAGTCGCGCCGTTTCCGGCGAGATGCCTTTGCCTTCGCTGCCGATCAGCAGCCACTGGCTGCCGTGGAAATTGTGCTCATAGCACGATTCTTCGCCCTGCAGCGAAGTGCTCACCAGCAGCGCCCCATTTTCCCGGGCCTGTGGCAAAATCTCACTTAACTCTCCCTCCACCACCGGAAGATGGAACATCGAGCCCATCGTGGACCGGATGGTCTTCGGATTATAGAGGTCGGCACAGCCTTGTCCGAGGATCACTCCGTCTGCTCCCGCTGCATCCGCACTGCGGATGATGGTGCCGACATTGCCGGGATCCTGCACGCCGTCCAGCACAACCACAAGGCTATCCTTCTTCGCTAGGATAGCTTCTACAGCCTGCTGTTCCTTCCGCACGATGGCGAACACCGGCTGCGGCGTATTGGTGCTGCTGCATTTTGAGATGATCGCCGCCGAAACGCCAATCACTTCCATTCCCTGAACGGCCTGAAGCAGCCCCTTAAGTTCAGCAGGCATTCCTTTGTCGAGGTCATAAGCTAGGCATTCCACATCTGCTTCAGCCAGCAGTGCTTCTTGAACCAGATGAACGCCCTCTACGATATATTTACGAGCCTTGTCACGATGCTTTTTCTCCTGTAACCCGGCCCACTCTTTAACCCGCGTATTTTGCGGAGACATGATTTCCATAAAGTCTTCCTTTCTTCTGCCTTGCCATTTATTCTTTGTTCCTACTGATACGCCATCTCCAGCTTCGTCAAATTATCCTTATGCCCAACAATAACAAGGATATCGCCATCGATCAGGCGATCCTCTGCACGGGGAGAGATGTTCATTTCTTCACCTTGGCGAATGGCCATTACGTTGCAGCCAAATCTTGCGCGGATGTCGAGCTCCTGTAGATTTTTTCCGAGCATCGGTCCGGATACCTTCATATCCAGAATACTGTAGTCCGGCGACAGCTCAATATAATCCAATATATTAGGCGAAGCAAGATGATGCGCAACCCGCATTCCCATATCCCGTTCAGGATAAATCACCTTGTCCGCACCAATTTTGCTTAATACTTTGCCGTGCAGTTCACCTTTGGCTTTTGCCAGAATTGCAGGCACACCCAGGTCTTTTAGGATAAGTGTTGTCAGGATGCTAGCTTGTATGTCCTCGCCAATGGCTACAACCACCACATCAAAATTGCGAATACCAAGGGCACGCAGCGCCTCCTCATCCGTGGAATCTGCAGATACGGCATGAGTTACTATACTTGAAATTTCCTGTGTTCGCTGCTCGTCAGCATCAATCGCAAGTACATCAAACCCCATGCCGCTGAGCGCCTTAGCAACACTAGATCCGAAACGCCCCATACCGATGACGGCATATTGTTTTTTGGCCATGTCTATGTACCTCCCGTAGCATTCTATATCTCAAACAGTATAGCATAAGCCAAGAAGAAACGTCATTGCCGTCCTTATGGATGACAACCGTTTCTCGTAGGAATATAAGGATGATATATATGTGTCAAACTTATACTATCTTATATTTGGACAAAAACTTGAATTTCCAGCACCTTTGCAGGGCACATTATAACGAGGTCAATATCACTATATTTTCAAAAAAGGAGGTACATTATGCCCGTTACCATTGACTTGCGCCAGGCGATTATTCATAAAGTGCACGGTCAATCTGAAGAGGATTTACGTCATATGATTGAAGGCTCTGTGGATGGTCCGGAGGCAGCACTCCCGGGACTTGGCGCCGTGTTCGAAATGATCTGGAAGGATTTAGATCCCGCTAAGCAAGATAGGTTGGTTGCCATGCTACATGATCACCTGGAGACTATTACCCCTGGGGATATCACATCGTAAACTGACCGCAACTAGTCAAAAACCTCCGCTCACCATGGTGTAACTTCACCTATGGAGGCGGAGGTTTTATTATTACATTCAGAAAGTTATAGCGTCCTAATTATAGTAATGCTTTTGGAGCCATTTCCAGGAATTTAGCTGTCGGGTTCTTATCCATCGCTGTCCGCATAGCATATTCGTTCTCGAACAACACGACAAAATTGCCCTTCTTATCCGTCACCAACGTTGAGTTGATTCTGAATTTGCTCGCATCCGGCTTAGTATCATCTACGATCCAACGTGCAAACTGGTACGGCATTCTCTGCAACTGAACATCCACACCATATTCACCCTTCATGCGGTACTCAAACACTTCAAACTGCAGTTGTCCAACTACACCAAGCAAAATATCGTCAAAGTTGACCGTGCGGAACACCTGAATCATGCCCTCTTCAGTCAGCTGATCGACACCCTTCTGGAACTGCTTTGATTTCAATGCATTTTTTATACTCACTTTAGCAAAAATCTCTGGTGAGAACGTTGGCAGCTCATCGAATTCCATATCTCCTGCTTGGCTCAAGGTATCACCAATTCTAAAAATACCTGGATCAAACAGACCGATGATATCTCCCGGATAAGCTTCCTCTACGATATCGCGGTCCTGCGCCAAAAATTGCTGTGGTTGCGCCAGCTTGATATCTTTACCGGCACGTACATGCTTCACGCTCATACCCCGTTCGAATTTCCCGGACACAATACGCAGGAAAGCAATCCGGTCACGGTGAGCCGGGTTCATGTTCGCTTGAATTTTGAACACATAACCAGTGAATTTCTCATTCGTTGGTTCTACTACCCCTATAGTACTGCGGCGTGGTTCAGGCTTCGGTGCCAGATCCAAGAAATTATCGAGGAAAGTCTGTACGCCAAAATTGTTGATCGCACTGCCAAAGAACACAGGTGTGAGTTCACCACTTAATACTTTTTCATAGTCAAAAGCATCGCCTGCTACATCCAGCAGCTCCAGATCCTGACACAGTTGATCATGCAGATACTCTCCAGCCATTTCACGAATGATTGGATCACGGTATCCGTCAACCTTTTGAACCTTGATTACGGAGTGATCATCACCTTGGAACAGCTCTAC
Source organism: Paenibacillus sp. FSL H7-0918 (assembly GCF_038007025.1). Taxonomy (NCBI): domain Bacteria; kingdom Bacillati; phylum Bacillota; class Bacilli; order Caryophanales; family Paenibacillaceae; genus Paenibacillus; species Paenibacillus sp. FSL H7-0918. Next base: position 2,160,991 of record NZ_JBBOWJ010000001.1, read on the forward strand.
CTGATTTTTCATCCGGTCATATACCCCGCATAGCTCACGTCCGCTACCGATCGGCCAGTTCATTGGCACAGAACGAATACCAAGAACCTGCTCCAGCTCTTCCATCAGATCAAACGGGCTACGTCCTTCACGGTCCAGCTTGTTAATAAAGGTAAAGATCGGAATACCCCGTTTAGCACATACCTGAAACAGTTTGGTGGTTTGGGCTTCCACACCTTTTGCCACGTCAATAAGCATGACCGCACTATCCGCTGCAGTTAGGGTACGGTAGGTGTCCTCACTGAAGTCTTGGTGACCCGGTGTATCCAAAATGTTCACGCGATGATTCAAATAATCAAACTGCATCACGGAAGACGTTACAGAAATCCCCCGCTGCTTCTCAATTTCCATCCAGTCACTCGTCGCATGTTTATTCGCTTTACGGGCCTTAACCGTTCCCGCCAGACGGATCGCGCCACCGAATAACAGCAGTTTCTCCGTTAAAGTTGTTTTACCCGCATCCGGGTGGGAAATGATCGCAAAGGTTCTGCGTCTATCCACTTCCTTTTGCAGCTTCTGATCTATTGCTTTGTTCATTACACATATCCCTTCATATATAAAATTCCTGCTTCTGCTTCAATTACACTGGGGTTCATCAAATCGGTGCTCTGCTCATTGTTCATACCCCTTCATTTCTGAATGAATAGCTCTTAGGTCTAGCTCCAGTCCGCTTCAAGTGAAAGCATCCTCTAAAGTATATCAAAATCCGGCAGACATTATCTACTAAAAAGCGCGTGCCGCAAAATATCTCCCAAATGGTCTGGATTATGATCCCCACATATCATCGCTCAAGAAAATAGATGTATTTCCTACACTTACTTGAAGTATTAGCATTTTCATTAGCCTTTAGTTGCATTTGATGCAATTAAAAATAAGTTGTGCACGCTTTTCCGCCTTATCCGGTGATTATAGTTGCAGAAAATACATCTAAAAGACTAATCACAACGAGATAAGCGATTTTAATTGTACAAAGTGCAGTTATTAGAACAATGCCCAGATCCCCCAAACACCGTCTGAAGTCCGATCTTTTAGATCTTAGCATTACAAAAAATCTCCCTGCATCCTCTGCAGGGAGATAGCATTAACTCAAGGTTTAGTTATTCTTCAGCCAAACCACATTATCTTCATCTTGGCCGTTTACAGGCCACCAATGGAAACCTTCTTTAGCAAGCAGTTCATCTGCTTCCACTGGACCCCAAGAGCCAGCAGGATAAGAAGATAAGTCGCTAGACTCTTCGCTCCATGCTTTCGCAATACGATCCACGAATGACCATGCCGAGGATACCTCATCCCAACGAGTGAAATAAGTGGAATCGCCGCGTGCGGCATCATGTAGCAAGCGCTCATATGCTTCAGGAGAATTGATTCCAACCAGGCAGCTCTGACAGAAGTCCATTGCCAGCGGTTGAATCTCAGACTCTGAACCCGGTTTCTTGGCATTAATCTTTACATAAATGCCTTCCATTGGGTTCACACGGATTACAAGGAGGTTAGGCTCAAGTTTATGCTTTTGTCCCAAATAAACGTTGGTTGGCATACCTTTGAACTCAACTACCACTTCCGTCGTCTTCACTGGGAGACGTTTACCTGTACGGATGTAGAAAGGAACTCCAGCCCAGCGGAAGTTATCTACAAATACACGGGCAGCAAAATACGTCTCTGTATTCGACTCAGGGTCAACCTTATCTTCCTGACGGTAAGCAGGAAGGGTTTTGCCTTGGTGTAAGCCTTGAATATATTGTGCTCTTACGACATTCTCACGCACCTCATCAGATGTCGCATAAGGACGAAGGGAACGAAGTACCTTCACTTTCTCATCACGAATATCTTCTGCGAGCAGACGGCTTGGTGGTTCCATAGCAATCATAGTCAGCAGTTGCAGTATATGATTCTGGCCCATGTCCCGTAAGGCTCCCGCATGGTCATAGTAACCACCGCGTTCTTCTACACCTACGGTTTCGCCAAGTGTAATTTGAATATTGGCAATATGTTTATTATTCCAGAGCGGTTCGAAAAAAGCATTAGCAAAACGAATCACTTCGATATTCTGTACCATTTCTTTACCAAGATAGTGGTCAATCCGGTAAATTTCCTCTTCTTTGAAGACCTGACGAATCTGTTCGTTCAGCTGTTCAGCCGACTCTAGATTATAACCAAAAGGCTTCTCAATTACGAGGCGATTCCAACCCGTACTATCCAGCATCCCGCCAGCTTTAAGATTGAAGGAGACACTGCCGAACAATTCAGGCGCCAGCGCAAGATAGAACATCCGATTGCCCGGAATACTGAATTTCTCTTCAAGAACTTCAGTTTGTGCTCTTAACTCGCGGAAACCATCAATATTGTTAATGTCCAGAGATTTGTATTCGAAATGCTGAACAAACTCATTCCATTCGCTTTCTTCTCCCGCTTTGTAACGGCAGAATTCAAGGATGGATTCCTTCACATCACTTCTAAATTCTTCCTGAGTACGCGGGCGCCGCGCCACGCCAATTACCGCAAAATCTTGTGCCAGCTTACCTTCACGGTACAAGCTGTAAATCGCCGGGAAAAGCTTACGCCGGGCTAAGTCTCCGGTTGCCCCAAAGATAAAAAAGACAGCACCGGGTGTGTGCAGTGCATCAAGGGTTTGATTTTCAGCCATGGCTCCTCATCTTTCTGTATGTAATATAGTTTATTGACATGCTCAGCGTCGGTACTAACATAAGGTGAATAACGACGTTATGTCATTTTAGCATATTCCTAAAAAGGATGCTATCACATTCCTGACAAATACTCTCGGGATTTCGCAAATTTCAATTAATATTTCTTATTATTAACTATATCTGCGCTTATATAAGAGAAAAATGTCAATATTCGATGGTTATTAAAGGAAAGCCTATAGTTACGCGGTTTGTCCCCTTCTGATCTTCATGATGCACTGCGATTTGGGCAGAAACTGACTGATTTCCACTCATCACAGAACGATTCAAATTAGGAATCGAATACGTACGGCTAACCGTTGAGATATCCTTGTAGCTTTCTCCTCCGGTCACAGCTTCAAACCGGTCATGCATCAATGACTCCGTCTGTGTTAGAACTTTTTCAGGTGCTCCCTGTTCTTGCGCGCTTCCTTGAAGGGATACATTCCATTCCACCTTAATTTTATTCTGTTCAAGAATCATACTTACTTCACGAGCAGCCGCTTGAAAGCTGGCTTCATTTTGCAGATCAGCCGCTTCTAACGTTACAATCACATAACTGTTGCCTTCGCTAAGCTCACTCCAAAATAAGGAGAGCCGCGATTCATATGGTTTTACAGCTACTGTATGATACGTCATATGTCCATCTTCCTCAGTACCTGACGGTACATTCAATCCGAGACTTGTGCTTAGCTTAGCAACTTCGGCAGACAGATCCGCGTAATTGCTGCTTTCTCCCTGCCACTTTAACACTAAACGCAGCGGTGATTCAGAAACGGTTGTTTCTTTTCCGAGATCAATTAAACTCACAAGAGCATGATTCAGTTCGGCTCCTGTTGAAGCTTGGTTAACGCCCTCATCAAGAACGGTTGAATTCGCTTTAACACTTTGCAGATTAACTAGCAGAGCCGCAGCGCAGCACACGATTATCATTATAAAAAAAGTCCTTTTTTTTGTTCCGTTGTTCAGCTTCATCTTCCGCATATGTCATTCTCCCTTCGAACCTCTCTAGCAATCTACTAGACAGTATGTTCGAATTAGGAGATTCTATACCTGAAATATCCCCACCAAGTGAGGGTTTATACTTCGATGCGTACTCAAGTACTTTGCGGGAGCCCCAAAACACACTTTCTTGTACAATAAAAAGGACTGAAGCAGAGGCTTCAGTCCTTTATTGTTATTCAGCTAGTCCATTTTTATATGCATAAATTGCTGCTTGGGTCCGGTCTTCCACGCCCAGCTTCGCGAGAATATTCGTCACATGAAATTTCACAGTTTTGATTCCAATAATTAGTTGATCGGCAATATCCTGATTGGATTTACCTTGCGCCAACAGACGTAATACTTCCATCTCGCGCTCCGTAAGCTCTTTATAAGCAGGTGATTCTCCTTTTGCATTGTTTCTAAAACGGTTCATCATTTTAGAGGCCACCTGTGACTCAAGCACGGACTGTCCTCTTGCCGCAGCGCGGATCGCATCCGCCACTTCACTAGCCCGCGAAGTCTTCAGCAGGTAACTAAAAGCGCCCGCTTCAATAACAGGATACATCTTTTCATCGTCCAAATAGCTTGTAAGAACAATAACTTTGATCTCTGGGTACTGCTTCATCAGCTGTTTAGTCGTTTCTATGCCATCCATACCATCCATTACGAGATCCATTAAGACCACATCGGGATTGTACTCCTGAGCCAGCCGAATGCCTTCTTCTCCACTTCCAGCTTCACCTACGACCTCAATTCCATCCTCGGTACCTAAAACAGCTGCTAGTCCGATCCGTACCATTTCATGATCATCTACGAGTAGTACTTTAATTGCTTCCTCCATCTCCATGGTTACTCTTTCCTCCTATTATTCATTGACTAACGGAACGGTAATCTCAATACGCATCCCTTTACCCGGAGCGGTAATGAACTGAATGGAGCCTCCGATTTCATTAATCCGCTCCTGCATGTTCGACAAACCATAGGAAGCTTGTTTGGTGTCGTCCATCTCAAAGCCGATCCCATCATCACGCAACGTCAAGCGAACTGTATCTCCCCGTCTATGCAGCCGGATTTCCATTTTTTCTGCCTTCGCATGACGAAGTGTATTAGAAATCGCCTCTTGGACGATACGGAACAAGTGATTCTCTACCCCTTTTAACAGCTGCACATCAGGGTCCATTTCAAATACAATTTCGATTGGAACCTTGATCTTAAGCTCCTTGATCAATTCCTGCAGACCTTGTTCGAGGCCCTTTCCTTCCAAATAAACAGGTCTTAAATGCAGCAGCAATGCCCTCATCTCCGATTGGGCAACGGCAGACATTTCTTCTATAAGCGCAATTTGCCGCTGGGCTTTATCGAAATCTTTCTCCAAGGTCCGGCCCACCGCCGTGGCAGTCATGGAGATTGCAAATAGCTGCTGGGAAACAGCGTCGTGCAGTTCACGCGCAAGCCGCTGCCGTTCCTCCATAATAGCAGATACCCGCGCCTGCTCCGCAAGCTTCGCGTTATTCGTGGACAACCGCTGCAGCGTCGTCACTTGATTCTCCCATTTGCCGCTAATCCGGCCAAGCTGTTCTCCGAGCCTTCCCAGCTCATCATCACCTAGATCCGGCATGGACAGCGTCAAATTCCCCTTTTCCCATAATACGAGGGTCTGCCTAAGACGTTCCAACTGCCGCTTCACACGAAAGCTCTGATAAAAGCCATAACCAATCCCAAAGCCCATAGGCAGAAGAATTAGAGTGACGGCTGTCCGCACGCCAAATTTCCAGCTTTCAAAAGGCTTCAAATAGCCATATGTATACATGACATACATTATCACAAGCAGCATGACCAAAGAGAACAGAGCCCCCTCACCCATGCTGCGTGATATCATGTTTTTGTTCTTTTTTTCCATGCGGGGGACTCTCCCTTCTCTATCAAGCTTTTCAGGATAATCGTACATCTAGATCTCCCATTAAATAAGAAACACTAAATTTCACTTTGTATTCACTGCTGTCATAATTAGCTGATTTCCAATTCAGACGGTTCAACATCCCTGTATCTCGCTGGTTGCCGAATTCAATGGACCCAAAGAGCACAAAAGCTTCAATTTCCACGCCGTAATCATCGGACAGGTTAATGTCCATATCGCCAAAAATCCCTTGAAACAGCATGACCGTTTCCTTATGATCCGCCATAGCTAATGAAAGATCCACATCGGCCTCACCCAGTACATGCCAAGAGCTAAGGCTGTGCATCACCCAAGGTGAGCGGTCCCAGTCAAATCTGGATGAAAAGTTCTGCTTCTGCATAAACCCTTCCTTACGCTGTACTCTTTTGGATTTGGTAAAAAACATCCCAAGTGAGATTAAACAAATCCCCAGCACGAGCACCAAATGGTCCAGCAAAAGCAATACAGCACCTATCCCGAGCAGTTTATAGCCCTGCTTTACTTTGCCTGATGTCGTACGGTAGACTCCCAGCAGCAGGAACAGAAGCGCGACAATGGAGAAAAAGCCGAGCCATCTACCAAAAATCATCATGCAGCCAACAGCAATCAGTCCGATGGCAATCAAACGGTTTCGTTTATCCATTTCGCACCTCCTAAAAGTTTTGCGAAGCAAAACTCATTTTATACTATCGGTTAGATATCCGTCACTATGATGAGGAATATTATCACCGTTAAATATTATAGCTAGCCGCTATAAAAGCCATATCGGTATGGAGATCCATACCGTATGGCTTCTTCTTGTCCAGCATATCATATCCGTCCAAGTTTTAGGAACAGGATTTATTGTTCTTTTTTGTTTAGAGAAGGAGCCGCGGGTGTATCATTCAGCTTGTTTTTCAGTAGCGCCAATTGCTCATCCACTTTCAGTTGCTTCTCAACATCAACGGGTTTGCTATAAGCAGCGGATGGGCTGTAAGGTGCACGCATTACATCTGCTTCAGCCTCAAGCTGCATAATTTTCTCTTCCATCCGGTGGAATCCGAGTGATGCACTGCCACTTTCAATGGAATGTACGCTGCTGATTTGCGACATTTGTTTTTTAGCTTTAGCCATTTGAGCACGGGATACAAGCTCGTTACGTTTGTTGCGCAGCTTGTAGAACTCATCCTTCATGTCATGCAGTTGTTGCACTAATTCCTTAGCGTGTACTTCAGCTTGTGCGTGAAGATCACTGTACTCCACTTGCTTTTGGTCAAAGTAGATTTTTTCTTCCAACAGCTTGCGAGTTACTTCTTCTTGGCCATTTTTCAGTGCCAGTTCAGCTTGTGATCCACGTTGTGCAGACATTTTCGCTGCTTCTTCCACACGTTGCTTCATACGGCGTTCGTTAGCCATTTGTTTAGCAACTGTTACTTCTGCTTCGTGAATTTCAGCCTCCATATCGCGCAGATATTGGTTAAGCATTACGATTGGGTCCTCTACCTTATCCAACAAGTCATTTACCGACGCTTTTGTCATATCTTTAATTCTTTGAAATACTCCCATGATTTACAATTCCCCTTTCTCATATTTAGACAGTTTTTGTTTGAGTTCTTCTACTTCTTTTTGCAAAGCCTTCTTCTCAATATCCTTCATCATCGCATCCAAACCGGAGTCCGGTGCGGAATAAGCGTTGTTCTTCTCAAAATTAGGATTGTAATTTGGCTGGCGTCCATAAGGTCCATATCCGCCAGTAGCTTGTGGTCCGTGTCCATGTTCCGGTCTGCCTGAGTAGGGTCCGCCGAATGGGCCACCCGGTGCCCCAGGCCCTGGTCCAAATGGATTATAATGCGTCGGTTCCTTAGGAATGACCATTGCTGCAATGAAGTATACCGGAATCACCGCACCACCTGTAAACGGAATGCTGACCAGTAATAGAATCCGGAATAACGTGGAATCAATACCGAGTGTCTCAGATAATCCACCTGCAAGACCCGTCATCACTTTATCTCTTGTTGAACGATACAATCGACTCATAGCGCTACTCCTTTCCACCATTGTTCAGTTTCTCCTTTAGGCGAGCCATTTCTCTTTCGAGTACGGTCGCTACGGTCTCACCCGCTTGCACCGCATATTCCTGTCCCATGCGCCGCAAATCACGCAAGCTCTTTGCTTCTAATTCCCAATCCGACATCTGATCTTCCAGACGTCCGAACATTTTGGGAACATCACCACCATTGCCATAAGCACTGGCTCTTTGATTCATCCGTTGCTGCAATCGCAGCGACTCCATTCGTGCCGAATAATACTGACGTTTGCTGTACACCGTTTGATACTCTATTTTCAGCTCATTCAGCTGTGCTTCAAGTTCAAACAAGGATTGCTTGCTCTGTTCTAGCAGCCCGCTATATTGCTCCAGTTTTTCCTCGTGGATGATCTTTTCTTGTAAAGCCAGCTTCGCGAGATGATCCTCGCCTGCTTTCAGTGCCAACAACGCCTGCTCTTCACGTTTGTTTCTCATGGCAGTTGCTTGGTTCACTTGCTGCTGCAATTGCTTCGTGTGGGAAGCATATTGCTGGTACAGCCTTTCAGCTTCACTGATTTCCTCACGGGTTGAATGTAGAAATTGATCAATTAGTTTCACGGGATCTTGGCTTTGCTCCAGACGTTCGTTTAGATTAGCTACAGTAATATCCCTCATGCGACGAAAAACACTCATGATCTCCTGCTCCCTCCCTGCTTCTTGTTTAAGTACATTGCTTCTTAATAAGTACCCTTGTTACTTCTGCCCTTTAATGCTGATACGCCCCAGACGATCAACGCCACTCCTAGAAGTGGTCCAATGATCCAGGAAAGCTTCGCGATCAGGGACATCACACCAATGAACATCAGTACCCAACCAATAATCTTGCGTCCGCTCTTAATCCCGTAGTACCCGAGAACAACCAGCAATACCGGGAAAAGTAATCTGAACATTCCGTGGATCAGAGGAAGCGCAATGCCGAGCAGCATAACCGCACCAATCACAATCAGTACAACCGCTAATCCGTTTCCTTGTCTTCTTTGCATTTTTTCTCACCGCCTTTCGTTGTCCTTAACCTTATAGCCTTATTCTAGGGTAAATCGCAGACTTTCAAAACAGACCAACGACGGTTTTTCGTACTGGACCTTAGTCGAGGTAGCTGTACGACTACAGACCACTGTTGGGCTAGTTGTAGGTCATAACCAACCTTTGCACATATAAATGGGAATGCTACCCATCAAAAATTAAAAGGACACCACCCTATATAGGTGATGCCCTTTTGAACTTTCCTTTAGGGTTAACTATGCGGCTCTTTATCAAAAAACCTCGCTCCGTAATCTTTCAATAATAGTCTTCTTAGATATGCTGTGGTAACACAAAACGGGTACTACAATAGAGATCAGCATAAAGGGGATTATACTAAGTAAAATAGGGGTTAATGTAAAAGTCCAAGTAAAATAATCAAGTTCTGCTCCCATTGCGGGTACTAGGGTAGTATTTGCCAAGCTTCCTAGCACAATCGAAAACATCAGCCCTAGGAAGGCATACCCGCCCCCCTCAAAGATAAGCATTTCTTTTACCTGCTTATCCGTCATGGCTATTGATTGCAGCATGGCAATTTCTCGTTTTCTGGTTAAAATAGAAGTTTGCATGGAATTTATGAAATTCAGAATCCCAATAACACCTAGCAGAATACAAAATGCACCTCCTACCACCTCATACATAAAGATTAAACTACGAAAGGTTTCTCTAGAAGTATTCTTCGAATAGAAATCCAATCCGGTATCCGTATGTAAGCAATAGTCCTCCAGCCATTTTTCTGTCTGAGTTAAATGTTCATCATCTACGTTAAAGATTGTATACATTGGCAGCATAGAATCTGCATGGGCAAGCAGTTCATCCGAAGGCAACAAATACTCTATTCCTATATCATAATATGCCACTGAGTGAATAGCTCCCGGAAAATCAACAATGGCAAGCACTTCATATTCCTTTTCCTTTCCGTTTCCAAAACTCACTTTAACTTTATCTCCCGGATGATAAATGCTGCTTGTACCATCTAGGAATTTCTTACAGTTAGTAACATAGATTCCCTCTCCGTTCTCCCAGCGTTTTTGATCCAAAGCTCCTTCCTTTACTTGAATCATCTGTGCCGGCCACTCACTGAAACCAAATGTATTCACTATTGATCTCCGTTTCACCATTTCCTGAGAACTCAGAAATTCCTCTTGGTCCTTTTCATTCATCAATCCGACTTCTCTTTTCAGCGCAGACATTGCCTGATCACTTAAATTTTGTGTTAAAGGGAGTACATAAACATTACCGCTATTTTCAAGCCCGTCCAATGACTCTACTTGTTTTATGAACTCATTGCTTACACCGGAAGTATCAAATGGAGGCGAATTATTTATGATAGAAGTATCAGCAACCGTAAAGTCCGAAACAGACTGAAACTCAATGAACTTATTAAAATCAAAAGAATGCACAAGACCATAAGTACTATTAAGAATAACCAAACTAAGTGTAAAAGAAAGCGTGACGATGATCACTTTTCGGGGGTTCCTCTTTAAATTAGCCATTGCTAGACGAACGGATGTTATTGGTTGAGCTTTTTTCTTTTTTCTTCTTAGTTCTCCCGCCTGTTTTCCTTCAGCATAACTTAGAGCTTCTATTGGAGAAACCCTTGATGCAACCTTTGCTGGCCCTAAGCAACTTAATAACACTGTGCAGAGGCTGAATATAGCGGCAATAGCAAAAATAAGCGGGTGTACACTTGTTACGACGCGCATATCTTCACCAAAAATATCGATAATAGCCGGAACAAGAAAACGACCGATCGTCCAACCTATCACTAGTCCAAAAGGAATACCGATACAAGCAAGATATATTGCCTTATAACGAACCATTCTTTTGATTTGTTTTGAGGTTGTCCCAATGACTTTTAATAAACCATAAGATTTAATTTCTTGTGCAATTGAAATATAGAATATATTGTAGATTAACAAATATCCAGCTAAGAAAATCACTGTGATTACAAGGAAACCTAGAAGTATATTTTGAGGTTCAGATCCTAGAATATCATAAGAAGCGTTAACAGTTATTTGACCATCAAAATCACTTCTGCTGGCAAGTTGTTCAGATTTCGTTTCAATATCCCACGTATTCGAAAACCAAAATTGACTGTTGATATAGCCTGAGTACACATTGGGACGGTTGTTCCATGGTTCAGTTGCCACAGGAGCTATTAAATCTGCATATTCACGAGAAAGCCAAATATTTTGACGCCAAGAGAGCGGATTTCCATCCCAAATTCCACAAACGGTAAAGGTATCTGTTATTGTTTTTTCATCTGTTTTGAAGGTTAACGAAATAGATTGACCTAATGTATGGGGAAGACCCAGCGCATCCAATACCAAGGTGCTTACACTTATGTCTTTCTTTTGCTGTGGCATGTTTCCAAGCTGTGGTAAGCTATACGCCCATTTTGCATACTTTTCCTCACCATACCTCACTTCTGTAGGTAACTTAGAAAAGGCAGCCCCCTGTGCATCACCGATAAGAACCGAATAGGAGATGTCCTTAATCATTAAATCTGAAGAGACTCTTTTATACTCAGGCATAGACATTTGATGAAATCCACCATGAGCATTGCTCCCCGCGATTCTCATCTTGTTGTCTTTCATTGACTCTAACAAACTCCCTGCAATAGTAAATACACTGGTGAACATAATCGCAGCCAAGGCTATTGCCAGAATAGCAAAATAATTTTTGCTAGATTTAAGAGAGCGCTTTGCCAATTTTTTCATAGTTTTTCCACTATTGTGTTTCAAAGTTCCCACCTCCCTTGCATTATTATTCCGCTTGTCTTAGCTGTTCAATAACACTTGAACGGGAAATAGATTTGTACAACAAACCAGGAATTATAGAACAGATCAACAAGACAACCCCCGAATATATGATTAAAGAGGTAACCGGATATCTAAACACTCCATAGCCTATATATTCATGCAATATATTAAAGACCAGATAACTAATGCCACTACCCACTATTAATGTAAGAACAAAAGCAATTAGAGCAAACCAGATTCCTTCAAAGGTGATCAGCCATTTAATCTGCTTCTTCGTCGCGCCAATAGATGCTAGAACAGCAAACTCCTGTTTTCTGGATACAATGCTTACTAATATAGTGTTAATAAAATTCAAAACACCGATGCTGCTTAAAATGATAATGATAACAATAGAAAGATTGGAAAAAGACTGCTTTAAGTCAGCAAACGCTTTTGCCTGTTCAATTTTTGAGGTGCGTGAAATGCTGCTGTCTCCGCTTGTAAGGAGTTTGACCTCATTCAACACATCCTGTTCTTTTCCTTTTTGCGCATTAATCTTAATAGAGTAAATCACAGCATCAGAATGATATTTGTTGATAACATTATTTGACACAATTAGCCATGGAGCAGCACCACTATTCATAGCATCACGTTCAAACGTCATTTGACCGCCAATTTTCACCTTATAGCTCTTGTTGTTGTCAATTACCGTAAAGGGTATCTGTACACCTATTGGAATGCCATTCCCATTAATATCAGTTACCAATGCTATCTTCCCTTTGGAAAAGTCGCTTAAATTAATCGGGTTCTTAGCAGTACGGTTATACTCCTCCAGTTTTTTATCATCAATGCCGATCAATAAACCCCAAAAGTTAGTTTTAGGATCTTCCTCATAATGTTTTTTATCTCTGAGTTCCTCATTCACACCTGCACGAAATTCATTGTAATTTCGCAGCCACTCACCATGAGTACTATCTGAATAATGCTGGAAAATAGATACTACCGTCGTTCGTTCGAGTTCACGGATCCCGTTTACTGCGGAAATTTGCGACAACAACTCAGGAGTAAAGTGCTGCTCCTCTGTTGGATTAAAACTGGCTCTGGTCATTTGGTTATACATAGCAATGTCGTATTTAACCTCTGCATTGATGTATTCCTCCGCACTGAAGGATTTTAGAAATGTGGAAAGCACCACAAGTGCAGTGCTGCCTAAGAAGAGCGTTAACACAACAAAAAGCAATCTTTTTTTACTACGGAGTATATTTTTTAACGACATATACGGTATTTTCGCGCCATGTCTACCTCTTGAATTTTGTTTTCCGGATTGTGTATCAGTATGTTTCGACGCTTCAATCGGAGAAATTCTCCCTGCCTTCTTTGCAGGTGCTCTATAGCTTAAAAATAGAGTTAACGCTGAGAAAAATAGGGCCAAGAGCAACACCCATAAGTTGACTTGCCTATCTATGGATGAGAAACCCTCATACGAAGATAAGGCAAGCGGCACTACGTAAAATGAAAGCCCCCATCCCAACAGCATCCCCACAGGCAGGGCAAAAAAGGCTACTTTAGCAACACTGTAATAGACAATTTGCTTGATTTGCGCACTAGTCATTCCCAGCATTTTCAGCAGCCCATAAAATCGTACGTCTCGAGTAATAGAGATATACGCAACGTTGAAAATAATAAGGTATCCATCAAACATAAAAAATAAAACCATTATTACTGCAACCAGTGAATCCTTGACATTCATATTCAATTTACCGTCATATGAAGGAATCAACTGCTGATTTCCATCCAAATCAATGGAGGCTCGAATCTGCTCGATTTTATCGTGATAATGTCTGGTATCTTTAAATAATAACCCTACAAGATTCGGCACTTCCTGCGGATGTTCTCTTAAAAATGTTTCTGAAAAAAAGACAATTCGATTGTTTTCAGAATTGATATTTGCCGTGTCCTCATAGAATCCAGACAGAGTAAAGGGAAGGCTCTGAACCTCTGCGTCGCCGTTTTTTGAAATATCACTGATAGCAACAGACAATGAAACCTCCATTCCAGTCTGCGGCTTTGAGTATCCCAACCTATTCAACAGCCATGTTGACATCATGATTTCATTGCCTTTAGCAGGATAGGTACCCTGCATATTATCTACAAGTGATCCGCTATATTCCTCCCAATTTGTAGAACTGATCATCTGTATATCAATCCCAGCCTGTCCCTTATTATTGACAAGTGATCCCATTTTGGTTTGAATATTCATTTCAGGCTTTAAAATATCAAATTTACTTAATAAATCTAATTGATTCTGTGTTGGACGACTCAAAATAACATTAGCACTTGTCCCGGTTTCTTTCATTTCTTGATGTTTAGATAATTTCAAGTAACTGTAAAATGTGCTGCAAGCTGCTGTAATCAGAATGGTCGTAAGAATGATGGCGCATGCCAATATAATATTTCTGGTTTTGTTTGCCTTATAGTATCTCCGAAATAATTTTCGGATGACGGATGAAGAATGATTTCTATACATTTTTTCCCTCTCTAATCCACGATTTTCCCATCCTCCATACGGAGAATCCGATCAGCACGCAAGGAAATTTCGTTGTTATGTGTAATCATAATGATTGTTTGATTTAGTTGGTGACTAGTCATTTCCAGCAGCTTGATTACCTCTTCACTTGTTTGACTATCCAAATTTCCAGTGGGCTCATCGGCAAGGATAATAGCGGGCTTCATCGCTAAAGCCCTTGCAATTGCTACACGCTGTTGTTGGCCCCCAGACAAATTGTTGGGTAAATTATTCAGCTTCTCCTTCAGTCCTAACATCCTTACAATGATGTTCACATACTCCTTATCCACCTTGTTTCCATCAAGTTCAATCGGCAGAACGATATTCTCGTAGACATTAAGTATCGGCATTAGATTATAATTTTGAAAAATGAACCCGATATTTTTACGTCTAAAAATCGTAAGCTGATCACTGTTCATCTTTGACAGTTCTTTCCCATTCACTTCTACGGTGCCAGAGGTAGGATTATCAAGGCCCCCGAGCATATGCAGTAGCGTAGACTTACCGCTGCCGGAAGTCCCAACGATAGCCACAAATTCACCTTGCTCCACACTCATTGTTATGCCATCCAACGCTTTGACAGGGTTTGGTTCACTACCGTAATACTTTCTCAAGTCGTTAGCTTTTAATATACTCATGCACAACCCCTCTATTTCTTTAGAATATCTGATTCTTCATGTGTCATACCGTCGTGAAATTTCTTGCAATACCAATAACTAGAATAAATAGTGTGTGCTTCGACATTTTTTCCAAGATCCACTTTATTCCATTAATTTACTATTTTATATAAAAAAATTCGTTTACAATGTTTTTTTTGAGGACTATACTAACTATTTGTTCTAGAAAATTACATTTAATATACAATAAAACATTTTTAAAGATTATAAAGAAAAGTCCACTTTCAACTGTCTACTAAATAAAAATCTCGCTTTCGAATAAATCCCGAGAATGTATAATGATCAAATAAGAAACAAAGGAGAATTACTATGAACATACTGATCGTTGAGGACGACCGTAGTTTAAATAAAGGGATCGCTCTCACTCTTTCTCAAAACAATGTCATGATCCATCAAGCCTACGATATTGCCGCGGCGGAGCATATTTTCGCAGTTAACCCTATTGATCTCATCATTCTGGACATCAATCTGCCAGACGGAAGTGGGCTGGACTATTGCGAGCAACTTCGCAAGACCTCACGCGTACCCATTATTTTCCTAACCGCCAATGATATGGAGTCCGACATTATCACCGGTTTTGCATTGGGGGGCGATGACTATATCACTAAACCATTCAGCCTAATGGTGCTTCGCGCCAGAGTAATGGCAGTGCTCAGAAGAACGGAATCACTAGGGACTGGAAAAATAACATTGGGTCCCTTAGAACTCGATTTTGAGAAACTGGAGTACAGCAAAAATAAACAATCGCTCCAGCTGAGCAAAACTGAGCAAAAACTGCTGCGGCTGCTGGTGACGAATACGGGCAATATTTTGACCCGAGAACAGCTGATAGACAAGATCTGGAGCAAGGATGCCGAATTTGTGGATGAAAACGCATTGACAGTAGCCATCAAACGGCTGCGTGCTAAACTTGAGGATGACCCGGCAGCACCCAAATATATCAAGACCATTTACGGACTTGGATACATGTGGACTGAAGGGCAAAAACCATGAAAACCAATAGCCCACCTGCTAATTTCAAGCAAATTCATAGGCTCTTTTTACTGATCATCCTTATACTAGTGGCCTGTTTTATCGGCAGTATAATGTTTCTGTACGGGTTCGACCCCACTCTGCTCCAACTGACTTCTCTATTTATCATCTGTATATTAGCTACAGGAGCCATATGGGTCTGGTTATGGAACCGCCAGATCGCAATCTATATACAGACCTTGGATACTGCGATTGAACGGGCTATACATGACCTGCCGCCACTCACTAACTATGAAGAAACCGCTCTGTCTTCGATGGAACATAAACTAAAGCGTTATATAGGGATGGCTAAGGCGAATGAACGAAATATCCAAACAGAGAAAAACAAAATAAAAGAGCTGATCTCGGATATCTCCCATCAAACCAAGACCCCCCTCTCTAATATCATGGTATTCAGTCAGTTGCTCGAAGAGATGCCCGGACTAAATGAGAATGTCCGGCACTACATACAGCATATTAAAGCGCAGTCAGATAAGTTGGATTGGCTGATTCAGTCTCTAATCAAATTATCACGTTTGGAAACAGGAATGATCTCCCTACAGCAGATTGAGGCGAAACCGCTCATACAAACTCTGACGCAGGCTTTATCCCAGATTTATGCACAAGCGGAAAACAAACAAATTACGATCAATATTGACTGCGGGACACACATCTTAGCCTGCCACGATGTCAAATGGACAAGTGAAGCACTATTCAACCTGCTCGAGAATGCTGTGAAGTACACACCGCATAACGGACAAATTTCCGTTCTTGCTGAAAGCAACGAGATGTTCACCTGTCTCCACCTTACCGATACTGGACTTGGAATCCCCAGCGAAGAAATCCCTCACATCTTTAAGCGGTTTTACCGAGGAAAGCAAGCGCGTGAATTCGAGGGGGTCGGCATCGGGTTGTTTTTGTCCAGAGAGATTATCACGGCGCAAGGCGGCCATATAAACGTCATTTCTGAAACTGGAAAAGGTACAACTTTCTCTGTTTACCTGCCCCAGCGCTGAAATAGAATGTGTCATTATGGTCAGAATTCAGACACTCTCCTGTCAGATTGATTTGCTACCCTTAAATTATGGACAAACAGATCTCATTGGAGGGGAAGAGTTATGCCGATTCTACAGACTGAAAATTTAAAAAAACACTATGGAAAGGTTGGCTCAAGCGTTAAGGCTTTGGACGGTATATCACTGTCAGTGGATAAAGGGGAGTTTGTCGCCATTGTCGGCACTAGCGGCAGCGGCAAAAGCACCCTTCTTCATATGCTTGGCGGATTAGATCGGGCAACAGAGGGCAAGGTTTACGTGGACGGGAATGATATTTTTGCGATGAGTGATGAGAAGCTGACCATTTTTCGGCGCAGATCGGTGGGGTTTGTTTTTCAGAACTACAATTTGGTACCCATACTAAATGTGCGGGAGAATATTGTGCTGCCCATTGAACTGGACGGTGGCAAAATTGACGAAACTTATCTTGATCTGATCATCCGCACTTTAGGCTTGCAGGAAAAGATGAATGCTCTACCTTCTAATCTGTCTGGCGGACAGCAGCAACGGGTGGCAATAGCCAGAGCATTGGCGACCAAACCTTCAATCATCTTAGCAGATGAACCTACAGGTAATCTGGACAGCAAAACAAGCCAAGAAGTGCTGATTTTACTTAAACAGATGAGCGAAAAATTCAACCAAACCATTGTGATGATCACACACAATGAACAAATTGCTCAAACTGCTGACCGCATTATCCGTATTGAAGATGGCGTCATTTTCACTGGACAACCCCGTAGCTCCGGAGTGAGCCAGCCATGATCAGCACGAATAACCATAAGACCATTGCTACTTTAGCCAAAAAAAGCCTCAAAGCCAACCGTGCTCGCAATTTCACTATCATCTGTGCCATCGTACTGACTACGCTTTTGATCACCAGCGTGTTTACCTTGGCGCTCAGTATTAACAAATCGATGCAACGCGCACAAATGCAGACTACCGGCAGCGATTATCATGGAAGCTTCAAATATCTGAATCCTGCCGAGTTGGAGAAGCTGAAGAATCAACCATCCATCAAAGAATATGGCGTCTTCCTTAAGGTTGGCGATATAAGCACCAGTCTGTTCAAGAATCACCGGGTAGAGGTCCTTCGAATTGACGAGAATTATGCCAAACACGGTTTTATCAACTTTATAGCCGGCGGACTGCCCTCCCAAGAGAATGAAATCGTCCTAAATACTTGGGCGCTTGACTTGCTAGGAGCAAAACATGAGTTAGGCCAGACTGTGAAGCTGGATATAGACATTGGTGAAAAAGTCATAAGCCAAGACTTTAAGCTCTCCGGATATTACGAAACCGATCAAAATTTGGCGATGTCAGGATTGGCTTTTGTATCCGAAGCATTTACACAGAAGAACATTTCCCATATTGACCCGGACATCTCTGAGGCAACGGGTTCTTATGTGAACACCGCAGGTCTAGGGGTGATGTTTAATAATTCTTATAATATTGAACAGAAGGTACAAAAGATTTTGACGGACACCGGCCTGGATGTACCTTATGGTGTCAATCCGGCTTATACGAGTGTTTCTCTCTCCGATAATCTACTGAATATCATTCCTTATGCAGTTGTCATTCTTATCACCATGCTGAGCGGCTATTTACTAATCTACAATATCTTTTTTATTTCCGTCGTGCGGGATGTCAAATTTTACGGGCTGCTAAAGACCATCGGTACCACACCCCGACAACTGAAAAAGATCATCTCCATTCAGGCCCGGTCACTTTATCTCGTCGCATTGCCTTTTGGATTGGGGTTCGGGTATCTGCTAGGTCTGCTGATTCTCCCGATGGCCTCCTCATTTTTAAACGGTTCTACTGATAATGTCTATTCTGCTAGCCCGTGGATATTTATTGGTGCAGCAGCATTCTCGTTTATGACAGTATGGATCGCCGCAAGCAAACCGGGCCGAATGGCTTCGCGAACCTCGCCGGTAGAGGCTGTAAAATTTGCCGGAGTCAGCAGCGGTGGAAAACGGAATGCCAAAAAATCAAAACATGGCGCAAAACTTCACAACATGGCGTTCTCCAACCTGTTCAGAAGCAAAAAGAAGCTGATCCTGATGCTCTCTTCACTCTCCTTGAGTATCATCTTGTTCAGTACCATTTTTACAGTAATTTCCTCACTGGATGTGAATAAATATCTGCGTGCCTTTATCTCCGGTGATTTTGTGGTTCAGAATGAAGTGCTAGTCAGTATTACAGGGCCTCGAGACGGTGATCCATATAAGCTTTCAGAGGAATTCGCCAACAATCTAAGTAAAATTGACGGTGTAGAAACTGTTGATAAGGTTTACCACAGATATGTTCCATCTCCTGTCGATGATGCTGTCCGGGCTATTTTGGAGCCAATGGCAGCTGCTGACCCACATCCTTATCTTCTCTCCACTTTAGAAAAGGTGGGGATGGTCTACAATCATTTATATGGATTAGATCCGGGCTGGTATGATCTTGTGGACAAGGATATTATTGAAGGGGAGTTTAACAGGCAGAAGTTTGCTTCAGGAAAATATGCGGTCATATCTGAGGCCATGTTTATAGAAGAAGATAGCTACCGCACCTATTATCATCCTGGAGATACAGTCACTTTCGAGAAGTCGGGTAAATCTTATGAAGTGATGGCAGTAGTAAAACATGATGCAGTATATGCTGCCACAACAAAATCTTACTCTATGTTAGGTTACAACATCTTCCTCCCTGCTTCGGAGCTGCAGAAGGAAATGCCGAAGGGTACAGATCCAGCCAATATCGTTTCAGCCACACTACATGTCGATCCGACTAAGCTGGACCAGGTAGAACAAGTGGTCAAAGCTTTAACAGATTCAACTGATGAATTAACTTTAAAATCAAGGGAGGATTACAAGGATGAGCTCGGTGGATTCATTCGCATTTTTCAAACCGTCGGGTATGGGCTTAGCCTGGTCATTGCTCTAATCGGGGTGCTGAATTATATCAACACTGTACTCACCGGGGTAGTCTCCCGCCGGAATGAACTTGCCATGCTGGAGAGTATTGGCATGACTAAAAAGCAGCTAAAACTTATGCTGATCCTTGAAGGATTCTACACCGTTTTGCTAACCGTCCTCATAACCTCAACATTAGGTGTATTGCTGACCTATAACCTTTCCAAAAGCATCACGGATAATATGGCCTTTATGGTATTTCAGATGAGTTGGCTGCCGTTTATCCTCACCGTTCCTATTTTGTTAATTCTCGCTTACACAGTGACACTGAGAGCCTATAAAACGTTATCCCAAGCATCCATTGTGGAACGGCTGAGAGAAGCCGAGTAATGTAAGACACACCTAAATACTCCTATTACAAAAAGGGCAGCCCGGTAAATATCGCCGGGCTGCCCTTTTTTATAGATCCATATTCAGCTTATTTAAACGCAGGCAACGCAATATCCGCGTAATTATCCTCAAGGAACTTCTTCACTTCAGGACCGCTGATCCGTTTAGCCAGCTTTTGAATGGCGTCAGAGTCCTTGTTATCTTCACGTGCCACCAAAGTAATTGTGAATTCGGAATCTTCGCCTTCCGTAATCAGTGCATCTTTCTTCGGTGTCAATCCTAGTGGGCTCGCATAAGCCGGAGTCATGGCTACCAGATCGCCATCATCAAGCATACGGGCCAGCATTAGGAGATCGACTTCTTCAAACTTGAATTTCTTTGGATTTTCAGTAATGTCTGCTTGTGTGGCTTGAATGCCTACGCCTTCTTTTAGCTTAATAAGATCAGCTGCAGCGAACATTTGCAATGAACGGCCGATGTTAGATGGATCATTAGCCATTACAAGCGTAGCCCCTTCAGGAAGATCAGCTATAGTCTTGTAACGTTTGGAGTATCCGCCATAAATAGCGTCATAAACAGGCTGTACCTCTACCAGATTAGAACCTTTGCTTTCATTATATTGCTTCATATAAGGAACGTGCTGGAAAAAGTTAGCGTCTACTTCTTTATTAGCCAACGCCTCATTAGGCTGCACATTATCAGAGAGAACAACGATCTCCAGATCAATGCCATCTTCCTTCAGGAGCGGCTTCACAATATCCAGAATTTCTGTCATAGGTGGGATCAGTGTAGCGATCTTTAATTTGGTTAACTCATCATTACTACCTTTTGCAGCATTGTTCTCGGCTGCTTTATTAGAGCCACAACCCGCTACGACCAATACCATTAATGTAAGCACAAGTATCATTGATTTTTTCATTAGTACTACTAACCCCCAGTTTATATATTGAACTATTTTGTATTACCGCTTATCCAACAGCCTTGCGATAGTCCCCCCGGTGAACTGAACCAATTGGACTAATACAATCATCACTAGAATGGCATAGATCATCACTTCCGTCTCAAAACGCTGATAACCATAACGGATAGCGAAATCACCAACCCCTCCCCCACCAACAACTCCCATCACGGTCGAGAAGGAGATAAAGCTAATTGTAGAAGTAGTAAGTCCAAGGACTAGACCCGAACGAGCTTCCACATACAGAAATTTAAAGATCAAGCCCAGCTTCGAGGCTCCCATCGATAATGCTGCTTCAATGACCCCTTTAGGAACCTCCAGCAACGACTGCTCCACTAACCGAGCATAATAGGCAATAGCGATTATAGATAATGGAACCGCTGCTGCAATCGTACCAATGGCGGTCCCGACCAGGAAACGAGTGACTGGAATTAGCGCAACGACCAGCAGCAGGAACGGAAAAGAGCGGATAATATTAACGATACTGTTGAGCACCAGAGACAACGTTGTATTCTCATAAAGCTGCCCTTTTCGGAAAAAAAACAACAAGGTACCCAGTGGAAGCCCCAGCAGCACGGCCGCTCCAACAGAAATACCAACCATCACAAAGGTTTCACCAATCGAATCCCACATCTGTGCCTGATATTGAAGTACACTATCAAACATGATCTTCCCCCGCTTTACCAAGAATCTGATCGCGGTATGTCCCGGTACTGGCTGCTGCTGGACGGAATTCACCGTCTTCACGAGAGAACGAATCTACAATGCGCCCTTTTTCCATCACCGATACATGAGTACATATGCTTTTGACAACATCCATCTCATGCGTAACAATGACAACCGTTACTCCAAGACTTGAATTCACATGCTTCAGCACGTTCAAGATATCTGTAGTGGTTCCTGGGTCCAGGGAGGACGTTGGCTCGTCACACAGTAATATTCCCGGACTGTTCGCTAGTGCGCGGGCAATCGCAACACGCTGACGTTGTCCTCCGCTGAGCTGTGCCGGATATTGTTTTGCCTTATCTGCCAGTCCAACAAAATCCAGACACTCCTTCACACGCTTCATTCGTTCATGCTTTGGGACATCTGCCAGCTCCAGCGGGATCGAAACATTCCGCTCTACAGTGACGTTATAAACAAGATTAAATTGTTGAAAGATCATTCCAATCTTTTGCCTTGCTTTACGCAGTGCTTTACTAGGCATTTCGGTCAGGTTGTGGCCATCTACGGTAACCGTTCCCTCATCCGGCTGTTCCAGAAGATTCATCAGTCGCAGCAGCGTAGATTTCCCCGCACCACTCTCACCAATGATCCCATGAATGGATCCCTGCTTTACCTCCAGCGATACCTCATCTACAGCCTGATAGATGCCTTCCTTCAGCTTGTACCCTTTACTTACCCGACTCAGCGACAGTATTAGAAGCTCCCCCTTCCTTTCCCTTATATAATGAACCTCCATCAAGTGAGACATTGTATTACAATTTTCTAAAATCTGTTTTATTAAAAATCTCCTTAAATAATAAGACATTTCTTCTGCTGTGTCATCATTTTTCTTTAAATGATATACCAGGAAGGTTGATGAAAACCTAAAAACCCTTTATACCGGGCTCTTTTTACACATTTATTAATAAAATAAAAAGGGTTAGCAAAGATAATCCTTCCCTCTTGAAATCATGATTCTCCTATTGCCCCACCACTAAACGCTTCACTGTTAATATAGCCATATTTGGTTTTTTTAAGTGTATGAAATGCAGTTAAAGCTACATTTGGTTCGTTGGAGTGTGATTAAAGACCTGCTGTTACGCAAAAAAAGATGTCTAAGCCAATAGCTTAAGACATCCCATAATTCATATAGTAATCCCTGAACCCCTGATCTATCGAGTCCCATACTCGCTAAATCTTTTATGCCTTTTCGCCAAGCTCTCTGCGAATCTTCAAGAACACTTGGTAGCTGCGTTCCGCACATTCCGAAATCGCTATCGGATGAAATCCGGGCAGATCGGCATATAACGTATCGTGAAGCGGTTCGATCCATGAAGCCGGCAACTTACTTGCTCCAAGCTTCGCTCCCATAATTGAGCCCACAGTAGCCCCGTTACAGTCTGTATCCATTCCACCATATACGGAAGTGACAACTGTTTTTTCAAAGTCATTCCCGCCATAAACAAGCGACGCAGCTACAAGAGCAGCATTATTATTTGTATGGACTGCATCATAGTGGCTAAAAGTATCCCAAATGTTACGAACCAACTCCCGCTCACTTTTGGCCTTCTGCGCAATATCTATCCCCCGCAAAACATCACTGGCCAAACGACTGGTACGCGGAATCTCACTAAGGCCTATCTCTAGGATCCGTTCATTATCCTTCTCTGCAAAAGCTGCCGATATCATCGCCGCATTCAACATCTCACCGTAGATACCATTTTTCACATGTGAAAATGAAGCGTCGCGCCAGCCTAGTTCTGCCGCAAGCTCAGGATAACCTGCTGCGCCATAAGCCAGTCCATCTGCGCGTATAGCGGCACCAATCCACTCGCGGTAAGGGTTTAGGTGCATCCGCACTCTTTCCTGCCGCACCAGCCAATCCGCAGGCTTCTCGCCATGCAGATGAGAGGTCTCCTGCGCAAAATTCATATATGACTGTGTCTCCGCCGTGCACACCTGACTATATGTTAAATGTGTATGCCACAGCTTTCCGATATCCCAAGAATCCCAGTTCAGACCCTTCTGCTCCAGCAGCATAAGACCCAGGACAGTGTAGCGAATATCGTCATCGCTTTCCATATACTTGATCGTCTCGCGGGTACTCGCATGTGTCCATTCACTTAAGCCAAGACCATATTCAGCCTCTGCCCGTGAATGCCCAGGCGTATAGCCAGTAATTGGCCAGGCGTCCGCACCCTGAAACCATAGCTCAATATTCTCCCAGCCCGGACGGCCATCTTTCCCATAGAGATAGTCCCAATACTCCAGCGGTTTCCCGAGTGCGCAGCCGACACTTCTACCGAGCCAGGCTCCATAGAACTTATCTCTCCATTCCGCCTCGCTCCAGTCCGCCTCAAGCTTACGTGGGCCTTCTGGACGTAGATGACGAATCTCCTCCAGAGAGGATGGCTCTTGATACGGAAAATCCTCACTGATCGTAAGCTCCATTAGCTCATTGTATACCTGCATCAGCTTGAGCTCATCGGCACCAGCAGCCGCTAGCTTATCCGCAAAACCCTCAATCAGGCAACCTTCTTCTCCACGCTGAGCAATTTCAAACTGCACGGTCTCTTGAAGTCTCTCCCATCCTGCCATAGGCTACTTCCCTTCAGCCGCTAGCAGCAGCTCTTGATCAAGCTTTTCCAGTGAATCAAAGATCAGCTTCATAAATGCTTCCCGGTCAACGCCCACCAATACTTGCACATTCGCTGGACGATCCGTCTTCTTCCGTCTGTCTGCAACTGTCATTCCCCGCGTCAGCTTGCCTTCTGTCTCCACCGTTACATATAGATGCTCAGATTCAAATAGTTCCGGATGCAGCAGCCAGGCAACAGCACATGGATCATGCAGCGCACTGCCGACATAGCCCATTTTTTTACCGTAAATCGAATAGAAATCCAGCAATTCTCCGACCATTGTAGACACTGGTCCCCGCTCTTTCAATGCTAGGATCTCATCTTCAAAAATAGCAGCCTTATCGGTCACATCCAGACCACTCATTGTGATCGGAATCCCCGACTCAAACACAATACGGGCTGCTTCAGGATCTACATAGATATTAAACTCCGCAGTAGAGGTGACATTCCCATAAGAGATACCTCCCCCCATCAGTGAGATTTTTTCAATTCTGTCTTTAATCTCTGGATAAGCCGTGATTAGCAGTGCGATATTTGTTAAAGGAGCCATCGGCACGAGCGTAATCTTCTCCTCTGAAGAACGGATGATATTCAGCATAAACTCCACAGCACCCTGCTCTACAGGGCGGAATTTACTTGGAGGCAAAAGCGGCCCATCCATGCCCGATTCACCATGCGCTTCCTCACCTGTAACAAGCTTGCCGAACAGTGGGCCAGCAGCCCCTTTAGCTACAGGAATGTCAGCATTCACGAAGCTGATCACCTTCAGGGCGTTTTCCGTGATTTTATCTAAAATTTGGTTTCCACCAACCGTTGTAATCCCGCGCAGATCTAACTTCTCCGAATTTGCTATGGCAAGCAGTATCGCTATTGCGTCATCATGCCCTGGATCGCAGTCAATAATAATAGGTGTTGGCATAGGTACTCACTCCTTGTCTGTGTATCAATCATTTCAATCGCTATTTAACTAGCGGGCTTTTAAGTTTTTTATTCTTTTTTCGTGTCTCAGATACTGCGTAGATCACAAGTCCAATTACTGTGGCTACATAAGGAAGAGTGGCGATTAGCTCCGCAGGAATCTTCAACACCTGTAGCGCATTCGACAATGCATCTGCAGTACCAAATAATAAAGAGGTCAGCGCCGTGCCTACGGTCGTACTTCTTCCCATCGACTCAGCGGCAATGGCAATCCAGCCCCGGCCAGCGATCATATCGCGGGTAAACAGTGACAAATACCCCATCGACATATAAGCACCGCCTAAACCGGCAAAAAATCCGCTAAGCAGCAAAGCCATATACTGTATTTTTACAACACTTACACCCACGGATTGAGCCGCATGTGGATTTTCACCCACTGAACGAATGCGCAGTCCAAGCGGTGTACGGTTTAATAGATAGTAGACAACAAACACAGCCAATATAGAAACATACGTCAGAATGTGATGCCCCGATAAAATAGGTCCAAGCACCGGGATATCCTTCAACAAAGGAATCTGGACACTAGGCAGAACTTTACTCGCCAGCGAAGTGGAAGAACCCTTGTCGCCACTAAGCAGATAGAGGATAAACACAGTGCCTCCCGAAGCGAACATATTAATGGCCACCCCCCCGAGAATGATATGTGTTTTGAATTTCAGGGTGAAAAAAGCTAATATTCCAGCGATCAATGTTCCAGACAGCACCGCCCCAAGCAGACCTACCCATGCGCTATGTGTATAGCTGCTTATGATGACACCCGCTAAAGCGGCAACAAGCATAATGCCCTCCATCCCAATGTTAATGATCCCTGCACGGTTGGAGATGAGTGCGCCGAGCGCGGCGAACAGAATCGGAGTCGTCACGCGAAGGACAGAGAACGCAAAGTCAGTTGTAAAAATCACATCAAACAAACTATTCACGCTTCCTTCGCCTCCTTCAAGAGCATCCGATTTTTCCAGAACTTCAGAAATTGCTCAGCCGAAATCAGAAGAATGATAATTGCCTGTATGATTGAGATCATCTCTGAAGGTACATCAGACAGACGCGCCATCATGTCAGCCCCAATTCGAATGTACGCTAGGAATAATGCAGAGCCGATTACGGACAGCGGATTATTTTTGGCTAACATCGCTACAAGGGCACCATCCAAACCATAACCAGGCAGTGACGTCCATTGGAAACGGTTATACATCCCCAGCACTTCTACGGAACCCCCCATACCTGCGATAAAACCTGCAATCAAGTGGACGAGAATAATAACCTTGGCTGTCTTCATACCGGAATAACGGGCAAAGTCCCGGTTGATGCCTGTCATGCGCAGCTCATATCCCCATTTCGTTTTGTATAGGAATAGATGAGCTGCAATAATAAGCACGATAACGATAATAAGACCGGTATGAATACGGGTGCCCGAGACCATTTTACTCAGCAGTGCCGTTTTCTCGAATTTGTAGGATACATTGGCAAAAGCTTTAGCATCACGCAGATGATAGTTCAGTAGGTATAGCCCTACTCCGAACAAAATATTATTGAACATTAAGGATGTAACCAACTCATTAGCATTCCATTTTGCCTTCAGAATACCAGGTATTGCCGAGAGCAACGCTCCTACAATTGAACCTGCAGCAATAGCTACCATCGGATGCAGCCAGCCGTCCAGCGTTAAATGAATAGCCAATACGGAAGTTACAACACCGGAGAAATAGAAAATCCCTTCAGCTCCCAGGTTGAACATATTGGCTCGAAACAACAAGGATACTGCCAACCCAGTGAACATGAGCGGAATCGCCATCTCAATCACATTACCAATATGACCTTTACTGGATAACGGCTCTAATAGGAATATACCAATCGTCTTCACAGGCTGATTACTGACCAAAGAGATGATCAGAAAGGCAATAGCGAGTGCAATAACGATTACCGCCGATGTCCGAATGTACTCAAAATATTTAACTTTAAACATGATTTACGGCCCTCCCGATGTGCTCCTCGTCCTGTCGATGAATCCCCAGCATATAAAGACCTAATTCTTCCTCACTAACCTTAGATGGCTCCTCAAAAAAGGCAACAATCTTACCCTCGTACATTACTAACAGACTATCGCTGATCTCCAAGATCTCATTCAAATCTGCCGACACTAGCAAAATCGCGCAATCGTCTGAACGTAATTCCAACAACTTTTGATGTATGAACTGGGCTGCGCCTATATCCACACCCCGTGTCGGCTGTTCTGCAATAAGCAGCTGCGGTTCAGTCGAACACTCTCTAGCTACGACTACCTTCTGCATGTTACCACCTGACAACATTCCTATGGGCTGAGAAGGTCCTGAACAGCGGACTTTAAATTCCTCTACAAGGGATACTGCTAGTTTGGCAATTCGTGAGCCATTCAAAAAAAGACCTTTATTCATTGCTTTTGTACGATACTGAGTAGATAGCAGATTATCAGCTATGCTTGCTTCACTAGCGATCCCTTGCCGCATCCGATCCTCCGGTATATAGGAAACGCCTAGCTTACGAATATCCAAAATATCCGATTCACGGATATCCTTTCCCTTCACTAGTACAGAACCCTGACTTGAGACACCTCTCAAGCTACCTGTAAGAGCTTCAATGAGCTGTGTCTGCCCGTTGCCTTCTACACCAGCAATCCCAACGATCTGCCCACCACGTACTTCAAAATTGATATCTGACAATAACGCTTTACCATCTGCATCATTCACACCGAGTCCCTGCACCGATAGTACTGGCTCACTAACAGCCAGAATCTCTTTGTCATATTTCAGCACGACATCTCTGCCGACCATTAACCGCGAGATTTCCTGTTCTGTCACATCCTGTGTTTGAAAAACACCTTCACTACGGCCGCTGCGCATAATCGTAATTCTGTCGCAAATCGCTTTGACTTCCTTTAATTTGTGCGAAATAAAAACTATCGTATGCCCCTGTTCCCTTAATTGCTTAAGCTCGCGGAACAATTCCTCTGTTTCCTGTGGAGTCAACACCGCAGTTGGCTCATCAAGCACCAGAATTTTCGCACCACGCAGCAGCGCCTTAAGAATCTCAACCTTTTGCTTCATCCCAACTGTAAGATCCTCTACTTTTGCCTTTGGATCCACGGCCAGATTGTATTTCCTTGCGGTCTCTTCCGTCATGCGCACAGCCTCGGCATAATTAATGCCAACTCCTCTGCGCGGCTCCATACCCAGCACCATATTCTCTGCCACCGTAAAAGAAGGTACCAACATGAAATGCTGGTGGACCATGCCGATACCTCTATCAATGGCGTCCTGAGCGGATTGCAGCTTTACTTTTTCACCCTTGATATAGATCTCGCCTTCACTTGGCTCTTCCATGCCGAACATAATCTTCATTAAAGTCGATTTACCAGCACCGTTCTCACCTGCAATCGCATGTATTTCTCCCTCACGTAAAGAAAAATGCACGTTTTTATTTGCAACGACGCCATTGGGATATACCTTGGTAATTCCCCGCATTTCCAGCAGAGCTGTGTACATAGGTCTCAACGCCTTTCAACTTGGAGGTCTGCAAAAATATACAGCTGGAATTCCCCTGACTAGAAGAATCTCCAACTGTAGGTTTATCTCTATAGAGCTGATCTTAAGGTTTAAAGCTTAAAGCTTAAGGCTTAAGGCTTAACTGCGTTACGAATAGCTTCTACCTCTGCGGTTTCCATCCCCATCGCATTATCCACTTTAACTTCTTTATTGATCAGCTTTTGCTTCACTTCTTCAACCTTGGCCTGAAGATCAGCCGGGAATACATTTTTATAAATATCATTCTCAGCAATACCTACACCATCATCTACAAAGCTCAATACATCACGTTTGCCCATTTCTAGCGTACCCTCTTGCAATCTCTTCACTGCACCTAGAATAGCCGTATCAATCTTTTTAATAGATGAAGTAACGATTAGATTTGCTTTTTCACTATCCGTATCGTTAATCAACATTGCCTGATCGGAGTCTACACCAATTGCATATTTTTTCTTCTCTTTAGCTGCGTCAAAGATCCCAAGACCTGTACCCCCAGCCACGTTAAAAATAACATCCACACCGGAGTTATATTGAATTAGAGACAGCTCCTTACCTTTTGCAGGGTTAACAAAATCACCAGCGTACGACACAGCCACTTTTACATCAGGATCAACGTACTGAGCACCTTGAATGTAACCGACCAAGAAAGCATTAATCCCCGGAATATCCATACCGCCGACAAACCCAATCACATTCTCAGGGGTAGCATTCGGCATATCCGATTGTGTAGCTAATGCTGCTACGGCACCTGCCAAGAAAGATACTTCATTTGTCGCATAAGACATGTTGTACATGTTATCTGGTGCTTCATCGATGTCGGTATCATAATTAATGAATTTTTTGTCTGGATACAATTCTGCCGTTGCATTAAACATCTCTGTAATTTCAGAACCGCCAGAAATAATTACATCCCAATCCTCGGAAGCGATATCGTTAAATGTAGGCTCCCATTTCGTTTTATCAACGCCCATTTCAACAACCTTTGTTACTGCACCAAGTTCATCCTTAACCTTTTGCAAGCCGTTATTAGCGGAATCAAAAAATGATTTATCCCCAAGTGTCCCCGGAATCAGCAATACAACCTTGAGTTTATCCCCTGCACCTGTTTCTCCACCCTCAGCAGCGTTTGATCCAGTATTCGCAGAAGAACCGTTATTGGACGTGTTATTCCCACATGCTGTGACCAGAACCATCACCATTAATAACAACAAAGAAAGAACTTTTTTATTCATTACTCTATTCCACCCCTAATTTTAGTTGGTTAGTAATCCGCAGAATCCTATCTTCACCCATTGTATAATTCACGGTTCAAATGGAAATTCTCTTTTTTCCAAATAAAGTATCATTAAAAGTAATAAATTTAACGTTTAGGCTCAAAAATAGCAATAAAAATACCATTATTATTAATAATCCGCTTTATTTCCGAACGAGATGGCCAGTCAGGTTGCGAACTTTCGGATTTATTGATACGATCATAACAAATATTATTAAAAATAATTATATGATTTCGGTCATTGTTTTGTACGATTCGGCTAAAACATAAGTATTGGAGGATCATCATGGATCGTGTTCTATATATTGTAAGTGCCACACATGAGCTAAATACTTATATCCCTCCACACCAGCATGAATGCTACGAACTAGTCTATTATTTACAGGGGGTAGGGACAACCAATGTTGGCCCACGAAGTTACCATTTTCGCTCCTCTTCTTTCGCGCTTGTGCCACCCAATCATAAACATGACGAGCACCACCGTGAGGATGCAAATGTATTATTTGTAGGCTTCCACTCAGAACACCCTAATATGAGTAATCTGCTCGGCGTATATGAAGATGATAAAGATCAGACCGTTCTTCAAATCCTGCTGCGAATGAAAGCAGAGTTTACACGCAAGCAAGACGGATTCTCTGAGCTTCTAAACCTACAAATGAGCGAGATTACCGTCCATCTTATGAGGCTTCTTAGTGCCTCTGGATATCAATCCCCAACAGAAGATCGAGTACAATATGTCCTTAATTATATGAATGAGCATTATCGCCATAAATTGTCCGTCGAAACACTATCAGAAATGTCCGGATATAGTTACGATCGTTTTCGCCATCTATTTAAAGAACGTTTCGGGTCTTCACCCCTGCGGTATTTGCTGTTAAAACGCCTGGATTATGCAAAGTCTCTATTACGTCATACTCAGATGCAAATCTCTGAAGTATCTGCTGCTGCAGGTTTTGTGAACGATGCCCAATTCTGCAATATGTTCAAACGAGAAATAGGTCTTACCCCGCGAGCATTCCGCATTAATAATCAATCAGGTTAATCACTAATCAGATTAAAAAAAGCCGTTGAAATAGAGAAACTCTCTATTCAACGGCTTACTGCTGTAAACCCAAGGACATAAAGAAAAAAGGTTTGTAAGATTGCTTATAAAAGCATTCTTACAAACCTTTTTAAGATACCGGCGAGAGGACTCGAACCTCCACGGTTTCCCACTCGATTTTGAGTCGAGCGCGTCTGCCATTCCGCCACGCCGGCACATATGAACTAAATGGAGGCGCCACCCAGATTTGAACTGGGGATAAAGCTTTTGCAGAGCTTTGCCTTACCACTTGGCTATGGCGCCATGAAAACTTGGAGCGGACGACGGGAATCGAACCCGCGACCCTCGCCTTGGCAAGGCGATGCTCTACCGCTGAGCCACGTCCGCATAAAATGGCTGGGGATATAGGATTCGAACCTATGAGTGACGGAGTCAAAGTCCGTTGCCTTACCGCTTGGCTAATCCCCAATAACATTTTAAAGTAAAATGGGGCGACTGATGGGTCTCGAACCCACGAATGCCGGAACCACAATCCGGTGCGTTAACCCCTTCGCCACAGTCGCCATATTAAGTTGATATTGTTGCCATTATTCATTTTAAAGTAAATGGGGCGGCCGATGGGTCTCGAACCCACGAATGCCGGAACCACAATCCGGTGCGTTAACCCCTTCGCCACGGCCGCCATATTAAACTTTAGAAAGAACTTGGCAGGGGCAGCAGGAATTGAACCCACACCAACGGTTTTGGAGACCGTTGTTCTACCTTTAAACTATGCCCCTAAAAACTGGTGGAGGATGATGGATTCGAACCACCGAACACTCACGTGAGCAGATTTACAGTCTGATGCGTTTGGCCACTTCGCTAATCCTCCAAGGATGGTGCCGGCGAGAGGACTTGAACCCCCAACCTACTGATTACAAGTCAGTTGCTCTACCAATTGAGCTACACCGGCATGGCACTCATTCTTTTGTGATGATAAATGGTGGCTCGGGACGGAATCGAACCGCCGACACGAGGATTTTCAGTCCTCTGCTCTACCGACTGAGCTACCGAGCCATGATGAAAATGGCGGAACCGACGGGATTCGAACCCGCGATCTCCTGCGTGACAGGCAGGCATGTTAGGCCAACTACACCACGGTTCCAAAAGATATAATTGCTTAAGTTAATTGGTTGCGGGGGCAGGATTTGAACCTGCGGCCTTCGGGTTATGAGCCCGACGAGCTACCGGGCTGCTCCACCCCGCGTCAGTAAGAAAGTGTTATGGTGGAGGCTGAGGGGATCGAACCCCCGACCCTCTGCTTGTAAGGCAGATGCTCTCCCAGCTGAGCTAAGCCTCCATAAACAACAATTGTTATTGTACCAAAGTCCACTAGGATAAATCAAGTGAAAATTTGGTGACCCGTATGGGATTCGAACCCATGTTACCTCCGTGAAAGGGAGGTGTCTTAACCCCTTGACCAACGGGCCATACTAATTAAAAATTTGTGGCGGAGAGAGAGGGATTCGAACCCTCGAGACGCTTGTGGCGCCTACACGATTTCCAATCGTGCTCCTTCGGCCAAACTCGGACACCTCTCCATATGGCTCCCCGAACAGGACTCGAACCTGTGACAACTCGATTAACAGTCGAGTGCTCTACCAACTGAGCTATCAGGGAATATTCATACCAGGCTTGATGCCTGAAAACTGAATCCGAAACGAATCTGCATTCTAACTATAGGATAAGCCCTCGACCGATTAGTATTGGTCAGCTCCATGCATTACTGCACTTCCACCTCCAACCTATCTACCTCGTCGTCTTCAAGGGGTCTTACTAATTGGGAAATCTCATCTTGAGGGGGGCTTCACGCTTAGATGCTTTCAGCGCTTATCCCGTCCGTACGTAGCTACCCAGCCATGCTCCTGGCGGAACAACTGGTGCACCAGCGGTACGTCCATCCCGGTCCTCTCGTACTAAGGACAGCTCCTCTCAAATTTCCTGCGCCCACGACAGATAGGGACCGAACTGTCTCACGACGTTCTGAACCCAGCTCGCGTACCGCTTTAATGGGCGAACAGCCCAACCCTTGGGACCTACTTCAGCCCCAGGATGCGATGAGCCGACATCGAGGTGCCAAACCTCCCCGTCGATGTGGACTCTTGGGGGAGATAAGCCTGTTATCCCCAGGGTAGCTTTTATCCGTTGAGCGATGGCCCTTCCATGCGGTACCACCGGATCACTAAGTCCGACTTTCGTCCCTGCTCGACTTGTAGGTCTCGCAGTCAAGCTCCCTTATGCCTTTGCACTCTGCGAATGATTTCCAACCATTCTGAGGGAACCTTGGAACGCCTCCGTTACTCTTTAGGAGGCGACCGCCCCAGTCAAACTGCCCGCCTGACACGGTCCCCGTACCCGGTAAGGGTACTAGGTTAGAACCTAGATACGATCAGGGTGGTATCCCAACGGCGCCTCCACCGAAGCTTGCGCTCCGATTTCTACGGCTCCCACCTATCCTGTACAGATCGTACCCAAATTCAATATCAAGCTGCAGTAAAGCTCCATGGGGTCTTTCCGTCTTGTCGCGGGTAACCTGCATCTTCACAGGTATTAAAATTTCACCGGATCTCTCGTTGAGACAGCGCCCAAGTCGTTACGCCATTCGTGCGGGTCAGAATTTACCTGACAAGGAATTTCGCTACCTTAGGACCGTTATAGTTACGGCCGCCGTTTACTGGGGCTTCGGTTCATAGCTTCGGGTTACCCCTAACCACTCCCCTTAACCTTCCAGCACCGGGCAGGCGTCAGCCCGTATACTTCGCCTTGCGGCTTCGCACAGACCTGTGTTTTTGCTAAACAGTCGCTTGGGCCTTTTCACTGCGGCCCCCTCGTGCTATTCACACTACCGGGGCACCCCTTCTCCCGAAGTTACGGGGTCATTTTGCCGAGTTCCTTAACGAGAGTTCTTCCGCGCGCCTTAGAATTCTCTTCTCGCCTACCTGTGTCGGTTTGCGGTACGGGCACCTTCTCCTGGCTAGAGGCTTTTCTTGGCAGTGTGAGATCATGACCTTCGCTACTACAATTTTCGCTCCCCATCACAGCCCAGCCTTAATGATGTGCGGATTTGCCTACACATCAGCCTCACTGCTTAGACGGACATCCATCAGTCCGCGTCACTACCCTCCTGCGTCACCCCATCGCTCATAGCGGATTACGGTGGTACAGTAATTTCAAACTGTTGTCCTTCGACTACGCCTTTCGGCCTCGCCTTAGGTCCCGACTTACCCTGAGCGGACGAGCCTTCCTCAGGAAACCTTGGGCTTTCGGCGGATCAGATTCTCACTGATCTTTTCGTTACTCATACCGGCATTCTCACTTGTGTAGTGTCCAGCGCTCTTTTCAGTACACCTTCAACCCCTACACAACGCTCCCCTACCCCAGATACATAGTATCTAGCCATAGCTTCGGTGGTGTGTTTAGCCCCGTTACATTTTCGGCGCAGAGTCACTCGACCAGTGAGCTATTACGCACTCTTTCAATGGTGGCTGCTTCTAAGCCAACATCCTGGTTGTCTGTGCAACTCCACATCCTTTCCCACTTAACACACACTTGGGGACCTTAGCTGATGGTCTGGGCTGTTTCCCTTTTGACAATGGATCTTAGCACTCACTGTCTGACTCCCGGCAATAAGTATATGGCATTCGGAGTTTGACTGAGCTTGGTAATCCTTGCGGACCCCGCACCCAATCAGTGCTCTACCTCCACTACTCTTATACCGAGGCTAGCCCTAAAGCTATTTCGGGGAGAACCAGCTATCTCCGAGTTCGATTGGAATTTCTCCGCTACCCCCACCTCATCCCCGCACTTTTCAACGTACGTGGGTTCGGGCCTCCAGTGCGTGTTACCGCACCTTCACCCTGGACAGGGGTAGATCACACGGTTTCGGGTCTACGTCCACATACTAATTCGCCCTATTCAGACTCGCTTTCGCTGCGGCTCCACCTTCTCGGCTTAACCTTGCATGTTAAACGTAACTCGCCGGTTCATTCTACAAAAGGCACGCCATCACCCATTAATAGGGCTCTGACTTTTTGTAAGCACACGGTTTCAGGTTCTATTTCACTCCCCTTCCGGGGTGCTTTTCACCTTTCCCTCACGGTACTGTTTCACTATCGGTCGCCAGGTAGTATTTAGCCTTAGCAGATGGTCCTGCTGGATTCATACGGGGTTTCACGTGCCCCG
Source organism: Paenibacillus sp. FSL H7-0918 (assembly GCF_038007025.1). Lineage (NCBI taxonomy): Bacteria > Bacillati > Bacillota > Bacilli > Caryophanales > Paenibacillaceae > Paenibacillus > Paenibacillus sp. FSL H7-0918. The sequence continues at coordinate 2,196,435 of NZ_JBBOWJ010000001.1, forward strand.
CACTACTCGGGATCCGTCTCGGAGAGAATACAGTTTAGGTTACAGGGCTTTTACCTCTATCGCGGGCCTTTCCAGACCTCTTCACCTACCATATTCCTTTGTAACTCCATGTGAGACGTCCCACAACCCCTAAGAGCAAGCTCTTAGGTTTAGGCTGTTCCGCGTTCGCTCGCCGCTACTGACGGAATCACTATTGTTTTCTCTTCCTCAGGGTACTTAGATGTTTCAGTTCCCCTGGTCTGCCTCTACATTTCCTATGTATTCAGAAATGAGTAACTGCGAATTACCACAGCTGGGTTTCCCCATTCGGACACCCCCGGATCAAAGCTTGCTTACAGCTCCCCGAGGCAGTTTCGTTGTTCGCCACGTCCTTCGTCGGCTCCTGGCGCCTAGGCATCCTCCGTGTGCTCTTATTAGCTTAACCTTGATTCTTCCGAAGAAAAATCTCACTAATAACATTTACTTGTTTGCACAAGTTGCTAAAAGATGTTCTAAAACGCAAATTCGTTTCGGTATCCAGTTTTCAAGGATCAAGTCTTACTTGAGAGCTTAAACTCTCAAAACTGAGCAACGAGTGAGTAACAGGCCTAAACCTGAGTTTTGGAAGCTTAGCTTCCGATTTGAATGTTCTCATTGCAGAGAACGATTCTCCATAGAAAGGAGGTGATCCAGCCGCACCTTCCGATACGGCTACCTTGTTACGACTTCACCCCAATCATCTACCCCACCTTCGGCGGCTGGCTCCCTTGCGGGTTACCCCACCGACTTCGGGTGTTGTAAACTCTCGTGGTGTGACGGGCGGTGTGTACAAGACCCGGGAACGTATTCACCGCGGCATGCTGATCCGCGATTACTAGCAATTCCGACTTCATGCAGGCGAGTTGCAGCCTGCAATCCGAACTGAGACCGGCTTTGATGGGATTGGCTCCACCTCGCGGCTTCGCTTCCCGTTGTACCGGCCATTGTAGTACGTGTGTAGCCCAGGTCATAAGGGGCATGATGATTTGACGTCATCCCCACCTTCCTCCGGTTTGTCACCGGCAGTCACTCTAGAGTGCCCAACATTACTTGCTGGCAACTAAAGTTAAGGGTTGCGCTCGTTGCGGGACTTAACCCAACATCTCACGACACGAGCTGACGACAACCATGCACCACCTGTCTCCTCTGTCCCGAAGGCCGCCGCTATCTCTAGCGGATTCAGAGGGATGTCAAGACCTGGTAAGGTTCTTCGCGTTGCTTCGAATTAAACCACATACTCCACTGCTTGTGCGGGTCCCCGTCAATTCCTTTGAGTTTCAGTCTTGCGACCGTACTCCCCAGGCGGAGTGCTTACTGTGTTAACTTCGGCACCAAGGGTATCGAAACCCCTAACACCTAGCACTCATCGTTTACGGCGTGGACTACCAGGGTATCTAATCCTGTTTGCTCCCCACGCTTTCGCGCCTCAGCGTCAGTTACAGCCCAGAAAGTCGCCTTCGCCACTGGTGTTCCTCCACATATCTACGCATTTCACCGCTACACGTGGAATTCCACTTTCCTCTTCTGTACTCAAGCCACCCAGTTTCCAGTGCGACCTCAGGTTGAGCCCAAGGTTTAAACACCAGACTTAAATAGCCGCCTGCGCGCGCTTTACGCCCAATAATTCCGGACAACGCTTGCCCCCTACGTATTACCGCGGCTGCTGGCACGTAGTTAGCCGGGGCTTTCTTCTCAGGTACCGTCACTCCGGTAGCAGTTACTCTACCGGACGTTCTTCCCTGGCAACAGAGCTTTACGATCCGAAAACCTTCATCACTCACGCGGCGTTGCTCCGTCAGGCTTTCGCCCATTGCGGAAGATTCCCTACTGCTGCCTCCCGTAGGAGTCTGGGCCGTGTCTCAGTCCCAGTGTGGCCGTTCACCCTCTCAGGTCGGCTACGCATCGTCGCCTTGGTGGGCCGTTACCCCACCAACTAGCTAATGCGCCGCAGGCCCATCCCTCAGTGACAGATTGCTCCGTCTTTCATTCTTCTCTCAGGAGAAAAAAGAAATTATCCGGTATTAGCTACCGTTTCCGGTAGTTATCCCAGTCTGAAGGGCAGGTTGCCTACGTGTTACTCACCCGTCCGCCGCTAAGTTATTTTGAAAGCAAGCTTTCAAAATAACTCCGCTCGACTTGCATGTATTAGGCACGCCGCCAGCGTTCGTCCTGAGCCAGGATCAAACTCTCCAATTAGTATTGAAAAGAGCGATATGCTCATTTTGAAACATCTGACGAGAAAATTAATTCTCTAATTTTGGATTTCACTTGCGTGATTTCCTACTCACTCGTTGTTCAGTTTTCAAAGATCAAGCTGTTTATTTCGTCGATGTGTTGTTCAGCAGCGACCTTTATAATATATCACAGCGTCCTCGTTTTAGTCAACCTTTTTTTTAATTTCTTTTTTCGGTTGTCTTTCGAATGTTTTCGAAAGCACATCTCTGTGTCAGAGGGACGAGTTATAATTTAACACATGAACAAGGAAAGAGTCAACCATTAATTTTTCTGAATAAATATGAGCGTTTCATATTAGTAAACAAACAAAAAGAGAGTGCTCAGCCTCTCCCTATCCCTGCTCATCTCTCTATAATTAAACATCTTCTGCTGTATCTAATTCATCTCTATAATGTATAGCGGATCGCATGCCCTTCTCCCTCGTGAACATCAGCCCAAGATGTAATCTCTCGGATTAGCGAACGAGAAACCAGCTTTCGTAAAACAAGGGGTAGTTCAGACTCTAATTGACTCAGACCTGAATGCTGCAGTAATTCTTTAATGCTCCATGCTTCCTTACGGCTATTCAAAATATTAAAGAGCAATAGACAACAGTCCGTCATTTTGGACATAATCCCAAATTCACATGCAAGAAGCACAAGCTCCACACGTTGCTCTAAGGTCTCAGTACTGACCGTTAACTCCTCATAAAGTTTATGAACGGAGGTATTCATGCTTTTAACCTGCTCCCAAATAGCTGGCTCGGGGAAAGCACCCACTTCACTCACTTCTATTCTTGCCCAATGATATAAGGCTATCAATACACAGTTGTAAGCATCCATAATAAAGCCAGCCTCTATATAGCGCTTGGATTTCACATACATATGCAAAAAGCGAGCAAACTCCATAAATGCGACCCGTTCCTTAATCGGTCCTTCAAATTGTAATATCTCGCGGCGCATTTCCTCGAGTATTCCCTTGGGGTCCCAGATCACTTCCCCCCTCATCAAACTGATAAGAAGTTCGTTATTATCCCCTGCCATAACAGCCTGCTCCAAAGCAAAAAGGCCGATATGGACTGACTGGGTCCGTTGGTCACCGGCAATGGTATGGCGAACAATATGCTCTCTATCCTGTTCTTCATGCAATACTAACACTACCATATCAAAATCTTGAAGAAGTGCGCTTTGAAACGGAATATCCCCATTCTGCCGCAAAACGACCGCTCCTAAAACATTCTCATCAAACGTTTCTCCACTCAACAAAGTTACATTGGACAATTCCATGCTTCCCTCCATTAAATTTGGCGATTTTGCGTCCAGTCAGTTATAATTCAGTTATAATTATTATTCTACATATGAAAGACAGTTCCTTCTGGACAACCCAACTATATTTAGTTAGGAGCAAACACTCATGAAGTTTAAAACGGCTAAGATCAACGCTTTTCGCACATGGGGATTACTGCTCACAATGCTCGGAATGGGACTTATGGTTTTGGGTACAGCGGGCATCGTGTTTTGGGGCTCAACTGGAAAAGTATTCGCTGGAATCGGTCTTGTAATCGGTTTAATCTCAATGATGGCAAGTCTTGCAATCTATTTCTGGGCTGGGATGCTGTCAACTAGCGCAGTCCAACTGGAATGCCCTGAATGTCACAAGCTGACCAAAATGCTGGGCAAAACAGACCGCTGTATGTTCTGCCATACCATCCTTACTATGGATCCAGCTGAGGCCAATATTACTGCGGAACAACTTAAGAGTCAGCAGCTTAATCAATAAAACACATCTTACAGAAGCTTATTACTAGCGATTTATAATGCAATCAAACATTTGCTTAATACAACAAAAGGGCCCCTATATTGGGAGCCCCTTTGTTTATTATGAATGAAATAATAATTACTTATGAATCCCTTGTAATGCCTCCCACGCAGACGGATTACTAAAGCTGCGATTCCATGAACCGATGCCACCAAGCCCTAAAGACTTAGCAAGCTCAACTCTAGCTTTTAAAGAAACTTTGTCTTCGATCCATATTTTTTTAAGAGCGCCATCCTCCTTATACTCAACGTAATTCTGCCCTGCTGCCTTATCAAAGGTTGGGGTCAGCTTCTTCTCTTTAATAATTTTTTCAACGGCATTCATACTAACCGATTTAGAGCTTACTTTGGTCTTGCCATCCACCTGGGCCTCAGTCCAGATTCTAGTATACAGTGGAATCCCTAGAATCAGCTTCTCAGGCGGCACATCGTCTTCCTCTATGATCCGGCTTAACGAGCTTTCTACCCACGGCAGAGACGCAACAGAGCCCGCTACAGGACTAGCAGCCCAATGCTCGTCATAAGCCATAACAATAAGATAATCAACTACTGAATTAAGAGCCCTACGATCAAGGAATGCTGACCACATCTCACTGTTGGATTTAGGGGTTACGTCTATGGAGACGATTAAGTTTTTGGCTTGAGCCATAGGTTTTAGCTCTCGCATAAATTGTGTAACATTCTCCCCGTCTTTCGTATATACATTCTCAAAATCAATATTAATTCCATCCAGCTTGTATAAATCTGAATACTCGAGGATCTGTACGATCGCGTTCATCCGCTTCTCATAGCTCGACAATGCCTCAGTGGTTATGTCTGGTTCAAAGCTATTGCTGAGCAGCCCCCATACTTCCAAACCGCGCTCATGGGCCCACTGCACATACGCACTATCAGCCTGACTGCGCACATTCCCGTCACCATCTATGATACTGAACCAAGTCGGGCTAGCCACGTTAACGCCCGGAAGCTCACCGAATGTACTTGGGTCAGGTTTGCGTTGATAAACAGCTTCCCAATACAAATTCACTGACTTCCCTTTCCAGCTTCGTTCTGCCCGTGAGGGAGTGGTGCTTTTGGGTTCCACTGTCTTTTGACCGTCTGAGATAATATCACTGGCCTTGGCATAACCCTCATAACCGCTGCTTAACTGCACATACAGCCAGTCCTCATTTTCCTTATTCCAAATACTCACGATGGCGCCTGGGGACATATCGGCCACGATGGGTGCGTGAATCGACGCTTCGCTGCGAAGAGCGACTGTCTTATCACCTGCTTCACCTTTCACTTTCCCCAGCGGTACAGTCTCCCCTGCTGTCATTAACAGCACAGCCCCGGTAGTCGTATCCTCTTGAATCTCAAACCCATACAGGTCTTCTAAAACATCCGCAGGAAGATAAGTTATCTTTTCCTTAACTTCAGGTGCCAGCCGCAGCTGCAGCGGACGATTGTTCAGACTAGCATCGGTTTTATCCTCTTGCATATATAGAAGTTCACTTTCCGTTGATAGGATGACCGATTTAGTCTTTTCTTCATAACGAATAGATGAGTCCACATGTTCCTGCAGTAATGGTAGAGGTAAAAGCATGCTATCACCGGTCCCTGAGGCGGAATATCCTGTTAGCTCTCCTTTTACGAAGATAGGATGTTCTAGGCCTTTCCAGTCTGGATCGATGTGCTGGCGATTTGGCAATACAAAAAACACAACCCAATAAGCTGCTGCCGCAATGAGCAAAAGTCCAAAAAAGCGTCGGAAAAGACCTCCGCGCTTTTTGACGCGTTTCTGTCTATATCTTCTGTCCAAAATATATCCTCCAAATATTAGATGATTTTAAGTTAAGTCTAACAATACGATTATAACATCCACTTGGTTCCGGATAACCAGTATAAGTTAGTCATTTTCACTATATTTTGTTATTTTGAAAAAAATAAAAACGTGAGTCCTCCGCTTTCGGATTTCACACGTTTATTGTGTAGCTTGGCTATACGCCCTTAAGTACAGTAGTATTCTGTCTTATTGTTGCTTCTCTCTGCAACATTTGCAAACTCCATGCAATTCCATACGCAAACCCGTAATTTTGAAGCCCGTTTCCTGCTCTGCATGTATCTCTACATCATGAAGCGAAGGATAACTAAAATCTTCAATCTTACCGCATAGCTGACAGATGACATGATAATGATCAGATACATTGGCATCAAAACGACTGGAACTATCCCCGTAGGTCAACTCGCGAACCATGCCGGCTTCCATAAACATCTTGAGATTATTATATACAGTTGCTACGCTCATGCTCGGAAATTTCGGCTCTAGCGCCCGGTATATATCGTCAGCTGTAGGATGATTCATTGCTTCCATCAAATACGTAAGAATCGCATGACGCTGGGGCGTTATACGGACACCTGTTGTCTTTAATTGTTCCAGTGCATGTTGTACTCCACTCCCCATTACTGTCACCGCCTTTTGAATTTAAAAATAAAAGAAATACTTCTTAAGATTGTAAGACCGATTTTTCAATATTGTCAACGAAGTCTATACATTATATTTATTATTATATAAGAAAAATTACTTTTTTCAATATTTCCTAACATTTAGATTGCTATTTCCTTCAACATGAAGCTTGAACTCGCCGGTTCCCACTTCACCTGATACTTTTTTCTTATCAATTGTAAGTTCAGGCAAATCTGAAGTAATATCACCATATCCACTGGAACCATTCACTGTATAGTTGCTTAACATCGGTAAATACAATTGAATGTCACCAACTGCGCTATAAATGTCCCAATCTCCAGCGACATCAGAAGAGCGAACATCAATGGTACCATTTAGAGATTCGGCATGTAGCTTGGATTTGGCTCCATCCACCTCTAAATTACCGTTTTTGGTAGTAATATCGATATCATTGCTATTTCCGATCGCACTAATATTGCCGACAGCCGTCGATAATTTCAAAGCACCGGTAACATCCCAAGCATTCATATTGCCTCCGCTCGTTGTTAAATCAACGCTGCCTTGAACAGATCTGGCACGGACAGCTCCATTCAGTGTTTTTCCCTTAACATTACCAAAGATACGATGAAGGATCAGCTCTCCATTCCCCGTTTCCAGAGAAATGTCTTCAATGGCTTCTACATTCTGCAACGTGATCCCGCCATTCATAGTGCGAACATCGAGGTTAAAGCGGCGATCCTCCGGCAAGTAAATGTCTAAATCCATGCGTGGCTGGCGTTTACCGGATTCTCCATAGGCCTTGCTATTCGAGGTGATTTTTATGTTGGGCCCTTCAACAACGTCCACAAAGGACTGTTCTGATATAGCTTCAGCCATCGGCCCATCCAACTGATCTACCCAAACTGTCGTTGTAATTTGAATATCATCCACTGGAGCACGGTGTAATAAAATATCACCATTAATACTATCAATAGATATTTTTGCTGTATTTAATTCCACCGGAACAATTAGCGGGGCTTTCTGATATTTGCTGCCTTTAGCCTCACCATAGTCCACTGCTGCTGCCGTCAGGTTTAGACTGACATTTTTCCATAGATATAAATAATGTTCTTGCTCTGCAACAATAAATACACTCGCAGCTAGCAATATAGCAGATAAAAGCCCACGTAAATCCAATCTGATTCTGGTTCCCTTGGCTGAACGGTTAGAGAAGATAAACATCAGCAGGAACTCAATCCCCCATAACACCGGGATGACTGGCCACCACTTCAAGAGCAGAAGCATATAGTCAGTTCCCTCTCTCCAATCCAAAAACAAAGGAACAGAAATAGCTATCAGTAATACAGAAGCCGTATATCTTCCCACGCGCCGCTTGCGAGGTTCATTGTCTTTACGCTGCACAACTGCTCTGGCAATTTCTCTAGCTCCTATAAATAAGCCACCGCATACTAAAATGACAGACACGGCCATTTCGGCATAATGTTCAATAAAGAACTGGAGCCATGTTGGTTTCTGCCGGAACAGAATAAGCAGGGCGCCCCCTAAGAGCAATAAGAGTCCAAAGGATATCCCAGGCTCGCTGACGATACTACGACGTTTAGGAGCCTCGTTTGCTTTGGTCACAGAAATAGCAAGATCATGATCCTCTGGGAAGCGAAGAAGCCTGTCCGCTGATTGCAATACGTCATACACGTTATAAAAATAGATCACTGGAATAATGAGCGCAAGTAAAATAAGCAGTGGAACATTGATCTGCATCCCGATGGATGAGAAATACAATAAAGCTGAGATATCCAAAAGAATTAGAAAGATGAAGGTGATCCCTTTTCGGAGAAGCCCAAAATACAAATGCCCCGTCCCAGGGATGAGTGCTGCCAGCAGTCCAGCAATAAATTTACGTTTGCGGTGGCGCCGCTTCGGACGCGGAGGAATAATCCTCTTCTGTATCTCATTTTCCTTAGTCTCTATATCAACAGAACCTTGCAGTTCTTCCTGCTCTGGGAGCATTGCAGAGTCATGTTTCATTTTGGACTCCTCCTTTCGTAAATAGTTGTCTATGAATATCTTTTTTCAAAGAGAACCACTCCGATGAAATTCAATCAATTCAACTCCTGGAGCGACTTCCTCCACACCGGTAGGCAGAAAACCATGTTTACTGTACAACGAAACGGCAGGTGTATTCTTTTTGCCTGTCGACACAATGAATTGCTCCATCCCTGCAAAATGCTCAAATACATATTCCAAAAGATGGCTAGCGATACCTCTACGAAAAAAGTCCGGCCCCACCATCATTCGTGTAATCGTCAATTTTCCAGGAGATTCTTCCTCTACAGCAACAGCACCCATTAGTTCCTCATCTTTATCGAAGCAGCCATAAAAACCTTCTTTAGAGCTGCTGAGCATTTCTCTCGTCTCCATCAGAGGTGGTATTTCACGAAAGCCTATAAGTTCAGCTTCCAGTCTATAGGCCTTATGCTGAAGACTCCATAATTCATTAACGGTGCTTTCATCCTGCAGATTTAGCTTGTTAATTGTATTCATCCTAACCAGTCCCCTTATATGCCGCTAAGGGCCTGCCGTTGCCGACAAGCCCTTAGCTTATTACATAAGTATATTACCCCAATTATAAACGCCGCTGGCGTCCTTTTACAGACGACAAGCGTTTAGTTGCTCAATACCTCGATGAGAAGTTTATTAGCAAGACCCGGATTCGCCTTACCTTTACTTTCTTTCATGACTTGTCCGACCAGGAAGCCGATTGCTTTCTGTTTACCCGCTTTATAATCTTCCACTGATTGCGGATTGGCGGCTACGACTGCTTCCACTATCCCTTTAATGGCACCTTCATCGCTGATCTGCACTAGACCTTTTTCCTCAACGATAACAGCTGGCAGTTTACCGCTCTCTAGCATTTCTTTAAATACTGTTTTAGCGATTTTGCTGCTGATGGTTCCGGCTGCAATCAGCCCGATCATCTCGCCTAGCCCTTGTGGTGTAATTTGTACCTGCGACAACTCCAGATTATTACCATTCAAATAGGCAAGCAAGTCACCCATAATCCAGTTAGCTACAGCCTTGGCATCCTGCGTATAGGCAAGACACCCTTCGAAAAAGTCCGCTAACAATTTAGAGGATGTAATGACGCCTGCATCATAAGCTGTCAGGCCCAGTTCCTCGCTATAACGTGCTTTCCGAGCATCCGGAAGTTCTGGAATCGTTGAACGAATGGATTCTTTCCAAGCATCATCAATATGCAGAACGATCAAGTCCGGGTCCGGGAAGTAACGATAATCATGCGCTTCTTCTTTCCCGCGCATCGATAATGTTTTCCCTTGTGCTTCATCCCAGCGGCGAGTCTCCTGCACAACAACTCCACCATCATCCAGGATCTCAGCCTGACGATATTGTTCATACTCCAGTCCACGCAATACACCGCGGAAGGAGTTCATGTTCTTAAGCTCTGCTCTAATGCCGAATTCCTCTTGTCCTTCTGGGCGTAGACTGATGTTCGCGTCACAGCGCATCGATCCTTCTTCCATCTTGACATCGGATACGTCACAATACTGCATAATCGCACGGATTTTCTCCAGATAAGCACGAGCTTCCTCAGGGGAGCGCAGATCAGGTTCGGATACGATTTCGATAAGCGGTGTTCCCACCCGGTTAAAATCGACTAGCGAGGCAAAACCGCCATCTACGTGCGTAAGCTTACCTGCATCCTCTTCCAAATGAAGACGAGTAATGCCGATCCGTTTGGTCTCTCCGTTAACTTCAATGTCGATCCAACCGTTCAGGCCGATAGGCTGATCAAATTGTGAAATCTGATAAGCTTTTGGTGAATCCGGGTAAAAATAGTTCTTGCGGTCGAATTTGCTAACATCACCAATGGTGCAATTCAGCGCCATCGCTGCTTTCATAGCGTATTCTACCGCTTGTTTGTTGAGCACTGGCAATACGCCGGGGTGACCCAAGCAGACAGGACAGGTATGAGTGTTAGGTGGGGCTCCAAATTCAGTGGAGCATCCGCAAAAGATTTTGGAGTTGGTATGAAGCTCTACGTGAACTTCCAAGCCGATGACCGTTTCGTATTTAGACATAAGTAATCCCATTCCCTCCTTTACTACAGCTGTGGACGCTGCTTGTGATGATCTGTATTTTGTTCAAAAGCATGAGCGACACGCAAAATCGTGCTCTCGTCAAATTCCTTACCGATAATTTGCAGACCTACAGGCATGCCTTCCGCAAAACCACAAGGAACACTCACGGCCGGAATACCCGCCAAGCTTACAGGAATCGTGAGAATATCGTTCAGATACATGGTCAGCGGATCTTCAGTCTGTGAACCCAATTTGAATGCTGTCGTTGGTGCTGTTGGGCCGATGACCACATCATATTTTTTAAAGATGTCATCAAAGTCCTGTTTAATCAAAGTACGCACCTTTTGTGCTTTTAAATAGTAAGCATCGTAATACCCGGAGCTGAGTGCATAAGTACCCAACATAATACGACGTTTAACCTCAGGGCCAAAGCCGCGGCTGCGGGAATTAAGATATAGATCAAGCAATCCTCCGCCTTCATCTACACGTGCGCCATAACGCACACCGTCAAAACGCGCGAGGTTAGATGAAGCTTCCGAAGAGGACAGCAAATAATAAGCTGCTACTGCGTATTCCGTATGTGGTAATGAAACTTCCTCCCAGACAGCACCCATTCCTTCCAGCACTTTAAGTGCAGACAAAACTGTCTCACGCACAGAAGCATCGACACCTGCTCCCAGGTATTCCTTAGGAACAGCAATGCGAAGTCCGGAAACATCACCAGTAAGTGAACTCAAATAATCAGGAATTTCTACTTTAGCCGAAGTAGAGTCTTGGGCATCATAACCAGCAATTGCTTGAAGCACATAGGCAGAATCCTCTACATTACGTGTTAATGGTCCAATCTGATCTAGTGAGGAGGCAAAGGCTACCAGCCCGTAACGTGATACAAGACCATAAGTAGGTTTGAGACCTACAACACCACAATAGGAAGCGGGCTGGCGGATGGAACCCCCAGTATCCGAACCTAGTGAGAAGAACACTTCGCCCGCAGCTACTGCTGCTGCAGATCCGCCACTGGAACCGCCGGGCACACGCTCTAAATCCCAAGGATTGCGTACAGGACCAAAGCTTGAGTTCTCATTAGATCCGCCCATTGCGAATTCATCCATATTTAATTTACCGATCGTTACGGCATCTGCTTGCTGCAGTTTAGAAGCTACAGTAGCGTTATAAATCGGCTGGAAGTCACTCAAAAATTGGCTGGCACAAGTTGTGCGCAGGCCTTTAGTTACAATATTATCCTTGATTCCAGCAGGAAGACCAAACAGCAACCCACGTGCTGCTCCGGATGCCAGTTTGTCGTCCAAAGCGCGTGCAGTGCTACGAGCGCCCTCCTCATTCAAGGTCAAAAATGCATTTACGTTCTTATCCCGCTCAGCGATAATCGCCAGCGATTCTTCAGTCAGTTCACTGACCGATACCTCTTTAGCAGTTAACATGCGGTGTACTTCAGGCAATCGATTTTGAAACAGGCTCAAGATTCTTCCCCCTTTCTAATTATGTAGTTATTCCAAAACAGCTGGAACCTTGAAATGTCCGTCTTCATCATCTGGAGCGTTAAGAAGTGCTTCCACTTGCGTAAGGCTATCCTTCACAACATCCTCCCGCATTACATTGCTGACTTGCAGCACATGCGTGGTCGGCTTTACATTCTCCGTATCTAGCTCATTTAATTTCTCGGCATATTGTAAAATAGCATTCATTTGTTCTGTAAAGGTTGCCTCTTCTTCCGGGCTCAGCTGCAGACGAGCCAGCTTGGCCACATGCTGCACATCTTTAACGGTAATGCTCATAAGAAAAATCCCTCCTGTTTAAAGGGCTAAAGCGCCCGGATAACGTTTTTAATTATATTGTAGAAGCTTGGACAATTCAATGATGGGCTGTAAAACAAACGCTCCTTTATCAAAGTGAAGGGGATTCCTACACATTTTAAAGGAGCGTATCGTTCATCAATATATAGGTATTGTCATTTCCAACTGCGGAATATATTCGACTGCCGGGTATCCATTATTGTCTAGCAAATTTCGTTTTCCACTACCCTCTCCAGTATATTTGTAGAGAAAGGTTTTGATTGTCAGTGCTTTTACATCCTTGGGCAGCGGTACAATATTAACATCCTCTTTAAGACTATAATGGATTGTGTCATCTATCTTTTTCGAATCCGACCAACCATTGCTGCCGTTTACATATTGCAACAAGTTACCTTTATCATCATAGACTTCATAATTTAATGCCAGGTTGTTGGTATCTGTCAGATAAGTATAAGGAATACCCTCGAGGGCTACCGCACTCATCCGTATTTGTGTAGTTGCCGGAGTCTGTGTAATCTTCTCCACTGTGGTCGTTACATCATTGTAAGTTAGACTGATTCCGGGTTGCTGAACAATATTATGACTCATATCCTTTTTCACAGGAATTTCAATTTGAAAATCATCATCAATTCCGGACAGACGACCTTTTACTGTCATTTGGAACTGCTCTGGTAAAGTAATGCCTCCCTCATCATAGGATTTCTCTGAAAATTGCAAAATCAACGATTGTTCATCTACTCCCGGAGAAAGGATAAGGCCAATATTGTGTTTAAAAGAATCCTCTTCTTCCTCCCCAGCAGCGTTTAAAGGCTGTCCATCAATAAATACCTGCAAATCCTGAATGTCTCCACTGAATACTCCCTCTTCATCTTCACCTTCAAGTTTCAACGCTACAGAAAGCCGTGTGCCGTCATATATAACTTCATTAGCACGGATAATAACATCTTGAACCTGGCCACTGGTATCAACTGCAGTCGTTAAGCCTTGGCGACTCGCCGCTTGAAGTCCCATATCACCTGCGAGCTCAAAAATACTATTGACTAACGGAATACGTTCCAGCGACCTAGCCAATGCGGGAGAAGTAAAGCCGCTTCCAAGCACGATAACCCCCAAAACAAGAGCTGCCCCGAAGCCAAGCGCTGTCCTCTTAACATTACGAAATTTGTGCGTGGATCTCTTTATCTTCACATGATCCAGCATTGTATACGTATCCTCTTGACGTTGGCGAATCATAGAGGGAAGCTCATTTGCCGGGAGGATGTCCATATCTTTCAAAAGCAATTCAAGCTCTTGCGCTGTTCTCTTCTTCATCTGTTCCATCCTTTCTAAATATCATTAGAATCCATTCAATAAGTTTTTTCTTGCTCTGTAGAGGCGCGATTTGACTGCCGTTTCGGAAATATTCAGAAGATCGGCAATTTGCTTAACGGGCATGTCCTGAAAATAATGCAGCGATATCACAGTCTGGAGCGAAGTATCCAATCGTTCCACTGCTTCCCGCAGCTCAATTTTCTCATATTCTGCACCGGAAGAATGGCATTCCAAAGCAGTAAGGGGATCTCCAAACTCCACAATATTTGTCCGCTTGCGTTGGAGCTTATGACATTCATTTATAAGGATGCGAAGCATCCATGTCTTGAAAAATTCTGGTTGCCGCAATCCATGGATAGACCGGTAAGCCTTTAGGGTGGCTTCCTGCATGGCATCTGCACATTCCTCGTCCCTGCCCAAAATAGATCGGGCCATGCCGTACATTTCAGGTTCAATCTGCCGGCATAGCTGGATAAACGCTTCTTTATCGCCATTTCTCGCTTTTTGAACAGCGGTGATCATCTTCACTTGAGGTTCTCCTTTATTTAAGTTAAAACGCCTATACCGCAGATCTGCATTCTCGTATTCGGCTCTCAATAATTTAGATACATAAAACAGGAGATTGGTTGTATACCAAAAAAATAAAAACAAACTTTCGAAACTATAAAGAAGGAATAAAAGAAAAGATTTTGTAAATGATGTGTAAATTCAGAGGATTAATGTGGGGGAAATACTTTTTATGACAAAACAAAAAAGCCGGCTTGCGCCGGCCTTCCTTAAATCCAAGCTCGAAGATTCACTTGTTTGATGAAATCCGCTTGGGACATGCTTTCGCTTGACGTTGATTCCGTCTCTTCTATATCCATATCTTCACCGTTCATCAAATGATGGAACAGCTTCTCATTGTACGTGGACAAAGCATAATCAATCAACGCTTCATGCGTTGCTCTCTCAGCCTCAGCTACTAATAAATGTTCTTCCGCCTCAATGTCCTCAGCCGGAACATAAAAGTTCCTATTAGCCTCTGGTACACGAATAACATAGTCAAACGCATTATCGGGATTGCGGTCGTAAGCAATTAGGTAGCCGTATTCCCCGATAGGAAGACTCTGCTCGAAAGCGTCCGCAACAATGACAATCTTCTCTCCTAAACGCAGCATCGCCCTACCTCCTAACCCCAAAATCTTTCAAGATTTTGCTTGTTTCAACAGTCTACTAAAAAAAGATAGAACTGTCTAGTTGAAGGCTGGCCGATCCTACAAATTCTATGAAAATATACTATATTTAATAAAAATATAACTTATGGTTCAAGCGGGTAAGTTATTCTTCCTTGTCAAAAGTGCAGCACCCACTAAACAAATCAAGATCAAAATAGCTGCTGAAAGATAGGGTCCAACCCTGAAGCCTTCTCCAGTCATAAGAATTCCAGCCGATAACCCGGAAAGACCCGCAGGTGCCCATTCAAACCATGAAGGCAATAAGCTTTGGCCTAATGATAATCCTGCCATTAGCGCCAATGCTAAAAAGGCGGCAACTGGAGATTTTAAAAATCCACTAAACAACAACGTAGCTGAGACAGCACATAACAGCCACAATCCATATACTCCAGAAGCTGCGATGACATCTCCCCAAGATAGTGAACCAATCAACTGCTCCGTGTAGTAAGCCGCCCCCGCTGCACCTAATCCTAGAGCAACGATCAACAGGGTCAGCTGCGCTGCCCATTTAGCGAACACTATTGCGGCTGGAGAAACCGGCCTTACCAGAATTAATTCCATAGTTCCGCTATAGCGCTCACCGGCTAAAACATTCATCGCGCCAAGCGCCAATACTAACATTCCGATCGTTCCGTACTGTCCCAGAGATTGCGCCATCACAGCTGCGGCACTCGGTATTTCATACCCCTCTAGCAGACCTGGGGGAACATCACCTGAAGCTTTTAATATTTCCGGCAAATAATAAGTAGTTAACGGCTGCATAATACCTAATAGGATAAAAACGACAGGTATCCAGATTAACTTATAACTGCGAGCCATTTCGAGCATTTCTTTGCGATAAAGGACCCAGGCGCTTCTCATACTCCCACCACCTTCATAAATAAATCCTCTAACGTGGAAGAACCCGCTTCAAATTGCAGTAATGGAATTTCGAGCTGCGCCGCTTCTTGCAGAATCGTCCATCGGGCCATGTCTACATCGTTCACATTAAAAATTGCCTGATCTCCGAACAACTGAGTCTCTAGTACAAACGGTTTGGCAGCAAGAGACTCCAGCCACTGAATAGCTTTTTCTTGCTTCTCTGTACGTAAACGAATAACAGGAAGGCTGTATTGTGTACGCAGCTGTGATAAAGACCCCTTCTCAGCAATCAAGCCCTGATTCATTAAAATAATATCATCGCAAATTTCTTCTGCATCATGCAGCACATGTGTAGAAAAAACTACAGTTGTCTCTTCACGTATCTCCCGCAGCAGTCCCATTACTTCTCTGCGGCCAATCGGATCAAGTGCAGATACAGGCTCATCAAGCAACAGCAGACGAGGCCGGTGCACAAGCGCCTGAGCCAGACCCAGCCGCTGCTTCATCCCACCGGAGTATCCACCAATCCGGCGACGAGCATCACCTTTAAGCCCTACACGCTCAAGCGATTCCAATGCCCTGCTGGTTGCGTCTTTAGTTCCCATTCCACTAAGCTTTGCAGCGAAAACAACATATTCATGTCCAGTCATCCACCCATAAAAAGCTGGGGACTGTGGCACATATCCTAATCCTCTGCGATATTCGGCTCCAGGACGGCTCCCCTCAAATGAAATCATTCCAGAGGTGGGTTCTAGCAGCCCTGCCAGCATACGAAGTGTGGTCGTTTTCCCAGCACCGTTAGGCCCCAGTAAAGCGACGCACCGTTCTTTCTCAATTTCAAAGCTTATATCATTTACGGAAATATGCGCCCCATAGCTTTTGCGCAAATTCTTAACTTGAAGGAGTGACATCAGACATCTTTCCTTCCTATTGTGAAATAAGCTACGCTGCCTAATATATTTCCGCAAATAATGATAATAATCCACATCCATTTTGGACCACGAACGTTATCCGCTTTGGCCAGAGATATCAGACCAATAATAGCAAGCAAAGCCTGCAGAATAATTAACGGCATGATTAAACCCCATTTTACCTCTTCCATGAAGTACCACTCCTTGTAATAGGATGAAAGGAACGAGCTTCTTACTAAAGCTTCACAACTGCTTATTCCGTCTACGTCGCTCAGGAAGAATAACAACAAGTAAGTAGACTAATGCGGGTGACGGAACTGTAGTAATCGCCCACAATCCCCAGAACCAAGCTTTTTTCCCGCGCCGTCTTGCATCCCGGAACAGTAAGGTCCCCTGCAGCATTAACGCTACTGCTATGCCAAACCACAACCAAAGAGGCACATCCTGCAGCTCATTCATTCTTGTACACCTTCTCTATTTCTTCTGATCCTGGCGATCCCTAAGCCACCCAGTCCTACAATAGGAATGATCGCCTGAATAATCCAATAGATCATGGGTGCAGAAGTGAGAATGGATAAAAATGCGCAGATCAGGATCAATGAGACCCCCCAGAATAACAGTAGTTCTTTGCGTTCCCTTCTCTTTCTCTGCACAGCTGCATCAGCCATTAACCACTCCAGTTCCTGTAACGAAGGTGGGGTGAGGTCATCATATTGCGCATCCAAACGTTCAAGCTCTTCAGTAAGCTTGTGCAAATACAGTTCTGGCTCCTTATCCTTCTCCATCCTCATTCAGCTCCTTTCGCAATTGGTTAAGACCAAGGGACACACGCGATTTGACCGTGCCAGAAGGAATTTGCATGATCACACCGATTTCTTCATAGCTATAGCCATAATAATGCTTCAGCAGCACAGCTACCCTCTGAGCAGAGGGTAGCTTGGAAATGGAATCAAGTACTTCACTCCATTCTTCCCCCCTGCTCTCAAACCGCCAACGAATCGAACGGGTGCCCTGCGCCTGCTGTTCCCGTTTCTTCCATTCTGCCTCACGTTTCCAGCGCCGCTTTCGATCGATAAATATTCTGGTGGCTATCGTAATTAACCAAGAGGAGAACGAAGAAGAACCGTTATAGGTATTGATTTTTTCCATACATCTGACCATCGTGTCCTGTACAAGATCCTCTGCCAGCAACGGATCCATAGTCACTTTGAGTAGATATTTGAACAGAAAAGTATAATGTTCTCGCAGCAGTGAAGACAGTGCTGAAGTATCTCCCTGCTGTGCCCGTCTGATTTTCTCCAGCGCCTGATCGCTCATCTGCCCCTCCATTCAGGATTTCGTTCTTATTTGTAATACGATTATGTATAGTGATTCGTTCAATGCGCTTTAATTTTATTTTTTGAGCTCCCAGAGCTTACACCGCCATGGCTGAAGCAATCCTGCTTCAGCAGGGAAATGCCAAAAAAGAGGCGTTCTTCTAGGCTCGCCTCCTGAATTCACTGGTATTCTCCCATCCTTATTCTCAGATTGTATGTCCCTGCGTTCGATGGAAGTACAAAAACCGCCCTTTCCAGAACATTCTGAAAAACATCGGCATTTACTGCTGCAAAAACTAGTCCATTTCTCCTTGGAGTCATACCATCCGTAATCCAACGGGTAATATATATTCTTCTCCAATCTATTTCCCCCCATGCTTTTAAACCTATATGTAGACAAAAAAAGAACGCAAACCGGGATTAATTCCGCAGTCTGCGTGCTTCGCGAGGTTAATGTTACATTTAATTAACAATATTGTAGTCCTTTTGTATCCCTTTGTCTATCAAAAATTCCTCGATTCTTGTCAGTTCTACTAGAATGATTGTTTATTGAGGGATATAAGGGTTACGAACTTTTTCAAAACCGATGGTTGTTCGGGAGCCATGACCTGGATAAACCTTCACTTCATCATCCATTTTGTACAGCTTGCCACGAATAGAATCGAACAAATCACGTTCCCTGCCACCAGGCAAATCGGTGCGCCCAACTCCCATCTTAAACAGCACATCTCCAGAGAATAAATCATTCCCGCATAGGAAGCTGACACTGCCCGGAGAGTGCCCAGGTGTATGGTACACGCGGAAGGTATGTCCGATGAATTGCAGAACTTGTCCTTCTGCCAGATCATATTCTGCAGGATCTGTAGTTAAAGGAGATGAAACATCAGGCCACATCAATGAACCATTTAGCTTAGGGCTGCTGAGCCATTCACTCTCTAGTGGATGTAAATAAACAGGGCATTTCTTAGCTTTACGAATTTCGTCTACGCCGCCCATATGGTCAAAGTGCGCATGCGTCAGCAAAATAGCCTCGATCTCCATCCCTTCAATACTCCGCACTAATGCCGCAGGATTCATACCGGGATCAATAATGATACCCTTCGTTGGATCTGCACCTGTCAGCAAGTAGGCATTGGTCTGAAGAGGACCTAAATTAAACGAACGTATATTTAGCATTGGTCTAGAATCCGGAAATCAGACTACGCAGCTCTTTTGCGATAACTGCCTGTGATTCCGTTCCTTCCCCATAAGCTTGCCCCATAGCCTTACGTACTTCTGCGATTTTGCTGTCGTAATCAGCGGCCTCGCGATCAGGATTCCCACGTTTGAACTCTCTCATTAGGCTCTGCACATGCTCTGGACGAGGACCCCAATGTCCAAGCACATATCCGCCGGTATCTGCAAAGATCACAATCGGAACAGATCTTCCGCCCATGGTCAAGAATTCATCCATAAGCTCCTGGTTCTCCTCCAAAATGAATACCTCTGTCTTCATTCCGGCAGTCTCCAAAATACGGAATACCGCAGGGACATTACGAACTACATCTCCACACCAATCAGCGGCAAGGATAAGTACCCGCAAATCATCACGATGGTTCAGGCTTTCAAAAAATTCCTTGTCACTCTCATCTTCCCAAGAAAACTTCTCATACCAGGATTCAAAAGCCTGCTGGTTCTTCGTCATGCTTTCTACAAATTGGCGCGGTGTAAGACCTTTTCCAAATTTATGAGCTACATTCGGTTTCATTTTGCAGTCCCCCTCTTCTTGGATTTAAACCACTTATACACAAAATAAATGATGATTAGTGCTAACGCTACGAGAATAATTTCGTTGGTATACTTAGCTGCTACCTCGTCAATATCTTCCCACTTATTCCCCAATGTCATACCGAGATATACGAACAAAGCACTCCATGGAATAACAGCAAGTGTAGTCAATAAAGTGAACTTACCTAAAGGCATACGAGAAATCCCCGCTGGAACCGAAATGGCATGGCGAACAACGGGAATAAAGCGTGCCGTAAAGATTACGCCTGTCCCATATTTATTGAACCACTCTTCCGAATGATCAATATGCTTTTTTTGGATAAGAATATATTTCCCGTATTTCTCCAGTACAGGCCTGCCCCCATAACGGCCAATCCAATATACAAAGATCTGGGCAATCACTCCGCCTATCGTACCAAACAATACTGCGCCGAAAAAATTAATATCTCCACTCCATACCAAGAAACCACCGAAAGCCAATACAATTTCACTAGGAATAACTTCAATCATCAGTCCGATCATAATCCCAAAATAACCAAGACTCTGAATCCATTCAAATAATGTCGAGATCAGATCAGAAATAAAATGCAAACGTGCTCCTCCTCCCTTTTCCGCAGAATATGGCTACATGTATCAAGCTAATCGCCTTTGGCATCTTTATAAGACACTAAGCGTTTAAGCGAGTGAAATATAAGAACATAAAAGCATAGATACTAATCTTATACTTTCTTATATTTTTAAAAGCTTTGCCGCTCTGCTATATTTTCCAGTTTCTCTTAGCCTATTCTAGCACAAGCAACCTTATCACTTCTACTTACGCGGCAAGCAGCTTCCATCTTCCAACCATACTTAAAAAGAGTTTGAGTAATAGGCATAAACAAAAAAGGTGAACAAATTCCACCAATAAAGGGAAAATGAACACCTTTTTATCTGCGCTCAATCAATAAGCCATCCAGCCGGCATCCGCCGTTATCACCGATCCATTCAAAAAGCTTGCAGCATCTGAAGCTAAAAATAAAGCTACTGAAGCAATCTCACTGCTCTCCCCTGTCCGTGGCATCGACGCCATACCTTCGCCCGCTTTTTGACTCCCAAAAGGACTTGGATCAGACAGATCAATATTTGTCTTTACCCCGCCCGGCGCTATGGCATTACAGCGAATTCCAAGCTTAGCGTATTGAAATCCTATATTTTTGGTCATCCCGATTACAGCATGCTTAGAGGAAGTATAAGCCACTCCCGCCCGCGAGCCCGCTAAGCCGCCAATAGAGGCTACATTGATGATACATCCGCTTTCCTGCGCCATAAAAATCGGCAAAACCTTACGAATGGCTCTCATCGGACCGGTTACGTTGACCGCAAGCACCTGTTCCCACAAGTCATCAGTGATCTCGTGCGCTGGCGTCATTTTATCCATAATTCCGGCATTATTAACAAGGATATGAAGGCCTCCGAACTGTGTGGTTGCGGCATCAATCATTCGCTGTGTGTCCTCTTCCTTCGAGACATCAGCCTTTACGGGGTAGACGACTCCGTGTCCCTCACCCTTTTCCGCCTTTTTGGCTACCGCTTCTACATTCGCCAGATGGATGTCCGCAGCAATCACTTTAGCACCCTGTCGGGCAAAAAGCAGAGCAATCGCTTCTCCAATCCCCGATCCTGCACCCGTAACAACTGCGACTTTATTGGTTAGTATCATATATCCGCTCCTCTGCGTCGTATGTTCGGTGCATCAAAGAATGCATGCCCATCGTTAGTATTAACACGAGTAGGCTTTGGACGGTCCTTAATTTTAAAGATTCGGTGACACTTTTACACACGCTATTGCTGAGTGAATACTGCATTGACAGCTATCAAAGCAAAGAGCTATTATATATTTAGATAATTATTTAAATATCGAAAGGCAGGGTGGAATATGAATGAATCCTTTAAAGCACTAGCTGACCCTACCCGTCGCCAAATCATTCGGTTACTAAGGGAGAAAGATCGAACCGCAGGTGAAATCGCAGATTTTTTCAACATGTCTAAGCCAAGCATTTCTCACCATCTGAATGCGCTGAAGCATGCCGATCTTGTACAGGATGAGCGAAAAGGACAATTTATTATGTACTCGCTAAACACAACAGTCCTCGAAGAGGTTCTCGGTTGGTTATTGGAGCTCACTGGGACAGGTAAGCAAACGGAGACGGAGAGTAAATCACTGGACGGAAAGCAGCAACATCAGGATATCGATTCCAAAAAGGAGGCGGATTAATGATGAAAGATTTCAAATGGAGATGGCAGGATACCCTCATCGTAATATTAGGTTTAGCTACATTAGCCTACGCTCTGATCAATTACAGCAAGCTTCCGCAGGAGTTACCGGCACAATTTGGAATTACGGGTAAGGTCAACAGATACTGGGACAAAAATATAGCTATTTTTGTGTTCGGAATCTTAGGCATTGTGCTCCCGCTGATCATGCAGTTCACACGCAGCATCGACCCTAAGCGGGACAATTACAAAAAATTCGAAAATGCCTATGCCATGAGCAGACTTGCTATTGGGATGCTTTTTAATCTAATGCTGGTGCTGTCGATTGCTTACGGTCTAGGTAAAGATATAAATGTTGGGAAGATCGCCATAGGCGCTGTTGGAATAATGTTTATTGCTCTTGGCAACTACATGCCACAGGTAAAAGATAATTACTTGTTTGGGGTTCGTACAGCCTGGACGCTCGCCAACCCCGAGGTATGGCGAAAAACACATCGTCTATCCGGGATAATGTGGATGATCGGTGGCCTACTTATTTTTGCAGGAGCCTTTTTGAGCGGAGCCTTGTCTCAGCTTCTTATTATTACGGCACTCGTACTTGCAATTATCGTGCCCATTCTCTACTCCTGGATGATTTCACGTCCGCTAAAATCGTAAAGCCAACATACTAAGCCGTCGACTCAAGTCGTCGGCTTGTTCTGTCATTTGGAACTCACGGTCATTATGTTGCCCTCCTTTATTAGCCTCCTCTTCTGCCAACCTTCTATATTCCAGAAGAAGTTCATTCCCAGAGGCGACGCAGACTAGGCCTTCCTTTCGATTTCCTTCTGCAAGCTTTTTTTGCCCCATAAGAAGCATCCCTTCAATCGCCTTCACCCACTTGGCATTGTTGTACTTATCCAGCCTAAGGCTCTGGCGCATCCAATATAACGACGCCCCCGGACGGCCACTGCTTATCCATCGTTCAGCCAGCTCCCAGCTTAAGCTGGCATTCTCGGGAGAATACAACAAACTCTGCCGAAGCAGACTCACGCTCTGTTCACCCGAGAGCAGCCTAGATAATGCTATAGCCGTTCGAGGTGACCGGGGATTCCACCCCAGCGATTGCTGTAGCAACTCTACCTTCACCGAAGGATCCACCGACATAATCGCTTGTCGATAGAACTTCTCTCCTTGAGCGGCGTGAAAAGATAGCACCCCCAGCAGAAGCAAAAAACAACATGCCGCAGTTCCGATTAGTTGGCGAAGGCGGATTTGGGGCGATTTCTTGGGTGTGGGGTAAGCGATTAGCGGATTCGTAGGTGTAGTGACATTGGTGAGCGGGTTCGTAGATGAAGATTGAGCAATTAGTGGATTCGCTGGTGTAGTGACATTGGTGAGCGGGTTCGTAGATGAAGATTGAACAATTAGCGGATTCGCTGGTGCAGAGACATTGGTGAGCGGATTCGTAGATGAAGATTGAGCAATTAGCGGATTCGCTAGTGTAGAAACATTGGTGAGCGGGTTCGTAGATGAAGATTGAGCAATTAGCGGATTCGCTGGTGTAGAGACATTGGTGAGCGGATTCGTAGATGTGGATTGAATTGGCAGCTTGGTCTCAGACTGAGGGTGGGTTGGCGCAGATTGATGTTTCTGCTTATCCTCAGCCAGAGCAAGCGCTGGCAGCCAGAATAGCAGCAGCCAAAATAATCCGTAGCTCCAGTCAAAATCGACGACGCTGTGTAAGACGATGACCAGAAACGGCGGCAGCAACCGCGGCGATTTAGTAGCCAGCAGCCAGCCTGTTGCCAACAGCATAAGGAGTATGGCTGCAAGACCAACGAATCCTAAGTTCAACAGGATGTCAAGGTATCCATTATGCACCTGGCTGCCTACATAAGGGCGAGATTGGGCGGCAAGGTAGGCATGCCGCCAAGTCTCACCCCCACGTCCCTGCCAAGGTGCCTCTGCCGCTAGCCGCCAGGCGTCGCGGTAGAACAGCCCGCGCGCGGATACCGTCGATGACGGTCCGGTAATCCGCTCGCGCACGTGCAGGAGGACGGCGATCCCCGCCGCCGTCCAACCTGCCACCGCCAATGCCAGCATGGCGGCTCGGGCAGTGCCCGCCGCGCTGCGCTGGCGGCGGCACAGCCATAGGCCGGCTAGCAGCGCGCCGACCCAAAGCCCGGCCAGCAACAGCAGGCCGGGTACAGGCTCTACCGCCAACCCGGCACGGGCCAGTTGGCGGTAGAGTAGCGCCGCGGCGGCCACGGGCGCGGCGCCAGCAGCAAGAAGCGGCGCGATTAGCTGCCGCTTCCAGAGCAAGACGGCGGTGCAGGCGCAAGCCGCCGTCAGCCATGCGCCGCGCGACTCGCTGAGGAGCAGCGCGGCGGTGTACGGGAACAGCGGCAGCAAGCGCAGCAGCGCGGCGGTCGTGCTTCCCGCTTTTCCCTGCTCCGCTTCCACGCCTCCTGCCCCTTTGCTCCTCCGTTCTGCTTCTGCGCACTCCATCCCCAGCCCAACACTTCTTGCTCCCAACATATTCACGCTCTTTTTTGGCTCCCCGTAATAAACAGCAACAGCAAATAGCCGTTCCAGCAGAAAAACAGCCATAACAGCACCAAAAGCATTCGGATATTCCATCAATCCTGCTAACCTAACCCCTGTGGCACTCACTTCCGATGAATTGCTGTAGGCCACAGCGAAAGGCAACTTTACCACTCCACAAACAGCCAACAAAGCGCTCATGCTCAAAAACATACCCGCCATAGACCAAGTTACATTTACAATCCGCCGCCCCACCCGGTTCACCGCACAAAAACAAACCAATAATGCAAAGCTAGCATACAAGCCCCACCGCAGCGTTTCATTCATAGTTCCCTGGGAGGAAAGCGGCCCGCGCAACCAATGAATCACATAAAGTGATAGAATAATTAAAGGGACGCTTAATAATATTCTTAACGCTTTATTTTCTCCGCTAACTTCACTACCTTCACTACCTTCACTAACTCCATTGACTCCCGTAATACCACTTACTGCACCTCCCCCACTTTTTCTCCATGCGCCAACCCCAATAAGATAATAAAGCGAGCACGTACAACACAACACAAACCATAAAGTTAGAAAGGGATACATCTCCTCAGTAAAAAACAATCCCCGCAACAAACAAGCACCCACCCCAGCCGTTATCACTAAGGCTCCACACATATATGCGATTGATGATTCCAGACTCCGGTCTTTTTTAAAACGCCACATTTAGATACCCCTGTATTCGTTAATTTATCTCTATCCTTTCCACATTTCCCTTATACAAGACTAGAACGCAAAAAGACGATACCTCTCCACAAAGGAGCCGTACCGCCCTAATTCCCATAAAAAGCTATATAATTGTAAAAAGTGCAGCTATTCCCGTGCTCTCGCTGCTTACTTTCACTTTAATTGTACTTTGTGCAACTGTTTTTCAAGAATCCCGCCATATGCGGAGTATTGTTCGTTTTTAAGTGTACAAAGTGCAACTAAATTACTAAAACGCAGCTTCTGAGCATATTTAGTTGCACAAAGTACAACTAAACCAACTCGCCATTAGATCACACTAGCCGTACCGTCCTCACCATTGGATCGCACTCACTGCAACATCCTAACCATTAGGTCACACTAGCTGCACTATCCGAATTCTCATCAAAAAAGCTATATAGTTGTAAAAAGTGCAGCTATTCCCGTGCTCTCGCTGCTTACTTCCTCTTTAATTGTACTTTCTGCAACTGTTTTTGAAGAATCCCGCCATATGCGGAGCATTGTTCGTTTTTAAGTGTACAAAGTACAACTAAATTACTAAAACGCAGCTTCAGAGCATATTTAGTTGCACAAAGTACAACTAAACCAACTCGCCATTAGATCACACTAGCTGCACTATCCGAATTCTCATCAAAAAAGCTATATAATTGTAAAAAGTGCAGCTATTCCCGTGCTCTCGCTGCTTACTTCCACTTTAATTGTACTTTGTGCAACTGTTTTTCGAGAATCCCGCCATATGCGGGGTATTGTTCGTTTTTAAGTGTACAAAGTGCAACTAAATCACTAAAACGCAGCTTCAGAGCATATCCAGTTGCACAAAGTACAACTAAACCAACTCGTCATTAGATCGCACTCACTGCAACATCCTAACCATTAGATCACACTAGCTGCACTATCCGAATTCTCATCAAAAAAACTATATAGTTGTAAAAAGTGCAGCTATTCCCGTGCTCTCGCCGCTTACTTCCACTTTAATTGTACTTTGTGCAACTGTTTTTCGAGAATCCCGCCATATGCGGAGTATTGTTCGTTTTTAAGTGTACAAAGTGCAACTAAATCACTAAAACGCAGCTTCAGAGCATATTTAATTGCACAAAGTACAACTAAACCAACTCGCCATTAGATCGCACTCACTGCAACATCCTACGCTTTCTACCTTAATATCCTCTACCCTTCTACCGAACTCTCAGTAGGAAGCAGATCCGCGCATACGCGTTCGAGGTAGGGTTTTGCTCCCAGAAAATCGCGGAATGCGGTGTATTCGCGCCATTTGACGGAGTTGTCCCCGGCTGAGCTCTTAACGGCACGAATCATAATGTTCTTCGGTGTATTCTCCAGATCGATGAATTCCAGCAGCTGGCTGCTATAGCCCATCATGTCGAGCAATTTGGCGCGAATGGCGTCTGTAGCCAAGGCGGAAAAACGCTCTTTCAATATGCCATGCGAAAGCATAGGGCTCATTACTTCATTTTCGATTTGTGCGAATAATTCATGCTGGCAGCAAGGCACGGACAAAATAACAGACGCTCCCCAACGTACTGCTTTTTCAAGGGCAGCATCGGTAGCTGTGTCGCAAGCATGAAGTGTGATCACCATGTCCACTTGCTCCAGCTCATTATACTCGGCAATGTCACCCACGAAGAACTTCAAGTGATCATAACCGATTTTGGCAGCAAGTTCGTTACAATGCTCAATCACATCTGCTTTTAAATCTAACCCAATGATATTAAGCTCCCGCTTCTTACGAACGGTCAGATAGTGATACAGCGCAAAGGTCAAATATGATTTTCCACAGCCAAAATCCACAATCGTCAACGGTCGGCCTGTTGGCAGATCGGCAAGCACGTCCTCTACCATCTCCAGAAAACGATTGATCTGCCGAAACTTATCATATCTTTTGGCCAGCACTTTACCTTCTTTATTCATGATTCCAAGCTCCACCAGAAATGGCACAGGCTCTCCATCCTCCAGCACATAACGTTTGCGACGGTTGTGAGCTAGATCCGGCTCTTCCTTTTTACTTGGAGACTTGGTTAGGATGGATACTTTGAATTTCTTACTAATAAGCACCTGATAATCGGCTTCTACTGTACACAACAAACCTTGCCGATACGTTTCTCTAAATAAAAGAGATATTTCTTCCGCCGCTAACTCAGCGGGTACGTTGCGATGTTCTACCTTTGTACCAATATAGGACGCAAACTGATAATGCAGCTTCCCCTTTAGTTCAACAGGTTTAACCTGCACTTTGGTACAATTTTCGCCTTTATAACGTACTTGACTTAGGGTAGCCGTAATCAAAGTACGGTCATTAATTAGTTGTTCAATTAGAGCTGTTAAAGATTCCACAACGCACATCTCACTTTCGGGATTAAAAATGGAGAATCTATGTCTCCTAACCATCATCGTTCATTATATCACGTGTTAACAAGGGGCGTTCCTTGTTCTAGCAGGGCTTAACATGCAGTTCACCACTAACTATAGTTAATGCTCGCCCAGACAACTTAATCTCGTCTTTACTTACCTCTAACTGAAGCAAACCTCCACGTTTCGAAGCTTGATAAGCGGTCAACTGCGTACGATTGAGTCTATCCGCCCAAAAAGGTGCCAATGCAGTATGCGCTGAGCCTGTTACCGGATCCTCATTCACTCCTACCTTCGGCGCAAAAAAACGTGATATACAATCTATACCTTCGATAGAGCTTTCTGCGGTAACCGCGAAACCTCTCCCTTCAAGTCCGGATAAAGCTCCGAAGTCAGGGCTGAGTTCGCGAACCCGGGCTTCCTGATCCAGTCGTACAAGTATATTATCAACATATCGCATAGTTTCCACCACATTGGCTTCTGCAATACCAAGCGCTGCTGCGAGACCTGAAATTACAGGAGAGGGTTGAAGCTGATAAGGCGGGAAGTACAGTGAGATCAAATCTCCTGAACGAGAAGCTCTGAGCAACCCACTGCGTGTATAGAACCTTGCTTCCATGTCAGGCGCTAGCAATCCGCTCTCCCATAGTACATGCGCACTTGCTAGAGTCCCATGCCCACACAGCTTGACCTCAACTTTAGGTGTAAACCATCGCAAGCGATATCCATCTTCCTCTGGCCAGAGAAAAGCTGTCTCTGACAAGTTCATTTCCGCTGCTGTCTTCTGCATATAACCTTCATCGACGGGATGCTCCAGTAAACATACCGCCGCAGGATTGCCTGAATAAGCCTGTTCTGCAAAAGCATCGATAATATATAAAGGGATATTCATCGTATTCATCAGGTTCCTGCTTCCTTTCGTATCGCTGTTACCCTGCCCCACTCTTTTAACCCCTGCTCTACTTCCTCCAGAGGAAGGGCACCTTGTTCCAATTCTGCAGATGATTTGAGCAGCAGCCGATTGTACAGCTTATCCCCTTCTATTACAACATCTTCTCCTTGCTCCCACAGCCGGTAGAGGCTGTCCTCCGCTTTACTATATCGTCCTACCGACTCCATATACTCCAACAGTAGCCGCTCCGTTTTAGACGGGAGACGATAGGCCTGCACATCCTGCAAGAGTTCATCAATTTCCTGAGTCATATGCAGCAGCTCCCTGTCTGCTCCATGAAGATCCGCGTACAAATATAAGTGTAAAGCTCTCATACTTCTAAATAATGCTGCATCCTTATCGCCATTTGCCGCATAAATGCTGCCTTCTTCCTTCAGCAGTTTGGCCAGACCTTGAAGCTTATCGGACTCAACCACACCGCCAAAACGAAACATATCTATGATATCTTCTACAGATAGTGAATTTAAAAGACGTGAATTCAGCGGAAAATGCCGGTTCAACAGCTCATCAATTTCCCATAAAGCTTCTGTCGTCTTCCGTTCCTGCTTTAGAGAAAATACCTTGGCAACCATCGCCGTCATATCTTCGATCATCCGGACAATATAGTCTCTTCGAAACATGCAATTCCTCCTTTTCCGTACTGTGGTAGCAAAAAATTCAGGACTCAGACCACTTAAGTTATTCTATTGATTTATCTTAAACCATTGCCGAATTCTATGCCAGTTAAGGAAAATACCAGATCATTAGATAGCCCTTAAAAAAAGAGGCAGCACACGCCATAATGGCGCCGTGCTGCCTCTTTGTAGATGATTTTTTATACGCGGCTATTGTCTAAAACGGAAGCCTGAACAAAATCCTTTATGATCTCGGCTAATCGTTCAGGAGCTTCAAAAAGACTCATGTGGCCTGCACCCGATATCGTTGCTTGCGTTATATTCGGTTTATCCGCAGTAAAGGTTCGTTCAGCAGGAATCAATCCATCCTGCTCGCCAGCAACAAGCAATACCGGCAACGTAGTGGCCGTAATTACATCCCGTCGATCTGGACGCTCACGCATCGCCAGTGCAGCTCCTGCCGCTCCTTGTGGAGGCGTTTTGTAGCCGATTTCTTTAGCACGCTCCAGCAGCTGTGGAGATGCAGAAGCGGTTGCTTCAGCAAACAATCCTGGTACGAAGCTGTCTACGAAAGGAGTAATCCCTTCATTTTGAATCGCGCTGACACTCTTCAGTCGTTTTTCCTTAGCTTCTTCACTATCTGGATAAGCAGTAGAATGAATTAATCCAAAGCCTTTCAATCGAGAAGCATAACGCTGAGCAAACGATAGCGTAATATATCCGCCAAGCGAATGACCAAGCATGATGCATTCAGCAATCTCCAGCGAATCTAACAGACCCAGAACATCATCTGCCATTTGTTCAATACTATAAGGTCCTAATGGAGCTTCCGAAGCTCCGTGACCACGTAAATCGGGAGCAATCACTCTGTAGCCGCTGCTTAAGACAGGAATGACTTGTTCCCAATATTCAGCGCTTCCACAAAAGCCATGCAGCAATACAATAACTTCGCCTTTCCCCTGATCACTGTAGCATATATTGCTTCCGTCACAACGAACTCTTTCCATGGCTGCTTCCCTCTTTCTAGAATACTAAGATAATGTGTCTAATATCTATTATTAAGCAAAACAGCCCGCCTTGAAACGGACAACTTATTTTTAAGTGCCCAATGGGTACTACTGGAGTCCGAATCCTTTTGCTGCCGCTATAGCGATATGTTCTGCCATAACCATCACTCTATGCAGTGGAGTGGTCTGCAACGTTCTATAGGGTTTCGGGCCATTCATATCTACAACGGCCGCCAAACTATAGTGACCTACGGCTGGAAGATTTGCCCCCACCGATTGTGCAGGCTGTAGTGGCTCACTCGAAACGAAGTAATATCCAAGCGCGATCGGAGGACCCAGACAAGCATCTACCGCAACTACAATATGCCCGGAGGGAATCTCAGCCACTCTGGCCACCAAGTTATCTGCATCGCAAGGAGACGGCAACGTACCGATTACATGTCGGAAGCCATGTTCCACAAGTTTGCTGCCCGTCAGCGGACCGAGTGCATCTCCTGTAGACCGATCTGTTCCAATGCACAGGAACGTGACTTCCTCGGCGGAATGCAGAGCAGCTATTTCCATGAAAAAGGACACTAATCCAGCATCGTCCATTTTAATGCGTTTTCCGCTTCCCTGTTCTCTGATTGCCAATACATTTCCTCCCTTCGATGATATTTTTGATCTCATGCCTTTAATTTAACATGATTTCAGGGAACCCGACAAAAAAATGGTGGTCAAGCTGCCAAACATGGTAAAATACATGAATCAGTATACAGAGAGGATGTTTTAACCTAATGGATTTAACAAAGCCTAGTCAGGAAAATGTTGAGTATATGATCGAGGCTATCAAAAACAAATTAAAAATGGCCAGTGCCGCGGCGATGCAAGCCTCCGCTTTTTCAGTAGATCATTATGAAGATATCTATGATGTTTATGAGGTAGCCATGGGCAGCGACAGACTAAGTATTTCTCAGGTGGAAGCACTCGTCTCCGAACTCGGCCGTCTACGTCATAAATAATAGGTCTCCCTATTACAAGAAGAACCGATGTTGCCGTCCTTTAAAGATGACTACCGCTTCTCGTAGAAAAAAGCCCTTTGCTGCGTATCCAGAAGATGGATTCGTAGTCGAAGGGCTCTTTTTATATGATCCTACTTTATGAAATTAAGCTTGAACTCGGTATCCGCATGGCCTACTCGTGTACCCCCGTCATTGTAAATCACGCCTGAAAATGCATTGCGCAGCTTTTCCAAGGTATTTTTCTGACTATAACCAATTTGATTTAAAATTCCCTGTACAATAAGTCCCCACTCTTCTTCCGATCCGTCCAGAATCTTGAAGGCAATCCCCAGTCGCTCACGGCGTAAGCCGAAGCAATAGACACCCTTAAATCCACCCTTAGCAATAATATTATCATCTTCCAAAAGAATAGAATCAAGGCGACCAGATCCAGAAACCATCTCCGGATAAGCATTCATTGCCGTTGTAATAGTAGTCACCGCTTTGCGAGTAGCTTCATCTGCAATCAAATCCGGATTGGCTAATTTCAAATAGGCCGTCGCCAAGGCGGTCAGAGGCAGAGCAAATACCGGCAGCCCGCATCCGTCCGTACCTAAACCGATACTGTCTGGGGCCACACCGGCCATATAAGCAATGGTGTCGATAATCTCACGCTGCACCGTTTGCTCCGGCTGTGAGTATTCTTCAAGCGGCAAACCTTTGAGCTTACTGTAAGATAAGATACCCATGTGCTTGCCCGCACAGTTATGATAGAACTTTCTTTTGCCCGCACCACGAATGGCGTTCTCCCTACTGGAATAATCCAGCGGGTAACTCGTTGCACAGATCATTTGTTGCTCATCGATGCCAATCTTGGAGGATATGCTCTCTAGCGCAGCTACATGGTAGCTCTCTCCCCGATGAGAGGCGGTCATCAGGGCAACCTCTGCGGGTGTAAAGCCGTAATGCTCCACAATCCCCCCACGTACGCCTGGAATAGCCTGAAGGGGTTTAGCAGCTGAACGGGTGAACGATACAAATTCCGGATCACCTGCATACCCCTTTAAATTTCCGTTCTCTCCTACGATGGCAATATGCCCACTATGGACACATTCCAGCAAATCCGCCCGATACTCTCGTACTAATACGGTTTCCATGATTTCTCTCCTCTTTAACTAGATGCTCTATAACTCACAAGGACTTATTAGTATTCACATTTAATAAATGCTAGAAAATAACCCCGTGCTCCGGGATTTTTGAGTACTCTACAAACTCCCTTAAGTGTTGGTTCCATGAGGAATTCTACTCCTATTTTCATTATTCTTCAATCCTGTCCCCACCAAGAAGATTTTAGAAACCGGATAAAATATAAAAAACCGCTTCCTTCTCAGAACCTTGATCTCTGAGTAGAAAGCGGTTTTTATGGAATTCAGCGTAGCCTCACAAGGGTAGCGCAGTTCGTCTTATCCTTTGCTTGCACCTGCGGTCAGGCCATCCACCAAGAAACGCTGTAGGAAAATGAACAGCAGCGTGACTGGGAGAGCGACCAATACCGCTCCGGCAGCGAACAACGTAAACTCGGTTGAGTTACTTTGGTTCACCATCCGGTAAAGCCCAACGGCGAGCGTTCTTGTATCCTCCGTACGCAATACAAGGTCGGCGAATATAAAATCCACAAAGCAGCCGTTGAAAATCATAAGGCTGGCATAGGTGAGCATCGGCTTAGATAACGGGATCATGATAGAAAGAAATACTTTCATATGACTCGCCCCATCCATTCGCGCAGCATCTTCCAAGCTTTTAGGAATCGTATCAAAAAAACCTTTAGCCACAAAAACATTCGTGATAATAGCACCGCTGCTGTACACGAGCACAAGTGCCCAATGAGAATTCAGTAGCCCAAGTGTGTTCAGCAGCACGTAAACTGCAATCATAGCCATAAATCCCGGAAACATCTGCAGAACTAGGAGCGTGGTTAGTGTAGTTTTTCTGCCCGTAAATCGATAACGAGAAATGGCGTACGAAGTCAGCAGCAGCAAAAAGGTGCCGAGCAGCGTAGACAACGCCGCAATCTTTAGCGTATTCATGAACCATAGCAAATATTTAGTTTGCTCAAACAGTTCCTTGTAATGAACAAAGGTGAAATTCTTAGGAATCAATGAGTCACTGAACAAACTGTTTCCTGTTTTGAACGAAGACATAATAATCCAGAAAGCTGGGAAAAGACTAATAAAACTGAGCACAATCAGCAATAAATGGCATCCAAACGTTTTTAACGCTTCCGTCAGTCTTAGCTTCATGCAATCATATCCTCCTCTTTAAAGGATCGCGTCCGCCGGTAGCTCCAGATGGAGAATGTCGCGACCATCAGGAAGATGACAATCCCGATGACAGAAGCAAAGCTGTACTGTGACTGGTTCAGCGCCAGTTTATAAAGCCAAGTCACCAGCAGGTCAGTGTGGCCCGCGTACTGGTAGTTAGGATTAACCGGTTCTCCATTAGTCATTAGATAAATGACATTAAAGCTGTTAATGTTGCCGGCAAACTGCATAATCAGGATAGGTGCGGTTGCGAACAATACCATGGGCAGCGTAATCATGCGGAATTTATAAAATGACCCAGCACCGTCTACTTCTGCCGCTTCATACATATCCTTCGGAATTGTTGTCAGCACTCCAAAGGCCAGAATCATGGTCACCGGAATGCCGATCCACATATTAGCCAGAATTACAGTGACCTTAGCCCAGAAAGGATTGGTTAGCCAGGCCACACCCTCCAGTCCCAAGGCTCTTAAATAACTATTGATCGGTCCGAATTGATTATTGAACATATTGCGCATGACGAGCAGAGAAATCATATTGGGAATAGCGAAAGGAACGATCAGAAGTGTGCGCCAAAGCTTTTTGCAGCGGACACGGGGCTGGTGAATAAGTACTGCAATAAGCACACCTCCAATGTAAGTCGTCGCAGTAGCAATAACCGCCCAGATCAAGGTCCAAGTCAGCACTCCACCAAAGGTGGAACTCCAGACATCCAGACTAAGCATTTTATTAAAATTACCGAAGCCCACCCAGTCTACTAGATGTGCTGGCGGTAAAATCGGGTCGGCATAGTTCGTAAACGCCAGTAGCACCGAAAAAACAAGTGGTAATATCGTCAGAAAAACCACGGCCACAAAGGGAATCGCGAGGACAAGATAGGCAAAATTCCTCCGCCCCATAGCTCTGAGCGATTCAGCGAATGAATGAATGGGCTCTTTCCGGTCCCGTGCAGCTCCAACTAGGAATGCATCTCTGATGTTCAGTAAATGAAAAGCTGTATAAAAGAGCAGCGCCAGCAATGCCATTAGACCATTGATCATCATAAAAATGGAGTGGTCGCCTTCCACCATCCGGGTTAATTTGCCTACCTTGACCATACGGCTTGGAAATTCACCAAGCGTAATTAAGCCATGCAAATGTCCCATCAGATCATGAGCAATATAGTAGATTCCAGCAGACCCCACCAGCAGGAATACCAATCCTTTCAGCCACTGCCGGTTGTAGAACTGGCCCAGTCCCGGAATAATAGTCGAGAGTAGCGCTGCGCCTGTTTTCTTCCTCATGGTTAAATCACCTGCCCTTTACTTCGACTCCAGATCGGCCTGAATCGTGGTTACAGTCTGATCCAGCGTCTGTTTAACATCAAGATTTGAGTCGTTCCACAGGGACACAAACGCTGCTTTTAGGGGTTCCCAGACCGATTTAATTTCTGAAACGGAAGGCATTGGAACGGAATTTTGGAATTGCTCGAAGAATCCGCCAATAATAGGGTCATCTTTGATTTCCGGCGCTTCTCCAGCCTCTATACTCGCAGGAATCGCTCCCGTCATCTCAAAATTCTTAAGCTGATTCTCCTTGTTGCTTGCAAAATGTGCGAACAAACGGCCTGCGACTGGATATTCCGTATATGAGTTGACATAATACGATTTGACCCCGGAGAAAGAAAGACTGTCTTGACCGTCAGGTCCCTTTGGAAGAGGAGCCACACCCAGGTTAACATTTTCCTTAAACGCCGCTATGGACCACGGCCCGTCGATATTCATCGCCAGCTTACCTTCTTGGAACAACTGTGTTTTCACGTCATAAGTGATATCTCCTGCATTCAAAGGCAGAATTTTTTTGAGGCTCTGCAGAAACGTAAACCCTTTGATAGTGCCTTCATTGTTCAATCCAATATCCTTGAAATTCGTATTGTTGTCTCCGTAAATATATCCGCCGAAGCTGCCAATAAACGGATAGCTGTAATATCCGACGAATTCCCACATGATTGCAAATTTGTTTTCCTTCGGATTGTTATACGTATCTGCAAAAGCAATCACATCATCCCACGTTTTAGGAGCGTCAGGAATCAGGTCCTTGTTGTAGAACAGCGCATAGGTTTCTACCGATTTAGGATAACCGTAAAGAATGCCATCATAAGACGATGCCTGAACGGCTGTTGCCACCATCGTTGATTTGGTTTCTTCCTCAAAAACATCATTTGGCAAAAGCAGCCCTGCTTTTACGGCTTGCCCGATCTGGTCATGGGGCAGAGTCAACACATCTGCAGCAAGTTTAGACGGACCATCCGTCGCCAGTCTTGCGCCTTGATCACCACCTGCCATTTCCTCAACTGTGACGGGAACACCATATTCTTTTTCGAAATCAGCAGCAACCTGCTTCATGTACTCAAGCTGCTCCTTGGCTTCCCAGACCATCAGTTTGGCCCCTGCTTCTGGTTTCATTTCCTCATCGGTGGTATTCTCTCCGGAAGTATTTGTCTCATTTGCGGTTCCCCCCGGCTCGTTCACTGCGGAATTCGGACTCGAATTCGGCTTTGATGCGGAGTTCCCATTGCCTGAACCGCATGCGGTGACCGTCAAAGTTAACAGCAGGCATAGGACTAAACTAAATGTTACCGCTTGCATTTTGGAACGTTTACTCTTCTTCATTTGCTCATCTCCCCTTCGTTCATGAGTGATTAAACCTAACCCGCATTGAAAAAAAGCATATAAAAAAGGTACAACCTCATTTGCACAAAGTGCCGAGGTTGTACCTTTCCAGGTAACAGTGCCTTTAATTTGAATGCGTGTTATGAAAAATCAAGTTCGTTCGCCCTCATTCTATAATATCCATAATTTTGATTGCAATCAGAGTATAAGTCCAAAAAAGACGGTTTAACAACGTTTATCTTTTCTTTTCTTTTATTTTCTCTTTATCCCTACCACATACTAAATATTCCATATTGTAATTTCTTGTGAAATAACCTCTTGCTTTGCTCTTGAGGGTTATGGTAAGATGCAGACAAATTTAAAGGCAATGAAACCGCCAAGGGTTCAACCTCTGAAAATCATGAGGTTGGCCCTTTTTTGCGTTTACATGCCTGAAGGGATGGAAAGTGAGTATGATTCAACCGGAAGCCGTTTATCACCGTATGGGACAAAATTGGTCATATGCCTACGATGAGTCTACACTTCATATTCGCATAAGAACTAAGCGGGACAACGTATCACAGATCGATCTTTTCTGTGGAGATAAATTTGGCTGGGACAAAACGCATGAGGTCATTCCAATGCAGCGCCTCGCTTCTGACGGCTTGTTCGATTACTGGCAAGCCTCCGTCCGTCCCGTTTACCGCAGACTCGCGTATTACTTTGCGCTTTATGACAAAGACGAAGTTCTTTATTTTTTGGAAAAAGGTTTTTATCCAGAGCCACCTGCTGTGGTATATGAGGGCTTGTTCGACTTTCCATTTTTGAATCGTGAAGATGTGCACTCCCCTCCATCGTGGGTGAAAGATGCAGTATTTTATCAAATATTCCCGGAGCGTTTCGCGAATGGGGATCCCACCAACGATCCGACAGATGTATTGGAATGGGGCGGCACGCCGAGTCCTCGGAATTTCTTCGGAGGGGACTTACAGGGTGTACTAGATCATTTGGATTATCTCTGTGAATTGGGCATCAATGCTATATATTTTAATCCTTTATTTGCGGCAACCACCAATCATAAATACGATACAAAAGATTATTATTTGGTCGATCCTCATTTTGGCACCAATACATTGCTGAAAGAGCTTGTGGACTCCTGTCACTCCAAAGGCATCCGTGTCATCCTGGACGGTGTCTTTAATCATTGCGGTCATACCTTCCCGCCATTTGTTGATCTGCTCGCGAACGGGCAATCTTCACGTTATGCGGATTGGTTCCATGTACGCGAGTGGCCGCCACAGGTCATCGACGGAATTCCCACCTATGACACCTTTGCATTTGAGCCTATCATGCCTAAGTTCAACACTGAGAATCCTGAAGTCATAGAATATCTACTGAATGCAGGCCGCTATTGGATCGAGGAAATCGGTATAGACGGCTGGCGGCTTGATGTCGCAAATGAAGTCTCCCATTCGTTCTGGCGGCAATTCTGCAGTGCGATCAAAAGCATTAATCCAGAAGCCTATCTCGTAGGAGAAATCATGCATGATTCCTTGCCGTGGCTGCTTGGCGATCAATTTGACGCCGTTATGAATTACCCGCTAACGAATATTCAAATTAATTTTTTCGCTCACGGACAGATCAATGCTGCACAATTCTCTCAGTCGGTTGCTACTATGCTAGCGAATTATCCGCAGCAAATTACGGAAGCCGCCTTTAATCTGCTAGACAGCCATGATACAGTTCGTTTCCTGACACTTTGTGGCGGTGACATCAGGAAGTTAAAGCTGGCCGTTTTGTTCCAGATGACCTTTCAAGGAGCACCCTGTGTTTATTATGGCGATGAAATCGGCATGGATGGCGGATACGATCCGGACAACCGAAAATGTATGGAGTGGGACTCACAGAAACAGAATCAAGAATTGTTCGAATACTATCGCTGGACGATCAGCCTTCGTAAATCTCATCCCGCATTCCGGAGCAGTGGATTTAAAGCGCTGGAGATTCCGGGTTATCCAAAGCTGCTTGTATATGAGCGGTGGGACAAACAAAGCCGGTTCATAATCGTATTGAACAATGAAGATGTTATGGCCGAAGTCATCATTCCTGTAACCGGAGCAGACACGATATGGGTAAATCTAAAGACGCAGAAGCGGACTGAAACCTCCACATCCCAGCTGCATCTGAATCTGCCTGAATTCGGCTATGCGGTACTCCAAGCCGTTAATGATTAATCCGTAACATTATAAATTCAATCGTGGAAGGATGGAGACATATGCTGCATATCACAGCCTGTCTTCGCCTTCTTTTTGCGCATAAACAAATGTTGATAAAGCCTTAAAAACGCGGTTTATATGACCTAAAGCCCTCTAGGTTACCGTATCCTCCCTTAAACTCCCGTAATCTCTCCCTTGCTCTTCAACTGTTTCAGCCCATACGCCAAAGTTTATATACGAAGTAAGATAAATTATAAGGAGTGATTGGTGATGAGTAACGTAGAACATGAAGTAGAGAACGGAAGCAGCTTATTAAAAGGTATCTTTATTGGTAGCTTAATTGGTGCCGCAGCAGCCCTGCTATTTGCACCAAAGCCTGGTCGTGAAATGCGCAGTGATCTGTCAGATAAACTTTCTCAAGCTACAGACAAGACCAAAGAAGTTGCTGGTGCCGTAACTGACAAAACCAAAGCTATTGCGACAACCGTTGGCGAAAAAGCAACCGATTTGGCTAGTACGGTGTCAGATAAAGCTTCTGATATCTATACCACTGTCAGTGACAGCAAACAACAAATTGCCGCCACTCTTCAAGAGGCTGGAAGTAAAATTGGTGACACTGTAAGTGAAGCCTCAAGCAATGTAAGCTCGGATGTTAAAGACGCCTCTAAAGACGTAGCTGATGAAGCTAAAGCATCCTCTAAAGAGGTTGCCAATCAGGCTAAGGATGCGAAAGAGGATGTAAAATCCTCCTATAAATCCAATTACTAATCTGCGGCATCATACAGCTATCACTTTAACAAACAACAGCCAGCTGACCGCAGCTGGCTGTTGTTTAGTTACACCTTTATTCACATCAGCAGATACAACTAGACATTTAATTAATGCCCGTTCGGGCTATAGAAAGCAGGGATGGCGCATGGCAGATTCAAATAACCAAACAAAACCTTATGAAATTGATGAACATCCTTTCGAGTTGCGACATGAAGTGAAACGCTTAAACAGTCGTCTTGATAAGATCGCTCACTCACTGGAAAAATCAGAATTCAAAGACATTCTCGACAACTATTCAGATCCGAAAAAAAGAATCATCACAAACCTGATGGCCGGTATATCTCGGGGACTTGGACTATCTCTCGGAACATTTGTAGTCCTTGGTTTATTAGGCTACATTCTTAGTCTTTTTCTTAATGTTCCAGTAATCGGAGAGTATCTTGGCGAAATTAAAAAATACATTGATGCTAATAGCTAACCGCAAGACTATCAATCTATTCCCCAACTATCGACCGCTTCCCCCGCTTGTCCGTCTAATCCTCTAGGTTGGACGGACAAGCGGGGGAATAAGTCTACAACAGTATACAAATAAAGGACATGCGGGTCTCCAGTCAGCGGAGAGAGGCATGTCCTTATCGTCGAAAATGTATATTACCCATACAGGAACTCAATAGGAAGAGTTGGCCATAATCTGCTTTAACTTCTCAGTGGCCCGCTTCTGTATGCGTGAAACGCTCATCTGTGATACCCCCAGCTTCTGGGCGATCGCCCGCTGGGATTGTCCATCTTGGAACGCTAACAGCAGCACCTGCTGCTCCTGTTCCTTCAATTGACCTAGTGCTTGCTGCAAATCCATACGTTTCTCTACGGTCTCGTAATCATTTGCGTCAGAGCTGATCAGCTCGCCTAGTGTGGCTCCTGTCTCCTCTTGAGAAAGGGGCGAGTCTAGGGAGACGTAATGATAACATTCTCTGCCCGCCAGTACTTCTACAGTTTCTTCAACAGACAAATCAAGATAATGAGCAATCTCATCCACCGCAGGCGAACGTTCCAGCTTTACTGTTAGTTCGTCAATCGCGTGTTGAACAAGTGCTCCCTTTTCTTTTATCCGTCTAGGTACCTGTATGTACCAAGATTTATCACGTAGGAAATTCTTCATATGTCCAATCATGCTTTTCATCGCATAGGGCTCAAAAGGGATTCCAAGGCTAATATCATATTGCTGTAATAACCGGATGAGCGCCATTTGCCCGACCTGATATAAATCCTCATACAAGTCGGGGCGGTTGCGAGAAATTTTTCCAGCAGCCATTTTTACCATAGGCTCATATTTCTTAATCAGCACTGTTGCGCGTTCATTATCCTTAGTCTGCTGATATTCCCAAATTTGGGTGACTGCTTCATTCATGGACTCGGGGGGAGTCACCTTATCACTCATACCTTTTCCTCGCTAAAGTTAAGGTGCTTCTTCAAAGTTACTACCGTCCCTCTTCCGGCCTCACTTACGACGCTCACGTCATCCATCAACGCTTGCATTAAGTAGAACCCTAAACCGCCGACCTGAACGTCACTTAACTCTTTATCATGCAGTGTCATACGCTCACTGGACGAGTCTTCCAAACCGTCAAAGCTCTCCCCCTCGTCTTTGACTGTAATGGATAGGGCACTTTCACCCACCTCAAAGATTACATCAACCATTCCGTCTTGTTGTCCATAGGCGTACAATACTGAGTTGTTACACGCCTCTGATACAGCTACCTTCATATCTTCAATATCTTCGTAGGTGAAGCCCATTTTTGAAGCAATACCATATAAATTCAACCTAACAATATCCACATACTCTGCGCTAGCCGGCAGCTGAAGAATTACTTTTTGCACATCATCACTCATTCTTTGTTCTATCCTTTCCTAGTGGGAATTCTCTTGGGAGGCAAAAAACTTGGTAATACCAGTCATGTCAAACAGCTTCTGAATTTGGGGAGGAACATCCTCAACCATAAACTTAACGTCCATACCTTGTCTTGATTTCAGGATCGAAAGTAGAATACCAATACCCGTGCTATCGATGTATTTTAATTCTTTAAGATTTATTACTAAATCATGCTTCGTATCACCTACAAGCGGCTCCATTACCAAACGGAAATCGGAAGCCACGGATAGATCAAGTTCACCATTCAGGAAAACCGTACATACACTTTCTTTTGTCTCTGTCTTAGCGTGAAACTTATTACTTTTATGCGTGTTCATAGACGATCTCTCCTGATAAATATTTTCTATATTAATAACCTCATAGTCCTACCTTTGAAACAAATAACATTAAAATATAAACTAGTAAATCTTGGGTTACGCCTGAAAAATAGATGTATCTGTTTCAACCATCCGATTATCGCTGCTAGAATACCGAGAGATAATCTGCTTAATACTACTCATCTTAAGTGGCTTGCTGATATAGTCATCCATTCCTGAGGCTTTACAGCGATTCTGGATGCCATCCATGACATTCGCAGTCATTGCAATAATAATAGTCTTCTCAGCCGCCGGACCGCCTTCTCGACGGATTTGAGCGGTTGCCTCCAGGCCATCCATTACTGGCATTTGGAGATCCATAAAGATAAAATCATAGGGCTGCTTAAGCGCCATTTGCACAGCCTGTTTCCCGTCCTCAGCCATATCAGCTTCATAGCCGAGCTTATCTAGCATGCTAACCATCAGACGCTGATTGATAGGATGGTCATCTACAACAAGGATTCGGCTTCTGCTCTCCTGATTAAGAAGAAGATGAGGCGATTCCTCTTCTTGATAACCTCCTGTCAAATCTTCTCCAGGTACGGATGCTTGTATCGTAAAAATAAAGGTAGCTCCTTTTTGCTCCATGGATTCTACCCGTATTTCTCCGCCCATCATGCCTACAAGGGATTTACATATGGCTAAACCAAGCCCTGTTCCCCCGTATTTCCGTGTCATTGAAGAATCCAGCTGTGAGAACGGTTGGAACAATCGGTCGCATTTCTCTGGAGAAATACCAATCCCTGTATCCATGATCGTGAACTCGACTTCTACCTTGTTCCCAGATGTTTCTTTGATGGAAGCGACTAAATAGACACCGCCTTGATTCGTAAATTTAACTGCGTTAGCAATCAGATTAATTAATACTTGGCGTAAACGGGCCATATCTCCATATAAAAGTCTAGGCAACTTCTGATCGATAAAATAAGCAAGCTCCAGGTTCTTTTTTCCCGCTTCCACCGAAAAGAGGCTGAACACCTCTTGAATACATGTGCGAAGTTCGAACAGCTGCTCTTCGATTTCCATTTTACCGGATTCCATTTTGGTGAAATCAAGAATATCGTTTATCACCGTAATCAACGTGTCTGCACTTTTCCGAATGATCTCGGAATACTCCTTCTGCTCAGGAGCAAGGTCAGTCTCCATTAATAAATCAATCATACCCACTACGCCATTCATTGGTGTACGAATCTCATGACTCATCATAGCCAGAAATTCCGACTTCGCTTTGGAGGCGATCTCCGCCTCTTCCTTAGCCTTTACGAGCTCACTATTTATGATTTCCAGTTCTTTCGTCTTTTGCTGCAGCAGCATGGTCTGAGTCTGATGCTTCTTGCTCGTAATATACATCTCGACAAAACCTTGTATCTTAGACTTCAGAATTTGTGGAATGAAGGGCTTGACCATATAATCAATAGCCCCTGCAGAATAGCCCGCGAATAAATGCTCCGCTTCCTTACTATTCGCAGAGATAAAGATAATCGGAATTTCCTTTGTTTTTTCTCTGGCTTTAATCAACTTTGCGGTCTCGATCCCATCCATACCTGGCATCTGCACGTCCAGTACGATGACAGCAAAATCATACCTTAACAAACACCGCAGCGCTTCTTCGCCGGAGGTGGCTTTGACTAGCTCATAATGCTGGCTTTCAAGTACCGCCTCCAGCGCCAGCAGATTTTCAGGACGGTCATCTACTAGTAGTATATGAATTGGTTCTTGAAACCCCATAGGACCACCCTCCTTCATGCGTTATTTTATGTTACGGTATATTTTTTCTACTCTGTCCAAAGACTCATAACAATCGCTGTACTTCGTAAAGTGAATGGATTCTTTAGAGCCTAGAACAAGTATTCCAAAACGACTTAAACTTTCATGAAACAAGCCGTGAACATGATCCCGCAGCTCATCA
Source organism: Paenibacillus sp. FSL H7-0918 (assembly GCF_038007025.1). NCBI lineage: Bacteria > Bacillati > Bacillota > Bacilli > Caryophanales > Paenibacillaceae > Paenibacillus > Paenibacillus sp. FSL H7-0918. The sequence goes on from NZ_JBBOWJ010000001.1 coordinate 2,239,800, forward strand.
TTGAAATAGATCATCACATTGCGGCAGAAAATAACATTAAACTCATTAAAAGAAGTATCTGTAGCCAAGTTATGCTCAGCGAATATAATGTTTTTGCGTAAATATGGCTGTAAAATAACCGAGTTATACTTCGCTGTATAGTATTCAGAGAATGCCCGGGTACCTCCCGCCTCCAAATAATTCTTAGTGTATTGCTTCATTCTGCTAATATCATAGACGCCTTCCTTAGCCTGCTGTAAAGAACGCTCATTCATATCTGTGGCATAAATCCGAGCCTTATCGTAAAGCCCTTCTTCATGAAGCAGGATGGCCATAGAGTATACTTCTTCACCAGTGGAGCATCCAGCATGCCAGATACGAATATAGGGATAAGTCCTCAACAACGGAACTACCTTCTGGCGAAACGTTAAAAATAACCCCGGGTCCCTAAACATTTCGGTAACCGGAATGGAGAGACTATAGACAAATCGTTCAAAACAGGCACGATCATGCAGCACCTTTTCTTGCAGCGCGGATATGCTGTGTACATTCTCCGCATGCACATGATGCCAGATACGTCGCTTCAAAGAAGGCAACGCATAATTCCGGAAATCATATCCATATAAACGGTGTACTCCATCAAGGAGCAGCTCGATCTCAATTTGCTCCAACTCGTCACTTCCTACCATAACGGGCTGCTCCTCATATCCGTGTTCTATCGCTTTCATTGTTATCCCGACTCCCTTATTAACACACCGTAATTCTAGTCATGTTAGTTCTTAAAAAGGTATTACCCCAAATTTGAGTTTACGAATACAACCAGACACGCATTAACGAAAGAAGTTGACCTGTTGCGATCGGTTTCTTCATATAATCAGAAGCTCCCGCTTCAATACATTTGGCGCGATCCTCTTTCATTGCTTTGGCGGTAAGCGCAATAATAGGCAGTTTCTGATATTGCGGCATTTCACGGATTCGGCGCATAGCTTCATATCCGTCCATTTCCGGCATCATCATATCCATAAGCACGAGATCAAAATCTTCTTGCTCTACCAGCATTTCCAGCGCTTCACGTCCATTCTCCGCAAACTTCACTTCCATGTGGTATTCTTCCAGTACACTAGAGAGTGCAAAAACATTACGAATATCATCATCGACGAGCAGTATTTTCTTCCCTTCGAATAACTCTTCTTTGTTATGCAGCTTCTGCAAAATTTTACGTTTATCTTCCGGAAGATTGGCTTCTACCCGGTGCAAGAACAACGTTGTCTCATCCAGTAGTCGTTCCGGAGAACGAACATCCTTAATAATTATGGATTCAGCATACTTGCGGAGCTGTGTCTCTTCTTTGCTATCTAAATCCTTACCTGTATAAATAATAATAGGAAGATCATTTAATTCTTCATCATCACGAATCTGATCCAGCAATTCAAAGCCGTTCATATCCCCAAGCATAAGATCCAGAACCATACAATCATATCTCTGCTTGCGCAGCTCCATCAGTGCCTCATTGCCGGTTGATACCGCGGTGATAGCTACATCATCGTGACCAATCAATTCCATAATGGAACGACGTTGAATCTCATCATCTTCAACAATCAGAAGGTACTTCACTGTGCTGGACGTATAGTTCTCAATTTGTGAGAAAGCCCGCTCCAATGCTTCTCTTGAAGATGGTTTTCTAAGATACGCCATAGCTCCCATCATTAATCCTTGCTTCACTTCATCGTTCACTGAGATAACATGAACAGGAATGTGACGGGTCTGAGATGCACTTTTCAGCTCTCTAAGAATGGTCCAGCCGTCCATTACAGGCAGCTGTATATCGAGAATGATCGCATCTGGCAAATAAGTTTTTGCCATCTGCAGTCCTATATCGCCTTGAAGCGCTACTAAACCTTTAAATCTGCGCCCACGAGCCATGTCTAACAAGATTTTCGCAAAGCTTTCATCATCTTCAATAATAAGCAGGACTTTGTCATTCGCCGTCAAATTGTCACGGTCATCCTCAATTGTCAGTTGTGGAAGGGGTACGTTAACGGCTGCTGGCACTAAGGTTGGAAGCATGTCTCCAATATATTCATCATATGTGGAATCCTCTTTGGACACCGCAGCTTCTATTTCTGCACGTTGTTTACTGTAATTTGCCTTCACCGGCAAATATAAAGTGAAGGTACTGCCTTGTCCCTCACGGGATTCGAGCACGATAGCGCCACCCATTATACGAACCAATTCACGGCTGATCGACAATCCCAACCCCGTGCCTCCATATTTACGGCTGGTTGTTCCGTCTACCTGCTGGAAGGCTTCGAATACAATATCTGTTTTGTCAGCCGGAATACCAATGCCACTGTCCTTCACAGCAATAGCAATATATTCATTATCACTCGGCAGATTTAGTGGCAAGAGATTATTATCTGCCGGGCTAACTGAAAACTCGATAAAACCTTCGGTTGTAAATTTAAAGGCATTGGAAAGCAGGTTTCTTAAAACCTGCTTCAACCGGTGACTATCGGCAATTACGCTATCTGGCAGCGGCTCGTTAAAGGCTATCCGTAAGGAGAGTCCTTTTTTGATCGCCTGCGGAGCAAAATTCTGCTTCACAAAGCTTTTCAGCTCAGTCAGTTTAATTTCTTCATGATTCAGTTCCATTTTTCCTGCATCAACCTTGGATAGATCGAGAATTTCATCAATCATTTTAAGCAGATCAGCACCTGACATGTAAATCGTATGGGCAAATTCAACCTGTTTCTCCGTTAGATTACCATCCTTGTTCTCAGTAAGCAGCTGAGACAAGATCAGCAGACTGTTGAGCGGCGTCCGCAATTCATGGGACATGTTCGCCATAAATTCCGATTTATATTTACTAGTCACGGATAATTGCATAGCCTGTTTCTCTAGCTGAACCTTAGCATGCTCAATTTCATCTTTTTTCTCCTCAACCTCCTGCACTTGCTCCTCTAGTGCACGAGTCTTGGCGACGAGTTCCGTATTGTAATGCTCCAGTTCCTCCTGCTGACGTTGCAGCAGTTCTTCTGAACGCTTAAGCGCATCTGTCTGCTCTTCCAAGTTCTCATTAGAACGGCGCAGTTCTTCTTGCTGAGTCTGCAGCTCCTCTGACTGACATTGCAGTTCTTCCGTAAGTGCTTGTGACTCACGCAGTAATTTCTCTACAATCAGACGACGACTAATATTATTGAAAATAATGCTTAAATTATTCGCAAGTTGTTGCAGCAAATCATTTTTCAGACTGCTAAATGGCTGGAATGAAGCGAATTCTACTACACCGAGCAGCTCGTCTTCAAAAATAAGCGGATGAATGGAAATATATCCTGGCTGTGAATCCACAAAGCCGGATTTCACGGAGATATAATCTTCAGGAGCCCGCTCCAATCTGATTGGGTGCATATCAAGCGCACTTTGTCCTACAAGCCCTTCTCCAATCAAAAAACCTTCCTTTGGTTTCTTATCGTTATCTACTGCATAATAACCACTGCTTCGTAAAAAATCGGGACGATTAGCATCCTTCAAATACACAGCTCCAAACTGGGCTCCGAGCACAGGGGTGAACTCGTTGATAAAGGTCTGTGAGACCTGATCCAATGAGCTAACCCCCCGGAGAAGTTCTGTCACCTGAGCAACATTTGCATTCAGCCAGGATTGATCATTCTGTGCCTGTGCATAAGCCTGTTCCATTTGCTGTTTCTCTTCAAGATCTAACGCCATTTTCTTAAAGACAAGGGCAACCTCACCAATCTCATCTTTCGAAGTAACCTTTATGCGCCTTATGGCCCGAATTCTGCCGTTGCCAAAGCTGGTAATCATCATCGAAACGACATTAAGCCCCCGCGTAATGCTTGGAATGATCCATAAAACAACTCCAAGTCCAAGTAGCAGGCCCACAATCATCATCAAGATGACCATCTGAGTAGAGCTTTGATAGGCATCTTTAGCTTTTGCGCTCTCTTCATTCATAATAAAGGCATTATAATCAGAGAGACTGTTCAGAGCATTTAACACGGCATTCTGAATCGCTTGTCCCTCTGTGTTAGAATACGTGCTGGCATTCTGGAAATAACCAGCTGATAGCAGCTTCAATATTTTTTCCTGATAATTTAGATAGATCGTATAAGAATCATCAATTTGATTAACGATCTGCATCTCTTCAGCGCTAGTCATTGATTCTTTTATTTTGTCGTAGTGCTCATTCGCCTTAGCTATTTTTTTATCAATCTCTTTTTTTTGTGATTCTACCGTTGATGTATCCGCGCTTAACATGGTCGTCGTTAATATGCGCGCCATATCATTCACTTCTCCACGCATACCTGAAGAAGAGCGCCCCTTCATATATCTATCCTGGTAACCCTCAAGCTGACCATTCATATAATCCAAACGATCGTATCCAATCATAGTAAGTGCCAGCATAATCGCCAGCATCGCACTAAAACCAATTAAGAGTTTAGCCTTTATTTTCATCCTCATTCTGTTCCCTTCTTCAGTGAGATCCACACTATACATTTGTCATCGTCACGCTCTTTAGGAACATCAGCATTGAAAAAAGCAGCCCGTATAGTTTCTTCCTTCCATTCATGCTCAACATTTAAATGCTTAATCATAAACTTCAGCTGCTCTTCCTGTTCACCCTCAACCAGCTCCAGCAGACCATCTGTATAGAGAACCAAATGCCCTTCATCTTCGTAGGTCAAGCTCTGAGGCTGAATATCAATCCGTTCAAACAGGCCTACAGGGTGACAATTACTTTCCAGCAAGACCGGAGTCTTAGCTGCGCCTTCAAAAAATAGCGCAGGTGGATGCCCGGCGTTAACGTAGTCAATACGCTTTATACGAGTGTCGATCACAAGATAAATCGTCGTAAAATAATATTGAATCAGCTTTTTCTCAATATAAAGTTGGTTAAACCTTCGATTGAGTTCCTGAATTACCTTTTCCGGCTCTACATAGGTAGTTACCGTATCCTTTAATACTGACGCAAGGAACATGCAAAAAAGAGAGGACGATATACCGTGTCCCATAATGTCCAGGAGGATTACGCCATATCGGCCATCTCCAAGGGGATACCAGGCATATAAATCACCCGCCAATTCAGAGGAAGGCTGATAGATAGCATGCACCTCGAAATTCTCTTCCTGCAGGGGTAGGCTGAGTACAGCATTCTGCACGAGTGCAGCCAGTCTCAATTCCTCCTGAATCCGCTGATCCCGTTCCTTATGCCAATCTTTCTCACGTTTTAACCGCAGAGCAAGCCGAATCCGGGCCATTAGCTCCACTTTATTAATAGGTTTCGTAACATAATCTACTGCACCTGCATCCAGCGCTTCGGCCAATTTCTTAGAATCGCCTACAGCTGTAACCATTATTATTGGAATATCCTTAAGATGTTCGTATTGCTGCACAACACGACATGCTTCGATCCCATCCATTTCTGGCATCATCATATCCAGTAAAATCAGATCAATATCTGACATCCGGGGACGTCCATCTTCACTCCCCGAACCGATTCCAAGCCGTTCCAGCATCTCTTTGGCAGAGGATGCGGTTACGAAATTTCGGTAATCTTCTTTTTTCAGGATTTCACGGATAATGATAACATTAGTCGGATTGTCATCCACGATTAAGATTCTCATCATCTTCACCTCACACGATTAGTATTACGACCGTAAAATTCTGCAAACCTACTAACTATATCATACGCTATTTCACAGTGTTATTTCTATTTTCATAATATGTAAATATAGTCATAGGATCAATTTACGTATTCAGCAAAGTAACCTCCAGCCCCACTATACCTAGTGGGGCTGGAGGTTACTCTATTCTAAAGACAGCCTATGTTTATTAACCAATTTGCTCAAATATGAAACAGATTAGGAAGAAATACTATCAAATAAATCAATTCCTTCAAATTCACCCGCCAAATTTCGATATATTTTGAGTGCGTTATTCCCTCTCAGGTATACATCCCCATCTTCGGCTATAAAATACGGTTTGCCCAGAGTATCTTGCAGATTATCTGTTAAAGGATCGATTTCTACGCCATCTACATGTAAACCGAACTGCTGTGCTTGCGGAGGTGCAACATGTACATAAAGTACAACACCCTCGCCCACACCCACTGTCACATCTGCGTAATGGTACTCCACTGTCTCTAGCAATGGATCATTTGTCACCGCAAGCGGATTGCCTTTGGTCAGAAGCAGTTCTTCCTTTGTGGTGTATAAAGCGACACCTTGCAGAGAATCAAAGCGATTTATATATGGGCTGGATTCTGAAGCATGTTCAAATGCGAGAACCGACTTAGGTTGTTCAATAAAAGTAGAGATAGGCACCAACTGTGGAGACGCATCAAAGTATGGGAAAAGAAGACCAAATAAAAGGATCATCATGTTCATGTTGTGTCCCACCTTTCTTATCTGCAGCCACCGATTACAGAAGCCTTACTATCTTATGCTTAATGACGAAATTTCTTCCAAAGAGTTGCAGCTACGTCTACACCTTTTAGCACTGTAGCTATTTTTCCCGGTGACTTCTCAGCATAAATGGCATCATAGGAGTTAACAGTACGTTCTTCAGCAGGAGTTAGCGGAGCTTCTTTTATAGAGACTTCCTTACTTTTCTCCTTCAGCTCACGCGATTTACGATATTTCTCGATCACTGTGACTGACACTTGTTTGACTGTTAAGGTTAGCTCATTCATAACATCACCCAGATTCTTGACAGAATCGATGACTGGGTCAATCTTCTGAATCTTATGCTGTACATCGGCAGTGATTTCATTTGCGTGTCTGACCGTCGTTTTCACTTCATAAGTAAGCTCATCCATCGTCTTCTGTACTTCCACCAAGGTTTGGCTGACTTTGTCGAGTGAATCCTTTGCCGACTTTAAAGTTTTAATTAAAAAGAAAACAAGTACTGCGAATGCAATTGCGACGAGTGCTACACTAAGTTCAATGATCATATTCATAACCCCTTCCATATCTCATAAATATCGGCTAATCAGCCTTGTATACTGCATAGTTACCCCTGGTCCCATAAGCCGAAACATCTTGTCGAGCGTTGTCAAGAGTCCCTCTTCCCTTTTGTTTCAAAATCAAAGTCCCCGTTTATACAATGACTACATTAATCAAAAAAGGATAGGTGATATGTAATGTTAAAATGGTCCGCAATACTACTTGTAGTCGCAGTAATCGCCGGTATCTTTGGTTTCTTCAACCTAGTAGCTGCCGCTGCTGGTCTTGCTAAGATCCTGTTCTTCGTCTTCCTGGTTCTGTTTGTAATTTCTCTCTTCACGGGACGCAGAGGCAGATCTATGTAGCCCCTCTTATTAATGGTGTGACTGTTGTATCCCTCCCATATCTATCCATATATCTTATTCATCATGCAGAAAGTATAGGTCATTCCTGCACAGATGTCACTTGAGAAAATAAGAAATGTTGAATGGGTGGTTCATCACGCATCAATTACGTTTACTAGCTTATTAACAAACAGCGCTTTTGGAAAAAAATACATCCAACCCCCACAGGAGGAACCAAACATGAAAAAAATCGCCAGCCTTACAGTAGCCTTAGGACTTATGGCTTCCATTGCAGCTACAGCTTCAGCAGCTGAAGTAACAGGAACTACTACGGCTCCTGCAACCGTAACTGGAAGCACTTACAGCAATTCTTTTGAAACCATTATTACTCCAGCGGATATGAGTCCAGCTACACCGCAAATAGTGCTGACTGAGAAAACACCTTTCTACTTTTCAGTCGGAGGTATAATTCCAGCAGGCTGGCTTGGCGTTCAGACTCTTGATACAACAGGTGAAGTCATTTCGGATACTTGGGGTAATGAATGGAGAGAAATTTACACTTGGCTAGGAAAAGCATGGGTTAAGGTTCCTGTATCAGCCAATGTGATTTTGCCATAATTAATCAATAAGCGAAGAAGGGGTGTCCCAAGAGCCAAGAAAATGGCCGATGGTACTGCCCTTTTTTTATGTGGAGAGTACATATTCTGAACAGATAAACAGGAAGAGCTACCCCTTCAGTAGAGAATTCTACTAAAAGGATAGCCCTCTTGCGCGTACGCCCGCCATCGTTCACCCGTCACAAACATGCGATGCTGTCGCTTCCTGCATTTTCATATATTTAGCGAATGACCGAACCTCCGTAGAGAAAACGATTCATCCAAGAAGCGCTTAGTTTATCTACTCTTACCCCGCCTGAAGCTACGGAATAAGTTTGTAGAACTTGTCCATCTCCTAGATACATTGCAACATGCGATATTCTAGCTGTAGATTTGTCGATTCCCTCATAAGCAGAAGCAGAATTCCCCTTATAATCCATAAAGAACATTAAGTCGCCGCGCTTCAAATTGGAAATAGACGTAACCACCGTACTATTCGACTTCACCCAATCTCCCTGTTGACGGGAATCCGCCGGCAGTTTGAGATTGGCTGCATCCATAAAAATTTGCCGGATGAAGTCCGAGCAATCAAAGGTGCTTGTATCATTTCTGCTGGAGCCATACTCATAAGGCGTTCCTAGATATCCCATACCTGCAGCAATCACCCGTTCGATTTGGGCTGAAGCCCCCGGTGTGGTTACAGGTGGATTGGGTGTAGGCGTTGGTGTTGGTGTTGGTGTTACCGTTCCAGATCCCCCACCGTTTCCTGAAAGTGTACTATATTGTTCACTTGAACTTATATATCCGATGCTACCATCCGCCGCTTTAACTTGATACCAGTAACTGTTAGGCTGCGCCAGAACTTCTACTTTTTCTCCCTTATTCAAAAGCTTCATTATTTTCCCGCTTGTTGAAGGTGAAACTCGAAGATTCACACCATACTTAATGGTGCCAGTTTGTGCCGATGGTGTCGTTACTGAAGCAGAGGATACACTGATATATTTATCTCCTGCACTTGTATAACCCACTGAACCATCAGCCGTTTTTACTTGATACCAATAGCTGTTAGGCTGCGAAAGGATCTGCACTTGATCTCCCTTTTGCAAGTACTTCACTATTTCTCCGTCAGTAGAAGGGGTGCTGCGAAGGCGAACACTAGCCTCGATCACACCTGTTTGAACGGCTGAAGCTGCTGTAACTGAATTAGATGAACTTGAGGCTGCCGCTGCTTGTCCAGGAGCAGATACTCCTAAACCTGCAACAATTGCAGCAGATACTAACAAAGATGCTGTAATTTGCTTATGTGATTTGATCATACGTTCCCCCAAATTCCATGATGAGATTTCAATAAAGGATTGTACTACATTATTCCTTTATGCCCTCATTATAGGCTTGCCCGGGATTTGGAACATGCTCCAAATTTCACATATAATCATGCCACTTTATGGTAACACACAGGTCTAAAGTCTCGATTTCTCCTTGAATATGTGTTATTTTTCCTTAATATAGCATTTCGCGATTTATTTTTTAGGTTCCACGTGCACCTGCACATTCATAATATTATGCATTTTGCTCATTCTTTCTTCGATGGAATCACTTATTTCATGACCTTCCGTCACAGAAATATTCGCATCCACTTCCACTACAACATCCACATGCACATGATTACCATGAACCCGTGCCTTCACATCTTTAATCTCTTCTACTCCCGGCGTTCGAGCAATCGTACTGCGTAGATCCATCAATTTATCTTGATCAAAGCCATCGGTAAGCCGATAGGTCGAATCACGAAAAATATCCCAAGCGGTCTTGGAGATAATGAGTCCGACAAGAACAGCTGCTGCGGAATCAATCCATGGCAAACCAAACTGTGCACCCACAATCCCAACTGCGGCTCCAACACTGACCATTGCATCAGAAAAATTATCCTTAGCCGCTGCCATAAGTGCCCCACTGTTAATTTGTTTGGCCAGTCTTTTGTTATATATGTATACCCCCATCATAGCTACTGCACATACAATAGCCACCCCTGCCGACCAGAGCTGCGGCGTTTCTTTTGTACGATCGAAAAAGGAACGCACCGCCTCCACAATCACTTGAAGGCCCACTACCGCCATGATAAAAGAAGCCAACAACGCCGCTACGGTCTCTGCCCGGAAGTGCCCATAAGCGTGGTCAGAGTCAGGTGGCTTCCGCGAAATCCGTAACCCCACCAGTACAGCTATGGATGCTACGATATCTGTTAAATTGTTGACCCCGTCCGCAACGAGTGCGCTAGATGCAAATAAATAACCACAAACCAGCTTGAATGATGATAGGATGAGGTAAGCCGCTATGCTCACCCAAGCTCCTCGTTCACCTTTACGTATATCTTCGTAAATATCAGTCATTCTTGGCTCCCCCTCTTTTCCCCGATTATTTAAAATACGGAAAAGAATTCTTTCAATTATTCTTGCCCTTGTGGCAGCATTTAAAAACAATTAGAATAAAGTGTAAGGACTTGCTTCGAAGGAGGTTATCATAATGAGCGAAAGCAACGATAAAGGAAAAATCAACTTAGCGGAAGCTATCCGTAAAAAACTGGAACAGAAGAAGCAACAATCTTCCTCCAAGCCTGGATCCACATTTCAGGCCGGTTCCGCCAAACCGCTAAAAAGCCAAAATAACAAAAAGCCTAACAACCAACGCCGTCGTACTGGCGGATCTTAGTATTTACTTATACTTAAACATAAACGGCTGCGAATCCCTCGGGGAAACGCAGCCGTTTATACGTTCGTCCTGCCTGATAGGATGGATTAGAACTCTTCAAATTCATAACTGCTTTTCTTTAATGTACGATTAGCCAGCTGAAAACATGCGCTTTGGGAAACCTCAAGGGCTAAAGACTCCTGTCTTGGAAACCCCGCATACACCCCGTAGCATTCTACTTGTTAATAACTTTTCAAAATTGAAATTATAAAGACAGCTACCCTGATCCTAAAAGGATTAGTGTAGCTGCTTCATGGATTCCTTCCGCATAGCGGAAATTAAATATTATACTTCTACAGGATACATGCGCTGGCGCATTTCCTTAATTTCTGGATTCTCCAAATATTCATCGTAGCTCATGGAGCGATCAATTACACCTGTAGGTGTAATCTCGATGATGCGGTTAGCAATGGTTTGGATGAACTGATGGTCATGGGAAGTGAATAGAATCGTGCCATCGAAATCGATCAGCCCGTTATTCAGTGCCGTGATGGATTCCAGATCCAAGTGATTGGTTGGTTCATCGAACACAAGCACGTTCGCGCCGTTGAGCATCATTTTGGCCAGCATACAGCGAACCTTCTCGCCCCCGGACAGCACACTTGCTTTCTTCAGTGCTTCTTCTCCGGCGAACAACATACGGCCCAAGAATCCACGCAGGAAAGTTTCGTCCTGATCTTTAGAATACTGGCGTAGCCATTCTACAAGATTCATTTCCACACCATCGAAATAGCTGGAGTTGTCTTTCGGGAAATACGCTTGAGTTGTAGTTACTCCCCATGTATATTCGCCCGCATCCGCTTCTTGCTCACCCATGATCACATCAAACAGCAGTGATTTAGGCTGGGAGTAAGGGCCTACAAACGCAATCTTATCCCCTTTATTTACTACAAAGCTAATTTCATCAAGAAGCTTTTCACCTTCAACCGCTTTGGACAATCCGCTGACTGTCAGCAATTGTTTACCCGCTTCACGTTCTGGTTTGAAGTTAAGGAACGGATATTTACGGTTGGACGGACGAATGTCGTCCAGTGTAATTTTCTCAAGTTGCTTCTTACGTGATGTCGCTTGTTTAGACTTGGAAGCATTGGCCGAGAAACGCTGGATAAATGCCTGCAATTCCTTGATTTTATCTTCCTTCTTCTTGTTCGAATCACGCTGCAAAGCTTGCGCAAGCTGACTGGACTCATACCAGAAGTCGTAGTTGCCGACGTACATCTGGATTTTGCCAAAATCAATATCCGCAATATGCGTACATACTTTATTCAGGAAGTGACGGTCATGGGATACGACGATAACAGTACCTTCATAGTCCATGAGGAAGTTCTCTAACCAGCCAATAGATTCGAGATCCAAGTGGTTGGTAGGCTCATCTAGCAGCAGGTTATTTGGACGGCCAAACAAGGCTTGCGCCAAGAGTACCCGTACCTTTTCATTGCCGCTCAGTTCGGCCATTTTTTTGTCATGCAGTTCACGCATAATTCCGAGACCAATCAGCATGGCAGCTGCATCTGGCTCAGCATCCCAGCCGTTAAGCTCAGCGAACTCACCTTCAAGCTCCCCTGCACGCAGGCCATCCGCTTCTGTGAAATCGGACTTCGCATAAAGCGCATCCTTTTCTTTCATAATTTCATAAAGACGTGTATGACCCATAATTACGGTCTCAAGTACTGGGAATTCATCATACTCAAAATGGTTCTGTTTGAGTACTGCGAGACGTTCGCCCGGTGTAACATGTACCTCACCGGTATTTGCTTCGATCTCACCAGACAGAATTTTCAGAAAGGTTGATTTACCGGCACCATTGGCACCAATCAAACCGTAGCAGTTACCAGGGGTGAATTTTATGTTTACATCTTCAAAGAGAGCGCGTTTTCCGTAGCGGAGTGTTACGCCGCTTGTGCTAATCATTACGCATTACCATCCTTTTCACTTAGGGTTTCGGCTCATTATAGCATAAATAGAGAGCAAAAAGCCCGTAAAATAGCCTTTTCAGCTGTTCTCTCCAATACTAAAGTTATTCCAGCTGCTGTACAGAGGTCGCCAGTTAGGAGGAATTTTTTCAATTATTGTCCAGTTATGCGATTCTTGGGTTGTATAATAAGCGTTTCGCCATAGCTGAGCGTACGGATTCGTTCTTCAGAAATACCCTGTTTAAGCCGGGCACTTTCCATCCGATCCAGCGCTTCCCGGGCCGTATCATCAGCAAGTCTATAGGTGCCGTAATGCATCGGAATCATGGTCTCCGCTCCAACATCTACAAATGCTTGTATAGCCTCTTCAGGGGTTACATGCTGCGAGGTCATGAACCACTCCGGTTCATAAGCTCCAATCGGCATGAGTGCAACATGAAGCTTATAGCGGCTCCCAATCTCCTTAAAACCCGGAAAATAACCGCTATCTCCTGCGAAATACAGGTTAGGAGGCAGCTTGTCGCTATCCGATTCGATCGGCTGCAGAATGTATCCTCCCCAATGAGAAGTATTCGTGTCCCAAGGCGTTCTCCGCGTCCAGTGCTGAGTCGGCACGAAGGTAAGCTTAATTTTACCGAGCGTATTTTCCTGCCACCATTCCATTTCTATGCAGTTATGAAATCCTTTGCGGAGCATCTTTCGTTTCAAGCCTATAGGAACAACAAGGGTTGTCCCTGCTCTATATAATTTACGGATAGAAGCCATATGCAAGTGGTCATAATGAGAGTGCGAGATCAGAATCAGGTCAATGGGAGGCACTTCGCTGAGCGGAATCCCGGGTTGCCCTAATCTTTTCTCAAAGCCTAGTCTTCTCGCCCAAATTGGATCAGTAATGATATTCATCCCTTCATATTGAAGGAAAAACGTTGAATGCCCAATCCACGTAATGGTGGTCTCCAGGCGATTCTCCGCCAGATAAGCTAACCTCGGCGGCGTACTTGGCACTACATATGAATAATCTTTTTTCTTCCGTCGACGTTCCTCCCGCCACTTACGAAACTCTTTAAGTGTTTTATCGGTACTCACATTGTCGAGGTTATTGTAGCGAAATTTAGCCATAGAGCACCTCATCTTTAGAAGTTTGCCGAGCATGCTTTACTTTAGCGAATATAATACAACTATATTGAACGGCAGAGTATTTTGCAAAATATACAAGTTACTTGGTAATGGTGCGCCCTTTTTCCGCAAAATATCTAAGTACCCTTTTGTGTTTCACGCCAGAAATGAGATAATATGTGTATAAAGTATGGCGGTGCATATACCGTTCAAGGGGGAGCTACGTATGAAGATTACTTTTATTGAACCGACTCCAAGTCCAAATACGATGAAGCTTCATTTGGACGAAAGTCTGGAACCTGGAATTCGCAGAACCTACACACCAGAAAGTGAACGTTCCGCACCGGCCTGGGCACGCGAAATGTTAACGATACCGGGCGTTATTAGCATCTATCACGCTGCTGACTTTGCAGCGCTCGAACGCAAGGGCAATGCGGATTGGGCAGCGATTCTAAGAGAAGTCCAGAACCGCTTCGGCAACAGCGAAGGCTTAAATGACGATTGGAATCTTGCCGATGAGAACGCTGGCGCTCATTTCGGCGAAGCTCAAGTCTTCGTCCAGATGTTCCGCGGAATTCCGCTGCAAATCCGCGTTAAGACCGGCGCGAATGAAGAGCGCATCTCCTTAGCAAACCGCTTCACGAAGGCGGTTATGGATGTGGCTAGCGCCGTGATGATTAAAGAGCGTAAGCTCACTGATTACGGCGTGCGTTATGGCGAGCCCGCGGAGATTGCACGCGAGGTGGAGCAAGAGGTCGAAGCGGCGTATCCGCAGGAACGCCTCGACTCTCTCGTGCAGCAAGCCATTGCGCACGGCGCCGAAGGCGAGTTCGTCGAGCAGAGACGAACCCGCAGTCAGGATGAGCTGCTGCGAGACCTGAAGCATGAGGATTGGCGCGTGCGCTACGCCGCGCTGGAGGATCTTACGCCGACGGCGGAGCTCCTGCCGGAGCTTAAGGCGGCGCTGCACGATCCCAAGCTGCATATTCGCAGGCTTGCGGTCGTGTATCTAGGCGACCTTCGCACGCCTGAAGCGATGGAGCTGCTCTATGAGGCGATGGCAGACAGCGCGCCAGCCGTGAGACGTACGGCAGGCGATACGCTGTCCGACATCGGCGATCCTGCCGCCACGCCAGTGATGACGGCAGCACTGACAGATAAGAGCAAGCTTGTCCGCTGGCGCGCAGCTCGTTTCCTCTATGAGGTGGGCACATCCGATGCCCAAGAAGCGCTGTCAGTTGCGGCGGAAGATCCGGAATTCGAGGTTGGACTTCAGGCCAAAATGGCTTTGGAACGTATCGCTTCCGGTGAAGCAGCGGCGGGTACCGTTTGGCAGCAAATGTCAGAGCGTCGTCGCAGCTAACATTCCCTACCGGATTTTGTCATTGCTTGACTTGCGAACTTGCTTTATACTAATTCCTGTTGTTTATAAATGAATGAAGTAAAGATAGCCTCGTCATACTAAGATGAGGTAGAGGTCGCGGATATAAAGAGTACGCGCGTGGAGACGTTAGAGCCGTCTATGAATCGCGTCGAAAGGAATATCTGCCGAAGTCTGCACTGTCGCTCTTACAGCGGTGCAGGCTGGGGCCGTTGCCGAAAGGCACGGAACTGTCACATTGTATAACCTGCATAGCAGCAGGTCATAATGTGTTGCGCTATCTTCACAGGGAGTATGATGCGGAGCTGTATAGATGGAAACCGCAGATATAGTCTGCGGTTTCTTTGCGTTTACAGAATTTGTATATTTAGTGTTTGTCCATAACCTTATGGAGACCACCAAATACACTCTCCCGCTCTGCGGGAGGAAGCAGCTCAGCACTCCCCGTTCATGAATTGAAAGATTAGATCATAAGGAGTGTCAAATCATGCAGGGCAAGCAGCAAAATCTAGCACAAGGCAACGTAAGTAACCCGCCTGAGCTAAAAAAATCATTTAAAGCAAGGCATTTGACCATGATTGCGCTTGGAGGATCTATTGGTACTGGACTCTTCCTGGCCAGTGGTGGCGCTATCGCTTCAGCCGGACCCGGTGGAGCACTTCTAGCCTATACGGCTGTTGGTGTTATGGTTTATTTCCTCATGACCAGTCTGGGAGAGCTCGCTACCTATTTGCCGGATTCGGGCTCATTCAGCACTTACGGCACGCGTTTCGTCAGCCCCGCTTTTGGGTTCGCCATCGGCTGGAACTTCTGGTATAACTGGGCGGTTACGATTGCAGCAGAATTGTCTGCCGCCACCGTCATTATTAAATATTGGTTCCCGGACAGTCCCTCCTTTCTCTGGAGTCTCGTGTTCCTGCTGCTGATGTTCGGTCTTAATTTCCTATCTGCTCGTGGATACGGAGAATCAGAATATTGGTTTGCCATTATCAAAATTATTACTGTTATCGCCTTCCTTATTGTCGGAGTTTTGATGATTTTCGGAATCATGGGCGGAAAAGCCGTAGGCTTCAGCAATTTCCAGATCGGGGGCAGCTCGTTCCACGGTGGCTTCTTCGCTTTCGTCGGTGTCTTTATGGCTGCGGGATTCTCCTTCCAAGGCACCGAGCTAATCGGTGTTGCAGCAGGTGAGAGTGAGAACCCTCGCCGTAACGTACCTATTGCTATTCGCCAAGTCTTCTGGCGTATATTAATCTTTTATATCCTCGCTATACTAGTAATCGGAATGCTGATTCCTTACACGAATCCAGATCTGCTGCGCGGTGGTATTGATGATATCGGAGTCAGTCCGTTTACGATCGTATTTAATAAAGCAGGACTTGCTATTGCCGCATCCGTCATGAATGCTGTCATTCTCAGCTCCGTATTGTCAGCCGGGAACTCGGGAATGTACGCCTCCACCCGCGTCCTGTACGCTATGGCTAAGGATGGAATGGCTCCACGTGCTCTAGGCAAGCTTAATCGCCGCGGTGTTCCTGTTGGCGCTTTGCTCGTGACCACAGCCGTTGGTATGTTAGCCTTTTTAGCATCATTCTTTGGTGATGGTGCTGTATACAACTGGTTGCTTAATGCTTCCGGTATGTGTGGATTTATTAACTGGCTCGGCATCGCTGTCTGCCATTATCGTTTCAGACGCGCCTTTATAGCTCAAGGTCATTCCCTTGATGAGCTGCCTTACCGGGCTAGATGGTTCCCGTTTGGGCCTATATTTGCCTTAGTACTTTGTACGGTAGCCATCCTTGGCCAGAATATGGGTGCCTTCTCAGGTGGAAACATCGACTGGTACGGTATTGCCGTTTCCTATATCAGCCTGCCATTATTCGTCTTGATTTGGGCCGGCTATCGCTTCTTCCGCAAGAGTAATATTATTCCTTTGGATAAATGCGATCTTAGTACTCACCCAGAATAAATAGACTCCTCAAAAAGGGATATCCAGAAGCCTGAAAGGCTGCGGGATATCCCTTTTTATATAAATCAATCTAGTATATTCAACTCCTGATTTTACTTAGCCCTTTGCCTATTCCCAAGTCACATACACTTTTAGATCACCCGTATTATCAAAAGAAGTGCTAGAATAAGACACTTCCTCTAGTCCAAGTTTATATAACTCCTGTAGATCATTCTTCAGCTGGGTTCCACTACCGTCATAACGGAATAATAAAGATCCCTCTCCTGAAGCGACAGCCTTATTCGCCAGCTGAATTAAATCTGCTGCTGAACGTACAATCCGTTCCTCGGCATACAGCTCATAATTAAGGTCCTTCTGAAGCTGCTTATACACCCCGGCGCTCTGTCCTCCACGCTCTACAAGTGCTGACAAGGTCTTATAATAGGCAACCGAGGCTGCCGGATAAGACTTCGTCCAGCTATGGTCCTGACGCATTTGGGCATCAGTCTTCAAGTAATACGCGGTGCTTACTACGCCGGCTTTATCAGGTGTCGGGTCATCCCAAGTTGTGTCGAGATGATACCATCTCCCTTCGAGCAGCACTAGATTCCAAGCATGAGACTGGCTGCGTCCTCCCGGCTGTTTTGCAGTGCCCTCAACGATTTTATTACTGAATCCCGCTTCCTTGAGCAGCTTATAGGTCAACAGCGAATACCCTTGGCAAACGGCACTGCCACTCTTCAGGCCTTCATAAGCCGTATATTTACGATAAGAGGTATCATACTTCAGACGCAGCACCACCCAGTCGTGGATAGCCTTAACCTTCTGATGATTATTCATGCCCGGTGTAATGATCTTCTTGAGCGTTGCCTTTACTTCTTTGTTCACAAAAGCGGTCTGCTCCAGCGTTTCCAAGTATTTCACTTCTACCGTAACCTTTACAGAGCTTTTGCTCCCTCGATAAGTGTATCCGTAGCTGTCTATGATGTAATACAAATAGGGATCGCTATTCATCGCTTGATCTAGACCCGTTTGTATCTGTGTTTTTAAATTCGAGGTTTTCCCCTCATAAGTAAAAGTGATAGTCTCTCTACGATTATTCATCGCACCGGTTAGCTTCTGGGCAATCTCACTCACAGAACGAACGGTCGGTGAAGTCGTGGCCGCATAAGCATGCCCCCAGGTCCAATACAATGTCGGGGGAATGGCTGCGCAAATAATCACTCCTCCAAGAATGACTTTTGCCAACGTGAAGCGTTTTTTCCACATAATTATTCTGATCCTCCGGCTCCTACAGACTTATTCAAAACCCTCCATTTAATAGATAATGAAGACTTGGGCAAAAAAAGACTGTTCTCTGTAGAATAATTCTACTCTGAGAACAGCCTCTAAGCCAGATCAATATGAATTATTTCTTTAGGGGTGTAATGAGATAGGTCTCTCCTATTACTGTTTCAAATTCCAGCCCCGCTCCTTCAATCTGTGTACCATCAGGTTTTTGAATGAGCAAAGGCTGGTGTTGAACAATTCTGCAGGATCGGCCATGAGTCGAGGTAACCTCTGCCCTTGTTAAACAGCCCCCGCTCCATTCTATAGTCATGACAAAGCCACCACGTGCCACCAACCCTTTCACGCTGCCTTCAGACCATTCCTCTGGAAGAGCAGGTAATAGTTCCAGACCCTCCTGATGACTCTGCAAAAGCATTTCTGCTATTCCGGCTGTAGTTCCGAAGTTTCCATCAATCTGAAACGGAGGATGATTACCGAACAGGTTCGGCAAACTGGAATCTTGCAAAATGCGACGTAGACAGCTAACCGCACTCTCGCCATCCTTCAGACGCGCATAAAGATTAAGCAACCAAGCTGCGCTCCAGCCTGTATGGCCACCTCCATGTTCTATACGTTTCTTCAGTGTTAAGGCTGCCGCCTCCGCTAGCTCTGGTGTGGAGGAAGGGCTAATTACGTTCCCAGGATACAGGTCATACAAATGAGAAACATGACGATGCCCAGGCTCTTGTTCAGCAAAATCCTCATTCCATTCGCGGACAGTTCCGTCCGGTGCGATCCCTTGGTGGGCAAGCTGTTTCTGTTTCTGCATAAGCTCCTGACGCAGCTCTACATCGGTATTTAAAATATCAGCAGCCTGAATGCAGTGCTTGAACAACTCAGCGATAAGCGATAAATCCATAGCTGAGCCAGCCGAGACACTGCATGGTGTGCCGTCAGCAGTCAGAAATACATTCTCTGGCGAGGTAGACAGACCTGTGGTCCATCTTCCATCAGGCAGCTCTACTAGCCAATCCAGACAAAACAATGCGGCTCCCTTTAATATGGGATAAGCTGTGCGCAAATAGTCCTCATCTGGACGAAAAGCGTAACGCTCCCATAGATGGCGAGAGAGCCATACCCCGCCCATTGGCCAAAAAGCCCACATCGCCTTACCGTCTGATGGAGAAGTCATCCGCCACAAATCGGTATTATGGTGTACTGTCCAGCCACGTGCGGCATAATGAATACTCGCTGTACGGCTGCCAGCCACGCTAAGCTCCGTGATAAAATCTATTAAAGGTTCATGGCATTCGCCCAATCCGCATAACTCGGCTGGCCAATAATTCATTTCGGTGTTTATATTTGTCGTATAATTGCTGTTCCATGGTGGCTGAATATAGGGATTCCAAATGCCCTGCAGATTCAGAGCTTGCGTCCCCGGCCGTGAGCCAGCAATCATCAGGTAGCGGCCATACTGGAACAGCAACGCTTCCAGTTCAGGATCTGCCTGTCCTTCGCGGTATTGTACCAGGCGCTCATCAGTCGGAAGCTCTCCTCGGGAAGCAGCAGATGCAAGCGTCAACTCCACACGGTGGAACAAGGATTGATGATCCTCTAAGTGGCGCTGCTTAAGCTCTGCGTATCCTTTAGAGGCTGAAGCTAACTGCACTAGGCACAACTCCGCTGGCAGCTTGCCACCGCTTCCCGGCATCCGGTCATACCCGGCATAATCGGTTGCCGCAGCCAGACGAAGGGTAATGGAGTGCGCGCCAGAAATCAACAGCGAGCCGTTCTCCGCTACACAAGTCCCACCTTCCGTCTGGATCTCCATAACCGCAGCAAAACTTATGCCAAGCCCCTCTTCATATAATACGGCACGCGGGTGATCCCCTACGTAGTTATCAGCCACATGCGACGGGGCACGGCCAGTCATAATCAGCATGCCATCCGGAGTAATCTCCGAGTTGAAAGGATGTGGTGATGCCAGATCCGCCCAGAAATCTGGCAGAGTAGCTTGGCCCTCCCCCCCCTCAGCACGGATATGAAGAGCTATAATGTCATCCGGTCTGCTGGCCAATACTTCACGTACGATCCTTACACCACCGGCAGTATAGGATACCGTAGCCAACGCCTGATCCAGATCAAGCTCTCTCCGGTAATCCTCTACAGGACCTGCAAAATTAAACTTCAATCGCAAATCTCCAAGCGGTTGATAGGATTCCGTCCGGCTGCCTAACATTTTGGCGTCCACCAGTGCTTCTGCTTCCTTGTATTTCCCCTCTGCAACTAGCTGTTTAGCTGGAGCCAAATGCCGCAGTGCCTCATAGTTGGCTTTATCCCGCGGGAAACCTGACCATAGAGTGTCTTCATTTAATTGAATCCGTTCTTCTTCGATTCCACCAAAGACCATGCCGCCCAGCCTCCCGTTACCTACGGGCAGCGCCTCTTCCCATACAGCCGCCGGCTGCTTGTACCATAACTCATGCCGTCCGGAGTTCTTGCTCTCTCCCATGTATATTCCTCCTGTCCTGTTATTACCGGTGAAAAGCAATCAGCGGGAGGCCCGGACTTTCGTTCGGACTTCCCGCCATCTTCATGCTTTTATTGGATTAGACGAAATTTAATAATTAATCATTCCAAAGTTTCACGCGTTGTTTAACCAGCTCTTCACGCAAATCTTCAGCTTTCGTTACACCAGCTTTATCAAGCTCAGCCATGTAAGCATCCCAAACTTTATCGAAATCAGCTGGTTTAGACAAGATTGCTTCTGGGATCCGTTTCCAACTGATATCCTTCAGCTTGTTGTCAAGAACGACAATTTCGCTATCCCCAGGAATCGTGATGTTCCATGCTGCGCCCCAAGGTTTAACTTTGAACTCATCTTCACTTGGGAAGAGGTCTTTCCAAGTTGTTGCTTTGTAAGCAGCAAGTGTTTCTTTTTCAACCGCATTGTAACCTACAGTTACTTGCTCAGGGAAACGAGTTGTGTAGTAGTTACCAGATGGATCCAATACACCGTCGCCATAGTGAGCGCTCAGCAATGCATAGTTTGATCCGACATTACCCAAACCAGTTTCTTTTTGGAAGTTGGTAGTGTCATTATATTTACGGTCGTTCACATCTTCAGGAATGACACGTTTGCCATCAACAACATTGTAGTGTTTGCCTTCAATACCCCAGTTAACCAATACTTGACCTTCGTCGGAAGCTAGGTAGTCCAGGAATTTAATCGCACGAACTGGATCTTTAGCATCTACGCTGATCCCAATTCCGTTACCACCCATGAAGCCTGTAGGCCAGAAGGAGGTTTCTTTGTACTCCTCAGACAAGGTTACAGGATAGTGTCCATAGCCTTGATCCAGCTTGCCTTCAGCTTTCAATGCTCTTTCTCCATCGCCATAACCCCAGTCTTGGTCAATCAAACCAATAACGCGGCCGGTAGCAATTTTAGCTTTGTACTGATCATACTTTTGAACGAAACTTTCTGGATCAAGCAATCCGATATCGTTCATGTGGTTGAGCCAGCGGAAATATTCTTTTTCAGCCGGACGACGGAAGTGATAAGTTACTTCTTGGGTGTCGATATCAATCGCATATTCACCATCGTCAGGAGAACCAGTAGTAATAAATGCTGGGTTAGTTACTGTAATGTACATGTACCAATCATCTGCATTCAGAGTCAGGCCGATGTTTTTGTTACCATTTTCATCCGTAGGATGTTTTTCCAGGTAAGCCTTGATTACGTTCTCATAATCTTGAACAGTTTTGATTGCAGGATATCCAGCTTCTTTAACAGCACGGTGCTGTAGTTCAAATCCGCCACCAGCATCAAAATATTTGTTGTCCACACCTGCATAGGTAGGGATGGCATAAATCGCGTGATCATCGTCACTGTAACGTGAACGTTTCATGCCTTCTTCGCCCAATACTTTTTTGATATTCGGAGCATATTTTTCAATCAGGTCTGTTAGATCAAGCATTGCGCCTGCATCCACCAGCTTACTGACATCAGTCTTAGCACTGATCAAATCCGGATATTCGCCGCTCGCTGCGATCAAGGCTACTTTTTGTTGAGGATCACCAACTGCATATTCAGCATTTAGGGTTACTCCCGTTTTTTCCGTAATCACTTTACCAACTTCATCTTGCATACCTGTCCAGTTCGGGTTAGGGTCTGCACTGAAGAAGGTCATCGTGAGCGGGGAAATATCCTCAGCCGCATTGGTCGCATTTCCAGCATTAGTTGCATTGCCGCCTGTATTTCCAGCTGCAGCATTACCATTGTTGCCATTGTTACCGCCGCAGCCTGCAAGCACACCGAGCAGCATAATAGAAGTGAGCGTTAATGCCGTAGCTTTGGCTTTTATCTTTCTATTACTTCCCATTAAATAAACCCTCCTTAAAATTGTTTATCTATCGTATCACAGGTGAAGACCTGTTAATACTTTACCCAGCTTGCCAAAAGAAAACGGATACACAATAGGTTTTAAGCATAGGGGAGACTAAGCTCCCCCGTTAAACTGTGATTAACTCTTCACAGCACCAAGTGTCATACCTTTAACAAAATACTTCTGAATGAACGGATAAACCAACAGGATCGGTACGGTTACGACAATCGTAATCGCCATTTTGAGCGACTCCGGCGAGACCTGATTGGAAGCCAGCGAAGCAATGTTGGAGCGGTAGTCGCCTCCGTTACCACTTGTTGTGGTTTGTAGAACCTTCATCAATTCATATTGCAATGTGGTCAAGTTAGGGCTTGAACCATTGTACAGATAAGTATCAAACCAAGCATTCCATTGACCTACTGCTAGGAACAGCGCGATCGTTGCTAGCGCTGGCTTCATCAATGGCAGAATAACGCGGAAGTAGATAGTAAAGTCATTGGCTCCATCCAGCTTCGCCGATTCCTGCAGCGCATACGGCAGGCCGTCGATGAAGGAGCGGATAACGAAGACGTTAAAGGCACTAACCAGTCCAGGCAATACATAGACTGCAAAGCTGTTCATCATATGCAGATCCTTGATCAGCATATAGATTGGAATCATTCCTCCTGAGATATACATGGTCATTGCCAAGAATGTGGAGACAAACTTGCGACCTGCAAAGTCAGGGCGGCTGATCGTAAACGCCAGCATCGAGGCACTGATCAGTCCGAACAAAGTACCGATAATTGTCCGCAAAGCGGATATTTTAAACCCGGTGATTAATCCGGAGAAAGTGAAGATCTTTAGGTAATTGTCCCAGGTAAAATCCCGGGGATAGATGGTCACTCCACCGCGCACACTGTCCACTGAATCATTCAGTGAGATGGCAAGCACGTTCAAAAACGGATAAATCGTGATTACAACCACGAACAGTACTACAAAATATACAAAGAAATCAAAGATCCGGTCTGACCATGACTTTCCGGTGATAGCTGAATTTCCCACTGTAACGCTCTCCTTTCATGAAAAGGGCAATTTACTGCCACGATTGGGTAGAAGGGCCTTCTGTGCTACAGAAGGCTCTCTTTTGTTGTACGTTTGAAGATTCCATTAATCGTAAACAGTAGAATTACACTGATCACTGAGTTGAATATATTGATCGCAGTACCGTAGGAATATCTCGCCATGCCCAGTCCGTATTTCAGTGAATACAAGTCTAGCACTTGAGAATAGTCGGTAACGAGGTTGTTTCCGAGCAAGAATTGCTTCTCAAAGCCGATATTGAGCAAATTACCCACCGACATAATGAGTAGTACAGTAATTGTTGGGCGAATACCCGGAAGTGTAATATGCCATACCTGACGAAGCCTGCTGGCACCGTCTACCCGGGCCGCTTCGTACAATTCAGGCCCAATACCTGCGATAGCTGCAAGGTAGATGATGGCGTTCCATCCGGTCTCTTTCCAGACATCCGATAAGGTAACGATTCCCCAGAAGAGATGGCCCTGGGCCATAAACTGGATAGGTGCGTCTATGAATCCTATTCCTAACAAGATATCGTTTACAAGACCATTTTCACCAGATAACATTTTAGTTACAATCCCCGCTGCAACCACCCATGATACAAAGTGGGGCAAATACGAGACTGTTTGAGCAAATCTTTTAAAGAAGCCAAGACGCACTTCATTGAGCAATATTGCAAACGTTATTGGAAAGATAAATCCTGCGACTAAGCCCATTCCACTCATCGCCAGCGTATTACGCAGCGCCAGAAGGAATTGCGAGTCACTGAACAGTGTCTTAAAGTGTTCAAAACCTACCCATTCTTGTTCAAAAAAGCCACGTGCAGGCTTGTACTTTTGAAAAGCCATCGTCCAGCCCCATAACGGGAGATAACTGAAGACGAATGCCCAGATCACAAAAGGTATCGACATCATCCATAAGTACTTTTGATTCTTAAAGCTTCTCCAAAACCGTCCTCCTGAAGCAGGCTTTTTGTTGCGTGTTCGGGTATCCGGCGGGATTTGAGAAGTTACTGTGTCCGCTTTCATAAAGCCCCTCCTCTCTATGTCTATATTCTAAATCTCTGTAAGCGATTGCAGTACCCTATAAATTCGACCTAAAATCAGGTGAAAATTAGAGATTTAGAGCCCAAATAAAGCGGATACATCGTTGAAAACACTGAAAACAAACATGAATTTACTGAAAATATAATCAAGTGAAATTATTTGATTTCATAAATCGATACGATACTTAATCCCCTGTCTATTTCACACAATTAATACTTCATCCCATAATTAAAAAACGCCCCGAGCTAACGTTCTATAAGTGAACGTGGCCGGAAGCGAAGGCGCGGACTGAAATGACTTATTTAAGCAAATTGCACATCTTATTGGGTTAGGCGGATTATAAAGACCTTATTCACTTAAAAAACCACCTTTTGGAGAACATTTGCAGCTAATAACGTACATGGAGTCCGATAAATCGAATTTGGACTCGAAATAGCCCAAATAACGACTCTGGAGTCCGTCAAACCCGCGAATGAAGACTATAATGTGCTCTCAGATGAGGCGTAACAAGTATACCCGTAACCCCTGCCCTGCTCCTCAACGAAAACCTCCGTATGGTTCAATTAAAATTAATTACTTTAATATCATCTTTTCTAGAAAATATTACCTGATACGTCAGTAGTTTAACTATTTCAGATACATATTCCTTATACGCACATGCCGAGTCGACATTATCTGTTGTACCTGCAATTTCTTTTCCTAAAGGAGGGTAATAGGAGAGCAATGAAAAACAAAAACATCAAGATATTATTATTGATTATTGCCGCAGTATTATTGACACTAAATTTATTTCAATTCAATAACAACGTAAGCCATAACAGATTAATGAATAGGCTGGACCTGAATCTGACATCAGAACTCGACGGTCTAAGAGTGGAATTAGAACGGTCCTCAACACCAAGCATTCTTGCTGTAGAGCAAGCGAGTAAAATTGCTGCCCTTTCGACGTATTCAACATTAGGGTTCGATTATGGATATACCTTGGAAACCAGAATACATGACAAATATGTACAAAATGAACCTTTTAAAGAGATGGATCAAATTCAAGAGTTACTTCTGGCCCTTCTAAAGGACCCTGCAAATCAAGAATTGCAACAAAGATTAGATTTATTATTAGTGAAGTAGCTTTAATGTAAGAAAAAAAGCCACAGCTAAAGCTCAGGTTATACCTGAACTGCACCTGTGGCTTTTTGGGCTTCTATTTTAGATGTTTTTGCGAAAAGAACTTGGGGAGAGTCCTACATATTTACGGAACTTGGCGTTGAAGTAATCGGGGTTCATGTACCCAACTTTCTCGGCCACCTCATATACTTTCATGCCTTGCGCTAGGAATTGCTTCGCCTTCTCAATCCGCACTTTGTCCACATACGTATTGAAGTATTCCCCGGTAGTGTTCTTGAACATTTTACCTAGATATGCGCTGTTGTAATTAAATAACTCAGATAAGGTCTCAAGCTTAAGGTTCTCATTGTAACGGCGGTTGATTAGCTCCGTAATTTTTTTGATCTCATTCCCTTTGCTGCCACTGGACATTTGATCGGCGATCTCCGCCATGAAATTAACGGCCTGCTCTTGCAGGTCTGCCAGATAATGACTATGGTAGAGCTCACCGATCGGCGGGGAATGCTTAGCGGCATTGCTGCGAATCTCTGGATAGACCGGTTCGAGACGGGCCAACACCGTACTGAGAATCCGCACAAATGTATCTTTGATCTGCTGCTCCTCACTGCCCGCAGCCAGTAGCTCCGCACAGATCGTATCCACCAGCGGTTCAATGGCCGCGCGGCTTCCGGTTTCAACAGCAAGCATTAGGCGGCTCTCCGCATCCTGCCCTTCTTCGGTGTACGCCTCCGCCACTCCAGGAAACAACATACCGGAGAGATCGGCGCTGATCAGAATCCCTTTGCGGTAAAAGAATGCCCGGCGCAGCAGTTCACGCGCCACTTGAAAAGACTGTGCCGCCTCTTCTGGTCCAGCTACAGGGCCTCCCGTTGCTGCGCTGAAGTTGTATCCCTCGCGGCAAATTAAGGAAGCAAGCTCTTCCATCAGCCGCTCCTGTTCCTGCTTTCCTGGCAGCGGCTCTTGCAGCAGGAATCCAATATATGGCGGCATCGTGAAAAACATCCGCTCTTCACTGCTGCCAAAATACTGTTCTACCGCGGCCTTAACGGCCCGCTCCCCTTCCTCACTGCCGCCCGCAGGCGCGAGTAATTCGAGTAGGATCACTTCGACACGGTCTGATTTAAGACCCAGTGCTGCCGCCTGCTTAGCAGGATCATTCTCCCCCTCCTCCGCAGTTGAAGGCTGCAGCAATGTACGCAGCAGGCTTTCGCGATTACGGGCAGGCTCCTCTTCATTCCAGCGGCTAAAGCGATCTTCCTGAGCGATCGTGACTCTGAGTTCCTCCAAATAGTTGATTAGCTCTTCCTCATCCACCGGCTTCAGTAAATAGCCGTCAATGCGGTAAGAAATGGCTCGTTTGGCATACTCAAAATCCGCATGACCACTTAAAATTAGCACATGGCTGGTCGAGCCTTCCTCGCGCAGCTCACCGATTAACTCCAGCCCGTCCATACCAGGCATGCGGATATCCACCACAATCAGTTCCGGATAAAAAATATGATATTTCTCCTGAGCTTGCAAGCCGTTGGCGGCCGTAGCCACCACCGTATACCCTAGCTCTTCCCAAGGGATTAGAGCCCGAAGGCCTTCCCGCAGCTTTGGCTCATCATCAACAATCAATACTTTGATCATAGATTTATGTCCTCCATTGGAATACGAAACGTAATAGATGTTCCTTCATTCATCCGGCTTTCGATATTCAGTCCATATTCAACACCGTAGGATAACTTCAAACGGTCGTGTACATTGCGCAGCCCGATCCGTGCCTCTTCCTGCTCATCACGAACCTCAAGGGTATAACGGATCTGCTCCAGCTTGTCCGGAGTGATCCCGGCTCCATTATCGGTAATGGTAAAGACCGCATGATTCTGCTCACGCTTGATATTCACCGTAACCATTGCTCCATCCATCGTGTTGTCTAACCCATGAATCACCGCATTTTCCACAAGCGGCTGCACAATCAGCGGCGGGATGTAGAGTGATTCGACGGCAGGGTCTACAATAAATTGATATTTCAAACGATCCTCATAACGGAATTGCTGAATATCCAAATAACAACGAACCACTTCAAGCTCCTGGCTAAGCAAAATTTTACTTCGGCCTACCTCCAGATTACTGCGCATCATTTTGCCAAGAAGACGCACTACCCGTGCAATCTCCACTTGCCCTTTCATATGGGCCTCCATACGAATAGATTCCAGCGCATTGAACAAGAAATGAGGATTGATCTGGCTTGCCAGCATTTTAAAACGGATATCATTCTGTTTCTGTTCCAGCAGACTGTTCTGGTCATTAGATTCCTGTACCTCGTACATCAAATCGTTAATACTCCGTACCATAGAATTGAACTGACGAGCTAACAGGGCAATTTCATCTTTGCCATCAATTTTTAATGAAGTGTCAAAATCACCCGTACTAACGCGGTTAATATGTCTGCTTAACTGCAATAATCGACGTGAAAATAATGAAGAGAAACTATATATGATTAAAAAGGCCAATAAAACGCTTACGGCAATCACGGTAATCGAAAGCTTAATCACCCGATTAGGTTCTTTGACTATACTATCAATAGAAAAAACAGAAATAATTCGCAGGGCGTTACGGCTGGCTTGTGGTTTAAGTTCTTCTATCACTATTTTGGAGGCTTCACCATCTACTTCTGCCTCATAGCTCCCGCTTCCTTGCCCCAAAAGCTTTGTATCAAAAGAAACATCTGCCAGTTTCTTTCCTGTCCGATCGCTCCGGTTCGCAGCAATGATATTATCCTGATCATCCACGATCATGGTATCAAATGATTCCTGGCTCAGAATCGAGGTTAGCTGGTGACTGTTTACATTAATAACGAGCACGCCAATTTTACTGGAGCCCTCCAGCTCGATTTTGCGGACAAGACTTAAATAATTCCGCTGATCACGCTCATCCTCTATATATTCCCAACCGACGAGGCTATCGTACCGCTGTGCTCTCTGATACCACTGGCTCTCCTTAATGGCAGACGAAGGATTGATCAGCTCCCAGTTGTTAAGCAGCGTAGCATTATCAGTGTATAAACGTATGTTGGATATGTCTTTATATAATCTTAGGTATTCACGCATATCAGTGTAATCCCGATAAGCCTCAACCACATCATAAGTGCTTACATACTGGCGTATGGCGAGTTTTTTCAGCCGGGCATCATTGGACAATCGATACGCTATATCTTGCGATACACCGATGACTTCTTCTGTTCTTTTTTTTACCCGATCTACGTTAATTGAAGCTTGCTCCAGTGCATTCTCAAACGCCATGGTCCTCATCTCAATCGTAAGATAACCACCTACCAGTAATACCGGTAAAAGTGTAGTCAGTAAAAAAGCAAGCAGCAGCTTATTGCGGATTTTGATGTCATTCAGCACCTTAACAAACCATTGAAACATGGCCTTTCGCCCCCCGAAACCTTCACTATCTCATGTACAGGCTGCCACTACCTTGGAGATATTCCATACTTTACAGAAGAAAAATGAAAACGGCAACATTTTTGAATATTGCCGTTCATCACCTCTATAAAGAAGATGGTCTTTAAAAAGGCCTTCCGCCAGATGCGAAAGACCTTTTTTATATCAGACAGATTGATAAATGGCGTTTTATTGGCGATATGCAGCCAGCTTGTTATTCAATTCGCGGGTCTGGCCGTAAACTTCCTGATAGAGGTTGAATAGACCATCATAGATTGCCGTTTGTTTCGGATCTGGTTTATAAACATCAGCAGGACGGATAAACGCTTCTGCACATTCCGCAAGGGATGTGAACCATCCGCTTCCATAAGCCGCCAGCATAGCTGCTCCCATTGCCGGACCCTGTTCACTTTCCAGCTTCACGATGGATGCATTGAAAATATCAGCCTGCATTTGCAGCCAAGCCTCATTTTTAGCTCCACCACCAATTGCAATGATCTCTGTAATCTCTTTGCCTGACTCACGTACAATCTCAATGGATTCACGCAGTGAGAAGGTAATGCCTTCTAATACTGCACGTGTAAAATGCGTCAACGTATGCCCTGAATCCATACCAATAAAGCTTCCGCGAATATTCGCATCTGGATGTGGTGTACGTTCTCCTACAATATAAGGTGTGAATAACAGGCCGCCGCTGCCAGCTGGAATAGAGGAAACTCCGCTTAACAGCTCATCAAAGCTTTTGTCCACCGCAAAGGTTTCTTTGAACCACGTAAGGCTATGACCAGCAGCTAGTGTAACCCCCATAATATAGTAGGCATCTTTTTCACCATGGTTAAAGAAATGGACT
This sequence comes from Paenibacillus sp. FSL H7-0918, assembly GCF_038007025.1. Lineage (NCBI taxonomy): Bacteria > Bacillati > Bacillota > Bacilli > Caryophanales > Paenibacillaceae > Paenibacillus > Paenibacillus sp. FSL H7-0918. The sequence goes on from NZ_JBBOWJ010000001.1 coordinate 2,269,961, forward strand.
TTGCCTTCGAGATTCAAATCTTTATTGCTTTCATAAGAAAGAACTACACCAGATGTACCAATACTGCACATGGTCCGGCCTTCTCCCAATACACCCGCTCCGAGCGCGCCACAAGCATTATCTGCACCACCAGCAAATACCTTTGTTGAAGATAAAAGACCTGACGCTTCAGCAATGTCCGGCAATAAAGTTCCAGTCTGTTCAAAGGATTCTACCAATCTAGGACAAAGAGAAAGCGGAAGTTCAAAAGCCTCTGCGATTTCTGCACTCCATTCTTTAGAACCTACATCCAATAACAACGTTCCGGCAGCATCGGAGTAATCCATTGCATAATCACCCGTCAACCGATAACGAACATAATCTTTTGGCAGCAGGAACTGATGCGCCTGTGATAATACTTCTGGTTCATTCTCTTGAACCCACAGAATCTTAGGCAGTGTAAAACCTTCCAATGCTTTGTTTCTGGCGATATCGATCAACTTCGTTCCAAGCGTCTTCTCAATCTTACGGCATTGTGCAGTAGTACGGGTATCATTCCAAAGAATAGCTGGACGCAGCACTTGCCCTTCTTTATCTACTAGTACCAATCCGTGCATTTGTCCGGAGAAACTTAGACCGTCTACTTGAGACGGGTCTATGCCTGATACTTCAATCAGACGGCGCAGGCTGACCAGCGTGCCTTTTACCCAATCCTCAGGATTTTGCTCACTCCAGTTCGGTTGGGGTCTGCTTAGCGGGTAGGACTCAGAATGCTCAAAAGCCACCTTCCCCTGCGGGTCCACTAGAACAGTCTTCACTGCACTAGTCCCCAAATCAACACCTATAACGTATTTCATTTTTGACCTCCTAAAAGTTTTGTTAGCATAGACTTCATTGAATTACTTCGAGCAAAACTTACTTCGTAAGCATCTTGCTTAGTTTTTACTACAAAAAGGGGGCTGCCGAAGAATGCTCTCTTCAGCAACCCCCGTTGCATTTGTTCAAACTCGACTCAAAGCCTAAGCTTCAAGCTCCCTATAAGGACTACTCAGCCAAGATGTATTGGTTAAGGGTAGCTCTCAGGTATTCTTGACGTCCGGATTGGTTAGGACGTGGGTTCTCATTGTTCAAAGCATATTCAGCCAAAGAAGCCAATGTTGCTTTACCGGAAACGATGTCTGCACCAACGCCTTCTGTGAAGCTGCTGTAGCGTTTGTCAATGAAATCTTCGAATACGCGATCTTCGATCAATTTAGCAGCAACTTTCAAGCCTTTTGCGTAAGTATCCATACCAGCGATGTGTGCCAAGAACAGATCTTGTGGCTCGAAGGAAGGACGACGTACTTTAGCGTCGAAGTTAATTCCGCCTTTGCCAAGACCGTCATTCTTCAATACTTCATAAAGAGTAAGTGTTGCATCGTAGATGTTTACTGGGAATTCATCAGTATCCCAACCAAGCAGTGTATCCCCTTGGTTAGCGTCAAGTGATCCAAGCATGCCATTAATACGAGCTACACGAAGTTCATGTTCAAAAGTATGACCTGCAAGCGTAGCGTGGTTAGCTTCAAGGTTCAGCTTGAAGTGCTTGTCGAGGTTGTATTTTTGCAAGAACGAAATTGTTGTTGCTGCATCGAAATCATATTGATGTTTAGTAGGCTCTTTTGGTTTAGGTTCGATCAGGAATTGACCATCAAAACCAATTTCCTTAGCGTAATCTACAGCCATGCTGAACAGACGTGCAATGTTATCTTGTTCAAGACCCATATCTGTATTCAGCAATTCTTCGTAACCTTCACGGCCGCCCCAGAATACATAGTTGCTTGCGCCCAGACGTTTACCAACTTCCAGACCTTTCTTCACTTGTGCTGCTGCATGTGCGAAAACATCAGCGTTAGGTGTAGAACCTGCACCGTGCATATAACGCGGGTTAGTGAACATATTAGCTGTATTCCACAGCAATTTCTTGCCGGAAGTCTTCATGCCTTGTTCAAGGATATCAACAATAGTGTCGATGTTGCTGTAGAACTCACGCAAAGATGCGCCTTCTGGTGCGATATCTACATCATGGAAGCAGAAGTAAGGCAGATCCATCTTGTCCATAAATTCGAATGCTGCTTCAGCGCGAGCTTTAGCTTTATCAAGACCACTCAATTTGTCCCAGCTGCGAATTGCAGTTTCAGCGCCAAACGGATCAGAACCGCCAGCAGTTAATGTATGCCAATAAGCCATTGCAAATTTCAGATGTTCCTCCATAGTTTTGCCGGCTACGACTTCTTTAGGATTGTAGAATTTAAATGCATAAGGGTTGGTGGAACGGCTTCCCTCGTAAGAGATTTTGTTCACTGTCTCAAAATAAGCCATTGTGTAATCCTCCTCATATTGTGCTACGCTAGCAAGCGTTTACAGCATCATCTTAACACATCTTTTTGACTTTGTATATTGGTTAAACAAAGTTTTTTTATAAAATTTCCGCCTCTTTAAGTCTCCCTTGCCTATCCGTTTAATATTCAAAAAATCCAACAAACATAGATTTCCTCTTTTCTGCCGATGTATTGCAATTTCCAGCACATCACTCTAGACTAAGTGGCATACAACAAAAGGGAACTATGCTAAAAAGGATGTGTGATTCGTGAAGGTTACCGGAGATCAGGCGCTGGTCAAAAAAATCAATAAATCGATCGTACTACATACTATTCGAAGGAACTCTCCGCTCTCGCGCGCCAAGGTTTCAGAGATGACCGGACTGAATAAAGCTACCGTATCCAATCTGGTGGCTGAGCTATGCGCTCAAGAATTAGTGACTGAAGTTGGACCAGGTCAATCCAGTGGCGGACGAAAGCCGCTAATGCTGCATTTTAACAGCATGGCCGGCAGTGTAATCGGTATAGAGCTACGGGTGAAGCAACTGACAGCCGTCTTATGTGATTTAAGTGGTGGCATTCTTTTCGAAAGCGATTTCTCCCTGGACAATCATGCTCTGCCTTATGTACTGGAACGGATGAAAAAAACAATTTCAGACTTGATTGATAAAGCACCTGAATCCCCATACGGTATCGTCGGCATCGGAGTAGGTGTCCCCGGGATGGTGGATGAGAACGGGGTTGTTCTTTTTGCTCCCAACCTTGGCTGGGAAATGGTCGACCTGCGGGGTATTTTGGAGGCGGAATTCGCGGTTCCAGTCACTATTGATAACGAAGCTAACGCAGGTGCACAAGGTGAACTGAACTTTGGGGCGGCAAAAGATGTTAGACATCTGCTCTATATCAGTGCGGGTTCAGGGATCGGATCCGGTATTATTATTGGCGGAGAGCTGTACAAAGGTGCAAGAGGATATGCCGGCGAGACCGGACATATGACGATTGAAGCACAAGGCAAGCCGTGCAGTTGTGGGAGCCGTGGCTGTTGGGAGCTATATGCCTCGGAGAAAACCTATGACCATTCCGAGTTCTCCCTCCCTGCTCATACCACACAAGAACTGGTCCGTTATGCAGCCGCTGGACAAGAAGACGCCTTGCACCACTTCTCATCTATAGGTGAATATCTCGGCATCGGAGTAACGAATCTAATCAATAGCTTTAATCCAGAGCTGATTGTCATCGGTGGAGCCTTATCCGAAGCAGAAGCCTGGTTAGGGGAGCCCCTTCGCCGGGTTGTAGCCGAGCGTACACTTCCTTATCATAAGCAGCAGCTCGAGATTACCTTCTCCAAGCTGGGCAGCCGAGGCACGATGATAGGCGCGGGGTTCTCTGCAGTTATGCATTTTCTAGGCGATATTCGGGTGACCGTTTAATGTAGTCTAATGGACAACGTTTTGCGGGACAGTTTCACGGGTGAAATTCAAGAGCGGATAGAATTGACGTAAAATTGCCGCATTTAGGTGGATCAAAAGTGCAGTAAAAGCAACTTAAATCCTATATAATAAAGGATAAGTTAGTGTGACATTTATCACTACAACCCCTTTTTTGAAATGGAGAGCGAGTCCATGACCTATGTTGATACGTCTGATATCTCGGCACAGATGTTCATCACTGTGTTGCTTTTTCTGCTCATTATTGCCCCTTTGATCAGTCTCGGTGTGCTCCGTTTTTTTCAAGCCAAAAAGAAATCAGGGTTCATTCTGATCGGCAGCGGTGTTGCTGTATACGTCCTATTTCAGATCATTACCTCTTTCACTCAAGCTTAAATTGAACTTTGCGATTTACATCATAAAAAATAGCCTCCGCATATTAGCGTCAGGCTATTTTTGTATACTTAGACCACAAAAAGATCACCTCCAAAATGGAAGCGACCTTTTGCAATTTCCTCACAGAAATATATTTAATTAAACAGTCGCCAATGCTTTGTCGAACTGAGTTTTATTCATCCCCACGATTTTGTGCTCACCAATTACAGTTACAGGAACAGCTCTCATTCCCATATCCCAAACCTGCTGCGCGTAATCATCATTCTGCTCAATATTACGCTCTTCATAGGCTACGCCTTTTTCACTCAAAAAGCTCTTCACCTGACGGCAATGTGGACAATTTGTTGATGTATATACAATTACATTTTCCATCATTAGACCTCCTATGGAAGATTACAGTTATGTTACAGAATAACCGCGCTATGTTCCAGACTTTCAATGTATTTCTCAGCATCCATAGCTGCCATACATCCACTGCCTGCTGCTGTAATTGCTTGTCTATAACGGGTATCCTGCACATCACCACAAGCGAATACGCCTGGGATATTAGTTTCAGAAGTACCTGGGTTAGTCATGATATAACCTTCAGTATTAGTTGTGATTTGTCCACCCAAAAATGCAGTGTTAGGATGGTGGCCAATCGCCACAAACACTCCGCTTGCTTCAATGATTTCTTCTTGTCCGGTCTCATTGTTCAGCACTTTTAGTCCACTCACGCCTTTGTCTCCAGAAGTTACTTCCAGAGGAGTACGATTCAGGCTCCAAGCTACTTTAACATTATCGCGAACGCGATCCTGCATGATCTTGGAAGCACGTAGCTCTTCACGACGGTGTACCAGCGTTACTTTGGAGGCAAAACGAGTCAAGAAACCCGCTTCCTCAAGCGCAGAATCTCCACCGCCAACAACCACGATCTCTTTATTACGGAAGAAGAATCCATCACAGGTAGCACAGGTGCTTACACCGCGTCCCACATTATCCTGCTCGCCTGGGATACCGAGGTATTTTGCCGTAGCGCCAGTCGAAATGATCAGGGTATCCGTCGTAAGAACACCCAATCCTTCAACATTAAGCTTAAAAGGACGCTCTCCAAGTTCTACACTGTTCACCCAACCCGTACGGAATTCCGCACCAAAACGTTCAGCTTGTTTACGCATATTATCCATTAAGTCTGGACCCATAATTCCATCAGGAAATCCCGGGAAATTCTCCACTTCTGTAGTGGTGGTCAATTGTCCGCCAGGTTGAGGTCCTTCGATTACTAGTGGGTTCAAATTGGCACGAGCCAAGTAGATAGCAGCAGTCAACCCCGCCGGTCCGGTTCCAACAATTATTGATTTATACATATCTATATCCTCCTTGAGTTAGACGGCAGTGACGTCGCTTCTTATTTAAAATAATTATAATGTAGTCTTAATTATGCTAACTGAAAGCAAAAATGTCAATAAGCCAGACTCCCTCAGGGAAAAATCATTTGTGAACAATTTAATTTTTGGCAATAAATAATACACAGTAACATCACTGACCTCTTACCGCAACAATCGCAGCCCATTAAGAATAACCAATATCGTACTGCCTTCATGACCGATCACGCCAAAAGGAAGGGCGATGCCCTGCACAAAGTTACTGATCATCAGAACCGCGATTACTGTTACAGCAAAAATCATATTTTGCTTCACAATACGCTGTGAGCGCCGTGCCAATGAAATGGTCGAGGCGATCTCTTCAATATTATCATTCATAAGCACTACATCGGCGATCTCAAGCGCTGCACCACTGCCTTTCATGCCCATACCCATGCCAACAGTCGCTGTAGCCAGAGCAGGCGCATCATTCACACCGTCACCCACCATCACAACATTACCGTGCTTTTCACGAAGCGCCTTAATATGCTTTACTTTATCCTCTGGTAAAAGGTCGGCAAATACTAAATCTACTCCGGTTGAAGCCGCAATAACTTTTGCTGTAGCTTCCCGGTCACCCGTAAGCATAGCCACTTTAATCCCCAGCTCCTGCAGCTTCCGCACTGCGGCTTCTGCTTGTGGGCGAACTGTATCCTGCAATGCAATCATACCTGCAATATGCTCACCGTCCAAAATAATGGAGACAGTCTTCCCCTCTTCCGCCAACTGCTGCCGTTTAGTTCTCCAGAATGCAAGCTCAGAGTTCATCGCAGATGAAGTCAGCTCATCCAGTAAATTGGACTTTCCAATTTTCCAGAGATGCCCGTCAACTTGACCTTCAATTCCCCAGCCAGTGATGGTTTTACTTTCCTGCACTCCCCGCAGCTCCAGATATTCTTCCTCAGCTTTACGCACAATGGCTTCCGCCAATGGATGGCGTGACATATGCTCAATGGATGCGCTAATCGCCAGTAATTCTTCCCGGTTGTAGCCTTCAGCTGCAATAAAGTCTGTCACCTGCGGAGTTCCCTCTGTAAGGGTCCCTGTCTTATCAAAAGCTACAACAGAGGTCCGAGCCATATTTTCGAGGTGGACCCCACCTTTAAATAAAATCCCTTTTCGCGCACTTTTGGAAATGGCCGACAGCATCGCAGGCATAATCGATGAGACCAACGCACAAGGCGAGGCTACTACAAGAAAAACCATCGCTTTATAAAAGGTTGCGCTCCAGCTCCAGTCCAGCAAAAAGGGTGGAAGGAAAATAAGAGCCACAGTCGAGGCGACAACTACCCGTGCATAGATGGCTTCCAGTCTTTTAATGAAACGCTGTGAATTTGGAACATCCGTCTCTGCTTCTTCTACCATCTTAATGATCTTGGAAAAAAGTGTGTTCTCTGCTGATTTCGTTACTTCAATATAAAGTGGACCTTCTCCATTGACCGTACCTGCGAATACTTCGCTGCCGGCACATTTTTCAACAGGCACTGACTCTCCTGTAATGGAAGCCTGATCTACTGCCGATTCTCCTCTGTACACCTTGCCATCTGCAGGAATAAGATCCCCTGGACGTACAAGCAACAGATCTCCAATTACTAACTGATCGATAGCTACCTCGTTCATGCTTCCTTTCTCAATCCGCATGGCTGTGGCAGGTTTCAAGGCCATAAGTGAGGAAATATCTTTCTTACTCCGTTCCATCGTATAGCTCTCTAAAGCTCCACTAAGCGCAAAAATAAAGATGAGCATAGCACCTTCATTCCAGTACCCAATGGTAGCTGCGCCTAGTGCGGCCGCAATCATCAGCAGGTTCACATCGAGATCACGTTCTTTGACGAGCGTCTCAACGCCTTCTTTGGCTTTGTTCCAGCCACCAATGGTATACGAAATAACATAAAGTACTATAGAGAAAACTTCTGACCAGCTGCCCATAGCCCAAGCAAAAAGCATAAGTACTCCGCTGCCAAGCGCAGCCTGCATCTCGGAGTTGCTGAGCATGGCTCTCAGATCGAACCGGCGTTTTGGAGCGCCTGGTTTCTTCATGCTGCCGGAGATTGAGGTTTGCTGGGGTAAATGTTTTGATGTTGCTTGCATAATAATCACCATCCTGAAAGTTTTGTGTAGGATTACTTCATTGACTTCTCTTTGCAACAAAACTTGCTTCGGGAGCATACGTTTTGTTTTGTCTAAATGATAATGAGAGCCATTCTTAAGACCCCTAAAATGACACATGCTGCCCCGGCTTAGCCGGGACAGCATGAATGATAACTATGAGTAGTGAGAATGATAATCATTGTTGCAACAGTACAACTATATTTCCTTAGTGCAACTTATATTTTAATAATACCACCTTGAACGAAAAAGTAAACCCTACCTTCTAGGCTATTTGTCATAAATTTAAACTAACGTTTTCCTCTCTTAGCTGCGTATTTTATTTAAAAGCTCGGATAGGACTTGCTCTTCGACTGGCGTCGAATAAGCTCCACCTTCAAAAGACTTCATCGCTCCAATTCCAGCTTGGAACACAAACCGTATACGCCCTTTGCGAACCTTTTTATCCGTATACATCTTATCAATCAGCATTCTATTTGTAATGGTTGCTGGTATTTCAGTCGGAAGTCCCGCCTTCTTCAACAAAGCAATCACACGCTGAGTTTGGTCAGCCGTTACATACCCCAACTGCTCTGCCAGCTGCACCTGAACCGCGAGTCCAATCGCAATAGCCTCACCATGTAATAATTCATAACCACTTAATGCCTCTAACGCCCGGCCAGCAGTATGCCCCAGATTTAGAATTTGGCGCAGGTTGCTCTCCAGTTCATCCTTTTCCACCACGCTATACTTGATCTCACAATTATGAAAAGCAATCCGTTCGCAAACCTCTCGATCTAATACAAGATCGCCTTCTGAGGAAACCACTCGCTCCATATTCTGTTCAAGAAACTCAAAAAAATCAGCATCCGCGATGCAGGCATGTTTGATTGTTTCAGCCAACCCACTACGAAGCTCACGTACCGGAAGCGTTCTCCAAGTGGCTAGGTCAATGTAGACCTTTTTAGGCTGATGAAAAACACCAATTAGATTGGTTGCAACCGGTGTATTCACGCCCGTTTTACCACCAATAGAAGCATCCGCTGCTGCTAAAAGGGTAGTTGCATAGTTCAAACTTGGCACTCCCCGACCAAATGTTCCAGCCAAAAAACCTGCCAAATCCGTTACCGCTCCACCTCCGATGGCAAGGATACAGCAATCTCGTCCGTAAGAACGGCTTAATAGCCGGTCCTCCAGCTGTGCCTTCGTTTCTCGGGTTTTAGACTTCTCTCCAGCAGGGAAAGAAAATAACTCCGCTTGAAAATCATTCTGATGCAGTTGTTCCAGCAAGGCTTGTCCATACAGGGCTTCAACTTTTGAATCTGTAACAATCGCGAATTTGCTTACATTCTCGACAATTCCATGTTTCAAATCCTCGATCAGAGCGCCAAAAAGACCTTCCCCAATCTCAATATCGTAAGAATGATCTACGACCTTTTGCAGGCCAACTCTAAAATTTGTAGACATCTACAGCACCCCTATTCAGCAAGATGCTAATAAAATTCGAGCCTTCACTGTCATTATCCTGTTTATGTAAAATGTAAGGAGAAGCTGGAAACAAATGCGGAGGTTCCAAAACTAATGTTGTCTGTAGCTATTGGTGATATGCAGATTAGTTTGAGTGCGGGGTTGAGTACGGAGATTGAGCGCAAAGTATGAATACGACACGAGTGATGAACGTATGATGCAAGTTGCTCGCGTATGTTGCTACTATCGGACTCAGCTGACCCTAATCGCTGATTTTAAACACATTTGGTATTCTAACGGACTCCATTGCAGCTATTGACCTGAAAAGAACCAAATATGTACCTCTTCCTAACGAATAGCGTCTCTCGTGTCCGAAACCATGCTTAATAAGCTAAAATCAGGCAAATAGCGTCATCTGGGTCCTTAAGCATCAGGAGGGTGAGGAGTGCGGAGGTTAGTGCCTAGTTTGAGTGTTGATTAGTTTAAGTGCAGAGGTGCACGATTAGTTTAAGTGCGGAGGTTGAGTGCGGTGTTTGGGCACATGGTGGGAGTACCCGGTATGAGTACGGCGTTTAAATGCAAAGCATGAGTGCAGATTAGTTTAAGTACGGAGGTTGAGTACAGTATTGAGCACGGAGGTTGAGTATAGTGATTGAGTAAAGGGATATATGTACGCTGTTGAAGCAGGCAGCTAACGACCAAAAAAACAAAGCAACGATTCTCCGATAACCGGATAATCGCTGCTCTGAAGTCTTTTTTCGATTCTTATATGAACTGCACCGTATCATTCATCAGAAAAAGCTTACTGCCTTCCCCCGGCGGCAGTATCCAGCGTTTCTCGCTGCCTGGCGATCCAGATCAGGCAGGCCGCTCTCAGCAGCGCTTCGGTCCGCTGACTGGCGCTGCAAAAGATCCCGCTGAGCCCGATCTGATACAGATCGGCCAAAGCCGACGCCGCCGGTGTCCCCGCGGCGAGCACCACCGCCGCCGGCTTCACGCTCGTCACGGCGGCAAAGATCTTCCCCGCCGCCAGGGCGAATTCCTCCGCGGCGGTCTCTTCCGGCGCGTGTTCGCCCGCCGCGCCGTCCAGCACTAGGAAATCGGCGATACGCGCGATTTCCGCAGCGGCGGCAGGCTCCACATCGGGCGCGATCAGCGCCCCGATGCGGCATGCCGCCGCATAAGCGTGGCCGAGTGTCTGATCGGCCACGTCTTCGATGAATTCGCGCTTTGCAGCGAATTCGGCTGCGCTTGCGGTGTAGGCGACCAGCAGGTCAAGGCGGCAATCGCCGCCTTGCCGCTGGCTCTCCGCCACCGCAGCGAACAGCGCTTCGAGCTGCGCGTCCTGAAGCGCGGCAAGCTTGGCGGGCTGCGCCACCGCAAGCGACTCTGGATGCAGCAGGGTGACCGCTGCCCATTCGCCATCCGGCGATTCGAGCAGCTCGGCAACAGCTGCACGCAGACGATAAGAGATTCGCTGCAGAATACGCGCTGTTTGGAGTTCATCTTCGCTAGATAACCAGTTCTCATAAAGACAGAACAGCTCTGGTTCCAGCAGCCATTCCTCACTCCGTATCAAACACGGGCCCGCTTGAACAGTCCTTGTTCCTTCCCGTCCAGCAAGACGTTCTTCTCTTCCTTCACGCAGCACTAGGAATGTCGATGGTTCCCCCGGCCGCTTAAAATAAGATCGCTTCAAAGGCTCAATGACATCCCTCTGCTCTACTCCAGCGATAAATTCTGCGGCAGCGGAGGCTACGGATCCAGCTTGGCTCATTTCCATTCCCACAGTCCGATCACCAGCCTTATACATGAACTTGAACGGGCGCTCTTCACTACTCCGCAAACCATCCTGCTGACGTTCACCCTTCATCCTCGCACCCACCCTTTATCTTTGGATTGCTGCCGGTATGCCAAGCTATATAACATAAGCGACCGACATTTCATTTACCTACCTCACTTATAAATACGGGAGCCACACCTGAAATATGCAAGCGTTGCCAAATCCGATGAATATTCCAACTTTTTTAGGCAACAAAAAAAGCATTACCGCAGAGCAGTAATGCTTTTCGAAATATAAACTTCTATTGTTGACTGGCAGCAATTGCTTGCTCCAGATCATAGATAATATCATCAATGGACTCCGTCCCGATCGACAAACGCAGCAATTCCGGCGTTACTCCGGCTGTGATTTGCTCTTCATCCGACAGCTGTGCATGAGTTGTGCTCGCTGGGTGGATGATCAATGACTTGGAATCCCCAACATTCGCTAAATGAGAGAACAGCTTCACATTCTCAATCAGCTTACGTCCCGCAGCACTTCCACCTTTAATACCAAAAGTAAGGATCGCACCTTGGCCTTTAGGCAAATACTTTTGCGCTAATTCATGAGATGGATGCGTAGGAAGTCCCGAATAACTTACCCATTCCACATCTGAATGTGCCTCCAAATATTGCGCTACCTTCAGCGCATTCTGGCTATGACGTTCCATCCGCAAATGAAGAGTCTCCAGACCTTGCAGCAGCATCCAAGAATTGAACGGTGAAATCGCCGCCCCTAAATCGCGAAGCAATTGAACGCGGGCTTTAATAATATAAGCAATCGGGCCCACCGCTTCCGTATAAACCACTCCATGATAGCTTGGATCTGGCTCCGTAAGACCTGGGAATTTACCGCTTGCCTTCCAATCAAATTTACCGCCGTCAACAATAATCCCGCCAATGGATGTACCATGTCCACCGATGAATTTGGTTGCCGAATGGACAACAATGTCCGCGCCATGCTCAATCGGACGCAATAAATATGGACTTGGGAACGTATTGTCTACGATGAGAGGAATCCCATGTTCATGGGCGATCGCTGCAACTGCCGCAATATCCAGAACATTCCCCTGTGGGTTGCCGATTGTTTCTGCATACAAGGCTTTGGTCTTATCTGTAATCGCAGCACGGAAGTTCTCAGGATTATCCGAATCTACGAAATGTACCTTAATACCAAGCTTAGGCAGTGTTGTCGAAAATAGATTATAAGTCCCGCCATATAGGCTTGCTGCAGATACAATTTCATCCCCAGCGCCCGCAATATTTAGAATGGAAAAGGAAATAGCCGCTGCCCCGGAAGCTGTAGCAAGCGCACCTGCCCCGCCCTCAAGTGCTGCCACACGCTGTTCAAATACATCCGTAGTTGGGTTCATCAGCCGAGTATAAATATTACCGAATTCTTTAAGCGCGAACAGATCCGCTGCATGATCAGCATCACGGAACCCGTAAGAAGTGGTCTGATAAAGCGGTACAGCACGTGAGAAAGTAGTTGGATCAATTTCCTGGCCTGCATGGACAGCCAAAGTTTCAAACGACAGCTTGCGATCTTCTGACATAGGTATTTCCTCCCCTATAATTAAGTATAGAAATGATTAACAATTTTGAATTGTACCCATTCTCTCACAAACCACGTCATTTGAAAAGAAAAAAATCTCATTATTCCGGTGTGAATTATTGTACTTTGGTCAAATGCTTCTGCTAGTGTCCTCTACCTACTGGATAACGCTTTCAATATAAATTAATAAAAACCTCAACCTTATGTATAAAACACAATCGCTAATCAAGCTGATCGGTTAATAGTTTGAATCAGGACAGCGGCGAATGAGCTTGTCCTCCTCACTCGCCGCTTCCGATTCAGCCCTTCGGCTTAGTAATTGCTTTGGCTTGTTTCGCCTTTAGCAATCGCTACACCACCACTAGTTCCAATACGGCTTGCACCTGCTTGTACCATTACATGTGCATCTTCTGCACTACGTACACCACCGGAAGCTTTTACACCGATATTAGGTCCAACTGTAGCACGCATAAGCGCGATATCTTCTTTCGTTGCCCCGCCTGTAGAGAATCCAGTGGATGTTTTTACGTAATCTGCTCCGGCCTCAACAGATAGCTTGCAGGCACGAACTTTTTCTTCTTCCGTTAACAGACAAGCCTCAATGATGACTTTTGTCAGGGCTTTGCCGCGCGCTGCATCTACAACAGCTGCAATATCACGTTTAACCAGCTCATCGTTGCCATCTTTTAATGCTCCGATATTGATGACCATATCCACCTCGCCTGCACCTTTAGCGATAGCATCGGTAGTCTCGAATGCTTTGCTCTCTGTTGTCGATGACCCCAGCGGAAAGCCGATTACTGTACATACTTTAACCTCAGGCGTATCTTTCAGCACTTCATGGGCAGTAGCTACCCAAGCAGGGTTTACGCAAACAGAAGCAAACTTATAAGTTTTAGCTTCCTCCGCCAATTTAATAATGTCTTCTTTCCGTGCATCTGCTTTAAGCAGTGTATGATCAATGATCCCCGATAGTGTAATTTCGCTCATTTTTATTATTCCTCCATGATTTGGATAGTAGTTTTTTTCATCTCTGTAATCATACCAATAGAACTGTGCTTTGCAAAGCAAACAGGATGGGCATGCCTACCTCAAACCTTAATTTGTGCAGATTTTATGGATTTTAAGTAGTTTCTCATTCCCTAAATTATCTTTTAAAAAAAATAAAGGTTTAATCCCCTAAACTTTCCCAATTAAAAATACGATAATAGTCTTAGATAAATAGGTTTTTTTATCCTATTCATCAAAATTTTTCTTAGATAAAACTTAGGAGGAGATTAATCAAAAATGGGAAACTTCAATTTCGCCACAAATGCTGCCGATCAAAAACTGAATGTACAAGTGGAAGGAACTATGTCGCCAGAAGATGCAGGACGTTTCATTAATGAGTACAACCAAATCATAAGTGCATTCGACCCGAAACAATATGAGATCATCCTAGATTGCAAGACATTGAATGTATCCTCAAAGGACACACTTCCCATGCTTGAGCAATGCTACATACTGTACAAACAATCCGGATTTAAAAAAGTAACCTTTATTATTGCCAAAAGCCCTGTCCTAAAAATGCAGTTAAGCCGAGTGGCACGGGCAACGAAATTAGAAAATTACGAAATTATTGAAGCATAGGAGGCGCCACTTGGGACATATAGCGATTCGCCAAGCTGCTTATTACCACCCAGAGCATATCGTAGATAACGAATATTATCTGAAGCATTTTCAGAGTATGGGCAAGGACATCAAACGATTCCTAGAAGTCATGGGTCGCGACCGGAGATACATCGTAAAAGAACAGGGTGAAAATGCTCTGACGATGGGATTAAAGGCTGCCCAAAAAGTGCTTAGCGAAGCGAATTTGCAAGGTGAGGATATGGACATGATCATGTTCGCTTCACAGACGCCAGAGTACACCTATCCTACCAATGCACTTCTCCTACACCGTATGCTTCAAGGTAAACACCGGACCATTACGCAGGATTCCAATGCTAACTGCGCAGGAATGGTCTCCGCCGTGGAGCAGACAAGTCGTTATATGCAAGCCAATCCCAGCATCAGGTACGCACTCGTTGTAGGAAGCGACTACAGCTCAGTAAACTGCAATACAGATGATGAAATTACTTACCCTAACTTTGGGGACGCCGCAGCAGCAGTGATTCTAGAGCGCAGCAGTGAGTATGCAGGCTTCATAGATTCTCTTTATTACACCGATTCTGAAGGCTCCGAAAATATTATGTTCCCGGCCTGCGGCCTGTCGAATATTTATCAAGAGGGTATGACCCCAGAGCAGATTCGGATACGGTGGACCCCTTTTGACGGTACAGTGTGTGTGGATGCGGCTATAGCGGATATGAAGGAGCTTCTCTCACGCAACGGTCTGACTACGGATGATATCTCTGCATTCTGCCTTTCACAATTCTCACTGAAAAATATCGAGCTCATCCAAATCGGACTTGGGCTAACCGCAGAAAAGTTCATTTATGTAGGCGACGAGTTCGGCTACACAGCCACAAGCAGTCCTTTTATCGCCTTTCAACGCGGAGTCGAGGACGGACGAATTAAACGTGGCGATTATGTCTTCTTTTGGTCAGTTGGCGCTGGCTGGCAAATTCCTACGATGCTTTATCAATATTAATAGCATAAAAAGCCCTACTTCTATAGAAGTAGGGCTTTCATCAGAGGAAATAAATCAGAAACCCAATAATGAATTATTTAGTCAGGGATTGAACATCCACAAAAGGTGTGGCTCCCCCTGTTACAGATGGCAACACGCCGTTCCATTTTTCCAGCGCTTTCTCCTGAACCTCAATTTGCTTCAGCTGCACCAGCTCAGGTGTAACCTCTTGCTTCTTAAGTCTTAAAGATTCAGCCTCTGCTTGCGCCTGGGCGATTTTTTGCTTCGCTTCAATTTCAATCCGCCGGAGATCATTTTCGGCCTTCAATGCCTGCTGCTGGGCGACCTGCTTTGCTTCAATCGACTGGTTAAATGCCTCCGAGAATTTAAAGTTAACGATGTTAATATCGTTGACGATCAGGTCATATTTTGCCAGCCTAGCGGTTAAGTGCTCACTAATCTCACTCGACACTACATCACGACGCGTAATCAAATCCTCTGCTGGATATTTGGCTGTCACTTCTTTAACGATTTCTTGAATGGCCGGATTGATAATTACACTATCAAAATTACCTCCGATATTGTTCATCAGATTAAAGGCGGAAGCCTTATTTACGGAATAGTTCACCGCCACATGTGTGGACACGGGCTGAAGATCTTTTGAAGAGGCTGAAGTATCGGTCTCCGCCTTCGTTACCTGTGTATTGACCTGAATCACCGTCTGAATAAATGGAATTTTAAAATGAATGCCGGGTGACAATGTATTGTCATTTAATTTACCAAAGGTTTTGTATAAACCTACATGCCCATATTCCACAGATACAAAAGAGTTCGCGCCGATCAACAATACAATAAGCACCGCTGCAATACCGGTGACTATTTTTCCCGGACGCAGCTGTTTCAATTTCGGATTCATTTGCATATTCATCCAATACCCCTCCTAGATTATGGATAATCATTCAAGCTTAACCGTCTATACGGAGGTTTAGGGTAAATGGTCGCAGGAAATATTTCAACAGCAGTGGTCATGGCGTTACCGCTCTGGAATCAGTCCTTCTACGGTCAACCGGAATTTCTTGCTCTGCTTGTCCCCGATATTAGAAGCTTCATATATTCCTTCATCCGTTAGCACCACTGAGTCCGCCTTTAAAGCATCATTAACAAAAGTTATCTCAGCGTGATCAACATTCCAGCGGTAAATATAGGCACTCATCGGATTTCCATGTGCGGCTACACCCTCAAAAGATCCATCCTGATCAACATCCAGCTCTTTGGAATGTCCGGTATCAATTTGCAGCAAACCCGAGGGGTTACCGCTCTCGTCGATTAAATAATAGTTACTGAGCGAGTTATTTGCTCCTAATCCTCCGGTGATTTTCAACACCTTTTCGCTAAATAGCCGCACTACTTCTACCTTGATATCCTCCGGTTGACGATAATTATAAGTTCCTATCGCCCCTAGACTGTATTGTCCTTTGGAAGTAGAAGTTCTGGCATACACATAGTCTTCGTCACTAGCCATCGTATACACACTCACTTTGAGTCCTCCAAAATCCTCCAGCTTCTTCTCTGTAATCAAAGTAGCGCCTGTGGGTGGAGCACTTAGTTGAGAGACTATGGGCATTGTATCCACCAGGTTCCACTCCAGCTTAATGAGGTTAGCAGCGGTGTTTGTTGGCTTCGGTCTTGAGGTGTGGTAGTCGTTAGCCGATTGAGCGGGGGATGGGTCCACCTGATGTTGGCAACCTGCCAGTAGATTCATTAGAAGCAAGGCTGTCAGCGTAACGGATTTATGTAAAGGAAACATCCTTGATCACTTCCTAACCTCTTTTTAAAAATAAATCTTTCACTAATCATAGATGAAGTTAGGCATTCAAATGTTACTTTTAGGAGGCGGGAGGGTTAATTTATTGTCTTTTGAGGGTATGCGCCGATCAAACAGCTAAATTGGCATACAAAAAACCCGCATGAAATGCGGGTTAAGGTTAGCTATCCAGAATCAAGAGCCTAGCAGTTCACGCGCCAGTAGCCGGTAAACCTCTAGCCGTTTCTCCTGCGAATGTGGGATGCTGCATATCATTGCTTCTTGGAATCCATATTGTGCTTGTTCTTCTTGCAAACGTACGGCGATGTCTTTAACCGCACCAACTAAATGAATCTTGCGCCCTTCCTTGATTGACATCCGGTCAATTTCCGATAGCGAAATGTTCTGAGCTTCTTCTGGTGTCAGCACCTGAGTAATCCGGCCCTTACTCATCATCAACCGAAAAATATCCTGCGGCAATGCTTCATACTCAGCCTCTTCCTTCGTTTCTGCTGTGGTCACCATATAGGATACACTGATCTCTGGTTTGTCCATAAAGATAGAAGGCTGGTAGTTATTCCGGTAATGGTCCAAGATCTCATTACTCATCGCACCATTAAAAAATTGTGCGAAGGAGTATCCGACTCCCATTTGTGCAGCTTTTCGCGCACTATTGCCGCTCGAGCCTAACAACCATACTTCAGGGAGCGCCACCTTCGTTGGAGCAGCGAGATTTTTGGCATATAGCTCATCTTCCGGAATCTGATCACTAAGCAGCTGCATGGTAATGCCAAGCTTGTCATACATATTATGCAGCATTAACTCACGGCCTTCAGATAAAGCGTACATGGCGCTTGTATCGCCACCAGGAGCTCGTCCCACACCAAAATCAATTCTCCCCGGGGAAAAAGCACTTAACGTTTTAAATACTTCAGCCAGCTTAAGCGGAGAATAATGCATCATCATTACACCGCCGGTGCCGATTCGAATACGGTTGGTCTTGGCGGCTAAACGGGCAGCCGTTACTTCCGGAGCTGAGCTAGCAAATGTATTTCCGCCATGGTGCTCTGCCATCCACATTCTGCTATATCCCAGCTCATCTGCTAAAATAGCGAGTTCTTCTGCTTTATTCAGGGCACCTTCCGCAGTGTTGCCGCTTGTCACGGGTGCCTGATCCAATATGCTTAATCTCATGCGAATACATCCCTTCTTTGGTTAGATGACCATTTTATTACTGACCCATTCCTCTAGGGCTGCAATCTTATCTTTGAAGCGTTCACCACGCATTTCCTCCGACAACGAAGCAATAGTCTCCCGCTTTAATACGGCTTTCCAAGAGGATTCAGCTTCTTCCATCAGATTCGATAATAGGCAGCAGCTGTCTTCTTTTTCTAAATCCAACATATCTACCAGAATACCATTCGATGAATACAGCGACTGCTGGCCTTCCACCGCGAGGTAAACGTCATATACACGAATATCTTCAGGGCTTTTCTTTAATTTAAAACCGCCTTTAATGCCGGGAACAGACGTGATGATGTCTGCGGTTACCAGCTTTCTTAACAGTTTCTGAAAATAGGTCGCCGATGCTCCGAGCTGCTGGCTAATCGCTTCCCCAGACAACACCGCCTTATCCGGCAGCATGTTGAGTAGAACCAGTGCATATACCGACTGCTCTACCCCTGTTTTCATATGCATGTACAGCACCTCGATTTACGTAAATAGCTTGATTCAAACTGTAGATAATACCATCCGCGTATAAAGCGGATAAACATTATCCACTTTATACTTTATATCAGTTTGCACCAAAAGTAAAACCTTGCTGGCCTTTCTTTCAGTTAATATCTGCTATAAAAAAAAGATCGCGCATATAGCGCAATCTTTTTTCATATGGATAATCCCACCCGCTGAACCAGCTGTGAGCTCTGGTCATTAAGTCCGGTAATGGTGACTTTTTTACCATGCTCGGCGTATTTGCTCATCGTCTTCGCTATGGCATGGACAGCGGATTGGTCCCACACATGGGAGTGTGAAAAATCGATAATAATATGATCCGGATCGCTATCGTAGGCGAATTCATGAATGAAGTGGCTTGTCGTGCCGAAGAACAACTGGCCGGATACCACATATGTTTTGGAAGAGGTTGCTTCCTGAACAGTTAGGCGGATCGAAGCTATTTTCCAAGCAAACGTTAAAGCACTTAGCAGAACTCCAAACAAAACCCCAATAGAAAGGTTGTCCGTAACCACCACAGTGACCACCGTCACAATCATAACCAGCGCATCGCTTAGCGGAACACGGGTTAAAGTTTTGAGTGAGCCCCATTCAAAGGTGCTGATACAGACCATTATCATTACGCCGACGAGCGCCCCCATCGGGATCTGCTTCACCACATCGCCAAGTACGATAATTAAGAATAATAAAAAGATCCCTGATACAAACGTGGACAGACGCGTGCGTCCTCCTGACTTCATGTTAACCATCGATTGGCCAATCATCGCACAGCCTGCCATCCCTCCGAAAAAACCAGTGACTACATTCGCAAGCCCCTGTCCCTTCGCCTCTCTGTTCTTATCACTACCTGTGCCCGTAATATCATCTATTAAGGTGGCAGTCATCAGGGATTCCAATAGCCCAACTACGGCCAGCGAAAGTGAATATGGCAAAATAATAAGCAGCGTATCCAGCGTGAACGGGATTTGCGGGAGATGGAATAGTGGCAAAGTTGCTGTAATATTCCCCATATCGCCTACGGTTCTTACGTCCAGATGAAGAGCGATACTAAGAACAGAAACAATAACAATCGCTACAAGTGCTGAAGGTACGGCTTTGGTAAACCGAGGAACCGTGTAGATAATAAGCAAGGTCAGAGCTACCAGTCCGTACATCACCCAGCCTTGTCCTTTAAAATGGGTAAGCTGTGCCATAAAAATCAGTATCGCCAGCGCGTTGACAAAACCCGTCATGACCGGCTGTGGCAAAAACGTGATAAACCGCCCCAGCTTTAGCATCCCCATCAATATCTGAAACACACCAGCCAGTACAGTTGCCGCGAACAGATACTCTATTCCATGTTCTAGTACGAGACTTCCGACTAACAGAGCCATAGCTCCCGTAGCCGCCGAGATCATTCCGGGTCTGCCTCCGGCAAGTGCCGTTACAATCGCAATGCAAAAAGAGGCATATAAACCAACCATCGGACTTACTCCCGCCAGGATCGAAAAAGCGATCGCTTCAGGAATCAGCGCAACGGCTACGGTCATCCCCGATAAAATATCGGTTCGAGTGTTAGAAAACCACCCATTATTTAAGGTAAGCTGCTTCAAAATCTATTTTCCTCCTGTGACTATTAAAATGTGTGGATCTTTTGTCAGAAAAGACCCGGGGCCGGTGCAACGCTAATGTTGCTTATTGTACTCGACCCACCTTCACCTTCACAAAAAGATTAGTTAGACTTGTAAGCGCTTATACACCTCATTTTCTAGCGAATCCTTAAAATATCATGCAAATTCTATATTTCTAGATTACCGGTACAATCCGGAAGCTTTCACTTCATTAAAGAAGGTGTTGAATTCATCAATGTTCAGCTGCTGAGCGGCATCAGACAATGCGGTTGCAGGATCAGGATGCACTTCCACCATAATGCCGTCAGCTCCAGCTGCGAGTGCGGCTTTCGCACATGGAATAAGGATGTCTTTGCGGCCTGTCGAGTGAGTTACATCAACCAATACTGGCAAATGACATTCCTGTTTGAGAATTGGCACTGCTGAGATATCAAGCGTGTTGCGGGTCGCTTTTTCATAGGTACGAATTCCACGTTCAATCAGCATGATCTGTGTGTTTCCACGAGACATGATGTATTCCGCTGCATGGATGAATTCATCGAGTGTGGCAGCCAATCCACGTTTCAGCAGTACCGGCTTGTCGACTTCTCCGACCGCTTTTAGCAGCTCGAAATTATGCATATTACGTGCACCGATCTGGATGATATCCACATAATCAAGTGACTCTTCAATATGTCTTGGATCTACAATTTCGCTGATGGTCAGCAGTCCATATTCATTTGCTGCTTCTCGTAATATTCTCAAACCGTCCATTCCCAGTCCTTGGAAATCATAAGGTGAAGTCCGAGGCTTGAAGGCACCGCCACGCATTACACGTACTCCGGCTTTTTGCAGGGCGGCAGCTACGGTACGAGTCTGCAGTTCACTTTCCACGGAGCAAGGACCGGCTACCATCAGTGAAGAAGGACCGCCAACCGTTACATCTCCCGGCAGAACAATCACTGTATCCTCTTTGTGGCTCTTGCGGGCTACCAGTAAAGTTTTTTTATGATCATCTGTTTGTAAGTCCAGAGAAGCTGAGAAAATTTGTTTGAAGAGGCTACGGATCGTCCCGTTAGTGAAAGGGCCTTTGTTGCTCGCTACGAGCTTATCCAGCATCTGTTTTTCCCGTTCTGGATCAAATTTAGGGACACCTTGTTTTTCTTTTACTCCTCCAATCTCCTGAACAATCTTAGCCCGCTCGGAGATCAGCTCCAGCAATTGCCCATTAATTTCATCCAGACGACCTCTAAGAACATCCAATTCCACGTTACTCATTACCCTTCCACTCCCTCTTTTTGTTATAATTTGGAACACAAAAAGGCCCCCCGTCGCAAGGGACGAGGAGCCGTGGTACCACCCTTATTTAGAATTAACCCGAATACTAGCACAAAGGAATAGAATCTCATGTTCCCCTGACTAAGAATTAATTCTGTCTTTCACCCGGTAACGCGGGGCGCGGGCCTCCCTACTCATACCTGCCACAACCTGTGACAAACTACTTCAGGGGCCGACTCGGAAGTGAACTTCGGCATTAATCGTCTCATGAGGGTGCTCTCAGTCTCCGGCACGCCTTCCCTGTTAAGATCCGCTATAATGCTTACTCTCTTCGTCATAGTCCTTATCTATGTCAGCGCGGCTTTTGCGCTGGTTTCTGCTATCTTAATCAAAAAACGTCCCCGATGCAAGATAATAATGGAACGCAGAGTAGCTTTAACGCAATAAATTTTTTTGACTGATCCATACCCATTATCTATCCTATTCCAACCTGGCAATTACGGTTCCAATTCCTTCAAGCTGTATTGTTTGACAGCGATAATTGAATTGTTTACAATTTAATTATTATAAATATTTCCTGTTCTTTTTCAAAAAGCATAGATAACTGAAGGGATGTAGCAGCCATGAGCATTTATCAATATTCAGCACGCAGTATTCGGGGAAAAGATATCGAGCTAGAGCAATACAAAGGTAAAGTGCTACTGATAGTGAATACAGCAAGTAAGTGCGGATTTACCCACCAATATTCAGATCTGCAAAAGCTTTATGAGCGGTACGAGGAACGCGGCCTCCAAATTCTCGGCTTTCCTTCCAATCAATTTGGAGAGCAAGAACCCGGCAGCAATGAAGAGGTTAATGTATTTTGCCAAATCAATTACGGGGTAACCTTCCCACTCTTTGAAAAGGTTGACGTAAAAGGCGAAGCTAAACACCCTCTTTTCACCTACCTAACAGAACAGGCTGGATTTGAAGGGTTCGATATCAACCATTCTTCAGGAAAGCTGCTGCAAAGCATGCTTGAAGACAAAGATCCAGAGGCTCTGAACAATGACGAAATCAAGTGGAACTTCACTAAATTCCTGATTGATCGCGAAGGCAATGTGGTCACTAGATTCGAATCTACGGTGGACCCGCTGGATATTGAACCAGCTATCGAAGCCCTGCTATAAGTTTCTAATATATGAAATATCCGCCCAGCTTTCGGGCGGATTTTTTGGGTTTAAGCATCTGCTTAATCATGTTCGGTACTGCTCGGTAAACACTTCAAAATAAGGAGTCGTGTCCCTCTCCGCCATCGAACCATTCGCACCAGGTCCCCAGCCGATTTCAGCACGCCAGCTTCCCAACACACCTGACTGAATCAGCGCCTCCTCATTTACACCGATCAGCTGATCCGCCTGTGGTGCCACGTATAAAGCATCTACAGGACAATAAGCTTCACACATGAAACAGGTCTGGCAATCTTCCTGACGGGCAATGACCGGAATCTTCCCCTGCATTTCGAATACGTTCGTCGGACATACTTTCGTACACAGCTTACAACCAACACAACGCTCCAAGCTGATTAATTCGATCATATCGCTTGCCCCTCCTTCAGCGCATTCAGTTCATGAGCATGGGGCACAGCCTCTGTACTGACGCTTATATGTTGAATACCGGATAAGATCAGCCGGTGAGTCTGGCGCGGATCAAGCTCCGGATATTCCGCTAGCTTTTGCAGTCCGCGGGTCTCTTTCCGGGCGAGTGCCGCGGTGTACATCCACCTGCCGACCGCGAGCATAGCCGCGGCTTCACGTGATTGCACGATGCCCTGAACGCTGGCAGGAGCCTGCCCGTTCAAATAGGGCATCAAGGCATTCAGCCGCTTCAAGGCTGAAGAAATGCCCGGCTCGCTGCGGAAATAATTGATCTGCAGCGGCAAGATTTCACGCTGGATTGCCGCGATTAGCGGCTTCACCTCCAGCGTTTCCGAGGCATCGGCGCCAGCCGCCAGCCCGTAGCGTCCCGCTGCGGTCAGCTTGCGGCTGTTCGCCTGTCCTCGGCAGGACAGCGCATGCTGCGCGGCTCCCTGTCCAGCCCAGCTTCCGCTGCACATGGCCCAGGAAGCGTTATAAGCCCCGCCGCCGGAGATGGCGCCGGTCACTTTCTCGCGAGATGCGGCATCACCGGCCGCATAGAGTCCGGGCACGGTCGTCTGGCAATCCGTGCCGCTCAAGCGCAGACCCCCAGTGCCGCGCATCGTGCCCTCATAGCGCAGGGTGAGCGGGAATTTCTGCTTAAACGCATCAATTCCCGCCCGCTCCAGCGGCATAAAGAAAATCGGATGCGCTTTGCGCAGGAAATCCTGTTTCTCCGCGGTGTCTGCCAGATCCAGCGAAGCGTAAACCGGACCCTTCAGCATCAGCTCAGGAATGCTGCCAAAGGTCCGATCCCCTCTATGCAACGGATGACCGTCCGCGTCATAGAGAGTGGCCCAAGCCAGCATGCGTCCACGTGTTACGGTTCCGTCCGCAAAGCTTGGCGCATATTGGCGGCTGAATTCCATGCCCGAGAGATCAGCTCCCACCTCTGCGGACATCAACAATCCCTCCCCTGTCAGCACGTTGCAACCAAGACCTTTGCTGAGAAAAGCACAGCCGCCGGTAGCCATCACAACGGCATTTGCCTTCACTTCCCAAGACTCTCCTGTCAGGCGGTTGATCCCACGCGCTCCACCAACACCGTGTTCATCGTGAAGAAGTTCCAGCGCTGGTGACTGATCAAGAATTGTGACCCCTGCTTTGCGCACAACTTTTCGCATAATCCGCATATATTCTGGTCCATGGAGATGGGTACGCAGTGAGTTTCCTTCTTCATCCTTCGGAAACGGATACCCCCACTGCTCCACTTGAGCCAAGTTCTGCTCTACCTGATCCAGCACCCGGTGAATCCAAGCATTCTCCGATAAATATCCGCCGGCCTTAAGTCTGGCCTGCACTGCCTGCTCCCGCAGCTCGGCAATGGGAGGAATAACTAGCAACGTTGTTCCTCCCGGTGCAGTTGCGCCACTAGTGCCCAAGTAGCCCTTATCCGCCAGGACTACCTTTGCACCTTGCGAGGCTGCACTCCATGCCGACCACGCCCCAGCAGGACCTCCGCCAAGCACGAGGACATCCACTGTCATTTCCTTCTTAAGCTGCGACATATTTTTTCCTCCTACACCATTAGCTGAGTTAGTTGAACTTAAAAATCACTAAAGGGAGGAGTGGCGGAGAGGCGGCCGAAAGTCCAAACATTCACCGCAGTCACTCAATTACCTTTACAGAAGAATCTTAAGTTCAATTAAAGCAACCTTTAAGCAACTTATTTCAGCTGCCAATCGCTAATATTGAAGTCTTTTTTCGCTAACTTCTCTTCGACGAGGAAGTTTTTGGTACCGTCCAGCAGCTTTGTTCCTTCATCAGTGAACGCAGTATCCTTGATATCACTAATCGGATTCACTTGCTTCGCCAGCTCAGGCGTTGTATCTCCGATTTCAGCCAGAAATTGATAATACTCATCTTCATGCTGCTTCAAGTCTGCCAAGGCTTTCTCTCTAGCTTCGTTCCATACCTTCGGAAAATCAGGGAATTTCGCCAGATAATCCTCAGACACAACTGTTGCGCTAGAACCAAGCAGGTTCGGGTGCTTCGAGGCATCATCCAAGTGAGTGTAACCTTGGTCAATCAGCTTCAGCGCAGGAACACCTAGATTTGTTGTAGCATCTACATCTCCACGGGCTAAAGCTGCAGTAGCATCAGGAATGAGCATATGCACGAGTTTGTAGTCGGTCACGCCTTCTTCCTGTAGTAATCCAACTACATAACGGTGCATGAAGGAGCCTTTTTGAATCGCGATAGTTTTACCTTGCAGATCTTTCACCGTCTTGGGCCCATCCTTCTTGCCGATCAAATAACCAATCGTGTTCGCGGAAGATTGTGAAATCAGACGGGTCTTGGCTCCAGAAGCGTAGGCAATAATAGCAGGTGTATCTCCAAGGCTGCCGATATCCAGCCGACCACTAATCAAGGATTCTGTCTGATCCGGACCGTTTGGAAAGCCAGTAAGCTTCACTTCAGTAATGCCGTATTTCTTCAACTCTTCTTGAATAATCCCTTTATAAAAGCCCCAACCCTCTGCACCGCCGGGCACATTCAATTTGTTGGAACCGATAAACCCAAAGTTCAATACCGCTGGAACATTGCTCGTGCTCGTGGCCCCTTCTCCCGCCTTCTCCGTATTTGATCCCCCGGAGGCAGATGCTCCATTGCCGCCCGTATTATTTCCGCAAGCCTGAAGCACCAGCATGGCCATCATAATTGTAGTTAAAAGTGCAAACCGAATCTTCCTAGAACGTTTCCCTTGAATCTCTCTGTACGCTTGTTTCATTGTTTCTCCCCCTAGGTTTATGCTATTTATTTAAATCTTGATCCAGCTCAGAACCCTGCCCTCGACGCCAATTTATACATAAAGTCATGGCTTGCCACCGGCTGCCTGCCCTTACCCCAGCCTACTTTTTCACGATAACCGCCAAGTAGTTTCTGCTCCTGAAGTTCCGCTTCTGTCACACCAATAATATTCTCAGAGTCTGGTGCAACGTAGAGAGCATCGACAGGACAATACAGCTCACACATAAAGCAAGTCTGGCAATCACTCTGCCGGGCAATAACAGGAATGCCATCCTCTACCCGTTCGAAAACATTAGTCGGGCAGACAGATACACATTGGTTGCACTCTACACATCTGGCAGCACTGATCACCTCAATCACGATAGAACACCCTCCTTAGCCACGGCTTCCGTCTTCACCCATACCTGATCTAATCCGCCACTGATCAAGCGGTGATGCTGGCCATGATCTGTAGCCTTGAAATCCTCACGCTTATGCATGCCTCTCGTCTCTGTACGAGCAAGTGCAGAATTGTACATCCAGCGGGCTGTTGCGGTCATGGCTTCGGCTTCCCGTGCCTTGACCCCTTCTGGCGTACGCTGAATTTCGCAGCTTCGTTGCTCTTTCCACAATCCATCCAGACGATCTAGTGCAGACGTCAGCCCTTGTTCTGTCCGGAACAAATTGATATCATACGGCTTCACCTCAGCCTGTACAGCAGACACATACTCTGCTGTTTGGGCTGCCACTCCCGGCTTCACTTCCTGATGCACCAGTGGTGATGATGATAAGCCGACTGGACTACGCTGCGCAGCGTGCGACCCCAGACTCTGTGCATAGACAGCAGCTCCTTCACCAGCAAAAGAACCTGAAGACATCGCCCACGCCGCATTATGGCTGCCACCGCCAGTAAAACCTCCGCAAATCAGCTCGCGGGTAGCAGCATCTCCTGCCGCGTAAAGTCCGGGAACACCTGTGCCGCAGCTTTCATCTGTAATATGGATGCCACCCGTCCCCCGAACCGTGCCTTCGAGCCGCAAAGTAACCGGAAACGCATCCTTGAACGGATCAATTCCCTGGCGGTCAAAAGGAAGGAAAAAGTTCGTCTGCGCCACCCGCAGCAGCGGTCTTAAATCCTCTGGTGCCCCATCCAGCTTGGCGTACACCTGATTACCTGCCAACAGATTCCGGGCAATTACAGAACGGCCTTTCTTGGAACCGGCTCCCTCCACAATGCTTCCATCCTCATAATAAAAGCTGGCATAGCTGTAATACGCCGTCTTGGTCACCGAAGAGAACGTAGGGCAGATCGCATAGGCATTGGAGAATTCCATGCCGGACAGATTCGCCCCAGCCTCAGCAGCGAAGAGATAACCATCTCCGGTCAACACGTTGCAGCCAAGTGCCTTGCTTAGGAAGGCGCAGCCTCCGGTAGCAATAACGACTGCTCCTGCCTGAACAGTCCAGGTTTCTCCACTCTGGGTATGAACTCCAGCCGCTCCAGCTACGCCATGCTCATCTGCCAGGAGTTCCAAGGCTGGGCTGTGATCTAGAATTTTAACGCCTGCCTTTTTCACCAGCCTACGCATTAATTTCATATATTCCGGTCCTTGCAGACTTCTTCGGAATTGATTGCCCTGCTCATCTACAGGGAATGGATAACCGGAAACACCCAGCTTGTTCATATTGGCATAGGTTTGATCCAGCACCCGGTCCATCCAGCGAGATTCAGCCAGCTGCCCGCCAAGCGCATAACGACTTGCTTTTGCCTCTTTCCGGAGCTTCTCATCCGGCTTCACATACCAGACTCCCGTTCCCGACGGTGCCGTTGCCCCACTTGAACCGCAGTACCCTTTATCTGCAAGGATTACTTTGGCCCCCTTCGCTGATGCAGTAAGGGCTGCCCACGTTCCTGCCGGACCTCCTCCGATAACGAGCACGTCTGCCACCAAATTCACCGATCCTTTTTTCACCGATCCACTCATATGTTCAAGACCTCCTCAGTTTGTTTAGCCTTCGTAACTATCGCGCCAGAACAGGAACTTTCGTTCAATAATCCGGAACAAGGAATCGATCAGCTTACCGACAATTGCGAAAATAATAATGCCTACGAATACAACCTCCGTATTAGAGTTCTGCTTCGCCTCATTGATAAGAAAACCAATACCTGACTGTGATCCAATAAGCTCTGCTACAACCAAACCAATCCAAGCTACAGCCAGCGACAATCTTAGCCCTAACAAAATTCCGGGCAGCGCCGCCGGGAGTATAAGCCTGCGCAGCTTCTGATATGGACTGAATCCCAATACACGAGCTACTTCGAACAATTTATTGTCCACATTGCGGATGCCCATAAACGTATTAATATAGAGCGGAAAAAATGAGCCTGTCATAATGATCACAACTTTTGACATCTCTCCAAACCCGAACCAGAGAATAATGAGCGGCGCTATAGCTAAATGGGGAACAAGCCTAAGCACTTGTACGCTAGGATCGAGCACATATTCTACACTGCGAAACAAGCCAGTCAGTACGCCGAATAGAAGACCCAACACACCTCCAATAAGAAATCCGATGCCCGCCCTACCCATGCTGACACCCAGATGATGAGTTAACTCTCCAGTAACCAACAAGTCGGTAAAAGCTCTTGCAATCGAAAGCGGAGTCGGCAAAAAGGTTGCGGAGACCAGCCCCGTACTCCCTGCCAGCTGCCAAAGGACTAACGTCACCACCGGGATAATTGCACCCATTCCCCAATCAGAGAGCAGGGTTTTCCATGCAACTTGTATTGCAGGTTTCTTCGGTGTCTTCTTGGATAAAGGAGCTGTGCCGCTGCTATCCAGCGTTTCTCTGGCTCTTTTAGTATTTTTGATAATAGCTTCTACTCCATCGCTCATGGTGCATCCCCCTTTTGTTTAATGAGCGTTCAAGGTTATCCGCGATAACTGTCTTGCCATCTCAACAACCGTCGTTCAATGTAACGAACAATGGAATCACTCAACAATCCAGCTACGGCAAAAATAATAATTCCCACGAACACCACTGGTGTGTCCGCGAATTGACGCGCGTCGGACATCATGTATCCAATGCCTGAGGTAGATGCAATAAGCTCTGCCACTACTAACCCCAGCCAAGAAAGCCCTAGAGAGAGACGCACTCCAAGAATAATGTTCGGCAGCGCTGCTGGAAGTACTAACCTGCCAATCTGCTTCAATCGGCTGAAGCCAAGTACCCGGGAAACTTCGAACAGCTTGTTATCCACGCCGCGAATTCCCATGAACGTATTGATATAAAGTGGGAAAAAAGCTCCCTTAGCAATCAATAGCACCTTCGACTCCTCACCGATCCCGAACCATAAAATGAACAGCGGTACTACCGCCAGACTGGGAATCATGCGGATCATTTGCAGGGAAGGATCTAACAGCTTCTCCGATCTGCGGAACAGGCCTACGAGAAGTCCTAACAGCAGACCCAGTCCACCACCTAGCAGGAATCCAGAAAAGGCTCTGACCAAGCTGATTCTAAAGTTCGGCCACAGATCGCCTGAAGCCGCTAAAGTTACAAAAGATTCCGCAATCGTATACGGCGTAGGGAACAGCATCTCCGAGATCATTCCATAATGCCCGAGCGTCTGCCACAGAATTAGCACACTGCCCGGCAGCAAAAGACCAAGTCCTAGTGTTGCCACCTTTCCGGGTCTTCCGGAAGTTCTTATGACTACAGCCCGATTTGTCATACTTTGAACCCACCTTTTTTCAGCTTTACAATCACTTTAAATAAACGGAAAGAGACCCTCGAATGTAATGCCTTCGAAAGTCTCCATGGGTATGGTCGACCTATTTTATATTCCGGCTCCGTCTGTAAGCTCTAGCTCATCTACCTTTTCAAAATAATTCAACACCTTCAAACGCAGCTCTTGAAAGGAGGTCGTTGTTTTTTTCCGTGGATACGGTAAATCTATCGGTACAATTTTACGTATTTTCCCGGGACGCGGCTCTAGAATCACTACCCGATTCCCCAAGAACACAGCCTCATCAATATCATGTGTCACAAAAATCATGGTTGTTTGGTTAGCCCGCCAAATGTCCAGCAATACCGTCTGCATATGAGCCCGAGTGAATGCATCCAGTGCACCAAACGGTTCGTCCAGCAGCAGTATTTTCGGATTGCGCAGAAGTGCACGAGCTATTGCCACCCGCTGGGCCATCCCTCCCGACAACTCGCGGGGATAAGATTTCTCAAATCCATTTAACTTCACCAGATCAATCAATTCATCGACCTTCCGCCTAACCTCCTTGTTCCCTAGCGGTAAATCAGAGGCAATATTCTTCTCAACGGTAAGCCAGGGAAAGAGGCGATGCTCCTGAAAAATAAAACCCTTATCGATCCCAGGACCCCCAATCTCCGCCCCTTCCAGGGTGACACTGCCAGTGTACCCGCTATCCAGACCGGCTACGATGCGTAATAGTGTACTTTTTCCACAGCCGCTGGGGCCGATGACTGTAATAAATTCGCCCTCCTGTACATGGAGATCTACATTATGGAGTGCTTGAACATGACCACCGGCAGACTCAAAACGTTTATTTAGGTTCGAAATAGACAGCAACGCTTCTCCCACCTTGACCCCTCCTTTAATCTGTATGGACAAAAAAACAGAGGCATTGCGTTTTTAACATTCGCAATACCTCTGTAGGAACAGTCGGCAATCATTATTCAAAGTAAATCAATTGGAATTATAATATTTAAAATATCATCGATTTTATAAGCTGTCAACAAAAAACAAGCCCTTTTATGGAATAGAAGTGGAGTTATTTCTAGTTCATAAGTTAGAAAAGCAATGAATTTAATCACTTTCAGTAGGATGAAAGTATTAAAAAACTTTGCTTTTGCGTCGATATAATGAAGTAAGCTTATGACAAATTGGTTCTAAGGAAGGGGCTTTTGCTTGAAAAGCATATCATTAAAATGGGGAGCAACACTTGTTGCCCTTAACACCTTGTTCGGTGGTACTCTCTATGCATCTGCAGCTGAAATCACTCCACCGTTCTCCGATTTAACCGAAATACAACAGACGAAAAGTGCCGCAATCCTCGAGGCTGCTCGTCTAGGATTGCTTAAAGGCGATCCCAATGGACAATTCAGACCCACTGCGACTATGACTCGCCAAGAGCTGGCAGCCATTTTAGCGAAGACCTTAAAGCTAGATTCCTCAGTGAATTCCGCTTCTTCCTTTAGAGACGTATCTGATTCCAGTTGGAGTGTCTCCGCTATTGAGGCTGTTAAAAAGGCAGGATTTATGGAGGGTGATCTTACAGGTAATTTTAATCCATCCAGACCTGTAACTAGAGAAGAGCTTGCAGTTATATTTGTACGTGCCATCCGCGGAACTGGAGCACAAGGCGGACAAGCCAACAAGGTTAATGACGAATCCACAATCAGCAATTGGGCAAAAGAGTATACTGATGTCGCACTACGTCTTAAACTTATAGACTCTCCCGAAGATATGTTCAGCCCCAAAGGTACTGTTCAGCGGCAGGATATGGCTTCTTTTCTGCTGAATATTTTTAAAGAAGAACAACAAACTGCAACGATCGACAATATAGATGGAGATTTCATAACGATCAATGGCACGCCTTACCTCATTGAAGGTACACTCAAAGAATTAATGGGTGATAGCAACCATGATGCTTTAAGAGGAGCTGTCCTTAAGTTCAATTCCTTGAATCGTCATGTAGATGGTTTGCAAGAGCTTGAAATTGTACAAAAAGGGGTTCAACTAAATACCTCCGGCTTTCCCTCCGGTTCTTTGCTCAATATTTCTGGAAATGATGTTGTTATTAAAGGTAATGTTACCGGTGATCTAAAGATTAAAAATGGCGTTTCGAGTATAACTTTTCAGGGCCAAATTGGGCAGATCATTGTGGACTCTATAACTCCAGTTACTATTCATGGCAGCGGTCCCCTGCAAACCTTAAAAATAGTCGAAGGCGGCGCTAGGATCACCATCGATCCCTCCTTGTCTATTCAAAATCTGCAGTTGCCTGGCAACAGTCTGCCTTCACATTTCATAACAAATTACACAGCCATTCAAGATAATATCCAAAAGGTTCAAAATGCATCTGGAGCCGTTGCTCCTGTGTATACTTCGTCCACGTCTGCTAACGCCGTGAGCGATCCGACTCCTGAGCCTACTCCAGTCGCGACTCCTAGTCCTACTCCGGCGCCGACTCCGAGCCCTACTCCCGTAGCGACTCCTAGTCCTACTCCCGTAGCGACTCCTAGCCCTACTCCGGTGACGACTCCGAGCCCTACTCCCGTAGCGACTCCTAGTCCTACTCCGGTGGCGACTCCTAGCCCTACTCCGGTGGCGACTCCTAGTCCTACTCCAGTGGCGACTCCTAGTCCTACTCCGGTCGCGACTCCTAGTCCTACTCCGGTGACGACTCCTGAGCCTACTCCAGTCGCGACTCCTAGTCCTACTCCGGCGCCGACTCCTAGTCCTACTCCGGTGACGACTCCTGAGCCTACTCCCGTAGCGACTCCTAGTCCTACTCCGGTGACGACTCCTAGTCCTAGCCCTACTCCGGTGACGACTCCTAGCCCTACTCCGGTGACGACTCCTGAGCCTACTCCAGTCGCGACTCCTAGTCCTACTCCGGTGGCGACTCCTGAGCCTACTCCGGCGCCTACTCCTGAACCTACTCCCGTAGCGACTCCTAGCCCTACTCCGGTGAACCATGCACCAGTCGTGCAAAATAATATTGATCCAATATCTGCTCTGATCACAAGTGGTGTCCAAAACGTCGACATCAGTAATGTGTTCATTGATCCGGACGGCGACCCGCTTACATTCGCAGCTGCATCCTCTGACGCTAGCGTTGCCACTGTATCTGTAAATGGGAATCATCTCAACCTTGTGCCGGTCGATTCAGGCACAGCCATGATTACAATAACAGCAATGGACGGCCAAGGTGGCGTTAACACTGCTACTTTTGCATTCACTGTAACGTCTAATCAGCCACCAATTGCGATATCTGGAATCACTACTCAACTCTTAACACCAGGTATCACTGCACCACGTACATTTGATCTGGCCCAGCTTTTTCAAGATCCCGACAATGACATGCTTACTTATTCAGCTTCTATAGATAACGTAAATGCTGGTACACTTAGCCTTAATGGCAACACTCTGACGATAACTCCGGCAGCTAATAGTTCAGCTAGTGGTTTAGTGACCCTCACAGCAACGGATGATAAAGGAGGTTCAGCTACCTCAACTTTCACCTTGATTACAGCCCAGCTTGTAAACAACGGCTTTGTGCCAATAACCACCAAGCAAGGTGTATCCAATATTTCCTTCGATATTTCCAAGCTGATTCCTAATCAGAGTCAATTTAAAGTGTATACAGAAAGAAGCACAGGTTCATTGAGCGGACCTGCAACTCTGAATGGAGCTATATGGAATGGTCCTACAAGTCCAGGAACGGTATGGATAGTAGGTTTTGATGGCAAAGCGGTTGTATTATCTATAAGCGTGGCTTCACAGGGTACCTCCGAGCTATTCTTCTCAGAGTATCTGGACGGCGGTGACGGCAGAATCGCAGTTGAGCTGTACTATATAGGAAATGGTAATCCCGCAGGAAAAGCAGAAGGTTACACCCTTGAAGTCCACCAATTTATGAAAGCCACCCAAACCAAACAGGTTTATTCCCGGCCATTATTCCCTGTACCTGTAGCAATGCCGTATATGTTTATAGATTCTACTTTTGGGGACGCATTTGATTTAATGAATATCTCCTATTACAATGATGAACTGAGTCTATATAATCCAAAAACATATAATATTACAGCATTAGTACTGAAGAAAAACGGCCAAATCGTGGATGTTCTCGGTGACCCTACCTCTACTCAGCAATTCCTCTCCACAGGTGGAACTATTGTCCGTAAATCTGGTATATACACTGGATCACAGCAGTATTCACTTGAGGGCGAGTGGAATCAATATCCCAAAGGAACTTACCAGTATTTTGGAAGCCATACTCCTTAAACAGCCCTTTCTAATGTAAAAAACAAGCAGGCAGTGAGCCTCCAGATATTGGAGAAACACTGCCTGCTTGTTTATCTGCATTGCGTAGGGTTAAGTCGACTTTGGGTAAACCTCGGAATAACTCCTCCGCATCCCCTCCCGTATATTTTAATTACCGAATCTAAACCCAATCTTTGATTTAGTTGCATTCTGTACACTTATTTCGTATAAAAAAGGGATTGTCCTGAATATAACTGTATTCTATACAATTAAAATCCAGAAAAATCACCTTTAGCTGAGGAAATCATGAAAATAAGTGTACTGAATACAGCTATTTTTTGGGGACAATTTATTCGATGAGTTATAACTGTACAAAATACACTTATATGCTCCCACCGTTACTCCAACCTATGTCTACCACTTCAAAATCTGCATTTTGCCTCCACTTGTTACTTATACTTCTGCATCTACTTCCACTACTTCCTCAACTTCCGCTACTTCCACTACTTCCACTACTTCCACTACTTCCTCTACTTCCTCTACTTCCACTACTTCCACTACTCCTTCTACTTCCTCCACAACTTCTACCGTTTCAAAATATCACTTCAAGCATATCGCTCCCCCGGCTCTTAGCAACGCTGCTTACATCAGATATCTTAAATATAAATACACGCTGGAGATCACAATGGACAACAGCATTAAAGGAAATCCGACCTTCAAATACTTCATGAATGTAATCGGGTACCCCTCTTTTCCTGCCAAACCTGCTACGATCAAATTAGCACTCGCACCAATCAATGTGCCATTGCCACCCAGACAAGCGCCTAAGGCCAAACTCCACCATAACGGCTCCAAATTGCTGATCCCCATATTGCCCATCTCCTGAATCAGCGGGATCATAGTTGCTACAAAAGGGATATTATCCAGAAATGCCGAGGTAATGGCGCTGACCCATAAAATCATCATTGAGCTCATCAGCACATCACCATTCGTTATTTCAATCGCTTTTGCTGCCAGCTCTGCAATCACACCTGTCTCTACAAGCCCTGACACCAACACGAACAGTCCGATAAAAAAGAAGATCGTAATCCATTCTACGCTGTGAAAAGCTTTTTCCAGCATATGTTCCCCTCCGGTCAGCAGCAGCAGTAAAAATGCACCAGCCAGTGCAACCGTAGCGGACTCCAAATGTAACGCCTGATGTAAAAAGAACCCGGCAATCGTAATTGCCAGTACGATCAAACATTTTCGCAGCAGCTTATGATCCGTAATCATAACCTTCTCATCCATGTCCATGATGCTCTGCTGCAGTTCAGGTGTAGTTTTAATTTGTTTACCGAACATCAATAACAGCAGCGGGATATACGCCAAAACAATGATGATAATCACGGGTGTCAGATTGCTAATAAAAGCCATGAAGGTCAGCTCCTTAACCGCACTGCCAATCATGATATTAGGCGGGTCTCCGATCAAGGTTGCCGTTCCGCCTACATTAGATGCGATAATTTGTGACATCAAAAAAGGCAGCGGATGTATGCGCAGTTGTCTTGTAATACTGAAGGTGACTGGCACCATAAGCAGCACTGTCGTCACATTATCCAAAAAGGCTGAAGCCACTGCGGTAATCACAAACAAAGCAATCAGTATTCTCTTCGGCTTCCCCTTCGCCAACTTAGCTGATTTCACAGCTGCGTATTTAAAGAGCCCCGTGTCAGCGGTAATCCCTACAATCATCATCATTCCTACAAGCAATCCTATAGTATTAAAATCGATGTGCTGCAGTGCCGTCTCCTGATCCACAATGCCCATCGCTATCATGACGATAGCTCCTAACATCGCCAGAATGGTACGGTGAATCTTTTCGGAAATAATAAGTCCATAAATCAGCAGAAAAATGCCTATCGCCCAAACCGCTTGCTGTTCCATAATATCCCTCGGTCCTTCTATGTAATTTCGTTAACTTACAGTCTACTCATACTATAACCTTATTATCATAAAATAGATTTGTATTTTTCGCACTGGGATTGTGGAATCATTCCACTAAAAAACGACTCTGCCGGATGTTTATCGGAGAGCCGTTGTAGATTCGGTTATTTCATTTTCAGAGCCTGAGGCTCCTTGAAAGCAGTTAACTTCCCTTTACTCTGCACAATAATCATCCCATCCTCCAGCAAGGTTGGGCCGAATACTCTACCTGATGTTTTGAGCTGCACGATAGGTTTGGCGGTAATTAGATCAATAGCAACCAATTTCCCATCGGTCTGGGCAACATACATGCCATGTCCGAGCAGATCGAAGCGGGCAATCGGATTGCTGATTCCTCCGTACTGGAACACAGATTTATTAGACATTTTAACACCATAGATGCTCTGTTCGTTACTAAAAAGAATTCTTCCATCATAAGGACCCGCCGCGTAGGATAACTTAGCTCCGATGGATTCATACGAATAATTATCTCGTGTTACGGCAGCTGGATCAACATTTACTGGGTAGCCATAGACTCCTTTTTGTCCCCCAATATATATCCTGTCCCCAATGATCCAGGCTCTGCCTCCGCTAGTCATATATTCTTCTTCTGGTTTCGGATGATTAGGATCTATATGAGCGGGGTTATACTCTACAGCCTTTACAAGCTTACCTGTCTTCACATCCAAATGATCGAGTGTCGTCAAAGGAAGAGGGTCTACCAATGTAGCTTCCCGTTGTGAGATAAGCGTAGTCCCCTCTGCTGCAATCGGAAGACTATGATTACCACTATTCCAAAGCTCTTTACCTGTTGTTCGATCAAACGCATGTAAAATGTCATACGTATACGCTCCGGACTCTGAGTTTTGAGCTAGCACCAGATTCCCCTCAACCATAAATGGTTCAAACAGCATTTCGCTGAAATTATCGCGCCACTGCAACTTGCCATCTTTCAGATTGTAGGCTTGAATATCGCCATTAGCAGCGAATAGCTGCTCTTTATCAATTAACAATTTACTGACACCTTTACTGGTTGCCGATGAGCTCCATTTATTTTTGCCCGTAGCCGCGTTAACTGCATAGATCGTACCTGCCTCCGAAGTGACGTAAGCCACGCCATCCTGATAGAGCAGCGGCGTTGTTAATTTGGAGCCGTATTTCCACATTACTTTTCCAGTCTGGACGTTAATTGCTAAAAGCTGACCCTTTTGAAGGATAAAAGCTTTGCCCGCTCCGACTGCAACAACACCCTTACCCATGATATAATCCGACGGCACATCTTTCAAAGCTGGCAAATCCATTGTTGTTGACCATTCAACCTTCGCAGCAGGCAGGTTTGCATAGTAATCATCACCATTCGAGCCTATAAAAGAGGTGTGTGGATCAACCGCAGCTGCTTGTACCGGTACCATAAGCAATACCCCTAAACCAATAACCGCAGTACGAAGATAAGATTTCAATATTGTTCCTCTCACCACCAAACTCCTCCTCATATAAGTAACTGCCTCATTTGGATAGCTTCTTAAAATCAAATATAATAATATTGGACGAGCAGGAAATAATCCTTATGGATTATTATTCCATTTTGTCAAAAATAACAGAAGAAATCAAAACATTTACTCACAAACTTACATTTTGTAAGTCATTGTGTTATAATAATCACATTCCTCCATACACGGACAGGCTTTAGCAAATATATGAATAACAAGGGGTTTGTGAGCATGAGTAACGAAGCAACCGCAGCACCAGCATCCGATTTTGAATTTGGTATCTATACCTTAGGAGACATCGTAGCGGATTGTCATACAGGGAAGAAGATCAGTCCAAAACAACGTCTCGACGAAGTTGTAGCTGCAGCTAAGCTGGCAGATGAGGCGGGACTTGATGTATTTGGTGTAGGTGAGCATCATCGTCTTGATTTTGTAATTTCTTCGGTGCCAGTGGTGCTGGCTGCCATTTCTCAGGTTACTAACAGAATTAAACTAACGAGCGCAACAACCGTATTAAGCACCATTGATCCTGTACGGGTGTTCGAGGATTTCGCCACACTTGATTTGCTGTCGAATGGACGTGCAGAGATTATTGCGGGGCGTGGTGCTTTTGTGGAGTCTTTTCCGCTCTTCGGGTATGAGCTTGAAGATTATCACCGTCTATTCTCCGAGAACATCAATTTACTCTTGGAGCTTAACAAACATGAAGTTATGAACTGGGAGGGCGCCTTCCGTTCATCGCTGAAGAATTCGGAGATTGCTCCACGTCCATTACAGGAGAATCTTCCGCTCTGGATTGGTGTAGGCGGTTCTCCAGAAAGCGCGGAGAAGGCCGGGATGCTCGGGACCGGAATGGCTATCGCCATCCTAAGCGGCAGTCCAGAGCCTTTTCAAGAGCTTGCCGCAACCTATCGGCGTGCCGGAATTCAAGCAGGACATCCACCTGAGGATCTAAAGATTGCGATCACTAGCCACGGTTACATTGCTGAAACCTCACAGCAGGCTTTGGATGAATATTACCCTTACTACTATAGTTACCGTAACTCTATCAGTCCAAAACCGGGTCAAGAGTACAAGGTGTCTCGTGATGACTTTGGGCGATATGTATCTGCTGATAACACGATGGCTGTGGGCAGCCCGCAGCAAATTATCGAAAAAATTCTCTATCAGCATGAGCTGTTCGGTCATAGCCGCTTTATGACTCAGCTCGATATCGGCGGCCTTCCTTACGCTCAGGTAGCCAAAGCCATTGAACTTTTGGCAACAGAGGTTGCACCTGTAGTACGGCGTGAGATCGCCAAGAAGAACAGCCGTTAGAATGGAATACCAAAAAGGGGCCCTCAAGCCAACGGCTGAGGCCCCCTTTTTATAAAAAAAATCACGCAAAGGATGGTTTATTATTATCTACTTTTCCGCTGATAAGCTTCTTATATTCGTCGTCTCCGCCGTCCAAAGAAGGTGCAGTATAAATCTGAGCTGAAGCTGGCTGCTGAGCAGAATGACTCGAGCCCGCTTTTCTTTTGGTGCTTTTGTCATCGCCGCCTGCACTCCTGCTCCCACCACTCGCAGATCGGAGAACAGCATCGGATAAGCTGTTAATACCTTTTATTCTCTTCATGCTGAATCCTCTCCTACTAAATGATTGATGGTACGGAATAAATCCTGATTATTCCCAACTACCGCCTTAAGATCATCTGCAGATAATCCATCACTTCCTGAGAAATGAACGGAAAGAACATACTTCTTACCTAGAGGATAGCATAGGATATATACCTCTGCAACTTCCGTGCGTTGAAAAAAAGTCCATTTACTCGATAAAAATGCATCTACCACACTAGGCTGCTTCTCATTCCCTTTCGTTACAGACAAGGGATAGGAGTGACCGCGTCCGACATTCCCCCCCACCTGAACAAGTTGTTCCTTCTCTTGTGCCTGCCAGATGGCTGCACCGATTACACGACAATGCTTCGGAGGTAAAAAGGAATTGCGTATCGCCTCACTAAGTGCGTGATATTTATCTCCATTCTCGGAGATGGTCACATTACTATTATATTGCCAAAAAAAATGAAGGATACTTTCCTTGCGCCTTAAATCCATCTTTAGCTGCTCTAAATCTTTAAGCGGGTCACGGAATCTTCCACGCTCTTGAATACTATCAATAATCTTACCACAGCTCACATCCACAGCAGCCGTAGGATTATCGTGATGCACTTCATACTCTAAAGATGTAATTCCCGCTAAATCAGATAGCAGATGATATTCTTCTACATTTTCTCCAGGGATGAGATCATCACGCGCAGTTACCTGATCAGGCACTAGACAAAAAACACGGCTGCGCCGTAATCTAGCCCAAAACAAACCCATTTCAAACCCCGTATTATCGCGGGTCACATAATAATATTTACCACGGATTTTGGCAACATCATCTGGCGAGAACACAAATACGGCAAAATCGCTCTCATCCAAATTTCGCTCCAACGCCTCCATAGTGTATTCATTCGCCCGAAAAGCGTTGGCATACCAAGGATGCACTTCAGCATCCCTCTTCAGCTGCTCATGAATCGCTCTTGCATAACGTATAGACTCCCTGGAAGATCCAATGAATAGCTTTGGTTTAGTCACGGCAATGCTCCTTCATCCTCTTTCCCGATATGTAATAATTATACAAGTCTTTAGACCACCAGAAAAGAGGCCATATTCTCAAAAAATATTATTCTAAACCTCGTAAATTGGGTAAGGAATTACGACTACTCTCAAAAAGCGAGGATACTATGAACAAAATGATAGGTGTCACCCTGCTCACAGCTTGCCTTTTGGGTATAGCAGCGCCACAGTCTGCTGAAGCAAAGACAGCAGCGGGAAGTTATACCGCACAGGTATATGCGAGTTCTTTAAATGTACGCGATGAACCGGCTAAGAATGCAACTGTTGTAGGATCAATTAAGAATGGGGCTCGGGTTACTGTGACTGATGAGCAGCACGGATGGTTAATGGTTAAGGCGGGGAGCACCTCTGGCTGGGTAGCGGGTTATTACCTAAAAAAGGTGAACAGCAACTCCCTGCAATCCAGCGCTTCTGGAACGTCTATTGCTACTAAAACCAATACTGCCTCGTCAACATCAGCCAATACTTCTAGTAGAACTTCAAAGGCTACAGTCACGGCTGATTCTCTGCGCATCCGAAGTGGCCCAGGAACTCACTATAAGGTGCTCGGTTCTTTAAAAGCCAAGGATACAGTCACTCTCCTTCTTCATCAGAACGGCTGGGCTCGAATTCGCACAGTCAGCGGTGAAACTGGTTGGGTGGCAGAGCAGTATATCCGAAGTGGAAGCACATCAAGCAGTACAAGCAGTACAAGCAGCATAAGCAGCATAAGCACCGTCCAGCATAAAGGCGGACTACGAGGAAAGCTGATCGTCATCGATCCTGGTCATGGCGGCAGTGATCCGGGCATGCTTGGCACTACATATAACACCATGGAAAAAGATTTGAATCTGCATACTGCACTTTATGTCCGCGATGCTCTTGTTGCTAAAGGAGCACGGGTAGAGATGACGCGCACCCGAGACGATCAGAAGCCGACGTTAACTCGTCGTGTTCAGATGAGCCAAGCCCTGCGTGCTGATGCTTTTGTAAGCGTTCATTATAATTCTTCACCTAAAAATGTGTCCGGAACGTTGACCTTCTTTTATTCAGAAGCGGATGATTTGAAGCTGGCGCGGGCGATTGAAACCCGGCTGGGGCAAGGCATCGGTCTGAAAAGCAACGGGTTGTCCTTTGGCGATTATCACATCCTAAGGGAGAATCGGATTCCAGCTACCTTGGTTGAGCTTGGATTCCTTACCAATCCTACAGACGAGTCCATTGTCCGCAAGGCCTCCTATCAGAAAAAAGCGGCTAAAGCCATCGCTGAAGGCGTTGCGGATTATTTTAAATAACTGGCTGGAACAACACTCCAAAAAAAGCCCGACCCATGTATCTCTCAGGTATGATCTGAGGAGATCTGTGGGTCGGGCTCTTTTGACTGCTTCCTTATACGAGCATTTGATAGACCAAGAACAAGTTCAACGATACAACCAGACCGGAGATAATCCAGCCCAGAGTGGCTGTCATTTTGCGATTCACTAACCCGCCCATAATCTGGCGATTGCTTGTAAACACAACCAGCGGAATCAACGCGAACGCAATCCCAAAGGACAGGATCACCTGACTGATCACGAGTGCTTTGGTTGGATTCACACCAAAACCAATGATCGCTAGTGGCGGAATGATGGTAATCGCACGGCGCAAGTACAGGTTAATTCTTTTGTTGATGAAGCCTTGCATAACCACATCGCCAGCCATAGTCCCTACGGAGGAACTCGACAGTCCCGCAATGAGTAGTCCCAACCCAAACGAGATCGCCGTTACTGGCCCAGCTAAGTGACCAAATTGTTGAAACGCGACATCCAGATCCTCAACCACGAGACCATTTTTGAAAAACAATGCCGCGGAGACAATAACCATAGCCAGATTTACTGCACCTGCGATAATCATCGCAATAATAATATCTATAAATTCCAATTTGAAAATCTGTTTTTTCTCCGATTCATTCACCCCGACGATACGGTTCTGTGTAAGTGATGAATGCAGGTAAATCGCATGTGGCATCACGGTTGCACCTAGAATTCCTGCGGCCAATAGGATGCTGTCCACCCCTTCAAACTTAGGTGTAAACATGCCTACGGCAACTGCTCCCATATCCGGTTTAGCTACAATAACTTGAAAAGCGAAGGCTAATACGACTATAAGGATCATCGCGGCAATCCCTGCCTCTAAGGAGCGATATCCCCGGCGTTGCAGCTCTAAGATAGCAAATGAGCCCACCGCAGTAATCAGTGCTGCTGGCAGCATCGGAATATCAAATAAGAGATATAGTCCTAATGCCGCCCCGATAAACTCTGCCAGATCCGTAGCTATAATCACTAGCTCACTTTGAATCCATAAGAAGATCGATACACTCTTCGGAAAACGATCATGGGCGATCTCAGGCAAGTTCTTGCCTGTCGCAATCCCCAGCTTGGCGGATAACGCTTGGATTAGCACAGCCATTAGATTAGAGGCCACGATCACCCACAATAAGAGATATCCATATTTGGAGCCCGCCGTAATATTGGTGGCAAAATTACCTGGATCCAGATAAGCAACAGCAGCGATAAAAGCTGGGCCTAGAAAAGGAAGTAATCGTTTAATCCCTTTGATCTCCCCGTTAAGTACGGCTTGTGCTGAAATCGAGTTCTTATGTTGCTTTATATGTGGTTGTTCTACTAAAGTTTGTTCGAGCATTTCAATTCCTCCTCTTGCCCTGAAAAAGTTGTCTATATACACGAA
This sequence comes from Paenibacillus sp. FSL H7-0918, assembly GCF_038007025.1. Classification (NCBI taxonomy): domain Bacteria; kingdom Bacillati; phylum Bacillota; class Bacilli; order Caryophanales; family Paenibacillaceae; genus Paenibacillus; species Paenibacillus sp. FSL H7-0918. The sequence goes on from NZ_JBBOWJ010000001.1 coordinate 2,312,730, forward strand.
AGTTTCCCCTGTGCAACTTATATTTAAAGTATATGCTTATTTCTGAAAAATGTAAACATGTTTCATATGGAATTTTCATTTGCTTGTTCACCAACGACTAGGCACAAAAAAAGCTGGACGATGATCAGGAATTACCCGATCTTCGCCCAGCTTAAGCTGCTTATGAATTTTTCTTCCATGTGTCCTTCAGCGGTACTATCCGGTTCAGCACCAGCTTATCTGCCGTGGTATACTTCTTATCCACGCAGAAAAATCCATGCCGGATCAATTGAAACTTATCCTCTGGTCTTGCGTTGCCCATCGATGGCTCCAGCAAACAATCCTTCAGGACCGTTAAGGAATCTGGATTAAGATACGCGTCCCAGCGCTCACCGTCTTCTTTAGGACCGTCGTTATCTTTCAGCAGACGCTCATATAGATGAACATCAGCCTTGATAGCCTGGTCTGCCGATACCCAGTGAATGGTTGCCTTAACCTTCCGTTCATTAAACCCGCTTCCGCTCTTCGTTCTCGGATCATAGGTGCAGCGAAGCTCTAGGATTTCTCCGGTAACTTCATCCTTGATTACTTCATTGCACTTTATGAAATAAGCACCCTTCAGCCTTACTTCGTTCCCCATAGTCAGCCTGTGATACCCTTTTGGCGGCTCCTCCATGAAATCTTCTTGTTCAATATAAAGGGTTCGTGAAAAAGGAACCTCTCTTTCTCCAAGTGACTTATCTTCACTGTTATTCTCAATCGTCAGCCCTTCGTTATGATCTTCAGGATAATTAGTAATGACCACTTTTAAAGGCTTAAGAACAGCCATCACACTTGGAACCTTTGCCTTCAAATCTTGTCTAAGCGCATGCTCTAACATGGCAATATCCACAATGGTGCTATTTCTGACAAAGCCAATTTCCTTCACAAAATTCCGGATACTCTCCGGCGTAAAACCTCTTCTGCGTAAACCGCGAAGCGTAGGAAGTCTCGGGTCATCCCAGCCATCCACATAATGGCCTGTAACCAGCTGTCTGATATACCGTTTACTCGTCACAACTCCGGTGATGTTCACCCGTCCAAACTCTCTTTGCTTAGGAGCCTCAGGGATATCCAGCTCCTTCAATACCCACTCATAGAGCGGCCGATGATCCTTAAATTCAATCGAGCATAAGGAATACGTAATCCCTTCGATAACATCTTGTATAGGATGGGCAAAATCATACATCGGATAGATACACCATTCGTTACCCGTTCTATAATGCTCCGCATGAATGATTCTGTAAATCACCGGATCACGTAAGTTGATATTAGGTGAGCTCATATCTATTTTAGCCCGCAACACTCTGGCTCCCGTTGGATAATCTCCAGCTTTCATCTCCGTAAATAACCGCAAATTCTCTTCCACAGAACGCTCCCGGAACGGGCTGTTTTTTCCCGGCTCCGTAAGCGTCCCTCTATAGGCTGTCACCTCTTCAGGTGATAAATCACAGACATACGCCTTTCCTTTTCGGATTAACGTAACTGCGCTATTGTATATTTTCTCAGAATAGTCTGATCCATAAAAAATATAGTCCGGTGGATAGCCCATCCATTGAATATCTTCGATGATGGCATTTACATACTCCAGATCCTCTTTTAAAGGATTGGTGTCATCAAAGCGCAAATGGAACTTCCCGCCATACTTTTTCGCAGTCGTATAGTTCGTATGAATAGCATACGCACTGCCAATGTGCAGATACCCGTTAGGCTCCGGTGGAAATCTCGTGCAAATATCTCTACTGTAAGTCCCTGCTTCCAGCTCTTCTTGAATCAATCTGTCGATGTAACTCTCTGCTAATACTTCCGGTTCCTCGTTCATTGGTGTTACCTCCTGTTTATAAGTGATATCCGCCTGCTTAATCTGCAAAATAAAAAGAACCTCACCTCCAAGACTTATGGTCTTGGGGACGAAATTCTCGCGGTACCACCCCAGGTTCATTAATATGTCGCCATATTAATCTCATCAAGTACGGCAAAACATCTTGCGCAGTGCTTATACTCTAGCTCTATAACAGGAGCTCCCGTCATACCATCCCCTTAGTCCGGTTCCGATATGCCGCTCAGAGGCTTGTTTCGATAAAATCTCCCTTACCCTGTTCTCATCATCCAGGGCTCTCTGTGAAGGAATGATTTCATGTACTCTTCTCGTCATCGCGTTTGATTATTTTGTATAGGATACCAAAAAGATAACCCTATGTAAATGTGCTTATTCCCCGCTAAGCGCCGTTAGGAGCTCCAATACTACTTCATTGTCAGGCTCTGCAGCCAAAGCTCTACGCGCGTATTCCAATGCAGCAGCTTCAGCTCCTAGCTCATAGTTACAGATTGCCATGCTATACAGCACTGATGCCAATGGTTCTTCCGTACTCGCATGCATGGAGCGTTCTAAGTAACCCAATGCTTCCGCGAATTTATCCATTTCATACAGCAGCAACCCCGCATCTAGCGACAGATCATAACTCTGTTCCATCGGATAATAGCCCGTCCACATCAACTGTATACCTCGCTGTAGATCCAGCATTTCTTCATCACTGGCACCCGGCAGCAGCTCCGAAATCTGTTCAGCGCTATGGATAAACCATTCAGCATCATACCCACCCAAACGCCAAAAGGCCAAAATTTGCTGCAGCCCCATCGTATCTAATTGCTGATCCATCCATTCCTTCATACTAAAGAAATCATCCGGGCCAAAACGTTCTATAAACCGCTTGTAACCCAGCCGAGTGTTTGTATAGCTCAGCGGTGTTGGTAGCATAAGAATACAGCCGATGTTCAGGTTTTTATAGTGATGACTGGTGAATATTGAATGCGCCCCTTTTTGTTTCAGCACATGCTCTATCGCATGATAATTCGCGGTCAAAGAGAAGCTTCCGTGATGAATCAGCAATGGAGGTTCTGCAAATTCCCAGTTCTCTAAGCGATGGTCTCCCTTATCCGCTGTAAGCAGCACGAATCCCTCTGTAGAGAGCCGCGCAAGCCGCTCCAGACAAGTAAGCCCCACCACCGGAAAGAGTATATGTGAATCCTCCAGCTTCTGCTGATAAAGCGCTATAACGTCATGATAGGGATAAGTCTCCTCTTCATAACTAGCCGCACGCCTATAATGGTACTGCGGGATGATTTTGCCGAGCGCATCGGAGGGGTTATCCGGATCAACTTCCGCCGAATACTGGATCGAAACCTCACATTCATATATTTTTCCTTCATCCACATAAATTAATTCTTGCGGAATGCTGTCAAAAAAATAATTTGCCACAATCACCAATGGCTGCTGTAAATCACCCGGCCGAATGCTGAGCTTAGCGTGTACTAAATGTAGTTCTACATCCTGCACAGCATCAAAACGAGCGAAGTCCAAAATACCCTGCTCTACGTAAGGAAGTAGGCTCGGGTGCTGCTGCCAGCTGGATATGTTTTTGGAAGGCAAATCACTCATCACATAACGAAAAGGAGGAAGAGGAATATCTGCGTAGTCTACGATTTCACATAACTTTTTAAGCACATGGAAGGCTAACCGGCCTGCTCCCGCTCCAAGTTCTAGAATCGTAACGGTCTCTGAGAGATGCCCTTGTCCAGCCCGGTCTTGCAGAAATCCAAAGATCATCTCTGCGTATGCTGTCGCAATCATAGGGTTACTCGTGATGTACTGCGGGACCTGATCATTATTCCAAGCCTTTAATCCCTGCTCTTCATAATATGTTCGTTGCAATTCCCAAATCGGTGCTTCGCTGAAGCGATATTGCTGCTCTTTGTTCCCTGTCATCTGTTTCTTTACCCGCTCTCTGTCTAGCTTGTTTGAATAATCTATAGCAATTGCCTTATTGCGCTCTCAAGGTGCGTGACCTGAAAATGACGTATTCAGCCTCTGTTGGTATGTTAACGGAAAATGATAATAATGCCGTCTTGGAGGTTGAGGAATCAGGTCCTTTCAACGTTTGATAAAAAGAATTCCCTTTACTGTCCACACTCACCAGCTCTAATTCCGCATTTCCTTTAGGGATGATGAATCCGGAGGTATTTTGCACGCCTAAGGTCAATCTATATTCTTTCCCGGATTGAGCCTGCGTTAGCATAGTAGGATATAACGGATACGGATGTGCTGTCGTTTCGAGTGGATAAGGAGCAAGCGCACGATCTGCCTCAGGCTTCACCCATTCCTCCCCTTTTCTGGCTCCAATACCAAGGGTTAATTTATTCACATTATTAAATTGCACTTCCCAGCGAAAAGACTTAAGCCCTTCTAAAATGGGGGACGCCGGAACAAACAGAGTGCCATCCTTTATCTCTGGAGCAACGCCTAATGAATCTACGGTCTCCCCATTAAAATCTGCCTCTAGCTGCCCTGCTTTAATATTTCCTACCGATCGGTCCAGCAGTGAAACAGTAATACTCTTGCTCAGAGCGTCATAGAGCAAATCTGCGCCAATCGCATTGGAGAAGGCTCGAATCGGCACCATTAATTTACCTGCTTTGAAATAAGGGGCGAGTTTACCTGGAAAAAGCACGTAATATCCCCCGTATGACAGTGGCATTACCTGTGTCCCTAACTGGACAGCTGCCGACACCGATGTAGGTGTAACCGCAGATCCCGCGGCGAACATAATCACTAATAGACCTATTACGTAAGCTTTTATTTTCCCTAATCGTTGTAAGGACTCCTTGATGTGAATCATCACAAACCCCTCTCCAGTTCATCTAGAACCTTAGCCTCTATTAGTAATAATCAATGATGACCCTACACATGTCAACTTGTACCACTTCTGCTATCCATCATAAAAGACAGCATTCCGCATATATTTTCATTGAACTCTTAAGGAACAAGAAAGGAGAACCTCTTATGACTTCTGCTGGACAGGATTCGGCAAACAAAACAAACATCCCCCAGCCCATCCGAAGCGATGGCACAGGGGGATTAGATAAAGGACCCCGCGATGTTATGCGGGATCTTGAGAATCCGGATATGTTCGTTCCTCCGGTGACTGATGCGGGCCTGGTTCCCAATTTGAAATTTTCTTTCTCTGATGCGCATATGCAGCTTAATCATGGTGGCTGGTCCAGAGAAGTAACCGTCAGAGAACTCCCTATCGCAACTACACTGGCAGGTGTGAATATGAGCCTGACCCCCGGTGGAGTACGAGAGCTTCACTGGCATCAGCAAGCGGAATGGTCTTATATGCTGTTAGGCCGCGCTCGGATTACTGCTGTGGATCAGAATGGACGGAACTTTATAGCAGATGTAGGACCTGGTGATCTATGGTATTTTCCGCCGGGTATTCCTCACTCTATACAAGGTCTTGAAGAAGGCTGTGAATTTCTCCTTGTCTTCGACGACGGAAGCTTCTCTGATCTGAATACCTTGTCTATTTCCGATTGGTTCGCCCATACGCCTAAAGAGGTACTTTCAGCTAACTTTGGAATACCTGCCGAGGCCTTTGACTCCATCCCCACTGAACAAGTCTATATTTATCAGGATCAAGTTCCCGGCTCATTACAAAGCCAAAAGGTGCAATCGCCGTATGGAGAAATTCCACAGAGCTTCAAACATTCGCTGTTGGCACAGCCTCCATTGAAGACTCCTGGCGGGAGCGTCAGAATCGTTGACTCCAGCAACTTTCCGGTCTCCAAGACCGTGGCTGCTGCACTGGTAGAGATTGAACCTGGAGGAATGAGAGAGCTCCACTGGCACCCCAACAACGATGAGTGGCAATATTATCTTACCGGAAAAGGACGGATGACTGTGTTTGCCGGAAACGGTGCAGCACGTACCTTTAATTACAGGGCTGGCGATGTTGGGTATGTTCCTTTTGCATTTGGACATTATATTCAGAATACAGGAGAAGAATCGTTGTGGTTCCTCGAAATGTTCAAAAGTGACCGTTTTGCCGACGTCTCTCTGAACCAATGGATGGCTCTCACTCCCCATGAATTGGTTCAAAGTAATTTGAACGTTGGGCCCGAAGTGATCAATGCCTTACGGAAAGTGAAATGGCCAGTGGTGAAATACCCTAAGTTAAAAGAATAGGTTACTTTCTCCCTTTGCTTATTCACCCGTCTCCGCAAATTGTTTGATTCTTTCACCAATCTGGTCACGCACATGCTGGAACACTGCCCACTTCTCTTCATCACTCCCTTGCGCTTTTGCCGGATCATCGAAGCCCCAGTGTTCCCGTTTGACCTGCGGAGGGGTCATTGGACATTTATCCGCAGCATCTCCGCATAAGGTAATGACCAGATCGGCATTGTTCAGCAGATTAGCATCAATAATATCCGAAGTCTGGCCGGAAATATCTATGCCTACTTCGCTCATCGCTTGTACAGCTTTTGGATTTAGACCGTGAGCTTCAATACCTGCACTGTACACACTCCATTCTTCTCCTAGATATTGCTTAGCCCAGCCTTCAGCCATCTGACTTCTGCAGGAATTCCCTGTACATAAAAAATAAATCGTTCTCTTGTTCATCTTGATCTTCCCCTGTCCAAATTAGTTAATCAACAACCACATATAAAGACCTAAAAGCGTAATAAATAACGTTGGAATGGTTAAAATAATACCTGTCTTAAAATACGTTCCCCAAGAAATCTTCACGCCTTTAGCCGAAAGTACATGTAGCCACAGCAGTGTGGCGAGTGAGCCAATCGGAGTGATCTTCGGTCCTAAGTCCGAGCCTATAACATTCGCATATATTAAAGCCTCTCTAATGATTCCAGTGGTATGCGTCGCATCAATGGCAAGCGCGTCAATCAGAACGGTAGGCAGATTATTCATCAGCGATGAGATCAATGCAGCTATGAAGCCCATACCCATCGTTGCGGCAAATAAGCCCTGATCAGCAATAGACCCAATCATCTTAGCAAGTAAATCCGTCAGCCCAACATTTCGAAGTCCATATACTACGACATACATTCCGATAGAAAAGAACACAATCGCCCAAGGCGCTCCGGTAATCACTTCTTTCACCTTGACGTAAGGGCTTCTTCTCGCGAGAAGCAGGAACAAAATAGCTATGATCCCCGCAACCACAGATACCGGAATACCCAAAAATTCGCTGACAAAATACCCTACCAAAAGAACAGCCAATACAATCCATGACAGCTGGAACATTTTTTTGTCTTTAATCGCCTCATGCGGATCTTTTAGCTGTGAATCGTTAAAGTGCTTGGGAATACTTTTTCGAAAAAAGAAATAGAGCACTACGATGCTCGCCACAAGTGAGAACAGCGTAGGTATAATCATCTTGCCTGCATACTCCATAAACGTAATCCCGAAAAAATCCGCTGATACGATATTGACCAGATTGCTGACCACGAGCGGCAATGAGGTGGTATCGGCAATAAAACCGCTGGCGATAATAAACGGAAATACTTTTTTCTCATCAAAATGCAACGCCCTTACCATCGCAAGCACAATAGGCGTAAGAATCAGAGCCGCTCCATCATTCGCAAAAAATGCAGACACTAACGCACCAAGAACGATAACATACACAAACATTCGTCTGCCATTCCCGCGGGCAGCCCGCGCCATATGTAAAGCAGCCCATTCAAAAAATCCGATTCGATCCAGAATTAAAGAAATCAGAATAATAGCCACAAACGCTAAAGTAGCATTCCACACGATCTGCGTTACATCCAGAACATCATTAAAGCTGACTACCCCAGCTAGCAAAGCTATGCTCGCGCCACCGCAGGCTGACCATCCAATTGATAAATTACGGGGCTGCCAGATTACAAGGATTAAAGTTACTAAAAATATAAGGATAGCTACAATAGCCAAAGTGCCATCCCCCTTTTACTGCAAATCCACATCTTTTTCAACACTCCTATATAAGCATGTGACTTCAATCCAACATCATTATATAACTATATGATTATATATAAATCAAAAAAATCCTTACCTGAAATTTAGTCGCAGCATGGCTCTTTAGCCTCTTTATTCAGTTCAGCCAATATCGATTTGGTACTAGGCATCTGTTGAAGAACAGCCTTAAGATGTGGTTTATCCTCGACATTTAACGAATAATGTACCCACTGTCCCCGCTTGCTTTCCCTAACGATTCCTCTACTTTTCAATTTCCGTAAATGCTGGCTAATCGCCGGCTGGGAAATGTCAAAGATATCAACGAATTCACACACGCACCATTCCCGCTCTTTCAGAAGAGAAAGCATTGCCAATCGGGTCTTATCTCCGAACAGCTTCAAGTCTTCAGCAATTTCCGTTAGTGTCTGCATTCCTTCTCTCCTCCTCTTGAAAGTATATAAGCTAATACTTATATTCTAGTAAACTTACCATTGGGAAGCAAGAGTTAATTTTTAGCGGGCTACCGTCCACTCATGCTCCAACATACTGAACATCAAAGAATCCCGCCATCCATCTTTAATAAGCAAAGCATCTCTTAATCTTCCCTCATAAGTCATACCTATCTTGGTGAGTACCTTGGATGATCCGCTATTTCTAGGGTCACAGGTCGCATATATTCGATGTAGTTGCAGTTCTTCAAAGCCAAATTTCAACATTCGTCTGGCCGCTGCTGTAGCGACTCCCTGTCCCCAGGCATCAGGATGGACAATATAGCCGATTTCGCCGCTTCTGTCCGTATGGCTTCTAATATTTAATTCAATCATGCCGATCAAATGTTCAGTTCCTACTGCAACTATGGCTTGCGCGAACCGAGTTCTGGGAACTTTTTGAGAGTCTTCTATTGCTTGGTTCACAAATGAAAGGGTCTGATCAGCAGTATTTGGACCCCAAGCTTGAAAACGGCATACACGTTCTTGTGAACAATAGGCATGTACATCTTGCCAGTCCGTAAACTTCAGTTCGCGTAGATAGATAGATTTTCGCTCTAGCATCATCATCTTCCCCCTCAGCGTTTGCCTTAAGCTTCAGCCCGTTAACTATTCATAGGGTTGAGAGACAGGGATCCAGACGATAAACTGGGTTCCTTCCCCAACCTTGCTCTCCACTTCTATTTTACAATCATGCATTTTTAGAATTTTTAAAACAATGGATAATCCAAGTCCATTCCCTTTATGAACGCTGCTCCGCGCTTTATCCACCATATAAAAACGATCAAAAATGCGGGGCAATGCTGCCTCTGGTATGCCTTGACCAGAATCTTTAATAGAAACCTTCACAAACGCTATAGAACGCTCGATTTCGACATGAATGATACCCTCTTGGCTTGTATATTTTATAGCATTATTAATTAGGTTTTGCCAGACTTGATCAAACAAATCTTTATCCACCGTAATTTGGCAGGGTAATAAATCCAATTCTATCTGAATGTTTTTCTGTACCCATTGTGGCTCCGCCAGAACGATCGCTCTTCTTAACTGTTCATCCAGCTGAAAAGTGGTGAGATTAACCGGATGATGTTCTGAATCAAGCGAGGCTAATCTAAGCAGATTGTCACTTAGGCGGGATAAGCGCAGCGTTTCCTGATAAATAATATCCAGATGTTCTTTTTGCTCTTCTACTGGAACGACACCATCTTGCAGCGCTCTAGTAAACCCTCTAATGGACGTAAGTGGAGACTGCATTTCATGGGAGACATTGCTGACAAAATCATCACGAACTGAATCTATCTTTTGCAGCTCACTAGCCATATGATTAAAGCTTTCCATCAGTTCCCCGAACTCATCTTGATTTTTATGCGTCAAGCGCACAGATAAATCGCCTGATGCCATTTTTTTAGCTGCTTCCGTCAGACGTTTGATAGGCTTAACAATGAATCCGGACATCAAGAGAATCAGTAAACTTCCAATGACTAAAACCGTTAGAAGTGTAAAAAACACGTTGCGTCTGAATGTGATCAAGCTCGACGAAAAATCAATTTTAATGATGAGCGCAGCTTTCTCCTTATCTACGATGGGAATGCCAACAATAGCAACACCAGACTTATCATTAAGCATCACTGCGTCTGTGGAATCTGGCTTAAATAGAGCGGCAACCTTCTCCTTATCCACTGAAAAAACAGCATCACTCCACTCATTCACTCTCACTTTCGCAATATCGACCCCATATTTATTGAGCAGTTTAGTAAATGCCTGTGCTTTTTCCGGATCATCGATTAGGGTAAGCACTTTGGCTACGTCCCCAGCTACTCTAATGAAGATATGGTTTGGGGTCACATTATTTTCGGAAAACCGTACATTTAGCAAAAAAGAGATCATTAAGCTGACGATCACAATCCCAATGAACGTAATGACAATACGCAGACGCAGGCTTTTTTTTAACATTTAGGCCAACTCCAGACGGTATCCAAGTCCTCTTACCGTAGAAATAATTAGCTCGGGAATCGATTCAAGTCTTTCTCTCAGACGTTTGATATGCACATCTACCGTACGCTCGTCGCCTTCATAATCGACACCCCAAATATTTTCTATGAGCTGAGAACGCGTGAATATTTGCCCTGGCGAACCCGCCAGAGCAAATAACAACTCACATTCCTTTTTCTTCAACTCCACCGTTCTCTGAGCCGTAACAACGTTCAAATTCCCCAGATCAATCATCACTGCGCCTAGTTGAATCACACTCGAGGAGGTTAAATGATATCTTTTTAATAGTGATTTTACCCTCAGGACCAATTCAATGGGATCAAACGGTTTGACTAAATAATCATCTGATCCGGCATTAAATCCTCTGACTTTGTCCTTAGATTCTCCTCTAGCTGTAACCATCAGAATTGGAATATCGATATAAGATCGGATATCTTCGGTCAATTCAATACCATCTACATTTGGCATCATCACATCTACAATCACCAAATCGATCTTTGTATGCGCTAGAATGTCTAATGCCTCTTGACCGTCTGCTGCTTCCACTACGGAAAATTGGTTTTTTTCAAGATATAATCGTATTAATCTACGGATATGAGAATCATCATCCGCCACTAGAATCGTGTTCATCTCTCAATTTTCCTCTCCGCTAACCTATTTATTCATATCGTAGAGATTCCATTGGATCCAGTTTGGCAGCCTTAGAGGATGGCATCAAACCGGCGATAATACTAATCAGGGTACTCACAACGATCCCAAATAACACATAATAACCGGATAGATTAATAAGTTTCACTCCAAAAGCATTGTCCAAGAGAATATTTAACACATAACTAATGACAATGGCAAAGAGTACCGCAAAGATACCGCTGAATACACCTAATAAAGCTGATTCAGAAAAGAATATACGTTTGATATCTTTTTTCCTTGCGCCAATTGCCCGAAGAATCCCAATTTCCTTAGTCCGTTCCACTACACTGATATATAGCACAACCAATATCATGATCCCTGATACGAGAAGTGAAATCCCGGCAATACCAGAGAGAACTATAGTAGCCATATTCACATAAGTTGTGATTCGCTCCATGATTTTTGCCGATTGAGAACCTGAGAATCCAGCATCAACAGCGGCTGCATTAATATCATTCACATATTTCATATCGGTTGCAAAAGCATTAACTTGAATTGGACCTATTGTAATCCCCTTGTCAGCATACATTTGCTCCAGAGTCTGCGCTGGAAGATAACCCGTGGGTTGCATTTGCGCTCTTGGATCAGTGCTTTCATAAATACCAGAGATAGTGACTTCTTGTTCCAATGTGATCGGTTTATGCTTAGCATCCATTTCATTAATATATAGATAAATCGATTTCCCTACTAAAGACTCTGGACTGTCATTTCCGCTTAATTTACTTGCCGTTTTCACGGGTAATAATATCTCTTTGCCCTCTGGAAAAGCTCCTGCGGTAATCGTCTCTTTAGCAAAAGCATCCGTTAAGGTTGTTAATTGTGTAAGACTAACCGTCTGATCTGCATAAACCATAGTAGATTTGCCCGAAATGGAAGTGATGGTTTCTACATAATCAACATTTGGAATATTTCGGATGGTTTCAATATCGGCAGCCGTAAACGTTTCGCCGGGCAACATCATTGCCTCTGGACCTTGCATGCCTTTAGCTTCTTCACTGGGTTTAGTTATATCCACGAGTAAAGGATCCATACTTGAATTAATTTCGTCATTCATATAGTTCGTAATTCCATTCCCTAAGGAAAGCATCAACAGTACGCTTAAAATACCAATAGACCCACCCAAAGCTACCAATACATTACGTTTGGCGTTGAGTTTCATGTTCTGCAGAGCCATTTTAAAAGATGCAAATAAACTGAGATTCCGGGATGACCCCTCTCCTCCATCGTAACTAATCAAAGAGCGGTCCTTTAACTGAATATCATCTTTAATCCGTCCTTCTTCCACCTTTACGATACGGGTACCAGAGTCGGCTACTTTCTGTGAGTGGGTCACGGTAATGACCAATATCCCTCTTTTGGCTATGCTGTCCAATAAGGCTAAAATTTGATCGCCGGTATCCTTGTCCAAGGCCCCTGTAGGTTCATCTGCCAAAATAATATCAGGATTATTCGCTAGCGCGCGGGCGATGGACACTCTTTGCTTCTGTCCACCGGACAGCTGATTGGGACGTTTTTTCAGGTGCTCTTTCAAGCCTACCTCAGTCAAAATATCTATAGCACGTTTATTACGGTCCTTCTCACTGGTATCCGTCATCTGCATCGCCACTGTAACATTCTCCAAAACTGACAGATGTGGGATCAGATTGAAATTTTGAAAAACGAAGCCAATATTGTTCTTGCGATAATCATCCATTTCCTTTTCGGTCATCGTGCTTAAATTCTTTCCGCGGACAAGGACCTCGCCCTCATAATCGGAGTCCATTCCCCCAATGATGTTCATCAGTGTGGACTTTCCGCAGCCAGACTCACCTAGAATAGAGACGAATTCACCTGTCTCAAAGCTTAGATTCACATCATGGAGTACTGGCACCTTTTCTTTACCGTACAAAGTATATGATTTCTTTACATGTTTAACTTCTAATATTTTCATTTGTTTCTCTTCCTCTCCTGGTCATGCTCTATATCTCTTTTGATGTTTCATATCCTAACAAATTTGTGTGAACTGATAATGAACTGGATAGCCACATGGAAGAGTCAGAGCTACAGCAGATATTTAGGTTAAGCAATATAAAAAGGCGAATTCACACTCAAAATGAGTGGAACTCGCCTTTTCTATTCGGCTTATTTTCAAAAGAAATTAGTGCATGAGGTAATAAGCTAATCCTCCAACTTGTTTTCCGGCGTAATAAACGATGTCTATAATCACCACTGTTAATACAAATTTCGAGAGCAGCGGATATTTCTTAAATAAAGGCTTTATATTTTTCTCTATGTACTCCATTCGCGCGCCTCCTTTCTTAAGCTAGTGCTCTTTTTCGGATCAGCCTAATCTGGCCTCTATGATTGATTTCATCCTCAAAAACGTGAAACCACATAAAATAGTAGTTCGCAGGTTTGTTATGCCAGAATTCCTCTTCAGTATATAACCAATTATCATCGACGGTTGCGAATAATTCATAAGTCTTTTGTCTAACTTCATTTAGGCGATCTAAATAATAGCTCAGGTCATTCCCCTTAATATTGGCTCGTCCTTCGTCTCCTAAATTTAATGCTAGCCCCCATCTCGTTAGCTCTTCTTCAGACAAATCTCTTTGCTCAAACGTTGCTACTTGATATGCATATTCTACAGCAGCGTAGTGCAATAATAACGCTCCAATAGAGTTACTCTGAGCATCCAATAAATAATCCAGTTGTTCCACAGTTAGACCCTTAACGGCTTCTAATGTTGTATATCTTGCATAGTTCATCATGGATAAAAGTCGGCTGATTTGCGGGGAGTAACCTGGGATATCTGTAATCAAAAATATTTGGTTCATGTCAATCATATGGATGTTCCTCCTTGATTTCTTCAGAATAATACTCTAAATACCTGAATGGTTCAGAATTATGAATTACAGGTAATGACGATCAAGATGCAAAAGTGAGGTGCTTAACACCATGAATAAAACTAACAAAACTATGTATTGGGTTGTATGGGCTTCAACTTAGAAAGTCTCCATCCTAACAAGACCTAGTCGCTTCCCTTCCACTATAGCTTCGGATCTGGAATGTACACTAAGCTTCTCAAAGATTCTCGTCAGGTTATACTCTACAGTCCTTTGTGACATTAAAAGCTTGCTGGCTATGTCTTTATTGCTTTTTCCACTAGCTACTTCTTGGAGTATTTCCTGTTCTCTTTGATTAATGGACACTTCTTCAAGCAGCCGATTATCCCGGTGATTAGAAATCTTGATATCATTTCTTCGTAGCTGTTTAAGTAAAGACACCGGAATGACCGCCTCATTCCTTAGTGCACAACGAATGGTATTTAACAACTGTTCTCGGGAAGCTGTTTTAGAGATAAATCCTGTGACCCCTGACTCCATCAAAAGATTATAATGAGCACTGATCTCATATCCGGTATAAATCACCACTTTAGATTCAGGATCACGTTGAACGGCTCTTTTGGCGAATTCAAGTCCGCTGATCGTAGGCATGTTGAGGTCGCATAAGATCACATCAAATTCTTGTTGCTCCAGCCTATCCAAAGCTTCCATCGCTGACAAAACAAAAGTAACCTCCATATCCGCGTCCTGCTCAATCATAGTTTTGGTGCCTTCTCCGACTGAAGGATGATCATCAACCAACAAGATACGTATCATCGTCATCGCCTCCTCTGTGCTTTTCTTCTACAAAAGCCATTGTCGGTAAATAAATAATAACCTCCAGTCCCTTCCCTTTCTCCGAGGTAAAAGTGCACTCCCCCTCTAAGCTAGCAACACGTTCTTTGATTCCAGACAGGCCCATATGCTGAAAAGATTCCCTGATATCAACTATATTCATGCCAATCCCATCATCCTTATATCGAAAATAGAGGTGCTCTTGCTGGTCCAGCTCAATTTCAATCTGATTCGCCTTGGCATGTTTCCCGGCATTCCGCAGGAGCTCCTGTACTATTCGATACAACGCAATCACCAGGTCTTCACTTAGCTCACCAATCGGACTGGATGTAAAGGTGATAATGTAGTTGGACTGCAGCTGGGCATACTCAAACAATAGTTCCAGTGCCTTCACAATTCCGGTCTCTCTTAGCAGCGGTGGACGCAGTTCATTGCAGGTCTCCCTAATCTGATATATCACATCCAGAAGTCCCTCTTTAATCTGAAGCAGCTCTGGCAAAATATCCGCCTCAATATCATGATCGGAGATCAGTGTTTCCAGCCTGCGAAGCCAAATGAGCTGATCCTGAAGAGCAGAATCATGTAAATCCGCCGCCAGCTTTCTGCGTTCTTTCTCTGATAAGTTAAAGATCAGGCGTAGAACCCATGGTGCTGCATGTAGCTCTTTTTTCATCTCTGCTTCAAGGTCTTCAATCAAGCCTTCAATAAGATATAAATTCTCATAGACAATACTCGCATAATTTGCGAGGGTATTTAACCAGTTAAGCTCATCCGAATTAAGCTTTGTATGGTTCTTCTTATGATCAATCCAGAGGAGATGAAATTTTTTTTGGTGACGTCCGATTACGAGTAAGATCCCCTGTTTGAGTTGAACTACTTCTCCTACCTTAAAAACTGGAGATTTCGATACAAATTCTATGTTGATCTCTTGGCCCGAATTGTCGACTATTTGTTCGAGGTTACTCATATCCTCATCTCTCTCAAAAAAAGCAGACCGATTAACCGGTAAAATCTCATTGATTTCCTTGTGAATTGCAGCCTCCAAATCAGACCGCATCATAACCTTGGAGATTTGCTTCGAGAATCGCTCCAGACTACCTTGATAATGATAAAGCTCACGGAACAGTTTAGGCCGGAAATAATAATCTATTTTCTCCTTAAAGAATAAAAAGATTGTAATAGATAAATATACAACCAAAAACATCTGAATCCATTTGATCCAATCATACTCTTGCCTGCTCTGAATGATCGCAAGTACGGCTACAATCATTAGCGCCGGAAAAAAAGCAATTAATAAATAATATTTAAACCGATTAAAAGCGAAATCAATATCAAATAGTTGCCTAGCCGTCAGCAGATAAAAATAAGTAACTGGCATCAAAAACAAAAAGATCGTAGTAATTTCGTAAGGAATCAGGTTGACCCCAACAGCAATGGGTGCAGCTGAGAAGAGAACAAACGGTGTAAACGCAAGGATTTGTCCGGTAAGCATAATTTTAAACATCGATTTAAGCGCTGTGCTTCGATAAGTAATGTATAAATATAGCAGCTTAAATATGCTGTAAAAAATCCCAAAAACAAAGAACCCAATAATAATTAACCTTACAAAGGAATACAAGGATCTATCCCAGGAGTAAACCATTAGACTGGAGGTGGAAAATAGGCTTAGTAAAATGACCAGGCCATAGTATATTTTGATTACAGTAGTAGATAGAACTAATACATCAAATCGTTTCAGATATACTTGGAGAAAGTGAATAAAAACCAGTGGAATTAAAGGCAACACGCTACCCATCGCGATTCTACCTATAAGATCAGATCTACTTGAGGCATATCCCGCAAAGTAAGTTATTCCGACTAATAAAAAGAATAAAATCAGCAGCTCTGCTGAGCGATCCCCGCTTTTCCTGCGGTATAATAGAAGGCTTAACACTGCCAAAAAAACAAATGTCGCTCCAGGGACTACAAGCTGGGTAAACGTATGATAGATGGAGGACTTATTCTCAATATCGTAATGCAAAGCAAGTGGAGCCCCCCCTTTGGAGTTACGAAGAAGGTCAACGGATTGAACCTGAGTTAAGCTTCCATATCTCACAGCTTCATCCACTTTATCAATCGGTTTCCCATTAACCCGTAATAAGATATCCCCTTCCCTTAGATTCTGTTTATACCCTTCGCTTGAAACGTCTGCCTCAGCAATATAATATTGCCCTTCTTCATTCTGCTCCAGACCAACGCCAAGCAAGATGTTAGAGTGAATGACCCACACAAAATGAATAATAAGAAAAACAAAAAGGCAAAGTAACCCTGATATGAATAACTGGCGGAGTTTTACTGTCATTTCAAATCCCCCGAACGAACAAAATTATACATATCTCTATTCTTATTTGGTATTCCCCTACCATTTTATATGAATCACAAAGGAAATTATATACTTTTATGCATGATATTCCTTCTCCTCTAAATATCCGCATTGAATTATAGCTCTATCCTGGCTTTTTGCTGCTTCACTCTGTGGTTTCGATCCAGAATCCATATCGCTGCGCAGCCATATAAAATCACTGGAACCCAACCACTCTCCCCGGCTACATACTCCAACATAGGTGAAGAACTGACAGTAATATTGTGCAAAACACTATCTACAGCATTATTAGTTCCGTGTAAAAGCACTGCCGGCCAAATACTACCGGAGGTCAGACGCAGTTCATTTATAATGATGCCCGCAAACATAACAGATAAGGTAAAGAGCACCACCACGAGCCAGCGGCTTCCAGAGGAATGATAAGCACGCGGCCCAAGAATCGCCGGATAATGCCATATAGCCCAGATTAAGCCCATTGTTACACTAGAACTTACTCTTCCCATCCATTGAAAACGCGGGAGCAGCCAACCCCTCCAACCGATCTCTTCCCCCAAAGCAGATAATGAACCAAGAACAATGTAAACGAGCAAATATATAGCAGTCTTGATCCATGAATCTGGAGGAATTAAGCTTGAGTTCCATCCCATCCAATAGACAGCATATCCCGCTCCCAGTGAACCTAAGGGAATAACTAAAGCCAATATGTATTCTTTGCCTCCCCTAAATTTGAAGCCCAACCTTCTCCATCCCTCAGCACTGTATCCATCTCTCACAATCAGAAACATCATGATACATACTGTGAAAAAAGGAGTAAATCCATACAGACCTTGCGCCGATTCCGGAAGCAGCAACATCCCTAACGCCATTGCCCATACGATAATAATAAATAGAAGAGATTGTTTCTTGTCTGAGAGCAATATTATCACCTACCCTTTTTAGATATAAGGAACTATATCTTCCTATTTAATCCAATTGTATATAACCAGGCAGGACGTTTCACCGAAAACAACGTTCGTTAAAACCACAATTCTTTTGCGGTACTACTTATCTGTATGCCGCAAAGTCTTCAGTAAGGTTGTCCTAAAAATAGTGAAATGGTATGCGATGTGCGATGTGCGATGGGCAGCGTAAGTGTAAACTAATTAGGGAAATACTCCCTGAAAATAGCCGATATTCGCTCTAAAAGGACAAAATCAGGGAATTCCTCCCTAATAATCAGGGGATTTCTTTATTAGTTACTGAATCGGCCAAAATTTAGGGAAGTTTTCCCTAATTATATGTCTGATGAACAGAAATCTCTGAATTTCAGGGAGAAATTCCCTAATTGCTGTATCAGTGCTTCACTTATTGCATCATTTGGAGCATCATTTGGAGCATCATTAGGTACGCCCCTTGATTCAATTGGTTTTCAATAAAGGATGCTCCGCCGTACGCCGAGTGACGGAACCGGAAAGTGTATTTGGATAACCGAAGAACAAACGAGGATTTCGGGGATTTCGGGGATTCCAGTGATTTCTGCTTTGCGGCACAAAAAAGTGACGATAGAGATCAGGTGGCTTTCACTTGCCCATAATCTACTGAAGCAAACAGTAGTTGACCAAAAATGCAGAACAGCGATTGCCCAATATTAGGGAAATCGCTGTTCTGTTTGACTTTATGGTTTTGGGCATGAACGTTTTGGGGACAGCCTTTTTCTAACTATACGTTCTCTTAATAGGTCCACCAGTTACCAGACATAACGATCATCGAAAACAGCTTGATGCTGTCTTCATAGTAATCTTCTGCAGCACTGCTTGCTGTGTGGCTCCAGAGAGAATTCAACCAGCTTTGGTAAGTTGATGAGGTCATCGCACTGACTCCAAATGGAGCATAGAAAGCACCGCTATTGTAACTTCCAAATACGGTTCCGTTTAGCTTGTACCCATCTTTTATACTACCGGGTGTACTGCTTACTTTAGTCTTAATCCAGCTATTCATCTTATTGAGCTGAGTAAGTGCCCTGCTGTCTCCAGTAATCAAATAATCTGTTGCGATCCGCCATGGGGTACGACAAGAATTGTAATTGTAATTCCCGTCATTGGCATCCTCAAGGAAATTCGCCGCAGCAGGTTTATACACACCACCAGAGTAAACAACGAAATCAGGCAAGAGTCCAGTGCTAGAGCTATAACCCGTATAAAGGCTATTTATAATCGTGTACGTTTTATCGATAACATTCGTCCAGCGGGTATCTCCTGTAGCCTGTTGGAATGCTTTTAGATGATTTAGCATGAAATCCGAAGGTCTAGTTGCCGTATTATACGAGCCGCTATTCGCCCAGTCACCTAGACGGATCGTCCACTGTGTCTGGTTAATCTCATTGTCCATAATCGCATTAATGATATCTTTTGCAGCTTGTAAATAATTGATCGTACCACTACTTCCCCACTGCTTGTCCGCAAGCAGCAATGAGAAAGCTATATCCATATCTCCATCTGTAGCAGAATCCTCGCCTTCAATGTTTTGAAAGCTGCTGTTTTGCTTCCAGGACATCAAATAAGGATTAATTGCACTTGGATGAGCCTTGTAATAATTATATAAGCCGTCAAAATAAGTCTGAGCATTGCTGTCATAACCAGCCATCAAAACTGTGAACAACATCCCGTAACCATGTGCTTCAGATACCGTTTCTCCATCTGAATTATACTTAACGTAATATTTGCCAGTGCCAGCTGGTTTGAGATAGGCCGTTTTCCACGCATCCCATTTGGTCTTCACTGAATTATCCATACTGGTCTGGGTTACATTGTTCGGCTTGATAGATCCACTCGTATAGGTGGTGTGTTGCGGAAAAGGTTTGTTCACTGCTGCAAACGCGGAACCGCAGGAAGAA
The DNA here is from genome assembly GCF_038007025.1 of Paenibacillus sp. FSL H7-0918. NCBI lineage: Bacteria > Bacillati > Bacillota > Bacilli > Caryophanales > Paenibacillaceae > Paenibacillus > Paenibacillus sp. FSL H7-0918. The sequence continues at coordinate 2,332,609 of NZ_JBBOWJ010000001.1, forward strand.
TACTAATTATCAAACATACGACAATAAGGCTTCTCCAACTCAACCTAAGCTTTGCATTCTTCTTCATCATTCATTGCCTCCTCTTCAATTGTGGTAATAAATTTGAAAGAAAACAGCAAGCTAATTCGTATTCGTCATCATTGTAATACAGAATATGGAATTAATATATAATGAATCCCATTAATAGATCATTAGTACTATATATCTGAGACTTAGATTTGTTCTCACTCCTCAACTAAAAAAGGAGGATCCCACAACCAACTTCATTCATGGCTGTGCAAACATCCTTTAGATAAAAATTCATTCGCTATTCTCGTAATTTATTTAATTTAAGTCGATACGCAATGTATGGAAGACCCGGAAAGACCAACATACAAAGTGTGACCACTACTAACACTAGGCTGATATTCCTCACCATCTCAGGTAACCATCCATTAACGCCCAAGATCGCTAGGAAGATAAAAACAATCAAAGCTATAAGCAATGGCAAGGCTGCTTTGCTCATCGTTTTCTTTTCACGTTCATATTTGTCAATGAGGGTCCCAGTGTCTGAGTAGATAGGCGCCGTACCTGCAGCTGCCCGAAAGATATGAAACCCATTTCCGGCAGAACAGACATAGGTCCATCCGGCATCTTCAAAAATCAAATAATACTCCTCATCAACATTCGTGTGATAATCTACACTGTACTCAAAAGTCTGGGGATCTCCCTTTCTTAACTTATAACCAAATGGTGCAAAGCTTTCCAGGAGCCAGCCCTTTTTGGCATACTTACTCAATTTCTGCATATCTCCTTTTTCAGTAAAAGCTAAGCCCCCGCTGGTCACATATTTTGTATTCTTCATGCCTATTCCCCACCTTTTATTTGAGAATTTGTTCTGCATGTTTAATCATTTCTTTTCGGCGCTCTACTTCTTTTCTTAGCAATCCAATCCCTTTTTCTGTTGCAATATACGTTTTTCGTTTGTCATCCTCTTCTTCTTTATACAGCTCAATAAATTCAGCCGCTACCAGCTTCTTAATGGTTGTATACATGGAAGCAGGCCCAATTGAAAATTGATTGTTCGTCATCGTTTCGATCGATTTCATAATCAAATATCCATGTTTGGCTTCGACTAAAGACAAGAGAATATAAAAAGCAGTGTCTGTGAGCTCTCCCATTTCCAATGAGTCTGTTCTTGACACTTAATCACCTCCCCATATATATCATTAAAAGATATATCATTAAATGAACTATATCTTTTAATGATACACTTGTCAACTGCTGGCATAAAATTCAAACTACCTTCTCATACTAGGTGAAGAATATGGAGGTGAATGTCATGCCCAAAAATAACGCCAATCCCAAAGAAGCTCCAGGTAAACATCAACCAAGTAAGAAAAACAATGCGGAGAATAACAACAATTTCAATGAAGCCGCTCAGATGGTGAACATCGATAAGGCTGCTGATTATGTGCCCAGCTTAAACGGTGTCTCCAAAACTGATGTCTAAGCTATACCGCTAATTACTTTTTATATTTCAAACAAAAAAACACTCCTCAGAATTTTCTGAAGGAGTGTTTCAATCCGTGGCAGTTTCATTTCAAGCTCTCTAACTCAGCGGTCACTTTTTCAATTAAGTTCACGAATGAAGCCAAGCTCTTGAGAGCTTTTGACCTGATCCTTGGAATACATCGAGTTATGTTCCGATTCTTTTTTCACCTTGGAGAGTGTGGCATTGATATTGTCTAGCTTCTGGTCAATGGTTACCAATGAATCCTTTGAGCGGCGGGCTAGCTTACGAACTTCATTAGCCACAACTTCAAAACCTCTTCCAAACTCCCCAGCTCTGGCGGCTTCGATAGCCGCATTTAAGCCTAAAAGATGCGTATGATCTGCCACTTCTCTAATCATCGTACCCACTTGATGAATAGACTCCACCTCTTTGTCCAAATATAATACCGTTTGATGCGTTTTTTCTTGATAATCAGCATTTTTACTAGCTAAACTTTCTATCGATTCACTGCTATCCTTTAATTGAACCATCAAAGATACCAGCTCCTGAACGGCTGAACTCACTCCTGTAAGCAGGTGATTTTGCTTCTCCAGCAAGTTTTCTATTTTTGCTTTTTCATCCACTTCATAGGCTTCAAGAACGAGCTGTGAATCGAGATTAAACATCTTGGTTAAGGCATGAATAACAGGCTTCCACTCGTTTGGTAATATCCGTTCAAAATAAGCAGTAGCCAAATCCAGATATAATATGTACGTCCCCAAATACCAATTTGTTGTTAATCCAATACGAGAATGGATTTTCCCGATAAGCAAACGTCTTTCAATAAATGCTTCATCGATCACACCAGCGGCCATAGATAAAAAATACCACTGCTGTGTTTCTTTCAATCGATCCAGTGTACTGTGCTGCTCAATGATGTGGAGCAGTTCTGGCTCCATCGTCATCTGTTTATACAGCTCCTCAACCAATGAGCTAACGATTAAGTTGAATTCTTTCTCCTTGCTTTTTAATAATTCTAAATCAGCCTCAGTAATCCCTATGTAGCTAACTTGCTGGAGTCGTTCTGGACTAAGATTGATCATACCGTCGTTAACATCCCTCTCATAACTGTTTATTTTTCTCAGCCATCCCCTATGGCATCTATATCTCTTGATTATAAAGGTATTATTTCAATAAATTTTAACACTATATTTACCTATATTGCTTAATAATTTTACAAAACCTCACTAGTTGCCCTTAGATTTGGCTTCCTATTCATGAATAAAGGGCTGCCGCAGCAGCCCTTTCAGTTTCAAGCTTAAATTTACGCCGCCATTTCACGGCAAACTTTTGCACAAGCAAAACAAGCTTCTGCACATTGCTGGCAATGTTCATGATCATGCTTTTGGCATTCGTTGCCGCAGGCTTCACAAGCTTCTGCACAAGCTAAACAAATCTCTGTTGCATATTTACTATTCATCGACATGGCATGAGCTGCAAACTCGCATATATCTGCACATTCACGATCCAGGCGAATGCACTCCTTCATCATCCCCACATGATCCTCATCCAAACAAGCTGAGTAACAGTGATTACAAGCTATCATACATTTTAAACACTCTTCGATACACTCTTTGTAGTTTTGATGTGCCATAACACATTCTCCTCTCAATTCATTAATTAGGATAGTCCCCTACTCTATATATACCCAATTTGAGCAAATAAAAAAGGATTCCGGGGAATCCTTCCGATTGATCAATTATCTAATTAATTTATTGATGGTAACTAATAGTTCATCCAGTACCTCGTTCTCACCTTCCTGGATACGTTCCACCACACAACTTTTCATATGATGCTCCAGCAAAAGCTTGCCCACGCCGTTCAATGCAGATTGGACCGAGGAGATTTGATGCAGCACATCATCACAATAGGTGTCTTTTTCAATTAACCCTTTTAGCCCTCTAACTTGACCTTCAATTCTATTGAGCCGGCTAATCAAATTCTTTTTAGTTTTATCTGAGTGATGACTTTTCCGCTCATCCGTACTGCATGATTCATGCTCGTGAGTCAGATTATCCATGCACCGATCACTCCTTTCCTCGTATTTTTATTATACTATAGCCCCCCTATTCTATTCAAAAAATAAATCATTGATCAGATTTTCAATTCTTCATGAACTATAGCGGAAGTTTCAACCTGAATGGTTGTATGTTGAATTTTGAAATGATCGGCAATTAACCGAATCGCTTGCTGCAAAATGCGTTGGTCATCTGCTTCCTCTTCAATTAAGATATGACAGCTGAGTGAATCTAATCCCGAAGTTATGGTCCAGATATGCAGGTCATGAACATTTTTAACCCCTTCAATGCTTTCGAGGATTTCCTTTACTTGAGCTGGATTGATTGTAATCGGTGTGCCTTCCATAAGGACGTGAACGGTATGTTTGATAATTCCCCACGCCCCTCTAAGAATCAATAGAGCAACCAATACGCTTATGATAGGATCTGCAACATACCAGCCAAAAATCATCATAATTAAACCGCAATAATCGCCCCTACTGAACCTAAAGCATCACCAAGCACATGGAGATAAGCACTACGGAGATTAATGTTATTTTTCACATCCCCTTTTCTCATAAGCGACCATGCACTAGCCACATTGGCTAAAAGACCAATACTTGCGATCAGCATCATAGAACCACTGGCAACCGCCGGCGGCTCAAAAAATCGCCCATAAGCTTCTACAATGATAAATCCAGCAACTACAAATAGAGTAACTCCGTTTAAGAGTGCTGCCAAAATTTCAAATCGATGAAATCCGTACGTTTTGTTCGGGGAAGCAGGTTTAGTTGCGAACCAGACCGCTACTAGGCTTAATGCTAGAGAGCTTGCATCGTTTAGCATATGCCCACTGTCCGATAACAGGGCTAAGCTGTTAGTAATCAACCCACCAAAAAACTCCAAAAACATAATTCCAACCGTAATGATCAACGCAATCAAAAGCCCTTTTTTATTTCCACTAGGATCAAAATGTTGATGCCCGTGAGAGCCATGGGAGTGACTGTGTCCTTCATGAGCGTGACTGTGTCCTTCATGAGCGTGGTCGTGGTTAGTGTGATCGTGATTGGCCTGTTGCCCGTGTACATTCTCGACCTGATGATTGCGTTTGTTCTTCTTGTTCATCATGCTTAACCTCCTATTACCTTCAGCTAGATAGTATTCGTAGCCCTGCGCAGTTACATTCAAAAAATCCAGTTAATAATAACATATGAGCATGTGTTCATATGTTATTATTAACTGGATTTTTCTTCTTGTCAATAAAAAAGCAACAAATGATTGTCTCTGACCTAATAAAATAAAGAGGACCCTCCGCAGCTCTTCCTGCATGAAGGATCCTCTCAAACCAGAACCGTGTATTAAATCAAATCTGATTGTTGCAGCAATCTTTGGATGATAGCCGCAACTTCTGCTCTCGTAATGAAGGCTTGTGGGGCAAGTACATTTCCACTTCTGCCCGTGATGATTCCTGCTTGCAGGCTGTCTGCGATGCCACTCTTCGCCCAGCCCGATGCTTCAATCGCATCCGTGTAAATACTCAGCAGCTCGCTTGCTTCTTTGGAAGAAAGTTTAGTCTTCAAATCGGTAATCACCATAGCTTTAGCAATAATACTCATCGCCTGTTCCCTAGTAATCTTGTCTGTTGGATGGAACGCTCCATCTTCAAAACCGTTGATTAGCTTATAGGAGTAAGCTGTCTGCACCGCATCATTATACCAATCTGAGACCTTTACATCCGTAAAGGATGTTGTCCCGCTTTCCAACTTCAATCCCAATCCACGTACGATAATCGCCGCAAATTCTGCACGTGTAATCTCCTGATTAGGGTTAAACAAATCGTCGCCGACTCCATTAATAACCTTACGGGAAGCCATCTCATTGACAATGTCCTTAGCCCAGTGGTTGACGACATCCTTGAAGTTCTGTGAGTCTTGAACTACAAAATACGTACTGTTCGTTAAACTGTGTATTTTCGCAAAGTGTTTGCCATCAATGGCAACAATCTGTGTGGGTACATGACGGATCGTCCCCCCGTTTCAAGCACTAGCCCAGTTGTGATCTTCTTAAGGTCTACACCATCTACAAGAGGAATAGTTCTTTCCACATAAGTCTTAAACTTACTCAGCTCAACAGTATTTCCAGCGTAAGTAACTTTCACCGTGAAATCTAATGGCTGAGCTACCAGCGTTAGCTTTTCATTGGCTGCCAACATTTCTATTCTTTTCAGTACATCCGCAGTCGGAACAGAAATTGAAATCTGCACCTTCACATCTTGTAGAGCAATGTCTGTGCCAAACTGTTTTGAAATTGCACTGATATCAATCTGTGCTGCTGATATTGTATAAGTACCTTTTGGAGTACGAATAATTAGCAGCGCCTGCTTCTGCTCCATATCTTTTATGATTTGGCCATTAAGCTCACCAATAATCACATCTGAAGTCGCAGTCACAGGAATAGTTATAATTGCATTCTGGTCTTCCTTTTCGATACGTTGCTCTATTTTTGCCTGATCTACAACAATCGTGGTAACCGTCTGCCCGTTTTGCTCAGATATCGTTGCTGTTCCGGCATTTTCAACCTTACCGTTCACCAATACCTCAACCATGCTGCTAGATGGTGTAGCTGTAGCTGTAGCAGTGGATCCTGCTGTTGCAGTTGGTGCAGTTGTTGAAGGTGGTGCAGTCGGTGTTGATGTCGGTGATTCTGTTGGCGTTGGTGTTGGCGGTGTAGGTGTAACCTCAACCTCCGTTGATGACTTCGGTGTCACGGAGTTCGAAACTTCAGAAACTACACTACTACCAGCGCTATTAATCGCTTTAACTGTAAACGAATAAGTGGTTCCATTCGCTAGACCTGTTACCTTTATTGGACTTGTTGCCCCAACTGTTACGATATTACCCGGAGAAGCAGTAACCTCATAATTCGTAATTGGAGTTCCCCCGTTCGAATCAGGAACTGCAAATGTCACAGTCGCCTCGCCATCTCCCGCTACTGCTATTAAGTCCGTAGGTGCAGATGGTGATGTTCTTGGTTTCGTGCTGACTTCGTTAGAAGCTGCACTCTCCCCGCCCGGATTAGATGCCTTAACTACGAAATAATAAGATTGGCCATTAGTTAACCCTGTCACATCATAGTTGTAGACGGATTCGCTTACTGTAGCCACTTGGGTCTCATAGATTCCGGAAGTAATACCTTGATATATAGTGTATCCAATCGCACCCTTCACCGGATCCCATGTTAAGCCGATGAGGCCATTACTTGCCACAGGTGAATGAAGTATTGGCGCACCCGGTGCTGGAACTTGAGGCGTTCTGGTTACTTCATTGGAAGCCGCACTGATACCATCAGGATTAACAGCCTTAACAATAAAATAATAAGCAGTTCCATTAATTAATCCTACAGCATCATAACTGTTCTCAGAGCCACTTATAGTAGCTATCTCAGCTCCATAAACACCTGAAGCTGTAGACTGATATACAGCGTAACTATCGGTACCATATACGGGACTCCAAGTAATTCGAATATGTCCGTTCCCTGCTGTTACAGACTCAATGCTTGGCGCAGCAAGTTCAGGCCAGGTAAGGTCAATAACTGCACTAGTGATCTCTGTAAGACCTGTCGCATCAAATGCCAGTTGGGCTCCGGTGATTCCAGCTGCATTCGTAGCTCCCAGATCCGTAAAGGAAATGAGGCCCGCTACTGCTGTCAACGTCGTATTCCCCGTCAACGTCCAGCTTCCAGTGTCCTTCTTCGACACAGTAACAACCGTACTGTTGTCGCCAATGTTTACATTCCCAAACTGATCCAACAGCGTTATCACTGGTTGCTGCGCGAAGCTGCCGCCGTTGGCCTGCGGCGCACTTACGCCTGTAGTCAACTTCATTGTCGCTGTGCTACCTGCGACAGGTGCAATGTTCAGCGCTGTTGTCGCTGGCGAGGTTACGCCTGCTTGGCTGAACACAACAGCTTGTGCTCCCGCTTTGTTCAGCTTCAGGTTCACCTGTGCTACACCCGCAACGAAATCAACGTTGATCTTGCTCGGTGAAGCTGCCAAAGCAATGCCGTCCACGCTTCCGTACGTTCCGTCCGGCGCAACGCCATAACCTGATACCGTCACTTCTTTTGTTCCGGTGAACGTTGTATCTGTATTGCCCAGTGAGTTCTTCACGGTCAACGTAATCCCATCATCCACACCTACAACAGGTGTCAACGTCGCCGCTGAAGCGGTGATGCTTTGTGCTCCCTGTGGCTGTGGAAGATTCACGGTAGCGCTAGTGATCTCTGCAAGACCTGTCGCATCAAATGCCAGTTGGGCTCCGGTGATTCCAGCTGCATTCGTGGCTCCCAGATCCGTAAAGGAAATGACGCCCGCTACTGCCGTCAATGTCGTATTTCCCGTCAATGTCCAGCTCCCTGCGTCCTTCTTCGAAACAGTAACAATCGTACTGTTGTCGCCAATGTTTACATTTCCAAACTGATCCAGCAGCGTTATCACTGGCTGCTGCGCGAAGCTGCCGCCATTGGCCTGCGGGGCACTTACGCCCGTGGTCAGCTTCATTGTCGCTGTGCTACCTGCGACGGGTGCAATATTCAGCGCTGTTGCCGCTGGCGTGGCTACGCCTGCTTGGCTAAACACAACCGCTTGCGCGCCAGCTTTGTTCAGCTTCAGATCCACCTGCGCTACACCCGCAACGAAATCAACGTTGATCTTGCTCGGTGAAGCGGCCAAAGCGGTACTTCCTAAGCTTCCGTACGTTCCGTCCGGCGCAACATCATAACCCGCTACCGTCACTTCTTTTGTTCCGGTGAACGTTGTATCTGTATTGCCCAGTGAGTTCTTCACGGTCAACGTAATCCCATCATCCACACCTACAACAGGTGTCAACGTCGCCGCTGAAGCGGTGATGCTTTGTGCTCCCTGTGGCTGTGGAAGATTCACGGTAGCGCTAGTGATCTCTGCAAGACCTGTCGCATCAAATGCCAGTTGGGCTCCGGTGATTCCAGCTGCATTCGTGGCTCCCAGATCCGTAAAGGAAATGACGCCCGCTACTGCCGTCAATGTCGTATTTCCCGTCAATGTCCAGCTCCCTGCGTCCTTCTTCGAAACAGTAACAATCGTACTGTTGTCGCCAATGTTTACATTTCCAAACTGATCCAGCAGCGTTATCACTGGCTGCTGCGCGAAGCTGCCGCCATTGGCCTGCGGGGCACTTACGCCCGTGGTCAGCTTCATTGTCGCTGTGCTACCTGCGACGGGTGCAATATTCAGCGCTGTTGCCGCTGGCGTGGCTACGCCTGCTTGGCTAAACACAACCGCTTGCGCGCCAGCTTTGTTCAGCTTCAGATCCACCTGCGCTACACCCTCAACGAAATCAACGTTGATCTTGCTCGGTGAAGCGGCCAAAGCGGTACTTCCTAAGCTTCCGTGCGTTCCGTCCGGCGCAACATCATAACCCGCTACCGTCACTTCTTTTGTTCCGGTAAACAGAGTGTCCGTGTCGCCCAGCGAATTCTTCACGGTCAGCGTAATGCCATTATCTACACCTACAACTGGTGTCAACGTCGCCGCTGAGGCGGTAATGCTTTGCGCTCCCTGTGGCTGTGGAAGATTCACGGTAGCGCTAGTGATCTCTGCAAGACCTGTCGCATCAAATGCCAGTTGGGCTCCTGTGATTCCAGCTGCATTCGTAGCTCCCAGATCCGTAAAGGAAATGACGCCCGCTACTGCCGTCAACGTCGTATTTCCCGTTAACGTCCAGCTTCCTGCATCCTTCTTCGACACAGTAACAACCGTACTGTTGTCGCCAATATTCACATTCCCAAACTGGTCCAGCAGCGTTATCACTGGCTGCTGCGCGAAGCTGCCGCCGTTAGCCTGCGGAGCACTTACGCCCGTAGTCAGCTTCATTGTCGCTGTGCTACCTGCGACAGGTGCAATGTTCAGCGCTGTTGCCGCTGGCGAGGTTACGCCTGCTTGGCTGAACACAACAGCCTGTGCTCCCGCTTTATTCAGCTTCAGGTTCACCTGAGCTACACCATCAACGAAATTAACGTTGATCTTGCTCGGTGAAGCCGCTAAAGCGGTGCTTCCTAAGCTTCCGTACGTTCCGTCCGGCGCAACACCATAACCCGTTACCGTCACTTCTTTTGATCCGGTGAACGTTGTATCCGTATCGCCCAGCGAATTTTTCACGGTCAGCGTAATCCCATTATCCACACCTACGACAGGTGTCAACGTCGCCGCTGAGGCGGTGATGCTATATGCAAGAGTAGGTCCTAGGTTCAGGGTCATTTTAGTGAAATAATCCCCCACGACCTTAAAATTAGTACCATCGTAAATAATGCCATTAAGATTAGAGGTAAGATCAGATGTTTCCTGAGTCCACGTGGATCCGTCTGCCGAAGAGAATAACTCCCCCTTCAATCCAACAGCCAGAAAACTCCCATTACCAAAGCTGATATTATTTAGTGCGCTAGCTGACATTGTAACCTTCGTAAAAGTTACCAAATCTTCTGTGGTTAGAATTACTGCCTGCTGGCTAAGTGTATCTTCTCCAACCAGAATATAAGCTCTACCATCATAGGCAATTCCCTTTAAAGAAGTATTGGGGAACCCAATCTCTAAGGGCACATTCCACTGTATTCCATCTGATGATTTTGCGATAACAACGCTCTCTTGCTCATAAGTAGTACTATTGTATTTCATCCCAAGAGCTACAAATTGATTATTCAAGTAAGCTACTGTATTAAATGCAAAATCCCCATTTTTAAATCTCTCTGTCCATGAGGTTCCGTTAACTGAAGAATAAATTCCGCCATAATCGGAAACAGCAACGTACTGATTTGTGCCAAAAGCAACGCCAGTCAGATTGTCCTGCACTCCGGTATCTGTCATAGTCCAAGTATCACCGTTGGTCGAGGTCACCACTTTGGCGTTAAGATTGTAGTTTTCTTTATCTGTAACCGCAATAAACTTCCCTGCTCCATAAGTGACCGCATTCATTCCCGGCAGCTTGGAGGGTGTGACATCGTTCCATACTGCGGAGCTATTAGATTTGTAAATAGAGCCATATTCCCCGGATGAGACGGCAACATAATTGCCATTACCATCCTTAGCAATACTTTTCAGATTACCGCTGACATTACTCCACGCCGATAGGTCAGAAGAAACCAGTAAGCCGTTGCCCCCTGAAGCAACATATTTTCCATTTCCGTAAACCATATTGTTCATCATCATTGTTGTATGGGTATCCGAAGATGTCCACTGGGTGCTGTCCAGCGGAGCCGCAGAAGATTTATAAATTACACCCTGCCCAAACAACAAATAGCTCCCATTTAAAGAACCTCCCCCATAAAATTGCTTGTTATCCCATGAGGCATCAACGGTCCAATTAGCACCGTCTGTAGAGGTGAATACTTTTTTAGCATACGGAGTCACGATATAACTAAAGAAACGATTATTTAAATAGATTACATTCGTAACATAAGGCCAACTAGAGTTATAGTGGTTGATCACAAGATCGGTTAAGGTGACCGTTGTCCAATTGATCAGATTCGTTGAGGTATAATAGACAGCATTGTTAGCAGAGACCACATATTTGTTGTTGCCATAAGCAATATCCGTTAAGCTTTGCATTCCGAATATTGCATTGGTAGAAGTGATTCCTGTGTCTGTCCAGTTAATGCCATCCGAGGATTGTAGTAGAGTTACATCATAAGAAGGTGGATTGGTGCCAGGTTTATATACTGACTGCCATACAAAGAACTTTTCATTGACCGCTTTCAACCTTTCCGGTGTGATAGCTAACGTTTTTTTTGTCCAATTTTCACCATCGAGTGAATTGTAAACTGCCTTTTCGCTACCATCAATAGCTAAGAACAGCCCATTAGCGAACACAATAGAAGTTAGTTTGGGGTTCCCCGCCTTTTTTGAGATAGACCAATCTACGCCATTTGATGATGTAGATATCCCTCCTTGGCCCACCGCTACAAAAACATTGTTACCAAAAGCAACACTGCTCAAATTTCCAGCTGATGTGGAGCTTTGATCTATGATATTGCTATTGCTATTGCTGGGTGCTGCATAAATTACTGCAGGCATAAACAGAGAACTGACGATAGAGAATACTAAACTTATTGCTAATAAAAGATTGCCACTCCGCTTAATCACAATTTTCCCCCTTTGGCATTACACCAAAATATAAATACTTCCACCATATGGAGATTAGATGTCTTTTCTAAGATTTGTAGCCATTTGGTTTGATTTTTATATCGGTATAATCCGAGAGAATTATTACGAATTTAACATTAAATTTTGATTAAAAACAACAATAATTTACACGCTTCACCTATCCATTTCCACAACCTTACAAATGAGAAAAAAACCTATTAAATATCAGGACTTAATCCTGAATTTAATAGGCTTTCAAGCTTTTTCTCGTAGAACTTTTTAAGCTGCTTAATCTTTTTTATTAAATAGAAATCGCTGCTTCTAAAGCTACTTCCATCATGCCGTTGAAAGAATTTTGTCTTTCTTCTGCCGTGGTTACAGCATGAGTAACTAACGAATCGGAAATGGTAAGAATACATGCAGCTTGTTTACCTAACACTTTCGCATTATGGAACAACGCATAACTCTCCATTTCTACACAAACACAGCCATGTTCATTGTAAAATTCATTAACTCCAGGCACATTGTCTTCATGATAGAATACATCGCTGGAATGAATTCTCGCCGTCAGAACTGGCTTGTTAATACGTGTAGCCGCTGCTTCAATGACTTCGTTCAATTCTTTACTTGGCAGCTGGATATCTCCTTCTACACCGCTTTGCACATAGGCATATGTAGATTCACTCCACGCGCTATCCGCCAACACCACGTCAAATAAATTCAATTTATCAGTATATGCTCCAGCACTACCGATACGAATGATGTTTTCCACACCATAGTTTTTGTATAGTTCATAAGAATAAATACCGATACTTGGCATTCCCATTCCCGAACCCATTACCGAAACCTCTTTGCCTTTATAAGTTCCTGTATATCCAAACATATTACGTACCGTATTAAATTGGGTTGGGTTCTCCAAATAGGTTTCTGCAATATACTTCGCTCTCAAAGGATCTCCTGGCATTAATACTGTTTTGGCGATTTCACCATTTTGTGCTGCATTGTGCGGCGTTGACATAATTTATTCCTCCTATGTTGATTACTCATTACTATCTTACTATACCATTCATGATTTTAAATATACGTTTAAAATTTTCTTTTATTGCGACAAAAATACTGCTACTGAATCTCTTTTTATAATTTATTAGCAAACTCGTTAAGTTTTTGGGACATTATCTTTATTTCCTCAATAAATGTAGAAGTATGCTGAACAGATGCCGCCTGTTCTTGGCCGATAGCTGCTATCTTCTCTATCGAATTAGCCATTTGATTCGTAATTCCCTTAATCTGTAACATGGTTTTATTTATGTTTTGCGTCGAGGCGACGGTTTCCCTTGAAAATTTCCGGATTTCCTTGGCTACGACTTCAAAACTTCTACCTTTCTCACCTGCATGCGCTGCTTCTATTGCAGCATTCAGCCCAAGTAAATTCGTTTGATCAGCAACCCTGTTTATAATGGATAGGACTTCTGTTGTATTCTCCACATCTTTTCCAGCCTGCTGAGATTGAATGAGTAGTTCCTGAGAGTGATCCGAAAGTGAACTTACGCCATAGGAAATATTATTAATTTGCTCATTGGCTTGGGATAATGATTCCGAGATTTGTTCTACAATGGCTTTTAATTCACTTTGTCTTCGAATCTGAACTGCAATCCCGCCAATGACTTGTCCCGTTTGATCGTGAAGAGGTGTTGCTGTACCTGTAAACTCAAATCCATAAAAGTGGGCTGGAACATCGGACTTCAAGGTACGATTCTCTTGTATCGCTAAGTAAAGCGGTTCTTCTTTGTGTAAAGGTTGTCCTTCGTTAATGTTTAAATTTATGGTGTCGCCAGGAAAATAAGCAACGAACCGTTCCAAATCACATATCGCTATTGATAAATCAGCTGGGATAGATAATTTTATAATTGGTATAAGTGAGATAAATTTGTCTAAAGATTCAATGTTGTTAATCACAGAAATATAGTCTCCATTCCAGCAAAACGTTATTTATAGCGCACCAAGTCTAACCAGATTATGCCTTGCAGACATGCATTTAATCTAAATCCTTAATTTTGCTTAATTCATATTTTAGATATGTATTCGCGAAAATCTTCATAAAATCCTCCAAAAAGTTTACAAACACCCATTTCTCTCTCACAAAAGATAAAAAAAGCCCCCACTTTGTGAAAAGTGAGGGCTTTCGTTCTCTTGCTGTTACTAATAATATCGATTAGTTACGGATCAGATAATCAAATGCTCCTAGCGCTGCAGTTGCACCGGATCCCATCGAGATAATGATTTGTTTATAAGCACTATTAGTGCAGTCACCAGCAGCAAATACTCCTGGTAAGCTAGTAGCACCATGGCTATCTACAACAATCTCACCTACGCGAGTACGTTCAACTGTGTCACCTAGCCATTCTGTATTTGGAACCAGACCGATCTGGACAAATACACCCTGCAATTCAACATGGTGAGTCTCTTCTGTCGCACGATCAACATAAGAAATACCATTTACCTTATCAGTTCCGGTAATCTCTTTAGTTTGCACGTTTTTAAGAACAGTAACGTTAGGAAGGCTATAGAGACGATCTTGCAGTACAGCATCAGCTTTGAGCTCTGGAGCAAATTCCAGAACCGTTACATGCTTCACTATACCTGCAAGGTCAATAGCTGCCTCAATACCTGAGTTACCGCCGCCAACAACTGCAACATCTTTGCCTGCAAACAAAGGACCATCACAGTGTGGGCAGTAGGCTACACCTTTGTTCTTGAATTCAGCTTCACCAGGCACGCCCATATTCCGCCAACGAGCACCTGTAGACAGAATGACCGTCTTACTCTTTAGAACAGCACCGTTCTCGAGTTCAACTTCAATTAAGTCATTTTTGTCTAGACGTCTGACACGCTGCAATTTCATCACATCAATGCCATACTCTTTTACTTGCTCTTCAAGTTTAGCTACGAGTTGAGGACCTTCAGTGTACTTCACACTAATAAAGTTCTCGATACCAAGCGTGTCGTTAACCTGTCCGCCAAAGCGTTCAGCAACAATACCTGTACGAATACCTTTACGTGCCGCATAAATGGCTGCACTTGCACCAGCTGGGCCGCTGCCGACAACAAGCACATCATATGGAGCTTTATTGTCAAACTCAGATGCGTCCACACTGCTGCCCATTTTAGCTAAAATTTCTTCAACCGTCATACGACCACTTTCGAAAAATTCACCATTAAGGTAGACGCTTGGAACAGACATAATTTCTTTGCTTTCTACCTCTTCTTTGAATACTCCACCGTCAATCATCGTATGGGTAATGCCCGGATTAAAGATACTCATAAGATTCAGTGCTTGTACAACATCAGGGCAATTATGACAGCTCAGGCTAACATAAGTTTCAAACTTATATTCACCACTAATGCCTTTGATCTGATCAATTACACTTTGCTCAACCTTAGGAGCTCTTCCGCTAACCTGCAACAGAGCCAATACTAATGAAGTAAATTCGTGTCCAAGCGGAGTTCCAGCAAAGGTTACGCCCGTATCTTCACCCACACGATTTACACTAAAGCTTGGGGTTCTAGACAGTTCGGTTCTTTCCACCGTAATCCTAGGTGACATTTTGGCAATTTCATCAACTAGTTCGGTCATCTCTTGTGATGCCTCGTCAGCGCCTGCACTGAGTTTCAGTACTACATCGCCTTCCAAGAGTTCAAGGTATTGCACTAGTTGAGCTTTTATTTCTTGATCTAGTTTCATTTAGCTTTCGCTCCTTAAATCTTACCTACAAGATCGAGACTTGGTTTAAGAGTTTCTGCACCTTCCGACCATTTCGCTGGGCAAACTTCACCTGGATGATTGCGTACATATTGCGCTGCTTTAATTTTGTTAACAAGAG
Organism: Paenibacillus sp. FSL H7-0918; assembly: GCF_038007025.1. Lineage (NCBI taxonomy): Bacteria > Bacillati > Bacillota > Bacilli > Caryophanales > Paenibacillaceae > Paenibacillus > Paenibacillus sp. FSL H7-0918. The sequence continues at coordinate 2,348,191 of NZ_JBBOWJ010000001.1, forward strand.
CGCTAGCATCACGGCCGATACCACCAGCATTAATCTCAACAGTTTGAATAACACCGTCTGGATCAATGATGAATGTACCACGATCAGCAAGACCGTCAGCTTCGATCAATACATCAAAGTTGCGGGAAACCACATGGGAAGGATCGCCGATCATAATGTATTTCACCTTGCCAATTGCTGCGGAGCTTTCATGCCATGCTTTATGTGTAAAGTGTGTGTCAGTAGAAACGGAATATACTTCAACACCTAGTTGTTTGAGGGTTTCATATTGGTTCTGCAAATCTTCTAGTTCAGTTGGGCATACGAATGTGAAGTCAGCTGGGTAAAAGCAAACTACACTCCATTTACCTTTGAAGTTTTCTTCTGTAACATCGATAAATTTCCCATCTTGAAATGCGCTTGCTTTGAATGGTAGTACTTCTGTTCCGATTAATGACATATTGTTTAATCTCCTTTGGGTTTAATTTATGAATAGAGTGGATACTATTTATAATTATTATAATTAACCAAATTAAGGCCTGTCAAGTTATTTATAATAATTCTAATATGATAATCGTTGTCAGTCGCTAAATGTTCATACAAATTCCTTTCTTTCGGATTTAAGTACAACACTTTATCATCTGACTGATGCTCATTCGTGCTTATTGACTATTATGGTTTAGTTTACATGTTTTATGTAGTTCAATTTCTACAATTCGATGTCTTCTACTATTAGATTGATAATATTCAAGGATTCTTCCGCTACTGTTGGATTAGAATATCGATTTCCATTATAGGTGATCAGTGCTTTCCATAAAGCCCACCCTCTTGCTCTATTCCACGTTTGTGCATCCATGTTTAATACCTTTTTAAAGATTCTTCTACTAGCCTCATCAAAAAAAGTCCACGCCATTGCAGCATCACAAGCAGGATCACCCACCCCTAATATGCCAAAATCAATGACTGCACAAAGCTGTCCGTCTTTGACTAATATATTTCCAGGTGCGACATCACCATGAACCCAAACTGGTTCTGACTCCCATTCAGAGTCTAATGCCAGTTCCCAGATCTTTTTCAATAGACCTTCATTAAAAATATCTTTATTATGCTCAATCGCATTTCTAGATTCCTCATCATATACAGTTAAGGACCCACCTCTATAAAAATTATGCTCTCCGGCTAAAGGTCCCCCACTAGCATCAATAGACTGTAATTCAATTAAAAAGCTTCCCAAGTCTCTCGCAAATTGATTGAGATCATTAATGTTCTCATGGGATAAAGTCTCTCCCTCTAGCCAATTATTAATAGACCAAGGCCAAGGATATTCTTTGGTAGGTGTCCCTTTCGCTAATGGTGTTGAAATAGGTAACGTCAGTCCTTTCTTTAAAAAAGGTAACCATTGTTGTTCTTTCTCCACTTGAGGAACATAAGCGGCTGCACTTGGTAATCGCACACTCATCTGTTCACCTAAGTGAAAAGTCCGATTATCATGCCCATTGAATTTCACAGGTCTGATCTCTAAATCGGACCATTCAGGAAATTGTTCATTTATTAATCTTGCTACTAAATCGACGTCTATAGTATTCATAAATATCTCCAATCATGATTTACAAGCATTATTTGGTTGTCTTAAATATTTTCTAGTGACATATGGTATGTGTAAGCTTTATATATTAGTTATAAAGTACAAAGAGAATATACTTTTTTATAGCTCGATATATATCAGAAGGAGATCTTTGTATATGGAATATGATAGCCTTATCAATGAAATTAAACACTCCTATCAAATAAATATAGAGAATATCAGCCTTCATCGTGAGATGATCGGTAGGGTGTATTTTTTGCAGAACCAAGAGAAAAAGTATATGTTCAAAATATTTCGTAGCTTTAAAACGGATGATGCTCTGCAGACGGTTCGCATCCTCGATTATTTAAAAGCTAACTCATATCCAGCAGTTTCTGTGATTAGAACTGTACAGAATGATAGCCACATTATACTCAGTAGTCAGGCTGGCAGCTGCGTTGGAATACTATACGATTATGTCGAGGGAGCAACACCCGATGGTAAAATCGAGGCGAAGAGCATCGGGACACAGATCGGGAAACTCCATAACTTAATGGAGCGATACCCCGAGAAGCTTATCCGTAGAACAAAATTCGATTACATCGATGGTTATATCTCCAATATGCAAGATCTCCAATTTGACCCAGGAAAAATCCTTGAACTAAATCATTACGGCAATGAATTATGGGAACATATCACAAGGCTTCCCAAAAGCTTTTGTCACGGTGACCTTCACACAGGAAATATGCTCAGAAATGAGTGCGGTGAATATATTCTTTTGGACTTCGATGATGCTTCGGGTGATTATCCGAGTATGGATGTTGCATACATGTGTGATGCTACCGATTTTAATCACTCAAATGAATCGATGTATGATCAAACCATGCGTTTGTACGAACGTTTCTATTCGGGTTATAGTACAACACGTACAATAAGTAGTAATGAGTTTAAGGCTCTTTTCGATTTTATTGCGATCAGACATTTTCAAATCATCTCAAGAATAGTGCAGTGTCAAGGATTGCAAAGTATATCCAAAGAATTCTGCGATGAACAATATAGTTGGCTTATGAAATGGCAAGAACTTTGCATTAAACACGGGTAAAAATACTGACGTTTCAATCTGTACTATATAAAAACAACCTCAGTACGGGTTCATCCCGAACTGAGGCTATTTCTGTTAACTTATATAGGTTCTACTTCAAATAGGTTCCTGACTCTCCGATTCCACCACTACCGTTCAATACATACACTCGCGCATTTCCTTTACCGGAGCAGTTGATTGTGATCACACCGTTGGTAACGGTTTTGGTATCACCAGTCACTGCATCCACATAAGTTCCGTTAGGAATTCCAGTGAATGTTGCATTTCCTGAGATTGTAACCAAAGCAAAGCTATCGATTCCTTTGCTACTATCAGTGTATCTTCTTTTAAATGCCAAATCACCTGATACATTTTCTGTAGAATATTGGCCTTTTTGCAAAGCAGGAACAGCTCTTCTAATTAAATTAAGTTGTCTGATATGTTTCGCCAGAGGATAATTTAACGAGTCTGCAAGTGTGCCAGTAGCATTGGTATATTTACCGTAATCTTGAACAGTAACACTACCCTCAATATGATCGCCAAAGTAAGCACGGCCTGTTGTACTTAACGGCGCATTTGGACCTACATCGATGACTGATCCTTTTTTGAACTCAATTTCAGAACCATAATAGATCGCAGGTATTCCTCGGAAGGTGAACATCAGCGCGAGATTCTCAGCCCAAGTGTCCTGTGTGCCGGCAAATCTTTGATTTTCTGGTGCTTGGTCAGGTGCATAGTCATGAGAGTCAATATAAGTTACATTCCAGGTAGCATCATTATAGAATTGATCACCGCTTCTCATACTAAATGCTTCCTGAGCAGTCTTGAAGGCCCAGTGCATTGGAAAATCAATAACATCCATACCCGATTTCTTCGAATAATCAGGCGTATGATAAGTATTTCCTGTTAAAAAAGCATTGTTCGAGGTAGGTTGTCCTGCTGTAGTAGAGTTATCTGCCCACTCTTGTTCCACCGATAGCTTATTGGAAGCGTAGTCATTTTGACCGTCACCTGGATAGGGTTTTGAGCTTTTCCAAGTATAAAATGGTGTTGATATCGCCGGAATTCCACTGTTCCACACATCTCTGTACCGAGTAGCCACTTCCCCAAAGACAAAGAAGTCTGAGCCCCCTCTTGTTTTCCATGCCGGCACAAAATATTTGTTAAAAATATACCGGCTTACATGCTTTACAGTATCGACCCGGAAAGCATCCACACCCATATCAATATATTGATTATAGCTGTCGATTAGATACTGATTCACTAGAGGATTCTCTGTGTTTAAGTCCACACAGTCTCCCGCAATCTGTCCTGTCTGGACGGTGTAAGACTCCCAAGAAAGACTTTTTTCCGTATGGTAAATATTATTGTTAGTCTCCGCAGTCTTCATTAAGGCAAGTCTTGCCTGATATTGCTGATCCGGGGTCATGGAATCATAGTTAGCTGGCAGCTTATCCGTAATTTTGAGCATGTTACTCACGGTGTCCGCCGCCGTTGGATCTTTTTTGAACATCGGGAACAGATTTTCTTCTCCAAAATTACCGGTATGATTGACGACAATATCTTGAATAACCTTTATCCCTCTAGCGTGTGCTGCATTGATCAAATCCTGATAAGATGCCCCTGCGGATTCATATCTTGGATCTACTTTTGCAAAATTTATTGCATGGTACCCATGATAATCATAACCGCTGGCATTCTGCACCACAGGTGTAATCCAGATGGCACTGAATCCTAAGGCTTTAATGTAATCGAGCTTTTGAATCAGTCCTTTGAAATCCCCTCGCCAAGCTGGATCAGAGTCCGGATTTCCTGCCTTGGCATCCTCCCATGCATGCTCATTGTTACTCGAATCACCATCATAAAACCGGGAAGTGATTACAAAATAAATCGTATCTTCACGAAAATCGCCCTTATTACCAATGTTATAAACAAAACTCTGTTTGGTTTCATTTCCGGCACCATCGATCACAAGGAATTTTAAGGTTGTCGTCTTGTTAATCAAGATAGACGGTCCCGCAAGAGATGTTAGTGCATTGCCTGAAATATAGACTTTTGAACTCGTTGTTGGTTCCGTACCATTATCTGTGTAATATGCTGTGGTTGTTGCCGCCTTGTTGTCTTTTATATTAAAAGATACGGAAACCGCTGAGCTCGAATTCCCAACAGGCAGATTCGCAGTGATAATCGGAGCTTGCAAATCGGCATTCAGATCAATCACATAAGCAAAAGAGCCTACATTACCCGCTTGCCCTATAGAGTTAACGCCGAATGCTTTGATAGTCAAAGAAGAAGGTACTTGGATTGGAGTCGTATACAACGTTGAGGTTGTCGTAGGTGTTGATCCGTCGGTCGTATAATAAATTTTATCGCCGCTATTTGTAGTGGATAGGGTCACCGTTTGGGCAGAATCATAGGTTTTGGGCACAGGAGAGACGGATATCACCGGAACCTTAGGAACGTCTGGATTGGCGTCATACCATACGTTATCTGAGTTATACCAGCCCTCTTTTACGCTGCGAGATAAGTCAGCCGTCTGTTTGCCATTGCCGTCATTAAAGATCAGGCTTGCCCCTGTAGCATTTGGAACAGTATAGCTATACCAATCGTTCCCGTCCGATTTCATCAGTATTCCCGGCCATGCTCCACTAGTCGGAACGGTTGCCGGATTCAGATTCCAGTAATGGATGCGGATCGCTGCATTCCAGCTTGCTGGTTTCTTAAAGTGAACGGTTAGCCCCGCTGAAGTAGGTGTAGGTGTTGGCGTCACTGTTGGCGTTCGTGTGGGTGTTATGGTAGGTGTTGGCGTCACTGTTGGTGTAGGAGTTACCGTAGGTGTTGGCGTCACTGTTGGGGTAGGAGTTACCGTAGGTGTGGGTGTCACTGTTGGGGTAGGAGTTATCGTTGGTGTTGGTGTAGCTCCGGCCGAAAGGGTCACATAGTCGATATTAATATTCCCGCTATCATCCGAGTCATATTTATAAGCAAGCGTGTTATTTCCTGCCTGTAAAGAGAGTGTTTCTGTTTGGTCTGCCCATGTATCCCAGTTGGTCAGGTTGGCTAATGTTGTCTGTGTAACCTTTATTCCATTGACATAAATGGACGCTTTTTTAGCACTGCCGGATGCATTAGCATAGTGAAGCGTGGCATTATAGGACCCTGCTGCGGAAGCCTGGACGTTAAAAGTGGTGGCTGCTCCTGTAGTTGTATATCCATCAACAAAACCAGTGCCCGAATATCCAGTGTGATTCGTATTTACTTTTGCACCACCAGATAGGGATGCACTCTCTGCTTCGTATTTTCCGGCGACCGGAATAACAACCGTCCAGTTCTTCCCGCCGTTATTGTCCCAACTATCCGTTGGAGCCGTGATGTGATAACAATAAATTAGGGTGGCACCTTCCTGAACGTTGAGGTTGGCGATGAACGTGGTTCCATTTTTGGTCATCACCGTGTCCGTAGTATTAGCCCAGTTATTCGTAGTCCAATGTAAGGTCACAGCTGCCGCTGTAGGATTGGTATAGGTGACTGTATGATCCGTATTGCTGGCCGATGCTCCACCCGATAAACCAAATAAACTAAAAATGAGTGAAAAAATAATTAACCACGAAATATAACGCCTGGATTGTTTGGATACCAAGTAAATAACCTCCTCATAATTTTAAGTGCAGCTTACGATTTTAAGCCCATCGTGATGTGCAAACGTTTGCAAAAATGAGAAAAAAAGAAATACTTAATAGTTTTAATCTCCTCCTTCAATGAATAATAAGGAAAAAACTCATTGTATGCGTTTACAAACGGTTCAATATCTGATGAATTTTCCTTGTTAAGATTATAGGCGCCAAACTTTTGCTGGTCAATGCATCTTTTAGGCTATAATTCAATCGTTTTCACTATAAGTTCCCTAAGATAGCAGGTAAATTGTTCAGGTTCTTAGCCAGCCAATTCATTTCTTTTGCAAAACGTTTTGGAGGTACACTATGTTTGTCCATCGCGGCATTAATCCACCACGGGCTTTCCATATACCACAACAACTGCAATGATTTTGTTAAATATCCCTGCTCCACCGTTCGTTCCTCACGATATCCGTCAATAAATGCTGAAGCTAGTGCTCCATCTAAATCTTCATCTAAAGCACATGACATCACTGCACGTGCAACATCAAGCTGCGGATAATCATATTTGAACCGATCAAAATCTAGAATTGCAGACAATTGGCTATCTTGAAATAAAAGATTATCAACCCATAAATCACGATGTGCCCATCCAGCTACAAGTCCTTCGAATATTTCCGGATCTATTTCTTCAGTCGCTCTCAGTTGTATCTCTAGGTCAGTGATGAGTGAAGTTTTGCCCATTTCCTTTGATTGTTGTAGGAGTACATTCCAATGTTCTAAACGTTCCTCAGGGCTTTGGGGAATAAATTGTGGGGTTCTTTTCAAACTAAGGGTCCCATCATTTAATAAACGATGCATTTTACCTGTGGCACGACCCAAATCAAACATTTGAAGGATGTTAATTTTGCCCGGCTCTATGACACGCCCTTCACAATATTCCATAACCATAAACGTCTCTCCCATATCTGATTCCAGTAAAACTTTATGGTTATAAGCCAACAATTCGGGACATGGGAGTCCCTGTAGATACAATCTTTTCTGTTGAGAAAAGGCGAAGCTCAGCTCTTCTGGGTTATACAATTTATATCTTTTTTTGTTGTATTGTTTAAGTAGAAATGGTCCTGAATCCGTTATGATTTTCCATTTAAGATTTAACCAGCCACGTTTTATTGGGGTAGCATGAAGGACTTTCAATCCAAAAAAATGATAGAAACTATTACTTAAATCCTCTAAAATGGCTTCCTCTGAACGAATCGCTTCCAATTCATCAACTCCTATCTATTCAAAGTATAAAAGAAGAAGCCGCCAATGACGACTTCTTTTAGATATTTCTTTTTAGCAGAAAAAGTTATCTATAAATGAGGCTCCCGCCTTGGAGAAACTCTTGCGCCTTCTCTTGCATTCCTGATTCAATTCTCGTCGTATTCCGGATATTATGAGAGATCTTCATACTGCAAAATTTCGGCCCGCACATGGAACAGAAATGAGCTGTTTTAGCGCCTTCCGCAGGCAATGTCTCATCATGATATTCGAGCGCTCGCTCAGGATCTAACGATAAATGAAATTGATCACGCCAACGAAATTCAAAACGGGCTTTCGAAAGAGCATTATCCCGGTCTTGTGCTCCTTTATGCCCTTTCGCCAAATCTGCGGCATGAGCCGCTATTTTATAAGTAATGACCCCTATACGTACATCTTCCTTATTAGGCAGGCCAAGATGTTCCTTCGGAGTTACGTAACATAACATAGCTGTACCGAACCAACCAATCATCGCTGCACCTATAGCAGAGGTAATATGATCATAACCAGGCGCAATATCTGTAGTCAGTGGACCTAATGTATAAAAAGGGGCTTCGTTACAAGTTTCAAGTTGCTTATCCATATTCTCTTTAATCAAGTGCATCGGCACATGTCCTGGACCCTCTACCATCACCTGTACATCATGACTCCAAGCTATAGCTGTTAATTCACCTAACGTCTCTAACTCGGCAAATTGTGCTTCATCATTCGCATCAGCAATCGAACCCGGACGTAATCCATCGCCTAGGGAAAAAGAAACATCGTACAGCTTCATGATTTCACATATCTCTTCAAAATGTGTATATAAAAAGTTCTCTTGATGATGCGCAAGACACCATGCCGCCATGATGGAGCCACCTCTTGAAACAATGCCTGTCATACGTTGTGCAGTCAACGGGATATAACGAAGCAGAACCCCCGCATGAATGGTAAAATAATCAACCCCTTGCTCCGCTTGCTCAATGAGCGTATCACGGTATACTTCCCACGTTAAATCTTCCGCTTTCCCATTCACTTTTTCCAACGCTTGATAGATAGGCACCGTTCCAATAGGAACAGGAGAATTACGGATGATCCACTCGCGTGTCGTATGAATGTTTTTACCTGTGGAGAGATCCATTATATTATCTGCACCCCAGCGGGTGGCCCATCTCATCTTCTCTACCTCTTCCTCTATGGATGAGGATACTGCGGAATTTCCTATATTGGCATTGATCTTCACTAAAAAATTGCGTCCAATAATCATTGGTTCACTCTCTGGATGATTGATATTCGCTGGAATGATGGCGCGGCCGCGGGCTACTTCATCTCTTACAAATTCCGGTGCCACATTCTCACGAATCGCAACGTATTCCATTTCCGAAGTAATAATCCCTTTGCGTGCATAATGCATTTGAGAGACATTACGCCCCTTTTTCGCTCGCAAAGGTTTTCTATGGAGCGCTGGAAACACTTCCGCCACAGCTTTTCCCGTTGCATTTCCGTTATCTTCAGGCTTTACGGTTCTTCCTTCGTACGCTTCTGCATCCCCTCGTTCCTCAATCCAGCTTAGACGATTGGGCTCTAACCCCTGACGAATATCAGTATGAATATTAGCATCCGTGTAAGCCCCGCTTGTGTCATAAACATGAATTGGGGCATTCTCCTCTTCGCCGTCTATGCCCGCAGTTGGACTAAGTGAGATCTCCCGCATAGGCACCTGAATATCAGACCGTGAACCCTTTACATACACTTTTTGACTTGCTGGAAAAGCTGATAGATTGATTGGATCGTTGTTCAATTCGCTTGTCATCTCAATTCCTCCTATAAGGTGATTTGATCAAGCGGAGACGGTCTACTCCCCACACATAGAAAAGGCCACATCTGTATAAGATGCGGCCTTAGAGTAGACAAATAGAAATAGAGCTCCATTTCCTCCGCTGGCATTATCCAGATCAGGTTTGACGGTCGATAGTTATAACTATCCTCTCAGCCTGGTCCCACCAAGCTCCCGTGACTATATAATTGCTACTTCAAAGTATAACCGAAAAGAGAGATTTATCCAAATCTACTCAAATGTGAAATCAATGTATACGTTAGTTTAACACCAATACCCCAAATCCTTCCAGAAGCACCTCGCCCGACAATGTTGTGCCGCTCAGTAAATCTGTTTTGGTCTCATGAAGATGGATCGTGACAGGAGTCTCACTATAATTAAGCAAAAAAGCATAACTGGAAGAAGCTCCGGTACGGACTTGCAGTTCTACCTCTTCTGGGAGCTCCAGCCAATCTACTGGCGATTGTAGATCAATTAAATTTATGATCTCAGCCGCTGCCTGTTCATTAAATACGGCTCCGTAATACCAAACCTCACCCTTGCCGCGACGATTTCTAGTTACCGCCGGTTTTCCCGCATAATAATCAGAGGCGTAAACCGCCATCACTTCAACCGAAGCTTCCTCTATTTTGAGAATATCATTAAAGTCATCTGCTCCTGTAACGACTTCGGTCACGCCCGACCAGCTAATTGTTGTTGGCTGACGACTGCCCTTAACCATTGTGAATTCTTCAACTGTGATCCCGCATAGATCCTTAGCAGCACCTGGGAAAGGACGCATATAACATTGACCGCGCTCATCCTTATAGCCGGTTCTACAGCCGAAGATCAGTTTGCCGCCTTGCTGAACATATTCATCCAGCAGTGCTGCTGTCTCATCTGTCATAATCGCTGGGTGAGGATAGATAAGCACGTCGTACCTTGCAAGCTCCTCCAGCGTTGTTTTTTTGCGTAAATAGAGTACGTCATTCGGGATATGCTTCCGCTGAAGCGCCTTGTACCACTCCTTATTGCTCTTCCACATAAACGGGCCATGCCAAACATCGTATTCTCCATCCCACTCATTGTCATAATCACGAACAATAGCAATGTTAGCCTGATTACGAGTACCGACAAACGCATGACCTGCTGCTGCCAGCTCCTGACCGATCTGCCCCGCTTCCCGTACTCTCCGGTTAGGCTGATTATGATAGTCATTGATTCCATGCCAATAAATTTCATTGCCCATCGTAGCTGTCCGCCAGCGGAAATATAACACCATATCTGCTCCATGAGCGATCGACTGATAAGTCCATAACCGCATCTGCCCGGGCTTTGGAGAAGGCATATCCATCCGGTTCACCCAGCCACCCGGGCCCGACTGCTGCTCCATAATGCAGAAATTCGGGGATATCGAACGAACAACAGATAACGACAGTCCCCAGCCTCTATCATTCAGCGGATTCCTCTCATTCGGGTCATAAAAAATAGTAGAGAACTGAGGATAGGAATCATAGCTGAAGAAATCCAACAGTTCATCCGTCATTTCATGGCTATCGAGATGCCCGAACAGACCGTTCGTGGTTACCCACTGCTTAGGGGCAAGTTTACGGATGATATCCGCTTGGTTTTTGGCAAAAGAAATTGTATTGTCCGAAATAAACCGTTTTTCATCCAATGCCTGATGAGGATTGGGTTGCTTCGGTACTGGAGTCGGACGTGGAAGATAGACCTGAGACCAGTCACTATAGCTTTGATTCCAAAAAACAGCTCCCCAAGCCTCGTTCAAATGCTCAAGTGTAACATATTTCTGCTGTAGCCATTCCCGGAAAGCCTTATGGTCACTCTCCGAATAAAATTCACTGATCTCACAGTTGAGTTCATTATCAATTTGCCAGCCAACTACACCCGGATGATTGCCGTAATGTTCAGCCATTTGTTCTGCAATACGTGCACACAGTTCCCGGTATTTAGGACTGCTGTAATTATAATGACGGCGCATGCCATGCTGAAGTGTAACACCTTCGTAGGTTACATTTAAAACTTCGGGATACTTATCAGTCAACCAAGCTGGAGGCGTCGCCGTCGGAGTACCAAGTACAACCTGAAGACCATATTTATGTGCTAGATCAATCGCCCGATCAAAGAGCCCGAACTGAAACTGCCCTTCTGCCGGTTCAAAAATAGACCAAGCAAACTCCCCCATCCGAATGATCGTAAAGCCGAGTTCACGCATCCGGCGATAATCGTCCTCCCACATGTTTTCTGGCCAGTGCTCCGGATAATAACAAACGCCAAGCTCGAATTTTTCAGTTGCGACAGGTTTCTTCATCATTACCTCCAAAGTATTAAAAATATGCTTTCAATATTTTATAATTCTATTGTAGTATCAATAATAAGAGGTCTTATATAACAAAATATTGCTATCATATAATAATCTTGCGTTCATTGCCTTAATCCAACTTGCGCTCTGTTGCGCTACAGAAATGGGTGCTGCCAAACATGAAGAAACAATGGTATTTGCCGACACCGGCTTTTTCGAAATATGTCTGTTATCCTGAATTTTTGGGACATTACACTCACTTTCCACAACATACAGAGAGAAGAAGCGAAGGTTTTCTGGGGAGCTATAACCTGCATTTGATCTTTGGTGGGGAGGGTTATGTATTCCATGAGGGCGAACGTATTCCGATGAGTAGAGGACGAGGTTTTCTGTACCCTAAAGGGGCTTATCAGCAATACGGCTCTGACCCAGGCGAGCCTTGGGATGTCCGCTGGGTTCATTTTAACACTGAAATTGTCCTTCCCTTATTAGAAGAAGTGGACCAGTCTCGTGCATACCTGTTCACTTTTGATTTGGATGCTAAGCTGGACGAGCTATTCGAGGAAATGTACCTACTAAGCGCTTCCTACGTGACCCGTAGCGAGCCAAGACTATCTGCTCTGCTGTATGAGCTTCTAGTAAAATTGCTGCAGAACTCCGAGCCGCTTCACGGCTCAGTACCGCACGAGGTTAGGCAGTCCATCCGCAGTGCTGCAGATATCATCCATGTCGAATGTGCCAGCCCTTGGTCTCTGGAATCGATGGCAAGATTGACCGGGTACAGCAGCTATCATTTTCTAAGGCTGTTCCGGGTGGTTATGGGTAAAACACCTAACCGTTATTTAACCGATTGTCGGCTGGCTAAAGCCAAGCTTTTACTAGTTTCCACAGGACTCTCCATTGCTCAGGTTGCTACTCAGTCCGGTTTTGCCCAGTCCAGCTATTTCATTAAAGTGTTCAGAAGGTTTGAAGGCATGTCTCCTGTGAAGTACCGGCAGGCTTTTGGGGCGTAGAGGATCTTCCTTCAGTCCGTAGAGATTCAATCTTAGTCTCTTGGATTTATCACCCTTAAAGATCATCCTTAAGAGAAATTTCACTCTCAATATCTAAACTTATTGTTTCGGAATGAATCTCCCCTTCATTATCATTCCATGTAATAGATAAAGTGGTATTTTCATAATTTTGTCTATTTTTATTTAATTCGTCATACGAATACGGACCTGTTATAGACGCGATATCAGTGTTACTTAATATTGAAACGGGTCCATCCGTTGACCTAGCTTCATTTACAAGAACTGTTTCATCCTTATTATTATTTTGTAATCTAAAACATCCCATGTATCCCCTGTACCCTTAAGCGTATATACTTGAACACCAGTGTTTAAATTTGTTTCGACCTCTTTATTGAAATATAAATAACTCCATATCGCATTCGAAATAATAACCACAGCTACAAGTACTAGGATTAGTTTTTTCATATCTGCTCCTTTATAAATACTCCCCAGCCATTATTTATATCTTAAATTCCACTCCTTAGACCATTTCGGGAAAGCTTCTCCGGTCAATTCTTCGAGTGTTTTTCCATCAATGGTGTAAACCCAGCCCATATGTAATTCATCGAAATCAGGAAAACTATAGCCTTCTATCACTTGATCGTCTGCTTCTAGCAGAAAAATCAGGGTTTGTTTTTTTGTATTATCCTTCTCATTATCTATGGGGTGGTTTTTAACGATGAACTTACTTGTAGTTATTTCCTTGCCTATATAATCGATTGGATCAACACTTTGAACACTCCAATATTGTATGTATGGCATTTCCGTCAGCAGTTTTTTATCTAATAAATATTCAGAAACAATTCCTTCATTACTAATGATCAGATAGCCCATATCGGTAATAAATTGTTCAGCTTTGCTATATTCTTTTTTTGAATTATCGCTAATTTGCTCCTTACTACATCCCAATAAAAAGATTAAGAATAACGGAACTATGATTGCCCTTAATTTGTTCATAGGTTCCTCTCCTTGGAGTGTTTATTATCTCCTTAATAGTCTCATAGATTAATCTTATTGTATGAATTTAGTATCATCAAACTCTTTAGCGTCTTATAGGCTCTCCATTCCAACCTCGCTGTTTCACCGGGAGGCTCCCATGTTATCTGCCATCCTCCATCATCCTCCTGTTGGTGTTCTAATACTTTTAAGTGATCAAGAATGGTTTCATCAGAAAATATGCTGCTACAGTAAGAAGTGGGTGATGGCGAAAATTCTAGAGGAGAGAGTCCATAACTGTGGGATGCGGCATCCATACAAAAGAAGTTGGCAGTAATAAGCTCCTTAGATAATTTTTGAAATAATCCTTTGATATAATCCGATTGAGGTAGGCTTTCCAATAAATAAAATGCAGTCAAAATTGTATGCGCATCGTCATATGCTTGTGCGTGAATATCTTCCAAACAAATTTCTGTCGCCTTATCAAGCCAGGAATGTTCTATCCCTTGCCACTTAAGAAGCCCGACAAGACTAGTAAGTCTGCTAAATGATGGCTCTGTAGAAAGAGGGTTACTCCAATGTTCTGCTCTTGGATAGTTTGCTGATGAAGGAAATATTGTTGGAATCCCTTTTTTTAAATCAGCATGCTTTGAAATATAATCACATGCTTTTTGAGAAAGTTCTTCGTCTTTTATGTTACAGTCATATAAAAAACGTAGTGCAAATTCCATGAAAAGTGGCTGACTACCGGGTACCCGTAAATCCGGCTCTATTGCATTTCCAAACCCACCATCTTCGTTTTGGTAGGCTGTTAGTGAAGTCATAACATTGCTCATTGATCCACCGTGGAAAATATATTCAAAAACCCTTCTTTCTAATAATCTGCCATGTGCCCAAATGAAATGGGCTGCTTTCTCAAAATCCATCTGTTCCCCTCCTCAAAATTTAGGCTAAGTATTTAAGTATTCAATGACACTTTTAATATAGGATTCAATCGGTTCCTTTGTATTAACAATATGTATTCTGACATTAGATGGCTTTTTAGCATTTTCAATAGTTTTTAGCAATGTCTCTTCAGAAGGCACTCTTTCAATCTGGCTAATCATTCTTTTTCTATTTCGCAGTCTATTATTGAGCTCATCATAGTCATTTAATAGACATTCTACATATTTATATTCCACATTATATTTCCGGGTCAGATTCAATCCTCTCTCTATCATTTCAGAGTATAAACAAGGGCTATCGAGTATAACATTATGACCTTGAGATAAGTGGAAATCTATCAAAGCCCATTCAATGTCATACGAAATTTTTCCAACTTCCTTGAACCCAATGTTTGCTCCAAGTGATTCCATAAGAGAAGACTTTACAATGTCGTGATCAAGAATAACAGCAGAAGTATGCTGCGCTATTACTCTGGCTAATGAAGACTTCCCTGATCCGGGGTATCCAGACATCTGAAGAAAAAACAACGAGGGCCACTTCCTTTCAGAATAGATTCTTATAAGCATTTATCGATTTCCATATAAGCTCCTCATCCTTAATTCCTTCATGGACAAATAACTTTATTGGAAAAAAGATTCCTTCCATAATCGATAATCTAACGTCCTCCACAAATTGTGTGTACGTGTATGCGCTCCTGATTTTATTGTTAATTGAATGAAAATACAGATCAAAAATACGTGTAGTCTCCTCACTGCCATGAAACAAATCGTGGATAAATAACATAACGAGATCCTCGGTACAAAGCCCAACCTTCACTGCTTCAAGATCAATGATGCACGGCCTTGAACTGCTGAACATCGGATATAATAAATTGCCAACATTTAGATCACCATGGATGCATGTTGTATTTTGATATCTGGAGATACGACTAATATGTTTCTGGGCATTTTCACGCAAGCTAAGTAAACACTTCTCGTAAATACTAAACTGTTCTTCCCCAAGGTTATAAGTCTGGTGCTTTCTAAAATCCAGATAATCTCTCTCCAAATACGAAATATGCTTTAAATAATGCTCTATACTTTTCAAATGCTCGGGATGAGCTAACTCGCTTGTCTCCCAAGAAGCAGAATGAAACTGTGCGATCACATCAATAATGTTTGCTAATTTATCAGATTCAATAGGTACTTCCCAGTCATCTAAATTGTTATGTGTCGGGGTCAGATCTTCCATCAACAATATCCCTTCTTGTCCAACTGTATCATATTTATTAAAAAAGACTCTCGGAACGGATACATCCTTGGTAGAGTAATGATTGTAAATAGTATTTTCAAATGGGATATGATCTGACTTCGTAATTTTCTCTAATAACGACAAAACCTTATTGTCTTTCGTATACACTTCTATTTTATTGAGTGCTGCTCGATTGCGTATTTCTTGTTTTGTTCTTTTAATCTCAAGAATCTCAGGAATACCCTGACCTCTTAATAGCTCTAATAGTTGATCATCGTTTAGTGGCATTTTCATCCTCCAATCTGAATTAGCTCTCGCCTACAGTAGCCATTTGTCTCACTTCCATTTTTCATCATTCAGCAGGTTGAACTAACGTGTATAAATTCGCTTCCAACATTCCGTCCACCTTCCAAAATATTGAATATTTCGTGCTGAGAATTCAAATAAAAAAGACAAATCACATATTAAAAGTGACTTGTCCTCCGGTGCTTCCACATATAAATTTGCTTAAAATGAATTAAACGCTAAATAATACGTTTTATTTCCGCCAAAAAGTTGAACAGTCTGCCTTATCCAAAATATTAAACTCGATCATTTTTTCAAGTAATGAGAAATCAACGGGACTTTCCCACCGGATGCGTAACAACTGCTTGGTGTGATCATAACCTGCCTGCAATATTTCATCAGAAAAACGATTAATTCCTGCAATTTCAGGGGCAACCGCCAAATGATGTTTGGATACACTAAAACCAATAATAAAAGTATCGTGATCGGTAAACATAGGCTGATTCCACGCAACTTTTGGCTTTAAATCAGTAAATTTTCCAGCTACCCAAGCCAAAACTTCTTCCATTCTTTCCCGATGTTGCGGGTTATCAATTTGCGCTAAATATTCTGAAAATACTTCCATGTCATTCTCTCCTAATAAAATATTTTCGAATGGTCTAATTGATGTTACGTCATTCCAATTACATTCTCTTAGCATAATAATTAAACAGGAAAATTCCTAAGGAGATTTGAAAAACAAAAACACCACATAACACAGTGACTACAGTTTGATCTACTCCCATTAAACTAAATACAACAGTTAGAGCCATTAGGATGTAAAAGTTA
Source organism: Paenibacillus sp. FSL H7-0918 (assembly GCF_038007025.1). Classification (NCBI taxonomy): domain Bacteria; kingdom Bacillati; phylum Bacillota; class Bacilli; order Caryophanales; family Paenibacillaceae; genus Paenibacillus; species Paenibacillus sp. FSL H7-0918. The sequence goes on from NZ_JBBOWJ010000001.1 coordinate 2,365,125, forward strand.
ACAATATTAGTTTTCCAACCCGCTTTTTCTCTTATTCTTATTTTCCGTTCATCATTAGCCTCAATTTTACTCATTCTAACTTTCTCATCATTCTTTATTTTGTTCTGGGGCTTATTAAGCCATAACGAATACACCATATTTCCTACTCCAAGCACTGCAAGGACTGAACCCACACCAATGAGCAAACCGGAAATTCCTTTTAGCTTCTCGTCAGTTAAAATAAATCCACCCATATAAACCATAATAGCACCTGCAATTGTTAAGAGCACCCATTTACTTGCCGTTTTCATTACCCAGCTCCTCCTCGTAAATGAAAATATCTTCAATACTCATTTCAAAAAATCGCGCAATCTTAAATGCAAGAATGATGGATGGGTTATACCGGCCATTTTCAAGTGAACCAATCGTTTGCCTGGATACTTCCAATTTATCCGCTAGTTCTTCTTGTTTAATGCCCTTTTCTTTTCTAATCTCTTCAAGCCTGTTTTTCAATATCTTACCTCCTGAAGCAATTATGGAAAGTTAACTTTCCGTAAGAATAACATATTGGATTATACATGTAAAGCTAACTTTCCATCAGCTGAAGTTGATTGCAATTTAACCCGTGATCTTTATAGGTGTAATGATTTAGGGCACGCCTTGTTGATACTACATCTGTAGAATCGGGCATGAAAAAACGCCACCCGTTAACTCCCTTATAGGAGTACGGGGTGACGTTGAGTGTTTCACGGGCGACAACTTATGAAAGAAAAGTTCAGTTTGCTTAGCCTGCCTCAAGAATATACCCTCCGAAAATTTGCCTTTTGAATAAAAAGTCCCGATGATTATTCACATCATCGGGACTAACGTGTCATTGTCAGCAGAAAATAAAATATTAGACTGTCTCTGTTTCATTGAACAAAAGTCTCCTGTTAGCTTAAACGACATTACACACCGAGTTTAGCATTGCAAGGTTGTCTGCTGGCGTAGATATGATTTAATAAGCTGTCGGCAGCTTCTTCGACTATAGATTCAAATTTTTCTCTTACTGACTATGGTTTATTAAATGAGCAATTTCTTTAACTCTCTCCATTGTAATTCCTTCTCTTTGTTCAACTGCAAGTGGATGATTCATTTGTTCTAATTCTATTAACGGAACAGCACCAACCTCTTGTGTATGCACCATTGTCTTTAACGATAATGTAGTTATTGGATATATTGAAAGTTCAGTCGATAACCAACCAAAATAAGGTTCTTCCGTCTCCCTTCCTTCTACGTGCAATAATTCATTAGACTTCAGAAAGTTTTCTTCACTAAGAGAAACCCACACACTCCATATAAATTTCTCTTTGCTATCGATTATTGGTATTTCAATATGGCCTCTAATAAAGAAATGCTGTTCATCAATTACACAAAAATCTCTAATTAATTCTGTTCTTTTCTCTTCTGGTACAGTGTAAAAATAATATGGTGCTTCACTTCCGTAACATAAAGGAAGTTCACTTAATTCGTTGTTACAGTGAGGGCATTTCATGTTTTCTGCTCCTTATAGTTTCTCGCCGATTTCTTATAACGTCTTATTCGGGAACTTTGTGATAATTCCATCTTTTGAGTATTCGCGAAATTACTGAGTTATCCTGCCCCTCTACTTCAATAAAAACGGCAGCTGATCCTCTGATCGGCTGCCTTCTTGTTGCGATTAAACTATCGTGATCCGTTATTTTAATCATATCAACTCTGAGATAAACATTGGTGTAGCTCCATCCTCTGTATTAAAGCCAAACTTATTATAGAAATCCACTGCATGCGGATAAGAAATTAATACCTTTGTTTTACACCCTTTATATCTATCAAGCATTATATTCATCATTTCCTTACCTATACCTATACTCTGATAACTCGGATTAATAAGCATATAATGAAAATATACCGTTAAAACACCATCTGACAAAGCATTTATTAAACCGACAAGCTTTCCTCCTTCCCAAGCGGTAACAATTGAATGAGACCCTCCGATTGCTTGTAAAAGCTCGTTTGGATACTTGCCAGACTCCCATTCTACCGAAAGAAACAACTCTTGGAGTGCATCCTTAGTGATATCCTCTTTGCTTGAAGCGTAATAAATACTCACCCCTATACCTTCCTTTCATAAAACTAACTACGGCACACATCTGTTTTAAACTCCCATATTTCGATGGTTTTGCAATCCTTACGAAGCCATAAAATAATACCGACAAAGCAATTTCGGATTTATCAAAGTGAAAAAATCACTTTATTTACCTCAATATACTATTAAAAATATGTATAGAAAATGGATTAACTGCAGTGGAATTTGTATTTATTCACATTAGAGAATTCATTAGAATACTTTTTTCACTTAATCATACTATTCCTAAGAGGCTTATAGCGTTAATCTGCCAGTTAGCTAAATAGATAACATTGAACTATAGTTAAATGTTATCTATTTAGCTAATCGGCGAAGTATAACGTTCTTGTCCTCAGCCTGGGGCAAGAAACGTGATTGCTTAATCAAAAAAAAGCCGCTAAATTAGCGACTTTTAATCAAACGATTTTCTCTTCCTAAACCTTTTCCTTTGTATTTAATCTAACATGTGCGTTTCTTAATGAACAGTTGTATCTGATAATCCCACTGCAATATTCCAGTCACAGTAATGTTATGAAGAACAAAATCTGGACACACATCGTATTCCGTCTTTGCCCTTTCAAGTAAATTTTGTAATACAGCATTCTTATTCTCTTCGGTACAGTTTGCACACAGATAGTCCCCTTCTGGTAGCACAGTCAACCCCTCTAAAGACGGATATTTTAAGCAAACAGCAAATAACCGTGTTATTCCTTCAGTCGTGAACATTCCCGCCATATCTTCAAATAGAAATTGTGAATGCAGTGAAGTCTCAATTTGTTGATAGAAATGTCTGTGATAGTCCCATAAATTCTTAAGTGTGGGGCTTTCCATTTTATTCGAAAGCATAATTACCCTTGCCTCTATGTTTCTGATAAAGTAATTTTCACTTTGACTATAACCGTTGTGGAACTTATTTTCATAATGTAGATAGGCACGTTTAATTTTCGATTTTGCATACTGCAGACGAGCAATTTTATCGTCTGCTCTTTTTTCTGCCTGTTTTAGAAATTCAATTACTTTAGAGAGATCATTCTGCTGCAATATATCTTTAATATCCATTAAAGTAAGATCCATTGCTTTGAGCAGTTCAATGGTTTGCAGCTTTACGAGCTCCTGCTCGGAATAGTATCGATATCCCGACAATTCATCTTTATGGCATGGCTTGACTAATCCAATACGATCATAGTGCCGCAAGGTCTCACTGGTCGTCTCTACGATTTCTGCTGCTTGCTTAATTGTAAAATAGTTGTTCATATCTACCCTCTTGACCTTTTTGTAACACAAAAGTTTATGATGATTAAAACATATGCGACTGATAAACGCAACGAAATACAAAAATGATCCGATCCAACTCTTGCAACATATTTGGGTAGACTTTTCAAGATCATTATGTTCAACTCTAATACTTTGTTGCATATCGCAATTTTTTTTGCAGAGCAGCTTAGGATTGGTATTCGTAGGACTGGCTATATTAAAAAGAAAAATGATTTAACAAAGGAGCATTTTATAATGAAAAGTACTGCAAAAAAATTACTAACTACTATAGGCATATTGGTGACACTATTGATATCATTGGCAGGATGCTCCTCCCACTCCACTTCCATGGAGGAAAAAAATTACATCATCCCTGCCCAAAAGATTGATACCTTAACAATTGATGTAAAGGACAAAAAAATAACTATTCTCCAATCTAAAGATGAACAAATTCATATTGTTTACTATGAAAGTGAGAAAGATTTTTACAAGATTGATCTATCTGACGATAAAGAACTGTCAATGGTAAGTGACAGTAATAAGGAATGGAACGACTATATCGGAGGAAAAGACTCGCAAGTAACCAGAACTATTCAGGTATGGATACCTGATGCAACTTTAAAAAATTTGACATTAAAAACATCAAATGAAAATATTGTATTACCAACAATCGCGTTTTTAGGGACAGTGGAAGTAAACATAAATAACGGAAATATCCAACTGGACAAATTGAATGTAGGGACGGCTATAACCCTTGAAACAAAAAATGGAAATATTAGCGGTTCTATTCTAGGGTCATATGATGATTTCGCGATCTTAAGCAAGGTAAAGAAAGGAGATAGCAATTTGCCTGCCAATAAAGAGAATGGTTCAAAAAAATTATCTGCTTATACAAATAACGGCGATATTACCTTACAATTTTCTGAGTAGCCAGTAGTTAAATATTAGCTCGTATGAAGTCAGATACAATATTGAAAGGGATAACCCCTGTTTCACTTTTGAAACTTCTGGTCCTACCTCTTCGACTATTCCACCGGCCTATGACCGATACAATATCCCTCCCTCTTGTAATGGAAAATCACCTTGATAAAGTTGTTAATCTGACCCGTAAATCGATTATCTTATGATGTACCCGAGGGCCAAAATTAAGCTTGATCGTGAATTCCATTAAAATAAGGTATAAGCCGCATTATAGCGGCTTATACCTTCATGATTTTGTTTGACTGTTTTGAACCATCCTTTGGAACTGAATGTATCCGATGCATATAAAAAGTACTACTATCGATATAATTAAAATAATACCGTATATTTAAACTATCCTGCCAGTTAGCTTAATGAAGCATCGTCAGTCTAATCGGGTTTTCATCTGTTTCATTTAAGGTTTCATTTAAGAGCAACGAATTGGGATACGATTTAAGAAATGTTGATTCATCTACTTTTAAAAAAAACTCGCCTTCAAAAATTAGTTGATTCGTATTAGGCCCGATTTGATCTAAATTTCTTGCTATCTCCGATTCCTTAAAGATACTTTGTTTATCTGCTCGCAAGAACATGCCATGAGGTGTATATAGTTGACTATAATACCCTTTTGCGATTTTTGATTCTACGGATTCTACGTTTTTTACTGATTCTACGGATTCTACGGATTTTACGTTATTTGTTGAAAAATTAGTGTTAACAGGATTTTCAACTGTCTTATTTACGGTTTCCATTTCTGGATAGGTGTCTGCTTTTGAATTTGATATTAATGCCACTCCTGAAATAATAGTCACTGCAAAGGCTATTAAATATATTTTTTTAAACATATTATCCCGCCCTTTCTATACCAATAAATTATTTCCTACTTTAAAACATTATATTCACTTAAATGTTGAACGAATGGATAAGGTCCGTAAAGGAAAAAATTAAACTATAAAATGTATTATTTTCCTTATTTTATTATACTACCTTTTAAAGTGCATGTGAACATCAGTTTACTATAATATTAATTTCCTTGCGCAATAATCTCCAATTCTCCTCTATGTAATATTATGTTCTAATAAGTCTTTTAATGTGTAGTCTACATAGACACAGATCAATCCACTTACAAAGAGTAGCCGAAGTATGGTGAAATTATTGAAGAACAGGTGCTTCGGTATCCTGTCCTTTGTTAAACTATTCTCCCTCTATGAGGAATCACTTTTCTCTTGAATGCTCATAATATCTTAGGTTTCTGATTTTATTCGTTCAGTGCAGACGACTTCATGGTGGAATCAAGTTGAAATCGAAGAAAATGTTGGGATGAGGAAAAGCGCAAAAGAACATCTCCTTAACCACAGTCTGAAGAAAGTGGTTACCTAGGAAAAGTATGGTTGCACTTATGGATCTCCACATTCCTCATGGAGGTCAACCCTCCCAAGTCTCACAGTCCACGCCCCCACATTCCTTCATTCAACCTGTCCATGAGGTGGAGGTCAGATATGCTGCCCGACAGGATCTTCGTCCGTATGATAGTTTCGTTCCGACTCATCCGTGCTTTCAGTTGTCTGTATCTCACTGTTTTGGTTCGAACGCTAATGAACTACTGTTTCGTTATGCTGCCGTACTTAAAACATTGAATTGAGGGATATCCTCCCGTTAGTTTAATAAAAAGAACGCTCCCGCGCCTTCGCTTGGGCTGCGTCCTCCTCATTATATTCCATTTCCAATTACCTATTAAAGAACGTACGCGGGTAGCACACCATCAACATATTAACAAAATTAGATATCCTCGTCGAATAACCAGTTTAAATCAACATTAATTTCTTTCCTTAATTCTTTTAGAGTTTCGGTAGAGGGTTTAGTCTTTCCCTGCTCAATTTCACTAAGTCGGCCTTGTGAGATCATCTTCCCCCATATAAAAAAAGATAAAGCCGCCCTGTATTTTCAGGACGGCTCTAGATGTCAGTGTTGCTGTTCCACACTCATTTTTTTCTTAAGCTTTTCAAAACACAACTTTATTGCAATTTTGTTACTCAAAACAATACTTTAATGTTCAGAACAACACATTAATGTAATTAGTCAAACAACTGTACTTTCACATCACCAATTCTACTCCACAGTAACACTCTTCGCCAAGTTACGTGGTTTATCTACATCATGACCCAGCGCAAGAGAAGCATAATAGGACAATAATTGCAGAGGCACTACGGACAAAGCTGCTGTCAGCATTGGAAGTGTTTTAGGAATCACGAACACTTGATCAACTGATCTAAGCAGGTCCGTCAAATGCTCTTGGTGCGTGATTGCCAGCACATCTGCGCCCCGAGCTTTCACTTCTTTGATGTTGCTGACGGTCTTCTCAAGTACAGCTTCCTGAGTTGCCAGGGCAATAACTGGAACGCCTTCTTCGATCAGAGCCAATGTACCGTGTTTCAATTCCCCTGCAGCATAAGCTTCGGAGTGAATATAAGAAATTTCTTTCAGCTTCAAGGATCCTTCTTGAGCAACAGCGTAGTCTACGCCGCGGCCGATGAAGAACAAGTTTTTGTGCTCAGAAATTTGTTCAGCATAACCTTTGATCGCTTCTTTTTGAGCTAGGATCTCTTCCACTTGCTCTGGCAGAGATTGCATAGCTGCAAGAATCTTAGTAACTTGTGCTTCGGTTTGTGTACCACGAACTTCAGCCAAGTAAAGAGCAAACAATCCAAATGCGATCAATTGTGAAGTGTAAGCTTTGGTCGAAGCTACTGCAATTTCTGGACCTGCCAAGGTTACCAACACATCATTTGCTTCGCGAGCGATAGAACTGCCCACAACGTTAGTGATCGCCAATACATGTGCCCCGTTAGCTTGTGCTTCACGCAGAGCTGCCAAAGTATCTGCAGTCTCACCGGATTGGCTTACTACGATAACCAAAGTTTCTGGAGTCACGATTGGTGAACGGTAACGATATTCCGAAGCGATATCATTCTCAACCGGAATACGAACCAAAGATTCGATCATAGTACGTCCTACCACACCAGCGTTGTATGCCGTTCCGCAAGCAACGACTTGAATGTTACGAATGTTCTTGATTTGTTCTTCAGTCATGTTCAGTTCAGGCAATACAACCTTGTTACCTTCGGCATTGATACGACCACGCATGGTGTCGCGGTAAGCCTTAGGTTGCTCGTGTATTTCTTTCAGCATGAAATGCTCGTAGCCGCCTTTTTCTGCGGTAACTGCATCCCAATCGACAGTAATCATTTCCCGAGAAATAAAATTGCCTTCAATCGTCATCAATTCGACAGCATCTCTTGTCAGCACAGCCATTTCGCCGTCGTTCAAAATATATACGTTACGGGTATATTCAAGCAGTGCCGGAATATCTGACCCGATAAAGTTTTCTCCTTCGCCAAGACCGATAATGAGCGGGCTAGCTTGACGCACAGCCACCAGTTTATCTGGTTCATATTCAGTCAGGACGCCTAATGCAAACGCACCGCGCATGAACGTAATCGCTTTTTGTACAGCCTTCACGATATCTCCGTCATATTCGCGAGCAATCAGATGTGAAATAACTTCTGTATCGGTTTCAGAGACAAAGTGGCATCCGCCAGCGATCAGCTCTTCTTTCAGATCCAGATAGTTTTCGACAATACCGTTATGAACTACCGAGAACTTCATGCTGTTATCCGTATGTGGATGTGAATTCTCATCGGATGGTTTACCGTGAGTCGCCCAGCGTGTGTGTCCGATACCTGCGCTACCTGCCAGCGGGCTGTCTTCGAGCTTCGACTGCAGATTCGCCAAACGGCCTTGAGCTTTCACTACTTGCAGTCCTTCTTGGGTAAATACAGCAATACCAGCGGAATCATATCCACGATATTCCAATTTCTTCAAACCCTCAACCAAGATCCCCTGCGAATTCTGATTACCAATATATCCTACAATACCACACATTATAATTTCCCCCGTCCGAGTTATCGTAATGTGGCGGCATAAGGAAAGAAACGTGCCGTGCGGCATGTTTTTGAGAAAAAGCAAATATTCTGTTGTATTTTAGGATCAACAAAATAAACTGTCACTTACATTCTAATGTTCATGAAATGCACAGCCTTCTCCTCTGCCGTGGCAGAAATAACGTGTTTCCTTCTGATGCGCGCACACATGAATAATATAATTTGTTGCACCCATGAAAACGTTGTGTGAAAGGTCGCCCTTTCATTTTCCGTATCCATTTACGGCTCTGGTGCATCACCGGGAGGTCCCCGCCGAACATTTCGAACACCTCCACCTCGTCAGCTTACGTCTGCCGTGATCCGTTCAAGCCATAGCCTACATAACAAGTAAGCAGCTTTCCCTTCTCCCCCGCGCTAGACCAAGCTCTGGCGCTTGCTATTGCTAACCTCACAATCCCCGCTTTCCTTCTAGAATGACACTTAATCTATTATATGCACCTTGTAGTACTTTGGCAATGGCGCATCAACCTAAATTTTACAAAAGCAGTTCAAACGATCCAATCCTAAAATAAAATAACACTGGTGCAACGAGTCCGAATCGCTCCCGCTCACTGCACCAGCCTCATAGTTAAGGTAATGGATTATACCAATTCGCGTTGAACTACTTCCACAATTTGATTCACATAAAGATCTAGATCTGACTTATCTGGTCCCTCTGCCATAACGCGGATTAGAGATTCCGTACCTGACGGACGTACAAGCACACGGCCATTGTCACCTAGCTTACCTTCCACTTCAGCGATAGCCGCTTCTATAGCCGGGTTATTAGGATAGTTAGTCTTATCCTGTACACGAACATTAACCAGCACCTGCGGGTATTTAGTCATCATACTCTTAACTTCGCTAAGCTGTTTGCCTGTAGCCTTAAGCGTATCTACCAGCTGAATAGCTGTAAGAATACCATCACCAGTTGTATTGTAATCCAGGAAAATAACATGTCCAGACTGTTCTCCACCTAGATTAAAGCCCCCACGACGCATTTCTTCCATAACATAACGATCCCCTACAGCTGTCTTAGCAGTATTCAGGGATAATTTCTCGGTAGCTTTATAGAATCCGATGTTACTCATAACGGTTGATACAATCGTGCTATCCTTCAGCTTACCTGCACGGTTCATGGCATCACCACAAATACAAAGGATAAAGTCGCCATCGACTTCATCACCGTTATTATCAATAGCGATCAGGCGGTCAGCATCTCCGTCAAAAGCAAGTCCCAAATCGGCTCCATGACGCAAGACTTCTTCACGCAAAGTCTCTGGATGTGTCGAACCAAATCCATCATTAATATTCAATCCATCTGGCTCAGCCCCGATAGAAATAACCTCAGCGCCAAGCTCTCTGAACAGTCTTGGAGCAAGCTCATACGCTGCGCCATGCGCACAGTCCAGTACAACCTTGATTCCCTTAAAGTCCTGAGAAATGGTAGTTTTCAAATACTCCAGATAAAGATACTTAGCATCATTATCTACGGTAACCATACCTAAACCCGAACCGATAGGACGTGGCAATTCATCTACCTCAGCATCCATAAGCTCTTCAATGCGCAGTTCAGTTTCATCTGTAAGCTTGAAGCCATCCCCACCAAAGAACTTAATGCCGTTATCCTCTACAGGATTGTGAGAAGCTGAAATCATGACGCCTGCGTCTGCTTTTAACAATCTCGTAATATAAGCAACAGCAGGGGTACTCACTACGCCTATACGGATTACATCGGCTCCAATAGACAATAAGCCCGCTATCAGCGCGGATTCCAATAAAGGACCGGAAATACGTGTATCCATTCCGATAACAACCTTCGGTTTATCCAAGTTACCCGCTAGTACATATCCTCCACAACGGCCAATACTATAAGCCATTTCTGCAGTCAATTCACGGTTTGCTACTCCCCGCACACCGTCAGTTCCAAAATACTTCCCCATTATTTTTCTCCTTTGAATACGCTACGTTAGCTTAATGTACTATCATATGAATTGCATACTATTTTGGTGTACCTCTGGGCTCAAAAGATTACGTCCCGCCTGTACCTACAGGATTCTCGGAATTCGTACTTGTGTTAGCTGTGCCGTTATTCTCCGGATTGCTATCCGTCGGGACAGGCGTTGGTGTTGCTCCACCAGCCTCTCCACTATGCGTGGGCTTCTCCGTAGGTTCCACATCGCCTATAACAGGTTCAGAACTCGGCTCAGGAGTAGTCACACCCCCCGTATCTGGATGAGGCGTAGGGACTGGTGCTGCAGGCGATAGCAGCTGCACGGTCACTGTAAGTGGCACCCCTGCATTGGCTAGTGCGATGAACTTGGGTAATGATACCCGCAAAGAAACCTCGTGAGTTCCAGCTGAAAGTCCGCTAACATCAGCCACAACCCCTATATTTTTCTTATCAAGTTGATCAAGTAAAGCAGGTGCACCCTTTAAGGTAAGCGCAATTTCCTTGCTTGAAGGATTAACAATACTTCCTTCCAAATCATCCCCCACGCCTTGGAGCTTGATGGGTACCGCCTCAATCGTCCGCTCAGCAATTTCTGAAATGGTTAATGAAACATTCACAGCTTCTGGCATAACTTTCTCCGTTCCAGCCGGTGCCTTCAGATCCACCTTCACTTGTTTCGTCCCCGCAGAATCTATTGCACTAAGGTCGACTGTAGCTTCATAAGCAGATAAAGCTTTTAAAGCCTCTGCTTGTCCATACACTACGACCGTTTCCTGCTCAGGGGTCACTTTGGATAATACAAGTGAATCTGGAAGTTGCCCAGTAAAGCCAATCTCCAGCGGCACACTCTTAAAAGGTAAGGTAATCGGCAATTCCACAGATACAGTAGAAGGCTCAATTACAGCATTTTTAATTTCATTTCCGTTATTATCATAAGCGTGTAGCTTCAGCTTTTTTTCTACAAAGGTTTCGTTCTCACCGTTAAGCTCAATAGTCCCTTGTATCTTGGCTACCTTGCTTAGTTCATTATCCGCAAGTGTCACTTTTACAGTATCTGTAGGCTGCAAGACAGGCGTGCCTATTTGATAGCCCGCTGCAGGTTTTCCCTTTGTAACCAATGTTATGGGAAAAGACTTCGTGTTTCGCGGTTCTACATGTACAGTAACCTCTTTAGGATTCATTCTTACCAGAGATACACCTTTGGGTAATTTATAGTAAAGTGGCAACGTGGTGTCCCCAGGTTCAACCTTACTCAGATCAAGCATCACTTTATAGTCATCCGAGAACTGAAAGGAGATATCGGAATTTTTACCCGCTACCTCCAGACTGACACTATCGACAGCCAAGGGTTCAAGGACATATTTGTCCTCGTCAAGGCCGGTCACTTCAATCTTCACATTCTCAATAGTTTTTGTTTTAATATCCACTGTTGTCTGTCCAGAAGGCGCAGTATCGACATGAACCATCGTAAACAAAATGATCCCAAACACAAGGGCCAGAATCTTATTGAAATTGTTATTGTTCATCCACTTATCCATGATTCTTGTCCCCCTTCCGTTTCCAGAAAGTTGAACCCTTCTCCTTCAGCGATGAGCTTACACTAAGCTCTTGATGGAGCTTCGATATCATAGATTCTTCCTTAATGTCTCTCACGATCTGGCCATTGATGGCAAGGGAAATCTGCCCTGTCTCCTCTGAGACAATGACAGACACCGAGTCCGCAACCTCACTTATTCCTATAGCAGCGCGATGCCGGGTTCCCAGTTCTTTGCTGATAAAAGGATTCTCGGACAAAGGCAAGTAACAAGCAGCCGCAGCAATCTGATTTCCCTGCATAATAAGGGCCCCGTCATGCAGAGGTGTATTGGGAATGAAAATGTTAATGAGCAATTCGGAGCTGACCAGGGAGCGCATGGGTATACCTGACTCTGTATATTCGTTTAGCCCCGTCTCCCGCTCAAAAACGATTAACGCCCCTATTTTTCTGCGAGATAAATAATTCACGGCTTTAATCACTTCGCCGATTAACTTACTGATCTCTTCGTCACTTTCTCCAGCCCGTCCGAAAAATCTGCCCCGTCCAAGCTGCTCCAGTCCCCTTCGTAGTTCCGGCTGAAAAATAATAAAGACAGCTAAGACCCCGAATGTAAACATTTGATTCATTAGCCATTTAAGTGTATACAAGTCCAAGATTGTGCTTACCGCCCAAATCAAGACCAGAACCAGTATCCCTTTTAAAAGCTGAATCGCCCGCGTCCCGCGTACCATATTAAGCACTTTATAAATAATGTAACTGACGATTAGGATATCAATTATATCTTTAATGGAATCTTTCCATGTTAGCTCAGTAAAATAACTCATTGCCTAAAACCCCCGTCATTTCAAATTAGCTGGGTTTATGTAAAATGTCTGTTAGCTCTGTATCATATCTAGGTTATAACGTTCGGGCTTCAGTTGCAAGTTTAGTCCCTCAATCCTTTCCAAAACCACCCAATTTAAGGAAACAAAAAAGCGCCATCTTTCCGGAAAAAGAGGCGCTAATTAATATTCCTGCTCAAGGTAACCACTGCCCGCATTAACGGTAGGCAACTTCAGAGAACATGTTCGTCACTTTATACCAGAACCAGCTTACTGCCTGGTCTATGCTTTTGACTTGCCCAGAAATATGAGCTGTTGAAGCCTGATATAGAGATCCGTCAATGACTGTCACGTTGCCGTTCACTTCTCCATATACCTGTGCTTTACCGTTCTCTATGGTAAGGTCTCCGGTAATTATTTTGCCGGAAGGTACAATTACAGTATCCCCTTTGATGACCACTTGATCCAAATCAACACCTCTAACTACAAGTTGTCTGTCTGGACTCCAAAAAGTTACGGTGCTCATCAGCATAACGACAAGGAATAGAGATGCCGCTGTAAGTGCAGGGTGCCTCTTGATCCAGGTAATAAAGGCTTTTTCTTTCTTAGTCTTTGGCAATGAACTCATTATCCGGCTCACAAGATCATCTGAAGCTACAGGATTCTGATGCATTAGGGAGAACATCAACATATCTGTCTGTTCCAATTCTTTAAACTTTGCACGGCAATCTGGACAGGATAGAAGATGCTCCTTCAATTCCCTCTGCTGCTGTTCGGGCAAGTCGTCATCCAAGTAGTCATGCATCATAGAGACGGCCAGTTTGCATTCCATAGGAGCCAATCCTTTCATGAGTGCTATTTAATTATCCTAAGACAAAGGGTCAGGACACATAAGACTTGCTTAACTTACATACGTCGCTCTCGAAAAGATGTTTCATAAATAAAATCTATTTTTACATTTTTGGGCCTAATTTTTTACGCAAAAATTCACGGCCTCGATGTACACGCGTCTTAATCGTGGTCACGGGCATATCCAGGACATCACTAATCTCCTGAAGGGACAGATCCTGCAGGTATCTCAGAATCATCACCGACCTGTATTTCACAGGCAGACTGTCAATCGCTTCATAGATTAGCCCCTGCGTCTCAGAGAGCAATAGTTCGGTCTCAGGTGTCACATTGTCGCTCGGAATCAATGAATAGCCATCAAGGCCCTCCTGATCGTTCATTTCAGCATCCAGCGAATAGGTTGGTTTTCGTTTACGCAATCTATCAATACAGAGGTTCGTTCCAATCCGGTAAATCCATGTGGAGAACTTCTGTTTATCATCATAACGATCCAAATTCCTATACACACGCAAAAAGGTCTCCTGAACAATATCCTCCGCCTCATGGCGATTGTTCAACATCCTGTAAGCTAAATGATATATTTTGTCTTTATATAGTTCCACAAGCTCGGCAAATGCCCTTTGGTCGCCCTTCAAGGCGAGCTTTGTCAATCTGCCTTCCAAATTCTCCACCTGTTAACTCCCCCAGACTTGCCGCCCTTGGTATTTCTTCGCAAATATCCACGGTACAAGCAATTAAATCGTAATTCAAGTTTGTGTAAAAATCAAGGATTGTATTGTAACCTTCTATGTAAACTGAGTTAAAAACTGGACAACTTGGTATAGGCGATTAAGTGCAACTCCGAGAAATATTTGAACTTCCGGTCGCTGTTATCCTCACATTTCCTGATTATAAACCGCATATAGCGGTCGAAATCTGAGGATAAAGGCGAACGCTGGCGCTCCTACAGTTCCAAATATTCTCTACGCTGCTCCATCACCGAAGTAATAAGTGCCACGTTAATTACCTCCGATTACATCTCGGTTACTTGGGTAGGGCAATAAAGATATATCGGGTATGACTCTCCAATATTTAGGAACAAATAAAGTTCACAGCAGCAATATACAGTTTATGATCACAACAACTTGTATTAGGCAAAAAAAGTCCGCCCCAAATAGGGCGGACTTTTTGTTGTTGAGACTATATCAGCCGGTATTCCGAAGACCGGCGGCAATGCCGTTGATGGTAAGCAATACTTCGCGAAGCAGCTCGCTATCATCTCCATCAATTTCACGGAGCGCTCTAAGCTCAGATAGCAATTGAACCTGCAGGTAGCTAAGCGGATCAACGTATGGATTACGGAGTCTGATCGACTCTTGAATCACAGGAACGTTATCCAGAATATCCTGCTGGCCTGTAATCTTCAGGATTAGCTCAGAAGTCAGATTAAATTCATCTTCAATCTGGCCAAAGATCCGTTGACGTGCTTCCTCGTTCTTGCCCATGCTGGCGTATTCCTTAGCAATGATCAAGTCCGCTTTTGAAATAGCCATTTGCAGCGTATCTATCAGTGTAGTAAAGAATGAGAAGTTCTCATACATATGTTGCATTATCTTCAGATTCTCTTCCTTACCCTCATAGAAACTCTGCAGTCCGGTTCCAGCAGCGTACCAGGCTGGGAGCAAATAACGGCTTTGTGTCCATGCAAATACCCAAGGAATTGCGCGCAGATCTTCAAAACGATCGCTGTTCTTCCGTTTGGAAGGACGGGAACCGATATTAAGCTCTCCTACCTCAGGCAGAGGTGTTGATTCTTTGAAATAAGTCAGGAAATCCGGATCACGGAAGATCAAATCCTGATATTTGTTCAGCGAGACCTCAGAAATACGGGCAACAATCT
This sequence comes from Paenibacillus sp. FSL H7-0918, assembly GCF_038007025.1. Classification (NCBI taxonomy): domain Bacteria; kingdom Bacillati; phylum Bacillota; class Bacilli; order Caryophanales; family Paenibacillaceae; genus Paenibacillus; species Paenibacillus sp. FSL H7-0918. Next base: position 2,380,484 of record NZ_JBBOWJ010000001.1, read on the forward strand.
CTTCCCATTTCTCTTCATAAAGATCCGCTTGTGGCACTCTCGCACTAATTGCTGCTGTTACAAGCGCAGATGTCGCTTGCTCCAGACTGCGGTAAGCAATCCCTTGCATGGAGTAACGGGAGGAGATTACTTCTCCCTGCTCGGTAATCTTAATCCCGCCGCCAATTGTCGAAGCAGGCTGAGCAAGAATACTGCGGTTAAGTGGCATACCCCCGCGGCCGAGCGCTCCACCACGACCATGGAAGAACTTCAGCTTGATTCCGAACTTATCCGCTGTCGCTGTAATTTCTTTTAGGGCAACACGCAGTTCCCAGTTAGCAGTAACCACGCCGCCATCTTTATTACTATCTGAATATCCAAGCATGATTTCCTGCAAATCATTCATTGCTCTTACCGCATCACGGTAGATCGGCATATTGAGCAGTGTGTTCATAATTTGCGGTGCTTCATGCAAGTCATCAATCGTTTCAAAAAGTGGCACAGCTTGCAGGGTACATACAACTGTACCGTCGTTATCCTTGCGGAATAGTCCTACCTCTTTGGCGAAGACCATAACCTCCAGAATGTCACTCGCAGCTTCAGCCATACTGATCAGATAACTGGTGATACATTGTTTGCCGTACTCTTCCTGCGATGCGAAGATCGTCCGGTAAACAGCCAGACACTCCTCTGTACTTTCAGTATAAGTCTGGTAAGAAGAGGTCAACGGACGTGGATCATTCAGCAATTTCTCCAGCAGATCAATCTTCTCGATCTCCGTCAACTTAGAGTAGTCCGGCGAAATGTTCATCTTCGCCAAAATTTCTGTCATGGCATTCTCATGTTCTTGACTGTGTTGACGCACGTCAAGAGTTGCCGTATGGAATCCGAACAGCTCCACTTGGCGGATTAGCTTTTTAATATAAGTATCGGCCACATAGTCGGCATAGTGATGCCGTAGACTGCGGTCAATGACATTCAAATCATCTATGAACTCCTCAGGTGTAGCATAACGCTCAGGAGTATCTTTTTTCTCATCATCCAAAACATTTTGTGTCTTAGAGATCATGTAGCTAAGTTTAATACGGTAAGGTTCATTGTCATTGCGCCATTCTTCCATCTTGCCTAGGTTAATGATCTGACGATCAGCTTCGATGGATTCTACGAGCTCAGGCGTCACTTTAACAATACTTGTGCTAAAGCTTAGATATTTCATGAGTTCACGCATAATACGCTGATATTCACGAATGGCCAGCTTACGCTGCATGCGTAAAGTCTGCGCAGTGACTGTTGAGGTTACCGATGGGTTACCATCACGGTCTCCGCCAATCCATGATCCAAAACGTAAGTAGGTTGGCACATGCCAATTCTGTCCTGGATAATATTTGCTCAGACAGCGTTCAAGCTCTTGATACACGTCAGGCAATACATGGAAAATCGTCTCATGAAAATAGTACATTCCATTACGCACTTCATCGAGTACTGTAGGCTTGCGGTCACGCAGCTCATCCGTTTGCCAAAGCGTAATCACTTCATTCAATAACTTCTCGCGAAGCTGTTCACGTTCACGGAAAGTTAAAGTAGGGTTATCAAGACCCATAACATCATCGGATATCCGTTTATGAATATCGAGAATCGCACGGCGCATAGCTTCCGTTGGATGTGCCGTCATTACAAGTTCCAGAGACAATCCTTCAATAATCTCGTTGACTTCCTCATGAGAGAAATCACGTTCACGAAGCTCTTGAATAGCGCTTTCTATAGAACCGGGTTGTACTGTCTCCCCAGCTGAACGTTCATAGTCACGTTTACGGCGAATCCGGTGGTTCTGTTCGGCAATATTCACCAATTGAAAATAAATGGCGAACGCTCTTATTACCTGATGACGGTTCTCCGGATCCAAAGAATTGATTAACTCCTTAAATTCACTATGCAGTTCAGGTAAAAATAGTGAGCGTAGCGATTTACTGGTCTCGCGGATCTTCTCCACGATCTCTAGCAGTTCGTTACCGCCTTGGTGAACCAAGACCTCTCCTAAAATGTTCCCCAAGAACCGTACGTCCCGTCGCAGCAGATTGTTAGAGTTGCTTTTGCTGACGGTAGTCGTAAGTTCGGTCATGCTGCTCCCCCCATTCTCTTCCGGATCAATGTGTTAAGTTTGTCTGTCTAAATATCGTCTATTAAAGCTTCCTCATATCATACAATAAAACCGTTTGAAAATCTGCAACTTTTTTGCGCTGTAAAGCGACACAGCACCTAAGATTATACACCAATTTCTGAATTTATACAGTCCTTATATTTTATGTATTCTTTCATATATATAATGGCTCTATCGTATATTCTCTATGTATGCTTATATTCGGATTGTGCGGAGCTGATCAATGAACAGTCCAATTAAAGGAGAATAATGGCGATCACGGTTATACGAATAATAAATATGTCTTTCAAAATTATAATCCGGAATGGCTCGCATTAGCAATCTTCCTCTGGCTACCTGGTCCTCCACAGCAAGGCGTGAAATAAATGAAACATGTTGTCCACTCATGAGCGATTGCTTAATTGCCTCCAGTGAATCGAGCAAAATATGCGGTTTTGATTCTTTTCCCTCTCGTTCAAACCATTTATCCGTCAACTGGCGTGTGCTTGATTCCTTGTCATGTAAAATAAAGCTCGCTGAAGCAATCATCGCTGAGTTTAAATTAGAAAATCCGGCAAAATCATGTGTAGGTGCAAAAACAAGGACAAGCTCATCCTCACATAAGGCTTGAGTATGCAGATCAGGCAGATAAAAAGATTCCGTAGACAAAATACCAAGATCAATCTCATGGCTGGCAAGCATTTCTTTGATCACCGGTGAAGGCTTAACCGATAAAGAAATGGTAATCCCCGGATGCTGTTCGCCAAACTGCCCCAATATTTGTGGAAGAATATAAGTAGCTGGAACATAACTGGCGCCAATTTTCAGTGTCCCCCGACCTGCCTGACTGAACTCTTTTACTACCCGCTCCGCTTCCGCAGCAAGCGCATTGATTTTGATCGCATAATGAAGAAAAGCTTTGCCACTCTCCGTAAGAATCATTTTATCCATTCTGGATTCAAATAACTTCTCCCCCAATTGCTGCTCTAAATTCTTCAAATGATACGTAACGGTGGGCTGCTTTAGTCCGAGTTTATCTGCTACCGTGGTAATTTTTTTATGTTTATTCAGCAGTTCTACAATTTCCAGCTTCATTAGATTAAGGTTCATTCTCTTCCACTCCCTCGCCTTTTCCTAAACGGTAACATAGAAGAATTCTATGAATGTTAAAATAAATCGGCAAAAAAGTTAATATCACAGTTACATTCAGCAAATATAGCGGGAATTCTTTACCTTTACACTAAGAACAAGCTTAAGAACAGGCAGGTAGATAGAATGAAGGAAATTACAATCCACAGATTGGAAAAGAAATTCGGAGATGTGCATGCCTTGAAGGCTGCAGATCTGAAGATTCCCGCTGGAAGCTTTACGACATTACTCGGTCCTTCAGGTTGTGGAAAGACGACACTACTCCGTCTGATTGCTGGGCTGGAAACACCGGATGCAGGAGAAATTCTGATCGATGATGAGTTTATTTTTTCAGGCAGCAAAAGAATTAGCCACCCCATTCATCGCCGTAACTTTGGCATGGTTTTTCAAGATTTCGCCCTCTGGCCGCATCTGACTGTGTTCGAGAATGTAGCCTTCGGACTTCGAGCTTCCAAACAAAAAAAGAATTTACGGGTTCGGGTGCAGGAGGCGCTTCGATCGGTCAAGCTGGAGGGGCTGGAGCTGCGTTTTCCACATCAGCTGTCCGGTGGACAACAGCAGCGGGTTGCTTTTGCCAGAGCCGTAGTCATGCGCCCTCAGCTTGTATTATTCGATGAACCATTAAGTGCGCTGGATGCGGTCTTGCGAGATGAAATGAGGCTGGAGTTAATCTCCTTGGTGAAAAACATGGGCATTACAGCCCTGTATGTGACGCATGATCAAACCGAAGCGATGTCTATGTCAGATGAAGTAGTTGTAATGCAAGGTGGTACTATTTTACAAAGTGGATCTCCTGAGGACATTTATCGTAAACCGAGTCATCCTTTTGTAGCCCACTTTATTGGTAAATCCAACTGGATCGTTCCGGATAAACAGATGCTGCGTCCAGAACATTTACGCTGGTCTCAGGAGAATGCTTCCTCTCTTCCTTTTACAGGGACTATTCAGCATGTGAGTTATATGGGGGATCGCTATGAGATCATTCTGGACATGGAGCACAATGGGACTTGGACCGCTTATCATGAGCGGCGCCTACCTGTAGGGGAAAAGATTCAGCTGTACGCTTCAGAGCACCAAATCCATCATCTGAATTAAGCGTCCACTGCATGGAATGGCTCTATATGATGCTGTTCCATGCAGCAAGATGCACACAACAATATTAGGGAGGCAATAACATTGAATCAAATGAAAAAGACAAAAGGGTTAAGTTCACTTCTTCTAACAACTGTACTTGGTATTACTTTAGTGGGCTGCGGCTCCTCGAACACCCCTGCGGCTAACGCAAGCAACAACCAAACCGATACTGCGGCGGCGACGCAAACTGAAGCCCCACAACCAACAGAAAAGACACTAAGCGGCAATCTTGTCGTTTACAGTGCAGGCCCTGAAGGTTTAGCCAATAAAATCAAAGACGGATTTGAAGCCAAAACCGGCGTTAAGGTTGAAATGTTCCAAGGCACTACAGGAAAAATACTTGCCCGCATGGAAGCAGAAAAATCCAACCCGGTCGTTGATGTTGTTGTCCTCGCCTCTCTTCCGTCCATGCAAGGAATGAAAAACGACGGATTATTACTTCCATATAAAGAAGCGATTAATGCAGACAAGCTGGTTAGCGATTGGTCAGATATAGATGAAGGTAACTATTTCAGTTACAGTGCATCCGCACTCGGTATTGTCTACAATACCAAAAAAGTAAGCTCACCGCCGACCTCCTGGGATGACCTCAGCAAAGCGGAATGGAAGGGTGCAGTCAATATCCCTGATCCTTCACTTTCCGGCTCGGCTCTTGATTTCATGACTGGGTATTTAAGTGCTAAGGGGGACAGTGGCTGGGATCTTTTCAAACAATATAAAAGCAATGAAGTAGCTATGGCAGGCGCCAATCAAGAGGCACTTGATCCGGTGATTACCGGTGCTAAATCCGTCGTTGCTGCTGGCGTAGATTACATGGCTTATAAAGCAAAGGCTGACGGAGAACCTGTGGATATCGTCTATCCTGCTGAAGGAACTGTAATCAGCCCTCGTCCGGCTGCGATCATTAAGACAAGCCCGAATGTAGATAACGCCAAGGCTTTTATCGACTACCTTCTCTCCGATGAAGCGCAAGCCCTTGTTGCCAAAGCCTATTTGCTGCCAGGCAGAACTGACGTGAAGGCAGAAAATCGTGCCAATCTTGAAGAAATCAAAACATTTGATGTGAATTGGGAATGGATGAATGAGCACGGCGATGAAGTTTCCTCGACCTTCACACAAATTTTTAAATAAGCGTAATGAATACTAACTCTTTGCGCTCATTTAAATGGGTGAGCGGTGGACTGGCTTTATTTATACTAACCGTGCTCGTGCTGCTGCCACTCCTGCTCATATTCTGGACCAGTATTTATCCAGAGGAGCATCTCGACATAGCCGCACCGCTACGCACCATTATGGGGAGCAATGACCTAGTAGAGGTGCTGCTGAATTCTATCGGGCTTGGGGTAAGCGTCATTCTGCTAACTACTTTGTTTGCGCTGCCTCTAGCCTGGATTATGGCAAAAACCGACTTAGGGCGCCACAACTGGCTGGATGTCGTGCTGTTAATTCCATTTATGACGCCGCCTTACATTGGTTCTATGGGTTGGATGTTGTTTATGCAGACGGGTGGGTATATGGAGCAGTTTCTGCCCTCCTCCTCCGTGTTGACACCATATTTCTTTAGCTATGGGGGTATGGTGCTGATCATGAGCCTTCACCTGTTTCCCTTCCTGTACCTGCTGCTGCGCAATGCGCTTTTGCAGATCGGGGGCAATCTGGAGGAAGCAGCCTCGGTTCACGGCGCCCCCTTCTTTTACAGATTTAAAAGAGTGATTATTCCTTTACTGCTCTCTAGCTATGGGCTTGGAGCACTGCTCATCTTCGTCAAAACCATTGCTGAATTCGGTACCCCTGCGACCTTTGGCCGCAGGATCGGCTTTTACGTGCTGACCTCTGAGATCCATAAATATATCTCCAGTTGGCCGATTGATTTTGGTAAGGCTACTTCACTAGCCTCCTTGCTGCTCGGAGTTTGTCTTGTCATGTGGTACATCCAGACTATAATTAGCAGCCGCTACTCTTACCGTCTGATCGGTGGAAAAGGAACTCGTACTAAACGTTATAAGAGTACAGGCATCGTAGGGTTTCTTAGCTGGGGTTATGTTCTTCTGTTGCTTCTGGCATCCATCGGCATTCCTTATTTCTCTATCATAACAGCCTCATTATTGAAGCTTCGGGGAGAAGGTGTATCCTGGAGCAATTTAACCTTAAAACATTATGCAGAGCTGTTATCCCCGGGCTCACAAGGACTTGAGGCCTTATTAAATAGCTTCACATTAGCTATCGTTGCTTCCAGTATCGCTGTTATTCTGGGGACTTGGTTTGCCTTAACGGTAGGAAAAGGGGCTACATTCAAGCAGAAAATTACAGATTTATTCAGCTTGCTTCCAAATACAGTCCCTGGAATTGTAATTGTAGTAGGGCTAATTCTGCTGTGGAATGCCCGCTGGATGCCTATCCCGCTCTATAATTCCTACTGGATGGTTGTACTGACTTATGTCGTACTTTTCCTTCCTTATACTGTTCAGTATGTAAAAGCAAGCTATGGGCAAATCGATTCCTCTCTGATGCAAGCGGGACAAGTATTCGGAGGTAGTAAGCTGTATGTGTTCCGCCGTATCCTGCTTCCCCTCATCCTTCCGGGGATGGTGGCTGGCTGGATGATGACCTTCACCATTTCCAATCGGGAACTGGTAGCCTCATTACTCATTCTTCCGCCTTCAATGCAGACCTCGGCAACATATATTTTCGCCCAGTTTGAACAAGGTGCGGTAGCGATGGGGATGGCCATGGCTGTAATCTCTGTAGGCATCACTACCTTATTACTATTAGTCTTAGAATATTTAAGCCCAGATAGAAAGCGGAGACAACAATGAGCACACTAACGATTTGGGGAGGGGCCGGAGAGCATGGCCGTTCCTCCTATCTTTTGCAGGGCAAGGATTCACGAAATGGCATCCTGCTCGATTGTGGCGTAAAAAAAGAAGGCCCCGGTGAATACCCCCTACTTGATACGGATATTATTCCACATTTGCAGGCAGTATTTCTGTCTCATGCGCATGAGGATCATTCCATAGCGCTGCCCTTACTTTATAAACACGGATACAGAGGTAAGGTATGGACTACTAGATCTACCTCATTACAGCTTCCTGATTATTTCGAGGCCTGGGATAAATATGTGGCGGCTCAATCCGCCCCGCTCCCCTATGAGGAAACGGATAAAAAAGCTATTCAATTCATGTATTTAGAGGAGTATGTCTCCCCTCACACTTGGCTGACGCTTGCGCCTAACCTTCGAGTTCAATGGGGACGTAGCGGGCATTTAGCAGGTTCGGTTTGGTTGGCCCTAGAATGGGAGGGCAAGACTGTATTTTTCTCGGGGGATTATTCGGAGGAATCGCAGCTGCTCACGGCAGACACACCAGCAATTATGGAAGCCGAAGCTAAAAATGTGGCTGATCTGTCCATTATCGATGCCGCTTATGGGGCAGATCCTGATGAGCAGCTTGTAAAATTACAGCAATTAGAGATAGCCATCCACAACACCTTGCAAAAAGGGGGTTCTGTTCTCCTTCCCGTGCCTATCCATGGCAGAAGCCAGGAATTGATCGTATGGGCAAATGAATGTTTTCCAGATCATCAATTGATCGTTGAAGAAGCACTCGTCGCTCCTTTACGAGCATTAAGCGACAAGGTGGAATGGCTGAAAGAGGACGCTATTCAGCGCGTAAATGCGCTTTTTAACAGAAAAAACTTGTGTGTTGTATCTAATTCGGACGAACGCGCGAAGGCAATGCTGAATCTTAAGGGCGCTATCGTATTTACCAATGACGGGATGATGCAGTCAGCAAAAGCACAAGAATACTTTCAGCAACTCTCTGTTTCTCCTGACAACCATGTGATTTTTACGGGACATTTAGCGGCGGGAAGCTTTGGACATCGTCTTGTTGAGCAAGCTATGATCGGAGAATCTAGCAGCGTACGCTGTACAGTCTCACTTATCCGCTATAAAGTCCATCAAGGCTTGCCGGACATTCGCAAAATGCTCCAAACGATTCCCAGCCACCGGACAGTGCTTGTCCATGCTCCCAAACCACATATCGACCAAGTAGCTTCTATATTAAAAGGAGAAGGTTTCACAGGACTATATTCTTTACAACCCGGCAGCACGCTTTCGTTCTGAAACTTATTTATGTAATATCATGAGAAAAACAATGGGGCTCTTCCTTAGGTCTTTTTCAGACTTTTTGGAACAGCCCTTTTTATAATTCGTACCTATTATCCACTTACCCTTTCGTCGTGCCCGGGCGATCCTTAAAAGCTAGCTCAAACAACCCCGTCGCAGATAAACCTGCAAGGCCCCCAGCCCAAAGGCGAAGCACTAAATCTAGTTCGGTAAAAGGATACGCTACTACGCCGATGAACAAACCTATCAATAGTCCGATAATCGGTACTGCATTACGCGGGATGTTGATACTATTTTTGACCAACTGAACCAGTGCCAGTACGAATACTGCTAATATAGAGGCGAATGCCACAACATTATCTAAAATTGTTCCAGTTTCCATCCTTTTCCCTCCTTAGCGGGTACTTATAATCTCAACCGTTCGAGTCGCAGAATCATAACCTACCTGAGCACCCAGCGCTTCTGCAATAACACGTACAGGGACGTAGGTGATGCCTTTTTCAAGCACTCCATCTGCAACCTTAACCCCGTTAACCTTTACGACAGCAATAACATCACTCTTCAATTCTTCCTCCTCCTTCCGATTGATGACCTTATACGCTGACTCCACCGCAGATGTCGAGGGCTTTGTCCCTGCTCGTAACTGTGTGAGTGTTAACCCAAACGCCATTTGAAAATGGGGGTAATCCTTGAAGCTTGTCCAGTCGCCACCCCACTCGAAGCCCAGCCCTTTTGCCTCCTTCACAACCTCCTGCCAATCTGCGATCTGGTTGTTATTGCCGTCCCGGCACATATCCCATGACACACTCGATCCATTCGGCAGCAAAAGAGCAAAATCTACGGCCAATCCAAAATTGTGATAGCTATACCCGCCTCGCGCATTGGTTACAATCGCTCCGGGCTTGGTGCGGCCTTGTGCATAAAGAGCATCCTGCTCGGCAATTGTGCGAAGTCCCTGCGTAATGAGAATGGGGATGTTGAGTTTGTAACACCGCTCGATAAGCGCAGTAGCAGCGGAACGAACTACGGGATGTAGGTTGGTTAGGCGTTTACTTGATTTTTCTTTGATTTGGGACAAAGTGAGCATCTATACCCCTCCTTTAAATAAAAAGGCAATAATAGCAAAGATAGTTCCCGCCAGAACGTATTTAAGTAAATCGATAAACACTTTTCGTTCGCTCTTGCTGTCCGTCTGGGATTGTTGCAATAGCTGGAACACACGTGAGTCCAAAGTATCCCAACGCCGCATAATCTCGTTGAATTGAATTTTCATTTCTATCGTTGATTGTTTAATTTGCTTCACATCTTCCTCATGACGTGATTGTTTTTCTTTTAATAATACAAGCTCATTACTAAAACTTAGATGTTCTGTTCCAAATCTAAAGATCTCGTCTTGGATGACTACTAGTCTACTTTCAACATCTTCTAAACGGTGCTCAATGGGCGCTGCTTCAGCATCGCCTCCTCCTGAATTTACTCCCACAATGGTCATATAACAGCCCCCTTCTAAAGTGATAAATAAAACAGCCCTCGTAGCAGCTACGAGGGCAAAATAAAAACGCCTACTATATGGCGCTATCTGTAATCTCTTCAGCTTGTTCAACCGTTATCTTTTTAGAGGTAACAAAAACCTGTACCTGCTCCGCAGTATACAATCCTGCTTCAAAGTATCGCTTAACCAGTGCGTACCAGTGCATTTACAGTACATCTCCTTCCACAAGGCTTAGAAGTAGATTCGCTTGTTCATGCTCAGCTTGATCCAATCGAGATTGAGTCGTTGCTAGTTCGAATCCTATGCCAGCACTCTCTAATTCAAGTTTTTTTACCTTTCGGTTAAAGGCTCTTGATACACAGGCTCTTGTGGGTGCTCAGGCTCGGTGTTAGGGTCAGGATAACTGAACTCTAATTTCTTAGTATTAACGTTTACGCGGTATCCGTTGCATTCTGCAAAATCTTGCTTATATTCTTCATACTCTAGTTGAAGAATTCCAACCGTTTCAGGTACGCGTTCACTCAGAGCACGATATGCAGCAAAATCCTGATCTATAGTTGTCTCAATAACATCACCGGATCTCTCTCCGGTATCTTGAACAACATAACCTGTTGTTAGTTCATAAAATATTTTTCGTCCAATTTGCATTGTATTACCTTCCCCCCTCTTAATTCCACGCCGCCCATACATATTCCTGATAAGGCATTGTGTTTGGATTATACTGTTTATCTACCGAAAATGAACCTTCATAAAACGATATAATCAACGGAACGTCTTGCCCCATAATATACATCGCTTGTATTCCCATTCCAATAACAGGGTCTAAATAATAGATAAACATCGAACTCCAACCAAGACCACTATCAGGGTTATGTTTCATTGCGATCCCTGTTGGTCTGAACCCTAAACCACTCACATTAACAACACCCCCCGTAACTAGTGAGCCAGAAGCAAATTGTTTCGGTTGCAACGTGCCTTGCACCCCATACACCCATGTTCCGTTTCGAATATTAGATGCAATTATATTACTATCTGCCCTAGCCTGTGCAGCATTCACTACTATTTCGGGTACTCCTGTGCCCCCATTATTTAAATACGCGCCTCTTGGAATGCGAACCCATAAATTAATTCCGTCCCATGTCGTACTTACTGATGAAGCGCTGGCCGGTTGCTGCACAATCGCACCGTCAACGCCAAATATCGTCTTGCCTTGTAGAATGTTAGAAGGTACAAAATTAGGGTCACTTGCAATAATAGCACCAAAACCACCTGAATTTAATCCGCTTTTATAGTATCCGGTTTCAGGCTCTAGTACTAGACTACCAGACCAATCCCCTTTCGCACTTTTTGCGGCTTTATAGCCACTCGCAGGGGCTGAAGAAAAGTCGGGAATAGCTCCATCTACGCCAAATATCGACTTGCCTCGTAACCAGTTAGCTGTGTTATAGTTAGCGTCTTTAATATTTATCACAGTAGTTCCGTCGTTATATGCCTTAACCGGAGTAACGTCCAGATTTCCGTTGTAGCCCACTACTTTAGCAGGTGCCGCCCCTGCTGCCGCTGTGGGTATCGTCCCCGTCACTAGTCCGTTATCTTGTCCTACTGTGTAAGGCGCTAGCACCTGGGCTGCTGTTGCTGTTCCATATTCACCCCCTTCACCCTGTAAGATAAAAGCCGTGCCATCATATACAACCGTGTAAACTCCGTTCAGGGCAAGTGTTGCCGCATTTCCATTGGGTTTCTTGATTGCTTTGGCCCCTAATGTATTAGGATTGAGTGTAGGATTAGCTCCGCTATCAATGTGTGTTTTGAAACTAAATTTCAGTCCTGCTATCAGCGCCGTAGGTGCTGGGCTAAGTGTAAGAGTATATGCGGTAGCTGCACCAGCCGTAGTACCAAATCCAGTGTTGTTATTCAGTAGTGTCTTGTCCACAGCAGACATCAAGCCATTTGTAGAAGTTGTAGCTACGGCTGTACCAGCTTTTGCATTCCACGCCGTCTTTTCAGCATCCGTAACAAACCGATTACTCGCGTCTTGAGCAATAATAGCTGGTGGGTGGGTAACTGGGTGAGTATAATTATTCGCTCCTGTTGCAATCCCCGCCAGCTTCGTTTTCTCGGCGGCGGTGTAATCGTTCGTGGACAGCTGTTTGCCTGTTACTTTATCGACCTTACCATTAACGGCATTGTCCAAAATGTCCATATTCCCGTTCAGATCGGCAATATCAACGATATCTGTTCCCTCTGGCTTCTTTAAGCCCAAATTTCCTGTGGTTTGCATATGTCACTCTCCTATCTATAAGTTCTTAATTCGTTCCATGTTTTACTGTGAGCACTCTCCCAAGTCAAAGCCTTAACAGATTCCCACCAGGTATAGCTGAACACAAATTCATAAGCTAAATGCGCAGGTTTAATCTCTTCGATGATTTGAATCAACCCCGCCATATTCGGGGGAATGCCCAGCGTACTCACAAAATGAATCTCAAAACGGTACTCCTCAGGCACTTCCTTTACTTCAACCACTCCACCTGAAAAAGCTGACGCCGTCCGCTGAATCATCTCCGGTGTGGTCGTCCCATTTCCACGCAGCTTTGCCTTAATCATCTCTCGGCGTGTGGCATATGACTTGGATGAATCGATATTTAGTCCAAGCTCAGCTTCCCATCGTCCAAGGCTCACCGTTGCCGTTTCAACAAAAGCCTGATCCAGTACGTCTATAGTGCCCAGCTTCAGTCCACCAATTTCTAGCCCGATGGTCTCCTGAAGCTTCTCAATTTCGCGGACATCCTTATAATAGTCCGGCAAATACTGCATTAGATCAGGCGCCTCGACTTCACCCGGATGGCTCGAATCTTTATCTGCGGAATATTGCAATTCGCTGTATAAAGAGCTGCCGTAACTCATCCTCTACACCCCCTTCAGTTGATTCCAGGTTAGGGGGCCTTTGGGCAAATAATCATGTGTATGCGCCGCCGGAGGAAATACCACTGGTTTGCCTGCTACCCCCGCCCAAGCTACACTATCCGCTTGTTGCGCAAAATCCACCTTGCCATTGTTATTCGTATCGTAAATGCTTTTCAGCATATCCCCGGTACTCTGCGCGGCTACCAGCAAGACATTACCAGCGGCAGAACCAATGTACAGCTTGCCACTGTCTGTACAATACCCAAGCTCACCAATAGCCAGCGCTCCAATGGCGCTTTCCAAGCCGCGGCGTATTTGAATCAATGTTTTTAGAGCCATTGTCCCGCCCCCTAGAATGTTCCGCCATCAATACTGGCTACGGTAAGTCTATTGCCATTCGTTGCATCATAAACGATGCTGCTTCCATCCACACTTACAACTACACCGGATCCATCTACGGTGATCCCTTTTCCTGCCGTAACCGCAATCGCGTCTGCAGTAACCGTGATTCCATTGCCTGCACCAATATTGAGTGTCACAGCATCGGCCTGCCCCCCACCAATTAACCCGTTCCCAGCTGTAATGGTCTGTAGTGCACCACCCGTGCGTACCCATGCGCTGCCATTCCAGCTATAGATCTTTTGCTCATCATCGACGTAAGCGGTCCAACCGACGGCAGGAACATAAAATACCCAAGTGGCAGATTGGTATTCAACAATTTGATTCGTTTTGCCCGCCCATGCCCCGGTTGCCCCTGCTGGAATAATATATCGATCCCCCTCAACCGGACTGGCAGGTGGAGCCAGCAGGTTCTGGTCTTTTACCGACGCTTGCGGTTCGATGTTATGCTTAGCCAGCTCAATTTCATTTTTAATCTTTTGTGCAGACCACAAGTCTGTAATCGTAGTCCCTGTATCATTGATTGTCCGGTGCTTGGCCACATCATCAATGTGAGTCTTGATCTCAGCGGCAGTCTTTACGTTTGTGCCATCCGATACTTTATTGATATGTCCCGCACTAATATCCGCTTTAAGCACCTTCGCATAGGTTGCTCCATCAGCGATATCGTCAATTGTACCTGTCAGATCGCTAAGCTTCTGCGTGTTCACCCGCCGCCAAGCTGCCCCATCATCAAAATATAAATATCCGCTATTCGAACCCGTAGTCACGTAATACAAACGACCAACGGATCCTGCAACCGGACGCGAAGCTTCTGGCCCTGACAGCGCCCTGCCGACCATGGAATTGGACGTGCCGTCACCAATATAAACTTCCTTAGTATCACTGCAAAAACCAAGCTCGCCTGCCTTCAACACGCCATAACTCGTTAGCTCAGCCTTTGTACCCCGCTTTATTTGTATGGTCTGTGCCATTTTACACCTCTCTTTTAAATGATCCTCCGTCAATCTGGCCCTTGTTCTTATAACGCTCTATTTCAGTCTGGACAGCAGTAAGACTCACCTGCAAACCGTTAATATCCTCTGCTTCAACCGTATCGCCGGGAGTTTCGTAAGTCACATATACCTCAGGCACATCGGCAAAAATCTTAATCAACCGCCGCCAGGGCGCCTCATCCGGAAAAGACACAGTGAAATTGCGTAGCTCGATCCCGGAATACTGTGACCCTGTGTACACCGCAATGGTCTGATTATTAATATTGTCATGCGCTAGAAGACCACTGTAAACGCCATTTACAAGCGGTAATCTCTCTTCGATAACATAGCTGCTACCGTTTGCTTTTTTATTAAGTTTTTCTTGAAAAATATCAATTTGCTCTGGATAACCCATGCTACACCTCCAGTAGAACGTTGCCGAACAACGGTACTTCTTCTTCGTTCAACATCACATTGCCCGCTCCACTGTTCAACTTCAGCTCTGTGTAATCCGCAACTCCTTCAGTAGCAAGCAATAATGCCCCGATGACAGACTGACTGATATAGGTTGCTGAAAAAGCCTTCTCCTTGCGATATTTCTCAAGCATCACCTGAAAGCCTTGGTTTACAGCTTGCAGTGCATAGCCAGAAGCAAGGGTTACCTTGGCGCTTATACTGATGTTTTTGCCCGCAGCCGGTGCCACGGTCACAACAGCCCCTACCGGTGCTTGTCCCTCACCCGCTCCTGAGACCGGATCAATGTATTGCTGCACCTGAGCCGCCAACAGCTCGGATGCTGGTTTTTTTTCGGCGTCCACAATAATCACCTTCACAGTTTTAGGACCTTTCCATAATGGAAAAACACGTGCGCCTCCCACACCCGGAACTTGTAGTGCCCACTCCATATAGTGATATTTATTTCCGCTAGTAGCTGGGCGTCTGGCTGAATCCAAATAACGCTGGCGTAGTGCATCATCCGTTTCAATGTCCTCCCCAGGGATCAGAAGAGAAGCTATTTCTCCGCGCGCTAGGTCTGAAATATAATCCACTGGGAGTAAAGAGCCAAAATATCGATTTCCTTCTTCTCCAGCGGTTTCACTTTCCAAGCGATACACTCCAGGAGATAACTTCTCCACAGCCGTATAATTCAGTATTTCGAGTGAGAAGCGGCTGCCGAGTGGAACATCTAACAATCCTCCATCCGCCTTATAAAAAATCCCTTTCAGCTGTGCCTTGCTAGCTTCACGCCTTACAATGCCTGACCAGGAGATACTTCGCTCTAAGTACTCTCCGGTAGCCGTATCTGCAAAATACAGATTATTATTCACATCCAGCTCAATATACATCTGTGCCAACTCAGCAGCTGCTGGAGCCAACGCGTCATAAATGATGCTGCCCTCGCGTTTATCCAATCCTGATGGAATCCGGTCCAACATCCGCTCCAAAAGAGCCTCATACGTCTGATCCTCATACATCCTCATTCCACTCCTTTCTCAGCTGAAAATTTCCGTAACGTGTGACGACCTTACAGTCAAAAGTTAGATTATCTCCGGTAAACGAAACAACAATATTCTCTAAACTAAGGATTCGTTCATCCTGAAGTAGTGCCTCACTAACGATACGTCTGATTTCAGCTCTAACCAGCAGCCGGTCCCTACCAAGCACCAACCGCCACTCTGTTCCGTAATCAGAACTGTAAATCAGATGTTCAAACCGATCGGTTCGCAATATTTTAGCCGCCGCCTGTTGAACAGCTTCTAGTCCATCCGTTTGGCCTGTAATCCTTTTTCTCTCCCAATCCATCCGGTACGTAAGACTAGGACTTTCCCCACGCTCAAGGTTGACCTCCCCCTCAAGCAGGGCCGTTATCGGTCCAGCTTTTCCAATCGCAGGGATCATATCGGGCTCACCAGCCGATCCAGAACAATGTAGCTTTGTCCGCCCTGCATTCGAACCATTAATACGCGGTCCCCACTCGCTAGTCCTCGCCGAAGTATTACTTCTTTGCCCTCGATGTCGATCTTGCTTTCCATTACCGATTCAGGCAGCACTAACGCATTCCCCGATAAAATAAACCGCTGATCCACCTGGATCTGCAAAGGAGCTGCCTCCGTTACCGTTCCATAAGAAAAAGCCACGGGATTTGTACTTCCCACGGCTCCTAGACTTGCTTTTTTAATAATATCTAACATTATTTCTACACCACCTTAATATCGAGGGACATGGTATGCTCCCCTCCAGAAATCTTATGGCTGCATTGGTCCACCAGAAACAATTGAGTCTCGAATTCATCCAATAGGACATAAATGAAATTGCCTGCTCTTACGCGCATATCACCAATCGCCTGTACGGAGAGACTGAGCTTTTCACGGTTGTGCATTTTCAGTAAATTGTTTGCCTTCTCCTGAATTTGGGCAGCATTCGCTTTGTCATCAGCCTTCTGATACAAGTGCAGGATACCCCAGCGTTTCACATTGTCCTTGTCACTAACCGGATAGAAATCGCGTTTGCCCGATGCCTCGTTATCCTTGTACAGAAAAATCGTGTTGTACGTATCGTCATCAATACTTTTTTTGAGCGAATAATCGTACAGATAATGACCCGCTCCGAGCACCAGGTTAAGCAGCATAGAACCCGGTTTACGCAGCGTCAGCTTCCCAAAATCATCGTAAAAAGCCATCAACCGCCCCTTATACTGAAGCTCACTGCCGATGGCTCCCATAATGATGTCCAACAGCTTTTTGTCATCTTCAATTAAAGAAGGAATCCGGTACTCTGTCTCCTCCAGCACACCTGTCTTTAATCCGTAGTCCGTTGTTATTTTCTTGATCACATCACTAGCCGTAACATCCTGCAAAACATAACTACCATTGCCCAGCAAATAACGAATCTGATCATAGGCAGTCAGCTTAATCTCCTGATCCGAGCCCGTATCAATGCTGAACACAAATCCGTAAAATACATCTACATTATCTTTACTGAACTGAATAATATCACCATTGCTGATCCCAAACTTGGGAAGCTGATAGATTCCGCTATCCACAAGCGTTAACTCTAGCGTTGACGGTTTACCTGACCGTGCGGTTTTCCAAGAAATATCTGAGACGATGCCAGAAATATCCCATAGATTCCCTTCTTTATTCTTCACTAGCAGTTCCATAACACCCTCCTACGGCAGCTTGATGACTTTACCGATGGGCAGCTTTTTCAGCTCACTATCCGGAATGCCATTAAGCTTCTGAATGACTTTGTACTTCGAGCCATCTCCTAGGTTTTTTTGAGCGATGCTCCATAGACTGTCTCCAGCTTTTAAGGTATAGGTAGTAGGCTTTGCTTTTTCATTGGCCCGCTTCTGCTCCGCCTTCACTTCACCTTTGACAACCTTCACAGCTACCGCCTGATAGAATACGTATTTTTTGAGAGATAACGAATATTCAATATCCCCTGACGTACCCGCACTAAGCTTCCAAGTGAAACCTTCAATGCTCATAGCCATATTCACAGCAAAATCAATTTCTAAAGATCTATCCTCACTAATTGAAGATTCCTCTAGCCATTTCTGCGGTTTGTTTAACTTCTTTTCATCCTTTTTCGTATCATCGGGATACCTCACACCGGAGAACACAAACCGAATGGGCCGACGACTCGTCATCCATTTCTTAATAAGCTCCACATATTCAAAAGGCCTTATCAGTCCATCCTCTTGCACCAATACGAACGGATACCTTTGTGCCGGGAAAATACTTTCAATTGTGATCTCCGTAAGCTTTGGATAAGCAATCGTATTGATCTCACCCAGATCGATAATGGTATAGCTTTTTCCATCCCCACTCTCCTTGATTTCCAAGGTCTCTGGATTGACTGGCAGCCGAATTGCATCCTCCTGATTATTAAAGCCCAAAAAAATTCCGTACTCTTCCACGTTACGTATACACCCCCTGCGCCGTAGAGACAAACTCCTCGTTCAGCTTTTGCCCGATCTTGTTGATAATCGTATCAATGTCTCCGGCATTGTTAATATTCCCGGTCGTCACCTGCACCGTCGGCGTAAGCTCCACAAAATTCTGGATCGCCTGAATCTCGGCCAGCTCGCGCAGCATTTTCAGATCATCACTGGAGATGTCTACGGTGTCGTTGATGGAGCCGAGCTCGTTCACACGGTTGACGGTGTTCAAATTATTGCCCTGAGTAGCTAGTAGACCTGTTGAATCCAGTGCTTTTGTACTGCTGATCGGATTCAACATATCCTTCACTTTTTCAGTAGCATCGCGCCCTTTGTCCATCAACTTGTTCGTGGCATTCTTTCCTTTTTGACTGGCGCTATTAAAACTATCTTCAAGATTAACGTACTCGATCTTAGCAGTCTTTTGCTCTGGAAAATTATCAGCGGTAGGAGCAAACGCCTTAAAATTTTGCCGGTATTTATCGATCATATCGCTTGCCGCATGAGGAATTTCCGGCTCCTTCCTCTCAACTTTTAGTTCACTTATCCCCAATTCGTCGAAGAATGGAATATGACTTAAAGCCTCAATCATGGAATTGAATTTGTCTAGTACCCAATTGATTGCTTTTGCCATTACCTTCATGAATCCCCCGGCAAAGCCCTCTGCTCCAACTGTCATATTGTAAAGAACATTAAGGGCACCCATACCCAAATCATATAGTAGCTGCTTCATAAAATTGACCGCTTCATGAAATTTATTCACTATATAATCCCATGCAGAGATAGCTGCATTCTGTATAAAAATCCAAATGTTATCCATCACTGCGCTTAACCATCCAAATGCTCCCACTATAGCTCCAACGACATCCCCCGCAGAAATACCTAACATTTGAAAAATATAAATAAGAACAGCTATAACAGCGATAACCACTAAAATAGGCCAGTTTACTACCAACCATGCTGCTGCAAGCTGATAAGCGGCTGCTACAAGTAGAGCCACTTGTACGATCATAGCTACGAGATAGACAATGGCTATCGCTTCAAGGATCGGTTGAATCCAAGACCAGTTTTCCTGCACCACTCCAACCAACCATAATAAGCCATCCACTACCATGCCAATCACATTAGCAATGATCAGAAAGCCGTTAGCCATAGCATCTATAATCGGCATAAATTGGCTTGAAGTCAGCGCCTCGTTCAATGTATCCATCACTGGCCTCAAGGCTCCCATTGCTTTCTCACCGATTTTCCCAAGTGCAGCATCTGTATTGTCATTCAGCTTATTCCAGTCAGCGATATCTCCTGGTTGTGCCGCAGCTTTTACAGCTTTCTCCCCAAAAGACTTCACGGCATTAAATGGCTTTACCACATCAACTGTCTTGAGAAACTTCATAATTCTCGAGTCAGGAGTTGGTGGGGATGGTGGAACCGGAGGTTCCTTTTTCAGATTAATTTTGGGCTTGGGGACCGGATCAGCCTTAACCTCCGGCTTTTTCTCCTCTTCTTTCTTTTTCTCCTTCGCTTTTAGCCCTTTCCACCACTCTACCTTTTTCGCCTCTTCTTCTTCAGCCTTACCTTTTTGCACACTTGGGGAGCTATTTAATGTTCGAAGCGCTAACTGTTGTGATTGCCCTGCTTGTTGGCTTTGCTTGATAACTATATCTCTGGTAACTATGACCTTAGGAGGAAGTCTCTTAAAGCCTTCAAGCAGCGTATCATTGATATCCTGCAAAGATTGGTTCACTAGATTCAGAGAACGGCTCATCTCATCGCTTGACCGCTTAACAACTACCTGCACTCCCTTGACCAATCGATTAACGATATCCAGATTGCTGTTCACACGAACACATTGTTTATTAACACTCTTCCAAATTCCCAGAGATTTCATCGGTAGCATTACGGCTTTAGATGCGTCTATCTTCATTCTCTCACCCCCTAACTATCTCTTCCTCGCCTTACTCCGTGCCTGATCCCGCTTCTCCTTCTCTACTCGAACAGCAATCATCGCATATATTGCGGCGCGTTCGCGTGAAGACAGCTTCATCAGCTCATGGGGTAAAATGTGCAGCTCATGGAGGGCGTAATAAGCAAAATTGGCTTCACTATCGCCCTCGTTGATTAGTTTTTTACTTCATCCACCAGCTCGTTCATGTCCGTGCCAAAACCATTTAAGGCCTGCACCCGCTCACCCAACGCCGCGAATTCACCTGGTAGCAGCATTTTACGCAGCAGTGTCTCAGCGCCAAGTACGCCATAAGAACGCTGCAATTCAGCATTTTTCAGATCCGGATGCACTACACTTGAGGTCATCAGCTTCGCCATATAATCGTTAGGCTCAATTTCGGAGGTATACACTCCGTTTTTACCTTTGACTTTACGGGTTGCGGCCTTGCGGCATTCCTGATTCTCATCCTCAGTCATACTGCGCAGCTTCCAAGCTACCGCATTTCCTTCCTTATCCTTAAAACGCTGGGATACTACAAACTCCTCGGTCGTGTCACATGCTACATTTTGGGCAAAAAATAAACTTAATTCGCTCATTGTCTTCCTCCTAGAATTATTTATTTAGATACTTCTCCTGCTACTAGCTGCCAATAGACAGAGAAGAGACCCGCCGCTCATTCTACGTTCGGGTCTTGCTTGCTCCAATCTATCTAGTTGTCTTAATTAAAGCCCGGAACCTGCCGGAGCACCAAAAGCTTGCACAATCTGCACATCTTCAAAGGTAAAGCTAACTTCTTCTTCTAGAGCGTCTGACTCTGTATCGAGTGAGGCCATGATGACACTATCAAGGTTCACGCCTTTTAAAATAATACGTTGTGCTCCCACGCTGGACGATGGATCTTCGTTCGTAACCTCAATATCGAAGTACTGATCAACACCCGTATTCATATAATCGAGCATCATCTGGCGGAAACGACTAGTCATATAAAAAATCGTCATCGAACCGCTGCCCGACCATCCAGTCGCTTTATGCTGAACACCCCGGCGGCCCAGTGTTTTCACCTCTGCCTTTGTTTTTTCTACTGTAGCTTCAAGAGTTTTCACATAGAACATCTCTTCGGTTTGCGTACCGATCACAGCATAAGCACGGCCCTCCTGGCCGGAAATTGTATCACTAGCTTTTAAAAATGCCATCTTAAACCACCTTCACTTTCATATATACTTTTTCTACCGAATCTACCGGTTTCACAGCCACATCCAGCACGATACTGTCACTATCTGCACCAGCCACAACTACAACATCTGTCTGCGCGTTAAAGCCCTCAATCGCACCCATATCCTGCAAATCATTCATATAAGTCGCACACTGTGACCAGAAAAGAGCACGGCCATCTTCATTATTCGCGACCTTACCGATATAGTAGTTCTCAAAAATACGCTTCATATCATTTGCAATTCCATCCAGCACGCGCAGTACACGATTTTTGGAGAATGCTTTGCCTTTGTCCGGTGAAAACGCGGTAAATGTATTGATATCCTGTTCCACCACAGCCCGTCCGCCACTGTAAGTAAAGATAAGCTCTCCTTTTAGCAACGCAGCTGTAGTCTCAGAATGGCTAAGTCTTACATCAGCATCCACCGAATCATCATAACCCTGATAAGTCAGCGATTCATTAACAGCAGCTGCTGCTGTAGCACCAGCTACCCAAGCAACGGCATTGACGTTATCAATCGTAGTTCCGTCGCTCAGTACTACCCCATTATTCACGCTAATCACACCTTCATGACCTGCAGCCGCATAATCGGATAGTACAGCCTGTACCTTTTTCCCTTCTGTATCCCGAAGCCGTCTCACAAAAGAACTGTAGAGTGCCTTCAGAGCACTATCCTGCGATACTAGACCCACTGTTTGGAATTCCTGCACCTCAAGAGCAGACAGGAAGTCACTATGTGCTCCATTCGTCACGGTTCCGTTAGCCCCCCCTGTAAGCGGCATGCCTGCAATTAGCTTCAAGCCTTCTGCACCATTTTTCTGGAATTGAACATAATCGTTCGCGACCAACTCTTCAGCCGTTCCGACCGTTTGCTTGTTCAGTTCGGTTCCATTAAGCAACGTCTTTACATCAAAAAGAGCAGCATTCTCTATATTTTTCTCAATCACAATCAAAAGATCATTTCCGCGTACACCGCCATATTTAGCTGTTACCTGAAGGCCGTTATTTGTGACTGCCGCTTTAACACCTTCATTCAATCGATAGAGCAGCAAGGTTCCCGCCCGTTTCAGCGCTTCACGCACTGGCAGTAGAGTTGGATGTTCCAAATCCACTCCTAGCAGCTTATTCACATCATCCTGCGGGGTAATCCTCATGATTACTCCCGGTTCTCCCCAAGATAGGGCAAGCGCCAATGCCGTAATCCCGCGTTCTCCCATTTTGCCGATGGCACCTTGATTTGATGCTACATTTACGTACACCCCGGGGCGCACCTTATTTTGCGTTGTCCATGTTCCGCCTGCCATTAGTTCATTACCTCCTTATTTTTGAACAATCCCATAGATTGCTTTGCTTCTTCTAGCGTATAGTTCTTGCCATCCTGCAAAATAACGTTCAATATATCCTTTTCCCTCGGCGTAAAAAGTGGGGAATTCACAATCTGTTCCTTACTGAACCCATTCCCGTTACTTCCTTTAGTACTCATTTCAATCGTTCTCCTCCAATCATTTGTCCCATCTTAATGCTGTCAGGCTTGTCGTTTTGCAAATACAACATATAGTCAACTGTAAACAGCGGCCCATGCCCTTCAGTTCCAGCTTCCCAAGCTTGCCTAACTACACGAAAAGCTCCACCATCCTGCTCCATTCCTGCCATCGCCTCACTCAGCTTATCTGCCATTCTCTCAGCTTCCAGCAAATTGCCTTGCTCATAACGGATGCCAAAACGGTAGACCGCTAAATACCGGCCCTCCCGCTGCCGATCCAGTGTTGCTGAGATCAATCCGGGATGAAAATAAGCGGTTTGAGGTTTTTCTCCTTCTACATATACAGGCACATCAGGAAAATACCGTTCAAGTGTACTTGTAATGTGTTCTCGCAATTGTTGTACCGACATCACTCCATTCCTTTCTGATCTGCGACCGTTCGTCGATCCTTGATGGTGTTAACCTTCAACTGCATGAACATTAAGCAGACACCCCCTCAACTAGATTTAAGAAAAAAGGATACTATCCGAGGTTGGATAATATCCCTTCTTCATTAGGCAAATGCGAGAAGAATCTTTCACCGCTAGGTTGTTCTCATCACCCTTAGGGCGGAACTATTAGCAGAGCATTCATGCTCTTGCGGTGTTCTTTTGCTTCATTTGCCATGTTATAATCATACCCCCATATTATCCTTGCGGAGAGGGTAAACGGACGAGATTTTGGCTAGCTTTGGGATGGTATAGAGCGGTTTTTTGGAGGTACACAATTGAAGACAAGCTAAAGAGCCTTCGACCCTCCTTTTATGGACGGCAAGCATTTGTGCAAGGATTATAAGGATAAAGTACACCCTGAAACTTATACTTTCTTATAATTCAAAAAAAGACCGCATCATCCGCTCGGACGATACAGTCTTCTTTACTAATCAAACTATTCTACTTCTATTAAGTAATACTCATTTTCTCTTTCTTTACCCTAGGCGCTGTTGTTACTAAAGTTTGCAGAGACAGTAAGCCGAGATCCGTTAACGCTAATGCCATCTTGTAAAAAGCCTTCGAGCGTATCTTCACGTAAGTGTCCTTACTTACCGGTGGATCAAACACATGATTGTAAATCGTATAATCGTACATCTCGTCTCTTCTCATATACCTTTCCCGTACCAGCTGCTGTTCTCTCGTATCGAGTCTCTCTACCACAGAGTCTATTGCGGAACAATAAGCTCTCCTTGCGGCGGGGATGTCCACATTGTAAGAAGCTATCGCAGCAGTCTGATCAGTTACAGTGTTAGTAGGACCATGAAATCTTTCTGTGTATGAATAAGTTGTGCTTGCTTCCTTAGCTTCAAATGTAACGGTCTTAAAAATACGGTATTTCTCCAACATGCTCTCTATAGCGACCTGGGTTCGGCGACGGTCCAACTCTGGTAAAGTTGATATGTTCATCATTTATGCACTCCTTTTGGGTTTAACTGAATGAGATTTAATTTGCGGAATTTTCCAGCCCAATGTGATAAAATAAATCTTGTTCGTATTCTGTTCGTATTTTTCTATAATATACCACTTCTTTACCAATCTCGTAAAACCGCGTTTTAGGCTGTTTTTATCGAAAAAGAGCGTATATCCCTCCATTATCTTGCCTTTTGGCAATTATATACGCTTTGTTGTTTACCTATTGGCAAAAATGGCTTATATTATTATCATAAGGTTACAGCCAATAAGGAGTGAGTTGAGATGAAACAGGAATTCGGAGATTATATGAAGCATCTTCGGGAAACAAAAGGACTCACCATTAATCAATTAGCAGCATCAGCCGGAATTAGCGGTTCGCAAATTTCCCGGATTGAGAATGGATTAAGAGGGGTTCCTAAACCAACCACGTTACGCAAAATTGCTGAGGCCACTGGCGTCCCCTACGGGGAGCTAATGGATCAGGCAGGGTATTTGCAGGACCAGACTCTTTCAAGCGATGAGGCTGTCCCAGATTGGGCTACAAGCAAAGATAAAAGAGACTTTCGAAAAATGCTAGAGGATGATGGAGAGCTGATGTTTGACGGAATTCCATTAGACAAAGAAGATAAACAGAGGATAAAAGATGTACTAACCGGATTGTTCTGGGAAGCCAAACAGATGAATAAGAGAAAAAAATCCAAAGACACTAAATAACTATACTAACATGCTGCAGGTGAAGAACATGGATGAACTGATCAATAGTCTGATTAAAAAATATAAAACCAACTGCCCGTTCGAGCTTGCCGCAGCACTAGGCATTCAAATTCGTTTCATGAATCTGGGGACTGGCACAAAGGGATTATATTATCGAAAACTAAGAAGAAGGTTTATCGTCATTCATAATGAGTTGCCTGTAGAATGGCAGCGCTTCGTTTGTGCGCATGAATTAGGACATGATCGGCTTCACAAGGGGATCAATCGCTTTTTTCTGGAGGAAAGCTCCTATTTCTCTCCTGGGAAGCTTGAACGTCAAGCTAATGTCTTTGCTGTAAAATTATTATCTTCAGGCAGAAGCCCCGAACAAGAGGAATCATGGAGAAACTATTATCTACGGATTGGAATTCCACCGGAAGTCCGATTTTTTTTGGAGGAATAATAGAACATATGTTCTTTGGCTGTATTTATATGTATATTAAATACATAACAAAAAAAGCCCTTACCGAAGTAAGAGCTTTTGAGCAGCGATTAAGCTGAGTATCGGGATGACACGATTTGAACATGCGACCCCCTGGTCCCAAACCAGGTGCTCTACCAAGCTGAGCTACATCCCGTTACTATAAAATTATGGAGCGGGTGATGGGAATCGAACCCACGCTATCAGCTTGGAAGGCTGAAGTTCTACCATTGAACTACACCCGCAAAGGTGAAAATCGGGATGACACGATTTGAACATGCGACCCCCTGGTCCCAAACCAGGTGCTCTACCAAGCTGAGCTACATCCCGTTATAAATACTATAATTGCTTAATAATAAAATGGCGCGCCCTGAGAGATTCGAACTCCCGGCCTTTTGATTCGTAGTCAAACGCTCTATCCAGCTGAGCTAAGGGCGCAAAATTATGGAGCGGACGACGGGAATCGAACCCGCGACCCTCGCCTTGGCAAGGCGATGCTCTACCGCTGAGCCACGTCCGCAATAAGTGGTGCGCGTGAAGGGACTTGAACCCCCACGTCGTGAAACGCCAGATCCTAAGTCTGGTGCGTCTGCCATTCCGCCACACGCGCATGATAATAATAAAAGTGAGCCATGAAGGACTCGAACCTTCGACACCCTGATTAAAAGTCAGGTGCTCTACCAACTGAGCTAATGGCTCGCACTTGGCTGGGGATATAGGATTCGAACCTATGAGTGACGGAGTCAAAGTCCGTTGCCTTACCGCTTGGCTAATCCCCATTGATGGTACCTCTATGTTGCCCATAATCTCTTAGGAAGATTATGGTGGAGGCTGAGGGGATCGAACCCCCGACCCTCTGCTTGTAAGGCAGATGCTCTCCCAGCTGAGCTAAGCCTCCATATCTATGGGACCCTCTAAGGGTAAGTACAAGTAAAAGTTGGTGACCCGTATGGGATTCGAACCCATGTTACCTCCGTGAAAGGGAGGTGTCTTAACCCCTTGACCAACGGGCCTTGCAAATCTGTGGAGCTCTCAACCGGATTCGAACCGGTGACCTCTTCCTTACCATGGAAGCACTCTACCTGCTGAGCTATGAGAGCATGGCTCCCCGAACAGGACTCGAACCTGTGACAACTCGATTAACAGTCGAGTGCTCTACCAACTGAGCTATCAGGGAATATCCGCTTGGCAACGTCCTACTCTCCCAGGACCCTTCGGTCCAAGTACCATCGGCGCTGGAGGGCTTAACGGTCGTGTTCGGGATGGGTACGTGTGGAACCCCTCCGCTATCGCCACCAAACGGGCATTTACAGCGTAAATGCTCAGGCTTAATCGCCTGAAAACTGAATCCGAAACGAATTTGCGTTTGCCCTTCTTACGGGGCCCCCGGAAAGTATTCGGAATTAGCTTCGCAGCTTCTTCTTCACTTTTTGGGGTATTTTTAGGATAAGCCCTCGACCGATTAGTATTGGTCAGCTCCATGCATTGCTGCACTTCCACCTCCAACCTATCTACCTCGTCGTCTTCAAGGGGTCTTACTAATTGGGAAATCTCATCTTGAGGGGGGCTTCACGCTTAGATGCTTTCAGCGCTTATCCCGTCCGTACGTAGCTACCCAGCCATGCTCCTGGCGGAACAACTGGTGCACCAGCGGTACGTCCATCCCGGTCCTCTCGTACTAAGGACAGCTCCTCTCAAATTTCCTGCGCCCACGACAGATAGGGACCGAACTGTCTCACGACGTTCTGAACCCAGCTCGCGTACCGCTTTAATGGGCGAACAGCCCAACCCTTGGGACCTACTTCAGCCCCAGGATGCGATGAGCCGACATCGAGGTGCCAAACCTCCCCGTCGATGTGGACTCTTGGGGGAGATAAGCCTGTTATCCCCAGGGTAGCTTTTATCCGTTGAGCGATGGCCCTTCCATGCGGTACCACCGGATCACTAAGTCCGACTTTCGTCCCTGCTCGACTTGTAGGTCTCGCAGTCAAGCTCCCTTATGCCTTTGCACTCTGCGAATGATTTCCAACCATTCTGAGGGAACCTTGGAACGCCTCCGTTACTCTTTAGGAGGCGACCGCCCCAGTCAAACTGCCCGCCTGACACGGTCCCCGTACCCGATTAGGGCACTAGGTTAGAACCTAGATACGATCAGGGTGGTATCCCAACGGCGCCTCCACCGAAGCTTGCGCTCCGATTTCTACGGCTCCCACCTATCCTGTACAGATCGTACCCAAATTCAATATCAAGCTGCAGTAAAGCTCCATGGGGTCTTTCCGTCTTGTCGCGGGTAACCTGCATCTTCACAGGTATTAAAATTTCACCGGATCTCTCGTTGAGACAGCGCCCAAGTCGTTACGCCATTCGTGCGGGTCAGAATTTACCTGACAAGGAATTTCGCTACCTTAGGACCGTTATAGTTACGGCCGCCGTTTACTGGGGCTTCGGTTCATAGCTTCGGGTTACCCCTAACCACTCCCCTTAACCTTCCAGCACCGGGCAGGCGTCAGCCCGTATACTTCGCCTTGCGGCTTCGCACAGACCTGTGTTTTTGCTAAACAGTCGCTTGGGCCTTTTCACTGCGGCCCCCTCGTGCTATTCACACTACCGGGGCACCCCTTCTCCCGAAGTTACGGGGTCATTTTGCCGAGTTCCTTAACGAGAGTTCTTCCGCGCGCCTTAGAATTCTCTTCTCGCCTACCTGTGTCGGTTTGCGGTACGGGCACCTTCTCCTGGCTAGAGGCTTTTCTTGGCAGTGTGAGATCATGACCTTCGCTACTACAATTTTCGCTCCCCATCACAGCCCAGCCTTAATGATGTGCGGATTTGCCTACACATCAGCCTCACTGCTTAGACGGACATCCATCAGTCCGCGTCACTACCCTCCTGCGTCACCCCATCGCTCATAGCGGATTACGGTGGTACAGTAATTTCAAACTGTTGTCCTTCGACTACGCCTTTCGGCCTCGCCTTAGGTCCCGACTTACCCTGAGCGGACGAGCCTTCCTCAGGAAACCTTGGGCTTTCGGCGGATCAGATTCTCACTGATCTTTTCGTTACTCATACCGGCATTCTCACTTGTGTAGTGTCCAGCGCTCTTTTCAGTACACCTTCAACCCCTACACAACGCTCCCCTACCCCAGATACATACGTATCTAGCCATAGCTTCGGTGGTGTGTTTAGCCCCGTTACATTTTCGGCGCAGAGTCACTCGACCAGTGAGCTATTACGCACTCTTTCAATGGTGGCTGCTTCTAAGCCAACATCCTGGTTGTCTGTGCAACTCCACATCCTTTCCCACTTAACACACACTTGGGGACCTTAGCTGATGGTCTGGGCTGTTTCCCTTTTGACAATGGATCTTAGCACTCACTGTCTGACTCCCGGCAATAAGTATATGGCATTCGGAGTTTGACTGAGCTTGGTAATCCTTGCGGACCCCGCACCCAATCAGTGCTCTACCTCCACTACTCTTATACCGAGGCTAGCCCTAAAGCTATTTCGGGGAGAACCAGCTATCTCCGAGTTCGATTGGAATTTCTCCGCTACCCCCACCTCATCCCCGCACTTTTCAACGTACGTGGGTTCGGGCCTCCAGTGCGTGTTACCGCACCTTCACCCTGGACAGGGGTAGATCACACGGTTTCGGGTCTACGTCCACATACTAATTCGCCCTATTCAGACTCGCTTTCGCTGCGGCTCCACCTTCTCGGCTTAACCTTGCATGTTAAACGTAACTCGCCGGTTCATTCTACAAAAGGCACGCCATCACCCATTAATAGGGCTCTGACTTTTTGTAAGCACACGGTTTCAGGTTCTATTTCACTCCCCTTCCGGGGTGCTTTTCACCTTTCCCTCACGGTACTGTTTCACTATCGGTCGCCAGGTAGTATTTAGCCTTAGCAGATGGTCCTGCTGGATTCATACGGGGTTTCACGTGCCCCGCACTACTCGGGATCCGTCTCGGAGAGAATACAGTTTAGGTTACAGGGCTTTTACCTCTATCGCGGGCCTTTCCAGACCTCTTCACCTACCATATTCCTTTGTAACTCCATGTGAGACGTCCCACAACCCCTAAGAGCAAGCTCTTAGGTTTAGGCTGTTCCGCGTTCGCTCGCCGCTACTGACGGAATCACTATTGTTTTCTCTTCCTCAGGGTACTTAGATGTTTCAGTTCCCCTGGTCTGCCTCTACACACCCTATGTATTCAGGTATGAGTAACTGCGAATTACCACAGCTGGGTTTCCCCATTCGGACACCCCCGGATCAAAGCTTGCTTACAGCTCCCCGAGGCAGTTTCGTTGTTCGCCACGTCCTTCGTCGGCTCCTGGCGCCTAGGCATCCTCCGTGTGCTCTTATTAGCTTAACCTTGATTCTTCCGAAGAAAAATCTCACTAATAACATTTACTTGTTTGCACAAGTTGCTAAAAGATGTTCTAAAACGCAAATTCGTTTCGGTATCCAGTTTTCAAGGATCAAGTTGAAAAAGTTATTCATTTAAAAATTTATGGTGGAGCCAAGCGGGATCGAACCGCTGACCTCCTGCTTGCAAGGCAGGCGCTCTCCCAGCTGAGCTATGGCCCCATAAAATTACTCTATAATGTTATATGGTGGGCCTTGGTGGACTCGAACCACCGACCTCACCCTTATCAGAGGTGCGCTCTAACCAACTGAGCTAAAAGCCCATATAACATATATAACATTGTGAATCAACCAATGAATTGGTTGTCCGCTTGGCAACGTCCTACTCTCCCAGGACCCTTCGGTCCAAGTACCATCGGCGCTGGAGGGCTTAACGGTCGTGTTCGGGATGGGTACGTGTGGAACCCCTCCGCTATCGCCACCAAACGCATACGAAAGAGACTTGCTCTTTCAAAACTGAACACGAGTGAGTGTTCGAACCCGAGGGTTCTATTGTGGAAGCTTAGCTTCCGATTTGAATGTTCTCATTGCAGAGAACGATTCTCCATAGAAAGGAGGTGATCCAGCCGCACCTTCCGATACGGCTACCTTGTTACGACTTCACCCCAATCATCTACCCCACCTTCGGCGGCTGGCTCCCTTGCGGGTTACCCCACCGACTTCGGGTGTTGTAAACTCTCGTGGTGTGACGGGCGGTGTGTACAAGACCCGGGAACGTATTCACCGCGGCATGCTGATCCGCGATTACTAGCAATTCCGACTTCATGCAGGCGAGTTGCAGCCTGCAATCCGAACTGAGACCGGCTTTGATGGGATTGGCTCCACCTCGCGGCTTCGCTTCCCGTTGTACCGGCCATTGTAGTACGTGTGTAGCCCAGGTCATAAGGGGCATGATGATTTGACGTCATCCCCACCTTCCTCCGGTTTGTCACCGGCAGTCACTCTAGAGTGCCCAGCTTAACCTGCTGGCAACTAAAGTTAAGGGTTGCGCTCGTTGCGGGACTTAACCCAACATCTCACGACACGAGCTGACGACAACCATGCACCACCTGTCTCCTCTGTCCCGAAGGCCGCCACTATCTCTAGTGGATTCAGAGGGATGTCAAGACCTGGTAAGGTTCTTCGCGTTGCTTCGAATTAAACCACATACTCCACTGCTTGTGCGGGTCCCCGTCAATTCCTTTGAGTTTCAGTCTTGCGACCGTACTCCCCAGGCGGAGTGCTTACTGTGTTAACTTCGGCACCAAGGGTATCGAAACCCCTAACACCTAGCACTCATCGTTTACGGCGTGGACTACCAGGGTATCTAATCCTGTTTGCTCCCCACGCTTTCGCGCCTCAGCGTCAGTTACAGCCCAGAAAGTCGCCTTCGCCACTGGTGTTCCTCCACATATCTACGCATTTCACCGCTACACGTGGAATTCCACTTTCCTCTTCTGTACTCAAGCCACCCAGTTTCCAGTGCGACCTCAGGTTGAGCCCAAGGTTTAAACACCAGACTTAAATAGCCGCCTGCGCGCGCTTTACGCCCAATAATTCCGGACAACGCTTGCCCCCTACGTATTACCGCGGCTGCTGGCACGTAGTTAGCCGGGGCTTTCTTCTCAGGTACCGTCACTCCGGTAACAGTTACTCTACCGGACGTTCTTCCCTGGCAACAGAGCTTTACGATCCGAAAACCTTCATCACTCACGCGGCGTTGCTCCGTCAGGCTTTCGCCCATTGCGGAAGATTCCCTACTGCTGCCTCCCGTAGGAGTCTGGGCCGTGTCTCAGTCCCAGTGTGGCCGTTCACCCTCTCAGGTCGGCTACGCATCGTCGCCTTGGTGGGCCGTTACCCCACCAACTAGCTAATGCGCCGCAGGCCCATCCCTCAGTGACAGATTGCTCCGTCTTTCATTCTTCTCTCAGGAGAAAAAAGAAATTATCCGGTATTAGCTACCGTTTCCGGTAGTTATCCCAGTCTGAAGGGCAGGTTGCCTACGTGTTACTCACCCGTCCGCCGCTAAGTTATTTTGAAAGCAAGCTTTCAAAATAACTCCGCTCGACTTGCATGTATTAGGCACGCCGCCAGCGTTCGTCCTGAGCCAGGATCAAACTCTCCAATTAGTATTGAAAAGAGCGATATGCTCATTTTGAAACATCTGACGAGAAAATTAATTCTCTAATTTTGGATTTCACTTGCGTGATTTCCCACTCACTCGTTGTTCAGTTTTCAAAGATCAATATCTGTCATTTCGTCGTCGTTGTTTATCAGCGGCGACCTTTATAATATATCACAGTGTTAAGCTGTTTGGCAAGTCTTTTTTTTGAAAAATCTTTTTTTCAATTTTTCTTGCCTTCCGCTTTCCTTTTACACAAGCAAAAGGAGCGCGAGATATAATTTATCATGAGCACTCCTTTTTAGTCAAGCTATTTTATTAAATAATCTGAAAACTTTATAAAACTGTAGCAATTCTCGTATATCTTCAGTGTTTATACTGAGAAGAACGCCCACCCCATGCATACTTGGAAAGCTCTTTCTGAGGAGCGAAGCGAGCATACATCCGGAATACAGTCTTATATCTATTAGCGATGGCGTGCCTGATATTTTGGTCCAAGCGCTGATCACTCAAATCTAACAGCATCTCATCTAGTTCTTTTCTCAAAACATAATCCAGTTCCTTGCATTCCTTTTCGTTAAACAACATTCCCAACATATGCTTGGCCTCCTTCATGAAGTTGCAATTAACACCTTCTCTAAACCCCCAAAACCTTTTTTGCATAATCAGTAAGTACATCTCATGGAGAAAGCTGCCTTAAGATCCTCTTACACTAGATTAACCGGAGTCCTCTTTTTATAACCATAATTATTAAAAATTCCCTTTATGGTTTCGTCTAGATTATATACTCCTTACCTTTAGGCAATCCTTGGATGAACGCCCTTAATGTTATGCTCTATTCCCGGAAGTTTTATGATAAAAGTGAAAAAGTAATTGTACTTTCAATAATGGCTGCAACAAATAACAGGATTACAGTCCATATGGAAGCCGTAAGTGTTTGACGCATGAAAGCAGACCAGTCTGCGCTTCTCTCCTCTTTTCTATCTGTAGATCGAAATAGACTTGAAATCACTTTTCCGCCAAAGTGCAGCCCAAAGGCACACGCGATAATGATTGCCGGAATCTCTATAATCCCGTGTGGCAGCAATCCTTTTACGATTAAATCGAACAAATCCTGTCCTTGCAGTGCGGATAAATGTATCAAGTAGCCAATTACCGCTCCGTTTATAAATAAGAATATAGCTGGCAATATGCCGAACAACGCTCCCAGGAAAATAATAACCACGCCCTTGATGGCGTTATTCAGAAATATAAATACAAAGAAGTTCCATTGCGGATTAGCGGTGTCTCTTAAGTTTCCGCTGATCTCACTAAGCCCTTCCAATTGCTGAACCAATAGTTTTTCCAGACTACTTGTCGCTACCCAGCCAACAACCGCTCCTATTACGAAGAGCAGACAGGATAGCAGCAAAGCCTTGCGGATCGATTTAATATCTTTAACAAACGTGAAGAACGACAACATAAATACCTCCTGAAATTGTGATCTCTGTTTCTTAGGTCATAACCGTGCGGTACGAGCATACATTTAGAACAAACAAGCATTTCGCATGGGAGAGGAGCGCTGTCATTAATGAATTCTTTTTATGTATTCAGCGGCAAAAAGATCAAAAGGTTCATCTATATCTTCGCCGCTGTGCTTCTTGCTGCTGGAGTTGTCTATGTCGAGAGGGGTAATATCACCGTTTTTTCTGAGGCTGGACCTTCTGCCATTTACAGTGTGCCAACAGAGAAGAAGCTGATTGCCCTAACCTTCGATATTAGCTGGGGGGAAAAGAGACCCGAACCAATTTTGAAGGTACTTGAAGACAAGAAAGTGGACAAAGCCACCTTTTTCCTATCGTCACCATGGAGTAAGACTCACCCGGATATTGTAACAAGCATTAAAAACGCAGGATTCGAAATTGGCAGCCATGGCCATAAACACGTCAATTACAGCACTCTAAGTAACGAAGAGATTCGCACTCAGATCACAACGGCTCACACTGTGCTTACAGAATTAACCGGTAAAGAACCAAATTTAATTCGTATGCCTAATGGTGATTTTGACAAAAGAGTTCTGCAAGTGGCCAATGATCTTGGTTACAAAGTCATCCAGTGGGACACAGACTCTCTAGACTGGAAGAACATAGGTGTAGACAATATCGTGAAGCGTGTAACGACTAAAGCACATCCTGGTGATATCGTTCTTCTACATGCCAGTGATTCCTGCAAACAAACTCACGAAGCTCTTCCGCAAATTATCGATGAGCTCCGCAGACAAGGTTATGAATTCGTTACCGTCTCTGAGCTGATCAGCCAAAGCAACGCAGAGGGTAAAGAGGTTCGCGACTCGGCCTCACTAAATAGTGCCTTAGAGGATGCTGCCGGGCTGTAACGCTCCTCCCAATCTTAGGTACCGCAATAGATGTTGGTTTTATCCAAATATTAATGACGCGGGGAAATGAGCTCCGATATGTCGGGTGTGGGGGTATTCAGCTTCGGATAGCTCAGATCCAGACTCTCCAGTGTCTTTACAACGATGGATAAGGCCAAATAGTTGCGGTACCATTGATGATTGGCTGGTATCCAGTACCAGGGTGCTTTATCAATACTTGACTCCTTAAAAACATCTACATATGCCTCTTGGTAATCATCCCAAAACTCCCGCTCCTGTAGATCACTTGCGTCAAATTTCCAGTGTTTTTTGGGATCTTCAAGCCGTTCTTTGATTTTCTTAAGCTGCTTCTCTTTTGAAATATGCAGAAAAAGCTTGATAACTGTCGTTCCCTCTTCCACCAGCATCTCCTCAAACTGCCGTATGTAACGAAAGCGGCGCTTCAAATCATCCTTTTTCAATCCCCCATGTACCCGCGGTACCAATACATCTTCATAGTGTGAGCGGTTAAATGCAGAGATGTAGCCTTTAGGGGGTGTCTTTTGATGCACTCTCCATAAGAAATCGTGAGCTTCTTCCTCCAGAGAAGGTTTCTTGAAGCTGGTCACTATAAAGCCTTGTGGATTAATCCCTGAAAAAATATGTTTAACCGTTCCATCCTTACCGCTGGAATCCATCCCTTGCAGAATTACGAGCAGTGAATGCTTTTTCTGTGCAAAAAGAATATCTTGAAGCTCTGCCAACCGTTCCTTTAACTGCTCTGTTTTGGCTTCTGCTTCTTTTTTTGATTTAAAGTTACCTGTATCGTCCGGGTCCAGCTTGTTAAGCTGGATTTCATTTGTGTCTTTTATCATATAACGCTTGATGTCCATATATTCCCCTCCTAAAAGTTTTGTAAAGCATGTGCATCATTGAAAAACTTCGTACAAAACTCACTTCGGAAGCATCTACTTAGTTTTGTGAGCGTTGCTACGCTTGTATTACTTCGTACAAAACTGCTTCGGAAGCATACGCTTAGTTTTGTAAAGCATGTGCATCATTGAAAAACTTCGTACAAAACTCACTTCGGAAGCATCTGCTTAGTTTTGTGAGCGTTGCTACACACAAAGAATCCGCTCTATTGTTCTTTAAGATTAACCTCCTCCAGCGGATTTTAATCGTTAGGATACATTCTAGAGCAAAAAACCCCGTTTTCTGAAGGCCAGAGCACGGGGTTCATGATTTGCTGAATTCGCCCCAGCCTTTATCCGGCTGCCGGCTTGAGAATACGGTGAAGCATCAAAATTTGGAATGCATTACAGGCGATGAGCGGAACAACAATAAACACTGTCGCACTATCAACACCTATACGGAGCACGCCGATAATTTCCACAATTGAAATAGCTGTCATAAAAAAGAGGGTTGGAATCCAAGCTGAGATGTTTGTACTTTTCACTTTGAAATAAGACACAATAATGGCAGCTAACAAAATAAAGATTCCTAATATTAGATCAGACAAGACACTTCTTTCCCCGCCAACGACGGTACGCAAAAAAATCAGTTCAAGCAATGCGAGCACAGAAAGCACCAGTTGTATGTATTTCCAAATTTTTGGCGGGAAAACACCATTGCCCATGTAATTTAAAATTAGATAAGCAAAAAAACCAAGTTGCGCATAAACACTGACAAGCATACCGTAGCCGAATAGTATCAGCGGGTATAAAAAGAAATCAGCGACACTTTTGAAATCAATTCGACCGTTCACGAATTGCAGTGCCAGACCTGCGATTACTGCTCCGCCCGCTCCTATTAGAAGGGTTGTCCAAAATAAATAAAACCATTTTTTTATACTCAGCCACTTCACCTCCCCTATGTCAGATTTATTTTACCAAGGATACCGACAAAACACCATTACATCAGCAACATAAATGTGTGTTAATGCGGCATAATACAACTGGAGAATCCTAATAAAGGAGGGCAGCGCCAATGAAATGGAGATTTATCGGATCTGTGGGTTTGGCTTTAAGCTTTGTTATGGCCTTAACGGCTTGCGGAAGTGAGCAGAGCAGTTCTTCTTCTGGTCAGGGCAGTTATAAAGAAATGAAGACCATGGTTATTGATATATTAAAAAGTGAAGATGGAAAAAAAGCAGTTGAGGAATCATTATCAAATTCCAGTTCTGGAGGCACCAGCGGAATGAGTATGAAAATGATGCCACTTCAAACAACAGAGGATATAAAAACCGCTGTTAAAGATACCCTCACTGCACCGGAATATCAAAAGGAAATCGAGAAAATTATGACTGATCCCAAGTTCGCAGGCGATTTTGCTAAAGCCATTCAATCACAAAGCAAAGAATTGCACCTGCAACTAATTAAAGATCCCACCTATCAAAAATCCGTCGAGGAAATCATGAAGTCTCCAGAAATGATGACCATGTTTCTTAATCTCACCAAAACACCTGACTACCGAAAGCAATCCATGAAGACCATCCAGGAATCTATGCAGACTCCATTATTCCGGATGGAGGTATTGAATTTACTTAAAAAGGTCGTTCAGGACGAGCTCGAACCGAAGGAACAGAAAAAGGGCGGCGAAAGCGGCGATAAACAGGAAGGCAGCGGCAGCGGTGGTGAAAGTGGCAGCGGTAGCGGCGATGATTCAAGCACATAACAAAAAAGAGGCCTTATCCCACCTAACAAAGTGGGACGGCCTCTTTTTATGCACAATAATTAGTGCTCATATTTCGCAATCAGCTTATCGGCGATATCAGCAAACAACAACGCAGTAGCTGTGTCTTCCTTGTATACGGAAGGTGAGAAATCCGGTTCAGAAATATGGTTGTCCGGTGCGCCCAATGGAACTTGTGCAAGCAGCTCGGTATGGAGTGTCTCCGCAAGCCGAGCGCCTCCGCCTCTGCCAAAAATATAATCTTTTTTACCGCAGTCTTTACACTCATAATAAGCCATGTTCTCAATGACCCCAATAATCTCATGTTCTGTCTGCAGAGCCATAGAGCCCGCTCTAGCCGCCACAAACGCTGCGGTAGCATGAGGGGTAGTAACAATAATCTCTTTGCTGTGAGGGAGCATCTGATGTACGTCAAGCGCCACATCACCTGTACCTGGAGGAAGATCAAGCAGCATATAATCAAGTTCTCCCCAGCCCACATCACCGAAGAATTGGCGCAGCATTTTGCCAAGCATAGGTCCCCGCCAAATTACCGGACTATTCTCACGGATAAAGAAGCCCATAGACATGACCTTCACTCCGAAACGTTCCACAGGAATAATGATTCCCTCTTCTACAACGGGTCCCTCTTCGATTCCCATCATATCAGGGATGCTAAACCCATAAATGTCCGCATCAATCAATCCAACCTTTTTACCTTTTCTAGCCAAAGCTACTGCCAAATTCACAGTAACTGTAGACTTTCCAACACCGCCTTTACCACTGGCAATGGCGATAAAGTTAACACCAGAGTTCTCATTGATTAATTCATGATCGTCAAGGCCAGCTGCATGTCCCTTAAGTTTCCCCGGTTCATCAACCAACGGCTCTTCCCCGGCACTCTCTCCGCGAAGCAGAGCACGTTCATAATCGGTTGCATCACGCAGCCGGATATGCACATTAGTGACTCCACCTGCTTCAAGCAACTCACGAACCCGTTGTTCTAGATCCATGCGACTTTGCTCTTCAGGATCCAGACATACGATTGATAAAGATATACGATCTTCTTTAATCATAATGTCACGGATCAGCTGTAGTTCCACAAGGCTTTTTCCGGTTTCCGGGTCTGTTATTGACTGCAGTATTTCCTGGATATGTTCCCTAGTCAGCATGGAAAGCACCTCTGTTTCCTTTCCGGAGGAGAATTCTTCCGGAGTTTTTGTCTATTATAGCATTACCCATCTCCTGATGAGTAGTCCCGGCTACTCGGAAGCATAACGAAGAATGCCACGATATATGCTAGTCGCTACCTTGCGTTGATAAACATCATCTCCGAGCAGAACTGATTCCTGAGGGTGCGACAAAAAACCGACCTCTACAAGGATCGCAGGTATTTTTAATGCTTTTAGTAGATAAACAGTATTTACAGTCTTAGCTACACGATCAGTATTCTCCAGTGTAGTCTTCAGCTCACTCTGTACAAACTCTGCGATAGCTTTATTATCCTTGTGATTGGGATAGTAAAAGGTCTGCGCCCCGCTCCATCGGTTTGAAGGCACGCTGTTCATGTGAACGCTTATAAAAAGATCTGCGCCCTTCTCTTCAATACTTCTTACTCTTTGCTTAAGATCTTCAGTCTTGCGCTTAGAATAGCCCTTAGTGCCCTCCTGAGCCAAATCATAATCCCCTTCACGGGTCATTACAACAATAGCCCCTGCCTGTTGCAGGTAATCACGTAAATAAAGAGAGACTGCAAGATTAATGTCTTTCTCAATTAACCCTTCCCGGCTAACTGCCCCTCCATCTGCTCCCCCATGTCCAGCGTCGATAGCGATCACTTTACCAGACAAAGGCAGACTCCAATAATTTAACGTTTTGGCAGTAGGCATGTCATACGCTATAATGCCGATCATTATAGCCAGCAGTGTCGCGCCCAGCATACATTTTTTGATACTGCTCCATGAGATCCAGACCGAGACTTTACTGTGTTTTCGGCCAGACATAACAAAGACCCCCTCGTCCCGATAGATAATACTCATCTATATGGGACAAGAAGGCCAAATAGTACTAGCTAACGATGATTAAGCTGTTACTTCTTGAGTCATGCCTTCAATTAGAATCTGCGCAACCTCAGGTCGCGTAAATTCAGGAGGCGGACATTGACCCTCCCGAAGCAAAGCCCGTACCTTTGTACCCGACAAAGTCATATGATCGTCGCCAGGATGTGGGCAGGTTTTACTGGAAGCCATATTTCCGCATTTTTTACAGAAGAAGCTGTGTTCAAAAAATAATGGAGTAATATCAAGTTCCTCAGCGGTGAAATTCGCGAAAATTTCTTGCGCTTCATAAGTTCCGTAGTAATCACCTACGCCCGCATGGTCACGTCCGACAATAAAATGGGTGCAGCCGTAATTTTTGCGAACCATAGCATGAAAAATCGCTTCTCTCGGACCAGCATAACGCATGGCCGCCGGGAAAACACCTAGAAAGGTACGATCCTCAGGATAATAATTCTCCAAAAGCGCCAGGTAGCTCTTCATTCGTACATTTGCCGGTACATCATCAGACTTCGTCTCACCCACTAGCGGGTTTAAGAACAGAGCGTCTACAACCTCCATAGCGCATTTTTGAATATATTCATGTGCTCGATGAACTGGGTTACGCGTCTGGAAGCCTACAACTGTTCTCCAGCCTTTGTCTGCAAATATCTTACGTGTAGCTGAAGGGTCAAAATAAAATTCTCCGAACTTTTCTGGCTGTGGTCTATTCAGCACTGAAATTGGTCCTCCTACATAGATAGCCGGGCGGGCCAACAGCTTACTTACTCCTGGATGTTCAGGGTCTGTTGTTTTGAATACATTTTGCGCTTCAAGGTTTTGATCAACCGTATAAATACTCTCAATATCCAAAAAACCGTAGATCTCGCCATCCTCTTCACCGATTAGAGATACCTTGTCTCCAATAGCTAACCCAGAGGCCACATCCTCTTCTACAGCAAGTGTTATTGGAATGCTCCACACTGTGCCATCTGCTAAACGCATGTTTTTGACTACGGAGTGATAATCTTGTTCATTCAAAAATCCAGTCAGTGGAGAAAATGCACCTACCGCAATTAGATCCAAATCAGATAAAGTCCAGGTGTTCA
The DNA here is from genome assembly GCF_038007025.1 of Paenibacillus sp. FSL H7-0918. NCBI lineage: Bacteria > Bacillati > Bacillota > Bacilli > Caryophanales > Paenibacillaceae > Paenibacillus > Paenibacillus sp. FSL H7-0918. The sequence continues at coordinate 2,420,672 of NZ_JBBOWJ010000001.1, forward strand.
CGGCAATCGCCTTATAATCACGTGCAAGCTGCAGTAATTCTTCTCTTTCTGTACCCTCTACTACACAGTTAACTAATGTTCCGCCATGCGGACGTATTGAAGTCATTATCGTCTCTCCTTCTGTGTTCTCACGGGGATAGGTCCTACTTGTGTAATCCGCACTCAGTCTTCTCTGATCCAGCCCAACGTCCAGCACGCGGATCTTCACCAGGCATAACCTGACGTGTACATTGCTCACAGCCGATACTTGGATAGTTACGGTCATGTAGAGGGTTATAAATTACATCATTTTCACGAATATAGTTCCATACATCTTCGGTTGTCCAATCCGCAATTGGATTAAACTTAACCAAACCAAATTTATAATCATACTCAACCTTTTTGGCATTAGCACGGGTAGGCGCTTGGTCACGACGAATGCCTGTAATCCAAGCTTCATATTGAGATAGGATACGAGTCAGCGGCTCTACTTTACGAATCCCACAGCATTGGTTAGGGTCTACTGTCCATAACGCATCACCGTGTTGAAGTGCTTGCTCCTGCGGAGTGATTTGTGGAGACACTCGTACGAACTCCAGCCCGTATTTATCTGCCATCAAATCTCGGGTCTCATAGGTTTCCTTAAAATGATAATCTGTATCGAGATAAAAGACGTCTGTAGACGGACTAACTTTGTGAAGCATATCAACTAGCACTACATCTTCGGCACCAAAGCTGCAGGCAAAAGTAATGTTAGGAAATGTTTCTACAGCCCAGCGGATAATTTCCTCGGGTGAAGCAGTTTCTAATTCTTCGGCCTTAACTTTGATTAAATCTTCTTTCTCGAGCAGGTTCATTAAGGTATTCCTCCATCCAAAATATTAATCGTATGAATAAATGAGGTAAAAGAAGTAATAAAACCAACTAATTCTATATGAAATAGTATATAACTTTTACTGAGGAAGTCAATGCGTTTCAACCGTTAGAATTAGTAAATAGATGCAAAAAAAGCCCATTTCTTGTGGAAAGGGGCAACAAAAAATAAAACCCTTGGCCATATGGCCAAGGGTTGAATTCTGTAAATATTAACGTTTCGAGAACTGAGGCGCACGACGTGCAGCCTTCAAGCCGTATTTCTTACGTTCCTTCATACGTGGGTCACGAGTCAGGAAGCCGGCTTTCTTCAATGCACCGCGATATTCAGGGTCAACTTTAAGCAATGCACGGGAGATACCGTGACGAATTGCTCCAGCTTGACCGGAAATGCCGCCACCATGTGCAAGAACGATTACATCGTAGTTGCCCAGTGTTTCAGTCAGGTTCAAAGGTTGTTTTACGATCATTTTCAGTGTTTCCACACCGAAATATTCGTCCATCTCACGTTTGTTAATGACAATGCGTCCTTCACCCGGTACAAGGCGAACACGTGCTACCGAATGTTTACGACGACCTGTCCCATAGTATTGTACTTGTGCCATGAAACTGTCCTCCTCTATTCTTATCCGCGAAGTTCGTAAACTTCAGGTTTTTGTGCTGCATGTGGATGCTCGGCGCCTGCATATACTTTCAATCTCAGCTTCATGTGGTCCCCTTGACGAGTCTTAGGAATCATACCATGAACCGCGAATTCAATTACGCGTTCTGGTTTAGTATTCAGCAGAGTTTCAGCATTAGTAACTTTCAAACCACCTGGGTGCATCGAGTGACGGTAGTATTTTTTGTTTTGCAATTTCTTACCGGTCAAGTGAATTTTCTCAGCGTTGATTACGATAACGAAATCTCCTGTATCAACGTGTGGAGTGAATTGCGGTTTGTGTTTGCCACGGATCAAAGCAGCGGCTTCGCTGGCCAAACGACCGAGTGTTTTGCCTTCGGCATCAATAATGTGCCAATTGCGTTCAACTTCGTTCGGCTTCGCCATATAGGTGGTACGCATGAATGTTTCCTCCTTGTTCTCGTACGAAAATCTTCTGTTTCGTATATCTTGTTTCTCATTGAATTACGATTATGTGAGTTAAGCAAAGCATTTTTTTGGCATTTTCTCGATCGGGGCTGTGGGATAGCCATCAAGAAAACACAACTTTTATATTACAGTATAAACATAACAAGTGCAAGTGATTTTTAAACATTTAGCCTATTAATCAGGAAGAAATTTATAGAAAAAACTATTCACTTTCAATCTCGTCATATTCAACACTCCACAAAGCTAACCCCATGGCCACAGCTGTTGGACCAGCATGTGATCGATCACATGCTGCCAATATTTCAGCAACCTTATCAGCAGGTATTTTACCTTCCCCCACATGGATCAAAGTCCCCATAATAATGCGAACCATGTGCTGAAGAAATCCACTACCTGTTATATAAGTATGGATAACTCCTTGATCTGATGAAGAGGGTCGGCACATACTGCGGTCTACTTCCATATGAGCTTCAAAGATCGTTCGTACATGAGAAGTCTTCGTAGACCGTCGTGATGCAAACGAAGTGAAGTCATGTGTCCCTATAATTTGCGTTAAGCCTTGCTGCATCGCAGGAATATCCAACTTCACTGGATGGTGAAGCTGCCAGCGCCGTTGAAACGGATCTGGAAACCTGTTGCCATTAATCGTGTATCGGTAAGTTTTACGCTTAGCCCCTCTACGAGAGTGAAACGTTAGCGGAACTTCCCTAGCCTCTGTAACCACGATGTCTTGTGGCAGCCGGGCATTAAGCGCTAGACACCAACGTTCAGTTGGGATTCGAGAGGAGGTTGTAAAGTTAAAAGGCTGGCCATAGGCATGTACTCCGGCATCTGTGCGGCCTGAAGCAGTAATCTTAAGCTTCTCACCTGTCAGATGGAGTATGGCTTGCTCCAGCCGATCCTGAATCGTATTGCCCTGAGGCTGGGTCTGAAAGCCATCATAATTCGTTCCGTCATAATTGACCTTCATCAATAGATTACGCATTCCGTTCTCCTTTTTAAACCGGTCAGCAGAACGTCGATCGAAGCACTGTCTGATCTTCTATTTGAAGAAATGGCTTCGCCGTCCCTAGTAGGACGGCATCCATTTTTCATATATAGAACTACAAGTCCTATAGGATCCTTAATTTCAAAAAAAAGAGCCCCTGCGGGAGCTCCTTCAATTGAACCAAGGTGATTCCCACGGTTATTAGTACAGCAGAGTCTTGCGCCTCTGCAGCACAATAACGCTGATATTTCCCCCATCTTTACTCCAAAGAGGGCTGGATGAAAGGGAAGCATCGGAAATCAATACTTGTGATACTACGCGCGGTCTACCAATTCAAGATAAACCATAGGCGCAGCGTCGCCACGACGAGGTCCTAGTTTAAGGATACGAGTGTATCCACCTGGACGCTCAGTGTAACGAGGAGCAATGTCAGAGAACAATTTTTGAATTGCATCTTGTTCACCATCAACAGTCTCGCGGCGAACAAATGCAGCTACTTGACGACGAGCATGAAGATCACCTTTTTTAGCTTTAGTGATCAGCTTTTCAGCGATAGAACGAACTTCTTTCGCTTTAGCTTCCGTTGTTTGGATGCGCTCGTATAAAAACAGATCCGTTACCATGTCGCGAAATAACGCTTTACGCGCACTGGAATCACGGCCCAATTTTTGGTATGCCATTGTGTTTTCCCTCCTTTACTAAAGCAATCTGCAGCTATTCTTCTGTGCGGAGACCCAAACCAAGTTCCTCAAGCTTTTCCTGAACTTCTTCCAAAGATTTGCGACCAAGGTTACGCACCTTCATCATATCTTCTTCAGTCTTCGTGGTAAGCTCTTGTACGGTATTAATACCAGCACGTTTGAGGCAGTTGTAGGAACGAACAGAAAGATCAAGCTCTTCGATTGTCATCTCAAGTACTTTTTCTTTTTTGTCTTCTTCTTTTTCAACCATAATTTCGGCGTCTTTCGCTTCGTCCGTAAGACCTACGAACAGAACGAGGTGCTCGTTCAAAATTTTGGCTCCGAGGCTTACAGCCTCTTCCGGTCTGATACTTCCATCCGTCCAAATTTCAAGCGTCAATTTGTCGTAGTTAGTCACTTGACCAACACGTGTATTGTCTATGCCGTAGTTAACGCGTGAAATTGGAGTGTAGATGGAGTCAACTGGAATAACACCAATTGGCTGATCGTCACGTTTGTTCCGGTCCGCTTGGACATAGCCGCGACCACGGCCTGCAAAAATACGCATATGAAGTCTCGCACCAGGTCCCAGCGTTGCAATGTGAAGATCCGGATTGAGGATCTCAACATCGCTGTCCGCACGGATATCACCTGCGGTAACGATGCCTTCCCCTTCAGCATCAATCTCGAACACTTTTTCCTCGTCTGAATGAATCTTCAGAGACAAGGCTTTAAGGTTCAGAATGATTTCCGTCACATCTTCCATTACGCCTGGAACGGTCGAGAACTCATGCAGAACGCCGTCAATTTGGACCGAAGTCACTGCGGCTCCTGGAAGCGAAGAAAGCAATATCCGGCGAAGCGAGTTCCCCAGAGTCGTGCCATACCCACGTTCCAGCGGTTCAACTACGAATTTCCCATAGGTACCTTCATCATTAGCTTCTACGGTCTCAATCTTCGGCTTTTCGATTTCTATCACGAGTTTACCCCTCCTTCAACGTCGCTCCTATATGAAACTGTCACCCCATCAGGTGCATCATGTAGTATGCCTAAACACCTATTATTAGCAGATGCGTCAGAATTATACCACATTCACAATACTGATTTCACTATACGCGACGACGCTTAGGCGGACGGCATCCATTGTGAGGAACCGGAGTTACGTCTTTAATAAGGTTAACTTCAAGCCCTGCAGCTTGAAGGGAACGGATGGCTGCTTCGCGGCCCGCGCCCGGTCCTTTAACCATAACCTCAACCGACTTCATGCCGTGCTCCATAGCTGCTTTAGCTGCTGATTCAGCTGCCATTTGCGCTGCGAATGGAGTGGACTTACGGGAACCTTTAAATCCTTGGCCGCCGGAGCTTGCCCAGGAAATTGCATTTCCGTGAGGATCCGTGATGGTAACGATGGTGTTGTTGAACGTGGAACGAATATGTGCCACGCCGGATTCGATATTTTTACGGTCGCGACGTTTGGTACGTACGACTTTTTTCGGTTTAGCCATTGTCTCTTATCCCCCCTTATTATTTCTTTTTGTTTGCTACCGTACGACGCGGGCCTTTCCGGGTACGGGCATTCGTTTTAGTACGTTGACCGCGAACAGGCAATCCACGACGGTGGCGAACACCGCGGTAACAGCCGATCTCAGTAAGACGTTTAATATTTAAGGAAATTTCACGACGCAGGTCACCTTCAACCTTAACCGTTTTGTCGATCGTTTCACGCAGTTTGCTGACTTCATCTTCCGTCAAATCACGGACACGTGTATTAGCGCTAATGCCTGTTTCATTAAGAATTTTCTGAGAAGTCGTTTTACCGATTCCGAAAATATAAGTCAAGGCGATCTCAACGCGTTTGTCACGTGGCAAATCCACTCCAGCTATACGAGCCATTTTACGCTACACCCCCTTCTTAACCTTGTTTTTGTTTGTGTTTCGGATTTTCGCAAATCACCATAACAGTCCCTTTGCGGCGGATTACTTTACATTTCTCGCAAATGGGCTTTACAGAAGGTCTTACCTTCATGTTAATTACCTCCTCAAAGTTTTGCGAAGCAAAACTTTTTTCGTAGTTCCCATCTATTTACGGTAAGTTATACGACCTTTTGATAAATCATAAGGCGATAACTGCACGACCACTTTGTCTCCGGTCAAAATACGGATAAAGTGCATCCGCAATTTACCGGATACATGGGCAAGTATTTGATGACCGTTCTCAAGCTCAACCTTAAACGTTGCATTTGGCAACGGTTCAAGGACAGTACCTTCTACTTCAATGACATCTTCCTTAGCCACAGTTAGTCTCCTTTCTCATCAGCACTTATTCCGGTGGGTCCAGCATACTTCATGACTGCGAATCGCAGCTTTCCGTTTGTTACCCGCCCAGTTTCCTTCAAACTGTCCACAACCTCACTGCTGATGAAGGGTATGAGCTCAAGATGAAGAATATTCTTCTTCTTTGGCCCATCAAACTTACGTTTGTCTCCATCTGCAATGTATACAAATCTGCTATCAACAACTGCGATAACAACGGCTGCCTCTCCGGCATCTTTGCCTTTGAGAATTCTCACTAATTGACCAACCTGCGGGCTGCTCACAGTATTCAAGTGGAGATCACCTACGCATTCAGTTTTGTGAAAATTTCCATGCCGTCCGGAGTAACTGCTACTGTATGCTCGAAGTGAGCACATAGTGAGCCATCAACCGTAACGACAGTCCAGTTATCTTCCAGTGTTCTGACATGTCTCTTTCCTGCGTTTACCATCGGCTCAATCGCGAGCACCATACCCGGTTTCAGACGTGGTCCGCGGTCCGCTATGCCATAATTCGGAATTTGCGGTTCTTCATGCAGTTTTGCCCCAATACCATGACCAACATACTCACGTACGACTGAGAAACCAGCCTCTTCGATGTATTGCTGAATAGCATGGGAGATTGTAAACAAGCGCACATCCGGCTTAACTAACGCCAGTCCCGCGTACAAGGAGCCTTCCGTAACGTCCAGCAAACGCTGAGCCTCTTCGGAAATGCTGCCCACACCGTAGGTCCAGGCGGAATCACCGTGATAACCGCGGTACTCTGCACCGATATCCAGCGTAACAATATCGCCTTCGATCAGTTTACGTTTACCTGGAAATCCATGCACCAATTGTTCGTTGACTGAAGCGCAAATGCTGGCAGGAAAACCGTTGTAGCCTTTGAAAGACGGCACAGCATCTTGACTGCGAATGTATTGATCGGCGATTCTGTCGAGCTCGCCCGTTGTAATGCCAGGCTCAATGGCCTGAGCAATAAGACGGTGACTCTCGGCAACAATTCGACCAGCTTCCCTCATAAAGGCAAGTTCCTGTTCGGATTTACAAATGATCATTACATTAACCCCGCATTAAAGACACGATTTCAGAAGTAACGACATTAATTTCGTTTTCCCCGTTTACCTGACGCAAAAGACCTTTATTATCATAAAACGCAAGCAGCGGCGCTGTTTTATTATCATACTCATCCAGGCGCTTGCCTACACTTTCTTCGTTGTCATCCGGACGTTGATATAATTCACCGCCATCAATGTCGCAAATGCCATCTTGCTTCGGCGGGTTGAAGATTAAATGGTAGGATGCTCCGCAAACGCTGCAGATACGACGTCCAGTAAGACGCGCCATTAGCAATCCACGGTCAACATTCAAGTTGATGACATGATCCAAAGAAGTGTTCAAACGGCTAAGAATATCATCCAGCGCTTCCGCTTGCGAAAGAGTTCTTGGAAAACCATCCAATAGAAATCCTTTTTCGCAATCGGACTGCTGCAGCCGTTCTTCGACTATCCCAATGGTCACATCATCTGGTACAAGCAAACCTTGATCTATAAATGATTTGGCCTTCAATCCAACCGGAGTTTCCTGTTTGATTGCCAAACGGAAAGCATCTCCTGTCGAAATATGAGGAATACCAAATTCTTTAACGATTTCTGCCGCTTGTGTTCCCTTGCCTGCCCCAGGAGGGCCCATGAATAAAATGTTCACGATTTCTCTCTCCCCCCAAAAGTTCGCCACCAAGCAAGAAACAGCATAATAGGTGCCGGGAAGAATAAAAACTTAAGCTTCACCGGAACCTATCACCTATTTATTGATGAAGCCTTTGTAATGGCGTTTGATCAAATGGCTCTCGATCTGCTTCATAGTATCCAATGCCACGCCGATTACGATAAGGAGCGCAGTACCACCAATTCGAACTTCTTTGGGCAATCCGGATAAAGCACCGAAGAACATCGGTAGTACAGAGATCAAAGCTAGGAACAACGCGCCTGACATAGTCAAACGAGACATTACTCTAGTCAGATATTTCTCTGTAGCTTTACCAGGACGGATACCTGGGATGTAACCACCATTCTTCTTCATGTTATCGGCCATCTGCTGAGGATTCATCTGCACGAACGTATAGAAGAACGTAAACCCGATGATCATCACTACATACAGAAGCATACCAAGCGGAGCATCGGTTGCCAAATATTTGGTAATCCATTGTGCCCAGGCATGTGTTGACCAGAAACTGGAGAGAACAACTGGGAACTGAAGCAATGATACGGCGAAAATTACCGGAATTACACCAGCCGCATTAATTTTCAGCGGAATATGTGTATTCTGTCCACCGTACATTTTGTTGCCAACTACGCGTTTAGCATATTGAACAGGAATCTTCCGAATACCTTGCTGCACGAAGATAACTGCTGTAATAATCGCTACAATCACAATCAGCACAATAACGACTTTAAGAATATTCAGGAACACCTGATCCGGCTGAATAAAACTTGAGTTAGCCGTACTTGTGATATATCCCGGTATGGCGGCGACGATTCCCGCAAAAATCAGGATCGAAATCCCGTTCCCGATTCCCTTTTCGGTAATCTGTTCACCAAGCCACATCAAGAAAGAAGTACCTGCCGTCAAGATAATGGCAACCAGCAAGTAATCAGCAAATGTCGCATTCGGCATCATTTGAGTATTGTATATCCGGTTAAACCCTATCGACGTAGCAAAACCTTGGATCAGGGCTAATATCACTGTACCGTAACGAGTGATTTGCGCCAATTGTTTTTTTCCGTGCTCCCCTTGTTTAGCCCATTCAGCAAACTTGGGAACAACATCCATCGACAGCAATTGCACGATGATGGATGCTGTAATGTACGGATAAATACTGATCGCAAATATCGAGAAGTTTTTGAGCGCTCCGCCCGAGAAGGTGTTCAATAGTCCCATCAAAGCGTCACCGCTCTGATTTGCTGTTGCCAGTACATCTTTGTTTACACCAGGAACCGGAACAAACGAACCGATACGGTAGATAAACAGAATGAACAAGGTAAACAGGATCTTTTTGCGCAAATCTTCAACATGCCAGATATTCTTAAGCGTCTTGAACATTAGATCACCTCGGTTTTACCGCCGGCAGCCTCGATTTTCTCTACCGCAGATTGAGAGAACTTATTTGCTTGTACAGTCAATTTTACGGTCAACTCACCGTTGCCGAGAATCTTGATGCCGCTTTTGGAATTCTTGACAACACCAGTTTCAAGCAACAACTGCGGAGTCACTTCAGTTCCTTCTGCAAAGCTATTCAGATCTTCCAGGTTCACAATCGCATACTCTTTACGGGTAGGATTGACGAAACCACGTTTAGGCAGACGACGATAGAGCGGATTTTGTCCACCCTCGAAGCCCGGACGAACACCACCGCCAGAACGTGAGTTTTGACCTTTGTGACCGCGACCGGAAGTTTTACCATTTCCGCTACTAGGACCACGACCAACGCGATTGCGTTCTTTGCGGGAACCAGGAGCTGGAGCAAGTTCATGTAACTTCATCGTTTGCACCTCCTTATGTTTGTTAATTTATGCGAGGCGTTTAGCCTTCAATTTCAGTTACAGATAGCAAGTGACTCACTTTATTGATCATTCCGCGAATTGCAGGACTGTCATTGTGAACCACTGTCGTGTTGAGTTTACGCAGGCCGAGCGTCTTAACAGTAACACGTTGTGTTTCTGGACGTCCGATTACACTACGTACGAGGGTAATTTGCAATTTTGCCATTGACGTTCCCCTCCTTAACCGCGCAATTCTTCGACAGATTTGCCGCGAAGTTTCGCGACCTCTTCAATGCGTTTCAGACGGGAAAGTCCCTCCAAAGTTGCATTGACCATGTTCATGGAATTCGAAGAACCCAGTGATTTTGTCAAAATGTCGCCAACGCCTGCCAATTCCAATACCGCACGAACTGGACCGCCAGCGATAACGCCAGTACCCTCTGATGCTGGTTTCAGCAACACGCGTCCTGCGCCGAAGTGTCCAGTAACGAGATGGGGAATCGAAGTTCCTACGATTGGGATGTGAATCAGGTTTTTCTTGGCGTCTTCAATGCCTTTACGGATGGCATCCGGAACTTCGCCGGCTTTACCGATACCAGCACCGACGTAGCCGTTGCCGTCGCCCACAACAACAAGTGCACTAAAGCTGAAACGGCGTCCGCCTTTTACAACTTTTGCAACACGGTTAATGTGTACAACTCTTTCTGTCAGTTCTAAACTGTTCGGATCTACACGCAAGTCGTTAACCTCCTTTTAAGAATTATTCTAGAATTCAAGACCAGCTTCACGAGCTGCATCAGCCAATGCTTGAATCCGTCCATGGTACAAGTAACCTCCGCGGTCGAATACGACCACTGCATATCCTTTTTCTTTGGCACGCTCAGCGACCAATTGGCCAACTTTCGCTGCAGCTTCAACGCTACCGCCATTACCGATGTTAGCGCTCAGATCTTTATCAAGTGTAGAAGCGGATACGATAGTAACCCCTTTAACATCATCGATCAGTTGAGCGTAGATGTGTTTCGAAGAACGGAATACGTTCAAACGTGGACGCTCAGTAGTTCCCTGGATCTTCTTACGAACACGCAGGTGTCTTTTGAGACGAGCCTTGTTTTTATCTTCTTTTGTAATCATGACTTCCCTTTCACTCCCTTCAGTTTGCCGTAAACAGCTTCACTTTAAGATGCACGGGGTATCTTACAATTAAGTTTAAACTGGTTATTTCTTCTTACCAGCTTTACCTTCTTTGCGGATGATACGCTCGCCTTCATATTTGATACCTTTACCTTTATACGGTTCTGGTTCACGAACGGAACGGATTTTAGCAGCGTATGCGCCAACGCGTTCTTTATCGATACCTTTAACGATGATCTTCGTGTTCGCAGGAACTTCGAACTCGATACCAGCTTCCGGTGTAATTTCAACCGGGTGGGAATAACCAACGTTCAGAACGATTTTATCTCCGGATTTGCTTGCACGATATCCGACCCCAACCAGTTCCAGAGATTTCGAGAAACCTTCAGTCACACCTGCTACCATGTTGTTGACAACGGAGCGGGTTGTGCCGTGAAGTGAACGATGCAATTTGTTATCCGACGGGCGAACAACGGTAATTTCGTTATTTTCAACTGTAACCTTCATGTCTTTATGAAGCTCACGAGTCAAAGAACCTTTTGGACCTTTTACTGTAATAACGGCGTTGTCCAAAGTGACATCTACACCGCTAGGTACTGCGATTGGTTTGCGACCAATACGAGACATGTGTTGCACCTCCTTATCTTGTGACGTTTATTACCAAATGTAGCAGACAACTTCTCCGCCAGATTTTGATTGACGAGCTTCTTTGTCGGTCATAACTCCCTTAGATGTGGAGATAATCGCGATTCCTAGACCACCGAGTACACGAGGCACTTCATTGCTCTTCGTGTATACGCGAAGGCCTGGTTTACTGATTCTTTTCAAACCAGAAATAACACGCTCTTGGTTAGGGCCGTATTTCAAGAAGATACGGATAATCCCTTGTTTGCTATCTTCAACGAATTCCGCATCGCGGATGAAACCTTCACGCTTCAAAATGTCAGCGATTTGTTTCTTCATAGTAGAAGCAGGCATTTCTACCGTCTCGTGACGCACAATGTTAGCGTTACGAATACGAGTAAGCATATCTGCAATAGGATCAGACATAGTCATGTGTGTAAACCTCCTTCCCGTTTATAAACTTCTTACCAACTTGCTTTTTTCACGCCAGGGATCTGGCCTTTATAAGCTAATTCACGGAAACAAATTCTGCAAATTTTGAACTTTTGCAGTACCGAATGTGGACGACCACAACGTTCGCAACGTGTATATGCACGTACTTTAAACTTAGGCGTACGTTGTTGTTTAACTTTCATCGAAGTTTTTGCCACTTAGCCTGACACCTCCTAAACATTTTCGGAGAAAATGGATTAACCGACTTTATTTTGCGAAAGGCATTCCCAGCTGACCCAGCAGCTCGCGGGATTCCTCGTCCGTCTTAGCAGTCGTTACAATAACGATGTCCATACCGCGGACTTTATCCACTTTGTCATATTCGATCTCGGGGAAGATCAATTGTTCTTTAAGACCAAGTGTGTAGTTACCACGGCCGTCAAAGGCTTTAGTGGAAACACCACGGAAGTCACGTACACGTGGAAGTGTTACGTTGAACAATTTGTCCAAGAAGTAATACATACGCTCTCCGCGCAGTGTTACTTTAACCCCAATCGGCATATTTTCGCGTAGTTTGAAACCAGCGATGGATTTTTTAGCTTTAGTGATTACTGGTTTTTGACCAGCGATCAACTGCATGTCATTAACTGCAGCATCAAGTACTTTGGAGTTTTGAACAGCGTCACCCACACCCATGTTGATGACAACCTTCTCGATCTTAGGCACTTGCATAACAGTTGTATAGTTAAACTTCTGCATCAAAGCAGGTGTAATTTCGTTAAGAAAACGTTCTTTCATTCTTGCTGCCATGAAGATTTAACCTCCTTTCTTAAGGGCTAGATTAGTCGATAATCTCTCCGGATCTTTTAGCAATCCGAACTTTTTTACCATTGTCCAAAACTTTGTAACCGATACGGGTTACTTTGCCGGTCTTCGGATCGATGTGCATTACGTTGGACACATGAATCGAAGCTTCCTGCTCAATAATTCCACCCTGTGGATTCAGCTGGTTCGGCTTTTGGTGTTTTTTCACCATATTGACGCCTTCTACCAGAACGCGGTTTTCACGAGGATAAGCAGCGATGACACGGCCTTTTTTGCCTTTGTCTTTACCACTGATCACAAGCACCACGTCATCTTTCTTCACGTGCAGTTTATTGTTATGGGATTCCAGAACTTTTTTCACTCTAGGCATTTATTACACCTCCTATAACTAACCTTCAACTTATTGGTGCCGTGTTTATTAGATAACTTCCGGTGCCAAGGAAACGATCTTCATGTAGTCTTTATCGCGAAGTTCGCGAGCAACTGGTCCAAAGATACGTGTTCCACGAGGGCTTCTGTCGTCTTTAACAACAACAGCTGCATTTTCGTCGAATGCGATGTAAGATCCATCTTTACGACGAACGGAACGTTTCGTACGAACAACTACCGCTCTAACAACATCACCTTTTTTGACAACGCCGCCTGGTGTTGCTTGTTTAACGGAACAAACGATCAAATCACCGATTGCTGCTGTACGGCGTCCAGTACCACCCAGTACGCGGATACACATCAGTTCCTTCGCACCAGAGTTGTCAGCCACATGCAAACGTGTAAATGGTTGAATCATTATAATTTCCTCCTTCCGGAAAAACTCTCTTGATTATCTTAGATGATAACCGCTGCTTCTACCACTTCAACTAGTCTCCAACGTTTGTCCTTAGACAACGGACGAGTTTCCATGAGTTTTACGGTATCGCCAATCTTTGCAACATTTCCCTCATCATGTGCTTTGAATTTCTTCGTAGACTTGATGCGTTTGTGGTACAAATTGTGTTTCTTATAGGTTTCAACAGCAACTACGATGGTTTTATCCATTTTATCACTGACCACTTTACCGATTAGCACTTTACGTGCATTACGTTCTTCACTCATTAGTTAGCCTCCTTCCTGAATACGGATCTGCGATCCGTCTCACTTAACTAATCCCAAGCACTCTTTGATGGATCACGGTTTTAGCACGAGCTATTTCCTTACGCACGTCACGAATCCGAGTTGGGTTGTCCAATTGGCCAGTTGCCAATTGAAAACGGAGATTAAAAAGTTCCTCTTTGAATCCAGCGATCTTTTGTTCAATCTCAGCAGTGGTTAAGTTGCGAAGTTCATTAGCTTTCATTTGCTTCACCACCCAATTCTTCACGTTTCACAAACTTAGTCTTTACAGGCAGCTTGTGAGCGGCAAGACGCATCGCTTCACGAGCGATTTCTTCCGACACGCCTCCGAGTTCGAACATAATCTTGCCCGGTTTAACTACGGCTACCCATTTCTCAACGTTACCTTTACCACTACCCATACGAACCTCGAGAGGCTTTTGAGTAATAGGTTTATCTGGGAAAATCTTGATCCAAACTTGACCGCCACGTTTGATATAACGTGTCATCGCGATACGAGCAGCTTCGATCTGACGGTTAGTGATCCAAGACGGTTCAAGTGCAACCAGGCCGAATTCGCCGAAGTTCAATTCAGTACCGCCTTTTGCCATACCCTTCATGTGTCCGCGTTGTTGCTTGCGGTGTTTTACGCGTTTTGGTACCAACATGATTAGTTGCCTCCTTCCTGAGCAGCTTGTTTCTTAGCTGGGGGAAGAACTTCTCCACGGTAGATCCATACTTTTACGCCGATAAGACCGTAAGTTGTATGTGCTTCAGCCGTTCCGTAATCGATATCGGCACGAAGCGTATGAAGTGGAACTGTTCCTTCGCTATAACCTTCTGAACGAGCAATCTCAGCTCCGCCAAGACGTCCGCCCACTTGAGTTTTAATCCCTTTTGCGCCAGAACGCATAGTTCTTTGAATCGCTTGTTTGAGGGCACGACGGAACGATACACGACGTTCCAATTGTTGAGCAATGCTCTCAGCTACAAGAATTGCATCCAATTCAGGGTGCTTGATTTCATTGATGTTGATGTGTACTTTTTTGCCACCAGCGATTGCTGTAACTGCACTGCGAAGTACTTCTACTTCTGCTCCGCCTTTACCAATAACCATACCTGGTTTAGCTGTATGAATTGTAACGTTCACGCGGCTAGCCGCTCTTTCGATCTCGATATGGGAAACAGCGGAATCCTTCAATTTGCCTTTAAGGTATTCCCGGATTTTGACGTCTTCCATCAGAAGAGTACCGAAATCTTTTCCTGCATACCATTTAGATTCCCAATCGCGAATAATACCGATTCGGAGTCCGATTGGATTTACCTTTTGACCCACGTGTTATCCCTCCTTATTTCTCAGATACCACCAGTGTAATGTGGCTCGTGCGTTTATTGATCCGACTTGCGCGGCCCATGGCGCGCGGACGGAAACGTTTCATAGTAGGTCCTTGGTTAACGAAAACCTCGCTAACGAACAAACTGTTCACGTCCAAAGAATAGTTATGCTCAGCATTCGCAATTGCCGAATTAAGCAACTTTTCAACGACCGGAGAAGCGGATTTCGGAGTGTGGCGAAGAATAGCAATTGCTTCCCCCACTTGCTTACCGCGAATCAAGTCAACAACCAGTTTCGCTTTACGAGCGGAAATTCGCACCGATCTTGCATGTGCTTTTGCTTCCATTGTTTAACCTCCTTTCAAACAGAGACCTTATTATTATCTTCTTGTTTTCTTATCGTCACCCGCGTGGCCTTTGTAAGTACGTGTTGGCGCGAACTCGCCCAACTTGTGACCTACCATATCTTCTGTTACGTATACAGGCACGTGTTTACGGCCGTCATATACACCAAACGTATGTCCGATAAACTGAGGGAAAATGGTTGAGCGACGGGACCAAGTTTTAACTACAACCTTTTTCTCAGCCTCGTTCAGTTCCTCAACTTTTTTAAGCAGGTAGCCATCGATAAACGGCCCCTTCTTTAAACTGCGACCCATGTGTGAATCCTCCCTTCATCCGGTTCTTCAAACCGCGAATCGACGCTTCGCGCTTTATTAACTTGCCAGAAGCGTCTTATTTAGTGCGGCGGCGAACGATATATTTATCAGATGCCTTGTTTTTCTTACGCGTTTTGTAACCAAGGGTTGGTTTGCCCCATGGAGACATTGGCGATTTACGTCCGATTGGAGCGCGACCTTCACCACCACCGTGTGGGTGATCGTTAGGGTTCATTACTACCCCGCGAACTTCAGGACGACGGCCGAGCCAGCGACTACGTCCAGCTTTACCGATTTTGATCAATTCGTGATCTTCATTACCTACGGAACCGATAGTTGCACGGCATACGCTAAGGATCTTACGAACCTCACCGGATGACAAACGAACGGAACAGTATTTTTCTTCTTTACCAAGCAATTGAGCTTCTGTACCAGCTGCACGAACCAATTGTCCGCCTTTACCTGGTTTCAACTCAATGTTGTGGATAACTGTACCTACTGGAATGTTCTCCAGTGGAAGACTGTTACCAATTTTGATGTCGGCCGCAGGACCGGACTCTACTTTATCCCCAACTCTTAGACCTTTAGGAGCGATGATATAACGTTTCTCTCCATCAGCATAGTGGATCAAAGCAATATTAGATGTGCGGTTCGGGTCATACTCGATTGTAGCAACGCTACCTGGTATGCCGTCTTTAGTCCGCTTGAAGTCGATAATACGGTATTTACGTTTATGTCCGCCGCCATGGTGACGAACCGTAATTTTACCTTGGTTGTTGCGTCCCGCATGTTTGAACAGCGGAGAAAGCAACGATTTCTCTGGCTGGTTTGTTGTAATTTCTTCAAACGTAGACACGGACATAGCGCGTCTTGCCGGAGAGGTCGGTTTGTACTTTTTGATTGGCACTGTAGTTCCCTCCTTACTTCAACAGAGTATTATTCTACCGCTTCAAAAAATTCAAGCGGTTTGCTGTCCGGGCTAAGCTTAACGATGGCTTTTTTCCACTCTGGAGTGTAACCAGAATATTTACCATAACGTTTCAGTTTGCCAGGTACGCGCATTGTGTTCACATTAGTTACTTTTACTTTGAAAATAGCCTCGACAGCTTTTTTGATTTCGGTTTTGTTAGCACGGATATCCACTTCAAAAGCGTATTTCATTTCGCTCATGTAGTCGGAAGTACGTTCCGTAATCACCGGACGTTTGATAATATCACGAGGATCTTTCATTACGCGAACACCTCCTCTACCTTCAGAACTGCTTCTTTAGTGATGATCAGTTTGTCGTACGTCAGTACGTCAAGAACATTAATGCCGTCAGCCGCTACGAATTTCACCCCAGGGATGTTACGAGCGGAAAGTGCTACGTTATCATCATAGCTAGTAGCTACGATCAACGCTTTACGATCTACTTTCAGGTTGTTCAAGATTGCTGCGAATTCTTTCGTCTTCGGAGCATTCATTGTCAAGCTATCCAATACGATAATGTCATTCTCGAGTACTTTCGAGGACAAAGCAGATTTGATCGCCAAACGACGAACCTTCTTAGGCAGTTTCCAGGAATAGCTACGTGGTGTTGGTCCGAAGACAACGCCGCCGCCCTTCCATTGTGGAGAACGAATGGAGCCTTGACGAGCGCGACCTGTACCTTTTTGTTTCCAAGGTTTACGTCCACCGCCACGAACTTCAGAACGTCCTTTTACTTTGTGTGTACCACGACGTAGGGAAGCTCTTTGCATAAGCGCAGCTTCATGTAGAACGTGCTCATTCGGTTCAATACCGAATACTGTATCGCTCAGTTCCACTTCACCAACTTCGTTGCCACTAATATTAAAAAGTGTTACTTTTGGCATTTCATGTTCCTCCTTTCTTCAATAATTATTTCTTAACGGTTTGTTTAACTTTCACGAAGCTGTTTTTAGGACCTGGGATAGCGCCTTTAACCAGCAATACGTTACGTTCAACATCAACCTTGATAATTTCAAGCTTTTGAACCGTAATAGTCGTGTGACCCATATGTCCTGGAAGGCGTTTGCCCTTAGGAACACGGTTAGCTTGGATAGAACCCATGGAACCCGGTCTTCTGTGGTAACGCGATCCGTGTGCCATTGGTCCGCGGCTTTGTCCCCAACGTTTGATGTTACCTTGGAAACCTTTACCTTTAGATGTACCAGTTACGTCAACAAATTCGCCCTCAGCAAAGATATCAGCCTTCAGCTCTTGTCCAACCTCGAGAGACCCGAGATCAACACCGCGAATTTCACGAACGTAGCGCTTAGGTGTTGCATTTGCCTTTTTGGCGTGACCCTGTTCAGGCTTATTGGAGCGTTTTTCTTTTTTATCAGAAAAGCCCAATTGCACTGCTTCATATCCGTCGATATTCAGGTCTTTCTTTTGCAGTACTACACAAGGGCCTGCTTCGATAACAGTAACAGGAATTACGTTACCTTCTGGAGTAAACACTTGAGTCATACCGAGTTTTTTTCCTAAGATACCTTTCAATGTTGACACCTCTTTTCTTTTCCTAAATTACTTAAAATAGAATTACAATTTGATTTCGATATCTACACCGGACGGTAGATCCAAGCGCATCAAGGCATCCACAGTTTGTGGTGTTGGGTTCACAATATCGATCAAACGTTTGTGAGTCCGTTGTTCAAACTGTTCACGGGAATCCTTGTACTTGTGTACCGCACGGAGAATAGTAATGATTTGCTTCTCAGTTGGTAACGGAATCGGCCCGGACACACCTGCACCCGAACGTTTTGCTGTTTCAACAATCTTCTCAGCGGATTGATCAAGAATTCTGTGGTCGTATGCTTTCAAGCGAATACGAATTTTTTGCTTTGCCATTTTAGTCCCTCCTTCTATCGCCCAATTTGGTATCGGACATACTCCGTGAAAATTTTCTGACCTCGTCCCCATGGCAAAGGGGCCGGGTGTGTCAGTAACCTCTCACATCATCGCAACGTCTCAGAACAACATTTATTATTATATATAATAGGCAGCAGTATTGCAAGCGAAAATAGAAAAACAACGCATATTTTTTTCATGCGCTGTTCTTCTACTATATATATGTTAAAGATTCTCTGTGGCAGACTTAAAAAACTCTGCGGAGGAAGCAGTCTGAGCCGTTGCTGTTCCGATCCCCTCAATGGTTTGGATTAAGGTTCTTATTTCTTCTTCCACTATTACAATCTCCTGTGTACTGCTACGCATAGCGTCTACAATATCAGAGAACAAAAGACTAGTCTCGACCGATTGGTGCTTCCCATTCTTAGTTAACTCCTGCACCTTACGAATCTCTTCTACAACCTGCTGAGTGAGTAGACCAGATTTATTTGTTAGCTCTACGATCTGAATTACAGTACTCTTAGTATCCTCTGCAAGCCGGCTAACTTCTTGAGCAACCACACTAAAACCTCTACCATGCTCACCGGCTCTAGCGGCTTCAATCGTTGCATTAAGTGAGAGGATTTTAGTCTGATCGGCAATTTCCCTTACTGAGTTCACAATTTTTTGAATTTGCTTAGAGGAATCGCTTAACTCAATGATCGAGTCTTCCATCTCACTGGTGGTCTGATATATAAGATTAATTTGCTCAGTCAAATCACCCAAGTGTTCATGCCCATCTGTAGCTAATCCCTGTGACTCCAGGGCGGATGCAGCCGTACGTTGGAATGTTCTACTTACTTCATTGCTGCTTGCCACTAGCTGCTTTACAGCAGCATTAGTATCGATGCTATAATCTATCAATTCAACGCTAAACTCTGAAATTTTTTGTTTTAATTCATTTTTCACCAATAGATATTGCTCTTCCTTCTCTTTTATGTTCTCCTTCTCATATTCTTCTAGAACCAGCTGCTGCTCAAGGTTAAGGAGTTTGGTCACGGTCTGAACCACTCGAAGGCGTGTATTATCATCGTTTGTTTCATTATATATAACGCGTATAAATACGTTCTGAAGATTCTGAAAAGCAGATAAGTACCATTTGGGCTCAAGCCCAACTTTTTTATGAATATTAGCGATCATTAGACGCTTTGCTATGTACTCATCATCAACCTTTCCATTAAAAATCTCTAGAATATGCCCACGAAGAGTAGTTTTTAACCTGTCTATACTGCTATGCTCTAAAATAATAGCTTCAAGTTTATTTACGCCTAATACCGAATTGTAAAATTGATCAATGATATAGTCTATATTTTGCTCAACAACAGGTTTCACCCTGCGTAGTAAGTTCAAATCTGCTTCAGTTAGATCAATCATTCTCATCTGCTCGTTAAGCTCACCATGTCCATCCAGCTTATGAAAAGACTCTGCCACAGAATGATTCTGATCCTTGAAGTCTAAGGAATGAGAGGCAGGAGAATCCACATTATTATTACGTGCAGTTAACGCATGCATGAAGGAAAAAGGACATTTCCCCATATTACCACTCTCCCACAATTCCTATTATTTTACATTATTATTCCTCCTTCATTTTACTCTATCATTAGTATAATTGTAAACAATTGATTGTTGTAATTTGACGAATTATGTAGAAAAAGATCATATTGTTATGCTTTATTATCAATTGATGTCGAATAATACATTATTCTCAGAAAAAAAACAAAAAAGCCCCTGATTCTCCGCAAGAAGAATCAGGGGTGTTTGTAATTCGGAATCTACCCGCAGATAGAAGTCGAATTATTATTTTTGGATAGAAGCTACGCTACCAGCACCAACTGTACGGCCACCTTCGCGAATGGAGAATTTAGTACCTTCTTCAATAGCGATTGGGGAGATCAGTTGTACGGTTACGGAGATGTTATCACCAGGCATAACCATTTCAGTACCTTCTGGCAAGTTGATGATACCAGTTACGTCAGTTGTACGGAAGTAGAACTGTGGACGGTATCCAGTGAAGAAAGGCTTGTGACGGCCACCTTCTTCTTTTGTCAGAACGTAAATTTGAGCAGTGAACTCAGTGTGTGGTTTAACGGAGTTCGGCTTAGCCAATACTTGACCACGCTCGATCATGTTACGGTCAACACCACGAAGCAATGCTCCGATGTTGTCCCCAGCTTGAGCGGAATCCAGCAATTTACGGAACATTTCTACGCCCGTAACTACGGATTTCTTAGTATCTTCGTGAATACCAACGATTTCGATTTCTTCTCCGACTTTAACTGTTCCGCGTTCTACGCGACCAGTTGCCACAGTACCGCGGCCAGTGATGGAGAATACGTCTTCGACAGGCATCAAGAAAGGCTTGTCAGTTTGACGCTCAGGAAGTGGAATGTACTCATCGATTGTTTCAAACATTTCGATGATTTTTTTAGCGTAATCGCCATCTGGGTTTTGCAGAGCTTCACGAGCAGAACCACGGATGATTGGAGTATCGTCGCCTGGGAAGTCATACTCGCTAAGCAAGTCGCGAACTTCCATTTCAACCAATTCCAACAACTCTTCGTCTTCAACCATGTCGCATTTGTTCAAGAAGACAACGATGTAAGGAACGCCTACTTGACGGGACAACAGGATGTGCTCGCGAGTTTGTGGCATTGGGCCATCAGCTGCGGATACAACCAGGATAGCTCCGTCCATTTGCGCTGCGCCAGTGATCATGTTTTTAACATAGTCGGCGTGACCAGGGCAGTCTACGTGAGCGTAGTGACGGTTAGGAGTTTCATATTCAACGTGGGAAGTGGAGATTGTGATACCACGTTCGCGCTCTTCAGGAGCTTTGTCGATTTGATCGAATGCGATAGCTGCGCCACCGTAAGTTTTGGACAATACAGTAGTGATTGCAGCAGTCAGAGTCGTTTTACCATGGTCGACGTGACCAATAGTACCGATGTTAACGTGCGGTTTGTTACGTTCAAACTTTGCCTTTGCCATTTGAACAGTTCCTCCTTAATGTGGGGTTCCTTATATTTGAGCCGCCCGCATACCTGTAATCTTAGATGACTGAGTGTTTATACCCGGGACGGCAAGTTAAAACTGGTAATTATTCAGCGCCTTTGTTCTTTGCAGCGATCTCTTCCGCAATGGATTTAGGAACTTCTTCATAGTGAGAAAGCTCCATTGAGAATACGCCACGTCCTTGTGTACCAGAACGAAGTGTTGTAGAGTATCCGAACATTTCGGAAAGAGGCACCTTAGCACGGATAATTTGCGCTCCACCACGGGAATCCATACCTTCGATACGGCCACGGCGGGAGTTCAGCATACCCATTACATCACCCATATATTCCTCAGGAACAGTTACTTCTACTTTCATGATTGGCTCAAGCAGGACAGGCTTACACTTGTCTTTAGCTGCTTTGAGTGCCATCGAACCGGCAATTTTAAATGCCATTTCGTTGGAATCGACATCATGATAAGAACCATCTACGATGGTAGCTTTAACGTCTACTAGCGGGAAGCCAGCAAGTACGCCGTTTTTCATTTGTTCTTCAATACCCGCAAGTGCAGGAGCGATGTACTCTCTAGGAACCGAGCCACCAACAACTTTACTTTCGAATTTGCTACCAGTACCTGGCTCGAGGGGTTCAAACTCAACCCATACGTGACCGTATTGACCACGACCACCAGATTGGCGTACAAATTTACCTTCGACGCGAGCAGGTGCCTTGAACGTTTCGCGGTAAGCAACCTGTGGTTTACCCACATTGGTTTCTACTTTGAACTCACGACGCATACGGTCGATGATGATGTCCAAGTGAAGTTCACCCATACCAGCCAGGATTGTTTGGCCTGTTTCTTCATCAGTGTGAGCACGAAGAGTTGGATCCTCTTCAGTCAACTTTCCGAGAGCAACGCCCATTTTATCTTGGTCAGCTTTAGTTTTTGGTTCAACAGCGATCTCGATAACTGGATCAGGGAAGTTCATTGATTCCAGAATTACTGGATTCTTCTCATCACACAGTGTATCACCTGTACTGGTATCTTTCAAACCAACAGCAGCTGCGATGTCGCCAGAATACACGATGGAAATTTCTTGACGGCTGTTCGCATGCATTTGAAGGATACGACCAATACGTTCACGCTTGTTCTTAGTAGCATTAACTACGTATGATCCGGACTCAAGTACGCCTGAGTAAACACGGAAGAACGTAAGTTTACCAACATAAGGGTCTGTCATGATTTTAAATGCCAAAGCTGCAAACGGCTCTTCATCCGAAGAGTGACGAACAGCTTCTGTACCGTCATCAAGATGTCCAGTAATAGCTGGAACGTCAAGAGGAGATGGCAAGTAATCAACAACAGCATCCAGCATAAGCTGAATCCCTTTGTTTCGGTAGGAAGATCCAGCAATTACAGGGAACAATTTAACTTCAACTACGCCTTTGCGAATTGCAGCTTTAATTTCCGGAATTGTAATTTCTTCGCCTTCCAAATACTTCATAGTCAGATCCTCATCAAGTTCAGCAACTTTCTCGATCAACTCGAGACGCAGCTCCTCAACTTTGGCCAAATATTCTTCCGGAATATCCGTTACTTCGATGTTTTGGCCCAGATCATCTCTGAACATGTGTGCTTTTTGCTCAACTAGGTCGATAATACCAGTGAAATCACTTTCTGCACCAATTGGCAATTGAATAGCAACTGCATTGGCTTGAAGGCGATCACGCATAGTTTCGATTACGTTAAGGAAATCCGCACCGATAATGTCCATTTTGTTTACATATGCAATCCGGGGAACGTTATAACGGTCAGCCTGTCTCCATACGGTTTCAGACTGAGGCTCAACGCCCTCTTTTGCACTAAATACACCAACTGCCCCATCCAATACACGCAGGGAACGTTCAACTTCAACAGTGAAGTCAACGTGTCCTGGGGTATCAATGATATTGATGCGGTGACCTTTCCACGCAGCAGTCGTAGCAGCGGACGTAATCGTGATTCCGCGCTCTTGTTCTTGCTCCATCCAGTCCATTGTAGCAGCACCCTCGTGAACTTCACCGATTTTGTGCGTACGGCCTGTATAGAAAAGAATCCGCTCTGTGGTAGTTGTTTTACCAGCATCAATATGCGCCATGATCCCGATGTTACGTGTATTTTTTAAGGAGAACTCTCTAGCCATGAAATGGATCTCCCTTCAAAATATAAGTTATTTGAATGACCTTTATCCTACCAACGGTAGTGAGCGAACGCTTTGTTTGCTTCAGCCATTTTGTGTGTATCTTCACGTTTCTTAACAGAAGCGCCTGTGTTGTTGGAAGCGTCGATGATCTCAGCCGCCAAACGCTCTTCCATAGTCTTCTCACCGCGGTTGCGAGAGTAGTTTACGAGCCAACGTAATCCCAGAGCAGTACGTCTCTCTGGTTTAACCTCGATAGGTACTTGATAGTTAGCACCACCGACACGACGAGCTTTGACTTCCAAAACCGGCATGATATTCTTGATGGCAGCTTCGAAAACTTCCATCGGATCTTTACCCGTACGTTCTTCAATCAATTTGAATGAATTGTACAGAATGCTTTGAGCGACACCTCTTTTACCACCCAGCATAATGCGGTTAATCAAACGAGTAACCAACTTGCTATTATACAACGGATCTGGCAATACGTCTCTCTTTGTAACTGGACCTTTGCGTGGCATGGATATCCCCCTTTCTTAAATGTTTATTATTCAGATATTGTTATCTTACTTCTTAGCTTTAGGACGTTTTGCACCGTATTTAGAACGAGCTTGCATCCGGTTAGCTACACCTGCTGTATCCAAAGCACCACGAACGATATGGTAACGAACCCCTGCAAGGTCCTTTACTTTACCTCCGCGAAGTAATACAACACTGTGCTCTTGTAAGTTATGTCCGATACCCGGGATATAAGCTGTTACCTCGAGACGGTTCGTCAAACGAACACGGGCATATTTACGAAGCGCTGAGTTTGGTTTACGTGGAGTCATTGTGCCTACACGAGTGCACACACCGCGTTTTTGCGGAGCGCTCAAATTTGTAGCCTCACGCTTGAGGGCGTTATACCCTTTTTGAAGAGCGGGAGATTTAGATTTTTCGATTTTGGCTTGACGGCCTTTACGAACCAATTGGTTAATTGTTGGCATGTTGTTGCCACCCCCTTCCTGAAATGATAGTCGATTTAAGAACTCTAAGCCCACAGACCCAGGCGGTTCATAAAAAGACAAATGAAAAGTTCTTGCCGCTGGTGTTCACCCCAGTACAAAAACATTTCTGTAGCTATTGTTTTAAGACGGCTGCCATCGCAGCGCCAACTTCTATTCCGCAGGCCTTGCCCAAATTCAGCATCGTATCCACATATGTGATCTTAACACCTTGTTTGTTACAAAGCAAAACTATCCTGGAAGTAAGCCTTTGATCTCCGTCCTCTGCCACATAGACTTCTGCGGCTAGGCCCAACTCTACCGCCTTGACGGTTTGTTTGGTACCGATCTTGACCTGAGCATCCTGTAGTCCTCTATCATCAGTCATTCTCTTTACCTCCAATGAACAAGGATAACATGGCTACTCACGCACCTTAGACATTTTAGCATTATCAATAGATGGTGTCAAGAAATTCAGCAACAATTTTTATAGAAATTATACACAGCAGAACACTCATGCCACACCTATGAGTAGGTATGACATGAGCACACTACCATGATTGCTAATTTATTCAGCAGGAACCGTCTCTAAAGATTCAAGTTCGCTTTCTGCATTTGGATCACTTAGCTTAACGTTACGGTAACGGTTCATCCCAGTACCTGCAGGAATCAACTTACCGATAATAACATTTTCTTTAAGTCCAAGCAACTTATCTACTTTACCTTTGATAGCAGCGTCTGTTAGGACACGAGTAGTTTCTTGGAATGATGCAGCTGACAAGAAGGAATCCGTTTCAAGAGACGCCTTGGTAATACCGAGCAAGACTGGTTTAGCAACAGCAGGCTCTTTACCAGACAAGATAGCTTCCTTGTTAGCACCTTCGTACTCATGAATATCCGCAAATGCACCTGGCAACAGACTTGTGTCACCTGCGTCAATGATACGGATCTTCCGAAGCATTTGCTTGATCATAACTTCAATGTGCTTATCATTGATCTCAACGCCTTGGTTACGGTATACACGCTGTACTTCTTGTAGAATGTAGTTTTGTACCCCACGGATCCCTTTGATACGCAGCATTTCTTTAGGGTCAATCGAACCGTCTGTCAGCTCATCGCCGGCTTCGATTTCTTGGCCTTCGCTAACACGTAGACGTGAACCATAAGTAATGGAATAAGTCTTGGATTCTGCTTCACCTTGAACCTCGATTTCGCGACGGTCTTTGGTTTCACGGATTTCCTTGATTACGCCATCGATCTCACTGATTG
Organism: Paenibacillus sp. FSL H7-0918; assembly: GCF_038007025.1. Lineage (NCBI taxonomy): Bacteria > Bacillati > Bacillota > Bacilli > Caryophanales > Paenibacillaceae > Paenibacillus > Paenibacillus sp. FSL H7-0918. The sequence continues at coordinate 2,446,551 of NZ_JBBOWJ010000001.1, forward strand.
TAGCTTGACCTTTAGGGTTACGAGCTTCAAACAACTCCTGAATACGCGGCAAACCTTGAGTGATGTCATCACCGGCAACACCGCCGGTATGGAACGTACGCATTGTAAGCTGGGTTCCTGGTTCACCGATAGATTGTGCGGCAATAATACCAACTGCTTCACCAATCTCAACGTGTTTACCAGTTGCCAAGTTACGTCCGTAACATTTCTTACAAACACCATGACGGGCACGGCAGCTCAGTACAGAACGAATTTGCAGCTTAGTTACACCTGCGTTTACAATTGCCTCCGCTTTATCGGAGTCAATCAAATCATTGCGGTGAACAATGATTTCGCCTGTTTCTGGGTGACGAACAGTTTCGAAGCAGTAACGACCTTCAATACGGTCATACAGATCTTCGATAACTTCTTTACCATCCTGAATACGACTAACTGTGAAGCCTTTATCGGTTCCACAATCTTCTTCACGGACAATAACGTCCTGGGCAACGTCAACAAGACGACGAGTCAGATACCCTGAGTCAGCGGTACGAAGTGCGGTATCGGCAAGACCTTTACGCGCTCCGTGAGTGGAGATAAAGTACTCCAAGACGGTAAGACCTTCACGGAAGTTCGCCTTGATTGGCAATTCAAAAATCCGACCTGAAGGTGTTGCCATCAGACCACGCATACCACCCAGCTGAGTGATCTGCGATTTGTTACCACGCGCTTTAGAGTCAACCATGAGCATGATAGAGTTGAAACGGTCCATCGACTTAAGCAGGATGTTCGTAAGATCATCCTTAGTCTTCGACCAGATCTCAATAACACGGTCATACCGTTCGTCATTGGTGATCAAACCACGGCGATATTGGTTAGCAACCACATCAACCTTAGCTTCAGATTCTTTCAGGATGGTTACTTTTTCCTCAGGAACAATAACGTCCGACACGGCAACTGTAACACCAGAACGTGTGGAGTAAGTGAATCCGAGTTGTTTGATTTTATCCAAAATCATAGAAGTTTTGGTTGTGTGATAAGTTTCAAAACAACGAGCAATAATCAGACCCAGATATTCTTTACCTACAGCACTGGCTTCTGGAGCGGATTCAATCAGCTCGCGAATGTTCGCGCCTTTTTCGTAGATAAAGTATTTCTCAGGTGTGCCGTGCAGCAAGTTAGTTTTGGTTGCTTCGTTGATATAAGGGAAACTACTTGGGTAGATTTCATTAAAAATGATCTTACCGACCGTAGTAATCAACATTGCATTTTGTTGTTCTTCCGTAAAGCATGTTTTGCCAAGTGCTTTAGCCGGAATAGCAACACGAGCATGAAGCCCTGCAGTTCCGCGTTGGTAAGCTGATACAGCTTCGTTAACGGTACGCAGAATCATACCACTACCCTTTTCTTCCTTGTTATCCATGGTCAAGTAGAAAGTACCAAGGACCATATCCTGGGAAGGTGTTACAACTGGCTTACCGTCTTTAGGGTTCAAGATATTACCAGATGCAAGCATGAGAATGCGTGCTTCCGCTTGAGCTTCTGCAGACAGAGGAACGTGCACAGCCATTTGGTCACCGTCAAAGTCGGCATTGTACGCCGTACATACGAGTGGGTGAAGACGAATAGCGTGACCTTCCACCAAGATCGGTTCAAATGCTTGAATACCGAGACGGTGAAGTGTTGGTGCGCGGTTTAGAAGTACTGGGTGTTCTCTAATTACTTCTTCGAGTACATCCCAAACTTCAGGACTTACGCGTTCAACTTTACGTTTCGCGCTCTTTATGTTGTGGGCAAGGCCCTTATTAACCAATTCTTTCATAACAAAAGGCTTGAACAATTCTAACGCCATTTTCTTAGGAAGTCCGCACTGATACATCTTGAGGTACGGTCCTACTACGATAACGGAACGTCCAGAGTAGTCAACCCGTTTACCGAGCAAGTTCTGGCGGAAACGTCCTTGTTTACCTTTCAGCATATGGCTGAGCGATTTAAGCGGACGGTTACCAGGACCGGTTACCGGACGTCCCCGACGGCCGTTATCGATGAGAGCATCGACAGCTTCCTGGAGCATCCGTTTTTCGTTCTGCACGATAATGTCAGGAGCACCGAGATCAAGCAGTCTTTTCAGACGGTTGTTCCGGTTAATAACACGGCGATAGAGATCATTCAAATCAGACGTAGCAAAACGGCCACCATCCAACTGAACCATCGGACGAAGCTCCGGAGGAATAACCGGAAGAACATCCATGATCATCCAATCAGGCTTGTTGCCGGAGTTACGGAATGCTTCAATGACTTCCAGACGTTTGATCGCCCGGTTACGGCGTTGGCCTTGGGCCGTACGCAGTTCTTCTTTGAGGAATTCCAGCTCTTTATCAATGTCGATATCTTGAAGAAGCTTTTTAACAGCTTCAGCACCCATGCCGGCTTGGAAACCATAACCGTATTTTTCACGGTAGCTACGATATTCTTTCTCGGACAGAAGTTGTTTCTTTTCCAGTGGAGTTTCACCTGGATCCGTTACAACATAAGATGCGAAATAGATAATTTCTTCAAGTGATCTTGGAGACATATCTAGTGCAAGCCCCATGCGGCTTGGGATACCTTTGAAATACCAGATATGAGATACCGGAGCGGCCAATTCAATGTGACCCATACGTTCACGACGAACTTTAGCACGGGTAACCTCAACACCACAACGGTCGCAGACTACGCCCTTATAACGGACACGTTTGTATTTACCGCAATGACATTCCCAGTCTTTTTGTGGTCCAAAGATACGCTCACAGAAAAGACCCTCTTTTTCCGGTTTCAATGTACGATAGTTAATGGTTTCCGGTTTCTTAACTTCTCCGCGGGACCATGAACGAATCTTCTCCGGAGAAGCGAGTCCGATTTTCATAAATTCAAAATTGTTAACGTCCAACAAGGAGCAACCCTCCTTAACCTAATCCTGATTTAGTACCGCTTTGCCCTCTTCTGACTGTTACATCAAAAGAGGGCGTGCGGTCCTTTATAAAATGGAACTTTTAAGCTCCAGCTTGATTATTCTACTCCGACTTCTGAACCTTCTAAATTGAGGCTTAGTTTGTCGCCTGACGTCTCGTCCTCATCGTCCAATTCTCTCATTTCAATTTCCTGCTCGTCACCGCTAAGAATCTTAACATCCATACCCAGGGACTGCAGTTCTTTGATCAATACCTTGAACGACTCAGGAACACCTGGTTCCGGTACATTTTCACCTTTGACAATGGATTCGTACGTCTTCACGCGACCAACCACGTCATCGGATTTCACGGTCAAAATTTCTTGCAATGTATATGCAGCACCGTAAGCTTCAAGCGCCCACACTTCCATCTCCCCGAAACGCTGTCCACCAAATTGAGCTTTACCACCCAATGGTTGTTGCGTAACTAGCGAGTAAGGTCCTGTTGAACGGGCGTGAATCTTATCATCAACCATGTGCGCCAGTTTGATCATGTGCATGACACCAACAGTAACTTCACGTTCGAAGCGTTCACCTGTACGGCCATCATACAGCACGGTTTTACCATTACGCTGCATACCTGCTTCTTCCATCGTATCAAACACGTCGTACTCACGCGCTCCGTCGAATACCGGCGTTGCAATGTGAATTCCCAGACGCAATGCGGCCATACCAATATGGACCTCAAGCACCTGTCCGATGTTCATACGAGAAGGAACGCCCAGAGGGTTAAGAACAACCTGTACTGGCGTACCGTCCGGAAGGAACGGCATATCTTCTTCTGGCAGGATACGGGCAACGACACCCTTGTTACCGTGACGTCCGGCCATCTTGTCTCCCTCAGAGATCTTACGTTTTTGAGCGATGTAGACACGAACCAATTGATTTACACCAGGAGGCAGCTCATCGCCGTTCTCACGTGTAAAGACTTTAACGTCCACGATAATACCATCACTACCATGAGGAACGCGTAAAGAGGTATCCCGTACTTCACGAGCTTTCTCACCAAAGATAGCGTGCAGGAGACGTTCTTCTGCTGTCAGTTCAGTTACACCCTTAGGAGTAACCTTACCCACCAGAATGTCACCAGCGCTGATTTCCGCACCGATGCGGATGATTCCGCGCTCATCAAGATTGCGCAGAGCTTCTTCGCCGACGTTCGGAATATCGCGCGTAATTTCTTCAGGTCCCAATTTAGTGTCGCGAGCTTCAGATTCGTATTCTTCGATATGAATCGAAGTATATACATCTTCCTTAACCAGCTTTTCACTTAACAGGATCGCATCCTCGTAGTTGTAACCTTCCCAAGTCATGAACGCAACGACTACGTTACGGCCAAGAGCAAGTTCGCCCATTTCTGTGGAAGGACCGTCTGCCAGGATATCACCCTTCTTAACAATGTCCCCTCTTTTAGCTAGAGGACGTTGGTTAATACAGGTACCTTGGTTAGAACGCATAAATTTGTGTAATTTATATTTAACGATATCGCCTTTAACTTCCTTGCCTTCGACAGTCTCAACGCGACGCAGCCAAATTTCATTAGCTGAAGAACGTTCGATAATACCGTCATACTTGGAAACGATACATACGCCAGAATCCTTAGCGGATTTATGTTCCATCCCTGTTCCGACCAGCGGAGCTTTTGGAATTAGAAGCGGAACAGCTTGACGTTGCATGTTAGATCCCATCAGTGCGCGGTTGGAGTCATCGTTCTCAAGGAACGGAATGAGCGCCGTAGCGACAGATACAACCTGTTTAGGCGAAACGTCCATGTAATCGACACGATTACTTGGCATCGTTGTAATGTTGTCTGAGTCTTTGTTGTAACGAACGATTACCATATCTTCTTTAAAGGTGCCATCTTCTTCGATCAACACGTTAGCCTGAGCAACTACATAATTATCTTCCTCATCAGCAGTCAGATAGTCAATTTGCTCAGTCACCTTACCAGTCTTCGGATCCACCCAACGATACGGAGCTTCAATAAAGCCGTATTCATTGATGCGGGCAAAGGTAGACAAGGAGTTGATCAACCCGATGTTTGGACCTTCCGGCGTTTCAATTGGACACATCCGACCGTAGTGACTGTGATGGACGTCACGAACTTCAAAGCCCGCGCGTTCACGTGTCAAACCACCAGGTCCGAGGGCGGACAGACGACGTTTATGCGTAAGTTCCGCAAGCGGGTTCGTCTGATCCATAAATTGAGACAGCTGGGAGCTACCGAAGAACTCTTTAATAGACGCGATGACCGGACGAATATTGATCAGAGCCTGAGGCGTAATCGCATTAGCATCCTGAATCGACATTCTTTCACGTACAACACGTTCCATCCGGGACAAACCGATACGGAACTGATTCTGCAAGAGTTCACCTACAGAACGCAGACGACGGTTACCCAAGTGGTCAATATCATCGGTATTGCCAATTCCGTGAAGCAAATTAATAAAGTAGCTGATTGAGGATATAATATCAGCTTGAGTAATATGCTTAACAGATTTGTCGATATTGCCGTTAGCGATCAGCTTAATAACCCGGCCTTCTTCAATTGGCGAGAATACGTCAATTGTTTGAAGAGGAATATCTTCGCTGTCCATAACTCCACCAGTAACACGGTAGTTTTTAAAGGCAACATTCTTTTCGAAATATGGAATCAATTCATCAAGCAGTCTACGATCGACCATTTGGCCGGATTCTGCCAGGATTTCTCCAGTAGAGTCATCAACCAAAGGCTGAGCAAGACGTTGATTGAAAAGACGGTTCTTAATGTGTAGCTTTTTATTAATTTTGTAACGGCCTACATTAGCTAGGTCGTAGCGTTTTGGATCAAAGAAACGCGCAACCAGCAAACTTTTGGCATTGTCTAGTGTCGGCGGTTCGCCCGGACGCAAACGCTCATAAATTTCAATAAGCGCCTTCTCCGTGGAGTCCGTGTTGTCTTTATCCAGCGTATTGCGAATATATTCATCATTGCCAAGCAATTCCAGAATTTCGGCATCACTACCGAAACCGAGAGCACGCAAAAGTACGGTAACAGGAATTTTACGAGTCCGATCGATACGAACATACATAATGTCCTTAGCATCGGTTTCAAGTTCCAACCAGGCTCCGCGGTTCGGGATTACTGTGGCGGTGTAGGTTTTTTTGCCGTTCTTATCCACTTTTGTGCTGAAATAGACGCTTGGAGAGCGAACCAACTGGCTGACAATAACCCGTTCCGCACCATTAATAATAAAAGTGCCGGTCTCCGTCATCAGCGGGAAATCTCCCATGAACACTTCCTGCTCTTTAACCTCACCGGTCTCTTTATTAATGAGCCGCACCTTTACACGCAGAGGAGCCGCATACGTTACGTCCCGCTCTTTAGCGTCGTCAACCGTATATTTCGGTTCACCCAGGCTGTAATCAATGAACTCTAGTACCAAATTACCTGTGAAATCCTGGATCGGCGAGATGTCCTGAAACATTTCCCGCAATCCTTCCTCCAAAAACCAATCATACGATTTTTGTTGGATCTCGATCAGGTTCGGGACCTCGAGTACCTCGTTAATTCTCGCATAGCTCCGCCGAGTGCGTCGACCATACTGAACAAGATGTCCTGCCAACTTTACTCACCCCTCATGTCTACTCACTTAAAAATTGATTGCGAACCCTTGTTTGGAACCGTATAATGGAACCATGCTACAAGGATTCAGTCATAAATAAAAGAAAAGCCCTTATCGAAATCTTCGAAAAAAGAGCGCATTTATCCATGACCAAAATACTCCTTATCAAGTAGATTTGCCCAAAACGTACATATTATACGTCACCAAGCAATAGTTTATGCGCTATTATCTATTACCACGTAGCATTCGCTGCGTTAGAGCATAGACAACCAACTCGCAAAAACTTGCCGTGCGGCATGCGCTAGCCGGGCGACAATATATTGCTTGACATTTCAGCAAACTAAAGACATGGAGCCTATCTTAATACTGACATTTTATAATAATACCATTATCACTATCACATGTCAATAACCTATTGTATTTTATTTTTGTGCTTTAATAATACGATAGCCTTTGTCTTTCCCCACTTCTTCCACCATTGAGAACAAGCTTTCTAGTTTTGCCACTGCGGATGGAGCGCCCTGCTTCTTCTGAATTACAATCCACAGATAGCCACCCTCATTTAAATGTTCATACGCATCTTCAAAAATCTTATGCACTACAGCTTTTCCTGCACGAATCGGAGGATTAGTTAGAATCACATCGAACTTCTGCTGCTCATTCAATGCGCCGAGCACATCGCTTTCCATTATCGTAACATTCCGGATTCCATTGTGCTGAGCATTCTCACGCGCCAGTTCTACCGCACGACTGTTAATATCAATCATGGTTACATGTCCTTTGGGAGCTAGGTATGCTGCACTTATGCCAATCGGCCCATAACCACAACCTACATCAAGCACCGCTGAACCGTCCGGAATTATCATAGCTTCAATAAGAACTCGGCTACCGTAATCGATGTCTCCTTTAGAGAATACACCGGCATCGCTCGTAAAACGAAAGCTTTTGCCTCTTAGTACGGTATCAATGCTACGTCTGTCATGACGTACTTCCGGCTGCTGCGAATAATAATGTTGCGACATCTCTTTCCTCCCTTTCCTATTATGTTAGCAGTTGGTATATACGCCCTACTAACTCTATTTATAAAACAAACCCCTTGAACAAGTTCAAGGGGTTTTCAGTAATAGAAGGAATTACTTCACTTCTACAGCTGCGCCTGCTTCTTCCAATTTTGCTTTAGTAGCTTCGGCTTCGTCTTTGCTTACTTTTTCTTTGATTGCTTTTGGTGCGTTGTCTACAAGATCTTTAGCTTCTTTCAAGCCAAGACCAGTGATTTCGCGAACGATTTTGATAACGTTGATTTTGGAAGCGCCAGCGCCTGTCAAAATTACGTCAAATTCGGATTGCTCTTCAGCTACTGCTGCTACCGCACCGCCAGCTGCTACTGGAGCTGCTGCAGTTACGCCGAATTCTTCTTCAATTGCTTTAACCAGGTCGTTCAGTTCCAATACGCTCATGCCTTTAATTGCTTCCAAGATTGCTTCTTTACTCATGATTGAACCTCCATTTTATATTTAAATTTATTTGTGGTATTGATTATGCTGCAAGAGTCAAAGGCTTACGCGCTTTGTTCTTCTTTTTCAGCAACAGCTTTAACTGCAAGCGCGAAGTTGCGCATTGGAGCTTGAAGTACGCTAAGCAGCATGGACAGCAAACCATCGCGGGATGGAAGCTCAGCCAGTGCTTTCAGTTGTTCCGCGTCAATGACACGACCTTCAACTACGCCGCCTTTCAATTTCAAAGCGTCGTTTTTCTTGGCGAAATCGTTCAAAATTTTAGCTGGTGCTACTGCATCAGTTGTGCTGAATGCGATAGCTGTTGGACCAGTCAAAACTTCATCCAATTCACTCAACTCAGCCGCAGCAGTTGCGCGACGCAGCAATGTGTTCTTCAGGACTTGAAACTCAACGCCAGCTTCACGAAGTTGCTTACGCAGTTCAGTCACTTGGGAAACGTTCAATCCACGGTAGTCAGCTACAACAGTCGAAAGACTGTTTTGCAGTTTTGCAGTAACGACGTCAACCGCGTCTTGTTTTGCTTGAATTACTTTTGCATTTGCCAATGTATACACCTCCTGAAAATTTATGTGTCGGCGTTCTTTCCAAGGAAAGCTTCACCGCTCCTACGCAGGCAGTAGAAAAGCCTCCGCAGAATCACGAAGGCTTGATAAAACGAAAGTTATACGAGCGAGCTCGTTACTTCTTGTTTCTATCACAACACCTCGGTAGGAAATTAAGCACTAAGGCACCTACTGTCTACGGTAAGCATATTCAAGGTTAAGATTGATACCTTAAGTTTCACAACTGTTATAGATTATCAAAATTGACTCAAAGAGTCAACCCTTAATTATCTGAAGACGGTTGTGTTCACACGAGCGCTAGGTCCCATTGTGGAAGAAATCGAGATGCCTTTAAGGTATACACCTTTAGCAGCAGCTGGTTTCGCACGGTTCAAAGCGTCGATAAGAGCTTTAAGGTTATCGTTCAATTGTGCAGCATCAAAGGACACTTTGCCGATTGGCGCGTGAATTTGACCTGCTTTGTCGAGACGGTATTCGATTTTACCGGCTTTGATTTCTTGCACAGCCTTGGAAACATCGAATGTAACTGTGCCAGCTTTAGGGTTAGGCATAAGACCTTTACCACCAAGCAGACGACCCAGTTTACCGACTTCACTCATCATATCAGGTGTAGCTACGCAGACATCAAATTCAAACCAGCCTTGTTGAATTTTGTTGATCATGTCTTGATCACCAACAAAATCAGCGCCAGCAGCTTCAGCCTCTTTCGCTTTTTCACCTTTTGCAAATACAAGCACGCGTTGTGTTTTACCAGTGCCGTGAGGCAGGACAACAACACCACGAACTGCTTGGTCTTGTTTACGCGGGTCTACACCCAGACGAACTGCTGCTTCAACGGTTTCGTCGAACTTAGCAGTCGCTGCCTTTTTCACAAGCTCTACAGCTTCTGAAGGCTCGTAAGTTGCTTCGCTGTTGATCAGCTTAGCAGCTTCTTGGTATTTCTTACCATGTTTAGCCATGAAAATGTTCCTCCTTTGTGGTGTTAGCGGAAATTCCTCCCACATACTTGCGGGTCACGAATGACCGATTCTTCGAAAACTACTAGTCTTCGATTGTGATACCCATACTGCGGGCAGTACCTTCAACCATACGCATTGCAGCTTCAACAGTTGCAGCGTTAAGGTCAGGCATTTTTGTTTCAGCAATTTCACGTACCGCAGCGCGGCCGATTTTTGCTACTTTTTTCTTGTTTGGTTCGCCGGATCCTTTTTCTACTTTAGCAGCGATGCGAAGCAGAACAGCAGCCGGAGGAGTTTTAGTGATGAAAGTAAAGGAACGGTCTTCAAATACTGTAATTTCAACCGGAATGATCAAGCCAGCCTGGTCGGCAGTACGAGCATTAAATTCCTTACAGAATGCCATGATGTTGACACCTGCTTGACCTAACGCCGGACCTACTGGAGGCGCTGGATTCGCTTTCCCTGCAGGAATCTGCAGTTTCACCATTTTAATAACTTTTTTAGCCATGAGTGACACCTCCTTGCAAAAATAGTGGTCTTCGAACGCCAATAGCGCTCTCCCACAAGAAACCCTAGCTTATGTTATATTTTCTCCACTTGAGTGAAATCCAACTCTAGCGGGGTTTCCCGTCCAAACATGTTAACATGCACTTTGATCTTGCTCTTGTCAGCCAAAATTTCTTCCACGGAGCCCACAAAATTCGCAAACGGACCAACCATAATACGTACGGATTCCTTGATTTCGAAATCAATCTTCGTTTTAGGTTCAACCATGCCCATATGCTTCAGAATTTGTTCTACCTCTTCCGGAAGCAAAGCTGTTGGTTTAGACCCTGAGCCTGTCGAACCAACAAATCCAGTAACGCCCGGAGTATTGCGGACAACATACCAGGAATCATCAGTCTGAACCATTTCCACCAAAACATATCCGGGGTAAACTTTACGCATAACGGTTTTTTTCTTACCGTCTTTGTTTACGATTTCTTCTTCCATAGGAACAAGAACGCGGAATATTTTGTCTTCCATGCCCATGGACTCAACGCGCTTTTCCAAATTGGCTTTGACCTTATTCTCATACCCAGAATAGGTATGAACGACATACCATCTTTTTTCCATATCAAGCCACCTGGGACCTCTCTAAATAATCGCTTCAATCACAGCGGAAATACCGATGTCCAGAACCCAGAAGTAAATAGCGACAACTACAATCGTACCGAGAACGATCAATGTATAGTTGGTCAATTCTTTACGACTTGGCCAGCGAACCTTTTTGAGTTCACTCCAGCTCTCAGTGAAAAAGGAAAACATAGACTTGAAACTACGTTTCATGCCGACTACACCTCCACAGACTATCTGGTTTCGCGATGAGGAGTTTGCGAGTTACAATACTTGCAAAATTTCTTCATCTCCATGCGGTCGGGGTGATTTCGCTTGTTTTTGGTAGTCGCATAGTTTCTTTGTTTGCAACTTGTACAAGCCAAAGTGATAATTACCCGCATGATGTGCACCTCCCGAGACGTCCTTCTAATTCACATTAGAAGACGCAAATATTGATCCTAAAAAAAAGCCGCGAATTTAGGCCTACCTAAAACACTTTAGCATAATGTCAAGGTCTGTGTCAACGAAAGAATTCCGTTCTGCACTGGGTAATTCCGGGTTTAGTAGTCATATGGCCGTACCCTGTCTTTGGGTCTATCTCTTCCTCACACTTCGCTGTCTTCCTTACCATTATGGGGTATTCCGTCTGTGTATAAACCTACCTTCAACGGCAACGACTAAAATCGGCTCAAATAGTAATTTATGGTGCAAGCACCTAATTCTATCCGAGTGATTTCAAAAAGACTAAAAAAAAGAACTCGATGTCCGAGCCCTCTCTTGTTCATTATATCATCAATTGTCACGTACTTCTAGATATCTTTCTAATTTCCTTTTTACTCGTTGTAGAGCGTTATCAATAGACTTTACATGCCGCTTAAGATCTTCAGCAATCTCTTGATAGGATCTTCCGTCTAAATACAACATCAGAACCTTGCGCTCCAAGTCACTTAGAATCTCCGCCATCTTATCTTCAAGACCAATGAATTCTTCTTGATTAATAATTAGCTCTTCTGGATCTAGAACCTGTGTTCCACAAATGACATCCATAAGTGTTCTATCAGAATCTTCGTCATAAATGGGCTTGTCCAAGGAAACATAAGAGTTCAGCGGAATATGTTTCTGACGAGTGGCCGTCTTAATAGCCGTTATAATCTGTCGTGTAATGCAGAGCTCAGCAAAAGCCTTGAATGAAGAGAGCTTGTCACCTTTAAAGTCACGAATAGCCTTGTATAGACCAATCATTCCTTCTTGTACAATATCTTCACGGTCTGCCCCGATCAAGAAATAAGAGCGGGCTTTAGCACGTACAAAGTTACGGTATTTATTAATCAAGTGTTCTAATGCGCCACTGTCGCCACCACGGAAAGCCTCGACAATATCTTCATCACTTATGAAATCATACTCAGACAGCATTATTTCCTTGAGGTCGACACTCACCAAGAATCCCCCCGGCTGCAACGCAAGACACATCGTTACTTCGCGAAATATAGGATCAGTATATATTATGTTACCTTCCACCGTCAACCGGAGTTTGTCCAAAATCAATCTAGAATAGCATAAATTGGAATAAAATATTTCCTGATTCTTCCTCGATCTCACTGTCTGCGCCATTTTTCCAACTTACTGCGCACATCGGGAGGCAGTTTGTCTTCCAAAGAATGACGAGTAGAACTGACACCGCCAGGTTCAATAGCTTTTTTTACTTGTTTCTGATTCTCTTCAATTTCCAGATGCAATTCCCTTGCCGAAATTCGCAATGCACCTTGTGCAAAAATAATATGCTGCTCTATAAAATCACTCGTAGCCACATAGATCTGCCGGCGCCGATTGCTATATTCCCCAACCAGTCGCTCAATGCATTCATCTGCGGTTTCTTTTTCCTTGGTGAAGTACACCTGGACCTTACCCTGGACAAAAGACCTTCCCAACCCCGGAACACGGTATGCATCAAAAACAGCAATAACTCTTCGTCCAGAGAAAGCCTGGTAATCTGCCAGCAAATCCATCAAGCGGTCGCGTGCTTCCTGCATACCAATCTGGGACAGTGCCACAAGTTCCGGCCAGCCACCGATCATGTTATATCCATCCACAAGCAGCACATCGCGCCAGTCGGCCATAGCTATCCCTGCTGTTGCCGGCGGCGTATCACTTCATACATAATGACTCCTGCGGCGACAGAGGCATTTAATGAATTGATCTTTCCGGCCATCGGCAGCTTAAGAAGCACATCACATTTTTCACGAATCAGGCGTCCCATTCCTTTATTCTCATTGCCGATTACAACAGCTACCGGACCCGTGAAAATATCGGATTGGTATAGATTCTGATCGGTATCCACGTCTGTTCCTACTACCCAGACTCCCTGCTCTTTTAGACGGTCAATGGTCTGACCCAGGTTTGTAACCCGGGCAACCGGAACATACTCCACAGCACCCGCGGATGTTTTGGACACGGTCGCAGTAATCTGAGCCGAACGGCGTTTAGGTACGATTACCCCATGTACTCCAGTACAATCTGCCGTCCGCAGAATCGAGCCCAGGTTATGAGGATCTTCAATTTCATCAAGCAAAATAAGGAATGCCGGTTCTCCTTTGGCTTCTGCTATAGCTAACAGATCATCCACTTCAACATAGGCAAATGGTGCTGCTTGTGCAACCACCCCTTGATGCTGCACGCCTGGTGCCAATTGATCCAGCTTACGCTTGTCCACATGCTGAATGACAATTCCCGCTTTCCGGGCTTCGGCAACGATGGGTGCTGTCAGATGCTTCTGGGCTGTCTCTGCAATCCAAATTTTATTTAATGTACGACCAGCACGAAGCGCTTCAAGCACAGAATGCTTCCCTGCCAATATTTCCTCTTCAGTCTTCAATTCTTCTTCCATGTTCACTTCTCCTATTTTCTATTTCACCAAAGCCTATCACGGCTGTTTCAACATAAACTGTATACCCTTGTGCACAATTTCTTCTATTCTCTCCTGTTGTCCTGTGTAGTACAAGTGACCAATCAAGCACTCAAAAGCTGTAGCATGACGGTATTCAAGCACATCCGCATTCTTAGGAACACTTCCCGATTTCGCATTTCTTCCCTGACGGGCGACATCCTTCTCCTCTTCCGTGAGACTAGGCTCCAAAAAGTTCAGAATTGCACACTGTGCTTTAGCGGATACCAGCCCTGTAGCAGAACGATGCAAATGGTTCGGACGCAAATTCGGAAGAGATACTAAATACTGGCGAACAGCCACCTCATAAATAGCATCTCCTACATAAGCTAGAACAATAGGCGAAAGTAGTCGCGCAGGTTTGGAAGGCTCATAAGGAAACCATCCGTTATCAAACTTGCGTTCCTCACTCATTTACGACGCCACCGCATTCCTTGTGGAGTATCCTCAAGCAATATGCCCAAGCGGCCTAATTCATCACGGATCTCGTCAGACCGGCTCCAATTCTTATTCTTACGAGCTTCAACCCGCTCGGCGATCAACCGTTCAACTTCTTCACTTGCAATTTCCTCTTCCAGTTCAGGCGTCAATCGCAGCACAGCATTCATTTCGCCAAAAGCTTGCAGTAATGCAGCAAAATCAGCAGGAGCAGCCTCGTTATTCGCAAGCGTATGGTTTGCCAGGCTCACCCAATCGAACATAGCCGTGATCGCATCAGGCGTATTAAAGTCATCCTGCATTCTAGCATGGAAATTGGCCACTATAGCTGACAGCTTATCATTAATCTCTGAGTTGACCTCACCTTGAGCACCATCAGCAGCGAGTTCAAGCCGATGTTTAACGTTACTCTCTGCAAGCGTGATCCGTTCAACGCTCTTTTCGGCGGAAGTCATAGATTCCTCTGAGAAATTCAGCGGGTTACGGTAATGGGTCGATAGCATGAAATAGCGGATAGCTCCTGCTTTAAAACGCTCACGGATGTCTTTTACAAGCCAGCCATTACCGAGCGATTTCGACATTTTCTCGTCCCCGATGTTGATGAATCCATTATGCATCCAGTAATTAGAGAGTGGTTTACCAGTCAGAGCTTCGGTCTGAGCGCATTCACATTCATGATGCGGGAACTGCAAATCTTGTCCACCACCATGGATATCAATCGTATCTCCCAAGAACTCTCGCGCCATAGCCGAGCATTCAATATGCCAGCCGGGACGTCCGTCTCCCCAAGGGCTACTCCAGTGCACTTCACCAGGTTTGGCTGCTTTCCAAAGCACAAAATCCTCCGGTTTTTCCTTACGTGAGTCCACCTCAACACGGATACCAAACTGCAGCTCATCCAGATTCTGACGAGATAATTTACCGTAGTCTTCAAATTTTGAAGTGCGGTAATATACATCGCCGCCGCTTTCGTATGCGTATCCTTTTTCCTCAAGCTCTTTAATAAATCCAATGATCAGCTCCATGCTTTCCGTTACACGGGGATTCAAGGTTGCCGGTTTAACACCAAGCCCTTCCAGGTCGTCACGGTAAGCAGCAATGAAAGTTTCCGCTACCTCTGCTACAGTAGTGTTCATTTCTTCGGCTTTGCGAATCAGTTTATCATCGACATCCGTGAAATTCGTAACATACCGCACCTCATTACCTAACTGCTCCAAGTAATTCCGGACCATATCAAAAACAATTATAGGTCTAGCATTTCCGATATGCATATATCCATAAACGGTTGGACCACACACATACATCTTAACTTTGCCCGGCTCCTGGGGCACAAACTGCTCCTTGCTGCGTGTCATTGTGTTATATATTTGTAAAGCCATCCTTATTCCAGCCCTTTCTGTTCTTCCGGATTCCTTCATACCGGGATGCTTAAATTTCGTAGTCACCAATATACTGCTGAGCTTCTGCTATCCGCTGTGCGGTTTTTTGTTTATCTTCTGCGCCAAGCTTTTCCCTAATTTCTTCGATTTCTTTCTGCAAAAACCGCAATGAATCGACAAGCGGGTCAGGCATCTTCGTATGATCGAGCCGATCGGATACCCGTTCTCCATTACGTTTTACCACACGACCTGGATTCCCTACTACTGTACTGTTGTTAGGCACTTCACGCAACACAACTGCATTCGAACCTATATTTGAATTGTCACCAATACGAAAAGATCCTAAAACCTTCGCACCGGAACCAATAACTACATTGTTGCCGACCGTGGGATGTCGCTTACCTTTTTCTTTTCCTGTTCCTCCAAGCGTAACCCCTTGATAGATTATAACATCATCACCGATTTCGCAGGTTTCTCCAATAACAATCCCCATACCATGGTCGATAAACAGCCTATTTCCGATGACAGCTCCAGGATGGATCTCAACACCAGTCATAAATCTGCTAAACTGCGAAACCATACGAGCCATTGTATACCAGCGGCGTTTGAAAAAAGAGTGGGCGATCCGGTGACCCCAAATGGCGTGCAAGCCGGCATATGTGAAGACAACCTCGAACCAGCTGCGGGCAGCAGGATCGTTATCAAATACCGCCCGAATGTCCGACTTAATATGCTTAAACATCACGGTTCCTCTCTTCTTAACTTCCTTATCTCCTGTTTACAGGTACACAAGAAAGGTATTGTCTCCAGGCCCATCATCCTTATCATACATATGCGGTGAGTGTTCGCTTGGTTTGTTATCTCTTAGAAATATAAGACAAAGAGTATTGTATGAAAATTATTTTTGCTTATATTTAGACAAAAAACGCCCCTGCAGCATAATGCTGCAGAGACGTTTAACCGCGGTTCCACTCTGCTTGAACGAATCAAATGAGCCGCTATTGTAACAAACGGCAGAATTTCTTCGTTCCACTTGGCATCATTAACGGCGACGTTCCCGGCGCGATCTAATGAGCCTTAAAAAGGTCATTCAACCGTGCAGCTCACAGGCGCATGTTCTGCCCCGGACAAATGAATAACTCCCAGCCCGAAAGGGTGTCCCTTTCTCGGTTATTCTCTCTGGCAATTGTCTTCAATGGACGTACTTTTCCTGATCACAGCTATTATCATATAATTCTATCTTAGCGCAAAAGACAAGATACTGACAAGGGGGTTTAGTCGTATGAAATACGACCTTAAGCGCCCTTAATTTGTGATTTCAAACGTTCGATGACCCGGTTTTTGCCGAGCAAAGCAATGGTTATATTAAGATCACGTCCGTGCGTTTGTCCGGTCAGAGCCACACGAATTGGCATAAAGAGTGCTTTGCCCTTATGACCTGTTTCTTTCTGTACTTCCTTAATCAGAACAGCCATGTTGCTTGCACTGAAATCCTGACAGGCTTCAACCTTAGCCAGAAAAGCAGACAATACCTCAGGAACTTGGCTTTCAGCCAGAACCTGGGCTGCTTCCGTCTCTAACTCTAGGTGACTGCGGAAGAACAGTTCCGATAGCGCCACGATGTCAGAAGCTGCAGTCATCTGCTCTTGATACAACGCGACAAGGCTTTCCGCCCATGCTTGTTGCTCTTCGTTCAGCTCAGCAGGTATTTTACCCGCTTTTTGCAGATGTGGAATAGCTAGCGCAGAGATCCGTTTAGGATCAGCATGCTTAATATAATGATTATTCAGATGCGCCAGCTTGTTTTTATCAAATACAGCCGGGCTTTTGGACAAACGGTCCGCATCAAAAATAGAAATAAGTTCTTCTTTACTGAAGATCTCTTCTTCTCCCTCTGGAGACCAGCCAAGTAGAGAAATGAAGTTAACCAGAGCCTCAGGCAAGTAACCCAATTCATCATATTGCTCGATAAACTGAATAACGGATTCATCCCGTTTGCTGAGCTTCTTGTGGTTGTCGCCAACAATAAGCGTCATGTGACCAAATAAAGGTGGCTCCCAGCCAAGCGCTTCATAGATCATAAGCTGGCGGGGTGTGTTGGAAATATGGTCTTCTCCACGCAATACGTGAGTAATAGCCATCAGATGATCGTCAACAGCTACCGCGAAGTTATAGGTCGGAATTCCGTCCTTCTTCACAATAACAAAGTCACCCATTTCTTTTGTGTCAAAAGAAATACTGCCTTTTACGAGATCATCAAACGCATACGTACGATCTTCTGGCACACGGAAGCGAATGCTAGCCACTCGTCCCTCAGCTTCAAAAGCTAAACGTTGCTCTTCAGTCAGATCACGGTGTTTGCCAGAATAACGAGGCGTTTCTCCGCGGGCAGTCTGTTCTTCACGTTCCGCTTCCAGCTCTTCCTCTGTGCAATAGCAGCGGTAAGCCAAACCTCTGTCCAGCAAATCCTGCCAATGTACACGATATAAGTCAAGACGTTCTGTCTGACGGTAGGGTCCGTACTCTCCGCCAACATCAACGCTCTCATCCCAATCCATACCCAACCATTTCAAATACTTAAGCTGGCTCTCTTCACCACCAGCGACATTGCGCTTTACGTCTGTATCTTCAATTCTGATAATGAATTTACCGCCTTTATTACGGGCGAACAGATAGTTAAACAGCGCCGTTCTGGCGTTACCTATATGTAAATGTCCCGTAGGGCTCGGTGCGTAACGCACCCGGACTTCATCCGTCATTGTATTCCCTCCGCTTCATATGGTTGAACTTAATTTACTACTTAGACCATCTCAAGATGATATCACATCTTGGAGTAGACAGACAATAGATTGTGCGGCAATTCCTTCGCCGCGTCCGGCAAAACCAAGCTGCTCAGTTGTAGTAGCTTTAACATTCACCTTGGACGGGTCAGCATTAAGCGCACGTGCGATAATCTCGGTCATTTGTGGAATGTACGGAGCCATCTTAGGCTTTTGGGCGATAATCGTTGAATCGATATTTCCCAGCTTATATCCTCGCTCACGAGCAAGTACCCATACCTCTTCTAATAACTTCAAGCTATCTGCGTCCTTAAAAGCTGGATCTGTATCCGGAAAATGTCTGCCAATATCACCAAGTCCAAGTGCGCCTAGAATCGCGTCACTAACTGCATGCAGCAGCACATCTGCATCGGAATGCCCAAGCAATCCTTTTTCGTAAGGAATCGTAACTCCCCCAATAATACAAGGCCTGCCCTCTACCAGCTGATGCACATCAAATCCTTGTCCTACAGCGATCATGATTGTCCCTCTCCCCTGTTTCTTTCTGTGAATTCTGCATAATCCAAATCATCAGGTGTCGTAATCTTAATATTTCTGTAGCTTCCCTCTACCACAGAAACCGGAATCCCCGCACGCTCCGCCAAGCTGGAGTCATCGGTGCCCAGAAAGCCATCCCGCTCTGCCGCTGCATAAGCCTCCAGCAAATCAGAAAGACGAAAAGTCTGCGGGGTTTGAATCGCCCACAGACTTCGCCGATCCGGCGTAGACAGTACTTGTCCTTCATTATCCACCTGTTTGATCGTATCCTTGACGGGTACAGCAAGAACCGAAGCACCCATCTGCTTCGCTCGTTCGTAGCAAGCCTCAATTTCATTCGGCTGTACAAACGGACGAACACCATCATGTACCATTACCCACTGTGTCGTAAGTTTCAACAACCCTTTATGTACGGAATGCTGACGCTCAGATCCACCAGTTACTATAGCCTTAACCTTGTCCAGCTTATAGAGCTGTATCCATTCCCGGCAGCGTTCAATATCCTCTTCACCGGTTACGAGCACGATTTCAGAGATCAATTCGTGCTGCTGGAATACCTCCAGCGTATGAACGATAATCGGCTTCCCCTGCAGTAACAAATATTGCTTGCTCTCCGCAGTTCCCATTCGCGTTCCTCTGCCTGCCGCCACAATGACGACGCCCACACTGTTTGACATTAATCTGGCTCCTGTCTTTCACGTATAATCCCATCATAACGTGTTTGGCGGGCATTTCCAACCCATAGGACAGTCCCCATACACTTTATCTTCACTTATTGCGCTTTTTCCAAAAGTTTTGGCTTAGCAAATATCATTCGGCCAGCCGAAGTTTGCAGCACGCTAGTGACCAGAACCTCCATCGTAGTCCCGATATATTCACGTCCGCCTTCTACAACAATCATCGTTCCATCGTCTAAGTAGGCTACCCCTTGCCCATGTTCTTTGCCATCCTTAATGACCTGAACTACGATTTCCTCACCAGGCAGCACTACAGGCTTCACAGCATTCGCCAGATCGTTAATATTCAGAACGGAAACACCCTGCAATTCGCAAACCTTATTTAAGTTGAAATCATTAGTGACTACTTTACCTTGCAGTACCTTCGCCAACTTCACTAACTTGCTGTCAACCTCAGAGATTTCTTCAAAATCTCCCTCATAGATTAATACCTTCACATCAAGCTCTTTTTGAATTTTATTGAGTATATCAAGCCCACGCCGTCCCCGGTTCCGCTTCAACAGATCCGAAGAATCAGCAATATGCTGGAGCTCTTCAAGCACGAATTCAGGTATGACAATGGTTCCCTCAATAAATCCCGTCTTACAAATGTCAGCGATTCTTCCATCGATAATAACACTTGTGTCGAGGATTTTATGTTCCTCAAGCCCGCGGCCTTCCGGCTCAGCCGCTTGGCCCCAGCGTCCAGATGTCCACAGCGCAGCAAGCTCCTCTTTTTTCTCCAAACCGATCCGCAGCCCCAGATATCCAAAAGCTAACGTAGCTGGCACTTGCAGCAGCTGCCCAGCTTTCCCAAGCCAGATCATTGCAGGGTATAACAGGAGAGATAACAGAAGCCCCCCTGTAAGCCCAGCTGCACTTGCAGCTAATTCATTCATTGGAATACGCGAACAGTAGTGAACCGCCTCCCGCAGTTTTGAACCTCCCCATTCCGCGCATAAAGACCCCGCAAACAAAAAAATAATGGCACCCAGCACCGTAAATAAAATGCTTCCTTCTACAGGTAAGCTTTCACCCAGCTTTTCCATCCCCTTGGGGAATCCTCTTTCGAGCGCATGGTATAGCGAAAAACCTGACCAAGCACCACATATTAAGGCAAAAGACAAAATCACTTTTTTCCACATAACCTAACGCACCTCCTTTTTATTCATCCTAAATGGATCTATTCCTCACCAGTATGTTCCAATTTTCAAGACGATAAACTTGGGGTAGCGCTGGAAATGCAAAAAGGCTTTGCCATCCCCTAGGGAAGACAAAACCTTTGGTCATAATTTATTCAGTTACCTTACCTTATGGACCGATTAACCGTTCTTGGAGTGATACACTTTATCCTCTGAACGGCTACGACGACGATGACGGCGTCTGGCTGTCAACCGATCAATATTTTGCTTAAAGCCGTATAATGCATAAATTCCAAGTAAGACAAAGATCAGCTTAGCGATTTGCTCTGGGAACACAACAGCTACAGCCACTGCAACAACAATAACCACTGGCGCTCCAACCACCGCTTTTTTCGGCAATCCAATCTTTTTGAAATTAGGATATTTAACAGTGCTGACCATCAAATAGGATAAGAGCAGTGTAGCAACGATCATAAACGGAGCCGAAACATCTTTATTAAAAAGAGCTAATGTGGCCAGTACACCACCTGCAGCAGGAATTGGCAAACCGATAAAATAACCCGGAACCCCCGGACGAACATTAAAACGGGCTAAGCGCAAAGCACCAAACACCGGAAAAATCGCAGTTACTGTCCAGCCTAATGCAGAGTTTAAATCCTGCAAGCTTGAGACGTACAAAATAACGGCCGGTGCGACTCCGAAAGAAACGACATCAGATAAGGAGTCCAACTCCTTGCCAAATTCGCTTTCGCATTTTAGAGCGCGAGCTACTCGACCATCTAAGCCGTCTAACAGCATAGCAATAATAACCATGATAGCGGCCATGCTAATCTTACCGTCAAACGCCATCATGATACCAAACATTCCGAGCATCAAATTACCTATCGTAAAAAGACTCGGAATTGATTTTTGTATCATTTCTTCACCTCAATTTTCTAACTTTGGCCTTTAACGTCCCCAATATTACGTGATTGTATGTTATTTACATTTGCCTGTCAATAAGAACTTGCTTCTGTAAACGTTTGAGCCCATCCTGAATATTACGGGCCCGCACCTCCCCAATTCCGTCCACTTCATCCAATTCAGCTATGCTTGCGGACATCAAATTAGGCAGCATTTCAAACCGCTCCACCAGATTGTGAATGATCACATTCGGAAGCCGCGGAATTTTGTTAAGCAGGCGATAACCACGTGGAGTCACCACTTCTTCAGAGGTAATTGCCGTAGAAGAATAACCCAGTATACGGGCAATATGGTTGTCATCCATCAGATCATCATCGCTTATCCGTTTGAGACCGGCGATAATTTCACGGATTTTATCTTCCTGCTCTTCCTTAGCATAGTCTCTGTATAGAAGCCATGCTTCTTCCTCTGTATTTCCAACCAGTTCTTCCATCTGCATGCTGATCAGGCGTCCTTCGTTGCCCAATTCGTTGATATAGCGTTTGATCTCCATTTTTATGCGCAAAACCATCTCTACACGCTGGATAACACCCACTACTTCAGCAACGGTAACAATGCCCTCATATTCTGAAGCTGACAAATTCGTCAGTCCTTGCGTGAGCACTGCTTTATACTTCTCGAGTGTCTGAATCGCTTGGTTAGCCTTTGCCAAAATAGCCCCGATCTCTTTGAGTGCATAACGTATCGAGCCTTGATAAAGCGTGATGATATTGCGGCGTTGTGAAATGGAAACCACCAGCTTACCCGTTTGCTTCGCTACCCGCTCCGCGGTCCGGTGACGGATCCCCGTCTCGATGGATGAGATAGAGGAATCCGGTATAAGTTGTGTATTAGCATACAATATACGCTTTAAATCCTCACTTAGAATAATAGCTCCGTCCATTTTAGCTAGCTCATATAAATAATTGGGCGAAAAATCGCAGTTAATGGAGAATCCGCCATCCACTACGTCCATCACCTCAGGACTGTACCCTACGACAATAAGTGCCCCTGTCTTAGCGCGCAGCACATTCTCCAAACCTTCCCGAAAAGGTGTACCCGGTGCCGCCAGTCTGAGCAGATCATTCATATTCTCTAATTGGTTATATTCTTTCATATCCCTGTGCCCCCTAATCTAACGCGACCGATAGTGCATCTGCTACGGTACTGACGCCAATAATCTGGATATCTTGCGGGTGCTTCCATCCCTTCATGCTCTTTTCAGGCATAATCACCCGCCGGAAGCCAAGTTTTGCGGCCTCCTTAACGCGCATTTCCGCGCGCGAAACGCCTCTTACCTCACCGGTAAGTCCTACTTCTCCGAAGAAAACGTCGTAAGGTTTTGTTGAAATATCACGAAAACTGGAGGCGATACTAATAGCTACAGCTAGATCAATCGCCGGTTCATCCAGCTTTACTCCCCCGGCAACATTCAGGTATGCATCCTGATTCTGCAGGAACATGCCCATCCGTTTCTCGAGTACAGCGATAATAAGTGCCATCCGCTGGTGATCCATGCCTGTGCACATTCGCCGTGGGGAAGGGAAGTGGGTGGCAGCAACAAGTGCCTGAAGTTCTACAAGCACAGGTCTAGTTCCCTCCATACTGGCCACCACAGTAGAACCAGCCACGCCAAGCGGACGTTCCGATAAAAAGAGCTCCGATGGATTCTCTACTTCGGTAAGCCCCGCTTCACCCATTTCGAAAATGCCGATTTCATTCGTAGAGCCAAAGCGGTTTTTTACAGCCCGCAAAAGTCTATACGTATGATGCCGCTCACCCTCAAAATACAGCACGCAGTCCACCATATGTTCAAGCATCCGTGGTCCAGCAATAGCCCCTTCCTTGGTAACATGACCAACGAGAACTGTTGCAATTCCACGAATCTTAGCGATACGCATAAATCTTGTCGTACACTCCCGAACCTGGGTCACGCTGCCTGGCGCACTCGTTACTTCTGGCATAAATACGGTCTGAATAGAATCGATGACAAGAAATTGTGGCTGGATTTGTTCGATCGCTTCTTCTATGCTTTCCATATTTGTCTCACATAGTACATAAAGCTCCGTTGACAACGCATCGAGGCGATCCGCGCGCAGCTTAGTTTGCCTTACCGATTCTTCGCCCGAGATATACAGTACTCGCAATCCCTGTGTTGTAAGGGCGTGCGAGGTCTGTAATAAGAGCGTAGATTTACCGATTCCTGGGTCTCCCCCTACTAGTACCAGCGATCCTGGTACGATCCCCCCACCGAGAACACGGTTAAGCTCACCTATACCTGTCAGTATGCGCGGTTCCTTGTCACTTTCTATACTTATGATCGACTGTGCCTTTTCTTTACTATGAAAAATAGGGGCATTCATTCCCTGTGTTTTGACTACGCTTTCCGTTTCCTCCACCATGGAGTTCCAAGCCTGGCACCCTGGGCATTTCCCGAACCATTTTGGCGATTCATATCCACAGTCGGTGCAAAAAAATTTTGTTTTTGCTTTAGCCATTTGTTCTCCTTACGGTCCGAACTGTTTACAATTCGGATCATTTTCTTCTAATGAAAGTTTACCATTTCTACCCCTTTAACGAAAGGTCATTCGGTATTTGCATTAAATGTATATTTTAAATTGATCTATTTCCAATAAAAAAAGCTTCCGCTCCTCTATAAATAAGGAGCGAAAGCCTTGTTTATTTTATTCGGATTCTACTTCTTTTTCAAGCGCTGGCGCTACTGGAGCGTCCACTTTAGTCACCACAAGTTCTCCCCCCACCTCATCAATATTGAGGGAATCACCCTTTTGGATATTTCCTCTCAACAATTCCTCAGAAAGACGGTCTTCAATATGCTTCTGAATTGCCCGGCGCAATGGACGTGCACCGAAGGCTGGGTCATAACCTTCTTTAGCCAAGAAGGCCTTCGCTGCATCCGTGAGTACGAAATCAACATCATATTCACGCAGGCGCTTGCGCAGCTCATCAGACATCAACGTAACGATCTCAGCGATATGTTTCTCATCGAGTGAGTGGAAGACGATGATTTCGTCGATCCGGTTCAAGAACTCTGGACGGAAGCTCTTCTTGAGCTCTTCCATAACCTTGCCCTTCATATTGCCGTATTCTGCTCCTGCATCTTGCACAGCCGTGAATCCAAGCGTTGAATTCTTCTTGATTGCCTGTGCGCCTACGTTAGAGGTCAGAATGATAAGTGTATTGCGGAAGTCAACTACCCGGCCTTTGGAGTCGGTAAGGCGACCATCTTCAAGCACTTGCAGCAAAATGTTGAATACTTCCGGATGTGCTTTTTCAATTTCATCAAGCAGTACTACAGAGTATGGTTTACGACGTACCTTCTCTGTTAATTGGCCGCCTTCTTCATAGCCGACATATCCAGGAGGAGCACCAACTAAACGGGACGTGGAGTGCTTCTCCATGTATTCCGACATATCAATACGGATGACCGCATTTTCATCGCCGAACATAGCTTCAGCAAGCGCACGTGCCAACTCAGTTTTACCTACACCCGTAGGACCGAGGAAGATAAAGGAGCCCATTGGACGTTTCGGATCTTTAAGACCCGCACGCGCCCGGCGCAATGCCCGGCTGACAGCCTTAACAGCTTCGTCCTGACCAATCACTCGTTCATGCAGCAGAGCTTCCATGTTAAGCAGACGGTCGGTCTCTTCTTCCTTCAGCTTGCTTACAGGGATTCCCGTCCAGCTTGCAACAACCTGTGCGATATCTTCAGGTGTAACTTCAGAATCGGTACGTCCTTGTTTTTCTTTCCACTGGTTCTTAGTCGTATCAAGCTCTTCACGGATTTTTTGCTCCGTATCACGCAGGGCAGCCGCTTTCTCAAACTCTTGGCTCTGAACAGCAGAATCCTTCTCCTTGCGGATATCATCCAAGCGCATTTCTAGTTCCTTCAGATTTGGCGGGATAGTGTAAGAGTGAAGCCTTACTTTAGACCCTGCTTCATCGATAAGGTCAATGGCTTTATCCGGCAGGAAACGATCCGGAATGTAACGATCAGACAGCTTTACAGCTTCCACGATAGCTTCATCCGTAATTTTCACACGGTGATGTGCTTCATAACGATCGCGAAGTCCAAATAGAATTTGTACCGCTTCTTCTGGAGATGGCTGATCCACCGTAATCGGTTGGAAACGACGCTCCAAAGCTGCATCTTTTTCAATATATTTACGATATTCATCCAGCGTAGTCGCACCGATGCACTGAAGTTCTCCGCGGGCTAAAGCCGGCTTAAGAATGTTGGAAGCATCAATAGCACCTTCTGCGCCACCAGCACCGATCAGCGTATGAAGCTCATCGATAAAGAGTACGATATTCCCCGCTTGGCGAATCTCATCCATGATTTTCTTGAGGCGGTCTTCAAACTCACCGCGATATTTAGTACCAGCCACTACAGAGCCCATATCGAGCGTCATTACGCGTTTGTCGCGCAGTGTTTCTGGAATTTCATTATTAATGATCTTTTGGGCCAAGCCTTCAGCAATAGCTGTTTTACCAACCCCAGGTTCACCTATCAACACCGGGTTGTTCTTCGTCCGGCGGCTCAGTACCTGAATAACACGTTCAATTTCCTTGCTGCGACCGATAACTGGATCCAGGTTGCCATCCTTGGCATAAGCCGTCAAATCGCGTGCTAGGCCGTCTAGAGTAGGTGTGCTGACATTAGCAGGTGTTCCGCTATGACTGGATGCAGCCTCGCTGCTTCCCAGAAGCTGAAGCACTTGCTGACGAGCTTTGTTCAAGCTGATGCCTAGGTTATTAAGCACACGAGCCGCGACACCTTCTCCTTCACGAATAAGTCCTAGCAGAATATGCTCAGTGCCGACATACGTATGTCCCAGCTTGCGGGCTTCGTCCATCGACAACTCGATTACTTTTTTGGCGCGAGGAGTATAAGCAATGTTCGTAGGTTGTTCTTGGCCTCTGCCAATCAGTGTCTCCACTTCGTCCTGGATTTTCTCAAGACCCAGACCCAAAGCGATTAATGCTTTAGCAGCAATGCCGTCTCCTTCACGAATAAGTCCTAGCAAAATATGTTCTGTGCCAATATTGTTGTGTCCTAAACGAACAGCTTCTTCCTGCGCTAGCGCTAGCACTTTTTGCGCGCGTTCCGTAAATCTTCCAAACATCATATCTCCTGCACCTCCATGAATAATAAATATCTATATTAATGTTGTGTTCCCAGTGTTTCTCGGAGCAGTTTCGCCCGATACATATCCCGTTCAGTGGCGTTCATCTCGTCACCGAACATTTTTTGCAGAAATCCTGGCTGTGTCTTAACGTTAAGCTCATTAAGCACGGAAATCGAAGGGCCTTCCAGTATGCCAAGGTCAACCCCAAGTCTCACATCAGACAGCCGTTGTGCGGATTCTTTAAGCTCCATTAGAGCTGCATAACACAAAATCCCATAAGATCTTTTCACTCGGTCTGTAATTCTTAAAGCGGAATCTACAAGCAGCCTTTCACGGGCATTTCGTTCATGCTCTATAATCTGGGTGACTACACTGTGAAGGTTCTCGATGATTTCACTTTCTGTTTGACCGAGAGTAATCTGATTGGAAATTTGAAAGATGTTCCCTACTGCTTCGCTGCCCTCACCATAAATTCCTCTTACAGTCAATCCCACTTGGTTCACTGCTGACAATATGCGATTGATCTGTTGGGTCATTACTAGTGCTGGCAAATGCAGCATTACTGAGGCACGCAGCCCTGTACCCACATTGGTGGGACAACTGGTCAAGTATCCTCTTTTATCATCAAAAGCGTAATTCACAGCCGATTCGAAGATATCATCGATGGCTGTCGCACGTTCCCATGCTTCTCTTACCTGAAGACCCGGGAACAGACATTGGATCCGCAGATGGTCCTCTTCGTTAATCATGATGCTGACCGACTCATCTTCATTTAATATCACAGCTGCGCCACGTGAATCATTAGCCAGATTAGGACTGATAAGATGTTTCTCGACCAATACCTTTTTATCCAGTTCATTCACTTCAGCAAGCTTTATCAGTTGAAAAGATCCGAATACGGCAGCAGTTTCCCCATGAAACACAGGGGCCAGCAGCTCTAATACTTCTTCCGATTGCTCTAAGGAAGCAAGCATAGGGAATGGAAGATGCTCTAAATTACGTGCAATACGCATACGGCTGCTAATTACAATCTCGGAGTGACTGCCTCCCGAGCGCATCCAATCACTAAGCGCTTGTTCAGTAAATCGGAGACTTGACATGTCATATCCCCCCTATATATCAAAGACTTTACTCTTGTGCCATTTCTTTTTCAAGTTGGCGAATTTGATCCCGCAGCTCTGCCGCAGTTTCGAATTCCTCCTGTGCGATACTTTGCTGTAATTCCAGCTTCAATTCATCAATTTGCCGTTTGAACACAATCTGTGCTCCAGCACGTTTGGGAATCTTGCCTACATGCGAAGTGCTGCCATGCACCCGTTTAAAGAGCGGGTCCAGTGCACTGTTAAAATATTTATAACAGGAGCTGCAGCCAAAACGACCCAATTTGCTAAACTGCGAGTACGTCATTCCACAATTCTCACATTGCAGACTCTGCGTAGTCTTCGTAGCAGCCGTCTTTTCCTTACCGGCCCCTTCAAGATCAAGCAGACCGGACAGCAAGCTGTGAATGGAGAATCCTCCAGCAGTTCCCGGGATCAGTTCACCCTTCTCCCGCGCACAGCTCTCGCAGATATGAAATTCTGTCTTCTCTCCATTCACGATCTTGGTGAAATGGAGTGTTGCTGGCTTGACGCCACATTCCTGACATTGCATAAGCGAAAGCCCCTCCCTTATGATTGACAATTATTTGCCTAACAAAGAGATTAACATCGCCTTCATAATCTTGGCCCGAATCTCATCCCGATATGGAATCTTAACCGTTAGGCAATCCCGAGAAACAGCAGCGCGCATAAGACACGCCTCACGCTTGCTTAGAAAACCAGCTTCCTCCAGTTGATAAATCAACCCTTCGGCAGCGTTCTGATCTATCCCGCCACCTATAGTATGGTTTAAATGGGCATGCAGTGCCACGTTGGGCGGCAATTCAAAACGTTGAATACGAATATATCCCCCGCCACCACGCTTACTTTCCACCACATAGCCTTTTTCCAGTGTAAAGCGTGTACTAATAACATAATTGATCTGTGACGGTACGCATGAGAACTGGTCCGCCAGGTCATTTCGCTGGATTTCCACCGTACCTTCGGGACTTTCATGCAAAATATTCTTCAGATATTGTTCAATAATATCAGAGATATTGCGCATCACTCATCCTCCAGTGCTCTTTAAAGCTTCATAATATCGCTTACGGCCCGCATCCTTAATGACATTTATTAGTGAACTTCATTCATATAAGTCTGAAGAAAACTTCACAAATTCAGAGGATCGCACTGTATGTCATCAGGTGCGTTGACTTTGACTTTCTTTGACTTTTTAATATTATAACATATTCTGTGCTAATTCCAAGAGGATTCTCTTATTTTTCACTTTTTTCAGCGAATGTATTCGGAAATAAAGAACTCTCCCAGCATCTTTCGAAGGGGAGAGCCTAATTATTTTCTAAAAATGATCAAAAAGTGCAGTTTCAGCTTGCGGTATGATTTCTTCGAGCCATTCCAGAGCCCTCGGATTACCAGTCATACGTCCATAACGAGCCAGCTCTGCCGGGCGTTTATATCCAAACATTAGAATCGTCAGCGTACCAATATCACAGCTTAAGTCAGCTGCATCCCGTTCACCCTCTATACGCAAGAAAGCTGCTGCTCCCTTTTCGGAGACAGTCCATTCCCACAACCCGTCATTCCATGGGGCATATTTATCTTCAATATAGATAACCTGTTTCTTCTGACTGTTGTGACGCTTAAAAGAATAACTCTCCACGAATGCTTTAGCATTAACAATACGCGCCATAAAATAAGGATAATTCTCCTGCTCTATACGCGGATCAGGCAGCAAAAAGGGTAACATATCATCGGATGGCACCAGTTTTAGCGATGCACCGGTCACCATCGAATCGTGATTTGCAAGAAATGTCCACAGCCCCTGCCGGGCCTGTTCGTTCAAAAACACAAATTCATCAATGACCAGCTCTCTATTTTCTATCTTATATAGTACGTATCCTTCAGGTTCCCCAAGCTGTGAATAAAATACCGCAGTCTGACCTTCATCATCCAGAACAGAGTTTTCCCACCAGTCCAAATCACGCTTAAGTGTTCCGTTATATCTAACTGCAAAACGATTGTATAAGTTGTCCAATACTTCGATATCGTTAACACCACGTCTTACCTTGCCCTCAACTTCAACCTTCTTGGGAAACTTGGCAACAGGAATGGAGTATTTCTTATATTCACAATAAACTTCCCAACCAAATTTGCGATAAAAGGGGATCAAGAACGGATGCAGAAAAGATAATGTCTGCCCCGCCTCATTCATCGTTTGCAGCGTATGCGCCAGGAGCTTTGCCACATGCCCCTGTCTGCGATTCTCTGGCCATGTCGCTACCCCTGCGAGCCCTCCCATAGGTACTAATCTACCTTGTATGTACACTTCGAACGGAAGAAGAGTAAGTTTAGCTTCCAAAGTCCCTTCTTCAAAAGCACCCCATACGCGTTCTGCTTTAAATCTTTCCTTAGCATTCGCCCTTTTCTCACTGGGCAGCTTGTATTGAAAAGCATATTCAGATAAATCCATGCTTAGATCAAACTCTTCTGAGTGCAACTGTCTGATATCCACAAAACTCACCTCATCATTTATGAATTTACTTTTATGGTTAGTATAACAAGAGAGCGTATTGTGTGCGAATTATAAGGATATTTTTTGAACTTTTTTTAGTTATCCACAGCCTTAGGCAGTTTTAAAAATAGTCTTGTAATCTTGTCCTATTCAAGTTAAAATAATTATCCACTTATCAATCCCTCTATCCACATAAATATGACTATATCCACAGCAACCCGTGTATTACTTAGGTTTTCTGTTGACAGATCTACATAAATATGTACTTAATCCACACCATCCGGTGATTTTTTGCCTTTTAATCATCTATCCACATGTGCGTAAGTTTTCTGCAAATTCCAATGAATTATCCACAAGTTTTCCACAATCTATAATAGACGCAAAAAAGCCACTGTCGAGTTATCAACAGTGGTCTATTTGTGCTTGGCAACGTCCTACTCTCCCAGGACCCTTCGGTCCAAGTACCATCGGCGCTGGAGGGCTTAACGGTCGTGTTCGGGATGGGTACGCGTGGAACCCCTCCGCTATCGCCACCAAACATGCGTCTGTGAAACAGACGCTGCCGCGTGAAATTCAGTTCATCACCAGAAGTGACAATGAATTTCTAAGCGTGTTACAGGCTTGATGCCTGAAAACTGAATCCGAAACGAATCTGCATTCTACGTATAGGATAAGCCCTCGACCGATTAGTATTGGTCAGCTCCATGCATTGCTGCACTTCCACCTCCAACCTATCTACCTCGTCGTCTTCAAGGGGTCTTACTAATTGGGAAATCTCATCTTGAGGGGGGCTTCACGCTTAGATGCTTTCAGCGCTTATCCCGTCCGTACGTAGCTACCCAGCCATGCTCCTGGCGGAACAACTGGTGCACCAGCGGTACGTCCATCCCGGTCCTCTCGTACTAAGGACAGCTCCTCTCAAATTTCCTGCGCCCACGACAGATAGGGACCGAACTGTCTCACGACGTTCTGAACCCAGCTCGCGTACCGCTTTAATGGGCGAACAGCCCAACCCTTGGGACCTACTTCAGCCCCAGGATGCGATGAGCCGACATCGAGGTGCCAAACCTCCCCGTCGATGTGGACTCTTGGGGGAGATAAGCCTGTTATCCCCAGGGTAGCTTTTATCCGTTGAGCGATGGCCCTTCCATGCGGTACCACCGGATCACTAAGTCCGACTTTCGTCCCTGCTCGACTTGTAGGTCTCGCAGTCAAGCTCCCTTATGCCTTTGCACTCTGCGAATGATTTCCAACCATTCTGAGGGAACCTTGGAACGCCTCCGTTACTCTTTAGGAGGCGACCGCCCCAGTCAAACTGCCCGCCTGACACGGTCCCCGTACCCGGTAAGGGTACTAGGTTAGAACCTAGATACGATCAGGGTGGTATCCCAACGGCGCCTCCACCGAAGCTTGCGCTCCGATTTCTACGGCTCCCACCTATCCTGTACAGATCGTACCCAAATTCAATATCAAGCTGCAGTAAAGCTCCATGGGGTCTTTCCGTCTTGTCGCGGGTAACCTGCATCTTCACAGGTATTAAAATTTCACCGGATCTCTCGTTGAGACAGCGCCCAAGTCGTTACGCCATTCGTGCGGGTCAGAATTTACCTGACAAGGAATTTCGCTACCTTAGGACCGTTATAGTTACGGCCGCCGTTTACTGGGGCTTCGGTTCATAGCTTCGGGTTACCCCTAACCACTCCCCTTAACCTTCCAGCACCGGGCAGGCGTCAGCCCGTATACTTCGCCTTGCGGCTTCGCACAGACCTGTGTTTTTGCTAAACAGTCGCTTGGGCCTTTTCACTGCGGCCCCCTCGTGCTATTCACACTACCGGGGCACCCCTTCTCCCGAAGTTACGGGGTCATTTTGCCGAGTTCCTTAACGAGAGTTCTTCCGCGCGCCTTAGAATTCTCTTCTCGCCTACCTGTGTCGGTTTGCGGTACGGGCACCTTCTCCTGGCTAGAGGCTTTTCTTGGCAGTGTGAGATCATGACCTTCGCTACTACAATTTTCGCTCCCCATCACAGCCCAGCCTTAATGATGTGCGGATTTGCCTACACATCAGCCTCACTGCTTAGACGGACATCCATCAGTCCGCGTCACTACCCTCCTGCGTCACCCCATCGCTCATAGCGGATTACGGTGGTACAGTAATTTCAAACTGTTGTCCTTCGACTACGCCTTTCGGCCTCGCCTTAGGTCCCGACTTACCCTGAGCGGACGAGCCTTCCTCAGGAAACCTTGGGCTTTCGGCGGATCAGATTCTCACTGATCTTTTCGTTACTCATACCGGCATTCTCACTTGTGTAGTGTCCAGCGCTCTTTTCAGTACACCTTCAACCCCTACACAACGCTCCCCTACCCCAGATACATACGTATCTAGCCATAGCTTCGGTGGTGTGTTTAGCCCCGTTACATTTTCGGCGCAGAGTCACTCGACCAGTGAGCTATTACGCACTCTTTCAATGGTGGCTGCTTCTAAGCCAACATCCTGGTTGTCTGTGCAACTCCACATCCTTTCCCACTTAACACACACTTGGGGACCTTAGCTGATGGTCTGGGCTGTTTCCCTTTTGACAATGGATCTTAGCACTCACTGTCTGACTCCCGGCAATAAGTATATGGCATTCGGAGTTTGACTGAGCTTGGTAATCCTTGCGGACCCCGCACCCAATCAGTGCTCTACCTCCACTACTCTTATACCGAGGCTAGCCCTAAAGCTATTTCGGGGAGAACCAGCTATCTCCGAGTTCGATTGGAATTTCTCCGCTACCCCCACCTCATCCCCGCACTTTTCAACGTACGTGGGTTCGGGCCTCCAGTGCGTGTTACCGCACCTTCACCCTGGACAGGGGTAGATCACACGGTTTCGGGTCTACGTCCACATACTAATTCGCCCTATTCAGACTCGCTTTCGCTGCGGCTCCACCTTCTCGGCTTAACCTTGCATGTTAAACGTAACTCGCCGGTTCATTCTACAAAAGGCACGCCATCACCCATTAATAGGGCTCTGACTTTTTGTAAGCACACGGTTTCAGGTTCTATTTCACTCCCCTTCCGGGGTGCTTTTCACCTTTCCCTCACGGTACTGTTTCACTATCGGTCGCCAGGTAGTATTTAGCCTTAGCAGATGGTCCTGCTGGATTCATACGGGGTTTCACGTGCCCCGCACTACTCGGGATCCGTCTCGGAGAGAACACAGTTTAGGTTACAGGGCTTTTACCTCTATCGCGGGCCTTTCCAGACCTCTTCACCTACCATATTCCTTTGTAACTCCATGTGAGACGTCCCACAACCCCTAAGAGCAAGCTCTTAGGTTTAGGCTGTTCCGCGTTCGCTCGCCGCTACTGACGGAATCACTATTGTTTTCTCTTCCTCAGGGTACTTAGATGTTTCAGTTCCCCTGGTCTGCCTCTACATTTCCTATGTATTCAGAAATGAGTAACTGCGAATTACCACAGCTGGGTTTCCCCATTCGGACACCCCCGGATCAAAGCTTGCTTACAGCTCCCCGAGGCAGTTTCGTTGTTCGCCACGTCCTTCGTCGGCTCCTGGCGCCTAGGCATCCTCCGTGTGCTCTTATTAGCTTAACCTTGATTTTTCCGCAGGAAAATATCATACGATGACATTCTCTTTGGAATCATCTCACTAATAACATTTACTTGTTTACACAAGTTGCTAAAAGATGTTCTAAAACGCAAATTCGTTTCGGTATCCAGTTTTCAAGGATCAAGTGTATAGACATAACAAATAGATGAAGTTTGTTGGTGGAGCCAAGCGGGATCGAACCGCTGACCTCCTGCTTGCAAGGCAGGCGCTCTCCCAGCTGAGCTATGGCCCCGCAAATTCCATCAAAACCGAACAAATGGATACACGTTAATTGGTTGTGGAAGTTAAACTTCCGATTTGAATGTTCTCATTGCAGAGAACGATTCTCCATAGAAAGGAGGTGATCCAGCCGCACCTTCCGATACGGCTACCTTGTTACGACTTCACCCCAATCATCTACCCCACCTTCGGCGGCTGGCTCCCTTGCGGGTTACCCCACCGACTTCGGGTGTTGTAAACTCTCGTGGTGTGACGGGCGGTGTGTACAAGACCCGGGAACGTATTCACCGCGGCATGCTGATCCGCGATTACTAGCAATTCCGACTTCATGCAGGCGAGTTGCAGCCTGCAATCCGAACTGAGACCGGCTTTGATGGGATTGGCTCCACCTCGCGGCTTCGCTTCCCGTTGTACCGGCCATTGTAGTACGTGTGTAGCCCAGGTCATAAGGGGCATGATGATTTGACGTCATCCCCACCTTCCTCCGGTTTGTCACCGGCAGTCACTCTAGAGTGCCCAGCATTACCTGCTGGCAACTAAAGTTAAGGGTTGCGCTCGTTGCGGGACTTAACCCAACATCTCACGACACGAGCTGACGACAACCATGCACCACCTGTCTCCTCTGTCCCGAAGGCCGCTGCTATCTCTAGCAGATTCAGAGGGATGTCAAGACCTGGTAAGGTTCTTCGCGTTGCTTCGAATTAAACCACATACTCCACTGCTTGTGCGGGTCCCCGTCAATTCCTTTGAGTTTCAGTCTTGCGACCGTACTCCCCAGGCGGAGTGCTTACTGTGTTAACTTCGGCACCAAGGGTATCGAAACCCCTAACACCTAGCACTCATCGTTTACGGCGTGGACTACCAGGGTATCTAATCCTGTTTGCTCCCCACGCTTTCGCGCCTCAGCGTCAGTTACAGCCCAGAAAGTCGCCTTCGCCACTGGTGTTCCTCCACATATCTACGCATTTCACCGCTACACGTGGAATTCCACTTTCCTCTTCTGTACTCAAGCCACCCAGTTTCCAGTGCGACCTCAGGTTGAGCCCAAGGTTTAAACACCAGACTTAAATAGCCGCCTGCGCGCGCTTTACGCCCAATAATTCCGGACAACGCTTGCCCCCTACGTATTACCGCGGCTGCTGGCACGTAGTTAGCCGGGGCTTTCTTCTCAGGTACCGTCACTCCGGTAGCAGTTACTCTACCGGACGTTCTTCCCTGGCAACAGAGCTTTACGATCCGAAAACCTTCATCACTCACGCGGCGTTGCTCCGTCAGGCTTTCGCCCATTGCGGAAGATTCCCTACTGCTGCCTCCCGTAGGAGTCTGGGCCGTGTCTCAGTCCCAGTGTGGCCGTTCACCCTCTCAGGTCGGCTACGCATCGTCGCCTTGGTGGGCCGTTACCCCACCAACTAGCTAATGCGCCGCAGGCCCATCCCTCAGTGACAGATTGCTCCGTCTTTCATTCTTCTCTCAGGAGAAAAAAGAAATTATCCGGTATTAGCTACCGTTTCCGGTAGTTATCCCAGTCTGAAGGGCAGGTTGCCTACGTGTTACTCACCCGTCCGCCGCTAAGTTATTTTGAAAGCAAGCTTTCAAAATAACTCCGCTCGACTTGCATGTATTAGGCACGCCGCCAGCGTTCGTCCTGAGCCAGGATCAAACTCTCCAATTAGTATTGAAAAGAGCGATATGCTCATTTTGAAACTGACGATTCATTAATTGAATCTTTTTAAAAATTAACGTGTTCCATTTGTTCAGTTTTCAAAGAACTTGCTCCTAGCATTTGGACATTCAATGTCTCTTGCACAGGAATTAGATTATATCATGTTTGTTTCTATCTTGTCAACTTATTTCTTCATCGCTTGTGTTTCGTATGTGCGATGCGTCGTAAGCACAAGAGATAATATACCATGCTGTCATTGAGTTTGCAAGCTTTTTTTGAAATAAAAAAATCATTCGTATAAATAACTTCGATACAACACAAATTGATACCATTCATCCATTATTTGTGGCTAAATAGAATTTATCGTATTCGCCAATCTTACCTTTTAACTATCAGTACAGAGAGGAGTCAAAATGAAGACCAAACCTACAGACGCTGCATCCACGGTAGACAGCAAGAACAAGGAGCAGCGTAATCTGCAGCAGGCAACGATTTATAAAATTTTGTTAGCTGTCAGTTTTGTTCATTTATTTAATGATTCTATACAGGCAGTCATTCCAGCAATCTTCCCTATTCTCAAAGATAATCTACTGCTCTCTTTCGCCCAGATTGGATGGATCTCATTCGCTTTAAATATGACGTCATCAGTAATCCAACCCGTCATTGGATATGCTGCAGACCGTAAACCCCGTCCTATATTATTACCACTGGGTATGTGCAGCACATTTTTAGGTGTACTTCTATTGGCTTATGCCAATAGCTATTTTCTGGTCTTATTCTCGGTTATCCTGATCGGATTCGGTTCAGCCACCTTCCACCCAGAGGGTATGCGTGTTGCTCATATGGCCGCAGGTCAGCGAAAGGGATTGTCGCAATCTATTTTTCAAGTGGGCGGCAATGCTGGACAGTCCCTGGGTCCAATGCTTACGAAATGGGTGTTCATCCCCTTTGGCCAGATTGGTGCCCTAGGCTTCACGATCGTCGCGGCTGCCGGAATCGCTGTTCAGACCTATGTAGCTCGCTGGTATAGAGAAATGCTAGATGCCGGTTATACCTTTCATAAAAAATCAACAGCACGGGCAATCGACCCCGCCCGCCGAAAAAGCATACGAACAGCAACGATTATTCTTGTATTCCTAGTCTTTGTTAGGTCTTGGTATGGCGCTTCTATCGGCAGTTACTACGCCTTCTATCTAATGGACAAATATCAAATGACGCTGGATAAAGCCCAAATCTATATTTTTATGTATTTGGCTGCTGGTGCAGTGGGCACATTTTTTGGAGGTCCGCTGGCTGACCGTTTTGGACGGCGTAATCTCATCTTACTATCAATGGTAGGAACCGTTCCCTTTGCACTTGCTCTACCCTTTGTAGGTCCATTATGGGCGGCTGTATTGCTGCTGATTGGCGGTTTCATCCTTCTGTCCAGCTTCTCTGTTACCGTCATTTATGCTCAAATGCTATATCCGGGCAACATTGGCACAGTTTCAGGTCTGATCACGGGACTTGCTTTTGGACTCGGCGGGATCGGCTCATTAGTCCTCGGCAACCTCATTGATAGTATCGGGATTGCTAAAGTGTTCATCGCTTGCGGCTTCCTCCCGCTGCTTGGGTTTCTTGCCTTGCTGCTTCCTAGAGATGAGAAATTAGAAGAATGGGCGGCGCAATAACTTCTCAATGATCACTTAAGGCTTTACTCATTACTGTAGAAAATAGAGCGGCAGCCTTCCCGCTGCCTTCAGTCATGTAATTATCCTGATTCGTACGATCAAAACCCATCCATACCGCAGCTGTCCACTCCGAAGTATAGCCTACAAACCAAAGATCCCGATTAGCTTTCTTGCTCACGCCAGCCAAGTCCAATTGGGTCGTACCGGTCTTTCCCGCTACTGGTCTGTTCATCTGCGCTTTTTTCCCTGTTCCTTCATTAACAACATTGCGTAACATAGCCGTCATCGCTTCTGCGGTACGCGGCGAGATTACCTGACGTGATTCAGAGGGATGAGTATACAAGACCTTCCCTTTTGAATCCGTTATGGAGCGCACCATATGAGCCGCATTAAATTTCCCTCCACTAGCAAAGACACTGTAGGCCTGGGCCATTTTTAGTGGAGAAACCCCATTATGAAGCCCCCCCAAAGCTATTGATAAATGATTGTCCTCCTCCGTCAGTACAATTCCTAATTTGGCGGCAAATTGCCGCGCAGAAGAGATTCCAACCTGCTTCAATACCCATACGGCTGGTGCATTGATGGATTTTTGCAAAGCTGTGTTCATTGTGACCTGACCTTGGTATATACCGTTCAAGTTCTCAGGCTTGTAGCTGCCATAAGCAACTTTACGGTCGGACAGCATACTATTCGGGTTGAATTTCCCGCTCTCCAGTGCAGGTCCATAATCAATGATCGGCTTAAAGCTGGAACCCGGCTGACGTGCATCAATAATAGCTCTGTTCAAATTGCCCTCGTTTTGATCTCGCCCACCAATCAATGCCACTACTTCTCCTGTACGATGATCCATTATGGTCATAGCTGCTTCTACCTGCTGATCTTTTCCGTCAGGTGGAAATGAAGCCTCTTTGAGAACGGCCTGCTCAAGTGCCTGCTGTGCTTTGATGTTCAAACCTGTAACTATAGTGTAGCCGCCTGTACGAAGCTCCTCTACGGATTTCCCTGTGATCTGAGCCGCTTCCTTAAGGGCGGCATCCACATAATACACTCCGGCAACCCCATTTTCGACCGCAGCTGGAGGCTGATATTGTTTATTCATAGCTTCCTGCATTTGCTCATACGTGATTAGTCGCTGATTGAACATCATCTTTAGCACTAGATTTCTTCTCGTTTTGGATAATGCACTATTGTCTACTGGGTTATAAATAGAGGGGCCTTTAGGGATTCCCACCAGAGTGGCTATTTGCCAGATCTCCAATTTTTTCAGATCAGACACGCCGAAGTAACGCTTCGCTGCTGCTTTTACTCCATATTGTCCCCGCCCCATATAAATCTGATTGAGGTACAGCTGCAAAATCTCACGTTTCGTCAGTCGCTGCTCCAAGGCAAAAGCAATAGAGGTTTCATTTAACTTACGCAGCATATTCTTATCTCTGTTCAAATAAAGATTGCGAGCAAGCTGTTGAGTAATACTACTGCCACCTTCTGATAAACTCATGTCCAAGATATTTTTTAAGAACGCGCGTGATATCCCTTTATAATCGACCCCTTGATGGCTATAAAAACGGCGGTCTTCTACTATTAAAAAGGTCTCTATTAATAAAGCCGGCATCTCCTCAAGCTCTGCTGTAAGCCTATAACCCGAGCTCGGTAGCGGAGTCATTCGTATAACTGTTCCATCTGAAGCTGTGATGAGGCTTGATTCTGGCAATTGCAGCCTATCCTCATGCCGGTTAAGTACAATCCCCCCATACTGGTATACATAGAACAAAATCAAAAGCACCAATACCGTACTAATAACACTCACATCAAATAATAGGTACCCTACTCGCAATATCCGGGTGCGTGCATTCCATCTGCTCATGATTCGATAATCAGGTTCTCCAGGAACCGCTCCATACTGCGCACTTCATCATTCGCTGCTGCAAGAAGTGTATGTACTTCCGCCCCATCCTCTTCAACCTCACGGAGAGTGCGAAGTATCGCCCTAGTTCTTATTAATAAAGCTACTGCTGGTGTGTCTTCTATCCGCTTTGAGCTTGCACCTCTATCTGGAACTTCTATTCTTTGCATTCGATTGAGGTTAGCAGCAATTTCACCTATTTCTCCTCCAGAGAGAACCTTGATGTTCTGGGCGACTCCTTTATCTGCCAGCTCCGTGGTTCCCACCACTAGCGAGCGCAAATCATCAGCCATTTTCTGTGAACGAAGAACATACAGCCCACCGAAGACTAGAATAAATAGAAGGATGGCACTAGGGGTTTGACCCATATGATTAATAACCCAATGAATAAGCCGGACAAAAAAGGCTCCTGGTTGACCCGAATAATGAGAATACAGCAAAGCGACAGCCCGCTGGACAACAAAAAGAAAGGCAGCACTCAAAAGAGCACAACCCATAAAAATATATAAATAGCTGATACGAACCGTCCGAAGTTTTGGCATGGTAGTTCCCTCCTTGTGCCACAAGGATAACTTCCAAATCTTAAGAACCCGCCAGAGTTTTCTTAAGATTCTATGAAGAATGGGAAACGGGTAATAAAATCCGTGCGAAGAGATGTACTTTCTACATAAATAACGCCATTGTGGCGTTCGATGATACTTTTGGCAATCGCAAGTCCAAGCCCTGAGCCGCCTGTATGCTGTGAACGCGACTTTTCTGCCCGATAGAATCGTTCAAAAATAAAAGGGATATCACTTTCCGCAATCCTCTCTCCGAAGTTGCTAATACGGACCACAGCATCATTTTCCTTTTTACTGAAACCTATCTCCAATTTCCCGCCGCTTCTGCCGTAACGGATCGCGTTAGTAATCAAATTTTCATAAGCACGTACTAATTCTTTAGGCGAAGCCTCTATCCATAACTCATCAGCAACGTCCTCGATTTCATAGATCATATCCGCCTTTGTTAGTTCAGGAACTGACTCCTCCGCCAGCTGCCGTATGAAGGCCTTCAAATCCAATCTCTGCATAACCAAAGGGTACTCTCCACTATTTACACGTGTGTATTCAAAAAGATCATCGATCAGTTTACGCAGCACCAGGGATTTGTTGTAGGCTATATCCACGTAATACCGGATTTCCGCTTCTTCCTGACATCGATCTTGTTCGATGTATTCCAGAAAGCCCAAGACAGAGGTAAGCGGGGTGCGTAAATCATGGGAAACACCTGTGATCAAGTCATTTTTCGCATTTACAGCTTTACGTTCCTCCTCTATGGAGTGCTGCAAACGCTCAGCCATTTCATTAATATTCTCAGCCAGCACGCCCAGCTCATCCGTGGTTCTGACTTCAATTCTATGGGACATCCCGGAGCTTGTAATTTCTCGAATCCCTTTTGTGATCTCTTCCAGATACAGCACAACTTTACGAGTGTAGATAAAAAAGAATAATAAAAAGCTGATAATACCCGCTGCTGTCATTAGTGGCATAGAGCCAATATGATTAATAATCCAGCGCAGTATGCGTGAATAGGGAGCCGACTCTGAAGCCGGATTTAGATAGATCATAAAGTTGACGAGTTGGTACCCTGCCATGAGCAGCAAAGCGCCCGAAAGCACACTCAGCAAAAAAGCAAACATAAACTTCCAGCGAATCGTCGTTATATATTTAGAATTCAAGAAGCCTCACCTAATCCTTTCAGGAAGGTCCGTCCAATTTATAGCCAACTCCCCAGACGGTTTGTATGTAACGTGGGCGTTTCGAATCGATTTCGATTTTGTCTCGGAGATTACGAATATGTACCATCACTGTGTTACCGCCATCTAGAAAAGGTTCATTCCATACCTTATTGTAAATTTGCTGCAAGCTAAGCACTTGACCTTGGTGTCTCGCCAAAAGCTCTAGAATAGAGAATTCCCGCGGAGTCAGTTTAATCTTCTGCTGGTCTACATACACCTCATGCTTAGACGTATCTATAGTCAGATCCTCAAAGCTTAGTTTGCTGTCGTTTCCCAAGGTATTACTATCCTTATTGAATCCGTGATAACGGCGCAACTGTGATTTTACTCGTGCCACAATCTCCAAAGGATTAAACGGCTTGCCCACGTAGTCATCTGCCCCG
Source organism: Paenibacillus sp. FSL H7-0918 (assembly GCF_038007025.1). NCBI lineage: Bacteria > Bacillati > Bacillota > Bacilli > Caryophanales > Paenibacillaceae > Paenibacillus > Paenibacillus sp. FSL H7-0918. The sequence goes on from NZ_JBBOWJ010000001.1 coordinate 2,488,125, forward strand.
AGGCTCAGGCCGGAGATCTTGTCCATATCTGTATTTTTGGCTGATAGTATGATAATTGGCATTTTCCGCTCTTCACGGATCTTCATACATGCAGCTAGCCCGTCCATTTTAGGCATCATGACATCAAGAATAATTAGATCAACTTCCTCTTTCTGCAGACATTCCAGCGCTTCCATTCCATCATAAGCCTTTAGCAGTCTATAGCCTTCATTACAGAGATAAATCGTTAACAGTTCTACAATTTCCTTCTCATCGTCTACTAACAATATCGTTTCTCTCTTCACAGGAAGGGTTTCCTTTCAAATATAGTAATAAATATCTATAGCTATATATTAGCAGATCATCCGAATTTTTTTCTAAAAATGAAACGTTTAGTTGTAATCCACGCAAAAAAAGGCCCCTGTTCCTCTCGTACTTAAACGAAATGGAACCGGGAACCTTTTGGAATCGAATATAGTTTGTTACTTACATATCCAACAAGCGAATTAGCTCATCTTCATCCTCAATGACCTGAATGCCTAACTGCTGCGCTTTAGCCAGCTTACTGCCAGCTTTTTCACCAGCAATAACTAAATCCGTCTTCTTCGACACACTTCCCGACACCTTTGCTCCGAGTGCTTCCAGACGTTCAGCTGCTTCATCTCGGGTAAGCTTTTGCAAGGAACCGGTCAATACGACCGTTTTGCCACTAAAGAAGGAATCGGTACTAACAGGACGTGGCGCCTCAGGAGCCTTTGCTTCCACACCCAACGTCCGCAAGCGGGAAACATTAGCTACTACAACTGGGTCTGCGAAGAAGCTGACAATGCTCTCGGCGACAATCCCACCAATGTCTGGTAACTCAGCGAGCTCCTCGGCTTTGGCCTGCATCACAGCATCCAGATCGCGGAAATGATCAGCCAACATCTTCGTCGTTGCTTTACCTGTGTTAGGGATCCCTAACGCAAAGAGAAATGAAGCAAGATCTCTACCTTTGCTATCTTCTAAAGCTTGCAGCAAATTCTGTGCTTTTTTCTCACCAAAACGGTTCAGCTGTACAAGCTGCTCAAAGTTCAGTTCATACAGATCCGCAGAGTCATGTACATTAAGCTCATCATAGAGCTGACCCGCCGTCTTCTCACTGAACGTCTCGATATCCATCGCATCACGCGAAGCAAAGTGGGTGATCCGACTGATAATCTGCGGCCTACAATTCAGTTTATTGTTACAGAAAAGATGTGCTCCGCGCATTTCTAACGGATATCCACAAGCTGGACAATCCTCAGGGAAAATAATCTCTCCACCGTCATTCTCCTCTGTTACCTTGCCGAGAATTTCTGGGATAACATCATTGGAACGGCGAATAAAGACCCGCGAACCTAAGGCAAATTTCAAGTTTTTGCGCTCAATATCACCCACATTATTCAGGGTGCAGTTCTGAACGGTAACTCCGGCAAGCTCTACAGCCTCAACCCGAGCCAGCGGAGTCACTTTACCTGTACGACCTACATTCCAGCTAACAGACTCCAGCACGGTCGTCGTTTCTTCGGCTTCAAATTTATAAGCTACTGCCCAACGCGGGAACTTGTCAGTGTAGCCAAGCACCTCACGGATCCGGAAATCCGTGACCTTAATTACAGCCCCATCAATGAGGTAATCAAGACTCGAACGACTCTCCTCGATTCCAGCGAGCTGCTCAGTTACATCATCAAAATCATTGCAGTAGGTCAGGTATGGGTTCACTTTAAATTTGTTATTCCGCAGAAAATCCATCATTTCCTGATGGTCAGCGAACTCCGCGCCTTCTGCAAAGCCTACATTATAGAAAAAAGCGTTCAAACGGCGGTCCGCAGTAGTCTTCGGATTAAGATTACGCAGTGCACCTGCTGCTGCATTACGCGCATTCTTCAGCGGCTCTGCAGCCCTTGTATTATAATCAGCCAGCACAGACAGATTCATAATCCCTTCACCCTGAACCTCAATGACCCCATCCTTGAAGGGAATCGTCAATGGAACGGATTTGATGGTCTTCACCTGTGCAAGTATTCCTTCGCCAACTACACCATTGCCACGCGTTGATGCCTGTTCGAGAACACCATTACGATAGGTTAAATTCAGCGTCAAGCCATCGAACTTCAGTTCTACTGCATAACAAGGATCAGGAAGAGGGGTATCTGGATTCTTAAGATTGTATTCATTCACTAACCGGAGCACCCGGGTATTCCAGCTGCGCAGCTGTTCAATATTCTGTGCTTTATCCAGACTCCAAAGCGGTGCCAGATGCCGATGCGGCGTGAAGCCCTTAAGCAGCTCTCCACCTACACGTTGTGTAGGCGAATCCGGTAGTACGAAGCCACTCTCAGCCTCCAGTGCTACAAGCTTGTCGTATAAAACATCGTATTCCTTATCGCTGACTAGCGGTGCATCCAGCGTGTAGTAGTGGTAATTATAGTTATTTAATTCCGCAACAAGCTCTTCCATCACATGCATAGCATCCATGCAGGTACATCCCTCCGTCAATAAGTTTCCTAAAGTTAGCGTGGTCTAAATATCCGTTCGTTAATCGTTGTCTGCTATTATTCCACTTTGGTAATCGGCGCAAACCCCGCAAGCAGGCGTTTCACACCCACGGGAGCCGGAAAAGCAATCTGTAGCTCCGTGTCATTCCCACTGCCTTTAACAGATACAACGGTGCCCGTGCCCCATTTGCCGTGGGAGACCTTGTCACCCGCTTTGTAATCGCCAGCTGCTGCAGCCCCTGCTCCGGTAGCACGCTGTGCGCCTCCGGAGGTCACGGTCACGCTGCTCTTGCTTGCCGCCGCTGACGCCGTGCTTCCGCCGCCTGCCGGCGTAGCTCCGACGGCTCCGCCTCGGCCGCCAAAGTTCCCACGGCCACCGCTGCCGAAACCGCGTCCGCTGTAAGCACCGCCTGCCTCCGCGCCTCCGCGCTGGAAGCGGTCTTGAGTCTTAACGGTATCTTCCTTCAGTTCCTCCGGAATCTCCTCTAAGAAGCGGGACGGTTGGTTCGCCGTCGTCCGGCCAAAGAGCGTACGCATCCGCGCACAAGAGAGAAACAGTTGTTTCTCCGCGCGGGTGATCCCCACATACGCAAGCCGGCGTTCCTCTTCCAGCTCGTCGTTGTCCTGGAAGGCACGGCTGTGTGGGAACACGCCTTCTTCCATTCCGACGATAAATACCGTCGGGAACTCCAGACCTTTGGCGCTGTGCATCGTCATTAACACAACCGCATCACTACGATCCTCTTCATCATCGTTCACACTATCGATATCTGCGATAAGTGCAAGATCCGTGAGGAAGGAGACCAGCGACTTGTCTTCGTTGTTCTTTTCAAACTCCATCGTCACCGATAAGAACTCATCGATATTCTCTAGCCGCGAGCGTGATTCGAGTGTGTTTTCATTTTGCAGCTCCAAACGGTACTGGGACATCTCCAGTATTTTTTCCGTCAATTCGGTTACAGACAAGAACTCCACCATACGGTGTAGAGCTTCAATCATATCGTAGAACTCTACTAGCATATTCCGCGTCCGTCCAGCAAAGCCCAAATCATCGACCGTTTGCAGTACTCGGAAAATAGAAACACCACGTTCACCAGCAGCAGCTGCCAGCTTGCCAACCGTGGTATCCCCTAATCCACGCTTAGGAACATTAATAATACGCGTCAGGCTGATATCATCATCAGGGTTAGACAGTAAACGTAGATACGCCAACAGATCCTTGATTTCTTTACGATCATAGAACTTGATCCCGCCAACGATTTGATATGGAATATCTGATTTGATCAAAATTTCCTCTATTACCCGTGACTGAGCATTCGTCCGATATAGAATCGCGTGATTCTGGTAAGCTTGACCTTGCTTCACATTTTTGCTGATTTCTCCGGTTACAAAATACCCTTCGTCATGCTCGGAATCCGCCCGGTACACCTTAATCTTGGCGCCTTCCTCGGAATCGGTCCACAGCTTTTTCGGTTTACGGCCACTATTAAGCGCGATTACCCCATTGGCTGCATTCAGGATATTAGCGGTTGAACGGTAATTCTGTTCTAGCAGAATCGTCTTCGCTTCCGGATAATCCTCTTCAAAATTAAGAATATTTGTAATATCCGCACCACGCCAGCGATAGATCGACTGGTCACTATCCCCTACCACGCAAATGCGGTGGTGGCTGTCTGCCAGCATGCGGCACAACATGTATTGTGCTCTGTTCGTATCCTGATACTCATCCACATGGATGTATTTGAACTTCTTTTGGTAAAAATCCAGAACCTCGGGAACTTCCTTAAATAATTCGATAGTCTTCATAATCAAATCATCAAAATCAAGCGAGTTATTGCTTCTCAAACGCCGTTGGTACATTTTATAAACCTTGGCAACTAAACCTTCGAAATAATCACCGACTTTTTGCTCATACTGCGCCGGAGTAATCAGTTCATTCTTAGATGCGCTAATTATGGCCTGTACAGCTTTCGGTTCGAATTTTTTCGTATCAATATTCAGTTCCTTCATGCAATTACGAATTACTGATAACTGGTCTGTAGAGTCCAGAATCGAGAAGTTGGAAGTAAATCCAATGCGCTCAATATCCTTCCGCAAGATCCGAACACACATGGAGTGAAAGGTGGATACCCAAATATCTCTTCCCTCAGGTCCAACGAGCTTAGATACACGTTCCTGCATTTCCCTCGCAGCTTTATTCGTAAATGTAATCGCCAAAATCGCCCAAGGCGGCGCCTTTCGATTAGCAATCAGCCAGGCAATTCTGTGAGTCAGCACTCTCGTCTTCCCACTGCCCGCACCAGCCATAATCAAAAGGGGTCCTTCAGTAGTTTCGACAGCCTGCCTTTGTGGAGGATTCAATCGGCTGACCGCGTCTTGTATGTTAATAAGTTGCATGTGTAACATGCTCCTTTCTAAAAATGAAATTACAAATCATAAGTAGTCCATAAGCTAACCGCTAGTCGAACTGCTCTTGCACCGTCTTTTTAACAGCAAATACCGTACGAATTGCCTGCTCTACATCCCGATAAATAATATTGCCGACAACTACTGTATCACATAGAGCTGCTGCCTGCTCGGCCTCTGCCTCACAAGTAATGCCGCCTCCATAAAATAGTTGGGCTTGCTCCACCATCTCACGCACTATACGTACTGTCTCCATATCCCCAAATCTACCGCTATATTCAAGATAGACTATTGGCAGGGACATCAGTTTGTCCGCAACCTGGGCATACGCAGCCGCCTCTTCAGCATTAATGGTTGTCTCGGCCCCTGTAATCCGCGCAACTGAAGAATCACTGTTCAAAACGACGTAACCTTCCGTTAGCAGCTGATCCCATGGGATCATAAATCCATAACGCTCTATAGCTCGACGATGATGGCCTACAATCCAAGCTGGATCAGGTGTATTTAGCACCATAGGAATCATATAAAGATCAAATCCGGGTACAGCAGCTTCAAGTTCGGATACCTCGAGTGCACAGGGCAGCTCAAAACGTCTTACTCTTGATAAGAGATCTACTGTATTCTCATAAGTAACTCCTGTAGAGCCTCCTATCAATATGGCATCCGTGCCGGACAAGCAAACGGCCTCCAAATCCTCATCTGAAATCATACGATCTGGGTCCAACTTAAACACATGCCGCCAAGGTTTGATCATTTGCTGTACTGATTTCATGGGAATCATCCTTAATTGTCATTTGGGCAAGACAAAACACTCCTGCCGCCGCAAAAGATATAGATCTAGTCTATGCCAGCACAGGAGGTGTGTCAATTTAAAGCGAACAAAAATACGAACATTTTTTCGTATGTAAATTTGAGGTCCCCGCAAAGTACCTGAATACGCATCTGAGGAAAGCAGCACTTTGCAGGGATATATTAGTTGTAATGAGTGGAGATAAATTTCAGCGTATACCTCTGAGGTTATTAAAATCATTTTCAGGCACAAAATCACTATAAAATCCGTCTACACCCATACGAGATAACGCTCTAATCTCATCCTCTTCATCCACTGTATGAACGTATACACGAGCTCCGATATTTTTTAACTGTTTGACAAAACTCTTGGTGGCCCGGCTAACTGGCATCGTAATATCCACACCTGTTTTTTTAACAAACTCAATAACTTGTTCATCCGTATCCTTAGATTGGTACAGGGTGTAAAGCACTTCTGGAAAAGAATACACCTTATTGATCTCATCAAGCATCGGCTGATTGTAGATCTGTGGAACTATCCGCTCCAACAACGCTGGATCCCGACGCTGCGCCGCTTCGGTCAGCAATGTAAATTGCTTCTCTATAAGTTCCGGTTGGATTTCTTTGGTATCCGTAACGATATAAGCATCTGGATAATTCTGCATTAGATCAAGCACCTTCTCAATATCAAGCGGAGAGTATATATTCAGGATGGGGCTGTCCATAAATTCCTCGTAATCTAGTGCCACACCCTGTTTATTAGCAGGGAGAACCTCCAACTGACCTAAAAGCTTGCTCATATTGCCTGTCCATTCATGCCGAGCAACCAACTGATCATCCTTCGATAACAAAAAATCAACTTCAAATACGCGAGTTCCCCGTTCATAGTTAGCGACAAAGGCCTCCCAAGCATTGGTATACGTATATCCGTTAATTCCCCCCATGGCATGTGCAACGATTCTGTGCGCTTCAAACCCGCTCGCGGGTTGCTCTTCCTCTTTGTTCAACGTTATTACAAGAATCATTATTAGTGCGACAATCATTACTACGGTTGCAATAATCTTTTTCTTATTCATAGTTGTGAGTTTCCTTTGCAAAGTTTAGATTAGAAAATTAATACCCCGCTCTGCCAGTGGCAAAACGGGGTATTATTAAAATTTCACAAATCTAAATAAGTGCAGGTCTCAATATGCGTTTTTGTTAACGAAGCCGTTGCGAATCGTTTTGAAAATAATTCGAATATCGAACAGTAAGGACCAGTTCTCGATATAGAAAATATCGTGCTTAATCCGTTCCTCAATTGAAGTGTCCCCGCGCAGCCCATTGCTCTGTGCCCAGCCCGTAATTCCTGGACGCACATGGTGCTTCACCATATACTTCGGAATTTCATCACGGAATTGTTCTACATAAAATGGTCGTTCTGGCCGTGGGCCAACTACACTCATATGACCGAGTAATACATTAAAAAATTGCGGAAGCTCATCCAGACTTGTCTTACGGATAAAGGTTCCAAATCGAGTTCTACGAGGATCTTCCCGCGTACTCCAACCTGTATCCTCTTCCCCGTCCTGCTGCAGCTTCATTGAACGAAACTTATACATCATAAAATTACGCCGATTAAGTCCCACCCGTTCCTGCCGGAATATGATCGGTCCCGGTGAGGTAAGACGTACGCCGAGAGCTACGATCAGCATCACGGGAGATATCATAATAATAGCGAATAGAGAGAACACGATATCAAACAAACGTTTTGCCATCTTATTCCCCGTCATATCCAGTGGAATATCACGAACATTAATCATTGGCATACCTGCAAAGTTATCAAAGTAAGGACGCGCCGGTAAATAATCAAAGAAATCCGGAATAATCAATGTGCGTACCCCTGCTTTTTCACAGGCCGCAATAATCGAAGGATATTTAGAATGCGCATCGAGCGGCAAAGCAAGAATAACCTCGTCCACAGGCAGCATCTCCAGCATTCCGGATAACTGATCAACCGTACCTAGAATCGGTTTATAGCGCTGTTCTTCAATTCCATCCCAAGTATGATAGTCGTCTAAGAAACCAATAGCTTCATATCCGAGCTCTGGATATTGCTCCAAATTGTTGTAGAATCTTTTGCCGAGTGTACCAGCGCCGATGATAAGTACGAACTGGCGGTTCAATCCTTTTTCGCGCAAAGATTTAAGCATCTTCTTCAACACATAACGGTAAAGCATAATGGAAAGAACGTTAAATCCCATATAAATAGCCAGATATGTACGGGAGATATCAATTTCTTTCACGAAAAACATTAGACCGAGCAGGATGAAGATGCTCATGATATGCACTTGGAAAATCTTAATAAATTCATCGACAAAACGTTTCTTACGCTTAGGCAAATAAAGCGATAAAAGGATACCGATTAAGACAGCTACTCCGCCATAGATCATACTCCAATAAGCGTACGACTCTACGGGTAGAGGATTGTAAAATTCCATCCATCCACTCTTAAACTTAAGCCACCAAGCCGCCAAAAAAGACAGCTGAATGACAATGAAATCAGCAACCATATAGAGCTGTGTCAAAAATTTCTGATTCCGCCGAATCATAATCTCACCTCAGTATTCTTATCGTTACGAGTGCCTGTTTCAGGGGCAGAGCTAAGACTCTGTGCAGGTGATGGAACTGCTTTAGGAAAGATTAGGGCATTCCGCAAAAGGGACAGAGCAAACTTCATACCAACACCAGCATATACTGTTCCATTTATAATACTGTTGTACTTCCTACTATAATGCTTACGATGAAATAAAATCATTGCCCTGTGAAATTCATAGACGATCTTGAACGGTCTACGTCTGGCACTGCCGCCTTTGAGATGTACGATGGAGGTCTTCGGATAATAATAAATCTCCCAACCAGCCTCTTTAATACGATAGCACCAGTCTAAATCCTCACCGTACATAAAAAACTCTTCATCTAATCCGCCGACCTGATCAATCGTCTCCCGCCGCAGCAGCATAAACGCACCCACCAGACAATCTATCGGGTAATCAAGATCAGGGTCCAGATAACCTAACTGATAACCGTTAAACTTCGGTCGATCCGGAAACAACTTACTGAAACCAAAAGCATAATAGAAGGAAGCTGAAGGTGTAGGAAATCCTCGCTTACACGCTTTATCCAGCGACCCATCTGGCAAAATAATCTTACACCCTGACGCCCCAACATCGGGCCGACCATCCATAAAGGAGATCATCGTCTCCAGCGTATCCCTGCGTACCACCGTATCTGAATTGAGCAATAGTACATACCGTCCGGATGAAGCTTCCATCCCCTGATTATTTGCACGGGCAAAACCGACATTGTCGTTATTTGCGATCAACATGACACTTGGAAACTCTCTACCAATCATCTCTACTGAATCATCATGGGAATTGTTGTCTATCAAAATAATCTCATAGGAATAGTTCGTTTCTGAGTCATATACCGACCTGATACAGTCCATCGTCAGGCGACACGTGTTGTAATTGACAATAAGTATGCTTACATCTACATTCACTGCGTAACGCTCCTGACAAATATAGTAATCTACCGACAATTATTATAACATAAAACCTCCCTGAGAGGAGGTGACCTTTCAGGGAGGTTTTTCCAGATACTGTTTGATTTACGTGTTCTTTCGCTCTTTTACGATGGTCTGTATATATTTTCGTTTCTTTTTTAATGCTGGGAGCTGAGTGAAAAAGGATTTCCACGCTACGATTAACTTTGGCTCTCTCAGAAGCATATAACCATGCGCGGCAATTTCATAGGGAAGAGAAACCAAGATTGTCTTTAGCATAGTTCGAGCCGCTTCATTCTTGTAGATCATTTTGTAGCGATTAATGTAAGATATTCGCCGGATGAACATTGGTTTGGTACTACGGCCAGACGTTTTCCACCCACGTTCATGATACCCAATTGCCTCAGCATCATAATACCCCTGCCAGCCAAATAGCTGTGCTCTCCAAGCCACATCCACATCTTCCTTATATGCAAAAAAATCTGCATCAAAAAACTCCCCATCAACACTAACGTCTTCAATCATCCGCCGAGAATACATCGCCGCTGCCCCAGATACACCAAATACTGTCCCCGACTGTGTCCATTGTTCTGCTGACTCACCCGCACCACGGTCAAACGCACGACGTGCTTTGTTCATCCGAAGACCAGTGCTATCCACTAATCCGTGATCAGCCCTTAGCAAAAGCTTACCTGTGGCGCTGCCAATTAAAGGATTTTCCTCCAGCCGTGTAACTAATCTAGATACGTAATCCTTCGCTAGTATCAGATCTGGATTTAGGACAAGTACGTAGTCAGTATCTGTGACACCGATAGCTTTATTATGAGCATGCGCGAAACCAGTGTTACATAAGTTCTGATATACAAACAATTGTAGGTCAGTGATTTCAGATGATTTTTTATCAATATTTAAAATTTTCTCATCCGGGAAGATAGCCATAAGGGGTTTACCCATAGGATCGAAAAAGCTTGATGCTTCTCTTAATTTCTCTATAGTATCATCTTCAGAGTCATTATCCACAATCACAATACTTTTTAGTGGATAATCCTGTGCAAGGACTGCCTTTAAACAACCTACAATATCATCAGTACTATTATATGTAACTAGTTGTACACTAACGGTTTTGGTAAGCATGATAATCCTCAGATCCTTATGATGTTGACATTATTCAAGAATTTTTTTCGATTTTGTTCTTATCAATAAAGAATGATATAAAAGGTGAGATGCCTCAGTGCCAGAAAAACTAAAATAGCTTCATAATAAATCCAAATTCTAAATAGAGCTTTTGACTCTGTTATAGTATTTAATAAAACAGAAAGTAAAGTCGCTAGTAGTATTAATAAGAGAATGTCAGTCGCATAAAAAACTCTATGCCCTGAGGCATATATAGTTGGTGAAAAACTAATAACAATACTTGAGGCTAAAGCAGCCATATAAAAGAGAACACTCACAATTGTTATCCTAGAATTTCCAAATAACTTCACAATAGACAAGGCAATACAAAGAAAAACTAGTAAGCCCAATAATATCGAAACATTCATACTTACTGATTTTGAATTATAATCACTGAATATTTTGGGGAGATCATATAAATTATCAAACATAGAAATTTTATTGCTTTTAATGAACATTTCAAGAGTTTGATCAAATGCCGTAGTAACATTCCCTGGTCTGCTTTTTGCAGAAATCATGCGTATACCGAAATATGCCACCGGTACTAAGGACATTATTCTATACATTATTCTTTTATTTTTTGTGAACATCAATATTGTAATGAGTAATGAGATTATAAACATTATAGAACTAGCCTCATTAACAAGATGCCAAAGACTATAAAACAACCCATAAAATAATTTCTTAAACAAGGAAAACGTTTCATATTCCGGGAATAATGAAGCTTCCGAGGCAAATCTTTTGACATTCCCAGGTGCTGTATAACCTATAATAGCATTAATTATGACAACTGCTAAAACAAGCATAGAAGGTATATGTATTTTCTTTTTCTTAAGAGCAGAAAGTAAAATTAGAATTGTGCTAAAAGTAATCACAATCGCAGCTATTTGCTCTGAGTATGCAGCATATATCCCAGCCAATAAATTAAAAATTATTAACTTATTATTATACTCCTTCTCGAAATAATTATAAATTATAGGAATTAAACTAAATAAACCAAGAGCAGTAGGCCAAAGATAATTAAAAGATCCAGTAACCCAAATGCTACCACTCCAAAAAACTGCATCAGGTAATAAAAAAATGGACAGGCAAATAGATATTATCAAGTATGTCTTTTTTTCTCTTCTATCTCCAGTTATGGCTAATACAATCTTATACATAGTTAAAAATAGCAAGATAAAAATCATGGTATTTAGTATTTTCCAAACAATTGGATCTAGAACTATTATACTTGTAAGGAAATAATTAATCATAATTCTGCCATTCCAATTTAAATAGTAATTTTTGACAAATTCAAAAGAACTCACATCAGTTAGAGCCTTTTTAAATTCAATATCATCTGAAATATTACTATCCACATGTAGATTCACTATAAACATAATAATTGAAAAAAATATAAACAGTAATGTAACATTATATTTATTGGAAAACTTTTTTATATGATCTATCATATGTCAAATCCTTTACGATTATTTTCTAAATACTAATAAACGCTGTCCTAAATAGTTCAAAATTGTATATAACCCCATACCGAATAACATTGCTAGTTGTTCATTAGTTTCTATTGAAAACTTTAAAGAAAGTAAATTTATAATTTCTAGTATAAGGCGCTTAGATATAAGAAAACCAACTAAATAAGATACTGAGCTTACTAAAAAGAATTGAAAAAATGATTTGTAGTCGAAGTTACCATATTTAAAAGTAAAGGTCTTGTTTAAGAAATAACTAATAACCCCACCAAATAAATAGCTCAATGCACTTGAACTCCAGTATCCAAATCCAAAGTAATTATACAACAGGAACATAGTGATTGCGCCCAAAATTGTATTAAATACACCAACGAGTAGGAACCTTATGAGCTTATTGTTAGTTAGTTTCATACATACCTCTTGTGTCTTTTCCACAACTATATTTTTCATGCTATCCTTCTTGTTTTACTATATATATTGGACGCCCTTTTGTTTCCAGATAAATATTCGCCAAATAATTCCCTATAATTCCAGTGCAAAAAAGTTGAATCCCTCCAACAAAAAAAACTATAGATGCTAGTGAAGGCCAGCCAGTTACAGGATCCCCCCACAATAAAGTTTTAGAGATAATAACCAAAATAAGAACAAAAGAAGCAAAACAAAAAAACAAGCCTATTAATGAAGAAAGAGCAAGCGGAACAGTAGAAAATGCGACAATTCCTTCAATCGAGTAAATAAAGAGCTTCCAGAAAGACCACTTAGTCTCACCAGCTACCCTTTCAATATTTTCGAATTCAAACCATTTGGTTTTAAAACCTACCCAACCAAAAATACCTTTTGAAAAGCGATTGTATTCTCCCATTGATAATACTGCATTAACCATTTGACGAGTCATTAGTCGGAAATCGCGCGCTCCATCAATAATTTCAGCCTTTGATATTTTTTTTACGATTCTATAAAACATTCTTGCGAAGAAAGAACGTATTACGGGTTCGCCATTTCTTGAATTTCTTCTTGTAGCAGCACAATCATATCCTTCCTCTTTAATAGACTTAAGCATGTTAGGAAGGAGTGCTGGTGGATCCTGCATATCCGCATCCATTACTGCAACATAATCGCCTTTTGAATATTTAATACCTGCATATAAAGCTGCTTCTTTTCCAAAATTCCGTGAGAAAGATATAAATCTAACGCGATTATCTGAATTAGCAAGATCTTTAATAATATCTAAAGTGTTATCAGATGACCCATCATCCACAAAAACAAATTCAAATTCAACCTCGTTCATTAATTTAGCAATCCGTATTATTTCATTATAAAAAATAGGAAGACTTTTCTCTTCATTATAACAAGGGATACAAATGCTTATAATCTCCATAATTCATAGCTCATCCTTTATATTTAATACTAATATGGCAGTTAACATTAATTAATTAACCCTTATTTAGTACCTAATACTAAATAAGGGCTATTCATAGACCTAGTTCTCTTCCCGTTACGGGGATAATGCTACCACTATTAATTTTTAAGTTCTAGCAGAAAGCTTCTCAAACCTTCACGCCAGTGACGTATATCCTGAAAACCGTTTGTACGTATTGACAAATGCTCCATCACAGAATTACGAGGGCGTGGTGCAGGACGTATAAATTGTTCCGTAGAACACGGGTTAAGTTTGGCCGTAAAACTCAAACCCAAAATAGCCTCAGCCTCTACAAAAATCGCTTGTGTAAATTCAAACCAAGTACAAGAATCACTATTTGACGCATGGTATACACCATACTTCTCAGTTTGGATAAGCTCAACCAAGAATTGAGCTAAATCGACTGTATATGTTGGCGAACCTTTTTGGTCATCGACAACTTGAAGCATTGGCTTTTCTTGACCAAGCTTTAGCATTGTTTTGACAAAGTTATTTCCGTATTTGCCGTACACCCATGACGTTCGTACGATGAAATACTTAGAGGAGAGGGATTGAACGAGTACCTCACCCGCACGTTTCGATTTGCCGTATATACTCTTAGGGTCTGTATTATCATATTCATGGTAAGGCTGTGCACCCATACCATCAAATACATAATCCGTGCTAATATACACCAGCTTGGCTCCAGCTTTTTCAGAAGCAAGCGCTACATTTCGGCTGCCAGTAGCATTAATTAAATAAGCTGCATCAATATCACTTTCTGCCGCATCTACTGCCGTATGAGCAGCACAATGAATAACCGCATCCGGTCCAAACCCGCCAATAACTTGGATACACTGATCCAGATCAGTAATATCCATCTCCTGACGATCGCAAGCCAACACTTCGTGACCTTGATGCTGGAGCAGTAAAACTACGTCCTGACCTAGTTGTCCGGCCGCACCTGTAACAAGTACCTTCATAGCTATTTTACCCCCGTATCAAAATTACAATGAGTCACCTAAACGATCACCATATTGCTGTTCAGCATATTTTTGGTATTCCCCAGATTGAATACGGGTCCACCACTCGCGGTTATTGAGATACCATTGGATAGTTTCTTTAATACCTGTTTCAAACGTATGTTTCGGCTTCCATCCCAGTTCATTCATAATCTTAGTTGGATCAATCCCATAACGGCGATCATGACCAGGACGGTCTTGAACATAAGTAATCAAAGAATCAGGCTTGCCTAGTTCCTGCAATACCGTGTTTACAATATGCACATTCGTACGTTCATTATTGCCACCAATGTTGTAGACTTCGCCGTTCACACCCTCATGAATAACCAAATCAATCGCGCTGCAATGATCCTCAACATACAACCAATCGCGGATATTCATTCCATCGCCATAAACAGGCAACGCTTGATCAGCAAGTGCACGGGAAATCATCAGCGGAATAAGCTTTTCCGGGAATTGGTACGGGCCATAATTGTTTGAGCAGCGGGTAATATTCACTGGCAGTCCAAACGTTTCGTGATATGCACGTACTAGCAAGTCTCCGCCTGCTTTGCTTGCTGAATATGGACTGTTAGGAGCCAAAGGAGTTTCTTCGGTGAATAATCCAGTTGCACCCAGTGATCCATATACCTCATCCGTAGATACTTGAACAAACTTAGTGATACTGTATTTTTTCGCCGCGTCCAAAAGCACTTGTGTTCCAAGTACATTCGTCTTCACAAACACTTCCGGCTCTAAAATACTCCGATCCACATGCGACTCCGCCGCGAAATTGACAACGACATCCACACCCTGGCTAATCAGTTCATCCATCGCAGTAACATCTGTAATGTCGGCCTTCACAAACGTATAGTTCGGATGATTCTCGATCGATTTTAGGTTCTCCAGATTACCTGCGTAAGTCAATGCATCCACGTTGACGATCTGGTAATCAGGATGTTGTTGCAGCATGTATAATACAAAGTTGCTGCCGATAAATCCGGCTCCGCCGGTAACTAGCAGTTTCATTTATAGCCCACCTTTTGTTCAATGAGATGTTTACATTTCGAAGTTTAACTCCGCATCCTTCAGTAAAGGATGACGTTGATCTTTATCCGATAATATCGCACTAGAAGTTGGCCAACCAATACCCAGCGCTGGATCATTCCATAATATGCCACGATCATTCTCAGGGGAATAATATTCGTCCACCTTATATAACACTTGGGTATTAGGTACTAATGTACAGAAGCCATGAGCGAATCCTTTCGGAACAAGCAACTGTCGCTTATTATATTCGCTAAGTATTACACCTACCCATTGCCCAAAGGTAGGCGAATTAAGACGAATATCAACAATCACATCGTAAATAGCACCCGATAAGACACGAATTAACTTAGTCTGAGATTTGGGATTAAGTTGGTAATGGAGACCACGCAAAACACCCACCTCAGCAGATAGGGAGTGGTTGTCTTGAATAAAATTATGAGTTATACCTAACTTGTTCATTATTTCTTCATTATAACTTTCCATAAAAAAACCACGATTATCACCATGAACCACAGGCTCTATTAAATTTGCACCAAACAGTTGAAGAGGAATTACCTTCATAGCCTCTCCTCCTTCACCATTATAATTTCAGCTTACCGAGCTCATTTCCAAACACAACAGATTGTGCTAGTTCATTCGCCTTAGCTAAGGATACATGCGTACCAACATCTGTCCACCAACCTTGCAGAATATCATAGGTTAACTCATCTCTTACAATATATGCATTATTTAAATCTGTGATCTCTAATTCACTACGTGCGGATGGCTTTAAGCTTTTAACTATTTCAAACACATGACTATCAAACATATAGATACCGGTTACTGCGTAATTCTATTTTGGTTCAGCCGGTTTCTCTTCTATTGAAAGAATTCGCCCATTGCGAAGTTCGGGAACACCAAATCTTTTGGGTTCAGATACTTCTTGAATCAATATTTTGGCCCCTTGTTTTTGATCAACAAAGTTCTGTACATATTGCGTAATATCATCTTCAAAGAAGTTATCTCCAAGTATTACAACCATTTGATCATTACCAACAAATTGCTCAGCTAAATCTAAAGCTTGTGCAATCCCACCTGCTTCATCTTGTACTTTATATGTAAAGCACACGTCCATTTCACGACCACTACCTAATAGGTTAACCACATCACCCATATGCTCTTTACCAGTAACAATTAGGATATCATTTATTCCAGCTTTTTATAACTTATATACGGAATGAAATATCATAGGATATTTACTACAGGTAGCAAGTGTTTATTAGTAACTTAGTCAAAGGAAATAGACGAGAACCAGTACCTCCAGCAAGAATTATGCCTTTCATAATGACCTTCTATGGATTATATCTATATTTTTACATATTAAATCAACTATGTCATAACTTAAATCAGGATATATAGGGAGAGTTAGGATGTTATCACTTATTTTCTTAGCATTAGGCAATTCAATATTTGAATACTCCTCTTTAAAACAACTATAATCAGTTGCCAATGGATAAAAGTATTTTCTAGTGAAAATATTATTGTCCCGAAGGATTTCATATAGAGTATTTCTGGATACTCCGTACTTTTCTTTATCAATTACAATAGGAAAGTAAGAGTAGTTATAAACTATATTTGACTTTTTGTAATCCAGAAGACTTATTCCTGGAATCTCCCCAAGTAAGTCTACATATCTTTCTGTTACCAATTTTCTTTTTTCAATATTTTCCTGAACATGATTTAAGTTCACGAGTCCCATTGCTGCTTGGAACTCATTCATTTTTGCATTATAACCAACAATTTCAACAGTTTCAGGACCGCTAATACCAAAGTTTTTATAAAGATCAATTATTCTTTTATATTCGTCATTTTTATAAACTAATACTCCACCTTCAATTGAATGAAAGAGTTTCGTAGCATGAAGACTAAACATCGAAATATCTCCGAACTGACTTATAGGTTTACCATTAATCTCAACCCCAAATGCATGTGCAGCATCATATAATACTTTTAAATTGTATTTCTGAGCAATCCTCTCAATAGCGTCTACATTACATGGAGTTCCAAATACATGTACGGGCATTATGGCACTCGTATTTTCATTAATAAGTGCTTCTATTTTGGTACAATCAATATTATAGTCACTTAAATCAATATCACAGAAAACTGGTTTTAAATTATTATTGACAATAGCATGAGTAGTTGAAGCAAATGTAAACGGAGTAGTTATAACCTCACCAGTGATCCCTAAAGTCTTAATGGCTGTTTCTAAAGCCAAGTGTCCATTTACGAGAAGACTAACATTATTAATGGATAAAAAATCAATTAGCTTTTTCTCGAATTCTTGGTGTAACTCTCCATTATTCGTAATCCAAGAATTATTCCAGAGACGTTCAATTTCTGCAGTAAACTCCGAAAAAGGAGGCATATAAGTCTTTGTTACATTGACAGGTGTTTCTAATTTAATTAATTCATTCATTATGAGTTGCCCTCCACTTATAAATCATGTAGACATTTTTGTTGCAGCCTTAGAAATAACTATTGTAGAATCCTCAACATTCTTAATTATTATTGCCCCTAACCCAACAATACTTTTAACACCTATATTAGTTTTTTCTCTAACACAAGCTCCTGCACCAATTAATGTTAACTCACCAATAGACACATTCCCTGAGATGACTGCTGCAGGATTAATAGTGCAGAAATCACCAACCGTAGAATCGTGACCAATATTACAGGATCGATTTAATAATATAAAATTCCCTAGTTTCACATTAACAGTAAGATTTACTCCTGAACAGATTACATTTCCATACCCCATATTATTATTAGAACTTTTAGACAATTTAGAGAGAGGGTGTATTAAATTAGGAAAAACAATATTCGATTTATTTAAATCCATAATTTCTTGATATATCTTTTCTTTAATCTTTGGATCCGCTAAACCAATTATCACACCGATCACCGAGAATTTGTCGCTATACCCGGAAAATTCCATATTAGAAGTAATAATCTCTACATCTTCAATAGATTTACCAATTTCATTTGGATCATTAGTCACAAAACCAACCAAATGATATATATTAGTATACGAATAATCATTTATTTCATCTATTAAAGCTTTGATTTCTTTAGCACACCCTCCAGTACCATAAATAACAATCGGTAATCCATTCCACTCATTTGACATGCTTACCGACTCCTATTTTTTAAAAAATTTCCTGATCGTTGAATATAGGTTTGTATCTTTTTGAATTTTCCGTTTAGCACTTTCCACTACTACCTGATGAAATGACGTTTCAAACACATCAATAATATCAAGTTTACCAGTATATGCGAAGAAATCATTGGCACTAAAATTATACTTTTCTTTTAAAACTCTTCTTGTGTTTTCATTTTTCAAAAGAATGCTAAGTTTTCGTAAACCAATAAGAACGTAAATAGGTTTGATATCAGGAGATATTTCTTTTAAATAAGCGAATGCTTTTTCACATTCAATTTCTTCTTTCGTATATAAGGCGTTCGATTCATCTAGAAAACCTTCAACAAAATCTTCGTCTTTTATTTCATCAAAAAAGTTACTCATAATAATAAAAAGCTCATTTTTATTCCTAATTCTATTTTCATAAGTAACAGAACTAGTATTCATTTCATTAGATAATATTCTAAAGTTAACTAATTTTTCTTCCATTACATGAATATTGAATTTTTTAATAACATTTATCCACATTGAAAAATCCGGTAATTGTCTCAAACTCGGATCATACAATCCAACTTCGTTATAGACTTCCTTTTTAATTAGCATCGATGGATGACAAAAGCAATTTAATTTATAAAATAATTGTTTTAACCATTGCCCCGAAGACTTATTATTTTGAGTGAATGCATCTGCCCAAAAATAATCTGTTTTTGATAATACTTTTCCTGCTTCATCAATAAAATTGGCGTCTGAGAAAACACAATCCACACTATCACTTTCTTCTAGAAAGTGTACTTGTTTCTCTAATTTATCTATTTCCCAATAATCATCTGAGTTTAACAAAGCAATATACTCTGATGATGAGTTTATTATTCCATGATTAAGTGTATCAACTGCTCCCTGATTTGTTTCAAATCCATAAAATTTAATCCTGGAATCTTCATATTTCTTTATCACATCTACAGAGTTGTCAGGTGATGCATCATCAATAATTAGTAATTCAAAATTTTCATACGTTTGGTTTAAAACACTCTCTATAGCTTTTCCAATGAATTTTGAATGGTTATAGGATGGAATAATTATAGAAACTTTCGGATTAGTACTTTTCAATTTCTGCACCTGCTCTATTTATAAAATTTTGGGGGTATTATACCTTTTAAGAGTGATGTTGCAAATGGAGGAAGGTATTTCTTTACTTTTTGTTTAATACTCTCTTTACTAGTAATAATCAAAGGACCATCTATATTATCTATTCTATCCTGAAGTCTTCTTTTATGAGCATTGAACTCTTCATGATACAGACCATCTAGAAATTTATCATACTGCTCTATTAAGGAAATAGTATCTTTCAACTTTTCCAATTCCTTCTTTTGACTCCAAGTTCCGTTCGGATGCAAGCGATACACAGACATCACTTCTGGGAGATAGGCAATCAGTCCATTCTGGGCTACCATTATATTCGTCATCCAGTCATAAACTGTCAACTCATATAAAGAGCTATCTAATTGCTTCAAATACTTAGCCTTATATACGCAAGTAGAGAAATTACCTATAAAATTGTCCAGTACAAGTTCAGAGACTGTGATCAACTGGAAACTACGATCCCAATTCCAAGGTTGAACATTATATCTCTTTTTCTTCATGTCATGTACCACAAATTGATTAAAGGTCATAACACAAGCCTTATTAGACTCTAGAAAATCCACATGTTTTTGGATTTTCAAAGGATCAGTCCAAAAATCATCACCTTCTAGAATAGCTATGTATTCTCCCTTACATGCAGCAAATCCTCTCTTATAGTTTAGCGTTATCCCCAAATTACTCTCATTAGCTAAAATTCTAAATTTCCCAGGATGATTCTCAGCATATTGCTGAATTATACTCATAGTACTATCTTTTGAGCAGTCATCTGCTACTACAATTTCATAATCAAACGTCGTTTTTTGTTCTAGAATACTGTCTATTGCTTGATTGATATAACTCTCGTGATTATATGTCACCAATAGAATACTACATTTTGTAATTGAATCAGTCATTTTTTGTTCTCCTTAATTTATCAATGATTGGTTCTAATCTTGTTATTAACTTATAGGCCTTTCTATTCTTAATAGCTTCGATTTCTTTTTCTAATTCACTTTTCTCTTTTGAAATCCCCAAATTATTCAACTCAATCATTTTAAGTACTTCATCTTTCTTCTTAAACTCATCATCAAACCAATTTTCTCGTGACTCATTCATTTCTTGCATTTCTTGATTTCTCTGTATCAGATCTTCATTTGTTAACTTTAAAGTCTTAATCCTTCTTTTGAGAGTTTGATTCTTCACCCGTAATTTATTCACAAAATTCATATATTTATATTTAGTATGTTCCCAATCACTATTCGCTTGTAATTTTGAAATTAAATCCTCTGATATATCTAGTACAGGAGTACTATATTTAAGCAGACACGAAACTGATCTAATATAAGTGCCTTGCATAACCTCAATAACAATTTGAGGGTCATTATTAAGAAACATATATTGGTTATTTTCTGTAGAGAAAGCATTTGAACTCAGTGTATATTCTTTGTTTTTTAAATTATCTTGATTTGTTAATTCTAAATCTAAAATTTCAATAATGCACTTAGTAGCAGAAGGATCTATTCTAATCTTATTGGCTAAAGCAGGAAGATCGAAATTAACTTGAAATATTTTTTGGGATTTTTCTACTTTAAAAGATTCACTTTTTGATTCACTGTACCCCTGACCATCATCCCAGTATATTTGAAGGTATAAATTATCTTTATCAAGATCACCTCCGTTTTTTTTGTTGTTATCTGCATTCATTTTATGAGTTGACATAAAGTCAATCATATTTTCATGATGCGATATCATTGCATAATCTTCCGAGGTCATTTCTGCACTTATTTTTTTGAAAAGCGAAGGCAAGTTATCAATTCTTTTTTCGAATCCATTTTTGCCATATATAATAAACGTACGTACTGATTCTTCATTATTAAAATCTTTATAAAATAATTTTTCATTGTAAAAACTATTTACCGTATTCCAGTACTCATATATATCAGGATGTAATCCTGTCTTAAACTCCATTTGCATAAATTTCTCGAACAGAAAAATTGAAGCATGGTTAAATTGATTCCACTCTCCATTAAATTGATCCATCTTATCTTTAATTAATTGAAGATCAGGCAAACCATTTTCCTGATGTTCTTTACTCCATAGTATTTCACCGTTATATAAATAATGAAAAAAAGCACCTAATCTCTCTTCCACTTCCTCTATCCCGTTATTTGAAAACGGCGCTGAAATTATAAATCCATATTTAGATACTCTTTCAATTTCAGATAGAAAATCATTTCTCTTATTCAGAGGAATATGTTCAAGGACATCCAGCCCAATAACAAAATCAAAGTAATTATTATCAAAGCTAAGGTTAGTAGCATCACCCTGTATGAATGATGGATCATTTAATAACTCTTCAGGAAGGAGTAAATCCAAATATTTTATATTCTTATTTTCAACAAAGTTCTCTAAATTTTTATGTTCATTCGCCCCTACTTCCAGAATAGAAAGTTCAAGTTCTTTAATCCCCAATAATTCAAAAATAATCTCTACCATCTTATAACGTTGAAATTGATGAAATGGAATCACAACTCAAAATTCACCTCCTAATTAACTCTACTTATCTGTATTTCATTTGGAATGTATAACTTGTTCCAGATCTTATAAGGATCCCTTTCGCGCATTTCAAATATATATGAGTTCTCTGTATAGTCTACGAATAACGATGTTCTATTTTTTATAGTTGAGGTAGAAAGAACAGTAGAAAAATTATACATTCCTTCTACTAAGGGTAAGCGCGTTTTGAATTCAACAATTATCTTCTGACCTGCTTCGCCAGATATTTCGCCGATTTCCTCAATCAAAGTATTACTGCCTAAATATTCGATGTTTTGTTTATCTCTAATATGATACCCAACAGAAATTTGACATTTTTTATCAAATTTTATATGCATTCTAATTTTAATTTTGTCATTAAAATCAGCTGTTATAACTGGATTATTGTTGCTATCTAACACTTCTAGCTCTGTTAAAATCGCATCACGGGTCCCCTGCCTGAAATATTCCACTTTCTCCATAAACTCAGAATTCTCTTTGAAAACAAGATTGTCATCCAGGGAAACCTCATCGAGATGGTACAGTTTATCTTCCGAGTTCACTCTCCCCTTAGTATTATTGTTCATTTGATCTCTAACATATTTAGCATACATATCTACTACCTTTTCAGCATCTCCGTAAGCTTCAAGATTTCCGTTTTTCAAATATATAGCCTTTTTGCACAAGGACTTAACAGAATTCAAATCGTGACTTACATATAAAACTGTAACTCCCTGTAGAAATAATTCTTTCATTTTCGTTATACATTTCGCTTGGAAATACATATCTCCAACACTCAGAGCCTCATCAACTATTAAAATATCAGGTTGTACATTGATAGCAACAGAAAAGGCTAACCTTGCAAACATACCACTACTATATGTTTTAACTGGTTGATAAATATACTCCCCTAGTTCTGCGAACGAGAGGATTTGCTCAAGTCTTTCTTTTATTTCTTCTCTTTTAAAACCCATCATCAAACCATTTAAATAGATATTTTCAATACCTGTATACTCAAAATTAAATCCGGCACCAAGCTCCAAAAGTGCAGCTACTTTTCCATTCACTTCTGAGATACCACTTGATGGCGTTAATACTCCGGTTATAATTTTTAACAAAGTTGATTTACCAGATCCATTCTCTCCAATAATACCTACAATATCTCCCTTATCTATAGTGAAATTGAGATTCTGAAGAGCATGGTGCTCAGAATACAATGTCTTCTTGCGATAAAATAAAGACTCCTTGAGCCTATCCATAGGAGTTTTATATAGTTTATAAGTTTTGCTGACATTTTGAGCGCTGATCGCTATAGTTTCCATTTCCAAACCACCTTATCAAAGCACATCAGAAAGATGTGGTTTAAGTTTTCTAAATACTTTTATTGATATAGCAAAATTAACTATCACTACTAATGCAAAGTAAAGTGTCAATTTGTATTTCTCATAAAACCAAATTTTATTAATCATAGAATCTCGAAAACCTTCTACGATATAATAGAATGGATTTAATTTAAACAAAAAAATCATATGCGGAGACAAAACATCTACAGACCAAAGAATTGGCGTTAACCACATACCAAACTGCAAAATAATAGACAATACGTACGAGAAGTCTTTAAAAAATGGAGTAATTGCTGCAGTTAACCAAGATATACTAGAAATAAGAATTATATTACATAGGGTATAATATATAATTTGAACTGCAAAAAAACTGATAGGATAACCATAACTAATAAAAAAGGAGAATAAGATTATAATGAAAAACAGATGCACTAAGAATGCCGAGAATATCTTTACTAATGGTAATAATTCAATTCTAAAAACAACCTTCTTAACTAAATAATTATACTCTAAGAAACTATGTGTCGCTGTTGTTAATGCTTCAGAAAAATAGAACCAAGGTATAATCCCAGATACAAACCATAAAACGAAAGGTGCGTTTAAATCAGCCGGGGCGCTGACTTTCAAACCTTTTTCAAAAACAAACCAATAAACCAGTATAGTAACTAATGGCATTAGTAACGCCCATAACAATCCAAAATATGAACCTGCATATTTTGATTTGAAATCATTAATAGCTAAACTTTTAGTTAAGGAACATATATTTTTGATCCTCTTCATGTACGGTTCTTTCCTCATTTGTGCGTCTCCTTAGTAAAATCATATATATATTATTATTGCATTTATTACCTATACGTTTATTATTAATGTATTTATTATTAATGATAAAAAGTAGTTAGGTCGCCTTACATATGTTAAAATATCCACGTACCTACAGGAAAAGGAGATTATAACGTGTCGAAACCAGTATACGGTAAAAACGCCGCTCAGTCGAGAAATGTTGAAAAGATAGCAAGTCCGATATGGGCATTAGTTGTTGGTTTTATTCTATTTTTGTGTTGGACCCCATTTCAAGTGGGATTGTTTAATGGATCGCTAGTAGATTACGAGAAGCCAATATATGTATCCGCACTATTAAGCGCACTGATGCTGCTGGTCTGTGTTGGCTTGAACTACAAACAATTCAAGCTTGAAGAGCAGAGTGATTTAGTAGCTTGGGCAGCATTATTGCTCCCTGTGACCTATGCTCTGTCACTGTTTGTCGCAGTTTCGCATTATACGGCGATGAATATGCTGTTCATTCAGTGTACATATGCCGCAGTTTTCATTATAGCCTTTTATCTCATGAAGCAAAAGCAAGTAAATGTTGTCATTCAAAATGCTATATTAGCGATTGCCTATTTTATAGTGGGTTTTGGACTTTTAAATTGGCTAGGCAGTAGTAAGTTAGCAGGAAATCTTATAGGTTGGTTCTCAAACACCGTCCGAAATGATGTCTATTTAGATGCTGTTATGACTGACTCTAACGGACTTCGTCTGACTTCGATCTTTCAGTACGCAAACACGTACGCTGCCTTCTTGATGGCCTTTCTATTTGTAGCAATATTCGCGCTTATTCGCTCTAAAAATTGGTATGGATCGTTAACTCATGGCTTTATGTTAGTTCCCATTATTGTGTCGATCTTGTTAACCTTATCTCGTGGCGGCTTAGTCCTGCTACCTGTAGTATTCATACTCCTACTTTTATTCCTAAAACCTGCACAGCAAATCCTTTGGATTCTGCATCTAGGAGTTGCTGGTATTGTAGCTTTGCTCATTACGACACCCGTTACTAACCTAGGAATAGAGTTAAATGCTAATTTCACTTCTTCTTCAGCTTTAAAAGGTTGGACGTATCTATTAGGAGCCTCAATAGTTGTGGCTGGCCTTTCTTGGGTCATTCAGCGTTTTGTCGCTCCATGGTTGTATGCAAAACTAGAGAATTGGTCGTCACGTAAACGGACAGGTCTTTGGATTCCGCTCGGATCTGTCGCTCTAGTTGCTATTGTAGCTTTCTTGCTTATCGGTACGAGTGCAAAAAGCATCTTACCCGACAATATGGAGACTCGCCTAGAGAACATCAACTTCCAACAACATAGCGTACTCGAGCGGATTACTTTTTATAAGGATGCCTTGAAGGTGGTTAAGGATTATCCGATCCTCGGTGCTGGTGGAGGAGGCTGGGCATCACTCTATGAGCATTATCAGAATAATCCTTATACAAGCCGGCAGGTGCATAACTTCTTCTTACAATTTCTCATTGAAGTAGGTATTGTTGGATTTCTCATATTTATGAGCTTCATTCTGTATATCTTCTATAAATATATTCGTGGATATGTAAAACGGGATAAAAACGAATTTGAGAATGGTTTCTTCTATCTAATTATTGCTCTATCTATTCTTGTGCACAGTCTACTTGATTTCAACATGAGTTATGCCTTTATGGGCATACTAGTTTTTATTGGTCTTGCTGGAATGGCAGCTGTTATGGATAGCAAGCCACTACGGAAAAATTGGAATAAAGCGGGCATCCGTTTTGGATACCTCGCTGTGTTTTCTTTAGGAACCTTGTTCCTAGTGTTCTTATCAATTAGCTATATTGGCTCCAGTAACTCCGCTTTGAAAGCTAAACAATTGAGGAGTTATAGCAATTCTTACGAAGAGCTTAGAGCTCCCTTGATAGAGACTTTGAACAAACGTCCAAGCCATCCAGAATCGACAATTTATCTTTCAGCCTTAGATCAGCAGGTATTTAGCCAGACCCAAGAGGAACAGTTCCTTGACGAATCTTACAATGTTTTAACTCGTGCACTCAAAGATGAGCCATACAACAAAAATCTTCTGCTCCAATTAGTGAGCTACTACGATCTGAAAGGTCAAAGCGACATCGCCTTGGGTATTTACCGTGACAACGCAGATAAGTTCAACTGGGATATCGATTGGTATGATGCAATAATCAGCCGTTCATTTGCCTTAGGTCAGCAAGCACTTAATCAAAAGGATGAGACAAAGAAACAAGAGTATTTCAATGAAGCGCAAGAAGCATATAATCACGTTCTTGCTGGAATAGATCATCTGAAGACTCTTCCACCAGAACAACTGCAAGGGCGTCCTTTCTCAGTAACGCCAACTATCGCTTTGAACGTTGGCAAAATGCAGCTTTTATCCGGACAAGAGGATGCAGCGAAGACCACCCTCAAGCTTAATTCAGATGCTAATTACACGGATATCATGAACAGTGAAACTCCATGGGATATAAATTGGTACAGTTCACTCATCAGCCGTTCATTTGATTTGGGGCAGACAGCTTATGCACAACAAGATAATCCAGATAGAATAGACAATATGAAAGCTGGTTTTGTCATTGGGCTTTTGGCCTACGATCATGTACTTGCGGATAATGATCCTTCGAAGACATTTAATCCGGATGTAACACTGAAGGTAGGAAAGATGCAGTATATGTCTGGAAAGATACAAATTGCCTCCTCCATCTTAAAAACAGCTTTAAGCCAAGATTTCGCAGATGCAACTAATCGAGAGATTGCTCGTTGGTACCTAGCTGCACTGGCGAAAACTGGTGGCGAGGATCAGGCACTATACGGTTCGCTGATTGCAGCTGACCCTGCGGAAGCAGCACAAGTTGAGGCCATTACAAATTCACAATTTTAAAAAAGAAAGAAACCATAAAAGCGCGCCACTGTTAATAACCGTGGCGCGCTTTTTTTTCGATTATACGAGATTTAATTATAGCCCGGTCTTAGCCGCTTCACTCTCAACAAGCTCTTTCATATAACGAAGCAAGTCATCTTTAAGCTCCTTGTGTTGAAGTGCATAATGAATGGTGGTCTGGATAAAGCCCATTTTCTCACCCACATCATGACGTTTACCTTCAAAGTCATAGGCAATAATTCGTTCAACCTCGCTTAGACGTGCTATCGCATCAGTAAGTTGGATCTCTCCACCTACACCTACCTGCTGCTCACCTAGCATATCAAAGATACGTGGGGTTAAGATGTATCGTCCTAAAATTGCTAGATTAGAAGGAGCCTCTTCTCTCTTTGGCTTTTCTACTAGACGATTAGCTTTATATACCCGTTCTGCCAAAGGCGAAGCATCTACAACACCATACCGTGATACTTCTTCCCATGGAACAGGCTGAACACCCACGATAGAAGATTTATACTCGTCATAAACATCTATCATCTGTTTGAGACAAGGTTTATTCGCTTCAACAATATCATCGCCTAGCAGGACAGCAAACGGTTCGTTTCCTATGAATTTACGTGCACACCAAATTGCATGTCCGAGACCTCTTGGTTCTTTTTGACGAATGTAGTGGATATCTGCCATTTCGGAAGATTTACGAACGGATTCAAGCAGCTCCCACTTCTGCTTCTCTGCTAAGTTAAATTCCAGTTCAAAAGAGTTATCAAAGTGATCTTCAATCGCACGTTTACCTTTCCCTGTTACAATAATAATATCCTCGATCCCAGAAGCAACAGCCTCTTCAACAATATATTGGATCGTCGGTTTATCTACAATCGGGAGCATTTCTTTAGGCATTGCTTTGGTCGCAGGCAAAAAACGGGTACCAAGACCTGCGGCGGGTATAATGGCTTTACGGATCTTCATCACATTAACTCCTTCTGTCAGATACTCTTCCATTCTAAATACTCAGTATGTAAAATGGCATATTTCCTTCAATTATAGCAATTATAGCAGATTTATGTCAGAGTGTTTGTTATATTTGTATATCTATTCCATCTAAATAAGAGAGAAGGAATTATAAAATCATTTACTGCTAGAATAAACACTTTGCTGACCCTCATGATATATTATTTAGTATATGCAAATTAGGATGAGGACGAGATCAATTTTAAAAAAAGGGCTAAGCAATACCAGCATCTACCTGGTAGTTACTTAGCCCTTTTTCTTCAACTCTTAACTCTTATTACTTCGCGTTCACCAATTGCCCACGCGTTACACCAAGTTGGTTAGTAGCCTTTAAGCTCTTCCATACCTGTGTACCAGAGATTTCACCACGCAGAGCGCGGCTGTAGAGGCTAATTACCTCAGCCACTTGCTCTGGTGTCTCTTCCAAGAACTCCACACGGTATGAAGATACTCCTAGGTCACGGAAATTATTCAGATACTCCGCACCAGACTGCTCAACAGCGTTATAGACGGTATTACGGCAGCCTTCATCCACACGAACTGGATGTGACATTCCAATACGGTCTTGCAAAGAAGCACGGTGCTCTTCACAAGGACGACCACAGTTCGTATAGTCTGTGCCTTCACTCATAAAGGTACAGTACACGCAGTGTTCAGTATGGAACATCGGCAAATGCTGATGAATAACAACCTCCATCCGGGACGTATCACTGTGTTCAAGCAGATCAACCATCTGTTGAATGTTCAAGTCATAGGATGGCGTTACTATGTCACAGCCAGCCTCAAGGAACAAATCCACTGCTTTATGATTGGCGATATTCAGTGAGAAATCACCGATCAGGCGTGGATGCACAGCATCCGGCTGCTCCTGGCGGCGGCGCAGATAATAATATAACGCGCCTGTATTACGCACGAGCACAGCATCCGGCTGCAAGCGAAGAATATTCGCGTGGTAGCCGTTCTCGCCCGGCATATGAATGCGCGGCGTGGCCAGCGCTATGCTGGCTCCTGCAGCCCGTACCGCATCTACTGCTGCCGGGAACTGCTTGATAAACTCGAAGTCGGCGTAGATGTTTCTCACGCCGGCCTCGAGCGCAGCCTGTACCTGCGGCAGGCTGCGGCACAGCGCGGTGAGCTCCGCTTCACCAACGCGCTGCGGAGCGACGCCCTTGTGGGTGGCGTCGCCGTAAACCTCGATCGCCCGTTTCACGTAGACGGGCGGTTTCGGGCGCTCGCCCGCAAGCAGCTCCACCGCTTGGCGGCGGATGCTGTTCAGCTCGCGCATAGGGACGATGACGTCGCCTTGCAGATGCGACTCCAACGCGTCAAGCTGGAACACGGTCCCGCCCAGGCGGCCGAATTGTTCTTCCAGCAGCGCGGTATCCATCGGACGCTTTTGCGCGGCTTCCAGCGCGAGCTCCGAATCCACACGGACGGTAACGTTCTTCTGAACGTCCGTCCACCAAGTCGTCAGCTTCTCGCCGACGCAGCCTTGCACTCTAACATGTACCGGAAATACCCGGTACGGTTTTTCAGTTTCATAAGTCTGGCGCAGCGCCTTATCTAACGCAGGGTCATTTGTCTTCCAAATGCGGTCACCGACATTTAGACGACGAAGATCCACATCATTACGACCGGCTACGATGTCGATGATCCAGCCTTCTCCGGCTTCGCCTTCCAGCTTCACACCTTTACGACGAAGGTCGTAGACACGACCGCCTTCTTCTTTTTTCGTTGGATCCCCAGCGTCAAAAACAATTCCGTCCCCACGCTTAAGCGGTGCATGAATACGGCAGACCACTCCGTCACGCAGAATTTGCTCAACCGTCCCCAAATATACACCACGGCTTTTTGGGAAAGTCCCGTCTACCAGTTTCTTATTGTTCGTTCCATCCAGGAAACCATGTGTAAATCCGCGGGAGAAGCTTTGTTGCAGCTCGCGCACCTCCTCCTTCGAAGGTTTGGACAGATCGCCTTCAAAATACCGATCAATCGCTTTACGATACTTACTAACTACATTCGCTACATATTCCGGGCTTTTGAGGCGGCCTTCGATTTTAAAAGAAGTCACACCCGCCTCGATCAGCTCAGGCATTAGATCAATTGCTGCCAGGTCCTTAGGAGAAAGCAAATAAGTTACGTCTCCCATAGGTTTTACCTCACCATCCACCATCAGATCATAAGGCAGGCGGCAAGCCTGCGCACATTCACCGCGGTTGGCGGAACGTCCGCCCCACATTTCAGAGGTCAGACATTGACCTGAGTAGGAAACACACAAAGCACCGTGTACGAATACTTCCATCGGTAAGCGGGCTTGCTCTCCGATCGTACGAATTTGTTTCAAATTGTTCTCACGACCTAATACCACACGTTCCAAACTGAAAGGTTTAGTAAACTCGACCGCTTCCGGCGAAGTAATGGTCATCTGTGTCGATCCGTGAATCGGGAAATCCGGTGAGATTTCGCGGATCATTTTGACCAAACCTAAATCTTGTACAATTACTGCGTCTACACCAGCATCCACGCATGCATCAATCAGTTCTTTTGCATCAGACAATTCATTTTCAAAAACCAGTATATTAAAGGTCAAAAATCCCTTCACACCATAGCTATGCAAAAACGCCATAATTTCCGACAGCTCGTCCATGCGAAAGTTGTTCGCTCTGGCCCGTGCATTAAACTTCTCTACGCCAAAAAAGATAGCATCCGCTCCGTTTGCTACCGCTGCACGCATGCAGTCCCAATCACCTGCCGGTGCCAATAGCTCCACGTCTTCTCTGCGTATTTGTTGCTCTTTCATTTATATCCTCCCAAACCGCCATTTGACGGGTCATTTCTAGTTGATTAACTTGATAATTGTATCAAATATCACACTTGAGCGCTATGCGTTTACCAACATTTATATAGAATAAAAGTCATAATGCTGTCAGGAAGCTGACTTCTTGCTTATTGCTCTTTACTCCATGAATGTTGTAGAACATGCAACTTTATTGCCTAATCCAGCGCTTCGACAACTAAATGTTGTACATAAAGCATCATTTTAGCTATTCACATTATGCCCAACTTGGATAACATTGGCTCCGAACCTCTAAAACAACCCTTCCGACAACCCTTCTATCGCTTTATAGTAACAAATATATGTATTTTTAATAATAGGCCGCAGCTAACCCTTATCCACTAAACTCTGCAACCATTTACGAGCAAAACGAAAGTTAACGCCATAATCGTTCATAACATCCTTAGGTCGAATCCCTTTTCCCCCTTTATACAAAAAAAGAACGCCCCAAGCCAAATCGGCAACTGGGACGTTCTTCGTCTGATTGAATTACACGCTTCTATTCGTGTGTCAACTACGACATTGGTACTCTTTTAACTACTTGCTGCCTGTAAACCGAAACGATTGTAGTGTCTTGTCTAACAGAGCCTGCTGTTCTGCAGTGGCATTGGCATCATTCAGCGTAACGGTAATCGTGTAGACCACATCATTTTTACCAAACACAACCTGCTTACTGCGAAGAGGGATACCATTTTTGATTTGATGTGCAGTTATGATCGTAGCAGGGACATCTGCAATGGTAGACTCCACTACACTTTCTATACGAGGGCCTTTGGGATCATTATTTTTATTTTGATAAGCATCTTTGAGCACATTAACTGTATAATCCACTGAACCCTCGGGTTTTGAGTTGATCTGTAGACGTCCTCCGCTGAACCGATATTCAATCGACTGCGTCTCAAAAATATCCTGATAAGGTGTCCATAAACTTGGAATATCGATGGCATAGCCGTAGGTTTTGGATACTTTGGTTAATGTCTTATTTTTGAGCGTCTTATAATCATCACTAGCGAGCCGCCCGAAGTTCTCCTTCAGCAGAGCAAAATCAATATCAATAGAGGATATGATGGCTTTGAATTTTGCCTTATCGTCATCTTGCCCAGCTGCTGTTACATATTCAAAATAATAACGATACCCATTTTTGAGTATGAGAGCTTGATATTCTGTAGTAACACCGTTGCCGTAATTTAGCTGTAGCTCATTAATTTGTGCGGATACGCCCGAGATCTCCGACTTGTTGCTGTCTTTCAGAATATAAGCATCCGCTACAAAGTTTTCTTTAGTTTTCATTTTCAGATCTTCAGCCCAGCTCTCTAGTGTAGAACCAGCAGGTGCCGAGGTAACTGCCACACTCAGATGACTTCCCTGCTTACTCTCGTAATAGAGATGCTGGTCGTCCTTACTCCAATCTGCGGGAACCTGTAGTGAAATCCCATAGTCCTCATTGTACGCGTCACGCAATCCACTTTTCACCGTAGAAAGATCACGGATTTTTTTGCTTTTAGTATCAAAAGAAGGCTGGAAAGAGTTAAGTAATCCTGTATATTTAGCAAAATCCTTATAATTAACTGCTTTGTTATCCGTCAAATAAATCTCGTATAGTCGACCTTCAGCATATAACAGTCTGCTCTCCCAGAGCGCTCCACTGGAATCTTTACTGATCAATCTAGCATAAGGTACCGCGGCCTTGGGGAACGACTCCCGATCCAATATCAACTCCCCACCTGCCTCGACCTCCCGAACCAGCTGTTCCAGCAACCCATCCGCATCCACCGCAACCGCCTGGTCACTTACATGAATCTCCACATAATATAGATTGTCCGCACTTGAAAAGGTAGCCACACTTTCATCTCCACCGCTATTTCCAGCAATCAGCCCAGAGGGATAATTCAGTGTCCATTGAAAATAGCTGTTCCCAATTTGAGTCTTACCAACATCGCTGTCAATCCCAGTCTCCTCTGGCGTATCTTCTTCGTTGTCTATAGGAACTAGGGTAACCATTAGCTCACCCCCACTCCCTTGAGAGAGAGTCGCACCTAACACATCAGCTACAAAACGTAGCGGTACCATCAGCACGTCTGAAACCATCCGGGGCGCTGAGCCCAGTTTAACTTTGATCCCATCCTTCCAAGCGATATCACTCCCAATCGTCATCACCCCTGAATGAGCACCATAGGTTACTTTTACAACATTGTTCTGCTCTAAGGAAACAGTGCTGCCAAACGTCTTTTTAAAAACCCCAAGCGGGACCATAACCGTTCCATTCTCCGTATAAGGCCGCTCGATAGCCACCTTCTTACCATTCACCGTAGCTGAAGTACTGCCAACTTTTAGACTCAGCTGTAGCTTATCTCCTTGTGAAGCTAATACTGTTTGTATGGGTAATATAGAAAATAGCAGTAATAAGGCCAGCATCGCACAAAATCCTTGTTTTAAAATTTTAAAGCCCATTTACCGTCCCCCTCTCCAGTTTGCTAATCACTCTTCCGCGTGCTCGTCCCCATCCGTTTCATAATCATCTCCGCTTAACAATGGATCACCTTGAGTGAGCACGAGTTTACGGACGACGATATCCCCATCGCTTTGCATAACCAGCCGCACAGTTGCTCCCGGCAGGTAGCTTTTGAACAATTCATTAATATCAACTAGTGAGACCACACGATGCCCGTCGATGCTATACAAGACGTCCCCTTCAGCAACCCCTGACTTGAGCGCTTCTGAAGATACCACCTTAGTGACGGACAAAGGGTCCAGCGTTGGCAATCCCACAATCGTAGACCAGCTTGCCTCCAGTTCTAGCCCCAGACTCGGATGCTTTACCTCACCATATTTTAAAAGTTGGTTCATAATATACTGCACAGTATTCGCTGGAATCGAAAACCCCATATTTTCCACACCCACCGCTGAGTATTTCAGGCTGTTGATTCCCAGCACCTCACCTTTCATATTTACAAGCGGCCCTCCGCTGTTTCCGGGATTAATCGCAGTGTCACTCTGGATAAGACGATAAGCCGCATCTACCTCACGGTTAAGACCACTTATAACGCCTACAGTCGCTGAGTTTCGTAGAGAAAAGCTAATCGGTGTTCCGATAGCAATAACCTTCTCCCCAACCACTGTTTTGCTATTCGCTGGAATAAACTTGGCGGGCTTTAAATGGGTGGCATTAATTTTGATCAGCGCCAGATCACTAACTTCATCCAGATAGGTTTCTTTAACGCTGTAGGTTTTGGAGTCCGAAGTGACCACTATGGCATTTTGCAGATCCTTGATTACATGAGCATTGGTTACAATCCATCCGTTCGATTTCACAATGATGCCGGAGCCATGCGTCAGATTGTACCGATCATCCGGGCCACTATTCCCGCCACTCTCGTCTTTGCCGATAATGCCCACAACAGAAGGAGTGATACTTTTAATAATTCCAGGTATCGGATCTTCTGCCGCTGCTTTACTAACCACCTTACTAGTACTATCAAAAGCAAACACCGACTGACTCCATACTCCCGACAGCACTACGCCGCACAGTAATAGACCTAATCCTTTCTTCACCAGCTTCTCCCCAACACTCCTCATTCCTCACCAGACCCTCTCTTTACTCATGGATAAATTTTACATTATATTATTTGAAAAAAGACGCCTTCAATGCGCCCATGGCGTTAAAGGAGTCTTTTGGTGCAAAGCTGTTCAATTTAGTTCTTTCATTAACTTAACCAATGCATCACCATGGCATAGTCAGAGATCACAAAAACCAGCAAACTAACGGCTCCAAAACCAATGGCAAATTTGTTCTTCTGGGGAGCTTTCAATAGTCGAACAACCCCGACCAAAATCAAGATGGTAAATAAAATCATAAACACATCAAAGGTATGAAATTTAGACGGTCCTTGCGCGGCAACTTCTGCAAGCAGCATAACCTTACCTCCTCAAAAATGTTGTCAAGCAAGATCCAGTAATCCCCATATCACCTTCTATGTTATCGCTACCATTTGGGCGATGCAATAGGTTTTGTAGAAAAATTATGTATTTGTCGTAAAAAATATATTTTATCCCTGCAAAATCCGTAATAACGATGAGATTGATCACTGACAATTGGGTGTGCTTAGGGAAACGTTGTGAGCCCAATCAACTCTTTCGTCGTGAACGTTTACAATAGAAAGTCCGTTAACTGCTTTAGAGATGAGATAAATTGAGCAGTGAATTGGAATTGGAATTCAGAACTTAGAACTTAGAACTTAGAACTTAGAACTTAGAACTTAGAACTTAGAACTTAACATTCTAGGCTCGAAAGTTAGGGTTTTAATGAATTAGGGAAATATTCCCTAAAATTGATCGATTATCAGGGAATTCCTCCCTAAAAATCATTAGAAAACCGGCTATATGAGTAAATTCACCCGATAATTAGGGAGGTTTTCCCGGATTTCACCTTTTATAATCTAAAAACTCAGGTTTTCAGGGAGGTTTTCCCTAATCTAATAAACAGTTATTTGATAGAGTGATATGAAGGATTAATTATTCGGTTTTCAAGGAACTTTTGACCCTAATGTTAATCACTTACCCGTTAACCCTATCAACAGAATACTCCTCATTGAATCTTACTACGAACATGTCCTACATATGCCTATCTTGCCTATTATTAAATCCATTTTTTCTATAGAATTCGTATAACTTTTGCTAGAAATATCACATCATATATCTATGAGCCGTCTTTCGTATAATTACCGGATAATCCTACCACGCCTTAAATGGCCTTGACTCCATTCTAGAGGACGAGATTAGCTGTTCGTTGTTATTTGTTAGATATTTTCCCTGTGAAAATTATTGCTTACAACCTACAATAAAAGCCCCGGCAAGATACCGAGGCCTTATTATACATAGGTTATATTACTTACCGTTTATTTAGAGGGTTTCCGCCGTCTCAAGCATAAGCGCTTCGGTCCGCTCTGTATCACGAATCAGAACCGGCTTCAGATACTTACCTGTGTAAGACTCTGTGACTGTAATGATCTTCTCCGGTGTCCCTGTTGCCAGGACGGTACCCCCGCCGCTACCACCTTCCGGTCCCATATCGATGATATAATCCGCTGTCTTGATTACATCCAGATTATGTTCAATAACAAGAACCGATTCTCCGGAATCCACCAAACGATGCAATACCTCAAGCAGACGACCAATGTCATCTACATGCAGGCCTGTTGTAGGCTCATCCAAAATATAAAGTGTTTTACCCGTGCTGCGACGGTAGAGCTCAGAAGCCAATTTTACCCGCTGTGCTTCACCACCGGATAAAGTGGTTCCCGGTTGACCAATCTTAATATACCCAAGTCCTACATCCATCAATGTTTGCATTTTACGATGGATACGCGGGATATTTACAAAAAACTCTGTTGCGTCCTCTACCGTCATCTCTAACACATCTGAAATGTTTTTGCCTTTATATTTCACTTCTAGTGTTTCCCGGTTATACCGTTTGCCCTTACATACTTCGCAAGGGACATACACATCCGGCAAGAAGTGCATCTCAATCTTAATGATCCCGTCTCCACGGCAAGCTTCACAACGTCCGCCTTTTACGTTAAAGCTGAAGCGTCCCTTTTGGAAACCACGTACCTTAGCCTCATTTGTCTTGGAGAACAGGTCACGGATGTCATCAAATACACCTGTATAGGTTGCTGGGTTGGAACGCGGTGTCCGCCCGATTGGCGACTGATCGATTTCAATAACTTTATCGAGATTTTCTAGTCCACGAATTTCTTTATGCTGACCAGGACGCACCTTCACAGCCTTATTCAACTGCCGTGCCAGACTCTTGTAAAGAATCTCGTTGATAAGCGAGGATTTACCAGAACCCGATACACCTGTCACCGCTGTAAATACACCTAATGGAATCTTCACATTCACATTTTTCAGGTTATTCTCTTTAGCACCACGTATTTCCACCCAGCGATCATCGGTAGGACGGCGTTTAGCGGTAACCGGAATAAATTTACGTCCGCTTAAATATTCACCCGTTAATGAATTCGGATCTTTCATAATCTCTTCTGGCGTCCCTTGAGCCATAACTTGTCCACCATGAATACCTGCGCCCGGACCAATATCAATAATGTAATCCGCTGCCATCATTGTGTCTTCGTCATGCTCTACAACAATCAGCGTATTGCCTAAATCACGCATATGCGCAAGCGTAGAGATCAGGCGATCATTATCTCGTTGATGCAAACCAATACTTGGCTCATCCAGAATGTACAATACACCCATGAGACTTGAACCGATCTGAGTAGCCAACCGAATACGCTGCGCCTCACCACCGGAAAGCGAACCCGCTGCACGGCTAAGCGTCAAATAATCCAAGCCTACATTCACAAGGAATCCAAGCCGATTGCAGATCTCTTTTAAAATGAGATTGGCGATGGCTGTTTCTTTTTCGCTCAATTTTATCTCTTCAAACCAATGCTGACAGTCTCCTATTGAAAGGTCCGTAACATCAGAAATATTATGATCATTGATAGTCACAGCTAATATTTCTTTTTTCAGACGTTTACCTTTACATACATGACATGGCTTAGCACTCATAAATCCTTCGATAAATTCACGAATACCATCCGAAGCAGTTTCACGGTAACGCCGCTCGAGGTTAGGTATAATCCCTTCAAAAGCAACCATCGCATCTTTCTTTTGACCGAAATCATTTTCATAACGGAAGCGGACCTTCTCACTGCCTGTACCGTTCAGTAATTTATTCATATGATCAGGTGTCAGACTGCTTACCGGAACGTTCTGAGGGATTTTAAAGTGTTCACAAACCGACTTCAGAAATTGCGGATAGTAATTAGAAGTACTTCCAGTCCAAGCTAAAAAAGCACCTTCTTCAATGGATTTCTCAGCATCAGGAATAAGCAGGTCTGGATCGACCACCATCTTCATGCCAAGTCCATCGCACTCTGTACAAGCTCCAAACGGACTGTTGAAAGAGAACATCCGTGGTGCCAACTCTTCAATACTAAAACCACAAATTGGACAAGCAAAGTTAGAGCTGAAAAGCAGCTCTTCCTGGCCGATGATATCAACAAGGATTTTACCGCCCGAAAGCTTAAGCGCCGTCTCCAGTGAATCCGTCAGCCGGGTCTCCACATCGTCTTTAACAACGATCCGGTCTACCACAACTTCTATTGTATGTTTTTTATTCTTTTCTAGTTCAATATCCTCTGACAGATCTCTTAGCTCCCCGTCCACACGCACACGTACGAAGCCTTGCTTAGAGATATCTGTGAAAAGTCCTTTATGCTCACCTTTACGTCCTGAAATGATTGGCGCCAGGATCTGTAACCGAGTTTTCTCTGGATACTGCATAATCCGGTCTACCATCTGTTCAACGGTCTGGGAGGTAATCTCAATGCCATGCTCTGGGCAATGGGGATGACCAATACGTGCAAAGAGCAGCCGCAAATAGTCATAAATCTCCGTAACTGTACCTACCGTGGAGCGTGGGTTCCGGCTTGTTGTCTTCTGATCTATAGATATCGCCGGGGACAAACCATCAATCGAATCCACATCTGGTTTCTCCATTTGTCCCAAAAACTGACGTGCATAAGCCGACAAAGATTCAACATAACGCCGTTGTCCTTCAGCATAAATCGTATCAAATGCAAGCGATGATTTACCTGAGCCGCTAAGTCCCGTCAGCACGACGAAACGGTCACGTGGAATCGTCACATCGATGTTTTTGAGATTGTGCGCCCTCGCGCCTTTAATTACAATATTTTCGTTCGCCAACGGAACCTCTCCTTTTAAAAAAACTATTTCAACTTTATTTCAAAATATTCTCAAAGCCTTTTCAAAGCCTTTCGATCCCTCCCAAACCCTCCCTTCCAAGGGAGGGCCCCAAGGGTTGCACCCTCTGGACACCCGCATTTTCTGGAGAAGGAGTATGGTGGGACGTAACTTAGTG
The DNA here is from genome assembly GCF_038007025.1 of Paenibacillus sp. FSL H7-0918. Classification (NCBI taxonomy): domain Bacteria; kingdom Bacillati; phylum Bacillota; class Bacilli; order Caryophanales; family Paenibacillaceae; genus Paenibacillus; species Paenibacillus sp. FSL H7-0918. The sequence continues at coordinate 2,527,129 of NZ_JBBOWJ010000001.1, forward strand.
ACTACAATGCTCAGAGCGCTTATCCCTACGGGACCGCTTGGACGTTAGCGCACTAACTAAAGACAGGTACATGCAACTGTCATAAACGTTGCATGGTGCTGTCCCTGCGGGATACGCATAAGTGCCAAGTTCATTGCATGGTGCTGTCCCTGCGAATACGCATAAGTGCCAAGTTCATTGCATGGTGCTGTCCCTGCGAATACGCATAAGTGTCATAAACATCGCGGGATACGCGACCCTCTATTGATTCAAAAAGAACGGTCTAGGACAGCACCGTTCAATACCTATTTTAAATATCGGTGATACATTAATAGTTTATTACTCAGCCCGAAGCTCCAGCAATGCGTCGCGTAGCTCTGCCGCGCGTTCGAATTGCAGGTTCTTGGCAGCGTCCTTCATTTCAGCTTCCAGACGCTGGATCAGACTTTGTTTTTCTTTCTTATTCATCTTGCCACCAACACCTGTGAGATAATCAGCTTTAGACTCAGCAACCTTCGTTGCCTCGATGATGTCACGCACTTTTTTATTAATAGTGGTTGGGGTGATGCCATGTTTCTCATTATGGGCAATCTGAATGGCGCGACGGCGCGATGTTTCGCTCATCGCCTTCTCCATCGAATCAGTGATCCGATCACCATACATGATTACACGACCCTCAGAGTTACGAGCCGCACGGCCAATCGTCTGAATTAGTGAACGTTCGGAACGAAGGAACCCTTCTTTATCGGCATCGAGAATTGCAACTAAAGATACCTCCGGTAAGTCGAGACCTTCTCTCAGGAGGTTAATCCCTACCAGTACATGGAACGTACCGAGACGAAGATCCCGCAAGATCGCCATCCGTTCCAGCGTCTTGATGTCAGAGTGCATATAACGAACCTTAATCCCGATTTCCTTAAAGTAGTCTGTCAGATCCTCCGACATCTTCTTCGTCAAAGTGGTAACGAGTACACGTTCATCTCGTTCAACCCGGTCACGGATTTCGCTAATCAGATCATCAATCTGACCTTCTGTAGGACGGACCTCGATGATTGGATCCAATAGACCAGTCGGACGGATAATCTGCTGCACCATAGTTTCGCAGTGTTCCATTTCATAAGGTCCAGGTGTCGCGGAAACGTAAATGATCTGGTTTACTTTATCTTCGAACTCTTCGAACTGAAGCGGACGGTTATCCAGTGCAGAAGGCAGACGGAAACCATGCTCTACCAACACTGTTTTACGCGCCCGGTCACCGTTATACATCGCCCGAATTTGCGGAAGGGTAACATGGGATTCATCTACGACGATTAACATATCATCAGGAAAATAATCCATTAACGTATATGGAGTTGCTCCCGGTTCCCTGAAGGTTAGTGGCCCGGAATAGTTCTCGATCCCGGAACAGAAACCCACTTCCTTCATCATTTCAATGTCGTAACGTGTCCGTTGTTCCAAACGTTGCGCTTCCAGAAGCTTGCCTGCGTCACGAAGCACGGTCAGCCGCTCTTCCAGCTCCCGTTCAATATTGACTATTGCTACACGCATCGTTTCTTCCTTGGTAACAAAGTGAGAAGCCGGAAAAATGGCGACATGATCGCGTTCACCGATCAATTCGCCCGTTAAAACATCTATTTCAGTGATCCGCTCAATCTCATCCCCAAACAATTCAACACGAATCGCATGTTCACCCTGAGAGGCCGGGAAGATCTCAACCACATCACCACGTACACGGAATGTTCCGCGTACAAAATTGATGTCATTGCGCTGGTATTGAATATCCACCAGTCTGCTCAGAATCTCATTGCGCGGTTTCTCCATCCCAACCCGCAAGGACAACAGCAAGCTTCCGTATTCCATTGGTGAACCGAGACCGTAAATACAAGACACACTCGCTACAATAATAACGTCACGCCGTTCGAACAAGGAGCTTGTCGCGGAGTGGCGAAGTTTATCAATCTCTTCGTTAATACTGGAATCTTTCTCAATATAAGTATCGGAGGAGGGAATATACGCCTCTGGTTGGTAATAGTCGTAGTAGCTGACGAAATAGTCTACCGAATTATTCGGGAAAAACTCCTTAAACTCACTTGCCAGCTGGGCAGCCAGTGTCTTGTTATGCGCAATAACCAGCGTGGGGCGATTTAATTTGGAAATAACTTGCGCGACAGTAAAGGTCTTCCCTGTACCTGTCGCTCCCAGCAGCGTCTGGTGCTTCTTACCCTGCCGGATGCCTTGTAGTAATTCATCTATGGCATGAGGCTGATCGCCCTGGGGTGTATACTCGGACTCCAATTCAAAAGTCTTCGTACTGACGACAATATCACTCATTTGCCCGTCTCCCCTCTATCGTCTAAACTAGATTAATATATTATAATTGTTGTCTGAATCTTCTCTCTCCATACGACAGTAAAAAATATGGAAGATAAGAATATGTGTTCCCGTTCATTATACAGTGTTGCTTAGATCGATGCAAACCATAATACACAGAAATGTTAGGAGCTTGAAGCATGGATATTACCGCAATAATCGGCCTAGTGGCCGGACTGGCTGCGCTAATCGGCGGCTACCTCTGGGAAGGCGGAAGCCTTTCCGGACTGCTGCAGCTTAATGCAGCTTTGATTGTATTTGGAGGTACGATTGCTGCCGTAATGATCAGCTTCCCGGCAGCTAAGCTACGCTCCATTCCCGCCGCTCTGCGCATGGCTTTTGGCCGCAATCCTGAACGTGATGAAGAGAAAGCAGAAGAGCTTATCGCAATGGCCACAGTGGCCCGCCGCGGCGGCGTTTTAATGCTCGAAAAACAAGCGGAACTGCATCCTGATCCTTTTACACGCGAAGGACTGTTGCTTATCGTCGATGGCACTGACCCTGAGCAGGTAAGACAGATTTTGGAATTGGAAATGGATGCGAAAGAATTGAAGCATGAAAGCTACGCCAAGATTTTTGAAGCCGCTGGCGGATATGCTCCAACGATGGGGATCATCGGTACAGTTATGGGACTCATTAGGGTACTGGGCAACCTTACGGACCCATCAAATCTAGGTACCTCTATCGCAGTAGCGTTCACTGCAACACTGTACGGAGTAGCCATCGCTAATCTAATATTTTTACCCATTGCTTCCAAAATCAAATCCCGCAGCCAAAGTGAGCTGCATAGCATGGAGATGCTGCTAGTAGGCATTCTTTCTCTACAGAACGGGGATCATCCGCTGCTGGTGCGTAAAAAACTGAACTCCTTCATTTCAGACACCACCACAGATGACCGTGCAGAAGCAAGAGGTTTTATATGAGACAAAGAGACCGGCGCAAACGGCGGGTAGAGAATCGAGAAAGCCGTGATCGTTGGATGATTACTTACGCTGATCTAATTACACTTTTACTTATATTTTTCGTTATATTGTATGCGATGAGCAGCCTGGACACTGACAAATATAATATCGTGACCGGCTCTTTATCCCAGACTTTCAAGTCGAGCAGCACTGTTCTTGAAGGCGGGGATGGTATTTTAGATGCTGGAAAGACCCCTGACAACAAACCAGAGAGTACAGATGGGAATGCGAACGCAACTGCAAAACCAAATGACGGTTCTGATGAACAAACGGAGAATGAAACACCTTCAGCACGGGAGTTGGCTTTTCGAGAACAAGAGGCGAAGCTTGCTGAGTTAATGGGTGTGATCACCCACTATGTGGAGGAGAATAATCTCGGTGAACAAATATTTGTAGCCGACAAACCGCAGGGCATAGAAATCACGCTCAGCGACCGTTTTCTTTTTGATGTGGGTAAAGCAGATGTGAAGTCACCAGCCCTTCCTGCTCTTCAGCAGTTGTCTGGCTTATTCAAAGATATCGGAGCAACGATCAGCATTGAAGGACATACGGATAATACACCAGTGTCATCAGCTTCACGTTATAACGACAATTGGGAGCTATCGGGTGCTCGTGCGCTTTCTGTGCTGCGCTTTTTCTTAGATAATGAAGGACTGAACCCGGACACTTTTCAATATGCAGGTTATGCCGATACCCGACCAACAGCAGATAATACTACGGTAGCAGGCAAACAGAAAAATCGACGCGTAGAGATCATTGTACTTCGACAGCTTCAAGAGGTGGAATAAAATATAGTTGCTTGCGCTCAGAGCTAAGTTCGGCGGCAGGGGCCTTTGCAATTACCACATTGAGCTTACAAGGGGCTTCATCCAATTTAATTAGGGAAAACCTCCCTGATTATTCACCTATTATCGTATCCAATCGCGGAATGAGGGAATTTCCCCCTGATTATTACTCTTTTTAGTCTGAAATAGTGGTTTTACCGAGATGATTAGGGAGGAATTTCCTAAAACCCTAACTCTCACGCTATAATCGTCTAAAATGAGGGAGGTTTTCCCTAATTCCATACTCCACTAGACCCTCAAACCACTCGATTGGGTTTACGAATACTCGCACAATCCACATAAGAAACACAAACAGAAAGTCCCCGAATCACAGAAACTTGCTGCTAAAAATATCACACTTGATCAGACTATTTTCCGTCCCCGATTTCCAATTATTCAGCAACTAACGCGCTATAACCAGCTGCATCTAACAGACCTTTTACAGCATCAGCATACTCTCCATCAACTTCAATCTCAAAAATCCAACCCCCGCCATACGGCTGATCATTGATAAGCTCCGGACTAGCTTCTAATCCATCATTCACCTTGGTAACCGTCCCAGAGACGGGCGAATACAACTCCGATACCGTCTTAACGGATTCGATACTGCCTACGCTGTCACCGGCCGAAATGGTCGATCCTACCTCAGGAAACTCAACAAATACGATGTCGCCTAATAAATGCTGAGCATGGTCCGTAATCCCAACACGTACTACTCGCCCTTCTACTTGCTGTGCCCATTCATGCTCTTCGCTGTAAAGAAGGTTGTCTAATACTTCACTCATTTCAAGCCGCCTCATTTCCAATTTGGAGTTCTAAATTTAGTTATAGCCTAAGTTATCCCGGCTCACAATGTCAATATTACTAACAGGAAATTTAAATTTGTCATTTTTTCGACGTTTTCTTGTTGACAGCGCCCGACTATACCCGTTTAATGGAGACATACAAGAAGAAATGACGTTGTCGTCTTTTTATAGACAATAACCGTTTCTCGAAGAAATATAATTGCGGATGATGGCATAGGGAGAGACTGTCTCACTTGAAGACGGCGCCGAAGGAGTAAGCCCTAACAGGGGTGAATCTCTCAGGCAAAAGGACCTTTGTCGGACGTATCTCTGGAGAGCATCAGACGCAAGGCTAGATGCGTCAGATCACCAACGGGGAAACCTGCAAGCTAGTTACGGCAGGGTAACTCTCAGGTACAAAGGACAGAGCAGAAAGCGATTTGTGCATTTATGCATGATTGCTTCTGCCTGTCCTTTTTTCGTTTGTAATCAGATCAAGGGGAGTGACTACATGGATGCTTTGAGAAGAACACCTTTTTATGATCTCTATTCCGCTTTTGCGGAGTCCAGGTGCATTGACTTCGGTGGCTGGGAGCTGCCAGTACAGTTTACAGGTATCGTGAAAGAGCACGAAGCCGTTCGCCAGCAGGCTGGGCTGTTCGATGTCTCGCATATGGGTGAATTCATGGTGATTGGGAGCGGTGCAGAAGACTTTTTGCAAAAAATGACAACCAATGATGTCAGCCGCCTTACAGATGGTGCGGCGCAATATACGCTGCTCTGTTATCCAAATGGCGGAGTTGTCGACGACCTACTCGTGTATCGCCTAAGCGAAGGGCGTTATATGCTCGTCGTTAATGCCTCCAACATCGACAAAGACTTCCAGTGGCTGCAAGAGCATTTGACCTCTGAATTCGGCGAAGTCACGCTCACTAATGTCTCTGACGAGACGCTTTTGCTCGCCTTGCAGGGTCCTCTGGCAGAGACCATTCTCGCGGAAGTTACTGATGCTCCTATTTCAGCACTCAAGCCTTTCCATTTCATCGAACGCGCCACCGTTTGCGGTGTAGAGGTACTTATCTCCCGTACGGGTTATACCGGTGAAGATGGCTTCGAGATTTACGCTCCGCTGGAAGGTGCAGAAACGTTATGGAACGGACTGCTTGCAGCAGGCGCGCCCCACGGATTAACACCTGCTGGACTGGGTGCACGGGATACCCTGCGTTTTGAGGCGAAATTACCACTGTACGGTCAGGAGCTATCTGCTGACATCACCCCGCTGGAAGCAGGAGTACAGTTCTTCGTGAAGCTGGACAAAATAGACTTTATCGGACGCGATGCACTAATACAGCAAAAAGAAGCTGGCATTCCCCGTCGCCTTGTCGGCCTAGAAATGATTGATCGAGGCATTCCACGCTCCCATTATCCTGTCTGGGCAGATGGCGTTAAGATTGGTGAGGTCACAACCGGAACACAGTCTCCTACGCTGAAACGTAACCTGGGGTTGGCATTGCTTGATGCTGCTTACAGTGAAATAGGCACAGAGGTTTACGTGGAGATACGCGGTAAGCAGCTTAAGGCTGTAGTGATTAAGGCCCCTTTTTACAAGTATAAACGCCTTTAGCGTCCATATAAGGATGGTGAGCTTTTAAGCGAGAAATAGAAGGATAAAGTATAGCGTGAAAATTGTACTTTCTTATATTCTAAAAAAGCCAAGGAGTGAAACCTTAATGAAGCACCGTTATCTGCCCATGACAGAACTGGACCGCGTAGAGATGATGGAGGCCGTCGGGATTCAGTCTATAGATGAGCTGTTCTCCGATATTCCTGAAGCGGTACGTTACCAAGGCACTATGCCGATGTCTGAACCACTCGATGAATACGCCCTGCTGCGCCACATGAAAGGTTTGGCTGACCAAAATGCCGACTTTGATTCTCACGCCAGCTTCCTCGGCGCCGGATTATACGATCACCACATCCCTGTGGTCATCAACCATGTCATTTCCCGTTCTGAATTCTACACTGCCTACACTCCTTACCAACCGGAGATCAGCCAAGGTGAGCTGCAAGCGATCTTCGAATTCCAATCCTACATTTGCGAACTAACCGGTATGAAAGTTGCCAATGCCAGTATGTATGATGGCGCTACAGCTTTATCCGAAGCAGCGGTTCTCGCGGCTGGTGCTACCAAACGCAAAAAATTAATCGTCTCCCGTACCGTTCATCCTGAGGCTCGCCAAGTGCTACGTACTTCGGCTAATGCTTGGGGTCTGGAGGTGGTGGAGATTGACTATAAAGACGGTGTTACCGATCAAGCTAAGCTTACTGAAGCTATCGATGGTGATACTGCCGCAGTACTGATGCAATCGCCTAACTTCTTCGGCAGCATTGAGGATCTTCGCTCGGTTGAGCCGCTGATTCACGCGGTTAAAGGTCTTCTTGTAGTCAGCGCCAACCCAATAGCTCTTGGTGTACTTGAAACTCCGGGCAAACTTGGAGCCGACATCGTAGTCGGTGATGCTCAGCCACTCGGTATTCCAGCTTCTCTCGGGGGTCCAACTTGCGGATTCTTTGCCGTAGCTGATCACCTGATGCGCCGCATGCCAGGCCGGATCGTTGGCCAAACGGTAGACCGTAACGGTAAACGTGGCTTCGTTCTTACACTTCAAGCGCGTGAACAGCATATTCGTCGTGAAAAAGCGACATCGAATATCTGCTCCAATCAGGCACTGCTGGCTCTCTGCGCATCCGTCTACTTGTCCGTTATGGGCAAAGAAGGCATGCGTGAAGTAGGCGAACTAAATATTCGCAAAAGCCATTACGCTGCTAATAAACTTAGCGGACTAACAGGTGCTGAACTTGCCTTCTCCTCCCCATTCTTTAACGAATTTGTTGTGAAGCTTCCTGAAGGCAGCAGCGTGACCGCTATTAATTCTAAGCTGCTGAAGGACGGTTATCTCGGCGGTTATGATCTGGGTCGTGATTATCCTGAACTTGCTGGACATATGCTGGTTGCCGTAACGGAAAAAAGAAGCAAAACCGAAATCGACCAATTCGCTAGCGCACTGGAGGGCTGTTTATGAAACCGGAGCAAAGTCTAATTTTTGAATTAAGCCGTCCGGGCCGCTCGGCCTACTCCTTGCCACTATGCGATGTACCACAGGAAGAAACCTTGGAGTCCCTGATTCCATCAGGTTTACTCCGTAGCGAACCCGTCGTACTTCCAGAAGTATCGGAAGTGGATGTCATTCGCCACTACACTTCTCTTTCACGTCGTAACTTTGGTGTAGACAATGGCTTCTATCCACTCGGTTCATGCACGATGAAATACAATCCGAAGATTAACGAAGATGTTGCCCGCTTCTCCGGCTTCGCCAAAATTCATCCCTACCAACCGGAAGAAAGTATTCAAGGCGCACTGGAATTAATGTATACCCTGCAAAATGATCTGTCCGCGCTGACGGGCATGGATGCAGTATCCTTACAGCCTGCCGCAGGTGCGCATGGTGAATGGACCGGCCTCATGATGATCCGCGCCTACCATGAAAGTCGCGGCGAGACGCGTACTAAGGTTATCGTGCCGGATTCCTCGCACGGAACCAATCCTGCTAGTGCCTCAGCAGCAGGACTTGAAACGATCACGATCGCTTCCACAGATAAAGGAATGGTCGATCTTGAAGCACTGAAGGCAGCCGTCGGTAGCGACACAGCCGCACTGATGCTGACTAACCCAAGCACACTCGGCTTGTTCGAGACCCAAATCGTCGAGATTGCTGAGATCGTGCATGAAGCAGGCGGCCTACTCTATTACGATGGAGCCAACTCCAATGCCATTATGGGCATTACCCGACCTGGCGACATGGGCTTTGACGTTGTGCATCTGAACTTGCATAAGACAATGAGCACCCCACATGGCGGTGGCGGCCCTGGAGCCGGACCAGTCGGCGTAAAATCCATCTTGATTCCATTCCTACCACAACCTACTGTGGTGAAGAGTGAAGATAGCAGCTTCTCACTTCACTTCGGTGGTCCTGAATCTATTGGACGCGTGAAAGCTTTTTATGGAAACTTTGGTATTCTGGTTCGTGCCTATGCCTATATCCGCACCTATGGTCCAGACGGACTGCGTGAGGTATCCGAAAATGCTGTGCTGAATGCGAACTATATGATGCACCGTCTGGCGCCGTATTTTGAAATCCCATATCCGGGCGTATGTAAACATGAATTCGTAATGTCCGGCAAAAGCCTCAAGCAGTATGGTGTGCGCACCTTAGACGTTGCTAAACGATTACTCGACTTCGGCTACCACCCGCCAACCGTGTACTTCCCTCTGACCGTTGAGGAATGCATGATGATCGAGCCGACGGAAACCGAAAGTAAAGAAACGCTAGACGGCTTCATCGATACGATGATTCAGATCGTTAAAGAAGCGCAGGAGACACCGGAAATCGTAATCAACGCACCGCATACCACAGAGATTAGCCGTTTGGATGAGACACAGGCTGCGCGTAAGCCGGTTTTGAATTGTTCTTGCGGTTAATATTTCAATAATAAATCGAGTAGGAGGGGGCGGCGAGCCCCCGGCCTCTCACACCACCGTACGTACCGTTCGGTATACGGCGGTATTCCGTAAGGAGTTGTATCTGTCCAATACACTCTTTAATCCATTGGATTCCCAATATTGGTTATTCAAAGCACGTTGCAGAATTGGACTCCCTGCAATTCGCCAATACCCTTTCCGAGTATTTCCCCACTCAAAAGGCTTATATCCTTAGGCACGCCTAAGGATATAAGCCTTTTGACTTTGGTTCTCGGGTTCTTCCATTGCTTCCAGAGACACATTCGCAATCTCCTTCGAATCCACATATCCATCGCTTTAAAGGCACTTGGCGTATCCGCCAGCGAGAAATATCCGTGCCATCCCATCAAGTATCGATTGAGCTCCTGGATTCGCTCTTCCGTTCGCATCGCTTTCTTCCGGGACGTTATCTCCCGAATTCGAGCCTTCGCTTTCTGCAAGGACTGTTTTGCTATCCTCACCTTGGGCTCTTTATCGCTACTAAAGCAAAACCCAAGAAATTTCCGTCTCCATGGGCGGTCCACCGCACTCTTCGCTTGGTTCACCTTTAGTTTTAGTCTTGTCTCAATGAATCTGGTGACGGATGCCTTCACTCGCTCTCCTGCTCTTAGTGTTTTCACATAGATGTTACAGTCGTCCGCATAACGGACGAAGCGGTGTCCACTTTTCTCGAGTTCCTTGTCGAGCTCGTCCAAAACGATGTTAGATAACAACGGACTGAGTGGACCACCTTGCGGTGTCCCTTCTGTTGTCGTATTTACTAGCCCGTTCTCCATCACACCTGACTGAGGATATTTACGAATCAGCAGGAGAACTTTCTTGTCCTTCACTTTAGCCGAAATCTTCATCATCAGTCGGTCATGGTTGACGCGATCAAAGAATTTCTCCAAGTCTAGATCGACTACGAATCGATATCCCTCTTTCATGAATGCTCTGGCTTTCCTTACCGCATCATGCCCTTGTCTTTTCGGACGAAATCCATAACTATCGGCTGGGCGCACTAAATAAAGGAGACCACTTAACACGTGGTCTCCTTTTCTCATATTAAAAAATGCTATTTTACATACAGAAGTTCTGGATTATGTACGGGATTAAATGAAAGTTTCTTAGTGAACTGCCAACGGTCAGTTACATTCATTTTGTTATATATGCTCTTCACTACATTTCTAACTGTACCTTCACTAATTCCCAACTCGTTAGAAATACGCAATGCACTTTTTTCACATAACCACATTTGAGCCACCTCTTTTTCTCGGGCAGTCAAGTTGAATTGTTCAAAACTAAACTCTAGTCTAAGTAACTGCATCTCAGGGTTACTCCACATCCATTTCTCGGTAACGTTTTCAGCTATCTGTTGCATAAATGGAATAGCAAATTCGATTTGCAGTCCTTTGTAGAAAGAAATATCTACATAGCCTCTTATAACACCATCTGAGTAGAGAGGAGAACATACACAGTTCCAATTAGAAAATATAGAATTCGTATGTTCGCTCCCTTTAACTACTCCAATAGAATTCATTTCCATAGAAAGTGAAACACCATTTAGCCCGAAATCCTGTTTGGCAAAACTCTTCCCAACTCTTATTCCTGCCTTATCAAATTCTTCTTTTATATGTACTGAAGAGAAATACAGATCGAGAATTCCCCCCATATCATCTGTTAGAAAAGCCGCAAAATCTACCGATATATACTTACTAATTTTAATCATCTCGTTATGTAGGGAAAGAATCATTGCCTCGTGATAAATAGATTCCTGGCCAATCTCCTCAAAAGAGTGCGCACTCGTTCTTTGTGGGGCCTTTGAACTTTTGACTTTACCCAATGAAGAGATAGAATCCATTTGTTCCTTTTTTAGATCTTCAGCTGAACACCAAAGTTTTGTCTGATCGTATGTTACTGTCAATTCCAACTCCTCCTGATTTCCATCATTTATAATGTAAAATGATACCATTATATATTTAAATATTGAAGATTCAACCAACTATTAACATATTTATTCATATTAGTAAATATCCAATGGGGGATATTTTCAAACTTTGTTATAAAGACCATAATTACATTTGTAGAACTTAAATAACCGCTAGATGCCCCATTTATTATTAATAATTATCCTTACACTCTCTTCTATTCAATGTGCCTTAAGTCATAGAAAAAAGAAACCTCTAAGGAGATAACACAGTGGAATTGTATAAAATTAATGAAAAACAAACATTCCAGTATTTTAATTTAGTCTCATATCGCAACACTATTCCTTCCAGTTGTTTACATCATAAACTAAACGAATTTATCCTTTCACTAAACAACTATAACCTCCAAAAGAATGGTCCTTTAATCACTTCTACTCATTCTGTATCCCGAAATAATGGCATAGAGATGGTGGATTTTGAGATTATGGTACCAGTAAAAGGAGAAATTAAAAAAAATCCCCCTTTTATATATAAGCAAGAATTCAAGTTAATAAATGCAATTTGCTTGATGTATGAAGGTAAAATGAATGGCATCAATTCTGCTTATGAATTTTTAGTCAAATATATCTCTCAAAACAATCTACATCAAATAACATCCGCATATAATATAAACTTATCTGAAGGTACTAGTGAAAATATAAAAATAGATATTTGTATTGGCATCAATCCTAGTCTTCTTTAACTAGTCAAAACTCGTCTATCTCGAAAGGAGGTGAATAGAATGGAACTGAGTCTTAATAGTCAATTTTCAACATTGTCCAACATTGAAACGATGGAGATTTCCGGAGGTATAAATTGGGATAATGTTGCTTATGGAGTCTTGGGAATGGTAACCGTGGTAGCCGCTGTTACCACAGCACCAGTAACGATTCCTACTGCGATTATGGCAGTGGGTGGATCAATAGTATCTGGATATCTTACTGGTAGCGGACTAAAACATTAAATATCTGTTATAAGGAGTGAGGAATTAAATGCTTTCATATGCCCCTAGTTTTTCAGAACTTACACTTGAAGATAGTATCAATATTGATGGTGGCGTTGATTGGGCCAAGGTAGGTGCAGGAGTGTTAGGTATGGTTACAATCATGTCTGCTGTTGCTGCCGCACCAGTAACAGCCACAGCCGCAGTTGTCTACATAAGTGGTACAGTGGCTGCCGGATATTTAGTGGGTACTTCATTCTAAATTTTGATGGAGACATTCATCTTCAGATGGATATGTCTCCATCTTTTCTTCTATAAAAGAAGAGAATAATCATAAATAGATTGCGAGTGATTTTTTTGAAAATAGATAAATTAATATCGTATCTAATTAGAATAGACATTACTTTAGGGCTAGTAATATCATTCTTATTAATTGTAAGACCTAATATAATCCTCCCATCCCAATGGTTTATAATGAATTTCTTAATTTTTCTAACAGGTATATATATATATAAGAAAAATAAAAACAAGACATTTATAGCAGTTTTTATTTATGCTTTCATCTATTTTTCTTTAGTCATATTAGATATGTTAACTTCAAAAGGTATTATTCGAAGTGACAATAGATCTGGAGATATTTTATTAAGCGTAGGATTAGTGGCGTTAGGCCTGATCGGATTTTTCATTGCATTTTACATGAGCAACAAAGATAAATGATTCATTGTATAGCACAGGTCACAATATAAAATCATCATTTAATAATTGCTTTTCGGAGGATTATATGGCATTCACTAAATACCAATGTGTCAAACAACAAGATATTAAAGACTGCGGGGCTGCCTGTCTCGCCACTATAAGTAAAAACTATGGTCTCAACTATCCTATAACTAAAATTCGCGAGATGTCGGGAACCGATAAAATGGGTACCAGCGCCTATGGCCTTGTTAAAGCTGCTGAAAAATTAGGATTCACTGCCAAGGCTGTAAAAGGGACTCACGAGGCATTCTTCGAAGATTTCCCCCTTCCGGCTATTGCTCATGTGGTCATAGACCAAACTTTATTGCATTACGTTGTTATTCATAAAATCACAAAAAAAACAGTTGTCGTTTCGGATCCTGCGAAGGGCATTGTTAAATATACACCAGAAGACTTCTTTAAAATCTGGACCGGTGTTCTCATATTAATGGTTCCTACCCCTCAGTTCAAAAAGGGCGGTGAGTCCAAGGGTTTATTCACTCGTTTTTTTGGTTTACTTATTCCTCAGAGAAGAATGCTACTAGGAATTTTTTTGACATCCATGCTCTATACAATATTAGGTATATTATCAGCCTTTTATTTTCAATTTCTGCTAGATGAGATTCTTCCTTTTGGCTTAAAGAAGACTCTGAATATAGTATCCATTGGAGTAATCATTCTATATCTATTCAAAGTTTTATTGAACGCTTTTCGTAGTCACATTCTACTAACATTGAGCCAAAAGCTTGATATTTCGCTAATTCTCGGCTATTACCATCATGTGTTAAAGCTACCCATGAACTTTTTTGGTACTCGCAAGACGGGGGAAATCATCTCAAGACTTATGGATGCCTCTAAGGTACGGGATGCCATCTCCAGCGCAACCCTAACCATCATGATCGATATTATCATGGTTATTGCTGGGGGGATCATTCTTTATTCGCAAAGTGCCCTTTTATTTGGTGTAACTGTGCTGCTGGTTCCTTTATATCTAGCATTAGTGTGGGGATTCCACAAGCCATTCGACCGGTTAAACCGTGAACAAATGGAGAAAAACGCCCAACTTACCTCCTACATCGTTGAATCCATAGACGGTATCGAGACGGTCAAAGCCTACCATGCGGAGTCTAAAGTTGGCTTTGAGACGGAACAGAAATTCATCACGTTTCTGAAATCCGTGTTCAGCTTTGGTATTTTCAATAATATACAAGGCTCGCTAAAAGGTGTGGTTCAGTTGCTTGGAGGTGTAGCCATCCTCTGGGTAGGTGGTAATCAAGTAATAAAAGGAAATATGACCATGGGTCAACTTATCACTTATAACTCATTACTTGCTTACTTCCTTGAACCTATTCAAAATCTCATCAATCTCCAGCCTACCCTGCAAACAGCTGTTGTAGCGGCGGACCGATTGGGGGAAATACTCGACTTAGAAGCGGAGAAGCTTGAGGATGAGGACAAGAAGATTCAACCCGCTTCATTAAAAGGTGATATTAGATTTGATCGTGTCAGCTTCAGATATGGTACACGTTCCCTTGTACTTCATGATATTGATTTGAGACTTAGACAGGGCGAGAAAGTCGCCTTTGTCGGTGAGAGCGGCTCGGGTAAAACCACCCTGATCAAATTGATCATGCAATTTTACCAACATGAAAAAGGCGATATCTTAATTAACAACTACAATATTAAAGATATTCATTTAGATAGCTTGAGACAGCGAATCGCATATATATCACAGGATACTTTCTTTTTTAGCGGAACAATCCGGGAAAATTTATGTCTGGGTGTCAATCAGGATACGGATCTGGAACAAATTGTTTCGGCCTGCCAGACCGCACAGGCACACGAATTCATTAATCAGCTTCCACTCCGCTACAACACTTTGTTAGAAGAAAATGCTACTAACCTTTCCGGGGGACAGAAGCAGCGACTAGCTATCGCCAGGGCAGTTCTTAAACAGCCCGATATTCTTATAATGGATGAAGCCACTAGTAATCTGGATTCTACAACGGAGAAGGCTGTATCGGAGACGATTAATGCTTTTGAAGACATGACTACGATTATTATCGCTCACCGGTTGAGTACAATCATGCGTTGTGATCGGATTTATGTCATGGATCAAGGACGGATTATTGAGCATGGAACTCATCAGGAGCTTCTGGATTACCGTGAAAAGTACTATGAATTGTGGAAAGATCAACTCCCTGGAGTTGAACAAAAACAAGAACATAACCATCAATATGCCGCAGGAGTAGGCGAGGTGTCTCTTGTATGAGCGCACAAATACATAACTTATCAGAAATGACAGATAGCAGAGAAATCATGGAATCCAAGACCAGTCCTGTGATTTCCATTTTCATACTTATCTTATTCATTCTATTGGGGGCTGCGTTAGTCTGGTCCTATTTTGGCCAGATCGATGAAGTTGCCAAAGCCTCTGCTGTAGTTAGACCCAATGAAAAAGTCAGTACCATTCAGACTTCATCTATGGGAAAAGTGGAACAGGTATATGTCCATGAAGGGATGCAAATTAAGCAGGGCGAGCAGTTAATTTCCTTTGAGCATAAAGAACTTGATATAGAATTATCAAATCGTAATTCAGAAATCAATAAGCTCACTAAGAAACTGCACTATCTCGGGCTGTATAAACAAAGCATTAGCAATTTAGATAATCAGTTTTCTTCTGAACGTGCAGATGAGGGTTACTATTATGACATGGTAGAACAATTTCTCCTTGAATACAGCCAGCAGCAGCAGACCTTTCAAGGAACCCAGGATCAGCTTACAGCTGCCATTCACGAGAATATAGGCTTGCAAGATTCTGCTACCTTTAGTGCCGAATCTAGTTCGGATAAATCTCTTCAGAATAAAATTGAATTGGAACGAAAAAAGAAACTGCTAAATGTTGAAATTGCAAACGAGAAATTGCTTGTGCAATCCATCAAAGAGAATCAAAATCTTCTTCCAATTGAAGATACCAAACGGACGGAACAATATAATACATACCAAATTAAATATGTCCAACTGTCTAAACAATCTGCTGAGAAAAAAGAAATCTATAATCGTTCGCTCAGCTTGGGGGACCGCCTTGTGCCTCAATCCCAGATTACAGATGAACAGCATCAATATGAAAGTTCATATTTGCAAATCAACCAATTCCAAACCGAAGCCGTGCTCAGCTCAGAAAGCAATATCACCAATTACAATCAGCAATTGGTTGAGATAGAGGTCAGCCTCGATTTGCTAAAAAATGGGCACGATCCATCAGTTTCAGAACGAAAAACTTTAGAAATGCAAAAGAAACAGCTGGCTGAGCAGCAAAATGATCTACTGAATCAAGAGAAACTTAACCGTTCATCTGAAGCAACCTCATTGAAAAAACTGAAACTTGACCGTATTGTACAGATTCATTCAGCAATAGAAGAAAATAAAAGAACCTTAATTACGCTGCAAGAGGCTGTTAAGGGACTTGAGCTTGAACGAGACAAAAGACTGCTCATAGCACCAATTTCCGGGACCATTAATATTTTAAAAGAAACCAGCATCGGGGACATGGTACAATCCGGCGAAGCCTTGATCTCCATTATACCTAGCAACGAGTCAAAATATAAAATGAGCATCGCTGTACCTAATGCTGAAGCAGGAAAAATAGCGATTGGCAATAAAGTTGATTTCAGCTTTTCAGCCTTTCCTAAACAAAATTTTGGTTCCCAAAAAGGTACGATTACATCTATCAGCACAGATTCAATTATTCAGCAAGACGGTCTAAGCTACTATCTGGTGGAGGCAACGATATCCAATGACCCACTTGTTAATCGCAGAGGTGAACGTGGAGAGCTTCGTGTAGGGATGATAGCGCAAGCCTCTGTTATTACCGACTCCAAGAAGATCATTGATTTTGTTCTTGAAAAAATCAACTTAAAGGAATAGTGAGGTTGCTAGCTAAATGTTAAAGAAATCAGCTCTCTTGATACTCGCCTTCTTATTACTCCTATTGCCGCATTCCATTACAGTTTATGCTGATACGCAGGTATCTAGCGCAATAAAATCGCTTTCCATGGAAGAAGCAATCCAGCTAGCATTAACTAACTATGTAGATATCAAGCTCTCACAATGGAATATTGCAGAAACGGATTCCAAATTTTCATATGTATCATCTGAAGAGAAAAAGTTGGAGCAAAAAAATGTAGTCACAACCAGCGGGCTGCTGCCAGTAAATCCTGATATTTTTATCAATAGTATTCCTGGTTACGCTGATTTAAGTGAAGAAGAACAGGCAGGGGTCAATCAATCCATTCTCATTCAAATTATGATTAACACATCTCTGAATCAATGGGTTAGCGCTCAGAATGAAAGCCAAAACAGTTACAATCAAGAGACTAAAACAGCGCAGCTTAAGGAATTTCGTGACCAATTACGCACATTAGAAACAGATAAAGTAATTAATCAGTTACGACTTCAAAAAACAGAAGCCCTCATCCGCTACTATGCTGTGCAGAAATATTATCAACTCTCTTCTCTAAAAAAAACGATTGAATATGACAAACAAGAAAGCCAATATTGGTTTCAACAGTCTGAGGATACCTTGCGGTCCTATGAGCATGGTCTTCTGTCTAAGAGAAGTTTGGACGATTTTAATCGTAAAAACATAGTACGAAAATCTATTTTTGAACGTAACCTTCGAAGTTATGAAGCTCAGTTAGAACAATTTAAGCTTGAGTTAGGATTATCATCCTATTCAGAAGTCCTTCTAGATGATGTCATTTCCAGTACACCAGAGCCTGTGAATTGTAATACAGTAATTAGCCTCTCTAGTAATTATGATTTACGCGAAGAAGATGCACGTATCACACTCGCCAAAGATAATCTTGATGCAGCTAAAGCTTCCGATGCTGAACTCATCACTTATTATTCAGTCCTATGGTCTAGCCAGATTGCACACAAAAATATAGTACAACAACAACTCGAAGAAAAACTGGCTAGTTATAAGCCGGAAGCAAATGAAATTGATTTTGAATATTCAGAACTAAAAGAGCAGCAATTGGAACTCGTACGCGTCTCCCAGGATAATGATACTCTCCTAAATAGCGGGTTAATCTCAGCGGCTCAGGCAGATCAGGACAAGCTGGATTTACTAAACTTAAATCGGCAATTCGATAAGCAAAAAGTAAAGTACGGTTTATTCCAAGCAAAAGTTACTTTGGCTCTTAGTGGAGTTATCCTCTAATAACTATTAATTTATCATTCAAAACCCAAAGGAGATATCACAAGTTGAAAACCATATCTAGCCTAATCGCAGCAACTCTTCTTTCTACCGCTATCGCCTGGCCTGTCCATGCCGCAGAGAAGCCAATCTCCATTCAGATCAATCAGCAACAGCTCGCACTGAAGGGACAGGCTCCCTTCAGTGATAATGGTACAATTGTCGTTCCTTTTCGCCCGGTTTTTGAAAAACTAGGACTTTCAATCGATTGGAATCAAACCACAGGTACCATAACAGGTACTAAGGAAGGGCTTACGATTACACTGCGACCAGGCAGCAAGCAGGCCAGCGTCAATGGTGTAATAACCCAACTTTCTGTTGCCCCTAAGCTCATCAATAATTCCACTTACATTCCGCTGCGCTTCGTTGGGGAGGCTACAGGTAATGAAGTCTCCTGGAATGCACACTCGAAGACAGTAACCATTACAGGCAAGACTAACCAGGTAAACCCGCAGGAAATCAATGCTTTTTTTGAAAAATACGTAACCTATACCAACAATGAGAATTATGAAGGGTTCATGAGCCTAATCGATAGCAAGTCTCCTCTTGTGGTCATCGGGCCACAGATTAAGAGCCAAATGGAACAATACGATCTGACCATTTCACTTGATCAATTAGAGGTTATCAGCCTTCAACCCACAGAGGCTACGGTTCACACCGTTGAAACGACTACACACCTCAGCGGTCCATTCACCTTAGACAATACCACTGAATATATTTATAGCTTAACGCGTACTGCCAGCACTGAAGACTGGAAAATCAACAACCTGCAGATTAAAGGCGTACAATATATACTCCCAGATAAACTGCTGAACGCTAAGCCAGCTGTGACGAAGTCGGATGAAACGGATATATTTGCTGTGCTTAAGAGCAACTTGGACTATACCAATGCAGAGAATATTCAAGGTGTGCTATCTACTATTGATCCTGAGTCCCCTGCTCTCGAACAAACCAAACAGCTCTTCAGCCAAATTTTCACGGTCTATGATCTAAAGTTCACTCTGGAATCTGCCAAAATCATTCATTATACCCAGGATACCGCAGCCGTATATATGGTTCAGACGAGCATCAAGCTTAAGGGTCCTGAGTTTCAGGATAACCGCTCCACCTCTGTCACAACGCTGAAGAAATCCAAAGCAGGCAAATGGATGCTGGATCAGACCTATCCGATTAGTGTAGACAAGTTAACTCCATAATTATAAGGATTTGTAACAAAACAAAAAAACGGCAAGCCCCATTAACCCGGAGGCTTGCCGTTTGCTTATTTAAAGCGCCGGAGCTCAATCTTACCCGCTTCCCCTACGTTCTCTGGCTGATACGGATATAGAACAGTTCCTAAATAGTTGGGACCACAATGGCCAATCTTTCAATCAATTCCCATCTCTCGCTGATATTCATCTTGCTGTAAATACTCTTAACGATATTCCGCACAGTTCCCTCTTTCACATTAAGGTCGTTGGAAATTTGCAGCGCCCCTTTTCTTAGTGCCCAGTGATACGCTACCTCTCTCTCTCTAGGGGATAATCGATACAAATCACACTTCTCCTGAAATATGTACTCAATTAACTTCGGGCTTCGTTCCTTCAACTTCAACACAATCTTTTCGGATAATTGTTTAATAAAGAGAATCGAAAAACCAAGTTGCCTCTCGGCTTCAAATGAGATGTCTATATATCCACATATACAATCATTTATCATTATAGGAGCGCATACACAATTCCACTCTTTAAACATTGGCATACTATGCTCTTCTCCACGCACTACTGCAATTGACTCAACCTCCATCGCTAAAGAAACTGCATTCACTCCAGAGATTTGCTTCGAAAGATTAGTTCCACTCCTAATTCCATAATGATCTACTTTCTCCTGAAACGTTTCGAACGGACTGACAATATTAATAATATTGCCGGCTCGATCTGTTAAGAAAAAGACAAAGGGCAATAAGAGAAATTCCATTACTTTCGCCAATTCTGAATGTAATACTTCAACTAAAATCTCGTAGGGAACCAGCTCTTCTATAAAAAAGGATTTTTCTGTTTTGAGGTTACTCCAGGGTTGGCAAAATTCACACACGGAATTATTAGATTCTTTATCTACATCATCTACCGTAAACCAGGCACGTTCGCATTCAACAATATTCAAACAATCCATTCTCCCAACTTATGGTATTAATGAAACAGAGCATATCATATCACTCCCTTCAAAGGAAAACAATGACATAATTAGTTAGGGTTGTGGGAGATTAGTAAGAATTGAAATAACATTGTTTAGATTATTTTTCTATGGCCGATTATTTGATAAGAACTTTTCACCTGTCCTGTATTCTTTAAATTTCGTCAAAAAAGAATAGAGCATAACAATTACCACTTGTCTATATCCTACCTAGAATATATACGAAATCCATTTTTTCTATGAAAATAGGGATATTCGTTGATTAGAAAAAAATTTCACAATGGAGTCTGAGACTAGCGAGAAATCATGCTCAACATATTTATATCTGTTACCCTGAAAGGAATGAATTTTATCAAGAGTTTAGTAGGGATTTTCAGTAGAAAGTATACAAAGTCTATTCCATTTTTACTTTTGTTTTCATTATTTATATTGGCGTTTTCTGCGGTAAATAGAATATTCCCAATAATATCTTTTTTAATAATTATGTTAAATGCTCTGTACATTGTTGTGAAAATAGCAATATTTAAAATTAAAAAATAAATATTTATTTCAGGGGGGGATATTGCAATCTGGCAAAGCGCCTTTCAGCCTTTCCTAAACAAAGTTTTGGCTATTAGTGTAGACAAGTTAACTCCATATTTATAGGGATTTGTAACAAAACAAAAAAACGGCAAGCCCCATTAACCCGGAGGCTTGCCGTTTGCTTATTTAAAGCGCCGGAGCATTAGTCTTTTCTGCTCCTTTACGCTCTTTTGCCGATTTACGGAAGTAGAACAACTCGTAAATCGCCGGCACTACAATCAGCGTAAGCAGTGTTGCTGCGGTTAATCCGCCAATGACTACAATCGCCAAGCTTTGCGAGACGATGCTGCCCATCTCGGCATGGCCGAACAGCAACGGTGTCATGGCGCAGATGGTGGCAATCGCCGTCATGAGAATCGGACGCATCCGTGTTCCGGCAGCTTCTAGAATAGCCTCGTGGATACTCATATTGGCTTCATTTTGCTTAATCCGGTCAATGAGCACAATGGCATTCGTAACAACAATACCTATTAACATCAACGCCCCGAACAGAGCAGTGAAGTCAGGCGTTACACCGGACACGATAAGTCCAACAATCGCACCAATCGCCGCGAGCGGCAAGGAGAACATAATCGCCAGTGGAGCCCGAAGGGTTTTAAAGGTGAGTACCATAATCAGATAGACCAACCCGATGGAGATCAATGCCGTCATGCCCAAGTCGTTGAAATCCTCTGACTGATCAACTGACGCTCCGCCTGCAAATAAGGTCACGCCTTTCGGAAGTGTAAGACTATCGGTTTCTTTTTTAATATTCGCACCGATCTCAGATACCTTCTTCGGATCAACCTCTGCTGTAATTCGTACATACGGCTTCCCATCTTTATGGAACAACATTGCTGGTTCATTCCGAACCTCGTAAGTTGCGAGCTGAGACAGTGGCTTCGGCCCCTCAGCCGTCATGAGCGTCAGCGCTTTTAAATCCTGCTCCGTTTGCGGCTGAACCATAGGATCTAACACTACACCTGCTGCGTCACCATCGAGCTCAATTTGCCCCATTGGAATCGGATTAAGCATCGCTGACAGCTGCATTGAAATCTCTTGCGCATTACTTTGCGCCGGATCTACCTTAAAGGAAAATACAGGTTTCGTGTCCTCCATATTGCTGCTGACTTTTTGAATTCCCTCTACGGTCTTCAGCTTAGCGGTGACTTCTGTTGCTACAGTAGTAATATCCGCAAGATTATCTCCGACAATATCAATATATTCACTGGTAGAGCTGGATCCCATCATACTCATTTGGTTAGCAACAAGTGTTGCTCCAGTGTATGAATCTTTTACCTCACGAACATGATCAATAAAAGCCTGGGCATCTGCACCTTTTTTCATAACAACGGTATAGTCCACTAAGGTTTCAGAGGTAACACTCCCCCACTTAGCGGCGTCCGCACTATTCCCTGATTGCATGATTACCGTTTCTGCTTGTGGCTGCTTCATCAAATCTTGTTCTAACTGCTTTCCCTTTTCCAAAATATCTTTGACAGGAACATCCTTCGGATAATTCATCTGAACAGAAACATAGCTGGCATCCGAAGCATCGAGCGCCCCTTTGGGCATAGTCACATAAGCAGCAATGGAGCCAATCAGAAGCAGGAGACCCAACGATAAGCTAACCCATTTACGGCGAAGATTCCAGTCCAGAAAGCGGATAAACCATTTAGAAGGTTCGTGTTCTTTCATTGATGTTCTTCTCAGCAGCCATGAGCTTAAAAGAGGAACAACCGTCAAAGCTACTACTAGTGAAGTAAGCAATGAATAGGTCACTGTTAAAGCAAACGGCAGTAAGAAAGCTTGCAAACTACCACGCAAGAGACCCATCGGCAGAAATACTGCTACGGTAGCAATGGTTGATGAGGTAATCGCTCTAGCCACTTCCCCAGTTGCACTAATAATCATTTCACGGGAAAAGGGTTCTTTTTGCAGCCTACGGTAAATGTTCTCAATCACCACGATACTATCATCGACCAAACGGCCTACCGCAACCGCGACTCCCCCGAGTGTAATGATATTCAAGCTTATGCCGGAAATATTCAGCAGATATAAGGTGACTGCTAACGAAAGTGGGATGGATACTGCCGTAATCAGAGTAGCCCGCAGGTTACGCAGGAACAACAGAATCACAATCGTCGCAAATAATGCACCTAGCAATACCTCACGCATCATACTGTTCACCGAGCTAACTACCATATCCGATGTACTGAATACCACTGCTGCTTCTGCATTAGGAATGGTTGTATTAATATGATTTACGGCAGCCTGAATGTTATCTCCGACACTGACTGCATTCGCATTAGCCTCTTTGGTCACTATGGCGAATAGAACGTCTTTCCCGTTCGAACGGCTGACACTTTCCTGATCCTGCTTCAATTCGACAGCAGCGATATCCTGTAGCTTAACGCCCGCAGATACAGGAAGCTTTTTCAAAGTATCCATACTATCTATCGTAGAAACTACGTTAACATTGCCGGTCTGCCCACCAATCGTTTGCTCCCCAAGGGATGCCGATACATTACGTCCTTGAAGTAAACCTAATACTTGTGGAGTCGTGACTCCCTTCTCAGCCATTAATTTCGGGTCCAGCTTAACGCTGACCTGCGGAGTTACCTTACCATATAAAGCAACGTTCGCTACCCCTTCAGCTTTTTGCATCTCTGGAATGATAGTTTCTTCCGCAAGCTTAAGATTCTCTTTAGTCAGGCCTTCGTCAAAAGCAAGAGTAACCTGTGATACAGGAATCATGGAGGTATTCAACTGAAGTACAAAAGGAGCCATTACCCCTTCCGGGAACTTCAATGAATCGACGACCTTCTGAACCTCCTGCGCAGCATCCTTCATATTCGTTTTCGAATCATAAAAAATATTTACCTGCGCATATCCGTCTCCGGAAGTGGACAGTATTTCCTTCTTCCCTTTCACAAAAGCTGCTCCAGCTTCTATCGGCTTCGTTACATTAGTCTCCATAGCATGTGTATCCTGGCCAGGACCCAGCACAGTTACAGTCACTTGAGGATTATCCGCCTCTGGCATAAATTCCATCGGTAGCGAAGTGTAGCTCATCCCTCCCACCACAAGAGCCATGACTACTAAAAGCCCCACCGCAGCCTTGTTACCGAACGACCATTTTGTTAACCATTTCATTTTCTTTTTCCCCTTCCACTCCACATGATTTCTGGCACTCCCCTTATGTCTGTTTGATTATGTATTAATTTCCATCCCGAGATTTAGTTTAGTCATTTTTGGCTGAACTCAAAACAGCCCTACGGCTGGTTTCGTACTCAGTCTTAAGACGGGGAACTTTCCCCTTCTGTAGACAGATACCCGTCCTTTTTCTTGATGATGGCAACTGGAACGTGAGCATAAAAAAAGAGCCCCGTTAGCCATATAAATGACCAACAGGACTCCCTTTGTTATGGTTTATTTCCCTTCCGCACGTACTGGATCACGGAACATAAATTTCAATAGTGGCGGCGTTACAAGTGTAGTTACAATTACAACAATTATGACCGAAGTAAAATACTGTTGCTGTAACAAGCCGCTTTGCAGCCCTGTGGCGGCAATGATCAACGCAACTTCCCCCCGTGAAATCATCCCTGACCCAATAATGGCAGACGAGTGGTTATCAAAGCCTGTAAGACGCGCACCCAGACCGCCACCAAACAGCTTGGTCAGAATGGCAACCACCGTAAGCAAGAGCACGAAGCCGATTTGACTGCCTACCCCTTCAAAGGAAACACTAAGTCCGATACTTACAAAAAAGACCGGCACAAAAATCGAATAAGCAATCGGCTCGAGCTTGGATTCTACCGTGTGCTTAAAGGAAGTTTGCGAGATAGCAATCCCAGCCGCAAAGGCACCAATGATTCCTGCCATCCCCATGATTTCAGCAAAATAGGCGAATGCGAAACAAATCATTAACGCTGCTGAAATAATCGCCTCTGTCACCTTCAACGGAGCCATCCATTTCATGACCCGAGGAACAATGAACCAGCCGGCAATAATCGCTACGGCAAAGAACAACACCTTTTTCCCAATTAAAAGACCAATAGAAACGTCTGCCCCTGTACCGAAAAAGCTCATCAGAACAGCGAGCAAAATAACAACTAGAATATCATCTACTACGGCAGCCCCCAGAATTGTAGAGCCTTCACGTGTGTTCAGCTTATTCATATCTTTTAACACCTGCACCGATATGCTGACCGATGTTGCACTAAGAATAACGCCCATAAACAAAGCATTATGATAAGCAAAACCAAACATTTCTCCTAAGGCGAACCCACCCAAAAAGGGTAATATAATTCCACCGACGGCTACTGCAAAAGCTGATTTCCAGTTCTTGCGCAATTGATCCAGATCCGTCTCAAGCCCCGCTATGAACATTAACAGTAGAACACCGATCTCAGAGATATAATGAATAAACTCTCCATCCTGAACCCAGCCCAGTACCGCAGGCCCCAGTATGATTCCCACAATAAGCTTACCTAGCACAGCTGGTTGCCCAAGCCGCACAGATAGATCACCAGCTACTTTGGTGAACAATATGATCAGCATAAGATATAAAATAAACTCCATCTTTCAATCCACTCCCTTGTTGTATATAAGAACTGCCAACCAGGAGCTTCTCCAAGCCAAAAAAAGACAAAGAGGAGCCCTTGTTGACAGGCTCCTCCAAAAAACAAATAATTATTCAATTTAACTTTATAAATTATATTATACCTATATTTAAAATAACTGTAAACCAGATGCGCCGATAATATAAATTATGCACATTTGATTTGTTCTAGAATTGAATTGCTTATTTCAGATAGAACACTTCACGTAAGGGCTGCATAGGCACCTCATCATTGAAATCAAATGAACCTTCAACCATCTTAGAGGTAATCGCATTCCAGCGGTTGCAAGCATCACTTTTGGCAATGTAATCAAAAGCCGCCTTACTATCCTCACACTCATAACAGTAAAAAAATTGATTGCCATTCTGAAAGATGGAATAGTTAGAAATACCAGCCTTACTGTGCTCCTCCAAAATTTCTGGCCAAGGATTTAAATGCATAGCTACATACTCCTCTAAACATTCTTCCTTCACCCGCCATGTCCAAGCCAATTTATTGCTGCTCATCTGCTCATCCTCCTAGAAATCCCCTCTTTTACACATATTAAGAACTAGGGACATTTGATACCTATTATTGTACCTGAATAGAGTAGTCCAAGCTATGCATATCTATATGATCTGTAAATTTTTTAAGCGTTAATTCCGGCTTCACTCGGACGTAGAATAGCAGAACCAATCGCCAGCAGCACCGCGGCCATAAGACCCAAGATGGCAAAAGGCAGCCATAATTCATTCCAGCCTCCACCTGTAGCAGCGATATCGATCGCTTGGATCGCCCATTTTTGCGGTACAAAATTAGCTGCCTTCTGCATATAATCCGGCATAATGGATAACGGCCAGAAACAGCCTCCAAGCATACATGTTGGGGTCAGGATCAGCGAATTAAGCATGCCAGTATTATTGGGATTGCGAATCAGACCTGCTACCGTACTGGCTAAGCCCATGGAAACGAGCATAAATGCTGCAAGAACCAAAAAATACAAGTAGAGCGGTAATCCAAAGTCAAACTGCAGTACATAACGGCCCAAAGCAAGTACTACAACAATTTGAATTAACCCAACAATGAAGCTTCCCAGAAAATTACCGAGGGCAATCTCATACGAACGAACCGGGGCACTGAACATACGTTTCATCGTTCTTTCTCTTCGATCATCCATAATAAGCGACACTGAACTTGTAACCAGCCCCATTAAAAACATCAAAGTAAATCCTGTGACGATGCTTAAGCCCTCTTTTGGATATAAATCATAATCTGTTCTTATACTGCCTACACTATGTTGCTCTGCTCTCTGCATTACGGCAGCAAACTGTGAGTTCGAGTCCGTAGCCTCAGCCCGAGCTGCTCCAATTAGTCCAGCAGTGTTTCGCATTTCATCAGCAATTACACTGATTTTCATTTTTACCATAATGGATGTTTCGGTAGCCTTAAGCTCATACACACTAATTTGCGGCTCTTCTCCAGCAAGCAGTGCGGAGGTGAAGTTTTGCGGTATCAAAATACCGGCTTCTCCGTTCTGATCGATAATACTCTCCCTCAAATCAGCCTCATCTGTCTTCTCTACCAGCTTATAATCACCGGTATTCTCCAGCTCGGTAAGCAAATGTTTGCCCGCTGCACCATCGTCCATATTCGAATATAAAATAGTAGCCGGTCTCTCACCCATACTTCCACTAATTGCTACTACCCCGGCCACGACAAGACATGGCAGAAGAATATACGAAAGCAGCCCATTCCGAGAACCAATCGTTCTTTTCACCATATTCCAAGCAATCGTTAAGATCTTATCCATGGTAACCTACCTTCCGGTACGAGATAACCGCTGCACTGAATAGAACCAGACAGATGATCGACAAGACCAGCAGATTCGGCAAAATCTCTGAGACCTCTGCATGCAGCATCATTTTTAGAACAGCTTGTAGTACCCAGTGATTCAGGGTAAATGCCCCGACCGAGTTCACCCATGATTCCGGAAGTGGAGCCATCCCTCCACTAATGAAGGTCATGACCACAGTGATAACATTAACAATACTTCCTGCACTTGCTTTAGTTTTGCTAAACATTGAAATAACAATCGATAATGTCATGGAAGCTATGATCATTAAAAGACAGAAGAGCAGCAGCAAGCCCGGACGATTGCCCCAATTTACGCCAAACAACAAATGAGTCAGGATAATAATCGCTGCGCACTGCACTACACTTACAACCCCTACGCCTAGCATTTTACCAATAAACAGCTCAGAACCTTTTACCGGCATTGAGGTTATTCGGAAGAGGGTGTGATTTTCTTTTTCATTAAAAAGAGAGCTGCTGACGGTCAAACCGCTATATAGCAGAAACATCAGCATCATGGATACCGCATAGAATTGGGAGGCTGTATAGGATCGGCCACCTTCACTGAGCGCCCCAACCTTAACAGATGGCTGCTCTCCCAAACTTGGTGCAGTAGCGGTCAAAGCTTCTGGACCCAGCGTCATAGCTACGGATTGCTTATAGTTAATATTGTTCAAAAAGTTATCGAATACCGTCCCCGCAACCATGTTATCTGTCCGATCTTTGCCCAGAACAAACTCTAGCTTTGCAGTTTCGCCGCTTTGTACTTTCTTATCGAAGCCTAGGGGAACAATAACCGCATAAGCATATTTCCCGGCGCGCAGGCCACTTTCCGCTGTCTCTCGGCTCCCTACTTTGACCGGAATAATGATATCCTTAAGCTCCGGCGTCTTCAAAAAGCTGTCTATCATCGCCGAGCTTTCATACCCTTCTCCAGAAAGATTAACTACACCAACACGTACAGGGTCAATCTTAGACGCTGCCTTATCACCGATTACACTGGAGAGGGAAGCACCCAGCAGAAAGATCAAAAGCAGCGGTAGCAGAAACATATTAATGATGATTGAGCGTGAAATAAACAGCCTGCGAAGCTCATAAATCATAATTGTCCAAATATTTCTCAAAGCGTTCTCGCCCTCCTTTAATCGCGCAATGTCCGTCCTGTCAAACTAAGGAATAATGTCTCCAGATCCGGCTCCTCAATATTTAAAGAACCAATAACGCCTTCATGTTTAGCAAAAATAAATAAGATATCCTGCAGCTCATCCTGTGAGGAGGGGAGATACATTTCTACCGTTCCCTCTTTACTTTCCACTCTCGTGATCCGCGGGTGTAGACTAAGCTCATTGATTAGCTCCGGGGTGATGTTCGTTGCTTTGACCACTATTTTTTCTTCTTGAGAAACCCGTTCCCGCAGCTCCTTTTCCGTGCCACAAGCAATGATATGTCCCTTATCCATAATCGCTACCCGATCACAAATGGCTGCAACCTCTTCCATATAATGACTAGTGTAGATGACGGTTGAGCCAAGCCGATTCAGCTCTTTGACCGACTCAAGGATATGATTACGAGACTGCGGATCAATTCCTACGGTCGGCTCATCCATAATAATCAGCTTTGGATGATGCATGATGGCACAAGCGATATTCAAACGTCTTTTCATCCCTCCGGAGAAGGTGGCTGGTTTTTCTTTGGCCCGGTCACTAAGTCCTGTGAAAGCAAGAGCTTCCGCCACCCGCTCTTTCAGCAATTTTCCCCGCAAGCCATACAATCTTCCGAAAAAAGTTACATTTTCAGCTGCTGTCATTGTATTGTACAAAGCCAAATCCTGCGGAACTAAGCCGATCTTTTTCTTAACCTCCAGTGCATTCGAAGAGACTGATAACCCATCAATAACAATGTCTCCACTATCAATCTTTAGCAGGCCGCAAATCATACTTATAGTTGTACTTTTACCTGCCCCGTTCGGGCCTAGCAGGCCAAAGATCTCTCCTGCTTGAATCGTAACATTCACATGATCTACCGTTAATTTGTTCTCATACCGTTTCACCACATCGGTCAACACCGCGATTGCCATCTCTTATCTCCCCTGTCGTGTGTGCTTCTATATTTTCAATTTTATTCTAGGTTGAATTTTTGCGGATGTACGAAAGGTCATTTTTTGAAGGTGACTAAAGTCATCTCCTGAAGTAGTGGGATAATATGCTAAGATTATTAAAAAACATAAAGGATGACTAAGGCGTGCCCAGAGAGCTAAACTTATTGCGTTACGGACTCATCTTAATCCCTGCGTTTATTACCATTTATGTCTATCAATATAACGATTATGGAATCTTCACGCTGCATATCCTGATGCTTCTATTCCTTGTGGTCATGGTGCCAAAGCTCCCTCGATCCATTCATGCTTTGATTAGTATCATTGAAATCTTGTTCACGGCCTGGTTATGTTATCAATATGGCAGCATGATGATTTTCCCCGCTATATCAGCACTGCTTTATTATTCCAGACTCCAGCCTAAAGCAGTGCCTTACGTGTTCACAGGTGTACATCTGATAGCTTTGAACGTTGCACTCCAGAATTCTCCATCGCTCGTAGTGACTTACATTAACCTTTCATTTCTGCTCACTGCCTACCTAAATAAGCTATTATTGAAAGCTGGCCAGCGGCGCGAAGACACTCTTCTTCTATATGATGAGTTGCGCAAAAAGCATTTCGAGCTTGATGAAGCTCGCAACCGCCTGCTGGAGTTCAGCGCGCAAGTAGAAGAGTCTGCCCAGTCCAAAGAGCGCGTCCGAATCTCACGCCAGCTCCATGACGATATCGGCCACCGGCTAATCCGGATTAAAATGATGATGGAGGCCGCCCTCCAGACCTTGCCCACCTCTCCCGAGAGTGGAATGCAAATGATGGAACTGATTCGTGACCAGCTGTCGGCCAGCATGGACGATATGCGGTCCGCAGTTAAACGTATCAACTACACCCCGAAGCTTGAGGGAGCTTATGCGTTAGACCGGCTGCTCGAAGAGATTGGGCGTGAGACGGGGATCGAGACCTCATACCAAGTTCAGGGCATACCTTATCCGCTCTATCCTAGTATCCAAGTGATCCTGTACAAAAACGCCCGTGAGGCTATAACCAACGCCTTGCGGCATGGAAAAGCAACGTCCATCCGGATCAAAATTGACTACGCGCAAGCAGGAATCACTATGGAGGTTAGCAACAATGGATCACTTCCAGAAGAAGAGAAGCTCCGCAAATTATTGGGGAGTGGTGGGGACGGGATGAAAGGCATGTACGAGCGCACTCATCTGATCGGTGGAACACTCGAACTAAGGCAGGAGCCACATTTTACAGTCATTACGCGGCTGCCCATTTATAAGCAAGATGAGATTGTATAACGAAAGGAGCCATGCTAATGATTAAAGTGTTAATTGTTGATGACGACCCCTTTATTCGCCAAAGTCTGCAAGTATTGCTAGGGATGGACCCAGATATTGAAGTTGTTGGAGCAGCTTGTGAAGGTAACGAAGCCTTGGAATTACTTCAAGAAGGATTAATGGCCGATTTGGCTCTGATGGATATCCGCATGCCCGGCTGCGGTGGCGTTGAAGGAACGGAGAAGATTAAGCAGGCTTTTCCGCAAATTGCGATATTGATGCTGACCACCTTCGACGACGATGAATATATCATTGAGGCACTACGTAACGGAGCTAGTGGATATTTGCTCAAAAACATACCGCCAGACCGGATCATCCAAGGCATTAAAACGGTTTTTGAAGGGAACATGCTTATCCACCCTGATATCGCCCGCAAGCTGGCAACCTTTCTGCAGCCTACGGCACGGCAAGAATTGCCACAGGTACAGCCACTGGAATCCTTCGGATTGACCAAAACAGAGCTGGCTGTAGTGGCTTCTATCGCTGAGGGGCATAGCAACAAAGAAATCGCCGGACAGCTTTTTTTAAGCGAGGGTACCGTCAAAAATTACATAACGGATATATTAAGCAAATTAGAGCTCCGCGATCGTACGCAAATTGCAATTTTTTATTTGAAGAACATGCAAGGTTGAACTAGTAACATATAGCATATGAATAGTCCACTGCCAAAGTTAGTTTTTCTTACGGACTCCAGTGACGCGCTGCTCCTTGGCGCGGGTTCGGACTCCAGCGACGCTATTCCTTGGGTGTGGGCTCGGACTCCAGTGACGTTACTCCTTGGGCGCGGGCTCGGACTCCAGTGACATTACTCCTTAGGCGCCGGTTCGGACTCCAGTGACATTACTCCTTAGGCGCCGGTTCGGACTCCAGTGACATTACTCCTTGGACGCGGGTTCGGACTCCAGCGACGCTATTTACAATTTTATCGGCTTTTGAGCAGAGTTTCGGACCCCAGCGACGTTATTCCTCAGAAAGAGGCTCATTTGGGGTATTTTTGATGCCAATAGCGGCTTTGGGGTCCGTTACCATTCTAAAAAAGCCAAAATGCTGCGATTAGGGTCAACTGGGTCCGATAGCAACTTCTCGCACGCGAAATTACCATCTAATCAAAAACAAAGATACCCCATTCACCATTTCATGGCTTATGGGGCATCTTCTAGTTATCCTTCCGCTGATTCCTGCTTGGCTTCAGTGGTTTTTTTTCGTTTAAGTTGGCCGTCCGGAAAGTTCCGGCTGCGTATGCCTGTCTTCATCCCGATGATGCTGTAGATGCTGGAAGGCTTCGCCTCAGTGGTAATCATCCCATCTGTCTCCGGCACCAAAATAATACCGAGCTGATGGTGATCCCCATCATAGATCGGGCTTTGAAGGTATTTGCTCTCCCCTTCACGGTTCAGCACCTCCAGCTTGCAGAACGCTGGATTCATGCGCAGCGCCTCATGTAGCTGCGCCGCATCGGTCAACAGGACCCCGTTGACCTTCAGTAAGATCTCGCCGGGCAGGATGCCCAGCTCCTGGCCGGGACTGCCCGGCAGCACGGCCAGCACTTTGCGGCCGCGCGGTGGATGCACGAAGATGGGGCTGATGCTGCGCTCTTCCAGAGCGCTGTACCAGCTTAACCCTTCGTGCAGCACAATAGCTGCGAGCGCCGCGACCAGAGTCAGCGGGCTCCACCAAGCGGCAAGCAGGCTTAAGCCGAGCAGGACGATGCTGTAGATCAGCAGCCGTCCTGCAGTGCGGGCCGCCTTGCGCCCGGGCAGCATGCCCTGTGTCATCTCGCTGAAGCCGATGATGACGGGCAAAGAGACGATGCCAAGGCTGCCGCCGAGCAGCGAGTGCCATGGCAAATCCGTTCCTGCTCCCGATGGGAGCAGCAGGAACAGCGGCAGCGGCCAGAAGGCCTGCAGCTGATAGCCGCCGACGACCATGCCGCGCTTTCCCTTCAGGAAGAGCGGCGTTGCAAGCTTGGCCCCTTGTCTGCGGGCCAGCAGTGCCTCCGCCATGTGCAGCAGCGCAGCTAACACTAGCAAAGCAGGAATATCCATCTCCCGTATGGCGGTGGTAATATTCCCTACCGTTCCACTATCTAAAGCATCTGGAAAGAAAGAAATTACAAACTGAATGATACCTAACAAGCCTATAGAATACGCAAAGCACAAATACCGTACACGCAATAGCGACAACACGAGACTAACTACCCAAATGCAGGCTACAGCGGTACCTGATAATGATATTCCTAGCAGAACGGCTGCTATAGAGACGACCAAACCCATGACTAGACCACTCCATACCGTCCGCCACGTTTCCTGACCCCAGCTATGTAATTTCACATGTATCAGCTTTCGTTCTAATGCCACCTGCCTACGGTAATATAACGCAATAAATATAATAGCAATGTAGTAATACGGCTGGATCAATAAGTGTAAGAACGCAGTGCCCAAGCTTCCTAACAGTTCCTGAATCACATTCAAACTGTTCGTCACACTCCTTTTCGTCCGATGACTGATTTGTATATATTCTAATTCCTCTACGTCGGTTGGCATTTTCTTATCTAAAAGAAAAAAAGAAGGCTGAATTCAGCCTTCTTACTTTTTCGACGCTGCCGCCTTAATTTCCTTCTGAATCTCAGCAATCCCTTTATTCCGTTGGTTGTCGTGAACAGGGTCTTGAATGACCTTGATCAGCGCCGCTTCCAGCGCCTCGGCTGTCTTGGCGTCAATTATGCCTGTGACTTGAAGCTTTGCTGTACTTTGGAACTTCTTCACTGCGTCCTTAGTGCCAGCATCGAAATAGCCATCTTTACGTCCAGGCTTATAACCCAAACCGTCCAGCATCGTCTGTGCACTCTTCACATCAGCGTTGTTCATATTATATTGCAGCGCCACGCTCTTGTTAATTGGAGCCACCGAGAAGTAATCCGGCTGCGCTACCGCGATATCCGGTTTAATGCCCTTACCGTGAATCCATGTGCCGTCTGGCGTAAGCCATTTGGCAATGGTAACTTTCAGCAAGCTGCCGTCTCCAAGCTGTTTGTCAAAGCTCGTCTGCACGGTACCTTTACCGAAAGAATTGTCACCGATCAGCTTAGCTCCTGCCGACTGTTGCAAAGCACCCGCCAATATTTCCGAAGCACTTGCGCTACCTTTATTCATCAGCACGACCACTGGATAAGCTTTACTCGATCCTTTTGAGGTACTAACTTCGCGTTTTTTGTCTTTATATTCTATTTGCACTATAGATTTGCCAGCTGGAACGAATTGCTCTGCCATTTCAATAACAATCGGAAGAACACCACCTGGATCATTACGGACGTCAATAACAAGTCCCTTCATGCCTTGCTTCTCCAGCTTCTCCAGCTCTTCCTTGAATCGTTCTGCGGTATTCAGGGAGAACTGCGTAACCTCGATTACACCCACATTGTCTTTTTCCATGGTAGCGTAGACTGTTTCAAGCTTCACATCATCCCGGGTAAGAACAAATTCGAGTGGCTCTACAGAGCCGGAACGTTGTATTTTCAAAGTGGCCTCACTGCCCTTAGGACCGCGAATCTTGGCAACAGCTGCATTCAGCTCCATGCCTTCCAGCGATTCACCGTTAACGGACAGAATAACATCTTTGGCCTGAATCCCAGCTTTCTCAGCAGGTGAGCCCTTGATCGGAGAGACCACGACTACCTTGCCATTATCCGAAGAGACCTCCGCACCGATACCTGAAAAGGAACCCTCAATGCTTTCTTCGAATTTCTCAGCTGTTTCTTTGCCCATATAGTTGGAATAAGGATCGCCCAGCGCTTCCATCATACCGTTGACAGCACCGTCTATCAGCTTCTCCCGATCTACTGTCTCGTAGTAATTGCTCTCAATCAGACTGAGAGCCGTTCCAAGCTTCTGGGATTCCTTCTGCTGAAGGCCAGTAACCTGCAATGCCGAGGCCAGTCCTTCTCCTGCAGCTTGTCCAATAACATGACTATAACCCGTCACGCCCAAGGTCACCAGACTACCGCATAGCAGGGCGGCGATAATCATAAACGCCGCTGTGCTTTTTTTTAACATGATGTTCCCACCGTCCCTTCTTGTCCATCTCGCAAACAACTCCATAAGTCCGTCCTGAAAGGTACGGTATCTCTTCCAGTATATGCCGTACGCTCAAATAATATGAGTTATAAGTTCTTAAAAATTAGAGATAAGGCATCGGATTTACTGTCTTGCCGTCGATCCGAACTTCAAAATGGAGATGGGGGCCCGTCGAATTACCTGTAGAACCGGATTCAGCAATCACATCCCCACGATTGACTCTATCCCCAGGACTAACCTTGATACCACCTTTACGGATATGTCCGTAGAGGGTCCAAACTCCGCCGCCATGATCAATAATTACACAATATCCATAACCGCTATACCATTCAGCTACGATTACCGTTCCCGAATCAGCCGCATGAATATTGGTTCCTTGTGGAACTGCAAAGTCTACCCCGGTGTGTACTTTCCCCTTCTCCCCCGTAATAGGGTGTGTCCGTGGTCCGTAAGAGGAAGAGATTCTTGCCGAGCCTACAGGGAGCAGGAAGGGTCCATCTCCACCAGCATACGCAGTTGAGGAGCTGGAGCTTGAACTGCTGCTTGCCTTGCTGGCTGCGGCTTTCTTGGCAGCTGCTGCTGCCCGGCGTGCCGCTTCTGCTTTGGCGGCTGCTGCTTTGCGCGCTGCTTCCTCAGCTTTAATCTTATCCTTTTGGGTTTCCAAAGCAGAACGTTCGCTTGCCAGCTTAACCAGCTTCTCATTCTGCTCTTCACTTAGATCATCGCTTTCTTGAATCTGCTTATCATAAAATGCGATAAGCTCCTGCTTCTCCGCTTCCTTCTCTTTCAGCAGGCTTCTCTGATTTTCCAAGGAGGTGTATAACTGCTTGGCTTGAGCATATTGCCCCTCAAGCTCCTGCTTTTTCTCTACAACTGTCTGCTTGTCCAGCTTGTGTTGGACTAACAGCTCCTGATCCTGATCCACAATCATCTTAAGCGAATCGGTGCGGCCCAGAAAATCAGAGAAGCTTGTCGATGAGAGCAAAACATCTAGGTAAGATACCGCTCCATCCGTGTACATCAACCGGACACGGGATCCTAAGAGTTCTTCTCTTGAGGCCACTCGTGCCTCTGCTTCATCCAATTCCGTTGCTGTAACATTAAGAGATTCTTCTGTATCGGAAATTTTGTTAGAGATTTCGGTCATTTTGCCTTTAACTTGATCCACTTGCTGCAATACATATTGTAAATTGATATTTGTCTTATTCTTATAGTGCTGCGCTTCCTGCGTTTGGGACTCCGCTTTCTCTTGCTGCGCCTTAGCTTCCTGCACCTCTTGTTGCAGCTGCTTTAATTGCTTATCGATTTCGGCAACACTTGTTTTTTTGGCATATCCATCAGAGGGTTGGAATATAGTGACAGCTAGTAACATTACGGCTAGTCCGGCGGCAATCTTCTTCAACTCGCACTCCCCATCCTTCACTCTTAAATTAAACTTTCAAAAACTTACGAATAGAAACCGTACTTCCCCAGACGCCGATCAACACACCTAGTCCAACTAACAGACCTACGAGCAGCAGCCAAATATCACTGAAAGGGATCAGCTGCAATCCGAGCATTGGATCTCCCTGTATCGAAGATTCCAAACCCTTGTAGCCGGCATATAAAACACCCGAAGTAATCAATGATCCAATGAGTCCAATTAATGCCCCTTCTATAAAGAAAGGCCAACGAATAAAATAATTTGTCGCGCCTACCAGCTTCATAATCCCAATCTCTTTACGCCGGGCAAGAATCGTTACCCGAATAGTATTGGAGATGAGGAACATAGACATAAGTGCCAGCCCCGCTACAAAAATAAAGCCAATGTTGCGTACGGCACGCGTGATTTTAAACAATGTTTCTATCGAGCCTTTGCCATATTTCACTTTGTAGATAGGCTGTTCGGTATGTGTCTTGTTAAGGGCTTGAATCTTCTCAGCCACAAAAGCAACGGTAGTAGGTTCAATAACTTCTACCTGAAGGGTATCTGGAAGCGGGTTATTGTCTTCATCGAACCCTTCCAGAAGCTCTGCTGCCTCCTCGCCCATATCTGCGCGGAGATCTTTAAGTCCCTGTTCCTTGGAGATGAACGTAATCTTGCTGATCTCCGGCATATTGCCAATTTCAGTCTGCAGGGTCTCACGCATCTTCTGATCTGTATTCAAAGCTAGATGCACTTTGATCTGTACCTGACTGTCTGCCTCATCAGCTACAGAATTTACGTTAAGAACAAGAAGAATAAATACACCTAGAACAAAAAGAGAAACAACAATCGAAGTGATTGAGGCGATCGACATCCAGCCATTACGGAATACGCTTTTGAAGCCTTCCCGCACATGTCGCAAGAAGGTTTTAAAACTCATAACCATATTCCCCTCTCGCTTGGTCTCTGACAATGTTTCCATTCTCAATCGCAAGCACCCTTTTGCGCATTTTGTTCACAATATCTCTGTTATGGGTAGCCATTACAATCGTTGTTCCACGAAAATTAATCTCGTCAAGCAGCTGCATAATGCCCCATGAAGTCTCGGGGTCTAAGTTACCTGTAGGCTCGTCCGCAATAATAACAGAAGGATTGTTGACGATAGCCCGTGCAATAGCGATCCGTTGCTGCTCACCACCAGAAAGCTGTGAGGGCTCACGATTCGCTTTACTTCTCAGTCCAACCAAATCAAGAACCTCATTCACACGTTTCTTGATGACTTTTTTCGGCGCTTCAATAACTTCCATAGCAAAAGCTACATTCTCGTATGCCGTCATTCTGGGCAAAAGCCGAAAATCTTGAAATACAACGCCGATATTACGGCGGACATAAGGGATTTTGCGTGGTTTTAGCTTTCCTATATTGAAACCTCCCACCGAAATCTGTCCTTTGGTAGGCACTTCTTCTCTATAAATCAATTTCATAAAAGTAGATTTACCCGCGCCGGAAGGGCCGACAACGTACACGAATTCATTGCGGTCGATTTTCACTGAAACTCCTTGCAGTGCGTGAGTTCCGTTAGGGTACGTTTTCCATACATCTTGCATTTCAATCATTTTCTCACTTCCCAATTATGACATTTTCCACTTGTGCGAATCGACATTGTCCACCTCAAGTTTCCATAAACTTCAATATTTCCGCAATGTATCTATTGTAACAAATCTGTAACTGATTGAGTACCCCGTAACTGCACGACTATTCGAAAGTTTTGTAGTGACTGGACATATACATATAAAAAAGCACCTAGCGGTGCCTGTTATCAGATGTCGTAACTCCCTTTATTAGAGACTACTTATTTCTTACTAATTTATTATCGGTATCCCACGAAGTGTTCTTTAAGTTCTGTTACAGGGCCGCGCCTGCTTAGCGCAATCCAAATCCCCAAAAGGAGATTAATCATGAAAAAAATCCATGCTGCCCTCATAGTGGTCATCGCACTCGTCCTTATCGGCTCCTGTATTTACGGAGGGCTTCATCTATATGGCAGCAAAACCACGCTTCCAAAGGGTACAACCCTTGCCGGCTGGCAGGTCGGAGGCATGACTCTCACCGAGGTCCGCTCCCAGCTGGATAAACGGCTGCATGCCCTCGAAACCGTCCCTCTAGTGCTAAAAGTGGAAGGCAATGCAGATCTCTCCCTAACCCTTAATAAGACTGGGTTGAGCTATGAAGCCTTTGCTTTTCAGCAGGGCTTAAAAGAGCTTGCCGAAGGAACGCTTTGGGAGCGGGTAAAGGCACGCTATAACTTCCCTAAGTTGTGGAAGCTTGAAACCCATCTGGAAATCGCACAATTTCAAAAGATTCTAAGTCCCAGTTGGGAGAAGGAGTCCTTTGGTGAACCAGTGGACGCTACGCGACGAATTACAGGCGATGACCGAATCGTATATACTTCTGAGAAAACTTCCCTGGAGGTTGATTGGACAGCTCTGGAGACTTCCTTAGGAGCAGCTGCCCCCACCAGCTTTAATCATCTGAATGCCCTGCTGGAGAAGGGAATCACGATGGAGGTCCCTCTGTTAATCCTGCAGCCTGACATAACTTTAAAGAAATTAAAGGAACAAGGTATCGAGCGAAAAGTAATGCAGTTCAGCACCTCTCTAGGTGCAAGTGGACCTGGACGAAGCTACAACGTGGAAGCTGCTGCCAAAGCTGTGGATGGAACCATTCTCCCGCCTGGAGCCGTCTTTGATTATGGAAAAGCTATAGAAAAAGCAAAGGTGAATTACGGCTTCCGTGAAGCGCCGGTGATTGTGAACGGCAAGCTGCAAGCAGGTGTTGGTGGAGGGATCTGCCAAGTGTCGAGCACTCTTTACAATGCCGCACTGCGTATAGGGCTAGAAATTGTGGAACGCCGTAATCATTCCTTGCCCGTCAACTACTTGCCCAAAGGTCAGGACGCAACATTCGCTGAAGGTTATATCAACTTTCGTTTTCGCAATACGACTGGCAAATATCTCATAATTAAAGCAGCTGTGCAGGGTAAATCACTGACCATAAAGCTGTTCGGCACGTTTCCGCAAAATGTCACTTACAAAGTTCATTCAAAAACAGTAGAGGTACTCCCACCAGTCGATAAATACGTAAACGATTCTTCACTGCCTCGTGGCAGCTCACGCGTTATTCAAAATGGGAAAACCGGATATATTGTTGAAACCTACATTACAAAGTATGTTGACGGTAAATCCACTGAGGTGAATAAACTGTCCCGCGACGTATATTACGCACAAAAACGATTAATCGCCATTAATCGTGGAGGCGTGAGCAAATCCATAATCCCGGATGTCCCCCGAAAGCAGCTGGTGGAGGACGGCGTCCGCAGTGAATAGCTAACAACAAATAACCGGTCAGAGCCCCTAAGGTCTGATCGGTTATTTTTTCCAGCCATCTATTTTACCTGTAGCTTACGTTACCCGGCTTTGAAATTTACGATTCAGGGGTACATTAGAAGTAGACCCATAATCAGAAAGGATGAACATCCTATGACAACAGCTCTTGTAAATGATCTTACTGGTATTGTCCGCAGTGCTCCTGCTATTTTTGCCTCACGCACTTGCAGAGAAGCCCTTCGCGTCATGTTTCAGCATCCAGAATCCAAATGTATCGTCGTCTGCAATGCTATGAATGAACCCCTAGGAATGTTGATGAGCGAACGTTTCTTTTTGAAAGCTACAGGAAGATCCGGAGTAGATCTATTCTACAGAGAACCTGCCATGAAGCTTATGAACAAAACCCCGCTCATTCTTGATATTTCCACTCCACTCGATATGGTATTGAGCCTCGCTATGAACCGCCCAGATCCTATGAAAAATGATTGTGTCATTATCACTCGCAAAGGTAAATTCGCTGGTGTTGCATATACCTCTGACCTTATCCGCGCCCAAGCGTAGAACCTCTTTACCTTTCCTCTTCTACCCTAAACCTACCTCAAAAAAGAATATCCGGTGACGTATCAATTCTCCAGTATCCATTCACCTTTTTCAGCTTCACATACACCGACTCACTGCCTTCCTGCCCGCTCGAATAAGGAACTGTTAAGTCAAATTCAGCGGTTGTTGCAGTTTTGGAGAGCATTCGGGCGGTGGCTTTTTCAAACATCAATGAGTTTCCAAGATCCGCATTCACCTGTGACATTCTACCTTCATGCTCCAAAAATTGAGTCTGCACATAATAAGCTGCTGCATTATGCGTGTAGGCTTTTTTTATGTAATTCATCAGCTTCGCCTTTGTCCCAATATCATTGGAAAGGTAACGGTACTCTTGCGCTTTATACATGAAGGTTTCCATCGGGAAAAAGTTGCCCCCGCGGCTAGTATAGAAATAGATTGCTCTGGCATGTACAACAAGCGGTACAACACTTTTTACCGTCAAATTGTTTATGGTAGCTGGACCTTCTTTTCCTGTGCCAATCACAGCCACATTTTTTATTGCCGAGCTTCCCACTGATGATGAAGCTGCCATAACTCCGCTACCTGCTGATAAAAGGCCTAAGGAAAGGGCCAACGAACCAAGCATCCATTTTTTGTTCATCTGAAGTTCCTCCTCTTTCATCTAAAAAATACAGGCGATCGCCACTGTTTCAGCTTATGCACCCCGCAAGCTAAAATACCCAATAAACAGAGGAATGAAAACGTATTACAACTCTTTTGAAAATATAAAAAAACTCCACCCTCCTGATTCACAGGAAAAGCGGAGTAATATAATTAAATAAAGTAGTACTAGAACCCTAATTGGATGCTGCTGCGGTGGCCTCATAATACGCTGTAAAAGCTACGTTAGCAGTCAAAATACTCTCCGTATTGTTCTTAGTACGATTCTCGTAGGATTGCTGAAAATTGAAAGAGTCTACATTCACAATACGAGGTAAGGCTTGTAGTTCATCCATCCATTGCCGTATCCCCGAATATGTCCCCTCCACCACTGCAGTCATTTTGATCTGTTTGACCGTCGGGAATGACACCTCAGCAGAACCTGTCATTTGCTGAATCGGATTAGCCTCATCCAAAACAAAACTAACATCCTTTAGCCGCGCTTGTGAGGACGTGCTAACCTCCCGCAAATCAACAATCAGACCTTCGCTGTCATCGCCCTTTGGGAGTTCCCCCAGTAATTCCTTCTGTTCTAGATCTCCCTCATTGCCGCTGCCCTTCAGCTCATTGATTTTGGTTTGGAGCATTTCTGCTTCCTTTTCCAACTGACTGATCTCGCTGCTCTGTGCGGAAATTTCCTTATTGGTCGGCTGAACACCCAGCATATAGAATGCAAACAATATCAGGAATAGAATTAACACCCCTAGTACGATGGGAGAGCGATATTTATTGATCTGTTCCATCGCTGCTCACCTCCCCTTGGCTGGCATCCGTTTCACTGTTTTGCTGCTTAGCCGCTGCTAAGTTCACTTTATAAATAGCCGTATACGCATTGTATGAAATGGCATCTGCGGCTCCTTCAGTAAGCTTTTGAATAGAGGCATCGGCCGTAAAAGACATTTGGCGAAGTTGTCTTAAATAGTTGGACGCATCCTCCATAGTGGGTACATTTAGAGTCAGATCTATAGATGTCCGGTAGGTATAGTTAATATCACGGATTAGTGCCTCATTAGGCAATCCTTCCACTAATTCGTCCAAGATAGGGACAGCAATCACCTTATTGTCCTGAAGCACTGTGATAGCTGCTTTCAGATCCAGTTGTCCAGGTCCGCTGTTCTTAAGCTTCGCGAGCTCTACTTGGAGCATTAAACTGCGATCCTGCAGGCCTTGCAGTTGTTCTTTACCGTTAGAGATTTGACCCTTATTGGCCGAAAAATATATCCCCGTTCCGATCATCCCCAGCAGCCAGATCGCTACAAGCCCCATCGTGACATAAGGAAATAGCAACGTCTCCCGATCTTCTCT
The DNA here is from genome assembly GCF_038007025.1 of Paenibacillus sp. FSL H7-0918. Lineage (NCBI taxonomy): Bacteria > Bacillati > Bacillota > Bacilli > Caryophanales > Paenibacillaceae > Paenibacillus > Paenibacillus sp. FSL H7-0918. Next base: position 2,569,570 of record NZ_JBBOWJ010000001.1, read on the forward strand.
CGGCAATAGATCAATCGTATCCGTGTTGATGCTATTTTTTAGAGCGGTCCCGGCAGCTACACGGTAATCATTTAGATCAGGGTCAGAAACAGCAGCACTAGCCATCTGTTCCAGACTTATTGGTGTTATTTCAAGTTCAGCTAGGGACTGCTGGAGCTCCAGGTCCAGTTGTTTACGAATCGAGGGAGTGCCCGTAATCACTAAATTGTTGATACGAGTGGAACCGTCATGCAAGCTGTATTGATAAAAGCTGAGCATACGGGAGATTTCCGCAGTGATTTCCACCATTTGCTCGGGTGATAAATGTTCTTCCACAGCGACAGCTGTTTCTGCCAAGGTTTCACTGTCTGTCAAAAGATCCATTCCCGCTAAATTTCTTCCTTTATGTAGATCAAGTAAGTTTATCGTACGAATGAAGACCGGATTCCCGTTTCTGAACATATAAATGTCCATTACCGATGGCTCCATATTAATCAGCATCGTCTCCGCAAAGCTCTCCCCGTGCCCAGTGGTTATAGCACGCGCTAAGGCGGTTGCCGAAATTTCGACACTACTTATCCGAAGACCCGCCCGCTCCAGAATTTCTACGTAATCCTGAATCGATTTTCGCGGAGCAGCAAATACGAGCAGGTGACTTTGCTCCTCATCCACTTCGAGCGTTACATAGTCGTAGACAGGATTTTCAAAAGGTAGATGCAGTCCCGTCTCCACTTCCAGCTTCACCAGTTGTTCTACCTGTTTGTCGTTGGTACTAGGAATACTCATTTTGCGGATAATGATCTGCGAAGGTGGAATGGACAAAGAAACCTTACTTCCCCTTAACCCTTCCTTCTTCACCCACTGCCTTACCCGATCATAAAGCGCCTCGCTATCCGCCACCTGATTCTCAATGATCATGCCTGGAAGGAGCGGGAGAAACCGTTTTTTACGGACTTCCCATGACTGTTTATTCTTAAAACTAATATAACGGATTCCGGCAGCTTCAATTGAAAGTCCGGCCACTTTGGGGCCTAATCCAAGCATGTGATCGATGTCCTCCTATCCGATGAGCGAGAGATACGCGCCGATGATGTATGAACCATATCCAAAACTAATTAAAGCTCCTATAGCTAACCATGGGCCGAAGGGTACCGGCTGTTTACGTTTGATCACACCGAGCAGCATCAGCAGTCCGCCCACCACGCTCCCAAGCAGACAAGCCACAAAAAAGGCCAAAATCACATTCGGAAAGCCAATCACCAAGCCCAGCAGCGCAAATAACTTCACATCTCCAGCCCCCATGCCACCTAATAGAACAAAAGGGATAAGGCCCCCTCCCCCAAGCACAGCTCCTAGCAGATGATGCCATATCGGTCCTTCTGGAAATAGCAGTACAAAAATCAGCAGCAGCGGTAAAAACAACAACAATACCTTGTTGGGAATCAGCATGTACTTCAAATCTGCAACCGTCACGATAACCGCTAAACTCACAAGAATGAACCCGATGATTCCCTTACCCGTCAGGCCAAATTGCAAATACACCCATAAAAAAAGCAAACCCGTTGCCGCTTCTCCAAGCGGGTATAATGGCGAAATCCTTGTGCCGCAGTATCGGCACTTGCCTCCTGACAGCAGGTAGCTTACCACCGGAAGCAAATCCCGCGCTTTCAGCCGCGTATTGCAGTTCGGACAATGTGACGGCGGATTAAGCAAGGATTCCTTGGCCGGCACCCGCAGCGCCACTACGTTATAGAAGGAGCCTAGAATCAGGCCCAGTAATGTGATGTAACTTGCGATAAATATCGTCATGGCTGTCCTCTGTTAGCTTCTGGATTTTAAAAAAGGAATCGGGAAGTCCGATTCCTTAGGATAGATTGTAAGTTTAAATTTATAGAGATTAATTAGATACTCCTGTTAGCTACCAGACGCTGGTGTTGGTGTTGGTGACGCTGCTGGCTCTGCACTAAGCACCTTATCAGCGGAATATTCACCACTCTCACCCGTAGGAACCGGATCTAATGTTACTTTTTGAAGTACTCCGCCCGAAGTATATACTATTGTGGTTTTTTTACCATCTAACGATTTTTTTGTACTAGGCAAAACAAGAGTCTGATCAATATATTTTTTATCCTTAAGTGCTTCAAGAGTTACTGTCTTATCTTTAAAATCTCCATCTAATTCACCCATAATATACATACGAGATGCATCATAAAGCTGTCGAGCAGTTGCTAAATCTGCATCCGTTTTTGATTTATTAATAATTCCACCAATCATCGGAATTGCAATTACCGCAATAATCCCCAAAATAACGATAACCGCCAGCAACTCAATCAGCGTAAACCCCTTTTGATTTTCCTCTTTGCTTAATCTTCTCTTAATGGCTTGTGCTAACATTTGATTTCCCCCTCTAAGTGGTGTGTGAGTGATAAAACTTATATTCTTAATTTCAGTGAATCCAGCATCAGCTTTCTTGTGCTTACGGAAACAGCTCGTCCATCGTCGTCTAATCGCCAGCGTAAGTTCGTGGATCTTGCCCCGCCTCCCCGGCGTCACCCCTCTCAATATATACAAGGAACCAAGAGGTTCACATATTACCGTACAGACTGAACATCGGCAGCATAATGGCAGCTACAATGACACCTACAACAGCAGCTAAAAAAGCAATCAGCAGCGGTTCAAGCAGCGATTTCAGACGGTCGACGGTATTCTCCACGTCCATCTCATAAAAATCAGCTACCTTGGACAACATCGTGTCGAGCGCCCCTGTCTCTTCGCCAATCGCTATCATCTGCGTAACTAGTGGCGGAAAGACCCAAGCTTTTTTTAGCGGCTCAGATAGTGGATTTCCTTGTCTTAGCGAATCGCCTGCACTACGGATGAATTTCCCGATGACCTTATTTCCTGCTACCTCCTCAACAATCACCAAGGACTGTAGGATCGGTACAGAGCTGGCATAAAGAGAAGAAAATGTGCGCGTAAACTGAGCAATCGAGCCTTTTTGATTCAGCTTACCAAACACAGGTATCTTAAGCTTGGCATAATCCAGAGCGTAAGCACCCTTTTCCGTACGTTTTGTAATCTGAAAAGCTATCACTAGGAGGAGTACTCCGAGTATCCAGAAATACCATTGACCTTGAATGCTTTTGCTAAGTGCCAAGACCATCTGTGTAATTGCCGGAAGCTCGGCATCCATCGATTCGAACATGGTCACAAATTGCGGCACAATCGCCCAAAGTAGATAGATAACCGCGGCAATCGCCATAACCCCTACGGTAATCGGGTACGTAAGCGCTGATTTTATCTTCTCTGTCGTGGTGTGCTGTTTCTCAAAAAACATAGCCAACCTGTCCAACGTCCCCTCAATATCACCGGATTCCTCACCGGCACGGATCATACTGACAAATAGCTGCGGGAAGATTTTTTTATGATCCTGAACGGCTTGTGAAAACGATATCCCGCGCATCAGGCTGGAATTAACATCTACTAACGCTTTGCGCAGTGGCTTACTCTCGGTCTGCTCTGCCAAAATACGCGTTGCATCCACAATCGATACCCCCGCCCGCATAAGCGTGGCAAACTGCCTGCAATAAATGATGAAATGAATCGGCTTAACGGGATTACCAATATAAATGTCCATCGATAAAATTGTGGTTTTGCGTTCAATCAGTGAAAATACCGTAAGTCCCCGCTTGCGTAGCTCCTCCATCGCCGTAGGTTTATCGGTTGCCGTTAGTTTCCCTTTGATAGATTTGCCTGCGGATGTCTTCACCTGATATTCAAAAAGAGGCATCAGCTGCTCACCTCCGCCATAAACGCCTTAGCTGCTGTTGGATCAATAAGCCCCTGCGATAAATAGTCACGGATGCTCATGTCCAAGGTGTGCAAGCCTTGTGAGCGTCCCGTTTGCATCACATTTTTGATCTGATGTGTTTTTTCGGTACGAATAAGATTGGCTACGGCTGGTGTATTGATCAAAATTTCCGTAGCGCATAAACGCCCCCGACCTCCAGCCCTTGGGAACAACCGCTGACTGACTACTGCCAGCAGCACTGATGCTAGTTGTGAACGAATCTGTCCCTGCTGATGGCCCGGAAAAGCGTCGATAATTCGGTCAATCGTCTGTGGTGCGTCTGTTGTGTGTAAAGTTGCCATCACAAGATGACCTGTCTCTGCGGCCGTAACCGCTGCTGAAATGGTCTCCAAATCCCGCATCTCACCAACGAGAATGACATCCGGATCCTGACGTAAGGCAGCACGCAATCCATTAGCAAAACTAGCCGTATCACTTCCCACTTCACGTTGATCTACTAGACAGGTTCCATGGTTATGTAGAAATTCTATCGGATCTTCCAACGTCACTATATGCTTGCTCTCCGTCTGGTTAATATAATTCAGCATAGCTGCAAGCGTAGAAGATTTGCCGCTGCCTGTGGGTCCTGTAACCAAAATTAGACCTTGTGGCTTAAGCGACAAAGTAGTTAAAATCGAAGGCATCGACAGCTGTTCCAGACTCGGAATCTCTGCAGGAATGGCCCGGGCGGCGATACTAACCTCGCCCCGCTGACGATAAACGTTCACCCGGAATCTTCCCCCACCATCAAGCGGATATGAAAAATCCAACTCGCCCGCATTCCGAAATGCTTCAATTCGTTCATTACCAAGTAGCATTTTGGCCATATCTGCCGCTTCTTCAGCAACCACGGACTCACCCTCAAGCGAGTGCAGCTTTCCATCCATCCGAATAACCGGCGGTGATCCTACGGAAATATGTAAGTCAGAAGCTTTGGAGGAGTAAGCCGTTTGTAATAGTTGTCTAATATCCCGCGTATACGTTGGCATTAGCCGCTCCCCCTAAGTTAGAATGCTAAATCGCTGTTAACCTCTAATGTGAGACCGTCTCGCGCATGACTTCTTGAAGCGTTGTAATTCCTTGACTGACCTTGAGTAGTCCGTCATCCATCAGTTGAACAAGCCCTCGCGCTTTACCTGCTGCACGCAGTTCCTCTACTGAGGCAGTGTTTGTAATGAGCTGCCGTAAGTGATCATCAATACTGAGTACTTCATGAATCGCTATTCGTCCACGATAGCCAGAATTGTTACAGCTACCACAGCCGCGTCCACGCTGTAATGCTTCCACAGGTAGTCCTAAGCTACGTAGCATAATTGCTTCCTGTTCAGATGGTTTGTAGGTTTCTTTGCAGTCAGTGCAAATTTTGCGCACCAGCCGCTGTGCTACCACACCAATCAGCGAAGAAGCGATCAAATAAGGTTCTACCCCCATATCCCGCAATCGGGAGACGGAGCTAATCGCATCGTTTGTATGTAAAGTAGACAACACTAGATGACCCGTTAATGAGGCGCGAACAGCAATTTCAGCAGTTTCAGCATCCCGTATCTCACCGACCATTACGATATTCGGATCTTGTCGAAGAATCGAACGTAGCCCAGCTGCAAAGGTTAGTCCAATAGCCGAGTTTACGTGCACCTGATTTACTCCTTCAAGCTGGTATTCCACTGGATCTTCGACTGTGATAATATTTGCGCTTTCTACATTAAGTTGATTTAACGCTGAATATAAAGTTGTTGTTTTTCCGCTACCTGTAGGGCCCGTGATTAGCAAAATCCCATAAGGACGAGCTATCATCTCCTTAAAAACTTCTGCATTCCCCTCACTGAATCCCAAAGCATCTACGGATTTGACCCCTGTGCTTAAATCTAGCAGCCGCAGCACAATCTTCTCTCCGTGCATCGTTGGTAATGAAGACACACGAATATCTACCATTTTGTAATCGAACTGCATTTTGATCCGCCCGTCCTGCGGCAAACGCCGTTCTGCGATATTCAGGCGGGCCATTATTTTCAGACGGGCGGTGATAAAGCCCTGCATTTGCTTAGGAATAATCCGCTCTGTCCGTAAGGTTCCGTCAATGCGGTAGCGGATGGTTAAATTATTTTCACCTGGATCCATATGTATATCAGACGCCCGCAGGGCAACTGCCTGCTGAATCATCTGGTTGACCAAACGTACGATTGGAGAGTCCTCATCTGTAATCTCGGTCTCCTCTATTTCTTCCTGTGTCGGAAGTTCTACCAGCATCTGATTCATAGAATCGCGCATGCCATAGTGACGCGCAATCGCCCGCTGCAGCTCATCTCTCGTAGAAATAGCGGGTTCGATCCGAAAACCAGTACTCATTCGTAAATCTTCTATCGCAAAATAATCCAGCGGGTCCGCCATCGCAACCATCAGCTTGCCACCCTCTTTTAAGAATGGAAGCACCTGATATCGCTTAGCCATACTTTCAGGGATAATCTGCGTGATTGCGGGATCTATCTGGTATTTAAATAAACTGACATGCGGGATGCCGAGTTGAAATTCAAGCACTTCAATCAGCTGCTGCTCCGTGATATAGCCTTGAGAGATTAGCAGATCGCCGAGCTTACGTTTACTCTTACGCTGTTCCGCGAGAGCCTCAAGCAACTGATCCTGCGAAATAATATTATTTTCTACCAGCAAGTCTCCCAGTCTCTTTTTCGCGATAGCCAAGTCTATTCATCTCCGTATGCCGTTATTTATGCCGGCTGAAATAATGGATATTTTTTATAGAAATAGAAATCAAACTCCCAGCAAAATTCACTCAAAAACGAAAGATATAATTACCATAAATATACCTTCCATAAATTTGTCAATTTTGAGTATTTTTCAATCTAACTAGGACTTTAGTTATAATTTAATAGGTATATTTCAATAGATTTATGTTGTCTATCAATGCTGAATGTCCTAGAATGTATATAACATAGATTGGATAATTTTACAACGACACGGAATGAAAAAGGCTGTCGGAATCTAGCATATACGAGACGGAATACGACCATATCTGCCAATAGTTAACAATCAGGGAGAGATGACAATGAAACTTGCCAGTAACAAAAAAGTTTTTATTTTTACAGTAACTACCCTGCTTCTCCTTCTGCTTGTTCTGCCAATCAAAAATCACTTTATGAATGTCGATGCCAGTTCTAATGAATACCAAATTCGTATGCTGGAGGTTACAGAGAGTGGGGTTAGTGAGCTTGCGTCTCTAAAAACGGGAATATCTAACCTTACCATCGACACGATGAGTATGAAGCGCTTTGTGGCGCTGCGGGATGATCTGGACGGGAGATATGATGCGGTATATATCGGGAAGGGGACTTACAGTACAAGTGGGGTCTCCGGAAAAGATCATAATACCAAAGCAGTTATGAATGACATAACTGCCCTGAAAGCCAAAGAAATTACCGACTATTTTATTAATAAAGGACTTTACGTATTACTCAACAAAGAGCCGTTTGATACGCAAACAACTAACCAACGCGGAATATTGTACAACACCTTCAATACCTACCGGACATTAACACCAAAATCAAATGTTCTATTCTTCAATGATTCTGAGTTAAATGCCTTTATCTCCGAATTGAAAAAAAGTAATTCCACTTATTTGTCCAAAATGAAGCAAAGACCTCAACTAAACATTACTAACAAGAGTCAAATTATCGAATACGGTGCGACTGTGCCCAAGATCTATACGCCCGGCGACGAGCTCACATTCAAGTTCAATGTTTCAAATGTTAATTTAGGAACGAATCCTATACTTGTTAAGCTCTATCTGGGCTTAGATAAGTCCATAAAAATGACTGAAGATCAAGTCGTTGCTACCACGTCCTTGAGCACTTCGCCAACCGGTGAAATCAAATATAAGCTTCCTAAAACTTATTCAGGTCTATTATATTGGAAGCTAGAGGCAGTAGATTCTTTGAATCAAAAGGTTCTAAGTGATTTCACTACCGGTACTATTCAATTTAAGGGTAAGAAGACGATGGTTAATGTATTGCAGATATTACCTGATGGAAATAATGACAGCCAACTCATTAATAATGAATTAGTTATGGATTCCAGTTTTCTAAATAGTCTAGACAAAGACTACGAACTGGTTATCGATACAAAAACAATGACTCAATTCAACGATTACATTAAGAATAAGGAAAGTTCTACACCAAAATACGGTTTGAATGGCACATACGACATGCTCCTATTTGGATTCCGGGATATATACAATGAAAAAGCTCCAATTAACGAACTTTCGGCGGATGCCGTATTAAAATTCATAAATGAAACTAAACAATCTGCCATGTTCACTCACGATACTATTTATATTAATACCAGCAACAACAATAGCAGCCAATGGACGAAGAAGTTCCAAGGAATTACCGGTCAAACCACCCCTCAGACCAACTTGGGATTAAATGCTCCAAGCACATCAACATCAATTACTCCTGTGAATGATGGGTTACTCACACAATATCCTTTTAATTTAAGTGTTCAAGATGGTAGGAATACTGTAGCCAGTACACATAATCAATATTTCACCCTTGACTTAGAGGACCCCTCAGTGACCCCTTGGTACAATATCACTGGTAGTAACCGAGATAGCAATGATAGCTGGAACCATTACTATACGTATTCTAAAGGAAATGTAACTTACTCAGGAACCGGACATATCATTGGAACGTCTTATAAAAAAACTGAAGCAACGTCTTTCCCAAAGTGGGAACAAAAGTTGTTCGTAAATACAATGTACCGTGCATTTACAGGTGCTAATCATGCTCCAGAAATCACAGTGCACACACCCACTGACAACAGCATAAAGCCTTCGTATCAGAACCAACTGGTCGTCAGTTATACAGTCGATGACTGGGATTTGAAGGACAAGAACCTATTTACCAGTGTAAAGTTTAAACAAAACGACAATGTAATTGCCGGCTACATAATGAACGAGAAGGCAATTTTTTCTGGAGAGACAGTTACTCAGGCTTTTAACAACCCTCTCCCTGCAGGTGGAAATCTTCAAATCGAGATTACTGCTTGGGACAAACAAGGCGCACTCTCAACTAAAATCGTAAACGTGACTGTACAAAAGATCGATTCGAACCTCACGATTCAACGTACACAGCCTTCCGCTACTGTTGAGAAGGGTAAGCCGATTATATTTACGTACACTGTAACGCCAAACTCTGTTCCCTATCTTGCTGTTGATCCCGGTGAACAAGGAATTAATAACCTAGTGATTTCAGACGTTCAGTTTGAAGAAAAGTTCCCTCCGAATTTGGAATTTAGCGAACCTCTCCCGAATGGTATGACCAAGAGCGGTACTTTAAGCACAGGATATACTTTAAGAAAAAATCTAGGAAACATCACTTACAAGTTAACCGAGAGTAACAACGTCAAATCTTATACGCCAGAAAACAGAACTACTATCACTTTTAGTCTTACAGCAGTTCCGCAGGAAAAGAAGTTATACCTGCTAGATAATTCAAAGATTACTTATGAGGATATCCATGCTGAGATGCTTACATTTCCTGGTTCCAATGCTCCAATTACTTCACTCGGCATAGCTAATGATTATTCAATCTTTATGCTAGAGAACATTGATTTTCGAAACTTTGGATTCACCAATAACTGGCGCATAGCAGCAGGTGGGAATATACACATCAGTTCTTTTGGTGTAGGGAAATCATTAACAAATACCGATACTACTGCGACTATTGTGGCAGGAGGAAACCTGACCTTAAATGACGGTACACTGAATGGGATGGCTTATTACGGAGGTAGTATAACTGCTCCAGATTATCTCCTCAACCAAACCATGCATAAAGATAAGTTCATTAATTTCGCTGAGGTTGCGAAAGTCCTGAAAAGTCGCTCATTATCGTATGCAGCATTACCCGAGACTGCCAAACCAACAGGTCCGGAGCACACCATCACTCTAAAAGGAATTGATCCTAACCTTAACGTCTTTTATGTAACACCAATCAATGGAAATATTAAAAGTCTGAACATTAATACACCACCTAGTTCCACTACTGTTGTCAATATTCCTGGACAGAATGTAACCGTCAGCAATGGCTCCAATACCCTCGAAGGAGTGCTCAGTAATAACGTTTTATACAATTTTTATGAAGCTACTTCATTGAACCTACATGGATACAAAATCTATGGTTCAATTCTGGCTCCATTAGCAAATATATCTTTTACAGGTGATATTGTTGGCTCGGTAATCGGAAAATCCATCTCTCCATATAATGGTGGGCACAGTATTGAGTTATCTTCATTCACTGGGAATTTACCGAACCCGACACCAGTCATACGGGACCGAGTAACAATAAGCTTCTCGCCGATCTCCTTTGAAGCGATCGTTAAAGTAGCGAATATTCAACTTCAAGATACTCGGATTCGGGTAGGTAGTGAGCTGAAACTTCTACCGGTTATAACGCCTGAAGATGCAAACAATAAAGAAGTAATTTGGTTATCGATGCAGCCAGATGTTGTATCAGTTACAGAGACAGGGGTCATTACAGGTTTGAGATCCGGAGCAGCAACACTAGTAATTACGGCAAGAGATATAAGAAATGATGGAGGTAAGGTTTCTACCACTGCAATAGTAACTGTCGTTTCACCTGATTTAACTATTAAGGGAGCAGATCACGCTATAGTCGGCGAGAAAGTTTCCTTCGAAGCGAGCTATGAGCCCTTTGAAGAAACGATAACTGGCTACGAATGGTCCATCAAGCCAGGATCTAATTCAGCCGATGCAACGATAACCAAGAATCCGGATCCATACATCGGAAGTAACGCCACCTTGCAGGCTAAACGATCTGGATTTGTGACTATTGTAGCTACGGTGAACACAACCCGAAAGCCTGATGGAGCCGATACTGAAGAACTTACAATTAAAATTACTAATCCTGTTCGTGAGATAAGGATTAACGGCGATTCTTTTGTGAATATTGGAAGCGAAATTCCGTTAAATGTGTCTGTCGTTCAACCTGTAGAGAATTCCGATCCGGTTGAATACGTATGGAGCCTGGAAGGGGATGGAAGTAATTATGCGACATACGTACCTACCCCTGATAACAAAACTATAAAGTTAAAGGGCTACGTGTTTACCAAATCAGTCAAGGTCAAAGTGATTGTAAAAGGATCCTCCACTGTTATTGAAGCCTTTAAAGAAATAGCAATTGGTGTTAAATTAACTAACCTATCATTACCCGCGCCATTCAAAATAGGAGTTGGGCCGGATAATTCCAGAGATTTATTTAATAACGGTCTTGTACTTTGGCCAGAAAGCTTAATCAAAAGTGACTTTAAAGATAAACTCCTCTGGACAAGCAGCAACACAGCCATCCTAACGGTTTCAGCAGATGGTAAAATAATCGGTCTAAAGAAAGGGAAAGCCACTATTACTGTTTCGTATATTGAAGACCCTAAAATCCAAGCCTCTGTAGAGGTAATTGTAGAGAACGAAGATCGTTACTAAAAAGGCAAAACCCCCGAGTCGCAAAGATACTGCGACTCGGGGGTTTTATATTCCACATTTATATCATTTGCTACTCCAATTGCATGTCTTCTACGCTAATATTCACTGTCTTGACACGGGGAAGTCCGGCCTTCTGATCCTCAAAGATCTGATCGTTATAAACTGCCTTAAACCGGATCAAATTGCTGTTGTTGTCTATTACAATATCATTATCTTTCCCTACAGCTGTTCCCCGTACAGCATTTATAGTAAGATTCCCCTTTGCAAAGAATCCTCCACTAAGCGAGAAAATAGATCCTACACCATATAAATCTGCATCCGAGTCTGTATAGAAAAAAGCATCTAACTTAGTAGGAGTGTTATTGAAGGCGGCCAATCGATTAATAAGTATTGGCCCACGGGAGATCAATACTAGTTCCTTACCATCCAAGCCTTGAAGTGTTGCATCTTCCACCAATGTAGTATGTTCGGGAATTCCATTAATTGTCGAGGGTTCTTTAAATACAAACATAGTGGAATCAATTTGAACGTTCCCCCGAATTTCCACCTTTCCAGTCACCAAAATATTAGCACTTATCTGTACTGGTTTTTCATTACCGTAATTATCAATGATTAAATTTCCGTCTACAATGAACCACTTACGGGATAATGTTGAGTTTTTGTCATTTACTAAATATAAAATACCCGGAAAGTCACCACTGCCGTCCAGATCCAAATCTCCTTTATAAATAACTGATTTGGTTGGATGCTTTATAATGTTTACTTTTTCATTGTATTCCTCCATCTCCTCAACAAAGTCCTCCTGAGCCTCAGGCGAATCATCCATAAGGACTGGTTTGATCAAGTCAACCTGGTCAATAGCATCAAAATTATAAAGATTCATACCTGCTAAATAAGATGCTAGTTCGCCTTCAGCAAGCTTATTCCTAATCGTAGTTCTGTCAGCCCCCGCCCCTATTGCTTCCGCTACTTTATCCACAAATGAACCCTCAACATTAACTTCTACAAACGTTCGACGGTTTCTAATTCCCACCTTATCTTGAGGGATTTTTCCTGTCATAGAGGTTACTTTAGTAATTTCAGAAGCCTTCAACTCACTTTTGCCTTCCTCTCGATATATCAGCTTATCAAGAGATTGAACATGCGCCTCACCATCTATTTCAAAGGGACTTGATACAAGTGTATGGAATTTCTTCTTATAGGTGTACTCAGCCTTGTCGCTGATAATCAGTGTATCTCCTGCATAAATATTTCCAATAATTAAAGGTGCTCCATTAATCGTAAGATTCTTTTCTGACCCTATAGTGTATTTAAGAAAATCTGGAAAAGTGTCTATAAACACCCTTTGCTTAAGGCTACGCTTGACCCCGTTAACTTCAGCCTCCGAGTTGATAGTCACTATGTATTTGACCAACTTTCCAGTTCCAATCGTTCCCTCTATTGCATATGTAACCCCATTTATCTTCCCACTTGCGTTTGCCAAACCAGTACTTGTCTTAAGGCCTGCCGAAAGTGTATCTGGAAGTGTGGTTGGAAGTGTTCCCAAAAAATTCTTTATAGACTGATCCAAGTCTTCCTGGCTCATATCTACATTATTTTCTATCTTTTTATTTAAGCTCGATGTAATATACGCCACAGCCTCATCAAGCGTTTTTTCAGCTAAGTGTAGACTTTGCACATCATTTTTACGCGTCTCCGTCCGTTGTGTACCGCCCACTGTAGCACTAAGTACACTCAGACCGAGAATAGTAAGAATCAGTACAATGAACATGACCAGTACAAGTGCCGAGCCTCTCTCTTCCTTTAAGCATTGCAAACTAGTATGAGCTATTCTGACGCGGGTAGACCGTGATGGTTGTCCTGTCATTGTGTGATTCCTCCTAAAAACCAAATTTGCTCACCATCTCCATATCATATGTCCTTCCATCGTAATGCTGAGTTAGAAGTAGTTTTATATCGACTAGTCCGCTTCTACAAGGTACATTAACATTGCAACCCGTACCATTAGAATTGGTAGAAACAATCGTAGAACCAAAAAGATCGGAATGAATTGAGGTACGAGGATCGTTTATGACACTATTAATGGTAAGTGTGGTAATGCCACCTCCCCCGCCCTCAGAAGTAACAAATTGAATAGTTCGCGTAGATATCACACCATCTGAATCCTTTATCAGATTCAATCCATCTGTTGTATTCTCCACTCTAGTAGGCCCGAATACATATAATTCATTAATGATAGATGACATAATCAAATCTGCTTCCTCACGAAGTGAGTTCTCAATCGTTATTTTATGATAGCTGCGAAAACCGAACATCATCACCATAGAAATCATTCCTGCAACCATAGCGAAGAGGGTAATTGCGGCGATCATCTCAATCAGTGTGAAGCCCTGCTGATATTTTAGGCTGTCAGCGAATCTTCTCATCCGTAATATATCCCTCCACCACCGTTGTATAAGCTGTTCCACCAGGCCCACCATTACCATTAACTTCCACCTCAACAGGTATAAGATAAGGTGCCATCTCGCTCTTGCGGGTATCTACCCCTCCACCACTGTTCTTTCCATCCTGCATCTCCTGATGTAATTGAAACTGGTATCGAATATTAATCTCATATTTAATGTTGTTAACGACTGGATTTAATACATCTGGTAAAGCTCCACCATTTACAAAAATATTGCTATAAACACATGTTATATTCGCCGTGCACTCAGAAGCCTTAATCATGGGCGGTTCCCCACCTGCATCTACAACCTTCTTATGCTCTAATGGATCTGTTACAAAAAATTCCTTCATCGCCTCAAAATCCTGCTTCTCCACATAAAACAGCGCGTTTCGCGCCAGATTGACCATAATCGTTTTGTTCTGGTTCGATTTAGAGTAACTCATGGCGTTAGTAAAGTAAGACGTAAGCACCAGTGAAACTATCGATAAAATAACTATAGCTGCCAGCACTTCGATTAATGTAAATCCTTTTTCCTGCTTTAGGCCCGGTTTCATCCTACTTTCCGCCTCTCGCCTATGAAAATACTTTTCGTATTTGCACGTTTTTCCTAAATTTTCTACTTCCATTATATTCTCTCATATCCAGCTACAGCAATCCTCAAAACCCTTATAATTCAGATATTTCTACAATATCTCTCACTTTAGGTCTATGCTATGATTTGGAAAGAGAGGAGATGAATGAAATGGCTTTAATAGAGTGCAAATTTTATTCTGAAGTACTAGGTTTGAATACCTCAATGACTGTAATTTTGCCGCAAAAAACAACTACACAAATCGGGATGAGTAATGTAACAAGAGGTGATCTTCACCCTACTTTGTATTTACTGCATGGCTTGTCTGACGATGATTCGATCTGGCTGCGCCGGACTTCCATAGAACGGTATGTAGCGGAGATGGGGATAGCTGTGGTAATGCCGAATGTGCACCGCAGTTTCTACACAGATATGGCGATGGGAGGCCGTTATTGGACCTTCATTAGTGAGGAGTTGCCGATGCTGGCGCGCTCATTTTTCCCGCTTTCCGATAAACGCGAGGAGAACTTTGTAGCCGGGTTGTCGATGGGTGGTTATGGAGCAATTAAGATGGGACTGCGTAAACCCGAGTCTTTTGCAGCGGCAGCGAGTTTGTCTGGAGCACTTGATATGGCGCATAATTTCTTGAACGGGGAAGGTGCTACCACTAAAAGTAAAGAATACGAAATGATCTTCGGAAAAGAAGATACCGCCGGAACGCCGGAAGACCTTCTTTGGCTGCTTGAGGAAGTGAACCGCTCCACGGGACCAAAACCAGCGTTGTATCAATGCTGTGGCACAGAGGATTTCCTATATACCGATAACTTGAGATTCCGCGATGCCTGCCAGGCAACCTCACTTTCTTTAACCTATGAAGAAGGTCCGGGGACACATGAATGGGGATACTGGGATGCCAAAATCCGCGATGTGCTGGCATGGCTACCTTTAAAAAGTAACTAGCTGTACCTAATAGACAACAAAAAGATGCAGCCATAAGCTGCATCTTAATATCTGTTCTACTCAGATTGCCCTCTTCGGAGGGTTCTTTTTAATTATAAGGACGCCGAAGGCAATTATGCTTGTTTGGTGATATTTTTAAATAATCCAGTCTGTTCTGTGATTCCTTTTTCAGCAGCAAATCTTTCAATACTCGATGCACCAAAGAATCCGTCTATGCCTTCTGTCCGTTCAATTACGTACGCCGCATCTTCCGGCTCTGCAATCGGTCCGCCGTGACAAATTACCATAATATCTGGATTTACTGCTTTCCCTGCTTTAATAATCGCTTCAATTCTTTCTACACAATCATCTAAAGTAAGAGCGGTCTTAGCTCCAATTGTACCTTTGGTAGTCAAGCCCATATGTGCCACCAAAATATCTGCGCCGGCTTCTGCCATGGCTTTTGCTTGCTCAGGATCAAATACATAAGGAGTGGTGAGCATATCCAATTCATGCGCAGCTCTAATCATATCTACTTCTAAACCATATCCCATGCCGGTCTCTTCTAGATTCTGTCTGAACACGCCATCGATCAAACCTACGGTTGGGAAGTTTTGCACGCCGCTAAAACCTTGTTCCTTAAGTTGTTTTAAATAAACTTCCATTACTCTAAAAGGGTCCGTTCCGCATACGCCTGCCAATACAGGGGTGTTTTTAACAACAGGCAATACTTCCGAGCCCATTTCGACTACAATTTGGTTGGCATCCCCATAAGATAATAACCCTGCCAGTGATCCCCGGCCTGCCATTCTGTATCTTCCTGAATTATAAACAATCAGCATATCCGCTCCGCCAGCTTCGCTGCTTTTTGCAGTAATTCCAGTGCCGGCTCCCACGCCTAAAAGAATCTTTCCATTTGAAACTTCTTCTCTAAACTTCGCCATGATTTCAGTTCTTGTATTTTTGTTCATGTGTAACGCCTCCATTTTAAATATTTATTTATCTTATAAAAATCTTATTTGCTCATGAGATCTATTAGCTTCTGCGCTGCTGCTTCTGCAAACTCCACATCATTAATGGCACAATCCATTTCGATAACCTCGACAACATTTCTGTTTACACCATTTCTTAAGGTATCAAATAACATTTGATCTTCCTCTACCCCATAAAAAGCTTCCCCTGCAACATCAATGCCGGATATCCCTTTAAGCGGCAGCATTAACACCGTTTTCTCTTTGGCCATATTTAATTTCTCGACAAGCTTTTTGCCGATAGCTTCATTTTCTTCTACTGTTGTTCTCATCAGAGTAACTGTTGGATTGTGTTTATAAAACTTATGCCCAGCAAATTTCGCTGGTACCGTATCATAAGGGCCAAAGTTGCACATATCAAGCGCGCCTACCGAGACAACCTGTGGAATATGATGTTTACCAGCAGCTTCTAACCGATGAGGTCCAGCATTCAGCACGCCGCCAATAATTTCGTCCGCCCATTCTGTTGTGGTCAGATCCAATACACCTTCAATAAAACCAGCCTCGATTAGCGCTTCCATGGACTGGCCACCTACCCCTGTTGCATGGAATACAAGCACTTCATATCCTCTAGCCTCAAGATAGTTACGGGCCGCCGTTACACATGGGGTTGTTACCCCAAACATTGTTGTAGCTACTAATGGTTTTTTCTCTATCACTTGTTTATTCTCAAATTTAAGCATACCGGCGATGGCGAAAGCTGCATTGGTAAAAATCTTTGTTGAAATAGAGTTTAGTCCGGCAACATCCACTACGGATGGCATCATGACAATATCACTAGTGCCTACATATGGAGCAGTATTTCCTGAAGCTACGGTCGAAACCATCACTTTAGGTACACCAATAGGTAATGCCCGCATACCCGGGGTTACAAGTGAAGTGCCTCCAGTGCCCCCAAAGGAGATAATTCCATCAAATTTGCCTTGCTTATATAATTCAGGTACTAATTTTTCCATACCTTTGGCTAATAATTCTGTTGCTAGTGCTCTATCTTTTTTGGCAACGAGCTCATCTATACTTACACCCGCGGCTGCTGCTACTTCTCTATTAGAGATATCCGGTGTAAAAGTGGACTCAAACACACCCGTATGAATCGTAAACGTACCTAACTCCAAGCTTTCCAGTAAATTTTTAATGTAGAGATATTCTTCACCCTTGGTGTCAAAAGTTCCGGCAATAGCAATCGTCTTCATTTCTTCAACCTCCTCTTCAAATATCTACAACAAAAAAAGCATGATCAACTTATGAGTTAATCATACTTCTTTGATTTATGGATGAAAACGCTTTTATGTCTTATGTTTTTGTGTTTATGTTAGATTTATATTGTTTTGGAGAGAACCCTTTATACTTCTTGAACATTTTGCTAAACTGCGCATAATCCTGGTATCCAACTAATGGCGCTAGCTCAGATAACTGGATAGGGTCTCTATGTAATATTTCCGCCGCCTTATCCATCCGAAATTGCACGAGATACGTTTGGAAGCTGCAGCCTACTTTTTTGGTGAACAAACTGCTCAAGTAACTTCGGGATACATGCGCCACCTTAGCTAAATCTGCAAACAAGATATCATTCCTATAATTTTGAGCTACGTATTCTTTTACAAATTCAACATAATCATAGTGCTTTGTGATGCCGTCTAACATTTTGACCATAAAATCATCTTCATCCAGCGTCCCCGACACTTTAAAAGCTTTGGTTATATTCGTAATGGACTTCTCCGAGGGAATTCTTTCAAAAGCAGAGCCTCCGATATATCCCATCAAGTTTTGATTATTGCTGTACATATATTGCACATCAATTGGCGTTTTCACCGGACCACCGTAAACCAGCTTAATTAAATCTGGCTTTAGCTCATTGCATGTATTAAATATCTTGTCAGCTTTAACCTTGGCAGCTTCCAGAGAGAATACTTTCTTAGCGCCTAATAACCCGCCTTCTGTTAGACCTAGATGTGCACAAATAATATCCGCTCCAGCCTCAATCATCTGTGCTGCCTGGATTTCGTCAAATACAAAAGCAATGGTAAACAAATCCTTCTCATGGGCTATTCTTATGGCTTCTACTTCAAGTAGATAACCATTCCCCTCTTCTTCGAGCGCTTCTCCAAATTGACCATCTATTAAACCCACCGTGGGGTAATTATTAATGCCGGCAAAGCCTCTATTCTTTATTTCACTTATATAGGATTCCATATCTTTGGTCGGATCAGTTGCATTGAGGCCAAAAATAATAGGGATATCTCTGACCAACGGTATGATCTCTCTAGATGCAAAGTCCATCACCATATCATTGCTATTACAAAATGGTAAAATACCAGCGAGAGAGCTCCTCCCCATCTGGCGAAATTTACCCGAGTTTAACATCAGAATGAAATCAGCTCCACCCTGCTTCGCATACTTTGCCGTTATACCAGCACCGGTGGCTACTCCAATAATATGATTGCCTACTTTTAATTCCGATCTAAGCTCGTCTAGGGTTTGCTTTCTGTTCATATCTACGAACCCTCCTATCCTAACCTAAGGATAACCGTAAAGAACACTGCTAATCCAGTCATAGTTCGTTTAGATAATAAAAAAATCCCGCCTGATACCTATAAAGGTCTGAGGCGAGATTTGATATTGATACGGTTTACAATATAGCGTCTCCGTGTTGTACAACCCATTCATTAGCTTCGTGCAATGTCAGCTCTGCCCGTTCAATTGCAGCCTTCACCTGAACGGTGGCTGTGCCGCCATAAACGTTACGAGCGTTAACTACAGCTTCCGGTTGAAGAACAGCATAGATATTCTCGTCGAACAGCGGTGAGAATTGCTTGAACTCTTCCAGCGTCAAATCCAACAAGAATTTGCCTTCGTTGATGCAGTAGAGTACCGTTTTCCCAATTACCTCATGCGCTTGGCGGAAAGGAAGCCCCTTACCTACCAAGAAGTCGGCTATATCCGTTGCATTCGAGAAATCCGTGTTCACAGCTTCACGCATACGACCTTTGTTCACCTTCATAGTGGAGATCATCGGCGCGAACAATTGCAGTGCACCAGTCAGCGTAGTAACCGTATCGAACATGCCTTCTTTGTCTTCCTGCATATCCTTGTTGTAAGCCAGTGGCAATGATTTCAGCACCGTCAGCAAGCCAATCAGGTTGCCGTAAACGCGGCCTGTTTTGCCCCGTACCAGTTCTGGTACGTCAGGGTTCTTCTTCTGCGGCATAATGCTGCTGCCTGTGCAGAAAGCATCATCCAGTTCTACAAAGCTGAACTCTGTGCTGCTCCACAGGACCAGTTCCTCACTGAGTCTGGATAGATGTGTCATGATAAGGGAAGCATTCGCCAAGAACTCCACGATGAAATCGCGGTCGCTGACAGCATCCAGACTGTTCTCATACACACTGTCAAAACCCAGTTGTTCCGCTACAAAATGACGGTCAATCGGGAAGGTCGTTCCCGCAAGCGCTCCTGCTCCGAGTGGCAGCACGTTGATCCGTTTGTAGCTGTCCGTCAGACGTTCTGCATCGCGGCGGAACATCGATACGTAAGCCAGCAAGTGATGAGCAAACAGAATCGGTTGTGCCCGTTGCAAATGCGTATAACCAGGGATGATGGTCTCCACATTGTCTTTTGCTTGTTCGATCAAAGCTTCCTGCAGCTCATGCAGCAAACTAACTAGCTCAACTACACGGCCACGTAAATAAAGGTGCATGTCCGTCGCCACTTGATCGTTACGGCTACGTCCTGTGTGCAGCTTACCACCAACTGGACCGATTTCCTCGATCAGATGTTTTTCAATATTCATATGGATGTCTTCATCCGATACTGAGAAAACGACCTCTCCAGCATTAACCTTGTCCAGCACTTTGTTCAGACCTTGTTTGATTGTTTCCACGTCTTCTTGTGGAAGGATTCCGCATTTGCCCAGCATCGTGACATGTGCCAGACTGCCTTGCACATCCTCTTTGGCCAAAGCCTTATCAAAGCCAATGGAAGCCGTATATTCCTCAACCAGCTTGTTCGTTCCTTTAGTAAACCGTCCGCCCCAAAGCTTGCTCACCTATTGTTCCTCCTCTTGGACGCCAGAGGGCCGCTCCTATCCTGACGGGAGGAACGGCCTTCGGGGTTGCCCGTTTAAGTATATGTTATCGTACTATTTAGAAGCTCCATTTACACCTGTAGAAACTTTAAGGCGCAATGCGTTCAAGTGAATAAAACCAGTGGCATCCCCTTGATCATAAGCTTGTGTAGGATCAGCTTCCATCGTTGCAATCTCAGGATTGTACAGGCTGACTGGGCTCTTCACTCCAGCGCCGATGATGTTGCCCTTGTACAGTTTAAGACGAACAGTACCCGTTACATTTTGTTGGCTCTGTGTTACAAGAGCTTGCAGTGCGATACGCTCTGGAGCGAACCAGAAACCGTTATACACCAAAGTGCTGTAACGAGTGATCAGGCTGTCACGCAGGTTCATCACTTCACGGTCCATCGTGATGGATTCCATTTTGCGATGAGCGACGAACAGGATTGTTCCACCTGGAGTCTCATACACGCCGCGGCTCTTCATGCCGACAAAGCGGTTCTCAACCATATCCACACGCCCGATACCGTGTTTACCACCTAGCTCATTGAGTTTCTCCATCACTTGAAGTGGGTTTAAGGATTCACCATTCAGGGCTACGCAGTCTCCCTTAACGAATTCGAGCTCCAAATATTCCGCTTCATCCGGAGCATCCTCAGGAGCGTTGCTCAGCAGGAACATTCCTTTGTTCTCTGGTGCACTTGGATCGAACCAAGGATCTTCCAGTACGCCGCTCTCATAGCTGATGTGCAGCAGGTTACGGTCCATCGAATACGGCTTCGCCGCAGAGGCTTGTACCGGAATATCATTAGCTTCCGCATAAGCGATCATTTCCGCACGACCTGGGAATTGATTGCGGAACTCTTCTAGACGCCAAGGTGCAATCACCTTAATGTTCGGAGCCAATGCAGCTACACCAAGCTCGAAACGGACTTGGTCGTTCCCTTTGCCTGTCGCGCCGTGCGCGATAGCCGTTGCGCCTTCAGCGATGGCGATATCTACCATGCGCTTGGCGATCAATGGACGAGCAATACTAGTTCCGAGCAAGTATTGGCCTTCATAAAGGGCACCAGATTGGAACATCGGGTAGATGAAATCGCTAGCGAACTCATCGCGCAGGTCGTCAATGTATACTTTCGATGCGCCAGTAGCGAGTGCTTTTTCCTCCAAACCGTCGAGCTCTTCCTTTTGGCCGATATCAGCAGTGAAGGCAATGATCTCCGCGTCATAAGTTTCTTTAAGCCATTTTAAAATAACAGATGTATCCAATCCGCCGGAATAGGCGAGTACAATTTTTTCTTTAGCCATGGTGTGGCAACTTCCTTTCGTGTGGGCTATATAAATTAAAATAAACGTGCCTTTGCCAGCACTCTGACGATAAATCGCAATTACACTGAATATTTGGACTTCCGGTCGCTGTTATCATCAGATTTTTTTATTTCAAACCGCATTGTGCGGATAAAATCTGATGATAAAGGCGAACGCTACGCTCCTACAGTTCCAAAAATTCCGCTCCATTACTCCATCGTCCAAAGTCTAACTTCGCCCAACATTAATTCAATTTATATAGTGATTTATATTTTATATTTTTTAAATTCCTTAACTCATCAACGCAGCCATTAAAGCTTTTTGCGCATGCAGGCGGTTCTCAGCCTGATCAAAGATCACCGAGTTAGGGCCATCAATCACGCCTGTGCTGACTTCTTCCTCACGGTGGGCTGGCAGGCAGTGCAGGAAGAGATAATCGCTCTTCGCGCCTTTTACAAGCTCCTCATTAACCTGATAGTCCTTGAATGCCGCTTCACGTGCCTTTTGCTCCTCCTCGAAGCCCATACTCGCCCATACGTCTGTATAGATGACGTCAGCGTCTTGTACAGCTTCTTGCGGGCTGCGAGTGACCACAATCTTCGCTCCGGTTTCTTTAGCGATCTCACGAGCTTCTGCGACAACCGCTGCATCTGGCTCATAACCTTCCGGTCCGGCGATAGATACGTCCACGCCCAGCTTAGCTCCGCCAATCATTAAGGAATGCGCCATATTGTTGCCATCGCCGATGTAAGCCAGCTTCAGGCCCTTGAGCTTTCCTTTGTGCTCATAAATCGTTTGATAATCGGCCAGCACTTGGCAAGGATGTGCCAGGTCACTAAGACCGTTGATTACGGGAATAGAGGCATAACGAGCGAGATCCTCAACCTTGTCATGACCGAAGGTACGGATCATAATCCCGTCGAGATAACGCGACATTACTTGCGCTGTATCACCAACAGTTTCTCCGCGTCCCAGCTGGATATCATTTTTGCTCAAGAAAAGGGCATGCCCTCCCAGCTGATACATTCCAACTTCAAACGACACACGTGTACGTGTAGAGGATTTTTCAAAAATAAGACCAATGGTTTTACCCTTCAGCGGCTGAAATTCTTCGCCATTTTTCTGCTTCTTCTTCAGCTCAATCGCCGAATCAATCAGATACGTAATTTCCTCCGGGCTGTAGTCGTTCAGCTCCAGTAAATCACGGCCTTTCAGTTGCTGCGCAATGTTGTGCTTGTTACTCTGTACGCCCTGACTCATGAGCTTACCTCCCCGTTTGCTTGTTTAGCATAAGTATGAATGAGTTCGCATAGGATGTCCACCGCTTGGTCGATCTCCTCTTTGCTTACATATAGATTAGGCAGCAGACGAAGGACATTAGGACCGGCTGTCACGAACAACAGGCCTTTCTTTTGTCCAGCCAGTACAATATCGCCCACTGGGGATTGACATTCAATCCCGATCAACAGCCCTTTACCACGGATATCCTTCACAAAAGAACAGTCCGCCAGCTTCTCTTTCAAAAGACCTGTCAGGTATTTACCCATATCTTCGGCGCGCTGTGGAAGCTCATCTTCCAGCATCGTCTCAATCGTCGCTGCCATAACAGCTGTTGCTAGCGGTGTTCCCCCGAAGGTGGACGCATGGCTGCCCGCTGAGAAGGCTTCACGCAAATACCCTTTGCCAAGCATTAAACCTGCCGGGAACCCGCTAGCAATCCCCTTAGCCAAGGTGAAAATATCCGGTTCAATTCCATAATGCTGATGAGCGAACAGCTTGCCTGTACGTCCCATACCTGTCTGTACCTCATCTACAATCAGAAGCAATCCGTGGTTCTTACACAAGGTCACTACAGCGTTCAAGAACTCAGGCTCTACCTCAAGTACGCCACCCTCTGCAAGCACCATCTCCAGCATGATAGCAGCTGTATGATCTCCGATAGCAGCTTCTAACGCTGGGAGATCATGCAAAGGTACGGTCTTGAAACCTGCTGGAAGCGGCAGGAACCCTTCTTTCACCTTTTGCTGGCCTGTAGCTGTTAGTGTGGCCAGTGTACGTCCATGGAAGGATTGTTCGAATGTGATAACCTCATAACGGTCGACACCCTTAATCTTCTGATGGTAACGGCGGGCCAGCTTAATAGCAGCCTCATTCGCTTCTGCCCCGCTATTGCAGAAAAACACTTGATCAGCGCAGCTATTCTCTGTCAGAAGGTTGGCAACTTTATCTTGTCCCGGAATATGGAACAGATTCGAGACATGCCAGAGCGTATCAATCTGATCCTTCAGCTTAGCGCCGACTTTTTCAGGAGCATGACCTAGACTGGTCACAGCCAATCCACTGGTGAAATCCAGATACTTATTGCCTTTATCATCCCATACCCAGGTGCCCTTGCCTTTAACTAAGCTGAGATCATATCTGGCGTAAGAAGGGAACACTGCACTCAGCTTGCTTGTTGCAACATCCGGTGTACCTGATCCTACTGTATCGGTCTGCTGTGCCCCTGCTTGCGAATCCAACTCCGCTTGTGTAAGCTTGCTCATTCTAAGTCACTCTCCCATCGGCTGCTCCTGTGAACAGGCTGCGCCTCTAATTTGTATTCATCTATGATTCTACGAACGAATAATACGTGTACCTATCGCTTCACCTTGCAGTACTCGACTAAGCACCCGTGGTTCTTTTCCATCCACAATGATAACCTCTGATACGCTGCCCTGAATGCAATCGATAGCTGCCCGCACTTTGGGGATCATGCCACCGTAGATTTCCCCACTTTCGATCAAGGCTTCGATTTCCTGTACAGTAACGGAGGGAAGCACAATCTTTTCACCTTCCACTGTACTCATGATGCCTGGCACATCTGTGACGACGATCATTTTGGGAGACTCCACATAGGAAGCAACTGCCCCTGCTGCCGTATCTGCGTTAATATTGTAGCGCTGACCTGCTGCATCTACTCCGATAGGTGCAATGACAGGAATATAACCCATCCCAACAATACCAGTTACGATCTCAGCCTTAACTTCTGTTACTTCTCCTACCAAACCTACTTCGGCGCTGTTCGCCACTGGTTTAGCAATAATCATATTGCCATCGATGCCCGAAAGCCCCAGAGCTAGACCGCCGCTCCCTTGAATTCGCCGGACAATCGCCTTGTTTATACTTCCTGCCAGCGTCATCTCTACAACATCTAGTACTTCCTCGGTGGTTACTCGCAGGCCATTCACAAAGCTGCTTTCAATGCCCAGTTTCGCTAGATTCTCGGAAATGGCTGGCCCTCCACCATGAACAATCACTGGCTGAATGCCCTCCTCCTGCAAATCTCGCAAATCCTCAAAAAAAGATTCAGGTAGAGCCGCAAGCGTACTGCCGCCGCATTTCATTACAAACAATCCACTACCATCTAAAGCATCTATAAGTTCAAGCTCGCTATTTAGCGTCATATGATCGGTATCCTTCCCTTATGGGCTTAACACGCCATAAATTAAGTGCGATATGCGGCGTTAATACGCACATAATCGTAAGTTAGGTCACAGCCCCAAGCCGTTGCTTTCCCGCTTCCATCATGCAGATCTACAGTGATCAGCACAGTTTCACTTTTTTGCAAATAGGCCAAAGCCTTTTCCTCGTCAAAAGCAACTGGCTTCGAGTGCAAAAGCACCTCAATATCCCCTAACGAAATGTTCACACGCTCCGGAGATACCGGAACACCCGCGCGTCCAACCGCAGCAATAATCCGTCCCCAGTTCGCATCCGCTCCAAAAATAGCAGATTTCACTAGACTAGAACCAACCACTGTCTTGGCAATCGCTGCCGCCGCCTCATCATGAACAGCACCATTCACTTGAACCTCAATCAGGTGAGTTGCACCTTCGCCATCTCGAGCAATCGCTTTGGCAAGCGTCTGGCAGACATACGTGAATCCAGCAGCAAAAGCGTCCCAATCCGGATGCAGTCGTGTCAGCTTCTCATTACCGGCAAGCCCACTCGCCATCGACACTAACATATCATTGGTACTAGTATCTCCATCCACTGTAATCATATTAAAAGTAACATTCGTAGCTGAACGCAGAAGACTAAGTAAATCCTCCGCTGCAATATCAGCATCCGTGGTCATAAAGCCAAGCATGGTAGCCATGTTAGGATGGATCATCCCTGAGCCCTTTGCAGCTCCGGCAATTGTAACTTCTACACCGCCAACGAGCACCTTCACGGCGATCTCTTTTTTAACTAAATCAGTGGTAAGTATAGCTTGGCAGAATTCCTCCGCGCCAATAGCTCCTCCATCCAGCTTCTCTGGTATTGCAGTAATTCCGCTACGTACGCAGTCCATCTTCAACAGTTCACCGATAACTCCAGTCGAAGCAACAGCCACATCATTAACGGCCACACCTAAATGCTGAGCCGCAGCAGCGCGCATCTCATAAGCATCTGCTTCACCTTGTTCGCCTGTGCAGGCATTGGCATTCCCGCTGTTCACGATAACCGCCTGCAATACTCCGTTCGAAAGGCTTTCCCGAGTCACTTTCAGCGGAGCCGCCTGAAAAACATTCGTCGTATACACGGCCGCAGCCGTTGCCGGAACTTCACACAGAATCACTCCGAGATCGTTGCGATCTGTTTTTTTCAATCCACAATGCAATCCTCCGGACCTAAAACCCTTAGGTGAAGTGATGCTTCCACCCTCCAAGGTGATAAATAACTCAATCTCGCTCATATTATTTGTACCGCTGATCCTTATGGATACACAGGTGTGTAGCCGAGGCCAAGGGTTTCCTCCCATCCCATCATCAAATTAAGGTTCTGTATTGCCTGCCCTGCCGCACCTTTTACAACATTATCAATGACGGAGACTATGGTCACCCGCCCTGTACGAGCATCTGTTGCAAATCCGATATCACAATAATTAGAGCCGCTAACTTCTTTTGTCGCCGGAATCACACCTACATCACGCACCCGAACATATGGCCGGCCCGCATAATATTCACGGTATAAATTCACAAAATCCTGTTCCGTATAATTGTCCGTCATCCCTGCATACATCGTACTCATAATTCCCCGGCTCATCGGCACGAGATGTGTGGTGAACGTTACCGTTACCTTTTCTCCAGCAATCTCTGTGAGCGTCTGCTCAATTTCCGGTATATGTTGATGCTTATTGATTTTATAAGCTTTAAAGTTCTCATTAATCTCTGCATAATGTACCATCAGGCTTGTTCCGCGTCCTGCTCCAGTAACTCCTGATTTCGCATCAATAATAATACTGTCGTGCTTAATCCAACCTGCCTGAATTGCAGGAATTAGTCCAAGAAGTGTAGCTGTAGGATAACAGCCTGGATTAGATATAAAATCAACCCCTGCCGCACGCTCTCCAAACACCTCGCAAAGTCCGTATACAGCCTGCTCTAGATATTCATCAGCCGGAGCGGGATGTTTATACCAGTGCTCATACTCTGCACCATCCTTCAATCGGAAATCACCGGACAGATCCACGACCTTAAGTCCAGCTTCCAGCAGCTGCGGCACCAGCTTTGCGCTCACACCCGACGGCGTTGCCGTAAATACCACATCCGCCCGCTCAGCCATCTGAGCCGGGTCAACGCCATCCAGCCTTCGATCAATGATGCCCGTCAAATGCGGAAAACCTTCCTCTATAGCATCCCCTGCGCTTGATGAGGAAATTACCGAAGTAATCTCTACCTTAGGATGACTTTGTAGCAGCCGAATCAGCTCTACGCCCCCATAACCCGTTGATCCAACAATCGCCGCTCTCAGCTTGCCCTCCACTGTCATCCCCACTTCCTGCTTATCATGAATTATAATAAATAATATAATGCATACCGTCTTAGAAATATGTATTATTATACGACTCAATTAATATAAATACAACACATAGTGTTAACTTTCTTTATTCCTAAATATAATTCTATTTACAAAAAAAGAGAAGCGTAGCTTCTCCTTTCGGAGAAATTACACTTCTCTTTTAAAGCCTTCACCCAGCACCTCATGCGCCTCAGTGATAATCACAAAAGCACTAGTATCTACCGATTGAACAATCGCTTTTAATCTGGAAACCTCATTCTGACCTACTACAACCATTAGCACCGTACGCTCATCACCAGTATAACCGCCATGTGCATCCAGCTTCGTCAGACCCCGATCCAGATCATTCAAAATCGCCTCAGATATTTCTTCCGTCTTGTCCGAGATTATGTAAGCCACCTTTGTATAACGGAAGCCTACCTCTATCGCATTAATGGCCTTACCTGTAACAAACAGACCGATCAGTGCATACAGTGCTTGTTCCATACCGAGTATAAAAGCAGCCAGCACAATGACCGTCCCGTCCAGCAGCACTACAGAAATCGAGAAGCTGAGACCGGATATCTTTTGAATAATCTGCGCCAAAATAGTAAGTCCACCTGTCGAGCCCCGTCCGCGGAACACAAGACCTAACCCCACCCCCACACAGATACCGCCATAAATGGAGGCTAAGAGTGGATTGGTGGTAGGTGCAGGCAAATCTTTTGTCAACAAGATAAAGAGCGGCAACACAAAGCTCCCAAGGAGCGAGCGAACTCCGTATTGTTTACCCAAGAAGATTACCCCGAGTACAAACAACGGAATATTAAGCGCCCATTGCGTAAATGCCGGCTCAGCCCCAAACCAAGCTTCAGCCAATACCGACAGACCGGATACACCACCAGAAGCAATATGATTAGGCAGAAAAAAAAGATTAAACCCCAGCGCTGTAACTAGCGATCCGAGCAAAATTAACATCGTATCCACCACATGTCGGAGTGGCCCATTCAGAGGAATCAGTGGGGGTTTATTACGTGAATTGACTTTTTGCATTTCAAAGGCTCTCCTTAAAGTGTCATCTTGCTCTACGAAAGAAGAAACGGCCATCCCATCCTAATCCATGAATGGTATCCGTTTCCCCCGAAACTCTCTCTTTTATTCTGCCTCAATCTTGATCTGGCTACGCAGGTAACCATCAATGAATACATCAATATCTCCGTCCATAACAGAACCCACATTCCCCGTTTCCACGGAAGTACGGTGATCCTTAACCATGTTATACGGATGGAATACATAGGAACGGATCTGACTGCCCCAAGCAATATCGGATTGCTCACCGCGAATCTCATCCAAATGCTGTTGCTGCTCTTGCAGTTTGCGCTCATATAGCTTGGAACGCAGCATTTTCATCGCTTGTTCGCGGTTTTTGATCTGTGAACGTTCGTTCTGACAGGTTACCACCACACCCGTAGGTAAGTGAGTAATCCGCACCGCAGAGTCTGTGGTATTGATATGCTGTCCACCGGCGCCGCTCGCCCGATACGTATCGATCTTCAAATCCTCAGTACGAATTTCAACTTCTACATCATCGGCAATTTCCGGAACGACATCACAGGATACAAAAGAGGTATGCCGTCTGCCCGAAGAGTCAAACGGAGAAATCCGTACTAGCCGATGTACACCTTTTTCAGCTTTCAGATATCCGTAGGCGTTGAAGCCTTTAATAAGTAATGTGACACTCTTGATTCCCGCTTCATCACCCGGTAAGTAGTCCAGCACCTCAACCTTGAATCCACGTTTTTCAGCCCAACGGGTATACATCCGCAGCAGCATCTGGCCCCAGTCTTGGGATTCCGTACCGCCTGCACCCGGATGGAGCTCAAGAATAGCATTCAGCTTGTCATACGGCTGGTTAAGTAGCAATTGCAGCTCGAATTCATCCACTTTGCTGCCTAAACTGCTGATCGTCTCCCCAATCTCTGCTGCAAGACCTTCATCGCCCTCTTCATCCGCAAGCTCCGCCATCATCGCAGCATCGTCGTATTCTTGTTGCAGCTTCTCGTATTGATCCACGGACGATTTCACGGCATTCATCTCGCCGATTACGCTCTGTGCCTGCTCTGGATTATCCCAGAAGCCTGGAGCAGCCATTTTTTCTTCAAAGTTCGAGATCATCTCTTGCTTAAGATCTAAGTCAAAGAGACCCCCTAAGGTCAGTTAGTTTCTTGCCTATTTCACGCAGATCCTGCTTTACATTAGCTTCAATCATATGGTCACTTCACCTTTCAAAATAGGTTGTTACGGTCTTCGCTATTGGAAAGTTAGTAATGAGTGAATGTTCAGCCATTCCGAGAAGGATTGGACTTCCGATCGCTGTTCTTTCCAGATTCCTTGAATTGATAACCGCATAGCGGTTGGAATCCCGAAATAAAGGCGAACACTCCGTTTCTCCAGTTCCAAACCTTCTCTCCATTCCACATTCACTCAAGTGCTAAATATCCAAAAAAGCGACTGGGCCGTAAACGGGGGATACCCCCGGGCCCAGCCGCTCTTTATGGTTAGTATACCCATAGAGATCAGGGCTAAAGACTTACATCTTCAACACCTGAATATGAGCGCTACTAAACGTTTGTCTTATGCGTTTTGACCGTGGCAGTTCTTGTACTTCTTGCCGCTTCCGCAAGGGCAAAGATCATTACGACCAGCTGCCGCCTCAACATGTACCGGACGTTTCTCAGCAGGTTCGCTGTTAGTGGAAATTTTATTTTCCTCTACAACAGATTGACGCTCCTGATTTGTCTCGATGTGAGCCTTCATAATATAAGTAGCTACTTCTTCTTGAATCGTAGCCGTCATAGTATTAAACATTTCGAATCCTTCGAATTGATACTCGCGAAGTGGATCTGTACCACCGTAAGCACGTAGGTGAATCCCTTGACGCAGTTGATCCATCGCATCGATATGATCCATCCACTTGCTGTCCACGGAGCGCAGCACGATTACCTTCTCGAATTCACGTACCAATTCTGAACCTAGGCGTTCTTCACGAGCAGCATATTTCTCAAGTACACGTTCAAAGATGTACTCAATGATCTCTTCTGCTTCCTTGCCCCACAGAATATCGCGAGTCAAAGCACCTTCTTCAAGCAGCTTGCTGTTAACGTAATCAGCAACTTCTTGCAGCTCCCAGTTTTCAGGAATATCGTCACTGCAGTGTGCATGAACAATACGTTCAATAACTGGCTTGATCATCTCAAGTACGATATCTTTAATATTTTCAGACTCCAGAATCTCACGGCGTTGTTTATAAATAATTTCACGCTGTTGATTCATAACGTCATCATATTGCAATACGACTTTACGAATATCAAAGTTATTACCTTCAACACGTTTCTGAGCAGATTCCACAGCACGCGTAATCATGCGGCTCTCAATCGGCTGATCTTCCTCAAACCCAAGGCGATCCATCATACTCAAAACGTTGTCAGCGCCGAAACGCTTCATCAATTCATCACCAAGGGATAAGTAGAATTGTGTAGAACCTGGGTCTCCTTGACGACCCGCACGACCACGCAGCTGGTTATCAATCCGGCGCGATTCATGACGCTCTGTACCAATGATATGCAGACCACCAAGATCTGTCACACCTTCGCCCAGAACGATGTCCGTACCACGACCTGCCATGTTGGTAGCAATCGTAACTGTACCAGGCTGACCTGCATGTGTAATGATTTCAGCTTCCGCAGCGTGATGCTTCGCGTTAAGTACTTGGTGTCTAACGCCTTTGCGCTTCAGCATTTCAGATACGAGCTCTGAATTCTCAATCGACACTGTACCCACAAGTACAGGTTGGTTCTTTTTGTGACGCTCTACAATTTCTGCCACAACAGCGTTGAACTTACCGTTCTCACTCTTGTAGACAACATCCGGCATATCTATGCGCTGATTCGGTTTATTCGTAGGGACTTGAAGAACTTCAAGACCATAAATCTTCTTGAACTCTTCTTCCTCAGTTTTAGCTGTACCTGTCATACCGCCCAATTTGCGATACATACGGAAATAGTTCTGGAAAGTAATCGTAGCAAGCGTCATGCTCTCATTCTGTACTTCGATTTCTTCCTTCGCTTCAATCGCTTGGTGCAAACCGTCACTATAACGACGGCCTGACATTAAACGTCCTGTAAATTCATCAACAATAACGACCTCACCCTCGTTAACAACGTAGTCTACGTCACGACGCATAATTACGTTTGCTTTCAGGGCTTGGACGATATGGTGATTCAAGGTTACATGACTGTGATCATACAAGTTCTCAATACCAAAAGCGCGTTCAGCAGTAGCTACACCTTTTTCAGTCAAGGCTACGGACTTCACTTTGATATCAACGGTGTAGTCTTCTTCAGCTTTAAGCTTTTTCACAAAACGGTCTGCTGCAAAGTACAATTCAGTAGACTTCTCAGCTTGTCCGGAAATGATAAGAGGTGTACGTGCTTCATCAATAAGAATGGAGTCCACTTCATCAATAATACAGAAATAAAGAGGGCGCTGAACCATTTGTTCTTTATAAAGCACCATGTTGTCACGCAAATAATCGAAACCAAATTCGTTGTTCGTGCCATACGTAATATCGCAGGCGTAAGCATCTTGTTTATCAGCATGGTCCATACCGCTTAGGTTAACCCCAACCGTCATGCCCAGGAAGTTATAGATTTGTGCCATTTGTGCGCTGTCGCGCTGAGCCAAATAGTCATTGACCGTTACTACGTGTACGCCTTTACCAAGCAAAGCATTTAAGTACACTGGCAATGTTCCTACTAGAGTCTTACCTTCACCAGTCTTCATCTCGGAGA
This sequence comes from Paenibacillus sp. FSL H7-0918, assembly GCF_038007025.1. Classification (NCBI taxonomy): domain Bacteria; kingdom Bacillati; phylum Bacillota; class Bacilli; order Caryophanales; family Paenibacillaceae; genus Paenibacillus; species Paenibacillus sp. FSL H7-0918. The sequence goes on from NZ_JBBOWJ010000001.1 coordinate 2,601,919, forward strand.
TTCGGCCTTCATGCAGGGCCATACCACCAATTAACTGTACATCAAAATGCCGCATGCCAAGCGTCCGTTTGGAAGCTTCACGTACGGTTGCAAACGCCTCAGGAAGAATTTCTTCCAAGGTTTCGCCTTTCTCAATACGGGCGCGGAACTCTTCCGTCTTAGCTTTTAAAGCTTCATCGGATAGTGCTACAAATTCCGGCTCCAATCCATTAATTACATCGACTGTCTTCATGAGACGTTTAACGTCACGATCGTTTGTGTCTCCGAATATTTTCTTTACAAGTCCTAGCATGGTTAACCCCTTTCATGCAACACAGATGGTGGAACCGAGCCCATCCTCACAAAATTGAAAGGGCCATTTATAAATTCGATTCCGCTGCTTCATAAATTGTAACAGTTTGTAAGAGATGCCGCAATACAAGGTGTAACAGCCACATTTTTCATATATACGCACAAGAGCCCTATTCGCTATAAGCGAATAGGGGCTCGGTTTAAATTTCCTAGGTTCTGACTAACTCTCGAGGCCCTTTATACTTAGAGCATAACTGGCATCATTGTATCTTAGCCCTGTTCAATCAGTCCATATTTACCATCATCACGTTTGTAAACTACGCTAACTTCCGAGGTGTCGATATTGGAAAACACAAAGAAATTATGTCCTACCATGTTCATTTGCAGAATCGCTTCTTCCACATCCATCGGCTTCATCGTAAAGCGTTTGTTCCTAACCACTTCTAAATCATCATAATCTTGTTCTTCTACAGCAACAGCGGCACTAGCTCCATCCACAAACAGCGTCTTGAGTCCCTCTTGACGGAACTTACGGTTCAGCTTCGTTTTGTGTTTGCGAATTTGGCGTTCCAGCTTGTCCACAACGGCGTCTATGGAAGCATACATGTCATCGCTGCGATCTTCCGCACGAAGCGTCACGCCAGCAAGCGGAATGGTTACTTCCACCGTATGAAGGCCGCGAACTACGCCAAGCGTCACAGACCCTTCAGAGGTAGGGGGTGCTTCGAAATACTTCTCAAGTTTGCTGAGCTTCTTATCAACATACTCTCTCAAAGCGTCGGTCACGTCAATTTGTTGACCTCGAATGGTGAATTGCATGGCCACTCCTCCTTTAGTTACACCTTCATTATACCAAATTGTAAGCGCTAAGTAAAAAGCAATTCCTTACAGCCCTTACATTTAGATAACAAATGTTGTCATAGCGTTCACAAATAAAACAAGTCCGGTAAGAGCAACCAATCGCCCTACCGGACCAAAAGTAAACCTGTCGTTATTATAGTACGGATTCCACTCTTATATTCTCCGAATGAAATCACATAAGGTCAGGCTATTTGGTATGAATTTGAATGATTTCTACAGGAGACCATTGAGAACCCGATCCTGCAATAACATATACCTTATAGGCAGTATTTGCTGCTAAACCAGTTAAAGTCTGTGTATGCTTTACACCAGGAGCAAACGTAAGCGTGTTAGTCCATGGAGCAGCCAATGCAGTACCGCTACCATTTTGACCTAAAGCAATCTGTGCTGCAGTAGGTGCCTTATCATTTGCTGGCAATACTACATATCTAACTGGGGTTGTAGTGCCACCTGTCACACCATATTTAACATATACATCTGCTGTAACTGTACTAACTTGTCCCGGCTCAAAAAGCGAAATCGAGCTAGCAGTAGCTTGAGCAGTAGTCAACCGAACTGTCGTTACAGTAGACAAGTTACCAGCTGCATCCGCCAGCGTGATATATGTTGCATATTCTGTACCAGGATTCAATCCGTAAACAGAGAATGTAACCGTTGTGTTAGCTACAGTCGCAACACTACCATGGATACCACTTGCAGTCCCGTTACTAATTTGCCCTTTTTCCACCTGCAATGCAGTTGGAGCAGTTACATCAGCATTATAAGGAGCTACAACATAGTATACTGCACCAGTTACGGAAGGTGTCAGGTATACATCCGCTGTGACCGAACCAACATTACCGTAGGTTGCCCCACTTACTGTTGGCGCTGTGCTACTTCCGCCGTCACCGTTACCACCACCAGAACCTCCGCCCGTACTACCACCTGGAGCAGCAGTTGGGGTTGGTGTAGCTGTTGGTGTCGGAGTCGCCGTTGGAGTTGGTGTAGGTGTTACACCACCACCTGTGCCACTACCAGGATAATAAATAGCTGAAGTATTGATAATACCTACAGCCTCGGCACGTGTTAACGATCTCTTAGGACCAAAGGTTCCATCTGGATAACCGTTAACAATCTTCTTTTCCACTGCGGCTGCTACAGCACCTTTTGCCCATGCTGCAATTTGTGCATTGTCTTTAAATTTGTTCGAAGTTGTATTGGTGCTCAATTTAAGTAATTTTGCAGTAATTACAGCTGCCTCTTCTCTTGTAAGCGGATTATTAGGACGGAACGTATTATCCTCGTATCCTCCGATATATCCAGCTTCCACGGCTTTAGCCACTTCACTGTAATTCCAGTTTGTGCTCTTCATGTCTTTGAAAGTTACTGTTGCTTTAGTTGTAAACCCTAACAGGCGATTTACCATAGTCACATACTCACCACGCGTAATTGCTTTGTTTGGTTTCACCGTTCCATCTGGGTAGCCTCCAAGGTAACCTCTATCTAGCCATTCCTGCAGCTGACCTTGTGCCCAGTGGCCTTGAATATCCTTAGGTACAGTTGCAGCAGATACGCTGCCGAGAGACCCCAATAACATACTAGTACCTAATATTCCGGTCATAAGACCGCGCCACATCTTCTTCATCCTGCTAATCACCCTCCTAATTGTTTTGATAGCTTAGGCTATATTGAATTTCTTCGTGAATGTAGTAACCTAGGCTAACATAGTGTGTGTCGAGGTAAGATAAACAGCTCAACGTATATCTATTACCCACCTTTTGCAGAGTTCTAACATTTTCCATAAATGAATTTACAAAATAGGCTATTTTCCTTACTAGGATTGGCTATACTAGACACATATGAACGCACAAAAAAAGGATCTTGGAAGATTCCAAGATCCCTGCTAGCGCTGTCTAAATTGCTAACCATCTACTTATATGTAGTTCGGCTTCGCCGGATGATTATAATTTGATTACGTTAGCTGCTTGTGGTCCACGTGCACCTTCAACGATATCGAATTCTACGGATTGACCTTCATCCAATGTCTTGAAACCATCAGTTTGAATCGCGGAAAAGTGTACGAATACGTCGCCACCGTCTGCAGTCTCGATAAAACCATAACCTTTTTCTGCGTTAAACCATTTTACTTTACCTTCCATTGATTAAACATTCCCTTCGTCATCAGATGAACGTGAGTCTTGCTCACAATTCGACTATACCACCGTAACTTCTTTATTGTCAATTGGAAAAGAAAATGTTTACATTCAATAATTTACCACGTAAAATAAACTATTAAATTTTCCATAAACAAGAAATAGATTCGGTACAATGATCAAAAAAAGGAGCAGACGGTATTTAATACCCGTCTACTCCTATAGTGAAACACCGATAAAATTATTTTTTGCGATCCATAAGAAAACTATCTGGGGTGTAGGCGGCCTCGTAGGCGTTGCGTTGGGTTTTGGCCTGATTCCGCTTCTGCAGCCAGTCTTGAGCTTCGAAGCGAAGAGCGTTCATTCTATCTAAGATCACATTATCATGTTCCAAAATTCGATTAATTTCTTGCTTTTGTGCAGGCGTTGCTCGACAAATTTTGGCTTCTTCTGCAATTGAATCGACAAGTTTCTGGCGCTCGTCCACAAAAGCCTCCAACTCCTCATAGGTGGTCTCTTGAAGACGCTCTTCGATCTCCCGGGTGAGTTGATCCAAACTCCGGATTAATTCATCCATGAGCACTATCAGCCTGTCCCTGACCCACAGCGATCTTCGATGCTTGTAGCCAAGTTTCCCGAAGGTCGGTTAGATAAACAAGAGCCTCTTCAGCTTTATCTGGACTTTTACGAATGTTTGCTTCAACTAAAAGATAATTTGTATATTCATAAAGTGAATAGAGGTTGTTAGATATCTCATATGAATAATCTAATGTACTCATTAACTCACTTACTATAGATTGTGCTTTGCCAAAATTAAGACTTGTCTTCTCATAGTCCTGTTTACTGAGACCGTCAATCGCTGTTCTTACAAAACGAATTGCACCGTCATACAACATAATGACCAACTGCACAGGGGTAGAGGTTTGGACAGAAGACTGGCGGTATTTCTCATATGGAGATGTAATCAATAATCTCACCCTCTATATTTTATAATTATCCTAGCTGGAGAAGAGACTGGAAGACTGCGTCTGTAGCTTGTTCATTGCTGTTTCCATCGCTGCGAACTGCTTATAGTAACGTGTTTCATAGTTATCCAACTTTTTCACCATGCTACTTATCCGAGTGTTATAGTCTTTAAGTCTCTTTCCCATAACGCTATCTTCTTTAAAGGCACTACTAATGTCAGTGGTATACTTATTAGTACCAGCGCGTTTTGAGATAGTTTCTAATGGTGTTGCTAGTTGTTTCCCCAATTTGCTGAATAGTCCCTCACTTGATGCACCTGCAGCTCCTTGAAATAGATCTATAACACTTTGGGGATTATCATTAATCGCCTGCTTGAGCTTGGATTCATTTAGAATTAACTTTCCTCCCTCTAAATAAGTACCTGTTGTGATACCCATTGCACTTAAACCACCCAATTTTTCTGTGATGATCGTACGCATGGAGGTTATTGTAGATTTCAGAATGTCATCATTTTTCAAAAGACCACTTTTGGCTTTTGCTGTCCAGGCCAAGATTTCGCTTTCCTTCATATCACTCTTTTGCGCATCCGTCAAAGGAGCATAATCGCTGTATTTAGCTTCATTAACTTTGTTATTTAATAACTGCAATAAACTATTATAGTCTTCAACAAAACTTTTAATTGTTTCGAGTGCCTTATTTGGATCAGATTCGCTGCTGATCTTTGTCGTTCCATTCCCATCCGTCTTTGCAAGCAACGTTAGTTGCACTCCGTTTATAGTGAAGGTATTACTCTTTTGACTTAAGCCCTGACCGTTAATTCTGACAAGAGCATCTACACCCATAGCTATATCATCATTAACGTCAATGTCATTTCCGCCATTAAAAAGCGACAGTATAGAGTTTTGGCCTCCAAGTTCTATTTTACCATTCATACTTGTTGAATCTGGATCTGTACTCGGAGCCCCGCTTGCCTTGGAGCGAATAATGAGCTTTCCTGTTGCCTCATCGAAGCTAGCGATTACATTCGCTTTACTGTCAGCATTAACAGTTGAAATAAAAGAAGCGACCGTAGTGGCCCCTGTGAATAAAGATTTAGTTACACCAGCTTCATCTGTTTTAGTAAAATTGACACCATTAATGTTTAAACTATACTCTTTGTCAGTATCTGCATCTGCAGCCAATTCTGCTAATGTAATTTTACTAGACTTATTTGCTCCTACACCAGATGTCGTTAATGTAGTCGTTGTAGCCAAATTCATAACTTCAACTTCCATATCTACTCTGTTTGCGGCGGCTGTAGCTTCAGCCTTCACTGCACCTGTATAACCGGTAACAACGGATTTATTTGCGTTTAACGCAGATGACACATTATATTTATCTGATAACTTATTAATTCTAAAATCATATAGCTTACTACTGATTTCACGGTAGCTATCTCTAGTCCAATTTAAAGTCTCTTTTTGTTGGTATAGTTTATCCAAGGGAGCACGCTTGACAGCCATCATACTCTTAACCATACTATCAATGTCCATACCTGAGAATCCATTTACTCTTGTTACCAAAACAGCACCTCCTATACTAAATTCTCTCGTCTATGAGAATACCTGCAATCTCCATCATTTTAGCCACTAAATCTAGAGTCTTTTCTGGAGGAACTTCACGAATAAGTTCTCCTGTATCCTTATTGAGCACCTTGACCATAATGTCATGCGTTTTCTCGTGGATGCTAATTGATAGCGTGGTTTGGGGGCCCTGTAAAGATTTAACTGCTCGCTCGATGGTACGAATTAGCTGTTCTTCAGCAACTGATACGTTTTTATCCTGCTTCTCTTTCTGACTTATTTCCTTAGCATATCGAGTAGGATCTGCTTTACTTTCGATATTTTCGGGCTCAACTCCAGACGTTACTTCAGATCTGCTTGATCCAACCGTCATAGAACTAGCAGAAAGGGAAAACTGTACATTCATATACCCCGACCTCCAACAACGCTCAAATTTATACTTTATATATCGGTTAGTTTTAGGGATAATTTAGGATTCACTTAAGAAAAGTATAGTTGACCAGAGTCTCTAGAGGGCTTCAGCGCTAGTTCATAGAATAGAAATATAAAAAATTGATTTTTTCCGTAGAGAGGGACATCTTTATCTGTTTAATTAATGTCCTAGTGTATTTGAGTCCAGAACATTCCACGAACTGAAAGTGATATGGCATAGATAAAAATAACCTAGATAATCGAAGATTTCTTATTCACTTATTAATATTACATAGCAGTTCTGTAGGCCTTCTTCCTAGGTTTGGAAAATATAACTCTACTAATGTTTTATCAAAATGGACATATATGTTAACTTCATAAAATCGTTATCTTTTATTAATTTCATTATTCTTCTAAAATATAGCTTATTGTGTTCAAATGTCTTTGAGAGGGATTGTACAAGTTTAACTACCAAGTCCTCGGTTAAGGTTTGATGATAATTTGCCATTCCAATTAGATGGATCTTGATTAAAGAATAATGCAAGATCATACGAGTATAACTCTCAAATAAAGAATCACTATCAAGAGGCATTATATTTTTAAACACGTAATTGACAAGGTAATTTTCAAGCATGTATTCATGCTGAAGCATAAAAGGTGCGTAGTATTTTTCATAAGAAGATGCATAATTCTCAAGGATCTCTTCGTCTGAAGCATCTTTTTCAATATGTAAACCAGACATCATCTCTCCTGAGCACTCTAAATATCTAGATGAAGTAATTTCGTATTGCAAACGTAATACGACAAGTTCCCTGCTTAATCGAAGTTGAATGTCTAATCGATTTGGTATATTTTCAAATGCTCCTTGGAGAGCGTTATTTTCTACACTTGTAATATATTGCCCAAAGATGTCGGGAATCTCATTTATTCGATCGTTATCCACGCATTCTTGTAGTTCGTTATAAAGTAGACCTAGAACGAGCAAACGTTCTTCCAGGGTATAATTTTTGTTCTGCAGTATGGAAATAGTCACGTAACGATATTCATTGAAATAGTCCTTCCAATCAGAAGCTACTTCTTTATTCGTATGAATGGTTGCTCTTGTTACATCCCTTGTAGAGGGGGATTCTTTGAATTGATCGAAGCTAATTCCATCTTTACTCAACAAGACTAACCTAGCTGCTTCAGGACAAGATACAGTTAATGAACGTTCAACAACACCGTTTACATTATGAACTATTCTAGGATAAACAGCACAGGTATTGCACAAATTTTCTTCTCCTAAGGTCAATTGAATGTCACATAAATTTTCCTCATTTAAGAATGAACACCTTGAGTTATTCATTTTCATTTTCGCTACGTTATTCTTTGTAGGGTTTGAACGATTGCGAATCACATATTCATCTAGTTGTGACTTGATCTTATAATTTTTAACTTTTTTATATTTCTTGTATGTTTGCTCGTCCACAGTTACTTGCCATCCTGCACAGCACGTATCTTCACAGGCCGAACCAATACAAGTAAATTCTTTGACATATTGAGGAGTTAGCGTTTCAACTAATTTCGATGTCATTTATGATTAACCCCTTATAGACTAGTTTATATAAAAAAAGGAATGGGAATCCCATTCCTTTTCTTATCGTTAAAGATTAACGAAGCAATTGAAGCACACCTTGTGGTTGTTGGTTAGCTTGAGCCAACATAGCTTGAGCAGCTTGAGCAAGAATGGAGTTTTTAGTTTGATCCATCATTTCTTTCGCCATATCAACATCACGAACACGGGATTCAGCTGCAGTCAGGTTTTCAGAAGCATTGTTAAGGTTGTTAATAGTATGTTCTAGACGATTTTGGTTTGCACCAAGTTTAGAACGGGAAGCAGAAACCAATTTAATTGCATCATCTACAAGTTTAACGTCAGTATCAAATTTAGCAGTTGTACCATCAGGAGCTAGCGCGTTGACACCTAAATCAGTCGCACTGAAACCTTTACCAGTTGCTCCTTCAATTTTCAAATTAAGTGATTGTGCTGCATTAGCACCAATTTGGAAATCTTCGTCAAATTTACCATCCAACAATTTTTTACCGTTGAATTCTGTACGTTCGGAAATACCTGTTAATTCATTGTTTAATTCTGCAATTTCATCTTTGATAGCTGTCAGATCTTCTGTTGCTAATGTTCCTCCGTTACCTGCTTGAACAATAAGTTCACGTTGACGTTGCAGGATAGAATGAGTTTCGCCAAGAGCACCTTCAGCTGTTTGAATCAAGGAAATCGCGTCTTGTGAGTTACGGGATGCTTGGTCTAAACCGCGGATTTGACCGCGCATTTTTTCGGAGATCGAAAGACCTGCAGCGTCGTCCCCTGCACGGTTAATGCGAAGACCTGAAGACAATTTCTCGATGTTCTTGCTAGTTGCTGCAGTGTTTGCACCCAATTGACGGTGAGTATTCAAAGCTGTAACATTGTGGTTAATAATCATTTGATATTTCCTCCCTGAAATTAAATTAGTTCCACATCCATGTGGTAAACGCCGAACCATTAAGGTCGGCCGCCCTGCCGATTCAGCGTCTACTTCATATATCGACGGCAAGTACCAAAGTGTTTAGAGTAATTCGAAGTTTTTTTGAATTTTTTTTTGGAGAAATCTCTCAAACTAAATAAAAAACCTGAATCTGCATTTGTGCAGTCTCAGGTTTTGGATTCCTTATATGCGATATGTTGATTAGTTATTATTACTCTCACTACGAAGGCTATGGATTAATGCACTCAGATCAGACTGCTGCGGAGCAACAGATTCGCGATTGGCTTCTTGAATCGATAGGTACACTTCTTTGCGAAAAACATCTACATGTTTTGGGGCAGAGATACCAACCTTCACCGTATCACCGTCTACACTTAAAATTGTCAGCTCTATCTGATCTTGGATAATAATAGACTCACCTTTTTTACGGGTTAGTACGAGCATATTATCCACCATCCTTTCCCTCTATAACTGACTTCTCCTGCACCAAACTATGTTTCGTATGATAAGGAGTCCTATGTAAAACGATTTGTTTACCGGAATGTCCTAAAGGATTCATAACAATTGGAGCCAGAAGATTGATCGTCGACTGATCGACTGATTCCTTCAGCGTAATAATGCAACGGACGATCAACTCTGTATCGATCCCTAACTCTTCAGCCTCATCATCAGGCAGTTCGAATTCATAGGACGGATAAAAAGAAAACGGATCTCCTAACAGAAAGGATAATCCTTTTTCTCTTATAGACTGTAAATACCCAAAAGGCGTCTCAGGTATCGTGATTAAGACGAAGTCCGTTTCCTCATCAAATCCAGGTATACCTTTGGAGAAATGATATATCTGCTCCTCATCCACTTCTAGTTTACCCCAAGATAGTGTTTCTATAATCAAGTTGCCCACTCCTCAAAAGTTTCGCTCACGAAACTGGTATCCATTAAGATTATTATTTATAACACAAAAGCTATAGAGGCGCTTTCTGGCACGTCTATAGCTTAAGAGCTACGTTTGAAGATTTACTTCCGGTGGAATAAACTTTATGGAAGCATATTGCTGCATATAAATATTTAACTTGCCACGGGTATATTCAATTTCAGGATCATGTCTTACCACTTGAATATTCACTTTTGCGGCTCGAAAATCGATTTGTGGTGCTCTCGTTTCTATATGAATATCTACATTGTCAAATGATGCCGGACCACGAATCTCTGGAAATGAATTTGGTTCGGTATCTGTTCCATAGACTTCGGCAATGGTATTTCCGGGCTTAAAAAACTGGGCCATCCGATTGCCTTGCTCGACCTTTTTTGCAATACCCTGAAGATATAACTGTTGAATACCTGAATATATTCGTTTGTTCATATCGAACATATTACCACCATTATAGGCTGCCCAAGCTCGGGACTGATCTATGGTAAGCTCTGGCCTAAAAGATTGAACCGTAAGTTTCCCTGGAGTGGTTGTTATTTTGACCTCAGGTTTAGGCTGAGTAATCGAAAATGTTCCCTGCTCATTATCAATTCCAATCAAAGCAGGAGTCTGACGAATTTGCAATATCGGCTGCAGCAACGAGAACCACCTCTGTTATCTAATAAAATCTACTAGAGTTGTAGATATAATCTTAGCGCCTACAGAAAGGGAAGCATTATAAATATTCTCTTGAATCTTCGACTCCATAATCAAACCTTCGTAATCTGCATCTTCTGTCTTAGCTTGAAGTTCCGTCAAATTAATATTTAAATCACTTAGCCGATCCTGCATCAATTCAACGCGGTTAGTCTTAGCCCCTATCTCGGAACGTGCTGATAGAATAGTCTCTACACGTGTATCGATTTTATCAAGTTGACCAGATACTGTACTAAGATTACCAGATTTTAACCCAGCAGAAATAGTATTAATAATACTGAACAGATTATCCGCATCCCCAGTATAACCAAATAAATCATTACCGGTAGTACTAATTGGCATACGCACATCTTCACCTACAATAAACTGAATCTGCCCAGTATCCGTAGTAATCGGTTTAGATACATCGTATGTACCGTCTGCACCTTTAGTATAATCATATGGTTTGGTGGTGTATTGTTCGCCATTAAAGATATATTTACCATTTAGTGTACTGTTAGCAATGTCCACAAGCTGTTCTTTTAGCTGCAGAACCTCTTCATTGATACTATCGAGTGCAGACTGCGGATTGCTTCCACTCGCTGCCTGTACTGTCAATTCGCGAATCTTCTGAACAACATCTCCAGCCTGACCGAGTACCGTATCATTATAATCAAGCCATGAAATGGCACTATCCACATTCTTGGTGTACTGCTCGTTAGATGAAAGCTCAGCACGATAGCGGAGAGAATAAGTAATACCCACTGGATCATCGGAAGCTTTGTTGATCTTACGTCCTGTGGCAAGCTGTAGCTGTGTGTCGTTCATTGTACGTGCATTACGGTTTAAGTTAAGCAGAAGCTGTGAATTCATCATGTTAGAGGTTACTCTCAACATACGCTATATCTCCTTTTATCTGCCGACTGTGCCGGTGGAATTAATCAATTTGTCGAGCAGTTCATCAAAAGTAGTCATAAAACGTGCTGCCGCACTATAAGCATGCTGGAACACTAGCATATTCGACATTTCTTCATCTAGAGAAACGCCGCTGACTGATTGACGACGGGAGTTAACTTGCTCTACGAGATAATCTGAGTTATCCGTCTGACGTGCAGCCTCTTGGGATTGAATACCCAGCTGACCAACCATAGAGCTAAAAAGCCCTCCCACAGTGTTGCTTACACTACCGTCTGGCTTAGTAAATTTACTATCCTTCAGGCTAGTCAATAAGAGTGCCAACGTATTATTTCCTTTAACGACTTGCGTATTTCCATTCGCATCAACAGTTGTACGTAACGAAGTTGCGAATAAATTCACATCCGCAGCAATTTCCGGATTTAGCTTAATCGTTCCAGCCTCGCCTGATGTTACAAAGAAATCGCGTCCGACGCTTCCATCCATCGCGTAACCTAACTTGTGAAGTCCGTTAAACCCTTTGACAATGGTCTTGGCGTCCTCATACATTGTTGCGCCCTTAGGCATGGCCTGACCAGCGGTCAAAGTAACTACGGTACCGTCAGCTTGTGTAATCTTGGCATCACTTGTCAACACTGTGCCCTCAGGAAGATTGGAGCCAGCTGGCACTGTAATTTCAACGTCACCTGTAGCAATAGTGCTCGCCAAATCATTGAGCTGTTTCTTGTAATCGGCAACATAGGTATTATTGGAGAAAATCATACCGTATGCCTCGCCGCCCTTCAAGGTTCCGGAGGTATAAGCATTATTAAGAAATGCACTATCTACGGTTGCGGTAACTTCTCCACCCTCTACGAGAGGTTGTCCACCCAGAGAAATGTTATAACCCTCTTCCGTCTCTACAACAGTAATATTAGCAATTTTGGAGAGCTTGTCCGCCATCAGATCGCGTTGATCACGTAGATCGTTTGCATGATCCCCCATACCCTCAATCTTATAGATTGATTTGTTTAGATCTGCGATAGCAGTCAGGTAATTTTGAGCTTCTTTTGCCTTAACATCTATATTAGTGGTTAGATCCCGCTCCAGATTATTCAGTTGCGTGCTCATGTAGTTCATAGCATCTGTCAAAGATTGTGCAGTTTGCACTACAATCTTACGGGCTGTTGGATCTTCAGGGTTCTTACTTAGATCCGACCACGATTTCCAGAAGTTATCCAAAACTGTACGAATGCCTGTATCCGATGGCTCATTAACGATAGCTTCCAGCTTAGAGAGCGTATCTGCTTGAAGACTCCAGTTGCCGAAAGCAGCGTTCTCACCACGGTACTGATCATCCAGAAACATTTCTCGAATCCGATCGATAGATGAGAATTCCACCCCTGTACCCATTTGACCTGGAACGGTAGATTTTAACAATCCGTACGCTTCAATAGGTAAAGAGGCTTGCATATTAACACGTTGACGAGTATAACCTTCGGTATTCGCATTAGCGATATTGTGTCCAGTTGTATTAAGAGCTGCGGTCTGAGTAAAAAGGCTGCGTCTCGCCGTCTCTATCGAGTGAAATGTGGATGTCATGCTTCTTACTCCTCCTTATGTTCTGCTCCGGCAGAACACTTCATCAGTACAATTCTAACCTCGTGCATCAAAAATCCCCGACCGATTTACGTTGTTACCTTTGTCGGACGGACGATGATAAGTGATATCCTGATTTGGTCTTCCGACCAACAGATCCAAAGAATAATCTATAAATGTAAGCGACTGCTCTATCAGCTTCTGATTTAGGTCATTGGCTTCTTTCAGGCGATGCAAAGTGCCCGAAAGCTTCTGCTGAATATGCAGCAGTCGTGCCTTGTCTTCAGGGTCAAATATAAGCCTGGACAGCTCCGTTAGGTTCAGGTTCAGGTTGGAACGAATACCCACACCTTGCAAAACGGTATATGCGGCTAATATTCGCTCTTCCTCGAGCTGCCCAATTACCTTCATTAGCTTGGATTCACGGTTAAGGATGTCGATTAACGCATCCACCTTGTTATCCATAATTGTCTGTTTCTTCTCAGCGGCCAGATCCAGCATTTGAACATGCACTCCATCTAGCCGCTCCAATAGTTCTATTAATGTCGTCAATGCCATGGATGTTTTCACCTAATTCTCGGAGGATTGCTTAAAGTAAGGGGCGAGTTTCTCTGCTAGCTTAGATGCATCAACTTGATAGGTACCTGCGGAGACCTGCTGCTTTAGATTGTCGATCTTAAGTGCGCGTTCTGGATCATTCTTGCCAGTGTTTTGTGCTTGCAAGAGTTGAATCGCTTCATCAGAGATCGAAACCTCATCCTTGCGTGTGCTTTTCTTCATTTGTTCCTGCCTTTGCGCTTCCGCGCTGCGTTGATACGGATTAATCGCGTTAATTCGTCCGGTCTCGTTAATTTTCATAACTTCCACCTTCCTTCTAATATAAAAAAGCCGATAATCTTTACTAAGTTTATCGGCGTAGACTGAAACATTCTTTATAGCTGCAAACGTTTTTTTGCAGATTTTATAGGTCACGCAGCTTATCTATGGCACGATATGCACCATCAGATGTCTTTTTAGTAGTATCCTCAGCAGAATTTTCCTTGACAGCATTCGTGAGATCTTTCCTGAGCCGGCTACGACAGCTGTCACACATATGGCCATCCCGAATCAGTGTACCACACACTTCGCAAGGGTACATCATATTGGGTGCATTAGCTATAGAAATCCGGCCTTCGCGAATAAAGCGGGTAATCTCTTTAATAGAAATCCCCGTAGCATCGGAGAGCTCCTGAATGTTGGTTCCTTTGTTTTCCCGTAAATAATTCACGCAGATCTCATATTCATGCTCCAGCTCTTTGATACAGGCCGAGCACAACCCCATAAGATTCTTGACAAACAACCGGCCGCACCTTGGACAATTGTCTAGATTCATAACAAGCAGCCGCTCCTCTCCGTACATTCTGTGCAATGCATAATATTCTTATGCTCCTAGATTACATGATTGCAAGGAATTCGTCTATGGGACAGAAGAAACGCTACCAACCGCAACTAATCCTTAATGGAATGGATATAGCTGTTCACAATCATGCATTTTTCGCGTTTTAGGAACGCGCCCAGGTTAGGCTATAGATTTCTGCAACATAATCATAGTTAGAAACCATTTGTTTTAGAATTTCGGCACAAGCACGAATCGTGCTTCCGGTTGTATAGATATCATCAACAATAATAATTCGAATAGGATGGCTTATAGGTGAGTTATCTTTCAGCCAATCCTTAAATAGTGTGGAGACTGCCGGATTTGCTCCAAAAGCATTCTTCATATCTGCCAATCGCTCCGCACGTCCTTTAAAGCTCTGCTTACCTGTATGATGCGTACGAATTAGTAGCGGTAGCTGTGGAATCTTTCTATGCCGAGATAGGACATCGGCCAATCTTTCCGCTTGATTAAAGCCCCGTTCTAGAAGCCTTGAATCACTGACAGGTACCGGAACTAATAAATCAGCTGACCAAAGGCTGTTTTTTTTGTACCTTTTATGTTGAATAAGATGAAAAAACGATGCCTTCTGGGATGAAAGAGCCCCCTGTTGCTTTTCCTCCTTTAGGGTTAAATATGCCCTATCCAGCATGAGTCCAAGCAGAGGGGCATATCGTTCATTCCCGCGATATTTATATTGACCGAGCCATTCTCTCATCTCATTAGTGTAGGCTACCGCACTCCGGTTACATACAATGGGTGAGGGCTCAGCGCTGCGAGTGCAGTCTGGACAGCCTACATGCCGCCCACAAACCAAGCAACGTGGAGCGCGTATCCAAGGAATGGATTCCGCACAATCCTTACAGATACCAGGCAGCTGTGAGGACTGTCGGCTGTGCTTCCCGCAGGTTAGACATTGAGACAACGAGGGGGTGAGGAGGAGAGACAAAGATTTTTGTACCCCTATAAGCATGGTATTCATTTAGCCCCACCTTTACGGAAATATCCATGGCGGCGAGCGATGATATTCATAGTACGAATCTGAGCAATCGCTCCACGCTGGGATCGGCTCCACTGAGGGGAGGCAAATACAACATGGCCATCAGGATCATCTTTAGAACGACCAGCACGGCCTGCCATCTGTACCAAAGAGGCTTCGTCAAAAAGACCACTGTCTGCATCCAAAATAAATACGTCACTGCGTGGCACGGTAACTCCCCGTTCCAGGATCGTAGTAGTTACTAACAAAGAGATGATACGGTTGCGAAAAGCAGTCACCTTTTCTGCCCGAAATGAATCCTTGGACGAGGTGCCTTCAATAACCACGCCGGGAAAGCTACGACGAAGTAGGATCAGCAATCCTTCGATATGAGCTATTCGAGACACAAATAGAAAAATTTGTGCTTTTCGCTCCAGTGACTTTTGAAGATTTTGTATAAGCGATCTTGGCAAACTCCCACGCTTCAGACAGGTTAGAACCGAGGGTATACTCAAATGCTGCGGGATAGGCAAGGGATGACCATGGAAGCGGACAGGCACTCTGGCATGTGGAAGCTTGCCTAACCGGACCAAACGCTGCATTTCTTGTGGTGGCGTAGCTGATAAATAGATGAAAGAGCCGTCCACTTTACAGGCATGTTCAGCGGCATAGGCCAACATAGGATCATTGTGGTAAGGATACGCATCCAGCTCGTCGATGATTACGAGATCATAACCTTGATGGAAGCGCAGGAGCTGATGGGTGGTCGAAAGCGTTAAGCGACCGCTCACCCAGCGATCTGCGCTGCCGCCATAAAGTACGGCGAGAACCTCCGCCGGAAAAGCCCGGGCGAGCCGCGGCGCGAGCTCAAGTACGACGTCGCGGCGCGGCGTCGCTACCAGCGCCCGCCCTCCGGCGGCGAGCACGGCCTCTAGGAGCGGGAAGATCATCTCCGTTTTCCCCGCTCCCGTTACCGCCCAGAGCAGAAACCGCTCTGGGCAGGTACTGGCGGAGCGCTTGCGCGGCTCCGCCAGAAAACCCAGCGCAGCGCCAGCGGCTCCCGCCTGCGCTGGGCTCAGCCCCCACCGGCCTGCGGCCACGGAGGGGGTCAAGGGCGGCCGTGCACCGCACGGCCGGAAGTGCTGCGCTGCGCAGCAGCAGCGCACAAGCCCGGCTGCGCCCAAGCGCGAGGCAGGCCTCGCAATAGGCGCAGCCCATAAGCCCGCACGCGGCGCATTCCGTGCGGCGGTGGGCACGCTGCCGCAACGCAGGCAGCGCAAAACCCTGCGGCGAGCGACAGCGCCGCGCCACAATACGTGCGGCAGCTTAGCCGCCGCACGCATCATAACGCCAGCACCCGCAGGGAGCTGGCGGGCCCGCGCCCTGTGCGTAGCCAGGGTCGCACTGCCTACGGCGGCTGTAAGCAACAGCCGCCCCTGCAGATACGCCAGTTGTGCCGCCTGGCGCCAGCAACCCCCTAGCTCTGGCAATTCTTCTGCCAGCAGCGCTTCTACTTCCGGCTCCAATAAAGAGCGCCCGGCCACAGCCCGCAATAATTGTTCTGAATCCGATTCTAGTAATCCAGATTGAAAATCCTCTTTTTCACACCAATCGTATCTTTCATTCTTCTTATTGTCCTGATCTATTCCGAAACTTGATTCATTAGGCTTCCATATGAATATTCCATCATTTAACCACTGTGCCTCCCACAGTCCCCCTGCCTCTTTCTCCTCTCTCAACTCAGCCTCAAGCATACTATTAATATATTGCCCCCACTCCTTAATCCCCCAGGTGCCCATTGCGCTTCTTTGTTTAAAGTTGTCCCGGAGCTTCACAGCCCAACCTAGCGGCAACGCAGAAGAAAGCAGAACCAAACTATTCGCCGCTAAGGAACTCCCAGCTTTCTTCTCCGGTCTAGCTACAGACCACCACCATCTATCCACGCTAAGATCTAATGAAATTTCAACCCTCCAGCTCCCCCTGCATTCCACAGCATATACAGCGACTTGCATAATAATCCCTCCTACCTCTCGCTTGTACTTAGCAACTCCATATTTGATCCCAAATTCACGACTCCGTCTCCCCAAACGCAAAAAGCACACTCCCCCAGTTCTTGGAGAGTGTGCTTCACCCGTTACTTACATATTTACTTAAGATCTGTTGCGCTTTGATTCGCATCCCCTACTTCCTGCCATCCCCATAAAAGGCAGCGATACAGACTGCCCTGACAGCCGCAAGTCTACTACAATTCCTTCATGCTGCAATTCTTCACTCATCTGAAGAGAGTACATAGATGTTGCAAGATCGATAGAGCAGCCACTAGCGGCCATTTTGGAAACTATCCCAAGTGTTCCATCGCTCGAACCATCATCCATGAACGTTACTCGCAATCGTTTTCCGGTTAGAAGAGCTTGAAATGTCAGTGCCCGAATGTACCATTCCACAACAGATTCATGATTGCGGGTAATAAAAATATAATGAATCCATTTTCCGGACTGCGGTGTTTTACGCACCTTCTGCCGGTTATGCAACATATGAATCATCACTGCAGCGGATACATAAACAACCGCAATCCATATCAACTGGGCTACCATGGAGATGCACCTCCTCTGTATACCAACACTATATGCCGGCATTAAAAGGTCGGTGACTGCCTAGAACACCCATCAGGGAAGCAAGCTGTGTCTACTTAATTTCTTTCCTATATGTAACGTATTACTGTGAAGCTTCTACAAGGTTACCCAGCCATATTTAATCGAATTAATAACAGCTTGAGTCCGATCATCCACTTCCATTTTTTGCAAAATACTGCTAACATGGTTTTTAACTGTTTTTTCACTAATGAATAAATATTCACCAATCATTTTGTTGCTCTTACCTTCAGCCATTAGACGCAGCACTTCTGCTTCACGACGGGTCAGAGGATTGTTGTCGCCAGCAATAAATTTAACACCAGCTTCCTTCACCACTGTATCTGTAGTTACACCAGTCTCGTTAAGGTAAGTCATACGCCGCAATTGATTGATAAGCTTTCCAGTAACCTTTGGATGGATAAAGGCATGTCCTTCACAGACCGAACGAATGGCATTAATAAGGGATTCGGCCTCCATATCCTTCAATAAATAACCATTGGCGCCCTTACGAAGGGTCTCAAATACATAACTCTCATCATCATGAATGGATAAAATAATTACCTTAACCTCCGGGAACATTTCCCGAAGTTTTTGAGTGGCTTCTACGCCATTCTCAACAGGCATATTGATGTCCATCAATACGATGTCCGGTTTAGTCCCGTTACAAAACTCTAATACCTGAATACCGTCGCCGCACTCCCCTATGACCTCGATATCCTCCTCCATATTCAAAATGCGTTTCAGCCCTTCACGAAAAAGCTGATGATCATCCGCCAAAAGAACCTTAATGGGCGTTTTACTAGAGTTTAAGTTCTCCATCACACTACTCCTTCCCCTTCTCCACATTCGTCGGAATATGGATCACGATTGTTGTCCCCTGATTCTCGGCTGATACAATTTCCATTCTTCCTTCAAGCAGTTCTACACGTTCCCGCATACCTACTAGCCCGAAGCTTTCCCGATTACCTTGCTGATTTTTTA
Source organism: Paenibacillus sp. FSL H7-0918 (assembly GCF_038007025.1). Classification (NCBI taxonomy): domain Bacteria; kingdom Bacillati; phylum Bacillota; class Bacilli; order Caryophanales; family Paenibacillaceae; genus Paenibacillus; species Paenibacillus sp. FSL H7-0918. The sequence goes on from NZ_JBBOWJ010000001.1 coordinate 2,620,767, forward strand.
ACTTTTGTACATTAAAGCCTAATCCGTTATCTTTAATCACAATCTTAATTAACTGCGCTTGGTATGTAATCTCCACCAATACGAAGCTTGGGTAGGCATGTTTTGCTGCATTAGACAATGCTTCCTGAACAAGACGATATACCGCCGCCTCCATCGCTGAAGATAGTCGGTGTTCCTGTCCCCGGGTTTCCAAAGTCGTCCGCAGTTTCGTCTTCTCTTCAAAATCATGCACATATTTCCGCAAAGTCGGAATCAAGCCCAAATCATCGAGAGCCATCGGTCGTAAATTAAAAATAACCTTACGCATTTCTTCCAGGCTGTTACGAACCTGCCCTTTTAAATCTACTACTTCGTCCTGCACCAGCCCAAATTCCTGCTTTACCAGCATTCTTTCTACAATTTCCGTCCTAAGGACTAGATTTGCCAGCATTTGAGCGGGACCATCATGAATTTCCCGGGCAATTCTCTTCCGTTCTTCTTCTTGAGCCAGGATAATTTTGAGTCCGATCATCTGTCTGTTCTTCGCAGATTCGACAATTCTCGTCACTTGGCCTAGTTCTCCCGACAAATATTCGAGCACTACGCTCATTTGCGAACCAATTGACTCTGCACGCTCTACAGAATTTTCGACACTGCGCACTCGCATTTGTAATTCATCACGTCTGCTTCGAAGATAGACCTCTCGCTCACGCGTCATCATGAGTTCGAGCTGAAGCTCCGTAGCCTTCTCATAAGCAATACGGATATCCTTCTCTGAGTAGCGGACAAAGTCCCGGCTGACCTCTGTCAGCCGGATTCTGGAGCGGTGATACTGTAGCTCCAGCTTGTCTACCTTTTTCAACGTTTCATCCGTTTCGTCCATGACCCGCTGCAGTTCCTTGTTGAGTGCAGCAAGTTCATCACGTGCAACCTGCAATATTTCAAAAATCTGATACTTGCTGCTCTCCATCACGTCGATGGTATTTTTAATAACGCGATCAATCGCATCGGCTTGAAATTCCACGGATGCTTGCCCCTTTTCTATCGGATCGTATTAAGGTTTTCCTTATATATTAACATATCACGATTCGATAGTTACGGTCTTCGTTTTCTGTTCCCATTTTACAGTTAATCCTAACTGTTCAGAAACCAGTCTCAGAGGTACTAAAGTCCTACCCTGTAAAATAATAGGTGCTACTTCAGCACTTTGTCGCTTACCATTTAACAGGTATTCCTTTTTATTTACCGTCAGATCCAGTGCCTTGGCTCCGCGCAACACCATGATCTTCTTATTCACCTGATCCCAGGTAGCATTCCCTCCAAAAGCATCCAGCACATAACGGATCGGCACATAAGTACTGCCGTCTTTCACAATTGGAGCTACATCAATAGCCTTCTTATTTCCGTTTACGGTCATTGCTTTGGAGCCGATGCTCATCGAAGCCGTACCCTTTGGTAACCCTGCATCACTGGAAAGTGAAGGCATTGTGAAGGTGATATTATCAAAAGCAACGGTACCTGTCTTCGCCCGTTCATCCTGGCCTTCCTCTACGTTGACTACATAAAGTCTCTTCAGCGTAGCCGGGAATTTAATCCCTGATCCTGACAAGTCGATGTTTATGTTCTTCCAACCGTTCCAATCGATAATCTTCGCAAGATCTACATAGGCTGTAGCTCCACTATTGTCTACAAACTCAGCACGCAGCCAATTTAAGCTCATATCGCCCATCACATCAACTGACATCGAAGTTGCAAGCGCTGGAACGGCTTTTCCACTTGTGCCGTTAAGTTGAGCATAAGCGTACATTTTACCGCTGCCAGCCGTCATATCATAACTGAGTGACAGCACCTTGGAGCCTACTCTTTCAGCCGATCCGTCTACTATTGTTGCAGTCCCCTGTACCGCTGGCACATTGGTAGTAAAGTTGACTGGATAACTTACCTTCTCGAAATCTTCCCATGTTGTAGCTGCTGCTGTCGATAATACAACCGCTGTGCTAAATCCATCATAACGAGCAATAGCGTAACCTGTAGTAACCCCTGCATCCACAGAGTTTACAGTAAGCTTGCCATTTTGCACGACTCCCTTAAAGCCTACAAACTCCCACTTCAGCGCTGAATCTGGAACGCTTATGGTTGCTCCACTCTTCGTAGAGGCCTTTACAGGGACAGATACAGTTGTCCCAGCTGTCAGTGGCGCTGTAGCAGTGCCTACACTCATGCTGGATAGATCATCTCCACCCAAGACTGTAAGGGTTGTAGAAGCGCTTGCTACGCCGCTTTTAGCCGTTAAGGTAACGGTGCCTGGCTTCACTGCCGTTACTTCTCCTGCACTTACAGTTGCGCTTCCTCCGCTTGATGTCCAAGTAGGATTGCCTGCTGCTACATCTATAGGGTTATAGTAAGTGTCATAACCTTTTAACGAATAAGTAGCCTTTTGTCCAACTAATAGCGAAGTGCTTCCGCTAATTTTAATTCCTTTTACTTCACCTTGTGGTGCGTTAGTATAAACACCAAGCGCGTTAACAATGCTGCGCTGCTCTGTGCCATACTCTGTATTAAAGGTTAGTGTGGCTGAGCTTTCACCAAGAGGCCGGTCTACCATCGTTGTAGAGCCGCCTCCGTCTAAGTTAAGACCTTTCCAGACTCCAATATTGGTCATAAAAGATTGCAGCTCGGTCAATGACATTCCTGAGCTGTTGCCATTTTTTTCAGTAGCTATAATATAAACATAACGTCCATCCTGAGAGTATCCTAAAGCCGTACGTGCACGATAACCGCCAATACTGCTAGTCGAGCGAGAGAACGTTGCAGCTTTTCCGTTATTTACAAGAATCGTATGTCCACCAATCATTGTTTGCAGATTAGCAGGATCTAGCGATTGCTGCGTAGTCTTGGATTTCAGGGAGTACACACTTGTTACTGGTTGTCCTACAGTCAGATGGGCAGTAACATACCGTGCGGCTAAGCCATGGGCCCGCAAAATATAAGCTCCCTTTGGAACCGCTGTAGGAAGCGCAGCATTTTCAGATATTTGAGTAACTACGCCGTTCTCAACGAGCACCTCTGTCGGTGTGGTTGAGCTGTTTTTGGGACGATCGAGTGCGGTCCATACATCCGTATAGATGTACATTGCATTAGCATGGCTATAAGTAGAGCTTCCACCTTCAGGACTATAAGCACCTTTATTGATACCGGATATCTCAAACTGTGCGCCGTCAGGTGCGGTTATCATTCCTTCAAAGCTGAACTCATCAATAAGAGGCTTGCGGTCCTTAGTCACTGCAAAGGCATACATTCCATCCAATTGCGAAGGGGTGGAAACCAAGACACCACTGGATACTTGTCCACCAATCGGAGCGCCTTCCCCGCCTGTATTAAAATAATCTCCGTTTACTGCAGCCACGGCTCCAGTTTCCTTAGCCATCCCGCCAGTACTTTGACGTGTTGTCAGGTTTCCACCTTTACCTGTCATAACATCTAATGAAACATATGGATTGTTGAGGTCAACGCGAATAACATCCGCCAAGCCAGAAGCACTCGCTCCTGAACGTGTAGCCGTATATTTGTATTTCATCATAATGGCGCCCGAAGTAATTACTTCTTCTCCCAGCTTGCTTACTTTAAAATTAGATGTGGCTGCGGTAGCAATTGGTGTGGAACTATGACCAAACATAGCTAAGCCTTCACTGCCAATTACAGGCATAATCCACAACACACCTGCTAATGAAGCGGCAACCCATTTTTTAGTAGATGATAATTTTATTCCCCGAACAACTTCTCTACTCTTCTTCTCCATGAAAACTTCATTCATTTCGACGTAACTCTCCCATCTCTTTTTTACTCTTCAAGTCCGTTATCAAAAGTCTGGAAACTGGTTCCTATTTTTCTAGTACTCTTTTAATAGACTGAAAATAAGCGAAAAAGTTGCGAAATTGAGAGATTTCAAGCTTTATAGAGTCTCGTAGCACAAACTATTAACATAAAAAAAAGCCCAGCAGAATGCCAGGCTTTACCAATCAATTTATTCTACAAATAATCTGTTTGCTTCAGCATCCGATGCAACATCACAGCAGCTTGTGCACGAGTGGCATTACCCTGAGGTTGGAACTCACTTGTGGTCATTCCCAAAATAATCCCCGATTGCACAGCTTTAGCTACGAATTCTGCACTTTGATTCTGAATTTTGGACTTATCCTTAAAGCGAGCCAGTGTTGAGGCAGAAGTGCCGCTTAATGTAATAGGATGTTTGGTGTATTCCATTGCCCGAATCATCATGATTGCCATCTGCTCACGAGTGATATTATCATTAGGCCGGAAGGAGCCATCTGTGTTCCCTGTAATAATACCAGCCTTAGCTGCTGCACCAATATAGTCTCCAGTTTGTGTAGAAGGCTGCACATCCCGGAAGCGCTGTGCGGTCTCGCGATCGCCTAGCAAACCGAGTCCCCGGCTAAGCATTACTGCAAACTCTGCACGGGTAATCTTTTTTTCTGGACTAAATGTAGTCCCATAACTGCTATCGATAATAGTTTTTGCACTAAGCTCTGCTACGATCGAACTACTCCAATGCTTACTCATATCTGAGAAGGCCCGGGTTGATATAAAAGTTCCTAACACCTGATTACCCTCCGTACGAGCACGAATAATCGTATAGCTACCTACCGTACTTACTTTTGTTGGCAGATAGGCTGCATCGTAATAGGAAAGATCCAGTCTAGCAGCAGATGTCTGCGCATTGTTCAATGAAGAAGTTGTACGCACAGTGTATTCTCCAGGTACCGATAATGCCTTAGCATTAGAATAATTGCTGCTTACTATCGCAGTCACCCGGACATCCATAAGACTAGTAACGCTCTGCATCCCCATAGTTTTTAGCTTTTGCTCAAATGGGGAGAACGTACCTGCCGGAACCTTTTCTAAGCGGAACACCAGCGAGATATTTTTACTGTCTGCAATCAAGCTAGTCGCTAATCCGTTCATATCGATATCGTCTAGTCCTACGCTATATAAGTGATCGCCATAACGTATCATAAATTTTGTGGTTTTACTGCGATTTACAGCATCAAGCAAAGGCTTTAAAGGAACAGTCACATAGGCCGATTGTTCTGTAGCAGGCACCTCAAAAGCTAATGTATCACTACTTGCCTTATACAGATATTCATAACTGGCCGTCAGGCGATCTGTGTTTAAGGTATATCTTTTTACAGATTGATTGTATAACGAACGGTCATCCACGATTTGTGAAGAGTCACTCTTCAGCAGCGCGTATTCTTTTCCAAACTCACTTGTTGCAAGCGTCCCTAGATAGGATGGACGATTTCCCGTTCCGGTGCTCACGCCGGTTAGGTTCTTAACAGAGAGAGAAGAGAATGAGGACAATACATTACCGTTCAGATCCTTGATCGTACCTGATCCTGACATATAGGACAAATCGATAGTTTGTCCGGTCTTTACTACTGAGGATGTTGTTATTTTCAAAATATCCCCTGACAAAGTGTAGTTTTGTACACCCATACTGCTCCCATCTGCTCTAACTCCGAACTGATTAGCGTAGAGGGAACCAGATGCCTGCATGTTTTTACTGAATGTAACCGTAAGCTCGTCGCCATTGATGGTGGCAGAACTAATCTCAGGTATGCTAGTTCCGCTGTTTTCCGAGATAGACACAGGCTGCAGGTTAATATAAGCTGCACGGTTTCCATTTAAATCGCTTATTCCGGTAGTCCCCGGAACATAGGATACAGTAACATTCTGATTCACCGTCAAAGCACTCTGGAGCGTTAGCGTGACCTGTGAGCCACTGACCGATACATTCGTAACATAGTTAGGAGTGGTGCCAACAAGCACAGAGAACTGGCTGTTCATCGGGAGGTTTGTCGTTGACAAGCCTTCATTGTAATTCAGAAGGATTTTATTTCCACCTCCGGTTGCACTTTGGAACACGGGTGGAATTGTATCATTACTGTTGCGAATGTAGAAATCTGTGAAATCCGCAATATTTTGTCCAAAAGAATTCTGCAAAGGATAAGAGCCTGCATAATAGGAGACACGAACGGTCTGGCCATTAGAAGCATCGCTATTTAAGCCTAAATATACAGTGTTCCCGCTAGAGCTTATGGAGTTGACCCCTAGGGATCCCCCATCTGAAGTCACTAGAAACTGACTATGTGCGTAAGAGGAAACTGCCTTTAAGGAGTCATTGAAATTCAACGCTACCGTTCTACCCGTGATCCGTCCATCTTTGGGTGTAGGCATGGAGGACTCGATAGTGTTAGTAACTTGCTTTGAGCTAAAGGTGCTGGCTGCATTTCCGCTTGGATCTTGAATGGTCCGCAGACCCCCTGTATAGCTAACCTTCACATTCTGTCCAACCGCTACCCCTGTACTGAGTACCACATAGGCGCTGTCTCCCTGGATATAGACACTTTCAATTGTACGACTCTCATCATTCACCGTAGCACTAAAACTGGAGATCAACAGTGCAATGGAAGAGTTGAGGCTCTCATTGTATTTTAAACGAATGGTCCGATTGTTCTCGAGTGATGCAGATGTGAGCTGTGGAGCTGTTTTGTCCTGAGACAAGGTCCGGAAGCTCCATGAATTTTTTCCGCTTAGTCCATCATAGATAACATTAGCATCAATAGCGTCTACAAAAGCTCCTTTAGCAATATCAATATAAAAGGTTGAGTCGCTATCTAAAGCTATTTTAGGTGTAATTACATATTCGTTTGCAGCAGTTGTACTCCGGTTAACAGTAACCGGAACCTGTGCGCCGCCACTTTTATAAAGTGCTACGCCATTTTCCACAGCACTGTTATAATTCACATTACGATTGAATGTGACAGAAAATGATCTGTTGTTAGCTATGGATTCACTCCGGTCAGCTGGATTTAGCGCACTTACGTTAAGTCCTGTCAAAGAAGCCGTTGTAAATGTCCAGGTATACGCACCCGAAGCCGGAAATACATTTCCGTCTTGATCGTAAAAAGCTCCCTGCGGTATCGTCACCGTATACTGCGTACTGTTTAGCAAGGGTGATGCTGCTGATGCTGGAAGCAATGTTATAGTTCTGCTGCTTCCTCCTGTAACGGCTGGGGAGTTTACATTAAGCCATCTCGTTCTAGCATCGTTAGCTGCACCTGGAGATACTGTTATGGTTCCAGCTGCAGGCATCATAGGACGATCAAATGTAAGCTGTAGGGCTCCAGTGGTAGATACCCCACCTGATCCGTTTGCCGGTGCAGGAGTCACTGGAATCTCTGCCACACCTTTAGTAGAGAAGCTCCACACATCACCGCTTGAAATCCCGGAATACGTTCGATTATCAACATCCTTAAAAGCATAAGAATCTATAAGAACATAATAGTTACTTCCGGAGGCCAATGTTTTATCCAATGTTAGTTTAACTGTAGTAGAGTTAGCATCAGTCTGAACGTTGACTCTAGTATCATCATCCTTAATTTTGAACTCTTGTACGGTTGCATTATCTGCAGACGACAAAATTCGAATGGAACCTCCACCTTTTATCAGGTTTTTATTTAAGGTTAGACTTAGCTCCTTAAGGGCTCCTGCATCCACTCTTGTATTATTAGCAGGTGAAAAGTTGCCTGCCGTAATCGCTGTATTACTCTCAGGCGCAGTAGTAAATGCCCATGAAGTAACACCTGACTCATTACCATCATTATCCTTGAACAACCCCTTAGGGATTGTCACTGTATAAGTCTTGTTTGAAGTAAACTGTTGATTTAGCTTAAGCTCGTAATCTTTTGAACTACCAATTAGACCATAACTACCAATAGGAATCGTTAAAAAAGGTGAGCTATCACCTTGACCCGTAATAGTAATTTCACCTGACTGCGGGTTTACTTGACGATCAAAGCTCAGTCTAAGGGATGATCCTATACTTACATAACTTGCTCCAGGCGCTGGTGAGACTGTTATACCAAACTCTGATGCAGCGTACACTGCTGAATTCCCTATTCCAATAGCAGGATAACCCGAACCAAGTACTAACTCTCCCGCTAGAATAAGTGCCGTCCATATTGAAATTTTTCTTTTCATTCCGTGATAGACTCCTCTCAAGCCATACTATCGTCTTTATGTATATTCTTATATTTCGGCTAAAAGGCTGGCAAAGTTTAGTAGTCTACTTCTCTATGGTTAGATTCACTAGCCTTGCTCGTTTTCGCACGCAAAATAACCCGCAGAGCTGACACCATGGCCAACTTGCGGGTTAACATATTATAAGACCGTATGATGAATTACAACCCTGCTTGATCTCTTAGCAATTCTGCTTTATCTACGCGTTCCCATGGAAGATCAACATCAGTACGTCCGAAATGACCGTAAGCTGCAGTTTGTCTATAAATCGGTTTACGCAAATCAAGCATAGAAATGATGCCCGCAGGGCGAAGATCAAAGTTGTTGCTGATCAGTTGAACCATTTTCTCTTCACTGATTTTACCTGTTCCGTATGTATCCACATTTATCGAGACAGGAGTAGCTACACCGATGGCATAGGCAAGTTGGATCTCACATTTGTCGGCCAAACCAGCAGCTACAAGATTCTTAGCTACATAACGAGCCGCGTAAGCCGCAGAACGGTCCACTTTAGTTGGATCCTTACCTGAGAATGCTCCGCCGCCATGACGAGCATATCCGCCGTATGTATCGACGATAATTTTACGGCCAGTTAGACCAGCATCCCCTTGAGGACCCCCAATAACAAAACGTCCGGTTGGGTTAATAAAGTATTTGGTTTCTGCATCAAGCAGTTCCGCAGGAACAACAGGCAAAATAACATGTTCTTTAATATCCGCCTGAATTTGTTCAAGAGAAATTTCCTCTGCATGTTGTGTAGATACTACGATAGCGTCTACGCGTACAGGTTTTTCATCTTGATACTCAATCGTAACTTGTGTTTTACCGTCTGGACGAAGATAGTCCAAGGTTCCGTTCTTACGAACTTCAGATAAACGACGTGCAATACGATGTGATAAAGCAATCGGCAGTGGCATCAGTTCAGGTGTCTCGTTCGTAGCAAACCCAAACATGAGCCCTTGATCGCCTGCACCAATATTAGCTGTTTCTTCAGCTACTTGAGCAGGATCACGGTGTTCTAAAGCAGAGTTAACACCTTGGGCAATATCAGCGGACTGCTCGTTAAGAGAACTCAACACAGCACATGTATTATAGTCGAAACCATATTTTGCACGTGTGTATCCAATTTCTTTGATGGTATTGCGTACGATGGCAGGAATATCAACATACTCTGATTTGGTACTGATTTCCCCGATCACCAGTACAAGACCTGTTGCTACTGCTACTTCGCAGGCTACACGTGCATTAGGATCATTAACTAAAAATGCATCCAATACCGCGTCGGAAATCTGGTCACAGATTTTATCCGGATGCCCTTCCGTAACGGACTCAGAAGTAAACAAATGACGCCCTTTAATAGACAAGTATAACAACCTCCCATATGGTTAGTCTGACACTGTATAAGGGATTCCTTAATGATAACAGGCCAAATAATAAAACTAAATAATATAAATAATTCAGGTTTGCCTGATTTCTTTTTATGAAGGATTTTTGCAAAATTTGATGCCTACATTCACTAAACTCTTCAAAAAATGAACCTTTTCCATATGGAAAAGGTTTAAGGCTTTCCTCAAAAGTCATATTATCTTATTTAGGGGGTGGTGTCAATTAAACACAGAACCCCCCGTGAGAGTATGAATATTGATTTCACGCTATAAAAAAGCAATATCAGATAAGGAATAAGGGCATCCTAACCCCTGATATTATTGAAAAAGAGACTGTTCAGCTTGCTTAATGAGTCTCTTCGTAATTTCTCCTCCAACAGACCCATTATCCCTTGAACTTAGATGCCCAAGGTACTGACTACGGCCAGAACCACTACCTCCGACTGCTCCTAACTCAGAAGCAAACTCCGTGTCTGCCCCGCCTCCATAATGAGCCCCATATAATCCAAATTCAGCTGCAATTTCATATTGCATTTGTTTCAGCATTGTCCGACTTTCAGGTACGACTGTACGATTATTACGTGCCATGTTACAGCACCTCCTGTGAATTTGTAAGATTACAGGAATATTGTGCGTCCATCACTTAATCTTCAATCGCGCCAATGATTTGTAACTTTGGAAAACAGTTTGAAGGTATGATTACGTCTGTTTACGGGCATTATGAATATATATCATTACACATTATTTCAAGGTATATCCACCACGAACCATCACAACAAGACCAAGTGTTTGACCCTCTTGAACAGTTATTCCACGACCATCACGAGGGAAGGACAATAAGTGGTTAGATGGTGCAGCTAGTCCATTTGTTAGATCTTTACCATCTGTTAAATCTGCCACACCATTCGCATCTTGTGAAACGATTACTGCTTTACCCGCGCGAACGATAAATTCAGCGCCTGCAGAAGCAATTAAAGTTTGGCCAGGCTTCACATCAACAATCACAGATTCATTACTGCTATTTTGACCAGGTGTAGCTACTGGCGCTGTGGTTGCACTAGGCGCAGGTGTAGCAGTCGCTACCGGAGTCGTCACTGTACCACCTGAAAGTGCTTTCTGAATTTGCTGATCTACGTAGCTTTTCGTAACTACAGGATCATCCGTTGTGCCAGGCTGAGAACCAACACCTGCACCTTCAGCAGTAATATTTAGCAGAGATCCAGCCCATACACCACCAGCCAGCAATACGGCTGCGGTTGTTACTTTCCATACCGATTTCAAAGAAGTTCCTCCTCATTATTGGGGATAAAAACCTATAAAAAAAGAATAGCCTCCGAAGAGGCTATTCTGTGCTTCGGTAATCGGAGATTACTTAGCGGAGATTTCTGTTTCGCCTTTGATCTTGTTGCCATCAGCATCGAAGATTGCAGCGTCTTTCTTAACTTTAACAATGATTCTGTTAACACCGTTGGCGTTAAGATCAAGTTCTTCTTTAGCACCAGCAGCGGAATCAATGATTTTCTTGGAGAATTTAACAGACCATTTTCCTTTATCAGATCCGTATTTAATCGGAGTGATAGAAAGAATGTTTTCTGATGAAATTTTGTTGCTAGAATTAACATCAGTGTTGATGTAGAATTCCAGGTTCGCTTTCAAGTCAGCTTCAGTTGTAGCTTCATTCAGGTCTTTGGAGAATCCGAGAATCAGTTCAGTTGAACCTCCGCTGGATACTACAGCTGAATCAAACGCAGGGCTAATTCTGCTAGTCAGCTTACCTTTTTGTTGTGCAACTGTACCATCGATTACGTTACCAGCAGTATCAGTAACACCATTCACAGCAAAGACATAGTCTTTAGTTTCTGTGATGCTGGAGCTAGGGATATATACATATGCACGAGCACGGGTTGGGTTAGTAGCAGATGATACTTCTTCGCCTTTTTCGTTCAATGTTTTAATTGTAACGTAAGAAGTGCTTGGAAGACCAGCATTGTTCAATGTGTAGCTGTTTTTATCAAGAATTGTGGATGATTTCAAACCGCTAGCATCAAACAGATCAACAGTGATCAAAGCATCACCATAAGTGTCATCACCAACAGATTTGCTATCATAGAACTTGATAGGAGCAGCGCCATTAACAACCAACAATTCTGGAGCTTTATCGTCAGTTGAAGTAGATCCGATTGTTACAGGCAATACTGCAGCAGTCAGTTCATTTGCACTGTAGGATTTATCTACGAACAATCCTGCAGGAATACGCAATGTGTAGCTACCAGCAGTTGGTACACTTACACCAGTGATAGTGAAAGTACTTCCGCTACCTTTAACAAGACTAGAATTGTGAAGTACAGTTGTAGCTTCACCAGTAGTATCATTAATCAGTTGCAGGGTGCCTTTACCTTTGTATACAACATTTTCAGAGAATTTCAGAACCAGACCTTTATTAACAGCTGTAGTTGTGTAAGTAACACCAGTTACAGTAGGAGCTACAGTGTCTTTAGTAAAGGTAATTGCTTGGCTAGCAGCTGTTCCCAAAATGTTACCCAGAGTATCTTTTACAGAAGCTCCGAATACTACAGAACCAGTGAAAGTTCCAGTTGAAGGGAAGCTAGTCAATGGGCTTTGAAGGGTGAACTTCTTGCCATTGTCAGTAGTCAACACTTGGAACGTACCTTGGCTTTCACCAACGGAGTTCAACAAGCGAACATTACCAACCAAAGAAGCACGATCAACTGTTTTGTCGAACTCAACTTCAACATACTTGTCACTTACTGGAGTTACGCTCTTGATTACTGGAGCAGCAACATCAGAAACTACAGTTACAGTAGTTTTGATTGGGTTAGGATTAGCTACATTACCTGCAAAGTCAGTAACGTTAAGCAACGATACATCGTAAGTTTTGCCGCTATCCAATGTTCCTGCAGACAATTTATACTCAGTGTAAGTATCATTTGTTACAGTTACAGTAGCAACTTGACCATTTACGTAAGCAACAATACCAGTAGTTTTAACTGGTTCGCTGAATTTCACGTATACATCTTTAGTAGTTGCTTTTGCAGTAGAGCTAGCAGAAGCAAGTGTTGGAGCAACTGTATCAGCAACAGTGATCAGTTGTGTGTAAGCTGGGATAGCTTCAGCAGATGTTGTTGTTACAGCATCGTTAAGAACTACAGTGTAGTTACCTTTAAGGAATTTAACTCCTGGCAGGGTAATAACAGCTTCAGTGTTGTCAGCGTTGAAGGTAACATTAGCATTAGCTACTTCGTTAACATCACTACCCACTTTAGTTACTTTTACTACGCCGTCGATAACTTTGCTGGATTCAGCCAGTGTATCAACATCGATTGAACGGTTAAATTTGATTACTACTTGTTTAGCATTTGGAGCTTCTGCGGAAACAACCTTAGGAGCTGCCAAAGTTACTTTTGTAGTGTAATCATGATCATTGTGTTTGAAGTTGATTGTAGTTTCAACGCCTGCTACAAGAGCAGTTGTCAATTCAACAGTTGTAGTAGTTTTGTCAGAGAAAGTAACAACTACTTTAGTTGGGCTCAATGCTTCAGCAGAAACGATTGTAGCTGCTTGGCTCAATTGATCCACAGCATAAGCTGTTTCAACTACCAAAGAACGGCTAGCGTTAGCTTTGAAGTTAGTGTCTTTAGCAACCAAACCTGCATTGATTACTGCTTGAGCATAACCTTTAGCCCATGCGGATGCAGAATTATCAGTTGTAGTTGGTTGTTCCAATTTCAAAGCGCGGAACAATACAGCCGCAACTTCTTCAACTGTTACTTTACCGTTGTAGTCAAAGATACCTTTAACAGTATCTTTACCTTGCATGTAGTTTACTGCAGTAACAGCTTCGATGTAAGGCACAGCCCAGTTCGATGCGTTGTAACCTTTGTCTTTGTAAGACAATTTGTTAGTTACTTCAGTAAGGTCGAACAATTTAGTAACGATCTTCGCGAACTCAGCACGAGTAAGATCTTTTTCAAGGTGAGCTTGACCATCTGGGTATCCGTTGAGAATACCTTTCGCTGCCAAAGCATCAAATTTTTGTTGCGGAGTTGTTGCTGCGTCACCAAACGCTACAGAGGCAAACATCGAGAATGCCATTGCTGTAGATAATGCTACGGATAAAATTTTCTTCATAACCTTTTTTTCTCCTCCTTGGACGTTCATAAACTGAGATTTTTCTTTAGTTGAGTAGCTCATGTCACTCATTAGCCGATGCACCCCCTTTCCCGAGTTGAGCAAATTAAGTATAAATAATGTCTGTGACGGGTATCACAGAAACTGGTAAACGATTTTAGGACATGACAATACTAGATTCCTAATTATACCTAAGTATTATACAATGTGCCTCAAGTCACGTAAAGCTAATTTTTCCATTTTGTTAAATTGGCTTTACCAGCGGTTAATTTCAGCCCCTGTGTAAATGACTCTACACCTTAAACGCAGAAGATTTGAAAAAGTTGCGGTTTCTCAAAAAAAATCTTCTTTTTTATATTTTCCGGTGTGATCCCATTAGAAGATACATATGTATGTTCTACTAACTATTGTTAATCATGGGTGCCTACGGAAAACAGTATATCATAGTCGCTTTCTAAACGTCATTATGCAATATTTACTAAGAATCATTAACACTTGTACTATTAATTTAAACATTCCTACAAAAAACAAAAAAAGCGCCGTTGCCGACGCTTGCTTCTATTACATTGTTTCTAACGAATCTTCATAGATAATTGGATCAATTCCTGACGCTTCTCAGGACTCGAGTTCACATTGTCATACATTGCATCAATAGCTGCGCGGTTCTCGCGGTAGCTCTTCTCATGCTTGATTGTAGTATGAGACCATTCGATCAGAGCATTCTCAGTAACAACAAGCTCGTTGTATGAATCGTGGAATCCTGTTGCTTGCACCAGTTCTTCCATGACCTCTTGAGTGATCTCCTGTAGTGCCCGTTTAGCTGCAATTTCCTTCTCCAACACTTTTGCTCTATTCTCAAACATATTCTTGGCTTTCATGTAATCCAACTGTGCTTTTGATAAAATCGGTTTCATCGATGGCTTTCACCTTTCAGAAAATAATATTTTCTACATTATTGTATCGTAAATCGGTGCAGATTACAAAATTTATGTCGCTGGTAATTGTTATCTTTACATCAAAACTCCGACCTACGAATACTTTTCGCAGGCCGGAGCACTTTTTTTTATTCTTTAGTTAAAGTTCTTAGGGAAGATGCTTGTACTCTTCTGTAAGAGTGCCACAGTAATCTTACCGGCCTCTGCTCTAGTCAACTTACCCTTCGGGTTAAAGTTATAGACGGGCTTCTTTTGGCCTGTAACGGTCACAGCACTTCCTTCCATAATCTTAGCTTTAGATATAGCTTCAATTGCAGGACGTGAGTAGAAATCCATGTTGCTTGTATCAACAAATGATTTGCTTAAGCTTGCCAACAGTTTACTGTCATTCAACGACATCTTGAGTTTCAACGCCCTAGCTATCATTACTGCGGCTTGTTCACGTGTTAAGGCTTGATCAGGCCCAAAGAAGCCATCACTGAGGCCTGTAACAATACCTGCCCTAGCAGCTGTCTCAATGTGTTTGAAATCCCATGTGGCCGCGACGGCTTCTGGCACAATATCAAAGAAGGTTTGTTTATTAGCATCATAGTTCAAAGGAATACTTAATGATTTCACCAACAATGTAGCAAATTCACCACGAGTGGTCAAATCATCCGCCCCGAATGCATCTGCTCGAAGATTAGTCATAAATCCTTTGGAATACAATCCATTCATTATATTTCTGCCCCAAGGATGATTCGTAATATCAACAAAACCACGGCGCAGCTTCATAACAGTGTAATAACCAAATTCATCGAATGGAACGGTGATGGTATGTTTTTTCGTATCTACGACCCCGCCCAAGTTCTCCCACTTACCTGAATCTGTATATCGGAATACTGTAATAGTCGATCCCACTTCATCCACAATGCTGGAGTTGAAAGTAAGCGTCAATTCACCACGTTGGGAAGGTACGATTTTTCTTGTTTGACTATACTGCGTAAAGTATCCAGTCTTTCCACTGGCATCCACGAAATGCGGGGTAACCCCGTTGGTCTCAAGATTAACGCCATCATTTCCTAGACCACCACTAAGCCAATAGATATCCGATACTCTCGAAAAGTTATTAGTAGAAACGGTTGATGTAAAGCGTAGAGCAAGATCCTGTGGAATCACAAGCTGCCCGCCCCCGCCTTCGGTTCTGTCGTCACTACCCGTTACGTTGATAATGTTCCCGTAATCATTCTTACGTTCAACAACGCCATCAGCGGGATCCGCGATACCAAACAACAGTTTTGTATTAGGATAATATTTTGCAGCACCAGAGCTAGTATATCCCTTCATAATCGTACCTTTAGGGAAGTTCAATTCCAAGGTTTTATTAAAGACACTATACTTCGTAGCTACCTTCTCCGCCATATATTGTGTATCAATCTGCACTGCACTAGCATAATACACATTTATAGTATCGCTTATTGTGGAGTTAGCACGAACCACTTGTATCTTAATGGGATTCGATTTGTCTGCTTTTAAGCCCACATAATCATAGGTGAAGCGATCTTGATTTGGCAAATCCGTACGTTTAATTGCTTCTTCTTTGCCAATTATTACTTTAGTGGCACCTTCAGCCTCAATATCAAAACGAACAAAGTTTTTGTTAACAACAATTTGCTCACCTACCGTCGCTACAGGTGACAGAAGACGATATGGAGCAACTTCCCGCACTACTTCAAGACGTTGTGTAGTTCTTGCCCCTGTTTTGTTAATAAGCTCTAGGGTATAGACTTGACTTCCTGGGGCATCAAATTTAATGTCACGTAATCTTAAAATAAAGTTTTTAGCACTGCCAATGTAGTCATAATACAGACCATTTGCAGCCACTTCATCAGGATAACGTTTAGGACCAATAGGTCCATCCGATTCCGTACCGTCAATTAGCAGCTTATCCTGCCCCGTCGAAGTAAACACCAGAGTAGAGCCCTGATAAAGATTCAGCGTTGTAGCACCACTACCTTGTAGTACCAAGTCGAATTTATCTTTGTTTGTTGTATATTTTTCATCCTTATATACAATCTCAGCCGGCAATGCCAGCATGGCATTACGCTCGACTTCATTAGAAAGGGTTGTAGTTGTAAAAGGTAAACGATTATCCCCTAAAGTAGGATGGAATTGTTTTACCCCAGAAATGTTGGTATCAATGATGTAAATTTTAAGTTCTTTTTTGATAATACGTTGGTTACCAGCATTATCTCTTGAGACTCCAGTAAACACGATTTTATTCTCACCGTATACCAGTGGTCCCGTCTGACTGATTGTCACAGTGAAATTAAAAGTTGTTTTATTTACTGTTGAGTTTTTTTCTACTTCAAGCTTAAAAGGATTGCTAGATAATGAGTTACTGTCTGTACCGTTAATTTGCACTTGTGCATTTTCTATATTTTCGAACCCGATATATTCCCCAGCGACATTAAGTTTTCTTTCTACACTGGAATCGAATTCGTAGGTCTGACCATCTTGCAGATTACTTACATATATATAGTTTTTCGATACATATGAAATATCAGCATTATAGAAGGATTCGGATCCTTTATAACGGAATTGTACCTTTTGTTGACCATTAGAGAACCCTGATATTTTATAAATATATTCATTTGTTCCTGTGCCTGCAGTTACATATTCTATGGATAGTGGTTTATTACTCAAAGGCAAATAGTTTGCAGTTATATCTGCTGGGGTTGTTGATCTATTTGTCTTCGCCATTATATAGAAACTATCCGTCTCTAACTGTTGGCCATTCAAAGGCAATTTAGAGATATTGGTAAGATCACCTGAGCCTGTATATCCAGGAAGGTAGTACATTTCTGTTATAACAGTCTCATTTTTCAAAAATTTATATGAATAAAGATGAGAACTGCTGTGGCTGCCATAATCTACAGACAATTTAAAGTCATTTACACCCGCCAAGATTTCTAAATCAGCTGCAGTCTTAAATTTAACCAATTTATACGTTGGCGTAACGCCATCAGGACCAGGAATTGTTAATTCTTCTGTCACAGCACTAATCGTTACAACTTTTTCGGAACTATTACCTTTATTAAGAGTTAGCACAGCATTTGTTGCAAACGGAGCCACGTTATATGGAACTAAGATCTGTCCAGTAAAACCTGCAACACTTGGAGTCAAATCAGCAGTCAACGTAGGCACATTATCATTTAAGATATTATAGTCCGCATTGTCGTGGTTGATGTTCAAAGAAGCGTACGGTTGATCCTTATCAAAGAAATATACGGATCTGTCTATTGTTATTGAATCCGAAGCATTTTGAATAACAATCTTAAGCGTACTTAATCCCGGACTCAAGTTCAGCGCGGGGGTGAAAAATGTTCCGTCTTCCAATAGGGAAGTTTGTAATGCAGTTCCTCCATTCACGGAGACACTGACTTTAGTGGCATTCGTTACTTTACCTTGAAGAGTAACTGTAGATACTGGTACAACAACTTGTGTTCCTTCATTTAAATTAAGCGCAGAAGGACCACCCAAAACTTTTAATTCTGTTACATAGGGAACTTTATCGTAAAGAACATAAAATGATTCTGAACGTTGGAGATTCCCTTGCATACCAGAAAAGGTCACCTTATTAAAACCTGTATACAAAACAAGACCAGATGCTACAAAACGGTTATCCGGGCTATTGGTATCTGTTGTTACCGCTCCCGTAGTCAGATGAGTAGCATCTGTTACCCATTTATTAGATTGGCTATCTTTTGTAAGCTGCTCTACAGTAACCTTCATCGTGGAAGATGTTACCTGAGAGTAGGTTCCTGTAATTGAAAAGGTAGGGCTACTTACTTTGTAAACACTAGAACGGTCAATAAGTCCCTCAGGATTAGGATTAGCTGTTGTTGCTACAACATCCTGTTTCAACAGAACAGTATTACGTAATGTGAGATCATCCGGACTGAAGAAAGTCGTGGAGCTCGTGGTAGCCGCTGCCGCTATGGGCGTGTATTTACCTGGGAACATAGAAACGATCAAAGCCGCCAGCATCAGCCAAACGAACGGTCTCTTAAAGCGTTGCATGTGTTATATCTCTCCTTTGAGTATAAATTCTCGTAAACCTTCACTTTGTTCTTTATCGGTCATAGGAAGCGATATTTTTAGGGAAAACAACAAAAAACTCATCCGAAAAGGGATGAGTTTTGTTAGTTATAGAAAATATTAGAATAATACCATCAATAAATTAAGATTTGGAACCTCTTTCCGGATTAGCCTTCATACGAATTCTTAAAAAGAAATCAATCAGCGGACGTTTAGTCTTACCGATCAAACCTGTAACTTCCGCACCGATCTGCAAGAAGAAGAGCATGATGCAGATGACTACGAAGGTAACCCAGTTCGCCTCGTAAAGAGCGGCAGAGGATTGAATAACAGCTAAAACTCCAAAAAATGCAGCAATACCATAAATAATGAGCACAGTCTGACGATGACTAAAGCCTAGCTCGCGAAGGCAATGATGCAAGTGACCTTTGTCTGGTGCAAAGATTGGTTTCTTCTGCAGCTTACGGCGCACGATCGCAAAGAACGTGTCTGACAACGGTACACCAATAATAAGCAAAGGTGTAATAAACGAAACCACGGCAATCTGTTTAAACCCTAGCAAAGCAAGTAAAGCTAAGCAGAAGCCTAAGAACAGCGATCCCGTATCCCCCATAAAAATCTTGGCGGGATGGAAGTTGAAGAACAAGAATCCGATTATGCTACCCAGAAGCAACAGGCATAACATGGCAACCATCGTGTTACCCATCAAGAAAGCCATTACCGCAATCGTAGCAATCGCAATCCCTGATACACCAGCAGCAAGCCCGTCCAACCCGTCAATCAGGTTAACAGCATTGGTGACACCAACAATCCAGAAAATCGTAAGCGGGATAGCAATCCAGCTTTCCAACGAAGAATACGTATTGTTAAATGGAATATTCACAAAATCTACAGTAATACCAAAACCGAAAACTACAATACATGCTGCGACAATTTGGCCCAGCAGCTTCAACTTTGCTGATAATTCAAATCGGTCATCCAAACCTCCGATAAGTACAATCAGTCCGCCGCCACACAGCAGCGCTTTGATGAAGTTGGCCTCCCGCGGAGTGAACTCATATGGAATAATCGGCAATACGGCAAGCAGGCCTAACACAAACGCCAGAAAAATAGCTAATCCGCCAAGGCGGGGCATAATTTTCGTGTGCACTTTACGAGCATTCGGCACATCTGTCGCACCAATCTTAATGGCGAATTTCTTCACCAAAGGTGTGAGGCCAAGTGCGAGTCCCATGCATACGATAAATCCAGCGATGTATATGATTAACATTTGATCAGTCGACCCCCATTTCTCTACCGCATTGAATTATACGCTGTTACAAAAACAAATTCCAATCCCTTTTTTAGGCTATTCATCTGATTTTCTAGGTGAATATCGGCATTTGACTAGACTTTTGTTACTTTATCTTTCTCACGCACCACTTTTAATGCGAATTTCGGCAACGCAAGCATTCTTTTGTACCGCGTAGGCTCTTTTAATAAACGGTACAACCATTCAATTCTCATTTTTTGGAAAACTTTTGGTGCTCTCTTGCTCTTGCCAGAAATTACATCAAAGCTGCCGCCGACCCCCATCATGATCGGAACACCTAACTTGGATTTGTGTTTTGCAATCCATGGTTCCTGACTATCCGCGCCTCTGGCCACAAATAATAAGTCAGGATTGGTTTTAACAATTCCAGCAATAATCTCATCATCCGATTCCGGACCAAAATAACCGTCATGATATCCTGCAATAATAACACGCGGATATTGCAATTGTAACCTTTCAGCGGTTTCCTGAATCACCTCAGGTGTAGAACCAAGGAGATATACCTTCCATCCATATCTTTCACCCTGTTGCATCAATTCATGTAACAGGTCAAAACCAGCTACCCGTTCGGTTACAGGCTCCTTACAATAATTAGCAGCCCATACCACACCGGTTCCATCTGGGACAACTAATTCAGCTGACTTCATTATCTCCATAT
Organism: Paenibacillus sp. FSL H7-0918; assembly: GCF_038007025.1. Lineage (NCBI taxonomy): Bacteria > Bacillati > Bacillota > Bacilli > Caryophanales > Paenibacillaceae > Paenibacillus > Paenibacillus sp. FSL H7-0918. Next base: position 2,641,368 of record NZ_JBBOWJ010000001.1, read on the forward strand.
AAGCTGGATCTTCCAAAGCAGCCATAACCATAATCGGATTAGCTGTAATCACTTGATGCGGGATACGGGTATGAACCGCCTCTGTCAAATATGCAACAGTTGCTGCCATATCAACCTTGGAGACTCTAATCCCAAAAATAGGAACTGTAGGTACCGCGCTTTCTGCTTTCACTTTAGATCATCCTTTATGGTGGAAATATTCTACGATTTGCCGTGCTGGAGCCCCTGCTTCTTGAATCAACGAGGAGAGGATCGTCTCCCTCTCATTTCTCCATCCCTCTGCTGTTTCCAAAAGATGGCCTATCTCAGCAGCAACTTGTCCAGCATCTAATGATTGGGTCGTGCCCACAGGCTGACACCGAACTCTGTCTAGAAAATGATCAATTTTCGGATCATAAGAGATACCAATCAGCGGAACTCGCCGCCCTGCGGCATAAATCAGGCTATGAAGACGCATTCCGATCAGCACTTCACATTGCCCTACTTCCCGCAGCATGTGTTGCGGATGACTGGCATCTTCACAAATACTGACCTGCCCCCCATGCTGGCTTATATTTTCTTCCAGCTTCTCCATCACATAACGTGAGGCTTCAATATCAGATGGAAGATGAAACGGAAGGAATCTTAAATGCAATGGTTTTTCAAGATTCGCCTTAATCAAGCCTTGAGCAAGAGCGTCCAGCTCCTTGCGATCTTGTTCCCAATAACGTACCGAAATACCTACTACCGGAAGTGAATCTGAAGACTCTGGTAATTCAGCAGCATCAGTCTCTTCAGGTAAAGATAAGCCCATCACCGGGTCAGGAACAACCTCTATGTTCTTCTGTTCTAATCCCATAGAAAGTAAAAGCTCGCGGGATTGTTCATCCCGCACAGAGATATAAGTACATTTGCGAAACACTGATTTGATTAATGGGTGGAAAAGCTTACGATTCACAGGTCCGATACCTTGAGCATAAATAAAGGTCGGTTTACCCATCCACTGCGCAAGCTTAATAATACCTAAATAGTAAGGAATACTCTTGCTTCCTGTTACATCTTGCAGCAAGCTGCCTCCACCGCTAATCAGACCAGAACTCTCATAAATAGCTTGACGGACTTCAACCAGCTTCATCCGGTGCACAGATTTCACTCCATATGTGGCGCTAGTCCACTCAGGATCGATGGACAAGACAATGGGTTCGATCTCTATACCTGCAGCTTGAGCATGTTGTTGCAGTGCAATCAATATAGATTGCAGTACCGCCTCATCCCCGCTGTTATGGAAACCGTAATAACCGGAAATAACTATCTTTTTAGGAGTGGCGACCATCGTTTCCAACACCCTTCTGCAATTTGCCATACGATTACGGCAATCACACCAATGATCAGTCCTAATCCAAGACCGAGCAAGCCACGAATGAGCGAGATCAGAACTGGCGAGTGAATATGAGCAAAGGTATCTACCATCGAGAGCTGACCGATTACAGCAATAATCATGATAAACGCTGCATTCCGATATCTAAAGGCCAAGAATGCGCCAAGAATTAATAACGGATGCGCTAGCAAAAACTCTTTATTACGCGGTCGAACGCCAACCGTATTTTCCAAGAATGTACGTAAAACCATTTCCAACGGACTCACACTGCCACCGTTACCTGTACGGGTCATGTAATAATAGCCAACAACCGCCAAAACAAAGGCAATGATAATCATCGCAAATGTGATTGGTGTCCGCAGCAGCTTACCTGTCTTGTTAAAGACAAAATCCCCACGATACAAAAGCACGTAAAGTGCCACAAGACCGATAGGCGCCATATGAAGCAGACTGACACCACGGAACTGGTTGAGAACCAGGCTATAAGTTACATTATTAAGCAGTGCTATCATAAACGGCACAGCGCTCAAAGAGATCAGTGAAGTCTTAAAATAAAGCACTAAGCTATGTGTAAACCGGCGTTGCGGGCTCATAGCCTTATAGGTAAGGGGATTGCTCCGTAGAGGTGGTCCCATTTCATTAACCTTACGAATGGCAAGCACAACGGCAAGCGTTGGTGCACTTATCGCAGCGGCAAGCGCGAGCGCTTGTTCAAACATTTCAGGCTTCACTAGCATCAGGCCTGCACTTCCAATCAAACCTAACACCCAGGCAGCAAGCGTGAGCTGTGGAATGAAGTAAGAGACCAGCAGAGCCACTAAAGACACTGCTCCAACCACCGCAACTAGCTTAAAGTAACGTTGATAAGAGGAATCTACAACCTCAAATGCCGTAGCTTGTCCCAGTTTAAATCCATTGCCTTTAATCTGCTCAACTGCTCCGCCTGGTTCGCTTAGGCTGGTAATAAGGTTATCTAATGTATCTGTAACCTGTGCCTTAGCAGTATTTCTTGCAGGAATCGTGTTTAAGTAGATCATGCGGATATTCCGATCCTTTGTTGCCAGAGCGAAACGGTCCGAAATTACTTTTGGATCTAAGGCAGAATCTCCCTCACTAAGGGAATATAAACGTGTCACATTATAATCCAGCAAATAAGCGAGCCTGTTAAAGCCCTTTTGCTGTTTTTTAATATTCTCAATTGCTGCAATCCCCATTCCACGTTCCTTAAGGAGATTAGCAAAGTCAGTGATACTCCCAGTATCGGCATCATCATTAAACCCTTTAACAGACTCACCTTCAAATAGAATCCGTTTAACACCCAATTCCTCATAACGATCCAACAGCTTCTTTACCGTGGCTTCATTATAAGTCAGAGAATCCACAAGACGAGGTACAATACTGAATCCCTTGTTATGCAGCATGTCCAGTGTAAATGGATCGGGCTGCAGCGGCTTCAATGTAGCGTCTTCTAGCGGGGTCTCGATGATAAGACCCTGCTGTCCGCGGAAACTCCAGTCTCTTGAATTAATCCCAAGATTACTAAATGCTTCTTTAATTACAGGCGCTAAAGTATCGCTGTAATCAGCACTGGTAAACAGAATATAGGTATAGTTTTCATTTTCAGGTATGATCGTGTCCGTAAGATTAGCTATATCAGCCGCACCCCATATCATTAGACGACGCGCCTTACGGTAATCTTCCAATGTGCTTTCGTAAATCGCCATGCTCTGTACACCAGCGTCTTTAAGGCGATCTAACTGTTCGGAAATATAATCTTGTGGATTTGCACGATAGCTGGCTACATCAACCAGATCACGATAATCAAATACAAATTCTACTGTCTTGGAAGACTTCTCCGTCTGCAGTCGATCATAGACCACAGGCAAGGCTGCTATAACGCCAACCACAACTATGATCCACAGCCACTTTCGGGAAGTAATATTCCAACGTTGCCATTTTTGCCGCACCAAAAGTACCTCCTCTTTCGCTTTAAAAACTCTTTTAACAAAAGTAGAAACGGATCGTCATCCTTTTAGAGACGGTACCCGTTTCTACGTAAAATATAATTCACAATATAGAAAGCACTCTATATTTATTATTGTCCCCCGTCAACGCGAGCCATAACCTGTTTCGACAGTGCAGCAACCTTATCCTTAGCATTCTGCAGGGAGTCACCCACTACTGCAAAATAAACTTTAATCTTAGGCTCTGTGCCGGAAGGGCGCAGGCAGAACCAAGATCCGTCAGCCAGCAAATACTTCAGTACATTTTCCTTCGGCAGTCCATTTAAGCCCAGGGAATAATCCTGAATTTCTGTTACGGCAGATCCAGCAATTTCTTGTGGTGCATTAGAACGCCAATCATTCATGATTCCTTGAATTTGCGCAACGCCATCTTTGCCTTTCAGCGTACGGGACTCCAAGCTTTCCAAGAAGTATCCGAACTGCTTGTACAATTCCTGAAGAACATCATATAATGTTTTGCCTTGAGCTTTATAATAAGCACCTGCTTCAGCGATAAGCATAGCAGCAAGAACAGCATCCTTATCGCGAGCATAATTGCCTGCAAGATAACCATAGCTTTCTTCATATCCGAAAAGATATGTGTATTCTCCGGATTGTTCGAACTGGGTCATCTTTTCTCCAATATATTTGAAGCCAGTCAGCGTATTAAATACAGTTGCACCATAATGAGAAGCTACAGCAGCCCCCATTTCGCTAGTAACGATAGTCTTTACAACCGCACCATTGCTAGGCAGCTTTCCTTGTTCCTGCAAACGACTCAAATAGTAATGAATCATCAGTGCTCCGGATTGATTGCCGGACAGAACAACAAATTTACCTTCATTGTCGCGAACTACCGCACCCATACGGTCTGCATCAGGATCTGTACCAATCAAAAGGTCAGCATTCAACTCTTCGCCCAGCTTCATAGCCAGCGTAAAAGCTTCACGCTCCTCCGGGTTCGGCGATTTCACTGTAGAGAATTCAGAATCCGGCTGTTCTTGCTCAGGTACAACATGTACCTGGGTGAACCCGATTTTCTCAAGTACACGGCGGACTGGCAAATTACCTGTACCATGCAGCGGAGTGTATACGATTTTGAAGTCTTTTCCAAGCGTAGAGGCAATCTCTTCACTTGCAAGACTGACCGCAGCAACAGTATCGGTAAACGCTTCGTCATCCTTCTCTCCTAGCCAGTGCAACAGCCCTTGAGCTTCAGCTTCTCCTTGCGAAATCCGCTTTACACCATCAAAAGTGTCAACCTCTAGTATGTAAGAAATGACCTTTTCGGCTTCGTGTGGTACAAGCTGTCCGCCTTCCGAATTATAGACCTTATAACCATTGTATTCAGGAGGGTTATGGCTCGCGGTGATTACAATACCACCCGTTGCTTTCAAATAACGCACGCTGAATGACAGCTGTGGTGTTGATCGAAGGGAGGTAAACAAATGCGCCTCGATGCCATTAGCAGCCAGTACAAGAGCAGCCTCAAGTGTGAATTCAGGCGAGAAGCGACGAGAGTCATGCGCTATAACAACCGAAGGTCTGCCTTCTCCAGTATGCTTTTCTAGAATATAATTAGCGAAGCCTTGTGTAGCTCTGCCAACAGTATAACGATTGATACGATTGCTGCCCGCACCAATAACCCCACGCAAGCCGCCTGTACCAAACTCTAAGTCTCTGTAAAAACGCTCTTCAAGCTCCTGTGGCTCATTCTCCAGAGCGCGAAGCTCTGCCTTTGTAGCCTCGTCAACAGAAGGGTCCTGCAACCAGCGGGATAATGTGTCTGCCGCTTTCGCACTTAATTGAGTCATATGAATCTCTCCTTTAGATATATTTATAGAAAAATAAAATATTTAACTCAGAGCAAACATAATTTCTCCAGAGGCTACAACCTTACCTTCAACGGAAGCAGTAGCTTGTCCTTTTCCGATGCTGCCCTTAAGGCGGGTGATCTCTACTTCAAGAGTAAGTGTATCGCCCGGTACCACTTGACCACGAAAACGGAATCCGTCCAGCCCAGCTAAAAAACCGATTCGGCCGCGATTAGCTTCTACTCCCAGGATAGCAACCGCACCCACTTGTGCAAGGGCTTCTGTAATCAGTACACCCGGCATTACCGGATAGCCCGGAAAGTGACCTACAAAGAACGGTTCATTGATCGTTACATTTTTGATTCCTACAGCTTTTTTGCCCATTTCAATCTCGATAATTTTGTCCACCAGCAGAAATGGAGGCCGATGGGGGATGATTTCTTGAATTTGGTTGATATCCAGCATTATGACAAAACTCCTTTCGGATGTTGCACATTTTCTTTTATTCTTTGCCGAAATGCATAAAATTAGGCAGGTTCGGTAAAAACTATATTTATCCTTCACCAACTGCAGAAGTGGAGGTTGAGATAAGGGGCTTTCTCCACCGGATGCGGCAGCATGGCGGAGAGGGCCCTTTTTGCTGCCCGAGGCCCCCCACCATTATACATTTTTCAGCATAAAAAAGAAAACTCCCTTATATAACAAGGGAGTGGTTAAATCATCTTCATTTATGGAGCAAAAACCAAATCATATACATGTCTCCACGTGCTCCACTGCAGAGCATCGCTTAACTCTTTCTTACCCAGGACAACGTAACCGACGGCCAGACCGCCTCCAAGTGCAGCTACGAGAAGCAAGGGAATAAGAACCCATTGTATCATGGTCCATTTGGAGATCCCTTGTGGAGAGGGTTCTTTCTTCTCTTCCGATTTAACTTTTTCCTGTCGATCCATTCCTTCACCTCTACGCGCGCATGTTATTGGCTAGACCAAACATCTGATCACTGGACGAGAGTGCCCGAGCTACGAGTTGATACGTGCGTTGAATCTGCATCATTTCTGTCATTTCTGAGGTCATATCGACATTCGACTGCTCCAGCCATCCTGAGCGCACTCCAATTCCAGATGCCTCGCCTGCCGCTCTTTGTACAAAAGCCTGCCGTGCTGTAACTCCATCTGCAAGCATATAGAAATTACCATCGACAGCCTTTAAGGCATTCTGTGTCTTAGGTTCTACTATCATTATAGTACCCGCTACCTGAACAGGTCCATTCTCCGTCTTTTTCGTTAACACACGACCGGATTCATCGATAGCAGCATTCACACCTACAGGAACCGTTAGAGGTTTGCCCTCTGTATTTAAAACCGAGTTTCCTGTGTTATCAACCAATACCATCTTTTTGGCATCAGTCGTGTCAGGAATAAAGTGAAAATCACCCTGACGAGTGTACGCCGTAGTACCATTGACCTGAACACCAAAAAGCCCGTTGCCCTGAATGGCTAAGTCGGTCGGACTCCCTGTTTCTTTAAGGGGTCCCTCTTCCCAATTCGTTGAGATCGAAGGCACATAAGTCCCAAAACCCATATTAAAGCCTAGGGGTGTAGAACGGCCCGGTTGGTCATAATCATCTGATTGCTGTTGTACACGAGTCAGCACGTCCTCAAAAGAGCCCTGCTTGCTCTTATAACCATTGGTATCCATGTTGGCTAGATTATCCGCTATAATATCAAGCCGCTGCTGAAGGCTCGACATGGAGACTGCTGCACTAATCGTTGAGTTGTTCATAGATCAAACCTCCTATAAGCTCTACCTGTAAAGCTCATTCCTAAGCACTGCCTATACCCTGCCAACTTCACTTACAGCCTTCTGCAAGCTGCCATCATAATATTGAACAATCTTCTGGTTCGCTTCATAAGCCCGATAGGCGGCATTCAAATCCACAGTAACCTGAGTAGGATCTACATTGGAGCTTTCCAGGTAACCTTGGCGTACTTGCATGTTATCTGTTCCGTTAGAGAAACGGATATCTGCCGCCTCTACATCATCAGCGTGAAATACACCATTACCGTCACGTACAAGCTCCTGTGGCTTTGTTACTACACTCACACCAAGCTTGGTCCCTGTCGGAAGTCCTGTTACTGGATTAAGCAAATTACCCTGCCCGTCCACTTTAAGGGTGTCCTGATTTCCTGTCAAGACAAGGGGCTTGCCTGTGGAATCAAGAACCTTGAAGCCACCACTGCTCAGTACCTCTCCTGTAGCCGCGTTTATTGAGAAGCTCCCATTTCGCGTATACAGATTATTCCCTTCAGCATCCTGTACAGTAAAGAAGGCCTGTGGACGATAAACAACCTCACCCTCAGGGCTTACATATTTGCCTGAACCATCAAAGGAGATATTTTGACCTGTCACAGGATCAGCTACTTGCAAATCCGTAGATAAAGCAAAATCCATGGTCTTGCCGCTCTCCCTTAAATCACCCTGTAAATATTGGGATATCGATTGTTCTGCAAAAACCCCAGTGTTAAGGCGCCCCACTGGCTTTGTATTGCCATTACTCATAGCAGAGATCAGTACATCCGGAAAAGCATGATTGACACTGTCAACCTGCTTGTACCCCGTTGTATTCAAGTTAGCGATGTTCTGTGTTGCCGTATCATGTCTACGCTGCTGTGTAACCATACCTGCAGCGGCTGTATATAATCCTCTTATCATGAAGGTAGTCCCCTTCCGAATCTTTTGCTACCTTTTATATCGGCTGCTTAGAACTTTTTCTTAACGACCTTGTCCAAATTATCTAGCATTATTCCGGTTCCCTTAACTACACAATGCATCGGGTCTTCCGCTATCCACACCGGAACATGTAATTCTTCTGAGAGGAGCTCGTCCAATCCATTAAGTAAAGCGCCACCACCAGTTAGAACAACACCCCGGTCAATAATATCTGCTGATAGCTCAGGCGGTGTACGTTCCAGAACGGACTTAGCAGCTGCCACAATAGAAGAAACCGGATCCCATAGTGCTTCTTTTACCTCGCCTGAAGTAATAGTGAGCGTCTGAGGGAGTCCACTTACCATATCACGACCACGAATATCCATTTCAGCCTGCATCAGGCCTGGACGCACGGTGCCAATTGTAACCTTAATATCCTCTGCCGTACGTTCACCGATTAACAGCTTATACTTTTGTTTAATATATCTTAAAATGGCCTCATCGAACTTGTCTCCTGCGACTTTAATCGAAGAAGCGGTAACGACGTCGCCCATAGAAAGTACGGCTACATCCGTCGTTCCGCCACCGATATCGACGACCATGTTCCCACTAGGCTGATAAATATCCATTCCCGCTCCGATTGCAGCGGCTTTTGGCTCTTCCTCCATAAAAACTTCCTTAGCCCCGCTCCGCTCCGCCGCTTCCCGTATGGACTTCTGTTCCACAGATGTAATATTTGTAGGGGCGCAAATCAGAATACGGGGCCGTGCGTACCAGGACCGGCCGCCAACGCGGTCGATAAAATACTTGAGCATCATTTCTGTGATTTCAAAATCTGCAATGACACCATCCCGGAGAGGACGGATTGTTATAATATTTCCAGGTGTACGTCCAACCATGCGACGTGCCTGTTCTCCCACCGCAAGGACTCTCTTCGTATCACTTTCAAGTGTGACCACGGAAGGTTCATCCAGAACGACTCCCCTTCCCTTAACATGTATGAGCACATTGGCCGTGCCGAGGTCGATTCCGATATCCTTGCTAAACATAATGAAAGAGCCCCCAAAGTGTTATTTTAATTGAAAAAACAGCAGTTAGTACTAAATTTAAAAATACCATACTTTAGGGGAAGTACACAATGTATTAAAGCTGAATATTTCCTTAAATTTCCGAAAATCTCATGGCTTTGATGCTACAGCAACCTCACGTTTTTTCCCCGTCGATTTTTTATATTTGATTTTTGTGGCTTCTCCCCCCCGAAGATGTCGGATGGACTTGTGATATTCGAGAATGTGCTTCACCTGATCGGCCAGATCAGGGTTGATCTCTGGCAGACGCTCAGTTAAATCTTTATGCACCGTGCTCTTTGAAACGCCAAATTCCTTGGCTATGGTCCGGACCGTATGCCTGGTTTCCACGATGCAGCGTCCGATTTTGATCGTACGTTCCTTGATGTAATCGTGCACGCTCCCGCCTCCCAACTGTGGATAGTTTGGTACATTATATGAGGGGCGGGCTTATATATTCGCGCTTTCAAGACATGACAAGCTATGGAGGGCTCATTTTATTTAATGGACAACCTAATAACCCGTGTTATTAGCATGATGAAAAGCCGTCGTTCTCCCTTTAGGTCAACAACCGTTTCCCGCGTAAACAAAAGGCTCATCACAAACACAACCTTAAAAATCCTTATATACACAAAAAAATAGGGGGCTTTCGCCCCCTGCTATAGAAATTTTTATCGCTGTGGCAGTAAATCCGATGGATTGACTACTTTGCCATCTTCGTACACTTCAAAGTGTACATGATTTCCAAGGTCCTTTTCGATCTCACTGCGACCAGCTGTGGCAAGAGTATCTCCTTGCTTCACTACATCGCCTTGTTTAACTTTTGTTTCACCAAGACTTTGGTATACAGTCTTCAAATTACCTTGATGGGTAATTTCAATCACTTTACCTAATACCGCAACATCTTCCACTCTGGTCACTTCACCGCTGAGCGCTGCTTTAACATCGAACGTATTGTTGTCTTCACGGGCAATATCGATTCCGACATTAGGAATAAATTTGTCGTTATATTGCACCATAGCGGCAACGTGATTGTCCTCTGTACCATTCTCATCATAATACGGCTTAACTACTTCTACTTCACCTGGATTAGCTACTGGCCAAGTCATACTTTCCGTTGAAGCAACAACTTCAAGTGCATCTGGACCTCCGGTTGTTGTACCAGCTTCGTTAGCGGAAGTTCCTACTTGCTGCGAAGTGGCGGCGGTGTCCTGGTTGAGCGGCTTCTGGCCGGCATCCTGATAGACCCACACCAAGGTTAGTATAATTGCCGCTGCCGCCGTGTAGACTGCTGGGAATACCCAACGTTTAGATACCAGTCTGTTCCATGAAGAAGGTTTTGCGCCAGGTAAATCTCCCTGAGTTTTTTTGAGAGATTCATCTTGGTTTGTTTTGTTTTTGTCTTGTTCATTCATATGGTTATCACCTCAGTAACCAGTGTTACCGGGGTTTTCTCTTTTATACGTATCTTTCAAGTTATTTTTTCAGAAGAGTTGAGATTTGTGTAAATGAGATACCACTATAATAGTGTTTGAGAATTTGGGTAGCAGTTCCACCCTCTTTAGCCATCCCATTTGCCCCCCACTGGCTCATCCCTACTCCATGCCCATTTCCGAAGGTCGTGATTAAGATCTTATTCCCCTTACGACTCCAACTGAATTGGCTGGATCGTAGGCCCAGCTTCTCTCTCACTTCACGTCCAGTAAATATAGAGCCTCCAATTGAGACCTCTTTAATCCGATGTCCAGTGGTAAGAGACAACACTTCCATAGGTAATCTCGAAGATGATGAAATCTTCGTTGTAGTTCCTGAATTGGTAGTTTCTTTGGAGGCTGGAATGACTTTATCGTTCAGACCCAATCTAGTAAGTATTTCAGCAACAGTAAAGGTGTTAGTCACTGCATAGTTTGGGGTAATCTCTTTCTCCCAAGGACTCGTCACGCTGCGCAGATAGGGAATCGCTGCATTCCAATACTCTTCTGAGTTCTCAGTATATCCTCCACTGGAGGCGAAAAAGGAGGCCGTTATCGGCTGCCCTTTATAAGTCATGATCACTCCGCGCGTCTCAAGGACCGCGCGCTGCAGCTTTGCGAGGTCGGCGCTTCTTCCGCCGAGCTTCCATTGCCGTTCCAGCGTGTCCTTAGATATGTAAGCCTGATGGCTTACCGTATCGGTTACATCCGCCTCCGGAACGGGTACGCCGCTTCTGTCGCCAGCCACCAGGCGGCGCATGATAAAGGTGCGGGCAGCTACGGCCTGCGCTTTGAGCGCTTCAAGCTCAAAGTCGGCCGGCATCTCGGCCGCAAGCACGCCGCGGACGTAGTCCTCCAGCGGCAATGTCTCTATTTGTCCGCTGTGCGACAAATAGACAGAGACGTTCGGCTGCGGCGCTTCCTGCGCAGCCGTCTCCGGCGCCGCCGGAGGGGCCGTGACCGTCGGCACGGCCACAGGCGCCGGTTGTCCCCGGTGTAGTGGGACAACCGCCAGCGGAATCAGCAGCGCCGCCAGGAAAGGCGCTGCGAGCCAGGCGACGGGGATGAGTCGCCTGCGCCGGGGAGCAAGGGGACGCGAGTGCCAGCGCGTTGTCTTGTTTCTTCGCAAGTAGCGGAAATCTTTCATCTCTATGGCTCCTTCCGTGAATCACTGGTGATTCTTATAGATATGAATTTGCAGCAACTGCTAGAACACAATTTGAGAGAAAGAGAGTTCCTGTCCTCAATCTATTACTAGACCACAGGCTATTAAATTGCATACAAAAAAATCCCCATCAAATGAGGATTCCATAAAAAAAGACCAAGCTGCAAACTGCAGCCTGGTCTCTCCTAATGATTGATATTATACCCAAGTTGGTTGAACCTGAAAGCGTGGTTTAACCTCTTCGTTTTTAGTCGATTCACTCTTGGATACTTCCGGTTTAAGAACTTCATCCTTCACGGTTTGCGCTGAAGTATCTTCCATGGAGATGCGCCAAATTTCCGCACCCAATCCGGACAGTTTCTCAGCCAAATGAACATACCCGCGGTCAATATGATGAGTTCCGCTTACTTCAGTAGTGCCCTCAGCAACCAGACCTGCCAAAATAAGCGCAGCTCCCGCACGCAGATCCGTAGCACAAACCTTAGCTCCGACCAATTGTGCATTACCTGTAACGATCGCCGAGCGACCTTCGATCTTAATCTCAGCATTCATGTTGTGGAATTCATCCACATGCATAAACCGGTTCTCAAATACGGTTTCTGTAACGACACTAGTACCTTCAGAACGCAGCAATAATGCCATCATTTGCGACTGCATATCCGTAGGAAAACCTGGATACGGCAAAGTCTTCAAATCAACAGCTTTGAGAGGCTTGTCACTGATTACACGAATACCGTTCTCGTCGGGAATAATGGTTACACCCATTTCTTCCATCTTAGCAATAACAGGACCTAAGTGATCAGCAATTGCGCCTTCCACATATACATCTCCACCGGTAATTGCTGCAGCCGCCATGTACGTACCTGCTTCGATACGGTCAGGGATTACATGATGTTTGACCCCATGCAGACGTTCTACCCCTTCAATACGGATAACGCCTGTTCCCGCACCGCGTACGATTGCGCCCATACCATTCAAGTAATTGGCCAGGTCGACAATCTCAGGCTCCTTAGCCGCATTCTCGATAACGGTCACGCCTTCGGCTAATGTAGCTGCCATCATTATATTTTCGGTCGCACCTACGCTTGCTACATCCAAATACACTTTGGCACCGCGCAGGCGTCCGTTGCTTTTCGCTTCAATGTAGCCCTGGCCGAGACTAATCTCCGCACCCAGTGCTTCAAACCCTTTCAAATGCTGATCAATCGGTCGTGTACCAATGGCACAGCCGCCTGGCAGGGAAATTCTTGTCTGACCAAGTCTAGATAACAGTGGGCCCATGACTAAAAAAGACGCCCGCATTTTTCGAACCCATTCATAAGGTGCTTCACAGGATGTGATATTTGTAGCATCCACCTGGATAATATCGTTCTGATATGTAACCCCTGCACCCAGAGATTCCAGCATTTTTGATATCGTCATCACATCATCAAGCGGAGGTGCGTCTACAATGACGCTTACTCCTTCTTCTGCCAATAGAGAGGCGGCTATGATCGGTAATACGGAATTTTTTGCGCCGCTAACTTTCACGCTCCCGGTCAATCTGTTGCCACCGCGGACGATAAATTTGCTCATTTTCGGTTTCCCTCCGCGTCCATTATTTCTTAAATTATTTTTTTAGATTAAAGTAATTGCAAAAAAAGTTCTCTACTCCATCAATACGCCCATTTACTCGGGCATGTTCCTTAAAGTTCAGTGTTGACATAATAAAACCTTATTATTCGACACCTTTTGACCACTGCGACCTAAGACACTTATAACCAAACTACATCCCCTTAAAACATATATCGGATCATCCCACTCCAGCTCAGGTAATCCAGGAAGAACCCCGCTACAAAACGACCAAGTACAATGGCCAACAGCAAGTGCAGCAGCCTTCCCTGAGGACTCTTGGGATATCTTATGACCAAATCGAGCTTAAGGTTCTGCAATGCCCACCAAGATAATACAACACTGAGCAAAGATACAATCATTGAGACCATACTGCTGGTTCCAACTGCGCTAGACAACCCACCCGACAATATATCCTCCATGCTAACCCTCCGTGTTCGTATTACTCGGAAATCGACTCTTATATCATACTTGTGAAGGGCAAAAGAATCCAGTACTTTTACAAATTTTTAAACAATTCAACGCCATTATCCAAAATAATGAAGAAATTTTAACCTTTTTTCAATAGATTACTATAATAAAAAGCAGTCAAACCCTAAGGCTTGACTGCTTTTATCCTACTGTTGTCCTTTTCCAGTGGACACTTTAATCCGTGTAACAGCGCGTTGCAGCGCCAATTCCGCACGGCGGTGATCGATATCATCTTGTTTGCTCCGAGTCTGGAGACGGCGTTGAGCCCGTTCTCTAGCCGCTTCGGCGCGCTCAACATCGATATCTGTTGGCAGCTCGGCACTTTCAGCCAGCACGGTTACTTTGTCCTTATGCACTTCAACGAACCCGCCATGAACAGCGATGGAGATCGTAACACCGTCCGATTTGACAGATAACGGAGCAACCTGAAGTGGAGTCACAAGCGGAATGTGTCCCGGCAAAATACCCAACTCGCCTTCGACCCCTCTTACAATCAAGCTATTCACTTGCTTGGAGTAAACGAGATGCTCCGGCGTGACAATTTCCAACAAAAAGGTATTCACTTCCATTCCTCCTTAAAGCTTTACATTGTAAAGCTCGCTTCGAAAGCATGCACTAAGCTTTACGAAGTAAAGCTTGCATCGAAAGCATTAGCTAAGCTCAGGTTACATCGATTTCGCTTTTTCTACTGCTTCTTCAATCGTACCTACAAATAGGAAAGCTGCTTCTGGAAGATCATCATGCTTACCATCCAGGATTTCCTTAAAGCTGCGTACAGTTTCTTTGATTGGTACATATTTACCCTTAAAGCCAGTGAACTGTTCAGCCACGTGGAATGGCTGCGACAGGAAGCGTTCAACTTTACGAGCACGAGCTACGATAACCTTATCATCCTCACTCAATTCATCCATACCCAAGATGGCAATGATGTCTTGAAGCTCGGTATAACGTTGCAGCAATTGTTTAACACCTTGTGCCACGTTGTAATGTTCTTCACCAACAATTTCTGGAGCGAGCAAACGCGAGCTGGAAGCCAGTGGGTCAACCGCTGGGAAAATCCCCTTCTCGGAAATTTTACGCTCAAGGTTAGTTGTTGCATCCAAGTGAGCAAACGCTGTAGCCGGAGCAGGGTCAGTGTAGTCATCCGCCGGTACGTAGATTGCTTGAATCGATGTAACTGAACCTTTTTTAGTCGATGTGATACGCTCTTGCAGCTGGCCCATTTCAGTGGCCAGAGTCGGCTGATAACCAACCGCAGATGGCATACGGCCGAGAAGAGCGGACACTTCGGAACCCGCTTGGGTAAAGCGGAATATATTATCGATAAAGAGCAGCGTATCGCGGCCTTCCACATCACGGAAATATTCCGCCATGGTCAAACCGGTCAAAGCTACACGAAGACGTGCACCTGGAGGCTCGTTCATTTGTCCGAAGACCATTGCTGTCTTCTTAATAACGCCGGAATCCGTCATTTCGTGATAAAGGTCATTACCTTCACGAGTACGTTCACCGACACCTGCGAATACGGAAATACCACCGTGCTCTTGGGCAATGTTATTAATCAATTCTTGGATTGTTACTGTTTTACCTACGCCGGCACCGCCGAAGAGGCCGACTTTACCACCCTTAGCATAAGGTGCGAGCAAGTCGATAACTTTAATACCTGTTTCCAAGATTTCCGCTTGTGTTGACAATTCGTCAAATGTTGGTGCGAGACGGTGAATCGGGTTCTTTTTCTCAGCAAGAACTTCACCAGCGTTATCAATTGGATTACCAAGTACGTTAAATACACGGCCTAATGTCGCTTCCCCTACAGGAACCGAAATTGGACCTCCTTGATCGATTGCATCCAGTCCACGAACCAGACCATCAGTAGAAGACATCGCGATACAACGTACCAGATTGTCTCCCAAGTGATTGGAAACCTCAAGTGTTAGGTTAAGCTGACGACCATTGTCCAAGACGGTTTCAATTTTGATAGCGTTGAAAATCTCGGGCAACTGGCCGCGTTCAAATTCAATATCGACAACCGGACCCATAATGCTTACAACGCGTCCTTTGTTCATCTTCTTTTCCCTCCTCGAAAGCTGTTACATCAAGAAGAAACGACGTTGTCGTCATATAAAGATGACAACCGTTTCTCGTAGAAATATAAGCATTTTGTATAGTGTAAAACCATACTTTCTTATATTTTAAGAAGAACTTACAGTGCCGTTCTTAAGGAGCTATGCACCCTAAGCAAGCGACACTGTTTCTCGTAAAATACAAGACAAGTTAAGCACTTAGTTTAACTTTTCTTGTATTTTAAGACTGCGCGTTCGCTCCGGCCACGATCTCGGTAATTTCCTGCGTAATTGCCGCCTGACGGGCACGGTTGTACGTAAGGGTAAGTTCTCCGATCATTTTCGACGCGTTCTTCGTTGCACTGCCCATAGCTGTCATTTTCGCACCCAGCTCACTGGCCTTGCCATCCAGAATAGCGCTATAAATCAAAGTTTCAGCGTACTTTGGAAGCAATACTTCTAGCACGCCTTCCGGTGAAGGTTCATATTCGTAGTTTGCAGAAGCTTCATGATGCTCTTGATTCCCTACTCCATCCATAGGCAACAGTCGCTCAACGGTTGGGATCTGGGTGATAGCATTGACGAATTGATTGTAACAAACATACAACTCATCATACGTACCATCTACAAACTGCTGTACTGCCGAATTCGCGATAGACTTGATGTCAGCAAACTTCGGCGCATCCGATAGCTCAGTAACTTCCTGTACAATCGGATATTCACGGCGACGTAGAAAGTCACGGCCCTTACGACCAATAACAAACAATGCGTACTCATCTTTGGACTTATGCTTCTCCGCGATGAGCATCGTCACCTTACGCAAAATATTAGCGTTGTAACCACCTGCAAGCCCTCTATCAGAGGTAACGATTAGATAACCAGTCTTCTTCACAGGGCGGCTAACCAGCATAGGGTGTTGAACACCTTCTGTGCCAGCCGCAATGCTCGATACAACCTCTTTTAGCTTCTCAGCATAAGGACGGGCGGCAATTGCCTTCTCCTGAGCTTTTCTCAGCTTGGATGCGGCTACCATTTCCATCGCTTTTGTGATCTGTCTTGTGTTTTGAACACTCTTAATTTGACGTTTAATATCACGCATGCTTCTTGCCATGATTTCACCACCTTAGAGCTTTGACGGAGTCAAAGCTAACTTCGTAAGCATTCTCTTAACTTTGACGAAGTCAAAGCTACTTCATAAGCACAGCCTGAGCTTCGGCAGAGCCAAAGCTCACTTAGTAAAATCCGTTAAAGTCTATCTATATTAGCTAGTAGCGAAACCTCTTTTAAAGGTATCAATCGCTGCTTTAAGAGCGGCTTCGTTATCAGCTGTCAAATCTTTTGTATCCCTGATGGATTGAGCTACATCAGCAGCACTGCTATCCATGTAAGCAAGGAATTCCTTTTCAAAACGTTTTACGTCTTTAACTGGAATATCATCCAAATATCCTTTTACAGCTGTGTACAAGCTAAGCACTTGATGCTCAACAGACAACGGCTGATTCACACCTTGTTTCAGAACTTCCATCATACGTGCCCCGCGATTCAGACGGGCAAGTGTAGATTTATCAAGATCTGAGCCGAACTGTGAGAAGGCTTGAAGTTCGCGATATTGGGCAAGATCCAGACGGAGCGAGCCGGCTACCTTCTTCATCGCTTTGATTTGAGCGGAGCCCCCTACACGGGAAACGGAGATACCGACGTTGATCGCCGGACGTTGACCAGAGTAGAACAGATCGGATTCAAGGAAGATTTGGCCATCTGTAATCGAGATTACGTTCGTAGGAATGTAAGCTGATACGTCAGATGCCTGTGTTTCGATAAATGGAAGTGCGGTTAATGAACCACCACCGAGCTCATCACTAAGCTTAGCTGCACGCTCCAAAAGACGGGAGTGCAAATAGAATACGTCACCCGGGAATGCTTCACGACCCGGTGGACGACGAAGCAGCAAGGACAATTCGCGATAAGCCGAAGCTTGTTTCGAAAGGTCATCGTAAATGATCAGTACGTGCTCGCCCTTGTACATGAAGTATTCGCCCATTGCGCAACCTGCGTATGGAGCAATGTACAACAATGGGGACGGCTCGGAAGCCGATGCAGTTACAACGATTGTATATTCCAAAGCGCCATGACGGCGAAGAGTTTCTACAACCTGTGCTACTGTGGATTGCTTTTGACCAATGGCAACATAAATACATTTCATGCCGTTGCCTTTTTGGTTGATAATCGCGTCAATTGCGATTGCAGTCTTACCTGTTTGACGGTCACCAATGATAAGTTCGCGTTGTCCACGACCGATTGGTACCATCGCATCAATGGCTTTAAGACCTGTTTGCATCGGCTCATGTACCGATTTACGATCGATAACACCTGGTGCATTATTTTCTACAGGACGGAATTCAGTTGTAGCAATTGGGCCTTTGCCGTCAAGCGGCATACCAAGTGCGTTAACTACACGACCGAGCAGAGCTTCACCAACAGGAACTTGCATAATTTGTCCTGTACGTTTTACTTGATCGCCTTCACGAATTTCCTTGTACTCACCTAGAATAACAACACCGACGTTGCTTTCTTCCAGATTGAGCGCCATGCCCACTACTCCGTTGGAGAACTCTAGCAATTCGCCTGCCATTGCGTTTTCCAGACCGTAGACACGGGCGATACCGTCGCCGACTTGAATGACGGTGCCGACTTCGGCAACTTCGATATCGGCTTTATATTCCTCAATTTGACTTTTGATCAAAGTGCTGATCTCTTCAGGTCTGATGCCCAATATCCTCACCCCTATCTTCTATGCTTATCATTAAAGGATTTCTCGAGACGCTCCAATTTGTTAGACAGACTGCCGTCATACAGCGTATCGCCGATATAAACTTTCAGTCCTCCCAACAGGCTTGGGTCCACCACATTCGTAATCCGGATTTTACGGTTTACGAGTTGGCCGAATTCTGCAGCTACAGCTGCTTTTTCTTCTTCACTTAAAGAATAAACAGAGTATACCTTAGCATCACCAATGCCAAGAGCGTCTCCTTCAATCTTGATATACGTATCCAGCAGATCGGCAAAAATATCGGTTCTGCCTCGCTCTACTAACAATTCTACAATGTTCATCACGATGGGAGAGAGCTTATCTTGAAGCGCTGTGCGCAGCACTTTCAGCTTGTCGGACTCCGAGATGCGCGGTGCAAGAATAAACCGCTTTATCTCTTGGTCGGAATGTAATAATCCAACCACTGCCTTGAGCTCTTCTTCTACTTCAAGGGTAATCCCTTTCTCTACCGCTGCACTGTACAATGCTCTAGCGTAGCGCTTGGCAACTACCGTATCGCGGCTCATGATTGGCCTCCTACCTCTTTGAGGTATTGGTTCACAAGTTGCTCCTGCTCGCCGTTAGCACTAACTTCTTTCTTAAGAAGTTTAGAAGCAATACGAACAGATGCCGTTCCAATTTCGCTGCGCAACTCTTCCACTGCTTTGTTCTTTTCGTTCTCGATATCGCGCACGGCCTCTTCTTTGACACGTGCTGCATCTGCTTTGGCTTGTGCCAAAGTTTGTTCTACCTGTAGATTGCTTGTGATTTGCGATTGTTGAATAATCTGTTGAGCTTCCTGGCGTGCACTGTTCAGCGCTTGCTTCTGCTCTTCCACATACGCGACCGCTTGCTCTCTAGTCTTTGCAGCTTCGTCCATTTGCTGCATTACCAGCTCACGGCGTTTCTCCATAACTGCAAAAAGTTTGCTGAACGCATACTTGCTAAGCAAGAAATATAAAATCCCAAAGGCGACAATTGAAAATACTATGTTTGTCCAAACAATATCCACTGAGGTCACTCCCTTCCGTTACCGCGTCATGCGGACGTATACAAAAGTAAGGCGCGGATGGCATCGGCCGTCCCCGCCAAACCGTAACTACGGTTTATTAAGTAAACATAATCAGGAATGCGATAACTGTTGCTGCCAACGGAATAACTTCGACGATACCTACACCAATAAACATTGTTGTTTGCAAAGCATTTTTCGCTTCTGGTTGACGAGCGATGGACTCAACTGTTCTACTAACGATCATACCGTTACCAAGACCTGCGCCAAGTGCACCCAATCCAACCGCTATTGCTGCTGCTAAAAATTCCATTTGTAAATATCCTCCTTTAATTTCGGTTCATATTTGTGTTTAATGATATAAGATATCTCCCACGAAGGAAAATCAGACGATAGCCGTTCTCTTCGCAGCAGTTCATTAATGTGCTTCTTCTTCGTGAATCGTCATCTGTGCGATATAAACCATCGTCAGAATCGTAAAGATAAACGCTTGTAGTGCCCCGACGAAAATACTGAAGCCCTGCCATACAGCCAGGAACGGAATACTGAGAATCCCCAGCTTCAAAATGACTGTAATCAGTACTTCTCCGGCGAAAATGTTAGCGAATAGACGAATAGCCAACGCTACAGGTTTTGCCAGGTTTTCGATAATGTTCAGTGGCAAAAAGATTGGAAACGGCTCGATGTAGTGTTTGAAATAATGTTTGCCGTTGAGCTTAATGCCCAGAAAGTTCATCAGTACAAATACTATGATTGCCAATCCTGCAGTGACGTTAATGTCAGCAGTTGGCGACTTGTACCATAAAATTTCTGCATGCTCACCATTCGCCAAGTTCTTAGTTGCTTCAATCACGTGGCCAAACACTGTTACAGGTCCATGCGCCTCAGTTACAACGGAGAAAGGCAATCCAAGTAGATTGGAAACAAAGATAAACAGAATCAATGTCAACCCTAAAGATATGTAAGGTTTTCCTTTCTTCAGATCCATGGCACTGCTTATGACACCCTCTACAAATTCCACAACCCATTCCATGAAGTTCTGAAGCTTGGATGGATTTTCAACGGAAAGCTTACGAACCGAAAGCATAACCAGAACAAACACCACTGTACAACTGATCAGAAGCATCAACACGGCGGATAAATCTATCGGTATTCCCCCGACAAATATTTTCGGCATGTCATGCATAGTATCATCCCCCTTTCTCTTTAATCTGGTTAAAGCTTATTCTTCACACTCAGATATATCCCCGCAGGAATGGCGAGAAGCTGAGGAATGAATACGCCCGAAACAGTTGCTACCAGGGAGAAATGCTCAATCTTGACCGAGAACATGGTGACCAAAATTGCGAAGCTAATCCGTGTAACAAAACCGAGGCTGAAGGCATTCCCTTCGTTGCTCGCAATCGACTGCGTAACCCGTCGAACCTTGACGGCCAGATAACGAAAGTTTACCAATCCCGCCACCAGACCCAGAGTCATGCCCAGTGTAATTGCCCGGGTCTCATGATGAAGCACCCAGCCCATTAAGAGTCCTGCCATAAGGACGAGCGTAACTCTAGTGACGGTATTGATCATGGGAGTCATATTATCCATTCTGCTCCCCCAAAAATTTTTTAATTAACAAGGCGACATTCACAATTCCCAGAATAATTCCAGTTATAGTGCCAATGGCGAGCCAATATTTCGGCCCCTCCATCAGGTCTTTCAGCCATCTTGCCGCAAAAAAACCAATAAGAATGTAAGCGGCAAGCAAAGTGCCTGCACTTCCAATGACAAGCGCGGTCTGTAACAAGCTGTCCTTGCTATTTTGTTCTTTCATGGGCTACAATCCCAACTAATTTTACTGAATTTCCTGAGTCTTTGTCAATTCATTGAACATTGCCTAAAAACCCTTGAAAACATGAAAATAATCACAGCAAAACGTTCCAAAACCATATAAACCGTACAGTTTCACTGTATGTTGATTTTAATCAGATCAGATATTAGTTTAATTGAAATTATTTATTTTTTGTGAACATTCTGTGAAACTCTTCAGGACGTTCCTTATTAACACCAAAATGGTGCAAAATCGCATTGACAATCCGTTGGGAAGCCTTGCCATCTCCATACGGGTTGGCGGCCCGACTCATCGACTGATAGAGCTCATTATCAGTCAAAAGAGCATGTGTCCGTTGATACACCTTCTCCTCGTCCGTGCCCACAAGTTCCAGCGTTCCAGCCTCTATCCCTTCGGGACGCTCCGTTGTATCACGAAGCACAAGAACAGGCACTCCATAAGAAGGAGCTTCCTCTTGCAGACCGCCGGAATCGGTCAATATCAAGTGGGTATGCGGATAAAAATTATGCAGGTCCACGACATCCAGCGGATCAATCAGCTTAATTCTTGGATGTCCTCCCAGTATCTCATGCGCAGGTTCCTTAACGGCAGGACTCGGATGCACAGGGTAAACAATGGCGACATCTTCGAATTCATCAGCGATTCTTTTAATAGCTCGGAAGATATTACGATGCGGTTCACCTTGAGATTCTCTGCGGTGAGCGGTCATCAAAATAAGTCTTTTTCCTGAAGCAAAATCCAAAACAGGATGCCGGTAATCCGGCTGTACGGTATATTGAAACACATCAGTTACGGTGTTGCCTGTGATATAAATACTTGATTCTTTTTTGTTCTCGTGTCTCAGATTGTTAGCTGACAAATCGGTTGGAGCGAAATGCAGATCAGCTAACACACCTGTGAGTTGACGGTTCATTTCTTCAGGATACGGAGAAAATTTGTTCCATGTCCTAAGTCCTGCTTCTACGTGCCCAACCTGAATTTGCTGCAGGAAGGAAGCGTAACTAGCTAAAAACGTTGTTAAGGTGTCCCCATGCACCAGCACGAGGTCAGGTTTAACTTCTTTCAGTACAGGTTCCAAACCTTCAAGCACACGAATAGTAATCTCATTCAAGGTCTGACGGTCCTTCATCACGTCCAAATCGTAATCAGGGGTGATATTAAACACTTCCAACACTTGATCGAGCAGTTCTCTATGCTGTGCTGTTACACATACTATTGATTCGATATGCTCAGGATGCTTCTTCAGTTCAAGAACCAGAGGAGCCATCTTGATCGCCTCGGGGCGCACTCCGAAAATAGTCATTACTTTGATTTTGGACATAACCCCTACCCTCTCATCAAATATTCTCGCATTACTATACTTAATACTTAATTACTTATTACTTGGTTCCATAAAGACGGTCACCAGCATCACCAAGACCTGGCACGATGTAACCATGTTCATTCAAATGATCATCAAGCGCTGCAACATAAATATCAACATCCGGATGAGCTTCCTGAACTGCAGCAACACCTTCTGGCGCTGCAATCAAGTTCATCATTTTGATCTGTGTACAACCACGGTTCTTCAGTGAGGTAATCGCAGCAATTGCGGATCCGCCTGTAGCAAGCATCGGGTCAATTACTATCAACTCACGTTCCTGTACATCAGTTGGAAGCTTGATATAATACTCCACTGGTTGAAGAGTGTCTGGATCACGGAAAAGCCCTACATGTCCTACTTTAGCCGCAGGTAGAAGCTTCAGTACACCTTCAAGCATACCTAAACCCGCACGAAGAATAGGAATAAGCCCCAGCATTCTTCCCGAAATCACTTTGCTTTCCGTCTCAGTGACCGGTGTTTGTACCGTAATGGTCTCTAGTGGAATATCACGTGTAATCTCATAAGCCATCAATGTGGCAACTTCGTCAACATGTTCTCTGAAATCCTTCGTGTTTGTTCTAACGTCGCGAATAAATGTTAGTTTGTGTTGAATTAAAGGATGATCGCAAATCACCAATTTTCCCATTTACTGTCCCTCCGGTAATTGTAAGTCTTGTCTATAGCCCTAGAAAGCGCTTTGCTTCTCAGTGGCTAAATCCTGTCTATTATAGCACTCCCGCCGCTGCATTTCACCTCAGAATGGTACTTGAACTCACATTGAACATATTCCTTTGTATTTCCTTGTTTTTAAAGGTAATGATTGGCTTAATTAGGAAACCAATCACTTATAAAACCTAGATTATGTTGTGCAACTTTGGCTTTTTCATACTATTCACATTATTTTCACTAATTTTATTGAAAATTCCATGAACTTTCATGATTAATTTCATTCAATTTCATCTATTACCTACAGTGATATTTGTGAACAATATGCAACAAAAAAGCCTCCATCAAACCCGGAAGAGGGTATGGATGGAGGCAGAATCATTTCTTATTAGAAGCAAAGATTTAGTATTTCAACTCTGGATAAAGAGGGTATTGGTCAGTCAACTCAGCCACTTGACGCGCAGATTCTGCCAAGTTTGCCTCATCCTTCGGATTCTTTAGAACATTAGCAATGATACGTCCAATAGTGACCATCGCCTGCTCGTCCATACCACGGGATGTGACTGCAGGTGTACCAATACGAATACCACTTGTTACGAAAGGACTTGTAGGATCAAATGGAATTGCGTTTTTATTCACAGTAATCCCGATGGAATCTAGTACTTTTTCCGCATCTTTTCCGGTAATGTTCAGATTACGGGTATCCAGCAGCATCAAGTGGTTATCTGTACCTCCGGATACAATGTTAACCCCTTCGCTGATCAACGTTTCTGCAAGAACATTAGCGTTCTTCACTACATTTTGAGCATAAGTCTTAAAGGATGGCTGCAATGCTTCACCAAATGCGACTGCTTTTGAAGCAATTACATGCATCAGAGGTCCACCTTGGGAACCAGGGAATACCGCTTTATCAATAGCAGCTGCCCATGGCTGTCTGCACATAATCATACCTCCGCGGGGACCGCGCAAAGTCTTATGCGTAGTAGTTGTAACGAAATGAGCATGAGGAACCGGGCTCGGATGAAGACCAGCAGCAACCAATCCTGCGATATGGGCCATATCTACCATAAATAGCGCACCCACATCATTGGCGATAGCGCCAAGTTTTTCGAAATCAATAATACGCGGATAGGCACTAGCACCAGCCACAATCATTTTTGGACGGTGCTTGAAGGCTGCTTTACGTACTTCATCATAATCAATTAGGAAAGTATCTTCTTGTACTCCATAAGCAACGAAGTTATAAAGCAATCCAGAAGCATTAACTGGGCTACCATGTGTCAAATGACCACCGTGCGCCAAATTCATTCCAAGAACGGTGTCGCCAGGCTTAAGTGCAGCCAGATAAACTGCCATATTTGCTTGAGCGCCGGAATGTGGTTGTACGTTGACATGATCCGCGCCAAACAATTCTTTTGCACGATCACGAGCAAGGTTCTCAACGATATCTACATCTTCACAGCCACCATAATAACGTTTGCCTGGATAACCTTCTGCATATTTGTTCGTAAGCACGGAGCCCATAGCTTCCATTACGGCTTCGCTAACGATATTCTCTGAGGCAATAAGCTCAATGTTGGCACGCTGACGTTTCAGTTCCAGTTCCATCGCTTCCAGTACTGCCGGGTCACTCTTACGCAATTGTTCCATGTTCTTATTTCCTCCCTAGTGTGTGTAGATATGTTGTATTTAAGTAGAAACGATTTGCTCGCCATAAAGAGACTTAGGTCTACGTTTCTGCAAAAAATATAAAAACTAAAGTTCGTTAATCACAAAACTGTGAACCACTTTGTTCTGGAGCACGATATACCGCACGTTCCCCGCCAATTAGTGGGGGTCTGGTCCATGCCGCATTCACTCTGGCTGCTCCAATGTATCGTAGAGTCGGACGGAAAGGAACGGCTACCCGCCGTAAATGCATTCCTATCAGTGTCTCGCCAATATCTAAACCAGCATGAGCTTCTATCGTTTCCGCCAAAACAGGATCTTTCATAGCGTGATAAGCAGCCGTAGCCATCGAACCTCCAGCACCTCGTATAGGTACAGCTGATACTTCCTTCAGACCAAGTGACTCTAGCAGAGAGCGTTCCATGACAAGTGCACGATTTAAATGCTCGCAGCACTGATACACCGGATGAAATCCTTTTTCCGCTGCTACTAAACGAACACCTTCAAGCAGTTGTTCTGCAACTTCAAGTGCACCACCAGTTCCAATCCGGACACCAGCAACCTCACTTGTGCTCACTCCGACGACAACAATTTTGCCTGACCCAAGGTTACCAGCCTCCGCCAACTCCCTTAACACAGTGACGGTGGCTTCAGTTAATGATAGCTCCACTACTTCGTCCATCACTCTACCTCCTCAAACTTCAAACAAGCTTATTTTAAACAAAAAAGAGCAGTCCGCAGGTAGCTGCGGATTTGCTCTTTTGCCCAGGCGACCGGCCGTTTATTCCGATGCTCCATCGTGGTTTGATCCACATTTGTCGCCAGTTACATCGGAACCGATTATTTGTAACTTCATCTTAAAGCAAAGTGAACTGAAAATCAACCATTTACAAATGGCGGAAGGTTTCCAGCTTATCCAGCAAACTGAATAGCGCAGTGCGAATCTCAGCAGCAGTTAGCTCATAGTCCTCACGCGTGCCACCAAATGGATCAGAAATATCGAAGCTCGGAATACGCTGGCGAATCTCAATCATCCGCTGCAGATCCGTTGCATTCGGTTCACCACCAAGGGCTAAGCTCAACTCCGCATCTGCGTAAAGGCTGTCCAATTCCTTGATATCTTCCGTCACCGCATCTTCATCATGCACGTATTCCTTCAATGTATAGGTTTTCGTTACAGCATCCGGAAAATACTGCAGCAAATGCTGCTTATGCCCACCCGTCAAGGTCAGCACAAGGTCGGCCCAAGCGACAGCTTGACCTGTCAATTGTGACGACTCCATTGAATCATGAATTCCTTCTTCCTGCAGTATAGCTGCAGCATGTCTTGATATAGAAGTACCGGAAATGGCGGATACACCTGCAGACCGCACTTCCAGGTCGATTCCACGTTCCTTCGCAAGCTTTCGTAAAAGCCCCTCAGCCATAGGACTTCGGCATGTATTCCCGGTGCAGACGAATAAAATATGCAGCATGTTTTGCACCCCCATGAAATTAAATATTCTAATGCCGTTATTGTATCAAAAGATGAATAGCAAGCCAAACCCCAGAAGTATTGCACCGCCTAGCGCTTCTCCATAATCCCCGAGACCACGACTGACATGCCGTCCAATTAGCAACCCTAGAATCGACATTAGTCCCCCGCAAGCACCGAAGGCTAAGATGGTCAAAAGTACTCCATTCACAAACATCCCCAGTGATACCCCCACGGAGAAAGAGTCAATACTGACACTGAGCGAAAGCAGTATCATCCCCCACAAGGTTCGATGATCCATAGCTCGCGAGCTTCCTGTATCCGGACGAAAGGAGTTGTACACCATATGCCCGCCCAAAAGAACTAGAAGACCTCCAGCAGCATAAGTCGTTACTTGACCTAACAGGTGTCCGACATAACTTCCTGTCAATAAACCCAGGAGAGGCATCAGCATATGAAAAACAGCAATGAGCAGACTCATTTGCAGAACATGCAGCAGACGAATACCTTTCATCCCGATCCCTACACCGAGCGAAAAGGCATCCATCCCTAATGCAACCGCCATTATAGTAATGGTAACAATCTGCCCCCATTCGGTATATACATCTCCTAAGCCCATGCTTAACCCCCCAAGTCCGAAATATCTTGTACAACAACGATATGCGGACAAGGGGGTATTCATGACTTCATATGGGAGTCATATACGAAAAAGCAATGCCGTGGTCATCCGGCGTCGATGACAGATCCGCCGGCGGCTTTCATAAGCCGGTTCATGATTGCAGCGCCGAGGCCGGTATACGGGCAAGCCTCGGCTAAGATGTAAGTCGCTCCCGCTTCATCGAAGCACCGCAAGGCGGCATATAGGGAGCGAGCCCCTTCCTCCGGCGAGGATAACGAGCCGAGGGAAAGAACACAGGCGGCAGGGTCGGCGGGATAAAGGGCCTTATGCTCATCGAAGAGGAGTAAGCCCGTGACCTCGCCGTTTAGCTGCGCCGCCTGAAGTTGACTAGCGGCTTCATCCGCCACGCGCTGCGGGGAAGAGCCGCGCACTACACCAAGCCAGCCGCGCGGTGCGTAGTGCGTGTACTTCATGCCCGGCGCGCGCGGCGCCGAAATATCGCCAGCAGCATCCGCACCATGCTGCTCAATAGATGCGGAAGCCCTTTCGAAAGGCTCACGATTGTTAACATTCAGGCAATCCGCTGAAGATTGCGCGGTAGTTGCTTTAGCTGTGATTGGCTCAGCAGTACTGAAATCAATAACAGAGTTTGTCGTCCCCGAATCAGCCAAGACAGTAGCGGTTGCGGTAGCGGCAGCAGTTGTCTCAGCATTACCGGGCTCTGAGCTTACAGCTTCTGCTCCCACCACTGCAGCCAATTGTTCCGAAGTAATCCCGCCGGGGCGCAGCACAGCAACTTTTCCGTCAGGCTGTACCTGCACGACTGTTGACTCTAGTCCAACTCCAGCAGCACCACCATCAAGGACGCCATCAATGTATCCAGCCAAATCTTCCATCACATGCGAAGCTAATGTCGGGCTCGGGCGACCCGAACGATTAGCACTGGGCGCCGCAACTGGACAACCTGCGGCACTTATCAGTGCTAGAGCTACCGGATGATCCGGCATCCGCACACCAAC
This sequence comes from Paenibacillus sp. FSL H7-0918, assembly GCF_038007025.1. Classification (NCBI taxonomy): domain Bacteria; kingdom Bacillati; phylum Bacillota; class Bacilli; order Caryophanales; family Paenibacillaceae; genus Paenibacillus; species Paenibacillus sp. FSL H7-0918. The sequence goes on from NZ_JBBOWJ010000001.1 coordinate 2,669,567, forward strand.
CGTATCCAAACCCGCCGTCACACAGGGCGACAGTACACCTTCACGAACAGGAAGCACAACTGTCAGCGGACCAGGCCAATAAGCTGCCATCAACGCGGCCGCCTTAGGATGCACCTCTGCAACAAGCTCGTCCAAAGCTGCCGTATCCGCAATATGCACAATTAACGGATTGTCAGAGGGCCGTCCTTTTGCCGCAAAAACAGCCTCAACTGCCGCCGTATTTCGGGCATCCGCCCCTAGCCCGTAGACGGTTTCGGTTGTAAAAGCCACGGTTCCGCCTTCACGAAGCATTGTTGCTGCCTCCGCTATCGCCAGCTTGTCAGCTTCATTCGGCTGAAATACCTCAGAGTTCGTTCCCTCAGCGGAATTCAACTTCCAGTATACAGTCTCATCTCTATTTCCACTCCGCCGCTGAACGGCGAATAAAGGATTATTGTGTTCATTCATTCTCATCACAGGCTTTCTAGAAGATATAATTTAGCTTAGCAAAAAAACGGCCCCTGTAGGGAGCCGTGATAGATCTGCTTATAAAATAGTAACACATCTGGGGTCTTACGACCATAATCCACTGATCCAGTTCCAAAGGTTTTGCAGCAGCTCCCAGACGAAGAACCGTACCTCTGGCTCAGCAGCAGTTTCTCCTGATGAAGCACTTCCTGCCGAGGAATCAGCCTGCACTGTTTTTGCAGCTGCTGATTTCACCTTAGCACTGTTATCCGCACCAGCAGCGGACACTGTTTTTGTACCTTTGTCAGCAGCAGGTGCTGCCGCATCTCCAGAGCCTGCATCGATAAAGCAAAGCGGAGGAAACAGTACACACCACCAATTTTGCCCCTTGCCCGCACCAAGTGTGACCCGAACAGCTTCATACTCCCCAGCAGGATAGACGGTGCCACCGTATAATTTGGTTGGAAAAGGGACTACGCCCAGCTCCACTTTATAGGAATATTCAATGCCCCGTTTCTCCAGCTCTGATCCAACCAACGCGTTAAGCTCCGGCAGATGATTTCTAATCAGAGCACGTGCCTGCTCCAAGCTCTGTGGATCCTCAAGAGCGGATACCCACTGGTTCATTTGCTCCACAATTTTATCGCGAATTTGCCGTTTCACCAGCTGATCTTGCGCTCCGTCAGAATTAGCTAGAATACGTAACCGGATAGATTCTTGGGGAATAGATACTTCAGCTACTGCAGCATCGGTTTTTTGACCTTCCCAAGCCATCATGAGGACCATAAAAAAACAAATTAAAATGGCAGTATACTTAAAAGTTACACGTAAGGAATCTCTTTTATCCATATGATTATCGTTCATTTGTTGCAGCCCCTCTCCTCTTAACTCTCATGCTAGTAGTATGCCCGGAGATAAGAGACTGCAAACCTATGAATCTATTAAATTTATAACTTCAATGCCAGCTCCTTATGCAGCTGCAAATCTTCCTCTACATCCTGCCCATAAAGATGCACGCTCATCACGACCCCCATGCTGGCCATATTAATCAGAAGAGACGTGCCTCCATAACTGATAAACGGAAGTGTTATTCCTGTCAACGGCATCAGACCGATAAAAGCTCCAACATTCTCAAGAATTTGATACAACAGCATAGCCGTAATTCCAATGATTAGAAATGGTCCGCTACGCTCCTTACTCTCGAGAGCAATCAATATCATCCGATGCAGCAAAATAAAAAAGAGCAAGAGCAGCAGCGCAGACCCCACAAATCCAAACTCCTCGGCAATCTGCACGAATATCGCATCCGAATAGGTATATGGGACACGATTATTCTGCACAGAGCTGCCCTGCATATATCCCTCTCCACTCATTCCCCCGGAGGCTATAGCTATTTTGGCATTTTTCGTGTGATAGCTTGCCTTATCTGTCGCTAAATCAGGTACCAGCCAAGGGTCAAACCGCTCCACTAAATGATCCTTACCAATGCCTTCAAAAAATTTGACTGCCTCATCATGATAGTTTATGTAGCTCAAAATCCCAGCAAGGCCGATCCCACCCACTATAAGCAAACCGATGAGTGCATGCGACAATTTGATATTCCCGATCCATAGAAGCCCAATCAATATTACGATGTAGCTAAGGGCATTTCCCAAATCATTTTGCATAATGACTATACCAAATGGAATGAACGTAAGAATGGTGAGAGGAACAATCCCTTTCCAGAAGGTTAAGGTAGACCCTTGTTTTCGAATTAAGATCGATGATAAAAAAAGAATTAATACCAATTTAAACAGCTCGGCAGGCTGAAACCTAAGTCCACCGATCTCAAGTCCCAATTGAGCACCGTTCTCTACTTTACCAATAAAACTAACCGACACTAACAAGACTAAGCCCAAGAGATAAATATAAAGTGCATGTTTAACAAATATCTTAAAGTCCACAAAAGCGAGCACAATAAAAACTACAAAACCTAAAATATAGTATTTAAGCATTTGTAAATGAAATCCATCCAATTTCATCGGAGGCGTTATTCTTCCATTGGTTACACTGTATATTGAAAAAATACTAATCACCATCAGCAAAATCAGAACAGTAACAATTACCTTATCAATCCTTTTGAACTTTTGAAGCATCTGCAAGCCCCTTACTCTGTTAAGGTTTCAACTCTCCTCTCTCAGGGAAAGTCGTTCCTTTCTATTGTAGAACATTCGTGAATATAATTCCAAATTTATGTAGCCAATCTATAAAATATCTTTCTATTAAAATTACACTCTGACGTAATTTTACTCTATGATCCAAACCTATCGGACTCCGTAGACTTTATTTATGAATTTATTGCTCCACGGGAACTTTTGCGGACTCCAGAGTCGTTATTACTTGCCATTTTGCAGTAAATCCAGTCTTTTTGATCAAATAACGTCTTTGCGGTCCGATACTATCCAATAAGTAGTTAATATTCGAATATAAGGGCATCTGAGTCCGAGTCAGGATACAAATACGAATACGATACAAATACAAATACGAATTGCTTCCAGCTTGCTTACCTGAAACGGCCCGTATTACGTATTACACCAATCCGACGAAGCCGTGCTCCATCAAAAAGAACCGCCAGCACCCCTATTAAACAATAAGGACCTGACGGTTCTACTTTATTTCGTGGTTACACCTGTTTGGCAGCTGCATAAGGAGTAGGTTTAGGAAAATCCTCTTCCACTTCTTGCCCGTGCAGGCGCACACTCATTACCAGCCCGATGCTGGCCATGTTGATAAGCAGGGATGTACCCCCGAAGCTGATGAAAGGTAACGTAATACCAGTCAATGGCATCAAGCCGATAAATGCGCCGATATTCTCAAAAATCTGATACAACATCATCGCGACAACGCCGACAATCAGGAAAGGGCCAGCTCTATCCCTAGACTCCAGCGCAATCAGAATCATCCGGTGAATCAAAATAAAGTACAGCAGCAACACAAACGCCGAACCTACAAACCCAAATTCTTCGGCAATCTGCACAAAGATAGAATCTGAATACGTATATGGCACCCGATCCGTCTGAACGGAGCTGCCGTTCATGTAGCCTTCGCCACTCATTCCACCTGATGCAATCGCCAGCTTGGCGTTTTTAGTATGATAAAGGGCTTTGGCTGTTGCCTTGTCTGGAACAAGCCAAGGATCAAAACGTTCAATCCAGTGAGATCGTCCAATATCCGTAAGAAAGGTTTTAATTTCATCATGATAATGGATATAACTCATAATTCCCGCAATCGCAGAACTAGCCACGATGACCAGCCCGATTAATGCATGCGTGTATTTAATATTGCCAATCCACAACAGACCCGCAAGAATCACAACGTAAGACAAGGCATTCCCAAGGTCATTTTGGGTAAGGACAATAAGGAACGGAAACAAGGTCAGAAGGCCGAGCGGCACAACATCCCGCCAGAACAGAAGCTTACTCTTATTCTTGCGGACAAGCATGGCTGCCAGAAAAAGAATTAATATCAGCTTGAACAGCTCTGCAGGCTGCAGACTCAGGCCCCCCGGCAGGGTCAACCAGCCTTGCGCATTATTTTTGGTCTCGCCCAAAAAGCTGACGAGCACCAGCATCCCTATCCCAAACAGATAAATATATATCGCATATTTCACTAATATTCTGTAATCCAAAAAGGTCATTCCAATAAAAGCTACAAAACCAATAGCATAATACATCATCATACGAATATGATGTCCGTCCAGCTTCTCTCTTCCATGAGTAACGCTATATATGGCGAAGATGCTGACCACCATGAGTAATAACAGAACGACTACAATAGCACCATCAATCTTTTTAATCTTCTGAAGCACGCTCTGCCTCCCTACTCTATATCTGGGCTTTCTTTATGATCCCCTAAGAAATCCTGCTAAATTCTATTGTAAAGGAAGTCGGATTGAAAATACAATTTCTCTACTCCGGACAAAATGAACCCTCTGCACAGCAGGCAATATTATCTCGTTATGCCTAGCACATGACGCGGGATTCCAGCCAGATCATTAATGGTGATAATCTCGGTCCAATGGCCCGCTGCCGCAAGGAGTGCAGCGACTTGCTCAGCTTGACCGAAGCCAAGCTCAAAGCCGATCAGGCGCGGCGGTGCCGGGAGCAGCGTCAGCTGCTCCATCATGCGGCGGTACGGGTCCAGCCCGTCCGCTCCGCCATCCAGCGCAGTGCGCGGCTCATGGTCGCGCACCTCACGCTGCAGCCCGGCGATATCCTCGCCGGGGATGTATGGCGGGTTGGAGACGAGAATATCCGTCTCCATCCCCGCGAACGGCTCGAGCAGATCGCCGAGCCGAAAGTCCACAGCTGTGCCATTGCGCAAAGCGTTGCGCTCGGCCACAGCCAGAGCCGCCGGCGAAATATCGCCGGCGCAGACCCGCCACGCCGGCGCTTCCGCCGCCAACGTGACGGAGATCGCACCGCTGCCGGCGCCGATATCGACGGCGGTCAGCGGTCTTGTGGCGCGCACGTCCCCCGCGCCGCCTCCGTTGCGGGCCGCAGCGCCGCCCGCGCTATCCAGCGCTGCTTCGCCAGGCGTTACGATGCCGTCCGGCCAAAGCTCCGCGCCGTAACGTAAAATCGCCTCGACGAGCAGCTCCGTCTCCGGCCGCGGAATAAGCACGTCAGGCGTCACCTCAAAAGGCCGCCCGTAGAATTCTTGCTCGCCGATGATATACTGCACCGGCTCACCAGCGCCCCGGCGGGTAACTCCCGCCTCAAATGCTTCCTTAACCGCAGCTGGAAAAGGATCTGCCAGCGCCATGTAATAAGCTGCGCCAGACACTCCAAGCACATGCTCCAGCAGCAATTGTGCACTGCGCTGCGGTTCATTGCAGCCGCTCCGGCTCAAAAAAGAAGAAGCCTCCGCAAAGGCTTCCCGGATGCTTTTGACTTCCGACATGACATATACGCCATCGTTCAAAGCATTATTCTCCATTATCCATATTATCCATCAAGTCAGCTTGTTCAGCGATTGAAAGGGCTGAGATAATTTCAGTGATTTCTCCGTTCATAACCTGCTCCAAACGGTGCAGTGTCAGGCCAATACGATGGTCTGTAACCCGGCTCTGCGGGAAGTTATACGTCCGAATGCGCTCACTACGGTCACCCGTACCTACTTTGCTCTTCCGTTCCCCAGCATACTTCGCTTCTTCTTCCTGCCGTTTCATATCAGAGATACGGGCACGAAGCACTTGCAGCGCTTTTTCTTTATTGGAGTTCTGTGACTTACCGTCCTGACAGGTAGCAACGATGCCTGTAGGTACATGGGTTACACGTACTGCAGACTTGGTCGTATTTACAGACTGTCCGCCTGCACCACTTGAACAGAAGGTATCCACGCGAATATCTTTATCATGGATCTCGATCTCAAAAGCCTCAGCTTCCGGCATCACAGACACCGTAGAAGTAGAGGTATGAATACGACCTCCGGATTCGGTCGCTGGGATACGTTGTACGCGATGCGCACCACTTTCGTATTTCAGCTTACTGTATGCACCACGGCCGTTAATAAGGAAGATTACCTCTTTGAATCCACCAAGATCACTCGCGTTAACATCCATTAACTCAACGCGCCATCCTTGTGCATCAGCATAACGAGTGTACATCCGGTAAAGATCTGAAGCGAACAATGCTGCTTCATCTCCACCCGCTGCACCACGAATTTCAACGATTACGTTCTTATCATCATTCGGGTCTTTAGGCAGCAGCAATACGCGGATTCTCTCTTCCAGCTCCACTTGACGTTTGGAAAGGTCATCAATTTCCATCTTGACCATTTCTTTCATCTCATCATCAAGCTTTTCGCCTTGCATCTGCTTAGCAGCTTCAAGCTCTTCCATTACACTCTTATATTCAGTATACGCCTCAAATGCGGGCTGTAGGTCTGATTGTTCTTTGGAATAGTCCCTCAGTTTCTTACTGTCGTTTGCAACATCCGGATCACAAAGCAGTTCACTGAGCTTCTCATAGCGGTCCGCCAGGGATTGCAATCGGTCCAACAAGGGAATTCACCTCTCCTGATTCAATTTCAAATTCGCAAATATAACATCAAATTTGTACTGTCATAAAAATAGATATACGACTTTATATTATACCAAAGATATTGTGAAATGGCTACAGTTCCGTACGCACAATACCTTAATAAAAAGCTTATATTTTTAAAAAGGATCATCCCAGCAATAGAAACTCCCACTGCTCGAGATGACCCCTTTATCATTCGTACACTTAAACCTTCTTAAACGTTAAAACGGAAATGCATTACGTCGCCGTCTTGCACCAAATATTCTTTACCTTCAAGACGTAGTTGACCACGTTCCTTCGCACCGTTCATGGAACCAGCTGCCACAAGATCCGCGTAAGCCACTACTTCAGCACGGATAAATCCGCGTTCGAAATCTGTATGAATCACACCGGCAGCTCCAGGTGCCTTGGTGCCGCGGCGAATCGTCCACGCCCGAACTTCCTGAACGCCTGCTGTGAAATACGTATACAAGCCAAGCAGTTTATAAGCCGCTTTAATCAACCGGTTAAGGCCGGATTCTTCCAGTCCCAGCTCTTCCAGGAACATAGCTTTATCTTCGCCTTCAAGCTCAGCAATTTCTGCTTCCACCTTAGCACTGATCGGAACCACTTCTGCACCTTCAGTAGCTGCAAAATCGCGAACTTGCTGTACATAAGGATTGTCCTCAGCACTTGCCACTTCATCTTCACTTACATTCGCCGCATACAGCACTGGCTTCAATGTTAACAGATGAAGATCGCGGATAATAAGCTTCTCGTCATCAGACAATTCTATACTGCGTGCAGGTTTATCTTCGTAGAGCACTTCTTTGACGCGTTCTAGCAGTTCAACTTCTTGAGCGTATTTCTTGTCGCCGCCTTTGATATTCTTACGGGAACGCTCAATCCGCTTCTCAATGCTCTCAATATCAGCAAGAATCAGCTCCAGATTAATGGTCTGGATGTCGCTGATCGGATTTACTTTTCCATCAACGTGGGTAACGTTCTCATCTTCAAAACAACGAACCACATGCACGATAGCATCTACTTCACGGATATGGGCCAGGAACTTGTTGCCTAGTCCTTCTCCTTTACTTGCACCACGCACGAGACCAGCAATATCAACAAATTCAAAAGCAGTAGGTACGGTCTTGTTCGGCTGTACCAGCTCAGTCAGTTTATCAAGACGTTCGTCTGGAACTTCAACAACACCCACGTTAGGGTCAATGGTACAAAAAGGGTAGTTAGCGGATTCTGCTCCCGCTTGCGTTATCGCATTAAACAATGTGGATTTTCCTACGTTAGGAAGACCGACGATTCCAGCTTTCAAAGCCATTTATATGACAACTCCTATTTTCAGCTAAATTGATCATCCGAATAAGCTATACGATCTAAACCATTATATATTAGAACATATTCGCCAGCAACACCGGATGTCAAGCAGATGTGTCCGAACGCGCAAGCTCTAATACCTTTTTTATCGCCGACTGGTCCAGTAATGGCTTAGATTTATCTGGATCAACCTCCACATCAGGCACAGTCTTTACCTCTTCATTACAACTTCCATCAGAATTCAGACCCATTTCAAAGGAAAACCTGAATACATAACCGCTATTTGGCAATGCAACAACAAGCGGATCTATCCCTAGTCCATCCCCACCTGTCCTGCCGCCTACAACCGTTGCAAACCCGGTGCCTTTTGCAAAGGCTGCAAGACCTTCCGCTGATGAATACACAGAGCTATCTACCAGCAAATAGATTTTCCCTTTAAATCCAACAGATTTATTAGGAGTTACTACATCAGTTATTTTTCTATATGTCTTGAACATCTTTAAGGCCTCAGATGGCAGATTAGGCAGTTGCTCATCTTTGATGCCGGAAATAGGTTGTTGCCCGGCTGTGATCTGACGTGCCTGCATAAAAGTCTCCGCATATTTGCCTCTTGTATAAAGGAAGTAAGTATTATATTCGATAGGTTTATTAATCAACAGAGGAACAATATGAATTCTCCAATAATTACTGTTTCCTCCGCCATTTCCGCGGATATCTAATATTAAGGTCTTATAGTCCTTTACCTCTATTAAAAAATCATGGATCTCGGAGCTGTCCATCTCCATGAGACTCCCGTCAAAGCTTTGCATGCCGAGATAAGCGATTCGATCGGGCTCTATAATGACTTTTTTTACATTCCCAGAAGTCTTTTTTGTTACATCTCCTACTCCATCTCCACCATTATGCATATCATTATTGAGTTCATTAGAGCTTTGCTGCTCCGCTAAAGGTTTCTGGTTGTAACGGGCCAATACGTTAGGCTGTTGAACCACGTCGATCCAAGGTTCATAACCAAAACCTGCTTGAACATAGGTATGTAGATACCAAGGATATTCCTCCTTGGATATAAAATTCGTATGCCCATTGTTTAATCTGCTAAGGACAAATCTCATTCGTCTCAAAAACTCATCATCCGATTTCACGGCTGCTATTTTATTGCGGTATTCCTCTTTTTTAGCAAGCCAATCCTCTCCATTGAGACGTTTATTCACCTCTAGGAAAGGATAGTTCTCCTCAATAATCTTCCACATATAATCAAAATCCTCTAGCCTTTTTTCTACTGTCAATGAAGGCAACGCTACTTTCGATTGTTCTTCAACTACAGCTGAAGAGGCTAGCGGTGCAACCGGACTTGCCTGGACTTGCTCAGACTCAGATTTCTTCTTTCCTGGTAAATCGCCACTGTTGCAGCTAACCAGTAATAGTAATACTACTGCGGAAACAACCACCCACGATACAGTCCTTGGCCTCACCTTAATCCCCCCTTTTCTCTCTTTATGACTTAATCCATTTTCAGGAAGTTATTTTTTAATCATATTTTCCTAATCATCCTAAATCAAATATATTTATCACAATTATTTACATAATAATTCAGTAGAACAACAAAAAAAAAGACCTCTTTCGAGGTCCGCACACTTATGGACTATAGATCTTTAGACATCGTGATGTCAGTTACGATATACCCCATTTTTTTGTATAGCTCAAATGCGCGATTGTTCTGGCCGAAGACGTGCAACCCGATTTTGGTAACATTCATCTCCCGGGCTTCTTCATCGAGTGCGATCATAGCCTGCTTGCCATAACCCTTACTCTGGAACGGTTCAAAAACATAAAAATCATAAATGAAAGCCTCGCGGCCACCACGACCTTCACTTACGTTAAACCAGATATAACCCACCTGTTCATCACTGCTTATTTCTACTATGGAATATAGATAAGCACCATCTGTGTGCAGCCCTTTTGGCAAAGAGCGTGTTATAGCTTCCTCAGACAGCTTCATCGCGATCTCTGGATCCCAAGCACCGGCGCTGATCTTATCTTCCGCATAATCCCGGGTAGCTTGACCTAAGAAAAATTGAAAGGCCGACTCATCCATATGGATCAGTTTAATCATAATCTTACTCACTTCCTCGCTTCAATATTTACCATCCTATTTACGTATTAAACGGGAAGTTCCACGTAAAGTTGCTAAATCTGGAGCGCCAATACCAAACATTGCTATTTTCAGCTCCAGTTCTACCTGTGCTAATGCAGCATCCAGCGCCTCTTCAGAATCGACAGCCGGCCCTAACAGATTGCGGCCAAAGCCTGCCAGATCAGCTCCAAGTGCCAATGCTTTCGCTGCATCCACGCCATGTTTCAGTCCGCCGCTGCCAATCAAAGCGCCCTGCGGAGAAACTGCACGCACCTCTGTGATACAATCAGCTGTTGGAGTGCCCCAATCCGCGAAAGCCTCCGCCGCTGCCCGCCGTATAGGATCTACACTGCGGAACTTCTCCACCTGACTCCAGGATGTCCCGCCTGCACCCGCAACATCAATAAAAGCCGCTCCTGCATTATAAAGACGTGCAGCTGCATCTCCATCAATGCCCCAGCCTACTTCTTTCACACCTACAGGGACTTCAAGTGCCCGGCATACCTTCTCTATCTGCGATAGCAAAGAGGCAAAACCAGTGTTCCCTTCCGGTTGAAAGACCTCTTGCAGGCCATTCAGATGTAGTACAAGAAAATCAGCACCTGCGATATCCACAGCCCGGCGACATTCCTCAATCCCAAAACCATAGGACAGCTGTACAGCACCAATATTGGCGATAACCGGAATATCAGGCGCTTGATCCCGCACATAAAAGGTTGCCGTAAGCTCAGAACGCTCCACTGCCGCCCGAACCGAACCTACACCCAGCGCCCAACCCCGACGCTGCGCAGCTGCGGCTAACCGGGCATTAATCGCTCCTGTAGCTGCACTGCCACCTGTCATCGAGCTGATGAGCAGCGGCGTACGCAGCTTACGATCCAAAAACATAGTCTGCAATGATATATCGTCGAAATTCAGCTCTGGCAGAGCATTATGCTGAAATCTGTAATGTTCAAACCCTGTAGTCACACCGACGCCACCTACTTCCTCATTTAGGCAAAGGCGTACATGTTCAATTTTGCGTTCGCCTGTCTTCGATGTAGGCAATAAAGATCTTTTGTCAGAAGCCTCTGCAGCCGGTAGGTCCTTGCCATGATCTGCGCCAGACTGCCTAGTCGCATCATATGGCACGGCCTCTTCTGGCGTATGATTCATGCTGCGTTCCTCCTATTTCCAAACTCGATTTATTATAACATATCCCTACAGATGAATTTACAATATGAGGTTAGCGATTACAATTCTCCGGTTTCGTAATCATTAATTTCATAAACATCGTACTAATTGCTCAAACTCATTATAGCTAGCCGAATGTTATTTCATTACTGTTAAGGATATTTGGGCTGCTTCATTTCGCTCCACTAGGTGTTAATAGGTTGGTAATACACCGGAGCATAACAATCACAAGGAAGTGCTCTGCAATAATTTCAGGAGGAACTTCCATGAATTCAGATCGTCAGCAACCCGTTCACCCCTATAAACCTAAAGAAATAAACTACTCTCCCGGTTTAACTACGAAGAAACGTTCCGGTTCACGCCGCCTTACAATGGTGTTATGGGCTGTCTTCATTCTAATTCTCTGGCTAATCGGCGTAATGACTTACCAGACCCACAAACCTTTACCCCGCGGCATTTCCTATGAAAGCCCTATATACAAAACCAATCATGTATCCTTCTGGCACGACCTGACCTATTCGGACGGTACAGCCACGGGCACTCAAGAGAGTCAGATTCTTTCGAGGATTCTACAAATTATCGAGGAGTCCAAAGAATTTTTGGTGATTGACCTCTTTCTTTTCAATGATTATACCCATAAAGATCAGTCATTTCCTCCGGTCAGCCGAATGTTGACGGACAAGCTTATTTTACAAAAAACAACTTATCCTGAGATGGAGATCGTCTTCATTACAGATGAGGTTAATACCAATTACAACTCTGCACCCAATCATCTTCTGGAAGAATTGAAGGCTGCGGGGATTAAAGTGATTTTGACCGATGTAAATGCTCTACGCGATTCTACGCCTGCTTATTCCGCTGTCTGGCGTACCTTTATTCAATGGTTCGGACAGTCGGGCGAAGGCCGGATTCCCAATCTTATGGCCAGCGGAGGACCGGATATTACCGCACGTTCTTATTTGAAGCTACTTAATGTGAAGGCTAACCACCGTAAGGTAGTTGTTAGTGAGAATACCGCTCTAGTCTCCTCAGGAAATATCCATGATGCCAGCGCCTATCATTCCAATATCGCTCTGGAAGTACAAGGCCCAATTATTGCTGATATTCTCCAGACGGAACAAGCCGCGGCCAATCTTTCGGATGCAGGGCCACTACTCACTTATGAGCCAGACTTCACCAAAGAGAAGGATCAGCACTCTGAAGAATCTATGGAGGTCCGCTATTTAACGGAAGGAAAGGTATATAAATATGCACGGCAAGCCCTTCAATCTGCGCAGAAGGGTGACACCATTTGGATGGGTATGTTCTACCTTGCCGATGATGCCATTCTCGATGAATTAGTAGAGGCTACCCAACGAGGGGCAACGGTAAAATTGATACTGGACCCCAATCAGAACGCCTTCGGCCGTGATAAAATCGGCATTCCTAACCGTCCAGTTGCCATGAACTTGAACAAGCGTACAAACGGAGAGATCTCTATTCGCTGGTACAATACGACCAAAGAGCAATATCATCCAAAGTTGCTCTTCATTGCCAAACAGACTGGAAGTTCCATCATACTTGGCGGTTCCACCAATTTTACGACACGCAATCTGGATGACTACAACCTGGAGAATAATCTGTGGGTATCTGTAAAACAAGATCAGCCTCTTTATACCGAGATGGAAACCTACTTCAATCGACTGTGGAATAACGAGGACCATGAGTATACTCTGCCTCTTGAAGCTTATCAGGGGGAAGTAACTTGGTTCAAGTACATTCTGTTCCGGTTGCAGACCACCTTGGGTTTAACCACTTTTTAAAGCAAAAACCACCGCAGATGAGGGATAACACCCTCTGCGGTGGTTTTTGGGTTATAGTAACGGTGACATAAGCCGAGCAGCAGATTCCAGTATACGGATCACCATACGCTTATTCATAAATTCCTCATGCTCAATTAAGCTGGTAGATAATAAATCCCGTTCAAAATCAGCAACAATACGAGCAACGCTCTCCGTCTGAATCAGTAGTGCATTCACTTCAAAGTTAAGGTGGAAGCTGCGCATATCCATATTGGCCGTGCCAATGGTCGCTATTTCACCATCAACGATAAGCAGCTTCGAGTGGATAAATCCCTTTTCATATTCATAAATCTTCACGCCAGCTTCCAGCAACGCCGGAAAATAAGAGTGTGAAGCCAGAAACGGAATCCATTTATCCGGCTTAGCCGGGAATAACAATCGCACATCTAAACCAGAAACAGCAGCTACACGCAGTGCAGTTAAGATGTCCTCATCAGGAATAAAATATGGACTGGCAATCCACACCGATTTCTCGGCAGAAGTGATCATGGAGAAGAAAATGTTTTTGAGCGCACGACGTTCGTTATCCGGCCCACTAGCAATAATCTGTACGGCACCATCACCTGTCATAAAGCGAAGCTGCGGAGTGAGATAGTCTTGCTCCAGTATTTTTTCACCCGTAGTGTGCATCCAATCTTGCAGAAAAATAATTTGCATCGTCCGTACCGCTTCGCCTCTAACCAACATATGTGTGTCACGCCAAAACCCATAAGTCTTACTGCGGCTTAAATATTCATCGCCTACATTGAGACCCCCCATGAATCCGACATCACCGTCGATCACAACAATCTTACGGTGATTCCGGTAATTCACACGACTGGAAAAAAAGGATGTTGAATTTCCGTACGAAGCCACCTGAACCCCGGCATCACTCATTTCCTTCAAAAAAGCTTTGGAAAGCTGAAAACTGCCAACGGCATCATACATAAATCTGACTGCAACACCGGCGCGAGCTTTATCGATCAGAATTTGTTTAATGCGTGTTCCAATGTGGTCCGCCCGGAAGATGTAATACTCCATATGAATGTGATGTTTAGCTTGACGGAGCTCCAACAATAACGTACCAAACGTCTCTTCACCATTAGTGAGGATACGTGTTTCTGATGCAAAGGAAATAGGAGTACGTGCTAAAGTTTTGGATAACAGCAGCAGTTTTTGGCGCGAGGGATCAAAGACTGACCAATCTTGGTGCGTACGTAAAGCGTCATTCTCAATTCTTTCGTAGGCCATAAGGTCTCTTTGTGCCTTTTTATCATATTTACGGCGTTTGAACACATTTTGCCCAAATAGAAAATAGAAGACCAGTCCCAGCACCGGGATCAACGCAAGCAATAAGATCCATGACATTGTTGTAGAAGGATTACGGTTCTCCATAAAAATAGCCAAGCTAATCGAAATGACTGTCAGAGTGGAGAAGATACTAATAATCGTTCCCGCAGTACTCCCAAAAATGCCGAAACCAAAATAATAAAATGCTATGAATGCCCCAATGATAATTATAGATTGAAGTCCTCTTCTCATACTCTACCTACCTTCTTATTCATACAAGCAACACGAAATTGACACATTTTATATATTACATGAAGAACACATTTCTTCCTAGCAAATTACTGTTTAAAGTCTATTTACGACAAAACTGTAACCCTTCTGTTCCGATATTTGTAATGCCTGGTTGTATAGAATATAATTATTCTGACCAACTAGTCAATTATAGAACCGGGTAGTCAGAAAGGAGGTTAATCCTTTAATGAATGATAAAACTGTTGATAAGCAGGAGCAGATTATTAAGATTGCTATGCAGTTATTCGCTGTAAAAGGCTCCTCGTCCACATCCATGCAAGAGATAGCTGAATTATGCGGGATTTCGAAGGGCAGTTTATATCTGGTATTTAAATCAAAAGAAGAGCTGGAGCGCAGTATCTTCCTTTATTGTTATCGGATGATTCGGGATCCCTTGTTACGTGAAGAACAGGAAACCCGACGAACACCACGTGAGAAGCTTAGGAATCAGATAGAAATTCTGCTAAGTCATGTGTACGAATTACGCGAGTTCTTGCAGCGTCAAATTCAGGAGGTTGCGGGCAAAGGATTTGATACTGAAGTCCCAGACTGGCTGCGTAGAAACAACGCTTCCTTCTTAAGATGGTTCCAGGTAAAAATGGAGTTACTCTACGGAAAAGACGTCGTTCCCTATACCGGAGATTTATGTATGATCGGACATGGTCTCATCAAATCTTATATTGCGGTTATTTTTCGTAAGGATACGCAGGTACCTATTGCCGATATGGCAGATCATCTAATGAATTTAATGGATATGATCGTGTCTGGCTTGCTTACTAGTAAACAGGCTCCGCTAATCAACTCTGCTACTTTAGCAAACTGGATGGCGGAGAATGAGGAGAACAAACGAAAAAATCCATTACAGCTCATTAAAGAAATGAAGACTGCGATCAGTAAACTAGATAGTATAGCATCCGAAGAAGCAGCCGATCTGCTGGAATCGCTCAACATTCTGGAAGGTGAAGTGCTTATCCCTCACCCACGAAAAGCAATCATTCAGGGGATGCTGTCCAACCTCCAATCCTGCTCTGAGCTCACAGCAGAATTGGAAGAGCTGAGGAAGCTAATTGCCTCAATTCCGCACAATTCATGTGTATTTCGTTAATTGACTCTAAGAAGAGTTCGGTAGAGAGAAAGTCATGGATAGTGAGTATTATGATTTTTTATAATGGCGCCTTATTTCGTAAAGAAAAGGGCCGAGAGGAGCAGAAACGAAACTTATGAAAAGCTTAATTAATTTCTCGCTCAGGAACAAATTTGCCATTTGGCTTCTGACGATAATTATTGTGTTTGCCGGTTTATATAGCGGACTGACGATGAAGCAAGAAACCTTGCCTAATATTAGTATACCCTATCTTAGCGTAACAACCATTTATCCGGGGGCCGCACCAGAAGGCGTCGTTAATGATGTCAGCAAACCGTTGGAGCAAAAGCTCCGCAATGTGGATGGTGTAAAGACGATCACCTCCACTTCTCTGGAGAATGCCTCCAGCATCCAAATTGAATTCGATTATGGAACAAATCTGGATAATGCTACAGCAGCAGTGCGCGAATCACTAAATGAAGTCTCATTACCTGACAATGTGCAGAAGCCTTCCATTTCCCGCTTTAGTCTTAGCTCAATGCCTGTTGTCTCCCTCAGTCTTTCTAACGGGGATACCCAGGATCTTGAGGAACTGACCCGTATTGCTGAGAACGATATTCGCCCGGCCCTAGAGGATGTTGAGGGTGTCGCTTCTATTCAAATCTCTGGTCAATACGTCAAAGAAGTATCACTTAAATTCAATCAAGATAAGCTCAGCCAATATGGACTGACCGAAGATACCGTTAAAGGTATCATTCAAGGCTCTTCCCTCCGTGTTCCACTAGGATTGTTCGAAATGGACAAAGCTCAAAAGGCAGTTGTCGTGGACGGCAACATCACTACCGTTGAGGATCTTAAAAATGTAACCATTCCGGTAATGCCAACTGGCGCTAACGCTGCTGGTGCTGGAGCTACTGGAGCTGCCGGCATTGATGCTGGTGCTGCTAACGGAGCTGCTGGCGCAGGCGCTGGAAATATAGCTACTGGCGGAGCTGCAAGTATGGGACTTCCAACCGTGAAGCTCGGAGAGCTGGCCACGATTGAGGTTGTGGGCAATTCCGAATCCATCTCACGTACAAATGGTAAAGAATCGATCGGTATTCAGATTGTCAAAGCCAATGATGCCAACACTGTTGATGTTGTAAATGGCGTTAAAGACAAAACTGAAGAATTAAAAGCACAATATAAAGGTATAGACCTTACTGTTCTACTTGACCAAGGGAAGCCCATTGAGGACTCCGTAAATACGATGTTGTCCAAAGCGGTATTTGGTGCCTTATTCGCAGTAATTATCATTTTGGTGTTCCTGAGGAATATTCGTTCGACGATTATTTCCATCATCTCTATTCCATTATCCCTGCTGATCGCAGTGCTGTGTCTGCGGCAGATGGACATTACGCTTAATATGATGACACTAGGAGCGATGACGGTCGCGATCGGGCGGGTAGTCGATGACTCGATTGTAGTCATAGAGAACATATATCGACGACTCTCCTTATCTGGTGAGAAGCTGAAGGGCAGAGAATTAATCAGTGCGGCCACACGTGAAATGTTCGTGCCTATCATGTCCTCTACAATTGTAACCATCGCGGTGTTCTTACCACTTGCTTTGGTTAGTGGTATGGTTGGTGAGCTGTTCTTGCCTTTCGCTCTAACCATGGTCTTCGCCCTGCTCGCTTCATTAGTAGTTGCGATTACCCTAGTTCCTGCAATGGCTCACTCGTTGTTCCGTAATGGATTGAAAGGTAAAAAAACTCACAGCGAGAAACCAGACAAACTTTCTGCTGGTTATCAAAAGATTCTGAACTGGTGCCTTTCTCATAAGCTCGTTACGTTTGGAGTTGCCGTTCTTCTCCTTGCAGGCAGCTTGTTCTTAATCAAACCTATTGGTGTAAGCTTTATGCCATCCCAAGAGGATAAAACCGTAATGCTTACTTATTCACCAAAGGCTGGACAACGGATTGAGGAAGTTCAAGAGCAAGGTCTGAAAGCTGAAAAATACATTTTAGCGCAGAAGCATATAGACAAAATGCAATATTCCATTGGCGGCGGAAGCCCGATGGGTATGGGTGGATCCAGCAATTCAGGACTATTTTTCATCGTTTATGATAGTGACACTCCTGATTTTGAAGCTGTTAAAGAGAAGCTTATTGAAGGTTTGACCGCAGAAGTGCCAGATGGTGTATGGGGTGACATGTCCGCTCTGATGAGTGGAGGCATGGGTGGAAGCACTCTGACCGTGAATGTATTCGGAGATGAACTGGATCAGCTGAAGCCAGTCGCGGATGAGATTGCCTCAATCGTACAGGCTGACACCACTAATTTCAAAGACGCAGAAACAAGTCTCAAGGAAGCTTACGATCAATATACGATTGTAGCGGATCAACAGAAGCTTAGCTCCCTTGGACTTACAGCCGGACAAATTGCGATGAAGCTGAGTCCAGCAGGCACACGTCCAGTGCTCACAGAAGTAGAATTGGACGGCAAGAACTACAAAGTCTATATCGAAACAGATAAAGAAACGTACAAGAGTATTAAAGAAATGGAAGAGGCTACTTTGACTTCCCCACTAGGCATCTCCGTGCCAATCGGGCAAGTCGCTAAAATTGAAAATGGCTCCTCCCCTGACTCGATTACTCGTATGGACGGTAAAATGAAGGTAGATGTTACTGCCGAAATTATTTCGAGTGACGTGAATAGCGCTTCGAACAGCGTGAAAGAAAAAATAGACGCTATGGAATTGCCTGATGGTGTAACTGTTACCTTCGGCGGTGTAACCGAGCAGATCAATGATACGTTTGGTCAATTAGGAATTGCTATGGCGGCGGCTATTGCCATCGTATACTTCGTGCTTGTGGTTACATTTGGCGGTGGATTAGCACCATTCGCTATCCTGTTCTCACTTCCTTTCACAGTGATCGGGGTACTCGTTGCCCTTCTGATCGCTGGAGAAACCTTAAACGTGTCCTCGCTCATGGGTGCGCTGATGTTGATTGGTATCGTAGTAACGAATGCGATTGTCCTTATCGACCGCGTTATTCATAAGGAAAAAGAAGGACTCACTACGCGTCAAGCCTTGCTTGAAGCAGGTGGCACACGTTTACGTCCAATCCTGATGACTGCACTTGCAACGATTGGTGCATTGCTGCCATTGGTTACTGGACTTGAAAACAGTGCTGGAATTATCTCTAAGGGGCTCGGTGTGACCGTAATCGGTGGTTTGGTCAGTTCCACGCTGCTGACACTTGTAGTAGTGCCAGTCGTGTATGAATTCCTGATGAAATTCCGCAGCAAAAAGGTAATTGATTAGAACTATGATGTGAACAAGTAAATAGGCTCAAACGAGAGGCTGTCTCCAAAGTAGTGAATTCTACTTATGAGGCAGCTTCTTTTTTTAGTAAAAGGCTGCACAGCGGATTCTTTCTTTAGCCAATAGACTGTGTGCTGTGCCAATGTTCAACGCCATTAGGGTGCGGAGTGGAGAACGGTGGATGATGTGCGTTTGTGCGTGGTGGAGGCTAATGTACCGTGAACGTTTGCGATGTGCGGTATACAGCGGGTGATCTGCGTGGGTCGTTTGGACGGCGTACATTTGTGTTTACTGCGTTCTGTGTTTGGGCGATGTGCGGAGTGGATCTTAAACTAATTAGGGAAAAACTCCCTGAAAAAAGCCAATATTCGCTCTAAATGAACGAAATTAGGGAATTCCTCCCTGATAATAAGGGGGATTTCTTTAATTACCGCCGAATCAGCTATATTTTAGGGAGGTTTTCCCTAATTATTAGTCTGATGACCAGAAACTCTAGAATTTCAGGGAGAAATTGCCCAATTATTCTATCGGCGCTTGAGTTAGGCAACAATAAGGCGCTTCGGTTGGTACTTCAATTACTACTTCAGTTGGTCCTTCAGCCTCTACTTCTATCGGAGTTTAATTAGATCATCACTAGGATGCTTCACACGGTACTTCTATTTGCTACAGAGCTTCTATTAAAGCTTCATATCTACTTGACCAGCACGCAAAAGCCCGACCTATCAATTAGGCCGGGCTTTCTAATATTAAATGCTTGTAGCTGCACTGCTCTCCAATGAAGCTCTCCAGGAACGAAGCATTTGCAGATCAAGTGGCAGAAATTCCTCAAGCATATGTGAGAGGCCTAGATATAGCGGACTATCCGTTGCTGCATTCAGTTTCTGACAGAACTGCGGTGTCCATTGCAGTAGATGCTTTTCCAAAAAGGACTCCTGAATATCAAGCAGCTCCATAGCACTTCTTATTGAAAAGCTATTGTAAAGCATACGCTCATGCATGACTGCCATAAATTCGAGCTCAATAGCAATATGATCATCGGCTTCACCATTACACTTATTGAATACAATTCCAGCGGAGGTGTACACATCCGCAAGCACGTTACAGAAATCCTCCGAGCGTCCTAAAATCGCTGCTTCGCGCAATTTAAAAGAACTAACGGACTGTTCTTGCATAAGCCGTTTATATTCTTTGCTCTCTTTCTCGCATATCATTGGCAGCTTGTTCGGTTCCTGACTCAAATAGCGCTTCAGCTCCCGACCGCCTTCCGTCATCTCAGCCGCTACACTCATCTGGCGATTGCGGCTCCATTGAGCCACTAGAGAGAGTGATGGTTTTCTACCCAAAAAATCCACTAAAAGCTGATATATTAATCCCCGACTTTCCAACCAACGGCTAAAAGCCTCCGGAACGGTGAGCGATGGAACAGTATGTGTACTCATTTTGCAAATCCTCCTCAATGGTTTCCCGGTCACTCTCCGTCACATTACCGACGTGCGGTTTCCGGTATCCTATCTGTTTTCGCAAAAGTGAACGTTAAAACTAATCCGCACCTAGATTATATCGGATATTAAAAGCGCTTTCCGTGAGCATTCTATGTCTAAAAACTTTATTTGTCGTACTTTTGTCACACTTTCCGTTGTTCAATATGCGTTATCTTCTTATCTAGTTTGTCCAGTTTTATGTAATGAAACCCTGTCGTCCAGAACTTTGCTCATTGACGTGAAACCAAGCGATCTTTAAAATTCTAAACAAGTATAAACAACTTTGCGTTCTGTCCTATTAGGGACGTTATGCGTGTATACGAGAAAGTATAAGAGCAATTTATCAGCCAGATTTAAAGGAAGGGAGCAACGCCATGGAGCCGCTGACGGACCCTTTTGGACGTTTACACGATTACATCCGCATTTCGGTTACCGACCGCTGCAACCTGCGTTGCATCTATTGTATGCCAGCGGAAGGGATGCAATTCCAACCGCAGGACGAGATTCTGAGTTACGAGGAAATTACCGCAGTCGTTAAGTCGCTATCCCCTCTTGGATTATGTAAAGTACGACTAACTGGTGGAGAACCTCTTGTCCGCAAAGATCTGGAAAAGCTTGTTGCTATGATATCTGCGATCCCAGGGATAGAAGATATTTCGCTGACTACAAATGGTTTAATGCTTCCAGCCAAAGCAGCACAGCTAAAAGAAGCCGGTCTGTCACGGGTAAACATCAGCCTAGACTCCTTACGGCAGGATCGATTTTCTATGATTACTCGTGGCGGCGAAGTCGCCAAGGTATTAAAGGGGATCGAGGCCGCACAAGCCGCCGGACTTCAACCGATAAAGCTTAACGTTGTATTGATGAAAGGAATTAATGACGACGAAATCAAAGACTTCATCTCCCTTACGCTGGAGAGTCCTCTAAATGTACGCTTTATAGAATACATGCCGATTGGCAGTGCTACTGATGCTTGGCGCCAAACTTATCTGCCTCTGGAAAGGGTTGTAGAAGCTTGTACTGAGGCTGGTTGGGAAACGGAAGCGGCAGAAATGCCCTCCGGGAATGGCCCTTCCCAGAATCGGCGGGTTGTCGGAGCCCCTGGTACATTCGGCCTGATTCATCCGGTGAGCGAGCACTTCTGCGATAATTGCAACCGCCTGAGACTTACCGCAGATGGGCACATCAAAGCTTGCCTGTATTGGGCAGATGAATACAATGTCCGCCCTTTGATAAGCGATCCTGTTGCTGTGCAGGCCTTATTCCGGAAAGCGCTGGGCAACAAACCCCATAATCATGAAATGGCCTTAGCTCTGGAGAAAAAAGCACAGAGCCACACGCCGACAGCTCGGCGCATGTCTCAAATTGGTGGATAAACGTCCATCCCGGTATTATAGTTCCTCTTTTAATTGCATAAATACAAAAAACGCCGCTTTCCCACTGAACGATCTGGGAAAGCGGCGTTGTGCTTAAAGCTTAGCGATGAGCTATTCAATCACTATTAGAGAGATAGAGCTTCGAGCAGCTTAGAAATAGTCGCCGCCGCCTCGGCTCTTGTAGCCTTTTTCTCAGGACGGAAGGTATTGTCTTCGAATCCACCCAGAATACCGGCTTCAGCTGTTTTTCACATACAGCAAGTTTATTTCATTCGTACTGGCAAGCTCACCTTGAACGCTGTCCCATCCCCCGGGCGACTATTTGCAGTTACCTTACCTTCATGCAGCTCAACGATTTTTTTAACCAATGACAGACCTAGTCCACTGCCGCCACCACTTGCGGTTCTAGCTTTATCTGCCTTATAGAAACGCTCGAAGATCCGAGGCAGATCTTCCTCCGAGATGCCAATCCCACTATCTTGAATCTCCACCTCTACCTGCTCATCCACCATGCGAAGGCTAATATGGATGCAACCGTTCTGCGGAGTAAACTTGATACTGTTATGCAGCAGATTAGTCCAAACCTGACTCATTAAATCTTTTACAGCAGATACATTCACTTCTTCCAGTTCAGCCTCTACCTCTATTTTTTTCTCCAACCACTGTGGTTCAGAAGCCAGAATCGTATCTCTAAGCTGCTTATCCAGGCGGTAAATCTGATTTTCAAACGGAAAATTGCCCGATTCAAGCGCGGACAGCTTCAATAAATTATCACTGAGCCCAGATACGCGGGTACTCTCAGCCACTATAATATTAAGGTAGTGCCTCCTGCTCTTCACACTCAGAGTTTCATCCTGCAGCGCAAGAGCAAACCCCCGAATAGAGGTTAGCGGAGATTGAATTTCATGCGATACATTAGAGATAAAATCCTGACGCATGGTCTCCATCTGGCTCAGTTCGCTGGCCATTACGTTGATACTCTCTACAATCTCACCGAAATCACCGTAGTCCTTTGTATTATCAAGTACCACATTGAAATCACCCTTAGCAATCCGCCCTAAACCTTCGATAATTGATTTATAAAAAACACGTTCCCAGCCCCGGAATAACTTGGAGGTTACCAATGCCATCAAAAACAAAATCACAATTCCGACCATCACGCCGATTAACTGGGTCAAATACTCCGAAGAGGGGCGTCCAACCCTGCCATATATCCAGTTCATCAAGAAATAAGCTGCACTCCAGCTAATCCCAACACCACCGAAGTAAATAAAAGTCATCCCAATCCGCTTAAGAAGCTCCTTAAACCGGTTCATGCCTCTGCCTCCAGCCGATAGCCTAATCCGCGGATGGTACGAATAACAAACCCGTATTTATCAGGAGCGAACCGTTCGCGCAAACGGTTGATATGCACATCGAGCGTCCGCTCATTCCCTTCAAAATCATAACCCCATATCTCTTCGATTAGCCTGTCTCTAGTCAATGTCTGCCCCGGATAGCTGCCCAGCTTAAATAACAGCTCAAATTCCTTAAGTGGCAAGGTGACTTCTCCATACGCTGAGGATACCTCGTAGGTTTTACGATTCATTCGCAGCCGGCCAATCCCCACACTTTGTGCAGCAGAGATTTGGTAACGTTTGAGCAGCGCCTTTACTCGCGCAATAAGCACCACTGGCTCAAAGGGTTTGACGAGATAGTCATCACTTCCCAGCTCAAAGCCCTTCACAATTTGTGAGGTCTCTCCCTTAGCCGTCAGCATCAATATCGGAAAATCATAGGTTTGGCGCATCTTCCGGCACAGCTCCCAGCCATCCAAATTGGGCATCATCACATCAATAATGGCTAAGTCTATGTTATGGCTCTCCAGAATCTGAAGAGCCTCCAGTCCATCAGAAGCTCCATAGATGTCATCCATCCCCTCAGCTCTCAGAAATACTTCTACCAATTCGCGGATGTGCGGATCGTCGTCCGCTACTAGTATTTTTGTCATGTATCACTGGAGCCTCCTCTTTATTGTCTTGAATCTCAAGGTTATTCATCTGCAGCTGCTGGGTGGCAAATTCACGATATAGCTCATGGTTTTCCAGCAGTTCTTCATGTCTTCCCATCCCGGTAATCTGGCCCTTTTCCATAAAAATAATCTGCTCAGCATTTACAACAGTAGCCAAACGGTGCGCAATTACAATCGTAGTCCGGCCCTTCATCAAATTGGACAGTGCCTTCTGCACTACGGCCTCTGATTGGCTATCCAGACTGGAGGTCGCCTCATCAAGCATAAGAATCTTTGGATTCCGCAGCAGCGCTCTAGCAATAGCAATCCGTTGCCGCTGTCCACCCGAGAGCTTCACACCTCTCTCACCGACATCCGTATTATATCCTTCAGGAAGCTCATCGATAAAGCCATTTGCATAAGCCATTGCTGCTGCTGCGCGCACCTCCTCCATGCTAACGTCTCGATCCAATCCATAGGTTAAATTCTCAGCAATCGTACCTGCCAACAATGGGCTTTCCTGTGAGACGTACCCGATCAGTTTCCGCCATGAGCGTAATGAGAAGGTTGACACTGGTTTATCGCCTAGCTTAACCATACCTTTCTGAGGCTCATAGAATCGTTCGAGCAGTGAAAATAATGTAGTCTTGCCTCCCCCGCTCGGTCCAACAATAGCCGTCACCTGACCCGGAAGCATCCGGAAGCTTACATCGGTTAGCACATTCTCACCATTTTTATATCCAAAGCTTAGATCTTCTACCGAGATAGGACCCTCTGCACCGTTCGCCTCTTCCTGGCCCTCATATACCTCCTCTTCTGCTGCCAGGGTTTCAATAATGCGCTCTGATGCCCCTTTAGCTTTCTGAATCTGTGTAAAGAACGTGGTCAATTGAGTAAGCGGCATAATAATCTGAATAAGATACAGGATAAAGGCTACCAGCTCTCCAGCTGTCAAAGCCCCGGAAGATACCTGCATTCCGCCATAACCGATAATGACCACAAGTAACATCATAAAGACAAAAGAGACAAGTGGACTGATCATAGCGCTGATTTTGCCTTCACGAATGCCAAAGGAGAGCAGGTTCATAATTCCGGTTTTGCCTGCTTCGTACTCTTTTTTCTCTGCACCCGAGGATTTCACCAGACGGATCTCTGACAATACACCACTAAGTGTGGCGGTAAAAGAAGCTGTTTCGTCCTGCATGCCTTTGGAGATTTTGTACATCTGCCGTCCAAGCGGCACCAAAATCAACGCAGATAGTGGAAGAACGGTGAACAGAACAAGCGTCATCTTCCAGTTCAAAAATAAAAGCACAGCAATGGAGCCCACAATGGAAATCACTCCGGTAAATAAGCTGGCCAGATGTTCAGAGATCAGCGTTTTGATGATCCCTGTATCATTCGTCATCCGGCTGACGCTTTCTCCTGTCCGATTATCATTGTAATAAGCTACTGGCAACACTAAAAATTTACGCCATAACCGGTCACGAAGACCTGCAACCATCTTCTGGCCTACATAATTCAGCAGATAGATAGAGATTCCCCCGGCGATCGTCTGCGCGATAAAAGCACCCGCTATGCCCACAATTTGCAGCTTGCTGACAGAAGCCAAAGAAAAGCCATCCACCAGATTTTTGGTGAACATTGGGATCACCAGACTAACCAATGTCGAGATCATGCTTAGTGCAATGGCTATTGCCAATAAGCCGTATGAAGGCTTGGTTTCTTTTAATAATGTGAGGAATGGCTTCAGCGCCGTTTTCCCCTTAGCTTCGGATTTTTTCATGCAAAAACTCCCCTTTTCTTGGTGAATCTGCGAGAAGAATGTATCTTCTCTGTTTCGCCTAACCCCATCCTAGCCCTGAATTGTAAACTGAAGTTAAACCCATTGATTCTCTTTTATACAAACATAGATAGGATAATCCTCAGGTATATTCCTAGTAAGGAAGAGCAAACGCCTAACATTTCTGCCACCTGCAAACTTGTTATATGCGTTTTTTGTCACTTAGCGGATCAAATTTAAATAAACGTTAAAAAAATGTAAAAAAGTAAAAAAGGAAGTTTGTATCCCTTTTCAACACGTGTTACAGTGATAGAAGGGCCTAATATTGGTCAGTATATCCATGCAAGACATCTAGTGGGAAAGGAGTGACGCATTTGCGGAAAGGCGTTAACTATCCATCTTCTTTCACGTCTTTAAAATGGTTCAATTTTTTTGTATACGGAACCATGGTCCTCTTCTCCAGCTTCTTTCAACTATACCTGCTGGATGTAGGGATGAACAAATTAGAGATCGGTGCCGTATTTTCTATGGGTGCGCTAGTATCCATCTTTGCAAATCCATTCTGGGCAATCTGGACTGACCGATACCAGAATATCCGGAGAATCGTTTTGCTTATGTTAATCGGAACGTTAGTGTTATCCCAGCTTATGTTTCGGGCAAATACATATGAGATGATCTACATCTCCATTCTTTTGTTCTATTTCTTCCAAGGACCGTTATTTGCTCAGAGCAATACGATGATTCTCAGCTATATTGACGGAACTAACTATCGCTTCCGTTCTTTTCGGCTTTGGGGTTCATTGGGGTGGGCACTAATTGCAATTGCCGCCGGATTGGTCCTTGATTGGGCTGGTGTATCTATCTTGTCCTATCTGTTTGCAGGCTTACTATGTGCATCAATGTTATCCATTCTTGCATTACCGAAACTTAACCATACCATTGGCATGGCTCCTATGCCGTATAGAGGCTTCAGCAAACTAATTTATAATCCCTTTTTCTTGTGTTTCATATTGTTTGGTATCCTAGTTTCCATACCGAACACCATGAACACTACATTCATGTCTTTGTATATTACGGACCTAGGCGGCTCCAAGGGAATGATTGGTCTCGCAGTATTCCTCTCCTCTATTTTGGAAGTGGGTGTATTTGTTCTCTGCGACCGATTCCTTAAACGTAAAATATCTGTTCTGCTCGGCTGGCTTGCGCTGGTTAGCGCTTTATTCGTACTACGATGGTGGTTCATGGCGGACGCGACTACAGCCCTCCAAGTAGTGCTCATTCAAATTTTACACTGCATAACATTTGGTGGTTTCTTCTATGTAGGCACTCAACTGACCATGCTTCTTATTCCAAGACCTTACCGTGCTTCAGGACAAGCGCTCTACACACTGACTTGGAGCGGTATAGCCGGTATTGTTGGAGGAGTTCTCGGCGGGTGGATGTATCAAAATCTAGGGGCACAGAGCATGTATCAAGCGGGTGTCTTCTTGACACTGTTTGGAACGCTAGGCTTTACTTTCATGTGGCTCTTTGTAAACCGTGGAGGCTACCGGCCCCCTACAGAGGATGAGGAAGAACTCTCTCACATCGAAATATTATAAGCGAAAATATAAAAAACAGGCTCAAACGTACCTAAACGGGACGTTTGAGCCTGTTTTATTATAAAGAACCTGAACGAATCAAGTGTTAGCCTTGTTTTGGAGGCTGAAATGAACTCTTCAGTGAAACGATAAGATTGAATACGAGATGCCCAGGCGCCGAATATTTGCTATCTACATTAAAATAGCCATGACGGAAGAACTGGAATTTATCCTGAGCCACACTGTCCTTAAGCTCGGGTTCCACAAAACCTTGTAAGATTTCAATGGATTTAGGATTAAGCTGATCCAAGAAGCTAGGCTCCGCTTTCTCTACCGTGGAATCCAGACCTTCAACTTCTGCAGCTTCATCTACTTCTTCAGCAGAAATCAGTGGCTCGTATAAACGGAATTCTGCAGGCACAGCTTGACTAGCTTCTACCCAGTGCAGAGTACCTTTTACCTTACGGCCTGTAAATCCACTGCCACTCTTTGTTTCCGGATCATACGTACAATGCAGTTCAACAACCTCGCCATTCTCATCTTTAATGACTTCATTACATTTGATGAAATAAGCATGCTTCAGGCGTACTTCATTGCCGGGGAACAAGCGGAAATATTTATTGGGCGGATTCTCCATAAAGTCGTCGCGCTCAACATAAATCTCACGAGAGAACGGAATTTGGCGTACACCCATTTCTTCATTCTCTGTATTATTCTCCGCTTCAAGCCATTCTGTTTGGCCTTCCGGATAATTGGTGATAACAACCTTAAGCGGACGAAGTATAGCCATGGTGCGAGGCACAGTTAACTTAAGGTCTTCCCGGATAAAGTGCTCCAGCATTTGCAGGTCCACTAGACCCTGACTCTTGGAGATCCCTGCTTCGTACACGAATTTACGAATCGCTTCCGGCGTATATCCTCTGCGGCGCAGGCCGGAGATCGTTGGCATCCGCGGATCGTCCCAGCCATCCACATGTTTTTCGTCTACCAGCAGCTTCAGCTTACGTTTACTAGTCATGGTTTGAGCGAGATTCAGACGGCCGAATTCATATTGATGCGGAACAGAAGGCATCTCACATTCCGCTACGACCCAATCATAAAATGGGCGTTGATCTTCAAACTCAAGCGAACAAAGGGAGTGAGTTACACCTTCAATGGCGTCCTCAAGTGGATGAGCGAACGTGTACATCGGGTAGATGCACCATTTATCCCCTGTATTATGGTGATGCGCATGAGTAATCCGATAGATGACAGGATCACGCAGATTAATATTTGGTGAAGCCATATCGATCTTGGCACGAAGAACCTTCTCACCATCTTTGAATTCCCCTGCCCGCATACGGCGGAACAGATCCAAATTCTCTTCGATGCTGCGCTCACGATGTGGGCTGTTCTGTCCTGGCTCCGTCAGCGTTCCCCGCAATTGGCGAATTTCATCCGCGCTGAGGTCATCTACATAAGCTTTACCTTTAGTAATTAATAATTCGGCACGTTTGTACATTTCCTCAAAATAATCCGATGCAAAACGCAGCTCTTCCCATTCATAGCCCAGCCACTTTACATCTTCCTGAATGGAGTTCACATATTCCGTATCTTCTTTGGCAGGATTCGTGTCGTCAAATCTTAGGTTAGTCTTGCCACCGAACTCGTCCGCCAGTGTAAAGTTAATCCAAATCGCCTTGGCATGTCCGATATGTAAGTAACCGTTCGGCTCCGGCGGAAAGCGTGTGACAACTTCTTTTACTTTACCCGTACGGAGGTCTTCGGTAATAACATTTTTAATAAAATTGGAGGGGGTAGTACGGTTCTCCACAGCTATCAACCTTTCGTTCTGTAGTGTTACACTACTTCTTGTATAAACATGTTTCCTACTAATATACCCGTTAACTGTAGATTGTTCAATAAAAGGGGGCACATGGCCTGGATCAATTTTTAGCATCTTTAGACCTTTTGACTTCTCTGCGGGCGATAGAGTAGCATGATAATCATAAGAAAAAATCCATAATCATACATAAGGCCTTGTGCCGAAAAGGAGGCAACCGCTTGTTTAATTATGTCATCGACGAAGAGCTTATCTTAAAGCCACTCATGCCTGAGCATGCTAGGCACATATTCGCGTTAGTGGAGCGCTCGCGGGAACGACTTAGGCAATGGCTTCCTTGGGTTGATGCCGTTACGGAACAGGATCACACCCTTAATTTCATTAAAAATGCTATAAAACAAGGCACCGACAATGGCGCCTTCACTGCTGGACTTTGGGTCCGCGGCGAGCTCGCTGGCGTCATTGGGTATCACCAGATTGACTGGCATAACCGTTCCGTAGGGATTGGTTATTGGCTTGGTGATGGATATGAAGGCAAAGGTTATATGACCAGTGCCTGCCGAGTTCTAGTAGACTACGCCCTGCTTGAAATGGAGCTGCAGCGGGTAGAAATTCGCTGCGCAACCGCCAACGTAACTAGCCGGGCAATTCCTGAACGGCTTGGTTTTGTGCTCGAAGGTGTGATCAGACAGGCAGAAAAGCTGCCCGATGGCTACGTGAATCACGCCGTATATGGTTTATTACGTAGTGAGTGGCAGCTGCTCGGCTAAGTTACTTAAGCAAAGCAAAGTTAAACAAACACGTAAGCAGAAATAAACCTGGCTGGCATACGCCCCCAGGTTTATTTTATTGTGCAGACCAAGATTAGATCTCTGGCATACCCAGCTGTTTTCGAAACTTGTTCCGTACTACGGCTGAGAGAGCTTCCAGCTCCACAAGCTCTGCCAGAGCAGCTTCCTCTTGCAGCCCAACCTGCATTAAATGCAGTACATGCGCCATGGAAGCAATGCTGTCTCCGTTTTCTTTTTTGACAATTGCATCGCCGGTTGAAATCATTCCTTCACGAAGTACACGTAAGTAAAATCCGCTATACCTTGTATCCAGAACTTGAGCCGGTAGATCTGCGGGTCCATGCTTTTGTGAGATTTTGAAGCAAGGGTATCGTGGTTGGCTAACCTGAAGCAAAGTGGTGCCTATTTCATATACATCGCCAATACACACCTCTGTCTCCAGTAGACCCGTTGTGGTGATATTTTCTCCAAAAGCCGAGTACTCCAGTTTCTTTCCCAGCTGCTGTTCCCAATACGGATAGTGCTCAATGGGATAGGCGCATACCGCCTTGTCAGGACCTCCATGATGTTTAAGATCTGCCTGGCCATCTCCAACAAATCCATTGGTATGTAGCTGAACTGATCCATCTACAGGCGTTTTATAAATTCCGGTCTCCAAAGGTTTTCCCCGATAATCCACCGTCACCGGCCGACCGACATTAAGCGAGACGATCTCCATATCCATTTCCTCCTGTCAGCATGCAGCTCATAAATATCTCATCCACATAACGACCGCCAAGATAAAACTCCTCCCGCAGACGCCCCTCTTCCACAAAACCGCATTCCCGGTAAAAAGAAATCGCTGATTCATTGCAGGATAATACACGCAGACGAAGCTTACGAATAGCATGCGCCGCAGCGTGTTCCTTAATGGCTTCCATGAGCTGCCGGCCGATGCCTAAACGTTGATAGTTCGGATGAACAGCAATATTAACCTCGCACACATGCCGGTTGCTCTCCATTCTACTAGGGCAGCCAAACCCGACATATCCACATAGCTTGTCATCTTGCAGCGCTACGAGCTGAGAGCCCGGGGGAGCATTCAGCAAGAAATCCTCTTGTGAGCGCCACAACATAGGTCCCGGGCTAGTGTCCTCTGTCCAAATCAGATGGTCCAGATCAATCAGTTCTCGCACGTCTTTAATCTCTGAGGGTCTAATAGTTAACCTTGCCTTGTTGATTTGTTTCATAAGATGTACACCCCTTGCCTTGCACCTCTATAGAATTCACAGCAGATGTTGGAATCCACTGTGTATAGTTATCCTGCGGACCGCTCTAACGAATGGCCTTTACGATTGACTAAAGCATGGATGACGAAAAACCCTACAGACAGCAGCGCCATCGCACAAGCCAGCCAGGCTGTTGGTGCCAAACCACCGCTATCATACAGTCTGCCCATGAAGTAAGGGCCAATGACTCTCCCGACTGCACCAATCCCTCCGCTTAGTCCCAAATAAAACGGTGCGCTGCGCCCCGCATGATCCGAGATAAAGGATGGCATCGCTGGAGAAATCAGCATTTCTCCCAGTGTAGCAAGCACCATTCCAAGCACTAATCCAGGATAATTAGGCATCCACAAAAGAAACGCATAGCCACCCAAATAAAACAGGGCACTTGCAGTCATTTGCGCCGTTGAGGTAGACGCGAACCAGCGCTTAATCATTGTTACCAATGGCTGAGCTGCAAAAATCAAAATACCGTTCAGTGTCCAGAGAAAACCATAAGTTTTCTTAGGCCAGCCCTCTGAAATAATGAACGGAGATACCCCTGTATTCCAGATAGAGTTACCGAGAAGCAGGAACAAAGAACCGATCCCCATATAAAGATAAATACGAGTATGCCCCATTAGCTTCCACGTGGATTGTTTCTCTGGTTCATTCTTCTGATGCCCCATTACCTCATGCGCAGGTTCTCCACCGATTTTCTTCAGATATATAAAAAAGAAACCCGCAAATACCGCCGAGGTTACACCATTCATTACAAAGCTTAGCATATAGGAAATATCGGCCAAAAAACCACTTAATGCCGTCCCCAGTGCTACACCAATATTATTGGCGACATAAATAACATTAAACAGCTCACCACGCTGCTTCGTGAAACGAAAGCCGATAAATGCCTGAATGGCAGGTAATGATAAGGAATTAAATAATCCCACTAGTCCCATTGCAACCATAAATAACGTCCAGTTGTTACTAGCTGCCGGCAAGGTGAACAGTGCCAAAGCATTCATGGCGAGCGCTCCGACAATCAGCCGGTTCACGCCTACCTTATGATAGAGTGAGCCCCCGAGTAGTTGACCCACGATCCCACCAACCGATTGAATAAGAATCACCAGTCCAGCATCTGACATGCTGCGTCCAAGCTCATCAAATACATACATCGTAACGAGCGGCCACATCAGCGCACTACCTGTTGCGTTAATTAGGCTGGCAATGAGAAATATTTTCACTTCTTTTGGATATGCCTGTAAAAACTTCATAAGTAGTGTACATCCCCTGTTATATATGTGTCATTAATTCATCCAGTATCATCCCAAAACAGGGCTATGAGCAAGCATACACATTGACGTTTTATCGTGATAAAGTACGCATGAAATCTAAAGGATAAAACGCACATATAGCATGAAATATCCCGTCTCCCTTGGGGTTCACGTCCGCAGTCCTCCCTAGTTCTAATATCTATTCTTATTTTAAAGCCGTGGCTGTCGTCCGTAAAGCAAACAAACAAGAAGAAACTGATTCGCTTTTAGAAAGACGGGGTAATAGAGCCTAGAAACACTCCCCCTTCAAAATTCGCCGTGATCCGATTTCGTTCCCCCGAGCGCGGATATATCACGGCGGATTTTTTTGTGTCTACATAACAAAAAGCACCCCTAAAACATTAACGCCACCAATAAGGCAGACCTTGAATGTTCTATGGAGTGCTCTATAAGACGAGCTTAAGCGTGTTTTTTGACACTGCTGCCGGACATGCTATCTACGGATTGAATAGCCGTAGGTGCTTTACGCAAGTATGCCATCCAATAGGCAGCTGCGACAAATATTGCCCCACCCGTTAGATTTCCGAGCCAGACGGGAACAAAGTTAGTGAAATATTGCCCCCATGAATAGTAACCTTCAAAAATAGCTGCTGGAATTAGGAACATGTTAGCTACAACGTGCTGGAATCCGATCGCAACAAAGGCCATCGTTGGGAACCAAATACCAAGGATTTTGCCGCTGAAGTTATCTGCTCCATAGGAGAGCCATACGGCCAGCGCAACGAGCCAGTTACAGCCGATACCCGAAACAAATGCCGGAAAGAATTCTGCATCGATTTTATGACCAGCCATATCCACCAATTTTTCTAAATACACACCCTCTGAAGTTAAACCCACCACATGACCGAAGAAATAAGCTACAAATAATGCCCCTGCCAGATTACTAATCGTAATGAGCAAAAGATTCTTCACAACTTCCCAGAAAGAAATCTTCTTAGCCATAAAAGCAAGCGGCACGGCCATCATATTCCCTGTCAGTAGTTCTCCACCTGCAAGGAGTACCATGATCAGCCCAACGGGGAAGACTGCGGCTCCGATAAAGTTAGCAATGGAACCCCATTCCTGTGGTGCGCCAGCAATGACGCGAATATCTAATAAAAACCCGAGCGCAATAAACGCTCCTCCCAAAAAGCCCAGAATAAGTACGGTACTTAGCGGATTATGAGCTTTTTTTATGCCGTTCTCTACAGTTACTTCGGCAATTTGCTGCGGTTTGCTATAAGCCATGGTTCCTATCCCCTTCATCTATTTACTTCAAATTTGTTCCTTTATGACCATTGTAGCGTGTCGTAAAACACATTAACGTGATAATTATCACTTTGAGAAAACTAAGTGAAACTTTTCACCGACATGTCAAATTTACTGCGACCTGTGCACAAATAGAAGTTTGTGTATGACCGGCTAAGCCAGCATATCTTGTTTCGTTGGATTACATTTGAGGTACGCAGCAGCTATCGGACACCGTTGTCCTTATATGCAGCAAGATCTCACAGTAGCTATACCTCACTGTAGTCATACCTCACTATCGTCATACTTCACTATCGTCATACTTCACTATCGGCATTCTATCGGACTCGGATGACTCTAATCGTAGCTTTTGAGCATATTTGGCCCACACCCGGACATCGGACTCAGATAACCTTATTTGTAACTTTCGAGCACATTTGACTCGCTATCGGACCCCATAGTCGCTATTGGCACCAAAAACACACTAGTTGTAACTCGTTCTATGTAATAGCTGCACTGGAGTCCGAAATCACGCTCAAACGGCGATTATTGCTAAATAGCGGCTTCTGAGTCCGAAAGCTTCTGCGGAGGGCGATGATTCAGCACGATCGGACTCAGATGACCTTATACGTAGCTTTTGAGCACATTTGGCTTGCTATCGGACCCCATAGTCGCTATTAGCACGAAAAACACACTAGTTGTACCTCATTCTATGTAATAGCTGCATTGGAGTCCGAAATCACACTCAAACGGCGATTAATTGCTAAATAGCGCCTTCTGAGTCCGAAAGCTTCTGCGGAGGGATGATGACTCAGCACGATCGGACACAGTTGACCCTACTCGTAACTTTCGAGCACATTTGGCTTGCTATCGGACCCCATAGTCGCTATTAGCACGAAAAACACACTCAATGCACCTCATTCTAAGTAATAGCTGCATTGGAGTCCGAAACCACGCTCAATAGGCGATTATTTGCTAATTAGCGGCTTCTGAGTCCGAAAGCTTCTGCGGAGGGATGATGACTCGGCACGATCGGACTCAGATGACCCTATACGTAACTTTCGAGCACATTTGGCTTGCTATCGGACCCCATAGTCGCTATTAGCACGAAAAACACACTAGTTGTACCTCATTCTATGTAATAGCTGCATTGGAGTCCGAAACCACGCTCAATAGGCGATTATTTGCTAATTAGCGGCTTCTGAGTCCGAAAGCTTCTGCGGAGGGATGATGACTCGGCACGATCGGACTCAGATGAACCTATACGTAGCTTTTGAGCACATTTGGCTCGCTATCGGACCCCATAGTCGCTATTAGCACGAAAAACACACTAGTTGTACCTCATTCTATGTAATAGCTGCATTGGAGTCCGAAATCACACTCAAACGGCGATTAATTGCTAAATAGCGCCTTCTGAGTCCGAAAGCTTCTGCGGAGGGATGATGACTCAGCACGATCGGACACAGTTGACCCTAGTCGTAACTTTTGAGCATATTTGGATTGCTACCATCACCGAAGCCATTGGATTGCATCTACCCAAGCAGCTAATCATTCTGCACCTAACAAAAAAAGCAGCAATCCTCCCGTTACAGGAGAATCGCTGCTTTTCTAGCTTTATAAGGTTGTCTTTTCGTCGATAAATCACTCAGAAACAATCGTTTCTTTTTAAACCGTTACAGCCTCTTTGCTTGGTACTGTTGTCGGCAGCGCTTGAAGACCTACTGTATTCAGGAAGTTCCAAGGTTTGTTGTAATGCGGTTGGAAGAAGAAATCGATAAAGGCTAGTTGGTCGATTGTCATTTGATTTTGAATACATACAGACACTGTGTTGATCGATTGCGTCAGATCCATCTTGGACATAATTTGAGCCCCGAGAATACGGCGTGTGGCGCGATCAAACACTACTTTTAACTGAACCTGCTCAAAGGTTGGCATAAATTCCGGACGGTAGTTATCAATAATCATGGCGGTTTCTACGTCCATTCCTTCAGCCTTAGCTCCTTCTTCAGTAAGCCCTGTTGCAGCGATATTGTCTTCATAAATCTTAATGCCCGAAGTCCCTTGTGTACCCATATAAGGAATGGTTTCTGTTACCAAGTTGCGTGCAACTAAGGTTCCCATCCGCACAGCATTGGTTGCCAGTGGGATATAGGCGTGTTTGCCTGTAGGGTTGTAATGAATCGCACAGCTGTCGCCAGCGGCATATACATCCGGGCAGCTAGTCTGCATATAGTTATTGACTACAATGGCACCATTAGGCAGCATATCGACTTGACCTTTTAAGAGTTCAGTATTAGGACGGAAACCAATGCAGAGAATGACCAGATCTGTCTCATGCTCACCTTTGCTTGTAATAACTTTTGTAACCTTACCGTCTTTGCCTGCAAAAAAGCTGACCTTCTCATTCAGTGCCAATTTAATCCCATGATCCTGAAAAGATTGTTCGATCGGTGCAGTAAATTCTTGGTCCAGATATTTACTCAGAATGCGATCTTCACCATCAATTAGCGTAACTTGCTTACCATTCATTTGAAAAGCTTCCACCAGTTCAACGCCGATATATCCAGCACCGACGACGGTTATTTTATTCGCTTGTTTAGCTTTTTCTATAATAGTGTTGGAATGATCATAGTTCTTGGAAAGTAAAATCCCCTCGAGTTCAAACCCTTCAAGCTTCGGCACAATCGGCCATGAACCTGTAGTCATAATCAGCTTATCGTAGGTGTCAGCGAACTCGCGGCCTGTCTCCAGATTGCGAACACGTAATGTTTTGGAATTCGTATCCACTGCAGTTACTTCATGACGCATATTGGTCTTTACGCCAAGCTCTGCAAGCTTTTCTGGTGAAGAATAGAATAGCCCCTCTGGGTCTTTGACCACTCCACCTACATACAAGGCAATTCCACAGGATAAGAAGGAAATATTATCATTACGCTCATATACAGTAATCTCGGCATCCGGGTAAAGCTGAGCAGTATTCACAATTGCGGCGGTTCCGGCATGGGTACATCCAATGACAGCTACTTTCATTATTTCTTCCTCCTTCAAATGGACAATCGGGTTATATATTTGACTTGCATGACCGATCAATGATGGAATCTGATCAACAATGGGTTGGTTGTGATTAATTTCACTTTATAAACTGATTATATTGTGATATTTATCACATTACAAGTCTTTTTTACCTATATCCTCATATTGTTCACAATTTTAAGTTTTTTTCCGCCACTGCTGCCGAATGCGACTCCGTTAGCTTTGCCACGTGGGAGGTACATTATGATCCGCATTTTGCAGGAATTCAAAGGAAACATAAAAAAGGCTTCCCCTCTAATTCAATAAGGAGAAGCCTTTTATAAAAACACTTTACACCAGACCGTGAATCTCGCCGTCCTCGTCCATCCATAGTCCCTCAGCAGCTGGCTTAGCTGGCAGACCTGGCATCGTAACGATATTGCCTGTAATAACTACCGCAAAGCCGGCACCAAGTGAAAGGGTAATATCTCGGACACCAATCGTAAAGCCTTCAGGTGCTCCGAGTAGTCTAGGCTGGTCGGAGAAGGAATAAGGTGTCTTCGCCAAACATACTTGAAGATCATTTAGCCCAAGCCGCTCGATAACCGCCAGACTCCGCTTAGCCGCCGGAGAAAAGTTCACTTCTGCCCCGCGGTAGATCTCACGGACAATTTTGTTAATTTTGGATGAAATGTTGAGATCCTTCTCATACAAAGGAGCAAACTGGCTCGTGCCACTATTGTCCAAGAGCTTGTTCAGCTCAGAAGCCAACTCCTGTCCACCTGCACTACCTTCCGCCCATACTTTTGAGATCGCAGCCGGCACGTTTAAATTGCGGCAGGCCTCCAGTACATCGTTAATCTCGCCCTCACTGTCCCCTTCAAAATGATTTATGGCAACTAAAACAGGGACTCCAAATTTACCGAGATTCTCTACATGACGTTCTAAATTCACCAATCCCGCGCGCAGCGCCGTCCGATTCTCGGTTAGAAGCTCACCTTTAGGCACACCACCGTTATATTTTAAGGACTTAACAGTTACAACAAGAACAGCAGCAGAAGGAGTCAACCCGGCCTGTTGGCATTTGATATCCATGAATTTCTCTGCACCAAGATCCGCTCCGAAGCCTGCTTCGGTGACCACAACCTCTCCCAGCTTAAGGGCATAACGAGTGCCAATAACACTGCTGCAGCCATGAGCGATATTCGCAAACGGCCCCCCGTGCACAATAACAGGCGTACCTTCCAGAGTCTGTACCAAGTTTGGCTTAACTGCTTCCTTAAGCAGCGCTGTCATCGCTTCAACGGCCCCGATTTGCTCAGCTGTTACCGGTTGTCCCTCTTGGTCGTAACCAATCAGAATACGATTTAAACGCTTCTTGAGATCAATAAGGTTATCGCATAGGCATAACACAGCCATAATCTCAGAAGCTGTTGTAATCTGAAAGCCACTTTCCCGTACCGCTCCATTTCCGTCCCCGAGCCCAGTCACAATACTGCGCAGGCTGCGGTCATTCATATCCATGACACGTTTCCAAACGATACGCTGCGGATCCAGTCCCAGCTCATTGCCTTGGAAGATATGATTGTCAATCATAGCGGACAATAAATTATGCGCAGAAGTTACTGCATGAATGTCACCGGTAAAGTGCAAATTAATCTCATCAGCCGGAACAATCTGCGACTTCCCGCCGCCTGTTGCACCGCCCTTCATCCCTAAGCAAGGCCCAAGCGAGGGCTCACGTAAAGCAGCCACAGTCTTCACACCTGCTGCATTCATTGCCTGCGCCAACCCGATGGTTGTTAAGGTCTTACCCTCTCCAGCAGGGGTCGGATTCACCGCAGTGACCAGAACCAGCTTGCCATCTGGCTTGTTTTTCATATCCTCCCATAAGGAAGGTGAGAGTTTGCTTTTATATTTGCCGTATAGTTCCAGATGCTGCTCGTCGATTCCTGCTTGTGCTGCTACCTCTGTAATTAACTTCATGCTTGTATAAAACCCTCCTGCCGTTATTATCCTGCTGTACTCCGCTTTTTTATGCATGTTCGCACAGTTGCTATATTCTCTTCAAAGGATACATCGTCTTTTTAAAGCGTCAAGTATAATTTATCACAATAAAAATTCAAGGCAATCTCCATTAATCCTTTAAAAAAAGAAAATCCCCGCGAGCATCGGTCGAAACCGAGTCGAAGGGATACTTGAAAGATCACTCTGCAACTGACCCCATAATGGATCTACAGTAGTGACTCAATATGTTGTTTCATCGTTTCCGGCGATTCTTTGGGCTCCACACGAGCCACTACATTGCCGCTGCGATCAATTAGAAATTTCGTGAAATTCCAGCTAATGTCGCTGCTGTCTCCAGCACCAGGCTGCTGCTCCTTCAAATATTTAAAAAGCGGGCTGGCATCCGGTCCATTAACATCAACTTTGGCGAAGACCGGAAAGGTAACTCCATAATTAATCTGACAGAATTCCTCAGCCTCTTCACTCGTACCTGGCTCCTGGCCCGCAAACTGGTTGCAGGGGAATCCTAATACTGCAAGTCCTTGATCGCTATACTGTTCGTATAGTT
The DNA here is from genome assembly GCF_038007025.1 of Paenibacillus sp. FSL H7-0918. NCBI lineage: Bacteria > Bacillati > Bacillota > Bacilli > Caryophanales > Paenibacillaceae > Paenibacillus > Paenibacillus sp. FSL H7-0918. The sequence goes on from NZ_JBBOWJ010000001.1 coordinate 2,708,704, forward strand.
TCTGAAGGTCTCCATACTGTGGCGTAAGTCCGCACTTACTAGCCGTATTAGCAATCAGCAGCACCTTACCTTCATACTCCGCAAACGGCACTTCTTTACCCGAAGGTGTAACGCCGGCAAAATTGTAGATCGACATCTTTATTCCCCTTCCTTCCTTGTACTTAGACTACACTACGTATCTTACCCGAACTGTAAGGGAATGCAACTTCTGAGCTTTTTTTATTGCCATAGAAAAAGCAGCCCTACAAATTTCATAGGACTGCTCTCTGCGTCTGTGTTATTTCGATACCGGAATTGCGTCATAATATTCTTCCAACGTAATATCCTTCTCATTGATATAGGCAGCAATGTCCTTACCTACATAACGGATATGCCAAGGCTCGTACTTATATCCGGTAATGTCTTGCTTACCTTCAGGATATCTGATGATAAAACCATATTCTCCTACATGCTTGGCCAACCACTCGGCTTCCTTCGTTCCACCAAAACAGCTCTCGGCGGCACACTTGCCATCACTTCCCGAGACATCAATAGCCAGCCCGGTCTGATGCTCGCTATAGCCAGGGACTGCACTGTAAGTACGGGCTTTTTCTTCCCCATCTCTCTCCACATAACGGTTATACAAAGTCGTCTGGGTTGCCTGTGAGCGGTAGGCAGAAACGCCCGCTAAATAAATTCCGTCTTCCTCTGCACCTGCGAACATCTTCTCCAAGGCTTTAGCGGCTTCGCTGCGCATCATACGCTTTTCGATTTTCTCTTTGAAGGTAAAACGGACATCAGGATAGACAAGATCCGTTGGTTTATAATTATCAGGCAAACCATACTGCTTATTTACCATCACTGTAATACTATCAGGCTCTGCAGATATAGGATCTGGTACACTACCGGCATTATCACCGCCTGATTCAGGCGGACTGGAGGGTTCTGATGGATCTGGTGTATCAGATGGATCAGCTACTGCCGGGTCTGTAATCCCCCTCCATCACTTTCCCCCGTATCCCCAGGCTCACCTTGAAGATTATCCCCCACATTTATATTTGAACCGTTACTCTCCGAAGCAGAAGGAGACGTGTACTTTCCTATTCCCCAACCGACAGCAATAACGACAATTAACAAGATTATAATTTTAAATTTTTTTGACATCTGTAAGTTCTTCCTCCTCGAAGCCGAACATTCTATTTATCTATTAGACAGGCTTTCCTTCATAAATGTTTCACTAAGAACCTAATTTAAATATAAAAATCAATATGTTCTACGCTATAAAATAAAGGTTACCATAGGTCATTAGCTTCAGCGCTAACTACCCTATGGTAACAAGTTTCATCTATAAAACTCTACTAACTTTATCTGGAAGTACCGCGACCGCCGCTTTTAAAGCCACCGGATCCATTGCTACGGCCACCGCGTGAAGATCCGCCGCCGCCGTTGCGGCCGCCTTTGCCAGCAGCGCCACCCTTGGCACCGGCGTATCCTCCTTTGCTGCCTTTACCACCTTTGCCGCCTCTAGACGGGCCTGCACCGTAGCCGCTGCCTAAGCCGCCACGTGGAGTGCCTCCAGTGTAGGCACCGCCGTCCGCACCTCTAGCTACGTTCTCACTGTAGCCAGTGCTTGGGCCGCCCTTCCGGTTCGCACCGCGCGAACCGGCGCTAGGCGTTGCCGCGTTGCCGCTGGCAGACGCTTCGCCTCGGGAGGCGAAGGCGCCATAGCCGCCGCCTACTCGCACTACGCCGGCAGCCTTGCCGCCGCCCTTAGGAGCAGCAGCGTCATAGCCGCTGCCGCCACGCTTGCCCGCCGCCGCATCGGAACGACCGCGGCGTCCTTCTGCAGGCGCACCCCAGCCGCCTGCTTCTTTACCGCGGCCACGGCCACCTTGCCGCGCTCCGCCTTCGCCGCGCGGAGCTCCGCCGCGGCCAGAGCCGCCGGTCTTCGGCCCGCGGCCCGTGCGCGCTGCCTCAGCGCCGCCGCTTTGGCGACCGCCGCCTTGCACAGGGATGAATTCGCCAACGCCGAATTCATCCTTCTCGTAACGGCGGCGATCCAGCCGCTGCGAGATGCCATGCTCGATCAAATCCAGACCCTCTTGATCACGTGGAGATACGAAAGTTATTGCAAGCCCTTTGCCTCCAGCACGGCCAGTCCGGCCGATCCGGTGAATATAGCTATCCACATCAAGCGGCATATCATAGTTAAAGATGTGAGTAATACCTTCAACATCCAGACCCCGAGCTGCTACGTCTGTCGCTACAAGCAGCTGCAGCTTCGCATCACGGAATCTTTTCATCACGCCTTCACGTTTACCTTGGGACAAATCACCGTGCAGCTCGTCACATTCATAACCGGCTGCTTGCAGCGCTTCGTTCAAATTGGATACCCGTCGTTTCGTCCGGCAGAAAATAATAGCCAAGTAAGGACGATCCCGTTCAATGAGGGATTTGAGCGCTTCTTCTTTATTACGGTCCGAGCATTCCACTACTTGCTGTTTGATATTATCCAGCGGAATCGGCGAACCACTCTTAATGATGATATCCAGTGGCTCTTTCATGTAATTAGCAGCGAGACGTTTAATCGGATCAGGCATTGTCGCGGAGAACAACATAGTCTGACGGCGATAAGGCACTGCCGTAATGATAGTCTCAACATCCTCCAAAAAGCCCATGTGCAGCATTTGATCGGCTTCGTCCAGAACGAGCATTTTTACACCGCTAAGATCCAGCGTTTCCCGGCGCATATGATCCAAAAGTCTGCCCGGTGTACCGATGATAAGATGTCTGCCGCCTTCCAGCTTGCGCAGTTGCTTCTCTACATCCTGACCCCCGTAAACCGCCAATATTTTGATATCCGTATGACGCGCCAGCTTGCGTGCCTCTTCTGTAATCTGCAAAGCCAGCTCACGTGTTGGAGCCATAATCAGCGCCTGAGGATAAGCCCGCTCCGTATGGATCTTGTCCATAATTGGCAGCAAAAAGGCCAAGGTCTTCCCTGTACCTGTCTTCGCTCTAGCTATTACGTCCAAGCCCTGCACCAATGGCGGAATGGCTTCCTGTTGCACTGGCGTAGGTTTAACAATGCCTTGACTTTGAAGCAATGTACACAGTAATTCTGAAACTCCTAAATCTTTAAATCCCGGCAAATTCTCCACCTCACTATTTTCTCGGTTTAATTTGATTACATCTCTTTCTTAACTTCCGTCTTCAAAAGCCCTGTATGAGGCAGCCTGCATAGGCTGTCCTGTTCTGGGGCATATGCTTCAGATTCAGCTATATTCAAACAAAAGCGGAAGAACACCGTCACCGGCATCCTTCCGTCCCATGTATCCCTTGACCCGTTAAAAGAGTGCGGTCAAAGTTCGGTTTCTGGGCAGCAGCGATCCACCGGACGTTAAGACGGCACTCCATTTGCGTTCCATTCCACTTTATACAATAGAAGTAAAGTTAAGCTTAGAAAGTTATCTTTTATATTGTACTTGATAGAAAGGCATTTGTGTGAAACTGCTGAAGAATAATTATTCAAATCCCTTAAGCTAGAACCTTCCCGATTTAAAAATCGCATAGATCAGCCACAAGAACATCAGAAGAGCCACTACGCTGCCAACCTCCACTGTAGGGAAATTCCATAACACTGAAGGCTGTCCACGCATCGCAGTACCAATAATGAGTCCTGTCATGATGATGCTAAACGCGAGCATCACAATACTGAATGCTAAACGGTTACCTACCCGGTCCAGCTTACGCTCCAGATTCTGCATCTCAGGTGCCACAATCTCCACCTTTATCTTTCCCTTACTGATCAGCGCGGATAACTGCTTAGCCTGCCCAGGAAGCTCCAGCAGACTCTCTGTTAAGTCGGCTACGCCTCCCAGGAACTTACGCTGCAATCGACTGCCGCTAAAGCGCTGCTTCACAAGTTCCCGCCCAAAGGGTTCCGCCATCTCCAAAATACTGATGGTTGGATCTAAGTTGCTGATGACTCCCTCCAGCGTGAGCATTGTCTTACCTAACATCGTCAAATCCGGCGGCAGCACTAGACGGTGTTTTCGCGCTATGCCGAACAGATCATTCAGGGCTTTGCCTATACTCATTTTGCTAAATGGAACATCATAATATTCATCCCGCAGCCGATCCATATCATCATGCAGCGCACTTCGATCAGCATCCTCGGGAATGACTCCAAGACGCAAAATTGCCCGGACCATTGCATCCGTATTTTTGCGCATCAGAGCGATAATAAGTGCAGACAGCTGCTCCTTCATCTCCTCATTCAGCCGACCCATCATGCCAAAATCAATCAAAGCCAGCTTTCCATCACCCATCCGTATAACATTGCCCGGATGAGGATCAGCATGGAAAAAACCATGAATGAAGATTTGTCTAAGCATCATCTCCACAAGTTGCTGAGCAATGGCTTTAAGCTTAACGCCTTTACTCAGCAACTCATCGCGACGACTCAGTGTTGTCCCTACCACATATTCCATCGTCAGCACTCGTGTTGACGTATAGTCCCAATAGATATCCGGGATGTACACTCCCTCATAATCCATCTGTTGATCGATTTTCTCTGCATTACGCCCCTCTTGGCTGTAATCCAGCTCGCCAAGCAGCGATTTCGAGAACTCCTCTACCATACGGCACAGCTGATATTGCCTCGCCCAAGCGAGCCGCTTTTCAGCAAGCATGCTTAAATCTTTGAGAATTTCCAAATCCCTGCTCATCGTTCGCAGAATACCAGGACGTTGAACTTTAACAGCTACGACTTGTCCACTGTGAAGCACAGCCCTATGCACCTGACCGATGGATGCCGCAGCAAGTGGCGTATCCTCAAAAGAATTAAAGATTTCATCCATATGCTGGTCCAGTTCCTGCTCAATGATCGCGCGCACGCGGTCGACAGGAAAAGGAGGCACATTATCCTGTAGTTTTACCAATTCCTGAATAATAGAATCAGGCAGCAGATCTGAACGGGTACTGGCGAGTTGTCCCAGCTTAATAAAGGTTGGACCCAAATCCTCCAGCACCAGCCGAATCCGCTCCCCGAGCGTAAGGCTTGTGTGTGCTTCCTGCGTTACAAGACGACGTGGAAGGGATAGTAAGTGATAGAGCCCCAGCTCTTCCACCATATAGCCAAAACCATGGCGCATAAGCGCCATGGCGATTGCCCGGTAACGTCCGGCATGTCTAATGCGTACTGCCATTTAGTCCGAACGCGTTTCCGCCGATGTTCCCTCTAGATGGGAAATTCCCTCTAGCTCGGCCAACCGGCGCTCCAATACTGCAATTCGCCCTTCCAGCTCGGCAATATCGTTTTGTACAGGCACATTCATTTCCTTCAGCACGCGTTGTACTTGCTCTTGTACAGCAGATTTGAACATGCCTCGTTCTTCCTCACCACGTTCAATTAGCCGATCGACGAGAGCCCTAGATTCCGAAGGAGCAAGCTCCCCGCGTTTCACTAGTTCTTCAACAACCTTCTCTACTTTTTCCTTACTGACAATGGTGAGGCCCACTCCTAAAGAGATCGCTTTTTTAAACAAATCACTCATGGCACTTTCCTCCCAAAGATTCCGTTTCATTACATAACGGAGTTTATGATTAAAGTATACCCCACTGTGTACGTATTTCAAAAAAAACACAACATTGCTTAGTTAGTGACCGGAATACGGGCAGCCCAAGTAGCCGCCTGTAGAATTAGTTTACGTAGTGCCGGATGACGGAAGGAAGGTTCATGATGACCAGGCATAAGGAATACTACTCGTCCTAAACCATAGCTATGGCACCATGCAGCTGGAATCCATTGCCCCTCAGATTCATATTGAAGTAGAATAGTCCGTTCTGTGAACGGGTCAAATTCAAAATGATAGGGCTCCTCATCCAATTGGAAATCTTCCACACCTTCGGTAATGTCATGCTCTAGCACTTTGAAGTTCAGGGGTTCGTAAGCTGTGTGTCCGTTAAATCGACCCCCGATTAGCTGTGCAAGCTCGTTACGTTTCGTCAGCGAAGCTCCCGTATGAAGAACAATGAGTCCGCCTCCTCCACTTACATAGCTGAGCAAACCAGCCGTTTGTTGAGGGGAGACTGTTTCGTTCCACAATTCATTGTAAGCAATACATAGGTCATAACTTGCTAAATGCTCAATGCGCATTAATTTTTTATTTTCTGAACATTGCACGGTTAATAAATCATTTAAGATCTCACTAATTTGTTGGTCCACTCCTTGAAGTGGATGAAACCGGGGATGGGTGTAATCACCAAGTAATAGACATTTTCTCTTGTCCATGGGATCCTCCTCCTTATTCGTTGTTATTATTCGTCACATGTTGCCTATATTCTAAGGAAAACTGCCGCGAATGTCCATGCAGATGGCAGGTATATTGCTCTTTGGGCTTATTTTTCCGGGTAAAAAAGCATCCCCGGCCATGATAACAGGCGGGAATGCTTCTGTGCGATAACGTCATTCGTGTAAAGCTGACGCAACTTGTGACTTAGCGATTCGCCGCCACATATTTGCCTAGCTCTACAATCATGCTTCCCATCCGTTCATGCTCAGGCATAATGATACGCTGTACGCCCTCTTCTTTAAGCGCCTCAGAGGTAATCCGTCCTACAGAAACAGCAAGCACTTTATCCTCGAAAGACTTCAGCATTTCTTCCAGCTTTCCCTGTTCCCGGGCAAATTGACAGAGGAAACGAAACTGTGGTGCACTCGTAAAAGCCACGGCATCAATTTTGCCTGATATGATTTCTAGAAGCAATCTTTCCAGTTCGCCCGGCTCAGGTGGGGTATGGCGATACGGCAGCACTTGGCGGGTAGTAGCCCCAGCCTCCTGCAGCCATGCAAGCATATGAGGAGCTGGATCGCCGTGCAGCTGAAGAACGACTTCTTTCCCTTGCAAATTCAGGGATTGAAGCCCACGAATCAATCCGATTGTACTTCCGTCGTCGTCACGAACCTCCGGCGTAAGTCCTCTTTTTTTCAAAGCATTCACTGTCTTATAACCCCGTGCGGCAATAATAGAATCAGAAAGTACTTCTAAGAAACGTTCTTCGATCCCCATTCGCTCAGCCATATCGAAGAGAGCATCAAGTCCCATCCCTGTAGTCAGGATCGCCAAGTAGGGAGGCTGATTGATCCATGCATTCAAACCTTCCTGCAAGGCCTCGTCATCAAGAAATACAGTCCCTTGAGCAGGCCGGCATACTGCCGCCCCCCCCATATTCTGAACCAGCTTGGCCATTTCTTCCGATTTGCGCGGACCCGCCAAGGCGACAGTGATCCCTTTTAATTGCTCTGCCATTTCCTATTATCTCTCCTCTCTCCATTGCCTAACCCAACATTATTGTTTATCAGTATACTTGCAAAGGAGTTCAAAAGGGAAGATAAAAAGCACGGTTCTCCTATCAGAAATCATTCTTATTACCAGAAGCGTTTATCTTAAAGCGGCTCGCCAGCTTCTGCAGTTCTTCTGCAAGACGGCTAAGGTCGGTAGACGAGGATGCCATCTCCTCTACAGAAGCAAGCTGCTCTTGTGCGGCAGTTGCGATAGTCTCCGTATTCACAGCCGCCTCTTCCGATATGCCGCGAATTTCCCCAATAGCCTTCTCCATATCATTAGATTCCACCAATAAAGTCTGCACAACCCCACCCATGGCTTCAATCTTCTCCGCGGCACTCTTTACTGCTCTTCGGATACGGGAGAAAGAACGTCCGGAAGTATCCACAGCCTCAATACCTTCGGATACGCGCTGTCTGGTGTCTTCCATCGTATGAGTTACCAGCAGCATTTCACTATTAATAGCGGTAATCTGTTCGGCAATCAAATGTGCGGATCTCTCTGATTCCTCTGCCAGCTTACGCACCTCGGCAGCAACCACCGCAAATCCACGCCCTTGTTCCCCGGCTCTGGCTGCCTCAATGGAAGCATTGAGGGCCAGCAGGTTGGTCTGGCGGGCAATCCCGGTGATGACACCAACAATGCCCTCAATTTGACTGGTTCTTTCATTCAGCTTGTCAATTACACTGCCCAGCTCTCCGACCGTTTCATGGATACCATTGATTTTGTCCACCACGCTGATAACCGAATCATTGCCTTCTGATGCTGAGAGTGAAGTCTTGTCCATCATTGTGGATACTTGCTCCATATATGTGGAAATCTGCTCGACCTCGCTAGCTGTAGCGGCAGTGCTCTCCATTCCTTTTCGTACACTAACCACCTGTCGCTCCGTCCCTGCCGCTACGTCCTGAATCGCTATGGTCACCTGCTCAATCGTTTGGGCAGTCTGATCCGCACTAGCCGTCAGTTCTTCCGCTGAGGAGGAGACATTGCTTGTCATCTCCTGCACGCCAATGATCATCTCGCGCAAGCTGATCACCATTAATTGAAAATTCTCTGCCAGCAGCCCTATTTCATCTTTACGGAAAACACCCATGTCTTCCGACAGATCACCTTTGGCTATCACCGCAGTTGCTTTCCGCAGCCGGAAAAGCGGTCTCAAAATCGATTGAATATTAAAATAGATCACAACCAGCGCAAGCAGAACGGAAACTACAATAACAAGCAGAGCTGTATCGCGGATTCCACTAGTTGCTGAGTTAACCTCGTCAATGCTGATCGTACCTCCGATTCTCCAACCCGTCAGTTCATTGACCATAAAGGTCATCTTTTTGGACGTATCCTTGAAGACATAATCGAAGACCCCTTGTTCTTTCTCGAACATTTTCTTAACAAAATCATCAGACGATTCCTGCCCGATAGCTTCTGTAGGATGAACTAGAAACTTCTTGCTGTTATCAACGATGAGGATATAACCTTCCTTGCCTACCTTAATTGAGGTCAGCTCCCCTAAAGTAGACAGGTTAAGATTCATTGTGATCACCCCATCACCGCCCTTAAGAACCGTTGATATCGCAATCGCGGTTTGCTTATTTACGGTTTGAAAAGCCGGAGAAATCACTGCCCCTTTTCCTTGCTTCAGAGAATTAATATAGGCGCTTTCCTGCCTTGGATCATAACCCTCTGGCAGCTTAGCATCTAAAGCATGAATAGCCTTGCCGTTGCTTGTACCCACATAAATGTCCAGTACATCCGGATGCAGCGCCACATATTCCTTCAGTCTGGCTTTTACAGCAGAGGAAGTCCCCCCAGATCCCTCACTGTTGATCCCCTCAGATGAAAACTCCGCGGCAAAATAAGAAATCGCATCTATTTTGGATTGAATATTAGAGTTAATGATTTCATTTACGGCCAACACACTTTCGGTAGCATTGTTCACCAGTTGATCTTCCACTTCCTGGCTGGCAGCTTGATAGGTTCGCCAGCCTATTATAATACTGGGCAGCAGCAGTATTATTAGGTATGTAAGAATTAACTTGGTACGGATAGTCATACCCGCATTTTTTTTCATAGACGTCATCATCTCTCTCTCATCTGAGTCTTAGGCAAGGATACATTTACCAGACTTAATATATAATTTAAAATCTGTTTTAGGAACCGATTTTCCTCCTATCTTTCTTTGTTTTTCTCATTTTTTTTGAGAATTGTCATATAAATGCAACAAAAAAGGCCGCCTCAATGAAAGCGGTCTCTCCGGATATACATATTATTACCGCAGCACAGGCTCCGGCACCTCTATCCTAATTATTCTTTTTGTTCTTACAGTTTGGGCAGACGCCCCCGAATACTACATGAGCATGACCAATGGTATAACCGGTATCCTTGGCCACTGTATTCATCCATTCACGCGGAACTTGATTCATAACCTCATCCACTGCTCCACAAACTTCACAAATGATATGCTGGTGATCATCCATACGTGCGTCATATCTGCTGGCAGCTTCACCAAGCTTAAGCTCACGAATCATTTGTTTATCTGAAAGATAACGCAGAGAGTTATATACCGTACCGTATGCTAAGCTATGTCCCTGCTCTACTAGCCGATTCATTACTTCCGCAGCAGTAGGATGGTCATGTGAATTAAGGACGATATCGTAAACGGCTTGACGTTGGGAGGTCAAATTTAGACTTTTCATTCCTATCATCCTCTAACTTATTTTTAGATCAAGTATAAATCTTGTGAATGGGAACGTCAATCCCATTTTTATCCACATGTTACTTTACAAGCTACCTAATCATTCCTGAATATTTAATGTTTACATCAGCCTTCACTTGGAAATCAAGTTTAGAATAGAGCTCCTTCCACACTTTCATTTCCGTATCGTTATTAAAATGCCTTGCTCCATAATGCAGCCCCCAACCCAAGGGATCTAAGCCACTGGCTTGTATTTTGGTCAGCAATGCTAAGATATCCGCTTCCAATTCCTTTTCCCCGGCTTCCTGGATCTTCTTCAACATGTGATGTGTCACCAGATCTGGGCTACTACTCTCTTCGAGAATACCTTTTATCTTAATATGATAACGAATAGTAGCTTTCCCATGCTCTGGTGTTACGATTTTATAGTGCGAGGATGACCTCTCTGTGTAATATTGAAACATAATTCCCTCGGAATGGGCGGGTAAGTTAGTCCGCAGATTCGGGCGTGACAGCAGATTATATAGCCGGGTCTCATTTGGGGTAAGAACCATTTTGATTTTCTCATTATTCAGCAGAGCAATTTTATCAATTAAAAACTCCTTATCCCCTTTGGCCTCAATAATCGGCAGGATTGGATCAATCCCCTCCTCAAAGATATTTCTCATCAGCTGAAAGGAATACACACTAGAAATAAATGGAGACTCTGTGCCTTGTCCACTCATAGCCAGAATAAGAGAATTCGATGGGATCCGCTCCGATTCGGGTCTTACCTTCAGCACTTGAAGTGCTTCCGGACGCCCTATTGCAAAATTGACAATAAGCTGGATATCTCTACGTCGCACAGCCCAATCCATAACATGGAGAATATCTTCACGGGCAACCCCTTCCCCCAAAACAATTGATTTACAATGGGAGTAATCAAGCTCCTTTTCCACTCTGGATTTCATTCTACGGAGGGCTTCCGAAATGCTTGGAGACTCCTCAGTCAAGATTTGCATCTTCTCATCAATCTTAGTAACATCCCCCTGAGGGATGGCAAGCTTCAAACTAATCTTAAAATTCCCTGCTTCTGTACCTTGGTCAACGCCGATCGCTAACACGAAAATCCGCAAATCAATCTCCTTGAAGTCACAACCGGGAAGAAGAAGGAGCAAGGTAATTCCAATTCCAGCAAGTACTCTTCTCATAGCTTCCCCCTCCTAGCTTTGCGATAACAATAAAACAACAGAGCGATGATGAACATCTCACCAAACCAGCGAATTTGCAGAAACCAGGCACCAAACATATTAAGTTGATACTGATCCTGCCCCATTAAGGACAGAACCATCGCGCTAAACAAGCCTAGGATCCCCCACTCTTTCCAGCGCTCTGCTTTTGGGGACTGTTTTTTTGCAGATGAAAGAGCACCTTTAAAAAGCTCTAAACCTCCATGCCAATGAACGATTACACTCACCAGAGATAAACTTAAATAGGCAAAATAAAAAATAAACAGCATCCGTTCAATAATAAAGGATTCCATCCGAATACTGTCGGCCGTCGAGAACCATGTATACACATGTCTATCAATAGCAACGGTTCCGAAATAGCCGATGGGAACTAAAAAAGTCAAGAGTAATACGAAAAGACCCTCCACCCCTAAAATCCAGACATGCTTCAGCTTCAGCCCATGAAATACCCGATTAAATATGGCCAGGTTTAAGTAACCGCTAAACGAAAAGGTAGCCGCCGCAAGGCTCATTAGGTCCGGCTTATGCCAGAAGTATGTAGTGACCTGCAGAACAGAATCCCAATTAAAGTCCGGATTGGTCAATGCTTTTACGAGGCCATAAATAATTAAAGGTAAGGATACGCTGAGAATGATTTCAAGCCCGTACAAGAGTGATAGAGAATCGAAGCGACAGCAGATGCAGACCAAGACTAAAAAACTGATCACAACCGTATAAGGACTCGAATCCGGACTGATAAACCGCAGCGTAATATCTACAAAAGAAAGCAATGTAACTCCCCCGGCCACACACCATAAGCCAGCAAAAAGGACCAGTAAGATTCTGGATAACTTCTTAGGAAGCAAAGAGTCAAATATTTCCGGGAACCCCTTGCCGGGGAATTTAGCAATCAGTACAGTAAATATATAGACAAACAAAGTGCCCAAAATCGTTCCGATTAGTATGGACATCAAAGCGCCACCAAAACGTCTGTCTATTAGTTCCCTTGGAACAAAATTAATGATGTTGATCAGGCTGTTCATCAGAAAAAGACAGTAGAAATAACGGCTTTTGGCCATCAATGCTCTCCACCCTTCTTCTTGCCGAGATTATCGAGAAAAAACAATCTGAAATAAGGTTGTCCGAAGGTACGCTGTTTGCATAAATACATTGCGAATCCCACGACACAGACTACTACCCCAACCAATCCTAAAAAAGCTGCGGCAATTAGAAAAATATACTTCAGCACTCGTATGGACAAGCTCATCATATTCAGCGGAATTAGAAAATTAGATATCGCAACAGCAGAAACCAATATGATCATGATATTTCCTACAAGTCCTGCTGCCGTCGCTGCCTGCCCCAAGATAAGCCCCCCTACCGTCGTGGCCGTTGGACCAATTGCCTTGGGGAGCCGTAAGCTCGCCTCAGTCAGAAACTCCATCATCATGAGCATTAAAAGCACTTCCACAAAAGAAGGATAAGGCACAGTCGCACGACTGCCCGCAATAAGCAAGGCAATCTGCACACGAATAATCTCTGGGTTATACGAGGTGAGTGTTACATAGAGCGCAGGCAGCCACAACGTCATGCACACACCGATAATCCGAAGCAGCTTTAGGAATCGCCCCACGATAGGAAATTGTATTTTATCATCCATGGATGTAAAGAAATCATTAAAAATAGAAGGCAGCACTATCGCATAACCGGTTGTATCCAGCACTATCGCTACTTTTCCTTCAGACAAATTAAACACCACTCTATCCGGTCTTTCGGTGATGATGGACTTAGGGAGTATTCTTAATTTGTCACTGCTTATAAACTTCTCAAGCTCTCCTGTAGCCTGCAAAATATCAACCTTTAGCGTTCCCATCTTCTCCCTTAATTCTTTTAAAACGTTATGGTCAACACGACTGTCATCGTATAAAATAGCTATCTTTGTTTTAGAGACATCGCCGATGACCATGGTCTCCATTTTGAGATTAGTCGATTGATAACGCCGCCGAATCATGTTCAAATTAATCGCTATATCCTCTGTCAGTGCATCTGACGGCCCCTGTGAAATACTTTCGGCAGACGTTTCACTAACACCGCTGCTCTCCGTACTCATAGCATCGAAGAAATATATCACATCTTTTATACCCAGAAGCACATAACCACTGAGCAAAAGGTCGATCGCCTTCTCTCTCGTAGTCGCCTCTTCAGTGCCCGGATAAGTCATAATGTAATCCTGATAAGCGCTAATACTCTCCATTTCATAAAACGGCGCAATCACGTGGCGGCTGAGTGTCTGCGCATCTGTAACACTTTTGATATAGAGCAGGTTGATTTGCCCAAAAGGGGCAACGCTTGTTTTATCGATTAAATCCGCGAACCCGTTCAGCTGATCTTTGATCCATTCCAGAGAAATATTGTCCTTATCCTGTTGAACTGACATGGAACATCATCCCTCCTATTTATCCTTTACGTCCCAGTTTCCACCTTATTTTGGCACTGTTTCTCTGAATTCATGCACAGCACGATGGAATGGGAAGTTTCTTTTCACAGGACTGTGGTAATAAATGAGATGAAGATTGTAAAGATGGAGGGATAATAGATGGACCCAAACCGTAAGATAACGCAAAGTCTTCCACAATTTCCGGAATCATTATGGAGAGATACCACGGATTTACCGGCTTTTCCAAAGCTGGCTGAAGATATTTCTACAGATGTGGCAGTGGTAGGCGGTGGAATTACAGGCATTACAACAGCCTATCTCCTCAGCAACGCAGGCTACAAAGTCACGCTCTTAGAAGCCGGAGAAATTCTGAGTGGCACTACGGGTTTTACCAGTGCAAAAATCTCAGCACAGCACGGGTTAATCTATCATCATTTGATAAAGCATTTTGGGCAGGAGCAAGCCCGGCTCTATTATCGCTCGAACAGCGAGGCTATGAATTGGATCCAGAATACGGCTGAGGAACTTGAAGTATCCTGCGGCATGAAACATGAGGCGGCTTTTCTGTACGCGGATGCTGAAGATCATAAAACGCTTAAACAACTGGAGGAAGAGTATAAAGCCTATGAACAATTGGGTCTGCCCGGAGAATGGCTAGATAACGTCTCTATCCCTCTGATGGCCAGTGGTGCCATTAAATTACCAGGACAAGCCCGCTTTCACCCGCTGCAATATCTGAAGGGGCTACTGAAGGTCATTCAGGATAAAGGTGGCGTAATCTATGAGCATACGATGATGGCGGATAAGGTGGAGAAGAACGATAAGCTTACGCTTTTTACTGAAAAGGACGAGCATCGGATCACCTGCCGCTACGCCGTTTCAGCTTCTCATTTCCCATTCTACGATGGAGGAGCACTATATTTCTCGCGGCTGCATGCTGAAAGTTCCTACTGTCTGGCGATCCAGCCTGAAACGGATTTTGAGGGTGGAATGTATCTAAGTGCAAGCGAACCCACCCGTTCTCTTCGTGCAGTAGAGTGGGAAGGCAGGAATCTGGTCATTGTCGGGGGAGACAACCATAAGACAGGCCAGGGCATCTGTACGATAGGACATTATGAGAATTTGGAGCTATTCGCAGGAAATCTGCTCGGCATCAAAACAATCCCTTACCGCTGGGCAGCACAGGATTTAATCACCCTAGACAGAGTGCCCTACATCGGCAAGATTTCGGACAACGAAGAGATTTATATCGCCACAGGTTTTGGAAAATGGGGCATGACAAGCGGTACGCTGGCCGCACAGATCATCTCGGATCAGATTCAGCGCAAAGATAATCCGTATACCGAATTGTACGATCCGTCCCGCTTCAAAGCTGGCACCAGTCTAAAAAACTTCATCGTGCAAAATGCCAATGTGGCAAAAGAGCTCGTGGCGGGCAAAGTGGAAATCGTCCATAAAAAGACAACTGATTTGGAAGCTGACGAAGGAGCCGTTGTGTTCCATGATGGCAAACGTGTGGGAGCTTATAAGGATCCAGAAGGTAAACTTCATCTGGTGGATAGAACCTGTACCCATATGGGCTGTGAATGCGAATGGAACAACGGGGATCGTTCTTGGGATTGCCCTTGCCATGGTTCCCGCTTCTCCTACGATGGCGAGGTTTTAGAGGGCCCAGCTTCGGTACCGCTGACGAAACTCCATGAATAATACTTTTCATGAAAAGGCAGTTCGGCTTCATGAAAATTTGCAGTCCCTTTTCTAAGGGGCGATTGTAATTGCCCTATAGCATTCAGGTATAATAAGACTTGAATGAAGCAGCTGCTTCAAAAAAGTTTGAAGGAGAGTGACGATAGAGATGGATTTGAGAGGAAAGAGTGTTGTAATTACTGGTGCAGGCAAAGGGATCGGAAAAGCCTTGGCAATGGCACTGGCTAAGGAAGGTGCTAATTTAGGCCTGATCTCCAGAACTTCAGGTGATCTCGAAGCGTTAAAATCAGCCTTAACGGAAGTATATGACGTTAAAGTCAGCATTGCCGTGGCCGATATCGCCGTACGCGAAGAAGCTGAACGTGCTGTTGCTTCCCTGCAAAATGAGCTTGGAGCATTTGATGCATTAATCAACAATGCCGGGATCGCAAAATTCGGCACTTTAGTAGAAATGGATCCTGCAGACTGGGAGCGCCACATCCAAGTTAATCTTTACGGTACTTATTACGTAACTCGTGCTGCACTGCCTGCGATGATTGAGAAAAATGGCGGAAATATCATCAATATTTCATCCACAGCCGGAGAACGTGGCTTCGCGACAGGCTCTGCTTATTGCGCGTCCAAGTTCGCTCTCATGGGCATGACCGAAGCCCTCGCACAAGAAGTGCGCAAACACAATATTCGCGTCGTAGCCTTGACTCCAAGCACCGTCAACACTGGCCTAGCTTCCAATGCTGGACTTAAAATCGGTGACGAAGACCGCATGATGCAACCTGAAGATGTTGCTGAATTGGCACTGACAGCTTTGAAGCTGCCGGATCGCGTCTTCCTAAAAACAGCAGGACTATGGACCACCAATCCGCAATAAAATCGCGCTGGACGCGGGGGGAGCCGGGTGATCTGGGGTGATTGCACGTTGTGCAATAGAATCGCTCTAGACGAGGGTGAGGCCTTGGGTGATTGCACGTGGTGCGGGATAACGCTTCAGGATTGCTCTACTCCGTTTTCTAATTGCACTTTGTGCAATTGAATCCCTCTAGTTGAGGGCGAAACCTTGGGTGATTGCACGTGCACGTGGTGCAATCAGTTTAGTGGCTCCCCTCCTTTTAGGCGATTTGGGCTTGATTCTATTGTACAGAATGCAACAGACTGCCTTATTCAGATAACATTCAGGCTATTCTGTTGCACATTCTGCAATGCAACTTCATTTGGGGGCTTTATTAGGGAACTGGGACTGGAATTAGGTGCTAGCTGTAATGGTGGTTTTGAGTAAAAACTTTGGAGTTGGGTTGGCACTTTGGCTTAGAGTAACATTACGGTTAAGGTGGCACTTTACTTGCGGTAGTTACTTTAACGTGCAGTAGTTACTTTAACTTGCTATAGCCACTTTACTTGCAGTAGACACTTTGATTTTTCGCAGGTACCTGAGTTTGCACAATACTTAACGTTTAAATAGATAATAGTTGCACTTTGTACATCTATTCAGCGCAATTAGAGGAGAAATCATACTTTAATTGCACTCTATACAGTTAAAAGAAGGCTAATCTCGGCGATTCACCAGATTCGCATAAATTAGTTGCAGAGAATACACTTATTCGATCGTTTCTGGTGTGACGGATAATTTAAGTGTACAAAGTGCAATTAAACGCCCGCACTCTTGTTTCTTGTGGGATGGTCTTTTATTTTGTAAGTTGAAAATCACGATGTTACCTTGAGATATTGGCTAATTTTCGAGGTTCCCATGTTATATTATTTCGATTCACAATGTCCTGAAAAATATACTAACTTTCTGATCGGAGGTTTATCTATCATGCTGGTAGTAACTAATACTATTAAAGTAAAAGAAGGCCATGGCGAAGCTATTGCTCAACGTTTCGGAGGAAATAATGGTGTGCAGGATATGCCAGGGTTTGTACGTATGGAGGTTTGGCGTGGAAATGCCAAGGAAGGTGTCGAGGAATTAAAAATCTGCACCGTATGGGAGAATGAGGATGCATTCAAAGGCTGGACCTCCAGCGAGTCCTTCCGTCAGTCGCACCGTGGTGCTGGTGGTAATGACGCAATCCTGGGTGCTTCCATCGATAAATATGAACTAATGATCAGCCGCACGCCCAGTAACTAAGGATTTGGACCACCCAAACAGAGCAGTAGCTAGATTGAACCAGCAGTGTGTACGGAATGGTAGCCCGATAAGTACAGTTAACTAATTGACTATTACTGCTAGGTAACCGGTGATACGAGCTAATTAACTATTATTGATGCAGCCACCTAATTGTCTTTTACCACTGGGCTAGCCAATGCAGCACGCTAATTGTCTTCTACCACTGGGCTAAGACAATCAGCCGCTAATTAACACAGTTATCGCTTCTAAATGCTAATTGCTACAGTAAAAACTTAGAGTAATTATCGTCCAGCTGACTGATTGATTAGCCTAATAGATACTGTTCAGTTAGTTGGTACAAGCAGCGCTATTATCCAGCGATGTCCTGTGCCCAAGCCTAAAACAAACAGGGATGTCCGGAGCCAATATGGCTCTGAGACATCCCTGTTTGTTTATAAACTCATTATTTACTTACATCTGGCTGAGGGGTCTCCACCTCTTGATGTTTACCCGGCCAGAACGACCAACGGCCAAAGAGCGTTGTAATAGCTGGTACAAGAAACGGCCGAACCACGAAGGTATCCAGCAGAACACCAAGAGCGGTGATGATACCGAACTGCACAAGCACCTGAATCGGCAAACTTGCCAATACAGCAAATGTACCTGCCAGAATGAGGCCGGCAGAGGTAATTACCGAGCTGGTCTCATTCACTCCTTCCGCGATAGCCTGCTTAAGCGGCATGGTTTTACGCTTTTTCCAGATATTCGAGATCATGAAGATGTTGTAGTCTTCTCCAAGTGCCACCAAGAAAACAAAGGAATACAGTGGGATCGCTCCCTGAATAGCATCTGCTCCCATCACATAGTGAATGATAATCCAGCCTAAGCCAAGCGCTGAGAAAAAGGAGAGAATAACGGTGCCGACCAGATAGATGGTGGCCACTATTGAACGCAGATATATCAACAACAGTACGGTGATCATTCCGATGACTACGGGGATAATCAGATCGGTGTCCCGATCCCCAATCTCTTTAGTGTCGTGCTGTGTCGCCGTCTGTCCGCTTACCCACACGTGATCCGCAGGGTTCGCAACGTCTACATCGATTAATGCCTGCTCTGCGGTATCAAGAAGGATGGGAATATGCCCCATCGCTTCTAGTGAGTAAGGATTGCTTTTAAATTCAATATCAAAACCAACAATATCTTTGTTTACTGCCCCCTGCTGCGGATCGGAAACCGTGTCCACATAGGTGAGTCCGCCAAGAATGACCTTTAGATCCTCTCCGCTTGCTTTTCCTTGGGTATCAATAATCAGCTTCGCTGGAGCCAATTCTCCGGGAGAGAACTGTTTGCCAATAAGGTCGAAACCTTCGCGGGACTCCATATTTTTAGGAAAAGAGGATAAGATATCATAGGTAAATTTGATGCCACTGGAGAATGAAGCCAGAATCCCCAGTCCGATAACGGTCACACCCACGATAGCCCATGGCCGGGTTACTACCAAGCCGCCAATACCCTTTTTACGGGAAACCTTGAGTTCAGGAACAGGTTTGCCTTTAGCCTTAGCCCGTTCTACCTCCATTTGCGGTGTGCGCGGAATGAATGGGAAGAACGAGGTCCTTCCGAAGATTGCCAGCAGTGCTGGTACGAGAGTTAGACTGGCAATTCCCATGATGAAGATAGATACGCTGAATGGAACGGCAAATCGATGATAAGCTCCATACTTAGCCAGCAATAGCGCAAACAGCGCGAGCACGACGGTGAAGCCACTCATAGCAATGGCGCCTGAAGATTCGGTAATGGAGCGAAGAAGCGCACGACTCTTACTCTCTTCTACCTTCAACAACTGCCGGAACCGTGAGATCAGGAACAGGCAATAGTCCGTACCAGCTCCGAATAGCAAAACAGTCATAATCGAGACAGCCTGTGAATCTACTGTGATCCAGCCTTCTTGTGCCATTTTTCCAAGAATCGGACTAGTCACACCATAAGCGAATCCAACCGCAATAAGTGGAATAAAAGCCAAGATCGGTGAACGATAAATCACCAATAAGAACACCAGCACAAGCATAACCGTAGCAATTAACAAGGAAACGTCTGCGTTCTGAAACAGGCCTGAAGCATCTATAGAGATGCCCACTGGACCCGTAACACGTAAACTCAGGTCTTTTCCATCTACCTTAGCCGCGGAGGGGTCTCCACCCGTCTCTGTGTTTATGATCTTCTTCATTTCTGTCACAGCTTCACCGAGCTGATCACTATCTGCCGTTTTATCAAAAAGCACCGGGGTTACCAGCGTGCTAAGATCCTCAGATAACGAGGCTTGTAATGCCTGTGGCGGCAGTTGTCCTAATGGGGGAACAAAATTCTGATGGGGCAATGGTTGCTGCTCCAACTTCTTGTACACAGCAGTGATATGTACTAAATCATCTTGTGAAAGCCCACCTTCTCTATGCCATACGAGCAGCGCCGGCACTCCACTTCCACTAGGGAATTCTTGCTCTGCAATAGCTGCTGCCTGTACCGATTGTGAATCATCTGGGAGGTTAGGCGCATTATTAGCAACCTGAGAATTCACTGCAGGCCATAACAGGGTAAGTGCACCTACAAGCACTATCCATACGAGAAGAGTAATCCACTTCGTCTTTTTTCCTGCCACCCATTTTCCGTAGCCTGACATTCCCTTCATCCTCTCCTTTACCTTGCAGCCTTAAAAATGAGCCGCGGGTCATTTTTTATTCTATCATATATATGCTTTAATTTTTAATCAAACTTTTTTTATTTTTCAGAAAAATTAAAACACATCATCACATATAAAATACCCCTCTCTTCACATAAAAAATCAGCAACATGTGAAAAGAGGGGTTTATGGGTTATCTATACTTTTTTCTTCACTTCAATTTAGCCTACGTCCAAATCTCCTTCAGAGAACTGACTGTTATAGAGATCCGCATAGAATCCGCCTTGGGCCAGCAGTTCTTCGTGGTTGCCTTTCTCGATTACACTACCTTGATTCATGACAAGGATGAGATCCGCATCACGAATCGTCGAGAGACGATGGGCAATAACGAAGCTGGTTCTGTTTTGCATCAGCGCATTCATCGCTTTTTGAATCAGCAATTCAGTCCGTGTATCGACACTGCTCGTGGCTTCATCAAGAATAAGGATCGATGGATCGGCCAGAATAGCGCGAGCAATAGTAATCAACTGCTTCTGTCCTTGTGAAATATTAGAAGCTTCTTCATTTAACACCGTATTGTAGCCAAGCGGAAGTGTGCGGATAAAGTGATCGGCATGCGCAGCTTTGGCAGCCCGCACCACATCAGCTTCAGATGCACCTTCACGACCGTAAGCAATGTTGTCACGAATCGTACCGTTAAAGAGCCAGGTATCCTGAAGCACCATACCAAACTTGCTACGTAGGTCACTCCGTTTCATGTCGGTAATGTTGACGCCATCAATGATAATTTCCCCGTCGTTAAGCTCGTAGAAGCGCATCAGCAGGTTAATCAAAGTGGTTTTACCAGCACCAGTAGGACCGACAATCGCTATAGTCTGACCTGGACTAACCTCAATATTCATGTCCTCAATCAGAATAGCATCCTCTTTATAGCCGAATTTCACATGACGGAACTCAACGGAACCTTCCGGAGCACCTTCATCAAGCTTCACAAGTGTAGTATTAACTTCCTTAACTTCCTCTTCTTCATCCAGAAGTTCAAATACACGTTCTGCGGAAGCAATGGTGGATTGAATAATGTTAGCAATATTAGCCGTTTGTGCAATCGGCTGGGTGAACTGACGTGAATATTGAATGAAGGCTTGAATATCCCCGACATCAATCATTTTTTTAGTAACAAAAATACCACCCACAACACAGATAAGCACATAACCCAAGTTACCGATAAACATCATAAGCGGCATAATCATACCTGACATAAATTGAGACCGCCAGCCAGAATCATAAAGCTTATCATTTATTTCATCAAAATCTTTAAGCGACTGCGGTTCGCGGCCGAAAGCTTTAATAATCCGGTGCCCCGTATACATTTCCTCTACATGACCATTCAACTGGCCAAGCGATTTCTGCTGTCTCACAAAATAAGTCTGCGAACGTTTAGAGATCGCCATAATCACAATAAAGCTGAGTGGCAACGTAGTAATCGTGATTAACGTCAGCCATGGGCTGATGGTAAGCATCATCACAATAACACCAATAATAGTGACGATTGAGGTAATCAGCTGCGTTAAACTTTGCTGCAACGTGGTACTGATGTTATCTACGTCATTCGTAGCACGGCTGAGAATTTCCCCGTGTGTACGAGAGTCAAAATATTTTAAAGGTAAACGCTCCAGCTTGCTGTTGATCTGCTCACGCATGTCATAAACTACCTTCTGCGCTACACCCGCCATTACATACTGCTGAATGTAACTAAACAGAGCACTAAGCAGATACAATCCCGCGAGCAGGATCAGAATATCATTAATATATCCAAAATCAATGGAGGCACCCTCTACACCCATCAGTTTGCCGTAAGCACCTTCGAACAGTTTGGTTGTAGCTTTACCCATAACTTTTGGACTAAAGATACTGAACACCGTACTGGCAATCGCCATAATTAGTACAATAATCAATTGAACCATACGTGGGCGCAAGTATTTGATTAGGCGACGAAGTGTACCTTTAAAATCTTTAGCTTTTTCTGCCGGCATCCTCATTCCAGGACCACCCGGTCCACCCGGGCCTTTATGGCCGCGGGGAGCTGCAGGTTTATGTTCTCTGTTTTGTTCACTCATGCTATTTCCTCCTCTGACAGCTGCGAGGATACGATCTCGCGGTACACATCACTGCTCTCGAGCAGTTCACGGTGAGTGCCCATTCCAGCAATTTCACCCTCATCAATTACAATAATCCGGTCCGCATCCATAACGGTGCTAACCCGTTGAGCTACGATCAATACGGTGGATTCCGTAGTTTCAGATTTGAGAGCCGCGCGAAGTTTGGCATCTGTCTTGAAATCAAGAGCTGAGAAGCTATCGTCAAACAGATAAACCTCAGGTTTTCTCACAAGCGCCCGAGCAATGGACAACCGCTGTTTCTGACCACCTGAGACGTTATTCCCGCCCTGAGCAATTTCCGAGTCAAACCCATCCTTCATCGCGGATACGAAATCGTAGGCTTGAGCCACCTTAGATGCATGAATGATTTCTTCATCCGTAGCATCCTCTTTACCGTAGCGGATGTTCTCATTAATCGTACCGGAGAACAATACTGCTTTTTGTGGGATGTAACCGATTTTGCTCCGCAGCTCTTCCTGTGTCATCTCACGTACATCCACTCCGTCTACGCGTACAGCACCTTCATTAACATCATAGAATCTTGGAATCAGGCTAAGCAGTGTAGATTTACCCGATCCGGTACCCCCGATAATTGCGGTAACTTCACCCGGACGAGCACTAAAGCTAATTTTCGAAAGTGCAGGCTGTTCTGCCCCTGGATAGGAAAAAGATACATTCTCAAACTCAACAAAACCACGCAAAGAATCGCGTCCGTCTTTTTTAGTAGCTTGAGCTGTTGTATGCAGTTCACTCTCAGTAGGATCTGTAAATTCAGGCTGCATATCCAGTACCTCATTGATACGCACGGCTGAAGCTGAAGCACGCGGAATTAACACGAACATCATCGATACCATAATCAGAGAGAACATAATTTGCATTGCATATTGGATAAATGCCATCAGGGACCCAACTTGCAAGTCGCCATCACCAATTCGGATTCCACCAAAATAAAGAATAGCAATCATAGAAAAGTTCATTACAATCATCATCAGCGGCATCAGGCCGGCCATAATTTTATTGACCTTGATAGCTGTATCCGTAAGATCACGGTTAGCTTCGGTGAAACGTCTATTCTCATGATCAATCCGGTTAAAAGAACGAATAACACGAATACCTGTCAGATGCTCACGCAGCACCAGGTTTAATTTATCAAGCTTAATCTGAATGGCTTTAAACAGTGGCAGACCCTTCATCCCAATAAAGAAGATCGCCCCTACAAGTACAGGAATAACGACTACAAAAATCAATGATAATTTAGCATCTTCAGATACTGCCATGATGATACCACCAATCATCATCATCGGTGCTCCGATCATCATGCGCAACATCATAGTAAGTACCGTTTGAACTTGTGTAATATCATTTGTTGTACGTGTAATCAAGGAAGCTGTACCCAGCTTATCGAATTCATGCAGCGTAAAATTTTCTACATGGTTAAATACTCGTGCACGGGTGAGCTTACCAAACCCGGCTGCTACTTTTGCCGATAAATAACTGGCAATTACCGAACATAAAGCACCGCCACCTGCAACCAGGAGCATGAAACTACCTATTTTCCAAATATAAGCGCGATCTCCTTGAACAATCCCTTTGTCGACGATGTCGGACATCAGTGTAGGAAGGTATAAATCGCCCATGGACTGCAAAAATACAAGGATTAATACAGCACCAATAGCTACCCTAAAAGGCTTCAGTTGTTTAAATAATTTAATCAAGCTTCTCATCTCCGTTCATTTGTAGCCTATCCCAATCAGGTGGTGGATTATCCTCAACGTATTCATGTACCTTAAGCAATAGCTCTGTGAGCTGTTTAGTGTCTTTTTCGCCTAAGTGTTGCACAAGCTTATCAAGCATCACATCACGATAATGTTCTGCTTTTCGTGTGAGTTCTTTTCCACTTTCCGTTAATTTCACGCGTACAACTCTTCGATCTGAAGGATCCGCGCGTCTTTCCACCATCTGTTTCGCTTCAAGACTGTTAATCAGCTGCGTGATGGTAGGAGGAGTGAATCCAAGTAGTCGGCTGATTTCAGACACCTTGAGACCCTCTTCATCAGAATGATTCCATTTTTCAATGCATATCATTAAAGTCATCTCACTTGGCTTGTGGCCCTCAACGCCCTTTTGCCATTGAGCTTTGTGCAGGCGTTTCATCGCCGCAAAAAGCCCGTGTGCGACTGAATTTTCAGTATTTTCTGTATTTCCTCCGTTTATCCCAATTTCCTTCACCTCTATTTTAGTTAGGTCAACTAATTATTAAACACTATATTATTTAGGCTACCTAATTATATTTTCGCCAGATTGCTTTGTCAAATTATGAATACGCTATCAATTATTACGAAAAAGAAAACTCCCCAGCACGAGTGCAAGGGAGTAGTTATCGGTTTATGTATTGCTCTGTATTTTAAGGATTGAATAGATGTTTTCACCCTTAGAACCAAGCTCCGTGCTCATAGGTTGTAATGCCTCCATTACTTCCAGAGCCCACAGGTCCAATGATAATGAAGCTAAACAATGCTAACACGCTTACCATCATCAACAGTGATTTTTTCATTTTTTCTCACCCCCTTTACTAGTTCTCTATATTTATCCTGTTGAGAAGCAGTAGCGTAATCCCTGCTCGTCTCAAATAAGGTTATACAATTAATGAAATCTTTTCCGTTGTTTTGCTTTATAGATAACTCCAAAGATTTCAGAAGATAATCTACACCTGTGCTATAACATTGCTTATTTATTTCATAGATTGCTACTTGATAGTACAACCGAAATACGCGATCTACATTATTAGGCTCCTGGAATCCTTCAAACCTCAACATTTCTCGTGAGAATCGTGTAAGTACACTGTCAGCAGAGAACCCGTAACGATTAGCAGCATCCATTATAGTTATAAGTCCAGCTAAGATTTCACCTGGGTGATCTGCTAAAAAGGCCGCGTAGGAAGATAGAACATCCACATTACCCATCAACAACTCAATTGTGAAACCATTGCCCATTGCGAATAACCGAAATTGTTCTACCGCCTGACGACCTTCTTCGTTCATCATTTCAAACCAGCCAAGATCTGCGTAGCCTGCAGTATACTTTTTGGCTTCTTCATATTTACCTTGCTTGGTCAGCGAAATCGCTTTAAGCAAATACCCATGACCGTAATAAACCACTAATGGACGTTCCGTATGAAGAACTTCCTTCCGTTTATCCACATTACTTCGCAGTTGCTCGCGGTAAACAGCATTAGCCAGCGTTCTTAGCTCATCAGCGAAAGACTCCATTTTATTCCATCGACGTAGATCGAAACATAACTGTGTCAAAGTTAAGAGACCATCCAATTGCATATTTTCTGGTAGACGATTCCTGAAAGGTTCAAAAGTAATAACTGCATGTAACTTCTCGTCTGAATCGACGATGGATAAAATGGCTCTAAAAATACGATAATGACTTATTGCGAGCCGCTCCGAGTAACTGTCGGACTCATTCTCAGCTACAACTTTATAAAAAAATATCGATTCATCTATTTTACCTTTTTTAAACAATTTATCAGCTACCGAATAAACGATATCCAGAGACTTCGGATATTCCAGTAATCTGCTTAAAGTGTCCTCAATACAAGGCTGTTTGCCCAATTCAGCACAACGAATCAAAAAAGGCTCCACTCTACGGCGTGAGACCTTCTCATCATTGAAGCATTCATCAACATATAGAGGATATAACCAACCTTCTGGAAAACCAAAGGCTTTTATAATTGCATCTACTTGTCCCAAGGACATAGGCTTCGGCGGATTTCCATGCAGAATTGCACTGAGGCTGCCTCGATTCAGGCCACAAATTTTTGAAAATGAGGCGAGATTATGGCCGGAGCGGGACAAATTTTTCTCAATTTCTGAGCGTATAGTTGTTAACTTTCCCTCCACTCGGCACCCCCAAAGTTTGACTTGAAAAGATTCTATTAATTGACATTATAGGTGAAAGTTATGGATTGTACAACAAATAGATTGTACGACAAATAGAGGAGCCTAATACGCTCCTCTAGATCAGTAACATCTTCATAGTATTATAATTCTATGTTGTTGGTAGTTTAGCTAACAGTGATGGCGGTTTTGGAACTTCTACTATAGGATGTAATGCCGGCTTTCCGGTTGCGCAAATTTTCCATCATCTTATTTTGTGCCAGCAAAATATAGCTGTCTAATCGCTCACTGAGCTCTAGAACAGCACGGTCACTAAGACTGCGTTGCTCTGCAACCTCCAGCAATTCACATCTAAGACTCTCTATAGTTACAAGTAGCTCATCTTCTTTATAATCTTTTCTATGATTATTCTTGGAGGAATTTGGATTTTGTGTCACATCTCTCTCCTTCTCTCTATCAACATCTTCTCCTATCATAAGTCATGATACCAAAAAACATATTTTCAAAAAAAAGAAAAATTGTAGAGCTTCTAACAAAAACGGAATTACTACTTATTCAGAGTCCTCCGCAAGTTCGTCAGGGAGCTCATTTGGATACTGTTCTCGCAAAAGTCCCTTTGCAAAAGCAATCCATTCGCGTGCCGCAAAAGATAAATAACGGTCTCTACGCCACGCCATAGCAAGCTGCCACGGAATTACCGGATCCGTCAAAGGCACAACGACCAATCGTGAACGATCCATATCCCGGCAAATGGTTTCTGGCAGCAATGCGATTCCCATTCCGGCAGCCACCATACGGCTAATTAAGTCCCATTGGGAGCTCTCATAGATAACCTTAGGCTGAAATCCCGCCTTCACACATTCCGTAATAATCCGATCATGCAGCGTAAAATCCTCCCGGAACAGCACAAACTCCTCTTCGGCTAGTTCACTTAACGGAACAAGGTCTGCCTCGGCCAATCTATGTCCAACAGGTAAAATAAGATTCAGCTTCTCTTCAACAAAGGTGAAGCAATGAAGTTTGGCTGTATTTACAGGCAGCACAACCATTCCGATATCCAACAAGCCCGTTTCTACATCTTCCTCCACTTTTTTCGCGCCATCCTCATGCAGACGAATAGTAACCTGCGGATAACGTTTATGAAATTGACCAATCACCGAAGGAAAAAAGCTCGCTCCTACCATTGGAGGCAGACCGATGCGGATGTGGCCCTGCTCCAAATTTCGTAAGCTATCCAGCTCAGAAGACAAGCTGGCGAACGACTCCACGATATTTTGCGCTTTGGTGAACAGAATTTCCCCCGCATCTGTAAGCCGGACACTTTTCCCTTCACGGTAAAACAAATCAGCCTCCAGCTCGATCTCCATATTCCGGATCATTTTACTGATCGTAGGTTGTGAAATATATAAGGATTCGGCAGCCCGAGTAAAGCTTTTCATTCGTGCTGCTTGGACGAAATATTCTAATTGTCGGATATCCATTTTCCAACCTCCGATCCATAGACAAAAGGAATGTCATTTATTCAATCTATTCATTTTACCTATGAAAACAATTGATGTAAACTTTCATTATCATGAAAGGAGCGAAGCCTTATGAAAAAGATTGTTATAGGCTTGCTGCAGGTAGCGGGACTCACCCTATTCTCATTACTAATCAATGCTGTAACCCCATTTTTGCATATCCCTATTCCCGGAAGCATACTCGGAATGATTATATTGTTTCTTCTGCTTGAGTTTGATGTCATTCATCTGAATTGGGTTGAAGTTGGTGCTTCTTGGCTACTGGCTGAGCTCTTGCTGTTCTTTATTCCATCTGCTATCGGCGTAATGAAATACGCCAATATTCTGGAAACTGATGGTTTACGAATCCTCGCGGTGGTCATTTTGGGTACGATTGTTGTAATGGCCAGTTCCGGATTACTTACCAGTAGAATTTACAAAGCAAAGGAGCGGAAAGGATCATGTTAAACGCTCTATTATTCTTCGGTCTTACGGTTGCTGTATATCTACTGGCGAAACGCATTTATACTTCTAGTGGCAAAGTGTACACCTCTCCATTGATCATTACACCCGTGCTTATGATTATCTTCTTACTCATCACAGGCATTACTTATGATTCTTACAATGCGGGAGGCAAATGGCTGACGGATTTGCTGCAACCGGCAACTATGGCCTTTGCAATCCCTTTGCATAAAAACTTCAAGGTGCTCAAAAAGCACGCCGCCGAAATTGCGGCAGGCGTGCTGTCAGGGACGATAACAGCGGTGATCTCTTCCATTCTGCTCGCCAAATGGCTGCATGTCAGCGGCGATCTGGCAGCCAGTCTGGTTCCACGTTCGGTGACTACACCGATCGCTATGAGCATCTCGCAAAGTATCGGCGGTGTACCGAGTATTACTGCAGTCTTCGTCATCATTACCGGGATACTCGGTACAATGATGGGCCCTACAGTACTCCGCATCTTCCGCATTGACAATGAAATCGCGCGTGGTGTATCGCTGGGAACCGCTGCGCATGGTACAGGAACATCCAAGGCCTTCGAGCTTAGTTCACTGACCGGAACCATCTCCAGTATTGCGATGATTCTGTCCGCGCTGTTATCCATAGGTGTGGCGCCAGCTTTACTCGCAATATTCCTCCACTAGGCTAACCCAGCTTGAGCCAAGGACACGTCTCTTTAGCACATCTAAGGCGGCATGTCCTTTTTTTAAGAATTCAAACTTAGAATTTAACCGGAAGTCCACTTTGTGCGGACTCGTAAGCCGCACAAGTTACTTTAAGCGTCTTGAATCCATCCTCATAGTCACTGAGAATACGCGAACGATCTCCTGTCCGTACAGCATACAGAAAAGCTTCACTTTCCACTAAATATGGATTTCCTGTGTTTTCAAATTCGGTGCTATTGCCACTTCGCACTTCCAAGAGACGATCCGGGTTCCAGTCCAGCAATCCCCGATCATTATAGAAACTAAGACCTACACTTCCTACCGGATCAGGCAGGACACATGTATTTGAAATATTAGCTATGATTCCATTCTCAAGCTTCAGAGATACGGTACCTACATCGGCTACACTCACACCTTCATGCTGCTCATGCATAATTCGATTTCCGAACATGCCGTATACTTCTTTTACCTCTCCTGCCAGATAACGCACCAAATCGACGATATGAGTGGTTTGCTCGGTGAACTGTCCTCCAGATTGCTCCTGATCACGCCACCAAGCTACGCCCGGCATGCCGCCCATCCACTGGCCCATGACCATACCGATCTTGTCACCACGTAGTGTTTCCTTGAGCCTTTTAACATTCTCTTGATAGCGGAAATGGTAGCCTACCGAGGTCAATAAATTATGTTCTTTAATATCTTGCAGCAAGCTGGCAGGAATTTCAGTAGTCATACTAAGCGGCTTCTCTATAAAAAAAGGAATATCCCTCTTGATTAATGAACGTTCAATCGCACCATGAGATTGTGGAGGCACACAGATATAAACAGCATCAAGCTTCTCCGCATCCAACATCTCTGTAATATCACCATATCCAGCAGCTCCATATGGACGTGCCATATCTTCGCCTTTGGCTTTACTGCTTCCACAGACTGCCTGCAACTGGACATCAGCCATCCCTGCCAGCAAATCAGCATGTACCTTAGAGAACCAACCTGTACCCACAATACCCACTTTTATTGTCATATTATTTCCTCCTGCCGATTGATTATGAATACCCTTTCGTAGATTATAACCTCTTATGAGCGTATAAGATAATCTCTCCATTCTTCGGGAAGCAAATGCATATATGGACTCTGCAAAAAACGGTCATCCGCCAACACGATAATGCCCGTATCCGTCTCGCTGCGAATCAACCTGCCTCCGGCTTGGAGTACCTTACACATTCCCGGATAGACATAGGCATAATCAAAGCCATTTTTTCCTCTGGCATTAAAATATTGACGCAGCAGATTGCGTTCAAGACCAAGCTGTGGCAGGCCAACGCCAACAACCATAACCCCATTGAGGCGATCCCCTGGCAGATCCACACCTTCTGAAAAAATCCCTCCAAGTACAGCAAATCCCAATAACGTCTCGTCATTATCTGGACTAAATGCGGCTAAAAAACTTTCTCTAGCTTGCTCGCTCATGCCAGTATCCTGCATCAATGTCCGGATTTCAGGGTAATACTCCGTAAAGGCCTGATATACGTTTTGCAAATAGAGGTACGAAGGAAAAAACACCAGATAGTTGCCCTTTTTAGAGACCATTTGGCTCAGTGCTTTAGTCAACGGAACTAGGGAAGCTTCCCGGTCATGATAACGTGTGGAGACAGGTAAGACGGTTACTTCCCACTGCTCTTTCTGAAAAGGGGAAGACACGGTTAAACTGTAATCTTCCTCCGCTGCACCAATCATATCCCGGTAGTAAGATAATGGAGAAAGTGTAGCTGAGAACAGGATCTGACTGCGAAAGCTCTTGGACATCTGCCGTAGCAGATGCGAGGGATCCAAATTGAATAGCTTGAGATAGACATCCCCTCTACGAACCTCCGCATAGGTAATGTAGCGTTCATCATAGGTCTTAAAGGTGCGGAGCATGCCCTGAACTGCAAAATAGGTATCCAAGAGGACATTTTCCCCTTCTCCTTCCCCATTCAGTGAGACAATACTAGAGCTCGGGTGAATAAGCTCCTGTTCCGCCTCCAAAGAAAATATCTCAAGCAAAGCCGGCAGCTCCTCCGGGAACGAGTCCCACTGCCCTTGCCCCTCTTCATTGCAAATTTTGCGAAGGGAGATGAAAAAAGCATTCACCGATTTAGCGGCTGTACTCAAATTCCGGTTCATTTCTTTATATTGGCGCTGGATTTCCAGGAAAGGGGCTTTCAGCAAAGAGGCGGAGAACATCTCCCGTCCCCGGTCTACCAGATTATGTGCTTCATCTACTAGAAGCACCGTTTCTCTCTTTCTTTCCTCTGTTAGCCGTTTCAGACTGATGCGAGGATCATATATATAATTGTAATCGCAGATCACAGCATCACAGGCATAGGCTGCATCCAACGAGAACTCAAATGGGCACACTTTGTGTTTGTGAGCATACAGTGCAAGGGTGTCTCTGCTCATCAGCGTCTCATGCTCTAACAGATCCATTAATGCCTCGTTGATCCGGTCATAATAACCATCCGTATAAGGACAGGAATCCTTACCACATATCCCCTCTTCGCGAAAACAGGCCTTCTCTTTAGCGGTAAGTGTGATGACATGCAGCTGAAGACCCTGCGTTAGCAACAGCGAGATGGCTTCCTGCGCGGCAAAACGGGTAACCGTCTTTGCCGTTAAATAGAACAATCCTTTAGCTTGTCCTTCGCCCATCGCTTTAAGGACAGGGAACAACGTCGACATTGTTTTCCCGATACCTGTGGGGGCTTGAGCGAACAGACTGACCTTTTCCACGACGGACTTGTATACAGCTCCTGCAAAATGACGTTGTCCCTTTCGATAAGAGGAGAACGGAAAGCTCAACTCCCGAAGACTCTGCTCCTTCTTAGCATCATGACGAACCATCATCTCAGCGTATGGAGCATATCTAGCCACTGTGTCATTCACAAATGAAATCAGTTCTTCAAAAGACAACGTTCGGTACAAGCTTTTTTGCTCATCAGTAGCCCGGTGGACATAGGTAAGCTTAACCTGAATAGAAGAAAGCTCTTGCTCCAGAGCCACCATATATGCGTACATCAGCGCCTGTGCCCAATGAACCTCATGTCCTTCATCCAGTAAATCCAGCAGTCCGGAGGTTGATTTGATTTCTTCGACCGTAAAGCTCCCATCCTCCGAGACAAGCAATCCATCACAACGCCCATCTACAACATAAAGCAGGTTTCCATAAGGAATCTCCGTTTTCAAATAAACCTCCTTGCGGTCACCTTCCTTATATTGCTTTTGGATCTTCTGATGAATTCTTGTGCCTTCGACCATAGCGCCCGTTCCATGAAAGCCAGGTTCAATGCTTCCGCTGCGAAAAACATATTCAACGAGAGTTCTAACTGATAAAGCTACTGTAGAGCTCATCCAGCATCACCTCCTTTTATTATCCATATATCCTTTTTGTTCCCAATTGCCATTTTAGTCCTGAATTCGTTGTATAACCCTGCATGAGAGCAGGAGCGTCAGCTTCAACCCTTTGTGTTCAACTTTACGCGCTCCACTAAGCTTATACTTAGGTTCTCGATTTTTGACATTCTATAGCCAGCCCTGCATAATAAATTTTATTACTATGGAATTATTTTGTCTGGGCGCTGTTTCTTCCTAGCCGGGAAATGGCGTTTTATCATGTAGAAAGAAGGCGAAGCTGTGTCATCCTTTAACTTTAAACAGTGGATCGTTAAACCTTTTGTGTTTTTCACAATAATTTTTATTCTAAAAGCTTTCTTGGCATGGGGCGTAATCTTTGACGATATATTGCCCTGGAAATCATTATTAACTGAAATCCCCTTTGCTTGGGCGCTCTTCTGTATCATTGAACGTTTTGGTTCCAAGCGCAAGCTCGGATATTACATGACCGTAAATTTATTAGTGACAGCCATTTTCTTCGCAGCCATTATGTATTTTAAATATTACGGTGTTATTGTGACTTACCATGCAGCGGAGCAGGTGAATCAAGTCACCGCCGTCAGCAACAGCGTATTCTCACTAATGGATCCATACTACCTGCTGATTTTTACAGACATCATTATTCTTGGCGTCTACTTCTTCTTTAATAAAAAAGGCCGGGTCTATAAGAAAGAGAATATCAACCACCGCCGTGGCGGAAAACTTAAGTATAGTGTTCTGTTTGCAGTCTCACTTGCTTTATGTTTGTTCAACATCTTGCCTAATAAGGCCAGTATGAACGAAATTAAGAAAGCTCAAGAAATGGGAATTCTTAATTATGAAGCTTATACGATCTTCGCTAAAGAAGAGCCTGAGCTAGTCGATTCAAGTGACATTACACAGGATGCCATCAACAAATTGAAGGGGATTAATACTGCGGCTAGTTCTCCACTTCAAGGCATCGCTAAAGGCAAGAACCTTATTATTCTTCAAATGGAATCTTTCCAGAATTTCTTGCTGGGACTTAAATTAGACGGTCAAGAAATTACACCGAACCTGAACAAGGTAATGAAGGACAGTCTTTACTTCCCTAATTTCTATCAAATGGTTGGCCAAGGGAATACGTCGGATGCAGAGTTCGTAGTTAACACTTCCTTCTACATCCCTCCACGTGGAGCGGCAACGATGTCTTATGTGGATAAGGTACTTCCAAGTCTGCCACGCGTGCTTAAAGAAAATGGATATCAGACAGCAACCTTCCACACCAATGTCGTAGAATTCTGGAACCGCGGCGAGCTGTATGACTCCCTCGGCTTCGATCATTATTATGACCGCAAATTTTTTGGTGAAGATGATGTCTTCTTCTTTGGAGCTTCTGATGATACGCTCTACAGTAAGACAGCCGATAAACTAAAAGAAATGGACCAACAGGAGCAGCCTTTTTACGCTCAAGTCATTTCAATGTCAGCGCATCACCCTTTTACTATTCCGGAAGAAAAATACCGCATGAAGCTGCCGGAGCGTTATGAAGGTACTTTTGTTGGTGACTATATCCGTTCCCAGAACTATGCGGATGATGCTTTTGGACATTTTGTAGAAGAGCTAAAAGCAAATGGTGTCTGGGACAATAGTGTAATCATGATTTATGGAGATCATATGGGATTGCCGATTTATTCCCTCGATCATGATGATAAAGAATTGATGACTGAAATCTATGGTCATGAATACAGTTATGCGGATATGATGAACATCCCTCTGCTTATTCATGCAGGTGCTGGCGTAGCATCGCAGACCATTGACGAAGTAGGCGGGGAAGTAGATATCATGCCAACCGCAGCCAGTCTGCTTGGGATTTCATTAGAGAATAACGTATATTTTGGTCAAGATCTACTCAGTCAGACTTATAATTTGCTGCCAGAACGATATTATTTACCTTCTGGTTCATTCATTGCCAGCTCAGGATTGCTTATTCCTGGTAACAGCTTTGAAGACAACACTCAGTACTCTATTTATAACAATGGAACAACGCCGAGTGCCACTGAAGACGAATATAACCGTGCCTTGAGGCTTTTACAGCTTTCCCACAGCTATATCACTCAGTTGCCTGACAAACAACCTAAACAATAAATTACAGGGCGTAGGCAGCCAACGAACAAAAACAGCAGAGCAGCGATTCTCCAATAAGGAGAACCGCTGCTCTGCTGTTTTTATAAAGATATCCATTCCGAAGCTTAGCTGACTAACGCTCCTGGTCCTCGATCATACGGTAATACTCTGCAAAGTTGCGTAGTTCTTCGGGCTTCAGTATGGATAAATGCTCCGCCAGCAGTTCTTTGGACCGGAAATGTCCTTCTTCGAGCACCTGCTGACCTTTTTCGGTGATCGTCACTACAACCGCTCTCCGATCCTTCCCATCCGGCTCACGTTTGATATAACCCAGCACCTCCAAACGGTCCAGCATCACCGTCACCGCACTGGATTTGACCTCCATACATTCTGCCAGCTGTACCACCCGCGACTTCTTTTCTTTCGCTATCATATTTAACAGACCCATCTGTGGCACCGTAAGTCCGAGTTCTTTGTGCAAAGACATTTGAGACATAATCTTACGCTGTACTCTCCACATGGATAGTCCTAGACGATCTATTAACGGATCTATTTGATGTGGCATATTTGTTCAACCCCAATCCGTTTTTAATAACTCAAGCGTACCATTAGAACTGGTTATGATTCAATGGTTTTGTCTACTAAACCATTGAAAGCATGATGGAAAGCGCAAACTTCCACCATTCTCCAATTTCCGACACAGAAATACTATATTCCATGTAAGGTTATAAGCATATCAATACGATATAATCGTAGAGGTGAGAGCTATTATCACTGAGAACATAATTTGTCAAGGTTGGTGCGAAGAATGAAATTAGCAACTAAATTAACTTGGATGATGTTCGTCGTCTTACTTCTTGTAGGATCATCCATCGGGTTTTTCGGATACCGTACAGCTTATAAGCAAGTAGACGAAGCCGCAGGTATCGAATTGGTAGGATGCGCTAATATTACAACCGGCCTGATTGACCCCGCAGACATTTCCGCATTGTTGGCAGGCGATCAAAGTAAACTGGAGGCTGTAGAGGATCGAATCGGTTGGATTGTAGCACATAAGGCTATTTTTAAAGAGGCATTCATCTTATCCTTAGACGGAAAAGTACTTGCCGCAGATTCAAGCTTCCAGGCTAGAGGTTATAAAGCAGGCGATACTTTTTATTTTTCAGATGAAGATAAGCAAATGATTACTGAGCATAAGCATTCCTCCTACTCCAAGGTTTATACATACGAAGGTACCTCACTTAAGACAGGTTACGGCCCCATCTATCAGGATCACGATCCATCTAAACCTATAGTTGCGCTGATGGCTATTAATTTCGATGGCTCCATAATTCAAGAACGAACTCAAGATATCATTGTTCAGCCTTTTATTATCGGTGCTTCCATTCTGGTTATAGCTATTGTGGCAGCTTATCTGTTAATCCGCCGAATGATTAGTCCGTTAACGAAGCTGTCCAAAGGGGTCAACCTTGTTGCACAGGGCGACCTTACTCATAATCCTATTTTATTCAACAGCAAGGATGAGATTGGTACATTAGCCCGTAATTTCAATGACATGACCCAAAGCCTGCGCTTACTTATTACCGAGGTCAATGAGACCTCCATGCAGGTAGCCTCCTCTTCCGAAGAGCTCTCCGCCAGTGCGCAGGAAACCAACCGGGCCGGTGAATATAGCGTCAATGTTACGATTGAACTTGCCGATACCGCGAATTCACAGCTGCAGAATATGGAGGGTGAATATAAGTCTGTACAAGACCTGTCTCGTTTCATCACAGAGATTGCAGGCAATGCAGATAACGCAATGAATAATGCGGTCAGCAACGCTAATAAAGCACGTACAGGCCGTGAGGCAATGGATTCCACCACACAGCAGATGAGAGTCGTAAGTGACAGTATTACCGACCTAGCACTCATTATTGAAACCTTGGGTGGTTATTCCAAAGAAATTGAAAATATCGTGGGTACTATTGCCAGCATCGCAGAAGAAACCAATCTCCTGTCCCTGAATGCAGCGATTGAAGCCGCAAGAGCTGGAGAAGAGGGAAGAGGGTTCGCGGTCGTTGCTCATTCCGTACGTAAGCTGGCTGAGCGCTCAGCCCATTCCGCTGCGCAAATTGGCCAACTGGTCAACATCATCGTAAACCAGATGGATCAGGCTGGAGAAACTATGAAACGCTCTACAGAAGAGATGGAGCACGGCAGAGAAATGATTGCCACGGCAGGCCA
Source organism: Paenibacillus sp. FSL H7-0918 (assembly GCF_038007025.1). Classification (NCBI taxonomy): domain Bacteria; kingdom Bacillati; phylum Bacillota; class Bacilli; order Caryophanales; family Paenibacillaceae; genus Paenibacillus; species Paenibacillus sp. FSL H7-0918. The sequence goes on from NZ_JBBOWJ010000001.1 coordinate 2,745,332, forward strand.
GTCCTTCTCGGAAATTGAAATGTCTGTCTCGGGAATGGCCTCACAAAGCCAGCAGATCTCAGGAACGGTTCGCCAGCTTTCACTGATCTCCGACCGTCTCGTTACAACCCTTCAGAATATCGTAAATGTTGCTAATCAGACGGCCAGCAGTGCAGAGACATTATCCGCTTCCTCAGAAGAACAGCTTGCCGCAATGGAGGAAGTTGAGTCTGCAGCAGCTTTCCTGTCCTCCCTAGCTGAGAAGCTGCAAATTCTGATTGAACGATTTAAGGTTTCTTAATAGCAAAGGGGCTAGCATTCAAGCAGAGATATTCTGCTTAGACGCTAGCCCCTTATTCTATGTATTGAGATCATCTGCTACGATACTGCTGTATTCGCTATAAACCACTGGCCCAGCTCATGCACCGGCATTGGCCGCCCATAATAATAACCCTGCATCACTCTGCAGCCTAAGGATTGCAGCAGCTCAATCTGCTCTGGTGTCTCCACACCTTCCGCCACGACCTCCATATTAAGATTGGTGGCAATCGCAATGATATTACTGATAATGGCTTTCTTGGAATGCATCTTGCTCTTACGAATAAACACTTGATCAATCTTGAGTGTGTTCACTGGAATCTCGTCTAAATTACCAAGGGATGAAAAGCCTGTCCCAAAGTCATCCAGTGATACCCTTACCCCAAGTGCCCGAAGTCTGGAGAGCTGCGCAACCGTCTCTTCCATGTTATTCATCGCAATGGACTCTGTAATCTCCAGTTCAAGGAAATGCGGCTCTAGACCTGAACGTGTGAGTGCTTCTTCTACAACATCGTATAAGCCCCCGCCCTCAAACATCCGTGCTGACATATTAATAGAGACTGCGACATTTGCTATCTCTTCCTTATGCCAAAGCATGTTCTGGCTGCATACATCATGCAGCATCCAATAGGTAATCGGGACAATCAGTCCCGTTTCCTCTGCAATGGGAATGAATTCAGCCGGGGAGATTATCCCATGTTCAGGGTGCCGCCAACGCAGCAGTGCTTCAAGACCCACGGTAACGTTCATATACGAATCCCATTTTGGCTGGTACACAACCATAAACTCGGAGCGTGCCAGCGCTTTACGAAGATCCTTCTCCAGCGACATCCGTCGCAGCTGATGGCGGTTCATCTCCTGATCGAACACACTGAATTTATTCTTACCCGAATCCTTAGAGGTATAAAGAGCTGTATCGGCTGCCTTCATTAACGCTGAGCGGTCAGTTCCATGCATAGGGGTCATACTGATCCCCACGCTTGCAGTAACATATAGCTCATTACCTTGAATGCTGTAGTATTTCTTAAGCTCATATAAAATGTGCTCTGCTTCCTCTTGCGCATCCTCCACAGTACAATCTGGAAGAGCGATCAGGAATTCATCTCCGCCCAAACGAAAGACCTTGCCTTTACTTCCTACAGAGCGTCTTAATCTTATAGCGACCTCTCGCAGTAACAAGTCCCCTATATCATGTCCAAGCGTATCATTAATCGACTTAAACCGATCCAGATCCACAAAAAATACGGCGCCAGATCTACTCCCGAAAAATTCATCTTTAAAATAACGTACCAGGCCATGCCTGTTCGGAAGATCGGTTAGCGGATCATAATAAGCCATCCGTTCCAGCACATGCCGGTCCAGAAATACAGCACCACCAGAAATCGCAAGCATAAATAGCGTTACCAAGGACACTCCCATTAAAAGAATAACATCAGTCTCCATAAAAAAAGTTGTATTGCCTAGCAGACCGTTATATTCAAAATGAGTCGCCCTTACACTCGTATAATGCAATCCAGTCACCGAAAATCCGATAAAGAGAGCAGAGTATAACTTCCAGCGGTTAAAACCCACATAGTCTTTAAACTTGTGAAATAGAAATAATCCGATAAAAGACGAGAGCATAACGAGGATTACAGCACATGTCTGAGTCCATATCTCATAATGAATCTCCGCTGCGATCTTCATGGAGGACATTCCGATATAATGCATAGCCGAAATTCCGCTGCCTAGAAGAACACCACTAACTATTAAACAACTTTTTCTTAAACGTGGCACAAACGTAATCCGGAATGCCGAATAGCAGCACAACACACCAACCAATAACGATAATACAGCCCTGCCTGGATAATAATTCACGCTAAAAGGAAAACGGCTCGCCATAATCCCTACATAATGTATCGACCATATGCCACTGCCGAGTACACATGCCCCCGATATTAACCATAAGCGACGAACTTTCCCAAACGAACGAGGGACTTGCGAGATCAGATTCAGCGCGGAATAAGCTGCAGTCGCCGCTAGCGCAAATGATAGTAAAACAATCCAAACGTTATAGTGGATTCCCATTTTATCCATTAGTTAACCTCTTCACCGGTTTTGAATACCGTAATCGCTGCAGCGTATTTCTCAAGTAAAAAATCAGTACACGAATATCAGATAAATGGAAGAGTGCGTAAAGATTATAGGTTATCCCTGAAAAGCAACTTTAGATGTATTCTACCTTGTATTCAGCCGATTGTCTAAGAAAATACTGGAATTTATACCCTTTTTTTATGTCGGCAAAAAATGTCCATATTTGACGCATTCGCTCACCCCGAAAAGTTGGATATGTGACCTGTGGTTGATGGGGTTTTGGGGAAGGTCTTTCGCCATAACCATTGATTCAAAACTACCAGAACTAACAGATAGATGTAAATTCCTCCGGTAAATAAAGTGAAGACATAATGAATACCCGCCATCCCCATCAGCAAAAACATAAGCATGAAGGCGACTCCAGTGTAATCCTTTTGTTTGGCTGCCTCATAACGCTCTGAAAAAGGTAAGCTCCGGGGATAAACACGAAAGCAGATGACTGAGAAAATCAGCATGGCGAATAATACCACTACTAAATCAGGTACAATGTGCACACCGAACAACAGAATGAACAATACCGCATCTACAGCAAATAAAGGCAAGACTAGCCGTAGCAGTGCCGCCTTAAGCATCCCACGGTAAATAGGCGTGCTATCGGGTAAAGGAATCAGCCTATAAATCCAAGCTCCTTTATAACTTGTAGAGTAGCGTAGCATCTGTATTACAGTCTGCATTAACATCGTGCAGAAATAGATTAACAAGTACACTTTTGAACCTTTAAGGGAACCATCATAACTATTCTGCAATATACCAAATATAAAAATAAACGGGAATGCGATAGAAAAGCCAAGTGCAGGATAGACCTTCAGCTTAAAATCGCGCTCATTCTTCATCATGGACCAAGTAAACCGAAAGAAAATCCCCTCTGCCGGTTCCTTGCATACTCTGCGGGAGAGCCACTCTGCGATCTGGCCCTTGTCTTTTCCACCGGAGCCTTGCTCCGCCAGCTTTTGCAAATTCCGTTCAAACTGCGGCATCAGCTTAATATAGGCTGCGATCAGTACAAGTGGGGTTATCAAAGCCAGCATTGAAAGAATGAAGTAATAGGGTTCTCTAGCTCCACCAAGCAACAGTTCAAACGGAGCCGCGAACCAAACCGGAAAAATAAAGTACTGCCACCAAGCAGGATGATAAGCAGCGCCAAGCTCAGTGAGGTTGAACAACCGGGAGATGAATTGATAGCCCACCATTATTCCGATCGTCAAAAGGATTTGCGTATAATTTATAATATCCTTGAGCTTCTCCCCATCAAAAAACCGCATGATCATCAGGTAGAGCAGTGCAGTTATTACGAGGATAAAACAGTCTAACAAGACAATTGTCACCGCATACATCAGAAAAAAAGCGATCCCCTGCTTAAATAGGCTAAATACCAAAGATGGACCAGTGATCGACAATGTAACTGTCCCTAAGTAGAGGAGAACGTGGATGGTTTTGGCCATATTTAAGGTGGTACGGTTGACGGGTTTGGAAAAAAGAATATTTTTATCACGTAAATCAAGCATTACTGAAGAAAAGTCAGAGATCAGGGTTGTGGAGACAAAAAACATAATGATCCCAAAGGTTAAGCTCATTTGCAGCATATAGTGATCGTTGGATAGCGTTAGCGGAATTAATATTAAACCAAACAGTAAATAAATCCACTGTAATCGCAAGGGTGAACCTTCTTTAGCGTTCTCCTTTTTCTGCATACCTGCAAGCGCTGTAGGCGTTCTTCTTCCGTCCATGGTCAGTTTGATCTGTAAAATACTCCGCATGGTGTCGTAATCGACTCCAAATCTTATAAATGCACCCCGCAGCTTATCCAACAGCCTCAGCACGAAGAAATCAGTCATAAGAGGATACCTCTTGCTCCTGCATGACCGCAACAAATTCACCAGCGATATCACGGTATTTATCAAATCCGGTTAATTGATTGAAAATATCTTCAAGCGTCCCTTCACGGCCTTTCTCCTTCAGCTCTGCAAAACTTCCGTCCGCCACAATATCCCCGCCATCAATCAAAATGATCCGGCTGCTGATTTTCTCAACCACATCCATGATATGGGAGGAGTAAAAAATGGTCTTCCCCCGTGCCGCCAGCGATGCAAAAATCTCCTTCACTATCATCACGCTATTAGCATCCAAACCACTCAGCGGTTCATCCAGGAATAAAATATCAGGGTCATGCAGCATGCTGGAGATAAGCAGCACCTTTTGCTTCATCCCTTTTGAGAACGAAGAAATCCGCATATCGTAAGACTTCTCCAAACCTAGCAGTGTAGTTAATTTTTTGGCCTTGTAGTTCGCCTCGGCACGACCTAGCCCATACAGCTCGCCAACAAAGGTTAGATACTCTCTTGCAGTGAGGCTATCATATAATTCGGCTACCTCCGGCACATAACCTATACGTTTCTTGTAAGAAACATCTCCATCGGCAATATCCTTACCGAAAATCTCCACTTTACCGTTATATCCTTCTACCAGACCGAGCATAATCTTCACCGTTGTACTCTTGCCTGCCCCGTTAGGGCCGATATAACCAATAATTTGTCCTCTATATACCTTAAGATCAATTCCCTTTAGCACCATTCGGTCTGTATAGTTCATCCATAAACCTGAAATCGCTATGACCGGATCGTCAGCTAAACCCATATCTCAGTCCCCTTTCTAGTAACTAATCAATAATGTGAAATATTACTACTTTATGTAATTACAATAATTGTATCATTTAGTAGAATCCTCTTCCATGATTTAGTCTGCTAATCTTATGTCTAGTTAAAAAAAGAGTGGCCATTAGGCCACCCACTAGAGATTTATAGCGAAAGGCCGCACCACCGATGCCACGAAATGGCTGTTGGCACCCCCTTTATTTGAGCAAACCAGACTAAGATCAGCGTACGTTTGGTCGGGTAGCATTTATAAGTAAGAGAGCGAGCACGCTATCGGACACAGCTGACCTTATACGCGGCTTTTTACCACATTTGGAGTGCTAAAGGACCCCATAGTCGCTATCAGCATGAAAAACACCATAAACGCACCTTTTTCAAAGCGATAGCGTCGCTGGAGTCCGAAACTATGCCCCAAAGGCTGGAAAGTGGAAAATAACGTCATCTGGGTCCGAAAGCCGCGCCGATAATGAATGAACTGCTGAATCAAGCGGGCATGAGGGCATGAGGGCATGAGGGCAAGCGGACAGGGCAAGTGCAACCAGCCAGCTAACAAACAAAAAAGCAGAGCAGCGATACTCCATAAAGGAGGAACCGCTGCTCTGCTGTCTTAGTCAAACCAAGTCGCCGCATTCATAGTTGAACGCTACTTACGTGACGTCCGCTATGTCTTAGTGGCTGATTATTTGGATAGCAAATTGTAAATAACCTGTGCTGCTTCTGCTCTTGTAGTGACTTCTTTTGGATTGAGTTTACCGTTCGCTCCGGTCACTACGCCTCTCTCTACCAGCGCTTGAAGGGCTTCTTGTGCATAACCAGCGATCTGTCCAGCATCACTAAAGCCGGCAAGCGTGGCCGCTGTCTTCTCAGATGGCAGTTCACCTAGCGCTACAAGCGAGCGGTACAAGAGTGTAAATAGCTCCTGCCTAGTGATCTGAATATCTGGCTGGAATTGATTATCTCCCGAACCCGTTGCTACCCCAAGACGTTTAGCTGTAGCAAGATAATTCGTATAATACGTATTGCCTGCATCTGCAAAATTATCAGCAGCAATGGCATCCGGTGTGATGTCATAAGCCTTGAGCAACAAGACGATGAACTGCCCTCTAGTGATTGCAGCATTCGGACTGTAATGTTCAGCATCCGTACCAGATGTGATACTGCGTGCTGCTAAGAAACCTACTGCATGGCTATACCATGATGCCTCTGGAACATCTGCAAAGCTCACCTGATTATATCCAATAATATATTGGGAGAAATGTGTGGTTACGAAATCTACAGTTCTCTTGGCGGCATTGTAATTTCCACGTACATTGTCCAAGCTTCCAGTGCTGTTAATGTGATACACAATAACTGCATCTGACCGTTCTCCCGCTTGCAGCACGTACGGTACGCTGACACGAACACTGCCCCCACCGAAGGTGGAAATCGTACTTTCACCCGCTATAACCGACAAGTCATAAACCGGTCTGTCTCCGAGAACAGCCTTGCCTTCTGCCGTTAATGACACCTTCGCGATTCTAACAATGATGTCTCCGGCATCTGAAGCTGCACTAATGCTCGCCAATGATTTGGCATCAAACGTAATCGTACCCACATTCTCATAATCAATGGTAATCTCCGCCTTCGTTCCGGCGGCTAACTCATTAATTATGCTTCTTGGAAGTATAAGATCAGCTGTTTGAGTATCCGAAGTAGCTGCAACTTTAATTTCAAGAACAGCTTTCTTCCCATCAGCTTCTGCCTTCTTAGCGAGACTCACAAATTCAGCAGCCGTTTCTTTTGTGATCGTAGCAGTAGTAACTCCTGTGGTTTTATCCGTTTTAGTTGCCGCTGTTGCTGACAGGTTCACGGTATTCCCTGCTGTTGCCGTAGCAACCTGTTGCGGGCTTGCTGATGGTGTTGGTGTAGTCGTGCTCGGTGTAGAATTGCCACCCGATCCACTTGTTCCACCTGTTCCAGGATCTGAAATAGGCACATAGGCCGGAACCACAATGTCAGTCGCTGGACTTGCCTTATAACCTTCTTTGGCTGCGTATCTCACTTGATACGTGCCCGGTATTAATCCTGTGATTTCTTTATCTGGTGCATACACATAATTAGTTACACTCGACAGCTTATATTCTAAGGCTGTCGTGGTTCCCGTAATTCTTCCATCGTTGTTCGCTGCTGAGGTAGGAGCAACTCCCTGCAACCCAGTTGGAGCTGCTTGTTCCGCAGTGAATGCTGGAACGATTACATCTGCTGCTCTACCCGCGTTAAATCCCTCTTTAGCTGCGTATCTTACCTGATAGATACCCGGCACAAGTCCAACGATCTCTACATCTGATGCGTAGACATAATCGGTAACGGTAGACAGCTTATATTCCAGCGCTTTCGTAGTTCCTATAATTTTACCGTCGTCATTAGCTGCACTGGTTGGTGCTACACCTACTAATCCTGTAGGTGCCGCTTGCTCACCATATGCCGGGACTTCAACTGTAGCGTCTTTACCAACGCTGTATCCCTCTTTTGCCGCATATCGCACATTATAGAAGCCCGGAGTAAGGCCAGTGATAACCGCACCTGTTACAGGCTTATAATCAGCTTCTCCAACGCCTTTATACTCCTGTCCTTCCGCTGAACCCGTAATTTGCCCATCATCATTAGCTTCAGAAGTAGGGGCTACGCCTACCAGTCCTATCGGAGCTGCTTGTTGATGGGTGTAAGCAGGAACTTCCACACTTACGTCTTCGCCAGCATTATAAGGAATGATTGTGGGTCCAGCTGCGGAGGTTGGCCCTTGATAGCCCGATGTTGCGGCATATCTTACCTTGTAAACACCAGGTGCAAGCCCTGTGATGGCTGATCCCGAAACTGGGGTGTAAGCCTCGTCTCCAGCAAGCTTAAATTCCAATGCTGAACTGGTGCCTACAATTTGCCCATCCTTATTGTCGGCCGCAGTTGGTGCTACACCCGTAAGTCCTGCCGGCACAGCTTCGAGTCTGGAGAATATTTTATCCAGCGCTGTTGTAGTGTTATTGTATCTGGCTCCGATTGGGTAATTAGCCTGCACGTAATCCGGTTGGATATTCGTCCAGCTGTACATAAGTTCAACATGCCCTAGAATCGGTGTGTTTTTGCCTCCTGCATCCTTGTTGTCCTTGTTATAAGTGAACAGATATGGAACCTGAAGTCTGTCTCCGCTCACAGTGTTTCCAAGTCCGTCTACATAACTAATTACAGTTGGTTTAGCAGCTGTATTGTTTTCGGTCTTGATATTGGTCAGATAAGTACGAACCAGATCAACATAAAGCTGCGCATACGGATGATTGGTGGTTCTAATCTGAAGCTCATTATTATTATGCGGATTCGCACTGCCCTTAGTGCCGCTGTTGTTATTAGGCTCAGCAACGGTCACACCAGCATCCAGCTTAGTGTCGAAGAAGTAGATCTTATGGATATTATGTTTTTTGGCATATTCGTTGATATATTTAATCACCGCTTGCGTGTTAGGGCACCACGAGCCGCCTAACAAAATCGCATAGTTTCCCTCACTCGCTAAAATTTGCTTCAGCTGATGATAGGTCACATGTTCATAAACAAGCGTGCCATCCGCTTCGTTGAAGATCGTAGGTTTGCCCTCATTTTCCCCTTCATAGTTCTTATTAAATGCAGCCTTGATATAAGCCGACTCGTCGATAGTGTCATATCGGGAAGCGGCACCCAGCACCTCACTTACTGATGTTTTATACGCATTGACCTTCGCCGCATCAAGTGTTCCGTTCGTCAGGAACTCATTCCACGAATAGCTCTTATCCAGATAGGATACGACAGGAGCACTATTTCCCTGTGCATCCTTGTGATCCTTGTTGTATACCAATAAGAATGGAGACTCGAGCTTGTTAGCAGTCACAACTTCCCCGTTTGTATTGGTATAGCTGACATTGCGTTCTGGATCATCTTTGGAAGACAGATTTAAATTCTTCAAATACTTGTTGACCAGATCAACATATTTATAGGCAAATTTATTATTGCTGTCTGCAATCTGAAGGGTGTCCCCGTCCAGCTTAGTATCAAAGTTATAAATCGTAGAGATGCCATATTCCTTAGCTGCCTCGTTGATAAAGCCGATATCAGCCTGTGTATTCTCGCTCCAAGCACCGCCAACCAGAACAGCGTATGTGCCTTCACTCTCAAAAAGATGAACGATATCTTCATACGTCGCTGTTTTAAATACATGGTTAGCATCATTCAGACGGTCATAGACATGACTGAAATAGTCAAACTGGTTAACGCCGCCTTGTGAAGAGGTTATCGCCTCTGCGGTATCCGGATTAGCATAAGCTCTTCCTGCCTGAGTAGGCAGGATTAGCAGGGAGGCTGCCAGCAGCAGCGTTACAATTTTTTTGAAGGTTAATGGTCGTATCATTATGTGCACCTCGCCTTAAATAGGTTTATGGGAAGAATGGGCTGAAAGGAATCCTGAATGAGCCTGCTGCTCATCAAGGACAAACCTCTTCCTCAGCGGCTGGTGCCGGTGCGGGTGCCTGAACCGTTTCCGCTGGAGCAGGAGCTGGTGCGCTGACCGTGGATGCAGGTGCAGAAGACGATGTTTTCGGTTGAGAAGACTCAACTACCGGAGCCGGGGTCGCCTTAACTACCTCTGTGGTAGAGAAGGTTATAGCCTTTTTGGAAGGTGTCTCCGTTGCTTTTGCTACGGGAGCTGCGGTTTCCTTAGGCTGTTCAGATACAACAGGAGCGGTGGTCGGCTGAACGGCTTTAGCGGTTACGTTTGCTTTTGGAGCAGTCGTAGGCGCAGCAGTTGGCGCAGGCGTTGCTGCGCTGGTTTGCGGTTTAACAGATGCAGATACCGTTGTTGCAGCTGTTGCCGTCTTAGCGGTGTCCGCAGCCGGGGATGTAGCTGCTTTAGGCTGAGCTGCAACCGCTTCTGGAGCTGCTGAAGCCACAACCTTCGCCGCAGAATCAACAGCTGCGGCTGGAGCCGCAGTAGCTTCTGCCGTGACTGTCTCAGCTGCTGGAGCCGAAGCTTCCGGCTGGACAGCTTCTGTTACAGGAGCTGCAGTAGCTTCTGCCTGAACAACAACTGCTGCCGCAGAAGCAGCTGCTGGTAAAGCTGCTGCGGTTACTACTGTATTACTACTCTCTTGAATGGGTGCTGCCTCTGCTGTTTTTTTGTTAGCGGATACCGCGGCATACGTCAATGCGGAGAAGACGATAGCGGCGGCAACCAAAGAGATCGAAAGCTTTTTCATATGTGTACCATCCTTTTCAAATAAAATAAGAAACCCCTTCACTACATTCTTGTACCTTAAATCCGTAACTCTCCCTTCTCTAAAGTAAAAAAAAAGAGACTCAACGGGACGCAATTTACGCGTCTTTCGTTGAATCTCCGGCTGTCCAGTCGATTCCAATTGGCTTGTGATTAAGTTCCATATTATTCATGCCATAGTACCTTGTCAATCAATTTTTATTTTTCACATGGTTTTTATCGGAATTGATTATTTTTTAACATATAATTACATTGACTTTACTATAAATTCTATATAGATTGATCTCAATAGGATTAATCACATTAAAAAACTAGGTTTAAGGGGGTATTGGTAGTGAACATAGATAACAACTTATTATCCGCCATCGAAACGAACTGGTATGGATTTGTCGCCTCCATATTTGTGTTTGCAATTTTGTTTCTACTGGCACGTAAACGAATTGGATTTGGTACCCGGGTACTCATCGGACTTGGCATCGGACTTATTGCCGGTATATTCTTTCAGTACTTCGATTTAGAGACCAAAGCTATTAGCACATTCGGCAGCATTTATGTCAGCTTGATCCGCATGCTCGTCATTCCTTTAGTATTCGTACTCGTATTAAACAGCATTTCTTCCTTAACCAATCTGGAGTATCTACGCAAAATCGGGATCAAAACCTTCGCCTGGTTCCTCGGAACAACGGGCATCGCTTCTATTATCGGCCTATCCGTTGCGCTGCTGTTCAATCCCGGCCATGGTATACAACAAGATGTACCCGCAGATTTTGCAGCCCGGGAAATCCCGACCTTCTCCCAGGTTATCCTCGATCTTGTTCCATCTAACCCTGTTAATGAAGCAGCTACGGGTAAGGTTGTGCCTCTACTCATTTTCGCGATCTTCCTAGCAGTGGCTATAATCAAGATTGGCTCCAAGAAACCGGAAGCCGTCAAGCCTGTACGTGATCTTATTGAATCCCTGACACTGATACTGCATCAGGTTGTGAAATTCATTATTCGCCTGACGCCTTATGGCGTATTCGCACTGATTGCCGGAATCACCGCACGTTATGGCTGGGAGACGTTGCAGGAGCTAGGCAGTGTAATTATAACCTCGTACGTAGCAATGATTATACATTTTGTACTTATCTTTGGCGGATTGGTTCTATTAGTAGCGAAGGTGAATCCAATTCGTTTCTTCCGCAAAGTGTATCCAACCATTACCGTTGCCTTCACAACCAGAAGCAGCTACGCAACCCTACCGGTCAATCTAGAAGTGATTACGAAGCGGCTTCATGTCTCCCCGCGGATCGCGAGCTTTATCGCACCGTTAGGGGCATCTGTGAACTTTAATGCGTGCGGTGGGATTTGGCCAGCTATTGTGGCTGTATTTACCGCCCAAGTATTCGGTATTGATCTGAACTGGACCGACTATATTACACTGGTATTAGTAAGTATTATTTCTTCCATTGGTGTAGCTGGCGTACCTGGACCAGCCGTAATCTCCACCACAGTAGTCTTAACTGCTCTCGGCCTGCCGCTTGAAGGAATCGCTATCGTTGCAGGTGTTGAAGCGCTCATCGATATGGGCCGTACCGCTGTAAACGCAACTGGAACAGCTGTAACAGCTCTGTTAGTAGCTAATTCCGAAGGTGAATTTGACCGTGAAGCGTTTAATAGCAATGATGACGATGATATTCTCTTGAGCACCGTTTAAAAGCTGAAACTGTAAAAACCTCCGGAATCTGCGTAAAGCAGAGCGCCCGGAGGTTTTTTTTGCATAGATTCCTATTGGATTCATCTTCTTATAGCATACTAATTCTTTCCCGCTTTTTAGCAGAAGCTAGACAAGTCTCGATCAATTGCATGCCCAGCACTGCATCCTCAGGTGCAAATAATTTTTTTCCTGTAAATACTGCGGCGGCAAAATCATCGACCTCCCGTGTATAGGGATTCGCCCCGGTGGCATCAACCCGTCTTCCCCCTTCTCCCGTATGCACAAAAAATTCAGCGTCCTCATCTCTAGCATTAAAAGGCATAGGCACTTCAATCATTCCATCGGTCCCCAGAATCTCTAACAGCTGGCGGTTATATGCCCACATCCCGCAATCAAAAATCAGGCTTAGCCCCTTCGGAAACTCTACCAGTCCTGAAGCCATCATATCTACGTTGTCATGCTCCGGAGAGAACATAGCATGAACTGTTACGGCTTCTGGCTCAGCTCCGAACAGCAGTCGTGCTGCACTTAGCGGATAACAGCCGATATCATAAAGCGAGCCGCCGCCCCAAGCGGATTTAAAACGAATATTAGAGGTGTCTGTAGCGTCATTATAAGTAAAAGTGCCTCGAATGGAGCGTAATTCGCCAATTTCTCCGCTAGCGATAATCTCTTGCAATTCCGCAATCCGAGGATGATGCCGATACATATAAGCTTCTGCCAAATGGACTCCAGCATCATTACAAGCTTTTACCATCTCAGCCGCTTCTTCACTGTTCAGCGCGATCGGTTTCTCACATAAGATATGTTTGCCAGCTTCCGCCGCACGGATTACCCATTCCCGATGGAGGTGATTTGGCAGTGGAATATACACCGCATCAATATCCTTATCCGCCAGTAATTCCTCATAGCTGCCGTAAGCTTTATCTATTCCGAACTCTGCGGCTACAGCGCTGCTTTTTTCTAAACCGCGACTGGCTACCGCTGTAATCATTCCCGTCTCCGAATTCATTATAGCCGGCATCACTGAACCTGTCGCAATCTGCGCACAGCCCATGATTCCCCAGCGAAGTTTTTGCACCATCGTTGCTAACCTTCTTCCTTATAGATTACTTACTATACTTAAAGCCACCTTATCATAGAATGAAACGTTTCTCTAACAGAAAGAAGCCTGCAAATTGCAAAAAAACAGTGCCAAAAGGAGCTCCAACCCCGATAGACACTGCTTTTTATAAAATATGAATGTTTATATTAGTGCATTTAACAGCACAGCCGCACCCAGCACAACTATACGCGCAAGGTTCATCAATACGAAGTTTTTGACGGCAAGAATAAAGGTACTCGCCTTCTCCTGTTTCTCTGTGAACAAGGCAATATTTCGGCGAAGCGGGATCAGCGTAAGTAGAATCAACAGAACCAGAATAGGGTTAATCCCTAAGATCAGCAGCACTACAAGATCCAGATAAGAGACATAGTAGAGATATTTAAAAAGCACAAGCGCATTGCGGCGGCCAATGTACACCGGAAGCGTGTACCTGCGATTCTCCACATCCTCATCAATATCACAAATATTATTAGCGAGCATAATCCCTGCGATCCCCAAAATAGCGGGCACGGAAAACCAGAAAAGGTACAGCACTTCCACGATGTTGATATTCAAGCTGACCCAGCCGTTCTGAAGCAGCAGTGAAACCACATGCTCATCCGTATGGATATAGGCAGAGATAAAAATAATAACAAAGCCCATAAACAAACCCGAGAACAGCTCACCTAACGGCATACGCGAGATGGGAATCGGCCCGAACGAATAAAGTATACCGATCAAGAACGACAGTCCACCCAGCAAAAAGACCAGCAAACCCGTCTGAGTGACAAGCGCAATCCCGCCCCCTGCTGCCAGCGCCAGCAAAATAACAATCGTCGCCACGACGGTGCGCTCTTTTAGCTTAAAATGAACAATTGGATTATGCGTTTCGTAGCCGTAGCCGTGGGTTTTGGAGGCTTTTTTGAAATCGTAATAGTTGTTAATCGCCGTCGTCGCCATATCGAAGCTAAGCAAAGACACGAACATCAATCCAAAACGCAGTACGTAAAAATCCTCAAACCGGTACAGGGCATACAACGTTCCCATTAGAAACGGAATAATACTGGCTACCTTCGTCGGTAGCTCCACAAATCTTAGAAAGCTTTTAATATTCACACCATACACCCTTATCTGTCAAATGAGCCTGCAAGGCATTACTGTTCAGTTGTTGTAACCGTCACCGGGGACCATTCTGCAATAACTGTTTGTCCATGTACAGACACACTGCCTTCAGGACTCAGATCCTTCTCTGTCATAATTCCGAGCGCTACAGTGAAGTTATTGAATTTAAGCGGTATATTTTTCTCGCGGCGTACTTCCTTGCCGTTCAAATAGAATACAGCCTCATCATTGCCGCGGTGATAGGTAATACGGTACGTATTGAATTCCCGTGGTTTGAAATCCGTATCTTCTTTAAAGATACAGAAATATTTCGTTCCAGTGCTTTCTGGCACTTGTACACCCGGGAACGGCAAAATACCATATACACTAGCATATTTGTCATTTCCCGCGAAGAAATCGAGCGCAGCGCCTGTCGTGAAATCCAGCAGGTTCAGCGATACATATCCATCATACAGATCTCCAGGTGCAGTTCCTTGTGTACGGCAACGAATTTGCAGCTCAATGCTAATCTCTCCAGCTTCCGGAATCTCCACTGGCTTGGCTGAATAATACATGTGCTTGGCATTGTCCAGAATTTGCACTTGATGGTTCTCACGAGATAACTTCGCACGTACATACAAGGTATCATTACGAACGATAACTACAGCTTCCGGCTCACGGTAAGCCCAAAATGATCCGTCAGGCAGTGTAAATCCACCCGTCTTCCAGACCTTTCCTTCTTCTAAAATGGAGTGGAAATCCCCAAGAACCATGCGATTGCCTTTAACTTGTTGTTCTTCTGCCATCAATTCCTTGTCCTTCTTTTCCATGAAAGCTCACTCCTTCTGTAGTCCATCTATTAGTATCAAATCAAGCCTTGAATTAATAAAGTTATTGCCATTACTACTCCGCAGCGGACGGAGGCTTTTTGTGAAGCACCCATCAGCGGGATATAAGCCGGCGAAGCATTATGTTGCTTCAGACTACTGTAAATGCGCAGCGGCCAGAAAGCTGTAACCAGCGCCAGCAGTGCGTAAACAGGAAGTACACCCAACAGCACACAGACTATCACCGAAGCGTAGCCAGTGAAAAGAAGTACACGTGAGAATACAAGCGCCTTTTGTTCTCCCCATACTACAACAAGCGTAAGCTTACCCGCCTGCTCATCCGCTTTCCAATGAAGGAAATGGTGATTAAACAACAATAATGTAGTTAAAAATCCGACAGGTAGCGAGAGAATTACAGGCTTCATGCTGAACTGACCGGTTTGTACGAAATAGGAGCCTAATACAGGCATAATCCCAAAAGCAATAAAAATGGCCATCTCACTATAACCTTTGCCGCGATAGCCATAACGCAGTGGCGGAGCCACATAGAAATAAGCGATTAAAGCACCAACAAGTACAAACCAAAGGATATTCCAACCGCTATATATACTAAGAATCCCACCACAGATAAGGGCAATCGCCAGCATACTCCAGGTCATCCTTGCATAAAAAGACTCCGAGAGGATTCCACCTGTCAGTAGCCCGGAGTTTGTGCTGATTTCACCAGCGGAATTCTTTGCTTCTGTATCGGTTCCGTTGCGGAAGTCCCACAGATCATTCACCATATTGGAGAACAAATGCGCCGAAATCGCCCCTATTAAGGTAAGAATAAATAAAACCGGATGGAATGTCCCTTCCCATACATATGCCCCAACGGTCCCCAAAACAATCGGGATGAGCATAACAGAAAAACTCCAAAACCGGGTCGCCTTGGTAAATAATGTCCATTTGTTCACTTCAAGCTTACCGCCTTTTTCATATGATTTGATAATAATTATCACTGACTATTATACATCAATTTTCAATAGATTGTGAAGATTATCACTGCATATAATGTCTATTCTTGACATAATACTTCCGTTTGTTTGGTTAAGTATCTTGATAATGGAAGATAAAAATGTAAACAATTCCTTATTTCACGCAGGACCCCTATTTTACGACAAAAAATGAGTGTTGTTTTATAGGCAAGCACATACCGATATGATATGATAGGCAAGCCTATGAACAGCGCCCCTTACGGGCTGTTTTTAAGAGCGTAAAACTATATATAATAATGGAGGCTTTTACTGTCATGTCAGCGCAATCCCCTAACACCCAATCTGTCAAAATCGTCACTGCCGACCCTAGCGCCATCGGGCTATTCGGACTGGCTATTGTCACATTGGTCGCTTCTTCACAGAAGCTTGAATTTACAACAGGACTTAGCTACGTTATTCCTTGGGCTATCTTCCTGGGAGCATTCGCGCAGCTATTCGCCGCCATTCAGGATGCTAAGCACAACAATACCTTTGGTATGACCGCCTTTGGCGCCTACGCTTTCTTTTGGTTCGGCATGGCTAGCAGCTGGCTAATCAAGCTTGGCGTATTTGGTCCAACGCTTGCGGAGGCTGTAGATCCTAAGCAGCTCGGATTTGTATTTCTGGGTTACTTGATCTTCACACTCTTTATGACGATTGGTGCCGTTGAGGCAAATAGAGTTCTGCTTATCATTTTTGTATTGATAGATTTTCTCTTTATCGGACTAACCTTTGATTCCTTTGGGATCGCTCCAGAATTCTTCCATAAGCTAGCTGCTTGTGCTGAGCTTGGTATTGGTATCGTGTCCCTTTACGGATGTGGAGCATCCGTGCTAAACGCTCATTTCGGCCGCAGCTTCTTACCGATTGGAGCTCCGCTGGGCATCTTCAAAAAATAGAAATTGTTCTGATCTGAAACTAATACTTTTGCAAGCCGAAAGGATGCTGAGACTATGCATGTCCTGTCCTCTTCTGAATTAGCGGTAACTGCTATCTTCGCCCTTATTCTCGCAGTTATTGCCTATCTGATCATTCGGAATATCCCGAAGATGGTTGGCGATATTGCGGCTTTTCGCAAAAGAACACTGGTTTGGACCCAAGTTTCACTAGTACTAACGGTGCTTCAGTTGAATTTTAAAGCAGGCGATTGGCGCTTTTCTATCGTCCTTGGGCTCATTGTGTTATTTACCGGAGCTATTTGGCTGTCCGCCCGTTATTACGACATCAGTCGCAATGCAGGTCCAGAATCTAAAGATCCTGAAGTACATTAGTAAATCTCAAGCTCCCGAAAGGGGGCTTTTTTTTATAATTTCAGAAAGCTTCTTCGCATAGTTCTCCCCACCACAACCATACTAATGACATTCTAATAAAAGTAACGGGAGGATTATCAGGGTGAGCAAAAAAATCAATCTGCTAATGTTCAGTGGGGAATACGACAAAGCGATGGCTGGACTGATCCTAGCAAATGCTGCAAGAGATATCGATGTCGAGGTTACTATGTTTTTTTCATTCTGGGGTCTATTTTTGGTGCGTGATCCGGAGAAGATGACTCTTGAGGACAAGAGTATCTACGAGAAGCTGATGGATGTTATTACACCGAAGGGCCCTGGGCAGCTGCCGCTCTCTCATCTGAACTTTAGCGGGCTGGGACGAATGATGCTCGAGGAAATGATGGAGGAACAAGGCGCACCGAAGCTGATTCATTTTCTAAAAGGGGCTCGTAAAAAAAACATCAAATTCTATGCCTGCAAGCTCTCTGTGGAGATCATGGGCTTTAAGCCCGAGGAACTGCTGCCAGAGGTCGAAATCATCGATGCTGCGGCATATTTAAAAGATGCTTTAGAAAGTGATGTACAGTTATTTATTTAAAGTCTGACTAGGCTTTAACCCAATCCCCCATGCAGGCATATACTGTTGCCATAGAAACTACTGGCACGCCGAAAATACACCCATTAACTTAACACTGACGGCGTACGGGCTGGAGGGAATATCCGTGCTAAACATCATCCACGCCTCTTCTGCAGAGACGCCCGCTTCATTACAAGACCATTTTGATACTTTTCGTGGTCACACCATCGGCATTCGGCATCAAATCAACACCCCTTATGGCAGACAGCCGCTTCTGTATGCCGATTGGACCGCAAGCGGGCGCTTATATGAACCGATCGAACGCAAGTTGCAGGAAGCCTTCGGTCCCTACGTCAGCAATCCACATACAGATTCCAACACCACCGGACTAATCATGACGCAGGCTTATAATGAAGCTCGCCAAATCATTAAGAACCATGTAAATGCTGGCCCTCAGGATGTACTGCTCTTCTGCGGCAATGGAACAACAGGAGCCGTGAACAAGCTGCAGCGTATCATGGGATTAAGGCTCCCGGAATGGCTACAGGAACATAATAACCGTGCACTGGAAGACCGCCCCGTTATCTTCACCAGCCATATGGAGCATCATTCCAATATTCTTCCTTGGCAGGAGGGACTTGGTGACGTCGTTACCATTCCCGCCGGAAAGGACGGAAATATTGACCCTCAACAGCTTGAAGACCAGCTGCGACTGTACCCCAATCGCCGTTTCAAGATTGGTTCATTTACAGCTTGTTCTAATGTGACTGGAATTCAGACGCCTTACGCAAAGCTAGCGGCTACTATGCATCGTCATGGGGGCGTATGCTTTGTGGATTTTGCCGCCAGTGCTCCCTACGAGCCTATCAATATGCACCCACCTTCCCCACTGGAGAAGCTTGATGCGATCTTTTTTTCTCCGCATAAATTTCTGGGTGGGCCGGGCACAAATGGCGTTCTAATCTTTGATGAAGCGCTGAGCAATGGACGTATTCCTGACGAACCGGGTGGAGGTACAGTAGCCTGGGTCAACCCTTGGGGAGGACGCCGCTACACTAATGCGATTGAGATGCGGGAAGACGGGGGAACACCGGGGTTTTTACAGGCTTTTCGCACGGCACTTTGCGTGAAGCTGAAGGAGCAGATGAATGGAACCGGTCAATATATGGTGATTAGAGAACATGAGCTGTGTCAGGAATTAATGGCAGGACTCCGCAGCATCCCGGAATGCGCGCTGCTGGCCGGAGATCATACAGAACGTCATGGAATCGTCTCTTTTACACTTCGTGATATCCATTACAACCTCGCTGTTCAGCTGTTGAATGACCGTTTCGGCATACAAGCTCGAGGCGGCTGCTCTTGTGCAGGTCCATACGGACATTACCTGCTTGGATTAGGGTGGACGCAATCCGCTCAGATTGCCGGAGCGATCATGAGCGGCGACCAATCCTTCAGACCAGGGTGGATTCGCATCTCCCTACATCCCATTATGACTAATCAGGAAGTAGAGAGAATTGTATCCGCTGTAAGGAGTATTGCGACCCATGTCCAGCAATGGAAGCAGGACTACCTTTACGATACTTCCACGAACAGCTGGAATCATATCTACGCGCAGCATTCACCCGAGATGAAGCTCCAAGAACTCTTCACCATGTAACAATCTAACTTATCACACGTTGCCCTTCACCATGTCCAAATCGGCAGCACTGGCATTGGAGATGACTTGTTCTACATTTTTGCAGCCCGGAATTACACTGGTTACTGCGGAATGCTGGAGACACCAAGCCAAAGCCCACTGCGCCATATCCAGACCTGACGGCACTTCATTAGCAGCAATTTCTGCTACTGCGCGCAGCTGCTTTTGTCTTACATCCTCTTTATGGTTAGCTCGCACATCACCCTGAGCAAAAACCGCATCTGGCTTATACTTGCCGCTCAAATAACCACTGGCTAACGGAACGCGAGCTAACACACCTAATTGATGCTCGATGCACAGCGGAAGAATCTCTTCTTCAGGTTGACGATCCAGCCGATTATATACTACTTGTATGGCCTCTGCTTGCACATCCGCTGCCGCAGAGGTCTGGTGCACCCCCGAGCCCGATGCACTGATCGACACGCCCAAATGACGGATTTTGCCGGCTTGCTTCTGTCTGTCGAGCATACTCCACAGCTTATCATTATCGAATTGCTCATCCGTTCCGGAATGGAATTGATAGAGGTCAATATACTCTGTTTGGAGTGCGCGGAGGGAGTCGTCCAGCTGCTTAAGCACATCCTCAGCACGCCATAGCTGTTCCCGCTGCAAATGCCCCTGAAAATGATGGCCAAATTTCGTAGCTACAACCCAGTCCTCGCGTTTGCGGCGCGCCAGATAATCCCCGATGAACTTCTCCGACAAGTGATCTCCGTAACATTCTGCCGTATCAATCAGATTAATACCCAGCTCTCCAGCCTTATCCAGCATGGCATCGACTTCAACCTGAGTGAAATCCTTGCCCCACTCTCCGCCAAACTGCCAAGTCCCTAGGCCAATCACCGAGACATTCATTCCTGTACTGCCAAGCTTACGATATTTCATCATCATTTCCTCCTTTATTCTATTTAGATTTAGGGATTCAAGTTAATTCTGACTCTATGCTAAGCTATCTTGTTCCCATCCTGTGCTGTTCTAGCAAAACGCGCTTCGATGGCTTTGACTCCCCATAACGACAGCCCGATAAACAACAGAACATAGATAATCTCCCACGGCTGGCGAATGAAACGTTCCAGATCGTTGCCAATGTATGAAACTGCGAATACCATAATCGCTTTGCCTACCGTGAGCGCAAGAAGATACGAACGGAACCTCATCCCGGCAAGCCCCGCTGCCATATTAATCACAACAAAAGGTCCTACCGGAAATATACTAAGCAGAAAAACATAGCTAAATCCGCTTTGCCGCACCCACGTCATGCTTTTGGCTACTTTGGGCCGCGCTGCCCACTTTCGTAAATAACGATGGGAGGCTACTTTGCGGATAATCCAAAAGGTAGTCACACAGCCTGCAACCAGACCGATCCAAGAATACAAAAAACCTAACCATAAACCATATACGGCCCCATTTAACCCTACGATCGCAATAGTTGGCAGTGGTGGTATAAATGATTTCATAAACGTTAACGCAATGCCCGGAAAGGGCCCAAACGAACGATATTGTTCAAGCAGATGCCGCAGATTATCCTCTGTCAGCCAAGACATAATATCAAGAAAATACATAACCAGCTGATCTCCTCATCCGATTGGAATTCTTAACACTTGGTCTCAATTATACACGAAGTTACGTTCATTCCTACAGTGCCGCCAATATAGAGTGAGCAACAGGGACTAATTAAATGACAGGGAGAAAATTCTTCGTTACTATAGACAAAAATACATATTAGACGGGGGGTATAAGGTTATGATCATTCATTCAGAAACGTTGGATCTGCAAACTACCACTGAGCAGGATTTAGCGTTCGTTCTAGCCATTGAACAAAGTGAGCTTAATCGTGCCTATATCGGACAGTGGAGTAAAGAGGAGCACATTACGGCTATCCATGATCCAGACATCCTGCATCTTACAATTTGGGAGAGGTCCGGGAAAAGAGTCGGCTATATCATCGTAACAGGACTTCAAGATATTCATCTTACCGTTTGTATTAAACGAATCGTCATCCATTCCAAGGGCTTTGGGTATGGCAAACTGTCGCTTCGTCTCGTGAGCGACTGGATCTTCCAGCACACCGAGACGCATCGGCTATGGTTAGATGTTAGAGATCACAACCACAGGGCTCGCCATGTCTATGAAAGCTGTGGCTTTACACTGGAAGGGACTCTACGTGATTGTATGAAGGTTGAGGGACATTTTGAATCTCTGCATATCATGTCCATATTACGGTATGAGTATATAGCGCGTGAGCAGCAGCGACAGAAATAGATTAGGGAAATCCTCCCTGATCTTTGGTCTTTCAGGTGCCTATAACTGCAAATCAGGGAAAACTTCCCTAATATTCAGCGAATTTGAGCAAAATCGGCGTATTTCAGTAATTTTTAGGGAGGTTTTCCCCAAAAGTGTATGCCGCGATGATAATCGGCTATTTTCAGGGAATTTATTTCCTCGCCCCCTTTCAGGAGCACAATAAAAAGCCGAGCAGTAGGCCCCCTATCCTGCGCAGGCTCACTACTCAGCTTTCAATTCCATTACTTCAAACCTCTCCACTGTAACAACCCGCCTGCTCACCTTCCGCCCTCAGCCCCGCAACCACAAGGGTTGTCACGTACTTACGGGCATCCGCTGTCAGCAGTAACAGCTCTACCGAGCTTTTAGCCGGCTCCCCTCTGACAAACTTTATTCGGGCACCGTCCAAATCCTCTTGGATGCTGGCAATCGTATATCCTTTAAAAAGCAGCCCATCAATCTCCTGCTGTTCTTTGGCATATTCCGCAAAAGCAGACACTAGACAACACCTCCGCTGATTTCTGCCTTAGAAGGAAGAGGAGCCTCCGCTGCAAAACGTTTGCGTTTCAAGTATTTTCCCGAACCTGCTTTGCCGACAAATTGTTTGTCGCGAATAACAAATTCGCCTCGACTGAGAACAGAAATAGGCTCTCCCTTCACTTCAAAGCCCTCAAACGCATTATAATCTACGTTCATATGGTGCGTGTCCGCAGAAAGGGTTCTTTCTACAGAAGGATCAAAAATGACCAGGTCAGCGTCACTACCTACTGCGACCGTGCCTTTTTGCGGATACAAGCCAAACAGCTTGGCGCTAGAGGTAGCAATAATGTCTACGAATTTGTTCAATGAGATCCGGCCTTTCTGCACACCTTCCGAATATAGAATCGTAAACCGGTCCTCAATGGTCGGCCCACCGTTCGGGATTTTGGAGAAATCGCCCAGCCCCAGATCCTTTTGTCCTTTGAAATCAAACGAGCACTGGTCAGAGCCAATCGTCTGCAAACTGCCGTTCCATAACGCATCCCACAAAACATCCTGATTCCACTGCTCACGCAGGGGCGGAGACCACACGTATTTAGCACCTTCGAAATTAGGCTTTTCCAGCGCCGTCTGATCCAGTACTAAATACTGTGGACAAGTCTCGCCGTAAACGCGCAGTCCCTTTTTACGCGCTTCAGCAATCTTCCAAGCGGCTTCCGCACAGGTCACGTGTACAACATAAAGCTGAGAATCTGTCAGTTCGGTTAGATAAGCTGCGCGTCCCGTAGCTTCACCCTCCAGCTCCGGCGGGCGGGTCAGCGCATGAAAGATCGGATCAGTGTTGCCTGCGGCCAAGGCCTGCTCAACAAGATATTCAATGACATCTCCATTTTCCGCATGCACCATAACGAGTGCACCTTCTTTTTTCGCAGCTTGAAGAGTCTTAAAAAGTGTGCCGTCATCCGCCTGAAAAGTATTCTTATAAGCCATAAATACTTTGAGCGAGGTAATGCCTTCATTCTCAATTATCTCCGGAAGCTCACCCAGTACTTTATCGTTTAATTCTGAGACCATAAGGTGGAAGCTGTAATCAATCACCGCTTTATCCTGCGACTTATGATGCCATGTATCTACGGCTTGCTGTAGCGGTTGTCCTTTGGTGGTTAAGCAAAAATCAATGACTGTGGTCGTTCCGCCATATGCAGCCGCAATAGTTCCCGTCTCAAAATCATCAGCTGTAACCGTGCCGCCAAAAGGCATATCCAGATGGGTATGAGGATCAATGCCTCCAGGAAAAACATAACACCCCGAGGCATCTATAATTTCCGCACCAGGGACATCCAAATGAAGGCCAATCTCCGTAATAACCCCGTTTTCAATCGCCACATCGCCTGTATAAGTATCTGCTGCGGTAACGATGATGCCATTTTTAATAATCTTTTTCATCCTTACACCACCTCCACTTCCGAATAGGTGCCATTCAAACTTCCGATCACTTTCTGCCGCTGGTTCCAGGTCAGTGGAGCTGCCCCGGTATCCACTGGAACCATATCGATCGCGCCGTCTGCTGGACAGACAATTGAACAAAGATTACAACCTACACAATCTTCCTCGCGGACCTGTAGAATAGCTTTCCCATCTGCATTAGTTAACATATCAATACACTGATGTGAAGCATCTTCGCAGGCAATATGGCATTTATTACAGTTGATGCAGTTGTTCTCATTAATACGGGCAACAACCTTATAGTTGAGATCCAGATCACCCCAGTTGGAGTACCGGGATACCGATTTACCGATTAACTCTGTTACAGAAGCCAAGCCTTTGTCATCCAAATAGTTGTTCAGGCCATCGATCATTTCCTCCACAATCCGGAAGCCATGATGCATGACCGCTGTACATACTTGAATGCCCGTAGCACCCATCAGCATGAATTCAACAACATCCTGCCAGGTGGAAATCCCTCCAATACCGGAGATAGGAATGCCTACTCCCCGGTCACGGGCACACTCAGCCACCATACTAAGCGCAATTGGTTTCACGGCCGGCCCGCAGTAACCGCCATGCGCACCCTGACCCCCAACATTCGGAATTGTGTTCCAGCTATGAATATCTACACCAGCAAGACTGTTGATCGTGTTGATCATACTAATCGCGTCTGCTCCACCCTTAACCGCATGGCGGGCAACGACGGTGATATCCGTAATATTAGGCGTCAGCTTCACAATCACCGGGGTCGTTGCAACTTCTTTTACCCAGGTGGTCTGTGCCTGCACCAGATCAGGCTGCTGCCCCGAAGCAGCGCCCATTCCACGCTCAGCCATCCCGTGCGGACAACCAAAGTTAAGCTCCAGGCCGTCTACACCCACATCCTCTACCCGCTTAACAATCTCATGCCATTTATGCTGCGTTGGTTCTACCATCAGGGAGGCTATAATCGCATGATTCGGGAATCTTTTTTTCGTTTCATAGATTTCCTTCAGATTAACTTCAAGCGGACGGTCGGTGATCAGTTCAATATTGTTAAAGCCCGCAACCCGTTGCCCATTGAAATTTACTGCCGCAAAACGCGATGAGGTATTAATGATCGGATCGCCGAGCGTCTTCCACACCGCCCCGCCCCAACCTGCTTCAAAGGCCCGCTGCACTTGATAACCTGTATTCGTAGGCGGCGCGGAGGCCAGCCAGAACGGATTCGGTGATTTGATTCCTGCGAGATTAATACTTAAATCTGCCATGATGTTCCCTCCCTGTCATGTAAAATCCAATTTGATTTCTACGCTCAGCCCGCTGATCTAACAACGACCTCCTGCTGGCCTGAGAATTGTTTAACAATCGCATGGGCTGCATCTTTTCCCTGCTGTGCCGCTGACACAACCATGGCCTCACCCTTACCTGAACCAAAAATAATGTCCCCAGCGGCATAAATCTGTGGATCGGAGGTTTGGCAGGTGACCTCATCCACCTTAACAACCCCACGGTCATGCATAAGACCTAAGGAATCTATTAGATCCAGACGACGCTTTTGACCAATAGCTATTACAACCGCATCTACAGGAATCAAGAACTCAGAACCCTCGATCAGCATAGGTATTGGACGCCCATCTTTGCCCAGCTCCTCCGTCAGCTTCATCTGCACACATTCCAGTGCGGTTACATTCCCAAGCTCATCACCCACGATACGTTTCGGCAAGGTAAGCCAGCTGAACTCCACACCTTCCTGCTTCGCGAATTCATATTCAAAGTCATATGCCGTCATCTCTTCGCGGGTCCGGCGGTAGACCATTTTCACATTGGTGGCTCCCAGCCGCACTGAGCAAGTCGCTGCATCAATAGCCGTATTCCCTGCCCCAATGACAGCGACCCGCTGACCCATCAGCTCTAGCAGAGGAATGCCCGTCTTAGTAGATTCTACAAGCGCAATAGCGTCATAAACTCCAGCCATTTTTTCACCTTCAATCCCTATTGGAGGCACATATCCCATACCCGCTGCCAAAACGATAGCATCATAATTCGACTTCAGCTCATCTACAGAAACATCCACTCCGACTTTTACACCTGTACGTATTTCCACACCCAGCTTCTCTACCTGCTCTACTTCCCAAAGAGATACAGACTGCGGGAGCCGAAACGATACAATCCCATGTGTATCCAGCCCACCCGCTAACGCCTTTGCTTCGTAGATCACAACAGCAAAACCTTCACGGGCGAGCTCCCTAGCCGCAGACAATCCCGCAGGACCACCACCGATTACGGCTACCTTTTTCCCATTAGGGGTGCCAGCCTTAAATAATTGAACTCCGCTGTTCATCGCCCAATCTGTTGCATAACGCTGCAGCAGTCCGATTTGGATCGGCGCCGAGGCATCATTTAACACACAAGCTCCTTCACACAGCTCATCTGTAGGACAAACACGAGCACAGCTGGCACCCACAGGATTGGAATCCATAATCGTCTGTGCCGAGCCTTTCAAATTGTCAGTAGCGATCCGTTTGATAAAGGAGGGAATATTAATGCTGGTCGGACATGCTTTTATACAGGGGGCATCGTAGCAATATAGACAGCGATTGGACTCATCCAGGGCACCCTTATGGGTCAGAGCCGGCTCAGCCTCGGCGAAATTGCGCATGAACATATCAGGTGTAAATGCTGTTAACGGAGATGAATGCTCCATCACTAGTCCCTCCTTATGGGTAATTTTTCATATTTGTGTTATATAATATAACATTATTTCAAGTTTTGTCTGAATATTTTGCTTACATCTTTAATTTATTGTAGTAATATAAGCATTAACAGAAATTATCTCTCAACGCCCTTCCTAATTAGGTTATATATACTGACATCCGTTAATCAAACTATAGTCATTTCGAATTTTCGTTGCATTAGACACTTTGTCTAATTTCAAAACTGTATTTTTTACGTGTGAGAATAGGCTGAGAATAACAGGGCGTTAGCCGAAGGCCAGAGCGCAGAAGATCGAGGGGGAGTAACTATGGACTGGGAGCTTGTATTAACCATTCGTGACGCTTTAAAAAGACCACTATTCGCAGAAGCCGAGGTGATCGGCGGGAAAAGCGGCCTAAGCCGTGCCATTCGCTGGGTGCATGTACTGGAAAGTGCCAACTTCGAGACTCTGATTCATGGCGAAGAAATGATTTTGACTACGGGGATTGGTGCAAGTGTCGATCTCCCTTCCTCCTTGGAGTTTATGCAGAACCTGATCGACAAAAATGCAGCTTGCCTATGTATTGAGTTAGGTACGTATTTCAGCACCATCCCGCAAGAGATGATCGACTTAGCCGACAGGCATGACTTTCCGCTAATCATCTTCACCCGCACGGTTCGTTTCGTAGATATCACGTTGGATCTTCACTCGATTATCATTAACCGGCATCACCGGATGCTCCAAGAACTTGAAAAAATCTCACGTGAATTCCACCGCCTGACCTTAACTTCACAAGGAACGCTGAAAGTGCTGCAATTATTGTGCAAAAGTACCCGCACACAAATAGTCTATATGCAGCTGCAAGGCAAACCCTTATTTTTCCCGGCACTTCCGCCGGAAGAGCAGGCTCCATTGCTGAATTTTTTCACCGCCTTCGGCGACGAGCTGGAAGGAATTCAACCTGACGTTGCCCCCTATATCCGGGAATATGGACAGAAGACCATCGCGCTCAAGCCTGTAGGTGCGCTGGATCAGACCTGGGCTTACATTCTGATGGTATGCAATCACAAACCACAGGAGTTCGACTGTCTGCTGCTGGATTCCGCCTCTTTGTCCATTGCACAAGAGCTGCTGCGGACGCGGTATATGGAGGAGCGTAAGCTTTTTTCAGAAAATCTATGGGTCGACGAGCTGATCAATGGCCGCATCGAAGATGATAACCGCTTAAAGGGCCTGATCGGCTCCAATTTCAACGTGGTCAACGAGCTCCCTTACCGTGTATGCCTTATAGAGATCAAGAACCCCAGAGATGTAAAATGGAACAGCTCAGAGAACGAATGGGAGTCCATTACCTTCCACCTTTCGCTCATCCTGCGTTCCATCTTTGAGAAATATTCTTTACGTCCGCTGATCACCCTTAAGAACAATCGCCTCACCGTCATCGCCCTCGATATCCAATCGAAAATGCCTGGAAAAATGCGACTTCAACAAGCACTTGAAGCCCTGCAGAACATCCGCTCCGATGAGAAGCTCAAGGATTTGCAGCTCGTCATTGGAGTCAGCAAATCGCATAAGCGCCTAAAACGGGCCTATTCCGGTTATCAGGAAGCCCTACAGGCATTGTCGTTATACTCCTGTTACCAGAAGTCACTACTCTTCTATGAAGAGCTGGGTGTATTCCAGCTGCTGTTGAGCTTAAATGACGGAAAAACGTTGCAGAACTTCATTCGCAGTTATCTCGGCCCGCTAATCGACCACGACCAAACCAAAGGCAGCGAGCTGCTGCTTACCCTTCGTGTTTATCTGGATCATGATGGTTCCAAACAAATTGCCGCTCGAAACCTATTCATTGTCAGACAGTCCCTTTATTATCGCCTGGACAAAATAACAGAGCTACTGGGTGAAGACTTCATGCAGCCAGAGAATCGGATCTCCATTCAAGTCGCCCTGCGCGCTTACCAATTTCTATATCCAGACAAAATCACTTTACCTAGCCCCCGTTCAGCACAGATTTAAAGGTATCGATAATAAATTCTATATCTTCATCCGTGGAGGATAACGGCGGGGCGAAGGTAAGCACGTTGTTGAACCCAGCTACGGTATCGCCATTTTTACCGATGATAAGCCCCTTGGACTTACATTCGGCAATAATCCCCTTCACAATATTCAGATCAACCGGTTTCTTACTGACCTTGTCTTCAACCAGCTCAATCCCTGTCACCAAACCAAAGCTGCGGACATCACCTACAAGCTTGTGATCAAGCAGCTCAGTAAATTCTGTATTTATTCTTTTACCTAAAAGATCCGCACGTTCCACCAGCTTCTCCTGCTCGATAATCTCCAGATTACGCAGCGCCAGCGCACAGGAAGCAGGGTTACCACCAAAAGTATTCACATGGCGAAAATGCCCATAGTCATCGCTATTGTCCTTAAATACCTCATAGATATCCTTACGAACAGCAGTGGCAGATAGAGGAAGATAAGCGCTAGTCAGTCCTTTAGCCATCGTTACGATGTCAGGCTTCACATTAAAGTTGTGATGACCAAACTTACGTCCAGAACGTCCGAATCCACAAATCACCTCATCCATAATGAGCAACACACCGTGCTTACGGCAGATTTCCTGCACCCGATCCAAATAAACCTGATGCGGTACAATGACGCCACCACCCGTAATTACAGGCTCCATAATCACCGCAGCTACCGTCTCCACGCCTTCCCAGATGATCATATCCTCTATGGACTGTGCACACTGGAGATTGAATTCTTCCACAGTCATCCCAGCCGGGCGGCGATAGCTGTCCGGGGGAGCTACATGCAGAAAACCACCCGCCAACGGTTCATATTTATATTTGCGCTGGGCCTGGCCCGTTGCAGATAATGCCCCAAGTGAACTGCCATGGTACCCACGATAACGGGCAATGAATTTATGGCGATAATGCTGGCCGATTTGCTGCTGGTACTGGCGGGCCATTTTGAAAGCAGCCTCATTGGCTTCCGATCCACTATTGGAAAAAAAGATCACATAATCGTCTCCGAGCCACTCATTCAGCTTCTCCGCCAGCGCAATCGCCGGGAGATGACTTTGTGTCAGAGGAAAATATGGCAGGGTCAGCAATTGATTGTAAGCAGCTTCCGCCAGCTCCTTTCGCCCGTATCCCACATTTACACACCACAGGCCAGACATCCCGTCCAAAAATCGATTGCCCTGTATATCCGTAATCCACGACCCACTTGCCGAGGCGGCAATCATAGGCGGATTCTTTTCACTATAAGGCGTAATGTTGTGCCATAAATATTCCTGATCCTTCTTCACCGCAAGCTCACTATCGTTCCCCAGAATCTGCATAACATTTTCTCCTCTCAGCAGTTCATTTTCTCTAATAACGGGCAGTGATCATCTTTTTACGCGTATAGAACTCCACCCCATCACGGCCATTGGCATGCAGGTCTCCATAGAACGATTTCTTATAACCCGAGAAGGGGAAAAATGCCATGGGGGCAGGCACACCCAGATTCACACCCAACATCCCTGCATCAATTTCTTCCCGAAATTCACGGATCGCCTTTGCGCTATCTGTATAAATACACGCCCCATTCGCGAATGGGGATTGATTCGTTACCGCAATCGCTTCACTCAGACTTTTTACACGAATCACAGACAATACCGGCGCAAAAATTTCATCCTTCCAGAGGGTCATTCCCGGCTGCACATGATCAAATATCGTCGGCCCGATAAAATAACCCGCACCACCCGTAGCCGCATCCTTCCGCCCATCTCTCACAAGCTTGGCTGCCTCAGCTTCACCAGTCTCAATGTAATAAAGCGTCCGCTCCTTATTCGACTGGCGAATTACCGGACCCAAAAACACCCCGTCATCCGCGCCATTACCAATCTTAAGCTCATCCGCAGCCGCAGCCAGACGACCCACTAGCTCGTCAGCGATATCCTCATGAACCACCACAACCGAGCACGCCATACAACGCTCACCTGCCGAACCAAAGGAAGCCGCAATGATATTTTTGACCGCATTGTCCAGCTCCGCATCAGGCAGCACAATCGAGTGATTCTTGGCTCCAGCTAGCGCCTGCACCCGTTTTCCCTGCGCTGTCCCTGTCTTATATACATATTCCGCAACCGGCTGCGAACCCACGAACGAAATCGCCTTCACTTCATCATGCTCCAGCAGCCCATTCACAACCTCGTGCGCCCCATGTATCACATTCAGTACACCTGGAGGAAAGCCCGCTTCGGCAAATAACTCTGCCAGTCGATTAACCAGCAGCGGCGTCCGTTCAGAAGGCTTCAGCACAAAGGTATTTCCACAAGCGATGGCAAGCGGAAACATCCAACAAGGAACCATCATCGGAAAATTAAACGGGGCAATCCCCCCGATAACCCCCAATGGATAACGGTACATCCCGGATTCAATACCGGTAGCAATGTCCGGAAGCTGACTGCCCATCATCAACGTGGGGATGCCTGCGGCAAATTCCACACACTCAATTCCACGCTGCACCTCACCTTGCGCCTCTTCCAGACTTTTGCCATTCTCCAGCGTAATCAGCTCGGCCAGCTCATGCCAATGCTTTACCAGCAGCTGTTGATATTGAAAAAAGTAGCGGGCACGACGCGGCACAGCGACCCTTTTCCACGCTTGAAATGCCGCCGCAGCCGCTTCTACCGCTGCACCCAGCTCTTCCTTACTAGAAATGGGCACATAAGCAATCACTTCACCTGTCGCCGGATTATAAACCTCTTCATCTCGCCCGGACGACGATTCTACCCAAGCTCCATTCACATAATTCTTAACTCTTTCAGCCTGCGTTACTAGGAGAGACATAGCTCGCACCTCTTTCTCTGTTTCAGATGCACTGATGGACTGCTGATTATAATAGATGACCGCCAGATCAGGCGGCCATCCACTATAACATTAAGCTCAGTTAGTTATTTTGCCGCCATTTCTACGATTTCGTTCGTATAAGCCTCATCTACCTTAACCGGTTCTTTAATGACACCAAATTTAAGCGAAATATCAGCGGTTTGCTGGAACGCCGCCGCATCGGTATATCCCATCTTGGCACTGTCAAAGCCTTCAGGCAGAATCAGCTTGGCAACCTCAGTCATCATTGTCAGCTGATGTTCCTTCGTCGTACTGCCGTCTTCCGCTTGCTTCATCACACTGTCCACGGCAGTTGCAGGATCAGCAATTGCATCTTTCCAGCCCTTCAGGGAGGCACGTACAAACTTTGCTGCAGTCTCTTTATTCTCCGCAAGCCATTCCTTATTCGCGAACAAGTTATCCTCAAGCATCGCAACGCCTTCTGTATTCATGTCGATGACGTTCAGATCCTCAGCCTTAATACCTGACTCCAACACCACTTGGTACTCGTTATAAGTCATCGCTGAGGCCGCATCGATCTGATCGCCCAAGAACTGATCCATCGTGAACCCTTGCTTCGTAAAGCTTAGGTCCTTATTCGGATCGAACTTATATTTATCGAATAACGCTAATAGTTCAAATTCGTTGCCACCCATCCAGTTGCCGACTTTTTTACCCTTAAGATCAGCGGCTGAGTTAATGCCAGCAGTTTTTTTGGAGACCAGGACCAACCCGCTCTTTTGATAGATTTGCGCGATCTGCACCAGCGGCATTCCCTCTTCAAGACTCGGCAGCAAGCTGGCTACCCAACCCACACCGATATCTGCGGAGCCACCTGCCACTTGCTGTTCCGGAACGATATCAGGCCCACCCGGCAGAATTTCTACATCCAAGCCTTCTTCCTTGTAATATCCTTTATCCTGCGCCACAAAATACCCAGCGAATTGTGCCTGCGGCACCCATTTCAGCTGTAGCTTCACTGTAACTGGATCAGCAGCCGGTTCAGTAGCAGCACTTGCGTCAGGAGCTGCTGAAGCTTCAGGGGCAGTCGTAGCTTCAGCTGCCGAGTTATTATTGTTGCCACCGCAACCCGCCATTAAAGAAACACTCAACATCATCACGATTGCCAACAAACCACCACGAAATTTGCGTTTTTTCCCGTTCATCAATCGAACTCCCCCTATCGTAATTTAAGTTTGTAACAAGCACAGTATGGACAATCATCGTGGTGCGTTTATGCATACAGCCGTGGGCGGTTTCTCTTTTCCATTCCCACTATGGCCGGATGTAATGAGGGGAAGATTAAGTACGCTGCGAAGGATGCCACTTAATGAATACTTTCTCCAGCCGCTCAACCACTAAATAGAAGAGCACGCCTGCAATTGCAGCCAACACAATACAGGACCAACCCAGTGGCATTTTGGCAACTTTAATGGAATTGGAGAGCAGATATCCAAGCCCTTTTGAGGAGAAAAAGAATTCCCCAACAATGGCGCCAATCATACTGGCAGTAGCATTAATCTTGAGTGCTGTAAATACATAGGGCAGACTGCTCTGAATCCGCAGATAACGGAACACTGCCGGTTTACCTGCCGCATAGGAATGCATCAGATCCAGCGCCAATGGATCAATCGCCGCCATACCTTTATAGGCGTTGATCGCCATCGCTGCCATTGTAGTTGCTGTTACTATGGCAATTCGTGAGCCTATCCCATCTCCAAACCACAAATTCATGATGGGCGCGAGGGCGACGATAGGCACAGCATTTAGGGCGGCAACCAGCGTCAAGCTTCCACTCCCCCAGCGCGGCCAAGCTGTCGCGACTAAAGCGATCAGGAAGCCGATAGCAGAACCAGCCAACATTCCCAGCACAGCTTCAGCAAGAGTGTATCCGGTATAGGACAGCAACAAGCTGAAATTATCTCGCATGGTTTCGGCGATGGCTGTAGGCAGCGGGAGTTGATATTTTTTCAGATCAAAGATCTTATGAAAAAATTGAAATTCCCATAGTGCAAGAAATAACAGACCTGCCAGTACAGGCAGCAGCACCCCTGCGCTAAATATCCTCTTCAGCATCCGTGAGCCGCCGCGACTCGCCGTAGCTTCCGCAGGTTTCGGAACGGCTACAGCATTCTTTGGTGTAGCCGTTAGCGCCGGCTGAGCCATTTCTTTACCAGTAGAGCCTATAAACGTGGTCTCCCGAACGGAGTTAGTTTCCATTAGCGGCTGCCTCCTTTCGGACGATATTCAGGCTGCCAAGGCGTTACCAGGCGTTCTATCAGACTGATTAACCAGTAGCTTACGATTCCCAGCAAGGCACCCACAATCACCGTAGACCAGAACATATAGGTGTGAGAGCTTCCATAATAGAGATTGCGCAGCATAATTACACCAATGCCATGCTGGGCACCCATAAGCTCCACCAGAATAGCTCCAGTCACAGCAAGTGGGGCAGCTATCTTAAGCCCACCGAACAAACCCGGCAAAGCCGCCGGGAATCTGAGTTTCCAATAGACCGCCCAAGGTTTCGCCGCGTAAGAATGCATCAATTCGAGCGCTGATGGATCTACACTCCGCAAGCCGCGCAGCATGTTCAGAGCCACCGGGAAAAAGGTGATATATCCCGAAATAATAATCCGCGAGGTCTGCTCATCGCGCACAATCCCGTAGATGATGGGTGCCAACCCCAGAATCGGAATCATCTGCGAGGCAATAGCATAAGGAAAAGTTAATTGCTCTATTGTCTTCGACAAACTCATCAGCACCGCCAATGAGGCACCAGCTACCGCTCCAATCAGGAAGCCAACACCAGCATTACCGAAGGTCGCAGCCCCTTCCTTCAAGAGCGTGCCTCCATACTGCCATAAGGTAGCTAACACCTCATGAACATATGGCAGCTTGGACTGTGCTAACGGCGTCTCCACCACATGGAGCAGCATCCAGGAAGTCCCTTCCCAGACTAGCAGCAGGCCAAAAATCCAGACGAACAACGGCAGCAGACGGCCTCGCACAAAGATACTGCCCCCTTTCATCACTACACCCCTTCGAAGCTGTCGCGAATACGTGCGATCAGTTCGAAAAACTCTGGGCTATTTCTCATTTCCGCCGTTCGCGGACGTGGCAGAGGAATTTCGACCACAGCGGACAAGCGACCTGGATGCGGGGAAAGGACAAACACCCGGTCAGAGAGGAATATAGATTCAGGAATACTATGAGTTACAAAGACAATTGTGTTCTGCACTTTACTCCAGACAGACAATAACTCTTCATTCAATCGCTCACGCGTAAATTCATCCAGCGCAGAGAACGGCTCATCCATGAGCAGAATTTCCGGCTCCATCGATAGCGCTCTGGCAATCGCTACACGCTGCTGCATCCCGCCGCTGAGCTGCCACGGATATTTATCCGCAAAGCTCTGCAGCCCCACCAGATCAAGAAGCTCCATCGCCTTTTCCTCACGGATTGACTTCTTTACCCCCATCAGCTCCAGTGGCAATGTGATGTTATGCTTCACTTTTCGCCAGTCGTATAACACTGGACTTTGAAAAACAATGCCATATTTTTGCGCCAGCCTGGCTTCTCTGGCACTTTTCCCAGCTACCACAATGTTCCCGCCTGTTGGTGCTATGAGATCGGCCATCAGTCTAAGCAGCGTCGTTTTGCCACATCCGGAAGGTCCGAGCAGGGAGACGAACTCCCCTTTTGCAATATCAAGACTCACCTGATGCAGGGCAAGCACTTCCGCAGCTTCTGTCCGATAACGCATTTCAACATTCTCCAGCTGAATCTCAGGAATATTTGTCGCTAGTGATGACATCCTCAGCCCCCCTTTTCAAAATAAGCCATGTTTATAATGTTATATAAACTGACGCTATTTAGATAAAATAAAGAAAACTTCTGTTGCGTGTAGTATTAACTAACATGTTACACGCTGCTCACTGGACTCTCACTAGACAATTAGTAAAATAGCTCCTGTTAAATTGCGTCATTTTGTCTAGGAGACATTTTTTTGACCACAAACCCGAAGTATTTTTTTTATATCCGCAGATATGTGGTAATATTTATCCATATCTTTCCTCGGTAGGTGACAATAGACCCATGGGATCTATAATCTCGAATTATATTGTAATTGTTGCTATATCAGGTGTGCTGAGTGTCTTACTAGCCCTTTTCGCCTATTATAAAAAAACTGATTTCTTAGGAATCAGGGCTTTTGTTATAAGCTCCTTTACCTCTGCTATTTACACCTTCGGTTTCGCATTAGAATTATCGGGGAAAACTCTGGAGGAAATCAGCTTCTGGATTAAGTTAGAATATCTGGGGATGCCCTTTATTGCGCCGGCTAGTCTAATCATGGTGATCCATTTCGTTGGGCTGGAGACGCTGTTTAAAAAAGGCATACGGGCGGCGTTATTTATCATTCCATTCATTACAACGCTGCTGGTCTGGACCAATGATTACCATCATCTCTTCTATAAATCCATTTATTTACGGGAAAATACGCCCACCCCACTCGTTGATGTTGTGATGGGACCTTGGTATATCGTTCACGGCAGCTTTACTTTCGGCTGTCTGCTGGCAGCCATTTGCCTCATGATATGGCAGTGGAACCGGATGAAAAGGGTATACCGCAGGCAGATCATCACAATAATAATCGGGTTAAGCCTTCCAACCCTCGGCGCTTTTTTGTATCTGATAGGCTTGACTCCTTACGGAATGGATCCCGTCCCGATCATTATGAGCCTAACCTCCTCCCTATATATTTGGGCTATTTTATCCCGGGGCATGTTAACGGCTGCACCTATTGCTCGTGAGAATCTGTTCGAGAGCATGCGGGAGGGAGTACTTGTCACCGACCGCTCGGACATGCTCGTCGATTACAATCGTGCAGCCGCGGATATGATAGAGGGGCTCAACTCCTCATCGATTGGCAAACCGCTAGCACAATTGTTTCTTAACGCAGGCAAAGATGCCTTGTCCTATGTGATGGATGCCGAGCCACTGTTGCGCGAAGAACGGGAAGTGGCTTGGAACAAAGCAGAGGAGATCTGCTATTATCAAATCCGCTCCTCTCCGGTACAGAAACAAGAAGGGCACATAGCAGGACAGATGATCATGCTGATTGACGTGACTGAACGAATACTGCTTCAGGAGAAGCTGCGTCAATTGGCTACGATGGACAGCCTAACGGGTATCTATAACCGCTCCTATTTTTTGGAGCTGAGTCAAGCATTGCTTGCCCGGGCTGCCAGCCTGCGAAGCTCATTATCTATGATTTTGCTGGATGTGGACTTCTTCAAGAGCATTAATGACCGCTATGGGCATCAATATGGAGATCAAGCTCTACAGCATATTGTCCAGGTGTGCAGCAGACATCTGCGGGAGGGAGATCTCTTTGGCCGTTATGGTGGTGAGGAATTTGTGATCTGTCTGCCAGAGACGTCACTGAAGCAAGCAGCATTGCTCTGCGAAACTATCCGCGCGGATATTGAACAAAGCACCTTATATACCGTCATCGGGCCCATTAATGTGACCGCAAGCTTTGGAGTTGTGGAGGCCCTAAATCCAGAGGCCACTCTAGAAGAACTGCTATCTGAAGCCGACCATGCTCTCTATAGCTCCAAACGGAATGGACGCAACGCTGTGCATCTCTCCCAAAGGTCAGAAATCATTCTTTTCAAGCCTGTTTAATGACAATCATGTCCCTTCCTGCGCATTCAACAACTGGCCTTA
Organism: Paenibacillus sp. FSL H7-0918; assembly: GCF_038007025.1. NCBI lineage: Bacteria > Bacillati > Bacillota > Bacilli > Caryophanales > Paenibacillaceae > Paenibacillus > Paenibacillus sp. FSL H7-0918. The sequence goes on from NZ_JBBOWJ010000001.1 coordinate 2,782,494, forward strand.
TTTTTCATAGTCTGTTTTTAAGTTTAATAAGAGTTATCTGAAAAACTAATCAGAGTGTTGAGAGTAAAATTTGCTTGATGGGATATGGAGGCGTAAGAAATAATGAGGAACCATACAATGATGCAGTTTTTTGAATGGCATGTTGCTGCGGACGGGAAACACTGGGATCGCTTAAAAGAAACTGCACCCGCGCTAAAAGCCGTAGGCATTGATTCTGTTTGGGTACCTCCTGTGACAAAGGCCGTCTCCGCTGAAGATACAGGCTATGGCGTGTATGATCTATACGATCTGGGCGAATATGACCAAAAAGGTACGGTACGCACCAAATATGGCACCAAACAAGCACTGATCAACGCAATTTCGGAATGTCAAAAGAATGGCATCGCCGTTTACGTTGATTTGGTGATGAATCATAAGGCTGGCGCGGATGAAAAGGAAGTATTCCAAGTCATCGAGGTCGACCCCAATGATCGGATGAAAGAAATTTCGAAACCTTTCGAGATTGAGGGCTGGACAAAATTCACCTTCCCTGGCCGCGGGAATGAACACTCTGCCTTTAAGTGGAATCACAATCATTTTAACGGCACTGACTTTGACGCCAAAGAAGAGCGAACCGGCGTATTCCGTATAGTAGGCGAGAATAAAGCGTGGAATCAGAATGTTGACGACGAGTTCGGAAACTATGATTATCTAATGTTCGCTAATATTGATTACAGCCATCCGGAAGTCAAAAAAGAAATGATCCAATGGGGAAAATGGCTGGTGGATACCCTCCACTGCAGCGGCTTCCGCTTGGACGCCATCAAACATATCAACCATGAGTTTGTTAAAGAATTCGCGGTAGAGATGTTTAATAAATGCGAGAAGGATTTCTATATCGTCGGTGAATTCTGGAATTCCGACTTAGAGTCCTGTCGACAATTTCTGAATACCGTCGATTATAAAATTGACCTCTTCGATGTATCCCTTCACTACAAGCTGCATTCAGCTTCTTTGGAGGGCAGAAACTATGATCTGACCAAAATTCTTGATGACACACTGGTGCAGACCCATCCCACCAATGCTGTAACCTTCGTTGACAATCATGATTCTCAGCCTCACGAAGCCCTGGAATCCTGGGTAGATGATTGGTTCAAGCAAAGTGCTTACGCGCTTATCCTGCTGCGACGGGATGGATATCCTGTGGTCTTTTACGGGGATTATTATGGGATCGAAGGACCAACACCTGTAGCAGGTAAAAAAGATGCGATTGACCCTCTGCTGTATACCCGCTATCACAAAGCTTATGGTGAACAGAAGGATTATTTCGATCATCCTAACACGATTGGCTGGACACGGCTCGGCGTGGAGGATATTGAACACTCCGGTTGTGCGGTTGTGATCAGTAATGGTGAGAATGGCCAGAAGAGAATGTTCGTAGGAGAACATCGCGCCGATGAAGCATGGGTGGATTTCACCCATAACCATAAAGCCACCATAACCATTGAAAAAGATGGTTGGGCGACCTTCCCGGTCAATGGCGGCAGCGTCTCCGTCTGGGCTTTGCCAGATGCAGAAGCTGACAAGAAGTAAACCTGATTAAAAAGGTGCCCAACGCCGTTTGGCGTTGGGCACCTTTTTTTAGTTATTCGTTTTATGCTCCGGATGGCGGGATACAAGCCTCACCAGATCCAGCGTTAAGACGGGTAATGTTAGGGACGCTGGATAAGCTAAGTAACGCGGCTCCCACTCTGGATTGAACTTTTCCTTGTAACGACGCAATCTGGCAAAACCGTAACCATGCCCATGCCCACCTCTATTAAACACTTGATGAGCCAGCTTCTCCTCCTTCAGAGCTCCGGGGTCCTGACCCCCACTGGATGATAGAGGAGTGTTGCCTAGATTAAATCGCCGATACCCCTTGGACTTCGCCCATTCCAGCATACAAACCAATAAATAATCTACCGTCCCGTTTGGCACATTCTTCCGCTGACGCAACAAATCTACGGACAGGGTCAATCCTTGATCATACCCTGGGGCAATAGAAGCAAATGCCAGTATTGTACCTTTGGTGTTCCGCAGCACCACAATGGGAGCCCGTTGCAGATACTCGACCTTAAACCACCCTAACGAATAACCCTTTTCCGCTCGGCCATTCAACCACTCGTCCGAAATCGTTCGCAGTTCTCTCAGCAAACTATCAGCATGCGGCGCTTCTGTAATTTCAACAATCATGCCTTCCCGTTCAAAACGATCGCTTACCCTTTGCAGATCACCATTCTTCAGATCACTGAGTGCAAAGTTATCAAGGCTTATCACTGCCTCTTCACCCAGCTTAAAAAAGCGATAGCCCTGCTCCTGATAGACCGATAAAAAAGCAGGTGAAGCTTGATAGAAAACTACAACCAGACCATACTGATCTGCAGCTTGTCTAAATTCACTGATGGCTTCACTTATTAAGCTGCTCTCTCCCAGCGGATCACCCAGCACAACGAGTTTATCCCTAACTCTGGCGAAAGCGAGCAGCACTTTATCGTTCTGAGCCCAGAAGAAGCCCTTATCACCCAAAAACAACGTATGAGTTAAGGTATTGCCTCGAACTCCATCTAGAAAATGTTTCAGCTTAGCTACATCCAAGGTCCCGAACAGCTCGTTCTCCTTATGATGGGGCCTGAGGTTTACCCACATTATGAGCAGTACCCAAGACAAGACCAATCCTCCCACTGCCGTAAATGCAACATGACTATATCGCTGCAACCATTCAGGCTGTACTCCCGGAGGCAGATGCTTCAGAAATCCACGATGTACATAACAGCCCATCAGATAGTAGCTTAGTGCAATTACTGAAGTGAGGGCAAACCACCGGATCGCGCTCTGTCTGCTGATTGGCGCACTAATCCGATAAAACCGCGATCTGGATATCCAAAGAATAAGCGCTACTATAAGTAGCAAAAGCGCCTCTTCATAATCAAAACCCTTAGTGACTGCAAACAATGATCCAATAAACAGAAGTATGCTAGTCCATACATATGCACTATGGACCCGCAATGTAATGCCCCGCGACAATAAAATCAGCATAAAACCAATAAGTACAGACAGATGATGAGAAAGCTGCATTACCGGAAACGGCAATATTTCCTCCGTAATCTTCAACCTATACAGCAATCCGGGTACTGCTGCAGATAGTAAGAGAATAAGCCCGCTAGCTAGTACCAGCTTACCAAGAGCCCACATCCCAAGATCGCTCAGAAAGGTATACTGACCCGGCCAGCCCCAGATCTTCTGCCATTTGTTAAGAGAGGGTTCGAACCCTGGAACTGAACGATCTTGATCCTTTTTTCCTTGCAGACCAATTTCCAGTGCAGCCAGCACCAATCCAATCAACCAAGGAATGACATAATAAAACAATCGAAAGATGACAAGCACCGCCATCGCCTTATCGGTCTGGTAGCCAAGCTGTGTCAGCCCGAGCAAGGCGATAAGGTCAAATGCACCGATACCGCCGGGTGCCATACTCAAGATTCCGGCAATAGCAGCAATCGTAAATATACCAAAGATAGCTATAAAATGGACCTCATCCAAGAGATGGCTGCTGATGGTCCAAAACGTCACGCCAGCAAAGCTCCATTCCAGAAAGGAAGCACCGACGGAGTTAACGACTGTAAGCCATGATGTTCTGCCTTTTCCCCGGTTAATCCATTTCGCATAAAGCGATGAGCGCTGCACAAACACAAAAACCGGCAAATAAAGCGCCATACCCCATACTGCAAATACCAGCCAGCGATGTTCTTCCAGCAAAGCCGTTGCCGGGAGTAAACCAAAGATATTTGCCCATGAAAGTAGTGATAACCCGGTAATCATAAGCGGCGAAAGAAATACAATGGCGGGCGTTAGCACGGAGGTCGGCACTCCGCTTTTTTTATACAGCAGCGTCCTTAAACCAACTCCAGCCAGACCTGCAAACCCAATCAAGTTATTAAATGTATTAGCAATCCATGCATACCGAAAGGTACTCCACAGCCCTACTTTTAAACGAAAATGTGCCCGAATCAAATAATCATAAGCACTCATCACAGCTACGGAAAGAAGTGAAAAACCAATCATTTGCAAAATAGCAGACGTAGGTACTCGCCTTAGTTCACGCATTATAAGTCCTAAATGAACCTGCTTCAGCTCATGTTGCCCCTCCCAGTATACGAACGCTATGATAGCCACTGGAAAAAGAGCTCTGACCGCCCGGATCCGATAGATAGATAAGATCAGTCTTACAATTTTGAATCTTTCTAATGTCTGTTGCTTTGAATGCATGAGCCCACCTGCCTTTACCGCTGACACACGTTGTGCTAGACAATTTTTACAACTAGTCCATTATAGCAATTCTTGGAATAGAAGACCCGTGATAATCAACACCTACTCTATTAGACTGCCAGCAAATCCCTAACCCCTGCAACAGTTAAAGATTTTTTGGGAAATGAGGATAAGCATAGTTAATATATTACGAAGCTGGACAGATCAATATGACGGAACTTTATTTTAGGGGTATCTTTCTAGTATTGGCCAACAATGTGATAAAAGAACATTTAAATTGTAGTCTAAACTTAAAAATACATAACAAAAAGGACATCCCTCACGGCAAAGGATGCCCTTTTTGTTATGTAACACGACTTAGTATGGTTTATACACGAATATCAAATCTGCCTTGGCTATTTGTTGTTGCGGTAGCGATTTCTTGCGGGCTTGCCGCAGCAAGCGCGTTGTTTGCAGGTTTGGCAGGTGCTTCTGCACTACTGCTTGCAGCGGAAGCACTGCTCTGCGACTTCTGGGAAATTTGTGCCTCGATTTGCTTGATCTGCTGCTCAATTTGTTTCGTTTTCGTTTCTTTGGTCTTCGCGTCATCCGAGCTGGCATCAATCTTGTCCAATTCGGCTTCCAGCTTCGCTTTTTGTTTCTCGAGCGCGCTGGTATCTGTAGTACTAGACGTCGAGGTAGTATACGATGTAGAACCTGAGACTGCGGATATACTCATAATCATCCCTCCCTTCCTTACCTCCAATATAATCCTTTTGCAGATAAGGAACGTTAAAACCCGCTGAAAGTTTGCTGAAAGTATTGCTCTCTTTCAAGGTTATAAGGATAACCTGTCAATAATTGGAATTCCACCGTTTGACCAACAGAAGATAAGACAGAATAGAGAGAACACCCGTACAGGCAATCACAATCGCCATTGGAAGGGCTGAATCTACGCCTCCAAGACCCACAAGCGGTGCTACACAGCTACCAAGCAGCAACGGGATCAGCCCTATCAAAGCCGAAGCGCTGCCTGCGGCTTCTCCTTGGTCCTGCATTGCAAGTGAGAAGCTGGTTGCGCCGACAATCCCCACACTGGAGACAACAGCGAACAGACAGATTAGAATAGGGATCAGCCCTCCCCCTATCAGGATCGTAAGCAGCAGCAAGACGCCCCCCATTGTACAGAGCAGCAACCCGCTAAGCAGTAGCTTCGTCTCACTCACCTTACCAGCAAGTCTGCCGGCAATTTGACCTGTAATAATAATCCCAATCCCGTTCACAGCAAAGATCAAGCTATATACCTGCGGAGTAACCGCAAAAATATTTTGCAAAACAAAAGATGACCCAGAGATATAAGCGAACATAGACGCTGTAACAAAACCTTGGGACAAGGCATAACCCATAAACTTGCGGTTGCCAAGTAACACCTTAAAGGTAAGCAAAGTACCCTTCAACCCACTCTTGGAGCGCCGCTCCTTCGGCAATGTCTCAGGCAAGCGCAGGAGAATCGTCAAGCAAAAAATAATTCCGGCAGCAAATAATACGAGGAATATCCCCTGCCATGTAGTCACTCTTAAGAGCTGGCCTCCAATGACTGGAGCCAAAATCGGACCCAGACCATTAACAATCATCAATAAAGAGAAAAATTTCGTTAGTTCAGAGCCACTGTACAGATCACGCACAGCCGCCCTAGAGACAACTACACCCACTGAACCAGCAAGACCTTGAATAAACCGCAAAACAATTAAAAGTCCAATCGAAGGACTAAAAGCACATAGCACTGAGGAAACGGCATAGATGAACATCCCTATAAGCAGTGGACGGCGACGTCCATATACATCACTCAGTGGTCCAGCTACTAACTGACCCGAGGCCAGTCCCAATAAAAAGAAGGTGAGACTTAGCTGCACCAAAGCAGCTGTCGTACCGAAATCGTCGACAAGTGTAGGCAGTGCTGGCAAATACATGTCAATCGACAACGGCCCAATGGTTGTAATGGAGCCCAGAATAACAGCAAGTTGCAATCTCTGCTTCCTTGAGGGTCCATCTACAGCAAGTTTATTAGCATTTTGCATTCCAATCATGATCCTTACGTCAACCTTTCTAAAGCAACCCGGGGGCCTTTTTTGTATTCTTCATACTAACGTAAAGGAACTCAAATGATCAATCCTTTTATAAGGCCTCATTCGGGGCTAATAACTTAAAAATAACCGCCAAAAGGCGGTTATCCTAATTGTTTTATGCATTTTGAGATGTGCTAAACCCCTGTAGCCAATCTTTGGCGGCTTCGGCTTCCGCCATACTCAAGCGGTGACCTTGATTGCCCCAATGGGTTGTAACCTCAGCGCCTGCTTTCTGCAGAATCCCCTCTAGCTCCTGAGTTTCCGTAGATGTTATTAGCGGATCATTCGTACCTGCCCCAATAAAGATAGACACCCCTTCTAGAGAAGGAAGCTCCACATTGCGTAATGGCACCATCGGATGCAACAGCACTGCCGCGCGGAAAATGTCCTTATAATGAAACAGAAGGCTACCAGCAATGTTTGCACCGTTAGAGTAACCAACCGCTACCAGATTGTTGGCATCAAACCCGTATTTCTCTGCCGCCTCATCCAGAAACTGCTTAATCTCATGGGTACGGAAAACTAAGTCCGCTTCATCGAACACTCCTTCTGCCAGCCGACGGAAGAATCGTGGCATGCCATTCTCCAGCACATTGCCCCGTATACCTAGCACCGATGAACCTGGCGATAACATCTCAGCCAGCGGCAGCAAATCCTGCTCATTACCACCTGTGCCATGAAACAACACTAATGTAGGTTTAGTTATATCTTTACCTTTACGGAATACATGAATCATCCCTGCTTCACCTCAATTTCTCTTACTTGAATAGGCGTTAAGTTTTCTTCGATGGCCGCGCGATGCGGCTCAAACCAGGACGGCAGCATCAACTTTTCACCCAACGCATCTGGGGCTTCATCACGGGCAAAGCCTGGAGGATCTGTAGCGATTTCGAACAGGATTCCTCCTCTTTCACGGAAATAGATCGCATTAAAATACTGACGGTCTTGAACGGGTGTAGGTCTATGCCCATGACTCTGTACATGGCGCGACCATTCCAGTTGCTCTGCATTATCCTTTGCCCGCCACGCGATGTGATGAACTGTCCCTGCACCTCCCGCTCCGAGCGGAACGGGTGATGTCTTCAAATCAATAATATTACCTAGCTCCCCATTGGTTCTATAGCGAGTATATCCATCTCCGTCAGCAATATGTTCCATACCCAGCGTATGAACAAGTGTCTCGGCTGTTTGCAACGGATTGCTGCTATACAGCACAGCCCCGCCAAAACCTTTGATCGCGTATTTAGTAGGAATCCCACCAAAGGACCACTTACTGAGCGGGCCTTCCTCACGTTCCACCAGTTCAATCCGCAGACCGTCGTAATCGGCAAAAGATAAATAGGGTTCCGAGATCCGACTTCCTTTTGTAACCGAAATTCCGTATTCAGCAAGGCGTTGTTCCCAGAATTGCAGAGCACCGACCGGCACTGCGTAGATCGTTACGCCAACTTGACCACTGCCTATTCTGCCTCTACGCCCTACAGGCGAAGGGAAAAATGTAATAATCGTTCCCGGCGAACCCTGCTCATTCCCAAAGTATAAATGATAGACCTCTGGAGCATCAAAATTAATCGTTTTTTTCACGAGCCGTAGGCCCAGAATCCCGGCGTAGAAATCAACATTGCGCTGAGCGTCTCCGACAAAAGCTGTAATATGATGTATTCCTGCAGTTTGAAGTGTCATTATTATAAACTCCCTTCTTAGTTAAAAAACAATGCATCTAGAGAAATCGAACCTGGTCCCGTAAGCGCCACACCTACCGCAAATACCAAAACCGTGAGTGGAAACTCAATTCCGTTCGAAGTGGACCAGAAACCATTTGGAGCATGAACCTTAACGATTGCCCCCAGCATCGTGGCAGCGATTAACACCGCTGCAACAGGCGTTAACAGTCCTGCCGCGAACATAAATCCGCCCACCAGTTCCATAATCCCTGCTAAAATCGCCATAGTCACACCCGGTTTGATTCCGATGGACTCCATCCAGCCTCCCGTACCCTTCGGACCGTATCCTCCGAACCATCCAAATAGCTTTTGTGCGCCATGTCCTATAAAAGCAAGCCCAATCACCAATCTCATTAATAACAGTCCTACACTTATCATTTTTACCTTCCCCTATTCCTTTGATTTAATTATCTTAATGTTAAGATATTGGGTAAAAAAGAGCGCCCGGCGAACCGGAATAACCTATGGGCTGCTCTCCTCTTCCCTCTTCTATCTACAACTCGGAGGCGTTAAACGTATCGCCGCCCTTAATCGTACCCGAGTTAAAACCTTTGTAGAACCAGCGCTTTCTCTGCTCTGAGGTACCGTGAGTGAAACTATCCGGCACTGCATAGCCCTGAGCTTGCTTCTGAATCGTATCATCGCCGACGGCGCTTGCAGCTGCCAGAGCTTCCTCTAAGTCGCCTTCCTCCAGCAGATTCATACCCTGAGCATGATTGGCCCAGACACCGGCGAAATAATCAGCCTGCAGCTCAAAACGAACCTGATATCTGTTGTACTCCTTCTCACTCAACGTCTGGCGAAGGGAATCGAGCTGTTTCGAGGTGCCTAGTAATGTCTGTACATGATGTCCAACCTCATGGGCAATAACATAAGCCATGGCGAAGTCGCCCGGCGCGTGGAAGCGTTGCTGCAACTCATCATAAAAGCTCAGATCAATATACAGTTTGGCGTCACCCGGACAGTAGAAGGGACCAACTGCCGAGGTGGCTGTTCCGCAAGCAGAGTCTACACTCCCACTGTATAGCACTAAGGTGGGGTCCGTATAGGTCATTCCCTGCTGCTGAAAAATCTCACCCCAAACCTCCTCTGTGTCGGCAAGAACTACCGATACAAACTCCGCAAGCTCTTGCTCCTCTGCGGTCTGTTCATAAGGGGCCGTTGAACTGGAGCCTGTGGAAGTCAAACTTCCCAGGATATCCCCGGCATTGCCTCCACTGAGTAACGTGATGACCAGGACAAGGATAATTCCTCCGATCCCGCCACCAATCATCTTGCCGCCGCCGCTCATGCCTCTGCGGTCCTCCACGTTCGAACTCCCTCTTCTTCCCTGCCATTTCATGGCCAAGCCCCCAGTCGAAATATCAGGTAATCTTAAGTAAATGGCTACCTGGCTTCGTTAAGTTAAATATCTTATTAGTGATATACCCAAAAAAGCAGGGTTTCACTTATACTTACTGGAGTTGGGAGAATGAGGATGGAGCCGAACTACTTCCAACCTTATAGAAGCGCCTAGTTATTCGTCATGTTCGCAGCGCCTATACACCTTTGCCAAGCTTTTTCATTAATTCGATAGCCTGGACTTTCTCTTCCTTATCTAATCCACCCATCAAATCATGAATTGAGGCTACATGACGAGGGAAAATCTCATCAAACAGTTCACGGCCTGCATCCGTAATCTCCGCATAAGTAACGCGGCGATCCTCGCTACAGGGTACACGTTTCAGCAGTCCCTTTTTCTCCAACTTGTCGATATTATAGGTAATGCTTCCGCTCGTAACGAGAATTTTCTCCCCAATCTGTTGCAGCGGAATCCGCGTTCTATGGTAAAGTACCTCAAGCACCATGAATTCAGCCGAAGCCAAGCCATAACTCTTCATATCCTTCACCGCATGATCCATTAGGCTTTTATAAGCCTTAGATAAGACTACGAACAATTTCAGTGAGGCGGCTTGTTCTTCGTCAGGTGCACTCTCTGTATTACGCAGATTTATTTGTTTATCACTCATCAATTCCACCTCCACTTCAATCAAACTTGTATTCAATCCATTTATTTGTCTTTACGTTAAGTATCTTTAATTTAAGATAACTATACGACTTCCCATCCTCCTTGTCAACCTCATCGCTAAAAAAGTCACTTCCGTCTAGAGACCGGTAAGTTTTCCTTTGACACTTTACAGGGAGTGATAAAAATCACCCCAAGTTTGACCTGACCTATAAAAGGGCGTATTCTTGTCTTTACGAATGACTCTTTAGTAAGCGATTTCAATACCCTAAAGGAGGCGACCTGATGAGTTCGTTCAATCCAACCCCTACCGAAGAAGCTATGGAGGGGCAGGCTGGAGCACGACGCGTGCTGATCGTGACAGCCGTAGACGCGGAGCGTGACGCGGTCCTGCGCGGCCTGCAAGGCAGCGACAGGTTCCATGTTATCGCTGCTGGCGCAGGGCCGGCGGCGGCGGCGGCGGGAACCGCCGCGGCACTCGCAGCCGGTTCTTACGGCTGCGTATTGAGCGTCGGGATCGGCGGCGGATTCCCGGGGCTGGCGCCTTTAGGCTCGCTGGTTGTAGCCAGCGAGATGATTGCCGCCGACCTCGGGGCCGAGACGCCGGAGGGCTTCCGCAGCGCTGCCGAGCTCGGCTTCGGCAGCGTGTCCGTGCCGGCTGACCGCGGCACGGTGCAAGCGGTTTCGGCCGCGCTGGCTGCGGCCGGGTTACCCGTAAGCACGGGCACCGTGCTTACGGTCTCGACGGCGACCGGCACCGCGGAGACGGCCGCCGCCCATCTCGCGCGGCATCCCCATGCCGTCGCGGAAGCGATGGAAGGCCACGGAGTTGCCGTGGCCGCTCAGGCGCTGGGGCTCCCGGTACTGGAGCTCCGCGCCATCTCGAACCCGGTCGGTCCCCGCGACCGGGCCGCTTGGAAGATCGGTGATGCAATGGAAGCATTAACGGCGGCAGCCGCTATATTACTGGAGGTGCTGTAATGACAACTGAGCTTAATATCGCTTTTTCCCCTTGCCCTAACGATACCTTTGTATTTCATGCCTGGGCGCACGGGCTTGTCCCGAATGCACCTAAGCTGAATGTAACCTATGCCGACATTGATATTACCAATACGCTGGCTGCTGACGGAGAAGGACCAGAAGTCCTCAAAATCTCCTACGCTGCTCTGCCTTGGGTTCTGGAGCGGTACAAACTGCTGCCATGCGGCGGTGCTTTAGGACGCGGCTGCGGCCCGCTGCTGCTTACAGCAAGTGGACCCCATGCGGTCAAACGCCCAGAAAAGCTAGCCGGACGCCGGATTGCTGTACCTAGCGAACGCTCTACGGCTTATTTGCTTTTCCGATTATGGGCAGCACAAAATGTAACTGGAGGCATCGGCGAAATAGTCGTAATGCCTTTCGATGAGATTATGCCTGCCGTGCGGGATGGCCATATCGATGCAGGGCTGGTAATTCACGAAGCCCGCTTCACTTACGCCTCTTATGGTCTTAATATGCTGACTGATCTAGGCAGCTGGTGGGAAAGCGATACCGGACTGCCCATTCCTCTCGGCGCTATCATTGCCCGCCGTGATTTAGATGCCGATGCTATCACCGGCTGGATTCGCAGCTCTCTTCAGTATGCGTGGGATCATCCAACGGATTCCAGAGACTATGTGCTTAGCCATGCTCAAGAGTTGGCTCCTGAAGTGGCTAAATCCCACATCGATCTCTACGTGAATGACTTCTCGATGAATCTGGGTGAGGACGGCTATGCCGCAATCTCTGCCCTGCTTAATCGTGCTGCGGCAGAAGGACTTGTGCCTGCAATCGATCCAGCACTGCTTCGTTAGCATTTACCAGATAGTTTAACAATCCCCGGCCACACCTATAAGGTGTTCTCCGGGGATTTTATTTATTCTACGTAGCCTTCCAGCCAGACATTATTTGGCTTATCGAACCAGTGATTATACAATAGACCTATAAACATGATCTATGAGGGAGGATCACATGATACCTGAAAAAAACAGCAAACAAAACATCGACCGCTTTTTGGGCTTTCAAAATGAATATGACCGCTACCGTCCCGAAGCCCCTGAGATGATTATCAAATTGCTAACAGATTACCTAGGTACCACCCCTTCACTCGTCGCAGATATAGGCTGCGGTACGGGTTTGTCTACTTTTCTCTGGAACGATGTCGCAGAACGCGTAATCGGTATCGAACCCAATCCAGATATGTTGGGAAAAGCAATCGATAAACTTAGCAGATTAGAAGCACCCCAATCAATTACTTTTGTGCAAGGCTACTCTAACCAGCTTCCGCTTGCATCAGATAGTGTAGACATAGTTACCTGCTCGCAATCATTCCACTGGATGGATCCTGAAAGTACACTGCAAGAAATCTCCCGGGTCTTAAAAAAAGGCGGAGTCTTTGCCGCCTACGATTGCGATTGGCCTTTATCTCTTCAGCAAAATGTAGAAGAACGATACAACCAGCTGATCTCCAAAACAGAAGAATTGCTGGCTTCGCTTTTACCTAATGAGGAGAGAGCACATAAATGGGACAAAGAAGGTCATTTGTCACGGATCAAAGCTAGTGGAGCCTTCTCTTTTGCCAGAGAAATCGTATTCCACAACCTAGAGTCCTGCGATGCCCAGCGATATATTGGTTTAACCCTAAGTCAAGGGGGAGTGCAAACCGTAATGAAACTAGACGCTACCTTGCTTGAGCAAGACATCGCCGATTACACCGCCGCAGTTGAACAGCATTTTAAAGGCAGAACATTAGAGGTTCTGATCAGCTACCGAATGAGAATCGGCATCAAATAATCTTCGATCACAACCAAAAAAACGCCCCGCCCCCTCATATGAGGAGTTCGGAGCGTTTTCTTCTTTTTATTTAACTTCCTCCATGAATACCCTTAGGTTCTCTACGATTTCTTTGGATTTTGAATGATGTAAGTAATGTCCGCCTTCAAATGTCATTACTTTTCCATGCACTGAATCCTTGACTTGCCCTTCATGTAGAGGAATCCAGTCTTTCACGGTAGTATTATTCGCTTGTATAAAGAAGATAATGGGAAGATTCTTGTCGAATGTTAAGCCTCTGGAGGCAACAAAGTTAGGATAAATATGTTCCATTTCATTTAAGGTAGTGGAATTGTTCATATTTTTAAGCGAAATCAATTTCATTTGTTTTTTGGTTTCATCATCAAATGGCAGTCCATCATAAGGGTCACCGCTTAATTGCAAGCCCAATCTTATAATCCCTGAATCTTTAAGCAGCTTTAATTTTTTAATTGGAAATTTAACATCCATACCGCCTTGTTCCGGAACACTACTATCAATACCCACAAAAGCACTCACTTCGTTTGGATATTTCTTCGCATATTCCAATCCGTAAATACCTCCAATCGAGTGGCCCATTAGAATGTATTGGTCAATGTTAAGATTCTGAACGGCTTCATGAATTTCACTAACGATATTCTCTGTAGTTCGTTCTTTTTTCGTTTCATCACTGAGTCCATACCCAAACGGTTCAACCGCCACCACTTTGTAGAATGGTGATAACTCATCAATCAACGGCTTGAAATCAAGCGCTGGCGCTCCTGTTCCAAAGCCTGGTATGAGCACGATCGTCTGTTTACCTTCTCCTTGAATCAAAACATTCATATTTTTCCCGTCAACAGGGACTAACTGACCATAGTGCTGTATTTTTTTCTGATCTGTTTTGTTGCTGATCACATTAACTGTATAGACAACGGCTAGAAAAAGTACGACCACGATCACTATTGCTCCTAATATTTTGAGCAACAGGTTACGCAGTTTATGTTTTTTCTGTCCATTCCCCGTTTTTTTGTCCTCTTGTTGTGTCACCCTCATCTTCTCCTGTCTTTAATCTGTTTATTAAGTTCCCTTAACGTTTCGCTAATGAGATCATAACTAACAAAGATGTACCCCTCATGACGACAATATGAACTGAAAATGAACAGGTAAAAAAAATGCTACGGCAGCACAAGACAAGAAAACTTGCCTGTACTGCTGTAGCATGAAAAATTCGGGATGCATTCAAGCCCTCGCAAGGCACCGCCTGGAAGCTAATTACTCTGTCGGCGCTATAATTGGGAGGGTGACAACGATGGTCGTTCCTTGGCCGGGTTCGCTTTCCACGCGGATATCCCCTTTATGAAGCGTTACGATCTGTTTAACAATGGCAAGTCCCATCCCGCTGCCACCATATTTACGGCTGTGGGACCGATCAGCCTTAAAGAACCGTTCAAATATACGTTGCTGATCCTCAAGTGAAATCCCGATGCCAGTGTCTGTTACCCGAACGGTCACGTTGTTGATATCTTGTTTGAGGCTGACGTTAATTACACTGTTATCCTTAGAAAACTTGATGCTGTTGCCAAGGAGATTGGTCCATACCTGACTTAACAGGTCATAATCAGCCAGTAGGATAATAGGCTTTAGATCAAGGTCGAAGCTGATGTTACGAGCTGACCATTGCGGCTGAATCGCTACGATTACTCTTCTTATCTGTTCGTCCAGATTGAATGTAGTTAGCCGTAGCTGTTGGGACTGCGATTCTAATAAACTCAGCTTCAGCAGGCTGTCACTCATTTTAGACATCCGTTCTGCTTCAGCGATAATAATATCCAGATAACGATTTCGCTCTTGTTCTGCAAGATCTACTCGCTTGAGCGCAATCGCATACCCAGATATTGAGGTGAGCGGAGACTGGACCTCATGCGACACATTGGATACAAACTCCTTACGCATCTGCTCAAGCTGCTGCAGATCGTGCATCATTTCTTCAAAGCTGCGAGCCAAGGTACCTAGCTCACCGGTTTGCTTAATATTCAGCTCGACGTTAAAATCACCAGCTGCTATTCTTCTGGTCGCTTTGGTTAGCTTCTTGATCGGTCTGACTAAGAACATTGCAGCTACCAGAATCAAGAGGCTTCCAGCTATCAATGAATAGAGCAAGAAATTTAATACCAAGTTCCTTCTGGCAGTGACGGAAGGGGGATTAAGCGTCTCCACAAACATCGCTTTGGTGCCGTCTTCCGTTCTCAGTTGTAAGCCTAGGAGAAGCGCAGAAATATTCCTGTTATGAGGTTGATATACTTCTCCTGCGAGAACTTTTTTTATTTCTTCCATAGTTACAGGGACCGGCTTGTGCCCATTAAGCGTTCCGTAAGATTGGAATTTACCCGCTTCGTCGAAAATTCGGATGTGGTAGGAATCAAGCTGCTTCATTCCACTTACGAAAGAGTTGGCTTCACGAAATGGGAAGGTCTCGTAAACCCTGACAATATCCTGCCCAAAATGCAATAAGGGAATTCGCGAGTTCTCGTTCAGTTTATCTTCGAATACCCAAGTTGCAACAAACAAAGCAATGATTGTGCCCCCGATTACGGAGGCTAAGAAGGTCAGTACAACGCGTGTATATATGGATCTAATCATTCGTACACCTCAAGCCTGTAGCCAAGTCCACGCACCGTCTCAATACGAAAATCAGGGGTAGTCGCAAACCGTTCACGCAGGCGTTTGATATGCACGTCAATCGTCCGATCATCTCCAGTATAATCAATTCCCCAAATTTGATCGATCAACTGCTCGCGCGTATAGACTTGTCCAGGGGTTCCAGCAAGCTTGTACAGCAACTCGAACTCCTTAAGGGGTAAGGCAAATGACTCCGTGCCTTTCATCACCTTATAGGTCTGTCGATCAAGGATGACATTGCCAATTTGGATCATCTGCGTGGAGCCAATCCGATATCGTTTCAGCAATGACCTAACACGAACCGTCAGCTCTAACGGATCGAAAGGTTTAGTTAAATAATCGTCCGTGCCTAATTCGAAGCCCTTCACTTTCTCCCAGGTTTCGCCTCTGGCAGTCAATATAAGTAATGGAAGATCAGGATTAGCTCTGCGGAGCTCCTTACAAAGCATCCAACCATCCATATTTGGCATCATAATATCCAGCACGACAAGATCGACATGTGTTCCAGCATATACGGCGAGCGCTTCCTTGCCATCCACAGCTTCAACTGTTTCGAATCCGTCGTTGCGGAGAAATAAACAGACAAGTTCGCGAATGTTCGCATCGTCGTCAGCAACCAGTATAGTAGGCATTCGTTTCCTCTTTTCCTGTTGTCCATTCTTACTATTATACTATATTATACTTTCGGCTAAACTGTCTGTTGTCTTGAGACTACACGATGATCAAACCGAAAAAGAGCGTCTAACACGGTTACCCGTATAGACGCTCTTAATGTCGTTTCGCTTTAGCTTTAGTCAGCTTACTTCTTATTCATCTTAAACATTAGGAACAGCTCATTATAATGAGCGAGCATCCGTTTGCCAAGGTTATCGTATACTTCAAGCCGGTCCGTAATTTCAGCAGGTGGATAGAACCGGGTATCCTCAGAAGTTTCCTCAGGAAGCAGCTCCAGCGCAGGAATGTTAGGCGTGGAATAACCTACATATTCTGCATTCTTAGCAGCAACGTCTGGGCGGAGCATGAAGTTGATGAACTGATGCGCTCCATCCACATTTTTCGCTGTCCGAGGGATGACCATGTTATCAAACCACTTGTTCGAGCCTTCTTCCGGCACTACATAATCCAGCTTATCATTCTCGTCCATGATCTCGGAAGCATCGCCGGACCAGACAATCCCAACCGCAGCTTCTTCATTTGCCAGCAGCATCTTGATCTCATCACCGACAATCGCCTTCACGTTAGGAGACAACTTGTTGAGCTTAGTCAGTGCTTCTTGCAGATGTGCCTCTTCCTTGTCATTAACGGAATAATGCAGGCTGTTCAAAGCCATGCCCATCACTTCACGGGCTCCGTCCACCAGGAAGATGTTATTATGCAGTCTGCTGTCCCAGAGAGAATCCCAGCTGGTGAAGTCCATGCCCTTGGTCATTTCCGGATTGAAAATAATCCCGACGGTCCCCCAGAAATAAGGCACAGAATATTTGTTACCCGGATCAAACGAGAGGTCCATAAAGCGTGAATCAATATTCTTTAGATTCGAAATCTTGCTATGATCCAGCGGAATGAGCAGATCTTCTTCTTTCATCTTAGCAATGGCATAATCCGAAGGGATTACAACATCAAAGGTAGTTCCGCCCTGCTCAACCTTGGTCAACATAGCTTCATTGGAATCGAAGGTTTGATAAATGACTGTTAAGCCGGTCTCTTTTTCAAATTCCTTCAATAGATCCGGATCGACATAGTCGCCCCAGTTATAGATAGTCAGTGTGTTTCCACCCGAATATCCCTCTCTCGAATTCATCCAAGATCCCAAGTACATGAGCGCAAATGCCGTGATAAGGATCGCCAGAAAAGCATTTATCAGCTGTTTCATCTAGGCACCCCCGCTTCTGCAACAGGCTCCGCCACAGCTTCTGCTGTGTTATGACGATTTTTCTTAAGGGTCAGGAAGTAATAACCAACCACAAGCAGAATGGTGAACAGGAAGATCATTGTCGACAGCGCATTAATCGATAGCGACACCCCTTGCCGGGCTCTAGAGTATATCTCAACCGATAACGTCGAATAACCGTTGCCTGTTACGAAGAACGTAACCGCAAAGTCATCCAGTGAATACGTAAGCGCCATAAAAAATCCGCTGAATATCCCTGGTTTAATAATCGGCAAAATTACTTTAGTCAGCACATCCTTACGGCTTGCCCCAAGATCACGGGCTGCATCCGTTAATGTAGGGCTCATTTCCTGTAGATGCGGCAAAATCATCAATACAGCAATCGGCACGCTGAATGCAACGTGTGAAAGCAGAACAGACGCAAAACCCAGCTTGATGCCAGCTATGGTGAACAGGATAAGGAACGAAGCACCAATAATGACATCTGGACTGACGATCAGCACGTTATTCAGAGACAGCAAGGTGTTCTTGGCGCGGCGATTCTGCACACTTTTAATGGCCAGCGCACCAATAATAGCGATAAGGGTCGCAATAGCCGAGGATAGCAGCGCGATCACAAGCGTATTGATTACGATGATGATCAGGCGCTTATCTTGGACCACCTCACGGTAGTAATCCAGCGTGAAGCCCTCGAACTTATGCATCGTCCCCCCACTGTTGAACGAATAGTACATTAAATAGAAGATAGGTGCATACAGAACAATGAACACCAGAACTAGGTAGAGGTTAGAGAATCCATTTTTATTTCTCATTCCGCGCCCCTTTCCGCGATCCGCCTGTGATAATCATAAACAGCGCCATAATGGCAATCAGAAACACTGCAACTGTAGAACCCATCCCCCAGTCCTGAGTGACCAGAAAATGCTGCTCGATTGCGGTGCCCAGCGTAATGACCCTGTTGCCTGCAATCAGACGGGTGATCATAAACAGGGACAGCGCAGGTATGAATACTGCCATACAGCCTGAGCGTACTCCCGAAATGGTCAGCGGAAAAATAACACGTCTAAACGTGGTCCAGCCCGAAGCCCCCAAATCACGTGCCGCATCCAGCAAGGATAAATTCAAATCCTCCAAAGCGCTGTATATCGGCAGGATCATAAACGGAATAAAAATATAGACAGATACAAATACAAAACTGAAGCCCGTAAACAGAATTTGCTGTTCTCCGATTCCAAGCAGATCAAAGAAATTATTGATCGGACCAAATGTACCGAATATCCCTATAAAAGCGTAGGTTTTTAGCAGCAAATTAATCCATGTCGGCAAAATAATCAGCAATAACCACAGTTGCTTATGTTTGGTTCTCGTCAACAGATAAGCCGCCGGATAGGCAACCAGCAAAGAGAATGCTGTAATCAGAAACGCGTACCAGAACGAGGTCAGCGTCATTTTTAAATATACAGGGGTGAAGAAACTGACGTAATTATCCAGAGTAATATGGCCATCCAAATCAAATAACGAATAATAGATGACAAGCACTACCGGTGCAATTACAAACAATGCGATCCAGAGGTAATAAGGGATGAGATAGTACGATTTGCCCTTATTCTTCATGACTCTCCACCTCGCCATAAGCTTCCAGACGTCTGTCGAATTCTTCCTCCGTTTCACCGAAACGCATAACATGAATCGCTTCCGGATCAAAATAAAGGCCAATTTCACTGCCTACAGTCGCCTTACGTGTAGAATGCACAAGCCATTCATGCCCGGATTCATCATAACAGCTGATTTCATAATGCACGCCCCGGAACAGCTGGGAATCAACCCGCACACGTAGTTTACCCTGTTCCAGCGTAGAAATTTCCAAATCCTCAGGACGAATAACAATCTCTACGGATTCATTCGGTTTAAGCCCGGCATCGAAACATTCGAAGCGGCGGCCGTTAAACTCCACCAGATAATCCTCGATCATAACTCCCGGCACAATGTTCGATTCGCCAATAAAATCCGCCACAAAACGGTTAATCGGCTCATCATAAATATCGTTAGGGGTGCCGCTTTGCTCGATTTTCCCCTTATTCATGACAAAAATCCAGTCGGACATCGCGAGTGCCTCTTCCTGGTCATGCGTTACAAAAATAAAGGTAATGCCTAACCGCTGCTGCATTTCCCGCAGTATGTACTGCATCTCCGTGCGCAGCTTGAGATCTAGCGCCGATAGAGGCTCGTCCAGCAGTAGAACCTGTGGCTCATTTACAATCGCCCGGGCAATGGCAACCCGCTGGCGCTGACCGCCGGACATTTCGTTAATCGCACGCTGCTCATAACCCACAAGGTTAACGAAGCTTAGCGCTTCCTGCACCTTCTTCGTGATAACATCCTTCTTAAGCTTCTTAATGCGCAGTCCGAAAGCCACATTCTCGAATACGTTCAGGTGTGGAAACAATGCGTAATCCTGAAATACCGTATTGACCTGCCGCTCATTGGCGGGAATGTGGTTAATTACTTTTCCATTTAAATAAATAGAACCGCTCGTTGGCTCAGCGAACCCGGCGATCAATCGAAGAATAGTCGTTTTACCACAGCCAGATGGACCAAGTAGTGTATAGAATTTGCCGCGCTCTATCTCAAAGCTGACTCCTTTTAACACCGGATCTTCGTCGTCATATTGCTTAGTAACTTCTTCAAATGAAATGATGGTACCTTCCTGAATAGCTATAGCTAACAACCTCCCTTACCTTAGTAATACAATACTATTTTACCCGCATCTTGCGGAGAACAATCGAAATGAGTATGCTCAGCGCTAATAAGCGACAATTTTCCCTCTCCTTCGACGCTCCAATAGATATAGCATATTAGATTGTACCATTATATGCGATAGCTTACATTGTTAAATGCTAAGCATAAACTTAACAAGTTTGTAAAAAGTCCAGTCTTCCCTGCCCTTTTTGAGGTGCTATAATGAAAACGAACTGAAAAGCCAGTGTGGTTTTCTTATTTTTGCGAAAGAAGATGAATGATAATGAACGAGGGGTTACTAGACCGCCTTGAAAAATATGGATTCTCGCTTTACATGATACGAATTACGCTTGCCGCATCACTATCCTGGGTAGCCGTACACAGTTTATATGGTGACCAATATTTATACTTTGCACCGCTTGCAGCCATTCTAATTACTCAAGCCAGTGTGAAGGCTTCACTTGAAAAAGGAATCTACCGCCTGATCGGCATTATTATCGGCGGAATTGTCAGCCTGATTGTAGGCCAATTCTTCGATGTAGGTGCATTTTCCATTCTGCTAATTCTGCTCATCGGGATTGGAATTGCCACAGCCTGTCGGATGAATATCCAAGCGGTTTCGCAGGTGGGGGTGACCTCGGTTCTGGCCCTTACCTTTTATCACAATGATTACGTGCTGTGGAGAGTCGCAGAAACCTTTATTGGTGTGCTCATTGCCTTGATCATCAATATGATTATCGTTCCACCGAACAGGTTCGTCAAGGTAAAAGCATTGGCACTCGATGGAAGCCTTCTACTTTCGGATGCTTTAAAAGG
The DNA here is from genome assembly GCF_038007025.1 of Paenibacillus sp. FSL H7-0918. NCBI lineage: Bacteria > Bacillati > Bacillota > Bacilli > Caryophanales > Paenibacillaceae > Paenibacillus > Paenibacillus sp. FSL H7-0918. The sequence continues at coordinate 2,803,551 of NZ_JBBOWJ010000001.1, forward strand.
TCTCGTAGGCATAAGAAGAGATTCATCAAAGGATAATAATATGCTGGAGCAAGCAGGTAAACTGCTGTCTGCCAGCAATCAACAACAGAAGGAAATGTTCTATACCATTGCTCACTATCAGTGTCGTGGTGATCTAAAGGGACTTATACAAGCCACAGCACATCTAAAGACCATTCATTCCTATGTTAAAGAAATTGCCGACGATATTTGCTTGCTGCCAGCACATCATGCCAATTCTGACTGGATGCTGGAAGTGCTGGAGGCAACAGCCGATTGTATAGCTGTTTATGGTACCAAGACCTTATCCAAGGCTGAATGCCAACGTTCACTTACAGATTGTCTGCATCGTGCCCGCGACTTGCAGGCGGCCAGCTTCTCTGAACTGCAAGGACGGTGCTCACTGTCATCTGTTCGTGATCTAGGAGCGCTCTTCAGTCACTTAAACCGGGTACTCGAAGAAGTGGAACGTGCTAGTTCTGCTACTTACGTAGTTGCAGCTCGGCCTTCAACAGCTGAAATCACACGCGCTATACGCTTAATTAAAAAAGGACTCTCCCAGAAGCTCTAAGCTTGGGAGTGTCCTTTTTTTATGTTCTATCCCTATTAGACATAATGCCCTTTAGCACGATTGGTTACTACAACCATCCAACAAATTTAACTGACTGATTGTTTGGCAGCACGCCCTATCTTCACATTTACCAGTACAATACTGCTGACAATCAGCAATAATCCGATCACAAGGTTTATGGTAATCTGCTCTTTCAAAAAAACTACGCTGGTTGCTATCGAGATCAGGGGGATCAAGAAGGTGAATGAACCTACTTTTCCTGCTTCTCCTTCGTTAATCAGCTTGAAATAAATTAGCCAGCCCAGAGCAATAACAAAGATTGCGATAAACAAGGTATCCACAATAAAGGTTCCACTCCAGGTAATATCCGACCATTTCTCCGTAGCTGATCCCGAAAGTAGCAGAATGATGCCACCGATCGTGATTTGCATAGCCGTCATCCACAGCATATCCACACGTACAGCATTCCGTTTCATATATATTGTTCCTAATGCCCAGCTTAAGGCACTGGCTAAAGCCAACACAATTCCCCATATGGAGATACTCCCATTAATTCCGCCGATACTAAGAGAGGCTACCCCGAGAAAGCCAAGCAGCAAACCAGCCATTTTAAGCCCGTACATGCTCTCACCTAACCACAGCCAAGAAAAAATACCTAACAATACAGGCTGCAAAAATACAATCGATGAGAACAATCCCGCCGGAACATACTGCAAGCCAATTGTCTGAAATCCATAATAGAACACAATACTAAGTACCGCCGAGATCAGATAGATCGGCCAGAGCTGCTTGAAGCGAAGCTCCTTCACCTTGGGCAGTGCAATTAGAATCAGAATAATACCGCCTACGACGGTTCGAATACCTGCAAATAATAGAGGTGGAGCATAGTCTAAGGCGATTTTGGATATAGGCCAATTAATGCCCCATACAATCACCAAAAAAATAAGAAGGATCATACTTTTCTTCTGCTGATTCATTTGTTCACTTCCTTGGTGTAGATTCATCACAAATGATACAATAAACAAGAGCATAAATGAAATGAATAATAATCATAAGGGGCATATCATATTTGTTATGAACAATACTCAAATTCGTTTATTCGTCAAAATCGCCGAAAGCGGCAGCTTTACTAAAGCTGGTGTAGAACTGAATATGACACAGCCTGCGGTCAGCCGGGCGATCTCGTCCCTCGAAGCCGAATTAGACGTGAAGCTCTTGCTTCGAGACCGGCGTAATGGCCTGATGCTTACGGATATCGGCAAACGTATTCTTGTTATTTTCCGTGAAATTCTAATGGGCTTTGATAAGGTCAATCAGGAGATTTACGCGGAGAGAGGTCTTGAAAAAGGAAGTATCCGCATTGGAGCTTTCCCTGTGGCATCGGCTCATTTTCTACCGAAGATTATTAGCTCTATCACTAAAAGATATCCAAATATTACGATTAGCTTACAGGAGGGTTCTATCGCTGAAGTCAGAGAATGGCTGGATTCAAAAGAAATTGATGTTGGCTTATTGCTCGCTCCCAGTGCAGAATTCGAAACCATTCCATTATATAGAGAGAAATTGTTTGCCGTTTTTAGAGATGACCATCCCCTGCAAAAGCGATCCATTGTATGTGTGCAGGAATTAGCGAACGAGCCCATGTTGATTTGCAAAGCAGGATATGAACCGCCTGTTGTAGAGCTATTCCGCAGAAGTAATAGCCATCTGAATGTAAAATATGTGGTTAATAACTTTGCAACAGCTCTTAATATGGTTCAGGAGGGACTGGCGATCGGCGTGATGTCTGAACTGTCCTTGTTATCTCTGCCTCCAAATGTGGTTACCCGTGAGCTGCAGCCGGATGCTTATAGAGATATCCAAATTGCGGTCAGCTCGCTTGCCGACACTTCAATTGCTGTAAAGCTCTTCATTGAGACAGCGCTGGATCTTTTCACTCAAAAATAAAATGGATTAATTAATAGATGATAAGGAGTGCTGAGGATGAACTTTAAAAGACTAGGAAATAGCGGATTACAGGTATCCGCATTAGGACTGGGAACGAACGCTTTCGGCAAACGTGCGGATCAAGAGACCTCCATTCAGATTGTACATGCTGCGCTTGATCAGGGAATTAATTTCATAGACACTGCTAATATTTACGCTGGCTCAGAATCCGAGCGAATCATCGGTCTGGCCTTGGAAGGTAGGAGACATGAGGCTGTTCTAGCAACTAAAGCAGGTTTAGTCAAAAATGAGGGTCCTAACGGTAGCGGCTCCTCCCGTCGCCATTTGCTGCAGGAGCTTGAAGATAGCCTTCGCCGTCTTAAGACGGACTATATCGATCTATACCAGATTCATACCTTTGATCCCTATACGCCGCTTGAAGAAACCTTACGAACCTTGGACGATATGGTATCCTCGGGGAAAGTCCGTTATATCGGGGCCTCCAACTATACAGCATGGCAATTAATGAAGGCGATTGGGATTAGTGAAGCACGCAACTTCACCAAGTACACTTCAATTCAGTGCAGCTACTCCTTAGCAGACCGGACACCGGAGAATGAGCTCCTTTCGCTCTGCCTGGATCAAGGTGTAGGGATCATTCCATACTTTCCACTAGCTGGCGGGATTCTCACAGGCAAATATAATACAAGCGACTCAGCGCCATCGGGGTCCAGAGCAGATACCGATCCTAATTTCAAAAGATTCCTTGATGCTGACCGGATCAAGCTCGGAAGCCAAGTGAGTCAAATTGCTGAGGAAATGGAAACCTCATCTACCGCGCTCTCCTTAGCTTGGCTTATGAATCGGCCTGCCGTCTCGACGGTTATTGTCGGGGCTACGCGTGTGGAACAGCTGGAACAAAATTTGCTTAGTACCTCACTTGTACTTAATGAAGAAACTTCGGCCAAGCTGGATGAAGCCAGTGATTCCTTCCGTTATCGCGAGCCGTTCGCTTTTTACCGGCTCCCATAGTCGTATGCTCTAACTTCTTACAAGGATGGAGGAAAGATTAATGACAACCTATACAGCTGACAGCATTCAAGGAATGCTTGAAGAGCATAAGATTTTTTTTAATAGCGGCGTAACTAAGGAGGTTTCTTTTCGTCTCCAGCAGCTGCTCAAGCTTAAGAATATTATTAAACAATACGAAGGACGTATCATCACCGCACTACAACAGGATTTAGGAAAAGGTGAGTTCGAAGCCTATGCCACAGAAATCGGCTTTACGCTGGACAGTATCGGCTACATGATGAAACATCTTAAGCGTTGGGCGAAGCCTGTAAAGGTTCGATCGCCGCTGCACTTATTTCCTGCAAAAAGTTATATTTTAAGTGAGCCTTACGGCACAACGCTCATTATTGGCCCGTTTAATTATCCATTTCAGTTGCTGATTGAGCCCCTGATCGGCGCCATTGCCGCTGGTAACTGCGCTGTCCTCAAGCCATCTGAGAGCACACCTGCCATCTCGTCCGTGGTTGAACAGCTTATTCAAGAGACCTTCGAGCCGCAGTATATCCGCGTAATTCAAGGGGAAAAAGAGACCACTAATTTACTGATCCACGCCAAGTTTGATTATATATTTTTTACAGGCAGTGTGCCTGTCGGCAAAATCGTTATGGAAGCAGCAGCCAAAAATTTAGTGCCTGTAACCTTGGAGCTTGGCGGGAAAAGCCCGGTTATTGTTGATAAGACCGCTAATCTTGATGTTGCAGCGAAACGGATTGTCTGGGGCAAGCTGCTAAACGCGGGTCAAACCTGTATTGCACCGGATTATCTGTTAGTCCACAAGGATATTGCCAAAGAATTGATTACCAAACTCAAACATCACGTCACTGAGTTCTACGGTCAGGATGCACAGCCTAATACAGATTATGGCCGGATCGTGAATGATCGCCAGCTGCAAAGACTTGCTGACCTCATTGCGCGAGATCAGAGCAAGGTGATTATGGGCGGCACCATCGTGCCAGAAGAACGTTATATTGAGCCTACTTTAATCTATCCTGCCACTTGGACGGATGCTGCTATGGAAGATGAGATCTTCGGTCCGATTCTCCCAATATTGGAATATCATCAATTGGATGAGGCCATTCAGAGTATTAATGAACATCCAAAGCCACTGGCACTATACCTATTTACGGAGGATAAGAGTGTAGAACAAGAGGTGCTGTCCCGGGTCTCATTCGGGGGAGGGTGTATCAATGATACGATCTCACATGTGGCGAGCACTTATCTTCCGTTTGGTGGAGTAGGAAACTCTGGAATCGGGGGTTATCACGGGAAGTATAGCTTTGAGGTCTTCTCCCATCATAAAAGCATCGTCAAGCGAGGCACACGGATCGACCTCGGAATCGTGTATCCTCCTTATGGCAATAAAGTGAAGCTGGTTCGAAAAGTAATGAAATAAACAACGCAGCAAACCTCCCATGATCGGGAGGTTTGCTGCTTATCAGGGTAACTACGCAAACAGCTCTAACAATTTCTCAACACTTATCTCTGCGGTGGAAGCCAGACATAGATCCGCGGTCCCGGTTACGAGCGCCACTCCAGCTCCCACTGACCTCATACCAGCAGCATTAATTGCGGCTATTCCTTCCTCGGTATCCTCAATCGCCACACAGCAGTCTGGGGATATGCCCAGCATCTCCGCAACCTGCAAGTGAATCTCTGGATCTGGCTTGCTTCTACGCAAGTTGCCAGGGTCAGCCACCGCCTGAAACCAATGCCCGATCTGCAAGCGTTCGAGAATCAGCAGCGCATTCTCATTCACTGAAGCCAGTCCGATAGCAATCCCTCTTTGCTGCAAATCGGACAACACGCTGTGGATACCCGGATACAGCTCAGCAGGCGTCATTTGCTGAACCAGCTGTCTATACTTCTCGTTCTTTTTGTTGCAGAGCATTCCCTTTACCGGTTGCGGCAAATTCAGTCCACTACTCTCCAGAATGACTTCTAAAGATTCCATTCGACTTAGGCCCTTAAGACTCTTATGCTTCTCTCGATCAAAAGAAAGCGCAAGCTCATCCGCCAGATCCTTCCAAGCCTCATAATGATACTCTCCAGTGTCAGTAATTATCCCGTCCAGCTCGAAAATAACAGCTTCAAGCTGCTTCACATTCGAAAGCCTCAGCGGCTTCTGTGCAGACAACTGTATAAGGTTTCCCTTATGCATAATCTCAAGCTCTTCGCCCTCCAGCAGTGTATAGATCACTTCTGTATCACTCACAAAAATATCCAATAGCTGTCCAGCGCATGTTATTTTAAACCGATAGCTCTCCCACTGCGCTGGCACACTAGGATTAAATGATAACATCCCGCCGCATAAGCGCATGCCACCAAAACCATTCACAATCGACAGCCAGGAGCCTGCCATAGCAGCAGTGTGCAGTCCATCCTTTACGTTGCGGTTGATATCATCCAAGTCCATCCGTACCGTGCGGTCAAAATAGGAATAGGCTCCCGTCAAATCACCAATCTCAGCAGAGATTATACTGTGAATACACGGTGACAATGAAGAATCATGCGTCGTCAGCGGCTCATAATAATTATAATTCCGGATCTTATCCGCCAAGCTGAATTGGTCACCCAGTAGAAACATCGCCATTACCAAGTCCGCCTGTTTCAACACCTGATGACGGTAAATTACCAGCGGATGATAGTTGAGCAGCAGCGGATATTTGTCAGCTGGTGTATGCTCGAAATCCCATTTTTTCTTGGAGAGAAACGTGTCGTCTTGAGCATAAATACCAAGTCCCTCATCAAAGGGGATAAACATTTTGTCCGCCGCTTCCAGCCACACTAATGTCTCATGCTCAGTCAGACCGATTTTTTGCTTCAGGCGTTCAAAATGCTCAGGATACTGCTTAGATAATATCCCTGCCATCTCGTGTGCATAATAAAGCTGATCCTGTACCATAAAGTTGGTGTATGCATTATTGTTGACGATAGCTGTATATTCATCAGGACCGGTTACTGCATCAATACAAAAGACACCGCCCCTAGCCGGATTAAAGTACCCCAAGTCCAACCAAAAGCGGGAAGTTTCGAATAAAATTTCCGCTCCCTTCGTAACCAAAAAATCATAATCTCCGGTAGCCAGTACATACTGCTTGATGGCATACGCAATATCCGCATTAATATGCATTTGCGCCGTGCCTGCCGGGAAATACGCAGAGTTCTCTGCCCCGTCTATAGTCCGCCAAGGGAACAAGGCTCCCTTCTGCGACATTACCGCTGCACGCTCCCGTGCTTTGTCTAACGTGGCATAACGAAATTCGAGCAGCTTTCGGCTAATCTCCGGCTGTGTGAACGTAAAGAAGGGCAGCATATACATCTCGGTATCCCAGAAATAGTGCCCTTCGTATCCTTCACCCGTTAATCCCTTGGCTCCAATATTCGTAACCCCATCACGGCCTACGGATTGAAGCAGTTGAAAAGCATTAAAGCGAATGCCCTGCTGAAGCGCAAGATCACCATGAATCTCCACATCCGTATGTGCCCAGTATCGATCCAGATAAGCCTGCTGTTCCTGGGCAAGCGCTTCAAACCCGCTATGGTCTGCTAAGTGTAATATTTCAGTACTTCTACTAAGTAGTTCGTCTTCTGGATAATCTTTAGAGGTATGGTAAGAGATATATTTGGTTAGCGAGACGCTTTCCCCACGCTCCACCGGGACGACAAACTGCACGGATAATTTCTGCCCCTCATGCTGCACGGTCCTTTTACCCTCAGATCTTGAATCGAGCTTATGACTTACCCCTGTTAATAGGGCAAACCGGGTATGCCGCGTCCGCTGCTTCATCCATAAGAAGGAGTGTCCCGGTTCATGACCGGTATCCTCCAGGAGCAGACTGGGCTCCTTGCCTCCCGAGCCCAATCTGGGATCATCCGTTACCTTAGGTTTTTGGATCTTGCCGTCGATGGATGAAGTGAAGGTAAGCACTCCGCTGAAATTCAGCGCTTTAACCTCATAATCTATCGCCGCCAGATGTTTGTGCTGCAAAGTCACCATCCGCCGGATATGAAGCTGTACCCGGTGACCAGCTGGAGATTCCCAATCTACCTGCCGATGCAGAACCCCGCTTCGCATATCCAGCTTTCGTTCATAATGGTGCACTTGCCCACTGTTTAACTGAAAGGTCTGCCCTTCAATACTCAGTTCAATAATCTTGGCATCTGTTACGTTCAGCATCGCTTGATTGCGGGATGGATATCCGTAGGCTCCTTCTGGATATACAATGGGCTCCGAATCAAAAAAACCATTCAAATAATTGCCTGTTACAGACGAGCCTGAGCTGCCGTGGTAACCTTCTTCGAAATTACCGCGCATGCCAATATATCCATTGCCAAGCGCAAAAATACTCTCGCTTCTTTGATTGTTCTCTTCACTATAAGCTTCCTCATCAAGACTCCACTCCCGGTAAGGATATACCGCCGCCGGATGTACGTATGGTTTCATCTTCATCTCTCTAAGCTCCCCCTGATCACAGTTTCATTCGGGTTCTAAATCATTAACCTTTCACCGACCCACCCATAAGCCCTCTGACGAAATACTTTTGCAGCAGGAAAAAAATAGCGAGCGGCATCAGCATAGAGATAAATGCAGCCGAAGTAAGTAAATGCCAATCGTTGCCTCGTGAGCCTACTAAATCGGCAATTTTCATCGACATGACTTGCACAGACGGTTGATTGCCGATAAAAATCAATGAGACTAAATAGTCATTCCACACCCATAGGAATTGGAAGATCCCGATAGAAGCCAGTGCTGGCACTGATAGAGGCAGAATTAGCCTACTGAATATAGTGAAATGACTTGCCCCATCCATGAAAGCCGATTCGAACAAATCCTTCGGCAATTGACTGATAAAGTTGTACATAAAGTACGTAACCAGCGGTAATCCAAAAGCCGTATGCGCCAGCCAAATTCCCAGATAACTTCCGTTTAGCCCAAGTGCGGTATAATCCTTAAGCACTGGAATAAGCGCAACCTGTATCGGAATGACGAGCATTGCAATAATGATTACAAAAAGGATTCTGCGCCCAGGAAACCGCAGCCAGGCAAAAGCATATGCAGCAAAAGAAGCGATCAGCACCGGAATAACTGTTGCTGGAACAGCAATCGTTAGCGTATTCCAGAAGGCCTGTGACAATCCGGAGCCTTTTTGCACCGTTTCACTACCATCAGCCTGTTTCAGCTTGTATTCCTTACCGGAAAGCACATTATTATAGTTATCCAGCGTGAGATCCGGTGTCATCTTCCAACCTTGTATCTGTTCATTTACGGTACGTGCTCTACGATTCTCCCACATAAGCCGGCTGCCATCTGCCTTCACGCCAGCCTTCAGCTCATCATCTGTATAAGTTTTACCGTTCACCTCAATTGGCTCCCGAAGATCCACATCCTTGGATAGCTGAATCGTCTCTCCAGCCTTCCACTCCTGATGAGGAAAAGCTTTCCACCATCCAGTCTGCAGAATGTCAGCAGCCGGACGGAAGGAGGAAATAAATAGCCCAAGAGTCGGAAGCAGCCAAATAAAACAGATCACACCCAACACGATATTTACAACCGTTTTGCTGCCTTTTCTCTTCTTTTTACCAGCCATTAGAATCCCCCCTGCTTACGGAACTGACGTAGATTGATTATGATTACAGGCAGCACCGCGATCAGTAGAACAATAGCCAGCGTGGAGCCGTAGCCGAAATTACGGTACATAAAGAATTGCCGGTAGAACTGTGTAGCAACAACCTCTGTATCGTATTGACCTCCTGTCATCACCATGACGACGTCAAATATTTTCAACGTAAAGACGATAATGGTCGTTGTCACTGTCAGAATGGTTGATGAAATATATGGAATCATGATTCCAAAGAAAATCTTCACCTCATTTGCTCCATCCACTCGTGCAGCTTCCAAAATGTCGTCAGGAACCCCTTTGATTGCTGCCGAGAAAATCACCATTGCAAATCCCGTCTGCATCCAGATCAAAATAATAATGAGGAAAAAGTTATTCCACGGCTGAAGCATACTCGTCCAGGCTTGGGGTTCTCCCCCAAAATAAGTAACGATTGCGTTCAACAGCCCGATTTGTTCGTCACCCGGTTGATAGTAATATACGAATTTCCAAATGACTCCTGCCGCTACAAAGGAAATAGCCATCGGCATAAAGATGATCGATTTGGCGATTTTCTCATAGCTGCTGCGATCGGCAAGAATAGCAATTAAGAGCCCGAATGCTACACAAGCAAGCGTGCCAACGAATACCCAAAGTAAATTGTTACGCAATGCCGTTGCCATCAGATGATCGCTAAAGATCGCTGCATAATTGCTCAGACCCACAAATTTTTCTGAAGAAGCATTAAAAAAGCTCAAATATAATGTTCGCAGTGCAGGCAGGACCAGTAACCAGCCCAGAATAATCACTGCCGGACCAATAAAGATATAAGGCAGCACCTTTCGCCGGATATGATCAGGGTACTGCTCAACCGCCCACGTCAGCGTATAGTAAATCAGATAAACACCTAGAACTCCCCAGAGGACAGCCAGAACCGCTGTTAGCAGCGGATTTAATGTGGAATCCCGGAAGAATAAAAAGATTGCGCCGTTAACAACAATATTCGCTAACAACACAACTAGGGACAGCATTACCGCCTTCAGGCTGACGGTTGGCCTAGCTTGTGGTTGTGTTGGCATTTGTGGCTGTGGCTGTGATTGTGTACCCATATTAGCTCCAGCTCCTCCTATAAGTTTTGCGGAGCAAAACTCTTATCATAAGCATCGAACTCACTAGTTAGAAAACAAAAAGAGGGGCAGACAATCCTCTTTTCTCACTGCCCCTCTTTTTACTGTGCGCTTTAAATATTAGGTTAGTTGTTCCAGCCGGACTGGATTTGTTCCAAGGCTTGATCCAGTGTCGCTGTACCGCTCACATAGTCGGTCATCCCTTTCCAGAAGGTGCCTGCACCCACTTTACCTGGCATCAAATCAGAGCCATCAAAACGCAGTGTGGAAGCATCTTGAACCAACTTCGCCATCCGGCGATCAGATTCAGAGGTATACCAATCAAGGGAAGCATCATTCATAGGAGCAATTACGCCGCCAGATTGTACCCAGCTCTTAATCGACTCTCCAGTGGTGAAGAATTCCATGACTGCACGAACTTCTGGACGATCGTTGAACATAGCGTAAATATCACCTGCAACCAGCACTGGTTTACCATATTGCGCATCAATTGGCGGCAAGTAGAACCAATCATAATCCTGATCAACCTTTGCCGTTTCAGGGAAGAAGCTTGTAATAAAGTTACCGAGCATATTAAACCAGGCTTTAGGCGGATCAGTGAACATTGGCGCTGGGGCATCCCCGAAGGATGTCGTCACGATAGACTTAGCACCACCGTAAACATAATCCTTGTTAAGCCAAATTTTAGACATGATTTCAACAGCATTTTTTACTTCTGGTGAAGTAAATGGCAGTTCACCTTTTACCCACTTATCGTAGTTCTCAGGCGTAGTCGTACGAAGCATTATATTTTCGACCCAGTCTGTTGCTGGCCAACCCGTTGCAGCACCACTCTCAATGCCAATAGCCCAGGCAGGATCGCCATCCTTGGCAATTTGTTCAGTGAGTGCCATCAGCTCATCCCAAGTTTCAGGAACCTTGTAACCTGCATCATCAAATTGTTTCTTTGGATACCATACCAAGCTCTTTACATTACTGCGGTTCCAAATCCCCGCCATGATCTTCCCGTCTTTTCCGTCCATCGTAGACATATCGAGCCAGCTCTTGTTGTAATTAGCCGTCAATTTGTCTTGATCCAGCACACTGGTCAAATCGATAACCTTGCCCGTCTTAGCAATCGATGCCAGCAATCCCGGCTGCGGGAAGTCAGCGATATCAGGAGCATTTCCGCCGTCCACCCGAATATTTATTGTTGCTTCGAACTCCTTGGAGCCCTCGTATTGAATATCGATCCCTGTCTTCTCTTCAAATTCTTTAATGCTGCTCTCAAATTTCACTTGGTCAGCATCTACGAAGGGTCCAAACATGGTTACTTTAGTCCCTTTATATTCACCTTTCATCGCTAAATCTAACGGGGAACCCGAAGGTTCAGCACTTGGTGCATTTGTCGCTTTCTCGGTGTTATCTGCTGTTGGGCTGACTGTTGCCGCCGGTGGATCTGTAGGCGCCGCATTATTGTTGCCTCCGCCGCATGCGCTCAGCGTCATTGTGAAGGATAAACACAGTACTAAAGCCAACGACTTTTTACGTCCTGAGATCTTCTTCATCTTTTGTACATCCCCTTTAATGGTTATAGAGATAACATCTTATTCAATCATCCGGGCACCCTGGCATGTATTAGCAGCTTGTAGCAGATCACCTCCTTGCAAAGCTTTTCAGAAGACAGGTAAATATCCTAAAATCAAACTCCATCACAAATGTAATTTAATAATAGCGCTTACATTTTTTATATTATCATAATTAGTAACCGTTTCCAATCGGAAAATGAGATGTTTTTCATAAGAATTCATACTATTTTCTATCCTAACATTTAAATTTTAATTAAGAACGATACATGGCTCTGAAAAGCTTTTCAGAAGAAGGTCACAAAAATAAAGAGCCTTTATTTTTCCCGCGTGGATTCCCGCACAATCAGCTTATGCTCCATCTTTTCATTCAATACCTGGACACCACCTGTTGTGAGCAATTCATGCAGCATCTCCGCCGCACGATACCCTAACTCATAAATCGGCTGTGCAATCGTGGTCAGCTTTGGAATGAACATACTCGACATCCGCAAATTATCAAATCCAATCACAGATACCTGCCCCGGAACTAGAATATTACGATCCTTCAGATAAGAAATCGTCCCCATTGCAAATTCATCAGCAACACAGAAAACAGCGGTCAGCTCGGGATAATCAGTAAACAACTCATGCGCAGCTTGATAAGCGTGTTCGAACCTGTGATTGGCATATTTGCTCTTCACAATATTCTGCTGTAGTCCAAACTCTGTTAATGCTCTTACAAAACCCTCATAACGAGGCGGGCCAGATACGGAGTTATCATGGTTAAAACCAATCATGCCAATGTCCTTATGCCCTAAATCAATCAGAAACTTTACCGCATCGTAAGCCGCCTGTTCATCATCCACCTCCACAGATGGAATGTCGTACTCATCAGAATGCGAGGATACCAACACAAAAGGAATTCTACAACCGACTAATTTGTCATGTGTCTCAGGATAAAGGACATCACTGGCGAACACGATCCCATCCACCTGCTTCTCATGAAAGTTATCGATGTAAGACAACATCCGTTCTTTGTCGCGGTCCGTATTGCAGATCATTAAACTGTATCCGAGCTTGATGCATGCATCCTGCATTCCCCGAATAACCCCTGCGAAATACAGGTTCTCAATATCCGGAATCAGCAGGCCCAGTGTAAAAGACTTCTTGTAGATCAGGCCGCGTGCAAACGCATTTGGTTGATATTGCAAACGTTCTACAGCCTCCATCACTCGATTCCGTTTGCTCTCTACGACCGTATTCGGTGCATTCATAACCCGCGATACGGTGCTGATCGACACCTCCGCCATTCTGGCAACATCTCTTATGGTTGGCTTCATAACGATAACTTCCTTTTTTTCAGGTAACTTTTCGATGTGATTATAGCAAGCCCGTTAAGAAATAACAACAGATTTTTTAAAGCGCTTACATTTTATTTTAAAGACATACTTATTCCTTATCTAATCATTACAAAGCGCGTATAACTTACTTAAAGTGTGTATATAGTTTTATTACATGGTATACTAGGCGAGTAGCATTATTCGCAGCTACAAATACTGCTCTAGACTATCTGAGCGTTTATTATAGGAGGGATTACATTGAAGCAACAGCGCGATATTCGATTCTCCGTACTGGACTTAGCCTCTATTGTGGAGGGTGGCACAGCGGCAGACTCTTTTCATAACTCTTTAGCTTTAGCTCAACATGCTGAGGCATGGGGCTATCACCGGTATTGGTTTGCTGAGCATCACAACATGATTGGTGTTGCCAGTTCTGCTACCTCACTCTTAATTGGCCACATTGCTGGCGGCACAAAAAGCATACGCGTAGGCTCCGGAGGCATCATGTTGTCCAACCACGCACCACTTGTCATTGCGGAACAATTCGGGACCCTCGAATCCCTATATCCAGGACGGATTGATTTAGGACTGGGCAGAGCCCCAGGATCCGATCAACCGGCTTCCCGTGCGCTACGCCGTGGTCTCGGAAGCGACGGCAGTGACTTCCCCGAGCAGTTAAGTGAGCTCAGAGCCTACTTCGATCCTGCAGGTGCAGGATCACGACCGGCTGGGGTTCGTGCTGTTCCTGGTGAAGGCTTGAATATCCCCATCTGGCTGCTGGGCTCCAGCGGTTTTAGTGCTCAGCTGGCAGGGAAGCTAGGTTTACCTTTTGCTTTCGCCAGCCATTTCGCACCAGAATATTTACTACAAGCTTTACACATCTACCATAGTAATTTCCGTCCTTCAGCAGCACTCGACAAACCTTATGTGATGGTCGGAGTTGGCATTACAGCAGCCGATACCGTGAATGAGGCAAGACGACTGGCTACCTCGCAGCAGCAGCAATTCCTTAATATCATCCGCGGACGTACGGGGAAGTTACAACCACCGGTTGATAGTATGGAGGGGCTATGGACGATGCAAGAAAAAGCAGCCATGCTTGAGAAACAGCGTTACTCTTTCGCTGGTGATAAAGCAGCAATTAAAGAACGGCTTCAAGAAATCCTGCAAGAGACACAGGCCGATGAATTGATTGTTTCTGGTGGAATTTATGATCCTAACGCTCGTCTACGCTCTTATGAGATTGTAGCCGACGCTATGAAGGAAATCTAATTTATCATCATAATTAAGGCAAGACGATAGGTCTGGTATCGGGGTTTGAGCCCTATTCCAGATGTATGTCTTGCCTTTTTATTTTGCATTCATAATCGTTCTCAATAAAACACAATAAAAACAATGAATTACATAAAAATAAAGAGTTAAATAGAGAAAACTGGTGTAAACCCATTAATAGAATTGATATTTGATCAAATATGATGGATTTCCTTATAATATCCCATTTTTGTTTAGATATTATTTTGATTATACTTTAGTTATTCGCTATAACGAACGAATTGGCGGTATATCTCTACCCTCTCCTTCCACTTTCACGGAGATTCCTGTATACGCACAAAAAAGTGGTTCTGTGAGATACTACTTATTTCGACAATGTTTGATGAAAAATCCGATTAGAAGAGAAGAATTTGCCGGAAGCCCGCAAATGATGTCTACAAAATTTAATATGGGGTTCAGGAGAAAGGAGCGAGTAAAGTGAAGAAGAAATATCGCTCGGCTTTCATAGCTGCTTATATCCTGACTATTCTAGCAGGAGTCATCTGGCATGCTGGCGGAGTTAGTGCGCAAGATACCATTAAGCTTACGGTGAATTCGCATACGACAAGCACAGCCACCATGAACAATATGCAGCCTGGTGATGAAACGAACTCAGAATACACAATTATTAACGCAGGTAGTGAGGGCTTTAATTACTATGTGGACTTCAAATTCATCTCTGGAGACGCAGAATTATACGATATTCTCCAAATGACACTCGAAAAAGAGGGAGTAATCATCTATTCAGGGGTGATGAGTGAGGCTGCCGGAAGAGTTGCCATCGGTTCACTTGCCGGGGGAGAACAAAGTGTAATCCAAATGGATGTAATTTTCCCGTGGGAAGCAGGGAACGAATATCAAGGGAAAACCACCACTGTAGCCTTTGAGTTCTCCGCTTCTGGAGGACCGGAGCCATCCGCTCAACCTAGTCCTTCACCGACAGCGTCGGCCACAGCTCAGCCTACACCGGAGCCATCACCTACAGCGACTGCTACACCTACTGTAGCGCCAACTACGACACCTACTGCCACGGCTACAGCTACACCTGAAGCTTCACCGACCGCAACAGCTTCACCAACCACGACGGCTACTTCGCCAACGGCAACAGCAGCTGCCACACCAGGGCAATCAACGACGCCAACACCATCGCCAATACCTACAGCTTCACCAGTAGTAGATGAAATTAGTGTCACTGAAGCGCCGATCCCACTGGGTGGAGGCGATAATGAGCCGACAGCATCACCAAGTGCCGGCAGCCAAACTACCAGTGCAACACCGCAGCCAAGCAATGAAATCGCCCTGCCTGATGATGAGCTTCCACTGGGAGCACCAGAGGTTGGCAACAAGCTTCCAAATACCGCTGAGCCTTGGTATAACTTGATTCTTGCCAGCTTAGCCATTGCGGTACTCAGCGTGATTATCATGCGCAGATTGAAATCGAAGAAATAACCACATTTTGCAGCATAAGTCTGGAGGTGAGAGAGTATGAAGAAGCGTAATGGTGTCTTGCTAGCCGTGAAGCTAATCTTCATACTCTCTTTAGTTGTGTTGATTTACTCGGTTGTACAAGTGGTCAAAGCACCGCTCGAAGCTAAACAGGCTTTAAATGATTGGGCAAAAAAGAGGGAGGAAGCTGTCGCCCACCCCCTTTCTGCCGAAGAAATCCCTCTTCCCATGGGAATGATCAGTTCAGCCAAGGAACAGCCGCACCCCGCTCATTCCTATTCAGAAGGTGAAATCATAGGAGAGATTCGTTTCCCCAAATTAAACAAAAAGATCGCAGTGCTAGAAGGCACGGAAAGCCCCGAGCTAAAAAAGGGAGCCGGACATTATAAAGGCAGCGCAGCTATCGGTGCCACCGGCAACAGTGTGCTCGCAGGCCACCGCGATACAGTGTTCCGTAATCTGGGAGAACTCGTCGCTGGAGATCTTATCGAGCTGGAAAGTACCGATGGGACTTTTACCTATGAAGTAACAGGCAGCACAATTGTTGACGGGGACGAACGTGGTGCTATAAAGCCAAGTGATAAGGCCATCCTCACATTGATTACCTGTTATCCCTTTTCATATGTGGGATCTGCACCGGACCGTTATTTACTTTCAGCGAAGTTAGTGAAACAAGAAATATTGCCGCATTAAACTTAAATATTACCTCAATCTTCTTCCTCAGGGATGAGACCTTATATGGAAAGTGATACTATATATATACAATAGTAAAGAGGAGATGACCCAAGGTGAAGAAAGAGGTTGTAGAACGGTTTATTTCGTATGCACAAATGGATACCCAATCGAATGAAGATAATGAGACTTGCCCATCCACTCCGGGACAGATGGTTCTGGCCCACAAGCTGGTTGAAGAGCTTAAGGAAATCGGCATGGAGGAAGTCCAGGTGGACGAGCATGGCTATGTTATGGCGACACTCCCTGCGAATACGGACAAGGATGTTCCGACCATTGGTTTTTTAGCCCATTTGGATACGGCGACTGATTTTACCGGAACGAATGTGAAGCCACAGATTATCGAGAACTATGATGGTCAAGATATTCTTTTGAATAAAGAGCTGAATGTTGTATTATCCACAGCGAGCTTTCCGGAGCTGGCGGAATACAAAGGCCACACCTTAATTACAACCGACGGCACGACCCTGCTTGGCGCAGATAATAAAGCCGGTATTGCTGAGATTATGACCGCCATGCATTACCTCATTCAACATCCAGAAATCAAACACGGCAAGATTAGAGTTGCCTTCACACCAGACGAAGAAATCGGCCGCGGGCCTCATAAGTTTGACGTAGCCGCTTTTAATGCTTCCTATGCTTACACTGTAGACGGAGGTCCACTCGGAGAATTAGAGTATGAAAGCTTTAATGCTGCGTCTGCCAAAATCTCAGTCTACGGCGTTAATGTTCACCCTGGGACTGCAAAAGGAAAGATGATTCATTCCGCCAAAATCGCCATGGCACTTCATCTCAGACTCCCTGCTGAGGAAGCGCCCGAATATACAGACGGTTATGAAGGCTTTTATCACCTAAGCTCTATAGAAGGCACACCTGAATTCAGCAAGCTACAATATATCATCCGCGACTTCGACCGTGAGAAATTCGAGGCACGTAAAGCATATCTCTCAGCTGTCGTAGAAGAATTCAAAAACATCCATGGTGAAGAGAACATCGTGCTTGAAATGAAGGACCAATATTACAATATGCGTGAAAAAATCGAGCCAGTGCGTCATATCGTCGATATTGCCCATGAGGCGATGGAGAACCTTAACATCACACCGATCATCCGCCCGATTCGCGGAGGTACAGATGGCTCGCAGCTTTCCTACATGGGCTTGCCGACACCTAATATTTTCACCGGAGGCGAGAATTTCCATGGCAAATTCGAATATGCGTCTGCGGACAATATGGTAAAAGCGGTAAATGTTATCGTGGAGATTGCTAAGCTATTCGAACAGAAAGCCTAAAGCATTATCCGCATCACTCCTTTAAAACACCAAAAAATCCCTGTAGAGGCCGATCCAGACCTCTCAGGGATTATTAATGTTCATAGGCTATCCGATTAGCATCTTTCTTCCGGCGGCGTGTCCTTCCAGATCACGTTTTCTCCGTAATTTTTACCCCAATCATACATCAATCGAAGGACGGGAAGCAGACTTTGGCCATATGATGTCAGGGAATACTCTACTTTTGGCGGAACCTCAGCGTACACTTTTCTTAGAACCAGCTGGTCCTCTTCGAGCTCGCGAAGCTGATTGGTCAACATTTTTTGCGTGATATGAGGAATTAGCTTCTTCAGCTCGCTGAATCGCTTTGTCCCTTCAAGCCCTAGATGCCAGAGGATAATCAGCTTCCATTTCCCTCCAATCACCGCAAGCGTCAATTCCTTCTCACAGTTAATTTCCTTCAAGTTTATGCGATCTTTAATCTCGGTTGCCATACCTAAAGCGCCTCCTCTCTCCTGTTATCATACTAACACAAAAACGAATAACCTCCTCATTGGAAGGCATTCGTTTCTGTACGCTCACTCTAAATTAGCATGCTTGCCGAACATTTGCTGATTCGTCTGCCCCGTCTTCTCCATCATTCGCAGAATAATAGCATCATAAAAGACCAACATCGTCTGTTCGAATAAAGAAGCCATCGGCTGGATCGTGCTGTAGCTTCCACTGGCCGGATCTTTTGGAGATCCCGGCAGCTTCACTGTGTAGCCCGCTAAACGTCCAACCGTCGAATCCGGCGCAATGGTAACGGCAACAACTTCTGCGCCTACCCCTTTGGCTTTCTCAGCCATAGAGATCAACCCTTTTGTCTCACCGGAACCGGAACCGAGGACTAACACATCCCCCTGTTCAATCCCCGGAGTCACCGTTTCGCCTACAACGTAAGCCTCTTTACCAACATGCATTAACCGCATAGCAAAGGCCCGTCCCATCAATCCAGATCTGCCCGCTCCAGCCACGAAGATCTTGTTGGACTGAAGCAGCAGCTCAGCCATTCGCTCAGTCTCTTCTTCATCAAGCTGAGATATGGAGCGCTGGAGCTCCTCTATAATTTGCTGCGCATATTTCATTGTAATCTTAAGCCTGACTAACTAGACGTTTCATTTCTGCTGCGGCAGCCTTTTGATCCGCTTCACCTGTGATGCCTCCGCCAACGATGACAAGATCAGGGTTCGCGGCGATCACTTCTGGAAGTGTGCTTAGCTTGATCCCTCCAGCGATAGCTGTTTTAGCCTGCTTAACCACACTCTTAATCGCATTTAAATCTGCAAAAGAATTTTTACCTTCCGCTTGATGGTCATATCCAGAGTGTACACAGATATAGTCTACGCCAAGTGCGTCTACTTCAGCCGCTCTTGTTTGGATATCCTTCACATTAATCAGATCAACTAGAATCTCTTTATTGGTTTTCTTCGCTTCCTCCACTGCACCTCTAATGGTAGAATCATCAGAAACACCAAGTACAGTAACGATATCCGCGCCCGCTTCCACAGCCTTCATCACTTCATATCCACCTGCGTCCATGATTTTCAAATCCGCCAACACAGTCAAAGCTGGAAAAGCCTCTTTGATTGCCTTCACTGCATGTAACCCTTCATTTATAACGATAGGTGTTCCAATTTCAACAATATCTATAAATTCGGCAACTTTTGAGACAACCTCTTTCGCTCCCGCAATGTCCACTAAATCCAACGCTAATTGTAATTTCATATTTATTTGCACTCCTTATTAATATATTTTAGTAAGTCATGTACAAATTGTAGTTCCTTACATCCCTTTAGGGAAGTAGGCACTTTATTGTGATGTAGTTACCTGGAGGATACTAATGTGCGGTTAAAGGGCTCTTTTCGACTTAAATTAAAAACGTTTTGTCATTTTTCTGTAAAAATACTGCATTTCCATGAAAGCTGTGCTAATATTACAGTTTGTTTATGAAATTTTAGGAAGTACATCATAATATAAGAAGGTGCACAATGAAGCAAAATAATCACCAGGAATTCAACCTGGTCAAACTGACCTGGCCGATTTTCCTCGAGCTATTCCTCTTTATGCTCATGGGCAGTGTGGATACTTTTATGATCAGTTCAGTGTCGGACGATGCCGTGTCTGGTGTCGGCGCAGCGAATCAGATCATTGCGATAGCAATTTTAGTCCTCAGTGTAATTGGTAACGGCGCAGCTATTGTGGTCTCCCAATATCTCGGTTCCAAAAAACCTCTGGAAGCCGCTCAAGTGACCGGCAATGCCATTACCCTAAACCTGTTAGTCGGCATTCTCCTAAGTACGTTTTTGCTGATATTCGGAGGGTCGCTACTGACTGCGCTGAATGTAAAAGGGGATATCCTCATTTACGCCAAAGCCTATATGAATATTGTTGGGGGCGGTATTTTTCTGCAAGCATTAATTAATGCTCTGGCGACTACTATCCGTACTCACGGTTTCACCAAACAGACGATGGTCGTATCCTTGCTGATGAATATCATTCACGTGGTGGGCAACTACCTGCTCATTTATGGTCATTTCGGACTTCCGGCGTTAGGTGTGGAGGGTGCGGCTATCTCAACAGTGATGAGTCGCTTTATCTGCCTGATCCTATTCTTCCTGCTGCTCTACAGAGTGATGGAGGTACGGGTGAAAGTAACCTATTACATTCATCTTTCTAAAAAATACGTGCTGCAAATTCTCAAAATCGGCATCCCGTCCGCTTTTGAATCCATCACTTATCAGTCGTGCCAGCTTGTATTCACACTGTATATTACTTATTTAGGCGCTGAAGCTATGGCTACCCGCCAGTACGCGCTTAATATTTCCAATTATATTTATTTATTCAGTGTAGCTGTCTCTATGGGAACTTCCATCGTTGTAGGACATCTCGTGGGAGCTAGACGACCTGATGAAGCCTATAAGCGTGTATTCACCAGTGTAAAGTGGGCGTTGCTGGTTACCGTAATAATAGATGCTGTGGTGATTTTCTTCCGGGTACCGCTATTCGGGCTTTTCACAGACAATGAGAACATCATTAGGATGGGGGCGCAGGTCATATTGCTTAGCTTCTTCCTGGAAACCGGGCGCACAACCAATCTGGTTATCATTAACTCTTTACGCGCCTCGGGCGATGCCAAATTCCCTGTATATATGGGACTGATCTCCATGGTCTGCATGAGCTTACCTCTTGGTTATTTCCTGGTGTTCCAACTTGATCTCGGGTTAGCCGGCGTGTGGATTGCTACTGCGGTCGATGAGTGGGTAAGAGCCGTCATTATGTATTTCCGCTGGAAGAGCCGAGCTTGGGAGAAACATGGACTTATCGAACACGAAGCTCCAGAACACTGTACACCTTCCGCTACTCCTGCAGCTGTAAATTAATATGTATATACAGAGGGTTCTTTAAGGTCATATCAGATCTTAAGGAACCTTCTATTTATTTACGCCAACATTACATAAAATTTGAGAATGAAGGAACCATTCTACGTTACAATAGATAGAACATAATTCACAAAGCTAAAGGAGAGAACTTCATGCCGGAGGAAACCGGAATCCATGAGTTACTGACGCTCAAAACGATTGCGGAGACTTTAAACAGTTCCAATGAGCTCAGACCCATGCTCGACACAGTCATGGGCAAGCTGCTTGAGTTAACCGGAAACACTGCAGGCTGGATCTTCCTGAGCGAAGAATACATGGAATATGAGTGTGCCGCTGATCGAGGCCTGCCACCTGCACTACAGCGCGACAATAAACAACCAATGCAGTGCGGAAGCTGCTGGTGCCTAAGCCGCCTATGGGACGGTCGGCTCGAGCATGCCGTTAACATTCTAAGCTGCAAGCGGCTGAGTAACGCCAGGCAGTATAACTGGGGCGACACGCTGGGCATCACCCACCACGCCACCGTCCCGCTGCATTCAGGTGAGCGTTACTTGGGACTTATGAATGTGGCCGCACCAGGCAAAGCACATTACGCCGACAGCGAGCTGGCTTTGCTGCAATCCGTGGCTTTGCAAATTGGCAGTGCTATAGAACGGATGCAGTTATATAGCACCGAGCAGCGCCGCGCGAATCTGTACGCCAAATTAGGCGAATTCAGCGCAGCTTTAAATCTAACCGCCAACCAATGTATCTCGCCCAGTATTCTGATCGAGAAAAGCGCCGCCCTGATTGGCGACTATTTCGATTGGCCCTTTGCAGCGATTATCGGGCAGCATGAGGGACAATTCGAAGTCCATGCTGCCTATGCGGCTAATATAACGCCGGAAATAGCTCCCTTCGAGCTCTCGGATTCTTTTAAAGTACGTCTAGGAGATATCACAAAAGGACAACGCTTTGCGACATTAACCCCTGATGAAGAGCAGGAAATTACGAAGTCCTGCTGTTCTGAACAACCTGTCGCGGAGCGTGTCGTGATGCTCGCTGTGCCCTTTCGGCAGATTGCCGCACAAGGTGCAGGAATTCTACTGATCACCTCACCCAAAGCACTAGCTTCCGCAACTGCGGATGGAGAGGTGCTTGAGGCTGTCGCTGAGCATATTTCCGCTACATTGGAAAGTGCTCAGCTTGGAGAGAAACGCCGCGAAATTGCGCGTCTTGACGAGCGGAATCGTCTGGCCCGTGACCTGCACGACTCCGTGAACCAGATCCTCTTCTCCCTCTCAATGACCGCCAAAGGCGTGGAAAGTATGCTGAAGCAGGAGCATATCTCCCATCCTGCTACTGAGGCTGTCCGCGATATTCAAGCTTTATCCCAGTCTGCACTCAAAGAAATGCGTGCATTAATTATGCAGCTTCGGCCTGCCGGACTGGAAGCCGGTTTATTGACTGCGCTGCAGGCTCATGGCCAGCAGCTAGGGCTGCTGATACAGACGCAACGGAGTGGTGTTCACGAACTTCCCCGCAACGTGGAGGAAGGGCTGTGGCGCATTGGCCAAGAAGCTCTCAATAATGTACGAAAGCATTCCGGAACCTCTAAAGCGGAGGTATCTCTGCATCTGAATGCAGCCGAGGTGGTACTGAGCGTTGCCGACCAAGGTAAAGGCGGAGCCAAACGGCGTTCTAACACAGACACTAATGAATCTCTTGGTCTGCATATTATGAAGGAAAGAGCAGAAGCTCTCTCCGGTCGTATTCATATCCACAGTGTGGAAAATCAGGGCACAACGGTTGAGGCAACCATACCTCTGCCCATCCAATCTACATGAAGTCGGGTGATCATAAATGACGATAAACTTATTATTAGTAGACGACCATGCAATGGTACGCCGTGGGCTGCAAGTATTTCTCTCCACACAACCCGATATCAAGGTTATCGGGGAGGCCTCCAACGGCCGCGAGGCACTGGAAAGAACAGCCGAATTGAACCCGGATGTCGTATTAATGGATTTGCATATGCCCATTATGGACGGCATTGAGACCGCTCAAGCGCTGAGGATCTCCCACCCGCAGGTCAAGGTCATTGTATTGACCTCCTTTTCGGATCAGGATCATGTACTCCCGGCTATCCGCGTAGGAATCAAAGGCTATTTGCTTAAAGATATAGAACCAGAAGCGCTGGTAGTTGCGATCCGTAAGGTACATAACGGGCAAGTGGAGCTACATTCACAGGCTGCCAGCCAACTGATGAATCTAATGGCGACTTCTACACTAGAGCAAATGGAACTTAATACTTCCGATCCGAACGGCCCAAACACAACACCTGCTGCGATCACCGGATTAGAGCTTCTTACCCCACGCGAGCAAGAAGTATTAGACCTGATTGCGCTCGGTATGAGCAACAAAGAGATTGCCAGCAAGCTGGTCATCACCGAAAAAACCGTTAAGACCCATGTCAGCCACGTTCTCGGAAAGCTAAACTTAGCGGATCGGACTCAGGCTGCCATTTTCGCATTGAAAGGCGGCTATAACGCCTAGAATCAAAACTCCTCTACAACTTTAGTCTTAGACGCTCAGCACAATGGCTGAGCGTTTTTATTATGTATGTTCATTCCATGTGCTGATGTTAACAGAGGCCGATTCAACTATCATTGGTTTATAGCAACTGACCTCACATAGGAGTGGATACAGATGAAAGTGATGATCCTGACAGGCAGTAATCGAAAAGAAGCAACCAGCACGAAGCTGGCAGAACATGCTGCCCATTTCATTAGTCAGCAAGGAGAAAAGGTTACCGTGTTTGATCTCTACAAACGCCCACTTCCCTTTTATTCACCAGACGAGGTTTACACAGAGCATGAACATTTAAACGAGCTTAAACAAGAGATGTTAGCAGCGGATGCAGTAATCTTGGTTACTCCGGAATATCACGGCTCGGTAAGTGGCGTATTAAAAAATGCGATTGATCATCTAGGCCAGGCGCATTTCAACGGTAAAGTTGTGTTATCCGCCAGTTCAGCCGGGGGAGCGGTAGGGATAAGCTCATTACTTCAATTGCAAGCCATCGTACGCAACCTGCACGGCATCAATACACCAGACTGGATCTCCATCGGTGGACTGCAACGCAAGCGTTTCGAGGTCGGGTACGACGGATACGAGGGTGGGCAAGAAATCGAAGATCGCATCCACCTAGTATTAGAAGCATTCCTGAACTTAGCCCGCAAAATTGGCAGACCGGCAGGTGCTATCCAATGATCAAAGGACTATATGAAGCACATTTACCAGTAAGCAATCTTGAAGTATCCATCGAATTTTATGAAAAATTAGGTCTGAGAATGGCTTGGCGGGATGAAGAAACTGTATTCTTCTGGATCGAGGAAGGTCGAAGCTGGATTGGTCTTTGGGAAGGCCAGGAGGTCCAAACCCCATACCATCCGTCCTTGCGGCATATTGCCTTCCGTGTCACTTACGAGGATTTGAAGCAATCACTGCAATGGCTGGAATCGATTGGTGTAGAGGCTGTTCCGTTCCGCAACCGGACTTCTGTTGAGCCTTTTATCCGGGCTTATCAAGGAAATGCTTCTGTCTACTTCAACGACCCTGACGGCAACAGCTTGGAATTTATGTGCCACGTAGAGGTTCCTGAACATCTGAAGAATATCTCAGAGAACATAACCTTAACGGAATGGGAGAAATTACTGCACAGTAAATAAAATACTCAAACAAAAAAACAGCTGCTCCCGTCCAAGGGTCCAGCTGTTTGAGTATATTAGCTTCTTCGATTACTTAATCGAAATGCCCTTCTTCATGGCCTTCATGTCTGCATTCGTATTCACAAGCGTTGGCAGTATCTTCATACTTCTAGTCATGGGAGAGTTGCATTGCCAGCAGGTAGGTACATATTGAAAGGCGAAATTATCGCGCATCCAACCTGTGCAACCTTCCTTGGTACAGGACCAAATAGCTGTGTCTTCTTGCGGAAGTTCCTCCAGTGCTTTTTTACGAAAATACATAAGTACCCCTCCTTGGATCGAATCGAGACGATATCGCTACCCTATTAGGGGCAGATTCATACTATGAAAATAAAAAAAGCTGCCCTCAACTTGTGTTAAGGGCAGCCTGATTTTTAAACTACAGTTTT
The DNA here is from genome assembly GCF_038007025.1 of Paenibacillus sp. FSL H7-0918. NCBI lineage: Bacteria > Bacillati > Bacillota > Bacilli > Caryophanales > Paenibacillaceae > Paenibacillus > Paenibacillus sp. FSL H7-0918. The sequence goes on from NZ_JBBOWJ010000001.1 coordinate 2,829,044, forward strand.
ACAACGTTTTCGGCTTGTGGTCCACGAGCGCCTTGAGTTACGTTGAACTCAACGCGTTGGCCTTCGTCCAAAGATTTAAATCCGTCGCCTGTGATTGCGGAGAAGTGTACGAATACGTCGCTTCCACCTTCAACCTCGATAAAACCGAATCCTTTGTCTGCGTTAAACCATTTCACTGTACCTGTTTGCATGATATTACCTCCAATATTTTATTTAACACATGTCCTTTTATTCCTACGTAGTGTACGAACAAATAAAAATTCACACATTGGAAAAGGACTCATACGCACAAATGATAACCTTTTACAATATGTGAATTAAGGGTTAAATTTATGATTGATTTCATTGTACCACACTAAATCACTAAAAGCAATGCGTATGCCTATTTAATTTTCACTCCGGCTCTTATTGCCTATAAACAGCAGCAGCCGAGCCGGACGAACACCCATGTTAGTCGATATAACCTGCCAATCCTTTATCCATCAAGTAATCCATTTCTGCATCAAGAATGGTCTCTACTGTGATTTCATCCAGCTTCACATCACGTTGGGCAGTGACATAGTCGACCAGATCATCGCTGTCGATGTCTACCTCACCCTTGGCGTTCGCCTTGGCCTTATTGATAAAGGTCTGTTCATGCTTCAATACTAAGCGGATGATTTGCGGATCCACTTTGGTTTTGGCAGATAATACATTTACTAGCTCCTGCTCATTTACTTTGTCACTCATTTTTTAAATTTCATCTCCTTACAATTATTACACAATCATTGTAGCATATTTCGCGCTTTAACGCGTCATTACGCGAAGTATACCGCGGTTTATTCACACTTTTCTTATCATCCCAACGTCTATAACGTTCCACTTGAAGTAAGTTATTTAATAAAAACAGTTGTGAGGAACATTGACTTGTGCCAAAATATAAAAAAAGTGTTGGACCAAATGAATACTAGAAAAGGCGGTTGAATTCATGAGCTCTGTATCTACCCAGCAATTAGACACAAACAGCAACAAGGCACATCGTTATATCGAAGACGTATACGCACAGGTTGTTGCGCGTAATCCTTTTGAGCCCGAATTTCATCAGGCCGTAAAGGAAATCCTTGAATCTTTGCTTCCAATCCTCGCTGCTGAACCTAAGTATCAGGAAAATGCCATTCTGGAAAGATTGGTTGAGCCAGAACGTTTGATTATGTTCCGTGTTCCTTGGACAGACGATCAAGGTAAGGTCAGAGTTAACCGTGGATATCGTGTACAGTTCAGCAGTGCAATTGGACCTTACAAAGGTGGACTTCGTTTTCACCCATCCGTTAATGCTAGTATTATCAAATTCCTTGGTTTCGAGCAAATCTTCAAAAATGCTCTTACCGGCCAACACATCGGCGGAGGTAAAGGCGGATCCGACTTTGATCCTAAAGGTAAATCCGAAGGCGAAATCATGCGTTTTGCACAAAGCTTCATGACTGAATTGCAAAATTACATCGGTCCTGACCAAGACGTTCCTGCAGGAGATATCGGTGTAGGTGGTCGTGAGATCGGCTACATGTACGGACAATACAAGCGGATCCGCGGAGGATATCCGGCTGGCGTATTGACTGGTAAAGGTATTGGTTACGGCGGAAGTCAGGCTCGGACAGAGGCTACTGGTTACGGTACAGTTTATTTCGTAAACGAGATGCTGAAAGCAAAAGGCCTTTCTTTTGAAGGAAGCCGCGTTGTTGTCTCCGGTTCTGGTAACGTAGCGATCTATGCGATCGAAAAAGCTGTACAGCTAGGCGCTAAAGTCGTAGCTTGTAGTGATTCCGCCGGATATATCTATGACGAAAATGGGATTAACCTCGAAACTGTCCGCCGCCTGAAAGAAGTCGAAAGAAAACGGATTAGTGAATATGTGAATGAACATCCTAACGCTGTGTATACTGAAGATTCCACGCAAATTTGGACCATTCCTTGTGATATCGCCCTTCCGAGTGCTACTCAGAATGAGATTGATGAAGCCATGGCATTGAAACTGATTGAGAATGGTGTAAAAGCAGTAGGCGAAGGTGCCAATATGCCGTCCACCCTTGAAGCTATTCATCAGTTCCAACAAGCTGGCGTACTATTCGCACCTGCTAAAGCTGCTAATGCTGGCGGCGTAGCTGTCTCTGCGCTTGAAATGGCACAAAACAGCATGCGGTTGTCCTGGAGCTTTGAAGAAGTAGATACGAAGCTGCATGAAATCATGGTTTCCATCTACGAACAATCTGTAAATGCATCCGAGCAATATGGACAGTCCGGCAACCTTGTTGCAGGAGCGAACATCGCTGGATTCAAAAAAGTGGCCGACGCTATGCTGGCTGAAGGTGTAATCTAAATAAATTACCGGCGCTCTAGTCACGAACGCCCGACATACAAAAGTCCCCGTAACCGGTCAGCAAGAATCCGGTTACGGGGACTTTTTGTGTGTCTAAGCGTTCCATCCGGGGATCTTCCGCAAATCCCCGTCCCAAATCGATTGAGTACTCTCCACAGTCGTATCGTGGGGTGAAGAAGCCGTACGAATGTAACAGGAATCTATTCCTATCGTTAGCGCCCCTGCAATATCGGTACGGGGATCATTCCCGATCATGATGGCCGAACGCAAATCCGCTCCATAATGTTCAACTAAATAACGATAAAATAGCGGATCCGGCTTACTCACTCCTACTTCGGAGGAAATGGCAATGCCATCGAATAAAGGAAGAATACCCAGCATCATTAATTCTGCTTCTATAAAGGTTTTCTGGCCATTGGAGAGCAAAAACACCTTTTTGCCACGTTCTCTTAATGTTTGCAGAATTTCAACCACACCCTCATAAAGTGAGATATGGATCATCGATAATGTCCGCAGCCATCTAACCGTTTCATGTAACCACGCTTGATCCGGTTCCCCACCCAATTGACGGGCCACAGAACGAAACACATCCTCCATTACGAAATCTGGATACTGACAATTCCGTGCGGCTTCGGCGAGCTGTAAATCCCTCTCCCGCAGAAATTGTGCCTGTAGCTCACTTCCTGTTATGGACATCCCCTGATATCCGAAATGGAGCGATAATCGATCCCATACCTCCTGCTTCTCCTCATCTGTCTGAATATCGATTAATGTGCCATACAGGTCGAAAATATAAGTCTCGTACATCCACCGTCTTCCTTCCTATTATTCTCTCTGTGTTTTATCCCTTAGTACCATTGCCATTGTCGGTGGTTGTCTGGCCCTCCTCCATCCGGTTTGACACCTTTTGATAGAGATAGGAGATACCGAGCAAGCAGATACCAAAGCTGGCATAGGCTATGATTTTGCTGCCAGTATTCAGCAGACCCAAATCATAGAGCAGCAGCTTGCCCGTGGCCAGCAGCGTTAATCCAAGGCCGAAGCGCCGGATGTACACATACCTTTTGCGGAAGCCATACATGATAAATAGAACGGCTAACAGTAGATAAATGAGACTAAAAATTAACCCTGCATCACTCAATTGCAATTGCACTCCTAAGAAAGCGGTGATAATGCCAAGTAAATAAATCGCCATGAAAACAGGATAGATCTCCATACTCTTAAACTGACGATTCAGCGCTGCAATCAGCAGATCACGTCCGCTAAACCAAACAAAGATATTAAAGATAATCAGTACGGCCAGTGCGATATAATCAGCTGCTGTATTTTGCGCGAAATTATTTTGCAGACTTGGCAGTCCTACTGTAATCACTATACAAATGACGTAGCCAATCCCAAACAGAAGTCTCACAAAATATTTAACAATCGTGTCATACAGCACCTTCACCTTTGGCAGCACGTAAGCCAGAACCAAGGTCCATACAGCGGACAGCAGCAAATTATAGAAGGTTCTATGCGCAAAATCCTCCGGTACAACCAGATGATACAATCTTCCCGATTCATACAAGCCGTAGATCCAGAAATTTAATAACGCCGCATATTTGAACCACAACGCTAAGGTGATTTCATAAGGTTCGCTGCGCTGAAGAGCATCCTTACGGTTATGCTGAACAGCATACAACACCGCGACAATCAGCATGCCTGCTGTGATAAAGACATATTTTAGCGGGAAGTAGACATCTCTAAAATTCGTCCATTGATAGTCTGCAACCCACTGCGTCGGTACATTTAGACAGAAGAATACTACAAGGCAGAGCATCATAATGCCCCAGCCCGCCCTTTCCATCCCCTTAAAGCGGTTCAGATTGCCATACAGCGTAAGAACGACGCCCTCAATCAGCCAACCGATGGACCACCAAGCCGCTCCAAATTGAAATGGAATCATCAATATGCCGAAGGTCAGTGAAGTGGCATAGAACAGCAGCATGCTTTCTTTTTCCTGTGGCATCAGCTTCTCAAGCCCTCGACCCAGACCGAGATACAGCAGGCAGAAAAGCAACGCCAGTGCTCCATTGTAATCCTTCAGTCCTGCATCCATAAATAAAATATACAAGGTGAGACAGCTAATAAACGTATTACATCCTAAGAGAGAGAAATCCCACCAGGACAGCTTGGAACGATATTTGAACGGGTACCACAAGGTAATTCCCAGATACATCGCAAAAGTCAAAACAGCATAACACATATTAATTCCGTTGCTATCCGACAAAGCTATTAATATGAGCATGGAGGGTGTATTAAATAAGTAGCTGATATAATTGACAACGTTCCAGCGTTTGCGGAAAGAAATCAATAAGATGAATAAATTCAATAAAAACAAGTAACCCATAGCCACATAAACCGCGTTGCCCGAAAGGCCAAACGCCCCCAGATAAGAGTATAAGGGCAGATATCCTCCGATTAAGCCCAGCGCACAAATACTCCGTGATTCATACCTTAAAGACAGGAGTACCGCAGTTAAAGTAACGAGTACAGACAAGGATAACCCTACATATATACTAATAATATCAAGCAGAAAATAGCTATAAAAAATAGAGCCATACAGCACCGAAATCCCGCCGCCAAGCAGCCCTAAAGCGAAGGTGCCTTTTCCTTTGCGGTATAACCACTCCCCGCCTCCCAGCATCAATAATCCCAGTAGAAAAAAAGCGCTTCCCTTCATATAACCTGTGAACCAGTTGGAATAGGTATACCGGAAGCCTGCCCCCACCGCCAAAATCAACAGTAGAATACCCAGCTTGTTAATCCAGCTTAGTCCAATCTTCATTTCGATCTGATTTTGTTTTCTTCGGCGCTTAAGCACCTCTTCACTGATCTCTTCCGAAGCAAAATCATGTAATCCATTATCCATGCCCGAGTTGAGGCGAAGCTCCGCTTCCCTCAGTCTCTGCCGCTGTGCCAGCACACGCTCATTTAATTCTGCCGCCAACGCCCCGAGTCGACTGGATATCTCTGCTTGTTCCTCACCCAGCTGCCTGGAGGCTGTGTGGTACAGCTGCTGAATATGGCGTTTCGTCTCCACTTCAAAAGCCGTCAGCCGATCCGTATGAGCGTGGCTTCTAGAGGCAAAATAAGTTTGCAGCTTCTGCCTCGACACTTTTAGAATGCCCAGCTTTTCATCTAAAATTTGTTCCGTTAGCGCAACTCTTAGCTCAGTATTCTCTTCTTGAAGCTTACCTACCTGAGTCTTTAGCTCGACCAAAGCGAGCTTATGCTTCTCATATTGCTTCTTCAAGTATTCATTCTCGTTGACCAGATCGTGACTTTCATATTCCGCGATCAGAGCCTCATATTCCTTAATCAGCCCGTCCTGCTGTACCTTCATGAATCTCAGTCGATCTTTGAATGACTCCATAGCGCCTCCTTATGTGAGCGATTGTTAATACTTACATATTACTACATATAGCTGGGGGGTCTTATGCTTTTTTTATATTTGCAGTGAATGAAGATTACAATCGGGATGCAAAAAAACTGCAACATTTTGGAGGGGTGTCCCGTCAGAATAATAACAACACTAACAAAAGATTTTAAAAGGAGCTCACAACCATGAACAACATTTTAAAAACAAGTACAGTTCTTTTAACTTTGTCCCTAGCACTTTCTACAGGAGCAGCTTATGCTGCACCCACCACAACTTCTGCTAAAAATGAGGCTACACAAACCTCCGCTAGCGTTAATCAAAAGACGTTTGCGATTGAAATCAACGGATCGACTATTAAAGAAACAGGCTTCCAAAGCACAAGCGGTAAAGAGCCGATGGTACCACTACGTTCAATTACTGAAGCCCTTGGATTTGAATTAACCTGGAATGCACAGAATAAATCCGTTGAACTTATCAATGGCGCTGTATTCACTACAGTGAAAGCTGGAGAAGACCGTTATAGTATCAACAAAATGAATACAACACTTGGAACTGCACCACAATTGGTTGACTCCACTTTGTATGTCCCAGCTTCCTTTTTAAGCGAAGTAATTCATCAAAACATGACTGTGAAGGGAGATTCCATTGTGATCAACACAAATGCCGCCGAGCAGCACATGACTAAGACTGGTGTGATTACAGCAGTCTATGATGGTGGTAAATACCAATCCGTTCAAATCCAAGGTGTAGGTACGGATGGAATCGTATTAAATGTAGGGGAAGATACGGCTATTGAGATGGCTGACGGCACTAAAATTGCACTCAAAGATCTCCATATCGGGATGACAGTAAAAGCAGAACACTCCATGGTCATGACTATGAGTCTTCCGCCACAAACACCAACTTACAAAATCACCGTTCTGGATAAGCAAAAACAAGATGATCTTCTAGGTACTGCTGGTACTATTGAAGAAGTTCAAAAAGACGATAAGGGAAATATCAGTATCACTGTTAAAGGTAGTGGCCTGAGCGAATTGTCACAAAAAGAAGTAGTACTGCGCATTAGCGAAGACACAGTGCTCATTAACAAAGACGGCGAAGCTGTTAAAAGCAGCGAGCTTGTTAAAGGCACAAAAGTTATCGGATTCTACAGCCCAGTGCTGACCAGAAGCCTGCCACCCATCGGCACAGCTGTCAAAGTTGTAGTAGATTCTGCACAACAATAAGAGAGAGACTGGAATCTTATTAAAAAGATTCCAAAGAGACATTAAAACAGCGATCCTTCCGTTATGGGAGGATCGCTGTTTTGCGTTATAGACTATAGGTTGGCTGACTCGCTTCAGCCGATTTGTGAGGTAAACGAAAGCCGACTGAACGCTTGGTCACACTTTTACTTGCCTTGCTGCAGAGTTTGGGATGATCATAATCGCGAGCCTTACGGACCCAGCTGACGTTATTTGCGAATTTTCTGCCTTCAGAGCAGCGTTTCGGACTCCAGCGCCACTATTCATTAAAAAGAGGGGCATATTCGATGTTTTTTATGCCAATAGCGTCAGTGGGGTCCGTTAGAATTACAAATGTGGTAAAAAGCTGCGTTAACGGTCAGCTGTGTCCGATAGCAGAGCAGATTATAGTTACTTCGTTCGCGCAACTTCACTCGAGTTGTCCGAAGTTGGAGGTCTAGCTCATGAATCGCTAGCCAGTATCAATTGCATCAACGCTAATAAACGCTCCAAGTTAACAGGCTTACTGAGATAATCTGTTGCCCCTGCCTGAAGGATTTTAGCCTTATCTTCCTTCATCGCTTTTGCAGTCAGTGCAATGATGGGAATATCCTTCTTTGCGGGCATTTGTCTGATCCGATTGATTGCCTCATACCCGTTCATCACTGGCATCATAATATCCATAAGAACGATATCTATAGAAGCCGCTTGCTCCAGTTCATACAGGCCGCTCTCTCCGTTAGTAGCTGTAGTTACATGCAGCCCGCGCTTTCTTAGGGTATTTGATAAAGCGAACAAATTCCGTTCATCATCATCCACGATAAGTACATGCTTTTGATTTAGAGAAGTGAAGTCAGTACGTATATCCTCAGCCGTTGTAGCGGCAAGTACCACTCCACTCCCGATCTCTTGAATAACAGTCGCTTGATCAGCCACTTCCTCAAGGCTTGGAGCCTCAAGCTGCAAAGGCAAATACACTGTAAAGACACTGCCCACACCCTCTTGGCTCTCCAGCGTAATTCTACCACCAAGTAAGGTTGCCAGCTCTCTGGATATGGATAAACCAAGCCCAGTTCCCCCATATTGACGTTCTGTATTTCCATTCGCCTGTTGAAATGCTTCGAAGATGATGGACTGTTTGTCTTCTGAAATCCCAATTCCAGTATCCTTGATGGCGAAGGCAATAAATACCCCAACACCCAAATCTGCCAAATCCAGCAGCTCTTCCTTAGTTGCTAAACGGATTTCCAGAGTGACTGCACCTTCCGCTGTAAACTTAAACGCATTGGACAGCAGATTTATAATAATTTGCCGCACCCTTTGAGCATCCGAATAAAACAACGGGGGTAAGTCCTCTCCTAGCTGTATGTGCAAAGGAATCTCTTTTTTATGAGCAAGCTGGCTGAAGTTCTGAGTCATCGCCTCCGGAATCTCCGATATATTTATCGCTTCAATTTCAATATTCAGCTTCCCCGCCTCAACCTTGGACAAATCCAGAATGTCATTAATCAACGCCAACAGATCTTGTCCCGAAGAATGAATAGCTTTTGAGAATTCAATATCCTCTTCACTTAAGGCTCCCGACTGGTTCTCCATAAGAAATTCCGAGAGCAGCAAAATGCCGTTAAGCGGAGTTCGCAGTTCATGAGACATATTAGCCAGAAACTCCGACTTATATTGTGAGCTTTGCTGCAATAACTCTGCATATTGGCTAAGCTCCGTTCGTGCTTTTTCTGCCTCAACTGACTTTTGTTCTGCAAGCAGATTCTTATCTTCCAGCTTTCTATTCGTTGCATGCAGCGTCTCTGTCTGGATCTGCAGCTCCTCTGACTGAGTTTGTAGTTCTTCCGTATATACTTGAAGCTCTTCGTTAAGACGTTGAGATTGCTCCAGCAGCTGATCGATTCTCATACTGCTAATCGTGCTGTTAATGGCAGAGCCAAACGCATTCGAAATAGATTTCAAAAACCTAATCTGCAGTTCCGTAAGTGGAGCAAAGGAGGCGATTTCCACCACAGCAACTACCTCACCTGAAAAAGAAATTGGCAGCAGCAACAGCGACTTCGGTACAGAGGCGCCTAGCCCGGACTCAATACTGATATAACACTCCGGCAGCTCCTGTACATGCATCAGACGTGCCTCTTTAGCACATTGTCCAACTAGTCCTTCACCGATATAGAAGGTCTGCGAATCCGGGAAATTGCTGTTTCCGGCAAAAGTAGAGACTCTTTTTAAAAAGTCCTGCTCATGTTCTTGTGTCCGCACATATAAGGAACCATATGGGTAATCAATAACTTCTGCTGTTTTGCCAAGAAAAATGTCCCCCAGTTTCGGGATTTGTGTTATACCCTGATACCTAGCCAATAAATCGTTTGCGTTATCTTGAATCCATATCCGCTCTTGTTGCATGTCTATCAGATGATTCGTTGCTATGCTCAGATCTCTAATTTCATCATTTGTGGTAATCTCTATCCTTGTCTTCTTATCCTCGATAGAATCTAAACCCACAATCGTATGGGTAACTTTATGAATCGTACTAACGATGGCGCGTGAATTGATCCATGAGGCAATTATGGAAGTAACAGCTATAAATGCCCAAGCAATATAAAGAAGCTCAAGCAGAAATTTATTCTTGTCTGCTTGTCTAGCTATCAGGCTGTTAGTGTTCTCATTCATCGTCTCGCGGTAAGCGCTGATTTGATTACGAATCCGGTCCATTTGATCTTTGCCATCGTCTGAATTGAAGTATCTTAGGATCTCAGCTTCCTGTCCCTCTTTTTTTAACTGGATCAAATAATCACCAGATTGCTTGATCCACTGTTTAATATCACTTTCGATACCCACAAGTCGCTGAAGCTGAAAGGAATCATTAGCAGTCAGCACGTAAAGCTTATCATAATTAGCTTCCCATTCAGCCTTACCCAAATTGTAGGGCTCCAGATACTTGTTATCGCCAGTGATGACATATCCACGTTGGCCCGTTTCCATATCTAAAACATTCTTTTCGATCAGATTAGCCAAATTAGTAATCTCTCGGTCCTGATGAGAAATAAAGCTGGTCTCCCGCTGCAGCTCATTAATTCTTCCATGCATGACAAAAACAAATCCTAATAGACAGATCACGATTAAAACTGTAATTGACAGTATTTTATACTGCAATGTAAATCGGCGTTTGTTCACAACTAGCCCCCGTCCTGTCTTCTAACTATAAACCCCTTCCTATTCTACATCATTACAAAGGATTACTTGAACTACGGCTTTATTTATTCTTCTATGTAAGTTTTGGCTGTGGCTAATTTAAACAATTTCAGCAGGGTTGAAACACTTGTTTTTCCCGGAATAAAAAAAAACCCACAAGTGCCTTTCACCTTGAAGGGTTACCTAAATATCTAACTTAGCAAATACAAGTTTTCTTCTTCACACCAAGCTTCCCAGCCTGTTCAACCTTAGCAATATAATCAACAGCCATGGGAACTTTACAAGCGGTTTGTCCCATGTTCACCTGGACCTTACCTATACCTGCTGCGATCTTTGCTGTCTCCTCATGCAGTTCTGTGATACTGCTGCCCACCATAATTACGAAAGTATTCATCGTATAACGGACACGATTTCGCTCCTGATGAATAGTAGCACCCACTTGTTGTAACAACTCCCTAATCTCAGCAATGTCCAGCTTATCATCCGGTGTAATTGAAATGTAATTGGCATAAGTGCTCCAGCCGCAAATAGCTATTAGTTCATCTGAGGAACGAATCCACTCTCTCGCAAGTTCCAATCCATATGGACTCTCTGCGGCGAGAGGGGATACTATATATTCCACTACCGCATGCCAGTTGGCCGCCGAAGCCCAGCTTTGAAGCTCTTCCTTCGTCATAGTCTTAGGATTGACCGTTAGCCCAGCCAAATACATTGCATCGTAATTGCCTGTCTGATACAAAGCCCTTGCCAGACTCTGATCTTTTTTCACATCCTTAACCAGCTTCTTCATATCTCCTACCTTTACTCCAAATAAAGGTTCCACAGCGCCATGTCGTAAAAAGGTATGTTTCGTCTGCTCTGTACCCATCTCCTCAAGCTTGCTCATCACTTCATCAACAGTCAGATTCATTAGGACACTCCTTTATCTTCAATGTTCTTATCCCTTTACTGTTTCTCTTATGATCGGTTCACGACCTAACGTAACTCTGTTCTTCCCTGTATTCTTAGAGTGATATAACGCTTCATCCGCTTCCCGATATAAATCTTCGAAAGTCACCTCTCTACGCTCCGTAAAAGAGATTCCGATACTTGCGGTAAGATGAATGCTATCCTGTTCATTCAAGATTATCGTGTAATCACTCATCATTGTACGAAAATCCTCTGCTTCTTTTAAGGCTGCACGTTTATCTTCAGCGAAAAAGCATACAGCAAATTCCTCGCCACCTACTCTTCCAGCAATACCTTTATTCTGGTATACCTGAAGGATTTTATTCGAGAAATCAACTAACGCCTGATCGCCCGCTAAATGACCATAAGTATCATTAATTAATTTAAAATCATCGATGTCAAATAACAGCAGAGCCAACCCTAATCCATCCGGGATCGTTTGATTCTGGACCCTTTGCATGAAATGCCTGCGATTATAAAGCCCTGTCAGATCGTCAACCGTTGCCTGATAGACCAGTTCACGCTCATATCGCTTTTTCTCACTATGATCACTAAACACAATAAGCATACCCTTATTCTCTGTTGCCGCATGTTCCGTAGCAATTAAAGAAACCCCATAATAGAGCTCCTCTGCGCCAGAACAAACTACCTCAAACTGTCCTTCCGTCCTCTGATTGTAATGAGCTGCAATGTCTTTGTGAGATTTCATAAAAAGATCAATGTTTTTTCCCATCCAGTTATCGTTCGCTATTCGGGTAATGTCGTATAAAATAGCAGTCGCCGCATCGTTTATGCCAATGATATTATCATAACGGTCAGTCAGAACTACGCCGTCTTTCATGTGCTCTAGAATTTTGTTTTTGGTTAGAGGGAAGATGGTTAATTTGGAGCTAACAAAAAGTGCGAAATAAGCCGCTATAATCGCAGGCAAATAAGTAAACGCCGTAAAACCTGTAATGGTAATCTTCAAGAGGGGAAGTAAAAAGACGGAAATAACCGGAACCAGCAAACCCGCCAACAGCAGGACATTAGTCCGCAAATAAACTCTCGGGGTATTCAGTAGGGAAACTGCAAGCAAGCAGACTGCATATAGCCCAAAAAGCTGATCATACGCAATAAAAGCCATACTAAGGAGCGTAGGCTTTACAGCAATTCCACTAACACCCGCGACCGTCAGGACGGACACTTCACTGCGCATCAGATGATAATAGCTATCCGTAAAAATAAGAAGTACATCCATAACAATAGGGATAGAGAAGATGGCAAGCTTCACGGGCAGGCGCCCTGTGGAAGGAGATACGTATTCTTTTACCACAGCATAAGTAAAGAGCGCACTAAAAAAAAGCGGAGCCTGCTGTACATTCTTCCACCACAGCTTAGACTGAAAAGAGGGTGACATAATCTCTCCCGCCGTTGCAACAAATATAAGGCTGACTAACAGCATTAAGATCCACAAATAGCGTCTCCCTGCTAACTTACGGTGCCGATAGGAGCTGACGCCCATGTACAGACTTAGAACACTGCCCATTAATAAGTAATACGGATATCCCTGAATCCATGGCATGCCATATTTCTCCTATTTTTCAAGTCGCTCCTATCATTATAGCCTAATCCTTGGTACAAATGAATCAACAATAACAGCACATCTTATGCTTTAAATTTCACCCGATTGGAGAACATATATTTTCTGGCTAAATCCTTAAATGTTATTTTATCTTGTGCCGATTCAAAGAAACGTTTAGGGATAATCAGCGCTCTCTGTGTGGACACAAAAAACACAAACAAGTTCGTAGTTTCACCTATCTTATGTATCTCTTCCCACTTCACTTGCCCAGTGCCCGCTTCGGAAAGATAAGATATGCCTTCATCTGAAATCGTATAATTTTGCGGTTGCTGAATTAGGTTATCTGTTTTGAACGCCTTTTTCGATTTTTTGATCAAGCTTGCCTTGGTCATATACCATAAGACAGCGGCAAGAATTATAGCAGTCACAGCCAGGATTGAGATGCTTTGAGTACTGTAATCCTTAGTAATTAATAACAAAATCATAAAGTAAGCGACTACGCTAAAAGAGTTGAGTATAATCCGGCTATTCAAGCTGAACCATAAGTTAAACTCCTGAACGTCTTCACTCTTTAGGACTGTATCTACTTTTATTACATTTTCCATCACTGATCGCTCCCTCGACGCCATGTATATTTTTAAATTCATCTCATTTTAACATGCCTGAACACAAAAAAGGGACATCCCCGAAGCGATTGCTTCTACATGGGTTGTCCCTCTTCAATCCGTAAGGATTCTTATTTCTTTTGTGCAAGACGTTGTTTGAACTTATCAACACGGCCGCCTTGTTCTGTATCTCTTTGTTTACCAGTGTAAAATGGGTGGGATGCGGAACTTGCGTCCACACGGAGCACTGGGTAAGTGTTGCCGTCTTCCCATTCCATAGTTTCATTGGATGATTTAGTAGATGCACTCAAGAACTTGAAGCCTACGCTTGCATCCAAGAAAATCACTTGGTTGTACTTAGGATGTATGCCTTCTCTCATTCTGATCGTCCTCCTTCTGAATAAATTCGTGGAGCCTTTATGGTAAATTATCCAAATGATCTGTAGGTTTATATATAGAATAACCTAATAAACGTAGGAAAATTCGTAAATCTTACGATTTAGACCACCGCTCCATCATACGCTTATTTAGAGCACAAAGCAACTAATATTCAAATTACTAATTTTTCCATAACCTTTCAAAGCCTACCCATAACGCCGGAGGTTAGAGCGATTTCACCATTCCTCCATCGACTAAAAGAGATTGTCCCGTAACATAAGTATTCGCAAAAGAGCCTAGAAAAACAGCAGCCTTGCCGAATTCTTCGGGCGTGCCCAATCTTCCTAACGGGATTTGCAGCAGCGCTTCCTCTTGAATCTGCTCCATAGGGATCCCCTCTGCTTGTGCACGTTTGCCGTCTAGTTGAAGAATCCGGTCGGTTGCAATACGCCCTGGTGCGATCGTATTAATTAAAATGCGATCCGCAGCCAGCTCAGTAGCCAAGCTCTTGGTCAAGGCATACACGCCAGCGCGAAAAACATTGGAAAGAATTAACCCCTCAATAGGCTGCTTGATAGAAATCGAGCTTATATTAACGATTCGCCCTGCCCCAGAAGAGCGCAGATGCGGCAGTGATTCACGGATCAAACGAATGGTACTCATCAGTGTGAGCTCAAACCCCTGGTTCCAATCCGCGTCTTCCATATCATCGAAACCTCCGCCATGAGGCCCCCCCGCATTGGTCACTACAATATCAAGCCCACCGTTTAGGGCTACAGCCGTTTGAATAGCATGTACGATATCCTCTGGGACAGTCACATCCATCTGAACCATGTTCACCTGCTGTCCTGTGGCTGCCTGAATCTCTTTCTGTGCGTCTACAAGCTGCTCCATACTCCTGCTGGCGATCATTACCTTCGCTCCCTCACGGGCGTACTCCAGCGCAGTTGCGAGTCCTAATCCTTTACTTGCTGCGGCTACAAAAACTGATTTCCCACGAAGTCCCAAGTCCATCATTAATGCCTCCTTCTTAATTAAACTCCCAACAGCTAAGACTTAAATTACCATACTGATAACTTCGGTGCAGCAGCTTCGCTTCTTTCCCGTTATCGCCAGTTCCCATAGCTATTATCAGAGGGATAAAGTGCTCATTAGTAGGCACTGCATCAACGCCATAGGGAGCAAGCTCCTGATAGTTAAATAGCGACTCTGTATCCCAAGCTTCCACCCTGTGCTGCAGCCAGTCATCGAATGTCTCCGCCCATTTCTCGACGTTCTCCATTCCCCACTTCACGCTACGCAAATTATGGACGGTTCCACCGCTGCCAATAATCATAATATCCTGCTCACGCAGCTCAGATAAAGCCTTACCCATTAAATATTGCTGTTCATTGGACAGCTCTCGATTAACTGACAAAGACACGACAGGAATATCTGCATTCGGATAGATTAATTTAAGAATAGCCCAAGCTCCGTGATCTAGTCCACGCTCTGTATTTAATTTGCTGACAATCCCATTCTTGTGGAACAGAGACATAATTTGCTGTGCAACCTCATTGTCCCCTTTGGCAGGATAAGTCATTCGATACATCTCATCTGGGAAGCCATAGAAATCATAGATGGTGTCGAAAGTCTCCATAACTCCAACCGATTGTGTGTGTTCTTCGAAATGTGCAGAAAATACAACAATCGCTTTCGGTTTGACATTCCTCTCAGCGAGCTCCCCGAGAAATTTCGTATATGCATTGTTATCAAGTACCAGAGAAGGAGCACCATGGGCAATAAAGTAAGAAGGTATCATAGTTTATCACTCCCTAAGTTCTGCCGTAACCAAGCGATCAGGTCCTGCTGATTCTGCGGTAATACCCCATGATCCGAAGGATAAGCTTTAAAGGTTAATAATGGGGTTAGACCTTCGAAATAAGCGGCTGTTTCTGTCCCCACTGAAATTGGAAATACAGAATCATATTCACCATGCGAGATGAAGACCGATAACTCCTGCACACTCTTCAGCTCATAATCCGTCTTCACAAACCCCGGAACATAACCGTTCAGCGCTACAATTCCCCGAAGCAAATTCCCCATTGTAAGCGCGAGAGTCATGGACAAAATGGCTCCTTGACTGAAGCCAAGCAGATAACGGTGTTTAGCATCTATAGGGTATTTGTCGGTGGCGTATTCGATAAACTGCTGCAATTGCGATACAGCCTGATCAAACTGCTCGCGGATGGGATGACCTAGACTTTTGAGATCATAATATTGAAATCCTGCCCCTAAAATCATATTTCCCCGAATTCCGATAATAATAAACTCTTCAGACAAGGACTCAACAAGCCCGAACATATTCTTCTCATTGGAACCTTTGCCATGCAAGGTGAAGATAACCGGATAAACCCGATTCTCATCGTAACCGGAAGGTAGACTGACATCATATATATAAGGTGCCTTCATACTAAACACTCCTTCAAAATATTTGTAATACAAAAATAATATTTGTAAAGATAATATTATAAACCTCTAGCTAGTATGTCAATTAATAATTTGTTAATATAAAAATATATTTGCTATTACTAATATTAAAAGGGGCTTTACTAATGAATATAGGTTCAAACATTCGTACAATCCGTAAAAGAAAACATATTACGATTGCCCAAATCTGTGAAACTACTGGCCTGTCACAAGGTTTTATGAGCCAGGTTGAGACTAATAAGACCTCTCCTTCGATTGCAACCCTTAGCCTGATTGCGGATGCGCTGAACGTTCCATTGGCTTATTTGCTGTTAAAAAAGGAAGAGCGGATGCAGGTGGTACGCTCCAAGGAGCGGCAAATCACCAGTAGCGGAAGTGATAAACTGCAAGTTGAGCATTTAAGCTCGGCAGGTGGTGTACGAATGGTGCTTGTCCATTTCCCTCCGGGCACTTCTACGGGTGAAACTCCGCAGGCGCACGAAGGCAAAGAGGTCCATTTAGTAATAAAAGGTGAGGTTTATGCGGAGCAAGGTGAAGATTTCGGGATGTTCCAAGCGGGGGATTCCTTTAGCTGGAATGCCTGTGTGCCACATCTGGTCATAAATAAAGGCGATGAGCCGGCAAGCGTGCTCATCGCCATCCATACAGAGGCTGATAGTGAAACCGTTGATTTTTAAGCTGGACTACACGTCGTACTCCAGCTGTTTTTTGGCCTGAACAATGAAATCCAGCGGATTCTCAATCGTGCCGGCTTGGTATTCGACCGCCCCAATCTTAAGACCCAGGCTGACCTTATATTTTCTGGAGAAATTATTGTCATTCAACTCCTGAAGCTTGAGCTTAATCCGCTCGATCACAATCTTCGCCCCATCGCTGTCCGTGAACAGCAGCAGGCCCCATGTTGCTTCATCCTTATCTAGCAGATAGAGTGCATCATTGGTACGAATACTCGCCTGACTAAGCTGAGACACGTCATAGATAGCTTCTGCCAGCTGATCTTCAGGAATGATCCGTCTGATCTCTTTCCAATACTTCACCTTCACCACTAGCAGGGTGAGCGGAATCTGATAGCGGGTCGAAATGCTTGTAAATAATGTAGCATCCGTCTGAAAAGAAATACTGTTCCGCAAATTTGTGTTTTCATCTACGATAGCCATATTGGCAGTCTTTTTGCGTAGCTGCTCATTCTCCACCTGCAAATCACGGCTGCTTAAAGTGAATACCCATAGAACGACCGTTAATAGCGGAGTCATAATTAGCCAGAAATAAGTATTCAGGCTAATCGTTTCCCCCAGCGTTATCGTCTGGTACATCGTGTAGAATCCGTAAGCAAAGATAAATACCAGATTCAAGACCAGACCCGCAGTGACCGTCGTAAAATACGTAACAATGGCCAGAATAAAAGCCACCGTTAAAATGATAATATTCTGGAGGTAATCATCCGGTGCCCCGGCAATGAAGACGATACAGAGGAACGATAACACCAGGAATGATAAGAGAGCGATGTCCGACACTAAGCTGCGATTACGTCTCACGCTTATCACCACGTTTCTTCATGTGTTTGCGAAGCAGCAGGATCAGCGATAGAACCACCAGCGTCAGCACCAGTAAAATCACGATGATAAAACTGAGTACATCCGACCGTTCCATTATTTTCTGGGCCACAGAGTCCTCGGCTGCTCCAGTGATCGTTTTGAAGCGGTGTGCGCTGACATTACCGTCTTTATCAACGATTGCGCCATCGCCAAACACCTTCCACTTGTCCCGTTCTGTAGCGAGCAGTTTAGATCCTAAGTAATACTCTTCCGAGCTGACCCCTGTAACCGCGAGCAATGCACGTCCCGCCTCAAATGGCGAATCAATCAGCTGCAGTGTTCCGATTCGTGCGCCGTATTGCTCTTCAATACTCATTTTCTCATTGGAGCGAATTGTGGTTCCATCTCCGTTATATTGAAAATAAAGCTTAGTATTCTGATCACGGATCACCTTATTATTCTTATAAGCACCAATAGCGATGATATTATTATTTTTCAAATGATCGGCGCTGACAGAATCGGTATAGAACTGGATATTCCCTATATTTCCGCTGGCATATTTACCAAGCAGATTAAAGATATTCGATACACTTAAATAGGCGTAATCATCCATTTGTTCGGGCAGTACAACCGCCACATGATTATAGATCCCATCGCGAATGAACGGATATGGATAGTTATTAAATAAGAGATCCGTGCGATCCTTCGTATTCAGCTGCATTACAGAATCTTTACTGATATAAGCCCACGGCATTTGGTCCCGATCGATAATACATCTGGCTCCTTCGATCTCCAAATCAAAAGCCACTGTCACCGAGAAATTTCCGGAGATATTCAAGTTCTGAGGCACCGAGAGATTAAGAATATCGCCATTCGCCAGTTCCTTGGTCAGCTTCTTACTGCCAATCGGAGTATTGTTGATGCTCACGGTAACCAATGAACGAGTAAAATCCAAATTCTGTGCATAACGGAAATCCAGGCTGATTTTACCGGAATCAGCAATCGAGCGGTTCGCTGGCAATGAAATAAAATACGTCTGCTCCTGATGATGTGCCCCGGTCAGTTTATCACCTGTCTCAGTGAACGTGATGTTAGAGCTAATCGAAAGCGCAGGTGCTGATACTTCTGTAGCATCCGTTACTGTTTTCAGATCACTAGTGATCTGCCCGATCAGCTCTGGATTAGCAATCAAACGACCCGCTTTAATCAGCAAGTTCTCATCCTTCGAGGTTACAACCAAGGTGGGCTGGGTATCCTTATTCACTAGCTGGAGCAGCGCGTGCGTACCCAAATCTTCAGTGGAGCTTAGCTGAGCTTTCAGCCCGCTTGGTACTCTGTCATACATAGCTACCAGTACAACTGCGGCCTTATTCTGCACAGTGTCTGCCCGGTAGGGAAGCAAGGGAATAGTCTTATCATTTAACGTAATCCCCTTAACAAGCCCGGAGAGAGCATAAGTGGCTGCTTCCATTTCTGCCGCTGTGCTTTTGTCCGGTACAGTCAGAATACTCTGATTCTTCGTTAAGGTATCTATCCCGGCGAATCGCTCGCTGAAGTCACTGATCCCTCCACTCAAGGGCTTTGCGGTATAAATCAGGTTAATACTGGACGTATTGAACAGATGCAGCCAATTATCCGACGTTTCATCGACCGAACAAAAGAGGTCATCTTGACGATCTGTCTTTAAATAGCCCTGAATGCCCAGCGTATTCGTCCCTTTTTTCAGAAACCCCTTGGGCGCCACAAGGGTCAACAGCTGTTCGCCGTTGTCTTGTAGTGACGGACGAAACGTATAGAACGGGCTGCCGTTTAGCGTTAAGGTAACACTAGAAATCTGCTCTTCGGTAATTTGTGAAATTTGAAAATGCAGTTTGATCTTTACTTGATCCACATTCCAATAATCCAGAACCTCAAAATATTGCTGCTGGGCACTCGAACCTGTTAAGGACGAGTCCGTTCCCGTAAATGAGGTTGTGTAAGTGGACTTATGATCCTGCGGCAACGTCTCTGCGGCAGCAGGATGGGTTGGAATTAACAAAAGGGAGAGGCAGGTTAACAGTATAACCAGCTGTTTTTTTATCTTCATGTTCTGTTTCTCCTGTGATTACATTTTTCTCATATGACTTTTTGATGCCTCGTTAGTAGCGCTCCGTCTTATACCATTTGGCTTCTCTTTTGAAGATGAGGTCTTTCAGATATAGATATAATCCGTTAGCCGCGACAACCATCCACAGCTGGCAATAAGACACATACATCAACATTACAATCCCTAGATTGGACAAGCTCATCTCGCCCTTTTCTGTCGTTAGCGTTATGAAGGTCCCCACAACGAATAAAATAATAGCGAGCAGCCATAAGAAATTACTAAGACCTGCAATAGTAGTATGCACATAACCCAAAGCATGCAGAATCAGCAGCACATCCGAGGTGATTAACGACAGCAGCAGTAAGAAGTAAATGGATAGAAAATAAAAAATATCGAACCGGACCTTTGCGGCCGATTTATTGAACAGCAGCGGAATATTTTTGACAATGACATAAATATTACCCTTCGCCCAGCGGGTTCGCTGCTTGAACCAGACCTTCAAGGTCTGTGGTTCCTGCTCCCACGTGACAGATTTCGGCTGGAACTTGATTTGGTAACCCATCATATAAATCCGGAAGCTGATTTCTGTATCCTCGGCTATCGCTTTAACATCCCAACCACCGATGCTTTCCACAATTGACCTGCGCATAATGAAATTGGTTCCCGGAATAGTGCAAAGCTTGAACAGCTTCCAGCGTCCCGCTTGAGCCATCCATTGAAAGGATAAGGTCTCAATATTAATGAACCGGGTCAGTAAACTTGCATCACGATTACGGGTCCGGAACTTCCCAATCACCGCACCGAGACTGGAATCATGCATGATCTCAGCAACCAGATAACGCAAAGCTGTTTTCTCCGGAGTATTGTCGGCATCATAAATGGCGATTAGCTCCCCTTTACAGCTGGTAAAGCCTATATTCAAGGCATTGGATTTGCCTTTGCCTCCTGTAACTGCATCCGTATTAATGACTACCAGCTGACGTCCCGGATTTCGGGATTGTATGCCCGCAAGCAGCTCGGCACTGTTATCAGAGGAGTTATCATTAATCACAATAATCTCATACCGATCTTGCGGATAATCCAGCGCCAGCAGAGATTCAACCGTCTTACAAATCACTACCCCCTCATTGTGAGCGGGAACCATAATTGAAACAAAAGGATATTCGCCCTCTATCTCTGGTATATCCTCATTTTCGGATTTAATGTAATATAGATAGCCCGCGATAATGAGGGTCACATTCACCAGCAGCAGAGACCAAATACAGATCACCGCAATCACCATCAGCACGTCTGAAATCGTCATAGGGTCCTCCAAATCACGATTAGTTGTCTCATTTCAAAAACTTTCTGCGATATAACCGGTATCCGATCATTAACAATCCGCCAAACAGCAGCAGAGAAATCATGATCACAACAATAAAAAATTGATTCTGAATATTAAAAAGTCGGGTGAAGCTCTTTTGCTGCTCCTCTGTGTAGCGATAATCGCTATCCACTGTTTCCGGTGTATAGTCCAGGCTTAGAGGTTGTCCATTAATAGAAATCATTCCATCTAATGAGGAGATTGTGTTCTGATCAGTAACGACCTGATGCTCTTCTTGCTTATAATCGGCAAAAGAAACCCAATTCCGTTCCAGACTTTGCAGCATTTCTTCAAGCTGACGCTCATCCTCGGGCATGTCGACGGTGATTACAGTATCCATCGGCAATTGCGGTATCACTTTATTGGATGTATGCAAAGCTTGAAGAAATTCCAGCGGAACGCTATATAAAGAGGATGGAAAGGATTTAGAGGTGTCGCTCTGCTCCATATAATCAATCTGTTCATCCGGATACAACACCACGGAATCAAAAAAGCTCATCCCCGCTTCTGAATACTCTTTGTCATACGACCAATGCATTTCTGCTCCGACTCCAAGCGGCCCAAGCCCGTTTTCGGCCAACAGATTGATGAAATCATTCATCTTTCCTTTAAGCGTATGGTCACTGGAGCTTATCGTTGGCATCACCACTGGGGCATTGACCAGAATGCTTCCATTGCTGGATTGCACACTTTTCATAGCCACTAAATAACGCTGCATGGCCGGATAGTCGGTATTGCTGAACACAGGCCGCACACTTGCAAGAAACGGAATCCCCAGTTGATACAGCCGCTCACCCGTTTCTGCCAGCAGTCGCAGATCGGAGAAAGGATAGATTTCTTTGATCGCAAGGTACATTTTAGGAGCAGCAGTGATATGGAGCCAATCCTTCAGAACATACGCCATCCCCAGCGTACTGACATTCCCTTGTTCAAAATATGGGGCATATGTATCATTCCCCTTACTCACAGCGTACGGTGCTTGCAGACCCTCCTCCGCAAAAGAGAGTTGCCCGTAGGATTTGACCGCCTGACTCGCTACAATATAAGGCATATCCTGCACCTTAGCTTGAATTCCGGAGAACTGTCCAATTTCGAGCTCAGCACTCCCGTCATAGATCACATCAGTGGTTAGCTGTAACGCCTTCGTTAGATTAGCGGGTGGGTTGTACCCTATATGCAAATACTGCCCCTGATAATGCTCCCAATCCTCTATATAGGATTTATTCGTGATCGAAATATCCGCTTCGTTACGGACCATGATCACTCTGGAGTAATTTTTCAGCATCCCCTGCTCGTATTGATCTAGGCTTCGAAGTGTAACCTTTGTCGAGTAAGCTGCCAGCAGACGTTGAAGTTCAGTCACATTTCCATCCTTAAAGGTCCCCTTGGCAAGGCTGTCATAGAGTAGTAAGACTTGTTGTGGCGATGCAGCAGATTGAACAGGAGTGGCGGGCAGCAATAGGATGGTTAAGCTCAGCGTCAGCAGCAATATACAGTATAAGATCCCTCTGCGCTTCAAACACTCACATCCTTTTGAGGCTTTGTAAATGGACTAGACATGGTGGGGCTCTCGTTAACCGGCTTTTTGCGATTTTTCGAGAATCTGCGTCCGATCACACTAGATACTGTCAAAAAGGTCACCAAATCAAAAGATAAAGTGAACAAGAATTCATGCTTGGAAATGTCGGCATCACCGGCACCGATAATCGATACAAAAATGCCTGAAAGACCAATGCCTATCGTAGCGACAATCAATACCATCCGCTGCAATTCTCTAAAATTGCGTGCCTTAATGGCTGTTACAAAGGAAGGCATATACAGACCGATGACAAGCACTGTCCAAAGGAAGATAAAACCTATCGTTCGTGGTGCTAAAGCTTTTTTCAGCTGACTGTATCCAGTAAAAAAGTGACTCTGTGCTCGAAATTCCTTCCCAACAGATTGCTCGTAATTGCCCATCGCCGCTGGTTTGATCGAGAATGCACTTTGAGCAGCTACATTAAGAATCGAGTTAAGCTGATCCGGATTCGATATATAGTATTTAAGGATCGAAACAAATCCGTAACGACTGTAAAAGTTCTCTTGGAGGATTGGTGAATTCACATCAATAGTTCCGTATTTCTCGTAGTAAATGCTGTTCTTCAAGATGGCATATTGTTCATCAATATCGAATGACTTCAGTGCCTTCTCCGGATCGGTGGAATCCTTCAGCACCCCTCGGGTCATGGCATGGAACTGGTTAATATTCACGAACTCATCCGAGATATTCAAATAAGTGAACACACCTGCGAACAGGATCAAAGCAAGGGAAACCAGGGTCAGAATACGAAAGATCTTATCCCTGCGAATCCAAAGGATTGAACACCCCAGAACCGCAATAATTATACCCACTGGCGCATTTTGCTGTTTGGAAGTAGTCAGGATGATCGTACTGATCAAGAACAGGGCCAGCAGCACATAGTCATTGTATCTTTTTTGATATAACAACAACCAAGCTGCGAACATAGTAATCATCGTGATCATCACGACGCTCTCGCCGTAAAAGGAGTTGAAATAAGCGGTATACCCGGTATCTCCAAATATAAAAATAGCAATACCTGCAGTGACCCATCCCTGCTTGCGGGTCATCCCCCATGTAATAGCCTCTATTAATAAGTAGATCGCCGCAGCATATAAAATCGTGTAAATGACTGCTTGAAACCGGATATCGAAAACCTCGCTGCTAAAAAACAGCTTATTAAGTCCAATGGCCAGCTGGATAAATAGGGACTGTGAAGAAAATAATGTCGCGCCATTCTCATTAAAATATTGAAAGATTCCATATTGCTTTACAAAATAACCAAAGTATTGCTCGTCATAATCCGGCAGATTGAAATAAATTCCGTTACTATAGATGCTGCGAAAAAAATCACCATTATCCGCCATTCCGACATACGGGGCGGTAAATAAGGCGATGATGGTTATAAGCAACACTCCAACAGCAGTGATAAAAGCCGGGGACAATGGCAACGGTAGGTTAGCGAGTGTCATCCCCTGCCTCAGAGGTGATTTCACCGTGTTGTTTATCATGCAGATTCACCTTCGTTACTATAGGTTTAAATTAATAGACATAGGCCAATGCTGCCATCAGATTGTCAAAGGAATAGGCTTGGCCACTAGCTACATCGCCGAAGCCTCCATACAGTGAGCTGCCGGCATCGGTTATTCTGAACTCGTTCATTCTTTCAATGCTTTTGCGATAGAGTGCATCGTCTCCGATCTCGGCACCAATCATAGCCGTAATGGCGTAAATGGCTGTTGAGCGAATATCGTTAAGCGGCTTTCCCTCACGCGAATATTGTCCATATAATGTGCCAGCCTCGACCTGCTGCTTGATAAAATTAATGCTGGAGGATTTCTGCTGGTCTACCTCTGCCAAAGCCAGAATAGACAGTAGCGATTCTACTGTATTGATATTCTCCGAACTATAGGTTCCACTCTCATAATTAAACCTTGTTTCATAGAAGGGAAACTCATCTGATAAATATCCATCTTTCAGAATAACGCTCATATTATTCAACAAAAAGTCACGAGATTCTCCAGAAACCGACAATTTTTGCATTGTACCTAAATCAATATAACATAAAGTAACGAATGTGTTGGTTTTTTTGTAATTTTCATCATAGAAGTCATACATATATCCATTTTTTACATTATAGTTATAAAACCTCTCACCATACTTAGCCGCTTCTTCTGTATATTGTTTATCTCTAAACGTATCCCCCGCTTCATAAAGCGCACGAATGATACGTAAGTCATCAACGGCAGCATTCACAGGATATAATTTCTGCTGTTTAGGGCTATATCGGTAGCTAAAACCACCCTTCATATCAAAGGTTTGCTTAGCCAGCGCCCATTCTTCTGCAAATCGCTCTTTCTCACCACTCCGTACGGCTGCCAGCATCCTCAGAGAGGCAGACTCACTTAGAATCTCATGGCCGCTTGCTGCTTCTCCGGATTGCTCTGTTTCAATTAAATTCGTATAAACACCGGACGAGCCGGTAAGCTTCGTAACAATAAATTGCTCTAAAGCATCCAATTCCTGTGAAGGGTCCCCCATATCATTATTAGCCGAACCCGTAGGATTCGGTGGCTCTGTTGTCTGAACATTTGCGGAGGGCGAGGGTGTTGATGCCGGCATTGCTGTTTGCTCACATGCTGTTAATGCTGTAAAACCTGTAAGTACCACTACAGCAACAGCTATCTCTTTCCTCAAAAAATCACCTCCCTAAGCATCTGCTTATATTGCCTAGTATTATCTATAACGGTAATATACATCACATCCTTAATCCAAATGTTAAATTTATGAAACCATTAGATGAAAAAAAAGAGGCATCCACACGCCTTCTGACGAGCAGATCCTCCTTTTTCTGTCATCTACTTACTTTATTCCATACGTTCCCAAAAACGATGGGCAGTAATGGCTGCAACGAAGCTAGCCGCAAAAACTTCCCCACCATCGCCTATTATGACTCCCGGACTGCTTCTATGTTCATCTGTTGCAAGCAGCTCAGCAAGTATTGTCGTCATCGCGATAGGTTTAAAATGTTCATAGGCTTGGTTGAGGAATAACGCTGCATCTTTATGGAATTTCTTGCGTTCCGCATTTCCACCAGCCGCATAAATCGCATCGAAGAGCACCGAATCTGTAGTGGACAAGGTATGGATGACTTCAAGCTCTGTGCCGCTTGAGCCTTTAATAAATCCAAGCTTATCACTGATTAGCTCCGGTTGTATCCCAGCTCCCATAAGCGTGTCCAACACAGGCATTACCGCAGCTTCATCAAAACCATCTCCGATAATCACGCCTACTTTCCGCGTGTTGGGATGTTTTTTCGTATTAGCCTGACTTAAGGCAGGGGAAGCTTGAGTAACCTCGGAACCGCCAACTTCTGGAGCCGCTACTCCAATGGCTTCTGCCACAGGTACAGCAAGCTCGGAGGTAATGTTAGCAAGCATATTTACGACCTGCTGTCGGACCGACTTACTCTTAACCTTTCCAAGCTCAAAAGAATAAGCTTCGATAATATGCAATTGTTCCGGAGGACTCATACTATTCCAGAATAACTTGGCTTGTGAAAAATGATCCTCAAAGCTTTTACTCCGGCTGCGTACCTTACGGCCCTCAACCTTTTCTTGATAATGCACATAACCGCCTTCAGCCTCTGGGACAGGTCTCGGCGTGTTTTGGGCCAGAGAATTATTATGATAACTCACAGTGCCCTGATTAATCGTCTGCCGCCCATATCCGTCACGCTGGTTGTTGTGAAAAGGACAAACCGGTCTATTGATCGGCAGTTCGTGGAAGTTAGGACCTCCAAGCCGAATCAACTGGGTATCCGTATAAGAGAACAATCTGCCCTGAAGTAGGGGGTCATTGGTGAAATCAATCCCTGGCACTACATGTCCAGGGTGGAAAGCCACCTGCTCCGTTTCGGCAAAAACATTATCCACGTTGCGGTTCAAGGTCATTTTCCCAACGATCTGCACGGGCACGTCTTCCTCTGGCCATAGCTTTGTAGGGTCCAGCACATCGAAATCAAACTTGAATTCGTCTTCTTCACTAAGAAGCTGAATGCCCAGCTCGTATTCCGGAAAGTTGCCGGCTTCAATCGATTCCCATAAATCACGGCGGTGAAAGTCAGGGTCCGCTCCGGATATTTTCTGTGCTTCGTCCCACACCAAAGAGTGTACACCAAGTACTGGTTTCCAATGGAATTTAACAAAATGCGCTTTCCCCTGTTCATTGATCAGACGGAAGGTGTGAACTCCAAACCCTTCCATCATCCGGAAGCTTCGCGGAATGGCGCGGTCAGACATCAGCCACATCGCCATATGGGCCGATTCCTGATTATTGGCGATGAAATCCCAGAAGGTATCATGGGCTGATGCTGCCTGAGGCATTTCATTATGCGGCTCCGGCTTAAGCGCATGCACTAAATCAGGGAACTTAATCGCATCCTGTATAAAAAAGACCGGCATATTATTGCCTACCAAATCATAATTGCCTTCTTCGGTATAAAATTTGGTCGAGAAGCCCCGGGCATCCCGCACAGTTTCGGCTGAACCCCGTGATCCTGCTACCGTTGAGAACCGGACAAACACCGGGGTCTTCACGGATGGATCTTGAAGGAATTTCGCCTTCGTATATTCTTTCAACGATTTATATACTTCAAACTCCCCGTGGGCGGCAAATCCGCGTGCATGCACGATCCGCTCAGGAATCCGCTCGTGATCAAAATGGGTCATTTTTTCCCGAAAATGAAAATCCTCCAGCAAGGTTGGCCCCCGGTCACCGGCTTTTAGGGAGAACTCATCCTCGGACACTTTCAATCCCTGATTGGTTGTTAAAGCGTGACCTTCGTCCTTACTGCGAAACTGTTCCAGTTGCTCATTTTTGCTATTTCCGTTCACTTTTTGCTGTTCACTCATTAACAATGGCTCCTTCCGAAAGGTAGAGTAACGATAATATTCATCTCTTACCCTTAAGGAAGGAACGGCAAACAAAAAGAAGCGGAATTCCGAGAAGCCATTCTCCCGAAAATCCGCTTTACTCGCTTATCACTGACCTAACCTTTAATTGTCCGATACGTCTCTTCATCCGAAACAATATATAATCTAGCCTCTTTAGGAATAGGCTGGTCCAGCTTGCGATTGATGCTAAGGTCACTACGATCCGAGAGTAAAGTTGCACCTTGAAGGAGCAATTCCTGAAACGCCTGCCCATAGGTCTTCCATGCACTATTCACTGGAATCTCATAAATATCATCCCCATACTGGCGGCTCAGCAGCTGCGTAATCACCTCTGAATTCCCCTCTTGCAGAGCGGATCGGACTGCCAATCTAGAAATGGCATCATGCGACAGAACGAATTCATTGACCTGAACATGCCTGAAATTCTGTATATTCTTCTCCTGCATAATTTCTACGGTAGTATGTACTTGTGGCGCTATGCGCTCAATGCTGGAGGCGATAAGCAGAGATTTCCCGTCAATTAGCGATGCTTCATCAATCCGTGTGTCTCCGAACACAATGGCTGCCCTGGCTTCGTGTATGTTAGCTTTAAGGAGAATCTCATCGCTGGAAGCATCACCGCTTACAAAGTGGACCTGCTCCATATGCTCCAGCGGATGCCGTCCTATCTCATCAATGATGACGATATGACATTTAGGTGAATAGCATAACACCTCATCTACCGCAGCTTGCGCTTTCTTACTCCAATTGATTAATATCACATGATCCTTTCCCCGGAAGCTCAAAGTTCCTGCTCCTCTCCTTCTCTGCACCTCTGCAATAGAGTCAATGACCTTGCCAATAACCAAGCTGAGAAGACCAATCCCAAAAATATACAGAAACATGGTGAATAGCTTACCCACTACCGTCTCGGCAAAATAATCCCCATACCCAACGGTGGCCATCGTTGTCATAACCCAATAGAAGGCATTAAACCAGTTGTGGAATGTACTCGGTTCAAGCAGGTAAGCTATCGATGCGCTAAGAATTATAAAGATCAAAATAATCAGACCGATCGACCGTTTGCGTAAACGCATCATCCTGTTGGATATTCTCAGAAAAAAATGCATCTGCCATCCCTTCCTCACATTAATAAAGCTGCCTCTCGAGGTTATTACTGAGGGCAGCCTTATCCATGTCCATCTGCGATTTGTGAACTAAACAATCAAACTGCTGACTGCAAATGCTGTGCCGATAAACACCAAGCAGAGCATGGTGCCTACTGCCACATTGCCTTTTTCCAGATGTTCTGAAATTTTAAAGCTTGGGGTCGCCAATTCAAAAATCCAATAAGCAGCGATGAGGCACACATAACCGACAGCAAACCAAATGATCATATGCAGAATAGAGGTATTCGTATACGCCGCTACTCCAATGATAATTGCTGTAGCGAGAAATTTGCCGCCAAGCGCTAGAGCTACAGCCACATTCCCTTTTTTCAGCTCTTCCATATCCTTGAACGGGGTCATCAAGCCAAAGATAACCATACCCAACAATTGCAGAAGAATAATCACAAATATACTGACTATTAAATTAACAACAATCGTCACTTTGCCCACCCCCGAAATTTCGCATATGCCGAGTCATAATCGGCGAAATCATGTACTTCCTCAAGGACTACGGAAGCGGTCTTTTCTTTCTCTAATGCTGCATAACGCTCATCGTCTATCGGCTGCTTGATCCGGTTGCCGGAAGGCAGCTCGAGGACGGCAAAGTTTCTTGTCTTCTCATTATATTTTGTCTTGTATACTCCTACAAGATCAACATCTGTAGTTACCGATACCTTAAGGTTGGTAAGATCCTCGACTGCTGTTTTTTCATCGGGATACGATTTAATGGTCGTCCAGGAAGAGAGGCGGACTTCATTGCGTTGGTCGGCATCTGTGATCAGCTCAGCGTCCATGAACTGCAGTGTCCATATTTTATCGCCAGTAGCATAATTCTCATCATTCGGCAGCAGCTCATTATCCGGCAACACCGTCATATCGCTACCAATTAGATCACCTACAGTACTCTCCACAACCCGGTAATCCCAAGGTACCCGTGCAACACTGTCAGAAGTTTCGGCAGTGCCTGAATCAAACACACTCCCCTGATTACTGGAACATGCACTAAGCAGCAATACCGTTAGAAGCATCATACATAAAGCCCCGATCCGGGCCTTTACTAATCTAGTAGACGACTTGTTTATAGCCTTACTTTTATCCAACTATCTCACTCCCAACGCGATAAAATGACTGGCATTGCCCGTAATCAGTCCGCCAGCCCGGCCGAGCAGCCCACACGGCTTCCCATTAATGACGAACATGCCTGTCAGTAGGTGGAATTCACCTTCGGCGGTGTGTATTCGGGCTAGTTCAGCTCTTTTTTGATATACAGAGGGAAAAAGCTGACTGCTATCATAACCCTCTTCGTCCTCAATTTCTAGAGTTCCACTATCGTCAAAGAGACGTACAGAACCGCCTTCGCGGCCAAATACAGATTTGGACACAAAGCTGCCAGAGAACACAGGCTTATTATAAGTCGGCAAAATATAACGTGAGATCGCCTCACGCTCTTCATTGTCAAATAATAAGCCAAGCTCATACATTCCCCACACAGCTGCAATCAATCCCTTAGACTGCAACAGGATACTGTGTGGTCCATTAAAAAGCTGAAGATTTCCCTGTTCAACAGCATAGGCAAGTGCATCTCCACCCTCATCGACGGCCATCCACTCTTTAGGATATAGGGCGAACATCCGCTTTATCACCCGGTCCTCCCCGTCCTTCAGAATGCCCTCATCGACCCACAGATCGAGACAATCCACACACTGAATAGTAAGCCCGCTATGTCTGGCCAAGGCTTCAATCGTACCCGAATCTTCAAGATGAGAGCCATAAGCAACACAAGCTGCGGTATCTGGTCGTTCTATCTGCCAGGCTGCGGCAAGTTGTTGCTTCATCGCATGATTTGGACTAGTCACACCCGCCTGTTCACAGATCCAAGGTGTTGCTATGGAAGCCTCCACATAACCTGTAGGTGTATCGGCATTCAGTTCCAGAAGCTTGATGGTTCCATCATTAGCTATCGCAAAATCGAACCTTGCATACCGACTGATTAGACCTTCTTCCGGAATAGGAAACCCATCAAGCATCTCCCAAAGAACAGGAGGAATGCCCAGCAGCTCATACAAATCGCGTTTTAGATGTATATACCGAACCGCTTTATCGAGGATAGCCCACAGCTTTGCGGAGGCTTCCTCAAGCTCTTTATAAATGTCGCTGCGCATCACAGCTATTGCATCCATCCAGTACTCTTCTTCCTCTAGATCTGCCCAAGTGAACCCAAGCTCATGCAGCGCTTGTACCCGTGGGCCCCGCTCCAGATCAGACAAATCTAGAATCTCAAACACGCTCTGCTGATCACTCATCCGCCGAAACCACTCTTGCTGGAACCAGATCTCGATGAAGATTTCGAGCCTGAGCTTGATTTAGAGTTCTTCGAAGAGTTTAAGCCACTGGAAGTGCCACCGATTCCGTTCTTTGAAGAGGAACCTCTTCTCGTGATGGAACCCGTGGATGAGGTTGAGGTTTTAGGTTTCACTACAGAACCGGGCACCTTTTTATTCTGGAACTTTTCGCTGCTATAAGTAGGTGGTTTATAAGTGGTTCTCGTGCCTCCATAATAGGTAGGACGGTCCTTAGCCCATCCTCTGGAGGAGTAATTGGCACCGCTGTTAAACAACATGTGATACAGAAGCAAATCCGTCCAGCCAAAACCTGAATGATAACCGCCATAGTTATTCACTACCGTTGTTCCGTTTGAAGTTACTACGCCTTGGCCTTGCTCCTCTACCTCTTTCGTACCTTCTTCGGGGTAGGGAATATTCCAATCCACATTTTTATCAAAATAAGCTTTAACCTCTTCATTAGACCAAGAGACTAGCTGTGGTTCGCCCGCAGAAGTATTCGCGCTAGCCCCCGCTCCGCCAGGAATAAACATAGCATTCGCTAATAAGGCTATGCCTAGCGATGTTGATAATACACGGATGGGTTTGCCATCTGCGGTAAATAATTTTGATGCAGGCAATTCCTTATCCCTTTCTTCTTTAGCCATCGTAAGGTTCTCCTTCCCTGATGATCTTCTATCCCTCAGTGTGCATCGGAACAAGCAAAAGCTCCAGCTTGCCCTCATCCACATTCAGTCGTCCTTCAACCGCCTCATATTCCTTACTGCCCACCACTATATAATTGACATGTTCAAGTGCAGTTATCATATTCATGCTCCACGTATGCTCTTCAATCACTCGTAGATCACCTTCTGGCATTTTTTCGATTAAAACTACACTCATCCCGTTATCCATTATTACCATTCCTTCCTTATATCTGCTATAGCATCTGATACGTTTTTATCACCTTTTCGTTTCAGTTCTAAGCTTGTATAGATTGCCCAGCATTACTTTTGGAATAAGAACGTCTATATAAAAGGAGAACTCCTAACGAACACAAGCTGACAAGGAGCAACAGTCCGTATACATGCTCATAGGCTTTTGCCGGCGCAAGATCACGCTGAGCATGCAGCAACAGCCCACAGACCGCAACAGATACAGAACCTCCAAAGAACTGAATCAGTTGTAAAAGCCCCATACCTGAACCAATCCAAGTTCGCGGAAGAACCCGAGAAGCTTCATTATTTAAGGATGCCATTGTCGCCGAGAAGGCCGGAGAGAAGCAAAGATAACCAAGCAGAAGAACTACAGGAGATACAGAAAGGTTCAGCGCAAATGCAGCCATAACAGCGGCAAGAATACAATGCCCTATGATTAAGAAGCGCAAGTTGCCATACCGGTCAATAAAACGTCCAACAAAACGGGTAAGAAATGCGGATAATAACGCACCTGGTGCGATAAACAAACCAATCATCAACGCGGATTTACCAAACAGATTAGCGAGCACAAGCGGCATCAGGAACAAATTCCCCAAGTTCAGCACCAGAATACAAAAGCCTATGGTAACTAGCTTCAAGTATCCCGGCATTTTTAGCAGCTGCGGGTTAATAAAGGATTCCTTCGCCTTCTTCAAATACCAAGCGTGCACGATAATAGACACTACGCCCACTGCCAACCATACCAGAGATTGGGTGGTTACGGCTACCAGCAGACTTGCTGCATTTACAACGGTCAGCGCCGCCCCAATAACATCAAAGCTTGCAGGCTTCGGCTGTTCCTTAGGTAATAACCGCAGTAGTACTGGCAATACAACAAGCACAAGGCAAGTAATTCCGAATAACCCATTCCAGCCAAAATACTGACTGATGACACCACCAAAAATCGGGCCCAAACCAAAGGCCATTGCACTCCCTGCGGAGATCATGGCGATAGCCGCACCACGTCTTTCAATAGGCACATAACGGCTAGCCAGTACGAGACCCAATCCAGCCATCGCACCCGCGCCAGCAGATTGTACTATTCTCGTTATCAATAATGTATTAAAGTCATGCGCAAATAATCCAAACACTGAGGCCAACCCGAGAGTAATTAAGCCAACGGTCAAAAGTCTCCGAATCGGCACCACGTCTGATAAGCGGCTATAAATAACCGTCGATAAAGCATATCCAATCGAATAGCTCGAAATTACCCATGAACCTAGATCAGCAGAAATTTGGAGATCCTGAATAATGGTTGGAAGTGATACATTAAACATCGTTGTGTTCATCACTACGATAAAAAGGCACATGGTCCATAATGGCATGACTACTTTATCATTCATTACTACTTTCTCATTCATTCCTATCCATCCCTGTCCTAATTTATCTATACAAGCTTATCTAAGTTTATGCCTATAAAATCAGGATGGCAATTGGAATAGGGGGATTTAGACTACTTACGCCACATCAATCCGCACAACAATTCAAACAACTCCATGTAGTTGCGTGGATTTTTGCCCGTTAATGTATGAATGCGATTAAGCCGGTAGTTCAGTGTATTTCGGTGAATATTCAGCTTCTGTACAGTACGATTATGGTCCCCATTCTCAGCAATAAATACTTGCAGTGTTTCAATCAGGCCTGTCTTATCGCCCGACTGATCCAGTAGAGCATAAATCGTCCCGGGCCGTTCTGCCCCGTCATAGGAGAGATGAATTAAGAATCTTAGTTCTTCATAAGTGTACAGTATCTTGAGCGGGTCGACTCTACTACCAACACTAATCGCCGCCTGGGCCTGTTCAAGTGAATAAGCAGCTAACTCCTCTGCTTCGCCAGAACCTATTCGCCCCACATTCGCACATGAATTTAGTTTTCCTATGAGCTCTTTATAAAGAAAAACATCCGTTATAAAAAAAACCGCCTTATCATTCTCCAAATTCCAGTAATGTGGATAGGACCTAAATACATTTTTGAATTCTTTTCCGTTCACATCGCCTTCCACTAGGATCGCCCAGCATTTTTTCTTAAGATCAAGCCCATAGCTGCCCGCCCGTTCCAGAAACTCAAGATCATATGCTTCTTTACGATAAGACAATTCATGATAAAATTTCACACGTTTTACTCGCTCATCCTGTTCCAGCTTGTTCCTTGCTTCCTGCTCAATAAGTAATATAGTAGTGACTCTGACCAGCTTACTAAACGGCCTAACCTCATCTGGATGTCCCGTAATACCTACCACACCCAAAACTTTATGATCTATAATAATGGGTTCATTCACCCCCGGCTTCATGCCGCTGCCATCCTCGTACACTTCAAAGACATGCCCACTTTGAATGGCTATTCTCGCTCCCTCATGTAAGGTTCCGACCCGTTTCAGATCTCCGCTTCCTACAATAAAGCCGCTCTCATCCATAACATTAATGTTATAAGGAACTACGCTCATCATTTCTTGTGCTATTTGTCCTGCGAGTGATTTCGATATCTTCATGTCTGTACCTCCTGTCCCTTTATATTCTACTCAGAAAGCTTCTACCTTAAAAAAGAAAAAAGGGGCTGACTCCGTTCAGTCAGCCCCTCTATCACTTTGTATAATTCAATCAGCTTCCTTGGTTCAACATGACTAACCTAGCCACATTCTCAGCCGTTCTTTCCAGATTCTCTTGCCCTTTATTCAAGGCATCCTCCAATGAAGCTGCACCTGGCATGATCCCAAAAATAGCATCAATCCCTTTATCATACAGCACTTCCGTCTGATCGCCGATCCGTCCCGCAAAAGCCAGCACAGGTTTATTATATTTCTTAGCTACCTCAGCAACGCCAAGCGGAGTCTTGCCATATTGGGTCTGGAAATCGATGCTTCCTTCCCCGGTCCACACCATGTCCGCCTGCTGCACTTTTTCTTCAAGTCCAGTATAGTCGATCACAAGCTCAATGCCTTTTTTTAATATTCCGTTTAAGAACACCACCAGTCCTGCCCCAAGGCCACCCGCCGCACCAGCACCAGGCATATCTATAATATCGAAACCCAATTGCTCTTTGATGACACTCGCATAATGATGCAGATTGCTGTCCAGCTGTTTGATCATATCCGAAGTAGCCCCTTTTTGCGGACCAAATACATTGGAAGCCCCAGTCGGACCACATAATGGATTCGTAACGTCGCAGGCCACTTCAACCTGTACATCCTTAAGGCGAGGGTCAAATCCACTCAGATCAATACGGGCTAATCTGCCGAGCTCACCACCACCAAACAACAGCTCATTGCCTTCGGCATCCAGCAGCCTGCCGCCTAATGCCTGCACCATCCCGGCGCCTCCGTCATTGGTGGCACTGCCACCGATACCGATCAGCAGCTTGCTGACCCCACGATCCAGACATGCTTTGATTAATTGTCCTGTCCCGTAGGTAGTTGTAATCAACGGGTTACGTGTCTCTGGGGATACCAGCTGAATGCCACTCGCACTAGCCATTTCCAGCACCCCTGTCAGCCCGTCTCCTGTGATTCCGTAGGATGCGCTAACTTCATTGCCCAGTGGCCCTTTAACTTTTGTTATATATACTGTACCTTCCGTTGCATCGACCAAGGACTGCATCGTTCCTTCGCCGCCATCTGCCATGGGTACATGAATACAAGTAATATTAGAATTTACTTTATGAATGCCTTTTTCCATGGCTTCACAAGCTTCTTTGGCTGTCATACTTTCCTTGAAAGAATCCGGTGCCAATACGATGACAAAGTCTTTATTCATAGAATATCCGTCCCTTCTAGTTGCAAATATAAATTATAGGATGAAGCCGTATAATATAGTGGCGACGATAGCCATCGTCAGACCCACGAGACTTTCATAAGGAATCAGTGACATCCGGTCCTTAATGTTCATCTTAACGGAATCAGCGGTCACGTGGAAGAAGTTACCGTGTGGCAGATGGTCAATGACTGTAGCCCCGGTGTGCACCATAATTGCTGCATTTAGCGGCGCTGTGCCCATCGAAAGAATAGCGGGACCAAATGATCCGGCAGCCACGATAGAAGCCGTAGAGGTTGATGCTGTAGCAGCCGCCATCAGGATCCCTGCAATTGGCGCAAGGAACGTTCCGGAAATCCCCATAGCCGTTATTGCATCTACAACAGTAGCACTCAAATCCGATTTCGAGATAATACCAGCGATAGCACCAGCACCTATCAGGATAATGGCTGTACCTGTCATTTTATTTAACCCTGAGGTTGTAAAAGAAATGATGTTCTTCGTTTGTTTCATAGCAATCAATCCAATAATGCCGGCAAGAGGCAAGA
The DNA here is from genome assembly GCF_038007025.1 of Paenibacillus sp. FSL H7-0918. Classification (NCBI taxonomy): domain Bacteria; kingdom Bacillati; phylum Bacillota; class Bacilli; order Caryophanales; family Paenibacillaceae; genus Paenibacillus; species Paenibacillus sp. FSL H7-0918. The sequence goes on from NZ_JBBOWJ010000001.1 coordinate 2,865,440, forward strand.
TGATCATAGAATCGACTTTAAATGATTTCAGCAATTCAATATTTAGAATATTTCCGATTGGGTTAATGGCTAGAAGTAAAATAGCGACAACTGGAGCGACGATGGCACGGCCAAAGCTAGGTTTAACCTTAGTACTGTCTTCCTCTTTAGTTACAACGTCGCCCTCTGCAATTTTCACACCTTTGTTGACCAGCAGATTAGCAATAATAACAGTGACAATCAGACCCGCAATGGCTGGGATGAATCCATGAATCATGACCTGAGCCAAATCTACATCAAAGCCTTTAGCTACGGCAATGGTGTTCGGGTTCGGTGAAATAATGTTACCGGCTTTACCGCCACCGACCAGTGCGAGCAGCAAAGCGGTTTTGGAAATGCCGATCTTCTTACCTACGGACAAAGCGATTGGAGCGACAATAATGATAGCGACTGTGATGAATACGCCTACCGCTGTAATAATCATAGTTGCCAGCGCTATAGATAATAACGCTTTCTTTTCGCCAAGCTTATCTACTATGGTCTCGGCCATTCGTTCGGCTGCCCCTGATTCAATCAATACCCCGGCCAGCACACCAGCCGCGAGTACACGTACAACTGCCCCCATAACACTATTCGTTCCGTCGATGATATATTGTACTGTCTCTGCAATGGATGCCCCGCCTAATATCCCTCCGGCAATCGCGCCTAAAAAGAGTGCGTAGACCGGGTTAACCTTTTTGAAAATCAATACGACGGCCAGAATCAATCCCGCAATCGCGCCCATCCAGTTAATTACTGTGCCTTCCATCTCTAGTTGCCCCCTAGTATAAGAATTTGACACTATACAGTGTGTAATTTGATAACGCTTTCTAAACTGAGTATACTGCGCTTACAAACCCAATAATATTGACGGGACAACCTATTTTTTTGTGCATATGCACAAGCTCTGAGCATGAGAAAAAGACCAAGCTTAGGTTTCAGCACACCAGAGCTTGGTCTTTTAACATGAATTAGACGTATTAAGAAACTTGAGTTTCTTTCGTTAGAACAGGGGCAGCAGGATCTTCTGCCAGAACATTATCCTTTGTCTTCGAGAGGAAGATATTCAGCACAATCGCTGTAAGGGAACCGGATACGATACCGTTTTGCAGCAGCATCCGAGCGAATTCAGGCAATTGATCGAACATTGCAGGTACAGTTGCCGAACCCAAACCAACAGCGATACTACAAGCGGCAATCAGCAGATTACCATCCTTGCGCAGATCTACCTCTGACAGAATCGACATCCCGGAAACAGCAACCGATCCGAACATCACGATCATCGCTCCACCCAGTACGGCATTGGGAATAACCGTTGTCAGAGCCGCCAATTTAGGCAGTAGTCCAAGCACAACCATAATCCCGCCGGCTGCAAAAATAACATTCCGAGTTTTGACCCGAGTCAGCGAGACCAGACCTACATTTTGCGAAAATGCTGTGTACGGAAATGCATTAAAGATCCCGCCCAGCATAATCGCCAAACCTTCCGAACGCAGCCCGTTTACGATCTGCTTTTGTTCCACTTTCTGATCCGTCACTTTACCAATCGCAAAGTAAACACCTGTAGACTCCACCATACTAACAATATTAACAATGATCATAGTGAAAATAGCCGTAAGATTGAACTGAGGCCATCCGAAGTAGAAAGGCTGTGCAACACTTACCCAAGAGGCTTCACCTACTGTAGAGAAACTAACAATGCCCATTCCATAAGCAATAATTGTACCCACTAAAAGACCTATCAAGACAGAGACCGAGCGAAGAAATCCTGTAGTAAAACGGTTAACCGCTAAAATGACCAGCAGCGTGATCAGTGCAAGCAACAAATTGCGGGGATTCCCAAAATCAGCGCTGCCTTCTCCGCCAGCTACGCTATTCATAGCTACAGGAATAAGAGATAGCCCAATAATGGTCACGACTGAGCCCGTTACTATCGTTGGGAAAAACCTCAGCAGCTTCCCATAAAGGGGGGCCGCCAGTACCACGAATAAACCAGATAAAATAATTGCTCCGTACACCGTCGCCAAATTGTTGGCACTGCCGATAGCGATAATCGGCCCTACTGCCGTAAAGGTACATCCAAGAATAACCGGCAGCCTGCTGCCAAAATACTTAGTGCCCATAATCTGCAGCAAAGTAGCTAACCCGCAAGTAAACAAATCAGCTGCGATAAGATAGGCCATTTGGGTGGCATTCAGGTTCAGCGCGTTCCCTACGATCAGCGGAACAACAACTGCTCCGGCATACATCGCCAGTACATGCTGAAATCCTAACGCAAATACTTTTTTCTTGCTTAACATCTCGCACTCTCCTTGATTGGCTCTTTTGAACTTTCATTATCAATGAAATGAATTTCACCTGGTGACATAGATGTAATCCGGGCTAAAGCATGGACTTCTATCCCTCTATCCTCGAGTAGACTCCGGCCTTCTTGGAAGCATTTTTCAATCACACAACCAACGCCAAGGAGCTCAGCGCCAGCCTCTTGCACGATATCAACCAGTCCAACAAGAGCAGCACCAGTAGCCAAAAAGTCATCTACAATAAGCACCTTATCGCTTGGTCCGATATATTTTTGCGAGACACTAACCATATAATCCTCTTTGCGTGTAAAAGAATGTACCGGCGCGGAATAGACCGCTTCAGATAAGGTCACTGCTTTCTTCTTCTTCGCATATACAAACGGTACGCCTAAGGCGATGGCCGTAGCCATGGCAAATTGAATGCCACTCGCTTCAATAGTGATGATTTTAGTGATAGGCAAATGTCCGAACAACCGCTTGAACTCCTGTCCAATTTGTAAGGCAAGCTCCGTATCCACCTGATGATTCAGAAATGAATCTACCTTTAGTACCGTATCTGATAAAATAAGACCCTCTTGTCTGATGCGCTCTTGAAGTACCTTCATAGTAAACTTGATCTCTCCTTCTGAATTAAAAACAAAAAAAGGACAAATCCCTTGAGTCGTTTCTCTCAAGTGAATTTGTCCTTCTGGGTTTTTGTCCCTTAGTGGTGTAACACTGCATAGTGTCCGCATCGCTCGGTCCAGTCCTTCCATAGTCAGGAAGCGGAACCCTAGATGCGCTATTTCACTCATAGTCGGATAATTACAGTGGTTATCCGGTAGAAACTTATGGGCCATATTCCCAAGATTATATGAGTTGACAAGCAAATATAAGGATAATGTATAATGTGAAACTTATATTTTTATAAATGTTCAATATGAATACCTTGTATATCTTACACGCTCTGTCTGGTGCTTACAAGCAAAATTTTAAGCAATTTGCATGCCATTTTCAGGTTATTTTCACGAAATTCAATTGTTTACATTTAGTAGTTAGTACTCCAATATCTTCTGCGCTGTTTCTTGGGTCGTTACAAGTACATTCATATAACCCCCATTTAGTGCCCCAAGGATCCCCGTTACCTTCTCAAGTGACTCCGCTACACCAATCGAATACCGTGCTTGCTTAATTTGCTCCAGCTCAATGGTCAGTGTTCGATCCGATATTCCGGTATGCACGGGAATCCCGTTGCCATCATAGAATCGTGAACAGATATCACCAGCGACCTTTCCATTCTCCAGCTCAGCAATCACTGCATCACCATAAAAACCGCGCCACGCCTCTTCCCCTTTCATTTCCGGCGATCCGATGCCGAACACAGCGATATCCAGATGGTCCCACGCCTTGGCAATGGTCTGATAATACTGGGAATTCATCAGTTGATCTCTAGTTTCCTTTTGCTCCGTGATCGCTGGAACATCAATCATTAACGAGCGCGCACCCCATTTTAGAGCAGCTTGATAACAGATGTTATTTACATGGTACCCGCTCTCCATCTTTCCTGATGGGCCGCCGACCGTAGGTACACAGGTTACAAATGATCTCTGGGCTTGTGTTAGGCTTTCTACAACGCTAGCTAAGCTGCTTCCCCAAGAAAACCCAATCGTATCTTTCGGGAGAAGCACTTGCTCGAGCCATCTCGCACAGGCTTGTCCTATAGCTTTGCGTTTAATCGTGCTGGACTGTGCAGGATCTACCTCCACAACAATGGCTTCCCGTAGCCCGAACCGCTCCTTCAGCTCCTGCTCCAATGTAAAATGATCGCCAGTATCGTAATTAATAGTTATTGTAACGATCCCTTCTTCACGTACCCTCTTTAGCATCCTGCTGATGGTGGTACGATATATACCAAGTTGGCTGGAGATTTCACTCTGCGTTAAATTCTGTTCATAATACATTTGTGCTATTTTAATAAGCAGCTTCTTATCTTCTGTTCGATCCATGTTACAACGCCCCCGCGTATTCAACAGTTTGACGGATTTAGACCCCCCCGCTATACTGTAGACGATTGTTTTGCACATTTATTATTATATTGCACAAATGTGCTTAATATTAAAACTTTTATGAAGATGAATGGTTCAGATGGAATCAAGGTATCTCTAAATAAAAACAAAAAATCAAACAAGTGAGGTGCTGGAAATGAACCCTTTAAAGTGGGCAATTGTCGGTCCAGGAAGTATAGCTGCCGAATTTGCGGCTGCGCTGAATGAAACGGGAGGAACGTTGTATGCGGTTGGGTCGCGAAGCTTGGAGAAAGCACAACAATTCGCTAATCAATATGGAGCCACGAAAGCTTATGGCAGTTACAGTGAAATGCTGCAAGATCCTGCAATTGATGTAGTGTACATCTCTACGCCACATAGCAATCATTATGAATACATCATTGAAAGCTTACAGAATAACAAACATGTTCTCTGCGAAAAAGCAATCACGGTGAACAGCAAACAACTTCAAGAAGTCACCCGACTTGCCGCTGAAAAGGATCTGGTTGTGGCCGAAGCTATGACCATCTACCATATGCCACTGTATAAGAAACTGCGGCAGCTCATTGATGATGGCATCATCGGGCGCCTCAAAATGGTGCAGGTCTCCTTTGGCAGCCATAAAGAATATGATGTGAACAACCGTTTCTTCAGCAAAGATCTGGCGGGCGGAGCACTGCTGGATATTGGGACATATGCGCTGTCCTTCACAAGATTCTTCCTGTCCAAACAGCCCCATGAGATTCTTACTACGGTAAAACAATTCGAGACAGGAGTGGACGAGCAATCCGGTATTATTCTTAACAATGCGGCAGATGAAATGGCGGTAATCTCCCTTACAATGCGCTCCAAAATGCCTAAACGGGGGGTGGTTGCAGGAGAACTCGGATTTATTACCGTAGACAATTTCCCGCGGGCCAGCAAAGCCACCATTCAATATTTGGATGGCACAGTAGAGACGATTGAAGCTGGAGATACAGCCAAAGCTTTGCAATACGAGATTGAAGATATGCAGCGGTATATTGCAGATAAAAGCCATAAAGAGACCCTCAACCTCTCCTTGGATGTCATGGACATTATGAGCAATGTCCGGGAGCAATGGGGGATCAAATATAGCTTTGAATAAATAAACCGTTTAGTAGGCAGCTACTTAGGCAAATGATTGTTTTTCGAGATAGATCGCCCGTATTCATCACTTATTCCCCCCATCTGCATTAATGTTAATGAAGTCAAAGTATGGGAGAGTGAATATGGGTGGCCTATAAAAGAGACCGGATCGTTGTCATTATTCAAAAAGGAAAACGGCGCATAATTACAAGGACCCCACTCCACGGAGTGGACAGATTAGTCTTTGTCATCAACAATCAATATACGAACGCCCCCAACACTACACAAATTGCAAGCGGTGCAGGGCGCAGCAGCGCAAGCGGCAATAATGCCGCCATTGCTTCTCCCTATACACGCCAACAACAAAGTGTCGGCGCAGGCGGTGATGCGACTAACCTAGGCAGTGGGGGCTACAAACGCGGCAAAGCTAAGCCCCTCTTATTATATCCGTATCGCAAAGAAGTTGTGGTCGTTATCAATACCCAGACGGTTAAACTGCCTAAACGGAGCCAGAATGCCTCCGCAACTCAGGTAGTAAGCGGAGGCGGAACGTTCAGCACCGGTGGAACAAACTCCGCTATTGAAAGCCCAGGAACAAGACAACAGCAGGCGGTTGGTGGAGGATCGGGTGGGCACGCCACTAACAAAGGCACAACTAAACGGCGCCACCTCAAACAACGGTCTAGTTAACCCTATTGGGACTATATAACAAGCATAGCAAAAAAGCATGGGCAAACCTGACGAGATCAGGGTGCCCATGCTTTTTGCGGTTTGGCGAGTTGCGCTATAGGTACTTTTTAGTACCTATAGCACTTTAAAGTACGTACTATACTTAATGGACAGATCTCTTCATAATAGCACTTACCGGCCGGTGATTAACACAGCGTAGGAGTGAAAGAAATGTCCTTAGATAAAAAAAGAAGCACCTTGGCGCTCTTAGCTCTAGCCATTAGTGCCTTTGCGATTGGTACCACTGAGTTTATCAGTGTGGGGCTGCTGCCTCTAATCGCCACGGATCTGCATATACCGGTAACCACAGCCGGGTTGACCGTTACTTTATACGCTTTAGGAGTAACTTTTGGCGCACCCATCTTAACGTCGCTAACCACGTCGATATCGCGCAAAACCTTACTGCTAAGCATTATGATCGTCTTTATTATCGGCAATAGTCTTGCGGCGGCTGCGGACGGAATTACACTGCTGTTAATCGCGAGAGTAATTTCCGCTCTGGCCCATGGCTTGTTCATGTCGATTGCTTCGACCATTGCCGCCGACCTCGTGCCTGAGGATCGTAAGGCCAGTGCCATTGCCATCATGTTCACTGGACTTACAGTAGCTACTGTTACTGGCGTTCCGCTAGGTACGTTCCTTGGCCAACAACTCGGCTGGCGTGCTGCATTTGTTGCTATTATTGCTATCGGGCTTATAGCACTCATCGGCAATCTGATCCTTGTTCCTTCATCCGGGCTGCGCAAAGGTACCCATACACCCCTTCGTGAGCAAGTTAAGCTGGTCACCAATGGGCGTTTACTGCTTGCCTTCGCGATTACGGCTTTGGGCTATGGGGGCACATTTGTAGTCTTTACTTATTTATCGCCCCTTCTGCATGAGATCAGCGGCTTCAAAGAGAATACAGTCGCCGTAATCTTGCTTGTATACGGCATTGCGATTGCCATCGGGAACGTGATTGGAGGTAAAGCCGCCAACCGCCAACCGATGAATGCTCTATTCTATATGTTTGCAGTCCAAGCTGTCGTCTTATTTGTCTTAGCTTTTACCGCACCTTACAAGGTTGCCGCACTGATTACGATCTTCTTTATGGGACTGTTAGCTTTCATGAACGTGCCCGGCTTGCAAGTACATGTTGTTACGCTTGCAGATCGATATGCGCCAAGTGCACGAGATGTAGCTTCTGCATTAAATATTGCTGCTTTTAACGCTGGTATTGCCATTGGTGCGTACCTTGGCGGCATCGTCACAGATCATATGGGACTGATTCATACCACTTGGGTAGGTGCCATCATGGTTCTGTCCGCAGTAATACTGACGGCATGGAGCCGTGCTCTGGAGAAGAAAGATGAGGCTCCTCTCCAGACTAAAGCTGCTTAAAGAGCAGTCCATTAACAACCCAAACAAACTTTTAAATATCTTAGGAGGTTACTTTATTATGGCTCAACATCTACAGGATACAACTACATTACACAACGGTGTAAATATGCCTTGGCTAGGGCTTGGCGTATTTAAAGTGGAAGAAGGCGCAGAACTGATACAAGCGATCAAATCGGCTATTAGACACGGTTACCGCAGCATTGACACTGCCGCAATTTATGAGAATGAAACAGGCGTGGGACAAGCCATCCAAGAGGCTCTGCAAGAGAACAGCTTGTCCAGAGAAGAGCTTTTCGTAACCTCAAAGGTCTGGACCGCAGATATGGGCTACGAAGAAACCATTGCCGCCTACGAGGCTAGCTTAGCAAAACTCGGACTTGAATACCTGGATTTGTACCTTATTCACTGGCCTGTAAAAGGAAAATATAAAGAGTCTTGGAGAGCGCTTGAAACGTTGTATAAAGAGGGCCGGGTAAAAGCCATTGGGGTCAGCAACTTCCAGATTCACCATCTTGAAGATGTACTGAAGGATGCTGAGATTAAGCCGATGGTCAATCAAGTTGAATTACATCCTTATTTGAATCAGCAAGAGCTGCTCGACTTCTGCAAAGAGCAAGGAATCCAATTAGAAGCTTGGTCTCCGTTAATGCAAGGTCAATTGTTCGATCAGCCTGTACTGAAACAAATTGCCGTCAAACATGACAAATCCGTCGCTCAGGTTATTGTCCGTTGGGACCTGCAACGGGGGATTATCACCATTCCTAAGTCTACTAAAGAACACCGGATCGTCGAAAATGTAGACGTGTTTGATTTCAAATTATCTGACGAGGATATGACTCTAATTAACTCTCTCAACCAAGATCAGCGGGTAGGTCCAGACCCAGATCATTTTGATTTCTAAGGGTTACGCACCTTGCACTAACACTATAAGCACCGGCAACACGAGAAACGAAGCAAGCGTCGTCCACAAAATACATTTGGATACCAGCTCCGGTGAGGCATTAAAACGCTCGGCTAGCACGACGGCGTTGACGGCAACTGGCATAGAAGCCAAAATCAGCAGCACAGAGAACAAGGTTCCGGTAATTTGCAGGATCGATAATCCGAGGTAAGCCACTAGCGGCGCTAAGATTAATCGAATCGACAGCCCAGTCCAAAAAGTAGACTGACCCTTGCGTGCGGATGGCATGTTTCTCACTTTAACCATCTGTGCGCCAAGGATCGCCAGTACCACCGGTGAATATCCTCCAGCTACCAAGGCAACCCCTGTAGCCACCTCTGCAGGCAAATGCAGGCCAAAGATACGGAGAAGAAGGGCCAACAGAGCTGCGTAAATGGCAGGAAGTGAAAAGACCGATTTCACTGCATTTTTTACCGAGAACTGAGATCTTGCTGCAAAATAAACGCCTATCGTATTCACGATAATCATCTGTCCGATCACATATACAGAGGCCTTATCGAGACCAAGCTGTCCGAAAGCTAGCAACACCAGCGGAAGTCCATAATTCACGCTATTCGTAAACGTTGAAATCAAGGTCAGACCGGATACTTCGGATGGATCTAGCTTCAATAATTTGCCGACTATATTCGCAATCGCCCATAAGAAGATTAGATTTAGAAGCGAAAAGGCGAGCGTCTTATAAATATCATTCATGGATATCTCGGCAGTAGCCAATGTATTTAAAATAATTGCCGGCGTTAAAAAGTATAGATAAAGCGTCAATAACGGCTTCGTATCCAGATTCTTAAACCGCCCAAGTAGGGCACCCACGATCACAGGAATGGACAAAGGCACGATGACTTGGTATAACGTCGATAACACACTTTGGATCATGAATAGAACTCCTCTGCTGTAGGTTACTTCAAACTATAAGCGTAACAGCGCAGAACGTCTAAGATTTGAAATCAATATATCTCATAGCCAAAACCTATCATACCAGCAAAAAAGCTCCCAACCCTTACAAAGGGTTGGGAGCTTTTCGGTATATTGTTACATCATTTTGATCTCAAGCAACTCATATTTAATGATGCCCATCGGTGCATTCACACTAACAATATCTCCGACCTTTTTACCCAGCAATTCCTTGCCTAGCGGGCTTTCATAGGAAATCTTGTTATTAAGAACATCTGCCTCAGCAGCTCCAACAATTCTATATTCGATCTTCTCCGAATATTCGATGTCATTCAGAATAACAATACAACCCATACTAACCTTTGACAGATCCATTTGGCTCTCATCCACGATCTTGGCTTTGGTCAACATTTTCTCCAGAATCATAATACGAGTCTCCATGAACGATTGATCGTCCTTGGCCGAATGGTACTCACTATTTTCCTTCAAGTCTCCATAGCTGATCGCCAATTTAAGCCGTGCGGCCAATTCCTTACGCCCTGCGCCTTTCAATTCCTTCAGCTCTTCCTCTAATTGAGCCAACCCTTCTTTGGTCAAGAACACTTCTTCATTAGACATGTATACAACTCCTATTTTGGATGCTTTATAATATTTTAACCGATATATCCCAAACTTGCGAAAGATCTTACAAGAAGAAACAACATTGTCGTCCTTAAAGGACGACAACCATTTCTCGTAGAAATATAAAGATACTTTAAAGTACAAATCATATAAATGCTTATATTTTAAAAAAATCCCTGCCACAATTGAACATTGGGCAAGGAGGTCAATGCTGCTTAATTATTCTGGCAAATGCTCTTTACAAAAAAGGAGTAACGCTTCTTCCTCGTCCTCTTCCATATCGAAATCGAGCAGTTGACCTGAAGTTGTCTCCTGTAGATCATAACTTACGATGCTGACTTGATCTTCATCCACCTTAATAATCGCTCTAGCGGATACTCCGTTCTCTACATACAGCTCATCATCCTCTGGAACGTCCAGTTGAACGACAAATTCATACCGTTTACCGGTTAGTATACCGAAAGGATCTTTTACATTCTCCACATTGTAGCCCGTAAATGTCAACATAACTCAATCAACCTCTTTTCCTAATACCTGCCACGTCATTGTATCACAAAAAGTAACATATTGTTGTCGAGGTAGTCCGTCAAGCCATGGCTTTAGATTTCTTGATTTGTTTGCTTCGCAGCTGTCCGCAGGCAGCATCAATATCCACACCATGCTCCAGACGAGTGCTTACGCTGACACCCTGCTTCTTCAAGGTATCAAAAAAAGCCCGCACCGTCTCCCGCTCGCTTCTTTGATATTGGCTGTGTTCATCCACCGGGTTATAAGGAATCAAATTCACATTGACGAGCGGGCGTCGATCGCCAATCAGCTCGGCCAGCTCAAGCGCATGCTCTCTGCCGTCGTTTACATCCTTCATCAGAATGTATTCCAGCGTAATTCTCCGCTTGGTTTTCTCCAAATAATAATCTATAGACTCCATTAGCTTCTCTATTGGAATGGCCTTGTTAATCTTCATGATCTGCGTCCGCAGTTCATTATTAGGGGCATGCAAAGAAACCGCCAGGTTCACCTGCGTATTCGCATCCGCAAATTCAACGATTTTGTTAGCCAATCCGCTCGTTGATACGGTAATCCCTCTGCCTGCAATTGCTAGTCCCTTGTGATCTTTGACAATCGCCAGGAAATCGAGCAGGTTCTTGAAGTTATCGAATGGCTCGCCAATGCCCATCACTACGACGTGACTGACCTTTTGATCCAGGTTCGCCGCATCCAGATGCTGCTGGACCTTCATAATCTGCTCCACAATCTCTCCGCTGGAGAGATCCCGGCTCTTCGCCAATAGCCCACTTGCACAGAAGCTGCAGCCGATATTGCAGCCCACTTGCGTGGTTACACATACAGACAAGCCGTATTTCTGTCTCATAAGCACGGTCTCGATCAGGTTGCCATCCTTTAGGCGGAACAGGAACTTAATCGTCCCATCCGCAGATTCCTGCTTTACATGTTCTTCCAAGGTATGAATGACAAAATTCTGCTCTAATAATTCTACACAATCTTTATTTACATCGAGCATTTCCGAAAAGTCTGTAATCCGCTTCCGATAAAGCCAATCCCAGACCTGCGTAGCCCGAAACTTTTTATGTCCACGTTCTAACAGCCATGCCGCCAGTTGATCAAAAGTTAATCCATAAATGGATTCTATATTCATTCGTTATCCTCTTTTCAAAACGTTAAAGTTCAGACCATCACTACTCATTGTCTCAAATTTTTTTTATTAAAACAAGGGGAGTTATTGGGTTGTGTCGAAGTTTACACCATTAAAGTCTGTTCTATGAACATGTATCTAAGGAGCGATGGAATCATATGGGTTCAACAAGAATAAAAGCAATCAGCTTCACCCTTCTAGCTGCCGTTCTAATCCTTGGCGGTTTTTTAGTGTATATTACTCTCACTGACTATAAACCACAGGAGATTACTACACTTACTGTAAACAATAATCCGCAGCAAGTAATGAAGCAGGGAGAGTCCTTTTCTGTAACTACCTTTAATATTGGCTACGCCGGGTTGGATAAAGGCCAAGATTTCTTTATGGATGGCGGAACAAAGTCACGCTCAAGCAGTAGGGAACAAACGAAGATAAACCTTGAGGCCGTAGCGTCCCTTATGACAGTTACAGACTCGGACCTGTTCATGCTGCAGGAGGTCGACATCGATTCTTCCCGTAGCAACGGTATAGATGAAGTCTCTTACTTGTCGAATAAATTTGCTGATTACAGCAATGTTTTCGCGACCAACTACAAGGTACCTTGGGTACCGCTTCCTGTTCTTGATCCGATGGGCTCGGTGAACAGCGGTTTATTAACTTTATCCCGTTTTAACAGCACAAGTAATATTAGATATGATCTCCCGGGCAAAGAAACCTGGCCTCGCCAACAATTTGATCTCGACCGTGCTTTTGTGGAGAGCAGATTCCCCGTTGATAATGGAAAAGAACTGATTCTAGTCAATCTTCATTTATCAGCCTTTGACCAAGGCGGAACGATTCGCAAACAGCAATTGGAGTATTTATCGGCTTATATCAAGAAGGAGAATGACAAAGGGAATTACCTCATCTTAGGGGGAGATTGGAACCATTCCCTTCCGGGTACAGCTCCTGATGCTTTCGAGACAACGCAGGATTGGCCGCAATGGCTGCAGGAATTCCCTGAACATTTTCAACAGGGCTTTCAGTGGGCTGTAGATGCCAAGGTACCCTCCGTCCGGACGCTCGATGTTGCCTATTCAGAAGGTGTGAATTTCCGCGCAGTGATTGATGGCTTCCTAGTCTCACCAAACGTCAGCATAAGCGGCGTACAGGGTCATGAGTTATCCTTCGAACACAGTGATCACAACCCTGTAACAGCCACTTTTATTCTGCAATAACATGGATTCTCTGATTCTATTTAAAAACAACAAATTTTAGGTTTTTCTCTTGGAAATACTTAATGATAGCGGGCAAAGCTTCTACAGTAATCTTCTTTTCGTGAAATAGATAGACTCCGCCGGACGGATCGGCATGATGAACATATTGAAGAATATCCTCTGGGTTCTTGACGTTCCAATCCTCGGGATCACGATTCCACAATAATACCTTCATCTGCTGTTCCGTCACCTTGGCGGTTAACTTGTCATTGATCGCCCCATATGGCGGCCGAAAAATAGTAATCGGTGATTGTGTAATTTCCTCCAGCGCCTGATTAGTCTTCGCCAAGTTATTCCGGTTCTCCTCAACGCCATTAGCAGTCATTTTGCTATGATCCCACGAATGACTCCCAACCGACATCTTATGCTCATTAGCATACCTAACGGCTTCCGCATTATGAGCTACCTTATTCCCAATGAATAAAAAGGTGGCAGCCACCTTATGTTCTACTAGAATATCTACGATCTCTTTCGTATACTTTGACGGTCCATCATCAAATGACAAGGCAACATAACCCTTCGGCAAACTATACAAAAATTCATTCTCGGGTAATTCATACTTTTCGTACGGTAATGTCTGTTCTTGAGGAGGGACTGAAGGTTCTGGTGTAGGCTCAGCTTGCTGGTTATGAACCGATATCGTCTGCGCTAGGGTAACGAACGGTACCGAAAGTAATGGCTCAGAGTCGGCCCCTAATACGGGTTCCTCCAGCGCTTCAGCACTATCTACGAGTTGTCCATCCATTCTCAGAGGTAACACAAATATCAAACAAGCGAACATGAGACACAGCAGTGCAACCAGTCCAATACGTTTGGTCTTCTTTCTGCTTATCCTATGCCCTGGTTCTGTAGAGGGAAGCATGGTCTGAACTACCCTCTCCTCTTCTACTTGAGGATAGTCCTGCTGCTTTAATTGAAGAAGTTGGGTTACATAATTTTCAGAACAGGCAAAATACAATGTTTCGCTGTAAGCTCTGTTCATTATAATCAGCGTGCTGTAGTAACTATTCCGAAACGGATCCCACTTCGGATACAGCGACAATCTCATTCTCCCTCCGGAAAAGGGACCTAGCGCCTTCAATTGTTCGTATGTAAATTCATCTATGGTGAGCTTGCTTCTTGCGTACCCAACATTACGGGTTAGACCTACCTCAATCTGATAACCGGCCTGTTCATGCTCAAGCGACAGTAACTCAATCATTAGAATGGTGTCCGGTTCCTTAGATGCCATGAATCCTATGTATCTCCGTTTCCATCGTTTCGATCCGTCAGACTACTGCCACTCCCAAAAGGAACCGTCATCCGATTGGTGAAATCGCTGATCATACCCGAGAGATACGCCTTTTCTTGGCGAATCGTATCGTACTTTTGTTTTAGATGTGCATTCTCAATCTCAACCCGTCCGATTTTCTCTTCCAGATCATTCATCTTTTTGAGTTTCTCTGCATGGGCTTCGTTATGTTTTTGAATCAAATTTACATATTTTTGCTGCTCCAGCTCAATGGTACTCTTCAATTCCTCAATCTCAGCTGTGAGCGTAGTTTGAAGCTCCCGGTAATCCTCCAGCACTTGATCGACCTTCAAATTTCTCTCAATCAACTTATGCTCAAGCTCGCGGACATTCTTTTCTCTTTCCTCAATAACCTTATTGAGGTTCTTCATATCCCGGTTTAAGCGCTCCACATGACTGCTGGAATGGGTTAACCGATCCTGAAGTTCATTAATATTGGTCTCCGCATGTTGTCTGGCCTGAATAATCTGCTCCACGGAGAAGATCAAATCGAGTGATTTTTTATCAAGCTGAGCTTTGCCTGTAGTAACCAATCCAGCTAAAGTCTCGTCTGAGGTCTTTTCTTCTATTTCTTCGACCTGTTCATCTAATAATTGTACCTTTTGAACCATATCCGACTTGGATTGCTTATCCACTGAATCTTTCTTTTTAAAAAAGGGGGAAATCATCGATTTTATCACCTCAATTATAAAAAAATGTCAAAAAATGTCGAGTGCCCACGAGTCTATTATAGTTTACTTATCTTGTATGTAAGTGAGCCTTTATATCTAACTTTCTGAAATGCACCTAAAGACCTATTCTCTTCTGCAAAATAAAAAAAGCACCCCTTCGGGTGCTTTGATTTCAATTGAATTTATCGGGAAATTGTTTGATCAATCCCTCGGTTAAGATATCTGCGAACATGATCATATGTTCCAGCCCTTTATCAAATGCGGCAATTTCGGCATCCCAATCCTTTTTAACTCTAGCTGTCACGTCATCAGTAATCAATTCCAGATGTTCATGAAGCATTTCCTTTAATTGTTCATAAGAATATTTGGGGTTCTGGCTACTAAGAAACTTGGCAATGTCATCAGCGTTGGCATACCACTCTTTATTGTATTTTTCCACATCGGCCTGATTTCCAGCCTTTACAGCACCTAGAACTTTTCCGGCAATAAGAATATGCTCCCGCAATAATTGAGCCAGCTTATCTCCAACTGCCTCACCGTAATACGGTTTAAAGACATCCCCTATGTCCTGTTGATTCTGTAACAGCCTTGCCAGTACCTTATCCTTGTCCTCAGAATCTGCAAAGGCGCTAACAATGTAGTTCTTTGTCCATACCACATGATCGATCCATAACTTCCTAAGATTATCCTTAAGCTCAATTACGGAGGGGGTTAAGCATTGCTTGTGGGAGCTCTTTTTCTCTTTAGCTGCTGCAGCATCGGCAATTGTAGGTGTAACACTTACAACCAGAAACATACACAATAAGGTTAGCTTCAACATCAAATACTTATTTTTCAATATGACCTATCTCCTTGTGAACAGTGATGGATTTGAATATCTTGTATATTGTGCACCTTTACTTCTATTTCATTCGCAACTATTCTCAGAACACAAAAAAGCACCATCACGTGGACGGTGCCTGGGTCTTACTTTTATCTAAACATCACTTTATCTACGTTGTATTTAGATTTCAGTTCATTAATGATATAGGTTTCGTAGATCTCTCTATGAACTGGACTTTCGATCAAACACACATCAATTCTGGTGACCTCGTCCCGATGTTGCTTGATGTCAGATACGGTGTCTTCAAAATGTTTTTTAATTCTTGGTCTTAGCTTTCTCGCTTTACCTACAAACAACAACTCATCCTGATCATTGTAGAACATAAAGATACCGCCGTAATCTCTCGGAATCAGGTGAAAGTCCGTAAATCCGTAAATATTGCTTAACTGCGGGTTAATTTGTTTAGTAATACTAACATCCGCTTTTGGAATCGTTATGTTGATCATTAGCTCACGTCCTCTTTCTATATAGGAGTAAATAGTATCATAAATCGCTAAGTAAGACCATTCAATCTGGCGCAGTCAAATAAATACAATAAAAGCAAGTTCAATTGATCTAATGGAAATATCACTAAAAATTATGGCATTATTCAAAACCTTCCTGCCCAAGGGTTGCGGTCTTAGACAGTAGAGGATTATAAATAAAATAGAGGCGTTTGCATCATGATATATAGATATTTGTCATCTAGGAGGATTTGATTCATGGCAGTAACAGACCGGCAAAAAATAGTAGATAGCGTCCCGCAAAAGGGTTTCTTCGGACATCCTAAGGGACTTTTCACCCTTTTCTTCACAGAATTTTGGGAGCGTTTCTCTTATTATGGCATGCGAGCTATCCTTGTCTACTACATGTATTATGAAGTGAGCCAAGGCGGTCTCGGATTACCTGAAGATATGGCACTTTCTATTATGTCTATCTATGGATCGCTTGTATATATGTCAGGGATCATTGGAGGCTGGCTTGCGGATCGGCTCCTCGGGACTTCGAGGGCTGTTTTCTACGGCGGTGTTTTAATCATGTTCGGGCATATACTACTGGCTATTCCAGGCAATACCACATTGTTTTTTGCTTCGATGGTTTTAATCGTACTAGGAACGGGTCTACTGAAACCCAATGTTTCAAGTATTGTCGGCGAAATTTATAGCGAGCAGGATAACCGCCGTGACGCTGCCTTCAGCATTTTTTATATGGGCATTAACCTGGGAGGATTTCTCTCCCCACTAATTGTTGGCGCAGTAGGCATGAATAATTTCCATCTAGGTTTCTCGATTGCCGCAGTCGGAATGTTTATTGGACTAGTCGTTTATATTATGACTCGCACAAAAAATCTGGGTTTGGCCGGTACGATTGTACACAACCCTATTCCTGCAGATCAGAAGAAAAAAATCTTTACTTGGATTGGTGTAGGATTAGTTGTACTTGCGATTTTGATTACGATCGGCATTCTTACCGGAGTGCTTACCTTTGAAACATTAATAAAAATAGTAGGGGTGTTAGGCTTACTTATTCCAACGATGTACTTCATTATGATGTACCGCAGTCCCAAAACAACAGCCGTTGAACGGTCAAGAATTCTCGCATACATTCCTTTATTTATCGCATCGATTATGTTCTGGGCGATTCAAGAGCAGACTTCCACAGTTCTAGCTAGTTTTGCTGATAAACGGACCCAATTGGATTTTGCAGGCTTACACATTTCTCCTGCTTGGTTCCAATCGCTTAACCCGCTGTTTATTATCACTCTTGCACCTATATTTGCCTGGTTGTGGTTAAAGCTCGGTAACCGTCAACCCTCGATTCCGCAAAAGTTCTCGCTTGGTTTATTGTTTGCCGGTTTATCCTTCTTGGTGATTCTAGTACCTGCTTATTTCGGTGGAGCTAATTCACTTGTGAATCCATTATGGCTGGTACTCAGCTATTTTATCATCGTAATCGGGGAGTTATGCTTGTCCCCTGTGGGCTTATCAGCAACGACCAAACTGGCACCGGCGGCTTTTACCGCTCAAATGATGAGTATGTGGTTCTTATCGAATGCCGCTGCTCAAGCAATTAATGCTCAAATTGTGAAGTTCTATACCCCGGATACCGAAATGATGTACTTTGGAGTAATTGGTGGAGTGGCCCTTATCCTTGCGCTTATCCTCTTCCTATTCTCTTCCAAAATTCAGAATTTCATGAAAGGGATACATTAAAGACACCCAAAGGCTGCCCGAGATCTTCTCGGCAGCCTTTTTTTAGTTTCCTATAGTTATCCAACCTCTACACCAGAAACATGGCGACAATCGTCGTGACTACCAGCCCAATCAATACAGGCTTAACATTCCGTCTTGCCAGCTCAAAAGGGCTTACTCCGCAAATAGCAGCCGCCGGAATCAATGCCCACGGAATCAGCGTGCCTCCACCCACCCAAATGGCAGCTACCTGACCCAGCGCAGTTAAAGTCGCCGCATCGGAATGTGTGGCCACCGCAAACAATTTCCCAATAGACCCGGCAAGTGAAATGCCCGAGAACCCTGAACCATCTAGGCCTGTAATGGCTCCGGTTATAGTTGCGGTCACAGCACCCACTGCACCGTTCAGAGGAACGTTATGAGCTAGAGCGACCCCTAGATCATTTACAATCCCCTGAGATGCGGCGGGCAGCACTTTGCCGAATAATTCAGCAAACGCCGAATCCCCCAGATAGAAAAAAGCGGCAATCGGTATCACAGGACCAAATACTTTGAAGCCAAACGTAAGTCCATCAATCAGATAAGTAGTTACTTGCTCCAATCCTTTATTACGATGTGCCAACAAGGTTACTACAACCAGAATGAACACCGCAGTACCACCAACTAAGGCAGTTGCGTCTCCACCCTGCAAATCGAGCAGAAACATGCCTGCTACATCGGCTAAAAACAGGATGGGAATGGCGATGGCCAGCCATTGTTTCAATGCTGGATGAATCACCGCTGGATCTTCTGCCGTATCATTCTCTGCAGATAACGCACTCACGGCACTTTTCCCGGCAATAAGACCGTCTCGCCAAGTTCCCTTCTTCTGATCTCTGCGCATCATCCAATACGCCGTTATCGTAGTCACCACGCCCATAACAATTACAAGCGGAACACTCGCCTCCATGACACTGGTCACCGGAAGTCCGGCCGCATCTGCTGTTAGTTTAGGTGCACCTTGAATAATGTAATCACCTGAGAGCGCAATCCCGTGGCCAAATAAATTCATTGCCATCGCCGCTCCAAGAGCCGGCAGTCCCACTCGAATGGCAACCGGCAGCAGCACAACCCCGATCAAGGCCACTGCGGGTGAAGGCCAGAAGAACCATGAGGTGACCATCATAATCAGACCGATCCCCCAAAAGGCTATGAACGGTGTGCGCAAAAAGCGGGTAAGTGGAGCAACCATGATTTCGTTAATCCCCGTGCGTGTTAATACCCGGCTCATGGCTACTATGATCGAAATAATCATGATCGTACCCATTAGCTCCTTGGTTGCATATACAAAAGAGTTGAATACACCTGTGACCGAACCACTGACAGTTTCTGTGGCTAACCACCCAAGTACAAAGATGCCCGCAATACAGATCATCGTTGTGTCCCGTCTCTTGATCAGAAGTGCCATTATAAATACGATAAATGCCAGATATACATAATGGAGCGCTGTTAACTGGATGCCCATCTCTGCACCACACCCTTCTCCTACTATCCGAGTGCTATATGGTATGCAGGGGTGTAGGCTAATGTTCAGTAGAAATGGGCCTAAAACAGCAAAAGAAGCCGTCCCGCGCGTAGAGAAAATCTACGTATGGGACGGCTTCTTAATGTTTCTTAATTAGAGATTATTATTTAGCTACAACTCCGCCATCAACCGGCAGCTCAACACCTGTAATGTAAGAAGCTTCATCAGAAGCCAAGAACAATACAGCTTCAGCTACTTCAGAAGCACGTCCAACACGTGGCAGCGCAGTCTGAGACATAAAGAAGCTATGCATTTTTTCGTTATTTACAAATTCAGCACTCATTGGGGTTTCGATAAATCCTGGGTGAACAGAGTTCACACGAATGTTATCTTTACCAAAGTCTACAGCTGCTGCTTTACTAAGCATACGAACTGCACCTTTTGAAGCTGTATAAGCACCAGCACCGCTGCTGCCAGTCAAACCTGCGATGGATGAAATATTAACGATGGAACCACCTTTATTGTTCTTCATTTGAGGAACAACATGCTTCATGCCAAGGAATACGCTGCTCACGTTGATGTTCATTACCTTGTTCCATTGATCAACAGTGGATTCGAGCAATTGAACCGGGAATGAGATCCCTGCATTGTTTACCAAAATGTCGATTTTCCCGAACTTGCTAATCACATCTTCTACAACCTTGATCCAGTCTTCTTCGGAAGCCACATTATGTGCATAAGCTGCTGCTTGACCACCATTTGCTTCAATTTCCTTCACAACTGCTTGTACGGCAGCCTCGTTAATATCAGTGGCTACAACTGTAGCACCTTCTTTGGACAATAAAAGGGCTTCTTCACGGCCCATGCCGCTGCCTGCACCTGTAATAATTGCTACTTTATTAGTTAGACGATTCATAATTAGGTCTCCTCTATAATCATATTGTGATATAATATTTGAGTGATGATAGTCACACTATCACTGTGATATACATCATATCATTTTTACAAAAGAACTACAACCACTCCTTGCTTAATCCAATAAACGGTGGATATAATACTAATAATTGAAAATCCCAATCAAAAAATGGAAGGGTCTAGCCCTCATGAATCCTAAAACACGATACGAAAAAGAAAGATCCGATGGTAAGCAGCAACGATTAATTACGATCCTCGAATCCGCAGAACGAGTATTATCACAAAAAGGAATCGAAAAGTCGACGATGCAAGATGTCGCAAGCGAAGCCAATATCGGGATTGCGACGTTATTTCGCTATTTTCCCAGAAAAGAAAAACTCGTAGTGGCTGTAGCCACCCGAATGCTGGAGCCTATGCTCGATCATTTTAAATACGTAGCTGACTTGCCCCTTACTTGTCTTGAACAAATCGAGAAATTATTTGATTTCTTTATTCAGGATCAAAATCATCTAAGTATTATTTTTATGGTCAATTTCGAAAGCTACGCCTCACACTCAAATGAACCTGTTGAGGATGTTCTGAGCTTCAATGCACTCAACCGCAAAATTTGGCATGAATACTCCAGGATCATTCAAAATGGGGTAGAAGACGGCTCTATTCGTGCGGGTCTCCCCGTAAAAGAGACCTTAATTACGCTCATGAATAGCTTTGCCCTCTTTTCCAGAAAACTAACGATGAAAAAAAACATTCTCCTGCTGGAATCGGATCTAGACTCCGACGATCAGCTTGAGCTGCTTAAACAAATTTTTCTGGATCATTTAAAAGCCTAAAAAGCGCCAGTTTCCTTAGGAGGGGAACTTGGCGCTTTTTCTATAGTCAAAACAAAAAGAGACATTTCCAAGGAAATTACCTCTATCCAGATTCAAGTTGCGACCTATATACTGCCTTCGTTAGCTAGTGAAATGGGCAGGTTGCGACGGGTGATTGTTGATAAAGAAAACGAGGGCTGAAATCATATTCTTTTAACGTACGATCATGCCAAATCGGTGTAGACGAGGGTGACATAGGCGGAATCAACCAGGACCAGCGCCCTGAGACTTGGCGCCCCTGCTCGTTCTCCTGTTGCTGGAATCGAACAAATTGATCTGCTGCTGTATGGTGATCCACGATGCTGACACCTGCTTGCTTGAAGGAATGCAGCACTGCGCGATTCAGCTCAAGAAGCGCCCGATCCTTCCAAAGCGTTGTGTTGCTGGAGCGATCCAGTCCCATCACATCAGCTATAGCTGGCAAAGTGTTGTATCGTCCGGTATCCCCCAAGTTACGCGAGCCGATTTCAGTCTCCATGTACCAACCGTTAAAAGGAGCAGCCGTGTACAGAATACCGCCAATTTCCAACTGCATGTCCGCGATAATGGGTACAGAATACCAACGAAGCTGAAGCTCAGCAAAACGTTCAATTTCAGGATGTGTTAACGGTACCTCCTGAATGAAGTGATCAGGAATAGGGAAAACGTAGGGATGCCCGTTGCCAATACTGATCACTAACGGCAACACATCATAATCGCCACCCGTTCCTTGCCAACCTAGTTGCTGGCACATTTTTGTGAATTCATCCGATGCCGGATCGCCTGCACGTCCGTGTTCTTCATCGCCAGGATAACCGGCATAACGAATCAATTGGTGGTTCCAGATCCGAATCCGCTGATTCGGATCTTCTCCGCTGCGGAAAACCGTGATGAGTGAACGAATACGTCCTCCGTTGTTCGCCTTTTCCAGATGTCGCAGCAACGCTTCAGCAACTTGTTCCTCAGTCTCTGCTTGGCGTTCATCGATTAGCTCAATGGATTGCCAAAAAAGACGCCCAATGCAGCGGCTATTATGGCGCCAGGCCATTCTTGCACCATGCGCTAATTCTTCCGTTGTATGTGTGTAACTGCCTGATTGGTTAATTTCCTCATGTACGGCTAGGATGCGATGATCCGTCTCGGCTTCAGACTTATCTAGTTCAGCGTAACATTGTCGAATGAAAGCTTCCGCCTGCCGGGTTAATTCTTCGATGTGCTTGCCATTCATATCCCTTATCCCCCATCTAAACCCTTGCTTAAACTCCAATCCAGTATAACATCCCTCTTCCTATGCCACATCTTTCAGGGAAAAGCGCATAAGAACAACCCGTGAAGCTTGGAGCTTCACAGGTTGTGGCAGGAACATTTAGCGCTCTGAACGTTTCCCTTGCTTATTCAATGAGGCAAGTCTGCTCTTATCCTCGGTCAACAGTTCTTCAGCCAACTCCACACCTTGAGGACCTAGCCAGTCCTGAGCTTGCTGAATCGCCTGCTCAGTATGTGCCAGGCGGTTCTCAGCCTGTGCCAAAGTCTGTTCTGTTGGATGACTAAGTGCCTGAGAGACAGAGAAATGAAGCTTGCCCAAAGAATTTTTGGCTTGAGTTACATTGTCATTCGCTTGCAGACTGGAATCGGGTTGTTTCATAAATGAAATACGCTCCCTTCTGAAATGCGCCTGTTCTCTTCTAGCATGGTTTGGGTGAAGTCATCTTATGCATTCACTATCTACTGGATAATGGATTGCATAAAGGACGTCATTTCATTACTCGCTTTATTCAGGCGCTCAATGACACCGCTGAATTCAGTGACCAATTCTGCTTGTGAGTGTGAAGAAGCAGAGATCGCTTCAATTTCTTGCTCCATTTGCTTAATGGACTTTTGAACATCACTCAGTGATTTTTCAATATTATGGGTTGCTTCTTTAGTGTTAACGGACAGTTTGCGTACTTCCGTAGCAACCACCCCAAAACCTGCCCCTTGCTCTCCTACACGCGCGGCTTCGATTGCCGCATTCAGCCCAAGCAGGTTCGTCTGCTCAGAAATCTCACGAATGAAGCCGGCAACCTTATTCACTTCTTGTGATTCTGTTACGGCTCTACGCGTATTATCTAATATTTGCTGCGAAGTAGCTGATAACTCCTGAGATTGGGCAGCTACGCTCTGCACCATCTCCATTAGATGACTGCTTATCTCATTAATCTCATCTGTGAATCCTTCAAGCTTATTCTCGTTCTCTAGTGTATAGGCAATGGCAAAAACCCCGATTACATCATCATCCGTTCCGTAGATAGGTACACATGTTGAGATTACAGGAGCTCCATAAATTTCTGCTGGGATTCGGTTAGAGCTTGCTATACCTTTCAGTCCATTTGAAAGCGACAGATCTTCAGGCGGGATAGGGTTACCCTTAACCAATCCGAGATCAATAACTTTACTTGGTGCGTAATAATGGAAGATCTCCCTGTCCGTGATTCCAATCATAATATCCTGCGAGTGAATCTTTTTGAAATAAGGTGCTGCGAGGACTAAGGCATCGATAATACTCATCTCTTCATCTCCCATATAAAAAAAATGTATATGTAGTTTTATCGTCACAATGGGTTATTAAATGAATATTGTCATAGTAGAGTAACAATCCCCACGTATGATTTGTTTATGAATACTATTAGCAGACGACAATTTCTACAGAAAAGCGCTCAAGTAACTCTAGGCCTTCTTGGAACAGCTGGTGCATCCGGTATCTATTCACATTGGATCGAACCCTACTGGCTGGAAATCAAATACGTAGATATTACACTCCCTAGACTTTCTCCAGCCTTCGATAAATTTCGTATCGTTCATTTTAGTGATTTACATCAGGGGGTATATTCCAAGCCGCAAGCTTTAACGGAGCTAGCGCAGCAAATTCAACATGTAAAGCCAGATCTGATCTGCTTCACCGGCGATTTATTAGATCATTCAGCCGATTATATTGCAGAAGCCGTAGCCTTGTGCTCTCAGTTGCGGGCTCCTTTTGGACAATTTGCAGTATTAGGCAATCATGATGCTTTTGGGACCAGAAAGGTTGTAACGAAAGGGCTAACACAATCGGGCTTCCACGTGCTCCATAATGAACATATCGTCCTAACCCAAGGTACGGACAAGCTCTATATTGCCGGAATAGATGATCCTTGGGTCGGAAAAGCAGACATCGCCCAAGCGCTGCTTCATATCCCGGAAGAGGCTTGCACAATTCTCCTGGCCCATGAACCTGATTTCGCCGATGACTTTTGTAAGCTGCCTATAGATCTGCAATTGTCTGGCCATAGCCACGGAGGCCAAGTGCGGTTTCCATTTGTCGGAGCTTTATATACCCCGCCTCACGGAAGTAAATATTCAAGTGGGTTATATCAACTGCCCAACAGCCAACTTCAGGTCTATACCACTCGCGGGATAGGAGTAACTCGTATGCCTGTTCGTTTTAATTGTCGTCCCGAGCTCACCGTAATTACTTTACATTCTTAATGCTAGTGTCTTAATCGTACAAAATGGTTAAAAAGTATATACCTTTTGCATATCTATGCAACAACACTGTAACCGTCTTTGTAATCAAATCTATTTGGGACCTAGGTATAATTGTAGGAGTGATAGAGGAAAAAATATCATATTGCAACTACATAAGCCCATCCTTGGGAAGGAGAGATTAAGTTATGAATAAAAGTATGAAATGGACCTCAGCCATCTTGGCTGCTGGAGTATTGCTTGGAGGGTCGGGACTAGTAGGAGGAACTTCAGTTCAAGCCGCAACTACCGGAGGAAATACGGTAAAACAAGCCGCACAGCAACCCTCTGTAGTGCTTAAATATAAAGGCCAGACCTTATCGCAGCAAGCGAAAATAGTAAACGGCAACACCATGATCCCTTTAACTGTACTACGGGATGCTTTTGGCCTCTCCATTAACTATAATGCAAGCACCAAAACTTATAGTGTAGGCAGCGATTCCATGAAGCTGGACATGGAGGTCTCAGATTACGGTGTTATTACAACCCTGAATGGCTATTACATTTATAGCATGACCGGCAGTCATGATGTGAAGGTCATCAACGACCGGATTTATGTTCCGTTCAAACTGTTGTCTGACTATTTAGGAGTGCAAGGCGTTTATAATCCTTCATTGAAATCACTTGATCTAAGTAAAAAAGTAATGAATGACATCAAAATTACCTCTGAAACCTTAGATAAGAGCAATAAAAATGCTAGTATCAAAGTGCAATATCCCAAAATCAGTGGCTTAACGGATGAAGTACAAACTAAGATTAATGCAATCTTCAAAAAACAAGCTGAACAATTCGTCGCAGAGAGTGAAGAACAGGCTAGCCGTAGAGATGGTACTATAGAGAATAAATATGACTTCTCTCAAACTTTTGTCGTCTCCTTTAACCGTGAAGGGGTTCTGAGCATCGTGACTGATCAATATGGCTATACTGGTGGAGCTCATGGTGGAGCCCTTCGTGAAGGATTTACCTTCTCGCTGAAAGACGGCAAACCAATTGAACTTAAGGACCTGCTGAAGGCAGAGCCAAACTACAAACAAAAATTAGATAAAATGTTGAAGGAAAGCACCAAGGAGCTAGCTTTTCCAGATACACCTGGCGGACTAACAGAAAAACCAAACTTCTACGTTTCCGAGAGTGGCCTTGCAATCTTCTACCAACAGTATGAAATTGCCCCTTATGCGGCTGGAATTCCTACGTACACCTTTAATTTCAGTTCAATATTACCAAAGGGAACTAACCCATTCGCTGCCTTCAAATAAACTTCTATTGTAAAAAAGAGCGTCACAGTCATTAGGACTGGGACGCTCTTTTGGTTTTACAGCTTAGGCTTCCAAACTTCCCGCCGGGCCGAAGAATTCATAATGAATTCTGTCTTCAGCCACCTTCCATTCCTTAAGAGCCTTATATATCGCCTTCATAAAAGGAGTCGGTCCGCAGAAATAGAATTCAGAGTTTACGTCTGTTACTTCTTGCAACCAAGCTAGATCAATATAACCTGTTTTATGGAACGTATCTCCTTCACTTGGAGTTTCATAACATACATAGGATCGTAGGGTAGGATGGGACTGCTCCAAATCCGCCACCATTTCTTTCATAGCATGCAAGCTTCCATTGATGGCTGCATGAATGTACGTTACCTCTCGTTCTGGCTGCGTAGCAATTAATGTCTCCAGCATACTTACCATAGGGGTTAGTCCAACCCCGCCACTGATAAGAACCACTGGACGATCACTATCTTTATTTAGTACGAAATCACCTGCTGGCGAGCTTACTTCCAATATAGCTCCCACTTGTACGACATCATGAAGGAAAGTAGATACGACTCCAGCCGGTTTATCCGGCCCTTCACCTTCCCGTTTAACTGTGATGCGGTAATACGACTGTCCCGGCGCACTGGACAAACTATAGTGGCGAACATGGGTGTATTCCTCTCCCTCAGGCTGAACACGAACCGTGATGTATTGACCCGGCAAGTAAGAAGCTATAGCCCCTCCATCCTCAGGAGAAAGGTAGAAGGAAGTAATAAGTTCACTTTCTTTAACCTTCTTAGTAACCACAAAGTTTCTAAATCCACTCCAACCCCCGGGAATTTCGGCAGCTTCACGATACTTCTCTGCTTCGACACCAATAAAGGCATCTGCGATCACGCCATACGCCTTTGCCCAAGCATCAATAATTTCCGGCGTCGCCGCATCGCCAAGTACTTGCCCAATAGCAGCTAACAAAGTCTCACCTACGATGGGATAATGTTCAGGTAATACGCCCAATGCCCGATGTTTCTCCGCAATCTGTTTTACCACAGGCAAAATATTTCCCAGCTGATCAATATTCATTGCCGCCGCGAGTACGGCGTTAGCAAGTGCAGTCTGCTGTTTACCTTCCCGTTGGTTGGCATGATTAAATATATTTAGTAACTCCGGATGATTTTCAAATAACATGCCATAGAAAGTAGTTGTGATGGTCTTCCCATGAACCTGCAATACGGGCACCGTTGATTTTATGATTTCAATGGTTTGTTGATCTAACATCTAAATACCCTCTTTCCTGCAATAAATTAATTCCTCTATAAAAAGCATATAGAAGCTGCACATGCCGGAGTGTGCGTTCAATCACACGGGAAATTGAAAAAATGTGAACGATTCAACAATCGCAATGATATCCATCACAATAATGCACCCGAAATCAAAAAAAACTATCCAAGCAGCCATAATAGCTTCCGGGATAGCTTTTTATCTTATTATTTTGACAGCTCCACAAAACCTTCTCCGAATACATCTCTTACATCGTGGATGGTAATAAACGCCTCTTTATCAATGGATTTGACGATTTTCTTAAGCATAGTCACTTCCTGCTTGCTAATCACAATATACAGCAGCTCTTTAGGTGTCTTGGTATAGTACCCACGGCCATATATTACTGTGACGCCTCTATCCATAATTCCATTAACCTGTTCAGCAATTTTGTCCTGCTCTTGGGATACAATCGTAACAGCCTTCTTAGGGTTCACTCCCTCAATAATAAAGTCCATTATCTTAGTGGCTACATAGAGCATCACGATCGTAAACATCAGACTTTGTACTCCAATGATGAAATACGAAGCGAACACCACAATTAAATCGACGAGCAGTAGCGCGTAACTAACATTCCAGTCCAAATATTTATGTAGAATTCTGGCGATGATGGTTGACCCTGCAGTCGTTCCACCCACTCGTATAATTAGCCCGATACCCACACCTGAGAAGATACCCCCGAATATTGCATTAATTATCAACTCATCGCTGCCAATATTCCAATTTTTCGTAAGAATCAGGAATAACGAATTGAAAAACACCGCAATAATCGTGTATACCGTCGTAGTTTTGTCTAGAAATTTGTACCCCACAATTAATAATAAAGCGTTAAGAATCAAACTAACAATACCGGGTGACCACTGATACAAATAGTAAGTAATCATAGTCAGTCCCGTGACCCCGCCTTCACCGAACTCGTTCGGAATCACAAACAAATTAACGGCCAAGGAGAATAACAAAGCTCCTACAATGATGGAAACAATATCCGAAATACGCTTTTTCATACCATGCCCCTTCTACCCTAGATCTATATCCACAAATACTAACACCGCTTTGATATAGATGCAATCCATCCGAAAGAAGTCAACAGTCTATAGATACAGTAACCAGCCACCCCGCCGCCAGTGTTCAAAATAAGATCATCCACATCAAAGGTGCCGATATACAATACTAATTGTGTGAATTCAAAACAGAAGCTCAGCGCCAGCGAGAGGAAGAAAACTCTTCGAAACAGCCTTACTTTTTGCGATAACAGCATGGGCACCAAGATCCCAAACGGAATAAAGGCCAACAAATTCCCTACTAAATTAATCGATGAAAAAGGATCTGAAAGCGACAGATCGTCCATCCCCCGGGAGATCTCCTTAAAAGGGATATAGTTGCCTCGCCGATTAAAAATCCGGTCTGGATGTTCAAACATACGTCCCGCTTGCTCCCAAAGCGATAATAAGTTCACCGGTGCACCTTTAAATAAAATAATTCGGATTAAAAAATACATATAGACGATAAATATCGCTGCCAGCAAAAGGTTTATAGCAGACTTTTTTTTCGGCTCTTTAGTCATTAATATGTAGTAACAATTATGCCATCCATGTTATCGCCTGACGTCATATATTGCCCTTCCTGTGGAATTTTGATCGTAGTGTATTTGGATACCGGAAAATAACTTACTGTATAAGCTTTGCCGTCTACTGTTGTTGAAATCTCTTTGTTCTCTTTCAAGAAATCCAAATATTGTTCTAGCACAAGCCCCTTCTCATGAATAATGGCGCTGTGCGGCAACCCTACATAACGGAAATGCCAGGGTTCATATTTTATCCCCGTAATCTCGGTTTTGTCTTTCGGATAGCGAAGAATAAAGCCGTATTTCCAGGCATTTTTTTGCAGCCATTTCCCTTCAGGCGCTTTACTCATTTCTGATTGGGACGACCCGATATCCAGAGATAATCCTAAATTATGTTCACTATATTGCGCCGGTAAAGCATAGTCCGAACCTTTTTCCTGATATAATTTCTCTTGCTCTTCAAAGTCCCTGTACCCGCTGCTAATTAAAAAATGATTCACACCCTCTTTTTCGGCAGCTTTGACCATCTTATTGAATTTATGCGCTACACTTTCAGACAAACGAATCGAGGTATCCAGCAGCCCATAACCCTGCACCAGATCCGCCTGCTCATATAAGGTCACGATATCAGATTTCACACTATCCTCATGTACCGGGTATTGTTTGTTCACCAGCAACAAATCCCCTTGATACACTTGATCTTGTGTTACTACCTCTAAACTATTGTTATTTCTAATAGATTCTTTGCGAATCTTATCATCGTATCCTAAATTACCCGTATTCGGTAAATAACGAGCCGCTGCATACCCAAGCAACAACACAACCAACGCCAAAAAGCCCCACTTCTTCATCAGCAATGTCCTCCCATTTCCTTGATAGGAATAGAATAACGAAGACACTTTAAAGAAAAAGCAGGACAAATATAAAGTTTTTCTTAAAATAAATAAATCTCACGGGCTTTACCCATTAAAAGTATATCCAACGCCCCAGATCGTCTTAATGAATTTATTCTTATTGATGTCTTCACCGAGCTTTTTGCGCAAGGTACGGATATGCACCATGACCGTGTTCCCACTCTCATAATAAGCATCGCCCCATACCTGTTGAAAAATGTTTTCCGCACTAAACACCTGCTTAGGATGGCTGACCAATAAGTGCAAAATATCAAACTCTTTTGGAGTTAGCTCAATAACCTCACCATAAAGAGTAACCGTATGCTCATCCGGTGAAATCATCAATCCCCGAACCTCTAGCACCGATTTAGGTATGGCAGCGGGCTGACTGAATTGTATGGAGCGCCGCAACTGGGAATTGACCCGGGCGACCAGCTCCATTGGGTTAAACGGTTTGGTCATATAATCATCTGCGCCCATAACCAGTCCGGTGATTTTATCAAGATCGGAAGTTTTAGCACTCAGAAAAATAATCGGCAGATGATGATGCTCCCGAATATGGCGGGTGACCTCGTAACCATCCAGCCCCGGCATCATGATATCCAGAATCGCCAAATCTATCGTTTGCGACTCAATGGCTTGTACCGCTGCCCTTCCATCGGACACTTTGAGGATATGATACCCCTCTTTTTGCAAATGCAAGGCCACCAAGTCGGCAATTTCCGCCTCATCATCCGCAATTAAAATGGTGATGCGCTTCATCTATTTTTCACTCCTATAGGTTGTGCTGTACACTCTTCATCCATTATACCCTAAACTCAAAAACCACTCCTAGAAAGAAGTGGTTTCCGATTAAATCTATGATTTATATAGTCTATTTCCTTTTATTATAGCTGTCTAACAATAGCTCTAATGAAACCCCATTTACTGTGACGCCTGAAAGATTGCAGTCTCTTATATCTACATTCGAAAGATCACAATCTACAAAGGATGTCCCGTTCAGCTGGCATCGCTCAAACTTATTGCCTTTACCGTACAAATGAATATCGTGGAAATAAGCCTCCCCTAGTTCACTATTACTAACCTCTATTTCCCACAGCCCCACTTCATTAAACTTAACAGAATGCATATTGATGTCATTAAAGGTAGTACTGCTCATATTAATATTATCGAATCCGGTCCCCTCCATATTTACATTGGAGAAGTTTGTTTTATGCATATCAATATCATCAAATTCACTCTGGCCCATAGCCACACGACGAAAATTCGTTTCAGTCATTCTTTCATCCTGAAAGACTCTCTTCTTAAATTCGTCCTGTAATTTGTTTTCACTAAGATTATTATTCACTGTACTCAACATCTCCCTTTTTAAGATCGCTCTTGATCTGCGGAGTCTACTCTCAACAGCTTCGCTGGATAAATCAAGGAAATCGGCGATTTCCCTGACCTTGTAACTGTCGATATAGTAGAGAATTGTGACTATACGGTTAGCTTCTGATAGGGTGTTTAAGGCTTTCCACACATCTTGCTGGAGTTCTTTTCTGAGCAGCTGATCTTCGGTAGATTCTGGCTGCGGAACCTCCATTTTTTGCATGAATTCGTAAGCAGTTTTCTTTTTATTTGACCTAAACCAATCCATGCATTCCCGTGCAGTAACCGCATATAACCAACTGGCGAGTTTCTCAGGCTCCTTTAAGTTAGGTAATTTGCGATAGGTTTTAACAAAAACCTCTTGGGCAATGTCTTGTGCGGTATGAAAATCACCCAATTTACCATAAGCAACCCCGTATACTGCATTGGAATATTTGCCGATAAGTACACTGAATGCATCCATGTCACCTTTACACACCTTATCTACCAGTTCTGCGTCTGTACAAGTCACTATTTTCCTCCTTAACATCAAGCTCATAACATAGACGGAAAAGAGACTCAAAAACCGTCTTTATGCCTGCAAATAATTTTTAATGGAGAGGGGATTTCAACTTTTCTTCACCGTGATAATTATAGCCTAATTATTACCTAGCTAAAACAATCTGCGAGCCGTCACCAAACGTTTCTTCCACTTGTCACTTAAGGCTTCATAATGAACGCCAAGCTCCTTGGAGTACGTATGTAGGATCTGATTATTTCCCGCGTAAATCGCCACATGCCCAATATCGAGTCCTCGTGCACTGAAGAATAACAGGTCCCCTTTGCGCAGCTCGTTAATTCCAACCTCTTTGCCCTCTTTGGCCTGATTGTAAGAGACACGTGGCAGGTCAATTGCCAACACATCCTTAAATACATGTCCTACAAAAGAAGAACAGTCAAAGGTAGATGTCTGGTCAGTAGCAGCACCAAATTCATAAGGTGTTCCCAGATATTTTTCTCCGTAAGCAAGCAGCTCGCTTCCCTGCCGCTCTACAAGAGCCGTACTAGTATAATTGCTATATTTGGGTTTAGCAGATATATAGCCACTCTTGTTATCTTGTGTTCGCACTTCTAACCATAAAGCATCTACTTCTCTAAACACATGTACCTTATCTCCTGCTGACAACATTTGCTGCACTGTTGATTGGGCTGACGAGTCTGGCAAACTTCGCAGGTTAACCCCATATAGAATTGTCGTATCGTAATCCACTGCCGAGTAGATACGAACGGCACGAGTAGTGGTATCCCACTTCACAGTGCTGCCCAAAGCTTCGCTGACAAAACGCAGTGGCATCATCGTATAACCGCCGGCAATCTGGCCGGGAACCGTTACACTTAAGGACTGGCCATTTTTATTCGCTGCCTGATCACCAATACGATAGGTCAGCACCAGGTCTCCCTTGGTTGCCTTAACGGTCTTGGTATCATTATTCCAAGTAATCTTTGCCCCCTGAGCTTCAAATAACTTGCGCATAGGGACTAGTACTGTATCGTTTACTAACAAGGGCTGAGCCCCCAATTGTAGCTGTTGATCATCCAGATAGACGGCTGTAACCGGAGTCTGAGGCGTTGTCGCCGCATAGGCCGGAGCAGTATAGAGCATAGATGTAAGTAGTAAAAGTAACATAGCTTTCTTTTGAAATTTCATGATGTCATCACCTCGTTGATTGATATGTACACCTATTGTTACTAAAAAAAGGGTGATTAGTTTTGTTACAAATTTTGGGGTAAGCATCTACCTACGGCATAAGCACCTAAAAAAAAGAGGACTACGATCACCTTTCGGTATCATAGTCCTCTTTTTAAATATGCCTCATGGAGCCGGCTAGACAGGTTCCTCAACTTCAAAAATGGAATCAATAATGATCGGAAGATTATCCCTTACAGAAACAGCACCCAATACAGAACGAGCATGAACACCCTTGTCTCCGAACACCTCAAGCATTAAATCTGAACAACCATTAAGCACTTTATGATGTTCTTCAAAAAGGGGATCTGCATTAACGAAGCCTTGAATTTTGACTACTCTTTTCACTTTGTCCAAAGAACCTAAAGCTGTCTTCAGGACGGCAAGGATTTCTATACCCGTTAAACGTGCAAAATGGTAGCCTTCCTCGGTAGTGTAATCTTGTCCCAGCTTCCCTTTGGGATGGCCCGCTGGTCCTTTTCCCGACACAAAACATAAACCATTAACAATTACGTAGTTAGCGTATTTTGCCGCCGGTTCACTAGCCTCAGGCAGAACAACTCCTAATGCTTCGAGTCTGCTCGCTATAGTGTGCTCTGTCATATCCATCTCCCCCTCCATTATCAACAGCTTCAATAATTAAGTAAGATCATAGTTACTACTTAGCTTCAACCTCTGCTTCCCATCTCGATATCTCAGAGCGAACAATGGGTGCTACTTGGGTACCCAATAGCTCAATGGCTCTCATTACATCCTTATGAGGCATTGTGCCAAGCGGCACATGCAGCATAAAACGTGTGATGCCTACTTGCTTGCGCAGGTGAATGATTTTCTCAGCAACGGTCTCTGGGTCACCTACATACAAGGCACCTTCAAATCTACGCGCCGCATCATAGCTTGCACGGGTGTATTGACCCCATCCGCGTTCCCGGCCAATAACATTCATACTAGCTTGTGTAGAAGGGAAGAACATATCGGCAGCCTGCTGATTGTCCTCTGCAATGAAGCCGTGCGAGTGCGAAGCAACGGGCAGCTTCGATACATCATGTCCCGCTTGCGCTGCAGCCTTCTTATAGAGCTTCACGAGCGGAGCAAACTGTAGCGGACTGCCGCCAATGATAGCCAGCACAAGCGGTAACCCTAGTAGACCTGCACGAATTACGGATTCTGTATTTCCTCCGCTGCCAATCCATACTGGCAATGGATTCTGCACGGGACGCGGATAAATCCCCAGATTATTAATGGCAGGACGGTGCACGCCGCTCCAGGTTATTTTTTCGGATTCCCGTATTTTGAGCAGCAAGTCCAGCTTCTCATCGAACAGCTCATCATAATGATTCAAATCATACCCAAACAGCGGGAACGATTCAATAAAAGAACCCCGGCCTGCCATGATCTCTGCGCGTCCATTCGAGATTCCATCCAGGGTAGCGAAATCCTGAAACACACGTACGGGGTCATCAGAGGAAAGTACTGTAACCGCACTGGTTAGCCGAATCCGTGTCGTCTGTGAGGCCGCCGCAGCCAGTAAAACTGCTGGAGAAGACGCCGCATAATCTTTGCGATGATGTTCGCCCACGCCAAATATATCTAAACCCACCTGATCTGCAAGCACAATCTCCTCTACAACCTCGCGCAATCGCTGCGCATGACTTATCACTTCACCCGTCTGAACATCCGGTGTTGTTTCTACGAACGTGCTTATTCCTATTTCCACTTACAAATCCCCCTTAACTATAATTTCCTCTTTAAATTGTTTGTTTGATTATAACACAAGTTAAGGTTAAAAAAGCTAGTCATTCTGTCCAACCCCAGTTTCCCGGGAAACTCATCCTTAAAATTTGCAAAACCACGCTTACAAATAGAGGATTTTGAAGGAATATGTTGAAAGACTCTTAAACAAATAGCGGTTGTCGTAGAACAAATAATCATATGGCAAACGAATAAAATTCAAGGTAACATGAAAGAACTGTTAACCGGGTGGGAGAAGGTGTCACTGAAATGAATATCATGACATGGATTGATTTGTTATTATTTTTTGTTTTGTTCGCTTTGTTCATCTACATATTTGCGTCTGTAACTATCACTAACCTACATAAAGCATACTTAGTTTTTCATTTTACTATGATGTTATGGCCCTTCTGCCAATTCGCTATCAAAACGACCGACGATCCCAAGTTTCAATTGTTTTATGTAAAGCTCGCTTTTATCGACTCGGTTCTGTTAACGATTGGCTGGCTTCTGTTCACGGTACTACTCACCGGGAATTCACATCTTCTTCGAAAAAAGAACACATTGATCCTATACATTCTCGCAGCTTTGATCTTAGTAGGGGTGATCGCCAATCCAAACGGAAGTTTTGTTCTCCCTATGAATGGCGGATATATCGAAAGATATTATGGTCCGATTTTTTGGCTGCTTATTATCTTCTTAACCACCAGCGTAATGATTTCTCTGTATATCATCTATTCAGCGCTAGTCTCAAACACTACACAGCGGATCAAAAAACAAGTTGCTCATGTGCTCAAAGGGGTGCTGGTGCTAACGGTATTTATTTTATTGGATGTTTTTCTTAATGTGGTATTGCTTAAATCTGATCCAGTTATTCCAGGGCTGACCTCTCTGGGGATCTTAATCTCGGCAATCTTTTTCGTAATTGCTATCCATCGGGATAAAATATTTGATCTCGTAACCATCGCCCATCAGGATATCATTGACACCATTACAGAAGGAATTCTTGTACTGGATGATAGTGAGACTGTAGTAGAAATCAATCGCTCGCTTTTTCCAAAAATCCATCTGCAAATCGGTGCTCACTTTGACGTGTCGACCATCGCACCCATAGAGCAAACTTCCGGAGCTTTCGATTTATTCCTTCATACATACTTGAACCAGCCCATGGAGAGGACTGAGGTTGAACTATTCTACACCTCACTCGATGCATACATTAACATTACTGCGGCGCCGATTGTGGTAGGTGGAATCAGGGTTGGACGCATTCTCACTTTTCAGGACAGAAGCGAGCTGCATCGCCTCATAGCCGAGACCAATCACCAGAACGAGACCCTGCAAGAGCGTAATGCTGCATTAACTGAAATCCAGGATGAATTATCGCAGACTAACCAAAAACTTAAGCAGATGGCCATAACGGACAGCCTAACCGGTTGTTATAATCGTCATTACTTAACGTTGCACTTAGAGCATGAGATCATAGAAAATATGAAACTCAAGCAGCCTTTTGCTATCATCCTTCTGGATATCGACTTTTTCAAAACAGTGAATGATAATTACGGCCATTTAATCGGTGATGTCGTCATTTGCAGCACGGTAGAGGTAATTAAAAAAACGTTGAGGGAGACGGATGTTCTGGCGCGTTATGGCGGAGAAGAATTTATCATTTACTTACCAAATACAGATCAAACACAAGCAAACCACTTAGCAAAACATATCAAATCTATAATAGAAGCTAATAAAGTACATGTAGAGGATGTTGCTCATTCCCTCTCGATTACTGTTAGTATGGGACTGCTGTCCATTAGTAATTTTGCAGCACAATATACAGAAAGCCTGACCAATCAACTAAATGATTTATTCGAATCAGTGGACAAAGCCTTATATCAAGCCAAAAATGCCGGACGAAATCAGATTGTTGAGATTAATAGATAACGTTTAAAATAAAGAATCAGCCTACTTCTGTTGAAGTTAAGCTGATTTTTATTTTTTAGATCTTTTTAACAAACTCGGACTTTAATTTCATAGCTCCAAAACCATCGATTTTGCAATCAATATCATGATCTCCGTCCACTAAACGGATGTTTTTCACC
The DNA here is from genome assembly GCF_038007025.1 of Paenibacillus sp. FSL H7-0918. NCBI lineage: Bacteria > Bacillati > Bacillota > Bacilli > Caryophanales > Paenibacillaceae > Paenibacillus > Paenibacillus sp. FSL H7-0918. Next base: position 2,902,152 of record NZ_JBBOWJ010000001.1, read on the forward strand.
TTTGTTCCTATCTTCAGAACGGATGAGCTTCCTTTTACTTTAAGGTCTTTAATAATAGTTATAGCATCTCCATCATTTAAAATATTTCCGTTGGCATCTCTGACAACCTTGTTCTCTTCACTGCTTTCAGCCTCTGTGTCGAGGCTCCACTCATGCGCACATTCCGGGCAGACGAGCAAACTACCATCTTCATAAGTGTATTCTGAATTACATTTCGGGCAATTTGGCAAAGTTGACATCAAAGTGTCCTCCATTCGTTAATGTAAATCTAGTTGTGGTTCCAGTGCATAGCCTCAAAAGTATATTTCATATTTGGTAAGGTTTCCACTAGATATCAGCAGTAAGTTTGTCTAGATTTCGACAGCGGACAGTAATTCTCAAATATTGTCTTGTATATTTTTTCCTAATTCAATAAGATGGAAATGTCGAATTTTTATGTAAATACATAGGAGAGTGAGTAATGATAAGTCGCAGAAGTGTTGCATTCGCCATTATTTTGTCATTAATTACATGTGGGCTCTATACAATCTATTGGTTTATTGTTCTAACCAATGAGGTAGGCGAACTGAGTGGAGACTATACATTTACAGGAGGAAAACATTTCCTTCTAACGTTGGTTACGTGCGGGATCTGGAGCTTCATTTGGGCCTATCAGGTAGGTAAACATATTGCTGAAGCTCAAAGACAGCGCGGCCAATACCCGTCAGATAATTCAGTGCTTTATGTGATCCTGACACTCTTTGGCCTGGGTATTGTCACGTATGCCTTGGTACAATCCGATGTTAATAAACTGGTATAAGTTTACGATTTATAAAAGGACACACCCTAAACTATTTTGGGGTGTGTCCTTAAGTCTCGTCGGCGTAGTATATCTCAAAGCATGGATACCCTTAACCAATATTAGTATCCCTTGTCCATTTCATGAATGGACTGGATTGTATTGTCCCGGATGTGGAGTCACAAGAGTTATTCTTTCCTTGCTGAAGTTCGACGTTATTCAAGCGTTTAGATTTAACCCGTTGCTGTTTATTTTAGCACCTCTGTATATGTTGTATTGGATTACTAATAAGAAGCAAATCCGGCCTCTTAGCCAGGCAATTATGGCTATAATGTTGATTCTGACCGTTACATTTGGAATACTGAGGAATCTCCCGCTGTTTGAATATTTGGCCCCGACAGTAATTCGTTAACAGCAACAATTATTACAAAATAGCCTGCAGTCGCACAATTGCTTGGGCCCGATCAACCACTTCTAATTTGCTGTAAAGATTGCTAATATAATTGCGCGCCGTACCTTCCGCAATATGTAATGTATCGGCGATTTCACGGTTGTTCAGTCCCCGGATAATGAGCTGTGCCAGCTCCTCTTCCCGTTCTGTCAGACTGATACGATCCAGACCCGATCTTTGCCAGTGTTCATAGTCCTCTGTTAACCTGTTCATCCTCGATGCCAGTTTGGCTGCTACCGGAGCTGGCAGAATAAATTGCCCGGATAACGTATCATGAATCGAAGCGATCATTTTATCTGCATCCATGTCCTTCAGCATATAACCGCTTGCTCCGTAGGCCATTCCCTCTACAATATAATCAGTCTCTATAAAAGTAGTCAGAATCAGAATGAAGATGTTCGGCCGAATCTGCTTTATTCGTTTCAAGGCGCTAAGGCCATCCATAACTGGCATTTGAATATCGAGCAGCACCAGATCAGGCTGGAGTGCCTCAACCATCTCGCAAGCTTCTTCTCCATTCTTGGCAGCACCAACCACTTCCATATCATCTTCCAGATCCAAAATGGTGCGAAGTCCTTCCCGCGTCAACAATTGATCATCGGCAATTACAATTTTTATTTTACTCATGTTCTATCCACAACCCTTCGCATGGGCAGATCAATCTCCAGTAAACAGCCTTCATCCATTTCTGAATCGATGGATAAGCTGCCTCCCAGCTGCTCAACCCGTTCCTTCATCGTCCTAAGTCCAAATCCCATCACGATTGGACTCATCCCTAGCCCACAATCCTTGAGTCTAAACTGCAAGTTCGCTCCAACAGACTCCAGACTAAAATGGAACTCCACACTCTTCCCATGTCTGATCCCATTAGTTAAGCCCTCCTGCAAAGCATGATAGATTGCCTTTTTATAGGCTGTTGACATGGCTTCCGGCAGATCATAAATAACTGCATGAACAACAACGCCTGCATTGCGTTCTGTATCTCGAATCAACTGCTTCAGCATCACGGTTAGATCAGAATACCTGTCCTCTTTCAGCATATGGACAGAGCCGCGGATTTCATTCAAGCTATGCCGCACAAGATCCTGGGCCTCAGCCAGACGCTGAAAGCCGCTGTCTATCTCCTTCTTCTGAAGCAGCCGCTTGCCAGCTTCAATCTGCAGAATCGTCGATGTCAGGGTATGCCCGACAATATCATGAATCTCTTGGGCAATACGATTGCGTTCCTCAAAAACAGTAGCTTCGGCCAAAGCCGCAGATGTTTCACGCATCGAACGCTCCAGGCTACGAGTTCTTTCTACCACCTGATCCTCCAGATTTTTTTTGAGATATTGGATGCCCGAATACAGCTTGGCATTAGCGATTGAGATTGCGCATTGTGAACCAAGCAGCTTGAGCACATCGAGTCTGCTTGGAGTAAATACACCCGGCGATAGATTATTCTCCAAATAGAGCAGGCAAACCAATTTATTCTGATTCATGATGGGGAGACATAGAACCGATTTCAGTCTATTATTCCTAACGTAAGTATTACGTGTAAATATTCCTTCACTGAGTGCATCATGTAATACAACCTGTTCTTGTGTTCTTGCCGCGTAAGCTATAATCGCTGCCGGGACCAACCCCGATTCTTCCACAAGTGGAACAGATTCGATATGCTGGGCTTCTGAGGTCCCATAAGCTTCCACCATCCATTTGCCGTCATGATCAAAAATAACAGCCCCATATTCTGCCCCAGCATTGTGGAGCATGATTCGCATCAGCGTGGCCAATAATCGGCTCATCTCCATTTCGCCGGATAATGCTTGGGCAGACATTACCACAGAAAGGGAATCCACACGATCGAGCCCGGGCTCTCGTTTAATATGCAGCAAATGGCGATGCTGCTGCTCCAGGTCAGCCGCTTTAGCCTTTGCGCCCCATTGCAGATAAGCCTCATAGGCCTCAGTCATATAGATTCTTGCCAGATGCATTTTGCCATGACGAAGCCCGTATTTACCATAACATTCCGCTGCCATCGCTAAATCGTGAATATGACCGTGGATCCGAGCGTTCTCAATGGATTGCTCATACAATGCTTCAGCTTGGCGGGGATCTCGCGATAGACGAGTTAACTCAGCCTTCATTAACAGATATTTATGCTGATAATTCCCCGGACAACGCCTGGCAAGCTTTTTCATTTTCTTCAAGCATTTACGCATTTTTGCCCGATATGTACGTTGCTCTTCAGCGTTATATTCCTCATACAACTGAGCGCAGACTAAACATTCATACATGATCTGCATGGGACTGTCTAGGCCATCTTCGCGTGATTTTATAATGGCCGCTGATTTGGCCAATGCCTCACTGGCTTCTCGGTATTCCCCAAATACATAGCCCGTCAAATATTGATAGATCCAGACCATTTCTTGTATAAAATCAAAGGTGTCCCCATGAACCGACTGTGCAAAAGCAGGCTCGCTAATCTCCGCGATGGGAAAAGGATCATCTATAGAGCGATAACCTGTCAAGCGAACAAGAATGGCCGCTGCTACAATAGCCTGCTTACAATGAAGACTGTTGTTATGGCGCAGCAAATCACCGGAATGAGTAATTAATCGCTCATAGATATCGCCGAGAGGATGACCAAATTGCAAAAGGGAGGCACAGTTGATCAACACATTCTGGTTGCCCTTCCATAAGTCACCTGATTCCAGTCCTACTTTACCAGCTTTCTCGGTAAACGTATGGAGCATAGCAGGATCATAATGCCGCCAGCTATCGTAGCACATGGCGAACGCGGCTAAGGTTGTCATGTGCTGTTTCGGATAGGGTTCGGATAAGCTGAACGCCAGCATGGCCCATTTGAATGTCTCTTCATCATTACGGAAGTAATAGTATTGAAACATTGCATAACCTATAAATCCAATGGAAGCCTCCGGAGTCATCCCATAATCAAGCGTTAATTCAATCATGGTGAAGGAAGAAGCGAGCCACCCTTCTCGATTGACGTAGAAGCAAGCATTGCTTGAATGATCTAAAGTAGACATTGCGATTCTACGTGCTTCATCAGTCATTGGAGGTAAAAGAGTAAGCGATTCGAGTGAGACCTTCTTGAGTCTATGCCGCAATCGTAACCATTGAAGCGTCAATTGAGCATAACCAGGATCAAATTGATGCTTCACTTTCAGTAACGATAAGGTATGCTGGCCTAAGGAGATCACCTCTTCATGGTTATCATTACTTGCTTCCAACTGCACCTTCATTACGTAGACGTAAGCCTTATCCATATTTGTCGTAGCTTTATCAATCAACAGATGGAATAATTCATTAGCCGTATCAAAATGGGAACATAAATATTCGAGCTCCGCCCTCTCACGGAATACCCGGAAGGTCAGCCCATAATGCGCCTCCCAGCTCTGCTCCTCTAATAATGACGTTGCCTGAAGCATATATTGCAAGGCTGTCTCATGTGCGGTTGTTTGCTTCGCTTTTATCCCTGCCTGTAAGTTCAGCTCTACTAGTTGAAGCCTCTCTTCAGGGCGGTCTAACCATGTAAGTGCCTGATTCAAATGATGGACAGCTTCGAATAGAGTCGTTCCTTCACTAAGCGGGCCTCGGCCTAGCAATAACAGACCAATCCTCCAATGCAGCTCGGAACGCTCCTCTTCGGAAATAAAAGTATATGCTGCCTGATGAATGCGGTTGTGCTGGAACTTATAATGCGGATATTCCTCCCCGTTAACGGGCTGCAACAAGCGCCCATGTACAGCAACCGCCAACGCATCGTTCAATGTCTCTATCGGTGTCTCCGTAATATCAGCAAGTGTACGTAAATCAAATAGGCTGCCTATAAATGCGGCTCTGCTAAGTGCATATACCGTCTGTTCAGGAAATTGCTGCAATTTACTTGAAAGGTATGAAGCTACGTTATCGGGTACATTCAATTCAGTAATACGCTGGAGATCCCATTTCCAGCTTCGAATATTCTCATCAAATTCCACTCGCTGATCATCTATCAAATCTTGAAGGAATTGCTTAATAAATAACGGGTTTCCATCTGTCTTATGAAGCAGCACGCGCGCCAGCTCGTCCAAGTCAGCTGCCTCGTAACGCATAACATCAAGTAGCAGTTGTTTTAAATCGGTGAGTTCAAGCGCTTGTAAAGAAATTCTGCTCATCGCTACGTTGCGGTCAATCAGATGTTTTTCCAGCCTACTGAGCGGGTGCAGCCTTGTAATCTCCCGATTGCGATAGGAAAGCACGATTAGCAGATGAGTCGTTGCTGTACCCTCTATAAGCGAAGTGAGATATTGCAGCGACGTATCATCAGCCCATTGCAAATTATCCAATACCAAGATCAAAGGATGATCCTCATGAGGAAAGAGTTGAATAAATCGGCTCATGATTAATTGAAAGCGATGCTGAGCTTCCAGCGGTGGCAGTGGAGGCACGGAGGGTTGAAGGCCAATCAAGAGTTCAAGCTTAGGAACAAAATCGATCAGCAATTGACCGTAATTGTCCACTGCTTGTAGAATACGCAGCCTCCAAACCTCCACCTGCAGCTTTGTTTCCATCAGCAGCTGACTAACCAACTCTTCTATGACTTGATGCCAGATGCCATAAGGGAGTGAGGTATGTCGGGATTCGAATTTGCCTCTGGCGAAGAAACCATCCAAAGAGACTGTATTGCTAAGGGTCTCCTTCAGAAAGGTTGTTTTGCCGATACCACTCTCCCCGCTAATCCAAACCGTCTCTACGGCACCTTGTGATGCTCGTTGCAGTGCTTCTCTTAAGCTTTGTTGCTCAAGATGTCTTCCATAGAAGCGTCCTGATACCATCCAGCGCTCTGGGATATCCCAGCTTCCTAGTGGAAAAGGCTCAATATGCCCGGATTCTTCTAGACGGGATAGACATTCCTCAAGATCCGATTTAATGCCAAACGCGCTGGCATACCTCGCTTCAGGCATTTTCTCCATGCATTTACCAACAATATCAGAGACCGATAGAGGGATAGTGGGGAACCTGCGGTGCAGAGGCTCAGGTGTATCTGCAAGATGACGATATACAATATCAACAACATCATGCAGCTCAAAGGGGCGGCTGCCCGAGAGACATTCATACAGGATGATCCCCAGCGAATAAAAGTCAGAACGGTAATCCGGTTTGACTCCGGTTCGTCCCGTTTGTTCTGGAGCGATATAAGGAAGCAGAACATCGGGCCGGCCGCCTAACGGTGACAAAGGACTCGTGGTGTTTTCGGTAGAACACATTCTTATATCAATAAATTTCACTTCAAAAGTAATGGGATTGACGATTAGATGAGCGGGGGTTAGTTCATTTAGTGTTATTTTTTCACGATGAATTTGCATAAGACAATCAGCAATAGCTGTAGCGATTCGAATTAGCGCTGGAAGACCCAGTGAATTAACAGGCATACGCAGGATCTGCCCAAGGGTACTCCCCTCTATATCTTTTAAGAGAAGGACTGGTCGGTCCGCCATAATTTCCAAACTGTACGGCTCTATTGCACCACGACCGCAAAGTCGCTTAAGCATGTCATACTCATGACGAAAAGCATCGACCATGGCAGCTCCCGGATATTCTCCTATTGTTGTCTTAGCGATAACTCTTAGGCCGTCCTCTTGACGTAGGAGTCTGTATAACCTGATATCTGCGGTATTATCTATCAGATCTAAGGTTTGGTATCCTGGCAATTCAAACATCAACAGCACTCCCTAATTACAATTAGACAGAATACTCAATCTCACAAAGTAGTTAAAGCCATTATAACATCTGATCTTGCCGTTCTACTCATAAGACATTTCATATTTCGTTAATCCTATCGCGTTCGCGCACAATGCCGCCTGTGTCCGGTCAGTAACCTGCAGCTTCGCTAAAATCTGACTGACATGCTTCTTCACCGTAAATTCACTGATAAAAAGACGTGTGGCAATCACTCTATTGCAAGCACCTTGTCCAAGCTGAATCAGGACTTCCTTCTCTTTTGGTGTCAATTCATCTGTTGGACTGCTGGCGCTCATTCGCATCTTTTCTTCCATTAGACCAGGATCATAGTATTTTCTCCCTTTGTACACCAACTGGATAGCAAACAGTAATTCCTCCGGCAGTGCCTCTTTCAGAACATATCCGTCTACCAGTACTTCTTCAGCCCTCAAAAAATCCTCTCTGCTCGCAGAGGAAGTCAACAGTATGAATTTACTAACAATGCCGCGGGTACGTGCTATCTTAATGACATCCAGTCCTGATTCATCAGCAAGTTTAAGATCAATGAGGACAATGTCTGGCTTTGTCTCTTCAATCACATCAAGTGCTTCCGGACCATTCGTAGCTTCACCGGCAAATTGCATATCCGATTGCATTGCAATGACAGATGCCAGCCCTCTTCTAACTAAAGGATGATCATCTACAATGATGATTTTCACAGAAACAGCTCCCTCTAAACCGCATACATTATTTACTTCTTTGTATAAAAAGCTTCAATTGGAGTATTTATTTAAATTTGGCGCATTTCTGATTAAGTATAGTTAAAAGACTACACCGCTTATAGTGAGCGTTGTCATTTCTTTTGTCATATGACAAAATGGATATTTTTACATAAAACGCCTTCATTTAAAAACTGGCGAACCATGGTTATAGAGACCACAATCCGCCTGCTTTCTTGGGAATTTAATTATTATCAATAAAAGAAATGATTTGCACGAGATTACCTGCGACTTGGTAAGTTAACCCCAGCATGTAAGTTCCTTTCTCCTCGTTCGATAGGTCAATAGTGAACGCATCCGGATTAGCAGCCCATTCCTTCATATCAAACACAATTTCTTTAGATGTTCTAGTGTTTCTTACCCCAGCCGAATTAGGGATCACTTTGCTGCCATCGAGCCCTTTCACCAGATTGGCCACTTCAACCACAGGTCCCTTAAATTCTCCTACCTCTACCATTTGTGGGTCGGCCAATAAGCTCGTTAGTTTAGTTAATCCTTGTAATGGGGAGAAATCTGTAATTTCATTTCCAGTAATATCAAGTGTCTCTAGGTTCTTCGCGTACTGCAAACCTTCCAAGGATCTGGCTCTTCTGGTTTCGCTAGTTAACGTTGTAAGGTTATACATATCACCTAATGTTAATTCTCCAGTTACGCCCAATGTAGTCTTGATCGAAGCACTTAAATACGGATCCGCCACAGTAATCACTTGCGTAAGATCTATTTGGACCAAACCTTCGGTTGCTTGTTGCAACGCTGCTACAGCTTCGTCTACTTCACTTTGCGTAACAGAAGAGTTAGCCAACACTGTCTCTGCTATCGAGAGGCTGGACATAAATGCCGCGATGCTCTCAGGTGTGAAGCCTTCTAGAGAAATTGCTTTAGCCGCTGCAATCGCCTGTGCGAGATCTCTAGTGAATAAGTGATCTCCATTCGCAAAATGTAGTTTGGCTCCACCCCATGTAGCATGGTCAGATCCGTTGCCATTTCCCCCGTCTGTGACGACTAATTTCAGTTCTTTTGCTTCATTAATATCCAATTCGATGAATTTCTGCGGATCTCTCGAACCCATGACCCCACTATCAAATTTCTTCTCTCCATCGACAAACACCTCAAAGCTCACCGAACCAACAGAACCGTACTTTTGTCTATCTACACCTACATAGGAAGTGAAATAGTCCGCGTTTTTGTCGCTTAGATTGTATACAATCGTCGAGTTAGAGTGCGCTCCAATTCCTCTTTCATAGGACACTACCTGATTGTTCTCATCTGTTAATCTCAGCGTATTTGCACTAATAGATTTATCCTTCAAAGGTGCAGTATAGCTGTTCTGAGTAGAATTCCAGTCGTAATCCGTCAGGTACGTAAAGTCCGTCATGTCTACTACGGCTATAGTTCTAATCTTCGTGGTCTTATTTCCATCACTATCTGTTACTGTGTAAGTGATTGGATACTTTCCGGCCCGGTTGAATTTAACTTGCTCTTGGCCTGTGACCTTCACTTGAGCCGTCAAGTCACCGTCTTCCGAATCCATTGCCGAATAGCTTTCACTGATATCAATCGCTTGGCCCACTTTGGTTGAGACAGATTTAGGTATGGTAAGCTCTGGTGTATTGTTCAAGATCATAAACTTCGCATCAGCAAAATCACCGTGATCTGAAGCATTTCCGTTACCTGCATTATCTAACACCAGCTTCAATTCACTTACATCCTTAACAGGTATCCGCGCAAGCTTGGCTTCTGTACCAAATTTCATCAGTCCGCTGTTATAAACCTCTGCCCCATCGGCAAAGATTTTGAAAATTACACTGGAGTTGCTTTGCTCAGGGATATTTCTATCAACCCCTACATACGTTTCAAAATATTCATAGTTTGCACCTGCCAGATTATACACGATTTCAGAGCTGGCATGGGTTCCTAAGCCCTTAGCGAACTCTTTGACCTCGCCATTTACCAGCAGCTTAATCGGATTGTTAGAGCTAGCCTTATCTTTTCGAACCACATTATAATCCGTTTTTGCCGATTGCCAATCTATATCACTCAGGTATTTACTAGCGCTGTATACAACAATCTTTCTGGCCTGCACAGCGGAGTTCCCATTTGAGTCTGTAACTGAAAACTCGACGTTGTAAGTCCCTGTTTTGCTTGATGTGAATCCATTTGAATGCACTTCAACGGCTCCAATTAAGTTACCATCTTCCGTATCAAAAGCTGTTACATCGCTCAACACATCAAATACGCTGTTCAGCTTAACGAAGGTTGTCTCTTCCGGTACTGTAATGGTAGGTTTGCTTGAATTATTCGAGAACTTCGCATCCGCCCATACCGTATGGTCTGAAGCATTGCCATCCTTAGCATCTGTTGTAACCAGCTTCACCTCTCTTGCGCCAGTCACAGGGATTTTCACAAATTGATGTTCTGTTCCTGCCCGGAAAACATCACTCTCAAATTTCTGTTCTCCATCCACATACACTGCAAAAGTAGCCGAGGAAGGTTTCCCTTTCATGGCTTGATCAATCCCAATGTAGCTTTCAAAGAAGTCGTAACCCTTACCTTCAATATCGTAAACTACCTCAGAGTTGGCATGAACACCAATCCCTTTCGCGTACGTCGCAGCCAACCCTTGGCGAACAAGGGTTATGATTCCTCCGGAAACGGCTTTATCTTTCTTTAATTCACCCCAGCCTACAACGACTGACTTGGCATTGAGATCGGAAATATAGGCGTAGTCGCTCGTTACCGTAACCTGTGTGGTTTTCGTTTCCGTAACCCCTTCGCTTTTCACTTCATATACAATTTCGTAGTTGCCTTTTTGCGTTACATCAACGTTATTGGCTTTCAGAGAGACATCTGCAGTAATATCGTTTCCTAGATAGTTAGCCGCTTTTACATAGCTCATCGGATCAAAGGTTTGATTAAGCTTTAAAGTGAGCTGATCTTCAACAGACAAGGCTGGCTTAAAGGCTTTAACCTGTACGGGCTTCAGTGGGTTCAGCTTTTTATCATAACCGACGATCTTGTACGTATAGTTGATACTCACATCTACATTCTGATCCACAAATTGCTCAGTTCCTGTAAAACCAACTAACACATCATTTCTATACACTTCATATCCTAAAAAGTCTTGCTTAAGCTCTTTATCTATACTGAAACTTAACGTGTTCGTTCTAGCCGTGGTGTTAGGTGTGATATTAACCTTAATGGCCAGATTTTTATCCGCTATTCCAGTTCCCTCATAATTAATCACCGAGTTATTTAAATACCATAACTTTTGCGGTGCCGGATACTTGGCTACTTTCGCTTTTGTCTCAGGATTCACAGTGAAGCCATGTCTGGCAAAATAGCTGCTTAAATCTAATCCCAGTACTTCGGAGGAGAACTCCACCAAATACTGCTGCTTGGAATTGTCACCGTTGGTAAGGGTGACCTTCCGCTCCCGATATAGCTTGGTTAGCTCTGTCCAGTATCCCGGATGTGCCAGCTCCAGCTGCCAATAGGCTCCGAGTTGTGCAAATAAGCCCTGCTGATTCATAACCACTTTATTTTCTTCGAGGACATATTTATAGATATCTGATTCATACGGTATACGATTATCTATCGAATTCGCTGCGACAGACATAAACATAGACACCATATTATTAGTTACTTCGCCATATTCCCGTTCACCCATAGCCAAGCGATGCCCAATTTCGTGATTCAGTCCCCAGCCCGGATAGGCTTTATTAAAATCACCTAACATGGTTCCTACTGTTCCAAGTTGGATCCCTGTATGATCTCCCGCTGCATACATCGCACCATAAGGCTGCATCAAGCGAATATTCTCACGAATTAGCTTGGCATCATGAATCTCGCTACTGCCATCCAAGCCATAGAAGGCAAAAATGCTCTTCATCCAGGTGTCATACCCAGTTACGGTGTCCAGCGGGTTATTTCCTTGCGTAATATATTTGTTGTACGCCTCCGTCGCCGTTCCTGTGAATATAACATGATCGCTGGCCATTTCTACCACATCTATGAGTTTACGATCTTGAACATTTGGATGAGCCGCTTTATCTTCGTCCAGTCTTTGTTTGTATGTGATTAAGAAGGTTTTGAATTGTTCTGGATCCGTGGTCTTGGTCATAAAAGGAATCTTTTCTAAACCTTCGAAGCGGATCAATGGCGCTTTCCCTTGTTCCTCAGCTGTATAGGGATTTACGATATAAACGGTGCCGCCCTTAGTCACTTCATGTGCATAATAACTATTCGTAGCAAATTCAGGAACGGTTATAATGTTCTTACCTGGACGCAATTGCACACCTCTAGCCCAAACATTCCAAGCGGCCTCTTGTTGAGAAAAGACTAAAGAAGGTAGCTTATCGTTAGAAGCTGCGTCCACATAAACGTTGATCGTATCTCCAGGCATTGCAACGAGACCTGTAGGCTGGTTGTTCGTACCAAAACCAATTCTCAGGTTTTCCTGCGCATGCTTTTTCATATCTCCACGTTGTTCCGCCTCAATGATGGTGCCTTCGATTTGAACCTCGCCATTAACCAGCTTCTTAGCTAGTTCCAATGAATCTTTCAGGATTGGATAGAGGGGATGTACTTTTGCCGCTTCTTCTAATTCGTTGATTGCTTCGACGCTATTATAAGCAGGCACAACCGCACTCATCGTTCCATCTGTGAAAATACCATTTACAGCTTCGCTTACTTTATCTTCTGTATAAAATCTAAATTCAGCCGCAAAAGGTCTGTTGATATTAGCTTTTGTGAACTTAAATTTTAATCTTTTAAACTTCGTCGGTTCGAATTTAAATTCCAGAAAGTCATTGGTACTAATCGCGGTTCCGCTAGATACAAGTTGGAAGGTCTCTCCTTTACTCGTCTCTGATGCATAGATTTCAAAAGCCTCTGGGAATCCTTTGCGGTTATCTCTAGCCAAAAAAGCCACTCTGTCCAGCACTTCCGCTTGCGCTAGTTCAAACACGACTTCATTCGTGAAGCTTGCATCATTGTTTTTGTTCGTTTCCCAATGCGTAGTGGGCTGGTCATCCAGCATATATTCAGGCTTCGTACCTGGGTAGCTTCCACCGTTCACCGTTACTTTTGATACGTTTGCATTCGGCATTCTATAAGCTTGGCTATAGGCATTTTCATAGGCTGTTCCATACCCTTTTAGCTTCGAAACCTTGGCTGCCGTTGCCTCTACCTGATGGTTCTCCAAAAGGATCTTTGCATTCTCTATCTCTTCTTTAAACTGCGCATACAGTGGATGTGCCTGCACTTCATTCTCTAAAGCTGTTAATTTCTCTGCCGTATTAAAGGCAGTACTAACTTGGCTCAAGGTATCATCTGTAAATAAATTTTTCATTTTAGCAGAGACACTATCCTCTTTATAAAAAGAAAACTCAGCCGCACTCGCCCAATCTTGGTTCGCTTTTTTGAAGACAAATTTAAGTCTCTTAAAAGCCGTAGGTGCGAACTGAATCTCCACTACATCACCGGTTGAGCCTGTATATTCTCCAGAAGACACGAGCGTAAAATCAACCCCATCGGTAGTGGAACCATAGATCTCAAATTCTTGAGCAAAACCTTTACCTTTCGCACCGGATTGCCTAGCCGCGTATACCATTCTATTTAATTCAGTGGACTCATTGAAAACAAACACAACCTCATTCGTAAACGTTGAACTATTCGGTTTGCCAGTCTCCCAATGCGTGCTCATATCCCCATCCATAGCCTTAGCTATAGGCGAGCCTGAGTAGTTGCCACCGTTATTTGTGATGGATTTAATATTTGCTGGATTCATTCTAAAAACCTCATTATAGGCATTTAGAGCATCCTTGCCGTACAGCTCAAACGGAATAACCGAAGCGTTGCTTAATAAGTTAACCTTACTTTGCGCCACTGTTTTTGTTACATTTACCTTGCTTGCCTCACTTGCTAAAGCATAACCTGCCTCACTCGAAAAACTGGCCAACATGGCCGCCGATGTAGCGATCGCAATCATTTTCTTCATCTCTTCTTACCCCCAGATGTCATATGAATCTCTCCAGTGCCCAAAAATGGGCACAAAAAAAACTACCCCAAAAGAGTAGCTTGATTGCGTATAAAGTCGCCTAAAAATTAAGACTTAATTTTTATTAAACCTTAACAAGCATAAACGCCTTCAGCGTCCTATAAGGACGGCAAGCGTTTAAGCGAGAAATATAAGATATTAAGTATAGGTGTATAACTTATACTTTCTTATATTTTAACAAAAAGCGTTACACACTCTTTGGCAGCTGGCTGACAATAGTTATGATAACCTTAGTCCCTTTAGCTTTGCGTCCCTACATTTCCATAGGTTTGCCTATGAAGTTTCGAATACATTCAAAGAGTAACATAAGCCTAGATCGGATCGCATGATTAATTGGTATGAAATGAATATAGGTAATTGCAATTAGTTTTTCTTATGTGATAGATATTATTTATCGACCATCCCGGAAGAGAAGGGCATCCTTTAGGACTGTAGGTCTACTTAACTCCCCGATCCAAACAAACGCCGGAACCAATTCCACACATCGCCCGTGATGGGAATTAATCCGAAACCATGTTCGCCAACTGCGATTACACCATATGCCCATTGTCCGATAGCTATGGCACCCCCAGCGATCCTGCCTATCGCTATCGCACCAAACGCCGTATCCCCTATGGCGATGGCCCCCAACGCTTTTTCCGCGATTGCGATCGCTCCTACAGCCACGCCTGCAATCGCAATCGCTCCCACTGCGAAGCCAAGCCAGCTAAGTGCTATTGCTCCGATCGCTAACCACATTCCCAGTGATATTGCTCCTAAGGATAATACGCCCACGCTTATCGCACCTATGGAAATCAAGCCAACAGCTACATCTCCAATAGCGATTAATCCAACGGCTGTCTTCACACGGGGTTTACCTCCACGGCCATACGCTTGACCTGAGTATCGCCCTAGATTACTGCGAATACTGATGACCGGAAATGAGGGAGAAGGCCATTGATAATCAATCTCTCGTCCATCAAAGCCCCTAGAATCCGCCCAGCGCGTTACAAATTGATGCCATTTCATATCCATCCCGTCCCCCTTTTCAAATTACCTAAATTATACAACCCCGGGGGTTGGCTGTACTCAGACTCTGACCTGAAATTCATCTCATCCTCTGGACGGATATATACTCATTAGGATTACTGTTTGGGAATAGGATCAGGCTTTCCAAATAAATAGCCCTGAAACAACTGATAACCACTCTGCTTAAGCCATTCAAAGTCCTCTCTAAACTCCACACCTTCTGCTAAAGGAACGGATTGGATTTCTAAAGCTTTTTCTAAAAATTGCTTTGCTATTTTCTGTTTGTTCAGATCGCTGGACACACCCTGAACATATTTCATATCCAGCTTCATGTAATGGGGTTTAAGCTCCAATAACATCTCGATCGTGCTGAAGCCCTCACCAACATCATCTAAAGCGTATTCAAATCCCCGGTCCTTGTAATATGTCAAAATAGCTTTCAAATGAGCGAGATCATCCACTTTCTCCGTCTCAACAACTTCAAAGACAAAAAGAGAAGGATCGACGCCTAATTGATTGGCCAGTTCAACGGTTGATCTTAAGCAGAACTCTGGAGCGTAGATCGACGTTGGGATAAAATTAATAAACGTTTTTTTATTTAAGGGTGCAGCATATTTTACAGCCGTCATTCTACATAACCGGTCTAAAGCATATAAACGCCCACGATTCCGTGCCGCCGCAAAAATCTCATTAGGATAGATAAGAGATCCGTCTTCTTTTTTAAATCTGGATAGGAGCTCGTATGCAAAAATTTCTTCCCTTACGTTCACAATCGGTTGGAAGTAGCAAGTAACAAGACCCTTAGTGATAACCTCATCAATCCACTCCATATCAAGTACAGTGGGTAATTCGGATAGAGGTCTCCATGTTTGGTCATCTATACGGAATTCAACCTGCTCCGACTCCATATGGTCATTACAGAAATCTAGAAAATCCCGTACCCCAGCCTCCTTAATTGTAATCACATTTTCTTCCACCTTATGTATCGTATTACTTCTACTCAAGTGATGAATAACCTCAGGTAAAACCCTAAGATTAAGCTCACCATGAGCCTTGATTTCAAAATTCAGATCTCTTACTACACAATGATTACAAGCCACATTCATAACCCCTTTAATAATCGATTCTCTGAAAAAGATCCCGGAACGGCTCTTCTCAATCGAAATCCGTATACTCCAGTAAATACGCCGGGTCTAACACGGTGATCTGCTGATGTTGAATCTCAATAATCTTTTGCTCTTGCAGATCTTTAAGCACAAGGGTAGCCGTCTCCCTTAACGTTCCGATCATATCCGCGAACTGCTGATGGGTCAATCGAAGATCAATCCTCTGTTTGCCTTGCTCCTCTACTCCAAATCTTTGGTATAGTCTTCTCAGCGTAAAGATCGCACGCGCTTTCGCATCATGAAATTTCATTTCATGTAATAACCGATTCGATAAAAATAAACGCTCCATTTGCAGCAGCATCAATTGCTCCTTAATCAACGGGTAATCGGCAAGCATCTGCTTAAAAGGCTCATGTTTAATCTCAAATAATACAGTATCATTCATAGCCACCGCAGACAGCACTCTTATATTGGAGGGATGGATCACTTCCAGATCGCCAAAGAAATCGCCTTTTCCAAAAAGATCTACGGTATGCTCTTTCCCTTTCGTGGTAGCATACACCCTTATAATCCCCGAATAGATAATGTAGGCATGATCCCCCGGATCTGATTCTGCAAACACCAGGGTTCCCTTAGAATATGCCTTATAAGTGAATAATCCTGAGACCGCCTCGATTTTCTCCGAGGGTAAACCCTGAAAAAAGCGAGTGCCAGTCCAAAAAGAAGCTTCCATCTCATTATTCCTTTCTAACACATTCCATAGTTTTGTATGCCAACATACTGATAATAAATCATCATCCTGTTATATTCTATCGTAACGTTGTCACATAGGCTTGATGCCAATACGATTTACAAAGGAGATCCATTCATGAAATATAATTTTGACGGAAAAGGACTTATTGAAACGCCAGATGTCGTGTTTGAGAGCAATCCGCTACTAGAACTGAGCATGTACAACAATCATATTAAAGAGATTCCCGATCAGCTCTTCCTTCATGACGAATTAGAGGTACTAAATTATGCGGGCAATGAAATCGAACGCTTATCCGAGAACATCGGTCGCTTAGTTCACCTAAGAATGCTGGATTTAGGCCATAATCGGCTGAAGGTGTTGCCGGAGAGCATTGGCGGATTGCAGGGGTTGGATTCTTTTCTATACCTAAGCAATAATCAGTTCGAACAGCTGCCGGAGCAGCTCTGTAATCTCCAGAAGCTCAAGTATCTGAACGTAACAGATAATCATCTCAAGCAATTGCCTACCCGTATAGGCGAAATGAGCAGTCTGATTGAATTGCGGCTTTATTATAATCAGCTGGAACGTTTACCTGATTCGATCACACAAATAAAAGGCCTAAGAGAGATCCATCTCTATGGTAATCAACTGGTCATGTTACCAGATCATTTGGGTGCTATAGAAGAACTTCGGATAATCGATTTAAGTGATAATCGAATCACTAAGCTGCCTTCATCTATCGGTAATTTAAGCAAGTTAAGAAGACTGAACCTTAGAAAAAATAAACTGAATAAACTCCCTGAGGAAATAGGTCAATTAAACAGCCTCGTTGAGCTTGATTTAAGAGATAATAATCTGCAAAAAATCCCGGATTCGATTCTACAACTTGGACGATTAGAGAAACTGGATTTAAGATGGAATCACAGCTTGAAGGGAACAGACATTTTAGAGCAATTAGAGCAAAGAGGATGTATCGTTTATAAATAACAAAAAAAGCCTCCAATTAAAGAAGCTTTTCACTCAAATCCATAATATGCGTAACGCGATTTCTCCCCTGTTCTTTAGAAACGTAAAGCGCTTGATCAGCTTTTTCCAGAAGAGTGATGTCTGTATCAGTTGCTTCAAAGGTAGCTATGCCAATGCTTACCGTAATGCTGCCAATCTCCCAAGTGGAGCTGGCTATGAATTGTCGTAGACTCTCAGCTATAGCCGTGGCATCCGATGAATCTGTATTAGGCAGCAGAAGGATAAACTCCTCACCACCATACCTAGCTACGATATCTTCTTTACGTGATTGGGACTTCAGGATACTCGCTAATTTCTCCAGGACATAATCACCCATCTGATGACCGTAGGTGTCATTCACATTTTTAAAGTGATCAATATCTAGAATACATAATGAAAAAGGCGCCTGATCACGGTGATACGCTGCAATCTGCTCTTCCAGCTTTTCTTGCAGGAACCTTCTATTCTTTAATCCAGTAAGCTTGTCTGTAGTAGATAGCTCTACTAAAACGGCATTCATCTCCAGCAACTCAGCTTGCTTTTGCTCGATTTCCAGGTGAATTTGTTTGAGCTTTGCCAGCGCCTGATCTTTTTCCCAATACGCCTCTTCTATTTGCTTCTTCGCAGATCGTAACTCTAGCTCATAATCAATACGTTTGCCCATCTGTACGAGAATACAATCAATGACCTCTACACCTTCACATTCAAGGCGTCTACCATTTAACAAGTAAGGCACGGCTTGCCCCTTGCTGTCCTTCAAATTGATAAATAGCTCTTCTACATGTCCATTCAGATTGATAAAAGGATAGAAGTATGAATGAAAAATAAGCTTGTTGGCCGTAGACATGATAGATTCAAAATGTTTATTTACCAAATCAACCTGCTGATATCCCATCCCATCCAAAAAGGTTTGATTCACATCGAGGATCATTCCTTCATGGGTAATGGAAACATATCCGCATGGCGCATATTTTAACCGGTCATCCATTGTCTAAATATCCTTTCAACACCATAATCTTCTCCATCTCACCCAAGGTACTCATTAATCAAAGTAATGGTCTCCTGGGGATGGCTAATATGTGGATAATGGCCCTTGGCCTCCATTAACCGGAGCGTACTATTATTCATATGTCTATGTAAATATTCTCCTACTTCTATAGGAACGATACTATCATCCGAGCATTGCAATATGAGTGTAGGCACTGTCGCTTTAGGCAGATCTTCTCGATGATCCGAAAAAAATGTAACTTCCGCAAATTCTCTAGCGATAATAGGGTCGGCCGAAATAAAGCTTCGTTCCAGCTGTTTAGTCAACATCGGGTCAGGGTTATTCATCGCAAGTGGAGCCATAAAGCTAGCCCAGCCCGCGAAATTCATCTCCATCATATCCAGAAGCTCAGTAATATCACTTTTTTCAAAGCCCCCGAAATAAGCATCTCCCTCATTTAAATAACGTGGGGAAGGTCCGATCATAATCATTTTATCAAAATAATCCGGCCGCTCGATTGAAGCAAGCAAACCGATCATAGAGCTAATAGAATGACCTATAAAAATAAGATCCTTGAGTTCAAATGTTTCGATAACATCTAGTACATCCTGTACATAACCATGGAGAGTATGATATTTATCCGATGTATATGCGCTTAAATCTGAATGGCCTGAGCCTACATAATCAAATAGAACGATTCGATACTTTTTCTCAAATGATGGCGTGATAAACTGCCACATGCTTTGATCACACCCAAATCCATGCGCAAAAAGGATAGTTTTTTCTCCTGCTCCAATGACTTTTACATGATTCCGCACCATAACATCGTTCATTTCATATAACTCCTCTATAGTTAGCATTCTCTCTATTTTGCAGGGTTCCCCTGGAAATATCAAGCGTAGAAAAAACTCCGCTAGATTAATCTCTAGCGGAGTTTTATGTAGCCTCCCGTTTGGGTCATCATTTGGCAAAATGGTAGCGTGCTGGGGCACCCCTGCGTTCAATCCGATAACATTTTGCCCCAAAAAATTGGTTAGCGGACCCAGAAGACCTTAAATGCGCCATTATTCCACATTTGAATTGCTATCGGACTCCACTGCAGCTATTGGCGCGAAAACACAAAATATGGGCCGATTTATATGAAATAGCGTCTCTGGAGTCCGAATTCCTTCTCAAAAGGCTGAAAATTTGCGAATAACGTCATCTGGGTCCGTAAGACTCCTTGGATAAACTGTTGAGGCAGAGGTAGACAACCAACATTTAGAATGCAGAAGTCCAACCCGCATCAGCAGCGATGATAGCTCCGTTTACAAAACTGGAATCATCCGAAGCCAGGAATAACGCAACTTGTGCGATTTCTTCAGGTGTACCTACACGAGGGATCACAGCCTGTGTTAATTGCGTACGGCTCACGCCGAATTCATTTATATTTTTCATTGAAGCACTGATGTTTGTGGCAGTAGCTCCTGGTGCGATAGCATTACAACGAATCCCTTTGTTGGCATACATAAAAGCTGTGTTTTTCGTCAAGCCTACTACAGCATGTTTAGAGGCAGTATAAGTTGCTCCCGCATGGGCACCACTTACCCCACCTGTAGAAGCGGTATTAACGATAACCCCTTTTCCTTTTTCCAGAAAAATAGGCAGTGCTTTACGAGTGGACCGCATTACACTTTTGGTATTGATATCAAAGATAAGATCCCATCGTTCATCTGTAATATCACCAACTGGCTCAAAGCCATCCATAATCCCTGCGTTATTCACTAAAATATCTAGCGTGCCATATTCTTTTACAGCGGTATCAATCATGCTATCAATATCTCCAACCAGGGCAACATTTACTTTCAGTGCCTTAGCTACTCCACCGTTACTATTGATCCCTGCGGCTACTTGTTCAGCACCTTCTAGGTTCAGATCGGCTACAATCACTTTTGCCCCTTCTTTAGCGTACAACTCTGCGATAGATTTCCCCATACCCGATGCCGCCCCAGTAACCACTGCAACTCTGTCTCGAAGTTTCATGTTGGAAGTCTCCTTTACGTTTATCTATAATGTAAATATCAATATATAAAATCTCTTTAACGCTTAAAATTTATACTACTCAAGTTTAATCCTCTAAAATTTAACTATCAATATACAAATGAGACATTAAATGTTCATAAATATATATAACGTGGGATTCTGTTCAAATAGGATTAGAAAATAGACAGTTAGGTGGTCTTCTGTTGCTTAAAAATAATCGGAGAACTAGCAAATCGCGTAAAGAGCTTAAAAACGCATTGATATTACTCATGGAAAAAAAGAATTTCCGCACCATTACGATAACCGATATCGTTACCCTTGCCGATTTAAACCGCGGAACCTTCTATAAACATTATCAAACCAAAGAAGAACTTCTAAATGAGCTAATTGATGATGTGTTGGAGGATTTAATTAAGGCTTATAAAGAACCCTATCTTCATACCGATAAATTTATAGTTAGTGAGCTGACCACCTCGAGCATCAAGATTTTTGAACATGTGGTCTCTTACTCTAATTTTTATACCATCATTATAAATTCCAATGTTCTGCCAGGGTTCCAAAATAGGATTTGCGACCTCTTAAAGGAGCTCACCAAGCGGGACTTAGTCGCAGTTAATAACACTAATACCAATGTAAATATAGAATTGTTTTCCAGTTATACCGCCTATGCTCTATTTGGATTAATCATAGAGTGGGTAAAAGGCGGATTTAAATATACAGCTAACCATATGGCAGAGCAGCTGATTGAAATTCTGTCTTTTAATTCACATAATGTGATCATCAACACTTCAAATCAACCGATTAAACAGAATTCCATCCCTGTTAACGGCGACTAATTTATCTCAAACTAAAAAAAGCCACTCCAAAATGCTGGAGTGGCTTTTGAATGCAATTTATAGCCTAAGGTCTTCTGTTTCCACCACCACCGCCACCTGGACCTTGATTAGTGTTTGCGGTTGTTACTCCGGATTCATTTAGCCAAGTTACGCTGCTTGTAATTTCGAACGCTACTACTTTTGTTCCTCCTGTATATTCACCATCCGTATACAGTCCGTTCGCTTCACTACCAGTCGAGGTACCTCCCGAGTAGAGGGTGTAAGAACCGCCGTCCTTCAGATCCGTTGAACTAATCACCACCGTTTGATAGCTCTTCGAAGGAGCAAAGGTCAGGATCGAGTTACCTTCGCTGTCCTCTAGATGAACCAATGTTCCAGCCTCCTGGGTCTGAGGGAAAGTCATGCTGACTGCATGTTGGCTAGAGGTGTCAGACGGTGCTTGTGCCATGCCCGAACTTCCCGCAGCCACCAAAGTTCCTCCACTCTGTTCAAAGCTACCGTCGAAATCAAGTGCACCGTTACCGCTATTGGTAGGTCCATTAACAATAACCGTGCCACCCGACATTGTGATGGAGCCGTTCGAATCCAGCCCGTCACCTGAAGCATCGACCGTTAGTGTTCCTCCACTTATCGTTAGCATATTGCTAGCAGAATCGCTGAATTGATCCTGCTCCTGAGGCCCGCCGCCTACAGTCGCCTCATCGTTACCTCCTGCTACATTCACTCCATCATCAGAAGCAACCACATGAGCTTCGCCACCGGAAATCTCGATGTTTGCTCCTTCAATCCCTTCGTAGCTCTTCGTAATATCAATTTTACCACCAGATATCGCCACCAAAGCATCCGCATGGATTCCATCGTCGCCAGTTTTGATGTTGAATTCTCCATCAGCTATAGCAATGTTACTGTTGCTGTGCACTGCATCATCAGCAGAATCGATGGTAAAGGTTCCGTTGTTTACGCTAATATCTCCTCCAGCCTTCAAACCTTTAGTACTTGGTATTTCCGATTCTGTAGTTGTTGCCGTTGTTGTCGTTGTTGATGCTTCCGTTGTTGGTATCTCCGGTTTTGTTTCTGGCATCGTCTCTGGTTTGGTTTCAGATGTTGAGGTTCCTGTTGTTCCTGTTGTTCCTGTTGCTTGATCCCCTGTTCCCTGACCTCGGCCACCTCTCATGCCCATACCTTGCCCTTGATCACCTGTTTTCACTTCACCCTTCTCGTTGCCCCCACCCGTAACTAAGGTGTATGTTCCGCCATCTATTACAAGTGAAGTCTCAGCTTGAATTCCATCATTACCAGCCGTAATATCAAATGTTCCTGCTGCTATTGCTATGAAGCCTTTGTCCGTCTCAGTATCGTTGGTTGATTTCATTCCATCGCCTTCTGCCGTTATGCTGATATTTCCGTCTTGTACAGCGACAAGATCTTTACCTACAATCCCGTCATCGGCAGCCTTAATTTCAATAGTGCCACCCATAATTTTCAGATCGTCCTTGCTCGTAATTCCGTCATTATAGTTAGCGGAAACAGACAGCTTCCCGGTCCCATTAATCGTTAAATCCGCTTTACTGAAGATAGCCGCACTCGGTTCATCTGTAGTTTCATCGGCATACACGTAAGTTGCTCCATCAGATACGGAGTTCTCCGTCCCGTCTTCCAAGGTAATGATCACTTTCCCCGCTTCTTTAATATCAATTGCTGCACTATCGCTGTTCGTGATGTTCACACCGTTCAGTACCAAGTGCACAGTACCTTCATCCTGATTATTAACTACAATCTGTCCATCACTCAGCTTACCAGACAGCACATAAGTTCCTGCTGCAGTAATTGTCACTGAGCCATCCTTAGACTCAGCCCCGGTGCCGTCAACAAGCGCACTTGTTCCAGCCAAAGCAATTTCCGTCGATTGGTCAGCTGTCCAAGTTGTATTAGAATCCTCTTCATCGAACGTCACCAGATCGGATAGTTTGGCGCTTGCCAGTTGCACTCCCGTGACAGCCCCGTTCTGAGTTATCGTTGTTGCCGAGGCTGCTGTTTTACCCGCCGCTTCAGACTGTGTTGTTGTGGCATTGGTGCTGCAAGCCGACATAAGTAATGCACACAATAGCAAGATTCCTACTTTACTTCCGGTTATATATTTATCCATTTTTCATCCATCCTTTCGTTATCTTAATAGTCATTAGCAGTTGGAGTCATGGTCAGAGACAGGTCTAAATTACCGTTCCGGGTACGAATCGCATCCAAAAATTCCTTCTGGTTTACAGCCTCACCCAGCGTTACAGCGTAGACCAGTTCATATAAACTGCCAAGCTCAGTCGTTCTAATCTTTTTAAGCTCATACCCAACGTTATATTTATTGAATACTTCAGCGAAGGCTTCCTCATATCCCAGACTCTCCGGGATGGTTACCTTTAATGTTTTTTGCGACGTTGTTCTTACACCAAAGTTAGTCCGGTTAAGGATAAACATAAGGGCGCATAGGATAAGGGTGAAAAAAACTGCATATCCAAAGGAACCCACTCCACAGGCAAGTCCAGAAGCCATGGTGAACAGAACAAATGTGATATCCTTCGGATCGCCCGGCGCACTTCTAAACCGAATGATGGAGAACGCCCCGGCAAGACTGAAAGCTCTGGCAACATTACTTCCGATAAGCAAAATGATGATGGCCACAATTACGGGCAGCAGTACCATTGTTAGTGTGAAGCTTTGCGAATAGCCGCTTGCATTGGTCTTCATATAGGTGTAGCTAATGATCCCGCCAAGAGCAATAGCTATAAAAATAGTTAGCAGTGCGTTGGTAAACGTTAACTCTGTACTAGTTGCTACGGTAAATAATGAATCAAGCATAGAGGGCACTCTCCCGTTCTGTTTTACTGTTCTTCAGCATTTTTTTATATTCGTTGCCGTACTTGGAGAAGCTTGTACGGTACATTTGATGCTCTGAGAGCATTTTGGCCAGCCAGACCGGAATCGTGTTCTCAGCCTTTACTTCCATAAGCCACTGCCCCGGCTCCAGCAAGGGTTCGCCATGAACACCGTGCTCCATCTTCAGATCGTACCGGCGGCTGCGAATATTTGTATCGAATGTAATTCTTAGATCGCGATTGTTTTTACAGAACAACGCTTTTCGGTCATAAGACAGATACACCTTGGGCTGCAAATCATAGCGTGTCAGAAAATATTTGATCTCTTCAATCACCTGTTTATTCATGTAATCCTTGAATTCCGGTTCCATGCCGGTGGCGACAAAATCATAAGCCTCGTTTAATTTGAGCGACGTTCTTCTTTTATTAACAAGACCAAATACCTTCTTCTTGATTTCCAGATACACCTTCGTATCTTGATTTGGAACACCGTAAGCTCTTAAACGAAGCTTCTCTTTGTACTTGGGCTTCGCAAGACTGTTACGAATCAGGGTGTTGTGCTCCGTGTCATAATATAAGTTGGTTATGGAGTAAAACTCATGTTGCTTGTTGAAATCGTCTAGTTCCATGTATTCAAGCAATTGGTTATAAAATTTATAGTAGGCTTCGTTGTCCAACAAATATTTGTTCTCATAACGGTTGAATACCTCAATCGCCATATGTGATCAATCCTTTCTGTTTATCGTTGTCTCGTGTGCTTATGAATGTATCTTAGATCCCAAACCTTTAATGAATCTTAAATGGTTTTACAAATTATTGATTATCTTTTACATTCCCTTAACACAGGTGTAAGTCGTAACTGCGGTGAATGTTGTTCTTCCGGCCGCTGTTGTCTGCAGATTTCTTGATTTCAAACTGCTGTTCGCAGTCACTTCTATCTCAACCTTCATTAAGGTTCAATAAAGGTAATCCTGATATAATGACCTCAATAACAAATACTGGTTCTATGTAGGGGATGGCAAAACCATGAGAATATTAATAGTAGAAGACGAGCTTCATCTCGCTGAAGCCTTAACTCAAATATTAAAAAAACATAATTATTCGGTGGATGCAGTCCATGACGGCAGGTCGGGTCTGGATTACGCACTAAGTGGAATCTATGATTTGCTGCTGCTCGACATCATGCTGCCTGAGATGGATGGGGTCAGCGTCCTCAAGACGCTGCGGAAAAAGGGGATACCCACTCCCGTTATCCTGCTTACCGCAAAGGGTGAAATTACAGATATGGTCACTGGGCTGGACTATGGGGCTGACGATTATATCGCCAAACCTTTTTCCTCGGAGATCTTATTGGCAAGAATAAGGGCTGTACTAAGACGTAAAGGCGAGGTGATACCGGATGATGCTTTAAAGTTCGGGGATATTGAACTGAATACATCCAATCTGAAACTTACCGTGGGTGGCAAAGAGATCAAGCTCAATCTAAAGGAATGCGAGCTATTGGAGCTTCTGATCTTGAGGAAACAAGCTGTAACCTCCAAAGAACAAATTATTGAGAAGCTGTGGGGCTTTGATTCAGATGCTGAGCACAATAATGTAGAGGTGTATATTTCTTTTTTGAGAAAAAAACTGACCTTCTTAAATTCGACCGTACGCATTAGTACGATCAGAAACGTAGGGTATGTATTAGAGGTGACGACCTGATGTTCACGAAGCTCAGAAATCGGTTTCTTATTGTTAACTTAGTCACCATCTCGGTGATCATGCTTGTGGCCTTCATCTCCATATATGTAATTACGTACCGGGATGTCCAAAACGATATTCAGATGGATCTTCACAGAATCATGGAAAACTACAAGTCTCCCGGTGGTGACACAGGACGATTAGGCAATACCAAAGGGGGAGCCACGTTACCACGTGTGGATAATAAACGTACGGATAACGGAACACCTCCTCCAGAACGCTCAATCTCATTTATGCTGAAAATAGATACAGCGTCCAACCTTACGGGGAAAGATTCCAAATTTACTATGGACGATGAATTTTATAATACGGCTCTGCAAGAAGCACTAAGCGCCGGTAAAGATACCGGAAGGTTCACCTTGGATAGCAGCAAATGGATCTTCAACATCCAGCATACGAATGATGGGGCGATGCTTGTATTTCTGGACATCACTGCAGAGCAAAAAATCCTCACCAATCTAATCTATACCTTCTCTGTAGTTGGCTCAGTGATGCTGATTATCTTGTACTTCGCTAGCCGCTTTTTTGCTAATCGTTCAATTGCGCCGGTAAAGGAGGCTTTTGAGAAACAGAAACAATTTATTGCGGATGCTTCCCATGAGTTAAAGACGCCGTTGACTATTATTAACACCAATGCGGATGTTCTCCTGTCCAACAGTGATGACACCATTCACAATCAGTCCAAGTGGCTGCACTATATCAAGTCGGAAACAGAAAGAATGACCAGCCTGACCAATGATCTGTTGTACCTGACCGAGATGGACGATTCCAGATCGAGAATGATTTATTCGAAATTCAATCTGAGCGACGTGGTTGAAAATATCATTTTAACGATGGAAGCTGTAATCTTTGAGAAGCATATCTCCCTTGAATATGACATCGAGCCTGATCTGACAGTGCTAGGCAATAGTGAACAGATCAAACAAGTGATTATGATCCTCTTGGACAATGCTGTAAAATATTCGAACCCTAAAGGTTCAGTCACCTTATCCCTTAAAAAACAACATAATGACATGGTGTTAGCGGTCACCAATACGGGGGAGGGCATTGCGCCGGAGCACTTAGCGAGCATCTTTGACCGATTCTACCGTACAAATGCTTCCCGGGCGCGTAAACAAGGGGGATATGGCCTAGGGCTGGCGATTGCCAAATCGATTATTGAACAGCATAAGGGAAAAATTTATGCCAAAAGTTTTGTCGGCGAGTCCACCACGTTTTACGTACATCTTTCATAACTACAAGTAAAAAAGACTCAAACCCTGTTATCTCTAAGGTTTGAGTCTTTTTATTTACTTTACACTTCGCCCCAATAAATTTCGGTCTTATAATCAAAAAACACTTGCCCACCCTGGTTATTTCGTTCAAAAATATTCCGCAGCTCGGCCATCATATTCTCATAGCTTGGATCTCCGGGGACCGGAGTGTAGGAAGACGATCGAAGCCGACCGCTTAAGCCCTCCAAATCAAATACCTGCTGATTGCTAAAATGCGCTACTTGCATCTGTCCTTTCTTGAAAAAGGAACTAAGAATCTCAGGGGTAATGTTCTTATGATTAACTTGAGTGTAGTTCGTCCCGAAGGTCTGCAGCAGCTGCTCATATTCCTCCAGAAATGGGGTACCGTAAGTAAGCCGGGAGTTCCATATCAGAACCACTTTTCCACCCGGTTTTAGAATCCGCTTGAATTCCAATTGCGTTGCGTCCCTATCAAACCAATGAAACGCTTGGGCGCATACGATAAAGTCCATGGACTGATCGGATAATTCTGTATGTTCAGCAGACCCCGGCGATACAGAGAAATGGTTATCCTTTGCGAAATTCTCTTCCGCAGCTCTACGCATTTCCGGATTGGGTTCAACGGCAGTCACACGACTCCCGCGCTCCAGAAGTAATGCTGAGAAGATTCCTGTTCCTGCACCAATATCAGCAATATCACAATTGGGTTGGAGCCCAATAGTATTGTACAAATAATCAATGGCTTCTCCAGGATAGCTCGGCCGATATTTTACATACGAATCCACCCGATTAGAAAATATTTCTTTGCTATTCATCCTTCGTCTCCTCCTAGGCGCTCAGGTTCATAATCACTTAATTTACCTTGGTAAACCAAACGCAGCCGATCACTTTGGCGAAAATCATCCGGAGTAACGAGTGCGGGCAGCTTATCCCATAACTTAATGCCCGACCGCTCTAGAATTTCCGCTACAAATTGCGAACAAAAATAAGAGTTGCTGAATTCGACAGGCTCCTTCAGGGCAATGCCAATTACGCCGAGAATATTATAGAGATACTTTTGACGGCTTCGGATAAAGACTTGCAAGACCCGCTCCATTTTCTCCACTTCGCGGGCTGTAACTTGAAGTTCATATAGGACACATGTTGTATTTGGATATTTGCTGAACGTACCTGTCTTAATATCCTCCTTCACAAACCCTCCATTCAGGGGGTTGCTCGGATGCTTTCTGCCAAAGCTATACAGCTCGGAAAGCTCCCGATTAAAGGAGATCGAGGCATGATTATAGGGTGCTTTTGTATAGCCTTGAATGAGCTTCGTAAAAAGCGTCCCGGTATTCGTCAGTAATATAAAGACCGATGGATCTGCTGCCATTTACAATTTTCCCCTTATCAAGTTTGAGCGTTTCCTTCATAATAACATATGAACCCATTAATGGAATCTACTCTAGGACAAGTTGGTGATCAGTTATCGACCGCTCTTTATTAACTATAATTCTTATCTTTGCGGCCTTATCGGCCATTCACTTGATGTATGTAGTTATAGGGAAGCTACAGCCAAATAAGGATTATACGGGCATTGGCTTTCGTATCAAGACGTGGTGGGGAATGCTTTTTATCTTTTGCCTAGCTACCCTATTTAATCCCGTCGTCTCTCTGCTGTCTCTCATGGTGCTCTGCTTCTTTGCACTGAAAGAGTATTTCTCTATGATGAAATCACGAAAATCGGACCGCAGGCTATTTCTGTGGGCTTACTTATCCATCCCGTTGCAGTTCTACTGGATTTATATCGAGTGGTACGGAATGTTTATTGTCTTCATCCCGGTTTATGTATTCTTGCTCCTACCGCTGCCCAGAATGATTAATAAAGGCACGGTTGGTTTTATGCGTAGTGTCAGCTCCACCCAATGGGGGCTTATGCTGATGGTATTCGGACTTAGTCACTTGGCCTACTTTCAATTTGCTACACCGGAGTATGGGGCGGGGCTTGTGCTTTTTCTAGTAGTGCTAACGCAGCTCAATGATGTGGTCCACTATCTCGCATCACTTTATGTAGGAAAGCGGAAAATAGTTCCCACCGCCAATCCGTATTTAACTTGGGAGGGTTTCGCTTTCGCATTTGTCATCACGACAGGAGTTTCCTATCTAATCTATCCCTACCTGACGCCGCTCAACCCAATCTTCGGGTTACTGTCAGGCATGTTGATCAGCTTGAGCGGCTTCTTTGGCAGTTTAACGGTTTCCGTGTTAAAGCGGGATCTGCTAATCGGCGATGGCGATAAATTCGTGGCATTGAAGCAAAGCCATTTAAGCCGGATCGATAGCTTAACCTACACTTCACCGGTCTTTTTTCATGTCATTCGTTATTTTTTCGACTTCATGTAGATATCTGATGGGGAGGTTGAATCAGCCCTTCCATGAATGATTATGCAGTATCTTCACCATTTGTTCTTGCTGGCTGGCGAACTGCTTATATCGATGTCCGTTGGCGCCCGAGGGGTGGGGAAATCCCCATAAGCAGCGTTGTTTATCAAGCTCACCTGCGGACACAAGGAGTTGAAGTATACTTTCCACTGTTTTTCCTAAGGGAATAATTAAGGCCCGGCTCAGGATGTTCAGCTCCTCACGCAAGGAAGATAATGCCTGCGCCCTGAGGAATGAATTTGAAAGTAGCTTGGGCTGGGCCCCACTATAATTTTTCTTATCCACGAACACGGGAAAACGCAATAAAGAGCTGGTGTGCAGGATCGTCTGCTGCTGAAATAGTTCTTCACAAGAGGTTAGGTTCAAGTGTTGATGCAGTTTAAGTGTATCTAACATATGAATTAACGTGTTCCGCATGGAGCCTGCGAATCTGGCCGCTTCCTTCGCTGTCCTACATACCTCTTCATCTGACAAACCAGCTTCCAGACTTATGATCGCTTCTTGTATCGCTATGCCCATTTGTGTGAACCCGGGCGTTAACCCTATAATGATCACCTTAGCAGAAGGATTAATGTACTCATTATGGGGGGCATAATACATTTCCACCTTGCCATTACGCTCCATTAGAAGCTTATCCACCTGCAGATCCTGTTTAGTTAGCACTGTACCCTTCGGGAGTGAGAGGATCGCCGATTTATACTGTTGCAGATAGGTAGAGAGGAGCATATCATCTGCCTCACAGGTCTCTATTTGTTATCGAACCACTCACCAGTCGGCCTTCGTACCAGACCGCTTGGCGCTGCGCTCTTCGGGCAACTGCTTCAGCCGAACAGCTGGCATGCAGCAGCACAAAGCTAGCAGTGTCGCCAACCTTTGGCCATACCTGCTCGCCTTTTGGATCAAGGGGTGTTAATCCTCCTGTTATAAATCTGAGGGATTGAGATAATGCCAATTCATCATTGCAGCCGTACAACTCCGCGTAACGCCCTGCCTTCTCCAGTTGATCTCCATTTCCAAAAGGGGACCAGTGATCGGTAAGGCTATCTGTTGCCAGCTTCACTTTTACCCCTTGGCTGTGCAGCATCGGAAGTGGCATCATCATTCTTCCAATAGGCACTGTGGATGCAATAGTCATACCCAGTGATGCCATCCGTTTAGCTACCTCTTCTGCCTCTTGCTGCTGAGCTCCTGCGAACCAGAACGCATGACTGACCGTGACCTTTCCTTGCAAGCCAGCTTCTTCCGTCAGATCAGCTAACCGCGTCAGTGTTTTCTTTCCCGCTTCTTTTCCATCATGTAAATGAATATCAATGCCGGCATTACTCATCACTGCTAATTCCACCATCGTCTGAAGTGACTTCTCGATATCTCCATCCACCGTATAAGGATCTACTCCGCCTACAAAGGTTGCTCCCTCTGCCAGAGATTGTTTTACCAGCTGCACAGAATCCGAGCGCAGCAGGCCATGTTGCGGAAACGCCACAATTTCAGATGAAATTTTACCCGCGAATGCATTTAATGCTTGTACAGTCGCTTCTAATCGTTGCAAGCCGCTGACAGGCTCAATATTGCAATGGCTGCGCACATGTGTGGCACCAAACCCCTGAATAAGCGTCAGGATGCTCTCTGCTTGTTGTCTCGCCATGGGCAGCAGCTTAGGCAATAATACCTTCTCTTCCTCAATCCGTTCGAAAACACTGGACGCAGGCTTTACCGCTCTCCAAGGTCCATCGAAATATGTTTTATCTAAATGGATATGTGCTTCTTCGAAAGAAGGCAGCATCAACAACTCTTTACAGTCATATTTCGGGAGCTGGCTCTGAAGCTCGATGTCTGCTCCAACAACTTCTGAAATCTTATCCCCGTCAATACGGAGATGACAAACCTTCGTATTCGTACCCGCTACTTGCCCATCCTCAATAACATAACCTTGTTCTAATCTTATATTGGTTAACCAGTAAGAAGCATTCAACATGCTACCCCATCCTTTTCTCAACAATTTATATAGGTACGGACCGCTTTACTCTAAATGTTACCATAGCCCTTGCCATATAAAAAATGATTGAGAAATTTCAATAGCTACAGATCAATCTGACCCCGATGTTTGACTCTGGATCTAGCTTCTCTACTATAACTAACTTCCTTGTTCAGCAGTTCATCTATCCGCAGACACTTCAGACCCTTTTTATCCATTTCTTTTAAGACTTCTTCTAATCCAGTGATCATATTCAAGGGCGCTTCTTCATCTGCCCACGGTGTATCTCCGCTGTCGTGTAGAACAATGATTGAGCCTGGTTTTATTTTTTTTATTAAGGCATCCTTTAATTGCTCTGCACTCAGTGACGCTTTCCAATCTCCGACCATGACAGACCACAATACGATTCGATAAGATTCTCTCAGCAAAAAGAAATCCCCTAGATTAAGAAGCCCCCAAGGTGGGCGGTAAAAGATAGGCCGCTCTCCTGTAATTCGCTCAACAATGTCTGCGGTGCGATCTACTTGCTTCCGTCTATTGGTCCAGGGGAACTGGATCCAGTTGGGTGTATGAGTATAATTATGAATGCCGATTTGGTGCCCTTCTCTGTGCATACGCTCGATCAGTTCCGGATATTGCTGCGCCTTTTTGCCCAATACGAAGAAGGTCGCTTTTATGCCATGCTCTTTTAATAGATCTAGAAGTTCAGGTGTATAACAAGGATCCGGACCGTCATCGAACGTAAACGCAATTTCTTTCTCTGCACCTACCTCCGAGTGAACCCCCCATCCCAATATTCGGGTAAGCGCAAAAGGAACGATCATATAAAGAACAATCACATCCACTGCTAAAATTATGAAGGCCCACATTAGGAAGCCGCCTCTGTCTTACGCGGGGCAAACCGCGCTTTCAAGGACTGCTTGCTAAGCACAAGCATCATGGGAGATAACTTCTCTGTGCTGTCCTCTACACGATGTTTCCCTTCCGGATGCAGCATGCGAAGTAAAAAACGAAGGTATATCCCGAACCAGTGCCGCTGCCATTTGGACTTGATGGGGCGCTGCTCAAAACCTATTCCATGAATAATCCCCCGGTGAAGCAGTGTAATCCCGGTTAGCGCGTTTACTTTGCTTAGTTCCGGATTGCTGTCTAGATCACGACTGATCTCCTTCATAGCCTCGCGAAGCATGCGTGCCGTACGAATTCCGGCCCGATCTGCGCCAAGCGTACGTGTCAGCTGCACAATCTGGCGATTGTCCAAATGAAGCTCACCCACCCAATCTCCCGGAAGTATCCGTTGCCCATCTTGGCAGACCAAACTTTCTCCGTGATATTTCAACACTACCAACTTACATATCCCATATCTACACACGGACTGACTACGAAATTTGGTGATGACAGCAAATATGTTCTCCCACATCATCCAAAGGGATTGTGAGAATAATTTTATAAATGGAACTGAGGTTACCATCATTTTTCCTTCTTCCTGTTTAAGTTTATCTTCTAGCAAAATCCTTCACTAAACGCCGCGTATACCTGCCGATCATCTTTACCAGACTGTTTCCGAGATAAGCACCTATCCATAGAGACACTGCACCTAACAACATGAAGAAAAGTGAGATGTTGAATGTTTTATTTTCAATCCCAAATAGCGATATAGAGGACACATCTAATAAATACAGGACAGGTGACAACAAGAGAATAATAGGGGTCAAGTAAAAAAGAGTGGCACAAATGAGACTGACCATGCCGATTCCAAACTGCAACATCAACCCTAAAATCGCTCTCCAGTTATGTTCATCCAGAAACTCTGCCTTAACCCTTTCCCACAAGCTGCCTTCTTCTTGAGATCGGGTTGGGAGCGTGCGAACCGAGATATCCGTATAGACTTTAGTTCGAATTCGCTCATGCTGTAAAAAAGTCTCGGTAGAACGCAAAACATAATAAAGGATCGGGATCCCCACTAAGGTGAAGGACATCGAAACTCCAAAGGTAATGCCCACCAAATAAAAACAAAAGTAAAATAGCCCTGTGGCAAAAGTAATTAATAAGAAACAAAAATTTCTCACATGTTTCCGGATTATTTGATTCATGTTTTTCTCTCCCTCTCTGCAATAAAAAATTGTTCATAACTAAGTAACTCCTATGCTAGTGCTTTTGGTGTAAAATCGACCAGTGCCATAATGTCATATGACAAAAAAAACACCCTACTGCCTACTCCCACAAGGGAAAGCAAACAATAAGGTGCTTATCAATTTCAAATACTTCGGTCAGGATTAATCCGAAATGCTAAAAGCCTTCTCGACTGCCTCCTCACGGTTTCGTACCCCGAGCTTGGCATAGATGGTGGACGCGTAATTTCTCACCGTTCCATCGGACAGATATAGTTTAGCGGCAATAGATTTATAACGCATTCCCTTCGAGAGGCATTCTAAAATCTCCAGCTCACGCGGGGTCAGTCCATATTCATTACTCTTCTCTGTCGGTGGTGCCTCTGAAGCTGGATGCATCTCATAGTGATCAATTAATACATTCGTAATATCGGGTGTAATCATCTTTACGCCCCGATGTACAAGACGTATTCCTTCGAACAGCTCCTGCGGCTCGGTAGACTTTAACAAGTAGCCATCTGCCCCGTTTTGCAGTGCTTCGACTGCCATATCTGCTTCTTGAAAAGTAGTCAGGATCAACACTCGTACCCCTGGCCACTTTTGTTTAATAAGCTTGGTCGCTTCCGCACCGTCCATGCCCGGCATATTTAAGTCCATCAGCACCACGTGAGGTTGTTCCTGCTCGCAGAAGCTTATCGCTTGTTCACCATTCTCAGCTAACCCATTGATCACAAAATCCGGCTCCTGCTCTAGAATAATTCGCAGACTATCCCGGATATAGGGTTGATCATCTACCAGCAATAAACGAATCGTTTCCTCCTGTATCTCTTCAAGCCTTGGTAAACTGCAGGTCACTAAGGTCCCTTCCCCTGGCTTAGAGTAGAAATACACTTGTCCTTGCAAGTTGGAGGCACGCTCCTTCATCGCATTCACACCAAATCCTGCTTTTAAATCTTCAGTGCCTAATCCATTATCCTGCACATCCAGCCGAATCAGCTTCTCTTCATAATGTAAGCTGATGACAATTTCACTGGCTTGACCATGACGTACAGCGTTGGTTATCGACTCCTGCAAACATCTGTATAATGTCATTTGGGCCTGCTTAGATACTGTATACGGCTCTCCGAATGTTCTTAAGCGAATCTTAACCTTGGAGAAGGTCTGGAAATCATCCACTAATTTCTGCAGGGACTGCATTAGCGTCAATGAATCCTCCGAAGAGCCCACATGGTGCAAATATCGCCGAACATCATCCAAGCCATTGCGGGTTAACTTTAACAAGGCATCTATTTTGTGCTCCCCTTCAGAAGTATTCACCTCCGAACGTAAAGTCTCTAGCCCCATAATAATTGAAGTATAAGAATGCCCCACCGTATCATGCAGATCTTTGGATAAACGATCTCGTTCTTCCAGAAGTGTCATACGTTCAACTTGCGAGATGTACTGCTCTAAAACAGCATTTTGCTCCTGAATAATTCTGCCCTGCTTGTGATTCACCACCAGTAAATGAAAAGCGAACCCAAGCGTATACACCAAACCCATGTTAACAATCATCGATACAGCATCCATTTGTTGTGACAATCTAGATAACATAATTGGAATCAAAATGACCGTGATCGGAGCTGTCCAACGATAGGACTTCTGTGCACTATTGCTGGCGATCATAAAAGCGATAGGCAGAAAAGTTACGTACGATTCAGGAAACAAAGCAGCCAAATATAAACAAAGCCCACCCGAAAAAAGGATCTCCGCTATCAGATAATACTTGTAATGCAGCTGCAAACAAAACCAAGGCACAGAAAAAGAGACCACGCCCCAAACAAACGCGATCCAGAAAGGAATCGTAAAATCCTCCGAAAGATAACACATGGTGACCAAAAAAGAAGTAGAAAAACAAATCCGAAACAGGAGGACGAGCCAATCGTACCAGAACCACTGTTTGACCAGATTAAACAAGGCATTTCCCCCTATATACTCTGCTGACTTAATCTTTATTATAGTGTAACCCCTTAAGGGCTCACTAGTTACAAAAAGTCATGAGTTGAGATGACATTTTTACTAATGGTGTAATTAGTGTAATTAATCATTCAATGCCCTCTGAATAAGCAGCTTTTTAAATCAAAACACAGACTGTATGATAGTACATATTATTTGTCCATAAAATTGTAGTAAACCAATTGAACCAATAGGACAGCCAATTCTATAAAGTATGAACACTATCGGAGGAATAATAAACTATGTTAGCCGCACTACTTCATGGCATTGCACTGGCCTTTGGATTAATTCTTCCACTTGGCGCACAAAATGTCTTTGTATTTAACCAAGGGGCCTCGCAGCCACATTTTAAAAAAGCCATTCCCGTTATTGTTACAGCCGCTTTATGCGATACCCTGCTTATTCTATTAGCCGTATTAGGTGTTTCAGTCCTTGTGTTTGCCATCCCCGTTCTGCAGACCGCTTTATTTGCTGTAGGACTTTTATTTCTTTTGTATATGGGATGGTCTATCTGGAAAAGTACACCTACATCGTCAGCGCAAGACGCAACGCCTCTATCCTCCAAAAAACAAATCCTGTTCGCGCTGTCCGTTTCTTTATTAAATCCACATGCGATTTTGGATACTATTGGCGTCATCGGCACTAGCTCACTTAGTTACACAGGCGTAGACAAAGTTGTATTTGCTGGCGCGACTATCCTAGTGTCATGGATTTGGTTCTTTGGGCTGGCTGTAGCCGGAAAAACCGTAGGACAAATCGACTCCAGCGGCAAAATCATGCGGATTATTAATAAGATCTCCGCGATCATTATTTGGATTGTTGCTGCTTATATTGCCTTCAAGCTTTTTTAAGTGGAGGAAAAAGAATGCTGTACACCAATTTGCCGTATAATTATGTCCAATTCACACCATAATGTACTAGAATTTTGACTTACGGCGCAGAATGAGGTACATTACAATTTGGACGAACAATTAACAAACCAAAATACTATAATGTTCGCATTTAGAGGTGTAAATTATGAAAGAAGTATTCGATTATGAAGATATTCAATTAATTCCTGCAAAATGTATCGTAAACAGCCGTTCGGAGTGTGATACATCAGTCACCCTCGGTGGGCATAAATTTAGATTGCCGGTGGTACCTGCCAACATGCAAACCATCATTGATGAGAAGATCGCTATCTCCTTGGCGCAAAATGGCTATTTCTACATTATGCATCGTTTTGAACCGGAGAAACGTACGTCTTTCATCAAAGACATGCACTCCCGTGAATTAATCGCATCCATCAGCGTCGGAGTTAAAGAAGAAGAGTATGATTTCGTCGAACAATTATCCAAAGAACAGCTGGTTCCGGAATTCATTACAATTGATATTGCACACGGCCACTCCGAAGCAGTTATTCGGATGATCAAACATATTAAACAATACCTGCCTGCCAGTTTTGTTATTGCAGGAAATGTAGGAACACCTGAAGGCGTTAGAGAATTAGAAAACGCTGGAGCTGATGCTACTAAAGTTGGGATTGGACCAGGGAAAGTATGTATCACTAAGATCAAAACTGGATTCGGTACAGGCGGCTGGCAGTTAGCTGCACTACGCTTGTGTGCCAAAGCTGCAAGCAAACCAATTATTGCCGATGGAGGTATTCGCACACACGGTGATATTGCTAAATCCGTACGATTTGGCGCTTCAATGGTCATGATTGGTTCACTATTTGCCGGTCATGAGGAATCTCCGGGTGAAACCATTGAAATCGCTGGGAAGCTCTATAAAGAATACTTTGGCTCCGCTTCAGAATACCAAAAAGGTGAAAAGAAGAACGTCGAAGGTAAAAAAATTGCGGTTGAGCATAAAGGGGCTTTAGCAGAAACCCTAAGAGAAATGGAGCAGGATCTTCAATCCTCCATCTCTTATGCAGGAGGCAATAAGTTAGAGGCTATCCGTAATGTGGATTACGTTATCGTTAAGAACTCTATTTTTAATGGAGATAAAGTCTATTAATTGAACAAACAGGTGAGCAGGATGACTTAGGTCATTCTTGCTCATCTTTTTTTATGAGAACGAGTTCTGCCGGTCTACTTTGGGGTAATGGTAAGAATAAACTCCTACTAGATCACAATAGAGAGGATTATCCTTATGCGGCAAGCTATGATTATTATTAACCCCTCCTCCGGCAAAGAAGAAGCCAGCCAATATGTCAGATATGCAACAAGAGTTCTAAGTGATAAAGACTACTCCGTTACGATCAAGGAGACGGCAAAAGAACTAGACGCCACTCGTTATTCCATCGCTGCTTGTGAGGAAGGTTATGATCTGGTGATCTCCATCGGCGGGGATGGCACGCTTCACGAGACCATTAATGGTCTTATCGATCAGGAACACCACCCAAAGTTAGGTGTGGTTCCTTTAGGAACGGCTAATGATTTCGCCCGTGCATTACAAATTCCACTGAATCCCGAAATAGCCATTCAAACCCTTGCCTCCTCAAATTTAAAAACAGTAGATATCGGTCGCTTAAATGACCGCCTGTTCGGCAACGTGGTTGCTGTAGGTTCAATTGCCGGAGCATTATCCTCTGTATCCTCCGAAGATAAAACCAAACTCGGCTCATTGGCATACTTGAAAGAAGGTCTTAAACAACTTACAAGCCCTACAGCCCACCCCCTTGTCATTGACCATGATGAACAAATATGGCAAGGAGACTCCTTACTCTTTCTCGCCGTATTAACCAACTCAGTCGGCGGGTTCGAGAATCTAATACCGGATGCTGCGGTTGACGACGGTCTGCTTCATTGTTTTATTATTTTGGACCTCAGTATATTCAATACCATTACAGCCAGTATATCTTTACTGCTGGGTACCCTTAAGGATCATAAAGACGTTGTCTATTTCACAGCCCACAATGTAAGTGTAAGCTCTCCAGAAACCGTAAGAACCAATGTAGATGGCGAAGAAGGTCCAACTTTGCCTATTACGCTAAGTGTTCTCCCTCGTCATATCCAAGTCATTGTGCCAGAAGTGGACTAACAAACAAAAAGCAGTCCGGAACTCAAAAAGTTCCAGACTGCCCTTAATTTATGGATGCCCCGATCCATATCTTCCTACTAATCCAATGACTAAGAAGTTATTTCTATTCCACTACAATAAATTTTTTGCCTAATAACCACATTCCGCCGCTAATCCCTAAGAAATAAATAGGCATCGTCAGTAATGAACCATTATGAAGAGCGCTCATTCCCCACGTCGCCAAGCTAACAAGCAAATAATAGCCCAAGCTGAATATCGCACCTGCTGTTCCTACAACATCCTGAAATTGAACAAGAGCAAGACTTAGACAATTAGGTAAAGCAATCCCTGCACCCATTAATAGGACAAACAGCGTTATTAGAATACATACGATCACTATCATATCCG
The DNA here is from genome assembly GCF_038007025.1 of Paenibacillus sp. FSL H7-0918. NCBI lineage: Bacteria > Bacillati > Bacillota > Bacilli > Caryophanales > Paenibacillaceae > Paenibacillus > Paenibacillus sp. FSL H7-0918. The sequence goes on from NZ_JBBOWJ010000001.1 coordinate 2,941,383, forward strand.
GCAGCGAGTCAAGACTGCTTGCGATTGTTAATAGCAAGGCTCCGCTCGCCATTACTAGACAGCCGATATGGATTATTTTTTCTGGGGCATAGAGGGTTAATAATCTTTTGGAGATCATTGCGCCTACAATCGACGCCAAAGCCACAATAATGCCGAGAAAACCATAGACTCCTGGTGAAATCTGAAAGTGTTCAATAAATATAAAAGGAGCTTCAGCATAATAGCTGAACAAGATTCCGTTAATGCCTCCAATTAGTAATCCAAACACCAATACACGTGGCAATGCGAGCATTTTTTTGACTATAGGCAGAATAGCCACCTTTTTTCTCATGGAAACATCAGTGGTTTCTGGCAGCTTCCAAAAAGCATACATAAATAACAACACACTCATCATTACTAATGTAAAGAAAACCGCTCGAAAACCAAAAGCTTGATCCACCCATCCGCCAATTAACGGACCTACTGCGGGAGTAAAAGCAATGACCGCCGAGATTTGGGCAAACATAACATGCCGTTTATTCCCGGAGACACTCTCACGAAGAATGGTTTGGGTAATAATCGAACCTGTTGCTGCTCCAAACGCTTGTATAAACCGGCTGACTAACAGCAGATGAATGGATTCTGAGTAAAAACACATCAAGCTTCCCATACCGTATACAAGAAGTCCAGCCAGCATGGAAGATCTCCGCCCGATGAAGTCAGACAACCAACCCCAGCTAAAAACTCCTAAAGCAAATCCAATAAAATATATACTTAACGTTAACTGTACAGAACTATTGGTGGCCCCAAGTGCTACTGCGATATCCGGTAAAGATGGAGTGTAAATCGTCTCACTAATTTGCGGAAAAGCCACAAGAACAATCATTAAAAGTAACGATGGTGCTGCATATTTTTTCATCTTATTTTCGCCCTCCTACAAGCTTATATCCTCGAACAACTACAAGAATATGAGCCTAGCTAGGGAAATGGGGGCATCATTATGGCAAGACGACTATAGATCATCATGTTAGAAAATCACCTTTCATTGTTATGCTTTCATTTTTTTATAGGAGGGCTTACCCGAAAGATATCGGGCAAAGATTTGAGTTTCAATTATTCAACCAAAACATCATTATACACGGTAATAGAAAAGCTCTCAAACGAATCGCTTCGCCTGAGAGCTTATTTAGGTTAGGAATTTTGTTCTGATAATCCATGTATAGTTACGCCAACAGCGCTGGATTTCTTTTTGTCCTGAGAAGCATGTAGCTTTACCATCACAAATCTTGCAAACGGCTGTATCAATATACTTTCAGCGAACAGTGCAATTAGGAAATTTCTTGGCCAATTGGCTAAGAAGTGATTAAACGTTTGAGAACTCAACCCGTTTCCGATAATGTCTCCAATAAACGTCATACAAAATGACATTCCTAGTACGGTGAATAAGATACGGAATAGGATTTTGGCGTTGAAGCTATCTGTAGGTTGTGTGAATATAGCTGTCAGCTTTTCGGCAATACGGCCAATAACAACAGGCTCAATAATCATGACAATTACCCAAATGATCGGAAACACCTTAAGAATCGTTAAGGCAACCTCACCATTAAATTCTCCAACCCCTAAAATGATATTTATTGAGGACATAAACAGTACCGTCAGTGTAGAAATGATTGCACCATATAATGCCCCCTCCTTAGCGTTTCTTGGTAATCTTGCTTCTTGATTCATGATGTTCTTCCTTTCAATATTGTCGGTAATAGTTTGGCGATAGTTTTTAAGGGAGTTGTAGATTTTTGCGTTAGGCACAACATCATCGCGCCTTCGATCGAAGCCGTCATCCACAATGCCATCTCGGAGGCTGATTCCTGCGAATAACCTTCAGTTACAAGCTTATCGCAGTAAATTCGTTCCATGTTCTCATAGAGCAAGCTACATGCCTGGCGAACAGGTTCACTCACCGTAGCCATTTCACTGACAATACTGCTAAAGGTATATCCGGTAATCGTGCCCTCGGTTTCTAAGTTGTGAATCAACTTGTCGATCATGGATTGTATAGCTTCTAACGTCGATGGATGCTTTTTAAAAATATCCTCAATATCTATCGTAATTGCTTCATTTAAGCCCTTTAAACAAGCAATTAATAGTTCTTCTTTTCCATTTGGAAAATGATGATAAAGCGCTCCTTTGGTCACATTACAGGCTTTTAAAATTTCATTCACGCCTACATTTTTATATCCTTTTTGCTGAAAAAGAAGTGTCGCCGTCTCAATCATTAGCGATTTTGTATCCACAGTAACGTACTCCCCCTAACATACCAACCGGTCTGTTTGTTATTATAGCAATATAAAAATGATTAATGTAAGTCTTTTTTTGCTTTTTTTCAAAAAATATTTCATTATTTTCATTTATAACTGAAAACAGGATATGATCTAGTAAGTCTAGAAGTTAATGTGGAGTTCAAAACATAATTGTCGTTATGAATACAAAAGAATAGGGTGTATATATGAAAAAAAACGCCTTAGTAATTATGCTGATAAGCTTGATTACTTTAATCTTTATCGCAGCTTGTAATGGTAATCAGAAAAAAGATGACTTTTTGACGCCATACCTTACTCAAGAAAATAAATCTTTTTCAATCCTAATTTTATCGGAGAACGATCGTTTTTTTGAGCAAACTAAAGAGCTTGAGGATATTTACAAGGAAAATATGACTTGTATCAGCAAAGCAGGTGTTATCAAAAAAGATTCGAAAGAGGGCGACCGCTTAAAAGAGGATTTGAAGATCAACACTTACCCTTCATATATCCTATTGGACAATAAAAAAGTGCTGCTTATAAGCGAAAATATTGAGCAGTTTAAAACAGAGTCAAAACAAATCATAGAAGAAATTCTCAACAAATAATGCATAGATATTTAAGTGCCTACAGCAAAAAGGGCTCAGTTTCCTGAGCCCGCAAATACTTACCCTACTATGTTTTTATGTCTGAAGAATTGTCCCAACACTCCACGTTTTCCAGACCCTCTATGCTATCTTTATAAAAGACAGGGTCCTTCCCTGCCCGCTTCTGGCGCTTATAATCCTGCAAGGCGGCAAAGGCCACTTTAGATAACAAAAGGATAGCGATCAAATTCACGATGACCATGAAGCCCATAAATAAATCAGCCAAGTCCCATACCAATTGAACCTTAGCTACGGAGCCAAAAATAATCATCGCCAAGACGCTGTATCTATAGAATAGTAATACTTTTTTATTGGAGTTCAAGAATTCTATATTGGTCTCACCATAATAATAATTTCCGATTAACGTACTGAAAGCAAACAACAAAATCATGATCGCTAGGGATCCAGAAGCCCACGAACCAATATGTTCGCTTAATGCCGCTTGTGTCAGCTTAATTCCATCCAGCCCTGGCTGTTTATACGCATCGGATAACAAGATAATAAAAGCAGTACTCGAACAAATAAGTAACGTGTCTGTAAGTACACCCAGCGCTTGCATCAGCCCTTGTTTCACCGGATGACTAGTTGTTGCAGTTGCCGCAGCATTCGGAGCACTACCCATTCCCGCTTCATTGGAGAATAGTCCCCGTTTCACCCCTTGCAGAATGACTGCCCCAAAAGATCCCCCTGCGATTTGTTCAAATCCAAAAGCACTTTTCACAATAAGCGCCAGAATCGCCGGTATTTCCGTAATATTAATTAACATAATAATAACAGCAGCCCCAATATAGACCCCTGCCATTACCACTACAATATATTCGGACATTCTAGCAATACGTTTAACCCCACCAAAGATAACAGCCGCAAAAGCAGCAGCAACTACAAGCCCAAGAATCACCCGATTAGTGCCAAATGAATTCTCAAAGGCCACTGTAATCGTATTGGATTGAACTGCATTAAATACAAGACCAAAGGATAACGTGATCAAAACCGCAAATACCGCGCCCATCCAACGTTTTTTCAGGCCTTGCTCCATATAATAGGCGGGACCCCCACGAAATCCAGTCTTGTCCTTCACTTTATACACCTGTGCCAGAGTACTTTCAATAAATCCAGACGCTGATCCAATAATAGCTATGACCCACATCCAAAAAACAGCCCCTGGTCCACCTATTGCGATAGCAATTGCGATCCCTGTAATATTCCCTGTCCCAACCCTTGCTGCCATACTGATACAGAAAGCCTGAAACGACGAAATGGAATCTTTTGACCTTTCATTGGACTCTTTAAGGACCCTAAACATTTCTTTAAACATGCCAAACTGAACAAACTTCGATCGAATGGTGAAATAAATTCCACAAACAATAAGCAGAACCACCAAAATTTTCGACCAAAGAAAGTCATTTGTTGTACTAATCATACTGTCTAACATTTGTTGCATGTAAATCCGCCTCTCCATTGTGTCGATACCCAGTTGCTGAACCTTAAGTTACATAGTATTTTCAAATATAACAGCCCTTATTTCAAAAGCCAACAAAAAAAATTAGCCAGCAACACCCATACCTTACACCGGTGTGAGAGCTATTTCCCCATCTTCATCTGAGCTCACAAGCTCCTTTAGATTAATCTAGGTATTATAAAAAAATGAAAAAGCATCCGGTGGAAGAAATGTATGACAACAATGTATGCGCGTATTTATATCGTGGAGAACATTTGGTTTGATTTGATTTCAGGACGAACGAGGAACGAAGCTATAACATCAGCAGCACAACTAGTGCCCTTATTAGCCGCAAAAGATATTGAAGAAATGGCTGTCCTCTATCATGAGCTAGCCAGCAAAAATAAAATCGTTCTGGCTAGTCAAATAGATAAGGATCCCACCGTTGTTTTGGACCATCCAACTATGGGATCGCTTGAGACATCCATTCCCCGGGTTATCTCGAATAATCATAGGCAGATATTTTCGAGGTATTAATTAGCCACAGCTTTAAAATATTGGTAAACCTGATTTAACTTCTTATCATGTTTCCCTTTCGGACTCTCCATATTCCCAAACTCGAAAAACTTCACTTTCTTGATGCCACAAAATTGAAATAATGCTTTTCTCATCAGCACTTTATGGGAATTATTCAGCCAATATAAAGGATAAAGGGTCGGCCCCTTCATGCTGGAAATGCAAACCACAGACTTTCCTTTCAGCAGCCCTTCGGGGATGAGGCCACCCTTTTCTCTGTAAGCGAAATTAGAAGCAAACATTTGGTCAATATAACCGAGCAACATCGCGGGAGGACGTCCCCACCAGATTGGATACACAAACACAATTTTATCGGCCTGACGAATCTGCTCCCGATACTTCTCGAGCTTGGGATCGATATGCATGTCTCTTCTACGTTTATTCTCATTAAAGACCAGCACAGGATCAAATTGCTCTTCGTAAAGATCAAGGACCTCTATCTTCGTGATCTTTTGATTCTCATTACTTCCCTGAATGACTTTATTGAAAAAAGCATAACTTAAACTTTTATGATTCGGATGTGTATAGATGACTAAAACGTTCATTGCTCCACCTCTTTAATTATCATTTGATAACAAAATGGTATCACAACCGTTATTTAGTTGTCAAATGATAATTGTATTATGATAATTATTTTGTTAAGGTTTACAATAAGAGGTGATCCTTATGGACAAACAAGCGTTTTTTCAGAAAATTGTTACCTTTACGACAGCAGTCCATGAAGTAACATTTGACTTTACCAAAGATGTTAGACCGGAAGGCATTACGCCCGTTCAATATAGTATTCTGGAATATATTGCGGTTAGCCAGCCTGTTACCCTCAGCCAAATCAGCGATTGTAAGAATATCTCTATGCCGAATACCAGCCGTGAGCTGAAGAAATTAACAGAAAAAAACCTGTGTGAGAAGCTTGATGTCGCCGAGGACCGGCGTAAGCAAATGATTCGGCTGTCTGATGCTGGACAAGCGATGATGAACGAAGCTTTTGAACGGATCGGTGAACGTTTTCTGAACCGGATTAAAGAGGTTCCCCCAGAGGAATTAGCCGAGATTAACCATGCCCTCGATATCCTGCAATCTAAGGTGTTTAACACCCAGCAATGATCCGAGAAAAAGACAGCAGAGCAGCGGTTCCCCATTAATGGGAGCACCGCTGCTCTGTGTTTTGGGTCGATGATTAGCTGACTCAAGACCGATTATTGGCTAGTTAAAGCCTAACGAAATCGAATCAGCCTCACCTTCAGCTAAATCACCGAATCGTATTCGTCCACTGAGGCTTTCGGACCCAGATGACGTTATTGGCATGTTTTTAGCCTTTTGTGCGTAGTTTCGGACTCCAGCGACGCTATTCCTATGAATCGAGTTCATATTGGGTGTTTTTTATGCCAATAGCTGCTATGCGGTCCGTTGGCATTCCAAATATGCGAAAAAGCTACATTTAAGGTCAGCTGAGTCCGAAAGACGCTTCCCTAATAATCACCTAATAGAAATAGGCACTCCTCTTAAGGAATGCCTTGATTTGATTATAAGTATTCTTAGCCAGCGAAATAGACTATTTCACCAGTCCGCTGATAAAGGTCTCAAAATTGTCAGCCAAACGTGTGATTTTGTATTTGTTATCCCGATCTACATGAATAACCTCAGGTTCGCCATCATTCCCGAACTCGCGGTAATCCAGCATCACCACTTCATTCTCAGAAGGACAATCACAGATCACCACACCAACTTCAGGATAACGTCCATTTTCAATCACAGTCCGGCTTCCTGAAGCTCCACACAGCGACTTATTCTTATCTCGTCCAATTCCGAGGATACCAGAAATCGTAATAAATTCTCCTGTTCCCGGAATCGGATAACGATTGTTATGAGGAATTCCCCCATTATGTAACTTCATCATATCCACATAGGAAGCAGGCAGCTTAAAGACCAGCTCTTCTTGTACTGAAGTAATCAATGCATCTGAAGGCGGGTCAGAAATATATTCTGAGAACGCATACTCGCTGTCATCCCAGAAATTAGTGGTATCCAACGCTATTACAGGCTTCTTAGCAGGTTTGTTTACAGGCTTTTTCGCAGCTTTTTTAGCCAATTTACGTTTGATCCAGCCCAGAAACTCCAATGTGTCTTCATCATCAGGTTCCAGCTGATCGGCAATCGTAAACGCTTTTAAAGCTTCGTCATATCTTTTCAGATAATAATAAGAAACCCCGATACGGTAATGCCAGAGCGGGTCACCTTCACCCTCATCTTCAATGCTCAAATACTGCTCTAAAGCCTCTTCATATTGCCCGAGATTATTAAGCGCCCTGCCCAAATGACTAGTTAGAACATAATCTCTTTCCTCTTCAGGAATTTCCGTGATTGCATCCACGATTTCTTGAAATTCATCTTCCTCATGCCATTCATCCAATTTTGCCAATAACTCATCACTCATCATTAATACCTCCTATTAACGATCACTCAAAATACCTATTAGAAATTATACCATTTCTAACCTATGCCCAGCCAATAACGCATGTCCTAGCCCTATCAATCAAAAAGCAACTTCCCTTTTTGCTGTGAAAAACAGACCGCAGCGTTTATCTGCGGTCTGTTTTTCGTATACAGAAAACCATTTTAATTATGGTAACTATAATTGCTGCTTTCTATCCTGCCTTTACGACTGCATCCCGTTTTCGATCCTCTGCAGGAACTCTTCAACGGCACTATAGCCAAGCTGTTTAAGGTACCAATTGTTCGCAGCCGCCTCGATCAGGCCAGCCACGTCGCGGCCAGGCTGAAGCTGAATTTCAATATGCGGAATTTGCACGCCAAGATATTCTGTGAACTGGGGTTCGATTTCGAGCTCATTATTCAAGGAATTCTCCCGCCATGGTGACAACTCGATGTCGAGTACAATTCGTGTCTCTTCCTGAAAAGCTCTACGCCCGTACTGCCGTACAACATTGATCAGACCAATACTGCGCAGCGCTAGGAATTCACGGGTCGTTTCATTATGCGTGCCGAGAAGCGTCGCCGGTCCCAGCTTCTTAAGCACAACTACATCATCGGCCACAAACCGATGGCCTCTTCTAATGAGCGTGTGAGCGGTTTCGCTTTTTCCGATCCCGGACTTGCCTCTTAATAGGACACCTATGCCAGACACGTTCACACACACTCCATGAATTGAAAGTTCTGGCGCCAGCGCCTTCACCAGATAAGTATCAATCTTTGCGATGAACTCTGACGTCGTCTCTTCCGTCCGAAGTAGTGGTATACCTTCTTGGTCGCAGAATAAAGTCAAATAGGGAATCTCCTGCTGACCCGTCGTCACAATAAAACATGGGGGATGATACTTAACGATATTGCCAATATGTAACTTGCGTTGCTCAACGCTTAGCTTTAGCAGATAATTGATTTCTTTACGGCCCAATACTTGTACTCGCTTCATGGGGAAAAAGTCGAAGTAACCCACGAACTCCAGGCCAGGTCTATGTGTCTTAGAGCGAGTGATCTCGCGGTCCATGCAGCTAGCACCCGCAAGCACTTCCAGCTTAAACGTTTCCGTAAGGCTTTGAACGGTAATCGATTTCAATGTTGTTCTCCTCCTGTGGCTACGTATTTTGAATACGTAATACGGTTACCGGGATATATTCAACGACGAATAGAATGATTCCTGCAAAAGAAATAGACAGATCATGAGATATTAACAACTATGTTCCTTCAAGAAAATTAATGAGGTATATCTCCGGTTGTGTGAGAAAATCTGCAAAACTACATAAATCCGCGTACGTCTGATGTTCCACGTCGTAACAGCCTATCAGGCCTTTTTTCTTCGGATTCCACATAAGCAGCAGATCAGAGTAATTATCTATATCGGCTGACAGACGGAGCAGCTTTTGCCGGCCGATTTTTATTTCAATGGTATCAGTTAATGTGAAAAAGTCGATATATCTAATTTCATATTCATTTTGTGTTAGCTCAAGACGCAGTTTTGTTCCAGTAAGAAAGCTAACCAATTCATCAGACAATTTATATTTTCTCAGCTCAAACTTCTTATTCTCGATATCATGAAATTCAGCCGGCTCTAACGATTTCAAAAAGTCAGCCAAAGCTGTATTCTTATTGCTCACAGCAATGGTGTAAGGGCGATCGCCATCTTTTTCCGCCAAGGTAACGTCTGCGCCACGTTCAATCAAATATTGTACCATCGCTTGATTACCCATTCTTGTGGCAACCGTTAACGGAGTGGCTTGATAAGGATAGACCATATCGGAATTGTTGTAATTAATGTCCACCCCATGATCCAATAAATAAGCAACGGTCTTAAGGTCGTGATCTGACACCGCTTTGCGTAATACAGCCCCACCATGCTGCTTAATATCTAATCCTAGCTCATGTATGAGCGGGATATTGTTTTTGTTGCCATAGTAGGCCTGCGAATATGCACCTGACTTGACCTGATTAAGCTTGTCCAGTTTGGCCCCTTGTGCTGCAATATAGCGGACGATATCTTCTTTACAATAGCGAACCGCGAGCAAAAAAGCCGGATTATTCTTCACATTCAGATTTACCCCGTGCTGTACCAGCAGCTTTATGACATCCATTCTCTCTGATATAAGCGCCAAATCTAACGGGGTTAACGTGGTATATTTGCTAAGGACGATGCCCTCTTCAATATCCCAGCCTGCTCTAATGGCAGCCTCTAATTCCGGAATATTTCCTTTGTAAATATGCATGGCCATTTGCGGCAGTTCCTCGAACTTCCCTATATCCTTCAGACGGATCATCTATTATCCACTCCTACTTCAAGTATTATGAAGAGTATAGAGAACCGTATAGTAAAAAACAATCCAAACTAAGGATGTTGTTCTAACAAATAGTCCTCATAATGTTCAGATCGGTGAGATTATTGCTGCTATTTCAAAAAATAAAAAGAAGCTCCGTAAATTCACGAAGCTCCTGTTTACAATTTATGATGGTAAGTAAAGTTGAAGCAGCCTGCTGTTGCCAGCGAGAAAGCTGGCTATATTCCTCTTTACCCTTGGATGTCCCGTCTCGCCTCTTGCTCGGCAAGAATCTCGTTATCTTCCGCGTTATCCCGCGTCACTTTCTGAACGCCAATAGCGCTATAAGAAATCAAGAGAATAACAGCTATGTAATACCCCTTTACATTTAATTCAAATGGAGCATTGTAAAGGCCAATAAAAAACATCGCATACCCGATAATCAAACCCACAAAAGCCATAATTGTGAAGGCCCCTGTGTTTCTCATCCTGTGTTTAGGGTTATCCAAACGAAATTCTTTATCCTCTGTATTGTCCCTAACCACCTTTTGCACAACGATACAGGAAATCGTAATTAACACCATACAAAGCAAATAATACCCTTTTACGTTTAGCTCCCAAGTGTCGTTGTACACTCCCAAACAGAATAGAAAAAGTCCTGCCCCCAATGCAAAATACGATGCCCCCGTAAAAGCAGCCGTGTTGCGTTTGCGATATCTCTGATTCATCTGATAATTCCTCTCCCACTACAGACTTGAATGATGATATATCCTTCTCCACTATACCGTGGAACATCGGTAAAATTCTACCATGAATCAGGTTGTTTTAGGGAATTCCAGGAATTTTTTTACTATACAAATATAAAATAACGCAAACACCGAAAGGACGGTCTCAGTCCCATACAATATAGGACGAAAACCGCCTCCCGCGATCTCTGCAACATAAATTAGAAAAATGCTACTGCCTTTCCTGATCCACCAATTGCTGCTGTGCGAGACGAATCATTTCGCGGACCATCGATCCACCAATTTTACCGCCGATCTGGCCCACCGATTCTGTGCTCAAATGACCATTTTGACCGCGCTCCAAAGGGACACCCAGTTCTTTTGCAACTTCGTATTTCACATCATCAGGCCGCTCCGGATCTACATCATACCCCTCGCGCCGCATCACTTCCGCTTTAAAAATTTGCATTCCGCGGCTGGCTCCCGGCACTGCATATTTCCTGTTCCTTCTAGACATCCTTATCCCCTCCCAAACCTGTTTTAAATAACATGCCCGGAAAGCGGAACCTCAACCCTTATTGACTTGCCCCGATTATTTCCAAGCAGGGCGCCGTTGCAACGCGGCATTCGTAGCACGCAAGGTTAAAGCCCAAAATAAAAAAGCCACAGCACTAACAGAAGCTCCAAGCCAACATACCCCGTTCCAGCCATAGTGAGAATAGATTTGAGTGGAGGCAATCGATCCGGTAGCACTTCCAATGGAGTAAAAAACCATATACCCTGCGGTGAGCCGACTACGTGCCTCCATGCGCAAGGTAAGTATTATACTTTGATTGGTGACATGCACCGCCTGCACTGCCAAATCAAGCAGAACAATACCAATGACCAATGCCAACAGCGACTGCTCCGTAAAACTGATAAACCACCATGAAATCAACAATAGAAGTAAAGCTATGCCTGTCGTTCTCTGTCCATGACCCTGATCCGCTAGCTTTCCCGCCCGTGCAGCAGCTAATGCTCCCACAATTCCCGCCAGACCAAATGCCCCAATTGCAGTATGTGAAAGTGATAACGGCGGAGCACTAAGAGGCAAGACCACAGAAGTCCACAGAATACTGAAAGCAGTAAAAATCAGCAAAGCCAGAATAGCGCGGATACGCAATACTCTCTCTTGTACAAACAACATAAACACTGAGCTAAGCAGCTGAGCGTATGACAGTGTTTTTACCTCACGTTTCACATTTGGCAACACCCTAAATAATGTACACACCATACAAAGCATTAAAGCAGCAGAAAAAAGGTATACGGAACGCCAACCTGCAAGATCTGTAAGTATTCCTGAAATGGATCGCGCAAGAAGTATTCCAATCACAATTCCACTTGTGACCATGCCTACGACTCGCCCGCGTTCGGCAGGGGCAGCCATTGTCGCCGCGAACGCAACAAGCGTCTGCGTTACAACAGCGAGTAGTCCCACTGAAGCCATACCTACGAATAGTACCGTGCTGGAAGAGGCAGTACCCACGATAATCAAAGCCACCACAGATAATAACATCTGGCCGATAATCAGGCGGCGCTGATTCAGTAAATCTCCTAGTGGCACGAGCAGTAACAGCCCTACTGCATAAAAAATCTGCGTGATAGTAATAAGAATACCAATGGTTGAATAATCAATACCAAATTCTTTCGACAAATGATCAAGCAACGGTTGAGCAAAGTAGATGTTTGCAACCGACATCCCGCAGACAACGGCAAACAAAAGTGTCATATACCGAGGCATCGAGGAAGCATGAATAGAATCAGATGGCGTATGCGTCTCTTGTGACGAAAGCTTTTCTTTAGTCCCCTGCATTTTGGACACACCCTTTCTCTGTTAAATTTAAATCGCAAACACATTTCATACTGATCAGTATGTTATTATGCTCAGTAAATTTATCTTACAATATGGCGTGTGTCAACATAAATATTTGATGCTACCGACTTTGATTTGACAATATAGACGACTAGTTCTAGTATTATAAAATACTGTTCGGTAATAAATTATTGAAATCAAATATAACGAGGGGTGTTAATAATGGCTCGAACCCGCGAATTTGACGAGGAAAAAGTATTAGAATCAGCTATGGAGCTATTTTGGGAGAAGGGATATGAGGCTACCTCATTAAGCGATTTAACTTCCAGAATGGGCATTCAACGCCCCAGTATATACTCAGCTTTTGGAGACAAAAAAGAATTGTTCGAAGCTGCGCTACGTAAATACACGATGTCCCATGCTTCCCGTGTCCGAGCCCAACTTCAAAGCAATCCATCCGTAAAAAAAGTCTTTCGTAGTTTTTTTGAAGATGTGGTGGCGGAGGAGTATGCAGGCAGTGTGAACCGAGGATGTTTTTGCATCAATACAATGGTTGAGCTAGCACCTCATGATGAGAAATTCGAGATTCTTACAAGAGAACACCAAATGTATCTATCGGTTATATTTCAAGAAACTATTGAACGCGGTATACAATCAGGTGAGCTTAAGGGTGGTGTAAATGCGAAGGCCTTGGCACAGGCACTAATCGTATCGCTAATAGGGCTTACTGTACTCTTGAAATCCCGCCCGGAGCGATCCTTTGTTGATAACGCAATAACAGTGATACTTACTTCGCTTGATTAAATTCAGAGTCTTGATTTAAGTCAATGCCCGCCATAGTACTCCTAATTACAATGAAATAAAAGTCCTTTAGGAGGCTATCTTATGGCTATCTCAGAAAAAGACCTATCGAACCAGCGTAAGTCCGCTTTTAACAGCTGGAATATCACTGATCATCATGACCCTCGCTTCATTTTTTTCATATGGCTTTGTCCATGGGACTCTTGTTGTGCAAGGCGATGCCCGTGCCACATTTATTAACATTGTATCTTCCAACAATCTTTTCAAAGGGGAAATCTTGGGCTGGATCATCATTATGATTACTGACATTCTGGTCGCCTGGGCGTTTTATGTGTTTCTAGAACCCATCAACCAAAATCTTTCATTACTTGGCGCATGGCTCCGTCTAACCTATTCCGCTATATTGGCAATCTCTATATTAACTTTGATATTTGTGCTGCTGCTCACGGGAAACACAAATGGCTTTTCCTCATTAACAATCGAACAAACTCAAGCATTTATGATGTTATTTCTGGATGCATTTCAATTCATTTGGTCTATGGGGCTGGTCGTTTTTGGCGGGCATTTGTTAATAGTGGGCTATGTGGCTTTAAAATCCGATGTCATTCCTAAAGTAATCAGCATCTTGCTGCTGCTTGCTTCAATAGGCTATATTATCATTCATCTAAGCAAAATGTTTCTCCCACAATATGAGGCAGTCATTACAACACTTAATTTTATTTTTACTATTCCTATGATTGTAGGAGAACTAGGCTTTGGGATATGGCTACTGCTTAGAGGTGGAAAAATCCCCAAAAGTGTATAACGATTTTGCTATTCATCACCGGAATGAACCCGCTTCTTAATTCTACTTAATGACTCTGGCGTAATCCCCAAATAACTGGCTAATTGATGTTGGGGGACACGGGTAAGTAAATGAGGTCTTTTTTGTAACAAGGCTTTGTAACGTTCTTCAGGATTGGAAGCAATAAAGGAAGTCAACTCATCCTGAACCTCACCCAAGTTTTCCTCTACCATTTTGCGTATCATGGTTTCCAGCTGAGCGTGTTTATGGAGCATATCCTGTTCCGCAATAAGATCACCAACCACCAATATGCTGCCTTCTAGGCAGGTTAAGGTGTACGCTGAGGGTCTACTCTCCTGATGCCGATTAAAAATCGAAACCGCTTGCTCTTCCGTATAAAAATTAGATGTGACTTCTTTGCCCGATTCATCTATCGAGGACTGCCTCACACATCCCTTTAACACAAAAAAACATTTTGAGGGAACGTCTCCTTGTCTAAGGAGTACCGTTCCCTTCTTGTATTCCTCAATAGGAATACCTTCAACAATATCCTGCTGTTCCACTTCGTTAAGAGATGTAAATTTACTCATAAACTTATACAATATGCTTTTCATTTATCTCTCCAATCTCATTGCACAACCTCATATAAAGATACCTCTAACGGCTGAATAAAGTGTGACCACTCACCTGTTGTGTACAGCAGAAGCCGATGCATCGCACGCGTACAGGCTGTATAAAAAAGCTTGCGTTCGCTTTCCCGATCATACGTCTGAGTAGAAGCATCATAAATCAGTACGGCGTCGAATTCAACCCCTTTTGCGAGATAAGCGGGAATTACTAAAATGCCCTTCTCAAAAGTGAGCGTCTCCTTCGTAATAAGCCGCAGAGCTTCGCATCCTTGTGACTTTAATTCTTCATAGGCCGCACGGCTTTCAGCTGCAGTCTTGGTAATCACGGCAATAGAGTCAAGCCCTTCAGCCATCAACGCCGCGAGATCTTCTTTAATTCTTATTGCCCGCTCTACGTCGCTACTTGCCTTCACTAGGAACGGCTTCTTACCCTCTCTTTCAAAAGGTACGATCTCCTCATTAGGCAGCAACGCCTTCGTAAACTCCACAATCTGACGAGTTGAACGATAACTTCGAATTAGACGGATCAGGCTCGTTTCATCTTCACCATAAAGCCGGATCAAAGGTGAATCCACCTCGTGCAAATTCGTTGCTTGAGGGAAAATTGCTTGGCCGAAATCGCCGAGCACAGTCATGCGCGCGCGGGGAAACAGCTGTTTGAGAAACGCGTATTGGAACGGCGAATAATCCTGGCCTTCATCGATAAACAGATGCCGAACTTCTGTGTTCATACGAGTACCCTCGACAAGTTCTTTTAAATACAGGAATGGAGTGGCATCCTCGCAAAAGAGTTCATCGCGGCTCAGTTTTTCCTTTGTTTGCTTACAAATTTCCTGCCACTGAGCAGGTACCTCAGTCTCGTTCGTCATATGCCGATAACTGGCGTCGGCACTAAACAACTGATCGTATAACCCAATCGTATCTATGAACTTGAACCGTTTGACATCGCGTCTCAGCGGTGTAAAGTGCTCCTTCACAATCATGCGGCGCAGCAGTTCTTCTTCCTGCAGACCAAAGTCAAAAACATTCTCTTCCCCTTGGTCCTGATTAGGAAAATCCCCATAGTTCTCAAGATACTGAGTCGTAAAATCAAAGACGGCTTCCTCCCGCCGATACTTCTTAAGTATCTCACTGTAGGCTTCGGCATACTGATCGGTATCGAGGTAATCGAGTTCATCTTGAACCCAGAATGCCTCCTGTTCCTGACGCTCCAGCGAAGCCAACTGACGCAGTAGCCATTCACGCAATAAAACGATGCGGTTAGCCAAACGGATGGAGCTATCATAGCTGTAAAATTGCGATTTCATCTGCTCCGCAGTAATCAACTCGCGGTCCCGAAAACGGATACTATGAAACAACATCCCTTCCTGCCCTAACCACAACGCATAGTTTTGCAAAGCATGCAGAAAAGCTTCTGAAGCTTTATACTGCATTCCAGTTAGCCGTGCTTCATACTCTGGAGAAGCTTTGGACGTCAGTACATATTCAATCTGCTCGAACGGGTCCTCTAGACGAAGCGTAGATCCAAGCCAATAATCAATATACTCCTGAAAGGTTGTTTGCTGCATATTCTCCTCGCCAAGCTCGGGAAGCACCGTAGATACATAACTGTTAAACATCGGATTAGGCGAAAAAAGAACAATCTGATCCGCTTTGAGCCTATCGCGGTGTTTATATAGCAAATAGGCTACCCGTTGCAGCGCTGCGGATGTTTTTCCGCTGCCCGCCGCCCCCTGCACAATGAGCATACGGCTACTATCGTTGCGGATAATAGCGTTCTGTTCCTTCTGAATAGTCGCCACGATGCTCTTCATTTGTGAATCCGCACCCTTACCAAGCACCTGCTGAAGTAATTCATCACCGATCGTTAAGCTCGTATCGAACACGTTCTGAAGCTGACCCTGACGGATCTGGTATTGCCGCTTCAGCATCATCGTTCCTGAGATTTGTCCTCCCGGTGTATCGTAAGTGGCGGGGCCTGGCGAATGGTCATAATACATACTTGCAATAGGTGTCCGCCAGTCATATACCAGAAAGTTTACACCTTCTGCATCGATGAAAGACGCCACCCCGATATAGATTTGCTCACTGGAGTTCAACCCATCTTCTTGAAAGTCCATTCGTCCAAAATAGGGTGACGGCAGCAGCCGTTTCATGTTTTTATAACGCAGCAGCCGTTGGCGGTGGCTACGTTCCCGTTCAGACAACAACGCTTCTTGCTGTTTTATACTGTAAAAGGTCTCCTCGAAATCCTCATGTGTGCTCGTATTGACCGTAACTTCCTCCCAAAACTGCTTGCGGATGTCCGTCACCTGTTCACGTAATCCTGTCACTTCCGGTTCCAGCTCGCCAATCTTTGATTGCAATTCTTCCGTGACCGAATCTAGCCGTTTCTGTTCTCCCTGCCAATCTTTTTCGTTTAACATTTTTACTAACACGCTCCTTTTCAAGGTTGTTATCAAGAAGCAAAAATACAAATTTGACAAACTGCCAATCCGCGTGGTATTATTAATGTATAAATAAGATGTAATAAATCTGTCTGAAATACGCAGATTAACAGTGGTCTTCTCATAATATCACGTTATTTCATTGCGCGCAAATTATATATTAAGAAGAACCGGCAGCTCATGCCGGTTCTTCTTTTTTATTCCTTTTCACAAAGAGTAGCCGTTCTCCCTAAGTATCCATTTCCCTAGCAAAAGGGTTGCTGCCTTTTGTTTCTGGTCTGCCTAACGGACCGAGGTGACTTTATTTACTGATTTTCAGCCTTTAAAGCAGACTTTCGGACTCCAGTGCAGCTATTCTTTATCCTGAACTTCATTCTAGGCGTGTTTTAGGCTAATAGCGACTATGAGGTCCGTTAGTATTCCAAAAGTGCGATAATGCTGCTATTAGGGTCAACTGTGTCCGATAGCGGCTTCACCCGCGGATGAGCCCAATTAAACAGGGAGACCTAACAGCCATTTGATGACTGTTAGGTCTCCCTTATTCTGTAGCTTATTTGTTTGCCAAGAAAGCATCGATTTGAGTTTGCAGTTCGGTTTGGATTTTATCAATGCCCGCGGATTTCAGTTGCTTGTTCAGATCTTCAAGACCTTTGTCGATATCTTTGATTACGCCGTATTCGAGCGGAATCGCATAACGGAGCATTACGTTACCAACATTGGCAATTTCCGTTTTCACTTTGCTGTTATCAAATACAAAGGTTTCCAGCGCGTAGTGATAGACATTTGCTTCCCAGCCTTTAGCCAGATCGTTTGCTTCTTGCGGGAATGCTTCATTGTCACGGTTAAGTGGCGAGTTGAAGTTCCAGTTAGAGAAGCCAGTATAGTTCGGATTCTTTTCAAGGGCTTTATATTTGTCATCGCCAACCGCTTCGTAATGTACACCGCTAAGGCCGTACATCATCAGGTCGTGCAGTTCTTTATCATTTTGCATCAGATCGAGGAACATCAAGGAACGTTCCACATTTCTGGAAGTAGCGTGGATCGAAGTACCGTTTTGGGTGGAAATCGCCACTGATTTCTTCTTGCCTTGGTTGATGTCAGCCAATGCTACTTCATAAGGGGAATTCTCTTGGCGCATCAAAGCCATAAGTGCTCCAAGTGTTCCGTTGTTGTGCGTAATCGATGCTGTTTTGCCTGCTTTAAAATCGGCCTGATGATCATTTTTACTGTTTAGAACGTTTTTCGACCATGCATTGTTATCAGCGAGATCTTTGTAATATACGAGTAGATCTTTAAACTCTTGCGTTTCATATACGTTAAATACTTGCCCTTTTTCATCCGTCAATTTGAAAGCAAACGGAAGGTCGAGATCAAACATATTCCATTCGTTTTGTTGCTTCAGCAATACACGGTCCAAATTATGATATTTCCAGTCTCCTGTTTCCGGGGTGAACGGTGTAATTCCTTTTTCGTTTTGTGCTATGGTTTTCAAGTAAGTAGCATACGCTTCTGGGCTGTTGATCTCCGGAAGATTGTATTTCTTACGCAAATCCTCGCGGTACAAAATCAGTTTTTCAACGGATTCCCCTCTGTTTTGCGGAACCATATACAGTTTGCCGTTTACCTTAGCTTGATCCCAGCTCACATCAGACATAGCTGCTAAAGTCTGCGGCATATATTTGGTAAGCAGCTCATCGGTCAATTCCAGAAATCCGCCTTTCAGCGCCTGGTCATTGTAACCAGCCCAGTTTGCCGAATAGATGAGGTCAAAATCCTCATTAGCTGCCAGCTTCAGCGGATATTTTTGTGCCCAGTCCGACCAATCCAGAAACTCGCCCTCTACAGTAGCATTGATTTTTTCTTTCAGCTTTTTATTAATCTCAGCAAAAACGCTATCATAGTCTATCGGTTTAGGGCCAACAAAAATCATTTTCAGCTTCACTTCTTTAGAGGTATCAAGGGTGTCTGAGGTAGTTGCAGGTTCTGAGGTGTTCGTAGTGTCGCTTCCTCCCTCTGACGCATTATTTGTAGCCTGTGCAGACGTATTAGCATTGTTATTGCCACCACCACATGCACTTAGAATCATTACGAAGGTTAAAACGAGCGCTAGCATCATCAATCTATTTCTCTTCAGCATCTCAAGCCTTCCCCCTTGTGTTTAATTATATTGATAAACCGAGTTTCCCCGGGTTCATCCTTTCACAGCACCAATCGTCAAACCTTGGACAAAATACCTCTGCACGAATGGATAAGCCAGCAAAATCGGGCCAGTGGCCACAACTGTCATCGCCATTTTCAAGCTCTCGGTTGGGATCGATGTCGTTACGACTGCCCCTGCACCCATCATCGCTTTGCGCATGCCATCCATATTGCCTAGCATTTTATACAAATAATATTGGAGCGGCATCAAGTTTTCATTCGATACAAACAGCAATGCATTGTACCAGTCATTCCAGTAGGCCAGCGCTAGAAACAATCCAATGGTAGCTAACGCCGGCTTGGACAGCGGCAGGATTAGACGAGCATAGATCTTAAAGTCGCCTGCGCCGTCAATTTTTGCTGATTCTACAATTGCTTCTGGAATGCTGCCCATAAAAGACTTCATAACAATGATATAAAAGACATTGAGCATCATCGGAACCACTAAGGCCATCAGCGTATCCTTCATATGAAGGTAGTTGACCATAAGCAGATACCACGGAACCAAACCGCCGCTAAACAAAGTCGTAAAGAAAAAGAAGAATGAAAATTTATTGCGCCACTTAAAATCTTTTCGGGATAGCGCATAAGCAGTCATCGAAGTCAGAAACAAGCCAAGCACCGTGCCGAGTATAGTAACTCCTATTGTCACTATATAGGCTTGAATCATCTGTTCGGGATACTTAAACAAAATGCTGTAGGCCTCAGTTGAGAAGGCAGTCGGTATAAATTGATAACCATCCGTTAGGATTTTGGATTCTTCCGTAAAGGATGAAGATACGACAAGTATAAAAGGAAAAATACATAAAACTGAGAGAAAAATCAGGGATACATAACCAATACCTGAAAATATTTTACGATCAAGTTGCTTCATATCGTTACCTCCATTATGAAAGACTTAACTCCTGATACGATTAGAACAGAGCGCGGTCTTTGTCGTATTTACGGACAGCATAGTTCACTGACATGATCGTCGCGAAGCCAAGAACGGACTGGAAAACACCAGCTGCAGCTGACATGCCGATATCATTCGAAGTAATCAGTGACCTAAATACGAAAGTGTCGATAACGTCTGTCGAGGAGAACAACAAGCCGTTGTTGCCGATCATGTTATAGAACATCCCGAAATCACCACGGAAAATGTTCCCGACTGCCAGCAGCACCAGAATAATAATCGTTGGATACAAATTCGGAATGGTTACTTTCATAATTCGCTGAAAAATATTAGCCCCATCGATTTCGGCTGCTTCATACATTTCTGTATCTATCCCCGTAATCGCGGCCAAGTACATCACCGTTCCGTATCCGAGACTTTTCCAGGCAGAAACTATAACCAGAATATACGGCCAATAGGAAGGTGTATTATAAATATCGACAGGCTGGAGTCCGATACCTCTGAGCAAAGCATTCACGGTGCCAATATCATAATTGAGCAGGTTATAAGCAATCGCTCCGACAACGACCCATGAGATAAAGTAAGGCAGGAACAACGCCGATTGTGTGATTTTGCGGAACCATTTACCACCGACCTCAAACAACATAATCGCTGCAAAAATTTGCAAACTGTTATTGACGACGATAAACGCAATGTTATATAGTGCTGTATTTCGTGTTACCCGCCAAGCATCACCTGATTCAAAGAAAAAGCGGAAGTTGTCGAGCCCGTTCCAGGCACTTCCAAAAATACCGCCCGCATAATCGTAATGCTTGAAGGCAATAATAATGCCCGCCATCGGGACATAGGCAAACAGAAGGAAAAAAGCAACCGCCGGAGCCAGCATCAGCAAGAGAACCCTATAATTCTTTAAATCGCTCCAAAATGTATGCCCTTTCATCTTTGCACCCCTCTCTTCTCTATATCTCTTATTATAAAAGGGCGAAGGCGCCTAGATAATTCAGCGAAACAACTAAACATAATACTAATTCAACGATTCGACAAAAAAAGGTTAGCCGGCAGACCAAAAACACCCGGCAGCGATTCTCCAATAACCGAAAAATCATCGCCGGGTTTTCATTTTCACCGCTTTTTTGTTAGATTTTATTTTTCTTCCGGTACTCTCCGGGCGACATGCCCATGCATTGCTTGAACTGTCTGTTGAAATAAATAATATTTTTATATCCGGCTTGTTCCGCAATCTCATACACTTTCTTAGTCGGATCTTCGAGCAGCTCACATACCCGTTTCATCCGTAATTCACTTAAAAAATCGCTGAATAAACTGTTGGTTTCAACCTTGAATAAATGACCGAGATAGTTAGGCGTAAAATCGAAATGGGCGGCCACTTCGTTCAGCGTTATTTTTTGATCTAATCTTTCTTTCACATATTCCGTGATTTCATCAATTAACTTCCGCTTTTGTCTTTGCCGTTTCAAATAAAGCAGCTCCGACAACTCAAAAAATCTTCTTCTCAGCCAAGAGAGAATATCATGCACCGTTTCAAACTGAAACAGCACAAAGGGATGATGTGAATCCCAATTCAAAATCTCGTATAGATGCTCGTTCATTTGCTGCAGATCGGCATGAAGCTTGGAGGTAATTCGAATAATGATATCGTAGATGTCATTTTTCTGGGAGAGCGGACTGTCCCCGGCAAACAGCTGCAGCAAACAATCATCAATGGTGGTAAGGTCGTAATCAAGCATCGCTTTAAGCATCCGGTCCACAATAACCTCTAAATCTGAGGCGATTTTTTCCTTCGGGCTCCATTCCGAGGCATCTTGGATGATTCTATTTTTCCCAACAATCCATTTAATACTTAAAGCAGCCTGAGCCTGCCGATAGGAATCATGCAGCTTACCCAGTTCTGTTGTGTACATCCCTCTTCCAATCGTAATTGAACAGGAAAACTCCTGATAGAATGACCGAATGAGCTCTTCCATCAAAGTGGTAAAATATTGTTCCTGAACCGCAGCAAGGATCACAAAATGATAGTCATAGGTTGTGATGACCATGCCTAAATTTTGATCTTGCGCGAACTTCCGGATAAACTGATTAGCTGTGCTGCTCCATAAACTCCGCTCTTCTTCCGTCCAAGTTTGGATTTTCCGTGCCATATCGTCGATCTCGACGATGGCAACCGCCGACGCGCCTTGTAAGTAAGACGTAAGAACGTTGTGAATATGCGTCTCTACCTGCCCCGGGGCAGTCTCATTAAACCAGCGCAGCAGCAGCTCCTGATTCACAAGCGTCAGTGTTTCCGATAAGGAAATATGCTGCTTCCTCTCCTTCTCAATCTTGGCGCAGAGTTCAGTCAGCGTCTTATTTAACTCGTCATCATCGACGGGTTTAAGCAAATAACCGGAGGCATTTAATTGAATGGCCTCTTTGGCATAGTTGAAATCCTGATGTCCGCTAATAAAAAGCAGATGGACCTCAGGGTTAATCTCCTTCGCTTTCCGGGCAAATTCCACGCCCGACATAATCGGCATGCGGATATCGGAGAGAATGATGTCAATGCGGTGCTGCTCCATCATTTTTAAAGCGGAAAAACCGCTAGTTGCCGTTCTCACGCTATGCAAAGGCAAATGATCACTGCCCGCCACCCGCCGTCTAAGCCATTCCAAATCGATCACTTCATCATCCACCAGCAGAACGTTGATCTCCATCGCCATACTATTTACTCCCCCATAACTTCCCGGATTTCCGCATTATCCACCGGTAAGATAATTTGAACGGTCGTTCCTGCCCCAAAGTAACTGCCGATATGAATGCCGAAATCATGGCCGTATCTCAGCTTGATTCGTTCCTCCACGTTTCTCAGTCCATAGCTGCTCGAATGGAATGAGCTTGAACGCATATTTCGCAGTGTCTCCGCCCGCATACCAATTCCGTTATCGATGACCTTGAGCTCGATGCGTTCACCCAGCCGTTTTCCGGTAATCCGGATCGCAATCGTCTCCCCAAACCAAGCATGCTTGAATATATTTTCTACAAATGGCTGCAAAATCAGCTTGATGATAGGAACCTGTAAAATATCAGGATCAATATCATAATAAACCTCAAACGCATCGGCATACTTTACCCTCTGAATTTCAAGGTACATCCTTACCTGCTCCAGCTCTTTTTCAAGAGAGATATAGACATGTCCTTCATTCAAGGTGAGGCGATAGAATTTAGAAAGACCTTGTACCATCTGTGTAACCTTCTCAACTTCGCCCAAATTGGCTAAGCTGCCAATGGTCGACAATGTATTGTATAAAAAATGCGGACTGATCTGAGCTTGAAGCACATCCAGTTCTGCTTGCTTTTTCTGAATCCCTTGCTCATAGACGTTCTGGATCAGGTCCTGGATACTAGTCGCCATCTGATTAAAACTATTAGCAATGTAGACAAATTCATCATTCCCGGCAAACCCAATTCTTTTATAAAAATTCCCTTCCTGAAAGGACCGGACCAAATATACGATCCGTTTAATTTTTTTGCCTGATATGCGGGCAACGAGGAAGCCGATCACCGCCATGACTAAAAAGCTGATCAAACAAACCGTGGTGATCACCTTCTGCATTCGGCTAGCATCTTTATTCAAGTAGGCATGCGGCACCCGTACCTCGATAGCATAGTCAGACAACGGAATATCTTCACTAATGATCAGATAAGCATCTTGCTTCGCATGTTCATCGACAATACCTTGTTCATAAAGCGTTAATCCACTAACCCGATCCACTAGACGAAGGTCTATACCCTGTTCAATCGGAAAGGTATCGAAATTGCCAAAAAGCTCGTCAATTCTCGCCGTGACGCGAATATAACCAATAATCGATGGGCCTCCCTTAGAAGAAACCAGCTTGCGGAAATACGAAATATTGCTTAGTTCACTGTCGCTGTCCGCCTGAAGCCACAAGCTGTCTTTGTTATTGGCAACAATCGACTTGAACCATTCCTTATCTTCAATAACCTGATCAGAAAGAATATAATAATCGCTTCTACCGATAGGTACAGACATATCATCACCGGGGATTTCAAGCATCGTCTCATTCGCGGTATAGAGCACAAGTCTCAGATTGTTCCCATACAATTGCAGAGGGGCTTTCATATAAGGAACGATATCATCCCTCATTTTGAGCATGTTTTCCAATGCATCTCCCCTAAACTGCAGAGCATTCTGAAAATTCGTATTGAGAAACAGCGAGTTAGTCATTCGTTTGATTTCATCTGTCTGATATTCGATATTGTTCCTCGTCTGCTTCAAAGCTGTCCGGACATTCGTTTCCGCCATTTCCGTTCTGGACTCTACGAGCATCGTATAAGCTATATAACCCACCAATACATCTGTCAGCAATACTAGAATGAGGTACGGTATCATCATCTTATAGGTGAACGGAATATACTTTTTACTGAATAAAAACCTCTCCATACCCATGCTCCCTTGTATCCGAGTTAATGCTAACGTTGTTTTCATCCATTCTACAATGGAATGAAAGCGGTTACTAGGTATTGTGTTTGGAAAATGGGCTTTAGAGCAACACCCTGTTTTCCAATATATTTTTCAGACTGATATGAGATTTTGAAGGTCCAAACTTTATAAGGTTGTCTTGGAATTCAGCTAACTCCTCAATCGACGCGGTTTGCACCTTTATGAGGTAATTATATTCTCCGCTAATCCGATATAAATCGGTAACTTCCATAGCATATTTGCAAAAATCCGTAATCTCTTGGCAATGTTCTGTTTTTAATAGAATAAACGTAGTTGTGCCCCGATCCAGATCTCGTAGATTAAAAGCTGTATGATACCCAGAAATGATATTCCTTTCCTCCAGCTTGATCATTCGTTCTTTAACAGAGGGTTGTGACATCGAAACCTCTTTACTGATTTGTGAAATGGACATTCGGGCATTGTACTGAAGTAATTGCATAATCTTTTTATCAATGTCATCCACAAGTTGTTCCATAGCAAGCGCCTCCTAAACTCATTTTATAAAATAAACTTATTCCACTAAAATACCTTAAATTTAATAACCATATTACTACAAAACACTTATCTTATATATATATCTCATATTTTAATACAACTATAATAAGTATATATTAAAGTTGGGAGCGATTATAAATGAGTGTAAAAGGCCTTGCACATGTAGCGATTCAAGCTAAAGACTATAAAGCAACTATTTCTTTCTATATTGACGTTTTAGGATTCAAGCTAGGTCATCATTGGAGTCTGCCATCCTTTCAGATCAAAGAAGCCTCCATGCTGATTTCACCTGACCGCAGAACCTGTATTGAGATTTTTGATAATGATGCAGTCATCGCCGCTCAAGGAAAAAAAGCCTTGTCTGATGAAAATATAGCACACGGAGCGTTATTACATCTTGCCTTCTATGTGGATAATGTAGAGGAGATGTATCAAAAAGCCCTTGCACATGGGGCAAAGGCTTTTATAGCACCGGATTCTCTGTCTCTGGGCGAACCGCCTCTTCTAATAAAAAACGCGATCATTCACAGTCCCAATGGAGAAGTTATCGAATTTCTTGAAGAGGTTGATTTTGAAATGTCCAGCAAAGTTCATGTAGAATAAACGCTAGGGAGGGTTATGAATTATAAAACATACCATTCTCAGTAAAAGGTCGCTTTTCCTCTTAATTTTTTTGATATTTCTTATAGGAGTCTACTTTTTATTCTTTGGACTTCCGTGGAAGTCTCTGGCTTTAAAAAAGCAATTTGAAGTCTATTTAGAAGATAAATATCAAATCGATTTCCAGCTGGGTAAGATGGACTTTGATTTTATACATCGCACTTATCTTTCTTATGCCCATCCAGCAAATGATCCCAGTCTGATTTTTTATGTAGGTCAAGATATTGAAAGCAAGGAAATTCAGGATCTTTATCCATATGAAGTTAATAAACGAAATGCTGGGAGAAAGTAAGAGAATTGAATCCTGCTTCTAGCAGATGAAGAAGGAATGATAGTATTGATCGTGATTCAAGTCATCGCTTGGCTCATCGCCTTCGCAGCCTTGTTATCCATGGTGTCGATTGTGCTGGTGAGCTGGAGGAACGGGATATCGCCGATGCCTACGTCAAAATCTGTACGCTCGGCTGTTGCCGTTGAGGTGAATCGGATTCCGGGATATAGCAGCATTGTGGAGGCGGGATCGGGTTGGGGAACACTTGGCATGGATGTTATTCGCCAATGTCCAGGCAAAAGGCTGACAGGCATTGAAAATTCCAGTATTCCCTTGTGGACATCCCAGCTGCTTGCTAGGTTCGGCACACGTATGCTGCGAGCAGACGAAGGCCAGAATCTGCTCCACGGAAGGCTTCGTTATGTACGTGGGGATATCTATAGCAGCTCTTACGAGCATGCGGATATTGTTCTTTGTTACTTATTTCCCGGAGCGATGAAACGGCTGGGGGACAAGTTCAAGCGTGAGCTACTGCCGGGCGCAGTGGTCATTAGCATTTGTTTTGCCCTTCCAGGCATGCAGCCTGTCCGTACCATAACATGCACGGACACACTGCGTACCAAGGTATATGTATACACTTTTTAATTCAGGATTACCCCACTACTTCTCTTCTGATAAGGTGGTAATTCCTGAATTTATTTCAGTTTATCCACTTGAAGTCCCCCCCTTTCTATTAACCTCTCCATCTTTGCCAAAAACAATGAATTGCATGGATTTTATACTACTACCGAGGTAAGTGATTTGTGTAGGAGAATGAATTTTATCCTAAATATAACTTTTTGGATGTCTTCTCCATCTAATTATACAGAGGGCCCTCAAGGAGGAAAAATCATTTGCTGGAAAACGAACTGGATATCAAAAAAGCGCAGAAAGGCGACCACGAGGCGTTTACCCGTCTTTTCAGGCAACTGGAATCCCAGTTGTACAGATTAGCCAAAACCATTCTGCTAAAAGATGAAGATTGCGCGGATGCTCTTCAGGAAACAACACTGAAGGTGTATAAAGGGTTGGCCAACCTTAAACAGCCTAAGTTTTTTAAAACCTGGGTTATACGCATCCTGATTAATGAATGCAATCAGTTACTTCGTATGCGAGAACGAACTATAGCTGTGGCGGAAATTCCCGAGGAACCGGTCGTTTCCTATGTGCATTTTGAAGATTCAGGCAACGTAGACCTGCAAAGCTTCATTAATCAGTTGGACGAATCCCTGCGGCTTGCTATCGTGCTTTTTTATTATGACGATTTATCCATTAAGCAGATTGCAGATGTGCTCGACATCTCCGAGGGAGCGGTCAGGGCACGACTTCATCGCGCACGGAGATTGTTGTCCAAACAGATACATCCTGTGCGGGAGGAGGGTCTTGCTAATGAATAATAACAATTTAGAAAAGCAGATCAGGGAGCTAGGGAAAGCTAATATACAGGAGCTTCCTCCTTTACTACGATCACGGCAGGATTCGCTTTATGCATCGCTGGCCACCATTGTCCAGGATCCTGTGGAAAAGGAAAAGCGGATATATCCAAAAATCACAGCTGCTGTGACTGCGGCGATATTGTTAAGTGTTATGCTAACGGCTATCTATCCGCCTACATTGGCCAATGCGCTCAAGCAGCTTCCCTTGATAGGCGGTATTTTTGAACGGGCAGATGATATAGGGTTACAAGCGGCCCAGCGTCTGGGACTGACTTCCCGTCTAAACAGTAGTGATACGCATGAAGGGATTACCTTGTCTGCCGAAGAGGCTGTATTTGATGGCAGCCGGTTGGCATTCTCGGTGAAGCGTGAGGGAGAAGAACTGGAAGGTAAGCTAGCTGGAGTAACGATTGGAGCGGATGGGAAGCCTTTTTTAGCGAAAGGTGCAATAACCTCTGCAGAAGTATTGATCGACGGCGCTTCCCTGGAGCAATTTTCAGATGGTCTCTGGAAAGCTATGCCGTTTCTAAGCTGGATAGAAGGTGCGGAAAGCAACACAGCTATTTTTAGACTAGTGGATTCCTCGAATTCCGGAATCTCCAACAAACCTTTTCCTGATCGATTTGTATTGACCGTAACTCTTGGCTTAAACGGTATGGATGAACCGTTTGTTCTCCAAATTCCTGCGCGGAAGGCTACGATTAATAAAATTTCCACACCTGATATACGCGCACAAGTTGGAGGATGGAGTTTGATCCTGAAAAAGCTGGAATATAGTCCATTAACGACACGCCTGTCGCTCATGCTGGAACAGGATACAGACGAAGATCATGCAGCATTGAGTTTAGTGGGCTTTGAAGTAAAGGATCAACAAGGACAGGTGCTGAAAGATATTTCACAGAAAGTCCTCTCGACTTCCAATAGGTCACTTAATGTCGATTTGCTTACTGAGCCATTTGAGAAACACCCTAATATGCTCACAATCCGTGGCTATCTTTATGAGTTTGAGAACCCACAAAGTAAGAATGGAGCATTTAAAACAGACAGTTCTGGAAACCCAGTGAAGCATTATATTGATGGTCTAGAGATAAACGTGCTAGTTAAATAAAAATTAAGGAGCTTGATAATATCATGAA
Source organism: Paenibacillus sp. FSL H7-0918 (assembly GCF_038007025.1). NCBI lineage: Bacteria > Bacillati > Bacillota > Bacilli > Caryophanales > Paenibacillaceae > Paenibacillus > Paenibacillus sp. FSL H7-0918. The sequence continues at coordinate 2,969,971 of NZ_JBBOWJ010000001.1, forward strand.
AAAAATGACTAAGAAGATGTCTGTAATTTTAAGTGCTGCTGTATGCCTAGGAGCGTTGGGAATGCCAGCTTTAACTCAAGCATCCAGTGCCCAACCCGCTGTTGAAGCTTCCCTGAATACAACAAAAGTGGCCGATTCACACGATCAGCTTACTTTAAAGGGCAGTGCGCAGTTTGATGGTAACTATATTAAGATCGACCTGAGCCGTGAGGGATCGCTATTTTCAGGAATGCTCGCAGGAGTAACTTTAAATGATAAAGGTGAGCCCTATCTTGCAGAAGGTACTATTGTGGGAATAGACGCTAAGCTCACTCAACCAGGAGGCATTGATTTAAAAACACCACGCTGGATCAGTGACGGTGATGCCAACAAGGCGGTTGTTGTATTGCAGACCGGATGGTTAACTGAGCAACAAAAGGCAAACCTGGCTTCCTCTGAATTGAGTATCCATGTGAAGCTTAACGGAATCGATGAACCGTATGTACTTAAATTTTCTCTCAAGCAAGCAGGATTAGTGCGTAACATTCAGCTGCCTGCTATAAAGAAAGACAACCAATTTGAAATCAAAACCACCCGTGTTGCTGCAGGAGAGACTTCTGTGCGTATCGCTTTAGCGGTTAAAGGGGTTGCCACCCAAGCACAGGCTTTAGGATATGACATTTATGATAATCTGGGAAATGAATTAGAATTTATTGCAAGGGATTCTGTTGCAGCAACTCAAAATACGGTTTCTGAAGATTTATTGTTCGAAGCACCTAGCTCAGCGGCAGAATATCTGATTATCAGACCGTATCAAGCCGTATTTGAAAAAGGCAACACCGGGGCTTATAAAGTAGATGCCAAAGGCAATGTAGTTAAAAATTACAACAAGCAATTGGAGATCAAAATCCCTCTAAAATAATCGTTAGCGTAGCAAACATAAACATATTTATCTAGGAAAAGGGGATTACCTCTCCGGCCGAAGGCTTGAGGTAATCCCCTTCTTTCAACGGAAAGAATGTCCCGTTTTACTGGTCATTTATAGCTAAAAAGCGGATAGTAGCTGTTGTCCCCTTACCTACAGAACTACTATAATAAATTTCGCCGCCGTACTTTTCTACGATATTAAAGCAAATCATTAATCCTAGACCTGTTCCATTACTTTTTAATGAATAAAAAGGAGTCCCTAGCGACTTAACCTCAGCTTCCGACATCCCGCTTCCTTCATCAATGATTGTTATCTCAATAAAATTATTGTTCCTATTCGCCATAATAGAGACAGATTTACCAACATCCGAAGCCTCTAAAGCATTTTTTATTATATTAATAAGCAGCTGCTTAAATTCAATTTTATTAATAGAGATCATGCAGTCTTCTTCTACATAGGTAACAATTTGATTATCAGATAACATTGCGTAGGAATGGAGCAATCCTGTGACACTTTCAATAACATCCTTCACATCTACTTTTTCTAGTTTTTGTTCTCCATTTGGCTTTGAAAGGGTTAGAAATTGCGAGATAATCTGTTCTACTGTGTTCAATTCATCAATCATTAATTTAAATTTTCTTTTCATAGGATCATCAAATGAAGGATCCTCATCAAAAAACTGCAAAAAACCTCTAACCACTGTCACTGGATTTCTAATTTCATGCGCAACGGCAGCTGTTAATTGTCCAACCATCTTTAAACGCTCAGATTGCTGTAATTGTTCATAATAAAGCTGCTGTTTTTTCATCCGTTTAAATGATATTTGAAAAATGAAAAATAATAACACTTGAACCGCTATTATATTAATGAAATTCCCTAGAATATCATAATGTAAATATGTATATAGATCCCCTCTATCAATCAAGAGGATATAGCCAAATGTAATTACCATCAGTATTCCATTTATAATGAAGGAAAAATAAAACAATTTTAAATCAAAAAATAGAATAGAGAGTGCAGGAATAAGACAAATGAGGATATAGGTAGTCCAAGTTTGAGGATATAAAAAGAATAGCGTATAAAAATACGCAAATCCAAATAGAATGATAATCTTTCTAAAAGTATGTGTCTCATGCTTAGGGTAAATCCATAAACAAACCGTTAGAAACGCCACACATAAAAAATGAATGATATAACCAAAATCAATTCCATCTAACTCTAGAGTAGATAGTATTAATCCAGACATCATAAGAACGATGATCATTAACATTAATATGTAATAGGTTTTTCGATTCACCCGACTGTAGAACTCTCTCATGAATTCACCACTTTTAAATTGATTGTCGAAATAAGAATTATATCAGCTGAAATAGTAATAAACAATAACTGAAAAAACCAGTAAACTCAATACCCCATTTAATTTCTGAAACTAGTAATTATTGCTATAATTAATGTATTCACTTTAGTTCTGATATCTAAAGCATTAGGATGGTGTACCCTATGGTATTTGCATTTTTATTTATATTCGCTATGTACGCGGCAACTAACTATTACATTGCGAGAAAGATTTTTAAATGGTTACAACATATATTTTCACATATAAACGGGATCATATATGGAGTCATCTACAGCTTATGTGCGTTATCAATCATTATTAATTTACTATTGTCTTCTTCAGCTATGACGACCAATTCAAATATTGTTAATTTTATTGGTCAATTCGGGGACTATTGGATGGGTATCTACTTCTATTTGTTCTTGCTTTTGATCCTTTCAGATGTAATCTTACTAATTAGTAAATGGATCAAGGTCCTCCCTTCTCCTATACCAGCACGTGTTATTTTTCATACAAGGTCCATAGTATTAATTCTAGTCATAGGATTGGTGTCCTATGGGATTTATAATGCAAATCATTTAAAAGAAGTCACCTATCCGCTCCAAATACATAAAAACACTTCATTAGATCAGTTAAATATCGTCCTGATCAGCGACTTACATTTAGGCTACGTAAATGATGTAAAGTTTATTGAAGACGTTGTTGATCGTATTAATGGACTACAGCCGGATATAGTGTTGATGACAGGAGATATATTTAATGGTAACTACTATGCGCTCTCTAACCCTTCCAAAGGAATAGAGTTATTAAGTACTATTCAGTCAACCTATGGAGTTTATGCTTGTTTAGGTAACCATGATGCAGGACGCTCATACGATGAGATCGTGAACTTTATAGATAAGAGTAATATCAAACTTCTAAATGATGAGCATGTCGTTATTGATAATCAATTCGTTGTTGTTGGCAGAAGGGATTCATCACCGATTGGTAATCAAGGGAACCCTCGAGCAATTACTTCAGAAGTGATGAGTGACATTGATACAAATATGCCCGTTATCGTAATGGATCATCAACCAACCAATAGGATTGAATACGCAGATGACGTTGATTTGATACTTAGCGGACATACGCATCAAGGACAAGTATTCCCTGCAAATCTGATCACCAATGCTATGTTTACAGTAGATTATGGCCACTATCAGAAGAATCCTAACAGCCCTCACGTCATCGTTACATCTGGTGCAGGGACTTGGGGACCGCCATTACGAATTGGCACGAATAGTGAGATAGCACAAATCAAAGTTGATTTTAAATAGACGATAATTTTAGACTGATTAAAAAACATGGAAGAATATCCCGATAGCATACACAAGTTCGAAAAAGAGCATCGACCACATTAATGAGAAAATCCACCACCGTATGCGGTGGTGGATTTCTATGTCTGCCTATCCAACTGTAATATCAGCAAGCACCCTCATCGACTAATCATGCCGGATCTCCGTGTTAGTCCGAATACCTTCGAGACGTGCTCTTGGATCAGGCGTTATTCTTTCCCTCTTTCTTCTATTTATCGAATACAAAACAAATAATAATATAAACCATAAAGGCGTCAACAATAAGGCCGGACGAGTTTCATCAGCAAATAGCATAATTATGAGTATGATTGCAAACAAAGCTAGAACAACATAATTCACAAAGGGTGTAAACGGTGCTTTGAATTTTGATTTGGCCTGCAATTCCGGCTTCGTCTTTTTATATCGCAAATGGCAAATTAGAACGACGCCCCAAACCCAGATGAAACAAATGGCACTAATTGTTGTCACGATGCCAAAAGCCGTCTCCGGAATCAGCTTACTCAACAAAGCGCCTACAGATAAGACAAGCGTGGATATGAATAAAGCATTACTTGGTACATGATTTTTATTAAGCTTTGCAAAGTTGGCTGGAGCCTGGTCATTTCTGCTTAGATTGTATAGAATCCGGCTTGTTGAGAACATCCCGCTATTACAAGCGGACGCAGCTGAAGTTAATACAACGAAGTTAATAACCCCCGCGGCAATCGGAATCCCCACTAAACTAAATGTTTTAACAAAAGGACTTTCTGCCGGGTTTAGTTCTGTCCAAGCGTTGATGCATAATAAGGCAATAATAGCACCCACGTAGAAAAATAGAATTCGTAAAGGTATTTTATTAATCGCCGATGGGATAGTTTTTTCTGGATTGGAGGTCTCTGCTGCCGATACGCCTACCAATTCCACACCCACAAAAGCAAACACAACCATTTGAAATGAAAGCAGGAACCCTGAAATCCCGTTTGGAAATACTCCCCCATGTGCCCAAATATTACTGAGCGCAACCGTTCCGGTAGTTGTTTTGAATCCAATCACCAGTAAGACTACCCCGATAGCAATCAATGCGAGAATAGTGATTACCTTAATTAAAGCAAACCAAAATTCCAATTCGCCAAAGCTTTTTACCGTTAATAAATTGAGCCCTAATAAAATAATCAAACAAATGACTGCGGGTATCCATTGCGGGATATCAAACCAATATTGTACATAGACCCCAACAGCTATAATATCGGCCATAGCCGTCATGATCCAACAAAACCAATAGGTCCATCCAGTTACAAACGCCGCCCGCGGTCCAAGATAGTCTTCGGCAATGTCTGTAAAAGATTGATAACCTGCTTTAGACAACAGAAGTTCTCCTAATGCCCTCATCACAAAAAAAATAGCGATACCCACGATTAAATAAGCAAAAATGATGGATGGTCCTGCCAGTTGTATAGCTTTACCTGATCCTAAAAATAATCCGGTACCGATGGTTCCACCAATCGCAATGAGCTGAACATGCCGATTCTCTAAATCTCTCTTTAATTCTTGTGCTGCCATTTCAAACTCCCCCTTATGTGAAAAAATGTACAAGTAAAAATGATAACAAAAAAGAGATTGGATACGCTCCAATCTCTTAGGTCTAAGAATAATAAATAAAATACATTCCTTTACTCTGACGATGATCAGAATAACAAATGAATTATCTAGTACTCTTCTGTCCTTTTGCCTGAGATTGTGAACCCTTCGGCGCCGGGGGAATCCCCCACGGTCTCTCCAGAAGCTGCTCCTGCTATAGTGTGATCCATAGCAATCATAGCTTGCGAATTATTTAATTGTTATGCCGCTAACTTCATTTTTAATATTTTTCAATACTAATCATTGTCAAATATTTTGTCAATAACATTAATTACCGCTGGATTTAAACACATAATACGGATTTTTAATAAAAATGCGAGAAATTAATAGCCTAAACGAGGGTAAAATGCTCGTTTTTAAAAGCTTCTCCTCTAATTGCGATTTACTTTAAGACCCAAAAGATTACTATTTGGAGTACGTATTTCATTTAGCTTTTGAAAGCGTTTTATTAGAGGAGTACAGGCAGCTTGTTATGCATGGCAACTAAGTGAGGGGGAATTTATTTGAGACAAAAAACAAGCAATAGGTTTATGAGCGCACTCAAAAAAGACGGGCTTCTTTATATGATGGCACTGCCCGGCATATTAGCGCTGTTGGCCTTTTCCTACTTGCCAATGGCAGGGTCGATTTTAGTGTTTAAGGAATATCGCTTTGACGGAGGTATTTTTAACAGCCCATGGGCAGATCCCATCTTTAAAAACTTTCAATTTTTCTTTAACAATTTTGATACTGCAATGCGGGCGACATTTAATACGATAATGTTCAATATTTTATTTTTTGTATTTGGCACCATCTTCGCGGTAGCGATTGCTATTATGCTCAATGAAATTTCTAGTCGCCGATTCGTCAAAGTTAATCAAAGCATTATGTTTTTTCCGTTTTTTATGTCTTGGATGGTTATTGGCTCCATTCTAAATGCAATTTTGAATAATGAAACAGGCTTTCTAAATCAGATTATTAAAAGCATCACCGGTTCAACTTATGATTTTTATGCTACGCCGTGGATTTGGATTCCGATTCTGGTCATTGTGGTGATTTGGCAAAGTACAGGTTATAACTCCATTATTTATTTTGGTGTGTTGACTGGCTTTGATTCCTCCATGTATGAAGCCGCCGAGGTAGATGGCGCCAGTAAACTTCAGCAAATTTTTAAAATTACAATTCCTATGCTTAAACCGACCATCATTATTTTGTTTCTATTATCGGTCGGCAATATGCTGCGCGGTAACCTAAATATGATTATCGGCTTGACGAATATGAACCCGATTTTGTTACCCTTCACGGATCTGATCGATGTATTTGTTTATCGCAGCGGCGTAAGAAATGGTGAGATGGCGTTTGCGTCGGCGATTTCGTTATATCAATCTGTTTTTGGCTTCTTCCTTGTTATTATCGCTAACAAGATTACAAGCTGGTACGACAAAGATTCCACATTATTTTAAGGGGGTGTCTATTTGAAACGATCAAATGCTGATAAGTTAACTAATATAGCCTTTTATGTCTGCTCAGCAATATTTGCACTATTCTGCTTGTTCCCGATTGTTTTAGCGATTTCCGGTTCACTGTCTGATGAAATGGCGATCACTATGCAAGGTTTTTCGATTATTCCACGTCATTTCTCATTGGATACTTACCGTTATGTATTTTCCAATCTTGATTTTATGATCTTAAAAGCCTACAAGATAACATTGTTTACGACAATATTTGGCACACTACTATCGGTGTCGATAACAGCATGCTTTGCCTACGTCATTTCCGTAAAAGATTTTAAGCACCGTAATAAACTGGCGTTCTTCGCTTACTTTACTCTGCTGTTTAACAGCGGTATGTTGCCGTGGTATTTAGTGACCACACAATTTTTCGGCCTGAAGGATTCGTTGGCAGCATTGATTTTGCCTTATTCAATAAATGTATTCAATATGTATCTGCTACGTAATTTCTTCAAGTCCATCCCACATGAATTGCTGGAAAGTGCACAAATTGACGGCGCTGGTCATGGGCGGATTTTTATGCAAATGATGCTGCCGTTAGCCAAACCGGGGCTTGTTACGATCTCATTATTTTATGCACTGCAATATTGGAATGACTTCTATTTACCATTAATGCTCAATAATAATCCCGAGCTATATACGATGCAATACATCTTGTACAAAATGATGGCCAATATTCAATACCTTGCAGCCAATCCAAGTGGCACCATGGCAGGCCATGTTATTCTGCCCTCGCAAACGATTAAGATGGCAATTACCTGTATTGCGATTGGTCCGATTATCTTGCTGTATCCCTTTGTACAAAAGTACTTTGTTAAGGGCGTTACTGTTGGCGCTGTAAAAGGATAATAAGAAAAAACAATAGTAGTTAGGCCTATTTGAATTTTAGTAGGCTAAATATAAATTTGGGAGAGTGTTCTTATGGGCAAATCGAGAAAAGGGTTCACCTTACTGCTTGCATCTTTACTGCTGGCGGGACTTTTAAGCGGATGCGGCGGCAAGTCGCAAGGGGACGAAGCTGGTAGCAACAATAGCAATAATGGCAGTGGCGATCAGCCGACCAAAGCAACGTTAGTGCTTTACGGGGAGCAGTCAAAACGTATGGCTGATTTTGCGAAAAATGAGTTTCATGACAAGGTTCTGCAAGCGATTAACGTCGATGTAAGTATTCAATATTTACCGTGGACCGAGTATGCAACTGGTAAAACCGAGCTAATGCTATCATCCGGCGAAAAATTCGCCACATATACCGATACTGCATTTATGGCAAAATCCGTTGCCAAGGGCTATTATGCTGATTTGACTGAAGCTGCTGAAAAATATGCTGGCGATTTAAAAAAGAATACGGGCGGCGATGAAGCGTTTGACATCTGGAAGGTCAACGGAAAGCAATATGCATTACCTTTCGGCAATAAACCAAATGCTGGAGAAAATTATGTGATTATTGCACGAGAGGATCTGCTGCAAGAAGTCGGTATGACCGATTTGAAAACCGTTGAGGATGTTGAGCAATTTTACAAATTGGCAAAGCAAAAATATCCTGATATGATTGGCTCAGGACGCGGCTGGAGCTTGAATATCTTCAATGGCTCGATTAATTCAAACATTAATATTTATCAGCCGTATAGCTTTATTATGACCGATGGCAACAAGCCGGAAGATCCGACTGTCTACAGCTTTTATGAATCGGATGAATACAAACAAATGGCGGATATCGCCCGCAGATGGAATAAAGAAGGTCTTATCCCAAGCTACGCCTTGTCAAATCCTGCACAAGCAGATTCATCGTTTTTTGCAGGCAAAGCCTTATTCGGCATGGGTGCAAGCTATCGCGTATTTGAGTATATGGATGCCATACGCAAAGCTAACCCTAATGCGGTGTTCAAAAACTACTATTTAGGTGATCCTGCGAAAAAACCACTAATGTCACGCGGCACATATTCTACAGCGTTTGCAGTTGGGGCTAATGTAAAGGGTGCTGAACTTGAGGGTTACGTGAAGTTAATTAACTTACTGCAAAGCAGTCAAGAATGGACAGACTTTATTCTGTATGGCGTTGAAGGCAAAGATTATAACCTAACTGCTGATGGACAGATTGAGTTTATTAATCAAGATACATTGTTCGACACTTGGTTGCCTGATAACATTCATTTTACAAGATTTAGAGATTATATTACTGAAGAACAAATCAGTACGTATCAAAATTGGAACGAAGGCTCGATACTACAAAAAGATATTGGCTTCTCCTTCAACATGGAGCCCGTAAAAACGGAATACGCTCAAATGCAAGCCGTAGAACAAGAATATATACAACCCATATCACAAGGTTTTAAAGACTATGACTCCAATATTGACACTGCCTTGAAAAAGCTGCGTGATGCCGGTTTAGAAAAATTTATTGCTGAATATCAAAAACAATTTAGTGAGTTCATTTCCAGCAAAAAAGCAACTAATTAAGCTTATATGACTATCGGAATAGCCTGATTCATCAACTCACAATTAGGCTATTCCTTCATAATTTCATATAAGGAGGGAATGAAGCTATTGAAGCTGTTGAATCCAGGCAAACAATTTGTAAGTAAATATGCCAATAGATGGCGCAAAAGCTTTAAGTTCAAAGTCTATATGAACTTTTTATCCATTTCTATTATTACTGTAATTATTATCAATGTTGCGGCCTTCCAATATTTTAATGTTTATATGAAAAATCAAATTAATGACATGTTGCGAAATAAGCTGGAAAATATCAGTACCGTATACAACAGCAAACTAGATCAATACCGTCGCCTGACAGAGCTTATTAATAAAATGCCCAAATCTATTTCTTACATTTATGACTATGAAAACACCAGCGTATTGGACGCGATAGAGATAAGCAATAACTTACACCCGATTTTGAATGCGAACGAATCCGTCAACTCCATTTTCTTTTTTAATCAGGATGACATTATTTATGAACTGGATGACTACTATCTTAATCGAAATGAAAAACAAAATATTTTAAAGCAAGTACTGCAATCTAAGACGGATCGTTATCCTATTCCGATTACATTAGCAGATGGCAGCCAGCGACTCGTATTTTTTCAAACCTCGCGCACAGCCTTATACGGCACTAGTCAAAGTGGTATTATCATAGTATCCAATACGGAAACATTACGTAAGAGCATTCTTTCCAGCTATGAAGATCAGTCTGACAGTATATTAATCGTAGATAATCAAACAAGCCAAATTATAACTGAACAAAACAATAATTATCCCATAGCACCAACTACACTAAATGAAATAGCGCATGCCACAGATGGCTATAACAGCTATTCATCGAAAAATAAGGGTAAAGATGAAGATATAGTAATTTCCTATGTAAATAATGGGCATGAAGGATACAGTATCGTTTCCGTCATGGATTATCAAAGCAGTATTGAACAATTACTTAAGGCTAGAAATGCGATTATTATCTTTTCCATCTTCATTATTTTCATTGCGCTATTATTAAGTTATGTGTTCACTAATAAAGTTTACAAGCCAGTTAATCATATGCTGCTCAATATTTATACAGCCTTCAGAAACTCGGAGCAGGATGATGAAGAGGAGCAAGAACATGGAAATCATTATGATGAGATACAAACAGCATCACTGACAATATCGAAAGCGCTTTCTAAAATGAGTGCCTTGGAATCACGGCACAGCAGCAATGAATTTATAGATTTTCTTCAAAAGCGTAACTATAGTCAACAAAATGCAGACCCGCAACTGCCGCGAGAACTGAAAAGCCTGCAAGAAAAGCTAGGAGATCAAGGACATTATCGCGTTATCAGTGTAGAAGTTACTGCACCTTCTGCTCTAGATCTCGATTATAATCTCTTACTTCTTTTGCAAAATGTCGGGCAACAAATATGGAGCCAGGAAATAGATTATAAAGCCTATCCGATAAGCAGCAATCAGTTCATTCTAATTGTCAGCGAAGGACGGTCGGGTATTTTACTAAACGATCTGCAAGTTGTGGCGCAATACGCTGAACAAATGATTCATAAGCTTGCCGAGAACTATAAAGTTCATATCACTATAGGCATTTCACAAATAGCATATAACTTGCAGCAATTACCGGATTCCTATGAACAAGTCCAACATTTGATAAGAAATAAATTGTTTTGCTACAAGCAGTCGTACTTTATCTTTGACACCTTTACACCAAGTAGTCTATCCAAAGGGCAAGCGAATGAGTTGACACAGAAGATTTTGGAGCTAATTAAAAGCAACCAATTGCAAACGATCCCTCTTGAAAATATAGAAGCTTTACTTGAGCTTGTGAAAAATATTGAATATGAAGCAGGTTTAAGTTATTTAGCCAATTTGCTTGCTGATGCTGCTATGCTAGCGCATAACTCCATAGTAGAAAATAAGGAATACCGTAGCATCTATCTGGATGTCTATGTGAAGCTGCAAAGCTGCAATAATATTGATGAGCTTAGTACCCTGCTAAAAACAATGCTCGACAGTGCTTGTTTAGAGTTAAAAACTTCCCGTTCATTAACGGTGCAAAACAACATTATGAAGGCGATCGAGTATATCCATGAGCATCTTAACGATAATACGCTATCCATTGATGCCCTTGCTGAAAAATACAATATGAGCTCATCGTACTTTAGCAAACTGTTCAACAGCTTTACGCAGAAGACCTTTCCAGATTATATAAATCAATTAAGACTGCAAAGAGCCGCAGCTCTACTGGTGGAGAAGAAAGATTTCAATATTAACGACATTGCCAGCGAAGTTGGCTTTAATAGTAGTTCTTATTTTGCTGCTGCCTTTAAGAAGAAATATGGGCTGTCACCGTCGCAATACAGGATCAATTATCTTGATGTTACTGCAGAATCAGCTGGAGAATGACACATAGAACATGGCGGCGAACCATCTCCAAAAAAACCTAAAAAGGCACCCGAAGGGGCGCCTTTTAGGTTTGGAATACACGTTGTATTAGTGGCTTGTCAGCCAAGCCGCCAACTCTTCTGTCTGACTCAGAATAGCTATTGGGTCCCAGTAGCCGGAGCGATCGCTTGTCCAAAGAAATACGTGATCATTTTTGACTGCTGGCAGTGCGCCCCAGATCGGGTCGGCTTTAAGTTCATCCAGCTTTTTCGAGTCGGAGGTAAGAATAATATAGTCACCGGCATACTTTGGTAAGACCTCAGCAGAGAATGAAGCCCAGCCCGGATCGGCCATTTCGGCGGCGATATCCGCAGGAGGCTTAAATCCTAATCCATTATAGATTGGTTGTCCACCTTTGCCGAAGTCTGTTCCGACGGCCATCAAGCTGTTTTCAGACCATTCAATAATGGAAAATGTGCTATCTGCAGGCACAACCTTCAATACGCTCTCCTTGGCATTGGCCATACGGCTGTCATAGTCTGCAAGCCAGGTTTTGGCCTTATCTTCTTCACTAAGCAGCTCACCGAAATAAGCCACTTCCTCATGTACCGTTTTTAAGGAAGCGTATGGAATAACGACCGTAGGTGCGATTTTTGACATCTGCTCATTTAGCTCAGGATAGAAATCATCCATAATAATCAAATCGGGATTAAGCGACAGAATTTTCTCTACATTTCCATTTCCGTCCCCTATATTCTCAACGTCTTTCAAATACTCCTGAAAATATGGATTTTTAATATGATGTTCGGAGGTTCCGATAGGTGTAATGCCAAGCGCAATTAAGCTGCCGAGATATTCACCTGCAACAATTCTTTTGGGATGAAGGGGGATCTCCACCTCACCGTTAACCGTTTTAACGATTTTGGTCTTCGGCTGCTGTGAGGCAGCATTCTCCGTAGCACCGTTTGTACCACATGCGCTCAGTACCAAAATGAAGCTTAACAGCAATACCGATGCCAGCGTAGGCCTTGAATGTTTAAACATGAATGAATCTCCCTCTTGATCAAAATGATACTGATAATCGTTATCAATATAATCAGTATAGTCAAATGATTCAAGGGCAACAATGGAGGATTCTATGTTTGTGGCAGGACTATCTTCTAGTTTGTTCTTTCTGGAATGCAATTCTCTATAGCTAATCGGGGAAACACCCTTATACTTTTTGAACAGCCTGCCCAAATAACTAGGGTCTTGATAACCGACGCCCACTGCAATTTCCTTCAGCGTAGCATCTGTTTCCAGCAGAAGTGCCACCGCTTTTTCGATGCGCACCTTAATTAAGTAATCAATCGGGCTAAGTCCAGTACGGATTTTGAAGTAGGAAGATAAATGGGTTACGCTATAGTTCAGGCTTTCCGATAATGATTCCAGCGTAATGTTATCCGTATAATGTTCATGGATAATGTCGGCAATCCGGGCGGCCAGATCACGCTTAGTCGTATTAACCCCTTGCACCGACATTTGATGAAATAGCTCATACACAAACTGATGGAGTAAAGTGCGAACATGCAACCGCGCAAGCGGCTGCGGCTTCTCCCACTCCTTAAACATCTCGCTCACTATGCGATACAGCGCTACCGAATTGTCAGGCGTCATGCTGTACGAATGATCAAAGGATTTAGCGCCCTCGTATAGCGTAGCAATCTCTAAGGGTAGTGAGGGATGCATACTCACTTTATAATAAATGCTATAGTAATCCAGCCCCTCGCTGCCTGCGTCAATGTTGAGCACAGTTCCTTTGCCTACATGAAGCACTGTAAAGCGCTGTAAACGGTGAACTTGGCTTCCCAGGTTAACTGTAGCATTACCGTGAATCGACATAAGAAACAGCCTTGAGGGGACGTAATAGGAAGGTATAGATTCGCCAGGTCTAAGGGTCATCCGACGAATATCAACTACTTTGCAATTCGCGTGATTCCATACAGCAATAAGGTCATTGATGTCCATGATTGACTAACACCTTACATGTTTTCGTTTGAAGCCGAGCTGCGATTTATCAACTGCCTTTTGAATATTAATTGAAGCATTCAAAATCTTGCTTTTTGCACTACCGGTATGGACTTCCACCGGGCCAACTTCCTTTGCAATCTCAACCGCTTTATCATGAAGCGGCAGATAGGATACGCCCACAGTGTAGATGAAATTGTTCATTGCGTATTTCGTTCGCTCAGGAGCATCATGAATCGTATTTTTAGCAAGCTCCAACATAGCGGCCAATTTTTCTGCGGAAAATTCACTGTCCGGGCGATTTCCGAGCAGCCAGCAGTAACAGTTCCAGCCCGCCGACATTTTCAGCTCTATCTCACTGGCAATCCATTTATCAGAAACCTCTTGCGCAATATCCGTCTCCGCCAACGTTACTGCCACCACAAAGTCCGATAGCATATAGAAATAAGCGCCATCAATCCACCGCTCAAAATCCGACTCGGTCATTGCTTCAGGCTCCGCGATCACCCCGGCAAAATACATAGCGTCGTAATTTCCCGTAGCATAAAGCTGCTCGGCCAATGGTTGATTATGTTTTATTTTTCTGAAGATAGGCTTCATCTGGCCTGTGGCCACACCAAAAAGCGGTTCGTGCGCGCCATTGGATAGATATATTTTCTTGGTGCGTTCCTTGCCGAGAGCTTCAAGCTCTTGCATGACCGTTTCTAAATCCATTGTTCGCACTTCCTTTTTAGATTATTGGCTAGGGACTCAAACTTTACTTGAATATATCATAAAAGCCCTTATAAATACCTTCTTTTATACATCAAGGTAATTTGCCCCGCTATGTATTCAGCGCTATATTGGTTGCCATCCTTAATCCACCACATAATAATCCCCAGTAGTGAGGCTGCAATAATATCAACGGAGACTACCTCCTTAGTAAGGTCAATGTTCCTCGCGTTTCTTCGTTTTTCGACAGTACTTTTTAACAGGTTGGTCAAGTGTTTTTTGAAGCCTTTATGCTCAATCAATACAGCAAAAACTTTCCGGTATTCAAAAAAATAATTTAAAAAGGTGACCAGCTGCTCCTGTTCGTTGTTGCTCTTCATTTGTAATAGCGGTTCAACCTTCATGGACAGGTCATCGAAGATTTCATGTACGATCTGGCGCAATAAATCGTTAATATCCTCATAATGCAAATAAAACGTTGCGCGATTTAGTTCCGCGCGGTTGGCGATTTTTTGGACGGTCAATTGGGAAATCTCCACATTGTCGGCCAATAATGAAAAAACGGCGTTCTTAAGCATCTTTTTTGAGCGAATAGCTCGTGGGTCAACTCTTTTATGTTCAGTCATTTCATCCCTCTATTATCGTTTAAATGGCCTTTCATCAACTAATTTGCCTATTCTGTCGATTAGTCGACATTTTCAATAAAATTGCAAATAGGAATACTATTTAAATCCTGATATGATTTATTTTATTGACACTATGTCGAAAAAGCAATGAAGAGAGGACTGCAACATGCAAGAAGACATTAAGAAAATAAATAAAGGGATCTTACTAACCATCTTAATCTTTGGTTGTTTCTTATCCACACTCAATCAGACGCTTTTAAATGTCGCCTTAAGTAGTCTGATGGATGTATTTGATGTCACGGCAACAACCGTACAATGGATTTCAACAGGATTTATGTTGATCAACGGGATTTTGATTCCGATTACGGCCTATTTAATGAAACGTTTTACAACACGGCAATTATTTATAAGTGCCATGTCATTTTTATTAATCGGTTCTATAATTTGTGCAGCAGCGCCGAGCTTTAGTCTACTCTTAATCGGACGAATGATCCAAGCTGCCGGTGCTGGCATTATAATGCCGCTCATGATGAGTGTTGTGCTGGCGATCTTCCCCGTTGAAAAACGTGGCAGCGCTATGGGACTGCTTGGACTGGCGATGATATTCGCTCCTGCTATTGGGCCAACGCTGGCGGGATTTGTTGTCGAATACCACTCTTGGCGCTGGTTATTTATCGGGCTTATTCCACTTGTCCTCATTGTTATAGCGTTGGCACTCAAGTATTTAGTGAATGTATCTGAGACGTCTAAGTCGAAGCTTGATGTCATAAGTGTGCTTTTATCAACCGTCGGATTTGGCTTAATTTTATACGGCTTCAGTAGTGCAGGCAGTAAAGGCTGGGATGATGTAATCGTGATCCTGACCTTAGGGATTGGGGTCGTGGTAACAGCCGTATTCTGTCTTCGACAAATCAAATCGGATGATCCGCTGCTAAACCTGTCGGTCTTCAAAAATAAAGTGTTTACGATGACGTCTCTTATTAACGTATTAATCACGATGATGATGTACGCAGATATGATCTTATTGCCTATTTATCTGCAGAATGGCCGCGGGTTTACAGCATTTGATGCAGGACTACTATTGTTGCCGGGCGCACTCGTAAATGCGTTCATGTCACCCGTCACCGGTAAATTATACGACCGTTTCGGTGCGAAACCGCTGTTCATCATTGGTCTATTGTTTATTATTCCATCTATGTGGGCGGTAACAGATTTATCTGAATCAACTACGTATACGTATCTAATGATTCGTACCATTGGCCTGCGAATTGGATTAAGCTTCATTACTATGCCACTCAATACAGCCGGACTAAATGCGTTGCCCAAACAACTTGGCACTCATGGTACAGCTGTGAACAATACCGTTCGCCAAATTGCCGGGGCCATTGGTACTGCTGTCGTAATTACAATTTATACAGTGCAGGCAACAAGTCATGCAACTACAGTGATGCTGAACAATCCCTCCACTACTCCTGACATTCTTAAATCCCTTACATCAATTCTTGGGGCAAGTGACGCCTACTACTTCATGATGATTTTATCCATTGCCGCATTTGTTATAACCTTATTTATGCCCACGAAAAACAAGCTCATGATTGAAAAGAAAGCAAACCTAGTTAGCAAGGAAGAACCTCAGTTGTAACTAGTAATTGCAGAGTAAATGAAGAAAAGCCATTCCTTAGCGGAGTGGCTTTTGTTATGAATGGCTTGCTTTGGATCATTGGAGCACGTATTCCTACGAGCATCAATATTTTCTTATCCATATCAGTATCCCCCTCTCCGTATCAAATGTGTAGACTCTATTATAAAAACGGAAAAATATTTAAACTTTACACATAAGTTAATATATGGTATTTTAATAGTGTTTTTAAAAGGAATATTAATCCATAATAAGGAGCTGATTCCATTCATGAAATTATCTTTAAAAAAGAGATTGATGCTTGTTGGAACCTTTGTTTCAGTCTTTCTTTTTTCTTTTGTTTCCCAAGCATATGCGACTAATTTAATTGGCTACCCTACAGCTACACAAGCTAAGAATAATTGGTGCTGGGCTGCGACTAGCGTTACCATACTTCAATATTACGGAATCTCTGTAAGCCAATGTTCTTTTTATGATCATGTGAAGGGAACCTCCGGCTGTACAACAGACGAGAGTGAATCTTATGGAACTGTTCAAGAAGGCATTCATGATTATGGTGTCTCCAGTTGGAATCATACAGGAGCACTATCTTACAGCGATGTAAAAAACCAGATTGATAATGTTGGCAGTCCTATATATGTAAGCTGGAAATGGAATAGTGCTACCGGTGGCGGGCACGCAGTAGTTATCTATGGGTACGACACATATAGTGGAAATGATTGGATTCAACACATGAACCCGAGTGGGGGCACAAAAACCTCCATGTTATACACCAACGTTAAAGGTGGCTCCAGCTACGATAGAACCTGGAGATGGGGACTTCATGGCTTCAACAAATATATTTAAGGAGGGCTTCCCATTAAGAAAACGCTGCTGTTAACTGTAACTTCATTCGTTTTATTTCTGACTTTTTTCTCACCTGTATGGGCTCAGACCGTAACTGAAGATGTTGTTTCTTTTGCAAATACAGAAGGATTAACATTGATTAAAGAAGGGCTATCTAAAGATCCTGAAGGGTATGGTTACAACAATGAAGCAGAGATTAGTGAAATTACCGTAGGTCAAGGAATGCAGATTCATTTTATTGATGGCGCTAAGCTTAGGGCAGCTTCCGATAGTCTGATTGAAACGGTCACACCCCAAGACAACTGGGAGTTTCTTATTTTATCGGGCGGAATACCCAAATCTAAAATGATCATTCAAAAGGATTCAAACGGGTCCTATCAAGTTACTGAGTTTGGAGGAAATCCTAATACTTTGGCCTATGCTATTCATTCACTAGAAGCTGAGGGTGAAGTGAGTGAGCCTACACTTATCCGTGAGCGGGACGAATATATAGCTGCCTTCAAGAAAGACAATCAGGAACTAATCATCGCCCCACAACAAGCCTCATCAGCAGAAACAAAAGGACTAAGCAATATTTCGGAGCCTCAAGCACCCGGGCATTTAATTGATGTGTTACAAACGATGCAGAACGATTCTTCCGATGACGAGCAGGATGGGTCGGGAACCATTGCTTCCGCATATTATGCGGACGATAATAATCATCTAACAAGGTCTATCACCATTAGCGCCATTATTGCTCTAGTAGCGGTATTTGTGTTCTGGGCCTATCTCAGAAGACGTAAACAACCTAAATAAATGTAAAAATAAGTAGGCCGCCCTCCTTCATTGGATTGCGGCCTACTTTGATAGATAGTACCTCTAAAAAGCCTCCCTCTCCCCATATGATTAGGACATAAAGGCTGCCAAAGACCTCGTTAGCATAACACCATTTGTAATGGTATCTTGCGGCTAAACATCTCGTCCAGTACCCATGCCCCTTTTATACATTTTTTCTGCTTCAATAGGACTTTCTTTTGCTGTGATATGATACGGAATTACCCGATAAACTTGAACCGGACCACCAAATACAGCCGATCTATACTTTTCCACATGCTGCTTGGACAAGGGGCGATTATAATAACCCGGTACGTATTTATTGATCAATTCCTGAAGTACGTGTGTGGCTTCATCCAAATCTGAAATCGGTTCTGCTTGTCCAAAAATCATTACGCTCATATAAGCTGTATCCGTTTTGGCTGGTACCGGATCTGTAATAGTTCCGTATTCCTCACATACCGTAAAACATACCTCCGGATTATCACGCATGACCTGATTACGTCTTCCATCTCCAGCCCCATGAATATACAGTTTCCCTTCAGTCCATACATAATTAAGTGGCACAACATAAGGGAGGTTCCCATCAACCAACCCCAGATAACCTAATCTCGTTTGGTGAAGGAACCTTTCAATCTTCTCTTGATCTAGGCATTCCCTGGTCTTGTAACGAACCGAATTCATATCGAATCTCTCCTTTTATTTAAATTGCGGATACCAGCGTTGTTACGGTAGTATATCAATGAATGGATTGCATTAAAATATCCATAATTCGCTGTTTAGAGCAATCCATAATCAGCTTTTTATGATTGGAGTTTCTATTTGGAGGTATGTACGATGATGAAAGTAATTCGTAATGATAAGAGACCGATCTGGCAGCAATTGCTTGATCAAGCGATCCATAATATTACTAGCGGAGTCTGGGCACCAGGAGAACTACTGATTCCTACCCGCGAACTTGCGCACATCGTAGGTGTCTCCCGCTCAACTATACAGATCGTCTATGAGGAATTGTTAAGTCGGGGTTATACAGTTACCTCCCGCCGGGGAGGGACGCGAGTTAGTACATGGAAGCAAGTCGCTATATCAACGAAGGAAATAGAAACAGAGGGCCCCACACCTCCTTCACTCTCCTTGCTAGACTCAGCTGTTGATCAATTACATGACTGGTTCAGAGGTAAAGAGCCGCTAGAAGTGGATATTGATTTCAGTCCCCATGAACCCTATTTGGACGAACAATTCCAAAAAAACTGGCGGCAATCGCTGCTCCAGGCATCCGCTGAAATGGATTTATCAAGCTGGGCTTACGGTAACTGCTACGGGTACACACCATTACGTGAGCAAATACAGCGTTATTTATCACTTGAACGGGGCATACATGTCCAAACCAATCAGATTCTGTTGACCTCAGGAGCTCAGCATAGTATTGACTTAATCGCACAGTCACTTTTAGCTGATGAGGACACTGTCTCAGTAGAAGATCCAGGTTTCCCAGCTGCTTGGATGGCAATGAAATACCGCCGTATGAATGTGGTACCCGTTCCTGTTGATGAGTATGGTCTAGTGGTTGAGCATATTCACCCGCAATCCAAACTGGTCTTTGCCACCCCTTCCCACCAGTGCGCAGTAGGGGTCGTTATGTCGGAGCCCCGCCGGCAACAACTGCTGCATAAGGCCGTTCAAGAACGATTTTGGATCATTGAAGACGATTATGATAGTGAATTTCGATATCGCGGGGAGCCGCTGCCAACGCTGTTTAGTCAGGCATCTAATAATACTTTGTATCTCATGAGTTTCTCTAAAATGATTGCACCAGGCATTCGTATTTCGGCTATTGTTGGATCAGTCGAGGCAATTGCTCAGCTAGCGAAGGTGCAGGAGCTGACTTACCGTCATCTTCCGATTATGGATCAGCTAACACTAACCCACTTCATTAAAAATGGTCATTTTATGCGCCATATGCGAAGAGTCAGAAATGTGTACCGGCGAAGACACGAGGTCATGGCAAAAGCTATTATGGCTAGCGGTTTAGGGGAGCGCTTCACGCTCAGTGGAGTAGAAACTGGATTACATATGTTATTAGAAGCTGAGGAAACATTCGACGAAGAAGCTGTGACAAAGTTAGCCCTACAACATGGAATACGTGTGTACCCTCTTGGACCCTATTGTTTGGATAGCAAAAGAAAAGGATGGGTATTAGGGTTCGCAAAAGTAAATGAGGCAGCGATTGAGCAGGGCATTTATCGTCTTGCGGAGCTGATCCTATAAAATCATCTCCGCAGCACTCACAAAATTTGTTGAACAGTCCATAGACTATTTTAGATCTATGAAACCCTTGCTTCCGCGTATTATCCGGACGATAATAATCACCTAACAAGGTCTATTACCATTAGCGCCATTATTGCTCTAGCAGCGGTATTTATGATCTGGGCCTATCTCAGAAGACGTAAGCAACCTAAGTAAATGTAAAAAGAAATAGGCCGCTCTTTTCATGGAGTGCGGCCTATTTTTCTCTCATCTACGGCTCCCGAGAAATATTCAAACACTGCACTCTAATACTATTAAAAACTTACCAAGAAACTACTAAAAGGCATGTTGATTACTACTTCCGGAGACTATTTTTTATATGAAGAAATCAATCCTGGATTGGCTCAAACAGGCAATGTAGTATTTGAAATCCCAGAAGATATGACTGGCTTTCTTTTGAATGTCCAAACTGGGTTCTGGGGAACCGAACAAGGACAGATTGAATTGAAATAATACTATATGGATCGTAAACCACCCAACTGGATATTTAAAAATCAATGCAAAAGGCACTACCTTGAGGCAGTACCTTTTGCATTGTTAAGTGAAGAGATATTCAATTTAGGGGGGGAATACTCCACATCGACCCAATCAGGTCGTACATTACATAGCTTTTTCAGCCAGATCGCTAACTAAATTTCTCATCCACTTACGGGAGTAAATCCGGGCGTAGCCGAAACCAAAGCGGACAACCTCCTCCAGCGAGATTACGAGATACACAAGGTAGACAGGTTGCTTCCAAATGTATGACAGCAACAGCCCGGATGGGACACCTATCAGCCACGTTGCGGTAGACTCCATGCCGAATACGAACTTGCTGTCTCCTCCGCTGTTTAGAATACCGCCGGCTATAATCATATTGGATACTTTGACCCAAAGAAATCCAGCAAACACGATAACGATATACATGCTCATTTGCTTAGCGTCCTCGGAGATATTGAACGCAGAGACATACAGCTTCGAGCCTGCCGCAATGATAACCCCGACAATCAGAGAGATAATGATGCCTAGGCGAATGAACCTTTTCGCATGATCGAGTGCGATATCAGATTCATTCGCACCCAAACGGTTGCCAACCATTACCCCTGCTGCACTAGCCAGACCCGATAATAAACCAATGCAAAGACCCTGAAGTGGGAAGGTAATGGTCATTGCAGTCATTTCCATCGTCCCCATACGGCTATAAATGACCGCATATGCCGTTTCACCCAATACCCAAATCAATTCAGTCAGTAGCAGCGGATAGGTCGTTCCAAAAAACTTGCGAATGAGCGGTTTAGGAACGCTGAATAAGTTCTTTAACCCGACAGCTCCCGGTAAACGATACCGGTACACGGCACCAATGATCAACAAGCATTCGAAGACCCTAGAGATAAGAGTAGCAATGGCAGCGCCCTTCAGACCAAGCGCAGGAGCACCGAAATGACCGTAAATAAGTACGTAATTCAGTATAATATTCAAGCCAACTGCAATTAGACTTACATACATCGGCCATTTGGCATGGCCAGTACTGCGTAAAATCGCGGAATACATCATCGTGAGCATGACAGGCACAAAACCGATCGACATTATCTGGAGAAAGATATAACCCTCATCTATTACATTCACGTCTGTAGTGAATAGGCTCAGAAAGAGCGGCGAGTCGATAAAGACAGCCGCAGAGAACAGGAACGAGAACGCAAAGCCGATGATCAGTCCGAGACCCAGTACTTGAGAGACGCTTTTGGAATCTTTATTTCCCCAAAACTGGGCTGCATATATGGATACACCCGTCGATAAACCGGCCAAGACAACCGCGATGATCCCGTATATTTTGGTCGACATCCCCACCGAGGCAATTGCCACATCTCCCAGCTGCCCAACCATCAATTGATCCGTCAAATTAAGCAACGCCATCAGCAAGCTTTGAAGCGTAACGGGCACAGCGATTTTATACACACTTTTGTAGAAATCTTCTTTCTCTGCCATGTATCGTTCACAACCCCCATATTCTCGATTTTTCCAGAACTCATTGCCATTCGCAGTCTATGACTTAGTGTGAGGTTAGATCACCTTTTTGTAGCGCATGAGCGTGTAGTTATCTTTTGGTTGAATTTCTACAACCTTGAACTTTTTCGCAAAGTTCAATTGCTGATAACCGTCTCCATCCACTAAAGTAATGTTTGTGGAGCCGCCTATGATGATTGGAAGCTGCATTAGAATAATCTCATCGACGATATCCTGATTGAAAATATGCCAGTTTAAGAATCCGCCGCCTTCGACCAGCAGACTGGTAATCCCATAGTTCTCCTCCAACTGACGTTCAAGCTCCACAAAATCTACTTTATCCTCGCCGCAGATAAGGCACTCCTTCCCTCTTTGCCGGATCTGTTTGATTTTTTCTTCATCCCGTCCTTTCTCGGTCGTGACAATAATCGTCTTCCCTTGGTCCGAGAGTACATTGCAATCTAGCGGAATATCCAAGGTAGTTGTCGGAATGATACGAATTGGATTTTTATTTTCCTCATACCGATTAGTAAGGAAGGGATTGTCCGTCAAAATTGTATTTTTGCCGACCATAATTCCCTGCACCTTCCCCCGGAACAGATGAATAAATTCCATATCCTCACTGGAAAACAAAGAAAAAAGCTCTTTACTCGAATTACCAGCGCCCATAGTGAGCTTTCCATCAATAGAAATTTGGCTGAATATCGTTGTTTTCATTTGGCTCTCCCCATCTCTAATTAGCTTTTAAATGCGCCCCAAGAGGCTTGAATAGTCTGTTCTATTTTGTTCAATGCTTGTTCAGGATTGCTCAAGGGCAGCTCGATAAGACCCGCATTTAACGCCTCCCATACATGGATCATGAAGGGATAAGTCGGCATCGGCCGTGAGTGATCTAGAAGCGATAAAATCATCTTTTTGTTAGGCGCAGCAGAGGCAGCTAGACGGTTCAGTACCTCTTCCTGAGCCGGAATCCGCTGTACACCCAGCGTCCACATCGTTTGGCATTCGTCACTCAGCATAAAGCGCGTGAATGATAAAATATCTTCCCGCTCCTCGGACGTTAATGAATGATTAGGGTAGATCAGGCCAATAGAAGAAGACATGGATAACGATTGCCGCCCTTCGATGCTCGGAAGCTGGCAAACCGCAAGCCTATTGTTCATATGCTTATCTAGATGGTTATAAATCCACTCGCCACAAATAATGGCGCCGATCTTACCGTCAATGAACTGCTCAAGCAGTCCTGTCGAGCCGTCGAGACTAACGAGCACGCCTTGATCCATCTTGTCGCTAATAAACTGAAGTGCCTGCTTCATTTCAGAGGTGACGATATTCGGCTTTCCATTCTGTACAGGCCAGCCGCCGAAAGCTGTAAGGAACGGAATAAACCAATAGCCTTGCTGTAAGTCTGCTCCAATCGGTACGATACCTTGGGCGGATAACCTTTCTGCTGCCTCTTCGAACACGTCCCATGTCGTCGGCGCACTAGGGTAAATCGACGGGTTGTAATACACAACCAGATGATTGCCCCGCAATACCGGGATACCATACTGAACACCATTCATTTGCATCGTTGAAAGAGCACCCTCAGTCAGCGTATCGCCAAATAGCCCGCCCGGCACTTCGGAGTAAAGACCGTTCTCAACATAGGAGGACATGTCGGCAGGAACCATCGCCAGATGTGGACCTTGCTGGGTGTCCTTAATTTGGTTCAGGCGCGCAGTCAGCTCCGTAATATTCATGACTTGTGGCGTAATTTGTACCCCAAAGCGCTCAGTATACAGCTTACAAATTCCCTCCAGCACCTCAATCGAGGTATCTCCCGGACCATCAAACTCATGCCATACCACGACTTCCTTATTGTTCTTTTCCATTGCAGCCTCTCTCCCTTACCTAAATTGTCTATGACTGTTTACGAGCACTAAAGCCTGATTAGGCGCAAGCAGCAAGCAATCGAACGCCTGACCTACGCTGCTACCCGTTAAGGAACTATCCAGTGTTACCATCATTGGGCATCGGCCAGGTACGGCAACCTTCAAATCAACTTGGCAGAAAGCAGCAGCACTCAAGTTAAAGCAGCACAGCAGCGTTTCATCTCCATGCATATACCCATACAGAACAATACCTTCCGGGGATTGAGCCACGAAAAAGTTTTCCGGCTTCACTAGGTGGCGCCAATCTCTCTTGAGTTCACTTAGCTCCGCCAACAGCGGCAGCATCGGTGTAGGATTGGTCCAATTAATTTGCATGACGTTAAAAAAAGCTCGGGAAATCTCCTCTCCGTTCGTGTTATCTCCAAGACCACAGTTGAGCGGCTGCTCCTCATTCATTTCATACCCCGTCGTCACGTATGGAATTGCGTTCGGAAGAAATTGATTAAATACCGCGATCATCCGAGCAACCTCTACACCGCCACGGCTGGTGATCCGAGGAGTATCTGCTGTTTCTGCACAGGCAAACACATGTATATTCAACTCAGGCAGCTCTTCTAAGAATGAAACGAGATTCTCTTTAGTAATTTGTGTCATGACGTTCCACCCACTGCCAAGCATAATGTTATAGCCGGTGTTTGCCGCCTTCTTGTGGTTGCGATTGAACAAATCTTCGCTGATTAAGATCGCATTTGGATTCATCTCTTTAATCGTGTCAAAAATACGAGTCAACAACGGAATAGGAAGCACGTGTCCGATGTCGATGCGGAAGCCGTCAATCCCATATTTTTCGAGATTAACCCGTACTGCCTCCTCCAGAACATCCCACAGCTCCAGATTCGGCTCCTCTCCCGGGTAGTCATTGCATTTAATCGTATCAAAAAGGACATATGGCGCCTGATCCGGACTTATAAGATGTCTCACTTGCGGAGAGAAATCCTTGTAGAGGCGTAAGAACGTAATGTCTGTCCAAATCGGCTGCACATCATTTATCCAATCCGAATGCGCTGGAGCAGTCGTTATCCCCATCTCTTGCTCCACCAAAGTTAATAGCTCATCTCCAGTTTTAGCAGCTTTCTCCTTTAAGTGCTGCCAAAGAATTGGATGGAGTTCATTGGGCGGTGGCGTGAACTTCCGCAGAAATACTGCTGTCTCCTGGCTGCGGTAGACCGTCTCCAATTTGTCCGGCGTACACTCCTCAAAAAATCCAAGCTGGGGAATCGCGGGCGGCGCAAAGCCTTCTAATTCGTCCATTTTGATCCAATACACCCATTCAGGATGCTCGGTAATGAACACACTGTTTTTCGCCGTCACACGGGGAATGAAATCAACAACAGTCTTAATATCAAGTAAATGACAAGCCTCTACCAAAGCGCTGAGCTCATCGTGGATCGTAAACTCCTCCATATCATCCAATAGGCTATCGTGCAGGTTCTCGTCCAAATGGAATAACGATTGCACTGCGTAAGGGGACCCAATATCCCCCTTCAGATTCAACTTGCTGTACTGGTTAACTGGAAGCATGTACAGAATATTGATGCCCATTTTCTTTAGCAGAGGCAGAAGAATAAAGAATCTTAAAAAAGTACCCGATTCAATTTTTCCGTCATGGTTATAATCCCAAGCCGTAGAATAGCGAATAAGCGAAGAATAGATCGCGCTATCGTCCAGATTTATGCGTTCCTTAAGCAGATATCTCCACGAAAGCCTGTCCACATAATTCAAATGATCAGTCAAAAAATCATACGGGTGTACACAAATTTCACCCTCTTTTTCTAAGAGAACATTTTCATATTGGCACTCATTCCACACTGCGGGTATCCAAATTGGCTCTACCTCTTTGGCCTTTTGTGTAGACAAGTAATCTTGAATTAATCTGAATTTGCTATCATTGCTCATCAACAGTGCCACCTCTCATTGATTGTAGTCTTACGTTTAGGGAACAAAAACCGTCTTTACGGTTTCACTCCCAACCACCTTCAAAGAGTTCAATTCATAGCCGATTAACTCATCTATCGCTGCTTCATGCTGACTGAGCTTAACTTTTCTAGTTACTAGTTTCTCCATTTCAGGAGTTTCAGCGGCAAACCGCAAAGCTTCCTCGAACATGTAGCGGTATTCACCTGCTGCTATAATTTTTATTGCATGCTGCACGAATTTGGTAGGGGAAAAGGTGTAGCGATACTTCGCATTAATACCAAAAGGAACGATGCGGCCTCCACGTTCAATCCACTTTTCCGCCATTTCGAGTTGAGTGCCCACCGTATCGATAATCACATCAAACTTATGTCCCGCACAGATTTTGTCTACGGTAGCTTGATTTAATTGGGCAGGGGTTAGAGCAAAATCTGAGATCTCTTTGGCAAAAGCTAGCCGAAAGGGATTAACTTCAGTCGCTACCGTGAGCGCAGATTTCGACTTGCTCACAATTTGGCTTAACAGTCCCATTGGACCCGATCCAAGAATGAGTACCTTGTCGTCTGCTGTGACATTAGCTTCTTTGAAATTGTGCAGTACACAGGCAAGCGGCTCAATCAAAACCCCCGTCTCCCAGCTCATATGATCGGGAAGACGGTGTGCAAACGTTTGTGCAGTTGAGTAAAAAAAAGTGAATGTCCCATTTCGATTCAAACCCGCAATAGGCATCCCATTTCCATCGATGCCCGTACAGAGGTGCGGCTGTTTCTTCAAGCAAAAATAGCATTCATCACAGCTTTGATTCGGATCGATAACTACGCGGTCGCCTACCTTAACACGGTCAACGTTGCTGCCGATTTGGATTACAGTCCCTACTGCCTCATGACCACGAATGACGCCTGGAACCCCCTCCTCTTTCCCAGTTATGACTGCTAAATCTGTTCCACATACACCTGTCATCTCAATCCGGATCTTGACTTCATCCGGTGCTGCAATCTGCGGCTCTTCCCATTCGCAGAGCTCCAGCTTATGATTAGATGTCCACACCAACGCTTCCATACTCATTCCCCTTTCACTTTTTTGTTATCCATATTCGCCCAGAATATATCATAACTACCATGTAAAAGTAAGGTGAATGTTGTCGAAAAATGTTAATAATTACATTTTTTAATAAACACTCACGAGTAAGCGCTTTAATTTTCTTTCGCTTATTATGCGGAGTGCACTGTCTCAAACGGCAAGTTTAAGGGCCATCCCTTGTGGGATGACCCTTGAATACTATCGTGATCAATCGAGCTCCGCACGGGAATAAATCCCGCATCAACGTCTCCTATTTTGCAGCTTCCGCTTCCAGCCGTGCAATGACCTCTGAGCGGGCTTGATCTGTGAAGCTAAGCACCCCGTTTTCCTGAACGATCAGTCCTTCCCGTATTCGGCCATCCAGCCAATCGCTGATCCAGCCGGGAGCATACCCGCCTTGGCCGAACTCGCCGCCAAAAGCAATCATTTCTTCATATACATCCAGATATTGTTGACGGCTCGTATTTGGATAAGAGCTTGTGTATAGCCAGAACTGCACATCATACATCAGAGTAGAAAGCTCATCCGCATGAAAGGAGAAGTGTCCCTTCTCTTCAACGATTCGGGTACATACTTTACGGATCTTCTGCTCAAGCTGATCTACTTCAGACACATGGCTGCACAGCTTCGCAAGCAATGGTGAGAATTGGCCTACGGCTACTTTGCGCAAATCCTCCTCTTTATCTTCTTCAGAGGTGTCGTATTCTTCATCACTCACCAGGCCGCGTATAAACGTCTCGAAGTCTGGGGCCAGAAATGTAATCTCATAATTATCTTCCTGATCCACATGAATCACCTCGGGTTCACCGTCCTTCCCGCAATTCCGGTAATCCAGCATCACGACATCATGACCTGCCGAAGGGCAATCGCAAATTACCACGCCAATGTCAGGGTATCCCCACTCCTCAATCATAAACGGACTGCCGAGATCGCCGCAGAGTGAATAGCTTTTCTCACGTCCGATGCCCATAATGCCCGTAATCGCAATATGATCCTCAGCCCATGAGGTCGCATCCTCCGTAGGAAAACAGGTATTATAAGGCACTCCCCCATTGTGCTGCTTCATCAGACTGATATAAGAGGCAGGAAGCTTGTAACCCAGTTCTTCTTCTACAGAAGCAATCAGCTCATCCGTAGGCGGGGCCGAAACATATTCTTTTAGCGCATAATCACTATCTTTCCAAAATTCGGAGAGGTCCATCCCTTCAAAAGGAGTTGCAGTCGTCCCCGAATCATTATATTGCTCTCTGATTGCCTGTCTGGCTGCGGCGTGTTGTTCTTTGCGTAGCTTACGCTGGCTGAATTTCAGAAACATGGCCGTATTCTCATCATCCGGATCGAGGTCATGGGCAATACCCAGCACTCTCACCGCTTCCTCATATCGATTCAAATAATAGTAGGAATATCCCACACGAAAATGCCACAGATAATCATTCTGCCCTTGTTCCGCAATCTTCGCGAAGTGTTCAAGGGCTTCTTCATAACGTTCCAAATTGTTATACGCTCTTGCCAGACTGCTGACCATCTCGTAATCTCTGTCCGCTGGAGGAATCTCCATCAGAGTGTCTACAATCTTCTGGTGTTCATCATCTTCATGCCACTGTGTCAGCTGTGCGATTAGTTCTTTGTCCATGGTCTACCTCCCCAAGCTTATAATCAAGTTACTAGAATATAGAGAAATATGGTTTTCCCTATTCTACCAGATGGGATGTAGGTATTGAAAATCGATAATAGAGCCTCACAAAGATTCTTAATTATGGGTACAGCCATATCCCTGAAACCGTCATCACCGCTGGCAGTGCAGCCTCGTCAACCGCTACATTGTCATACCAGCCGCCCACTGCAAGGTTCAGCACCACATAAAATGACTCGTTAAAGGGCATAACCCCTGGCTCCAAGCAGCGCTCGGCAAAGCAATGTCCGTCTACCAGCCATCGAATCGAACTGGCGGTCCATTCCAGTGCATAATCATGGAATTCATTAATGGTTCCGCTTTCAAAATGGTGCGAGAACTCCTCGACGATTTGATGTTCCCAATCCTTTCCGTAGTGCAGTGTTCCGGATATTTGCTGAGGCAAGCGGCCTTTGGCTTCCATGATATCAATCTCGCCGGAAGCTGGCCAAGGTCCGGAAGCCTGTTCCTGCGGAAGCAACCAGATGGCAGGCCAAACCCCTTGCCCCACCGGCAGCTTTGCACGCACAACTAACTTCCCATAGCAAAAGGAAAAATGGTCCTTTGTATCCAAACGAGCCGAGGTATATGCAAAATTGCGCCCATCCTTTCCAATGGATTCACTGCGTGCGCACAGATTTAAGCCAAATTCATCGATATACAGATTGCTGGAATGATCCGTGTAATACTGCTGCTCTCCGTTGCCCCAACCTGGGTCTATGGGATTACCCTCATTATCTAACAAGTCGTTGCCAAGGCGGATATTCCATAGCTTTAAATCGGCATTTCTATCTAAGAAATTCTGTTCCCATACAGGTTTATTCATCCTTTGCACACTCCCTTCATTTAATCACAGCATACTTAATTTTTGCGGCTGGTCAAACAAATCTAAAAAAATGGGATAGGGTCGATAATCATGGGCTTTTTTTCCTATACGCTTTTTCATACGATGAAATAGAAAGGGGGCACGGAAAATGTTCCAATACAGAGCGGAACAAATGAAAGCGCTTTTTAAGCAGTGGCAATTGCAAAGCATGGTTATCCCGGGAATCATCTGGATGTTTATCTTTTGTTATATCCCTATGTTTTGGCTCATTATTGCATTTATGGACTACAGCATCGCCAAACCCTTACTAGAATCACCGTTTGTCGGGCTGAAGCATTTTCAGGATTTTTTGACGGATGAGCGTTTTTGGCGTTCGATTCGCAATACTCTGGGGATGAGCAGCATCAAGCTGGTCTTGGGTTTTCCCATTCCCATCTTGTTTGCCTTACTGCTGAATGAAATACGGAGTCTTCGTTTTAAGCGAACGGTACAAACCATTTCGTACCTGCCGCACTTTATTGCCTGGACGATTTTTGGCGGCATTGCGCTCAATTGGCTGGGCGAGGGCGGTGTGATCAATCAGTTGATGATGGCGATCGGGCTCCAGGAACGCGAAATCCTGTTTAACAGCGACCCTAAGTACTTTTGGTGGATCACCTTTTTCACCGATACGTTAAAAGAAACCGGCTGGAGCGCCATTATCTACATAGCGGCAATATCCGGCATTGATCCGGGGCTGTACGAAGCGGCTGAGCTGGATGGCGCAAACCGGCGGCAACGGATGTGGCATATCACCATTCAGAGCATACGCCCCACCATCGCTATTTTGTTCATCCTCGCTGTCAGCGGGATACTCGGCAGTAACTTTGAGCAGATCTTTATGTTGAAGAACAATATGAACATGAGGATGGCGGAAAGCCTAGACTTGTATATCTACAACATGGGGTTGGTCTCCGGGCGCCATTCCTTCTCAACAGCCGTCCTGTTCGCCCGCTCTATTGTGGCGCTAGGTTTGTTGTTTTTGGCCAATCACACATCCAAAAAACTAACCGGCGACAGCATTTTTTAGAAAGGAGAGGACAGAGGTATGGAAAGACGCAAAAGATTTCGGCAAATTGGAGTATTTGAGGTCTGCAACACCCTGCTGATGCTGGCGGTTTGCTTTTTAACACTGTACCCGATGTGGTTTGTATTCATTAACTCGCTTAACGCGCCGCAGCAGGCATCCCTGGGCACCGTCAACTGGTTTCCCAAAGAATTATCGCTGGCCAGCTATAGCGTTGTGTTCAATGATAAGACAATGATGAACGGTTTTTACATTACCACTCTGCGCACAGTGATCGGGACAGCAACGCATGTGTTGTTTACCGCCATTATTGCTTACGGAATGAGCAAGTCTAATCTAATCGGACGCAAGCTGTATCTTAAAATCGCATTGGTTACGATGCTGTTCTCAGGCGGGCTGATCCCTACATTTATTCTGATGACGAAGCTGGGATTATATGATAATTTTTGGATATTCATCATTCCCTCCATGTACACTTTTTTTAATATGGTCATTTTCATGAGCTTCTTCCGCACCATACCTGACAGCCTGGAGGAATCTGCGAAAGTAGACGGTGCTTCAGACTATGGTGTCCTGTTCAGAATCGTATTGCCCAATAGCATGGCTGTCATTGCGACTATATCGCTTTTTTCAGCCGTTTATCATTGGAATGATTATTACCAGGGGGTCATCTACATCCGTTCGCAGGAATTACTGCCACTGCAGACCATGCTGTACAAAATCATTGCGGAGAACTCTATGTCCTTCATGCAGCAGCAAGCTATGGCGCAATTCGGCGCAAGACTTCCCGGCAACTCTATTAAATTTGCATCCATGATGGTGGCCACACTGCCTATTCTGATAGTCTATCCTTTCATTCAACGCTATCTGGTCAAAGGCGTGATGATTGGCGCCATTAAGGGATAAGAGTGTGAGTGTCTAGAAACTGGTATACAAAATTCAGAAGCAGCAAAGAAAGGATGATAATGTCATGAAACGCAATCTGATTAAGCCGGGGTTGACCCTCGTTCTGGCCGCAAGCCTGATGCTAGGCATAGCCGCGTGTTCCAATTCAGCGAATAGTGAAAATAAGCCAACACCACAGCCTACAGATAGTACACAGCCGCCGCAGAGTGAAGCAAAGCTCAATCCCGATGATCCGGCATGGAAGCTGGATACCAGCCCTGTTGATTTGACCTGGTTCGTAGGTGCTAACTGGTATGCCCACACTTGGGGAGACAGCTTGACCTCCAAGTACGTAACGGAAAAAACAGGCGTAAACATCAAGCTTGAGGTACCTTCTGGTGAAGCGAATGAGCATATTACCCTAATGATGACCTCGGGCAAGCTGCCAGACTTGATATCAATGGGTTCGTGGGAAACCGCTGTCAAAAAGCTGTGGGAAGGCGATCATGTCTACGCCTTAAATGAATTAGCTGACAAGTATGACCCTTACTTCTTCAAGGTGGCGGGGGACGGTACACTGAAGTGGTATCGTCAAGAAAATGGCAATACCTATGGCGTTCCGAATGATTCATATAGCCCCAACCTGATGCATGAAACTGGCATGACGGCCGCCAACCAGACTTTCCTGGTGCGAAAAGATTTGTATGAGGAGATGGGCAGCCCGGACCTTAGCACTCCAGAGGGCTTTCTGAACGCACTGCAACTGGTAAAGGATAAGTACTCCCAATATAAAGGCCAGCCCATCAGTCCCTTTTTTGCACAAGGGAACGTCCCTTACGGGATGACCGAATATCTGCAGAACCTACTGGCCGTACCGCATGAGAAAGACGGAAAAGTATACGACCGCATTACCGATCCCGATTATATTGCCTGGCTAAAAACCTTCCGTACGGCTTACGAGCGCGGGTTGATTAATGTGGATTTCCTGGTGGATTCCGATACTCAGGTAGAGGAAAAAACAAACAACGCCCGCTATTTCATGATGGTCCGTGAGTGGACCGGTATGTCGGCTGTCAATCCTATGCTGGCTGCTAGCGGCAACCCGGACTCTTACTACATCGCAGTCGATGGGCCAAAGAACAGCAAGGGCGATAACCCTAAGTTATTCCCTGGCAACATGGACGGCTGGATGGTGACGATGATTAGCAAATCAACCGAAAACCCTGAACGAGCCATCCGCTTTTTGACCTATCTGGCCAGCGAAGAAGGCCAGCGAGATTTATTCCTTGGCAAGGAAGGCGAAACATGGGAGATGGTAGATGGCAAGCCGCAGCTGAAGCCTGAAATGGTAAAATTACTCGACACTGATATTGAGAAGCTGGAGAAAGAATACGGCATCATGGATACCTATTGGATGATGCGAAACCCTGTAATCGTCAACCAGTGGAGACCGGAGAAATCTCCTGTCATTAAGCAAATGGAAGACTTCGCCAATATGCAGGCCGATATTGATAGCGGTATCTATAAGGGCTTAGATCCACAGGGCGATTCTGATGTGTCGGTAGCCTGGTCCCGTATTTCGCAAAATTGGGAGGAAGTACTCCCTGAGCTAATTACGGCCAAGAATGAGGCTGAATTTGATAAAATCTTCGACAATTTCCTTGACCGCCGCGAGAATTACAGCTTTGGCAAGGTGATGGAATACCGCCAGGCTGAACTGGATGTGCGAAAATCCAAAATGGCAGAGTAATAATGCCCGTATTAAGATTGCTGCCGGCCACCGAAAGGGTGGCCGGTATTCCCTTTTTCGCTTCTTTTAACCATTTAACAAAACAGCCTAGTTACCTACCGGGCAGTTTGTAATATATGGTATATTACAAGGGTAGGAGGCTGCTTAAATGAAGTATCTGCTGACTAAAATGAAGAAGCTGTACCGTAATTCCCGCATCTCCCAAAAATTGTTTTTGGCCTTTAGCATGATGATTGCCATCCCTGCGATTGTGGTATCCTTTTTATTTATCCGCACACAGGAAAGTCAGCTATACAAGGACGCTATGGCTACCGGCAGCAGCCATGTCTCAAGAATTAACGAACAGCTGCGCAGCAAAATGGGCATTCTTGAGAACGCTTCCTCTACTGCGCTGAATCAAAAGGCATTTGTAGATTTTATTCACTCCAATATGCGCGGGGATGGCCTGCGTCTCGTAAAATTTAGACAAAATCAATTTGAGCAAATGCATAATATCATTCAAAGCTACGAGATGATCAGCGAGCTCAGTTTCTATGTCGATAATCCAAACCTATTTGAGATTTGGCCTGAAATCTACCATTATGACAAGTTCTGGCCGAAGGACTACTGGGTGACACTTCGGGAGGAAGGCGGTGCGGCATACCGCTTATTTGCTTTTAAAGATGGAGAGCATACGCTATCCTATTACCGGTTGGTACGTCTTCAGGGGCAACAGCAGAAACTCCCTACCATTATGGAAATCCGCGCCCAGCATAGCGTCTTTTTCAGTGACTTGCTTGAGGATAGCGGGGGGGATTTCTTTTCTGTAGTGATGGATGGAGCCGACTCTTCCCGATCGGTATACAATCCTGAGCATATTTTTTCTCAAAATGCCGGTGAAGAATTGGATAAAATTCTAGGCAGCATTCACCAGCGGTTGGATGTGCTGCAGCAGAGTAGCCCCATTAAGGTAAAGGTAGGCGACCATACTTACTACGCGTTGTATCGCTACATCGCCCCACTGAACGCCTATGTAGTGGATATTGCCTCTCATCAAGCGCTGATGAAAGGCCCACGAAGCTGGTATTTGCTCGTAGTAGCGATCACATTGTGTATATTGCTGCTGATGTTACTGCTCGTTTCACATACCACTCGGCGCATTTTCCGCCGGCTCGACAGGGTGCTGGTTTCTATGCGCAAGGTGCGGCAAGGCCAACTGGATGCGAAAATTGATACCGGCCTGGATAAAAACGAAACCGGTGACGAAATCGACGAGGTGGCCGTCAGCTACAATAATATGTTGGACGAAATCAAACATCTGATGACCCAAGTGGTAGATAAACAGCTGATCGCCAAAAATGCACAACTGCACTCGCTGCATTCGCAGATCAATTCACACTTTTTATATAACGCGCTGGAATCCATCCGTATGCTCGCGGAGGTTCAGCGACAGCCGGCTATCGCCGAAGCGTTGGTGTCTTTAGGCTCACAACTGCGATACAGTATGCAATGGCGCAGCGATACGGTTGCGCTTACCGAAGAACTTGCCAACATACACAGCTATGTCCGATTCATAAACTTTATGGAGGGTGGCAGCATTGAGTTGACGGCGGATCTCCCGCAGGAGGTACTGCGTTATACAATCCCTAAAATGTGCATGCAGCCCATCGTCGAAAATGCCATTCATCATGCAGCGCCCTCGGGCGGCAGCGTAAGTATCCAAATTACCGTATCGGTAGAAAATGACAGCCTTCTGCTAATTGAGATACGAGATGATGGCGCAGGTATTGACCCGGAAATGCTGTCCAGTCTGCAGGCTGTGCTGCGGGGCGACTCAGATTCACCGATTGTTACCAGCAAAAACGGACTGGGCTTGGAGAACGTGCATAAGCGCATACAGCTTCATTATGGTAAGGACTGCGGTCTTTGGATTGACAGTGTGCAGGGCGCCTATACTTGTGTAACCATACGTTTGCCTTGGGAAAATGTGAATCTTGGAGGATGGTAGGGCATGATCAATATTCTAATTGTGGACGATCAAAAGCACATTCGTGATGGGCTGCAGGCTATGCTGCGCCAATTTGCGCTCCAGCTGGACAATATTTACTGTGCCGTAAACGGAATTGAGGCCTTGGATATATTGAGTCAGCACAACATCCAACTGGTGATTACTGATATCAGGATGCCCGATATGGATGGACTGACGCTGATGGCGCAGAGTAAACAGAAGCACATCGAGGTAGATTATCTGATTATTAGCGGCTATAGTGATTTTGCCTATGCTCAAAAGGCCATCGAACTTGGAGCAAAGGGCTACCTGCTCAAACCTGTGAAACGTGAAGATCTGCAAACCGCAGTAGAACATGTAGCGAATGAGATAAAAACACGGCAGACGCTCTCGCGTAATATGGAGCATATCTCGCGCCGCGCCCGGGAGACAGACCGCAAGGAACTGAGTATGTTCATGCAGGGTGCAATGATTGATGAGGCGTGGGTTATCCAGACCCAGCAACAGAATCCAGAGTTGTGGAGTAATTACCGCCTGTGTCTGCTGCGGGAGGAATTATGGATTAACCAACCGGGGGCCGACAGTAGCCACAGCATGGAATCCCTTGCCTACCGTGTGTATGGCAGACGAGGGTGTATATGCCTGCAACACCGCCCGTACCTGATTCTCGCGGTTGATGCGGCCGTAGATACGGGAGCCTTCCCGGCCGCCCTCAAAGCAGGACAAATAGATGCCATTACTGCTATGACCAGCCCGCAGCAAGGATTGAAGGAGTTGCCCCGCAGCTATACACAAGTGTTGGAGCTCTATCGCCACAGTTACCTGTTTCCAGAGAAGAGCTGCATCTTGCCAACACATATTGAGCGACTGGAGCAGCAGTGGGAGCTTCCCTATGAAGAGTTATATGCCCTGTTTCAGTTAATCGGCACCAAAAACAGCGGTACAATCACCCAAGGCATTTCTATGATATTTCACAAAGATACATTGCAACGCTATCACATCCAATACACACAGCAGCTATGCCGTGCCATTGTACAGATGCTGGAGGAATCTGTACGTGTGATCCGCCCGTACATGGGGGAAGAAGCGCTGGACATCGAATGTTTACGAAATCTATTCGATTATCCGGGTATTCGCGATTATATTCAGGCGCTGCAACAACAGCTGCTTCGGCTGAACCAATTTTATTATGAATATAAGTGCAGCTATCGCAACTCGCAAGATTTAAATGAAGCCATACGCTTTATACACGAAAGCTATCATAAACCCCTGGATCTCGCGATGGTATCGAATCACGTGTCGCTTAATTATGCCTATTTTTCTAACCTGTTCAAAAAAAATATCGGCAAAGGCTTTGCAGAATACTTGCGCGATGTGCGCCTGGATAAAGCCCGGCGGCTACTGGCCGAAACCGATCATAAAATTGTAGAGGTAGCCACCATGGTAGGGTATGAAAGCTACAAAAGTTTTACACGATCCTTTCGGGATGTCATGGATATGCAGCCCACAGAATATCGGCAAATGATGCGCCGGAAGCACGACAGCGGGGAAAAGTACCGTGACACAGCGCTATAAATAATCAAAAGCCAAAAAATTGGGTTAGAACAAAAATAATTGTACCTTTTAGCTGATTATTATATTCGATAGAATAGAGATGTCCCTAAATGTAAGCGGTTTCGTTTCTTCATTATTTTATTAAAGGAGGGCAAGTATGAAACGACTTTACAATACGGAGAGTGCTTTTAAGCAGAAGGTATTTAGTTTGTTCTTAGCAGTAGTACTGTTAGCCGGGGTTGGCCTATTGCCGACTTCAAAGGTGCAGGCAGCAGGAACCACAGTTACCTCTATGTCTTACTTTTCAGCAGCAGACGGTCCTGTCATCTCAAAATCAGGGGTTGGACAAGCTAGCTATGGTTTCGTCATGCCTACATTTAATGGGGGCTCTGCCACCTGGAATGATGTTTCCGATGACGTCGGTGTAAAAGTAAAAGTTGCTGGAAACTGGGTGGATATTGACAATGCAGGCGGCTATACCTACAACCAAAATTGGGGACACTGGAGCGACGGTGGCTTGAATGGCTATTGGTTCACTCTCTCCACAACAACGGAGATTCAGCTATTCTCCAAGGCTAATGGAGTTACACTTGAGTACACCCTGGTATTTCAAAACATAAACAAAACAACCATTACTGCTATGGCCCCTACACAAGGGCCGCAGATTACAGCAGGATTTACAGGAAGTGCAGGCTTTACTTATCCTACCTTCAACAATGATCCGGCCGTTACCTATGAAGCCGTAGCTGAAGATCTGAAGGTATATGTAAAACCTGTAAGCAGCAATACATGGATTGATATTGACAATAATGCAGCCAGCGGCTGGATCTACGATAACAACTTCGGACAATTCACCGAAGGCGGCGGCGGCTACTGGTTCACCGTAACAGAGTCTATCAACGTCAAGTTAGAATCGAAAACCTCAACGGCTAACGTCGTTTATACCCTCACCTTTAATAAACCGGTAAGAAATTCATATGTCTTAACTCCTTATGAGGGAACGACCTTTACCGCAGATGCAAAAGGTGTAATAGGTGTACCGCTACCTAAGATTGATGGGGGCGCTCCAATAGGGTCTGAGCTAGGAAATTACGTATACCAAATTAACATCAACGGACAATGGGTTGCTATGAGTGATTCCAGCCAGAGCGGATTTGTATACGCCGGCAATGGCTATAACAACATGTCCGATGCCAACCAGTGGGGCTATTGGGCTGACTACATCTATGGGCTTTGGTTCCAGCCTGTCCAAGAGGATGTGCAAATCCGTATTGGCTATCCATTAAATGGACAGGCGGGCGGAAGTGTCGGCAATAATTACGTCAACTATACCTTTATCGGTAATCCAGATGCCCCACGTCCGGATGTATCCGATCATGATGACATTGCCATCGGAACACCAAACGACCCGGCGATAGAGGACATGAATCTCATTTGG
This sequence comes from Paenibacillus sp. FSL H7-0918, assembly GCF_038007025.1. NCBI lineage: Bacteria > Bacillati > Bacillota > Bacilli > Caryophanales > Paenibacillaceae > Paenibacillus > Paenibacillus sp. FSL H7-0918. The sequence goes on from NZ_JBBOWJ010000001.1 coordinate 3,008,580, forward strand.
CAGGATGAATTTAACGGAACAGCACTCGATACGAGCAAATGGAGCTACGAACAAGGTTATTATATTACTGACGATCCGAATAGCTGGGGCTGGGGCAACGCGGAACTGCAGCACTATACAGACAGTACACAAAATGTATTTGTACAGGACGGAAAGCTGAATATCAGAGCTTTGAACGATTCAAAATCCTTTCCACAGGACCCAAGCCGGTATGCCCAGTACTCATCCGGCAAGATTAACACCAAAGATCACTTGTCCTTCCAGTACGGCAGAGTAGATATTCGTGCTAAGCTGCCTACAGGTAACGGCGTTTGGCCAGCACTTTGGATGCTTCCGGAAGATGCCGCTTATGGAGCGTGGGCCGCATCCGGAGAAATTGATATTATGGAAGCCAAAGGACGCTTGCCCGGCACGACCAGCGGGGCCATACACTTTGGCGGACAATGGCCTGTAAACAGATATATTGCTGGTGAATATCACTTCCCTGAAGGCCAGACCTTCGCCAATGATTATCATGTGTACTCCATGATCTGGGAAGAAGATAATATGAAATGGTATGTGGACGGCAAGTTCTTCTTTAAAGTCAGTAGAGATCAATGGTATTCCGTAGCTGCACCTAACAATCCGAATGCCCCATTCGATCAACCCTTCTACATCATTATGAATCTGGCGATCGGCGGGCACTTCGACAGCGGCCAAACCCCAGATCCGTCCGATATTCCTGCAGCAATGCAAGTGGATTATGTTCGTGTCTATAAAGAAGGCAACAGCGAGAATCCGGTAAACGTACCGGTTACCGGTATTTCTCTGAATCAAACTACTGCGCAGGTGGAGGTCGGACAGACTGTGCAGTTGAACGCCAATATTGCCCCGACTAATGCAACCAATAAGCAGGTCACTTGGACCGTATCAGGTACCAGCGTCGCTTCCGTGAATCCGAACGGTCTCGTGACGGGACTCACTCCAGGCACAACAACCGTAACGGCTACAACAGCCGACGGCAATAAAACAGCCCTCTCCACCATCACTGTTGTACCGGCATCATCATCCGGTGTTATCATCGTCGGCGATGAGGTGCGGGGTCTGAAGAAAATAGGCGACGACCTGCTGTTCTATGTGAACGGCGCAACCTTTGCCGACTTACACTATAAGCTAAATAATGGTGGGCAGCTAAACGTAGCCATGACCCCGGCAGGGAACGGTAACTACACCTACCCTGTAAATCACCTGCAACACGGGGATACCATCGAGTACTCCTTCACCTATAATCCGGGACAAGGGGCCGTCGATTCCCCAACGCTCTCGTATATCCATGGGGTAACCCAAGGAACACCAGAATAAAGTAGTTGAACCCTAAGCAACTGCATGAACACAAATAGGCGAGGAGGAAGTGTTGAAGCTTCCCTCTCGCCTATTTTGTTGTTTCTACCGTGTTGCTGGTCTCCTCGGTGGAAGCTCAGCTAGCCTCATGATTATGGGCCGTCAGTTCATCACCTGACGCTTTCCGCACCTTCGCTCGCTTGCCTAAATTAACGCGTCGAAATGACCCTCCGCGTCCACCGTCGCCGTCCGGGGATCAGTCAGGCCGATGCCCTTGAGGCCTCCCTTTCCTTCATTTCCCCAAAGGGGGAGGTGATCCTGAAGCGGAGAAGCAGGCACAAAATTTACGGAGGTGCTGCTCCCGCTTTTCTGTACCAGTTGGGACTCCAGCAGCCGGATTTGCCGCTGCAGCTGCTCCCGGCGATAAGGCGTCTGCATCTCACTTCCTTGTGCCGCATTCACTTTATCCAGTTCCATCATCAGCCGGTTTCGCTGTTTCTCCAGAGAACTGACATCACTCTGTGTACCGCCGTAGGCCGCAATGGTCTGTACGGAGCTGATGCCTGATACTGTCTGTGCCGCCATGATCTTTCCCCCCGTTTCCTTGGCTCCCAATCCAAAATCAGCCAAATTTGAAAGTTCTAATCATCTTTATTACCCGGCAGGCCCCGTCATGACAACATCACAGCCTCAATTGGAAAATAATCGTCGTATAGTCTCAGTCGGGCGCTTGTTTCAACCCTACCAAAGACCCACCGAAGGCTGGCTAAAGTCCCTTCAGAGCTCCCTTACTCGTCCTTCAACCGCCGCTGATACAAAATGACAGACACTACTGTTAGCACAACCGTCCATACCAAATTAATGAGGAGTGGTTTCAATACATCGCCCGTCGTATAACCTGTATTGCTTAGACCCAGCAGATGCACAAGCTGACTGCTTGGCATGTAATCCAGCACTTTGAAGACCGGATAATCCTTCGCTAGTACTTCTCCCCACGGTGCCCCCATAAATATGAACGCCACAGGGAGTATAGATAATGAGGCTTCAAGCAACGTCTTGGAGAATAAGCCGCAGATCGTCCCGGCTGCAGTGTACAGAATAATCGAAAGAATGATTACTGCCACAAACGCCCATATATTAGCTGGCTCATAGCCAAATAATAATGTAGAAATAGCGAGAACAACAGTGGACATGACAAAGACCAAACTGCTTTTACCGATTAGTACATCCATGGTCGTAGCCGGTGTCATCATTAATGACCGTAAAGTGTTACGCTCCTTCTCTTCCGCAATCAAGCAGGCTTGTGCGAAACATGTTAGCAATACAAACGAACTATTAAAAAGAAAACCGCTGGCTCCAGGTAAAGACGCACCTGCCCTCTTGAAAATCAGAGCGATAATAATAGGAAAAATCAGCATAATGGACAGCGCGTAGTTACGTGAAAACTCTTTGTAATCCTTCACAAATATCGCCCGGGCACGTTTGTATGAGATACTCATAGTAGCTCACTTCCTGTCATTTTAATAAAGATATCACCTAGACTTGGTTCTTTCGTCTCTAACCGGTCAATTAGCCCCCGCTTCATCCAATCCGCGATTTGATCAGCCGTCCCCTCATCGATCGGGAGCTCGTAGGTTTCCCCATTGATTAAGTCCACACAAATTACGTTCTCCCGGTGCTGCCGCTTAAGTTCCTTTGGTGAGCCTATGGTTTGGATTTGTCCCTGATACAGAATCGCTACACGGTTGCATATCAATTCTGCTTCAGACATATCATGCGTAGTCAGAAAAATCGTTGTTCCTTTCTCATTTAAGTAGCGTAAGCCTTTATAAATATGTGCTGTGTTTACCGGATCCAAAGCCGAAGTTGGTTCATCCAGAAATAATAATTCCGGCTCATGGATAATCGCGCATGCCAGCATGACACGCTGACGCATCCCTTTGGATAAGAGGTTGGCTTTCTTTTTGCGCTCTCCGCTTAAGTTTACAAACTGCAGCACCTTGTCGACCGCAGATTTGGGAAGATCATATAGCTTACGATACAGCTCCAGATTTTCCTCAATACTTAACCTCTCATATAGACCACTGTTATCCGTCAAAATGCCAAAACGCATCTTCTGAGCAGACTGCTGCATCATCTCCGCTGACTGATCAAATACACTTGCCTGTCCACTTGTCGGATTTAATTGTGCCGTTAAAATCTTGATTAATGTTGTTTTGCCTGAGCCACTCGGTCCAAGGAAACCAAAAATTTCACCCTTAGGAATTGAAAAAGAAACATCTGCTAACGCATCCTTTTCTCCAAATCTCTTACGGATACGTTCTACCCGAATAACATTCATTAACTCCACATCCTTAGTGTTGATGGCTTAAACATATACAGATTACATGCTTCCTGCCATCAAAACGCGCCGAAATGTAGCTGTAAGCGCCTGAATGGTACCCTTTAAATGTTAAGAAGTGCTTTTAATTCAGACAATTTTGAACGGGATAACGGAACCACGGCATCTTGACCTGTATTTAATCGCAAGCTGTAGCTATTTTTCGTCCATGTAATAATCTCTCTTACTTTTTGCAGATTAACAATATAGGATCGGTGACACCTAAAAAAACCGAAATTTAATAATCTCTGCTCGAGCTCGGTCAGCGTCAGCGCACAGTCATAATTTTCACCGCCCACATGAACAAGGATTGACCCCTCTACACTTTCTATAAAATCAATTTCAGGCGGATTAAATAAAATCACTTTGTCATTTCTTTTGGTAGAGATCTTCTGCAAGGTTATATTGGCCTCGTCTTGTTTCTGTACTTCCTGCTTATCCTCGTCGAAGTCCCGAATATCCAATGGATGAAATCCCGATTCGTTCAACCGATAAATGGCATCACAGGAAATAAGGGCATCCTCTAAATTCGAAGTTAAAATTAAAATCTGCTTTTCTTGTGAAAGATCATCAAGAAGCCGTTTGAGTTGACGACAATCTTGCTCTTCCAAGTAAAAATAGGGTTCCTCCAGTACAAGTGTAGGCTGATGCGCAAAAAATACACGCAGCAATGTCACATACATTCTTTTCGATGAGCTTAGATCCTTGATCTTTACCTTCCGTTCTTCCTTTAAAGCAAAATAATCTATCAACGAAGCGGCACGCTCATTCCTCTCCGTTATTCTGATTAGAAAAGTGATTAGTTCCTCCACCGATAAACGCATATACTCGTTTTGCCCAGCCCGAAATAAATAATATTGGGAATGATCACCTAATTGATTCATTAAAAGCTGCTTTCGCTTCAAGTCCGTTATGATGCCAACCGATTGATTCGGTGTCATATTTAATTCGATCTTCGGTAGAAATAATTCCCCATTATAATAAATTGGTTGAAATTGCATGCCATCCTCCCGGTCAGTGCTGCTATAGGGTATACTTTTTCAATTTAGTTCCTGTTATTTCCTGCTCGATAAATACGATTTAGGTAATATTTAATGCAAATATAAGTCAAGGCATCTTCTAGTCATTTCTGCACATAAAAAAAGCCCAAGCAGCTTCTCCGCTCGGTGCAAGAGTAAATTAATTAGTAATACGGTTCAGCGCAATTTCTGTAACAGCAAGTTTTGAATAAAGACCATCCCGATAAAAGGATAGTCTTTAGGGTCACTAATTTATTTTAATTGCCTCAATACAAAGCTCGATCCTCACTTCATTTCCGACTATAATTCCACCCGTTTCCAGAGGCGAGTTGAATTTCAATCCAAATTCATTACGATCAATACTGGCTGTTGAATGAAATCCTACACGTTCCCGTCCGCGGGGGTCCTTGTTTAGTCCTTCAAAAACAGTATGAAAAGTAACAGATTGGGTTACTCCATGCAGAGTTAGATTGCCTGTAAGTTCATATTGCCGCTCACCAGCAAAGACACAGTTGGTGCTTTGAAATGCAATGGTTGGATACTTGGCAGCATGAAGGAAATCGTCGCCCCTCAAATGTTCATCTCGTTGCGCTTGGCGAGTTGTGATACTATTTGCGTCTACGGAAGCCTGAATACCCATGGTCGTTAACTCGTTGGGATCAAAACTTAAAATCGCCTGGAAACGCTCAAATACTCCTTTGATTTTATTAATCATTAAATGCGTCACCGAAAACTCGACGGAGCTGTGGTCCGGATCCACTTCCCATTTGATATTACTCATGAATAAATTCCACCTCTATAATAAGATTATGAGCAAGGTCACCCTATCTCCAAAACAATGCGCTACTCGCTATACACCTAATATACAAAAACACTACTGACAACGTTGTGTCAGTAGCGTTTTAGCATTTTTGCGGCTTCCTCGTAAATCCGATTTCAGAATGGTTCCCCATTGAATCCGTAATTCCTTTTACCCGAATATCCACCATGGCAATAAACATCGAACTGTGTGTGAACAGTCATAATCTGCAACTAGTCGAATCTTTGCAGCGATTCAAATAAACGCCTTAAGTTATTCAATAAGCTGTTTTTTTCCTCCAGAGTCCAGTCATCCAAAGCTTCATGCAAAATTCGTTCACGGGTGAGGCTAATCATTGCATTGATTTCCTCCCCGCTTTTCGTCAATTCAGACACACGAATGCGGGAATCTGCACTTGATGGATACGTATGAACCAACCCCGCGTTTTCTAACTTATCGATTTGCCGGCTAACACTCGAATAGTTTTTTCCCATCATGGCGGCCAAATCACCAACACTAGTCGGTTGGAGATGCACGATGCCCACAAAGACACGAAAGGTTGCTGCCTCCAAATTTACGCCAGCATTAGCAATCATCTTCTTATCGCGGTCTGGCCTATTGATAATGGAAACTAAATCGATCAGCGCTTTAAAAATATCGTTTTCCATTTTATTTCACCCTTACAACAGGACGAGGCATTAGCGGGGCATTCCAGGCCTCTTCAATATCTTCTAGAGCGAACTCTTTTGTGGTAATTTTTATCTTCCCCTCGGCGGCCATTTCAAAGACACCTCTAACAGCGGATAGCATATCAGCTTTGGAAACACTCTTATCTCCGCTACCTACGAGTTCGATTGTTGATGAGCGTAAAAGAGATGAAGGTAAATGAATGCTTTCTTGGCCAGATGAAGTTCCAATGCTTACAAAACGGGTTGAACGATCCGTTTTCGCCTTAGCAAGAGCTGACATGATGGCGAGTGCGCTGTCGCCCCAAAGATAATCCAATATAACATCAACACCTTCAGCAATAACTGGCATTAGGGCGTTTTCAAACATTTTTTGACCGTTGTCGGCTGTCATATCAAATGCAATGGCCTCATCAGCTTCAAGTGCTTGCAACTTTGATTCGTTGCGTCCTGTTACAATGACCTTCTTGGCCCCCAGACCCTTAGCAATCTGAACTGCTAAACTACCGGATGCACCAGTAGCGCCATTAATCAATACAGTTTGACCGGATTTAAAACCAGCTCGAAATACCAATGCAGCCCATGACGACATAGCAGGGTTGGCGATAGCGGCAGCAGTGAGATCATCAATACCATCTGGTAAACGGACAGTCAGCTTTTCGTTGACGATTGTTTGCTCAGCCAAACTACCATATGGTGCAGTAGGCAGCGCAAAGTAAACACGAGACCCATCTTTCAAAGTTCCTACACCGTCGATACCGGCTACAATTGGAAAGTTATCTTCAGAAGAATAGTGCATACCCATTGAACGGAACTTGCTAACTCGACTCAAGGCTGTGGCCGTAACGTTAATTATAACTAGCCCCTCTGTCCCAACGGGGGAATCAAAATGACCCATTACGGGAATCGTCCCCTTATCCTTTACGATTGCTGCCTTCATATTTACACCCTTCTTCCACCCCATATTATGTGCATATTGCACATAATAAAGCATAACACAAATTATGTGCAATATGCACACTTTATTTGGAATCCATATCCGAACGCAAGCCCATTAGCTTATTTCCAAAAGAAACGGCTGGTCAGGTTCCCCTGATCCAGCCATTTTTTGATTACTTTAATATTACATTATCGATTAGTACCGCCGTATCGTAGATACTATCTCCTTGATCCCAAACATGGAACCGAAGGACAATGGAGCCCTTGCCGGCAAATTGGCTTACATCAAATTGTACATACTTCCAATTCGTCATGTATGTTGTATGATCCCCGCCGTAGAAATCAATCGCTACTTTGTTCTCTTCAATCCAATAGGCCGTGGATTCATTAATCGATTCAGCCCCGATAATAACAGAATCATTACCATAGACACTGGACGTCACTGTATTGCCGCCATTTATGTGAGAAGTAATGAGGGAAGCCGTATTAATGTATACACTGGAAGTTACCGTTGCTCTGAAGGTGTCATTGAATTTGCTTCCAACGAATTCCTTAGGCTCCTCAGAAATGAAATTGTAATCGAACGATAGGGTTGTTGCACCCGCCGGAACAATGAAACTTTGCTCGATATAACTGTCTGAATTGTAGTCATATCCTCCTTGATCATTGTTTTCATACCCAAGGCCAGTGCTGATAATAGCCATGTAGTTCCCCTCTGTCGGTTTAAGCGGTCCCAGCTTGGAGATCACCCGAACATCGCCGTTTCCATTCCAGCCGGTCCAAGTTCCGTTTTCAAAGGTTCCGTTGATGACCCCTTCGGTCTTAGTGCCAATGCTGCTTCCTTTCATGAAGAATGCTGCCAACCCATCGTTTGCTCCATGGGCAGCCACTGCTGCTTGAAAGGCTTTTTCGGTTGTCATGTTGTCATCGTTTAAAGCGGTAAATACGGATTTAGCAATAGCTTGATCATATGCAAGCTTTACATAATCGGTATATCCATAATAAGTGCCAGCACCATTGTTGATGAAGGCATCTGCCATGGAATCGTTGTACGCGCTGCGGCAGCTGCCATTATATACGATGGTATCAGGTAGCATATCGTTGTACCGTGTAATAAAAGACGGTGTAATAGCATAATAACCGGATATAATAGCCAGTCGTCCCTTTTTCAAGTCCAACTCATAGGTCTTTTTGCTCTCTGTCGTTGCCTTTTCTCCTGTCAGGAACATAACTTGCGGTCCAGCGTATTTGAAATCAATGCCGTACTTATTATGGAGCTTTTGAAGCACTTTTTCATCATAGTAAGTATCTCCGTGGGTATCCAAGACCACGACGCCATACTGATTCAGCCCTTTAAAGAAATTAACGCCCGCTGCGGTGTCCTTTACTCTTTCTACAAGGAAAGGGTAACTCGACTGGTCAAAGCTGTGATATACAGCGTCATAAACAGTCGAAGATGGAAGTGTGCCGGAGAACGGAGAAATCACAGCAACTCGCTGGCTTCCTATGGTGGCCACGGTTTGTTCCACATTTTGCGTTAGCGCCTCAGCCGCCAATGCAGTACTGGACGCAGCCTCTTCTACGGTGCTGCTTAACCCTTTTGTATTCTCAGGAGCTGCGGATATCCCCCCTAGAATCCCGTTGTCCAGCAAATACCAGATGCTTCCTCCTTCACCCGAAATCCCAGCATGCTCTACTTCTGCTTGGGTTTGGAGCCAAGCCACAGTTTCTTCCTTTGCTTTTTGCAAATTACCATATGAAGTAGCCAGTTGATCAAGCTTACTCTGTGTATTATTTTCAATGATTTCCGTTTGTGCAAGCTGTTCATCCGTAAGATGCTTCATTACAGATAATTTAAAAACTGTGCTGCTCGGCACATCTCCCACAAACGCCTGCAGATTTATGTAACCCTCCGTACTTTCAGTCAATACTGCTTTGCCACTGTACAGTCCGTCTGCCTCAAGACTGTCTCCATGGGCTTCCAAACCGTCATCGTACAACGAAATGATTTGCGAAATGACTTTGCCGCTGTCATCTACTTGATAGACACTAGCGATTACCGTTCCTGGCGCATTAATCGATGAGCGGAATATAACTTCTGTTGGCTCTTCCACATAAATGGCATCTGAACTCTCCCCCTTCACCACAACCTGGAGAGCATTTGCCGGTGCCGGGGTTGCCGGTGTCGGTGTCGGTGTCGGTGCCGATGTTGGTGTTGGTGTCACTGGTGCTGGGGTTGCCGGTGCTGGGGTTGCCGATGCTGGCGTTCCCGGACCTGAGGCTCCCGGCGCCGGTGCTGTCACAGATGTCCCGCGGTCAGTTGTTGCCGGGGTGGCAGTCGGTGTTGCCTCAGGACTCTTGCCCTTATTAAGCTCTTCAGCAAGAAGCTGTTTGGATTTCTCGACATATACTGATTTATTGGTTTTGAACTCATAAGCCAGACGAGCCAGAGCCTGGCGCTCCGCATGCTCTTTCGGTTTGAATTTCAGAGTGCCGTCACTGCCTTGGACCCCGTTGATGAAACCATTTTTGAAGGCAAGGGATACTTGCGCTTTTGCCCATTCGGACACCTCTGAGATATCCGACAGCTTGCTATCAACCGGAAGCTTCTTCGCTGTTTCATCCAATTCGAAAGCTCGGATGAAAAACACGACCAGCTCCTCACGGGTGACATTTGCATTAGGACTGAAGGTGGTGGCCGATGTCCCCTCCGTAATGCCTGCCTTTACCAATGCACCTACATAACCGCGATACCAACTGTTCGCGGCAACGTCTTTAAACGGTGCGGCTTGATCAGCATTTGCTTCTAGCCCCAACGACAGGACTATGATTTTCGCCAGTTCGGCACGTGACATAGCCTTTTTCGGTTTAAAAGAGTTATCTTCATAACCTGAGATTATTCCTGCTTCAGTTAATGATTGAATCTCCTTTTGCGCATAAGAGCCTGTGATGTCTTTGAACTGCGCGGCCTCACCAAACACCATATGTGGCGTAAGAGTGCTTAATAATAGGGCAAACACAATCATCAGACTGAGTTTACGGCGTGCTGCTTGGAATAACATTATTTCTTCCCCCTTCTTACTCTAAAAATATCAATGAGTCTGTCGTCCTAGTGAGTTCCAAGGATGGCATTTTACACCATTATTCGACAACTTCTTGATTCTACAATAGGACCAGGGTAATTTACAATGTCTATTACATAAAAAAAATAGATATATTTGTAGACTGGAGATTAAATGGCATAAAAAAAAGACCATCGAGTATAAGCTTGGATTGATGGCGATTTAATATTTTATCGTATTATTCTTCACATGCACTAAGATTTTACAATGATAAGCTTAATCATGTATGCCTTATGACACTTTAGGAGGTAATATAATGAGCAAGTACGACGAAGCCATGAAGCTGCTGGAAGAACAAGCGGGTAACAAGGACGGCCTGATCTCACTATCCACCATCGCACTGGAACCGGGGGCTAATGGCAAAAGCCGTCCCTCCGCCCGCATTGTAGACGCCTATTATGAGGACGGTGCGTTCTACACCGTTACTTACGCGACCTCAGGCAAGATGCAGCAGATCGCCCAAAACCCCGAAGTCGCTGTTTGTATCATCGTCGAAAACTTTACGGCCGATGGTATCGGTGAAAACCTGGGCTGGGTATGTGACGAGAAAAACGCGGAGATGATGACAAAGCTGCGCACAATATTCGCCGGGTGGTATAACGAAGCCAATAACGACGAAGATCCTAACACATGCCTGCTGCGCATTCGCCTGACAAAGGGCCTGTGGAATGACGCCCATAAAGGGATCAGAAATGAGATTGACTTCATCAATAAGACGGCAAATTAAGTGGTCTGAGTGATAGAACAGTCAGCAAAAAAGGTTCATCGCAGCAGTCAGCCACGATGAACCTTTTCATAAGAACCAACTAAATGATAACAGCTACATTAGAACTTTATAAAACCCGTAAGGCCTGGGAATTGACTTCCCGGAAATCCCGGAAAACCTGGAAATCCCGGATTTTCACCTTCTCCACCTTCTCCACCTTCTCCGCTTCCTTCGTCAGGCAAGATAAGCTCATAAGTCACATTTTGTGCCGGCACTAAGTTCATAGCATACTCATCAATTTCCGGTGCCCCGTCTAACGCCTTCCATCCAATTCCAGTCACTCCTAATCCCCAGACAGATTTACTTGGAATCATGAATTGTACGCCGAAACGATAGGTTTCCTCATTGATTAGCTTTTCTTCTTGTGTAAATGGATCAATGTAGATAAATTTCACTTTATACACATTTCTATCATAATATAGCTGGAGCGTCCTACTGCCATCTTCACCCCGGCTAATCTTCTCTTTCTCAAAATACTCGGTAAGCTGCGCGCCAATTCGCGAAGTGAATCTGAGTACGACCTGTATGTCCCGCTGCGAATAGCTTTGCTTAATAACCTCGGCGATTTGGTCTTCCGGCAGCTCTCTTTTTGCAAAAGGCGGCCCCTGTCTCAGTTGCCTAATCCGCACGAGCTTGAATCTGCGGTAGTCCTCTCTGACCCGGCAAAAGCCTATCACATACCAATGGCCGTGGCGAAAGTCAATCCAGCTTGGCTCTACCGTTCGCTCCAGCTTTTCCATATCCCTATTGATATAGTCGAACACCAGCAGCCTGTTATCCGTGATGGCCTTGCTTATGATCCCAATGTATTCTTTATTTTCCTGCTCCATGCTGAAATGGGACATATCCAGAGTCAGCTTGTGCTTATCGGACTCCCGCTTATAGGTATGCTCAACCTTTAACATGATGTCATTAAAAGCTTCGTTCCTGCCAAACAAGCCGTGTAAATTCTTCATTCGCAAGGATACCTCGAAATGCTCGGCAAGCTCCTTGCCCGTTACCGTACCTTTACCGGAGATGATCAGCAGCATGGAGAGCAATCGGTCGACTCGCATGATTGTGTGTGACGTCGGGTAACGTCTCCTCCTCTGGGTGAAGTACGTGAATCATATATTCTCTTGCTTTAATGCATCAATAATATTCTCCTTTTTTACTTTAGCTCCGGAATAAACAACCGCAGAGCTGACAATGACAAATACACACACAATGACAGACAGAATGCTCATCCAGGGCAGGGTGAACCCATAGCTGAATTTGTTCGCAAATGCTTTATAGATCAGAAACATCACGGCGAAACTGACAGGAAGCCCATACAAGAGCGACTTGACCCCATAAAAAACACTCTCATAGTTCAGCATTTTTGCAAACCCCTTTGGCGTCGCGCCTACGGATTTCAGCATCGCGAATTCCCGTTTGCGAAGAGCCAGCCCTGTTGAGATCGTATTAAAGATGTTCGCAACAGAAATCGCAGAGATTAATACGATAAAACCGTAAGAAAAGACGTTCATCAGCAGAATCTGTTGTTCTTCTCTTATTCTGAATTGATATACATTGTAGACATTCAGATTGGTCTCATTCATCGCTTCAATTTCCTGCTGCGTTTTCACCGGTTCCGTGCTTTTCAAATGGAGGTACATCGAAGCGTTAGCCAGCTCCTCGCCGTCTGCCAGCCGATTCATGACGCGTTCCGACACGATCATATTTAACCCGCCTACGCCTACCGGGCTCATCCCCATCGGTGCCTTATCCGTCAATGCGGCAAATATCACTTTATTTGCCTTCGTTTCTTCCCCGCTCGCTTTAATAAAACTCGTTAGCTCGATATGTTGTCCGATATTCGCATATATGGACTTCGTCTGAATATATTTCCCCGTATCTATATCTTTGTAATGAATCGTATCCATCACGATTGCGGCGGGATGATCCAGATCCGTAAGCTGTTCGTAATCTGCGCCAACCGCTCTGGCATAAGCTTGCAGGCTCGAATCATTCATTGCATAGAGCTTAATTTCGTAAGGGTATTTCCCGTCTTGCAGCATACTCTTATCCTGCTTAACCTTCTCTTGCAACTCGTCGGCGATGCTTGCTGCATCGACCCAAGCGTTCCCGACTAACTCATGACTCACGTTGTATTCCGTGACGCCATCCAGAGATACAAGCGATTGCATCAACCGGTCATCTAGTCTTTCGCCATTACTGGACGACACTTCAATATCGTAATTGATGCCTTCCAGCGACAATGCCAGAGATTGTGTCAGGCCAGTCGTGAAAAACGATATCGTCAAAAACAAAACGATGCTGATGACAAGCGAAAAAAGAATAACATGATGTCTTCGTTTGTTCCTTTTTAAGTTTTTCAGCCCGATTTCTGCTTCGATTCCGAAGAGCTTACGAATGATCTTCGACGTCTTCACTGCTTTGGCCGTAAGCTTTACGTCAGTGGTTTGGCGAATCGCGTCCACGGGAGATGCCCTGGATGCTTTAACCGCCGGGAGATACGCCGAAACGAAAATCGTCAGCATCGAAACAAGACAAGTAATCAAGAGCAATAACGGCGTGACGATAAGCCTCAGCTTTTCACTAGTCCATAATGCCCCTTCAATCATTGTGTTCATGAACGAAAAGGCGATTCCGATTCCGGCAAGACCGCATAAGATGCCAATGGGAATGCTGATCAAACCAATGACGATACCTTCAAAAAATACGGAATTTCGCTTCTGCCTTTTCGTCGCCCCCACGCTCGCGAGCATCCCTAAATGGCGGGAACGTTCCGAGACGGATATCGCAAAAGCGTTATAGATGAGTCCAACCGAGCCAATTATAATAGTCCCTATAATGATTGCCGATAATGAGAACATCATGCTGGATGAGGCCCCGCTGCTGGACAAGCCATAATAACGAAGCAAATCGTTATTATATTGGACAGTGTCAATTTGGTTTTTCTCAGCCAGCTTCTCCGCATGTGCGAACAAGAACGGATTGACCCGCTGCAAGACCACCGACGCATCGACCCGATCGTCCCCCCCGATGATATGATCATCGACATAGCTAATGATCGTATAAGCCGGGGCCCAAGCCGTTTCCGACACCGGACGTTTAATGAAGCCTACCACCGTATAATCCCTAATTATGCTATGCTGTAATGTCTCGGTCAATGTGCCGTCTTTCCTGCGCAGCGGTTCCGTCTGATCTAGGGGATGAGCGCCCCCTTGTTCGAATCGGTCGCCGACGCGAAGCGTTAGACGGTCGCCGATTTCGTACTTCACTTTGCCATTTGTTGCAACAGACTCGGAGATCACAACCTCCTTGTCCGTGTGCGGAAGACGTCCCTTGCTTATTTCAATCTGAAATTGTGTGAACCCTTGCACATTATATTCCTTAATGAACAAGTACGGCTTATTGGTATTTTGTCCCCCTTCTAATGGGGCATACCCAAGGTCTCTTGTGATTGCAACCGTTTTGGTTGCAACATCGCCCTGTATCGCCGCAAGCTGTTTCTTGGTTATATCTTGATACTGAATATGCCACTCCCCTGTATCTGTGATAGTTTGTCTGATCATTAAATCCGCAAAGGAAAAAACAAGCGTAATGACAGCGGTCATCATGGATACCGAAATAATTACGCCAAAAATAGTCACAAGTGTTCGTCTCTTGTTCTGCTTCAGATGCCGGATGGTTAATGTATTGACAATATTCATCGCCTTATCACCTCGTTTTTGGCAATCCTCCCATCTTCAATCGAAATGATTCTGTCGGCTTGCAGGGCGATCCGTTCGTCATGCGTGATTACGATCAGTGTCTGATGATAGGTCTTATTCAGTATTTTCAATAAAACGACGATCTCGCTGCTATTCCTGCTGTCCAGATTCCCGGTGGGTTCGTCGGCCAGCATGATCGCAGGATTGCCGATGATCGCCCTGCCAATCGAGACACGCTGCTGCTGTCCACCGGATAGCTGATTCGGCAGATGGTTTAATCGATGCTGCAAATTCAACGTATTCACAAGATCAGCCAATTGCTTTTGATCTACCTTTTGTTGATCCAGCAAGAGCGGCAGCGTAATATTCTCTTCCACCGTCAGGACGGGAATCAGATTGAAAAACTGGTAGATCAGCCCGATTTGCCTGCGTCTGAAGATGGCCAGCTGCGTTTCGTCCAAGGTATACATATCCGTATCCTGAACATACACTTTCCCGCCAGTCGGTCGATCCACACCGCCCAGCATATGAAGGAGTGTCGATTTCCCCGATCCGGAAGGTCCGATAATTGCGACGAATTCACCTTTTTGGACCGAAAAGGAAACATCATCAAGCGCCTTCACCGCCGATTCGCCAATGCCGTATATTTCGGACAAATTTTTAATTGTTAAAATCTCCATTGCCATCCCTCCTTCCCTAGATGCTCAATTCCAGGTATATACCATCTCTCTATATCCAACATCCCAAAGGGTTTCATTCCCCTCAATGGTTATCTTAAGCTCATTAGCCCCGGTGAGATAAAGGATCCTCATATCCGGCTCATGGAGCTGATCTTCTGCAGATACAGACAGGAGCTCATGCCCGTCAACGGTAACCTTAATGCTGCCCTGAAAATCCTTATGATCAGGAATTCCATAATTCAAGCTAAGATACAGATCTCCCTTATTGCCTAGCGAATACGTATATGTTTCCTTCTTTTTACCTTCGATGCCATACACATTATATTGGGGTGTCACGTCTTGACCGCCAATCTTAAGACTGTCCTGTTTGGTTCCCGTTAATCGATTTCCGGTACTATCTTCCCATTCGTTTATCGCTACAAAAGGGGCCAACTCTTTGGTGAACACTTGATCAACTACTCCTAAGACCCCCCACACGCTGAGCATTAAGACAGCACTGGCAATTCCCGTAGCAGTGATATTTCTCCAGTAGTTTTTTGTACGGAAGCCAATCTTGTAGGCCCCGAATCCAATAGCAGCGCCCAATGAGTTCTTTATGACGTCGTTCGTGTCAAAGCTGCCGAGGAATGTTAGTGCCTGGATGGTCTCCACCACAAGAATGGACAGGATAAACCCTGTCATGAAGCGAACAAAGCTGGTGCGGTATAACAACGGAAACAGTATGCCAAAAGGTATGAAGGCTGCAATGTTTCCAATACCCACCAAGTCCATCAGTGTCGGATGTAGAAGATCGGAAAGACCCGGCACCCTAAAAAAATCGTCCGGCAAAAAAATAAAGGTGTACTGACTGGTTAGATCTACCTTATCCGCTCTGCCGAAAGCAAAAAACATAAAATAAAGAATAATCAGGGTGTAGCCTATCGTGATAAAAAAAGTAATCTTGCGATGCTGCTTCATTTGCATGGTTGTACCTCCATCGTTCATCTGATGAATATCATTTTATCTGTCCAAAATGACTTTACAGTGACATTGGAGGTGACAGTTTAGTCACTTATGGAGTGCTGTTAAATCACATGCTTATAAAATTTGATCCGAAACTCTGTACCAGTCCCGCTGTCGCTCGTTACATCAATCACGCCGTTCTGGCTTGCAATGATGCTGTGAGCCATCGCAAGCCCTATACCGATGGTTCCTTCATTAGCATTCTTTCCTTTATAAAAACGTTTGAATATATAAGGCAAATCCTCTTTCGGAATGCCCTCTCCGTTGTCAGCAATAACGATTTCCGTAAATAGCACGTTGTCGGAAAATGTGATGGTAATCGCACCGCCCTCAGGTGTATGCTCCACTCCATTCTTCAAAATATTGATAACCGCTTCAGCAGTCCAATGGAAATCGCCGTCAAAAGAGACGTTGTCATCCCCTGTGATGGAAACGGTCTGTCCCTTAATATCCATCGGAATCATAACCGGCTCCAGTGCATTTAGGATTAGGGTTTTCATGTGTATTCGATCTTTTTTGAACGGGATAGTCCCCCATCCATTTTCGCTAGCTTTAATAAAGATGAAACAAGCCAATCGATCCGTTCAAGTTGAATGTGAATATGATGAGTGAACTCCGTTCTTTTGAGTGGAGGCAGATCAGGGGCGCTTAACAGATCTGCCATGACTGTCATAGAGGTGATCGGTGTTTTGAGTTGATGTGAAATATCGGAGATGGCATCGGTCAGTTGAAGCTTATCCTGCTGCAATAGAGAACGATGCTCGGAGAGCATGCGTGTCACCTTGTAAATATCATTCTTTAAGATGCTAAGCTCACCTTCTTGATTATCGCGAGGGTCAAGGGAGGCCTGGCCGCTGCTAATCTCCCGTAAATAGATGGACAGCTTCTCTAGCTCGTAATAGTGAACTGATCGATGTCTTCGGCGAGCACCTTTCGGGCTGAAGCGGCATTATGGCAGAGAACAGTCCAATAACCCTCTTGCTGCAGCGAATATTCCAGTCCCGACGCGATCGTCTTATCATCTTCAACTAATAATATTTTCATCTGAAGTTCATCCTTATGATTGGATTGAATTGCACCTGTCTCGGATTTACTTATAGTATTCCCCAAGATTTTAGAACATTTAATGAATTCCACGACTACACAATCTCTTTATTAAAATGTCCTCTTGTGTCTGTTTCCTGATTAAAGACAGCATTATTCATAGAGCCATTTAATTTGCCTGACGCCATATTAATGACTTTCACAACCTGCTCTTTGGATTCAACTGTGAAGTTTAATCTGAGCGCCTCGATTCCTTTGATGTTTGGTAGCTCATCCAACAGATTAAGCGTCTTCCCATTAAGGAGAGTCGTTGTACAATCATTATGGGAAATGATAGGGAACGTTCCGTGCTCATCTTTTAACTCATAGCTCTTCGTTTTGCAAATTCTGCATTGATTCATTTTTTTCATCGGACAATATTTTGTAAACATCAAAGGAACCTTGCCATATACAATCATTTCCAGTGCAGGATAGCCGTCATTTTCTTCATAATAGGCATTCCTTAAATCTTCAATTTGGCTCTTATTCAATTCATAAGATAAAGTGACTCGTTTTGCACCTAATTTATATAATTCATAGCAACTAGTAGCATTAACAACATTTAGAGAATAGTCCGTAACAAACGGATTCGTTTCTCTGTAGTGATAAATTCCGCCATATCCTCCGATTAGTAGCTGCCCTTCTTTTTCCTTATAACGATTCTGATTTCTTCTAACAACATTTTCATAATAGATTTCCTTAATTCCACAGCTCACGCAAGCATCATACTGCTCCTTAGTCGTTACAGAGGCCGTAAAGTATGGTTTTTCAGGGGCAAAGCTTATTTTTTCTTTTGCTTCCAAAGCCTTGGTTCTTTTCTGCTGGCTGTTAAGCTTTAAGTCATATAAGCCCAGTACAATATCTCTTCTTGCTGCATTTAACAGTTTAGCTGGAATAAAAGCATTGCATTCCTCAAAATCCACATGATTAAGTTCGAATATCGTATCATTTAATCTTGAAAATTGCTTGATTACCTGGTCTTTTGTTGTTGGATTATTAATGGCTTCGCCTAGTATTTCCTCGCTTTCATATGAATAATGACAGCCTAAGCCCTCCGCATCTATGACAAGCTTTGAATCTGGACGTGCATATACTCTAATATCGAGGTTAAACCGCTTAAATTCTTTTTCCAGTGATAATTCTAATTCTTTGTTATAGAAATAATCCTTCGTTTTATATACTAAATCTCCCGTAGACATCTTTTCTTTGATTTTGATATAGCAGACATCCTCTGCTTTGTTGATTAATTCGCCCTCTTTATCGTACAGTTTTGCAACCGTTAAATTAACATCTTCATTGTTGTGACTGATTCGAATGGTATCGTTCTGATTTAAAGGTCGTGTAAGTGTTATTTCATACCTATCTTTAACAATCTTGCTGATTGTTCCAATTTCATAACCAAAGTGATTAGGTCTTAAAATGTTTGTAATATTTCTCCTATCTTCGTGAAACAAATATCCTTTAGTAAATGTTCGATTGAATGTTTTTTTCAGATTTTCTTTGTCTTCTTCGGTTATTTTATGATCTAAGGCCTTGCGATATTTGGATACAACATTAGCAACATACGTAGGCACTTTCATTCGGCCTTCTATTTTTAAAGAATCGATTTCTTTTAAATCCTCGATATAGTCGATTGTGTTTAAGTCCTTGGTAGATAGAATATGGTTTTTCCCTAAAGATGTACCTGTTGTCTTATCCATGAGTTCATACTCCTTACGGCATGAACCCACACATCTTCCGCGATTTGCGCTTCGATTACCCATTAATCCTGACATTAGACAGTTTCCCGAGTAAGATACACATAAAGCACCGTGAACGAAAATTTCTAAAGGTATCTCAGCTTTTCTTTTGATCTCTTTTACTTTTTCAATCTCAACCTCACGGGACAGAACAACTCTTTTGGCACCAAGTTCTTTTAATAATAAAGTTCCGTCTAAATCGTCTATTCCCATTTGAGTTGAACAATGTGCTTCCATATCAAGAAAGTTTTTAACGATATAATCGAACGCAGTCAGATCCTGGACGATAATGCCATCCACACCGATTTTATTTAATTCGTGGATCTGCTCTTTCATCTCTTCAACTTCGTTTTCAAAAACGATGGTATTCATGGCAACATAGAGTTTAACGTCCCTCAGGTGCGCATACGTAACCGCCTCTTGTAACGATTCTAGATCAAAATTAGATGAGTATGCACGCGCACCAAATTTTTGCATTCCTAAGTATATGGCATCACAACCATTAGAAATTGCAGCTTTTAAAGCTTCCATATTTCCTGCTGGAGCTAGTAATTCAGTCATTTCTTCCTCCTTATGATCCATAAATAACGGCAATGCTAGTTTGTCCAAAGGTGTTCTTAAAAGTACATCGTTAGGACTGCATGGTATTGATGAACGGTTAAAGGTCGTTTTCACGCTTTTGTTATTGCTTTTCTTAACAGCAGGTTTCCGCTTGCCGTACTGCGTCATCTCTTCTTCTTAGTCCCCTGCTTCATCCCAGTTAAGATGGATAATACGATAATAACTACTATAAATCCGATAAATGACGACATGGCCGCTCCCGTTTAAATTAATAAGATTATTAGAAAATCAAATTTCAGACTATTACCATTAATCATAAAATAAGAACTATACTTAAGCTGCAGCAAAACGCACAAGCCAATGGCTTGTGCGCTTGTTTTAAATGACCTCATTTGCTCTGAGGGACGTATCTCATAATAATTCTTTAAGTACATTTTTGGCCACGCGTATCTTCTCATCATTAGCGTCACGAAGCATACCTACAATATCCTGAATATCGCTCTCAGCTGAGGTAACCATAAACTCTTCACTCCTCATGTATAGAGAATTATTTGGCTCCTGGAGCCAAAATTGAGCAGGAATTATGGGTGCCTATCATTGCCAAGTAGCAAACATTTAATTTTACATAAGTATGAGCGAGCATCTGGCGCATTGATTAGCAGCCTTAAAAGAGCCTCCACTAAAATCGAAGTGGAGGCTCTTTTTACATTTTTGTTATTTCAATTGTATTGGCTTTCAACCGTTATGCCGTGCAGTTCAAGTCATTTAAACTAATATTGAGTTCTGTTCTCCGCTTTACCATCATTTGTGATAAGGTTCCCCCCGATTGATCTTCACCGCGCGATACACCTGCTCCACCAGCACCAGGCGCATGAGCTGATGTGGCAGCGTCATGCGCCCGAAGCTCATGCGCTGCTGCGCGCGGCGCATGACCTCGTCGGAGAGCCCGTGGCTCCCTCCGATGACGAACACGACATGGCTCGTCCCGTAGGTGCCGAGCCGGTCAATTTCTGCGGCAAGCTCTTCCGAGCTCCACAGCTTGCCGTCGATCGCGAGCGCAATGACATGCGCCTCGCTCTTAATCTGCGCGAGAATGCGTTCGCCCTCGCGTCCCTTTACCTGCACCACCTCTGCTTCGCTTAGAGAATCCGGTGCTTTTTCATCTGCCACCTCAATGACCTGAAACTTCAGGTATGGTGTCAGCCGTTTTGCATACTCCGCGATGCCATCGATCAAGTACTTTTCCTTCAATTTTCCTACGCCAATAATTTGAATAAGCATAAGTGCCTCCTGTCATAATCCTCTATAGAAATAGCAAAAGGACGCGCACTGGGCGTCCCTTGTAGTTTTAGTAAGTACCTTCTGTTCTATCACATATTCGGTGGAAAAGAAACGACAATTAAAACGGCCTACTCTTACGCATTCTCTAAATGTCCTATTTTTCATACAATCCCTGGATCTCCTGATCCCCGTATTCCTAGATTTCCTGAATCTACGATTTCCTATATTGCCTGTCCTCAGCAGGTTCAATCCATCCCTACTTACTTTCTTCCTGCTCCTCCATCACAAAATCCGGTTTCCCCCCAGCTTCATAAGCGCTCAATATAGAGTCCAGCAAGCCTGGGAAACGTGCATTAAGATCCTCAGTCCGCAGGGACAACATGCGCTGTGTTCCTTGAACTCGTGTAAAAACAACCCCTGACTCGCGCAAAGTACGGGCATGGTGAGACATGGTGGATTTTGCGATCGGGACGTTGAAGCAGTTGCAAGCCTGTTCTCCATTTAAGTGAATATCCGATACGATATGTAAGCGAATCGGATCGCTGAGTGCATACAATACGGAGGCAAGCTGAATGTCCTTGCGGTCCGGATGAAATAGTATTTTCACGGATGATTATCCCCTTTTGTCGTACGATGAATGCGAAAAAAATATTGGTGTTCCTAATTGCATTTTATATCAACGCATGCTATATTTCAATTGTTCGTAAGTAATCGAACTATTAAACAATAATAAAAGGAGTGCTTCGCACATGACTTCTGTAAATAACCTCTCCGCGAATGCGGATCATGAAGCCTCCGTTCCGGAAGCGCCTCTTCCACGAGAAGGCCTGCTGACCCTGCTGTTCAGTGTCGCTGTGGTTCTCGTCATCATGAATACGGCTATGTTCAATCTGGCGCTGCCTGATGTGACCGAAGCCTTCGGGATTACGGCTGCGTCCGCTTCTTGGATTGTCACTGGGTATTCCATTATGTTCTCGATTGCCTCAATCACGTACAGCCGGCTTTCTGATTTTCTGCCGATTCGCCGTCTGTTGGTTATAGGCTTGTTGACGCTGGGCCTCGCGGCTGTTGCCGGCTTTTTCAGCACCAACTTTATCTTCCTGCTTATCGTTCGTATTCTCCAGGCCTCAGGCGCGGGCGCAGTAATGTCCTTGTCGCTTGTCCTATTTACCCGCTATATCCCGCAAGCCCGCCGCGGCAAAGCAATGGCGACAATTATGTCAGCCGTCTCGCTGGGTCTAGGACTTGGGCCGGTCGCGGGCGGAGCCATCGTCGAATATCTCGGTTGGATTTGGTTATTCTCTGTAACGGCAGCTATTCTGCTTCTAGTGCCGCTGTTCCTTATTCTGCTGCCCAAAGAAGTACCCACCCGTGGCTCCTTTGATGTGCTTGGCGGGCTGTTCTTGGGCGTCGGCACGACCGGGCTGCTGCTGTTCCTGACCAGCGGGCTGTGGATTGCCTTGATCGCCGGAATTGTCGCCATTGCTTTATTTGTTGGCCGTATCCGCAGCACACCTGATCCATTCGTGATGCCGGAGCTTTTCCGTAACCGCTCATATCTCGTGTTGGCTCTGATCGGAGTTGCCTCCTACCTGTGCAGTTTTGCCACGTTATTCCTGCTGCCACAGATTCTGACTCACCGTTTCGGCTTCAGCGCAAGCCATGCCGGGCTTGTGATCTTTCCGGGTTCGCTGCTCGCCATCTTTGTCTCCCGCTCCGTGGGGCGAATCATTGACCGTTATGGCAATGCGGGGATTTTACGTTTTGCACCATTGCTCGTATTGACCGCTACCATCCTATTCGCTTTCTTTGCTGGGCGGTCATGGATTGCCGTCATGTTCATCTATATGATTATGAGTCTGGCCTTCACGACACTGTCCAGTAGTGTATCCAATGAAATCTCTCGGATTCTGCCTTCTTCGCAAATCGGCTCTGGGATGGGCCTGTTCCAGCTGCTGCAATTCTTTAGCGGCGCCTTCAGCGTGGCTATGGCCGCAAGCGCTCTGGAATGGCAGCGCGGACTGCCGCTTTCTGCAGCCTACTCCAATATCTACTGGGGACTCTCTATTGCAGCATTGATCGCCATCATCTCAGCTATTCTCTATCGCCGAGGCAACCGAAGTAGCTCGCTGACCGACATAGTAGATGCAGCAGATGCATAAGACCTAATCGGCTAACACATATATTATTTCATGCAAAAAAACACCCTGCGGCCCATTTCCGGAACTGCAAGGTGTTTTTAATAAATTTTAACAGTCCTTTAGACCACTAAATATTCCGCATTCTTCTCACATTCCGCACATTTGGCCGGCGGGTCCCAGTCCGAGAACTCGGTCTCCTTCAAGTCCACAATATCAGGTGCATCCTCATACTCGTCCACAAATTTGTCGATGGCTAACTCTACATGTTCTTTACATACTACATACATTCAACCAAGCATCCCTTTCTGTGCCGCTGCGGCCTAATACTCCTTCTATTGTTCTACCATACTTCCCACGAAAATGGAACTCCTATCTATCCATTCCAGCAATCTGTTCATCCATTGTCTATATTCTTGCCCTACCGAAAAAAAAGATTCCTCCCACCCCAAACGGGCAAAAGGAATCTCTTCACTTATATCTCTCTAATTTCTATAAATGTTATCTGCAAACTCTCCATCCTACCCTAGAAACTCCACTGGACGATCCAGCTCATACAATCTGCGGTAACGTGGTTCTTTTTCCATCAGCTCTGCATGGGTTCCACGCATTTCTACCGAGCCATTTTCCATAAAAATCACTTCATCCATCTGCTCCGCACCAACCAAATGATGCGTTACCCAGATCAGAGATTTACCGTCCATAGCTTCAAACATCGTCTGCAAAAGATCACGCTCCGTGCTTGGGTCCAACCCTACGGTCGGTTCGTCAAGAATGACGACAGGTGTATTTTGCAGCAAAATACGAGCTAACGCTATCCGCTGGCGCTCTCCACCGGAGAAACGTTGCCCCGCTTCACGGACAAAGGTATTGTATCCATCTGGTAACGAGGAGATCAGCGTATCCATTTTGGCTAATGCTCCAGCTTCTTTAATCGCTTGTTCGGAAGCCTTCGGATCACCCATGCGAATATTGTTCGCTACCGTAGTATCAAATAAGTGTGGGCTTTGATTTAGCACCGCTATAATAGACGGAATGTTATCGCCATAGGCAGCAGCCGCGATTCCATTAATCATAGCCGAACCTGCAGAAGGTTGGATAACCCCTTGAATAGCCTTTAACAACGTCGATTTCCCTGCCCCGCTACGGCCGATGATGGCAATTTTTTTGCCTTGTGGGATGTCGAGGCTGAGATCACGAACCGACCAATTATCCTCTGATCCATAGCGGTAACCTATATTTTCGAGCTTGATATGAGCACTTTTTATGACCTGAGGTAGAACATCGACTACAGATGCCTGTTCGGAAACTATATTCTGCTCTTCTCCGACCACTCCAGACAACCGCTCCAGCGAGTTACGGTACTGCGGGATTTTCTCCACTGCTTCGGATACTGGCAAAAAAGCATCTGCTACAGGAAAAACAACCAAGACAAACGCCGCAATCAAAGTACCTGCAATAGCACCATCCGCATACTCTCCGGCGGCCCAATATAACATCGAAAGTACACCAACCCCAACGACTGCTTGCCCGATAAACGCACGTAGACGCGCCCAGCTGCGCAGCGCTGCATCAGTTTTGGCCACTTTTTTCTCATCTGCTTCGTAGGTCTCCACGAACTGGCTTTGCCGTCCACTAATGACCCAATCGCCCATACCGAGAACGGCGTCCGTCAGCTTTTGATAGAGGCGATTACGCTCTACCTTCACTTCACGTTGACGTTTCTGGGTGAACAACAAAGATATAAGCGGCAATACCACGACCAACACCAAAATATACAAAGCCATTAATAACGCAAAACCGATATCAAAGGTGCCCAACGCAATCACTGCAACCCCGTAGATCAATAAAGCAATAACACTTGGAAATACGGTTCTCAGATATACATTTTGCAAATATTCGATGTCATCAGCTAACATCCCGAGAATATCCCCAGTACGGAAACGCGACGATAGGAACAAGGCCTGTGGCTCCAAAATATTGTACAGGCGCACACGCATTTTAGAAAGAATCCGTAAAATGGTGTCATGCCCAATCAGCCGTTCCACGTAGTGAATGACTGCCCGGCTTGTTCCGAACGTACGTACACCGACAATCGGCACGTAGATCATCAGGATATTTTCGACTGGTGTAGACGCTTTTGAGATCAGAAATCCTGAAGTATACATCAATGAAGAGGCAGTAAAAATCGTCAACGCCCCAAGCACAATAATTAGCACAAAACGCCAAAAATACGACGATACATAGGGAGCAAACCATCCTTCACGTTTCAATGGATTCCCTCCAATTGCGACCCAATCAACTCATAATACGCACCCTTGCGGGCAAGTAACTCCTGATGGGTACCGATTTCTGCCACTTGGCCTTGCTTCATTACTACAATAATGTCCATATCGAGCATCCAGTGCAGGCGATGGGTAGCCAGAAAGACCAGCTTTCCTTCAAAAAGGGGCACCATCGTCTCCTTCAGCTCATATTCCGTTTCAATATCCAGATGCGCCGTTGGCTCGTCTAGAAGCATAATCGGACGGCTGCTAAGCAGTGCCCGGGCTAATGCCACCCGTTGCTCCTGGCCACCGCTGAACGAACGGCCGCCGCCACCAATCATCTCATCTAAGCCATGCGGAAGAGTATCCACCAAACCCGATAAACCCGTAGCTTTCACTGCCGCGGCAACAGCCTCCATAGAAGCCTCAGGGTAATAAAAACGTATATTATCAGCTAACGTACCGCTAAAAATATACGGACGCTGCGGGATATACGAGGTCTGTTTTCGCCAAGCCTCATCCGTTAATGCACTAACCGTAGTACCGTTAACCGTGATACTTCCTGAAGTAGGGTGTAAGAAGCCCCCTAATATATCCACTAAAGTAGATTTACCGGCCCCGCTCTCTCCGATAATCCCAATTTTGCTAGCTCCTTTAAATTGCAGGTTCAGCGCTTCCAGCGAAGAAAGCCCTGCTTCCTCATACTTCACGCTAACGTCATTTAATGTGAGCACGCTATTCTCATGCCAAGTGAATATTTGTTCCGATGTTTTTGCTGCAGAACCGACAGATAGATCACCGTTAGGGACGATTACTTCAGCCTTCACCTCATCTTGATCTATAATGCTCTTCATTGCTTCAGCGGCTTCTTTCCCATCCAAAGTAGCATGGAAATCTGAACCTACCAATCTGACAGGCAGGAAATATTCCGGAGCCAAGATTAGAATCGTTAAGCCCGTAACCAATGTCATTTGTTCATTTACAAGCCGCAAACCAAGACTTACCGCTACAGAAGCTACTGACAGCATAGTGAAGAAATCCAGGGCGAACGATGACAAAAAGGCCACTCGCAGCGTACGCATGGTCGCCGAGCGATAACGATCGCTGACAGTAGCAATGCTGTCGCTATGACTACGACTGCGTCCTAGAAATTTTAATGTTTCTAGCCCACGTAATGAGTCTACAAAATGATTAGATAATGTGCGATACGATTTCAATTGCCGATCCATTTGCTTACGGGCCGTCATCCCAATCAAAATCATAAAAACAATAATAATCGGCATAGTTACCGTAAGAATAATCCCGCTCGTAGTGTCCATCGTAAAGACGTAAATAAGCACCAAGATCGGTGTAACAGACATCCCTACCATTCTAGGAATGATCGCTTCCAGATACGTGCGGAATTTAGTTACCCCTTCCAGCACCAGTGTAACAAGATCCCCGGTTCCACGCCCGCCCACCATTCTAGGGCCAAGCTGGAAGAGCTTGTCCATCATTTCCCTCCGCATAGTGCTGCCCGTTGCTTCCGCGAAGCGGTAAGAGACACGGCTCATCAGCATAGCACAAGCATGGCGCACAAGAAATGCAAGAAGGAACAATAGCGCAGTGCCCCATTGTTCCTTCAGAGGTTCTCCCGCAAATAGCGCAGAGATGACTTCTGCCAGCGATTTAGCCAGCAGAAGTATGGACAAGCTTTGCACCAGGGTAAGGAAGCCTACAATCAGAAAGACTGGCTTAACTCCTTTATACCCAAGCAAGTTTTTATCCATTAGTATTCAAGATGCTCCTTCTCGTGAACCCGTTTATGAAAGACAAAGTAACTCCAAATTTGATATCCCAATACGAACGGAAGGATAGTCAGTGCCACAATCGTCATTACCTTCAAAGAGTAATGGCCCGAAGCTGCATTAGTGATCGTCAAATTAAAAGCTTGATCAATTGAACTAATCATAACACGCGGGAACAATCCTACAAAGATAGAAGTTACCGAAAGCGCCATTACCGCTCCTGTCATTCCAAAAGCGTAGCCATCCTTCTTCTTCGTCATGAAGTAACCGGACAGTACAAAGGCGATAACTCCCAGGGCTACAATAATCATAAGAATCGTTCCACGTTGCTCGAAAATATCCGTCATATTATAAGTCATAATCACAAAAGCAGTAAATAAAACTGCGAGCGGGATTAGCAATTTTTGAGCCAACTTGCGAGCGCGAGCCTGTAGATCCCCCACTGTACGCAGTGTTGTGAACATGAGACCATGCACCAGGCACAGAAGGACAACAGTAAGCCCTGCTACTACAGTGTACACATTCACGATATCTGTGAACCCTGCATACATTTGCATCTCCCCATCAATAGGCAATCCTTTGATAAAGCTTGCAAATACTACTGCCAAGAGGAATGGTGGAAGGAAGCTGCCGATAAAGATACAAGCATCCCAAGTTCTTTTCCAAGCCAATGAATCACGTTTACCTCTGAATTCAAAAGCGACACCACGCGCTATCAAAGCTAATAAGGCAAATACAAAAGGAATATAGAATCCACTAAACAGCGTTGCATACCACTCAGGGAAAGCCGCAAACATTGCACCCGCAGCTGTGATAAGCCATACCTCATTCCCATCCCAGAAGGGTCCGATCGAGTTAATCAGAACACGGCGCTCTGTATCATTTTTAGCGAGAATTTGTGTTTCCATCCCTACGCCGAAATCGAAACCCTCCAGGAAGAAGAACCCTATAAACAGAACTGCAATCAGCACAAACCACAATTCATTAAGAGATATCATGGGAACCCTCCTCGTTATATGGATCATTCGAATCGCCGTGATCGTTATCCATTGCATAAGGACCTTTTTTAATCACTTTAATAAACAATCCGACCAACACTAATCCTAGAATTAAATAAATCGTTGTAAAAGAAATCACGGAGAACAGAACTTGACCACTTGTAATATTAGGCGACACACTGTCTTCCGTTGTCATCAGTCCGAATACCGTCCATGGCTGACGCCCGAATTCGGTCATAACCCAACCGGCTGTATTCGCAATCGGAGGAAGCAACAAGCCCCATAACATAAACCGCATAAACCAAGTGTTCGGACGGTCCATTTTTTTGCGCCACATTAAGTACATAGCGTACATTCCCAATACAATCATTAACGTTCCTGCTAGAACCATGATCCGGAAACTCCAGAATGTCGTACGTACAGGTGGAATATAGTCACCGGGGCCATAGGTTTGCTCATACTCCGCTTGCAGCTCAAGCATACCTTTAACTTCACCGGAAAATTTACTATATGAAAGGAAACTCAGCATATAAGGAATTTGAAATTCTCCACTACTGATTTGATTCTTTGGATCAATGTTTGCCCATACGGTCCAAGGTGCCGGGTCACCACTCTTACCCCACAGTCCTTCGGAAGCTGCCATTTTCATTGGTTGAGTTTCAACCAAATATTGCGCTTGGGCGTGACCAGCAACAGCTACACCAATAGAAGAAATAATCCCTACGATGGCTGCAATCTGAAAAGACTTCTTAAAGAAAGAAACCTCTTGTTTCTTCAATATTTTATAAGCACTAATACCAGTTACAAGAAAAGCACCTGTTGCATAAGCAGCCAGTACTGTATGTGGGAATTCAACCAGCAATTGTCCGTTCGTAATAAGCGCGAAGAAATCATTCATTTCTGCACGTCCATTATTTATCTCAAAACCCACAGGATGCTGCATAAAAGAGTTAGCCGCTAGAATCCAGAATGCAGATAACATCGTACCGAATGCTACCAGCCAGATGGACAGTAAATGTACTCGCTTGGACACCTTATCCCAGCCGAATATCCATATCCCAATAAAAGTAGACTCGAGGAAAAAGGCTGCCAATGCCTCAACTGCAAGTGGAGCCCCGAATACATCACCCACAAAACGTGAATAATCGGACCAGTTCATCCCGAACTGAAATTCCTGCAAGATTCCTGTAACTACCCCTACTGCAAAATTGATGAGGAATAGCTTTCCCCAGAACTGCGCCATTTTTTTGTACTCTTCATTACCTTTTCTAACGTACATTGTCTCCATGATTGCAATCAAGAGCGCTAGTCCGATTGATACCGGTACAAAGAAATAGTGGAATATTGTCGTCGACGCAAATTGTATACGCGACAGCATTACTGTATCCATATTTGTCCCTTCCTTCTCCCCTTTTCGTTAATTATATTCTGTCAAAAATTTAAACTTCTTTTTGTGATAAATGTCACATAAAGATAGTCATTTAACGGTGAAATTCAAATGATTTGTGACAAAGATCACAATTTGGCATAAAGAAAGCAAAAAAAATAAGACGGTTTACCCGTCTTGAGTGGTTCGTCGTTCTATTAAATGCTTGACTCATTTAGGTATTGGTTAGATGGAAATACCCTTCTTCAGCGATTTGAGATCGCCATTCGAATTAAGCAATTGGGGTAGCATCTTCGTGCTGCGAACCATTGGAGAGTCACATAGACGGCAAGAAGGCGCATGTTCAAATGCGAAATTATCCCTCATCCATCCGTTGCATCCCTCATTGGTACATGCCCAAATTGCGGTATTTTCTTCCGGTATTTCTTCCAAAGGTTTCTTCCGGTAGTTCATTGCCGTTCCTCCCATCCTGTAAGTCAATAGTGAGTAACTAGATATAAAAAGACCGTCCCAACTTTCACAAGCTGGGACGGTTTCTTCTATTATTACAGTTTTACAACGTTTTCGGCTTGTGGTCCACGGTTGCCTTGAACAACGTTGAATTCAACGCGTTGGCCTTCGTCCAAAGTTTTGAAGCCGTCGCCAGTGATTGCGCTGAAGTGAACGAATACGTCGCTTCCGCCTTCAACTTCGATAAATCCGAATCCTTTTTCTGCGTTGAACCATTTAACTGTACCTGTTTGCATGTGTGTTACCTCCACAAATTTAAATTAATATGTTCTTTTTATCTTCAAACAAAGAAAAAATTCACACATTGAAAAAGGTTGTATTACCAAATATGACAGCCCTTTTCAATGCGAGAATTAGGGACTAAATGTATGATTGATATCATATTACCACACCTGATTAGCAAAGGCAAGCAAGCATCCGAATATATCCGGTTTTGCCCTAATAAGTATTACCTTCCAATGTAAGGGTTGCCACTTAGTGTTTATTCCCTAAATAGATCCTTTTTCTGGCATAATTATCATGGTTTTAGAAAAATAGCTTTTCCAAAAACGTTACTTTTATCCGCTTTTTCAAGAAGGTACCCCCCTCGGAATCGAAGGGGTAGTCCGCTCTACTTGTCGTAACTGCTATATCATTATATACCGACTTCCAGCATATTATTCCTGTGGTTTTTCAAGAAGTTTAACTGTTGCCTGTTTGGCCTCGCCGTTTCGATAGTAAGTAATTTTCAGATCATCACCGATCTTCGTATGATTATATAAGTACTTGCGAAGAGAAAGGGTAGATATGATTGATTGATCATTAAATTTGGTAATGACATCATTGAATTGCAGTCCAGCTTCCTTCGCAGGGCCAACGGCTTCTAGAACAACTACTCCATCCTTAACACTGTTCGGCAGGTTCAATTCATTGCGTTGATCTTCTGCTAGTGGAACGTACGGATTGTTCAAATCAACTGAATATACACCCAAGTACGAACGGGCAATATGTCCTTTTTCAGCCAGCTCATTAGCGATATCTATCACATGATTCGCAGGAATTGCAAAACCCAGACCCTCTACACCCGTATCTGAAATCTTCATTGTGTTAATTCCAATGACCTTGCCATCCAGATCCACTAATGCGCCGCCACTGTTTCCTTCATTAATCGCCGCATCGGTCTGTATCACTTCTTGTTCCCAGTCATATACTCCATCCTGATTAAGGGATACGGGAACCATCCGTTCAGTATAGCTAACAATCCCCGAGGTCAATGTATCACCAAGTCCTAGCGGATTACCGATAGCAATGACCGTTTCACCTAGACGAAGCTTAGAGGAATCACCGAGCTGCGCGATGGTATCGATTCCTTTGGCATCAATAGAGAGTACCGCAATGTCGCTTACTTTATCCGTTCCAACGAGTGTTGCCTTACGAGTCTCTCCGTTCACTGTAACTACTTCGAGATTACCGGAGTCTTCGATGACATGATTATTGGTAATGATAAATGCTTTATTCCCTGTCTTTTTATAGATCACTCCTGAGCCTAGTGCAGACTCATCCAGAATGTTTAATTCTTCATTATCTTCTTTATGATTGATAATACTTACTACTGCAGGGCGAACCGTGGCAGCAGCTTGAATAATCCGGTCAAATGGATCACTACTGCTTGGGGCAACATTTCCAGTTGCTACAACCGGCTTCTGAGCAGTCTCATGACTCATCTGGCCTGTAAACATACTGAATAACAAAACTGCCACCACAGCGCTGACTAAGGAGCAAACGGCGGATATTTGCCAAGTAGATAAACCCTTACGCGATCTGCGTACAGAATGTCTACGATTAGCAAACGATCCCTTTGATGCTTCATCCCCTCTGGACCGCGAAACTTTAGTTGAATAGAAATCATCATCAAACAATCCCACCGAAAATCTCCCCCTTCTATTGCCAAGCGTTCACTGTTGGTAAGACCTGAACCTATAGCAACCACGTCCGAACCAAACCTCTGTAACCATTAGACTCCAAATATCACTAAAAAGTTTCACTTTATCCATTAACCCCACAAGAGTTTCGGTCAATCGTTAGATTATGATAATCTTTTAATATATCTTCTCTATTAGGAATATTTTGCAACTTAAAAGACTACAATAAAATAGAAGTGTCCCTAAAATTTTAGCATTGCTCATCACGCTTTTAATTGTATCACAGGCAACCTGCAATTCGGGATTTTCCTCAGCTAAAACACCTGCGAATTTTTTACAGTTTTCAGTTCTAATTACACTATATATTCACACTATTAAAGGAGGATTAATTATGAGTTCTTTTTCAACAAGTATGGATTTAGTCGAGTTTATCGGTAAGCTTGGTGACTTAAAGGATGAACACTACCACATGACCCTTGCCTTTAGCGCAATGATCGAATTGATGATTGAAAAAGGTCTAATCTCCCGCCAAGAATTAGATCGCAAGACCGCTGAACTTGATCAGCTTATGACTGGCTCAGCTTATCCCATGGCGTAGGTTGATCATAATACGTATCACACAGTCTGAACTCACTATCTTTGAAAAAACAGCCCCGATCCTCCATTGCGCCGCGTACTGACATTTTTGCCAAATCCATCATATTGTGATCCCGGCTTAGATGCGCCAAATAGGTCCGTTTGGTCCGCCCTGTAAGAATTTCGCTAAGCGCAGCTCCAGCTGCCTCATTGGAAAGGTGACCCATGTCGCCTAGGATGCGCCGTTTCGTATTCCACGGATAACGTCCCATTCTCAGCAATTCGATATCATGATTCGCCTCCAGCACCAATACATCTGCATCTGAAATTGCATCTCTTACCTTATCACTAACATAGCCCAGGTCTGTAGCTACACATAACTTCTCTTTTCCATCATAAAAATTGTAACCCACTGGCTCCGCTGCATCATGAGAAATCGCAAAGGATTCTACTCGCATACTGCCGAAATCCTTGTGCTGGCCAGACTCCATGATCATACGGTTATACTCCGGTATTTTACCAATTCCCTTCTCGATAGCTCCCCAGGTATTGGTGTTCGCATAAATCGGAAGATCGTATTTACGGGCCATGGCCCCGAGTCCCTTGATATGATCGGAATGTTCGTGTGTAACTAGAATCCCGTCTATATCATTACCCGTTAGTTCACGCATGGCCAACAGCTCATCGATCCGCTTGGCACTAAAACCTGCGTCAATCATAAGTGTTGTCTCCCCGTTTCGTACCACCGTTACATTGCCGGTAGAACCACTGGACAGTACTGTAAATGAAATCCCCATTTTCCTTACTCCTTCTACTCTGTTGTCTTAGGACTGATGATGTCCGCACTAATAGCATCCACATAATAGGCATTGCCGTTCTCCAGCATAAACCGCCACATCGGCGAAGCTACCTGACTTTCCGAGTTGAACAGCTCACCGTAATATCCCAGCTCAATCTCCTTCACTACGGAATCTGCCGGGAAATACTTCTCTATCAAACTACTAAGTGCTTGCGATGCTGGAAGCACCTTCTGTTCTTTATCGCTGCTGCTTGTCCCTATTTCAATCTTCGGCCAGCGGTAAGCTACGATTTTTTGATCACTGTTAATCAACTCTAGCCTAACACGGAACAACGACCACTGATTTTGAACCAGCGGATGAAGAACGAACTTCCCAACCTCACTTTCCTGTGAATCAAAGCGATAATTGGAAATGTCAGGAATCTTATCCTCAAGCGCCTTGCTAAGCTCTGAGAAGGAAGAATAGATCAGCTTGCTGTCTATAGGTACATCTAATTTAATTGGTGGTTCAGTCTGTTCTTCAGCAGAATAACGATAAGTAATGTTAGGAAGCTGCGGGGTAGAAGCCGGAATGGGACACAATACACGAATCCCTTTCTGCTCCATTACGGCTTGGGTCTCAGCAGACAGGGAAGTAAAATCAAGATTAGCACTAACCTGATCGCGTAAATCGACCCACAGCTGGTAACATAGCAGCAGATTCAGACCTAAAAAGGCGCAAATCAGTACATTTTTAGCTCTTCCCCAATCCATACCCGAACCTCCTAAATGTTATATGAACCACTTGCCCATTAATTCAAAGTAAGCACGCTGCCATCACTAAGTGTAACTTTCCAGACAGGTATCAGCTCCAGATGATCTTCCTTCACCTCAGGCACATAGGCAGGCGTTAAATCCTTCACTGCCGAAGTTTTACTGACCAGAGACAACCTATACTCCAGATCCGCACCTCCAGATAGCTCCACTACCTTTTTTACGGCCTTACTTTCATCTATATAGATTAGAGAACGTTCATAAGAGGATACTGTTCCCTGCTGCAGTTCCAGATTTATTACACCATACTGTAATGATGAATGGCTCATTATCGGATAGGAGCCGTACGGATAGGAGCCATAATATTGTTGAAAAGAGACCTTTCTCTCCTGTCTGCCTTCCTCTGTAGCCTCCAAACGGTAAGTCCCATTCCATCCGCCATGCTGGTTCACAAATTCTACAGCTTCCAAAGCATCCTTGGCAGGGGTACTTTCTCCAGCTGGAAGCGCCGCAGGGTCGCTATAGCTCATCCAGTTCTTACCCTGGTCCACCTGAAGGCTCCGTTTGCTGTCCGTATAAATCTCCGAGCCGTTTTTCTCCCGGATATATCTAGTGCTTCCAACATCGAAGAAAAGATTACTCTGCATTTGCTCTATGGTGTACATCCCGGAAGGCATGTCTACCTGAACCAGAGAAATCTTACTGTCTGGCACATAATAATCCCCGCTTACGGTCTTGTAAGGCGTCCAATTCTTACCGAAATCGACATGCTGCTGCACATCCTGAACCGTTAAATCCGCTTTTGCCGCTTCGTATATGATGTCGCCTCTCGTACTGAAGAAAATAGCATGGGCCTTGGAATCGTTCTTAATGTTATAGATCCAAATGCGATCGATGCTTTCTCCTTCAAAAAGGGAATCTGGCGATAACTGCATCACCCGCTGCAATAACGTTACCGGAATGCCCGCTCCGAACGAAAGCTCAATCCCAGGATTCTCATTGCGGATCTTATCCCAATCATAATCCTGTACCGAGTGCCGTTGGAAGCTTTCGAAGCCACGACCTTTTAAGCGATTCATGATCAAGCTATAGAACGTAGAGTCCGGATAAAAAAGCGTATGCTTGCCTTCCCCCATATGGATGATCATTTTGTCAGGGTATAACAGGTTCTCTACCTTCTCTTCCGGACCCATATTATCTGTCTTCACATACAGGTTCTCAGAAAGCACCGCAGAATCAGCACCAGGCAAGCGGTAGATCAAATAATAGCTTTCAACCAGGCTTCCGAGCACGAGCAAGGCTAGAATGCATGATTTGATTCGTTCCTTCACGCCTCACTCCCCCTTTGCTCGTTCAAAGGCAGGGTAAAGGTTACCTTTGAACCTTCATTTAGCTCGGATTGCAGGGAAATGGAGCCTCCATGTGCCTTCACAATTTCCCGGGCAATGGAAAGGCCAAGTCCAGTGCCTCCCATGTTCCGCGAACGTGCCTTATCCACGCGATAAAATCGTTCGAAGATCCGCTCGATATCTTTTTTCGGAATCCCTATCCCCGAATCACGTACAGAAATGGAGAGCATTCCATCCTCATTCTTCAACGCTTCCAATTCAATTGTACCGCCTTCTGGCGTATATTTCAGCGCATTGGAGACCAAATTCCCCAAGACCTGGTCGATTTGATCACGATCAAGCCACGCCGTAGTAACATCTTTGCGGACCCTTGTACTGATATCGATACGCTTTTGCCGAATTTGAAAAGAAAAACGATCCGCCACATCCTCCAGCATCTCGGTAATATCCGTCTGCTGAATTCGAAGAAGAGCTTCCTTGGAATCCAGACGGGAAAGATGCAGCAAATCCGTAACCAAACGAATCATCCGTTCCGTTTCGTTGCGAATCACCCCAACAAACCGAACCGCCAGCTGCGGATCTTCAAGTGCTCCATCATCCAGTGCTTCAACATAGCTTTTAATAGTGGTAAGTGGTGTTCTTAGCTCATGCGAAACGTTCGCCACGAACTCCCGGCGTGATTCCTCCAGATTCTCCTGTTCGGTGACATCCTGCAACACAGCAATTGTGCCGGCAATGCCCCCCTCACGACGATGAATGGGAGTAAACGTCACTCTTACGATATTAGAATCTTCTCCACCCATATGGGTCAGATGAAGCATTGCAGATTGGGCATTGCCTTTAGCCAGGGATCCGCTTTGTTCGTAATCTAAGCCCAACAGTTTATCTAGAGGAGCGCCTTCCGGCAACGGACCTTCATTTCCGAGCATCAACGCTGCCCGCCGATTCATCAGAATCACTACTCCGTTCTCATCTGTAGCCACAACACCATCACTCATGTTCGTCAGAATAGAGGTAAGCTTCTCCTTCTCCTCTTCATTCTGCGAGAGTGCTTCCCGCAATCTACCGGTCATATAATTGAACGCCTGACTGAGTTGTCCAATTTCATCATTGCCCAATACGGGCATTTTACGATTGAATCGGCCTTCAGCGACCGCCGTAGCATGCCTCGTCATTTCCTTAATAGGCTGCGTGATAGTGTGCGCCAGAATGACGCATAAAACAACCGTTAACGCTAGAGCTAACAGCAAACCTGAGATAAATACACTATTGATCCGGCCCATCGTGGCGTACAGATCCTTCATGTCAGCAGCAATATAGATTGCGCCCACTACCTTGTCCCCCGAGAGCACAGGCTTAGCCACAACCTTTTTCCGCACATTATCATCCGCAATAATATATTCCTCGTTATCACTGATGCCCTGCAAGGCCCGATTCACAACTGTCTGGGTGTTACGCTGCCCGACATAGTCATTCTGCGAGGGAACAGAAGTGGTGATGATTTTGCCGCTGGCATCCAGTACCTGAATTTCAGCCCCGTTAATGTACAGATTATTGACCATCCCGCGCAGACTTTCCACAGCCGTTTCCTCATCAGCCGTTCCAGCCTCACTACCAAATTTATCAGCAGTCAGGATGGACAACATCTCAGCACGTGCTTTAAGGTCCTTGGTGAAATTATCTGTTAACGAGTTCTTCATCGAGCTCACAAAATAAACCCCGATCAACTGCATAGCTATCAGAATCAGCAATACGTAAATAATAATAAGTTTTGCCTGAATTGTCCGGATAAAGGACCGCCACTTCATCACAGTCCTCCATTTTTAGGGCTATGCATCAAATAGCCAAGTCCACGCCGAGTATAAATATATTCGGGCTTGCTGGGGTTCTCCTCAATTTTCTCTCTTAGACGACGGATCGTCACGTCAACGGTCCGCACATCACCGAAATACTCAAATCCCCACACTGCCTGCAGCAAATGCTCCCGAGTCATCACCTTACCGGCATGTTTGATCATATAGTAGAGCAGCTCATATTCACGATGGGTCAAGTCAAGTGGCTCCCCGCCCTTATAGACCATATACATATCTGTATCTATAAACAGATCAAAATGATAAATGCCCTGCTTATTCTCTGCTGGTTCACTCGCCATCCCCTGTGGTGACGGTTTATGCTGTCTCCGCATCTGGGCTTTAACTCGGGCCAGCAATTCACGTGTACTAAAAGGTTTGGTCACATAGTCATCAGCACCAAGCTCCAGGCCAAGTACCTTATCAATCTCTCCGTCCTTGGCTGTAAGCATAATGATAGGAATGTCCAAGTGCGCAGAACGCACCTCGCGGCAGACGTCCATGCCATCTTTGCCGGGCAGCATAAGATCAAGCAGCATAAGATCGGGCCTTTTGGACAATGCCAGCTCCACTGCGCTGTTACCATCAAAAGCACAAATAACCTCGTAGCCTTCTTTTTCTAAATTAAATTTCAATATATCAGCAATAGGCTGTTCATCATCTACTACCAGAATCGTTCCCATCTGCATGTCCCAGCTTCACCTTCCTATCCTTACTTAATGATCATTCCTTTATTTTAACATACCTGTCTAACCGTCACATCCTACGAAATAAGCAATCCCCCTGCCCAGCAAAAAGAAACGGCTTTGCCGTCACTCGTAGATTAAAAAAAATAAAAACCGCCCGATTAAAATCGAGCAGTTAAAGGATTAAGTATGAATTATTGCAAGTACTTCATTGGATTTACAGCAGTGCCATTCTTCCGAATCTCAAAATGCAGATGTGTACCCGTCGAACGTCCGGTGCTGCCCATTACGCCAATCTTGCCACCCTGCTCCAAGCGTTGGCCTGTAGAAACCGAGATGCTTTTTAAATGACCATAATAGGTCTGGTATCCGTTGCGATGATCCACAATAACTACATTCCCGTATCCATTCTGCACCCCTGCAAAGATTACGGTCCCGGCATCAGAAGCTTTTATATTTCGATTGCTAGATACCATATCAATACCCTTATGGGCACGGCTCCAACGCTCACCGAAGCTACTTGTCAGGGTTGCCCCGCTTACCGGCCAACTGAACATGCCTGTTCCTTCACCAACAACCTTCGTTCCCCGATAAACAACTTCTGGCAGCGAGGTTTTTATAACGGTCTGGCCTAACCATTCTTCTTGAACAACCATGCCATTTTCCTTTGTTACCCGATACTCCATTTCTTTAAGTCCAGTTTGTCCTGGACGAACCACTTTGCTTTTGCCTGCCGCTAGCTGATCGCTCGAACGCACAACCACTTCCGGCTCAGTCACTATCTGCTCAGTCACTTTTTCCACAGTTACTACTGTAACATCTGGTTGGGGTACCTTCAGCTTCAGTGTATCTCCAATCTTCAACGTCAGCTCTTTCACGTTAGGGTTGTTACTATAAATCTCTTTTTGGGTGATTTCAAACCGTTTGGCAATCCCCGAAATCGTATCACCCTCTTGAACGGTATAAAGAAGAGGCGCCTCTTTACCTTCAGTAAGTGTCTGGACCGCTGCCTCCACATCCAACACTTTATTAGGATCTGCTTTGATAGGAACGATAGAAATATCTTCACTAATCTCTACCGACTCTACTTGCTCTGGAGCCTTCGATTTTGCAGCAGATGAGCTGGAAGCAGCTGTTCTCGTTAGCTTACTAGCCGTCGTTGCTACTTCTGCTTGTGGGACATAATGATTTTTTACCCCTTCGAGCACAGCATTAGCAGTTTCCTGATCCTTAACTATGCCAACGGCCTTGCCATCTACCATCAATTGCACGCCTACCGCATAAGCTTTCAGCATTCCATCTAGTTTAGTAAGTGTCGCCTCACTATCAACTTCTGGCTTGTATGCCTTCTGCTCTTCTATTGTTATGCCCTCTGTTTGCAGCACCATGGTTGAATTCGGATATTTCTCCTGATATTCTCGTTGTTTCTTATCGTATAGCTGGTTAAGCTGCGTCTGATCGGTAAGTCTTCCGACTTCTTCGCCCTTCACCAACACTTGATAATAGGTAACCGTGTTAGCGGCTACATACTTTTTCTCTGCTCCAACCAAAACCGTAGCTAGAAGCACAAGGCCGACAGATCCCAAAATCCAAGCACGCCGAAATCTGCGAGTACCTTTCTCTTGTTGAAAGTGTTTGGAGTCGTGATCGAAATTGTGGCTCTGTTGAACATTCGCCTCGGATTCTGCTGGATGTCCATCCTGCAGCTTGCTCATCCGACGCATGAACTTAAATCCCTTCATGAAACTCTCCCTTTCAGTCCGCTTTTACTTCCGACAAAAGCGGCCAAGCTAATTGTACGACCTCGATTATATAGATTACGTCCATGTAAATTTCTGCGTATACTAGTGCTTAATTCCTGCTTCTAATGAACCTATAAAAAGGTTGTTAAGGAGGTTACAAAAATTTAACCTCTTGAGGTCCTTGTTTACTGTACCATAGCTTAGAGAAAAATTTCAACTTTAGACATGACAAAAAACCCGCCAAATACGCGGGTTTTTTGCGCAAATATGAAATTTTAACCTTTTTCTTGTGTCTATAAAGTGACAATTATAAAAGCTATTGCGTAGATTCTGTAGTTGGTGTAAGCATTTTCATTATGCTCTCATATTCGTCTGCATCAACATATTTTGCAATTACCTGTTGCAGCTCTTTAACCTCATCTTCTGTTAATCCATCCTCCATCGCTGTTGAAATTTTTGCCATCTCATCCTGGGGTAGTTTGGACATCAAAATATTGAATATATTTACCTTCTCTTCCGATGGAAGATTATCTTTGAAGTCACTGAGTGCCTCAGGTGTCATTACTAATTGTTGGTCACCAACACTTCCACTTCCGTTATCAGTTGAACTTTCGGTTGTAACTTGCCCCATAACTGGTAAGGCATCAGTCGGAGTATTATCATCTACGGGCTCGCCCTTGCCTTTAGCTGGCGAATCCGTGCTTTTGTCGGTCTCCTTGCTAACTGTACTCCCTGTGGTTACTTCTTTATTGGCTGTATCCGAGTCAGATTTGTTATCCATGCCAATGATGCTCCGAATCATTCCTCCAAATCCCGGACCGGGAGTATTCACTTTAATATCGAAGCTAGCCAGTACCGACTGAATATAAGCATTTACAACCACGCCCGTTGTTAGAATTGAAAGAGTGCTGGCAAGTACCACAATCAGACATACGCTAAGTGCTCGCTTCACGATCTTCATCTTCATTTCTCCTCTCACCTATGTTCAAGTCTATCTGGTAGATCATGTACATGTTCTTCTATACATCCAGTATTGACTAGAACCGGCCTTGGGAAACGTCTAGGTATAAATCTAGGCCCCAAAAGAGAGAGAGATAGTCCTCAGAACAAAAAAAAGAGCCTCTAACGAGGCTCCTTAGTATAACTAGGTTTTAGATATAAATTGGCAATACTTGATTCGTCTGCTCACGGTTACGACCCACTGAGAAGATAGCAATCGGAATACCTGTAAGCTCAGATACACGTTCAACATATCTGCGTGTATTTGCTGGAAGATCATCCAACGTTTTTGCAGAAGTAATATCTTCGCTCCAGCCTGGAAGTTCCTCATATACCGCTTCACATTCTGCCAGCATTTTGAGGCTAGCAGGGTAATGAGTAATTACCTCACCACGGTATTTGTAGCCTGTGCAGATCTTCACAGTCTCAAGTCCGCTAAGTACATCCAGCGAGTTAAGAGATAGCCCTGTGATTCCACTTACACGACGAGCGTGACTCACAACTACACTGTCGAACCAGCCTACACGGCGTGCACGTCCGGTAACTGTGCCATATTCATGACCTGTTTCACGGATATAATCACCTGTTGCATCATTCAGCTCTGTAGGGAACGGGCCATCTCCAACACGAGTGGTATAGGCTTTTGCAACCCCAATAACCTGTTTGATTTTGGACGGTCCCACACCAGAACCTATGCACACCCCACCGGCAGATGGGTTGGATGAAGTAACAAACGGATACGTGCCTTGATCGATATCAAGCATTACTCCTTGCGCACCTTCAAACAACACTTTGCGATCCGCATCAATGGCATCATTAAGAATAACAGAGGTGTCTGTTACATAATTACGCAGCACTTCTGCATATTCCAGGTATTGAGTCAGAATCTCTTCTACGTTAAGAGCTTCGGCACCATAGACCTGCGTAATCACTTGGTTCTTCTCTTGCATCAAGGGGCGGAGTCTCAGTTCGAATTCCTCAGCGTCCATCAAGTCAGCAATACGGATACCGTTGCGTGCTGCCTTATCCATATAACAAGGACCGATACCTTTACGTGTAGTACCAATCTTGTTCGGACCCTTACGGTCTTCTTCGAGAGCATCCAGGACCATATGGTATGGCATAATGACATGAGCACGATCACTGATCACTAAGTTCTTAGTATCAAAACCGTTCTCATGAATATAATTAATTTCTTGGATCAAGGCAGCCGGATTAATAACCATTCCGTTACCAATTACACAAGTTTTCTCTTTATAAAATACACCCGAAGGGATCAAGCTGAGCTTAAACTTCTCACCGTCAATCAGAATCGTGTGACCGGCATTATTGCCCCCTTGATAACGGGCGACCACATCTGCACTTTCCGCTAGAAAGTCAGTGATTTTCCCTTTACCTTCGTCTCCCCATTGTGTTCCCACGACGACTACCGTTGACATGTTCATTCCTCCGTAGGTGCTACTTAGCACCATTATTTTTCATAATATGGACCCTATACGTCATTCTTATGTACGTGGCCCTCCGGACGCCAAGCAGATTTAACCCGCTAAAGGACAATTCTCAGTGTAACAGCGGTTTTTTTCAAAGTCAAATAAAACGAACGATTACACAAAGAAATGTGCAATCGTTCGGGAATTATACATGTCAGGTTTAACCAGCAAATGGTTCCGCATGTGCTCGCTCGTAGTTAACGAACTTGTTGAAATTTTTAAGAAAGACCAGTTCTACCGTGCCTACGGGACCATTACGCTGTTTAGCTATAATGATCTCAATAATATTCTTCTTCTCCGTATCCGCATTGTAATAATCATCACGATACAGAAACGCAACAATATCGGCATCCTGCTCGATAGAACCCGATTCACGCAAGTCACTCATCATTGGACGTTTATCCTGGCGCTGCTCTAC
Source organism: Paenibacillus sp. FSL H7-0918 (assembly GCF_038007025.1). Classification (NCBI taxonomy): domain Bacteria; kingdom Bacillati; phylum Bacillota; class Bacilli; order Caryophanales; family Paenibacillaceae; genus Paenibacillus; species Paenibacillus sp. FSL H7-0918. The sequence goes on from NZ_JBBOWJ010000001.1 coordinate 3,051,305, forward strand.
ACCCCGGCTTAACTGCGACAGGGCAATAACCGGCACATCCAGCTCACGGGCAATCTGCTTCAGTGTACGAGATATATCCGATACTTCCTGCTGACGGTTCTCTCCGCCTTTACCGCGGCCCTGAATGAGCTGCAAGTAGTCGATGACGATCATGCCAAGTCCTTTTTCCTTCTTCAGTCTCCGGCACTTTGCACGAATATCGGTTACCGTGATACCTGGTGTATCGTCGATATAAATCTCCGCTTCAGATAGAGACTGAATACCCATCGTCAGCTTGGACCAATCATCATCACTCTTGAAGTCACCGGTACGCATAATATTGGCATCTAAGTTGGCTTCAGCACAAATCATCCGCTGTACCAGCTGTGGCGCTGACATTTCCAGACTGAATATCGCAACAGTTTCTTTAGCGCGTACTGCCACGTTCTGTGCAATATTCAGGGCGAATGCAGTCTTACCAACAGATGGACGAGCCGCAACAATGATCAGATCGTTACGTTGGAATCCGTTAGTCATATGATCTAAATCCACAAATCCGGTTGGGATACCTGAGGTACCCCCCTTATTTTGATGAAGCAACTCAACCTTGTCGAACACTTCCATCAAGACATCGCGGATCGCAATAAATCCACTGCCGCTCCGCCGGTTGGAGATTTCAAGAATGCGCCGCTCTGCATCACTCAGCATATCGGCTACATCTTCACCGCCAGTATAACCTTCGCTCACAATTTGCGTGGCTGTGCGAATCAAACGGCGCAGCATGGCTTTCTCTTCGATAATCTGGGCGTAGTATTCTACGTTAGCAGCAGTAGGCACGGCATGCGCCAGCTTAGCTAAGTAGCTAACCCCACCAATATCTTCAAGCTCTCCTTTGTCCTGCAGTCTGGACGTAAGTGTAACAAGATCAATCGGCTGGCTCTCTTCTCCGAGCTGCACCATCGCCTCAAAAATCATTTGATGCGCTTTATCGTAGAAGTCTTCGGTATTCACCCGTTCCATTGCAGTAATGAGCGCTTCATCCTGCAACAGAACCGCACCAATTACCGCCTGCTCGGCTTCAAGATTCTGCGGGGGAACCCGATCGAAAAAGAGATCTCCACCCATGTTACTCCTCCGTTACCTCAACCTTAAGTGTGGCCTTTACTTCAGTATGCAATTTTACGCTTACTTGAAATACTCCTATATGGCGAATTGGCTCACCTAATTCAATCTTGCGCTTATCAATAGTAATTCCTTTGGTGGAAGCCAGTGTCTCAGCAATCTGTTTGCTTGTAATAGCACCGAATAAACGTCCGCCTTCACCTGATTTTGCTTTCATTGTCAGTGTTAGCTCGTCAAGCTTCTTACCCAATTGCTGTGCTTCTTCTTTTTCGTTATCTTTACGGCGTTGTTCAGCAGCCGCTTGATTCTCCAGCGTCTTCACGTTACCTTCCGTTGCCGGACGAACCAATCCACGTGGCAATAAGAAGTTAGAAGCATAACCTTCGGATACCTCTTTAACCTGACCTTTTTTACCTTGACCCTTAACATCTTTTATGAATATGACCTTCATTCGAATAACCCCTCTTTCGATTCGATTTCAGCCAGCACCTGCAGTAATCTGGCTTCTGCTTCTTTACATGTTCCTTCAAGCTGTACCGCGGCATTGGACAGATGCCCTCCGCCGCCTAATTTCTCCATCACGACCTGTACATTCATACGTCCTAGTGATCGGGCACTAATGCCAATCAGGCCGTCAGGCCGCTCGCTGATGACGAATGAAGCGACTACGTTGGTCATCCCAAGCAGCGTGTCCGCAGTCTGAGCAATAAGAAGCTGCGGAATTTTCATGCCTGGTGCCGTAACTACAAGCGCGATTTGGTCATACACCATCCGCGCATGTTTGATAATTTCGGCTTTGGAAATATACTCCTGTAAATCCTCCTTGAGCATGCGCTGAATAAGTACGGTATCGGCACCATTCCGGCGCAGGAAGCCTGCGGCCTCAAAGGTACGCGACCCCGTATGAAGCGCAAAATGCTTCGTATCCACCGTGATCCCCGCTAACAACATTGTAGCATCCAGCGGACTGATCTTTACCTTCTCATGAATATACTGAAGCAGCTCTGTCACCAGCTCACAAGTCGATGAAGCGTATGGCTCCAAATACACCAATACAGCATCGTTAATGAACTCTTCACCTCTGCGGTGATGATCCACCACTACAATTCTGCTGGCATATTGCACTAGCCGCGGCTCCATCGTCATAGACGCCTTATGTGTATCCACAACAATTAGCAGGGTATGCTCTGTCATGATCTGTAGGGATTGCTCCGTTGTGATGAATGACTTATACAATTCATCGTCCTTACGAATCTGCTCCATCATGTTAGTTATCGATGGATTAGGAGTCTCCATCACAATGCTAGCCTCTACATTATACATCTGCGCAGCCCTTAACAGGCCGATTGCAGCACCCACAGCGTCGATATCCGGTGTCCGATGACCGAGGATCAGCACACGATCGCTCTCCTGCATCAGATCCCGCAAAGCATGCGCAATGACCCGCGCCCGCACTCGGGTACGCTTCTCAGCAGCATTACTCTTGCCACCGTAGAAGGATAACCGTTGGCCTGCTTTTACAGCCGCCTGATCACCACCTCGGCCAAGCGCCATATCTAGACTGGATTGGGCCAATGCCCCTAATTCACTTGCAGAGTCTGCGCCAAAGGCCAGACCAATACTCAGTGTCATGGGTACCTTAAGATCAGCAGTCATTTCTCTGACTTCATCTAGAATCACGAAGCGGCTCTCTTCCAACGCTTGCAGGCTACGATGATTAAGCAGCATTAGATAACGTTCCGAGGACAACCGCCGCAGATAAACCTCAAACTGCTTACTCCATTCAGTGATTTCACTCGTCACCTTAGCAATCAGCGAGGTTCGCTGTTGATCATCCATCCCTTGAGCAGATTCATCCAGGTTATCCATCATCACTATGCCGATCGCCAGCTTCTCATCCTCATACCGCTCACGTAACACCACAAGCTCAGTGATATCATACAAGTAAAGAATACGCTCACTCGGAATAATGACAGCTTGATAAAATCGTTCATCCACGGTGATCTCAAGACGGGTGTCATGGAGCACACCTTCTTTGGCGACCTCCCGCTTACCCGCTGCAGCACCTGTGAAAAAAGACTGCATATCAGGCAATAATTCTTGCAGTGATTCCCCGACTAAAGACTTACGTGCGAAAATATCGCCGGCATAGCGGTTATTCCATTCCACCGTTCGATCCTCGCTAAACAGAATGATTCCAAGCGGCAGCATGCTGACTGCTTCGCCCTCTACCCGCTTAATGCGGAAAGATAGTCCATTAATATATTCCACCAGATTACGGCGGAACGAGATCTCCGCTTTCAACATATAGAAGCATAAAGTACCTGAGAGAAACAGGCCGGCGACCCCAAGCGCCCAGTTATAAACACTGACAATTATAATAAGGACCAACAGCAGCATGAACGCCCATACGGTATGATAGCCGTGCCAGCGTCTTTGCAGAAATTTAGGCATGAACTCTCACCCTATCGTTTCGATTTGGTCACATACTCCCGCAGTGGGAACGCAAGATCAATAATACCAATAATGCGCAGCGGCGGCAGTAAAATAACCGGTATCGCTAACAAAACGGCAGACATCTTGTTCCATTTGCGTTCATGCGCCAGGAAGAAGAAAAATCCGATGGCCTGAATCATAAAGCCAATTCGCAGCAGTGGCAGAAGATTGGCAGAAATCATGAGGATGAAATTGTTCTCCGACCCTGAGAAGAAGAGCTGTAGAACAACACCAATCAGATAGTACCAAATAAACGATCTCGAAAGTCTCCATTCACGTGCAGGCTTCATCTTAGGCACTGCATAATTCATACTGTTCAGAATCGGGCGGGCAATAGAATGCGTAATCACAGCAATCATGAAGGAGCTTACGATTAGAGTCATAGGGATCATTTGGACCGTCATATGACTTATCTTGTTTACATCCTCAGTTGAAAATCCAATATCAGTGAGCAGAGGATTAGTAGTTCCGAGCTCAGACAGAGGTGAATTAACCATTTGCAATACATCGTTCACATAGGTAGACAGATCAAAATTAAATAATGCCGTACCCAGCAGCAAAAGCAGCAGGAACTGTGCAAGAATCGTAACCGTACCTGCGATCACAGTAGACATGGCCGGGGCATGTCTTTTATACCAGCGCCCCATAACCAGAGCCGGTATTAAGAAATACGCAGCTATCAACAGATAAATTGGTGTAATCAAGCCTACAATCAGCAACACCGGCAATACATGCAGCACAAATTGTCTCGTGTTCAGGGTAGTAAACAACACTACTGCCGGAACAATCATAAAAAGGGTAGTGATGATGAGGAGTGGAGTCGTTAAACTAAGCAGCAAAAGTAAGTATGCTACGCTCCAAGCCACAGATGACCAGCGAAATTTCAACAGTATTCACCTCTTACGCATATGTTCTTCTAAAGCAGATATATCTTGGTACCAATCTTCCAGTTGATGCCCTTCCTGCTTGTGCTTTCTAAGCTTCTCCAGTAGCAAGTCATCTAAAGAACGATAAGGAATCCCTAGTCTGCGGCCCAAAATATAAGAGCTCATAATCAAGCTAGCCAGACTGTCACCGACACGGGTAGTACTGCCTTCCCATAACGCTTTAAATAACCTTGAAACTTGATCAATCACTTCGGTTTTCAGCCATTCAATTACCTTGGCGCGCTTGGCTACATCCAGATCCTTCGGCACATTGGACACGTCTCTCTACCTCCGGCAAAAAGCTTTATTCTCCATTATAGCATAAAAAATTCGGTGTCACACTGGACGCCCCGCGCCCCTTAAGTATGCTTCAATCCATGCTGACTATGCCTCTTTTGGGAGAGGAGCTTTCTTTAAAAAAGACCCGCATTCCGTTATCGCCGGAAATACAGGCCTTGTTCCGATAGCTTCTATAACCGCGAATACACTGGGACTATAATGATTCCTGTGATTGTCTTGTTACAAATTTCTCGCAATATTCTATGACTTGACTCCGGCGAACAATTCCAATAAACCGGTTCATATCATCGACCACAGGTACAAAGTTCTGCACCTTAGCCAAATTAATCAGATCTTCCATATCCGCATCAATTGAGACCGGCTTGTTATTCATACGTAATGGAACGTCCTTCAGCAAAAATTTTGAAGCGTTCTCAAACGAAACCTTACCCTCCGACTCTTTCATGTACCAGAGCAGATCACCTTCCGTTACCGTGCCGGCATACTCTCCATTACGGTTAAGAATCGGGACTGCTGTATAGCGGTGAAACTCCATCCTCTCAAGCGTTTGGCGCAGCGTAGAATCGAGCGTTACGCAGGCCACCTCCTGTTTCGGAAGTAAAAAAAATGCAATATTCATCTCTTGATCCTCCTCAAAGAGTTCCGAAGGAATTACGGTTCTTTAACTTCCTTTTACTGCCATGCCAATGTGATTATACGTAGCAGCTAAATAATAGTTCCAACTCATTATAACATGAAGACAGTAAGCAGCAGCCATGAGAATGTTTATGGCTGCTGCAATTTATTTATATGAGTTTAGCTTTCCAATTAGAATTACTGCGTAACTGCTGTTGCTTTGGGCTCGAGTGCATTACTTGCTTTTCCCGGCTCAATCAGTTGATCTACAGGTGTTCCTGCATTCATCCAATTATCAATCAGCGCCTTAGCTTCGCGCAAGTCCTCTTCATCAACGATATCATAATAAAGTCCGTCAATACGTTTTCCTTCGCCCATTACCGTAAAGCTTGAGATATCCATATCTTTGCCGCCCATAAATTTCTTGGCCAGACTAATAATCATTGAAGGCTCAATATCGGTCTTGAAATTATCGCCCATAATATCCAGCAGCTTAGGAATATTGCCGATTTGGCTGATCGATAACATTTTATTAGCTACGACATCAATAAAAACCTGTTGGCGTTTGGTCCGGTTAAAGTCACTATCTTCACGGTAGCGTGTATAGTTGAGTGCTTCTTGACCGTTATAATTCGACTTTCCACCCTCGATCGTAAACTTTTCATGGTCCTTACCCTTGTTTACAATGTCCTTCTTGATTGGCAGCGGAACGCCTCCAATAGCATCAACGGCATCCTTGAGCCCTTGAAAGTTAATGGTGGCATAATACTGAATATCATGCTCCAGCAGTGCTTCCAGAGTATCCTTAGCCATTTGCTGCCCACCAAAAGCATAAGCATGGGTAATCTTATCTTTTTTATTATCGTTATGCCCAATAATCTCGGTATACGTATCACGTGGAATAGAAATAAGCAGAATTTTGTAATCCTCAGGGCGAACAACAGCATACATCATAGTGTCTGAACGTGCGGTTTCATTGTCGCGTTGATCAGTCCCGAGCAGCATCAGCGAGAATGGATCGCTTTTGTATACAACCGGCTCTGGCTTAACCTTATTCTCATCCTTAAGTGGCTGGTAAGATTCTTCTTTCAGCTTGCTTTCTACCCGATCGGACAAAAAGAGGTCAAAGGCTAATACGGCCAAAGAATTCCGAAACAGAAAGCCTCCCGCTATAACAACGACGAGAACAATTAGCGCAATGTATCTTTTCTTTATTTTTTTCATCTTTGATTCCTTCTTTATTGTAGAATAATTACAAATACCATATATTTACAATGCCTCCTGATCGTTCTCAGGCAGTCATGGTTTTATTTCTCACGGCGGCGAATTTACTGTCCCTTATTCCATTATCTTATTGTCCCCCCTTTCAGGAAATTCGGGTCATTCTAAATTATAGAAAAAAGTTTTTTTGCGTTTCTAAAATAATATGGGATAAAACAATATTTCTATTGTAATCACTAAATGGATAAAAAGAAACAACAAATACCGACATGAATAGGGAAAAAGCACCATACCAAGTAATAATTACTGGTATGATGCTCCAAATTTAACTTCGAATTCCAAGGGCATGTATAATATGTTTTACCCGTTCTCCATAATGTAAACCGCGGAAAAACCCATAATCGAACAATTTAGCAGCACCCTCAAATCGGCTGCCATAGGTCTCTGCCCCCATAACGACCGCAATAAGCCGGTGCCCCTCTCGCTGGGCTGATCCCGCAATACAATATCCCGTCTGGCTATCATATCCAGTCTTCAACCCATCTGCCCCATCGTATGCGTAAGCGCCGCCCATACCTGGAAGCATAAGGTTGCTATTACTAACATATAACCCTTTATCCTTTAATTGCATCTGAGTACGACCGGAAATATTCAGTACATCAGGATGATTATGGATTAGCGCAGCTGCCAATTTGGCTGTATCCCTCGCTGTCATCATCGTCTGGCCACCGATATGCGTAGGCTGACGAATGATACCAAGATCCTTGCTCGACAATCCAGAGGCGTTGGTAAATACCGTATTAGGAGATAAACCTAAACTACGTGCTCTATCATTCATCATAAGTACAAAAGAATCCTCTGATCCTGCCATATATTCTGCCAATGCAACTGCAGCATCATTAGCAGAATAGATGGTAATGCCTTCGAATAGCTCCCTTACTGTATAGAAATCTCCTCGTTTTAATGAGAGACTCATACCTCCCATTTGACTGGCGTAAGCACTAATAGGGACTCTATCCTCCCACCTAAGGGTTCCAGAGGTTATGTGATCCAGCACAATCATTTCAGTCATTAATTTAGACACACTGGCCGGTGGCATAGGCACATCGCCGTTTATATTGACCCATATGTCTCCACTATCCATATCTAGCAGCACTGCTGAACCCGCGTCAATATCCGGTTTAAAGCCCAGCTCGATAGGCCTCCACACCGTAATTAAGACAACGACTATCAAAGCTGCACCAGCCCATATCAATATCCGTCTCTTCATCGTTGTCATCCTCCATAATATATATGACGAATGAAACAGCAATTTGATTTCACTTTTTGCGTAATTTTTTTTATTTTTTTTAATTTAGTCCTTTATCCACCATTTATTAGGCTCAATTATGGAGCCCAAAGAATCAACACGCACACCTTGTAGACGTTTATTAACAGCAGTAATGCTTTCTCTTTCCGCAAAAAAGATCATTGGAACCTCTTCATTCACTAGCTTCTGCCATTCATAATAGATTTGTTGTCGATAATCTCTATCATATGCCTTCATACTTGTGCCATCGCGAATCAATTCTTCATTCCGCTCCGAGGACCAACGTGGGTAGTTCCACAAATCATTCTCCCTCCAGAGACCTGAAGGATCAGGATCATTAGCTAATCCCCATACCCCGTTAAACAACTCAATGGACGGATCATCAGCCTCTACTGCTTCATAGAAGGTGTTGAGCTCTTTTAACGCCCCACCATTAAGCTGCACATCGAGTCCCACATTTCGCCAATCCTCCAGAATAGCAGCAGTTCGTAACTCCGCTGAATGACTGCCTAGCATAGAATCATAATGAATAACTAACTTTTCTCCTTTTTGATCCTCACGCAGCCCATCTCCATCAACATCTACAAAACCAGCCTCATCAAGCAGCTGCTTCGCTTTTTCCGGATCATAGGGATACGTATTAATCTGACTGTCAGGGATCTTCGCCCAGCTTGCACTGGAAACCGGAGTTTCTATAGGCTTGCCTAACCCATGAGAAAATGATTGAATGATCCCCTCCCGATCAAGTGCATAATACATCGCCTGACGTAATCTTTTATCCGCAAATTTAGGGTTATCCATTACGATTTTTTCAGCTTCACTATCCCAATACCCAAATTTAAACCCTATATACTCATAAGCAAGCTCATTTGATTGTAAAATATTAATATTATCGAGTTCGCTCAGCTTTTCATAAGTATCTCGTGGGGCATTCTCTATATCAATTACGCCTTGTTCAAACAGGCTGATGATTTCCTTGTCATCAAATACCTTATACAACACACCATCCAATAAAGCCTTACCTTTATAGTATTGATCAAAGCGCTTCATCTCGACCCGCTGGCCAGGTTCAATAAGGCTCACCTCAAAGGGGCCAATCCCAATCGGATTTTTTCGCATCTGATCACTCTCAGGCATATCCTTAACAGCGACTCCAGTATAATATTTTTTATTCATCGGATACGGCCATAGATTATCAATCGTATTAACGCGGGCAGCTGTCATTGTTATTTTCAAAGTATAAGGATCTATAACCTTAAGGCCTGTTATATTCTTCGCCTCACCCTTATGATAGGCTTCTGCACCTTGAATCATTTCCACACTATAATAACGCGATCCGGTGTATTCTGGACTAGCAATAGTCTCCATCGCAAATTTCCAGTCCTCTACGGTCAGTTCATCTCCATTATGCCAACGGATTCCCGGTTTAATTTTAAAGGTAAATATTCTATGATCCTCGGACTCCTGCCAAGTGGCGATATTAGGAACCGTTGATAAATCATCATCTATCGTAAACATGGCCTCAGTAATAAACTCCAGCACATGAAAGTCATCTTCACCTTCATAAAAAGCAGGCTCAAAGAAGCCCATAAACGGCGATGAGTATCCATAAGTAACTACTCCGCCAGTCTGTGGCTTTTCGACCACCTCATTGTGATGTAAAGATAATGAATTACTGCTGGTACCTGCTCTGCTGCATGCTGACAATACAGTAGTCATCACGAGCATTGTTAACAAGAACCCGCATATCTTCTTATTCTTCATGTGTTCCTTCCCTTCTCTAGTTGAACGTATATCTACATATAAGCTATGGAATAAATATTTACTGTAACAAAGTTTTAGAATGGTTACAATAACTTCTAAGCTTTAGGCCTATACTCCTGCTTGAATTTACGCATATTTCATAGTATTTATAAAAAAAGAGGGACCTACCTCATAGGCAGATCCTTTTATTACATTATTCTTCATCCTTATGCGTAATTCTCAGGCCTTCGACATGCTTACGCTGCATCAATTTCCGCTTTTTACGGGTATCCTTGCTCTCAAAAATTATATCAAAGTCATATTCCTCAGGATACAGCTCATCTTTGGATAGATATGGCTTTAAACGTTTATGATTAATCCGCATTTTTTGCTTCTGGATCATCACTCCGACCATTCCTAAGTGATCTCTTTTCTCATAAACAATGCCTATCCGCCCTAGTGAAGTTACAAGAACGGCATCACCAATTTCATATTGGGTCTGCTTCTCCTTATCGCTCAGTGATTCCGCAGACTTTTCTTTTTTTTCAAAATCCTCTATAACAGGTGCAGTCTTGCCTTTCTCTCCCTCTTTGCTAAAAAGACTTGCCCATGCCGACCCATCACCTTTCTGCAGCCTTTGCTGCTGCGCCTCAACGATCTCCCACGATCGCTTGATAACGTTATCCTGGATACCCAGCTTTTTGGCAATTTGCAGAGCGTAACTCTCCCCCGCTTCTCCGATAGTCAGATGATACAACGGCTGCAGCGTTTCTTTGTCGAATTCCATTCGTGCATTTTGAAAACCGGCTGTCGCAGCGGCAAAGGCTTTTAGCTCATTAAAATGGGTTGTGACGATAATATTGGCCCCTTTACGGCTCAGCTCTTCCAGAATGGCGATTGAGAGGGCGATTCCTTCACCAGGGTCTGTACCTGCCGCCAGCTCGTCAATGAGCAGCAGCACCCCTTTAGAGGCATCTCTCAGCATTCCCTCAATACTCTTCATTTGTGCCGAAAATGTACTCAGTGATTGGGCCAAACTTTGTCCGTCTCCGATTACACTGATCACATCCGTAAAAACCGTAAACTCACTGCCCTCCTCGACCGGAATCAACAACCCGGATTGAGCCATGAGGGTAAGCAGCCCGAGGGTCTTGAGCACCACCGTTTTCCCGCCTGTATTTGGACCTGTAATGATTAGGGACTTATATCCCTTCCCTATCTCCAGGCTAATTGGAATCATGCCCTGCAGCATGGGATGTCTGCCTCCGTTCATCCTTAGAAAACCCCTATCATTTAGAGTAACCTCAGATGCTCCCAGCGTTCGTGCATATTTTGCTTTGGCAAAAATAAAATCATAGGTACCTGTAACCTCGATATTTAGGCGCAGTGCAGTTTGTTCCTGTTCTACCATGCTGGTCAGCATACTGAGGATCACAGCTTCTTCACGCGCCTCTTCTCCTAATAACAGATCCAGTTCAATCTGCATGGAGGCGATCTCATCTGGTTCGATGAACACCGTCTGTCCACTTGTGGATTGATCAAGTACCGATCCCTTTATTTGCTTATGATACTCCCGCTTTACGGGGATAACGTAACGTCCACCACGCTGACTATAAATATTCTCTTGCAAAATCGATTGATGGCGCGACATGATCCCGTCAATTTTTTTATGAAGACGTTCTTTAGCTACGCCAATCCGTTTACGAACCCGCTCTAACCCCTTACTAGCTCCATCATCAATCGCCCCAAAGCGGATACAACGATCAATTGCTTCCCGCACATGATTTAATTCCAGCAGCGAGGAAGCATAAGCAGCAATCCGGGGAGCACTTTGCTCTTTAGAAGCCATATATTTGCGCAATTGACTACAGCTCTTTAGAAATGTAGCCACTGCAGTGAAGTCTTGCTCACTGTACAAATATCCAGTCCCCATTAGTGACATGATCCACTCAATCCCCTCCAATGAAGGAATCGGTACACTGGACCCCCGCTCGAGCAGTTCTTTAGCTTCAGACGTTTCCTCCATCGCTCTTTGAATCGAAGGTAAATAGGTCATAGGCATAAGCTCTTCTACAGTTTTCTTTCCTACATAAGATACCGCATGACGGCTAAGCTCGGTTTTAATAATTTCGTATTCCAACGTGTTTAGACTTTGTAAATTCACAGCAAATCCTCCTTATTGATTAACTTTTTTTGGAACTAAATCTCCCTAACGCAAAAAGGACAAAGAATGCCACTATGGCAGTCCTTGCCCTTCTTTTTATGCTATTGTTCTCTGGCGTTTTAAGGTCCCCATAAAAGCCAGGGTGGCCGAAAAACAAAAAAACCGTGCTCTAAGAGCACGGTTAATTACAAAGAGAACAATAGCCGTAAAGAGGCCATATGACGCTTCGTGTGTTCTTAACTAAATCATCCACCGTTAGGAACAACAGACCTCTGCGCGAAACGAACTCAAATAGAGCACGTAAACGCCAAAAGACGAGCCTGCTAAAGCCTTCCTAATCCAGTGTTATGAAATTGCTAGTTAAGAACGGTCACCAACATCAATATTTCCCCTTTTGTTATAGGATAGCTGTAATTTAACACATTCCAGATGGAACGTCAACGTAATCCACACGCTGGTTTTTCACAACAAAAAAGCAGCCGGTTTCCCGACTGCTTCTATAAAACGTCCTATTCCGTTGTGTAAGGAAGCAACGCGATTTGACGCGAGCGTTTTACAGCAATGGTAAGAGCGCGTTGGTATTTTGCACTTGTACCTGTTACACGACGTGGCAAAATCTTTCCACGTTCGCTGATGAACTTCTTAAGAAGTTCAGTATCTTTATAATCAATGTGAGTAATCTTGTTCACAGTGAAAAAGCAAACTTTTTTACGCTTGTTGCGTCCACCACGACGTGCTGGTCTTTTGTCGTTGTCAGCGCCTTCTCTTGGTTTAAAAGCCATATTCTTTTCAGTCCTTCCTAATTAAAATGGCAAATCATCATCCGATATATCAATCGGTTTACCATCGCCCGAAAAAGGATCTTGAGTATTGTTGTTACGCGAGAAATTATTGTTGTTATTTCCGCGTCCAGCGTTACCACCGCCACCATATGCTGGCTCTTCAGGCATACTACTTGCACCACTTGAAGTATTTCCACCTTCACGGCTTTGTGAAGATTCCAGGAAACGAACATTATCAGCAATAACTTCAGTTACGTATACACGTTTACCTTCGTTATTCTCATAGTTCCGCACTTGGATGCGTCCTTCCACTGCTGTCAGACGACCTTTGCGCAAATAATTGGCACAGGTTTCTGCTAGCTGTCTCCAGGTAACAACCGGGATGAAGTCTGCCTCACGTTCACCGTTCTGGCCCGTAAAGTTACGATCTACGGCAAGCGTAAATTGAGTTACGGCAACACCAGCGGGAGTATAACGAAGTTCCGGGTCACGGGTCAACCGTCCGATCAAAATGATACGGTTCAACAATTCTGGTCCCCTCCTTTAGAGCGATTCATTACAAAGCTTGTCAAGATCTTAAGCAACGTCGTTCGTAATGAGATAACGAATAACTTCGTCAGAAATCTTCATAAGACGTTCTAATTCAGTAACTACTGCAGGTTCTGCATTGAAGTTAACCAAAACATAAACGCCATCACGGAATTTCTTGATCTCATACGCAAGACGGCGTTTACCTTGCACTTCGTGCTTTGTAATTTCCCCGCCATTGGAGATGATGCCTTGGAATTTATCGACTGCTGCTTGAACAGCTTCTTGTTCAATGTCAGGACGAATAATGTACATCACTTCATATTTGCGCATAATTTTCACCTCCTTATGGTCTGAGGCCCCTAATCACGTCAGGAGCAAGGAACGAGCACAAACATAGACTCGCACCTGATTAATATACCAAAACGAGCAGCAGAGTGCAAGCAATATTAATACCGGACAACCTTCCACCCTCTTTTTACATGAAAAAAACCCTACCTGCGCACAATAATCGGTGAATTCATCTGCACTTAAGGAAGGAGCGATAATGATGGGCGAAAAGACAGAATATGAAAAAGGCGACAAGGCCCCCAATCCAGGCATGTATACAGAGGTAGGTGAAGCGCGAAGCTTCCATACCGAAATTCAGAATCCACAGCATATTAAAATGGAAAAAGGAGACACCTTCCCCGAGACCAGTAACAAAAATCGGAAGTGGAAAAAGGTTGAAAAAGCACGTGTACATTAAATAAAAATAAATGTGTATAAAAAAAACGACATTACACATACTATACTCAGGCAGTACAAAAGAGAGGTGTGGTTCCGTTGGCCGTCGTAGACGAACACAATCACAGGATATCTGATTCAGCATCTATTGTTAGCTGGGAATAGTAGTGGGTTATTGTCTAAAAAGCAGTAACCTCAGCAACGCCTAAATCACTTTAGTCGCTATATACAGAGAAATTCCAACATCATTGATGTACTGCCTCTTGAAGAAGGACCCGAAAGGGCCCTTCTTTTTGCATGTTATGATCTTTTGCAAACAGCTCAGTGGACACAAAAAAACCTCCGTTACAGGAACGAAGGATTCATTAAAATGTTATATTATGCTGAAGTGGCGGAGAGGGTGGGATTCGAACCCACGCACGCTGTGACACGCCTAACTGATTTCGAGTCAGCCCCCTTGGGCCTCTTGGGTACCTCTCCGCAGCAAAAATAATTGTATCATGCAGACATGCCATTTGCAAGCTTAATTATTGTCTGTATTTCCCTCTGCAGAACGCAGTACCTTCTTCATATTCTTCTCGAATTTCGCCCGGGGAATCAGAACACTATGCTGACATCCTGTACACTTAATGCGGATATCCATCCCCATACGAATGATCTCCATCTCATTAGAACCGCAAGGGTGCTGTTTCTTCATCTGTACAATATCTCCAAGCTGAAAAACTTTACGTTCCACTACCCTTCCCCCTTTTTCCCCTCTTGTGTAGCTGCGATTTGGCGTCTTGATCCAGTGTCAGGCGTATCCGATACTTCCTGCTCATTTTCTGTTTTTTCCAGTTCAATTTCAGCCTTTGCTTCTTCTTCTTCTGCCTTCAAACGCGCTTCCTCTTCGGCTTGAGCAGCTTGGGCCTGCTCTAGACTGCTTAGTTTCTCTAGTGCCTGCTTAATATCATTCTGAATCTGTCTCTCCGCAACCTCTTTTGCATTAGGTAAACAGCTAGCCGCTATACGAATTACATATTCCGAAGTACTCATGGACTGTATACCGAGCACATTAGGATAAGCAAGAACATTAGAGTTACGCTCTTCTATTCCTTTTAGCGCTTCTCCAATCAAACCTAGCGTGGCCTCCAAGCTCCGCTCCATTTTTACAGGAACATCAACTACAGCCAATGCATTCGAGAGAGAATAATTGGTTACGTTCGTGATTAATCCATTCGGGATAATAAATACTTCTCCCGTTGTGCTTAACAGTCTGGTTGTTCGCAGTCCGATTAATTCTACCGTTCCTTTATAGGTCCCCGTTTGAATTACATCACCCACTGCAAATTGATCCTCTAAAATAATAAAGAAACCTGTAATAACATCCTTCACCAAACTTTGTGCCCCAAAACCCACTGCTAGACCAAGCACACCCGCTCCAGCCAACAATGGTGCCAAATCGAAGTGGAACTCAGAAAGCACGAGCATGATCATCACAAAATTACAGATAACTGTCACTACATTTTTCATCAATTCCCCAACCGTAGTAAACCTTCGTGTGTTGGACAGAAGTCTGCCACCGGTTTTACGCTCAAGCGAACGATCAATAATATTAGAAACAATTTTAATAATAACCCGGGTTAAGAGAAAAATAACAAGAATCCGTAGACCCGCAAATAATACATCCGCCCACATATCAGCATCGGTAAACCAATTCCACACCTTATCTTTAAAGCGAATGGCATCTTTTAATGTATCCGCACCGGGTGTATCAGCCTCCAGTATCCACATATTCATCGCATGTACTCCTCCCTACCCCTAAATCAGTATGTAGTTCTCGTTGTGTTTTCCGTAGATGCCGCGTATTTCTATTTCTTGCTCAACTATAATTCTTTTTACCTCTTCCAGCGCATTTTGAAAAAACTGAATTGAAATTGCACAGCCTGCGGTGATCTCCTTCGGAGTTGGAAATATATCAATTTCTATTTCAGCATACTCAAGCAGCATTTCAGCACGAAGCGCCTGCTGGGTGGAGTCAAACGCTATTAACATCTCATCCTGCATATACGTCAAGCCTCTCCATAGGTTTATCGTCCTATCTCTTGCTGCTGGAGTATAAAACCCCTCTTCTATCCATATACTAGATACCAACAAATAGAATCACCCTTAGAAAGGAAGATGGTATGAACTCCTCATCCAAGGCTACAGCAGCGCAAGAAACGTCCTGTTTAAAAATATCACATACAGATCCCGATATCTATTCCGCAATTACTCATCGGCTACTTTTTCACTTTTCACGCACGCGTCCAGAGACTCAAATTATCGTCATCTGTGTAGGCACTGATCGCTCCACCGGAGATTCTCTCGGTCCTCTTGTTGGTACTGCATTATCCCGTTTTCATAGTCCATTGTTTCATTTATACGGTACCCTTGAAGAACCGGTTCATGCCGTCAATCTTGAAGAGACTTTGTCTCTAATTAATGAAAAATATAATAACCCGTTTGTCATCGGAATAGATGCCTGCTTAGGTCACTCTACTAGTGTTGGCTGCATCCAAGTCGTTGAAGGTCCCCTCAGACCAGGGGCTGGCGTAAATAAACAATTGCCGCCGGTTGGAGATATCCATTTGACTGGAATCGTTAATGTCGGCGGCTTTATGGAGTATTTCGTATTGCAGAATACACGGCTAAGTCTAGTCATGCGATTATCTGATATTATCGCTACAAGTCTATATTCTGCTTTAAAACAATGGAACCTGCATGCTACTTCTGCTGCAACGCGAGAGTTATAACTTCTTTTTCTTCAGGCGATAAGGCATATTGTGATTCCCCATTTTGCATAGGCTTGGAGTAAATATATGAGTTCTCACGATTATGAAGGCTGGTTAATACAATGCCACTGCTATTATCATCCAGAATAGCCACCGAGAAGCTCAAATCATTACCACGTTCACCGAAGGCATTATAACGCTTCAGAGCGATATTTGACTTCATGCCGCGGATTTTGACTTGGGTAGCTTCTATCAACGCTTTTTGCTCACGTTGTTCTTCTTCCAGCATGTCGCTTTGGTTCTTCAGATCAACCAGAAGGCCTTCCAGATCCTCCACACCGCTTCCTGCCATCATGGCCTCATATTTGCGCCGTATAGTCCGCAGCTTAGCTCCCTGGGCGATTACAGTCACTATCAACACTAGCATAATTACTACGAAACCAAACACAAACCACTGCAACTGTTCATTAATTAATTGATTCATTTCAGACATGAATGGACCATCCTTTTTATTTATCTGCTGCGGGCATCAGCCATATAACTCATCCATAGCAGCTAGCATTCTGCTTATATTATGCTCTGTTGTATCTACGCCTACACTCGCCCGAACAGCACCACTTTCTAGTGTATCAACAGCCTTATGTGCCAGTGGGGTACAATGCATACCCGCTCTGACGGCTATTTTATACTCACGATCTAGACGGTGGGCTATATTCGCCGATTCTTCCCCATCCACTACAAACGACACAATTCCAGTTCTCGGAGCCCCTAATGTGGGCCCTAACAGTTTAATGTTTGGAATATGGGACAAGCCCTCCATCAGCAGTTGAGTCAGCTTCCACTCTCTTTCGTGGATAACGTTTGTCCCTATCGATTTTACCTTTTGAACACCGGCTAGTAAACCAGCAATTCCTACCGCATTTTGCGTTCCCGCTTCATACCGATCTGGGCGAACAGAGGGTTGTTCACTATTCTCAGATTGACTGCCTGTCCCTCCATGCATTAAGGGCTCGAGATCCAATTCAGGTGATATATAGAGCCCACCAGTCCCTTGTGGTCCAAGCAATCCTTTATGCCCAGGAAAAGCTAATAAGTCAATATTCATCTTTTTCACATCAATATCAAGCGAGCCTGCACTTTGAGCAGCATCCACTAGAAATATAGCACCCTTTGCTTTAGCTAGATCTCCGATTTCACCAATGGGAAGTATACTACCTAATAAGTTGGAGCTATGATTACAAATTACCATTTTAGTGATTGGTCGAAACGCCTTGTCCAATTCGTTCAAATCCAATTGCCCTTCTCGATCCACCTTCAGATAATCAACACTTATCCCTAGTGACTTACGTAAATATTCCAAAGGTCTCCGCACAGAATTGTGTTCAGTCATTGTAGAGATTACATGATCCCCTGCTTTGAGCGTACCTCTAATCGCCATATTTAATGCCATCGTAGTGTTTTGGGTAAACGCTATGTCTTGTGCATTAGAAACCCCAAACAACTCCGCCAGCAAACTCCGGGCTCTCACCAACACCCGTCCGCTTCCCATGGCCAACGAATAATTCCCTCTGCCAGCATTTGCTCCCGACTGCAAAGCATTCATCATCGCAGCTGCCACCTCTGGAGGTTTAGGCCAGGACGTAGCCGCATGATCCAAATATACGAAGTCTTCCATAACCCCGCTCCTCGTCTCATACTCTTTTTCATTAAGAAGAAACAACGTTGTCGCCCTTTATTGATAATAACCTTATTTGTAGAAAATATAAGAATAATATTCAGCTGCACTTTATACATCCTTATATTTTGAAAAAACATACCCCTACTCATCCGATTACGGATAGCTCAGGATATGTTCTTGGCATAGATACCCATTTAGTTACCCAATAATTCTAACAATCTTTCTAAGTCCTGCGCACTGTAGTAATTCAGTTCAATCTTCCCTTTTTCCTTACCTTGTTTTATCTTAACCGTTGTTTTAAACCGTTCACGTAATACTTCCTCTACATTATCAATATAGGGATCACGTTTAACAACTTTAATCTTTGTACCGTTCGTTGGCTTTCGATCCAGATTTTTCACTGTTTCTTCAAGCTCTCTTACGCTCCATTGCTGTTCCACGCATTGTTCAGCCAATTGTTTAATAACTTCCGGATCTTTCAGGGCAACAATAGCTCGTGCATGTCCCATAGACATTGTTCCACGTGAAACATATTCTTTTACTTCTTCCGGTAAAGTAAGCAATCTTAGGAAGTTAGCGATGTGTGATCTGGACTTTCCAACTTTAAGTGATAGCTCTTCTTGTGTGAGTGAAAATTGATCCATCAAACCTTGATAAGCAACTGCGATTTCCATTGCATTTAAATTTTCACGTTGCAAGTTCTCAATCAGGGCGATCTCCATGACCTGTTGATCACTTAGATTTCTTACGACTGCTGGAATCGTAGGTTTACCACAATATTGCGATGCCCGGAATCTGCGTTCACCGGCAATGATTTCATACCCCTTCAAAACACTCCGTACAATGATCGGTTGAATCACGCCATGTTGTCTGATGGACTCAGCCAATTCCTGGATTGCTTCTTCATTGAAATCCTTGCGTGGTTGATAAGGGTTAGCCCGTAATTGAGCTAATGGGATTTCTACTACCTTATCATCTTCATTAATAGATAAAGAAGGAATCAGAGCATCCAGACCTTTTCCTAAACGTTTACTCATAAGAAATCACTTCCTTTGCCAACTCTAAATACACTTCTGCTCCCTTTGAGCGAGGATCATAAGTAATAATGGATTGTCCATGAGACGGCGCCTCACTTAAGCGGACATTCCGAGGAATGATAGTTCTGTAAACTTTTTCCTGAAAATACTTTTTAACCTCTTCGATGACTTGGATCCCTAGATTCGTACGGGCATCCAACATGGTTAATAGTACTCCCTCTATTTTTAAATGCGGATTAAGATTTTTTTGTACTAGACGCACGGTGTTTAAAAGCTGACTCAACCCTTCGAGCGCATAATATTCACATTGAATCGGAATGATTACCGAATCAGCAGCTGTAAGGGAATTGATCGTCAAAATCCCAAGGGATGGAGGACAATCAATGATGATATAGTCATAATTATTTTTAACCGCATTTAGGGCTTTTTTCAATTTCAACTCTCTGGAAATCGTTGATACTAATTCGATCTCCGCCCCCGCTAATTGAATGGTTGCCGGGATGATGTGCAGTCCTTCATTTTGAGTTTCAAGTATCGTTTCTAGAGGATTTACTTCATTAATGAGAATGTCATATATACAATTCGCTACGTCCGCCTTGTTGATGCCAACGCCGCTGGTAGTGTTACCTTGAGGATCGATATCAACTAGAAGCACTCTTTTTCCTAATGTAGCCATACCGGCACCTAGGTTCACAGAGGATGTTGTTTTACCGACACCGCCTTTTTGATTTGCTATGGCAATAATCTTGGACACTAATTTCACCTCGAATAGTTAGGAAGAATCTTCTCGTAGATCGCAAGTACAAACGGCCAAACTATGTTACTTTATATGAGCTAAAACTCTAAAATGCAGGACTGAGCAATACATCCTGGTTTAAGTCACACAAAAGGCGGCCAATCACTTTAAGGCCGCCTTCAGCTTTTGAAACAATTTATCTTTTGGGGATCTGGATTACAATCTCGTAATGGTCACCACGGTCATTTTCTGACGTTTTGATTTCCATACCTGAGCCTGACACCATATCAATAGATTGACGAATTGTATTAAGAGCTAGACGAACATCCTTGGTATAGGAGACCCGTTTTGACTTTTTAGTTTGCGAAACTTGTTTATAGAAAGCAATACGAGCTTCCGTCTGTTTAACATTTAATCCTTTTGCAATAATCTCTGCCAAAACTTTTAATTGCATTTCCACACTATCCAGTGATAAGAGTGAACGCGCATGTCTTTCGGAAATCTGACGTTCCATCAACGCTGTCTTAACCTCTTCAGGTAAGTGGAGTAAACGAATCTTATTCGCAATAGTCGACTGACTCTTGCCTAAGCGTTGTGCTAAGCTTTCTTGTGTTAATTGATGAAGATCAATTAACTTCTGATAAGCGACAGCTTCTTCTATGGAGGTCAAACCTTCACGCTGTAGATTTTCTATGAGCGCAATAGATGCAGCCTGAGAATCATTGAACTCACGGACAATAGCAGGGATCGTCTCTAAACCAAGCTTTTTAACTGCCCGCCAGCGCCGTTCACCTGCGATGATCTCATATATGGAATCTCGCATACGTACAACAATAGGCTGAATGACACCATGAGTTTTAATTGTCTGACATAACTCATCAATTTTGTCATCATCGAATATAGTCCGTGGTTGGTAAGGACTGCTAACGACCTCATGAACTGGTATTTGTTTGATTTCTTCTCCGCTGCTCCGCTCGTTAAACCCAAATAGCTTGGTAAATTGTTCTTTCATTCCGTTCATAACCACCTAATTTCGTTATAGTACGATCTTCTTGACCTTCTTCACGGAAAGCATATCGTACAGCAATCTAAAACATTCTGATATTATGGAATTACCTGTAATGAACAGGCATCATAATCTCTCCTTCTTTCGAACAAGAGTACAGAGAAGGAGTTATATACAAAATTAAAGTCTACTATGCTATTCTATCACTTTTCTCCACATAATCATATTCTCCGTAAAGACCTATTTTTCCTGCATTTTTACAGGTGCAACAACCAAATCAGCTTATAAATCTAATTTTCATCTAATTTGATATTTATCGATTTTTGTTATCATCATCTTCATAAAAAAAGAGCATCCCCTTTGTTCAAAGAGAATGCTCCTAAAGGAACTTTGAGTATCGGCAATGTTTCACGTGAAACATTATTTCATCAATGGCATTTTGGCAGGAATTCCCGCTTTTCTTGGGTATTTAGCTGGTGTTGCTCCTGTCTTCCGGATCATAACAATATGTCGATCCGACTCCTCCACTGGTAAGCTGAACGACTCCACTTTGCTGAGTTCAGCACGAAGCTCTTTTAAGCTGTACTTAGCTTCGCTTAATTCCTCTGAAGGATCGCTGCCCTTCATTGCAGCGAACACCCCATCTTTGCGTGTGAAGGGAAGACAAAATTCATTCAACAAAGACAGTCTTGCTACCGCACGTGCTGTAACCAAATCATAGGCATCACGATGAGTGAACTTGCGCGCGACATCCTCTGCCCGCCCATGGATCAATTGTACATCGGTTAATCCCAATGTCGTACTTACATGCTGCAGAAATGAAATTCGTTTATTGAGCGAATCAACAATCGTTAGTTTCAAATGAGGAAAACATATTTTAAGTGGGATTCCTGGAAACCCAGCTCCTGAACCGATATCTGCGAGAGTGGTGATCTCGTTAATATCAAGGAAAAAAGCTAATGAAATAGAATCATAGAAATGCTTCGTATATACCTGCTCTCGCTCAGTTATACCCGTGAGATTCATTTTTTCATTCCAGGTTACGAGTTCCTTATAATACAGATCAAATTGTGCTAACTGTTCTGCTGTAAGGGATATGCCTCGTTCCTGTAATAGTTGTGTGAATTGAACTTCCGTATTATCCATAGCTTATCCTTTCGCCGCGGTTACCCGGTTGTAATGCTCAAGATATACAAGAAGAATGGAAATATCAGCAGGTGTAACTCCCGCAATCCGAGAAGCCTGCCCGATAGAGATCGGGTGAATCTTAGTCAGCTTCTGCCGCGCTTCCATCGCTAATCCATGGATTTCATTATAATTAATGTCATCTGGAATTTTTTTCTTCTCCATCTTTTGCAGGCGCTCCACATGTTGAAGTTGTTTTTCTATATATCCGGCATATTTAATTTGGATTTCTACTTGCTCCTTCATTTCTGCATCCAGCATCTCTGGTGATGGTGATACTTGATCAACAAAACTATATACAAGCTCTGGGCGCCGCATCAGAACAAGCAAATTACTGCCATCTACAATAGGTGCCGATTCATATTGCGCTAGTACTTGGTTTACATCAACAGGTTTAACCTTTGTTTCTTGCAGACGAACAATTTCACGCTCCACCCGTTCTTTCTTATCTGTGAAGTTATCGAAACGCTCCTGTGTGATCAAACCAATGTCGTAACCGATAGGTGTAAGTCTTAGATCTGCATTGTCATGGCGAAGCAACAAACGATATTCTGCACGTGAAGTAAGCAGACGGTAAGGTTCATTCGTTCCCTTAGTCACGAGATCATCAATGAGTACACCAATGTATCCCTGTGAACGATCTAGGATTACGGGTTCTTTGTCTTGCACTTTGCGTGCTGCATTAATTCCAGCCATAACCCCTTGGCCTGCTGCTTCCTCATAACCGGAAGTGCCATTGATTTGTCCAGCAGTGAACAGACCTGGAAGACGTTTGGTTTCAAGAGATGGCCATAGCTGTGTAGGAACCATTGCATCATATTCAATAGCATAGCCGTTACGCATCATCTCTACCTTTTCCATACCAGGAATGGAACGTAAGATAGCTAGCTGTACATCCTCAGGAAGACTAGTGGACAGACCTTGTACATAGTATTCCGATGTATTTTTTCCCTCTGGCTCTAAAAAGATCTGATGCTTAGATTTATCACTGAATCTTACGACCTTATCTTCTATAGAAGGGCAATAACGTGGGCCAGTTCCTTCGATAATACCTGTGAACATCGGCGCACGATGAAGGTTATCATTAATAATCTGATGAGTAACCTCAGAGGTATACGTTAACCAACAAGGAAGCTGTTCGTTATCGGATGATTTCGTTTCGAACGAAAAGAATTTCGGTTCATCGTCCCCTGGTTGAATTTCTGTCTTAGAGAAATCGATCGTATCACGATGTACACGTGGTGGAGTACCTGTTTTAAAACGAACCAATTCAAACCCAAGCTCCCGTAAGTTCTCAGAAAGCTTCACGGATGGCTGTTGATTGTTAGGTCCACTTTCATATGTTAGCTCACCCATAATCACTTTACCACGCAGGTAAGTACCTGTTGTCAGGATAACAGTCTTACTATGGTATTCGGTTCCGGTCTTCGTAACTACACCTACACAACGTCCATCCTCAACGATTAAACGCTCAACCATCCCTTGACGAAGTGTCAAATTAGGCGTTTTCTCCATAGTTTCCTTCATTGTATGTTGATAAAGGAATTTATCAGCTTGTGCACGTAAAGCATGTACAGCTGGTCCTTTACCTGTATTCAGCATACGCAGTTGAATGAATGTCTTATCTATATTGCGGCCCATTTCTCCGCCAAGCGCATCAATTTCACGCACTACATGTCCTTTGGCAGGTCCGCCTATGGACGGATTGCAGGGCATGAATGCAACCATATCCAGGTTAATTGTGATCATTAACGTACTGCAACCCATCCGGGCTGCAGCCAGTGCTGCTTCACAGCCAGCATGACCAGCGCCAATGACGATAACGTCATAGTTGCCTCCATCATAACTCATGTCCTGTTTCCCCCTTGAAATTATATTAAATCGTGAATCTTATTTTCCTAAACAAAATTGTGAGAATATTTGGTCTAACAAAGAGTCAGCTGCAGTATCGCCAATTATTTCCCCAAGCTGTTCCCATGCGAGCCGTACATCGATTTGAATCATATCAATCGGTATATACTGTTCTGCAGCATCGTATGCATCTTGAAGTGATTTATAGGCTTTTTTGAGCAGGGCTATATGTCTCACATTACTCACATATGTCAAGTCACCCGATTCCAGCTTTCCACCAAAAAAGAGTGTCGAAATGGCATCTTCAAGTTTGTCTAGACCTTCCTCTTCCAGAACGGACATCGGTACAATGTTAGACTCTTCAAAAAATGAGAGCAACTTATCCTTATCCAGTTTGGGCGGTAAGTCCATTTTATTCATGATTACTAGGCACTGTCTACCGTGGATTTGTTCCATCAATGCCAATTCATCCTCATGCAGCTCTTCATTAGCATTCAGCACAAGTAGAATCAGGTCGGCGTCACTAACTGCCGCTTTGGAGCGCTCCACCCCAATTTTCTCAACAACATCCATCGTTTCACGAATTCCCGCTGTATCGAGCAGCTTAAGCGGTATATTATTTATCGTTATAAATTCTTCTATTACATCACGTGTTGTTCCTGGAATATCTGTTACAATCGCTTTGTTATCAC
This sequence comes from Paenibacillus sp. FSL H7-0918, assembly GCF_038007025.1. NCBI lineage: Bacteria > Bacillati > Bacillota > Bacilli > Caryophanales > Paenibacillaceae > Paenibacillus > Paenibacillus sp. FSL H7-0918. Next base: position 3,076,154 of record NZ_JBBOWJ010000001.1, read on the forward strand.
GCGCTAATGCGTTTAGCAATGATGATTTACCAACGTTCGGACGTCCGACAATAGCTGTCGTAATCCCTTCACGAAGTATTTTTCCTTCATTAGATGTCTTAAGCAGCTTTGTTATTCCCTCCATAACCTCACTGCTTTTATCTTTAATAAATTCAGCTGTCATGGATTCTACATCATGTTCTGGATAATCTATATTCACTTCAATATGAGCCAGCATCTCAATAAGTGTATGGCGTAAAGCATGAATTCGATCCGATAAGGATCCGCTAACCTGTTTTAAAGCTACAGAAAAAGCCCGGTCAGACTTAGAGCGAATCAGATCAATAACAGCCTCAGCCTGCGATAAATCGATACGTCCGCCCAAGAAAGCACGCTTGGTGAACTCCCCCGGCTCGGCTAACCTTATCTCCTGCTGCAGAAGTAAATCCATCACTCTTCTTACAGAAATTACACCGCCATGAGCACTGATCTCTACTACATCCTCTGTCGTAAAAGAACGTGGTCCTTTCATAACGGTTACCAACACTTCTTCCATCTTCTCTCCGTTATCAGGACTGACGATATGTCCGTAATGAACGGTATGCGATTCCGCTTCAGTTAATGGAACTCGGCTACGAAATAATGGTGCCACTTGGGAAATAGCCTGTGGGCCACTTACCCGAATAATAGCAATTCCTCCCTCGCCTAATGCCGTCGATACGGCAGCAATGGTGTCACTAAGCATGCTGTTTTTCACCCCAAAACTTATATTTTTTGAATAGAAACGTTCTTTTATTTTTAAAAAAACAATGACCCCTTACATTGGTCAAGGAGTCATTGCATCCATATAGTCTTTACTTCAAGGTTATAACGACGCGGCGATTTGGCTCTTCGCCTTTACTGAGGGTACTCACTTGCCGGTGATCCTGTAACCTGGAGTGGATAATCTTGCGCTCCTGAGGAGACATTGGCTCCAATACAACCTCTTTACGAGTGCGAATTACACGTCCGGCTAAACGATCAGCCAGCTCTTCAAGCGTTTTTTTACGGCGCTCACGGAAGTTCTCTGCATCTAACACAAGCCGTATAAAACTGTCGGAATAACGGTTAGCTACAATATTAGCCAAATACTGTAGAGCATCGAGAGTTTGTCCTCTTCTGCCAATTAACAGTCCCAAATCTGGACCGGAAATTTGCAGAATCGTGGATTCCTTGGTGTGGACGATTTCTACCTCCACTTCGAGCCCCATGCTCTTAGCGACATCCACAATGAAATGAACGGCTTCTTGGTAAGCTTCCTCCACCGGTTGTCCGGAATCTTGGCGTGGCACACCGCCGATGGCCTCCTGTTTGCTCTCTCTTGCTGACTGTTGAGGCAGTGACGGAGCACTCGCCGCTGATGCCGGTGCGGCTTCGGCTATCAAGGTTAGTTCAACCTTGGCACCTTTCGCACCGATCAATCCCAGGAATCCTCTTGATGGCTGCTCAAGTACGTTGACCGTTACCCGGTCCTTTTGAACTCCAAGCTGGGTTAGTCCCCGTTCTACAGCTTCTTCAATGGTTTTCCCTGTTGCGACGACTTTGCTCATTTTGACTTTTTGGCTCCCTTCGATGACTTGTTGCCGCCTTTGCTCTTCGGAGCAGGACTGGAGTCATCTGTACTTTTTACAGCACTTGCGATTGCCAATTTGTGTTTATCGTTGTTGCGGTATAAGAAGTAGTTCTGAATAATAGTGTAAAGGTTACTGTACACCCAGTATAGTGGCAAGGCTGCAGGGAAATTGTACGACATCACGAAGATCAGAACTGGATAGATCATCATCATGAACTGCATTGGCCCTTGTTGTTGCACTGGGTTCATTTTGGTCATCATTCTAGTTTGAATAAATGTTGTTAATGCTGCTAGCACTGGTAAGATAAACAGATGATCCGGTTTACCTAGCTCCAGCCACAAGAAGGTATGCTCCCGTAGATGTGGATTATAGTAGATCGAGTTGTAGAGAGCGATAAAGATAGGCATTTGTACGATCAGCGGTAAACAACCCGCCATTGGGTTAACCTTATTTTCTTGGAACAAACGCATTGTTTCTTGCTGCACCTTTTCAGGTGTGTCTTTATATTTTTTCTGGATCTTTTGGAGTTCCGGTTGAATGGCTTGCATTGCACGCGAGCTCTTCACCTGTTTAATAGTAAGCGGAAGAATCAACGTGCGGACAATAATAACCATCACAAGTACGGCTAAACCATATTCTCCGTTAAACCAATCTGCAAACTTGTCCAAGGCAATGGCGAAATAATACACTACATTACTTTGCCAGAAGCCTCCATTCTTCAAATCCTCCGTAGTGTGCGTGACAGCAGTCGACGGAGCGCATCCCGACAGAACAGCTAACGACAACACCATTACCGTGATGAGGAGAAACCATTTTCCTCGTCTAGTCTTCATTAGAGACACTTCAAAACCCCTCTCTTAAACATTCCATTCCACCGTAAATCATACCATAATTATGAATACAAATAAACAAGCCTCTTAAGCACCCTTTATTTGCGGGAAGCCTTGAGTAGCTTGGCTTTACGAAGCACATGCAGCACACTTTTTTCGAGCTCTGCATACTCCATGGAAAGCGCTCCTTTTCTTACGATAAACACCATGTCTAAGCCACCTGCAATCTCAGGTTCATGGTGACGGACGATTTCCTTAACTAATCTTCTCATACGGTTACGGACAACCGCGTTTCCGACCTTTTTGCTAACAGACACACCTACTCTAAATCGCTCTACCTCTTTTTTGCCAAACCAATACACTACAAATTGATGATTCGCAAATGACTTCCCATGGCGGTATACACGACTGAAGTCGGCACGGTTTCGTAAACGTAACTTTTTGTGCACGGGAATCTCCTTCATAAAAATCCGGTTTAAGTGTCCCTCCGAATTTTTTCTTCTAATAGTATAGGCATTTGCAAGCAGCCATAAACGACCACATTTGCTGTGCTGAAATTAAGCTTCTATATATAGTAGGAAAAATAATTTCAACTTCTCACAAAATATTTCTCAATATACGTTAAATAGCCCCGCAAAGTGTAGCTAGCGCATTAAGCGAGATCCTAGACTTTTGCAGAGCAATAATAATAAAAAGCAGTAAAAAAAGACCACCGCAGTGGTCCCTTAGTGGCCTAACTTACGCACTCAAAACTTTTCTGCCTTTCAAGCGGCGAGCTGCCAGCACTTTACGGCCGTTTTTCGTGCTCATTCTTTTACGGAAACCGTGAACCTTACTACGTTTGCTCACATTTGGTCTAAATGTCGGTCTCATAATTGCACCTCCCTTACAGGAACTTAATTACTGTCATATAAGCAGAAACGGACTAAGCCGTCCTTATAGTAGGGACAGTATCTACAAGAATTATCATTTTTATATATCGAGACATATCCTTACAGAAAACACCTTTATATATTTAAACATATTTTATGAGCAAAAGTCAACCTAGTAACCGGCTTGTTCCTCCCCCTCAAGCTCAGGTGTTTATCCACAACTCTCCCCAGGAAAAAAGTAATCCACAAGATATGACAGTTATCCACCTGTGATCAAAAAATAAAGTCGACTACTCACAGTTGAGCACAACCTGTGTATAAAATTATCGAACCTTTGGCGTAAAGTGTCGAACCGTAAACAAATTATCAACAATATGTAGTGGTGTTCCTAATAATTGTACACAAGTGCTTGAATTTGTGGATAAAATAGCCCTGCTCATTGAAAAACAAGGGGCGTTTTGCTATGATGGTATTACTTTTGAATGTGAATAGATTTGTTTGTTCTCTTAATTATCAACAAGCTGTGGATAAAGTTGTGAACAAATCAAATTTATCCATATTTTTTTGTCTCTTCATATTGCCTACTGGGGATAAATATCAGCACCAACCTATTTTCTTCGACATTTCCACTTCATGGCTGATGCCACATTTGGAAGATTTAAAGGAGTGACAGTCTGTGGACAGCCATACTTCCGAATTATGGCAGCAAATTTTATCGATTATTCAAACCAAATTAAGCAAGCCGAGCTTTGATACCTGGTTTAAGGCTACTAAAGCGATAACCTTCAACTCCCAGGTTCTCATTATCTCGGCACCTACAACGTTTGCAGTAGAATGGCTGGAAAGTCGTTACACCAAACTGGTAGGAGCAACCGTCTACGAAGTCACAGGGAAACAAGTGGATGTAAAATTCGTGATTGAAGAAAGCAAGCCACCTGAGCTTGTGGTTCAACAATCCGCTCCGACTCCCGTAGTATCAAGAGAAGAAGCACAAACGCATCTGCTCAATCCAAAGTACACTTTTGACACCTTTGTAATCGGCTCTGGGAACCGCTTTGCGCATGCAGCCTCACTGGCAGTAGCCGAAGCACCAGCCAAAGCATACAATCCCTTGTTTTTATACGGTGGTGTAGGTCTGGGCAAAACCCATTTGATGCACGCAATTGGGCACTATGTCCTGGAACATAACCCAAATAACAAGGTAATTTACATCTCGTCTGAGAAATTCACGAATGAATTTATCAATTCGATCCGTGATAACCGCGGTGAAAGCTTCCGTAACAAGTATCGTAATGTTGACATTTTGCTTATCGACGACATTCAATTCCTCGCTGGAAAAGAGTCTACACAGGAGGAGTTTTTCCATACTTTCAATGCGCTCCACGAAGAACGCAAGCAAATTATCATCTCCAGCGACCGACCACCAAAGGAAATTCCCACACTGGAAGAACGGCTGCGTTCCCGGTTCGAATGGGGCTTGATTACGGATATTCAACCACCAGATCTGGAGACCCGGATTGCGATTTTACGCAAAAAGGCTAAGGCAGAGAACCTTGATATCCCTAATGAGGCCATGATGTATATTGCCAACCAGATTGACACCAATATTCGTGAGCTTGAGGGTGCATTAATCCGGGTAGTGGCTTATTCTTCGCTTACCAACCAGGATGTAACCACTCATTTGGCAGCTGAAGCGCTCAAGGATATTATTCCTTCCAGTCGTCCCAAGATGATCACCATCGCTGATATTCAGCAAAAAGTCGGAGAATACTACAATTTGCGCCTTGAAGACTTCAAAGCACGCAAAAGAACCAAAGCCGTAGCGTTTCCACGTCAAATCGCAATGTATCTATCCCGTGAACTAACGGATTATTCGCTGCCTAAGATTGGTGAGGCTTTCGGAGGACGTGACCATACGACCGTAATTCATGCGCACGATAAAATTACACAGGCATTAAAGGTCGATCAGGAGTTGTACAAAGTGGTAAATAATCTTGCGGAGAAAATTAAAAATCCTTCCTAAGAGGAACAAAGAGCCTATACACAATCTATACACATGTGGGTAGGCTTAATTTTATGCTGTTTGGTGGGGTTATCCACATATTCGTCGCCCCTACTACTAATACTATTAAATAACTATAATAATTCATCATGTAAAGACGCGTAATTAACAGACTCAAATCCATCGAAATTCCCAATTTTTCAGCTAGGAGTGAAATCATGAAAATAAGCATTCTTAAAAATGAGCTCAACGAATCCATTCAACACGTATCCAAAGCTATATCCAGCAGAACAACAATCCCTATTTTGACCGGTATTAAACTGGAAGTTAGCCATCAAGGCGTCACATTAACTGCAAGTGATACCGATATTTCTATTCAATCGTTTATTCCAGCAGAGAATGACAGCCACACCATCGTGAAGATAGATCAGCCAGGAAGTGTTGTCCTTCCCGCTAAATTTTTTGTCGAGATTATTAAGAAGCTGCCCTCCAAAGAAATCCACATGGAAGTAAAAGAAGGATTCCAAACGTACATTTCTTCCGGATCCACTGAGATTCAGATGGTAGGTTTAGACCCTGAAGAATTCCCAGTGTTACCGAGCATTGAAGAGAATGACACGATCTCTCTACCAGGTGATTTGCTGAAAAATATGATTAAACAAACAGCCTTTTCTATTTCTACCCAAGAGACAACTCCGATATTAACGGGTATACTATGGAATCTGAGCGACAATGAGTTTAAGTTTACAGCGACTGACCGTCACCGCTTGGCAACAAGAGCTGCTAAACTTGAAGGCACGGAAAATGTCAATTTCGGAAATATTGTTATTGCCGGTAAAACCCTTAATGAGCTCAGCAAAATTATCCCTGACCAAAATATGCTGGTTGATATTGTCGTTGCGGATAATCAAGTTCTCTTCAAAATCGACAAAGTACTGTTTTATTCACGGATCCTAGATGGGATTTATCCTGATACTTCTAGAATTATTCCAACAACCTACAAAACAGAACTAACTTTAGATACAAAAAAATTAAGCGAATCGATTGATCGTGCTTATTTGCTGTCCCGGGAAGAAAAAACAAATATTGTTCGTATGCAGACGCTTGATCAAGGCGGTATTGAAATTTCTTCAAGCTCATCAGAGCTGGGTAAGGTTCGCGAGGAACTTGAAGTCATTGATTTCAAAGGTGAACCTCTCAAAATATCTTTCAACTCGAAATATATGCTTGATGTATTAAAGGTCATAGAGAGTGAGCAGCTCGTTATTGCATTTACAGGGATGATGAGTCCGATCATTTTGAAACCACTTGACCAAACCAATAGCTTGTATATCATTTTGCCTTACCGTACAACAAATTAATGCCAACATTCATGAACATGTGGATAAGTGGCTGAAAGGATAAAAACCATGAAAAAAATACTTATCCACAGTGGATACATTAAGCTGGACCAATTTTTGAAACTCGCAGATTGTGTATCCACAGGTGGAATGGCCAAAGCTTTATTGCAGGAAGGTCACGTATTGGTCAACGGAGAGGTAGAGGAACGGCGCGGCAGAAAACTTTATCCGGGTGACAAAATCGAAGTGCAGGATAACGGTACCTTTGAGGTTGAAGGCGGAGGAGTAAAAGAGTAGTACGCTAGGGGAGGAACCATTTCGTGTTTGTTAAAAATATCGGTCTGCAGCATTATCGGAATTACGGGCTGCTGCGTCTGGAGAGCCTGGGCGATGTGAATCTGATTCTGGGTCAGAACGCCCAAGGCAAAACAAACCTCATGGAGGCATTGTTCGTCCTGGCGATGACCAAAAGCCACCGCACCTCTAAGGACCGCGAACTTATCTCCTTCGATGCCCCCGGAGATGCAGCTCAGATCGTTGCCGAGGTGGAACGCAAGTATGGCGATCTCAAGCTGGAGCTCACCCTATCTGCCAAAGGTAAAAAAGCCAAGATCAATGGTTTGGAGCAGCGGCGCCTTAGTGAGTTTGTTGGATCTCTGAATGTGGTCATGTTTGCACCGGAAGATTTAGAGATTGTAAAAGGGACCCCTGGTATCAGACGGCGTTTTCTTGATATGGAGATCGGCCAAGTCCAGCCTAGTTATCTATTTCACCTACAGCAGTATCAAAAAATTCTCTTGCAAAGAGGTAATCTCTTAAAGCAATTATGGGGAAAAGAGGCTGCAGGGAAAGAGCTTCTGGAAATCTGGGATGCTCAACTTGTAGAGCATGGTGTTAAAATCGTCAAAAAAAGGAAACAATTCATAAAGAAGCTGCAAATATGGGCTGAAAGCATTCACCGGGGGATTACGAACGGCGGAGAAGAACTGAAATTGCTCTATGTCCCCTCTTTCGGCGATCGGGATGAGGAAGATGAAGCTGTCTTATTAGACAATTTTATGTTAAAGTTATCACAAACGAGAGAACAAGAAATCAGGCGCGGCATGACGCTGACGGGTCCCCATCGGGATGACCTGTCCTTTTTTATCAACGGAAGGGAAGCTCAGGTCTACGGTTCTCAAGGACAGCAGCGTACCACGGCTTTATCGCTTAAGCTGGCGGAAATCGAGCTGATCCATGAGGAAATCGGAGAATATCCTGTGCTGCTTCTTGATGATGTTTTATCCGAGCTTGATCCTTACCGCCAGACCCAGCTTATTGAAACCTTTCAAAGCAAGGTACAGACATTCATTACCGCTACCGGAATTGAGGGTCTGAATGCCGATAAATTAAAGGGCGCCAGCCTATTTCATGTTCATGATGGAAAAGTTGAGTTATAAAAGAGCGGAGGACGATCATGTATATTCATTTGGGCGGGGAGAAGATCATTAGGTCTTCGGAGTTAATTGCTATATTTGATATTTCGATTGAGAAATCTTCCAAGGTATCTAAGCAATTCGTTATTCACTCTGAGCAGGATAAGAAGCTTGAGCGGATTGGCGAAGAGGAAGCAAAATCTATTGTCGTAACTAAAAATATCGTGTATTACTCCCCCATCTCCTCCTCCACTCTTAAAAAAAGAGCCAAAATTTTGCTCGAAATATAACTTGCATTGGGTAACAAAGAGATAATCAGAAAGAAGTAGGTGAAGGCATGTCAATGAATCAACCGACATATGATGAGAGCCAGATTCAGGTACTGGAAGGGCTGGAAGCGGTTCGGAAACGTCCGGGCATGTATATTGGTTCGACTAGTTCTAAAGGTCTCCATCACTTGGTATGGGAGGTCGTCGATAATAGTATCGATGAGGCACTCGCAGGTTATTGTGACCGGATTCAAGTGATTATACATGAGGATAACGCGATCACTGTTATCGATAATGGACGTGGCATACCTGTAGGTGAGAATGTAAAGCTTAAGAAGTCGACGCTTGAAGTCGTAATGACCGTGCTGCATGCAGGCGGTAAATTCGGCGGTGGCGGATATAAAGTTTCCGGTGGTTTGCATGGTGTGGGTATCTCTGTAGTGAATGCCTTGTCTGAAAAGGTCCTTGTTAAGGTCAAACGTGACGGTCATATCTACCAACAGGAATATAGACGTGGTGCACCGCAGTATGATATCAAAATCGTTGGCGATTCAGATGAGACAGGAACGACTACAACCTTTCATCCGGATCCTGAAATATTTACGGAAACCACAGTTTTTGAATATTCGACACTGCTTACTCGTATTCGGGAGCTGGCTTTTCTTAACAAAGGAATCGAGCTTTCACTTCATGATGAGCGGACGGATGTCACCAACGTGTTCAAATACGAGGGTGGTATCGTTGAATATGTGAAATATTTGAATGAGAAAAAAGAAGCACTACATGAGGATCCGATCTACGTGGAAGGCTCACGCGATATGATCCAAGTTGAAGTGGCTCTCCAATATAACGATTCGTATACTGAGAACATCTACTCTTTTGCGAATAATATTAATACGCATGAGGGCGGAACGCATGAATCCGGCTTTAAAAGTGCGCTGACCCGTATCATCAACGATTATGCTCGTAAAGCGGGAGTACTGAAGGATAGCAATTCGAATCTGACTGGTGATGACGTACGTGAAGGATTGACAGCCATTATTTCTGTCAAAATTCCAGATCCACAATTCGAAGGTCAAACGAAAACTAAGCTCGGAAATAGTGAAGTGCGGGGTATCGTAGAATCACTGTTCGGAGAGAAATTACAAGAGTTCCTGGAAGAAAACCCAGCAGTGTCACGTCGCGTTCTTGAGAAATCACTTTCCGCTTCACGCGCGCGAGAAGCTGCTCGTAAGGCACGTGAGTTAACCCGTCGGAAGAGTGCGCTTGAAGTCAGTGCTCTGCCTGGTAAACTCGCCGACTGTTCATCCAAGGATGCCTCGATCAGCGAACTATACATCGTCGAAGGTGACTCAGCGGGTGGATCGGCTAAGCAAGGACGGGATCGCCATTTCCAAGCGATTCTACCGTTGCGTGGTAAGATCCTAAACGTTGAAAAAGCTCGCCTTGACCGTATTTTATCTAACGCGGAGATCCGCGCCATCATTACGGCTTTGGGCACAGGGATCAGCGATGACTTTGACTTATCGAAGGCTCGCTACCATAAAGTCGTTATTATGACCGATGCCGACGTCGATGGAGCCCATATTAGAACGCTATTATTAACGTTCTTCTATCGTTACATGCGGAAGCTAGTAGACGCGGGTTATATCTATATTGCACAGCCTCCTCTCTTTAAGATTGAGCGCAATAAGGTTATCCGCTACGCAGGCAGCGAGAAGGAACGCGATGATATTATCGCTTCTTTTGGAGAAAATGCTAAGGTTAACGTCCAACGTTACAAAGGTTTGGGAGAGATGAATGCAACCCAACTTTGGGACACAACGATGGACCCTGAGACCCGTATGATGCTCCAGGTTACGATTGAAGATGCGATGCTGGCAGATAGTATTTTTGATACACTTATGGGTGACAATGTTGAACCAAGACGTGACTTTATCCATGAGCATGCCAAGAACGTTAGATACCTTGATGTGTAAAAACAATATTTAATACAACCTCCGGCTTCTATTCCTAACGGAATGAGAACGCTGGAGGTTCTTTGATTTCAAGCTTCTTTTTAGGCTCTTGTAGATTGTTTATTGCGTGTCGAATAAGGGGATTTTCTTGCTTTTACACGTCCATAGGCTACGGCATAGCGATGTATTTTACGATAGATTGATTTATCAGGAAATAATTTGAATACAGCAATGGACGGAAGAGTGTTGACTTCCAGCAGCCACATATCCAGATGTTGATCCATGGCAATATCCAGACCAATCTCTTTGATTCCTGGATAGGCAGATTGAAGCTGTGTCGCGATTTGTATACCCAAAGCTTTTAAGTGATTGGTCGTAACTAGGACTTCAGAGGGCGGCATATAATTTTTTAGCAGAGTACTTACGGAAAGGATACTGCCTCCACTGTGATAATTGGTGACGATTTTTTGAGGGGCAGCTACTCTTCCAAGCATTCCTGTTGTTTCCCATACTCCTGATGGAGTCTTTTGGGTAAGAACCCGAAGATCAAAAGGGCGGTCTTGATGACGCAGAAGGTCAATCCCTTTTTGAATCAAATAGGTTCGATTCTGAATTCGTTTCTGTAAGTTCTCATACAGCTCTTCTGGTGAGAAAAACACTTCCGCAGTCTTCCCATATCTTAAAATATACAAGATCTGTTCTTCAGGCTCTTCTTTATTAACGTTATCGAGGTCGGTACCGTGTTCAGCTTTCTGTTTGCTAGTGCTAAGAGTTACAGTACGCTGCTCAGCTCTCATTACACCGATACCATAACTTCCTCGATCTGGCTTAATATAGACCATTGTATATAACGCAAGCATCTCCTTAAGAGCATTGACATCGAATTTACGGGTATCAGGCACATATTGCAATAGAGAGTGATTTTGAAGGATGACTTTCGTTTTAGCCCATTTGCTTGGGACGCGTTGAATCTTCATTATCTTCCTCCTTATGAGTTTTGTGCAGGAATAGGTCCTTTGGGTTCCTTGTTGTAAAAAATGCAGTGGCAGCATAATCTTTGACAGCTGAAAATCAGGACAAGCTACCTAAACAATGGTATAATATAAGGATATGGGGTTATGCCTTATCGAACGATATTAGGATAATAAAACCGTGTTTCTTGTCTTTACAGTCTATGTAGTAAAGATATTTGCGGAAAGGGCAAATACCCTGATAAGCGCAAAAAGAAATCAATATTAGAAGATAAAAGGCTATCATGTTTAATTGTGCTACTTTTGTGAAAGTAATATAATTAAGGGTAGCGGTTTTTTAACTGAAGGAGGTCCAGCAACTCATGGCTGAACAAAATAACCCACAAGTCAAAGATCGGGACATTGGCGTGGAAATGCGTGAATCCTTTATGGATTACGCAATGAGCATCATTGTTAGCCGGGCTTTGCCAGATGTGCGGGACGGACTCAAGCCGGTTCACCGACGCATTTTGTTTGCGATGTCGGAGCTTGGAATGTCTGCGGATAAGCCTCATAAGAAATCTGCAAGAATCGTCGGTGAGGTTATCGGTAAGTACCACCCTCACGGTGACTCAGCTGTCTATGAAACAATGGTACGGATGGCTCAGGATTTCTCGATGCGCTATATGCTTGTAGACGGTCACGGGAACTTTGGTTCGATTGATGGTGATATGGCCGCGGCGATGCGGTACACAGAAGCCCGTCTCTCCAAGATTGCAGGCGAAATGCTTCGTGATTTGAACAAAGAGACAGTTGACTTCGCACCCAACTATGATGGTGAAGAGAATGAGCCGGTTGTATTGCCAGCTCGTTATCCGAATCTGCTCGTAAATGGGGTATCGGGTATTGCCGTAGGTATGGCTACTAATATTCCACCGCATAACCTTGGTGAAGTTATCGATGGTGTGCAGGCGATGATTAAGAATCCTGATATCACGCCAATGGAATTGATGGAGTTTATCCAAGGTCCGGATTTCCCTACGGCTGGATATATTTTGGGTCGTGAGGGCATTCGTCAGGCTTATCGTACGGGGCGTGGTTCAGTAACCATGCGTGCGAAGGCAACGATCGAAGAGAACAACGGCAAGGCTCGCATCATTGTGCATGAGCTTCCATACCAGGTTAACAAAGCAAGATTGGTTGAAAAAATCGCAGAATTAGTACGTGAGAAACGGATCGAAGGTATAACGGATCTTCGAGATGAGTCTGACCGTAACGGTATGCGTGTAGTTGTTGAGATGAGACGCGATGTTAATCCAAATGTAGTATTAAACAATCTATATAAACATACTTCTATGCAATCCACATTTGGGATCAACATGCTTGCCATCGTAAATAACGAGCCGAAAATTCTTAATCTGCGTGATGTACTTTATCATTATTTGCAGCACCAGATTGAAGTTATTCGTCGTCGTACTATATTTGATCTTAAAAAAGCTGAAGCACGCGCTCATATTTTAGAAGGTCTGCGCATTGCGCTTGATCATCTGGATGAAGTGATTGCGTTAATCCGTGCTTCACGGACAACTGATATAGCCCGCGAAGGATTAATGAGCACCTTTAGCCTCAGTTTAGAGCAGGCTCAGGCTATCCTCGATATGCGGATGCAACGTCTGACCGGTCTGGAACGGGAAAAGATCGAGAATGAATATAACGAATTGATCGTTAAAATTGCAGAGTACCGTGAAATTCTGGCTAACGAGCATCTTGTACTGGAAATCATCAGCAACGAGTTGCAGGATATCCGCGATAGATATTCTGATGAACGCCGGACAGAGATTACGGTTGGTGAAGAAAGTATCCTGGATGAAGACCTTATTCCACGTGAAGAGGTTGTTATCACTATTACACATACAGGATATATCAAACGTCTACCTGTCAGCACCTACCGCAGTCAGAAGCGCGGAGGTCGCGGAGTCATGGGGATGGACACCAAGGACCAGGATTTCGTGGAGCATCTCTTCGTGAGTAACTCTCATAACTATCTGATGTTCTTTACCGATAAGGGTAAAGTTTACCGGATTAAAGCTTATGAGATCCCAGAATTGGGCCGTACAGCCCGGGGGACGCCAATCATCAACCTGATTCAAATCGAACAAGGTGAGAAGATTAGTGCGGTAATCCAAGTGGAAGATGGCGATAGCGACAAATATTTATTCTTTGCTACCCGCGAGGGTATCGTGAAGAAGACGCCTCTTGGGGATTATAACAACATCCGTAAAGGCGGTCTTATTGCTATTAATCTTCGTGAAGAAGATTCCCTAATCGAGGTTAAGCTGACTGATGGACAGCAAAATCTCATTATCGGTACAGCTCGCGGAATGTCGATCACGTTCTCAGAGAATGATGTGCGTTCTATGGGACGTAGCGCGACTGGCGTTAAGGGCATTACGCTTGACGGTAATGACCATGTCATTGGTATGGACTGTGTCGATAAGGAGCTTGAGGTTCTGATTGTTACTACCAAGGGCTATGGTAAACGCACACCAGCCGGTGATTATCGTTCCCAGACTCGTGGCGGTAAAGGGATCAAGACCATTAATCTCACCGATAAGAATGGTCCTGTAGTGGGTCTTAAGGTCGTTAAGAAGGATGAAGACTTAATGATTATTACGACTAGCGGTACCCTGATTCGTACCAGCATGGATGGAATTTCTACTATGGGCCGTTATGCTCAAGGGGTTAAGCTGATTAACATCCGTGAGGATGACGCAGTAGCTACCTTGTGTAGAGCTGACAAGAACGAAGAGGATGAATCTGAGGAAGTGGAAGGTCTGGAAGGCTTGGAAGGGCAAGAAGGCCTGGATGGGCAAGATACAGTCGAGGAATCTGGCGATATTGATCAGCCTGAGATCCTGACTGAGGACGAAGACACTGACTTAGAATAGGTTGAATTCAAAAAAGAGCAAGGGCTTCTATTACAGAAGTTCTTGCTCTTTTTGTTGCTTTTTGAATGACCGATGCTTCAAAAAATAAAATAAATATTTTGAAAGAATAGTTTTCACTGCACTAGTGTCTTCCATTTATCCGTACTATAATTAGCCAATAGAATCCTATAAAGTACTAATTTCTCAGAAATTATCTGTCTTATCAATGTGAGGTAATGCTGGGTGTACGGCTTATAGAAATTAAGGGGCTGAGTATATGCCAAATATATTGGTTGGAGAAGTTAAAGCAGGCTCAAAGATAATAAAGGATGTAATTACACCTTTAGGGGGGACTTTATTCACTAAGGGAAAAATATTGCTCCCTCGTGATCTAGATATTTTACAGGCTTTTTTGATTGGGCAAGTGGAAATCGAAGGTGACCAAGGTGAGGCCAGTTCGGATGGAGCCAAGACAACAGCTAAGCAAGCTTCCCCTAAAGCTGGAGCCATTATCAACGAATCGATGTTGGCCAAGACTAATTCTCCTCTACATGATGAATACGATAAAATGCTCACTCTTATTAAGAACAGCTATCGATCGGTAACGGCAGCTTCACTTCCTATTTTTGAGCTTCGCAGTCAGTTAGAGACACTAATAGGTTATTTGAAGGATTATCATGTCTTGAAGTTTACACCGCGCACTTTAAAGTATGAGGATTACAACTATCACAATGCTGTGTTGTCCGCGTTGACATCCTATAAAATTGCTCAGTGGTGTGGGTACCCACAAAAGGATTGGATGCAGATTGCTTTTGCAGGATTATTACATGATATCGGCAATGCAAAAGTAGACAGCTCACTTTTACAGAAACCGGAGTCACTTAACAATAGTGAAATAGAAGAGGTTCGCCGACACACTACATATGGTTATCAATTATTACGCAATGTTACAGCGATTAATGAAGGGGTAAGACTTGCCGCCTTGCAGCATCATGAGAAGATTGATGGCTCTGGTTACCCATTGAAGCTGGACGGCAGTCAGATTCATTTCTACGCTAAAGTAGTCGCAGTAGCAGATATATTCCATGCTATGACCTTAGAAAGAGCCTACAGAAGAGCACAGTCTCCTTATTTGGTACTAGAGCAGATTCTGACAGAAAGCTTCGGTAAGCTTGACCCAGTGATTGTGCAGACGTTTATACAGAAGAGTACTGATCTCTTTAATGGCACTAGAATCAAATTAAGTGATGGCCGTCATGGGGAGATTATCTTCACAGATCGCGCAAACCCTACACGTCCGATGGTTAAAATAGAGGAAACAATAGTTAACTTGATGTTGGAACGTGAATTGTATATTCAAGAGATCATTGCTTAGGGCGTAGGTACAAGGGAATAAGGCTGTGCTAGCCATTATATATCGCAGTATTGAGGCTTATGGCAGCACAGTCTCTCATTTATCTATTATATTTCAAAAAAAGACTTGCAATGCATCTCCATACATGATATATTCTAAGTCCGGCCAAGAAATTCACATGCCGAGCTCGAAAAAGAAGTTAAAAAAGAGCTTGACATTAAATAGCCGAACATGATATAGTATAAGAGTTGCTGCTGAGACATTAAACGGCGCCAACGAGAACTTGATCTTTGAAAACTGAACAACGAGTGAGTAGGAAATCACGCAAGTGAAATCCAAATTAGAGAATTAATTTTCTCGTCAGATGTTTCAAAATGAGCATATCGCTCTTTTCAATACTAATTGGAGAGTTTGATCCTGGCTCAGGACGAACGCTGGCGGCGTGCCTAATACATGCAAGTCGAGCGGAGTTATTTTGAAAGCTTGCTTTCAAAATAACTTAGCGGCGGACGGGTGAGTAACACGTAGGCAACCTGCCCTTCAGACTGGGATAACTACCGGAAACGGTAGCTAATACCGGATAATTTCTTTTTTCTCCTGAGAGAAGAATGAAAGACGGAGCAATCTGTCACTGAGGGATGGGCCTGCGGCGCATTAGCTAGTTGGTGGGGTAACGGCCCACCAAGGCGACGATGCGTAGCCGACCTGAGAGGGTGAACGGCCACACTGGGACTGAGACACGGCCCAGACTCCTACGGGAGGCAGCAGTAGGGAATCTTCCGCAATGGGCGAAAGCCTGACGGAGCAACGCCGCGTGAGTGATGAAGGTTTTCGGATCGTAAAGCTCTGTTGCCAGGGAAGAACGTCCGGTAGAGTAACTGCTACCGGAGTGACGGTACCTGAGAAGAAAGCCCCGGCTAACTACGTGCCAGCAGCCGCGGTAATACGTAGGGGGCAAGCGTTGTCCGGAATTATTGGGCGTAAAGCGCGCGCAGGCGGCTATTTAAGTCTGGTGTTTAAACCTTGGGCTCAACCTGAGGTCGCACTGGAAACTGGGTGGCTTGAGTACAGAAGAGGAAAGTGGAATTCCACGTGTAGCGGTGAAATGCGTAGATATGTGGAGGAACACCAGTGGCGAAGGCGACTTTCTGGGCTGTAACTGACGCTGAGGCGCGAAAGCGTGGGGAGCAAACAGGATTAGATACCCTGGTAGTCCACGCCGTAAACGATGAGTGCTAGGTGTTAGGGGTTTCGATACCCTTGGTGCCGAAGTTAACACAGTAAGCACTCCGCCTGGGGAGTACGGTCGCAAGACTGAAACTCAAAGGAATTGACGGGGACCCGCACAAGCAGTGGAGTATGTGGTTTAATTCGAAGCAACGCGAAGAACCTTACCAGGTCTTGACATCCCTCTGAATCTGCTAGAGATAGCAGCGGCCTTCGGGACAGAGGAGACAGGTGGTGCATGGTTGTCGTCAGCTCGTGTCGTGAGATGTTGGGTTAAGTCCCGCAACGAGCGCAACCCTTAACTTTAGTTGCCAGCAGGTAATGCTGGGCACTCTAGAGTGACTGCCGGTGACAAACCGGAGGAAGGTGGGGATGACGTCAAATCATCATGCCCCTTATGACCTGGGCTACACACGTACTACAATGGCCGGTACAACGGGAAGCGAAGCCGCGAGGTGGAGCCAATCCCATCAAAGCCGGTCTCAGTTCGGATTGCAGGCTGCAACTCGCCTGCATGAAGTCGGAATTGCTAGTAATCGCGGATCAGCATGCCGCGGTGAATACGTTCCCGGGTCTTGTACACACCGCCCGTCACACCACGAGAGTTTACAACACCCGAAGTCGGTGGGGTAACCCGCAAGGGAGCCAGCCGCCGAAGGTGGGGTAGATGATTGGGGTGAAGTCGTAACAAGGTAGCCGTATCGGAAGGTGCGGCTGGATCACCTCCTTTCTATGGAGAATCGTTCTCTGCAATGAGGACATTCAAATCGGAAGTTTAACTTCCAAAACTCAGGTTTAGGCCTGTTACTCACTCGTTGCTCAGTTTTGAGAGTTTAAGCTCTCAAGTAAGACTTGATCCTTGAAAACTGGATACCGAAACGAATTTGCGTTTTAGAACATCTTTTAGCAACTTGTGCAAACAAGTAAATGTTATTAGTGAGATGATTCCAAAGAGAATGTCATCGTATGATATTTTCCTGCGGAAGAATCAAGGTTAAGCTAATAAGAGCACACGGAGGATGCCTAGGCGCCAGGAGCCGACGAAGGACGTGGCGAACAACGAAACTGCCTCGGGGAGCTGTAAGCAAGCTTTGATCCGGGGGTGTCCGAATGGGGAAACCCAGCTGTGGTAATTCGCAGTTACTCATTTCTGAATACATAGGAAATGTAGAGGCAGACCAGGGGAACTGAAACATCTAAGTACCCTGAGGAAGAGAAAACAATAGTGATTCCGTCAGTAGCGGCGAGCGAACGCGGAACAGCCTAAACCTAAGAGCTTGCTCTTAGGGGTTGTGGGACGTCTCACATGGAGTTACAAAGGAATATGGTAGGTGAAGAGGTCTGGAAAGGCCCGCGATAGAGGTAAAAGCCCTGTAACCTAAACTGTGTTCTCTCCGAGACGGATCCCGAGTAGTGCGGGGCACGTGAAACCCCGTATGAATCCAGCAGGACCATCTGCTAAGGCTAAATACTACCTGGCGACCGATAGTGAAACAGTACCGTGAGGGAAAGGTGAAAAGCACCCCGGAAGGGGAGTGAAATAGAACCTGAAACCGTGTGCTTACAAAAAGTCAGAGCCCTATTAATGGGTGATGGCGTGCCTTTTGTAGAATGAACCGGCGAGTTACGTTTAACATGCAAGGTTAAGCCGAGAAGGTGGAGCCGCAGCGAAAGCGAGTCTGAATAGGGCGAATTAGTATGTGGACGTAGACCCGAAACCGTGTGATCTACCCCTGTCCAGGGTGAAGGTGCGGTAACACGCACTGGAGGCCCGAACCCACGTACGTTGAAAAGTGCGGGGATGAGGTGGGGGTAGCGGAGAAATTCCAATCGAACTCGGAGATAGCTGGTTCTCCCCGAAATAGCTTTAGGGCTAGCCTCGGTATAAGAGTAGTGGAGGTAGAGCACTGATTGGGTGCGGGGTCCGCAAGGATTACCAAGCTCAGTCAAACTCCGAATGCCATATACTTATTGCCGGGAGTCAGACAGTGAGTGCTAAGATCCATTGTCAAAAGGGAAACAGCCCAGACCATCAGCTAAGGTCCCCAAGTGTGTGTTAAGTGGGAAAGGATGTGGAGTTGCACAGACAACCAGGATGTTGGCTTAGAAGCAGCCACCATTGAAAGAGTGCGTAATAGCTCACTGGTCGAGTGACTCTGCGCCGAAAATGTAACGGGGCTAAACACACCACCGAAGCTATGGCTAGATACGTATGTATCTGGGGTAGGGGAGCGTTGTGTAGGGGTTGAAGGTGTACTGAAAAGAGCGCTGGACACTACACAAGTGAGAATGCCGGTATGAGTAACGAAAAGATCAGTGAGAATCTGATCCGCCGAAAGCCCAAGGTTTCCTGAGGAAGGCTCGTCCGCTCAGGGTAAGTCGGGACCTAAGGCGAGGCCGAAAGGCGTAGTCGAAGGACAACAGTTTGAAATTACTGTACCACCGTAATCCGCTATGAGCGATGGGGTGACGCAGGAGGGTAGTGACGCGGACTGATGGATGTCCGTCTAAGCAGTGAGGCTGATGTGTAGGCAAATCCGCACATCATTAAGGCTGGGCTGTGATGGGGAGCGAAAATTGTAGTAGCGAAGGTCATGATCTCACACTGCCAAGAAAAGCCTCTAGCCAGGAGAAGGTGCCCGTACCGCAAACCGACACAGGTAGGCGAGAAGAGAATTCTAAGGCGCGCGGAAGAACTCTCGTTAAGGAACTCGGCAAAATGACCCCGTAACTTCGGGAGAAGGGGTGCCCCGGTAGTGTGAATAGCACGAGGGGGCCGCAGTGAAAAGGCCCAAGCGACTGTTTAGCAAAAACACAGGTCTGTGCGAAGCCGCAAGGCGAAGTATACGGGCTGACGCCTGCCCGGTGCTGGAAGGTTAAGGGGAGTGGTTAGGGGTAACCCGAAGCTATGAACCGAAGCCCCAGTAAACGGCGGCCGTAACTATAACGGTCCTAAGGTAGCGAAATTCCTTGTCAGGTAAATTCTGACCCGCACGAATGGCGTAACGACTTGGGCGCTGTCTCAACGAGAGATCCGGTGAAATTTTAATACCTGTGAAGATGCAGGTTACCCGCGACAAGACGGAAAGACCCCATGGAGCTTTACTGCAGCTTGATATTGAATTTGGGTACGATCTGTACAGGATAGGTGGGAGCCGTAGAAATCGGAGCGCAAGCTTCGGTGGAGGCGCCGTTGGGATACCACCCTGATCGTATCTAGGTTCTAACCTAGTGCCCTTATCGGGTACGGGGACCGTGTCAGGCGGGCAGTTTGACTGGGGCGGTCGCCTCCTAAAGAGTAACGGAGGCGTTCCAAGGTTCCCTCAGAATGGTTGGAAATCATTCGCAGAGTGCAAAGGCATAAGGGAGCTTGACTGCGAGACCTACAAGTCGAGCAGGGACGAAAGTCGGACTTAGTGATCCGGTGGTACCGCATGGAAGGGCCATCGCTCAACGGATAAAAGCTACCCTGGGGATAACAGGCTTATCTCCCCCAAGAGTCCACATCGACGGGGAGGTTTGGCACCTCGATGTCGGCTCATCGCATCCTGGGGCTGAAGTAGGTCCCAAGGGTTGGGCTGTTCGCCCATTAAAGCGGTACGCGAGCTGGGTTCAGAACGTCGTGAGACAGTTCGGTCCCTATCTGTCGTGGGCGCAGGAAATTTGAGAGGAGCTGTCCTTAGTACGAGAGGACCGGGATGGACGTACCGCTGGTGCACCAGTTGTTCCGCCAGGAGCATGGCTGGGTAGCTACGTACGGACGGGATAAGCGCTGAAAGCATCTAAGCGTGAAGCCCCCCTCAAGATGAGATTTCCCAATTAGTAAGACCCCTTGAAGACGACGAGGTAGATAGGTTGGAGGTGGAAGTGCAGCAATGCATGGAGCTGACCAATACTAATCGGTCGAGGGCTTATCCTATACTTAAAATGCAGATTTGTTTCGGATTCAGTTTTCAGGCATCAAGCCTGTAACACGCTTAGAAATTCATTGTCACTTCTGGTGATGAACCGAATTTCACGCGGCAGCGTCTGTTTCACAGACGCATGTTTGGTGGCGATAGCGGAGGGGTTCCACGCGTACCCATCCCGAACACGACCGTTAAGCCCTCCAGCGCCGATGGTACTTGGACCGAAGGGTCCTGGGAGAGTAGGACGTTGCCAAGCACACAAGACCACTGTTGAGTAATCGACAGTGGTCTTTTTGTTATGTATATTTACTTAAGGATTGTTGCAAATTAAATTATGTTTGACAGACTAGAGTGTTTAACCCATAATACAATTCATACTAAACATATAAGAATTATAGGGGGAGCGAATTATGTCGTACTTTAGTGTATCTATTAAGAAACCGATTCTGTTGGGGGCAATAGCAGTTTTGCTATTGATGTTAATTGCAGGGTGCTCGGGGTCTAATAATAAGGCTGATTCAAATAAAGAGGCACAGGAAAGTGCGAGTCCGGCAACTCAAAGTCCTCAAACTGCAGAACCTGCAACGGGAGGGACTTTCGTCTATGGACGACCTGCTTCTGTAACTTCGCTGGATTTGCATAATCAGATTACGTCCAACAATGCTTTTGCAATCGACAAAGTTTTTGAATCATTAGTCGCTTTTGACAGCAAAGGTGAAATTGTAGATTGGCTTGCTAAGTCACATAATATCAGTGAAGATGGTCTGACGTATACATTCGAGCTTCGTGATGGTTTGAAGTTTTCCAATGGTACGGATGTGACCGCAGAAGATGCTGTATTCTCTCTTGAGCGGCACTTGAAGGTAGGCGGCCCGCTTGCAATATCCGCAAAGGTCGACACAATCAAAGCGCAAGATAACAAAACGCTTGTTATTACACTTAAAGAGCCTTATACACCATTTATCTCGGAGCTATCTAATTTCTCAAATGGTATCCTTCCTAACAATTTCGGGGGAGTATCCGAAGAGGAATTCTTCAAGAAACCAATCGGTACGGGACCTTTTGTTGTTGAAACATGGGACACTGCTGGTGATCTGACCTTCACTAAGAATACATTCTACTGGCAAGAAGGTAAACCCTATATTGATAAGCTCGTTTATAAGCTGATTGAAGATGACAGCCAAGCGATTAACCAGCTGAAGGCTGGAGAAGTTAATGCTATTGAATCTTTGGCTCTGCAAAATGCCAATGAGATTAAAGATGGGGCTGACACTAAAGTAGTTACTAACGGTAGTTGGGTGACAGAGCAATTGTTCTTTAATACGTTGGATGAACATTTTTCTGATGTGCATGTCCGTCGCGCTCTGGCGCTGGCGCTTGATCGTGAGGGCTTGACCAAGGCGTTAACCTTTGGTTATGCACAAACAGCAAACTCATTGCTGCCAACAACGATTCCTTATAACGCAAATGATACAATCAAAGCACTGAACTTTAATATCGAAGCAGCCAAGGAGGAGCTTGCCAAATCTGCCTTCCCTAATGGCTTCACTACCAAATTACTTGTAGCATCCGGTAATAGCACAAGAGCTCAAGAGGCACAAATTATTCAGGCAGCGGGCCAAACGATCGGGATTAAGATTGAGATTGAATCGATTGAACTTGCCACTTTCCGTGAACGTTTCTTCGCATATGATTTTGCGGCAATGCTGAACAGTGGCCAAGCGGATTCCCCTGAAGCGAACTCAATTATTGCTTTCCAGACCGATCCGGAAGGCTTCAGCAAATCATATTGGACGCATTATACAAATGATGAAGTAACGAAGCTTCTATATGAGGGACAAAAAACTGCGGATGGAGATGAACGTGCACAAATCTATACTAAGCTGCTGCAGACCCTTGCTGATGAAGTTCCTTATATTCCGCTTTACTATCCAGATGTTTTAAAAGGTATTCGTTCTTCAGTTGACGGTCTCGTTGTTCTACCAAACGGCAGTGCCCGTTTCGAAGATGTCCGCATCAGCCAATGATGAATCTTAAGCAGGTGTTAAATCAACCGAAAGGAAGC
This sequence comes from Paenibacillus sp. FSL H7-0918, assembly GCF_038007025.1. Taxonomy (NCBI): domain Bacteria; kingdom Bacillati; phylum Bacillota; class Bacilli; order Caryophanales; family Paenibacillaceae; genus Paenibacillus; species Paenibacillus sp. FSL H7-0918. The sequence continues at coordinate 3,098,863 of NZ_JBBOWJ010000001.1, forward strand.
AAGGGTTCTTACAACTGGCTTGTGATATCTCTTATAAAAGCATTGGCAGTGATCTTCTGCGTAATGATAGCAGTCTTTTTCATCATACGAATCGTGCCGGGAGATCCAGCAAAAATGATTTTGGGAGAATACAGCACCCCTGAGGCGCTCAAGAGTATGCATCATACTCTTGGGCTGGACCTCCCTTTATGGGAGCAATTCATCCGATTTGTGAAGACGCTGTTTACTCAAGGAGATACTGGAAACTCCATTATTATGGGGACATCAACAAGAGAGTTGATTACACAACGGGCCCCTGTTACTTTGCTGCTCATCGTGATGGCTTGTGTGTTGGCGATTTTTGTATCCCTTCTGCTCGCTACGGTAGCCGCTACGCATAAGGATAAACTGCTGGACCATTTGATACGTATTTTTCCTACAATTACTCTAGGTATGCCAATCTTCTGGGTTGGCTTACTTTTAATTTTGCTCTTTAGTGTCCGGCTTGGCTGGTTCCCTGTTGGGGGAGTAAGTGAAGGGTGGGTCGGAACCTTGCATAGTCTTGCACTTCCAGCAATCACTGTTGCTTTTTCACAGGTTCCTACGCTTGTTCGTTCATTAAGAGCGCAGATGCTTGAAGTGTTAGAATCGGATTTTGTAGTCACCCTTAAGGCTGCGGGCATACCAAACAGGGTTATTTTATTTAAACATGTGCTGCGCAACTCTGCTCTTCCTACGTTAATGCTGCTGGGTGTGAATATTTCTTATTTAATCGGAGGCACCTTGGTCGTTGAGCAGGTATTTGGAATTAAGGGAATTGGCAGCTTATTGTTCACTTCAATTTCGAAACGGGACTTTCCGGTTATTCAAGGAATAGCACTTTACTGTGCGCTATCTGTTGTGATCATCAGTCTCTTGATTGAAATCATTTCCTGGTGGCTTGATCCCAGAACGAAAGGAAAACAATGAAAACTATAAGACTAGACTCGCGATTGTATGAAGACGGTAAGATAACAAGCGGCTTAAAGCGAATATGGAATACCCCATCACTTCTAGTGGGAATTATTATGTTTGCAGCTCTTATTCTCTTGACTGTGTTTATACCTTATATAAGTCCTTATGACCCCTCTGAGCAAAATTTGAGTGCCTTTTTACAGCCTCCGTCAGCCGAACATTGGTTGGGAACTGATCAATTAGGGCGTGATCTGTTTACCAGACTGGTTTATGCAGCGAGGACTGATTTGAAAATCATGGTCTTGGCAGAAATCATTCCCTCTTGCACAGGTGTATTTCTAGGAATGCTGGCAGGATATTACGGCAAATGGATCGATACAGTTATTACGCTGTTGTCAGATACATTCATCGCCTTTCCTTTTTATCTGATCGTTATTATCGTGGCTTTTGCAAGTGGAGCAGGAGAACGAGGCATTTATATTACTTTTATTTTTGTAGGATGGATTGTCTTTGCCCGTGTCGTCAGAGGTCTTAGTGCTTCTTTTCGTAATCAGGAATGGGTGGCGTCCGCTCAAACCTTAGGGCTACCAGGAGTGAAAATTATTTTGCGTCATCTCCTGCCGAATGTACTTCCGCAAGCCGTGGTCGTCCTTATGACAGATATGATTGGATTGCTTGTTGCCATTGTTACGCTCGGGTATCTTGGTATCGGCATTACACCGCCAACTCCTGACTGGGGGACAATGATTTCAGATGGACAGCCCTTCATCACTACAGCTTGGTGGCTCTCGGCCGTTCCGGGATTTGCAGTGGTGTATACGGGGATAGCTTTGTCGCTCCTAGGTGATGGTTTGGCAGACATATGGAGGAAAAAATAATGTCTATACAACCCATTTTAGAAATAGAGGCGCTATCGCTGGCAGCTAAGTCAAATGAGAGATTGGTCAATAATGTTAGTTTTTCGCTGAGTAAAGGGGAGAGTCTGGGATTAGTAGGTGAATCGGGATCAGGAAAATCGCTTACGCTGCGTGCAATTTTAGGCTTGCTTCCAAATGGTGTTGAACAGACTGGTGGCACCATTAAAAGTGACGTAAGCAGTGCGATGGTATTTCAAGATCCAAGAGGTGCGCTTGATCCGCTCTGTACGGTTGTCAAACAACTGGCTGAAGTTGTGTATTACAGACAGAAAGTAAGCCGTAAGACTTCGCGGGTAATTGCACTGGAACTGCTCGAAAGGCTTGGTCTCCCCGATTCATTGAAGAAAAAGGACCGGTATCCGAGTCAGCTGTCAGGCGGTCAGTGTCAACGGGTAGTCATCGCTCTGGCACTGGCGTGTAAGCCAGGCATACTTCTCTGTGATGAGCCGACAACGGCACTTGACGTCACGGTTCAACGGCAAATTATTGAGACGATCACGAGCCTCCAGCATGAGCTCAGTTTTGCCATGGTATTTGTTACGCATAACCTAGCGATTGCAGCAAACTTGTGTTCACGGCTATGTGTAATGAAACAGGGGCAGATTGTTGAGCAGGGCAATACTCTTGATATTTTGCAAAATCCGAAAGACCCTTACACACAGATGCTGATTGATTCGGTGCTTCCTTTGCCAGAGCTTGAAGGGAGTAGAGACTCATGCAATTAGCCTTGCAAATAAAAGATTTAACTGTTCATTATGGCGGCTTTACTGCACTGGATCGTATCAATCTGAATCTTGAGCAGCACACCACCCTTGGGCTTGTTGGAGAATCCGGATCAGGGAAATCTACGCTGGCGCGAGTAATTGCTGGACTGATTGCCCCAAATGAGGGACAGATTCTGTTGGGTACCCAAGAATTAAAAAAGAAAAGAAGCCGTGAGCAGCACAAAACAATCCAGATGATTTTCCAAAATCCAGATGCTTCGCTAAATCCTAAACATTCGATTAGGCAAATTCTTTCCGAGCCCTTATTGTTTCATAAAATAGTGGGGCGTACAGATGTTGAACAAAGATGCAAAGAGCTTTTGAATCAAGTTCATTTAGGACAAAAGGCGTTAGACAAATTCCCGCATGAATTTTCCGGCGGGCAGCGTCAACGGATAGCGATCGCTCGTGCATTAAGTGTTGAGCCAAACATCCTGATCGCGGATGAACCTACAAGTGCGTTGGATGTATCTGTGCAGCTTAGTGTGCTGGAACTGTTCAATACGCTGAAGGCTGAGCTTAATCTCACCATGCTTTTTATTTCTCATGATCTAGGAGTAATCAATGCAATTAGCGATACGGTAGCAGTTATGCGGCAAGGAAAGCTCGTGGAGCAGAGTCCGCGGGATCAATTCTTCATCCGTCCTAAACATGAATACAGTTATGAGCTGTTGTCGGCGGTTCCGAAAATGCCAAAATAAAGTACATCAGGAGGTTTTTTTATGAACCGAGAACATAAAGGATACGTGCCACTTTCACTGGCTGAGTACAATAAGCTAACACATTTAATTTCCAAAGTCTTGTTTACTGAGCACCCTCCAGTTATCATTCCGGCTGAGGCAATCCTTGGAATCGAGGCGGTAGCCGCCGGAATAGCTGCACCTGGTCGAACCATTGTAAATATAGTAACAGGTCCTTATGGAAGTTTATTTGGAAAATGGCTTGAGCGGGGTGGAGCAACGGTTGTTGAAGTAAAGGTTCCTTTTGATGAAGTGGTCACTAGCGACCAAGTTGCTTCCGCGATTAAGGAGTTTAAACCTTGTGCCCTTTCTTTTGTTCAAGCTGAAGTGGTTACTGGAGGCTCTAATCCTGCTAAAGAAATATTTGAAATTGCAAAAGAATTCAATCTAATTACTGTGTCGGACTCCGTATCTGCGGTTGGGGGAGAGGCCCTGCTGGTGGATGAATGGTCCGTTGATTTTGCAGTTATAGGTGCGCAAAAAGCCTTAGCTGGACCCAACGGTGTTAGTGCCGTAAGTATTTCTCCACGTGGCTGGGAATTTCTTGAGTCGAATGAAAATGCTCCACGCAATTCTATTTTATCCTTGCTGGAGCTGAAACCATCACTTGGAGACGCCGCGCCATTGCGGGTTGCCCCAAACATTCCTACGCTGGAGGCTAGAGCCTTGACTCAAGCTTTGACACGAATTGAAGAAGAAGGATTGGATCAAGTAATCAAACGCCATGAGCGAGCCGCAGCAGCTGCTGTAGCTGGTATTAAATCCTTGGGGCTTGAGCCTTGGCAAAAGGACAGCAGACATTATTCTACGCTGACTACAACGGTGCGGATTTCTGGAAAGCAAGAGTTGCGGATTGAGCAGCCTATAGGCATTGTGGCTCCCGGAGACGGAGAATTATTTGGCCATCTTCTACGGATCAACCATTTTGGAACGAATGCTGAGCGGCAAAGTGTGGAGAAGGCTATATCCACGCTTGCCGAACTGTTGAAACAAGACCCTGTTCAGGCATTAGCAGCTGTTCGGCTGGCATGGGGGGAATGAAGATGATTCATAAGCATCCAGAGCTGCAAACGTTCAATGACATTTTTATAGCAGGGATCGAAGGCAGACGTTTTGATGTCGTGATAAAGGATGGGCGTTTTTCATCCATTACTGAAGCGGATCCGCATCAAGTAGAGTCAAATCTTGCAGGAACAGATCTGTGGCTAAGTCCGGGTATTATTGATCTTCATACGCATTTAGCTTGGACAGATTTTGACCACTCTGATCAATTGAAGCGCGATGCCAACGAGATCGAAATTATGCAGGCACAAGCTTTTGAAGCTACTCTTAGAACGGGTGTAACGACTGCCCGTGATGCAGGTGGGATTCTGCCGAGCACAGTGCAGCATCTTGTTCAGCAATATCAGCATCCATTAAGAGTGCAGACCAGTAGCGATATGATTGGAGCAGCAGATGCCCGTGGTCTCAAGCATTTAGAACAACGCATGGCGGAAATCTTTGCTACAGGAGCGGGTTGGATAAAAATCATGGCCACAGGCGGGCTTGGAGCACCTACCGAGAAAGTCGTTGACCCGATCTTTTCCGAAGAAGAGTTCTCGTTCATTGTTCGTAATGCACATGCCCATGATAAGAAGGTACTGGTTCATACCTGGGGCGGAGTGACGATAGACTGGTCCATCCAGGCCGGCGTGGAATCAATAGAGCATGGGATGTTTCTAACTGAGGATCAGGCAGGAAGACTTGCTAACTCGAGGGTAGCGTTTGTACCCACCACATCAATTTATCGTATTGCTGCAGACCCAAAAGGCGTTCTAGCGTTGAACCCGATCATTTGCGACCGAGCTGCCCGCGCTGCCGAATGTCATTCCAAGGCCATTCATTATGCAAAAAGAGAAGGCGTTCGTATTGGATTCGGTACAGATTATGCCACACCTGCACTACATGGCTATAACCTTCAAGAACTGGATACATTGATTGATTATGGCTTAACTCGGAGAGAAGCGTGGCAGGCTGCGACTAAAAGTGCTGCAGATATTCTGGGGAGCGGTAACGAGCTGGGAAAAATTGCAGAAGGTTTTATTGCAGATGCTGTTGTTTTCAAAGCGGATCCATATGAAGCGCACAATGCGGAGGCACTTCGAAGCAATATCATTGCCGTAATTACTGGAGCGAAGGAAGCGGAATTAATCTAGAATCGTCTAAGCTTCTTCTAAAAAACAACTGTTATCTTCTGCAGTTGTTTTTTTACTTTCTAGATAATTAGATGATAAGGGGAGGTAGTTATTATAATACGATAATACATAGATGATGTTTTATGCTTTTGATTTTATATAAAAAACTCTTGCAATGCATCTCCATACATGATATATTCTAAGTCCGGCCAAGAAATTCACATGCCGAGCTCGAAAAAGAAGTTAAAAAAGAGCTTGACATTAAATAGCCGAACATGATATAGTATAAGAGTTGCTGCTGAGACATTAAACGGCGCCAACGAGAACTTGATCTTTGAAAACTGAACAACGAGTGAGTAGGAAATCACGCAAGTGAAATCCAAATTAGAGAATTAATTTTCTCGTCAGATGTTTCAAAATGAGCATATCGCTCTTTTCAATACTAATTGGAGAGTTTGATCCTGGCTCAGGACGAACGCTGGCGGCGTGCCTAATACATGCAAGTCGAGCGGAGTTATTTTGAAAGCTTGCTTTCAAAATAACTTAGCGGCGGACGGGTGAGTAACACGTAGGCAACCTGCCCTTCAGACTGGGATAACTACCGGAAACGGTAGCTAATACCGGATAATTTCTTTTTTCTCCTGAGAGAAGAATGAAAGACGGAGCAATCTGTCACTGAGGGATGGGCCTGCGGCGCATTAGCTAGTTGGTGGGGTAACGGCCCACCAAGGCGACGATGCGTAGCCGACCTGAGAGGGTGAACGGCCACACTGGGACTGAGACACGGCCCAGACTCCTACGGGAGGCAGCAGTAGGGAATCTTCCGCAATGGGCGAAAGCCTGACGGAGCAACGCCGCGTGAGTGATGAAGGTTTTCGGATCGTAAAGCTCTGTTGCCAGGGAAGAACGTCCGGTAGAGTAACTGCTACCGGAGTGACGGTACCTGAGAAGAAAGCCCCGGCTAACTACGTGCCAGCAGCCGCGGTAATACGTAGGGGGCAAGCGTTGTCCGGAATTATTGGGCGTAAAGCGCGCGCAGGCGGCTATTTAAGTCTGGTGTTTAAACCTTGGGCTCAACCTGAGGTCGCACTGGAAACTGGGTGGCTTGAGTACAGAAGAGGAAAGTGGAATTCCACGTGTAGCGGTGAAATGCGTAGATATGTGGAGGAACACCAGTGGCGAAGGCGACTTTCTGGGCTGTAACTGACGCTGAGGCGCGAAAGCGTGGGGAGCAAACAGGATTAGATACCCTGGTAGTCCACGCCGTAAACGATGAGTGCTAGGTGTTAGGGGTTTCGATACCCTTGGTGCCGAAGTTAACACAGTAAGCACTCCGCCTGGGGAGTACGGTCGCAAGACTGAAACTCAAAGGAATTGACGGGGACCCGCACAAGCAGTGGAGTATGTGGTTTAATTCGAAGCAACGCGAAGAACCTTACCAGGTCTTGACATCCCTCTGAATCTGCTAGAGATAGCAGCGGCCTTCGGGACAGAGGAGACAGGTGGTGCATGGTTGTCGTCAGCTCGTGTCGTGAGATGTTGGGTTAAGTCCCGCAACGAGCGCAACCCTTAACTTTAGTTGCCAGCAGGTAATGCTGGGCACTCTAGAGTGACTGCCGGTGACAAACCGGAGGAAGGTGGGGATGACGTCAAATCATCATGCCCCTTATGACCTGGGCTACACACGTACTACAATGGCCGGTACAACGGGAAGCGAAGCCGCGAGGTGGAGCCAATCCCATCAAAGCCGGTCTCAGTTCGGATTGCAGGCTGCAACTCGCCTGCATGAAGTCGGAATTGCTAGTAATCGCGGATCAGCATGCCGCGGTGAATACGTTCCCGGGTCTTGTACACACCGCCCGTCACACCACGAGAGTTTACAACACCCGAAGTCGGTGGGGTAACCCGCAAGGGAGCCAGCCGCCGAAGGTGGGGTAGATGATTGGGGTGAAGTCGTAACAAGGTAGCCGTATCGGAAGGTGCGGCTGGATCACCTCCTTTCTATGGAGAATCGTTCTCTGCAATGAGAACATTCAAATCGGAAGCTAAGCTTCCAAAACTCAGGTTTAGGCCTGTTACTCACTCGTTGCTCAGTTTTGAGAGTTTAAGCTCTCAAGTAAGACTTGATCCTTGAAAACTGGATACCGAAACGAATTTGCGTTTTAGAACATCTTTTAGCAACTTGTGCAAACAAGTAAATGTTATTAGTGAGATTTTTCTTCGGAAGAATCAAGGTTAAGCTAATAAGAGCACACGGAGGATGCCTAGGCGCCAGGAGCCGACGAAGGACGTGGCGAACAACGAAACTGCCTCGGGGAGCTGTAAGCAAGCTTTGATCCGGGGGTGTCCGAATGGGGAAACCCAGCTGTGGTAATTCGCAGTTACTCATTTCTGAATACATAGGAAATGTAGAGGCAGACCAGGGGAACTGAAACATCTAAGTACCCTGAGGAAGAGAAAACAATAGTGATTCCGTCAGTAGCGGCGAGCGAACGCGGAACAGCCTAAACCTAAGAGCTTGCTCTTAGGGGTTGTGGGACGTCTCACATGGAGTTACAAAGGAATATGGTAGGTGAAGAGGTCTGGAAAGGCCCGCGATAGAGGTAAAAGCCCTGTAACCTAAACTGTGTTCTCTCCGAGACGGATCCCGAGTAGTGCGGGGCACGTGAAACCCCGTATGAATCCAGCAGGACCATCTGCTAAGGCTAAATACTACCTGGCGACCGATAGTGAAACAGTACCGTGAGGGAAAGGTGAAAAGCACCCCGGAAGGGGAGTGAAATAGAACCTGAAACCGTGTGCTTACAAAAAGTCAGAGCCCTATTAATGGGTGATGGCGTGCCTTTTGTAGAATGAACCGGCGAGTTACGTTTAACATGCAAGGTTAAGCCGAGAAGGTGGAGCCGCAGCGAAAGCGAGTCTGAATAGGGCGAATTAGTATGTGGACGTAGACCCGAAACCGTGTGATCTACCCCTGTCCAGGGTGAAGGTGCGGTAACACGCACTGGAGGCCCGAACCCACGTACGTTGAAAAGTGCGGGGATGAGGTGGGGGTAGCGGAGAAATTCCAATCGAACTCGGAGATAGCTGGTTCTCCCCGAAATAGCTTTAGGGCTAGCCTCGGTATAAGAGTAGTGGAGGTAGAGCACTGATTGGGTGCGGGGTCCGCAAGGATTACCAAGCTCAGTCAAACTCCGAATGCCATATACTTATTGCCGGGAGTCAGACAGTGAGTGCTAAGATCCATTGTCAAAAGGGAAACAGCCCAGACCATCAGCTAAGGTCCCCAAGTGTGTGTTAAGTGGGAAAGGATGTGGAGTTGCACAGACAACCAGGATGTTGGCTTAGAAGCAGCCACCATTGAAAGAGTGCGTAATAGCTCACTGGTCGAGTGACTCTGCGCCGAAAATGTAACGGGGCTAAACACACCACCGAAGCTATGGCTAGATACGTATGTATCTGGGGTAGGGGAGCGTTGTGTAGGGGTTGAAGGTGTACTGAAAAGAGCGCTGGACACTACACAAGTGAGAATGCCGGTATGAGTAACGAAAAGATCAGTGAGAATCTGATCCGCCGAAAGCCCAAGGTTTCCTGAGGAAGGCTCGTCCGCTCAGGGTAAGTCGGGACCTAAGGCGAGGCCGAAAGGCGTAGTCGAAGGACAACAGTTTGAAATTACTGTACCACCGTAATCCGCTATGAGCGATGGGGTGACGCAGGAGGGTAGTGACGCGGACTGATGGATGTCCGTCTAAGCAGTGAGGCTGATGTGTAGGCAAATCCGCACATCATTAAGGCTGGGCTGTGATGGGGAGCGAAAATTGTAGTAGCGAAGGTCATGATCTCACACTGCCAAGAAAAGCCTCTAGCCAGGAGAAGGTGCCCGTACCGCAAACCGACACAGGTAGGCGAGAAGAGAATTCTAAGGCGCGCGGAAGAACTCTCGTTAAGGAACTCGGCAAAATGACCCCGTAACTTCGGGAGAAGGGGTGCCCCGGTAGTGTGAATAGCACGAGGGGGCCGCAGTGAAAAGGCCCAAGCGACTGTTTAGCAAAAACACAGGTCTGTGCGAAGCCGCAAGGCGAAGTATACGGGCTGACGCCTGCCCGGTGCTGGAAGGTTAAGGGGAGTGGTTAGGGGTAACCCGAAGCTATGAACCGAAGCCCCAGTAAACGGCGGCCGTAACTATAACGGTCCTAAGGTAGCGAAATTCCTTGTCAGGTAAATTCTGACCCGCACGAATGGCGTAACGACTTGGGCGCTGTCTCAACGAGAGATCCGGTGAAATTTTAATACCTGTGAAGATGCAGGTTACCCGCGACAAGACGGAAAGACCCCATGGAGCTTTACTGCAGCTTGATATTGAATTTGGGTACGATCTGTACAGGATAGGTGGGAGCCGTAGAAATCGGAGCGCAAGCTTCGGTGGAGGCGCCGTTGGGATACCACCCTGATCGTATCTAGGTTCTAACCTAGTACCCTTACCGGGTACGGGGACCGTGTCAGGCGGGCAGTTTGACTGGGGCGGTCGCCTCCTAAAGAGTAACGGAGGCGTTCCAAGGTTCCCTCAGAATGGTTGGAAATCATTCGCAGAGTGCAAAGGCATAAGGGAGCTTGACTGCGAGACCTACAAGTCGAGCAGGGACGAAAGTCGGACTTAGTGATCCGGTGGTACCGCATGGAAGGGCCATCGCTCAACGGATAAAAGCTACCCTGGGGATAACAGGCTTATCTCCCCCAAGAGTCCACATCGACGGGGAGGTTTGGCACCTCGATGTCGGCTCATCGCATCCTGGGGCTGAAGTAGGTCCCAAGGGTTGGGCTGTTCGCCCATTAAAGCGGTACGCGAGCTGGGTTCAGAACGTCGTGAGACAGTTCGGTCCCTATCTGTCGTGGGCGCAGGAAATTTGAGAGGAGCTGTCCTTAGTACGAGAGGACCGGGATGGACGTACCGCTGGTGCACCAGTTGTTCCGCCAGGAGCATGGCTGGGTAGCTACGTACGGACGGGATAAGCGCTGAAAGCATCTAAGCGTGAAGCCCCCCTCAAGATGAGATTTCCCAATTAGTAAGACCCCTTGAAGACGACGAGGTAGATAGGTTGGAGGTGGAAGTGCAGCAATGCATGGAGCTGACCAATACTAATCGGTCGAGGGCTTATCCTATACGTAGAATGCAAATTCGTTTCGGATTCAGTTTTCAGGCATCAAGCCTGTAACACGCTTAGAAATTCATTGTCACTTCTGGTGATGAACCGAATTTCACGCGGCAGCGTCTGTTTCACAGATGCATGTTTGGTGGCGATAGCGGAGGGGTTCCACGCGTACCCATCCCGAACACGACCGTTAAGCCCTCCAGCGCCGATGGTACTTGGACCGAAGGGTCCTGGGAGAGTAGGACGTTGCCAAGCACATTAAGCCATTGTTGATTTATCAGCAGTGGCTTTTTTGTTTTTTTTGGACAAGAGTGATATTTGAAGGGGAGTACAACATCTGAAGGGGCTGTAATTGAGTGACATTTTTGTTACCGACGCTGAGGTCGATACAAGTATAATAGATAAGTGCAAATAATAAGCAACATCTCTAATACGAAGGAACTACTCATAAATTCTAACTTTGAATTTTCTTGTGTCTTTAGATGCATTGTGGAGGTAAGGAGGATTTAAGGCATGAAACAAACAAGAATTATTAAGATATTAATTTTTTCGTGTATAGTAGCTTTAATACTGGCAGGCTGCGGTACGAAAGCGCCCAGCTGGGATGCTTTTGAGGGTGCGCTAAACGAGAAGAATTTCCCTGTACCCCAAGAGGCGTACTCACCAGACCAGACTACGACAAACGTTGCTATGGATTATGTACGTTATTCTTTACCTGGATTAAAGGAGAAGAATGGTATCCCAGAGGAGTATATGGATACTATTAAGGCCTGGGGATGGGTTGAACAGGAAGAGGAGAATACCGATTCATCTGGTGTTTTTCAGAAGGATGGAGTAACGGTTCATTTAACAGTGCATGATGATTATTTTATAGTTATGATCCCTAAAGAAAAGAAGGCCTTAATTAAAGGTCTTAAGACAAAATAAATAATCGCCGTCCGTTATGGATGGCGATTATTTATTTATATGCGAATACAGGTTAACCGTACTCTATTGAGAGTAATAGGAGGCATCGGTTGGATTAAACTTAAGCATGCCTTCCTTGTTGCGTTGATTTATTTTGAACAGTGTATAGAGACGGGGCAATAAAAGCCACAAGTGGCAAATAATCAGGGATACTGTAAATGCCGGTGGTGACCAAAAAATAAAGAGAGCTGCAATACAAAGACCAATATAAAAATTATGTAACTGTACTTTACGGAAAATGCGGTAACTAATGTGTTGATCTGGCATGAAGCCAAGCCACGGGATTTTAAATGAGATGGACCATCTTTTTGAAATAGGATGCCCGGAGATTAGAAGTACTGAGCGTGAAATAACATATTGAACCCAGAACATAACCGGAGCAGCTATAATTAAGTAGAGAATACTCCACCAAGAAAGAAAGACTGTCTCGAGCACAAGGACCAAAAGAGGGAGCAAAATATAAACACGCAGCAGAGGTGCCGTTAGATTAATTTTTTTGATTAATTTATATTGATAGAATGTAGCAGCGCCTTTGGTGTTGGGTTCCATATAAAATAGACTAACCTCCTCACAGATTCATATGTTCTTAATATCGGCGAATGAAAGCATTTTATTAAACTATGGGCGAATATTCACCGATATAGGGGCAGCGGAATATATATAATACACGAAACGAAGGATATGAAAAAACTATGAAAAGGTTTAAAATGATAGAAGGTGTATCATACTGTTCTTAAAAGAGTCAAGGTGGGATGGTTATGGAACAGCAAACCGGGCAAGCTTGTATCATTTGTGGGCAGGAAAAAGAAGAAGGTATTGTGATTGTCTCGCATTTTATTTGTGAGGATTGTGAGGCAGAAATGATCCGTACCGAGGCAGAAGATGCTAAGTACCGTTTTTTTATTGGCCAGATGAAGAAGATCGGATTGCAAAAGAACGCTTAAGTAGAGTAACTCTGTTAATTGATGCGGATAAGAGAGCAGTCTGGATGAAAGATATAAGGGCTGCATTAGAGATATTCATATACGGCTTCCTCGTTGTTTAAGCGGGGGGAGCCGTTTTGCTGTTCAGTCAGATGCTTTTATGAGGAAACATAGGAGTTTCTGAATATTTACGTTAAAATAGAAGGAACCCTATGGGAAGGAATTTAATATGAATAAATTACAACGATGTAGGGCACCTGTATACGAAATGCTGGAGCAATATAGAATTGTGGGTAATATATCTTATCATGTGCCGGGACATAAAAATGGAGCGGCATATGACGGCGTAGAAGGCGCTGGGTTTCTAGATGAGGTCATGAAGTACGATGTTACGGAGATTACCGGTACGGATGATCTTCATCATCCTGAGGGAGTCATTAAGGAAGCACAGGAGTTGGCTGCGGATTGCTTTGGAGCAGAGGAGAGTTTTTTTCTAGTTGGCGGAAGTACGGCGGGTAACCTGGCGCTGATTCTAACGGCTTGCCCCGAGCCAGGAATGATTCTGATTCTTCAACGAAATGTGCATAAATCAGTGATTCATGGTCTTATGTTAGCTGGAGTGAGGGCTGTTTTCGTCGAGCCGCTGATTGATCCACTCAGCGGCTTGGCAGTAGCGCCGGCGGCAGAAGCTGTTGAGGCTGCACTTGCAGCCTATCCGGAAGCCGCCGCTGTATTTGTCACCATGCCCAATTACTACGGCATGGGCAGTGACCTTGCGCCCCTCGCGCGTATTTGCCACGACAGCGGTATACCGCTGCTTGTCGATGAAGCGCATGGGGCGCATTACGGGCAGCACCCGGCACTGCCTGCCGGGGCGCTTGCTTGTGGCGCGGACGGCGTAGTGCAGTCCACGCACAAGATGCTCACTGCGATGACCATGGGCGCTATGCTGCATGTTCAAGGGCAGCGGCTCGACCGCGCCCTGCTCTCGCAGCGGCTCGCCATGGTGCAGAGCTCCAGCCCATCATATCCTATGATGGCGTCGCTTGATCTTGCCCGGCGGCTGCTGCACAGCCGGGGCAGCGATGCTTTCACGGCGGGGCTGGCCGCCGTGGATGTCCTGCGGCGCGGCCTTGCCGAGCTGCCGCGCTATGGATTGGTGCAGCCGGCAGAGCCGCTGCACGACGGTACGCCGCTGCATAAGGCGGCGTACGAGACGCAGGACCCCTTCAAAGTCGTCATTTATGACGCCACCGGGGTCCTAGGCGGTTTCGAGCTGCAGCGCAGGCTCGAGGCTAAGGGCTGTGTGCCGGAGATGAGTGACGACCGGCACGTAGTGCTGCTGTTCAGCCTCGGTTCGAAGGCTGAAGATGCAGCAAGGTTATTGCAGGCGCTGCGGGAAATAGAGTCGGAGGATACATCCGAATCACCGCACACCGCTGGCATTTTAGAATCTCAAAATATTTCCACGTGGAACAATTTGAATGTTTTACAAATCTCAGCACCCGTTCCCTTCTCTTTGAAGCCGGTGTCAGCCAATGAGGTAGAAAGTATTAATCTTGAACACAGCGTGGGGAGAGTAGCTGCAGAAATGGTAATTCCCTATCCACCAGGCATTCCATTATTATATCCGGGTGAGGTCATCACAGATCAGATACAGCAAAGACTGACTGGTTTAGCTTATGGAGGCGCGAAGTTCCAGGCTTGTGCTGATCCGGTCTTACAGCGTATTAAGGTATACAACATTCAGAAGGGCGGAGAAGTATAAGTGGGCAAAGAAGGTTTCTTCATAACATTAGAAGGGGGCGAAGGCTCCGGAAAAACAACGGTACTGGGCAGAGTAGCAGCATATTTGCAGAATCGGTCCATGCCCTATCGAATTACACGTGAACCTGGAGGCATAGAAATCGCCGAAAAAATTCGCTCTATTATTCTGGATCCTGCCCATACTGCAATGGATGCACGTACTGAGGCATTGCTGTACGCTGCATCAAGAAGCCAACATCTCGCTGAAGTAGTAGAGCCAGCTCTTAGAGAAGGGCTTACAGTCCTCTGTGACCGCTTTGTAGACAGCAGTCTCGTTTATCAAGGACATGCAAGAGGATTAGGTATGGAAGAGGTGTGGAGTATTAACCGTTTTGCTATTGGAAATCGCATGCCCGATCTAACCTTTTATCTGGATGTAGACCCTGAGATTGGATTATCACGGATTGCGGCCAATCAAGATCGCGAAGTCAATCGTCTGGATATGGAGAGTCTTGCCTTTCATCAGAAGGTTCGTGAAGGTTATCATTTATTAATTAAGGCGAATCCGGAGAGAATAGTAGTTCTTGATGCAAACCGCCCTATTCATCTGGTAGAACAAGATATCGTGAGAACTCTTGAAGAGAGAGTATTAAAGGGTTTTTAGGGTGTTTTGTCTAATATAATAAGAGAAGTGGCATATAACTAAGCGTTTGCTTATGAAGTGAGGTTACTACTAAGAACACATTAAGTAGTAATACTCCATAAAACTTTTTTGGGAGGGAATGCGAAGATGAAGTTGATCATTGCAATTATCCAGGATAAAGACAGTAACCGGTTATCCAGTGAGCTAGTAAAAGCCAATTTCCGTGCTACCAAACTCGCAAGTACAGGTGGATTTCTGCGGGCGGGAAATACGACATTTATGATTGGGGTAGAAGACAGTCAGATCGAAGCTGTATTGAACGTTATCCGTAACAGCTGTAAAGTGCGTGAACAACTAGTCACTCCAGTAACTCCGATGAGTGGCACGACGGATTCCTATTTACCGCTCCCTGTTGAAGTACAGGTCGGTGGCGCTACTGTATTCGTGCTTCCTGTAGATCGTTTCGAACATTATTAAGTATAATATAAATGAGTAAGTCATTTACAAAAAAGGGGCGGTAGATAACCTTTGAAGATCAATCCGGGATATAGGCCCTTAAAGAGTGAGCTTCCAAATGCAGAAGGGGCTAATAAGCCTGTTCAGCAGAAATCGTTCTCTGACGTTTTTCAGCAGCAAGGTGAACAGAAAACCAAAGATGAACTAAACCGCCAGATCAAAGAAATACAGTCACAAGGCGACCGTTTATCTAAGTCTATGACCATTCGTGAACTCACCATTTACCGGATGATGATCAAAAGGTTTCTGGAAGAAACCGCTCGTAGAGGCGTTATACTGAAAGAGACACGTGGATGGGATAGACGTGGGCGGGGTAAGCGTTACAAGCTGCTTGAGGAAATTGATGCGGCTTTGCTATCTATGGCAGACGATCTGCTGAATAGTGAGCAGGGCCGAATAGATCTGTTGGGACGTGTTGGAGAAATTCGTGGGTTGTTAATCAACCTTTCTTTTTAAAGTTTTGGGAGGAAATTATGCCTTTTCATGATATAGTAGGCCAGGAGCATGCTAAACGGCTACTCCAAAATGCCTTGCGCAAGGATGCTGTGAGCCATGCTTATTTATTTACAGGACCAGCAGGCAGTGGACAAATGAAGACGGCGCTGATGTTTGCCCAAGCAATTTTTTGCACGGAAAGCAAGGATGACGCCTGTGGCGAATGTCTAGAGTGCCGAAAGGTTGAGCATGGAAACCATCCTGATTTGTCATTGCTGCAGCCCGACGGTGCAAGCATAAAAATAGACCAGATCCGTGAGCTGCAGCGTGTCTTTTCCTATCGATCTGAGGGTGTGAATCCAAAGGTTTATATTATAGATGGGGCAGACAAAATGACGGTACAAGCTGCCAATAGTTTGTTGAAGTTTCTGGAAGAACCGCCAGCTCCGGCAGTAGGAATCCTAATATCTGATAATAGTCGTTCTTTATTGCCGACGATTCAGTCACGGACTCAGCGGATCCCATTTAGTCCGTTAAATCCGGATATTATGCTTCAAGCGCTAGCAAGTGAGGGTGTGCCGATCCCCTTAGCTCGATGTGCAGTATCACTCAGTTCGGGACTTGATGGTTGCAGGGAACTTTTGGAACAGAATTGGTTTGCAGAAATGAGAAATCTAGTGTTACAATTAGCTAAGGAGTCCTTAAGCAAGGGCAGCTCCACGGTAGCAACTGCCGGGCAGAAGCTGTTCAAGACTGGGCTCGCTGAACATTTGGATATCCTTTTCAGCATGTTCCATCTATGGTTTAAAGATATGCTCTACTTCCTGTACCGCAAGCACGAAAGTATCGTTTTTATAGATCAGTTAGACTTTATTTCCAGGCATGCCCGTGGGCGCAGTGCGGAACAATGGGTGGCTTATATGGGATATGCTGCAGAGAGTACTAAGAAGCTGCGTTCCAATGCCAATGCCCAGTTGTGTCTGGAGCAGTTCTTAATCCGACTGGAAAGTTAAAGGATTAGCAATGATATATCCTCCGGATGTCGCTTTACCTGGAAGTATCGTTTTAACAGACGAGGAAGGACAAGCATGGATCATCAGGGAGCGGACATGCCCATAGGTTCCTTTTACCGGCAAACAAGGGGGTTAATTTTTGTACAGCGTAGTAGGTGTCCGTTTTAAAAAAGCGGGTAAAATATATTATTTTGATCCACTTGATTTTCCGATTGAACGAGATCAATGTGTTATTGTTGAGACAGCACGTGGGGTGGAATACGGTAAGGTTGTCGTAGGCAAAAAAGAGGTGGAGGAGTCCGATGTTGTACTACCCCTCAAAAAAGTGATGCGTATTGCCGGAGAAACCGACGCACGCGTTGTTGAGGAGAACAAAAGCGCCGCTAAGGAGGCTTTTACCACCTGTTTAAATAAAATACGCGACCACGGTCTCAAAATGAAGCTCGTAGATGTAGAGTTTACTTTTGACCGTAATAAGATTATATTTTACTTTACGGCTGAAGGACGCGTTGACTTTAGAGAATTGGTTAAGGATCTGGCAAGTATTTTTCGGACCCGCATTGAGCTTCGGCAAATTGGGGTACGTGATGAAGCTAAGATGCTAGGTGGCCTTGGACCTTGTGGACGAGTGCTTTGCTGCTCCTCTTGGTTAGGGGATTTTGAACCCGTATCCATAAAAATGGCCAAGGACCAGAACCTTTCACTTAATCCGACGAAGATTTCCGGACTTTGTGGACGTCTGATGTGTTGTTTGAAATTTGAGCATGACAATTATGAGAGTGTAAAGGAAGAAATGCCAGCGGTCGGCAAGATTGTCGTGACCTCATTGGGGGATGGCAAAGTAGTAGGAATCAATGCCGGAAACCGTACGGTTCATGTACAGTTGTTTGAAGTGGGCAAAGTTAAGGAACTTCCAATGGATGATGTTGTCGTCAAGTAAACCATATAAGGTTACTTTCGGGGTGGAAACTTGGAGAAGAAAAATATATTTGCACACATGCAGGATATGGAAGCGCAGATGGAAACGATGCGCGCCAATCTTGGAGAATGGAAACAGACGGTAAAAGAACTGATGGAAGCTAACCAGAGGTTAACTCTGGAGAATGAACAGCTTCGCAAAATTTTAAAGCGGGATGCACCTTTGGATCCTACCGTAGATTCTGCGGAGGCGGAAGCTCTTTTAGCTACCGGAGAGGGAACAGAAGAGGTTGTCGGGGAAGGTTATGACAACTTGGCTCGACTTTACCACGAAGGCTTTCACATCTGTAATGTTTATTTTGGACATTTACGCACGGAAGGTGACTGTCTGTTCTGTCTTTCTTTTCTTAATAAATGAGGATATCCAGCCGTAGGAGATTAATCCTACGGTTTTTTTTGAATTTTAGCCCATAGGCATATGGCTTTGAAGCAAGTTTTTCTCAACAAAACCTTTAGGAG
Organism: Paenibacillus sp. FSL H7-0918; assembly: GCF_038007025.1. Classification (NCBI taxonomy): domain Bacteria; kingdom Bacillati; phylum Bacillota; class Bacilli; order Caryophanales; family Paenibacillaceae; genus Paenibacillus; species Paenibacillus sp. FSL H7-0918. Next base: position 3,117,220 of record NZ_JBBOWJ010000001.1, read on the forward strand.
ATTATTACATGACGAATTCTTTTAATGATATATCTGTCCCCTTGTTACCGACGGAGCGGGTGGATGATTTACTAACACATGATCTGCGCATTATTCAAAGTGATGAAGTATTTAGCTTTTCTATGGATGCTGTATTGCTTGCTCGTTTCGCCAGTGTTCCGCCACGTGGAAGAGTTCTAGATCTTTGTACGGGAAATGGTGTAATACCGATTTTAATGACTACCCGGACAAAAGCTTCTATAGAAGGTATTGAAATACAACCTCGTTTAGCCGATATGGCTCGTCGTAGCGTGGCTCTAAATGGCCTTCAGGATCAGGTTGTAATTCATGAAGGTGATTTGCGCGAGTTATATACTACCGCAGGACATGGTGTGTATGATGCAATAACGGTGAACCCTCCTTATATGCCGCTTAATGGCAGTGATCTGAAGCTGAACAACCATCAAGCTATGGCTCGTCATGAGATAGGCTGTACACTGGAGGAGGTCATTCAGGCTTGTGTGCGATTGGTTCGGACGGGCGGAAAGGTAAGTATGGTTCATAAACCACAACGGTTGGTTGATATTATCAGTCTCATGAGACAATATAGACTCGAGCCAAAGATTATTCGGTTTGTACATCCACGTGCCCATCTGGAGGCAAATATGGTATTAATCGAAGCTGCACGTGATGGAAAGCCTGAGGTTCGTTTACAACCACCGCTCATCGTATATAATGAGGACAATCAATACTGTCCAGAGATTATGGACATCTACTATGGTGCTAAAGAGGGTAAATCATGAAGATATCATGTCAAAGCAGTTTTCAAAACAAGACTAATACCAGTACTCAGGAGACAACAGGGTCGCTTTTTCTGGTGGCTACACCTATCGGTAATCTGGAGGATATGACCTATCGTGCAGTCCGTACATTGCAGGAATGTGATATTATTGCCGCGGAAGATACGAGACAGACCCGAAAATTACTCAGCCACTTTGAGATTTCACCTTCGATGTTGTTTAGTTATCATGAGCATAATAAGGCCGCCAGTGGACCTGAGCTTGTACGCTATATAATAGAAGGAAAAAATTTGGCACTCGTCAGCGATGCCGGTTTACCAGCGATTTCTGACCCTGGAGCGGATCTTGTAGCCCTTGCAATAAGTCATGGAATTCCGGTGATTCCTATCCCTGGAGCTAACGCAGCGTTGTCAGCTTTGATCGCTTCTGGTCTATCTACGAATACGTTCACCTTTATCGGCTTTCTTCCCCGAGAGCGTAAGGACATCCGAGCAGTATTAAGTCCACTTCGTTCGGCTCAAGGCACTTTGTTGTTCTACGAATCTCCCCATCGCGTAGTTAAGACACTTGCTCATCTTCAAGAAGCATTCGGTAATCGCCAGATTGTGTTGGCACGTGAATTAACGAAAAGATATGAGGAGTTTCTACGCGGTTCGATTGAGGAATGTACACTATGGCTGGCTGAACATCCTCCGCTAGGCGAATATGTTATTGTCGTAGAAGGGGAGAGCAAGGAAGATGCAGAAATCGCAGAATCGGCGTGGTGGCGTCAGTTAAGCATTGAAGATCATGTAGCTCATTACGAAGCACAGGATGTACCACGGAAAGAGGCTATGAAAAAAGCGGCATCAGACCGGGGTGTAGCCAAACGGGATATTTATAATGCGTTGCTTGATAGAGCAGAAGAGTAAGTGTTGTAGACGAATTCTTAGAATAACTAAGGATTGTCGGAAACGGCCTGCCCGAGCTTGAATGATTTATCTGCGGGTTAAATGTATTTTGTACAGTTATTTTTGAATTTTTTTATGTATTTGTTCGTTTAGTTGTACTTCATACAGTTATAAAGGTGGAAAGGATTGATTTCACGGAGATATAGGAAATATAAGTGTACAAAATACAATTAATTCGTTTAATGGTAAAAAGCATTTAAAATAACTGTAAGAAATACAACTAAGTATTACTAGTTCCGTCTTGAAGCACATTGCCCTTAGGGAGGGGATAACCAGGAGGGCAAACCCAGACATAAAAAATACCTCCCGCGGTCACGGGAGGTCAAGGAGATATGAAAAGGTTAGAATTAACAATTTGATTAGTTCTATTATATACTATTTAATTTAGTTTGTCACAGGGGTAGGGATGGAAGATATGCATTCATGACAAACTATTTTTCCTTTAAAGTAAGTTACGTTCTCAGCGTTGCCACAGAAAATGCAGGCAGGCTCATACTTTTTAAGCATAATCCGTTCGCCATCAACGTAAATTTCCAATGCGTCCTTTTCGCCAATGCCAAGTGTACGGCGTAATTCAATAGGAATAACAACCCGTCCAAGTTCGTCTACTTTTCTTACAATTCCTGTTGATTTCATCATAACAATCGTTACTCCTCTCAATGTTCCAAAAACGTCATTATTCGACATTGTTCACTGTTTTATGATACTTATAATACCAACGATTCCCAAATCAGTCAACCTTTTTTCATAGGCTGAATAAGAAAATTTCCATAAGAACTTTGAATGTCCCTATAAAAATTAAGAATTACCCTGAAAGCATTTTGTCGATTTACCAAGACCAAAAATGATACTTTTCGACAAAGTACGACATAATTACTTATTATATACTGATATTAGTTAAAATCATATTAAATTATTAGAAGGAGTTGATCTCATGAAGCAGCCGCTCACGGAAGAAAAAGTTTTCAAAGATCCCGTTCATAATTATATTCACGTACAGGATACGATTATTTGGCGACTAATTAATACAAAAGAATTTCAGCGTTTACGCCGGATTCGCCAGTTAGGTACCTCATATCTCACTTTTCATGGTGCAGAGCATAGTCGTTTTTCTCATTCTTTAGGAGTATATGAAATTACACGCAGAATCATTTCGCAATTTGAGCGCAGCGGGTATAAGGATTGGATTCCAGAAGAAAGTTTGCTTACTTTGTGTGCGGCTTTGCTGCATGATTTAGGGCATGGCCCATTTTCACATTCTATAGAAGAAGCTTTTGAAATGAACCATGAGGATTGGACCTGCCGGATTATTTTGGAGGACACGGAGATTACCGAAATATTGCGTGATGTGGAGGAAGATTTTCCTCGTAAAGTAGCTTCAGTTATCTCTAAGACTTATGAGCATGAAATTGTTGTCAATTTGGTTTCCAGTCCACTGGATGCTGATCGTATGGATTATTTACTGCGTGATGCGTACTATACAGGTGTAAACTATGGAACCATCGACATTGATCGGATTTTGAGAATGCTTCGTCCTTATAATGGGCGGATTGTAGTAAAAGAATCAGGTATGCATGCCATTGAAGATTATTTAATGTCGCGTTATCAAATGTACTGGCAGGTATATTTTCATCCGGTGACGCGCAGCTCTGAAATTATTTTGCGTCAAATCTTCCGTAGAGCTAAAGAATTGTTCCAGGAGGAGTACAAATTTCGCTTTATGATCGCTCCGCTGGAAGATCTCTTTCGAGGAGAAGTAACAGTGAAGCAATATTTAATGCTTGATGAGGCACTGGTACAGACTGCTTTTATGCAATGGACACTTGAAGAAGATGAGTTATTAAGCGACTTGTGTACCCGTTTTATTCATCGTAAACTGTATAAATATGTAGAGATCGAGAATTTGGATACAGATATGATTACGGAAATCCGCAGCAGTTTTGCGGGAGCGGGACTTAACCCAGAATATGACTTAGAGATTGATTATCCGACAGATTTGCCTTATGATGTGTTCCGTCCAGGAGCAGCCTTCGACAATAATCAAATTTTACTGCTTGATCGCAATGAGCAATTGCGGGAAATTTCAGAGGTATCGGATATTGTGCGCTCAATAAGCGGGATTCATCGTGGCAGATATCACCTATATTTCCCACAGGATAAGCTGAAAAAAGCCCTTACACGGTTGCCCTCTTCTGTAGCAGAGATTTTTGCAAAATAATACAAATATTTATGGAACTATTGATAAAAACAACAAGGAGTGAGCTTTAAAATGTATCTGTTCGACACACATACACATTTAGATGCGCCTCAATTCGACGAGGATCGCGAGGAAGTTATAGCTCGTGCAGTAGAGGCCGGAGTTAGCAAGATGATCAATATTGGATTTAATCGGGAAACGATCCCTTCAACGATGAAGCTGGCTGAATCTTATGATTATATTTATGCAGCGGTGGGCTGGCATCCACAGGATGCGATTGATATGAAAGAGGGGGACCTCGATTGGATCGCCTCTCTTTGCAGCCATGAGAAAGTGGTGGCCATCGGAGAGATTGGGTTGGATTATTATTGGGATACCTCTCCCAAGGATGTGCAGCAGGAGGTCTTCCGCAAACAAATTGGACTAGCCCGTGAACTAAAAATGCCAATCTGTATACATGACCGTGATGCCCATGAAGATGTCGTACGGATTTTACGGGAGGAAAAAGCAAATGAAATTGGTGGCGTGATGCATTCTTTCTCAGGCAGCTGGGAAACCGCAAAAATGTGTCTAGACCTAGGATTTCATTTGTCATTTGGAGGACCGATCACGTTCAAAAATGCCAGAGTGCCTAAAGAGGTGCTTGCACAGACGCCATTGGACAGATTATTGATCGAAACAGACGCTCCATATTTGACTCCACACCCCTTCCGAGGCAAGCGAAATGAGAGTGCTCATGTGAAGTTAGTAGCAGAGGCTGCGGCTGAAATTAAAGGGTTAACATGGGAAGAATTGGCTAAAATTACGTATGCGAACGCACTGGAACGATTTGGGATTGTCTGAAAACAGGAGTAAAACGGGTGAAAAATAGAGAATGGCCGATATATTAAACTTTTTTAATATAAAAACGGCTGATTATTACAATATTTTAACCATATATTTGCGTAAACGTGGTTGAATCGTCCTTTACAACATGCATCAAAACAGGATATCATCTTTTCAGTGATGTGAGCTGTTGTTATTGTGACAGCCATTGATTCATGGATCGTCTCGCTGAGTCTCCGTATGGAGAACGGGGGAACCAATATTGAACTGCCGCATGCCTGTATCTTGAATACGACTAGGAATTGCCGCAGAACAATATTTGATTTCTTCACGTGGTCTTTGGGGTGAATTTAAGGGCAACCGCCGTGAGCGGGTGACCTGAAATAGGGCGTCTCTCTTTCGTCCGAACCCGACAGCTAACCCCGTAAGCGCAAGTAAGAGAGGCAACCTCGTGCACAAACATTCCCGCGTATTCTGACATCGGAGAAGCCACGAAAGAGTCCTCAAGAGAACTCTTTTTAGGCTTCTTTATTTTTGAATAAACTGAATGTTGCCCGCATACTGTTATATAACAGGTGTGGGAGTAGCTGTGCCGAGCAGGCGATCCATGAGCAGGAGACGCTAAGTTAATACGTGCGTATCCTGTGACAATCTCAAATAGTTTCGTCAAAGAAATTCAGTCCTCATGATATACAAATTGACGACGAGGCTATGTAAGGAGGATGGAGAGAATGGGCTTATTCCAACCAGAGGTATCCCATGATTCGCAGTCATCCAGCAGGTCTTTCGCATTACGGTGGGAGCAAGTAAATACTCGCGTACTTTTACTTGCAGGTGTGATTTCAATCGCAATCGCGCTGTTAATTCTGCTGTACGTACACGGTCAAAGTAATAAACAATTAGTTTTAGTAATAGACGGGCAAACACAGACACTTGAAACGCGAGAAGCACTTCTTGGTGATGTGTTGGAGAAAGAGCAAATTTCGCTGCAGCCGCATGATGAATTATCTTTAGGTCTGAGTGATGAAATAAAAGACGGTGACCGTGTCGTTATCAATCGTGCGCAGAAATTTAGCCTTACTGCGGACGGAGCAACAAAAACGTTATATACGACCGAAGACACTATCGGTCAAGCGATTGACAAACTGGGTATCAACCTAGAAGGCTATGATAAGATTTTTCCTTCGTTAGACACCACCATCTCTGCTGACATGGAGATTAAGATCGTTCGTATCAACAAGCAAACGGTACAGCGAACAACTAACTTACCTTTCCGTGTTATTAAGACAGCAGATCCCTCCCTTACTGTGGGAACAGTTAGAGTGGCACAGGCAGGCAAACCAGGCGTCATGGTTCAGCATATTGAAAAGATCTATCAAGACGGAGAACTGGCCTCTATGCGCATGATCGGCAAGGAAGTACAAACGGTAACAAAAGATAAGATCATTGCCGTTGGTACTAAAGCACTTCCTAAGCCTACTGTAGTTGCTAAAGCTACAACAACTTCCAAATCAAGCACTACCTCCAAAACGACTAAAGTTAGCGCTAAGACTAAGAACGTCACAAGCAAGGCTGGCGTAGACTTTGAGTACAAGAAGATGATTAAGAACGTCTCCATGACAGCTTATTCGTCAGAAGAGCCAGGGATAGGTACTAAAACTGCCTCCGGAACACGCGTAACGGAAGGTCGTACAATTGCAGTAGATCCGAATGTAATTCCTATTGGCTGGTGGGTTTATATCGATGGGCTTGGATTCCGCCGTGCAGAGGATACTGGCGGTGCCATTAAAGGCAATAAAGTGGATGTCTATTATGATTCCCTGAGCCATGCTCGTAATTTCGGCCGTAAATCACGTACCGTTTATGTGATTGGACCTGTGAAACCAGAGCTTAACTAGAACTGAAGCTTTTGCAAAAAATCCTTTGATAAGCTATAGTGATGATAACCGTTAAGGAACGCTGGATGATCATTTCGTTGATCGCAGAGCAACCGCTCATCACTTATACATTCTTTAACCAAAAGAAGAGGAGCGAATCCTCTTCTTTTTGCTTTTTTTGGAAGGAGTCAAGAAATATGATTAAGGAATTAATCGTCGTTGAAGGCAAAAGCGATACCGTAGCCATTAAGCGTGCTGTAGAAGCGGATACCATTGAGACAGGCGGCTCTGCTGTAAACCGGACTGTAATTGCTAAGATCGCGCTTGCTATGGAACGTAGAGGGGTTATTATTCTTACGGACCCGGACCATGCTGGGGAGCGAATTCGTAAAATCGTTTCAGCGAAGGTGCCGGGCTGCAAGCATGCTTTTATTCCAGAGAAGGACGCAACTCGAAAAGGGGATATCGGTGTAGAGAATGCATCGCCAGAGGCGATTCGTCATGCGCTGCGTAATGTACATACCTCTTTTGAAGGAGCACCTGCTTTGATTGGTATTGATGATCTTATGGCCGCTGGAATGCTTGTACACCCTCGGGCTGCTGAAAGACGTATGGCACTTGGTAATTTGCTTGGAATCGGATATTGTAACGGCAAACAGCTGTACAAGCGGCTGGCGATGTTTGGGATTACGCGGGAGGAATTTGCCGGGGCTCTCGCCCAAATTGATCAGGGAGGCATTACTTCATGAGTGGTAGAGAGGAAATTTCGACTCCAAAACGGACCAAAGAGATTATTCAACGTTATGGATTCAAGTTCAAGAAAAGCCTGGGACAGAATTTTTTGATTGATCAAAATATTTTGGACAAGATTGTAGACGCTGCTGGACTAGATAGCGATTCTGGGGCGCTGGAGATCGGGCCGGGAATTGGAGCGCTGACGGAGCGTCTGGCACTAACAGCGGGTGCTGTAACTGCCGTAGAGATTGACCGTAGACTGATTCCAATATTAAAAGACGTACTTTCCCCCTATCCCCATGTTAAGGTTCGTAACGATGATGTCCTCAATGTGAACTTGCAGGAAATGTTCAAGGAAGATTTCACCACTGTGAACAAGGTCAGTGTGGTTGCTAACCTGCCTTATTATGTGACTACTCCGATTCTGATGAAGCTGCTCGAAGAGAAGCTTCCCCTTGATAACATCGTTGTAATGATTCAGAAGGAGGTTGCGGAGCGTATGGCTGCATCTCCAGGTGGAAAGGAATACGGAAGTCTTAGCATTGCCGTGCAGTACTACAGCGAGCCTGAGCTCGTCTGTATCGTGCCACGTACGGTATTCATCCCTCAACCTAATGTGGAGTCTGCTGTTATCCGTCTGAAGGTTAGAGAGCATCCTCCGGTAAAGGTGGAGAGTGAGAAGCATTTCTTTGAAGTGGTTCACGCTTCTTTCACACAGCGCCGCAAGACGATTGCTAACAATCTGAAGGCTCGTTACTTCCCTGAACAAGGACGTGAGCAGCTGGAGGCTTTACTCGCAGAAGCGGGTATTGAACCGACCCGTCGCGGAGAAACACTCAGTCTTGAAGAATACGCCCGCTTAAGCGGTGTTTTGCTAGCCGCTGGAATTGAATAAGCAATAGGAAACGGTTGTTGTCTTAAGGACGACAACCGTTTCTCGTAGAAATATAAGGATGTTATTCTGGTGGAGCATTATACATTCTTATATTTTAAAAATATGTTGAGTTATGAACCAACTGAGGCCTTTGCCCATACGATGGGGTAGAGGTGGTGGTTGTAATGAATTTAGGAGACTTGGTCGTTCGCAAATCTTATGGCGGTGATTTAACATTTCGTGTAGATAATATTGTGCAGGATAGAGCCGTCATTAAAGGCACAGATTTCCGCCTGTTGGCGGATTCTCCTCTGGATGACCTGGTTCAAGTGCCTCCTACCCGAATAACGGAACGGGGACAGCAAGCACAGATCAAAGCGAAGGAATCACTGACACAGCTGCGGAAGGACCGTCAGGAGCAAAGTCAGCGGAGCGGGGGAACCCTAACAGAGGGGACATGGGCTCCACCGTCCAAGGAAGCTCCTTATTTTGAAGTGCCAGGTAAAGTACTGCATCTGGATGGCGATCCGGCATATTTGAATAAGAGCCTTAGCTTATACGAGCAGCTGCGGATTCCCGCTGAAGGGCATCATGTTCATGAATCTGCAATGGCTGATACGTTATACCGGCTGTTGCCCCGTGTACGCCCAGATATTGTAGTGATCACTGGTCATGATGGGGTACTGAAGCAACAGCATACTTACGATCTGTATAGTCTGAATAGCTATAAAAATTCGCAAAACTTTATAGCTGCTATTAGGGTAGCTAGGGAGTATGAGCGGAATTTTGATGCGTTGACTATTGTTGCCGGTGCTTGTCAATCTCATTTCGAGGCCTTACTTGGAGCTGGAGCTAATTTTGCCAGTTCACCTGGTCGAATTTTGATCCATGCTCTGGATCCCGTGTATGTAGCAGCAAAATCATCCTTTACTTCCATCAGGGATACTGTAAATCTTAGCGATGTTCTGAATAATACCATCAGCGGTAATCAGGGTATTGGTGGTGTTGAGACCCGTGGCAGCTTCCGCATCGGAATGCCGCGACTGCAGAATCTGTCGGCGCTAAAAGTGACACCATCAGCCATTTAAGCGGCAGAGATAGGTCTATGGTGTCAGGAATATAGGTAATTTGAATGGGCTGAATAGAATATCCGAAAGAAAGGGTGAGCGCTGAGCTTAACCCTTTCTTTTTTTCTTTGTAATGCCTATATTACAGATAACAAGGATATTAGTCCGGCGCTGATTTCTCGCAAAAAAATTCCGTTGACAACGAAATATGCATCAACTATAATTAATTATTTATTTGCTTTGACATTGTCCTGAAAAAGTTGTATAATGGACAAGAAAAGAGGTGGTCGTCAGGTAATGGCTAATAACGCGCTGTTGGAAATCAAACGCAGTCTTGAAGCTCACGTCGGTCATAAGATCACATTGCGTGCAAACGGAGGTCGTCGTAAAACCGTTGAACGCACAGGTGTCCTGGAAGAAACGTACCCTTCTGTATTTATTGTCAAACTGGATCAGGAGCAGCAAACTTTTAAGCGAGTCTCCTATAGCTATGCCGATATACTTACTGAATCTGTGGAAATCACAGTTTGTGAAGACGATGGGCAGATGCGGATTATGTATATTAAAGCTTAATGTTTCACGAACAGTCTCCCTTGGAGGCTGTTTTTTGTTTACGTTTTTTGGGACAAATATTTGGTGCATGATCCGTGTGCTAAGCAAGCATACTAATTGGGCAATGGGTTAATCATTTATTTTCATAAGGGAGGAATTCCGTAATGAGCCGCAGAAAACGAGGCATGATGTCGGAGGAACTGAAGACAGAGTTAGCCAAGGAGCTGGGTTTTTATGAAACCGTGGAACGTGAGGGCTGGGGTGGAATTACAACTCAAGACGCTGGCAACATGGTGAAAAAAGCGATACAGCTTGCTGAACAGGCTGCGCGGAAATCTTAAATTTTAGGCTATAAAGTGAATATTACTGAAAAAGGGTGCGTCTAAATGGCGACACCCTTTTATTATTGGACTTCATTAGAAGTTTCTCATATAATATGTTAAGTTGTTTTTACGGGAAAAGCTGAAGGTGGGTGAACGCCTTGAAAATGTATGAAAAGGCACCAGCTAAAATTAATTTGATGCTGGATGTGTTGCACAAACGTGCTGACGGTTTTCATGAGGTGGAAATGATTATGACCATGGTAGATTTAGCAGACCGCTTAGAGCTGTCTGAGCTGCCAAGGGATACTATTATAATATCAAGTCAGGCTGGTTATATTCCCCTGGACGAGAAAAATTTAGCTTTCCAGGCGGCAAGGCTTATTAAAGACCGTTATAACGTGAAGAGTGGGGTACATATCCATCTGGATAAAAGAATTCCGGTTGCGGCTGGCCTGGCTGGCGGCAGCAGTGATGCCGCAGCTACGCTACGCGGTCTAAACCGTCTGTGGCGTCTGGGTATTCCTGCACAGGAGCTACAGGAGCTTGGCGCTGAGCTGGGTTCTGATGTACCTTTCTGCGTCACAGGCGGCACAGCCTTGGCTACAGGACGAGGCGAAAAGCTGACACCAATCAATAACCCGCCACAATGCTGGGTTGTGTTGGCGAAACCACCGATCAATGTATCGACTGCAGAAGTGTATGGACGCGTTCGGAGCAATAATATAGCGGTTCATCCTTCTGCTCGAAAGATGCAGCAAGCGATAGAAGCTGGAGACTTTGGGGGCGTGTGCAACCATCTGGGCAACGTGCTTGAAGATGTTACCCTAAAACTGCATCCAGAAGTTCAGCAACTTAAGGAAGCGATGATAAAGCTTGGAGCAGATGGCGTACTGATGTCAGGCAGCGGACCTACCGTATTCGGATTAGTGTCCAAGCAGTCTAAAGTAGCAAGGATTTACAACGGACTGCGAGGGTTCTGCAAGGAAGTCTACGCAGTGAGATCACTGAATTAGTCTGCTTCTCTTGTGTAAACCCGTACAAAAGTGATATATTTTTCTAAAATATTCGGTTTTGGCGAGGAGCATTCCGTGAAGAAATTAAAAAGAAGCCAACGTTTGGTAGACATGACTCAGTTTTTACTTGAGCGGCCGCATGAACTACTGCCGCTGTCTATATTTGCCGATCGCTATGGAGCGGCTAAGTCCTCCATTAGTGAAGATTTGGCAATCATAAAAGAAGTATTTGAAGGTGAAGGCATCGGAGAGCTGCAGACTTTAGCTGGTGCAGCGGGTGGAGTACGTTATATCCCGGTTATGCCTAAAGATATGGCGCTTACCTTTGTGCAGCGCTTATGTGTGCAGCTAGAGCAGACTGACCGGATATTGCCTGGCGGTTATTTGTATATGTCGGATCTACTTGGGTTGCCGTCTTTGATGGAACAGGCGGGTAAGATCATCGCAACGGCCTTTTACGGATCGGAAATCGATGTGGTGATGACCGTTGAAACGAAAGGCATTCCACTAGCCTATGCAACAGCAGCACAGCTAGGCTTGCCGGTAGTGCTTGTGCGACGTGACCATCAGGTTACAGAGGGATCAGCAGTAAGTATTAACTACGTATCAGGATCTCATAAAAGCATACACACAATGTCTCTCTCCAGACGTGCACTCAAGGAGAAATCGCGAGTACTTATCGTAGATGACTTCATGAAGGCGGGAGGGACTGTACGTGGTATGGTCGATCTGCTCGGTGAATTTAATGCCGAGGTTGCAGGGGTAGGCGTTTTAGTGGAATCAGGCGCTGTAGAGACGGAAGAGCGTCTGTTGCACGATTACGTGTCCTTGGTAAAACTAAGTGAAGTAGACTCGAAAGAGCGGAGAATTTCGGCGCATCCGGGCAACTACTTTTCCTCTTGATTAGCCATTCTCTTACATTTTCAAAAAGCGTGGAAATTGTCGAAAACGTAAGGAATATTAAGAAAACTACTCGATGTATGTCGAAAACAACATATCCCAAAAAATATATTTCTTTTTTAGGTATTTTATGGAATCAAAAAGAAGGAATTCGCTTTGCTGTGTGGAATTATACACCAAGTCTCTGATGGAAAAAGGTGGTGAACACACACATGCAAATTACGGATGTCAGACTCCGCCGCGTTAACTCTGAGGGGAGAATGAAAGCAATCGCATCCATTACCATCGATAACGAGTTTGTTGTTCATGACATTCGCGTCATCGATGGCAATAATGGGATGTTTGTTGCAATGCCCAGCAAGCGTACACCGGACGGCGAATTCCGCGATATCGCGCACCCGATCTCTTCGGGAACACGCGAGAAGATTCAATCCGCGGTTCTGGCCGAGTACGATCGCGCCGCTACGGAAGAAGAAGAAGTTATTGAAGAGGGAGCTTAGGCTTCCTCGGAAGACTGCTACCTTTTGGGTGGCGTAGGATCCGCCGTTTTTGATAAGATCACACCGACATACACTTCATGAATTAGCAGCCTGATCTTGCAAGAAAAGCTATTGCTGGTGAAGGATTTGACGACATCTTCGAAAGGCAGCGATAAATGCTTTTCTAACTTGGGGTTTATAGAAAAGAGAACCATGACTTCATGGTTCTCTTTTCTTTTTGCCCGGAATGAGATATATTCAGTAGTGAGTTCAAGAGTAGGAGGTTGGCATTCTTGAAAAGAATGGCTGTAGTACTTGCCGCAGGTCAAGGCAAGCGAATGAAATCTAAATTATATAAGGTGCTGCACCCCGTTTGCGGTAAGCCGATGGTAGGGCACGTGCTTGATACAGTAAAAGCGACCGGATGCCAGCGCACCGTTGTTGTTGTTGGGCATGGCGCAGAGAAAGTTAAGGCCTATGTAGGTGAAGGAGCGGAATACGTTCTGCAGGAAACTCAGCTCGGCACTGGCCATGCTGTCAAACAAGCAAAGGATTTACTTGCTGGCGAAGAAGGAACAACTATAGTTATTTGTGGAGACACACCACTCGTAACCACGGAGACCCTGGAAGGACTCATGGCGCTTCATGAACAGCGTAATGCGGCTGCAACCGTATTGACAGCTGTTATGGAAAAACCTACTGGCTACGGAAGAATTATTCGTGGTGAAGATGGCGGCGTTCTGAAGATTGTAGAGCAGAAGGATTGCACTACTGAAGAAGATGCCGTTCAAGAAATCAATACAGGCACTTATTGTTTTGATAATGCTAAATTATTTGCTGCACTCGAGAAGGTAACGAACAGTAATAACCAGCAGGAGTATTATTTGACTGATGTGATTGGGATTCTTCGTTCACAAGGGGATACCGTACTAGGATATCAGACCCATGACGCAGCTGAGTCTATCGGCGTTAATGATCGTTTAGCTTTGTCCGAAGCGGAAGCCTTTATGCGTCAACGTATTAATCGTAAACACATGCTGGGCGGTGTGACCATCATTGATCCAGCCTCCACTTATATCGGAGCAGATGTAGTTATCGGATCAGATACTACGCTTTATCCAGGAACCATCCTGAAAGGGAAGACTGTAATCGGGGACAATTGTGTGATCGGACCGGCTAGTGAAATCGAAGACTGTCAGATTATGGATGATGCAACGATTAAGCAGTCCGTATTGAATCAAGCTCAAGTCGGCGCACGGACAACCGTTGGGCCTTTTGCCTATTTGCGTCCAGGCTCTGTGCTTGGAGAAGAGGTTAAGGTTGGAGATTTCGTCGAAATCAAGAATGCTACGATTGGTGACGGTTCAAAAGTGTCACATCTTAGTTATGTCGGCGACGCATCTGTAGGTAAGAATGTAAACGTCGGGTGCGGTGCGATTACCGTTAACTACGACGGGTATAATAAATTCAAGACAACAATCGCAGACGATGCCTTTATTGGCAGTAATGTTAACCTTATTGCTCCAGTTACTGTGGGCAAAGGGGCTTTTGTTGTAGCAGGTTCGACAATTACACGTTCCGTTTCCGAGAACGATCTGGCTGTAGCTAGAGTAAGACAAGAGAACAAACCGGGATATGCAGAGAAGATCCGTTCCCGTGCAAAAGCGAAGAAAGACCACTCGAGTCCATCGTAAAGCGTTGCTAAGAAGCGCCGGACGGACTTATATTTCCGCGCCGGCGCCTTTGGAAAGCTAAATTCCGTCACGGAGGGTTTATATTTTATGACTTATTGTGATTCCAAGTTAAAGATTTTCACCTGTAACTCCAATCCTAAGCTAGCTAGTCAAATTGCTGATTACATCGGGATTCCGATGGGTGAATCACACACCACAAGTTTCAGCGATGGAGAAATTCAGGTCAAGCTGTCAGAAAGCGTTCGGGGATGCCATGTTTATATTGTTCAATCCACTTGTGGCCCTGTAAATGATAACCTGATGGAGCTTTTGGTTATGGTAGATGCGCTTAAACGTGCCTCCGCAAAAAGCATCAACGTGGTTATCCCTTACTACGGATATGCCCGTCAAGATCGTAAAGCCCGTTCCCGTGACCCCATTACCGCTAAGCTGGTAGCGAATCTAATTGAAAAGGCTGGCGCTCACCGTGTAATCACGATGGATCTTCATGCCATGCAGATTCAAGGATTCTTCGATATTCCAGTGGATCACTTGCTTGGTGTACCGATTCTGGCTCAGTATTTCCGTTCCAAGCAAATCGAGAACCCAGTTGTCGTATCGCCGGACCATGGCGGTGTAGTACGTGCAAGAAAGCTTGCTGATTTCCTGAACGCTCCACTGGCTATTATAGACAAGCGTCGTCCAGAACCTAACGTCAGCGAAGTTATGAACATCATCGGTAATATCGAAGGCAAAACAGCCATCCTGATCGATGATATCATCGATACCGCTGGAACGATCGTACTTGGTGCTAATGCTTTGATGGAAGGCGGCGTGAAGGAAGTATACGCATGCTGTACACACCCAGTATTGTCTGGTCCTGCACACGAGCGTCTGGAGAATTCTCCAATCAAAGAAATTATCGTGACGGATACCATTCCAATTCGCAGCGCGAATCCAACCTCTAAGCTCAAGGTGTTGTCCGTGGCTCCACTTATGGGTGAGGCAATTATCCGCGTTCATGAAGAGTTGTCGATTAGTAAATTGTTCGAGATTGAATAAATATAACGAATGAATAGTACAAAAGGGTTACACCTCCGTTCTCGGAGATGTAACCCTTATCGGCGTGCTACAGGTAGAACTACTGGATTTAATATCCGGGACGGGAGACAAAGGTGAATAAACTGCGGTTATAGAGTGTCCCTTGTAGCTCCACGAAAGCTTCGTCTACCGCTGTTAATACACCGATATCAATATGCACGTCGCCCTTGTATATTTCCACGGGCACTGCATATTGGATGTGGTACTGAAAATGGCGTTGATGTGTCAATAATTCGCCTTTGTGCGGCATGGGTTATCACCTGTCTTCGGAGTATAATTTCGCTCTGGTTGCACAGAGATATGTAGATTAGATCTATTGTACCAAAAACGGACTCCTCTTGCCGGAGAGCCCGAACGGAAAGGAAAGGTTCGATAATGAAATGGATTGTCGGATTGGGAAATCCCGGAACACAGTACGCGAAAACAAGGCATAATGTTGGCTTTATGGCTTTGGATGAGCTTGCTGCCCAGAACGGAATTGCCTTCAACCAGAGCAAATGTAAATCCGTCATCGGTGAAGGGGTCATTGGTGGCGTCAAAACCGTATTGATTAAGCCCATGACCTTTATGAACTTATCCGGTGAGGCCGTTCGCGCTTATATGGATTATTACAAAGTTCAACTTGAAGATATGATCGTCGTTTATGATGATTTGGATACAGAAATCGGAAAAGTTCGCTTGCGTTATCAAGGAAGCGCTGGTGGACATAATGGAATTAAATCCATCATACAGCATGTAGGGACACAGAATTTCAATCGGGTACGAATGGGTATTTCTCGTCCTGAGCCAGGTTTTGCTATTGTCGATTATGTTCTTTCTACTTTTCCTAAGAAGGAAAGCGATCCGCTTAAGCAAATGATCCTTAATACTTGTGATGCACTGGAATACAGCTTACAGCATTCATTCGAGCAGACGATGGCTAAGTTCAATGGTTAATCTGTAAACCCTGTTGTTTTTAAGGCTAAAGATGAAGCTGCCCGGACATACTGAAGGTATATAGTACCTTCAGGAGGCATATAGATGGCAATAAACTATGTTTGTAGGCACTGTAAGACATCTCTAGGCAGTATTAATAGAAGTGATGTTACAGAAATGCAGTTGGGCCTTCATTCCTTGACCCCTGCGGAGCGCAGAGATATAATAGCGTATAATTCAGAAGGTGAAATCACGGTAAAGGTTACTTGCGACTATTGCAAGGAGGCTTTAGAGAACAATCCGGAGCTTAGCCTGCTGACAAGTCCGCTTCAGTAAGGTGGAAGCGCCTGTCTCTATCGTCATCCGCAAGCCTTGGCGTTACAGCTGAGGCTTCTTTTCGATTCCAATCATAATAGGTGACGGTGGCTATGCCACCGTTAGCCTGTTTAGTAAGAGAGGTGCGCCTGTTGTTACAAGGTCTTATAGAAGCTTTTTCCAAGGATCCCGATTTCCAGTCTATCACCCATGGTGTTGCTGCAGGTATGAAAGAGCAGCTCATTTCGGGGCTTACAGGTTCTGCTAGACAGATTATGCTTGCAGCATTACATGAAGAGACAACTCGTCCCTTACTTGTAGTGACTCATAATATGTTTTCGGCCCAGAAGATGGCCGATGATTTGCAGGAAGCGCTTTCTCCTGACCGGGTTCTGCTCTATCCCGCCAATGAACTAGTGGCTGCAGAAGCGGCTGTATCAAGCCCAGAGACATTGGCTCAGCGTATAGATGTGCTGACCAAATGTGCTCAGGGCTTCCGTGGTATTGTTGTAGTTCCTTACTCAGGAGTGCGTAGATTGCTGCCAGCCCCAGAGGTTATGGCAGAGGCACAAGTCACCGTTTCCCAAGATGGAACGCTTGCTCTGGATGAATTTTTGATGTCCATGATTGAAATGGGCTATGAAAGAGTAGAGCGGGTTGAGAATCGTGGTGAACTGAGCGTACGGGGTGGAATAATTGATTTTTATCCAATGACATCTCCTTTGGCTTATCGGGTTGAGTTATTTGACGATGAGGTTGATTCCATAAGAACTTTTGATCCAGTGGATCAGCGATCTATTGATAAGGTACGTAGTGTGAAGATTACACCGGCCAAAGAGATTATAGCTAGTAGATTGCGCCAGGAATCTGCTTCTGCTGAAGCCTCAGCTATGATGGAGCGACAGTTGGAGAAGATGGCGGATCGCCAGGCGAAGCTCAGGCTGCGGGAAGAAATTGGCCGTGAGCTGGAAATGCTGCGGGAAGGTACTTATTTCCCGGAGATCTATAAATATATCAGTCTTTTATATCCTGAACGCTCTCATTTATTTGATTACATGGCCCAGGATACCATTCTTATTCTAGATGAGCCGACAAGACTGCTCGAAACGGCGAGACAGCTTGAACGGGATGAATCGGAATGGAATCTGCATTTGCTGCAAAACGGCAAATCATTGCCGGATCTAGATCTCTCTGTCGATACGGATGTTGTTATGTATCAGCGCCCGTTCCAAAGCCTGTTTATGTCAATCTTTTTACGTCAGGTTCCGCATATTCAGCCTCAGAACATTCTTGGATTTATCAGTCGTGGAATGCAGGATTTCCATGGCCAGATGAATGTGCTGAAATCGGAAATGGAGCGTTGGCAGAAGTCCGGTGTTAAGGTAATGATGCTTGCGAGCAGTGAGGAACGGATTGAACGAGTGCGCAGAGTTCTTTATGATTACGGCATTAACGAGCCGATGATTGTACAAGGAAATCTGGGTTCTGGTTTTGAGCTGCCCTCTATTCATCTAGCTGTTATAACTGAGGGAGAAATGTTCTCTCAGAAGCAGCGGAAGGCACGGAAGATCTCCAAAGGAATAGATAATGCAGAACGGATCAAGAGTTACACAGAGCTGAAAATCGGTGATTATGTCGTCCATCAGAACCATGGTATCGGAAAATATATGGGAATCGGCACGCTTGAGGTCAGCGGTATTCACCGTGATTACATGCATATTTTATATGCTGGCGGCGATAAGCTCTCAGTTCCGATTGAGCAGATTGACCTGATTCAGAAATATGTCGGTTCCGAAGATAAAGAGCCGAAAGTATATAAACTAGGCGGCAATGAATGGACACGAGTGACCAATAAGGTTCGTTCCTCCGTTCAGAATATTGCTGATGATTTGATAAAGCTATATGCTGAGCGCCAAAGTGCCGCAGGATATGGTTTTGAAAAGGATACACAGGAACAGCATGAATTTGAAGAAATGTTCCCTTACGAGGAGACCCGAGATCAGCTTCGGGCTATCGAAGAGATTAAGAAGGATATGGAACAAAACCGGCCAATGGACCGATTGCTTTGCGGTGATGTTGGGTATGGTAAGACTGAAGTGGCTATTCGGGCGGCTTTTAAATCAGCGATTGAAGGTAAACAGGTGGCGGTGCTAGTCCCGACAACGATTTTGGCTCAGCAGCATTATGAGACCTTCCGGGAACGTTTCGCTAATTACCCGCTCAATATTCAGGTCTTAAGTCGTTTCCGCAGCCGTAAAGAGCAGAACGAGACGATTAAAGGCGTTAGGGCAGGAACTGTCGACGTAGTTATCGGTACACATCGTCTGTTATCTCAGGACCTTGTATTCAAGGATCTGGGGTTATTAATTGTGGATGAAGAACAGCGTTTCGGCGTGACTCATAAAGAAAAGCTGAAAAAACTGAAAACGAATGTAGACGTTCTTACGCTGACTGCAACTCCAATTCCTCGTACGCTACATATGTCGATGCTCGGAGTGCGGGATTTGTCTGTCATTGAGACCCCGCCAGAGAACAGATTCCCTGTACAGACGTATGTAGTGGAGCATAGCCAGACCCTTACGCGGGAAGCTGTAGAGCGGGAATTAGCTCGTGGTGGTCAAGTCTATTATCTCTATAATCGTGTGCAGGGCATTCAAGAAATGGCTGCTCAAATCTCTATGCTTGTTCCTGAGGCTAGAGTTGGCATCGGACATGGTCAAATGTCGGAATCTGAGCTGGAGAAGACCATTCTCGATTTCCTTGACGGAGAATACGATGTGCTCGTCAGCACAAGTATTATTGAGACGGGCGTAGATATTCCGAACGTTAATACACTTATTGTGCATGATGCGGATAAAATGGGCTTGTCTCAGCTCTATCAGCTGCGTGGACGTGTAGGCCGGTCCAATCGGATCGCTTACGCTTATTTCACGTATCAACGGGACAAGGTGCTGACAGAGGTTGCAGAGAAACGTCTGCAGTCTATTAAGGAATTTACGGAGCTGGGCTCTGGTTTCAAAATAGCGATGCGAGATCTGTCTATTCGCGGTGCAGGTAACTTGCTGGGTGCAGAGCAGCATGGCTTTATCGCATCCGTGGGGTTTGATCTGTACTCACAAATGCTGGCGGAGGAAATTCGTAAGCGTAAGGTTACTGTGCTTGGGGAGGAAGATACATCCCTGAAAGAGGGCAATACAGTCATTGATTTGTCGATTGACGCGTATCTGCCGTCAGAGTATATTTACGACAGTATCCAAAAAATTGAAATTTATAAAAAAGTGGCGGCAGTAACCTCCTTCGATGATGCTTCCGAGCTTGAAGATGAGCTCTTGGATCGGTTCGGTGAGTTACCTGAAGCCGTGGTGAATCTACTATCGGTCGCTCGTTTGAAAGTGTATGGAAAAATGTATGGCATTGATTCCATGATTAGACGCGGAGATGATGTTACCTTGAATTTCTATGAGGGAAGTCTCGGCGCTTTAGACACAGCGAAACTCGCCAAAGTTGGAAATAGCTTCGAAAGACGTGTACAATTTGATAGGGATGCGAAAGCCAGTATCCGGGTCAAATCGAAAGATTTAAGTGATAAACAGCTGCTTGACTTGCTTGAACAGTTTCTTAAGGAAGCTAAACAGTCTTTTAAATCGAAGGGAGAACTACACAATGTCGTTAAATAAAACAAAATCATGGAAAGTGCTGCTCGTTTCATTGGCAGCGGCAGTTTCCTTTTCTATGCTAGCAGCATGTGGAAATAGTGCGGATGATAATCAAGCTGTGGCCACTTATAAAGGTGGAACGATTACACAAAAGGAATTTGCAATGGATCAGAAAATCATGAAATTTCTCTCTCCACAACAAGCGCAATATTTAGAGATCGATGCGTTTAAGGAGTCCATTCTGAAGCAAGAAGTGGGCTTTGAATATTTGGCTTCCCAAGCAACGGATGAAGCGAAAAAGCAAGCGGAGAAAGAAGCCGATACTCAAATCGCAAGCATTAAGGAACAGTTGGGCGATACCTATAAGAAGACATTGAAAGATGCTGATGTTACAGAGAAAGATATTCGTACTTATATGGAGCGTGTGCTGACAGTTTATCAGGATATGCTGCTTAAAGTGACTGATGATGAAGTTGTCAAAGAATTCGAAGCGACTAAAGGCGACTTTACGGTTGCCACACTGCGTCATGTGCTAATTGGTCTGACAGATGCAGACAACAAAGAGCGTACCAGCGAAGAAGCGCTTAAAATAGCGAAAGAAGTTAAGGCGAAGCTGGATGGCGGTGCTGATTTCGCAGCCATCGCTAAGGAATATTCTGACGATACTGGCTCTAAAGAGGCAGGCGGAGAATATAAAGATAAAGCTGTAGGCACTTATGTGGAGGAGTTTAAGAAGGCTGCTCAGACCTTGCCTCTAAATACCATCAGTGATCCTGTAGAAACTTCTTACGGTTACCACATCATCAAGGTGGAGTCCCGTACAGACAAGACTTTTGACCAGTTAACGGATGAGCAAAAAGAAGGCATTAAGAGCTCAATTGTATCCAAGAACCTAGAAACGTTCATGGAAAAGGATCTGGAAGCCATTATTGAGAACATCAATCTGCCAAAAAGCTCTGCTGCCGCAGATGAAACCGGAACAAATAGTGGAACAGAAGCCACTACAGCTCCAAGCGCATCCCCAAGTGCTTCTCCAAGTGCTACAGATGCCGCTGAATAAACATCGGTAAATATGGACAAGCTTACCTTAGAAAAGCCATCTTCACTTAAAGTGAAGATGGCTTTTTATTTCGCAGAAACGGTTGTAGAACTACCTTTATCTTGATGCAGATATTAATACATGTCAGCTTATGTATAAGGATCTGGGAAGAGATGAATACTATGGTCAGATATTACGATAAATCACTGGGATTATCCTTTCCCATAATGGACAGTAGTAAGACCATACTTCTTAAGAAAGCGGGGCACATGTGAAATGAAAGCTACTGGAATTGTTCGCCGTATTGATGACCTCGGACGCGTGGTTATTCCCAAAGAAATTAGACGTACTCTTCGTATTAGAGAAGGAGACCCACTGGAAATATTCGTCGATCGGGACGGTGAAGTCATTCTCAAGAAATATTCTCCGATTGGTGAGTTGGGTGACTTTGCAAAAGAGTACGCGGAGTCATTGTTCGAAGGTACTGGACACATTACGATGATTGCTGATCGTGACACCTTCATTGCCCTTGCAGGCGGCTCCAAAAAAGATTATTTGGAGAAACAGGTAGGAGTGCTGCTGGAGAAAGTCATGGACAGCCGTAAGACTGTGTTAGAAACCAATGAAGGCAGTTATGAAATTGCTAAAGATCATCCGGATTTGGTGTCCTCATATGTAGCCTCACCGATCATTTCCGGTGGAGATCCTATTGGTTGTGTAGTGATGGTGAGCAAGGATGATTCGGCGAAGATGGCGCAAATGGAAATAAAAATGGCCGAAACGGCTGCCGCTTTCCTGGGCAAACAAATGGAGCAGTAATCTTAATTTAGACCCCGCTTTCCTTTTGGTAAGATATACAAAGGGCAAACGGGGTTTTGTCGTTTACACAAAACCGTTTCTACTTGTGGGCATACATACGTTATAATATAGAAATTCATCCCATCAAAGTTGTAGAAGCAGGTATTATATGAAATCTAATACACAAACATCACGATTGCTGCAAGGCGCATTTATCCTTAGTGCCGCGGCCATTATCTCAAAGCTTATTGGCACACTTCAAAAAATTCCGCTGCAAAATCTAGGCGGAGATGCTGTATTTGGTATATACAACACAGTGTATCCCTTGTATACAATGCTGTTAACGGTAGCTATGCTAGGTCTGCCTGCGGCGATCTCCAAATTTGTCGCCGAAGCTTCGGCTGGGAGACGCGATGAAGAAGGCCGCCGGATTCTACTATTATCCGCGCTAATTACAGGCATCAGCGGCTTGATTATCGGCGCCATCACCTATGCAGGTGCACCCATCATTGCCGAATGGGTAGGTAACTCACATGTAATGCCTGCCTTGCGGACAAGCGCCTGGGGTTTGGCAGTTGTCCCTGTCATGTCAGCCATACGCGGGTATTTTCAGGGGCTGCATAATATGGTTCCTACTGCCGTGTCACAGATTGTAGAGCAGTCTGTACGGGTTACAGTGATGATTGTTCTTCTGTTATATCTCACTTCGCAGGGAGCAGGAGCTGAGAGCATCGCTGCTGGCGCGCTGCTTGGTTCTGCCGGAGGGGGAGCCGCAGGGCTTGTAATTATGCTGCTGTACTTGAGACGTCACCGCCGGAGGGTAAAACAGGAAGCTGCTGCTGAAGTAGTTGCTGCTGTCGAAAGTCAGCGTGTAAGAGCGCTGGATGCAGGACATGGACTAGGTTCCAAACAAGGGTTTATGGGCATTAAAGCAGGTACACTGCTGGCTTATGGAATTCCCGTAATGCTAGGTGCACTGGCTATGCCTCTTATCGGTCTTGTAGATGTATTCACTGTGCCTCGACTGCTGTCGTCTGACGGAAGTGAAGTAGCTGCGATGGCCCAGTTTGGTGTGTACAATCGGGGTTTGCCACTTGTGCAGATTATAACGATGATTGCCACCTCACTGTCTGTTGTGTTCATTCCAGCTTTGGCGGAAGCGAAGTACAAGGGAGATATGAAGCTGATTGAGACCCGCTGCAGCTTGTCGCTGCGTTGGTTCTGGCTGTTAGGTCTAGCGGCCTCAGCGGGCCTTGCAGTGCTTGCTAAGCCGATTAATATGGCTCTTTACGGCGATACCGCTGGCAGCAGCACAATGACTTGGCTGGCTTTTACCGCTGTTGGCGGTACAGTCAGCATCATCTCTGCTGCGCTCCTGCAGGGCCTCGGCTACGTGCGCGCCCCGGCCCTGCACCTTTTGGCCGCCGCGCTGCTCAAGGCGGCCCTGAACCTGCTGCTGGTTCCGCAGCAGGGCATTACAGGCGCGGCCATCGCTGGCGTGGCCGCGCATTCGTTCGCAGCAGCGCT